>NZ_JBIQWN010000001.1:2775000-5702500 GCF_044327085.1 Streptomyces sp. AM6-12
GGACTCCTCGTGGCCGCCGAGGTCGCTGGCCCAGCCCTGTTCGCGGACCCTGGCCAGTTCCTGGAGGAAGGCGTCGGCGTTCGGGGTCGAACGGGGTGTGTACGCGGGGTAGTCGAGCTTCTCCGCGAGGGCGCGGCGTTCGGGCTCGGGGAGGTCGGCGAGGAGGAGTTTCGCCACGGCGGCCACGGTGAGGGCGACCGGCCGGCCGATCCGCGAGTACATGCGGACCGGGTAGCGGCTGTCGACCTTGTCGATGTAGAGGACCTCGTTGTCGTCGTGCACCGCGAGGTGGACGGTGTGGCCGCACTGTTCGTTCAGCCGTACGAGGTGGGGGTGGGCGATCTCGCGGACGTCCAGGTTCTCCATCGCCTCCTGGGCGAGGGCGAAGAGGCGGGCGCCGAGGCGGTAGCGGTGGTCGGACTGGCGGTAGACCAGGCCGTGTTCGTGCAGGGTGCGCAGGAGGCGCAGGGCGGTGGACTTGTGGACGCCGAGGCGGTCGGCGACCCGGCCGAGGTCGGCGGGGCCCTCGGCGAGCAGAGGCAGGATGCTCAGGGCGCGGTCGACGGTCTGGCTCATGGGGTGTTCGCCTCCTCGGGGGCCCGCGCGGCCTGCGTCCAGCCGGGGGCGAGTCGCAGTCTTCCCCATGCGGCGTCGTCCAGGGCGGCGAGGTGGTCTGCGTGGGCGCGGGTGGGGGGTGGGGCGAGGTCGGTGGGGGTGGTGAGGGTGGCGGCGGCGAGGAGGTGGCCGTGGCGGAGGCGTTGGCGCAGGGGGAGGCCGCGGAGGGTGGCGGAGAGGTAGCCGGCGGCGAAGGAGTCTCCGGCGCCGGTGGGTGATACGGCGGTGACGGTGGGGGCGGGCTCGAAAGTGCGGTGCGCTACGGCGTTCACGGGGGCGGTCGGCTCATGGACGCGATGCGCCGGTCCGACGGCGGGACCGCCCGTGGTCCGGTAAAGCGCTGTTGCGCCCGATGCCCCCTGTTTCACCACCAGCACTCCCGGCTCCGGCAGCACCCCCCTGATCGCCTCCGGTCCCCCCGTCACTCCCCACACTTCCTCCGCCTCGTCCTCCCCCACGAACACGATGTCCGCCCGGCGGGCCAGCTCCAGCAGGGGTCGGGCGGCGTCCGTTCCCCGCCACAGCGCCGGTCGGTAGTTGACGTCGAAGGAGATCAGGGGGCGCCCGGTGTCCGGGGCCGTCAGCCGCCACAGGAGTTCGCGGCACTCCTGCGAGAGCGCCGCCGTGATCCCCGACAGATGCAGCACCCGGCACTCCCGTACCGCCTTCATGTCCACGTTCGCCGCGGACATCGCCGACGCCGCCGACCCGGCCCGGTAGTACGCCACCTCGTGCGCCCCCGTCCCCCGGTCCGCCGCCGTGCGGAAGTAGACGCCGGTCGGGCGGGAGGGGTCGCGCTGGACCGTGGAGACGTCCACCCCGTAGCCGGCGATCCCCGCGAGCACGCACTCTCCGAAGCTGTCCGCCCCCACCCTGCTCACCCAGCGTGCCGAGTGGCCGAGCGCGGCCATCGCGCAGGCCACGTTGGACTCCGCGCCGCCGATCGCGCGGGAGAAGGAGGGGACGTCGGCCAGCGGGCCGGGGCGGGTGGGGATGAAGGTGACCATGGATTCGCCCAGCGCGACGATGTCCACTCCCGAACCTCCAAGCGCCGACGACACCGCTCCGTTGACCCGGTGTCGGCGAGATGCTAGACAGCAGTGAGCACCACCTGCAATGGGCGTTGCACAGAACGCAACAGCGACCGCGCGCCGGACGAAGAAGGGCTCCCATGGACACCGAAGCGCTCGACCGGCTGGCCCGGGAACGGGTCGACCACCGCTTCAAGGGCCTCCCGCCGGACGCCCACGGGCTCACCGTCGGGGAACTGGCCGCCCAGCGGCGCAACCTGTTCGACGCGGACGGCGGGTTCACCACACCGCTCCTCGTCCTGTCCGCCGAGCGCCTGGCGCACAACCTCGCGCTCATGGAGACGTACACCACCCGGCACGGCCTCGCGTTCGCCCCGCACGGCAAGACCTCCATGGCGCCGGAGCTGTTCCGGCGCCAGATCGAGCACGGCGCGTGGGGGATCACCCTGGCCATGCCCCATCAGGTGCGGGTCGCCAGGGAGTTCGGGGTCCAGCGGGTCTTCCTCGCCAACGAGCTGGTCGACGGCGCGGCCCTGCGCTGGCTCGCCGGTGAGCTGGCCGCCGACCCCGGTTTCCGCTTCGTCTGTTACGTCGACTCGGTGCGCGGTGTGGAGCTGATGGACGCGGCCCTCGCGGGGGCCGCCCGGCCGGTGGACGTGGTCGTGGAGCTGGGCGCGGGCGAGAAGGCCCGTACCGGTGTCCGTACGGCGGCGGACGCGCGGTCCGTCGCCGGGGCCGTCGGGCGGGCGCGGGCGCTGCGGCTCGTCGGCGTGGCGGGGTACGAGGCGCAGGTGCCGGGCGCCGATCCGGTGCGGGTGCGCGCATGGCTGGAACAACTCGTCGGTCTTGCGGCCGAGTTCGACCGGGACGGGCTGTTCGAGGGGGCCGAGGAGATCGTCGTCAGCGCCGGCGGCAGCGAGTGGTTCGATGTCGTCGCCGATGTCTTCGGCAAGGTTCCCGCGCTGTCCCGGCCCGTGCTCAAGCTGCTGCGCTCCGGCGCGTACGTCTCGCACGACGATGTGCACTACAGCGCGCTCACCCCGTTCAACCGGGTGCCCGAGGAGGGTGCGCTGGAGCCCGCGTTCCGGCTGTGGGCGCAGGTGGTCTCGCGGCCCTCGGCAACGGAGGCGTTCGTGAACGCGGGGAAGCGGGATGTCTCGTACGACCTCGATCTGCCGGTGGCGCGGGTGGTGCGCCGGGACGGCGGTGAGCGGCCGGCGGTGGGGATCGAGGTGACCGCGCTGTCCGACCAGCATCTGTGGCTGCGCACCGGCGCCGAGGCGGATCTCCAGGTGGGCGACTGGGTCGGCTTCGGGCTCTCCCATCCGTGCACGGTCTTCGAGAAGTGGCAGCTCATCCCGGTGGCGGAGGCCGACGGGACGGTGGTCGACTACATCCGCACCTACTTCTAGAGCGGGCGAGCGGCGCACTTCTGGAGCAGGTGAGCAGCGCAGGTGAGCTTTCGGAGCGGTCGGGAGGCCGGCATGGAGGACCTGGTCGTCCGGGACGCCGAGGTGGTCGACGGCAGCGGTGAGCCGTCGTACCGGGCCGATGTGGTGGTCGACGGCGGGCGGATCGTCTCCATCGTCAAGGAGGCCGCGGCGGCGGGGTGCCAACGGCCGCGAGCGATGCGGGAGCTGGACGCCGAAGGGCTCGTCCTCTCCCCCGGCTTCATCGACATGCACGCCCACTCCGATCTCGCGCTGCTCCGCGATCCCGACCACAGCGCGAAGGCCGCGCAGGGGGTCACCCTGGAGGTGATCGGTCAGGACGGGCTGTCGTACGCGCCGGTGGACGAGCCGACGCTGGAGGAGGTGCGCCGGGCGATCGCCGGGTGGAACGGGTACGGCGAGGACGTCGACTTCGGCTGGCACACGGTCGGGGAGTATCTCGACCGGCTGGACTTCGGGTTCGGGGGGCGCGGGATCGCGGTGAACGCCGCGTACCTGATCCCGCAGGGCACCGTGCGGGCGCTCGTCATGGGGTGGGAGGACCGGCCCGCGACCGCCGAAGAGACGTGCCGTATGCGGGAGTTGGTGGCGCGGGGGATGGAGCAGGGAGCCGTCGGGCTGTCCTCCGGTCTCACCTACACCCCCGGCATGTACGCCGACGACGCCGAACTGACGGAGCTGTGCCGGGTGGTGGCGTCGTACGGCGGCTACTACTGCCCGCACCACCGTTCCTACGGCGCCGGCGCGCTGGAGGCCTACGCGGAGATGATCGCGCTGACGCGGGAGGCGGGCTGTCCGCTGCATCTGGCGCACGCCACCCTGAACTTCGGCGTGAACGAGGGGCGCGCCGGTGAGCTGCTGGCCCTGCTCGACCGTGCCCTGGACGCGGGCGCGGACATCACCTTCGACACGTACCCCTACACCCCCGGCTGCACCACCCTGGCGGCGCTGCTGCCGAGTTGGGCGGGCGAGGGCGGTCCGGCGCGGGTGCCGGACCGGCTCGCGGACCCGGTGACGGCCGAGCGTATCCGGTACGAGCTGGAGGTGACCGGCTCGGACGGCTGCCACGGTGTGCCGGTGGACTGGGGCACGGTCGAGGTGTCCGGGGTGGCCGACCCGGCGCTCGGCGCGTATGTGGGGCGCACCATCGGCGAGTTGGCGGCTGAGCGGGCCCGCTCGCCGTGGGAGGTCGTCCGGCGGCTGCTGATCGAGGACCGGCTCGGTACGACCGTCCTCCAGCACGTCGGTCACGAGGACAACGTCCGCGCCCTGATGCGCCACCGCGCGCACACCGCTGGCTCCGACGGCATCCTGCGGGGCGCGAAGCCGCACCCGCGGGCGTACGGCACCTTCCCGCGCTATCTCGGCCACTACGTACGGGAGTCGGGCGTGCTGTCGCTGGAGGAGTGCGTCGCCCGGCTCACCGGGCGGCCCGCGGCCCGGCTGCGGTTGCCGGACCGGGGCCTGGTGCGCGAGGGGTACCGGGCGGACCTGGTGCTGTTCGACCCGGAGACGGTCGCGTCCGGCGCCACCTTCGAGGCGCCCCGGACGCCCCCGACGGGCATCCCGTACGTCCTCGTCGACGGCCGCTTCGTCATCGAGGACGGGCGGCGGACGGACGTGCTCGCGGGTCGGTCCGTCCGCCGGACGCCGGCGCCGGCGCCGGGGTGAGCGTCGTACCCCCGCGGCTTACGGCTTGGGCAGGGTGCAGCCGGACGCGCTCAGGTTCAGCTTGTTGCCGGTGGTGAAGCAGGCCGGGATCTGGTACGTCTCCTCGGCGTAGTTGGTGCCCTGGTGGACGGTGACGTTGCCGTTCGCGTCCACCTCGCACGGGTTGTCGACGGTGCAGCGCTCGCCGTCCTCGTTGCCCGTGTTGTTGACGGCGACGACCTTGCCGGTGCTGGTGTCGATGACCGGGGAGCCGGAGGTGCCGCCGATGGTGTCGCAGCTGGAGGTGTAGCGGACCGAGTCCTTCCAGGTCCAGTCGCCTTCCTTCAGCTGGTTCACGAAGCCGTCGATGTTGCAGCTGTAGGTCTTCTTCCAGTACCCGGAGACGACCTTGATGGCGCTGCCCGCGGTGGGGTGGGTGTCGTTGAGGGTGAGCGGGCTGATGCCGTAGGAGCTCTTGATCTGCGCGTAGGTGGTGGTGAGGCGGTAGATCGTGACGTCCGTGTCGGTCATCGTGGAGTAGACGACCTGGTTGGCGCGCAGGGTGGCTATCTTGCCGCCGCTGGCGTTCAGCAGGCCGAAGGTGCGGCTGGAGGACTGGCCGGTGATGACCTCGCCGGGGTCGGGGAAGCCGGTCTCCAGGCAGTGGCCGTTGGTCAGCACCAACGCCGGATCGGTGTCGGCGGAGTTGGGGAAGCGGATGACCGAGCCGGAGCAGTCGCTGAGCGAGACGGTCCCGGCGAAGCTGACGGTGACGGCGGGGGTCTTCGCCTTGGGTGCCGGGGCGGCGGAGTGCGGGGCGGGCGCCGCGGTGAGTGGGGCGGCGACCGCGGGGGCCGCGCCCAGCCCGGCCAGGGCCAGGGCACAGAGCGCGGCGAGGAGAGGCTTGTTCATGTGGGGGTCCCCTCTTACGACGGGGGCGACCGGAGGGATTTCCGGTCGCCCACAGTGTTGTCATGCGCATTCTCGATGCGGCGAGGGGCGGGAACAAGAAGGCGGATCGGGCCGTAGGGGTTTCCCTGTGCGGTGCCTGTGATCAACGGCGGGCAGGCCGCGCATCCCCGACTCGCACGCACGGTTGCTGCGACAGGGCGGCGGATTCCGGTGGGGCACGGAGGGCGCCGGGCCGTCGCGGGGGCGATACGGGGCGAAACGCCGTCTCGCGTGGTGGAAAACACCACCCATGAGCGGCCGCGGCGCCCTAAGCTCGCGCGTATGCAGGTGATCCAGTCGACCAAGCTCGCCAACGTCTGTTACGAGATCCGGGGCCCGGTTCTCGAGGAGGCCATGCGGCTGGAGGCGGCGGGTCACCGCATCCTCAAGCTCAATACCGGCAACCCCGCGGCATTCGGCTTCGAGTGCCCGCCGGAGATCCTGGAGGACATCCTCCGCAACGTCTCCACGGCCCACGGGTACGGCGACGCCAAGGGCCTGCTGGCCGCCCGGCGCGCGGTCGTCATGCACAACCAGACCCTCGGCATCGACACCGACGTCGAGCACGTCTTCATCGGCAACGGCGTCTCCGAGCTGATCGTGATGGCGATGCAGGGCCTGCTGGACGACGGCGACGAGGTCCTCGTACCGGCGCCGGACTACCCGCTGTGGACGGCCGCGGTCTCGCTGTCCGGGGGTACGGCGGTGCACTACCGCTGCGACGAGCAGTCCGACTGGATGCCCGACCTCGCCGACATCGAGCGCAAGGTCAGCGACCGCACCAAGGCGATCGTCATCATCAACCCGAACAACCCCA
Source organism: Streptomyces sp. AM6-12 (assembly GCF_044327085.1). Classification (NCBI taxonomy): domain Bacteria; kingdom Bacillati; phylum Actinomycetota; class Actinomycetes; order Kitasatosporales; family Streptomycetaceae; genus Streptomyces; species Streptomyces sp. AM6-12. The sequence continues at coordinate 2,781,516 of NZ_JBIQWN010000001.1, forward strand.
CCGGCGCGGTCTACGACGAGGCCGTGCTCAAGGGGCTGACGGACATCGCGCGCCGGCACAACCTGCTGGTCTGCTCGGACGAGATCTACGACAAGATCCTCTACGACGGCGCCACGCACACGCCGACCGCGAAGGTCGCCCCCGATCTGCTGACGCTGACCTTCAACGGCATGTCGAAGGCGTACCGGGTGGCCGGCTACCGGGTGGGCTGGATGTCCATCTCCGGGCCGCGCGCCCACGCCGACTCCTACATCGAGGGCCTGACGATCCTGGCGAACATGCGGCTGTGCGCCAACATGCCGGGGCAGCACGGCGTGGTCGCCGCGCTGAGCGGGCGCCAGACGATCCAGGACCTGGTGCTGCCGGGCGGCCGGCTGAAGGAGCAGATGGACACGGCGTACGAGCTGCTGACGCAGATTCCGGGCGTGAGCTGTGTCCGCCCGAAGGGCGCGCTGTACCTCTTCCCGCGGCTCGACCCGCAGGTGTTCAAGATCCGGGACGACCGGCAGATGGTCCTCGATCTGCTGCGCCAGGAGAAGATCATGGTGGTTCAGGGCACGGGCTTCAACTGGCCCGAGCCGGACCACTTCCGCGTGGTCACCCTGCCGAGCGTCGGCGATCTGAAGGACGCGGTGACGCGGATCGGGACCTTCCTGGACGGTTACGGGCAGCCGTAGACCGGGAGCCGGCGCTGGTACGGCCGACCGCAGACCGGGGGGCCGCCATGGTACGGCGGTCCGTAGTCGACGGGCTTCAATCCGTGACCCGACTCAACTTTAGACGAAATCCAAGCTAGGGTGGTTTCCTGTCAGCGCACAGGAGGCCGTCCCATGTACGAACCGATCCGCACCAAGTCGGTCCACAGCACGATGGCCGGCACCACCTCCGACTTCCCCCACCGGTCGCGCGAGGAGGAGCTGGACATCCAGCTCGCCGGGCATCTGTCCGCGCTGCTCGCGGTCACCGACGAGCTGCGCGCGCAGGCACCCTCGGCCGACCTGGACGCGGCCGCGGAACGGCTGGTCGCGCAGGTGTGCCGGCTGCGCGGAGGCGAGCCGCTGCGGACGGCGCCGGGCGCCGCCGGAGATCCCGTGGCCCTGCACCGCCGCGCCCACGCGCTGGCCGGCCGGGCCCTGGTGGTCGCCGCCTCCCGCGCGGACACCGCGGTGGCGATCCTCGCCGCCGAGCGCATGGACGCCCACACCGCCGCCCTGGCTGACCTCGCCGATCCGAGGGAACTCACCGCCGCCGGCTGATCCTGCTGAGTCGATGTCCGACCCCCGGCCCGTCCCCCGGGTGGGCCCCCAATGGCCAACTCCGTTCCGCCCCCGGTGGGCCCATGGGCAGTCCCGTTCCGCCCCCCCCGTTATCTTTTTCGCGGTCCTGCAAGAGGGCCGCTGGCCTCCGGGCCCGGTATGACTGTGTCCCCCTGTCGAAGGCATGACCTGGGGGGTGGTGTCACCGGGCCCGGGAGGTGTCCGTCGGAGACGCTGATCAGAGGTCCGGCCACCGTCCGGTCCGGCGCAACGCCGGGCAGTTCGCGGGCGGCAGGTCTGCATAACGTGGATGCGCGAGCACGACACCCGAGCCGAGGCCGGCACCGTCAACACCCCTTGGGAAGGGGCACGATGTTCGAGATCGAAGACGTTGGCGTGTTCCTGGGCCTGGACGTCGGCAAGAGCGCCCATCACGGCCACGGACGCACCCCGGCCGGGAAGAAGGTCTTCGACAAACCGCTGCCCAACAGCGAACCCAGGCTGCGGGCCGTCTTCGACAAGCTGCGCGACAAGTTCGGCACCGTCCTGGTGGTCGTCGATCAGCCCGCCTCGATCGGCGCCCTTCCGCTGACCGTCGCCCGCGACGCGGGCTGCCAAGTGGCCTACCTGCCCGGACTGGCCATGCGCCGGATCGCCGATCTCTACCCGGGCGAGGCCAAGACCGATGCGAAGGACGCCGCGGTGATCGCGGACGCGGCCCGCACCATGCCGCACACCCTGCGCTCGCTGGAACTGACCGACGAGATCACCGCCGAACTCACGGTCCTGGTGGGCTTCGACCAAGACCTCGCCGCCGAGTCCACCCGCACGTCCAACCGGATACGCGGCCTGCTCACCCAGTTCCACCCCAGCCTGGAACGTGTCCTGGGACCGCGTCTGGACCACCAGGCCGTCACCTGGCTGCTGGAGCGTTACGGTTCTCCGGCCGCCCTGCGCAAGGCCGGCCGCCGCAGACTCGTCGAGCTGATCCGCCCGAAAGCTCCCCGCATGGCCCAGCGGCTGATCGACGATGTCTTCGACGCACTCGACGAGCAGACCGTCACCGTCCCCGGCACCGGCACCCTCGACATCGTCATCCCCTCCCTGGCCGCATCCCTGGCCGCCGTCCACACCCAGCGCCGGGCGATGGAAGCGCAGATCAACACGCTGCTGGAGGCCCACCCTCTTTCCCCGGTCCTGACGTCGATGCCCGGCGTCGGCGTCAGGACCGCCGCCGTCCTGCTGGTCACCGTCGGCGACGGCACCGGCTTCCCCACCACCGCCCACCTCGCCTCCTACGCCGGACTCGCCCCGACCACGAAGTCGTCCGGCACCTCGATCCACGGCGAACACGCACCCCGAGGCGGCAACCGGCAGCTCAAACGCGCGATGTTTCTGTCCGCCTTCGCCTGCATGAACGCCGATCCGGCCTCCCGCACCTACTACGACCGCCAGCGAGCCCGCGGCAAAACCCACACCCAGGCCCTCCTCCGACTCGCCCGCCAACGCATCAGCGTCCTGTTCGCCATGCTCCGCGACGGCACCTTCTACGAATCCCGGACGCGCACGGACATCGAGCTCGCCGCATAACCCAGCAACCCCGGACCACCCCAAACCCGACAAGGGTGCCTTGACGAAAGACATAGAGGCACCCCCCCCCGGTGGGCTTGTGACCGCCCCTGGTCCGACCATCGGTGGCCCTCATGACCGGCCCCGGTCCGCGCGCATCCGCAGCGACGCGCGGACCGGGTGCCTCACAGCCGGTTCCCGCCCGGACCGGGTCGATCAGGGTGCGGACATGCGCGCGCACCGGGTCGGGGCCGCCGCCGTACGCCGTTGTACGGTGCGGACCCCGACCCGGTGCGATGCGCTACCGCGGCCGGCCTTCGTGACGACTATTGCTGGTCAGGGCTAGTCGGACCGGCCGCGGAGTTCTCGGGGGCTCAGCCCAGGCGCTCGACCAGCGCGCGGTACTGCTCCCACAGCTCCTTCGGGGTGTGCTCGCCGAAGGTGTTGAGGTGCTCGGGCACCAGCGCGGCCTCCTCGCGCCAGACCTCCTTGTCGACCGTGAGCAGGAAGTCGAGGTCGGCGTCGGACAGTTCGAGGCCGTCGGTGTCCAGCGCGTCCTTGGTCGGCAGCACGCCGATCGGGGTCTCGACGCCCTCGGCCTTGCCGTCCAGGCGCTCCACGATCCACTTCAGGACGCGGGAGTTCTCGCCGAAGCCGGGCCAGACGAACTTGCCCTCGTCGTTCTTGCGGAACCAGTTGACGTAGTAGATCTTCGGCAGCTTGGACTGGTCCTTGTCCTTGGCCACGTTGATCCAGTGCGCCATGTAGTCGCCCATGTTGTAGCCGCAGAACGGCAGCATGGCGAAGGGGTCGCGGCGCAGCTCGCCGACCTTGCCCTCGGCCGCCGCGGTCTTCTCGGAGGCCACGTTGGCGCCGAGGAAGACGCCGTGGTCCCAGTCGAAGGACTCGGTCACCAGCGGCACCGCGCTGGCGCGCCGGCCACCGAAGAGGATCGCGGAGATCGGCACGCCCTTGGGGTCCTCCCACTCGGGCGCGATGATCGGGCACTGCGAAGCGGGCACGGTGAAGCGGGCGTTGGGGTGAGCGGCCGGGGTCCCGGACTCCGGCGTCCAGGCGTTGCCCTTCCAGTCGGTCAGGTGCGCCGGGGTCTCCTCGGTCATGCCCTCCCACCAGACGTCGCCGTCCTCGGTGAGCGCCACGTTGGTGAAGACCGCGTTGCCCCACAGGGTCTTCATCGCGTTGGCGTTGGTGTGCTCGCCGGTGCCGGGCGCGACGCCGAAGAAGCCGGCCTCGGGGTTGATCGCGTACAGGCGGCCGTCCTCGCCGAAGCGCATCCAGGCGATGTCGTCGCCGATGGTCTCCACGGTCCAGCCGGAGACGGTGGGCTCCAGCATGGCGAGGTTGGTCTTGCCGCAGGCGCTCGGGAACGCGGCGGCCACGTACTTGGACTCGCCCTGCGGCGGGGTGAGCTTGAGGATCAGCATGTGCTCGGCGAGCCAGCCCTCGTCGCGCGCCATGACGGAGGCGATGCGCAGCGCGTAGCACTTCTTGCCGAGCAGGGCGTTGCCGCCGTAGCCGGAGCCGTACGACCAGATCTCGCGCGCCTCGGGGAAGTGGGAGATGAACTTGGTCTGGCTGCACGGCCACGGCACGTCCGCCTGGCCTGGCTCCAGCGGGGCGCCCACGGAGTGGACGGCCTTGACGAAGAAGCCGTCCTCGCCCAGCTCGTCCAGGACGGCCTGGCCCATGCGCGTCATGGTGCGCATGGAGACGGCGACGTAGGCGGAGTCGGTGATCTCGACGCCGAGCGCGGAGAGCGGGGAGCCGAGCGGGCCCATGCAGAACGGGACGACGTACATGGTGCGGCCGCGCATGGAGCCGCGGAACAGGCCCTTGTCGCCGGTGAAGATCTCCCGCATCTCGGCGGGGGCCTTCCAGTTGTTGGTCGGGCCCGCGTCCTCCTCCTTCTCGGAGCAGATGAAGGTGCGGTCCTCGACGCGGGCAACGTCGGTCGGGTCGGAGGCGGCGAGGTAGGAGTGCGGGCGCTTGACCGGGTCGAGCTTCTTGAAGGTGCCCTTGGCCACGAGCTCCTCGCACAGGCGCTCGTACTCGGCCTCGGATCCGTCACACCAGACCACGCTGTCCGGCTGCGTCAGTTCGGCGATCTCGTTGACCCACGAGATCAGTTCCTGGTGGCGGGTGGGAACGCTGGTAGCCGAGTTGTCGCGCGCCACGGTTGCTCCTAAGTGAGGGATTTTGTCCTTGTTCGCCCCGTGGGGGCTGCGACCCGGACGCGTCGCTGTCGCTCATCCGGTGCCGACTGCACTCATTTGATCATCCGCCTGGTCCGCCCATCTGTCCAGGGGGTCTCACAGGTGAGCGAAGTGAGGTGAGCCACGCTTCCAGGGGCGTTTGCGTTTTCTTTGCGTGTGTCTGGATTTCAGCTGAACGTCTTTTTGCTGCCACCCGACCAAGGAGGCGCCGGGACACGCCCCTCACATGCGGTTTACGGGGGCGTCGGTACCATGCGGCACATGACTGCGTCCGTCCCCGACGCGCCCGACGACACGCCGGCCGGCGGCCGCGGTCCCGTGGCGCTCTCCCTGCCGCACCCGATCAAGCCGAGGCTGCGCGGCTGGCTGCACCTCGGCATGTTCCCGGCCGTACTCATCGCGGGACTTGTGCTCACCGCCCTCGCCGACTCGACCAGAGGGCGCATCGCCTGCGGGATCTATGTCCTCACGGCCTGCCTGTTGTTCGGCGTCAGCGCGCTGTACCACCGGGGCAACTGGGGCCCGCGGATGGGCGGTCTGCTGCGCCGCCTCGACCACGCCAACATCTTCCTGATCATCGCGGGCACTTACACCCCGCTGACCATGCTGCTGCTGCCCGGCGCGAAGGGGCAGTGGCTGCTGTGGGGCATCTGGGCCGCGGCGGCGGCCGGGATCGTCTTCCGGGTCTTCTGGGTCGGCGCCCCGCGCTGGCTCTACACGCCCTGCTACATCGCGATGGGCTGGGCGGCCGTCTTCTTCCTGCCCGACTTCCTGCGCACCGGCGGCATCGCCGTCCTGGTCCTGGTGGTCGCCGGCGGACTGCTCTACAGCGCGGGCGGCGTCGTCTACGGCTTCAAGCGACCGAACCCGTCCCCGCGCTGGTTCGGCTTCCACGAGGTGTTCCACTCCTTCACGCTGGCGGCGTTCGTCGTGCACTACGTGGGGATCTCACTGGTGGCGTACCAGCACGCGTAGCGCTTCTCCGCCCCTCGGGCCACGGCTCATCGGAGCCGTGGCCTTTTCCGTGCGTTGAGCGCGTGTGCCGATTGACAGTGTCTCCATTTCGAGAGTTGCTTTCGTCTCTGCTCTGCGGTCGGTTCCGGCGACCGGGACAGCGACCCTGCTCGAGTCGGTGGCCGCGCGGATCGCCTCCGTGGTGGCGGCCCTGCTGCTGCCGGGCGCCCCGGTCGTGCGGCGCGGCGGCGGGTCCGCGGAGGATTCGGCCATGGCCGCCCCGGCCACCGATGCCGGACAATGACGTGCATGACGGCCGCACGTCCCACCAGCACCTCTCCCACCCGCGCCCGCTCCGAGGGCCCGCGCCTCGGACTGCGGGAGCGCAAGAAGATCAAGACGCGGGAGGCGATCCGCGGGGCGACGTACGCCCTGATCGAGGAGCAGGGGTACGACGCGACGACGATCGACCAGATCGCCGACCGCGCGGAGGTGTCGCCGTCCACGGTCTTCCGGTACTTCCCGACCAAGGAGGACATCGTCCTCACCGACGAGTTCGACGCGGTGATGCTGGAGGAGATCAGGCGGCGGCCCGCCGAGGAGCCCTGGGCCGACACCATCCGGTACGTGCTGCGGCGCGCCGTCCAGGCCGGGATGGAGGACGAACCGGAGGTCTCCCGGCTGCGCACCCGGCTGATGGTCGAGGTGCCGGCGGTGCGCTCGCGGATGACGCAGAGCATGTCGGTGACCGGCCGCACGCTCTGCCAGGCCATCGCCGAGCGCACCGGCCGCGATCCCGGCGACCTGGAGGTGCGGGTCTACGCCATGTCGCTGATCGGCGGTCTGCTGGAGACCACCATGTACTGGGCCGAGCACGGCCACCGGGACGATCTGCCGGACCTGATCGGCCGCACCCTGGACGTCCTGGACGGTGGTCTGCCGGGCCCCGGAAACCGCTGAGCTGCCACCGCCCCGCCGTGCCATGCTGACGGGGTGAACGCAACGGAGATCCGCGTCGAAGTCGCCCCCGAGCTGCACCTGTTCGTCCCGTCGGCCCGCCGTGCGGGCGCCACCGCGCTCGGCACCGACGGCGTCTCGACGCTCGGCCATGTCATCGAGTCCCTCGGCGTGCCGCTGACCGAGGTCGGCGCGCTGGTCGTGGACGGCCGCGAGGTGCCGGTCTCGCACATCCCGCGCGCGGGCGAGAGCGTGCGGGTACGGGCGGTGACGCGCCCCCAGCGGGTCCCCGGCGCCCCGCTCCGCTTCCTCCTCGACGTCCATCTCGGCACCCTGGCCCGCCGGCTGCGGCTGCTCGGCGTCGACACGGCGTACGAGTCCACGGACATCGGCGACCCGGCACTGGCCGCGCGCTCGGCGGCCGAGCAGCGGGTCATGCTCAGCCGGGACCGGGGGCTGCTGCGCCGCCGCGAGCTGTGGGCCGGCGCGTACGTCTACAGCACCCAGCCCGAAGAGCAACTCCGGGACGTCCTGGGCCGGTTCGCCCCCGAGCTGAACCCCTGGACGCGGTGCACCGCCTGCAACGGGCTGCTGCGGACCGCCACCAAGGAGGAGGTCGCCGACCAGCTCAAGGGCGGCACCCAGCGGTCGTACGACGTCTTCGCGCAGTGCACGTCCTGCGGGCGCGCGTACTGGAAGGGCGCGCACCATGACCAGTTGGAGGCGGTCGTGGAGCGGGCGCTGAGCATGCGTACTCAGGGGAGTACGCAGGGCGGTACCCATGGCGGTTGAGTAGGCGGGCCGCTCCGGCGGGCCGGGGCCGCGCGGTGGGATGGGAGCCATGAACACCACCACCGAGCGGCCGGTGACCCCCGCCCCGCGGCAGCAGGACCGCCTCATCACCGGCTGGGCCGTCGCCGGACTGGTTCTGCTGCTGCCGACCGTCGTCCTGTCCTGGGCGGTCGTCCTCTCCGGCGAACGCGGCACCAGGTGCCTGATGTACGGCGAGGGCTGCTCGGACATCCCCGGTTGGGCGCTCTACGCCGCCTTCGCCCTGGCCCTCCTCGCGGGCATCGTGGCGCTGGCCTGGCCCAGGGGCCGGGGGACGTACTCCCGGTCCTGGACCGTGTTCGTGCAGTGGGGCGCGCAGCTCACGCTGGGGGCGATGATCCTCAGCGGCGCGTGACGCGTTCGGTTCCGCTTCAGGGGGCTTCGAGGGCCGTGCGGAGCCGGTCCGGGTCGGTTGTCGGGGCGTCGCAGGTGAAGTTGCGGCAGACGTAGGCGGCCGCCTGCCCGGAGACGAGCGGGCGGCCCGCGAGAAGCGGGAACTCCTCGCTGTCCGGGGTGCCGACGGCGACGACCGCGCCGGGGGCGGTGCCCAGGAGTGCCGTACGGTGCAGGGCGGTCGTGGCCGCGTCGGTGAGGGACGGGCCGACGACCGCGATCTCCCGTGGCCCGTCGAGCAGCGCCTCCGCGACGGCGAGCCCCCAGCCGATGAACCGGGGCACGCGCGGACCGAGGACCTGGACGACGCCCAACGCCCGTTCGGCGGCGGTCCGGTGGGCCTCGGAGCCGGTGTGCGCGGCGTACCCGAGGAGCGCGCCCGCGGCGGCCGACCAGCCGGAGGGGGTGGCGTTGTCGGTGGGGTCCTGGGGACGCCGGATGAGCTGTTCGGCGTCGGCGGCGGTGTCGTAGAGCGCGCCGGTTCCGGGGTCGGTGAAGCGGGCGATCACGTGGTCCACGAGCAGTCCGGCGAAGTCCAGCCAGACGCCCTCGCCGGTCACGGAGGCGAGCGCGAGGAAGCCCTCGGCGACGTCCGCGTAGTCCTCCAGTACACCGGAGTTGGCGCCGGCCCGGCCGTCCTTACTGGTGCGGGCGAGCCGGGCGTGCTCGTCGAGATGCACCCGGACCAGCAGGTCGGCGGCGCCGAGCGCGGCCTCGGTCAGGTCGGGGCGGTCGAAGTAGGCGCCGGTCTCGGCGAGCGCGGCGATGGCGAGCCCGTTCCAGGCGGCGACGACCTTGTCGTCCCGGCCGGGTGCGGGGCGTTGGGCGCGGGTGTCGAGAAGCCGCCGCTTGACGGAGGCGATCTTGTCGGCGTCGAACACCCCCTCGTCCTGCGGGAGTTGGAGGACGGACTGGCCGTGCTCGAAGGTGCCCTCCTCGGTGACGCCGAAGAACTGGGCGGCGATCCGGGCATCGGCCTCACCGAGTACGCCGGTCAGCTGCTCCGGCGTCCAGACGTAGTACGCCCCCTCGACATGCCGTCCGCTCCCGTCGTCACTGTCGGCATCGAGCGCCGACGCGAACCCGCCCTGCTCCGTCCGCAGTTCACGGACCATGAAGTCGGCGGTCTCCAGGGCGACCCGGCGGGCGAGGGCGGAGCCGGTGACCCGCCACAGATGCGCGTACACCCGGCACAAAAGGGCGTTGTCGTACAGCATCTTCTCGAAATGCGGCACTTGCCAGTCGCGGTCGACCGAGTAACGGGCGAATCCGCCGCCGAGTTGGTCGTAGATACCGCCGCGGGCCATGCGCTCGCAGGTGTCCTGGGCCATCTGGAGCGCGCCCTCGGCGCCGGTGCGCGCGTGGTGGCGCAGCAGGAACTCCAGCACCATGGACGGCGGGAACTTGGGCGCGCCGCCGAATCCGCCGCGCTGCGCGTCGTACTCGCGGGTCAGCCCGAGGAGCGCCTGGGCGAGTTCCTGCTCGCCGGGCGGCCGGGTCCCCTGGTGGCCGATCTCCCGCTGGGCCAGATCCCGCACGATCTTCCCGGCGACCTCCCCGACCTCGTCCCGCCGGGTCCGCCACGCCTGCTGGACCCCTTCCAGCACCTGCCGGAAGGACGGCATCCCGTGCCGGGGCGCGGGCGGGAAGTAGGTGCCGAAGTAGAAGGGCTCGGCGTCCGGAGTGAGGAACACGGTCATCGGCCAGCCACCCTGCCCGGTGGCCGCCTGCACGGCCTCCATGTACACGGCGTCCACGTCCGGCCGCTCCTCGCGGTCGACCTTGACGCTGACGAAGTGCTCGTTGAGGTAGTCGGCGGTCTCCTGGTCCTCGAAGGATTCGTGGGCCATGACGTGGCACCAGTGGCAACTGCTGTACCCCACGCTCAGCAGCACCGGCGCCCCCCGGCGCCGAGCCTCCTCAAACGCCTCCGGACACCACGGCCACCAGTCGACCGGGTTGTCCGCGTGCTGGAGGAGGTAGGGCGAGGTCACGCCAGCCAACCGGTTCATACGGACCAGCCTCTCACAACGCCCGATAACCCTCGCGGAGCCCACGAGCCCCCGCTCTCCTTGGCGGGATCTCACCCATGGGCCTGGACGTGGTGATGCCGGACCTATCATGATCGATTCCGCCTTGAGCTCCCCGTCTGTCAGCCGCTCCCTAGGTGTCAGTGCCGCTCCCTAGGATTCACATCGGCGCACTGCACGGCGGCACCGGCTCCTGGGAGATCGCCTACGGCCTGGAAGAGGAGCGCTTCTTCCAGCGCACCCTGGAGAGCCCGGCCGGACCGCACATCATTCCCATGTGGAAACTGGCAACAGCGGCACGCTGTGTAGCCAACCGATAGCAGGAGGGCTGCAGGGCGGGCAACGGCACGGCTGTCGAGACGACGGCCCGATGCGTCCGAGTGTCGGCGGTGCCGTCGGCAGGCTTTCCCCTGGGGTACCGCCAGCCAGGACACCGCCTACCGGCCGATTCCGGGCTTCACGGCATCCACGGCTCCCGCCGGCCGTGCGTTCGCAGTGTGCTCGAATGCCCGGAACCCGTTCCCGAGGTAACCGCCGATCACGAGCACGGAGGCCCAGACACTGCGCCCGCCCGCCCCGAACCGAAGAGGCTTCTCGGCAGAAGGCGCCTCCATGATGCGGACAGGCGTGGGGCACATAAAGCCTCCCTTCTGTATTAAAAAGTGTCATACACTGCGACCATGAAGCCGACCCGAGCCGGGAACACCGAGAACATCTCGGTGTCCATGCCCACCGAGCTGGTCAGCGAGCTCCGCTCTCGGACCGGCCGCCGCGGCCTGTCCAGCTACATCACCGAGGCTGTCAGGCACCAGCTCGCCATGGACGGGCTCGCCGAGATCGTCGCGGCCCACGAGGCAGAGCACGGCGCGCTCACGGAGCAGGAGATCGAAGCGGCTCGTCGCGAGTTGTTCGGAGACGTGAACGCCGAGGGTGTCGAGCGGGGCGCCGCGTGAAGGAGCAGTCAGCCCGCTCGCTGGTGCTCGACTCCGAGGCGCTCTCTCTGCTTCTGCGCAACGACCGCGGTATGGCGGCTCGCATCGAGGCATCCCGGCAGGCTGGGGTTCCCGTCCTCGTGTCCGCGCTGACCATTGTTGAAGCCGTGCACGGGAAGACCGATCCAGCGCGCTTGAAGTGGGTGCTCTCCCGACTGCGAGTGGAACCGGTCAGCCAGGAGGACTCCCTGACTGCCGTGGAGCTTCTTCAGGACGCAGGCGGGCTGCACGGGCACAAGTACGCGATCGACGCCCTCGTCGCCGCACTCGCGCTCCGCGTCCCGGCTCCCGTGATCGTTCTGACCTCCGACCGGGACGACTGGTCGAAGCTCTGCGGGAAGCGCGTGGTCATCAGGGACGTCTGACACCGCCGACTACTGGGTTCGCGAGTTCACTGGCACCAGTGGCAACTGCTGTACCCCACGCTCAGCAGCACCGGTCTGCCGCTCCTGCGCGCCTCCTCGAACGCCTCCGTCGACCAGGGCCACCAGTCGACGGGGTTGGCGGCGTGCTGGAGCAGGTACGGCGACGTCTCATGGGCCAGTCGGTTCACCGTTCCACTCTCCCATGGGGGAAGGGGTGGCGGGGTGACGGACGGGGGCCGGGCTGCCCTGGTCGCGGGGGCGGGGGGCGAACTGGGCTCAGGGGTTGGTCGGCTCGGGGTCGCGGGTCTCCGTGGGTTCCGGGATCGCGTAGTAGCGCATCTGTACGTGGCGCGCGCCCTCCGGGGCCTCCTCGCGGGGATGGCCGTAGCGGTCGAGCAGGGCGTGGTAGTCACGCATGAAGGCGAGCAGTTCGTCGCGGGTCATCCAGGTGCCGTGGCGCTGGACCTGGGCCCATCCCTCGGGGCCGCGGTACTCCTGGTGGGCGCGGTGGTAGAGCGCGGTGTCGATCTCGATCTTGAGGTGGGCGAGCCGGGAGGCGGCCGCGTACTCCTCGTCGGTCATCGTGGCCGGGTCCGGCGTGGTGTGCCGGAACGGCAGCGCCCGCCACCAGCGCTCACGGCCGCCGGACTTCTCCGGGACCTCCTCGATGAGCCGCTGCTCGGCGAGTTTGCGCAGGTGGTAGCTGGTGGTGCCGGAGCTTTCGCCGAGTTCTCGGGCCAGCACCGTGGAGTTCGCCTCGCCGTGCCGGCCGAGGTACTCGAGGATCCGCCGGCGCAGGGGGTTGCCCAGGGATTTATAGAGCGCGGTGCGCTCCAGGCTGGTCATCTCGGGCAGGCCGTCGGTCATGCGGAAACCGTAACCCTGAGGACCCTGAGACGTCCCTGAGGTTTGCCGAAGATTGCCGAATTTCCTTTGCAGAATTTTCTCTGCGGTCTACGGTGGAGGAGCCGGATCGAGGACGACTGCGTGCTCCGGGAGGGGCTGGGAGGGGGACGGACGTGTCGGCGAAGAAGAAGTGGACGCTGATCGGGCTGGGCGCGGCGGCGGTCCTGCTGGTGCCGTGGATGGCGGTGCTCGCGGTGACACTGCCCGGCCGCACCACGGTGGACCACTGGCCGGTGGCCTGGATCGGCCTGGACGTCCTGATGGCGGCGGGCTGCGCGGCCACGGCCCTGCTCGGCCTCCGCGCCGACCCCCGCGCTCGCCTCACCGCCTCCGCCACGGCGTCCACGGCGGTCCTCGACGCCTGGTTCGACATAACCACGGCGGGCACGGGCACACCGCTGCTCCAGGCGGTGGGCTGCGCGGTGGCGGAGGGCGCGCTGGCGGGGGCGTGCGTGTATCTGGCGCTGGGGAAGGGGCGGTGCGGGGCGCGGGTGCGGTCGTCGTAGGCGGGCCGGTTTCGGAGAGCGCGTTCATAGCGGGGGGCGCTCATAGCGGGCACATAGCGGGGGCGCGCTCAAAGGCCGGCCTGCGGCCCCGGCAACCGCGCATGGCTGCGGACCGCCGCGCCCGGTGGGGAGACGGGAACGACGGTTTTCGGCGGACGGCCGACTTCCGGGGCGCAGGGTCCCCGGCGGCCGCAGTCCCGGAGACCTGGGCCCACGGGCCGGACCCACGGGAGCCGGACCCACGGGCCGGGCCCACGGGCCGGGCCCACAGGGATCGGACTCGCGGGGGCTGCGGTCGCCAAGGACCGACTCTCGCCCGCAGGGCGGCTGCGGTCCGCGGAGACCGAGTCCGCCCCGCAGGCAGGCCCCGGCCCCTCAGAGGTCGAGTCTCGCCCGCAGGAAGGCAACGGCCCGCCGAGACCGATACCCACCCGCAGGAAGGCCGCGGGCGGCAAGGACCGAGGCCCTGCCCCCGAGGAGCAGGACCAGCGGGGCCGAGGTGTCCCGAGGCCGGGCTCGCCCGCCGCGACGCGGCCTGGGGCCAGGTTGCCGGGGCCGGCCCCCTGGGTTCAGCTCCGCTGGGCCGGGGTGTCGGCCGGGTGGGTGTCCGTGCCGGGGTCGGCGGGCTCCTTGAAGTCGACCTTCCGCATGTGCTTGTTCATCGACTTCATGAGGCCCCACACCGCCACCGCCATCACCGCGAACACGATGAAGCCGAGGACACCGGGGGTGACCTTGTTCTGGTCGAGATCGGCGAGGGAGACGAGGTCCGTCGCTGCCAGGCTCACGCTTGCGCTCATGTCAGGCATTGTCCCGGATGCCCGCGAAGAGGTCGTCCTCGGGGAGGGAGGTGTCCACGAGCGACTTCGCCAGCTCGTACTCCTCCGTCGGCCAGACCTCCTTCTGGAGCTCCATCGGCACGCGGAACCAGCCGCCGTCCGGATCGATCTGCGTGGCGTGCGCGATCAGCGCCTTGTCGCGGATCTCGAAGAAGTCCGCGCACGGAACATGCGTGGTCAGGGTGCGCTCGGCCCGCTCGATCTCGTTCCAGCGCTTGAGCCACTCCCCGTACGGCGACTCCAGGCCGCGGTCCAGCATCGCCTGGTGCAGGGCCTCGGTGCGGGGGCGGTTGAAGCCCTGGTTGTAGTAGAGCTTCAGCGGCTGGTAGGCCGGGCCGAACTCGTCCTCGGGGTACTTCTCGGTGTCCGCCGCGCCCTCGAAGGCCACCATGGAGATCTTGTGGGTCATGATGTGGTCGGGGTGGGGGTAGCCGCCGTTCTCGTCGTAGGTGGTGATCACCTGCGGGCGGAAGGAGCGGATCCGGCGCACCAGTTCGCCGGCCGCCTTGTCGACGTCCTCCAGGGCGAAGCAGCCCTCGGGCAGCGGCGGCAGCGGGTCGCCCTCGGGCAGCCCGGAGTCCACGAAGCCCAGCCAATCCTGCTTGACGCCCAGGATCTCCCGGGCCTCGTCCATCTCCTTGCGACGCACCTCGTGGATGTTCGCCTCGATGTAGGGGTCGCCCTGGAGCTTGGGGTTGAGGATGGAGCCGCGTTCACCGCCGGTGCAGGTCACCACCAGCACCTCCACCCCCTCGGACACGTACTTCGCCATGGTGGCCGCGCCCTTGCTCGACTCGTCGTCGGGGTGCGCGTGAACGGCCATCAGTCGCAGCTGGTCAGTCAAGACTCAATCCTCGGTAGGTCGGCGCCCCCAAGGCTCAGGGCGCAATCGAAGGCTTCTATAGTGACCGAATCGGGGGGCGAATAATTCCGCGGAGAGGACGATCATGAGTACGGCGAGCACGGGGCTGCCCGCGGGCCGCTACGGCCGCTCCTCCGACGAGCGCGCCGACCGCAAACTCAAGGTCGCCGCCATGGTCCTCGGCGCCGCTCTGCTGGCCCTGGTCGGCTACTTCGCGTACCACTATCTCGTGCAGACGAAGATCAGCGCCCAGGTGATCACCTTCGACGCCACGGACAACACGGTCAAGGCGCACCTGGAGGTCCACAAGGACGCCGGGAGCGACGGCTACTGCACCCTGCGTTCCCAGTCGGCGAACGGTACGGAGGTCGGCCGCGCCGACTTCCACTTCACCGGTCCGGCCACGCGCATCGACAAGGTCGTCACACTCCGTACGACGGCCCGTGGCACCACCGCCGAACTGCTGGGCTGCCACAACGGCTGATACGCCGGGCGCCCCCTCGTCCGGGCGCTGCCTTGGCCAGTGGTTCACCGTGCCGGACGGGCCGCCCCGCCGCTCGTTCACCCGGAATGCGGACGGTCCGACCTGCGTTGATGCGATTCTGATGGCTTATGTCCTCCCCCTTCCGCGGATGAATTGTTAGGCTCGTGGTTTCGCCCATCCAAGAGGGAACATTCTTCTGGGTAGGGCGATGCTTTGTATTTCCCAGTACCGACGAGGAGCACCCTGTGACCCAGACCAGCGAGAACGTCACCTGGCTGACCCAGGAGGCGTACAACAAGCTCAAGGACGAGCTTGAGTACCTTACTGGTCCTGCGCGCACGGAGATCGCCGCCAAGATCGCGGCCGCGCGCGAGGAGGGAGACCTGCGCGAGAACGGCGGGTACCACGCGGCCAAGGAGGAGCAGGGCAAGCAGGAGCTGCGCGTGCGGCAGCTGACCCAGCTTCTCGAGAGCGCCAAGGTGGGCGAGGCCCCGGCCTCCGCCGACGGTGCCGTCGCGCCGGGCATGGTCGTCACGATCGCCTTCGACGGTGACGAGGACGACACGATGACGTTCCTGCTCGCCTCCCGCGAGTACGCGAGCTCGGACGTGGAGACGTACTCACCGCAGTCGCCGCTGGGCTCCGGTGTCATCGGCCACAAGGTCGGCGAGGACGCGGAGTACGAGCTGCCGAACGGCAAGAAGGCCTCCGTCCGCATCCTCAAGGCCGAGCCCTACAACGGCTGAGCCCCCGAGCTGTCACTCCGAGACCCCCGGCATCCCGAGCGGACGCCGGGGGTCTCGTCGTACCCGCCTCGCCGTACGCTCGTACGGCGGTCTTCGCAGTCCTACGGCATTGTCGGTAAGCGGGCTCGGGCGGGGTCTTCGTCCGGCCGGCTCAGGAGATGACCGTGTAGCCAGCGTCCCGCAGGCACTGGCCGACCTCGGCGCAGTGAGCCGGGCCCTTGGTCTCCAGGTGGACTTCGACCTCCACCTCGCTGAGGCCGAGCCGGGGGTCGGTGCGGACGTGGCTGACGTCGAGGACGTTGGCGTCCGCCCCCGACAGCACCCCGAGCAGGGTGGCGAGGGCGCCGGGGCGGTCGGTGAGCCGCAGGCGTACGGCCAGATAGCGGCCCTGTGCGGACATGCCGTGCCGCAGCACCCGCTGGAGCAGCACCGGATCGACGTTGCCACCGGACAGCACGCAGACGACCGGGCCCTCGAAGGTGTCCGGGGACGCGAGCAGGGCCGCGACCGGGCTCGCCCCGGCCGGTTCCACGACCAGCTTGGCGCGCTCCAGGCACAGCAGCAGCGCGGCGGAGAGCTGGTCCTCGGTGACCGTGCGCATCTCGTCCACCAGCTCGCGGACGATCGTGAACGGCACCACGCCCGGCTTGCCCACCTTGATGCCGTCGGCCATCGTGACCGGGCTCGCCACTGCCACCGGGTGCCCGACGGCCAGCGAGGGCGGGTAGGCCGCGGCGCCCTCGGCCTGGACGCCGATGATCCGCACGTCCGGCCGGATCGCCTTCACCGCGACCGCGATCCCGGCCGCCAGTCCCCCGCCGCCGACCCCGACGAGGATGGTGCGCACCTCCGGGCACTGCTCCAGGATCTCCAGGCCGACCGTGCCCTGGCCGGCGATGATGTCCGGGTGGTCGAAGGGGTGGATGAACACGGCGCCGGTGCGGGCCGCGTAGTCCTGGGCGGCGGCCAGCGTCTCGTCCACCACCTGGCCGGTCAGGCGTACCTCGGCGCCGTACTCCCTGGTCGCGGCGACCTTGGGCAGCGGGGCGCCCTGCGGCATGAACACGGTGGCGTGCACGCCCAGCAGCGAGGAGGCCAGGGCGACGCCCTGCGCGTGGTTGCCGGCACTCGCGGCCACCACCCCGGCGGCCCGTTCCTCCGGCAGCAGCCCGGCGATGCGCACATAGGCACCGCGCAGCTTGAAGGAGCCGGTGCGCTGGAGGTTCTCGCACTTCAGCTGCACCGGCGCGCCGACCAGCTGGGACAGGTGCCGGCTGCCCTCCATCGCGGTCGCCCGTGCCACGCCCGAGAGCATCTTCTGGGCTCCGCGTACGTCGTCCAGGGTGACGGAACGCAAGGGGTGGGCGGTGCGGTAGTTCATGACTCCAGCATCGCAGCTCGCGGTGGGGCGCGACCGGGGTGACCAAGCTCCAAGACGGGTTTGCGCAGCGCCGGTACGGCCCGGCGCCGGGCCGCGTACCCTGTCCCCCAACCTTGCAGCCCTTCATGAAGCGAGCCTCCGGCCATGCCCACAACACCTGAAATGTCGATGGACATGACGACCGTCGGTGATCCCGGTCTTCTCGACTCCCTCCAGCACGAGGTGGCGGTGTTCGCCCGCCGCGCCGAACAGACGCGGCTCGGCGGTGTCGGGCAGGCGCGCAACTCCATGGACCGCGCCGCCTATCTGCTGCTCAACCGCCTCGACAAGGAGGGCCCGATGGGCGTCAAGGCGCTCGCCGCGGGCATGGGCATCGACTCCTCCACGGTCACCCGGCAGGTGGCGCCGCTGGTCGACACCGGCCTGGTCAAGCGCACCTCGCACCCGGAGGACGGCCGTGCGGTGGTGCTCCAGCTGTCCCCGCGCGGCGCGGCCCGGCTCGCGGAGGTGCGTTCCTCGCGGCGCCGGCTGATGGCGGAGCTGACCGAGGACTGGTCCCCGCAGGAGCGCGAGCAGTTCTGCGCCCTGCTGACCCGCTTCAACCACGGCCTGTCGGCCCGCACCCAGGGGAAGCACCCCGAGTCTTGACCCGCGACCCCGGCGGGCCTCATATGAGACCCCAGGGTCCTGCGCCGTACGCGACTCCCCTGTCCCGTACCGGACAGGACCCCGCGAGGGGGGAGGCGTCTTGCATGGTCGGCGGGTGACCCAAGAGGCGGGCCGGGCTGCGGAGTTCGAGGCGTTCGTCGCGGGCGCGGCCGGGCGGCTGCTGCACGCCGCCACGCTGCTCACCGCGGAGGCACCGGACGCCAACCCCCGTGCGCGGCGCCTGCTGACGCTGGCGCTCGGCCACACCTATGCCCGTTGGCACCGGCTGCGCGACGGGGATCCGTACGACTGCGCGCGCCGGTACCTCGCCGTCCGCTTCGCACACTCGCTCCGGCACCGCCTACCCGGCCGCGCGCGGCCGGGGCCGTGCGGCCCGCTGGCCGGGCTGGGCGCGCAGGAGCGGCTGATCCTGGTGCTGCGGTTGTACGAGGGGATCGCGGAGGAGCAGACTGCGGCGCTGCTCGGGCTGACCGTGGAACACGTGCACACCGTCTGCGAGGGGGCGGCGTCCCTGGTGCTGCACCCGGTCGGGGCGGCCGGCGCGGGGCGGCCGGGGTGATCCGGGCCGAGCGGGAGGCCGCCGTACGGCGGCTGATGGGCGAACGGCCGCTCCCGGTGCCGACGGAGCTGTACCAGGAGGCGGTGCGGCACGGCGAGCGGCTGCTGCGGCGCGGGCGGCTGGCGCGCCGGGTGATGTGGGTGCTGGTGTGCGTGGCGGCGGTGGTGTTCGGAGTGTGGGCGGCGTACGCCCACCCGTGGGCGGATCCGCCCTCGCGGACGACTCCGCCGACGGGCGGCTGGTGACCCGGGCCGCCGGTGGGACAGCGGGTGATCCGGGCCGCCGATGGACGGCCAGGGACCCGAACCGCCCGCGGACGGCCAGGAACCCGACCCACCGGTGGACGGCCGGGGACCCGAACCAGGCGGACGGCCGGGGACCCGACCCACCGGCGCACAGCCGGGGACCCGAACCGCCGGTGGACGGCCGGGGGTCCGGGCCGCCGGTGGACGGCCGGGGTCCGGGCCGTGAGCGGCCCGGATCAGCGCTGCGGCGGCTAGCCCAGGGCCTGGCGCAGGTCCTCCAGCAGGTCGTCGGCGTTCTCGATGCCGACGGAGAGGCGGACGAGGTCGGCGGGGACCTCCAGGGCCGAGCCGGCCGCGGAGGCGTGGGTCATCCGGCCGGGGTGCTCGATCAGGGACTCGACGCCGCCGAGCGACTCGCCGAGGGTGAACACCTTGGCGCGGTTGCACACCTCGACGGCCGCCTCCTCGCCGCCCTCGACGCGGAAGGAGATCATGCCGCCGAAGGCCCGCATCTGCTTGGCGGCGACCTCGTGACCGGGGTGCTCGGGCAGGCCCGGGTAGAGCACGCTGGTGACGCGGGCGTGCCGGCTGAGCATGTCGGCGACCTTGGTGGCGTTCTCGCTGTGCCGGTCCATGCGCACCGCGAGGGTCTTGGTGCCGCGCAGCACCAGCCAGGAGTCGAAGGGGCCGGCGACGGCGCCCATCGCGTTCTGGTGGTAGGCCAGTTCCTCGCCGAGCGCCTGGTCGGAGACGATCAGGGCGCCGCCGACCACGTCGGAGTGGCCGCCCATGTACTTGGTCAGGGAGTGCACGACGACGTCCGCACCGAGCGACAGCGGCTGCTGGAGGTACGGCGTGGCGAAGGTGTTGTCGACGACGAGGCGCGCGCCCGCGTCGTGGGCGACCTGGGCGACGGCGGCGATGTCGGTGATGCCGAGCAGCGGGTTGGAGGGGGTCTCCACCCAGACGGCCTTGGTCCGCGGGGTGATCGCGGCCCGTACGGCGGCCGGGTCGCTGGTGTCGGCGACGGACCACTCCACGCCCCAGCGGGTGGCCACCTTGGAGAAGAGGCGGAAGGTGCCGCCGTAGGCGTCGTTCGGGATCACCACGTGGTCACCGGGGGTGAGCAGCGTGCGCAGCAGGGTGTCCTCGGCCGCGAGGCCGGAGGCGAACGCGAGGCCGCGGCTGCCGCCCTCCAGCGCGGCGAGGTTCTCCTCGAGGGCGGTACGGGTCGGGTTGGCGCTGCGGCTGTACTCGTAGCCGCCGCGCAGCCCGCCGACGCCGTCCTGCTTGTAGGTCGAGACCTGGTAGATCGGCGGGACGACCGCGCCGGTGAGGGGATCCGCGGTGTTGCCCGCGTGGATCGCAAGGGTCTCGAAGTGCTGACTGATGTGCCTGTCGCTCATGGGCACCGAGCGTAGTGTGCCCGGCGGGATTCCGGCGCGTCCGGTGTCATGCCCCGGACGGAAGTTGTCCACAGGTTGGACGGCGAGGTTGTCCACAGGCCCGCGGCGGGGTTGGTCATTTGCCGGCGGGGTCTGGAACCCTTGGGGGCATGGTGATTCTCTGGCTGCTCCTGGCACTGCTCATGGTGAGCTTCGTGCTGCTCCCGCTCGTACGGCGCAGGCGCGGGCTGATCGAGCAGGTGCACCCGGACCACCCGGACGCCGCCGACCCCGCGGCCTACGGCTTCCTGCGCCAGGAGGAGCTGGACATACGGCTGCCCGGCCCGGACCAGGATCTGCTGGACGCGCTGGAGCTGGTGCAGCGCACCGGCGACTACACGGCGGCGGCCCAGTTGCTGGCCGGCACCGAGACGGCGGGCGAGCTGCGCTGGCAGCGGGTGCAGGCCCTCGGCGGCGCGGCCGCGCTGGAGCTGGAGCAGCGTCCCGGCGGGGTGCACGAGACGCCGGGCGGCCAGTGGCTGCGGGTGTGGCGGGCGGAGCGGCCCGAGGACGCGGGCGGTGCCGCCGTGCACGCGGAGTTCCTGGTGCAGCGGGCCTGGCGGGCGTCGGCGGCCGGCACGGAGGACTTCCGGCTGCTGCTGGAGGAGGCCCGCGAGGTGTGCGCGCAGGCGGCCGGGCTCGCCCCCGCCGACCCGGTGCCGCACATCATCGAGCTGGCCGTCGCCCGTGGACTGGGCGCCTCCCGCGAGGAGTTCGAGCGGCTGTGGCTGAAGGTCCTCGACCGCGCCCCGCACCACATGGGCGCGCATCTGGCCGCGCTCCCCTACTGGTGCGAGAAGTGGCACGGCTCGCGCGAGCAGGCGTACGCCTTCGCCGAGGCGGCCGCGGCCCGCGCCCCGCGCGGCTCGCTGCTGGCCGCGCTGCCGCTGTTCGCGGTGTTCGAACACCTCCCCGAGGTGAACCTGGTGCTGAGCCTGTACCGCAGCGAGATCGTCGCCAGGGCGATCCAGGGCGCACAGCACGCGGCGCACGAAGCCGAGGCCACCGACCCGACGCTGCCGCACGTCCGCCATCTGCTGGTCTTCTTCCTGGTGCGCGCCGAGCGCTGGGCGGAGGCGATGCACGAGCTGATACACGTCGACGGCCATGTCGGCGCCCTGCCCTGGACGCTGGCGGCCGACCCGGCGGCCGAGTTCGCCGTCTACCGCGCCCTGGCGGTAGGGGGGTTCGAGGCCAACGGGGGCAGCCCGGCGAGCCTGCCCGGCTGAGTCGGCCGCCCCCTCCCACAGGGCGGGCACCGAGGACTACCTGGCCGCC
The DNA here is from genome assembly GCF_044327085.1 of Streptomyces sp. AM6-12. Taxonomy (NCBI): domain Bacteria; kingdom Bacillati; phylum Actinomycetota; class Actinomycetes; order Kitasatosporales; family Streptomycetaceae; genus Streptomyces; species Streptomyces sp. AM6-12. The sequence continues at coordinate 2,803,017 of NZ_JBIQWN010000001.1, forward strand.
GTCTCCGACACCCGACCGACCCTGACCACCAAGGCGATCAAGGAGTTCGGCGAGGACATCGACACGTACAGCCGGCTGTGACCCGAGCGCACCGGCCACTCACCGCGCCTCCGGCGGCGAGTGGCCGGACGCCGGACGTCAGATGGTCGCGGTGTCGATCACGAAGCGGTACCGCACATCGCTGGCGAGCACCCGCTCGTACGCGTCGTTGATCTCCGACGCGGTGATCAGCTCGATCTCCGCGCCCAGGCCGTGCTCCGCGCAGAAGTCCAGCATCTCCTGGGTCTCCGGGATGCCGCCGATGCCGGAGCTGCTGAGGCTGCGGCGGTTGCCGAAGAGGGACTGGAGGACGATCTGCACCGGCTCCTCGGGCAGGCCCACGTTGACCATGGCGCCGTCCGTGCGCAGCAGGGAGAGGTAGGCGCCGAAGTCCAGCGGGGCGGAGACCGTGTTGAGGATGAGGTCGAAGGTGCCCTTGAGGTCCTCGAAGGTCTTCGGGTCGCTGGTGGCGTAGTAGTGGTCGGCGCCCAGCTTCAGGCCGTCGTCCTTCTTGCGCAGGGACTGGGAGAGGACGGTGACCTCCGCGCCCAGCGCGTGCGCGATCTTGACGCCCATGTGGCCGAGGCCGCCGAGGCCGACGACGGCGACCTTCTTTCCGGGGCCGGCGTTCCAGTGCTTCAGCGGGGAGTACGTGGTGATGCCGGCGCACAGCAGCGGCGCGGCCACGTCGAGGGAGAGGCCCTCGGGGATGCGGACGACGTAGTTCTCGTCCACGACGACCTTCTGGGAGTAGCCGCCGTACGTCGGCGTGCCGTCCCGGCCGGTGTCGTTGTACGTCCAGGTGGGGCCCTGCTCGCAGTACTGCTGGAGGCCGGCCTTGCAGTTGTCGCACTCCCGGCAGGAGTCGACCATGCAGCCGACGCCCACGCGGTCGCCGACGGCGTACTTCGTCACGCCGGAGCCGACCTCCGTGACGATGCCCGCGATCTCGTGGCCCGGCACCATCGGGAAGGACGCCTTGCCCCAGCCCTCGCGGACCTGGTGGATGTCGGAGTGGCAGATACCGGCGAACTTGATGTCGATCAGGACGTCGAACTCGCCCACCGCCCGTCGCTCGATCTCGGTCCGCTCCAGGGGGGCCTTGGCGGCGGGTGCGGCGTACGCGGCAACTGTGGTCATGGCGGGGTTCTCCCTCACAAGGTCTGACGTGTGCCCGGCTGCATGTCCACCGGGCACACCTCAAGGGTGCCCCCAGTCCCGCGAACCACCCAGGCCACGCCTTTGCGTACGACCGCTGTGCCTACCACTGGCGGGGTCAGGCTGGCAGGCCTACGACCAGGGGGGGCGGCGGATACTTGCGGTATGGAAGAACAGCAGGACACCGCGGTGACCGGCCCGCCCCTGGACCGGCGGGCCGAGCTGAGCGAGTTTCTGCGCAGCCGGCGGGCCCGGCTCAAGCCCGAGGACGTGGGGCTGCCCGACTTCGGCCGGCACCGCCGGGTGCCGGGGCTGCGCCGGGAGGAGCTGGCGCAGCTGGCCGGGGTGTCGGTGGCGTACTACACGCGCCTGGAGCAGGGCAACGGCCGCAATGTGTCGGCGGAGGTCCTGGACTCGATCGCCCGCGCCCTGCGCCTCACGGACGCCGAGCACGCGCATCTGACCCATCTGGCCAGGCCGAAGGCGCACAAGAAGAAGCCGGCCGCCCGGCAGCAGCAGGTGCGGCCGGCGCTGCGGCAGCTGCTGGACACGCTGGAGGGCGTGCCCGCGTACATCGTGGGCCGGCGCTCGGAGATCCTCGCCTGGAACCGGATGGCGGCGACGGTGTTCGGCGACTGGGCGGAGCTGCCGGCGGCCGAGCGGAACTGGGCGCGCCTGGTGTTCCTCAGGCCCGAGTACCGGGACCTGTTCGTCGACTGGGAACAGAAGGCGATCGACATCGTCTGCGCGCTGCGCATGGACGCGGGCTGCTATCCGGACGATCCCCGGCTGTCCGCGCTGGTGGGGGAACTCTCCGTCAAGAGCGAGGAGTTCCGTCGGCTGTGGGCCACGCACGACGTCAAGGAGAAGAGTTACGGCGTCAAGCGGCTGCACCATCCGCTGGTGGGCGACCTCGCCCTGAGCTACGAGTCGTTCCGCATGTCGGACGGCACCGACCAGTGCCTGCTCACCTACCACGCGGAACCCGGCTCGCCGTCCGCCGAGTCCCTGCGGCTGCTGGCCAGCTGGGGAACCGACGCGACCCGCGCGGGGACCTCCGCATAGCCCCCGCGCGGCCGGGCGTCAGGTGCCCGCGTTCTCCTTCACCGTGATCTTGCCCTTGCGGATGGTGACGAGCCGCGGTGCCTTCTTGGCGAGCGAGGAGTCGTGGGTGACCATGACGAAGGTCAGCCCGTGCTCCTTCCACAGCCGTTCGAGTACGTCCATGATCTCGTCGCGGGTGCTCTCGTCGAGGTTGCCGGTCGGCTCGTCGGCGAGCAGCACCTTGGGCTTCTTCACCAGCGCGCGGGCGATGGCGACGCGCTGCTGCTGGCCGCCGGACATCTCGCCGGGCAGGTGCCCCAGGCGTTCGCCGAGGCCGACGGACTCCAGCGCCTCGGCGGCGAGTTCGCGCCGCTGCTTCGTCTTGATGCCGAGCGGTACGAGGGCGGTCTCCACGTTCTCCTGGGCGGTGAGCGTGGGGATGAGGTTGAAGGACTGGAAGACGAAGCCGATGTTCTCGCTGCGCACCCGCGTCAGCCGGGCCTCGCTCAGCCTGGCCAGGTCGGTGCCGTCCAGGACCACCTCGCCGGAGGTGGGCCGGTCGAGGCCGCCGAGCATCTGGAGCAGGGTGGACTTGCCGCCGCCGGTGGGGCCCTGGATGACGAGGCGGTCGCCGTCGCCGATGGTCAGGTCGACGCCGTCGAGGGCGTGGATGCTGTCTTTGCCGCGGGTGTAGCGCTTGGTGACGTTCTTGAGTTCATACATGGTGGCTCCTGGGAGGGAATTCGGGGAGGGCGGTCGCGCGCGGCACGGCTACTCCACCCGTCGCAGCGCGTCCGCCGGGCGCAGCCGGGAGGCGCGCCAGCCGCCGAAGGCTCCCGCGATGAGGCCGCCCGCCACCGCGAGGCCGACCGCCAGCAGGATGGTCGTCAGGCTCACCGGGGCCGTCAGGGCCACCTCCAGGGACTTCGCGGCCTGCCGGCCGGCACCGCCGAACCCGGCGCCGCCACCGCCCCCGCCGAAGCCGCCACCACCGGGGCGCTCGCCGAAGCCGCTTCCGCCGGCACCCAGTTGAGCCTGGAGGGTCGGGCTGATCGCGGTGACGACATAGGCGCCCGCGAGGCCCAGGGCGATGCCGAGGACGCCGCCCACCAAGCCGTTGACGATGGCCTCGCCGACCACCTGCCGGGTGACCCGGCCCGACTTCCAGCCCAGCGCCTTCAGGGTGCCGAACTCGCGCACCCGGCGGGAGACCGCGGAGGAGGTGAGCAGGCCGGCGACCAGGAACGCGGCCACGAGCACCGCGATCGACAGCCACTTGCCGACGTTGGTGGCGAGCGAGGAGGCGGTGGACAGGGAGCCCGAGACCGTCTTGGCGAGGTCGGAGGAGGTGGTGACCGTCGTACCGGAGACGTTCTTCTGGATGGTGCTCTTGACGGCGTCGATCTTCTGGGAGTCGGTCGCCCGCACGTAGATCGTGGTGACCTTGTCCTTCTCGCCCGCGAGGGTCTGCGCCTGCTCCAGCGGGATGTACAGGTTGGCCGCCGAGTCGCCGCTGTCCGCGGTGGCGATGCCGATCACCTTGTACGTGGTGCCCTTGATGGTGACGGTGGAGCCGACCTTGTACTTCTTCTCCTTGGCGTACGCCGAGTCGGCCACGGCCACCTTGGCGTTCGTCTCGGTGGACTTGAAGCCGCGCCCACTGGTGATCTTGGAGGAGGTCAGCGGGCCCAGTCCGGTCTGGGTGACATCGGTGCCGTAGACCGTGTACTGGTTGATGTTGAAGTCGGCGCCGCCGCCCTTGACCTCGCCCTGCGGCTGGCCGCTGCTGCCGCGCCGGAAGCCGTAGCCGCCACCGCCGCCGCTCTGCTGGAACTGGCCGCGGGTGAAGGTGCCGCTGACCTTGACCACCGAGAGGTTGAGACCGCCGACGGCCGCCGCGACGCCCTGCTGGCCGGAGACCTTGGAGACGGTGGAGGAGGCGAGGGTGCTGAAGCCCTGTACCCGGACCCGGTCGCTGCTCTGCGTCGTCTTGTCGCCCTCGCCGTGCGCGCCGAACTGGAAGCGGGGCTGCTGGGAGCCCGCGGCGGTGGGCGTGGCCGCCTTGGTGACCGTCATGTCCGTACCGAGGCCGTAGAGCGACTGGAGGACCTTGTCCTGGGCCTTGCCCATGCCGCTGGCCACGGAGTTGACCACGATGACCAGCGCGATGCCCAGCGCGAGGCCGGAGGCGATGACGAGCGCCGCCTTCCGACGGCGGCGCAGCTCGCGCCTCAGGTAGGTGAAGAACATGCGCCGCACGTTAGGAACGCACCGTGACGGCATGCTGAGTCCACTGTGAGAGCTGGATAAGAAACCCCGGAAACAGCGGTGCCGCCCCCGGAGGGGCGGCACTCGAGGGGCTGTCGGGGGCGGCTCAGACGGCCGAACCGGCCTTCCACTGGGCCCAGTCCATGTTCCAGCCGTTGAGGCCGTTGTCCGGGGCGACGGTCTTGTCGCCGGTGTGCTGGATCACCACGACGTCACCGATCAGCGAGTGGTTGTAGAACCAGGCGGCCGGGGTGTTCGGGTCGCCCGCGCCCTTGACGTCCTGGAGGCCGACGCAGCCGTGGCTGGTGTTGACGCTGCCGAACACCGAGGGGGCGCCCCAGTAGTTGCCGTGGATGAAGGTGCCGGAGGTGGTCAGGCGCATGGCGTGCGGCACGTCCTTGATGTCGTACTCGCCCTTGCCGTCGTCGTCCGTGAAGCCGACGGTCGCGCCGTTCATGCGGGTCTGCTTGAACTTCTCGGAGATCACCATCTGGCCCTCGTACGTGGTGTGGTCGGGGGCGCCGGCGGAGATCGGGATGGTCTTGACGACCTTGCCGTCCTGCGTGACCTTCATCTGGTGGGTCTGCGCGTCGACGTAGGAGACCTGGTTGCGGCCGATGTGGAAGGTGACCGTCTTCTGCTGGACGCCGTAGACGCCGTTCGCGCCCTGGACGCCGTCGAGGGCGAGCTTCAGGGTGACGGTGGAGCCTTCCTTCCAGTAGTCCTGGGGGCGGCAGTCCATGCGGTTGGCGTTGAACCAGTGGCAGGCGACCTCCTGGCCGCTGCTGGAGCTGACCGTGATGCCCTTCTGCACGGCCGCCTTGTTGGTGATCGCCTTGTCGAAGTTGATCGAGACCGGCATGCCCACGCCGACGGTCGAGCCGTTGTCGGGGGTGTAGGTGCCGATGAAGCTGTTCGCCGGGGACACGGTGGTGAAGGACGCGTTCTCGTGGGCTATGCGGCCCTGGGAGTCCTTGGCCGTCGCGGCGATCTTGTAGGTGGTGGAGCGCTCCAGCTGGACGGCCGGCTTCCAGCTCAGCTTGTCCGCGGACAGCCGGCCGGCGACGGTCTTGCCGTCCTCGGTGGTCATGGTGACGCCGGTGAGCGTGCCCTTGCTGACGGCGACGGTGCCGGAGTTGTTGATCGACGCGTTGTCCGAGCCGTCCTTCGGGGTGACCGCGATCTGCGCCTCGGACGACTTCTTGGCGGCCGCCGCATCGGCCTGGGCCTGCGATGACTCACCGCTGCCGTGGGCCGCGGCCTTGTCTCCTCCGGAACAGGCCGAGAGCATCAGCACACCGCCGAGCAGCGCGGACGCGGCCACCAGGCCCTTGCGCCGCTTACCGTCCGTCATCACAAGCTTCTCCATCGTTGCCGAGTCGCAGATAACCCCGAGAGTCCCCCGCAAGAACCTTCAACGCTACGGCCGGTTCGTCCCGTTCCGGAACCACTGGATCTGTGGGGCACGCCACGTCCGCCGGCTTGTGCCACGGTGCGTCGCCGGGCGGATGGCCCTGCCGCGGTACGCCGCCGGGCGGGTGGTGGTGTGCGATCGGTCCGTGCGCCCCCCGCACGACAAAACCCCGGACGGCCCTCGGCGTCCGGGGTTTGACCCGCCCCTGAGCGCTCAGCCGACGGCGTCCTCTTCTTCGTCCTCCTCATCATCGCCGTCGAGGTCCCATTCGGGCGAGTCCGGGTCGTAGTCGATCCGCTCACTCGACCAGGAAGCCTGCTGGAGCTCCACGCCGGGCACCGCGCTGACCAGGTCGAACGGATCCACGAGATAGGCGAGGGCCTCCGCGGTGTCCTCCGTCACAGCGCCCTCGGCCTGGTCCCGCTCGGCCTCCGGCAGTTCCGGGTCGGCGGCGAGCCGGCGCAGCGCGGCCCTGGTCACCTCGTCGTCGTCCTGGACCTCGACCACCAGCTCCACCCGAAGCCGTACATACCGTGATGTCTCTTCATCGCTCATGGCGGGAGCGTACGACCGAAACCTCCCGTGACTTTCCCGTGACCCGCGACTTTCACTAACATCGGTTCACCCGGCCAATTCGCCAGCGTCACAAGGGGATCGATATTCCGTGTCATCCGCTCGCCGTCCGCTGCTGACCGCCACCGCCGCGGGCACTCTGCTGTGCGCCCTGTGGTTCGTCCCGTCCGCGCACGCGTCCCAGGAGGAACCGGCGCGCAACGTGGCGGCCGGCTCCGTCACGACCTTCTCCCAGCCCGCCACCGAGCAGGCGAGCGCGGTGACGACGGCGGCCACCAGAACCGATTCGGCGACGGCGGACGGCGCCCGGCTCGCCGACACCGGAAGCCCGGACACCACGCCGTACGTCGTCGGCGGGAGCCTCTTCCTCGCCCTGGGCGCCGGATTCGTGGTGTATTCGGTGCGCCGCGAACGCCTGGGTTTTTAATCTCCCTTGACTGATCTTTCACAGGGATTACATAGTTCGCCCTATGGAGAGATCATCGGGCGCCCGGCTGTGCGCCGCCGTCGCCGTGAGCGCGCTGTCGATCACCCTCGTCACGGGCTGTTCTGACGGGGGGTCGAAGAACGCCCCGGCTCCGGAGACGGCGCGGAAGGCGCTGAGCGCCGCCGAGTTGCGGAAGCTGATCGTCGCTCAGGACGCGCTGCCCGGCTACCAGGTCGGGGCGGTGCCCGAGAGCCGCGCCAAGCGGATCACCACCGACAAGACGGCCTGCGAGCCGCTGACACGGGTGATGAGCGGGCTCCCGCCCACCGCCGCGCCGGCGAGCACCGACCGCCTGGTCACCGAGAACGCGAAGAAGCGGCCCTCGGGCAAGCCGACGTCCCTGGACGACATGGACGAGGGCGAGTTCGAGGAGACGATGCAGAAGTCCCTCGACCGGGACGTCACCACGGTGACGCTCGCCTCGTACGACGGGGACGGCGCCGAGCGGGCCCTGACGTCGCTGTCCGCCGCCCTGAAGGCGTGCGCGGGCGGCTTCACCGGTCGGCAGGCCGGTACCTCGGTGAAGTTCACCAAGGTGGCCGGGGAGAAGCCCGCGGGCGGCGGGGACGCGTCGGTCGCGTTCGCCGCGACGATGGAAGAGGGCGGCGGCGGGGACGGCGAGGGTACGGCACCGGTGCACGCCGAGGTGGACCGGCACGGCTCCACCCTGTCCGTCTACTTCACGTCGAACCTGGGCGCGATGATGGCCAGGAAGGCGTACACGGTGACGCCGGCGGTCGTACGGGCGCAGGAGACCAGGCTGACGTGACGGCGCGGAGGCCCTGGGCATCACCAGGGCCCCCGCGCTTGCCGGTTGCCGAAGCCGACCGGCCACTGGCGCGGACCGGCTACTGAAGCGGACCGGCCTACTGGAGCGGACCGGTGACCTTCTCCACGGCCGCGACCAGGTGGCCGCCGCGCACGAAGGCGTCGGCCGCGGCCAGGTCGGGCGCCAGGAAACGGTCCGGTCCGGGGCCCTGGACACCGGCGGCGCGGACGGCCTCGATCACGGCACGGGAGGCGGGCGCCGGGCTCAGACCCTCGCGCAGTTCGAGGGCGCGGGTGGCCGCGTACAGCTCGACGGCGATGATCCGGGTGAGGTTGTCCACGGCGGTGCGCAGCTTGCGCGCGGCCGACCAGCCCATGGAGACGTGGTCCTCCTGCATGGCGGAGGACGGGATGGAGTCCGCGGAGGCCGGTACGGCGAGCCGCTTCATCTCGCTGACCAGGGCGGCCTGCGTGTACTGGGCGATCATCAGACCGGAGTCCACGCCGGCGTCGTCGGCGAGGAACGGCGGCAGGCCGTGGCTGCGGTTCTTGTCGAGCAGCCGGTCGGTGCGGCGCTCGGCGATGGAGCCGAGGTCGGCGGCGGCGACGGCGAGGAAGTCCAGCACGTAGGCCACGGGCGCGCCGTGGAAGTTGCCGTTGGACTCCACCCGCCCTCCCCCAGAGCCGAAAGCCTGGGAGGTGCCCCCAGGCAGCACCACCGGGTTGTCGACCGCCGAGGCCAGCTCGCGCTCGGCGACCAGGCGGGCGTGCGCCATGGTGTCCCGGCCGGCGCCCGCGACCTGCGGGGCGCAGCGCACCGAGTAGGCGTCCTGGACGCGCGGGGCGTCGTCCTGGTGGTGCCCGGTGAGCTGGGAACCCTCCAGCACCGCCAGCATGTTGGCGGCCGCGGCGCCCTGACCGGGGTGCGGGCGGATGGCGTGCAGCTCGGGCGCGAGCACCTTGTCGGTGCCGAGCAGCGCCTCCAGGCTGAGGGCGGCGGTGATGTCGGCGGACTTGTAGAGGGTGTCGAGGTCGGCGAGGGCCATGACCAGCATGCCGAGCATGCCGTCGGTGCCGTTGAGCAGGGCCAGGCCCTCCTTCTCGCGCAGCTCGACGGGTTGGATGCCGTGCTCGGCGAGGAGTTCGCCGGCGGGCCGTACGACGCCGTCGGGGCCCTCGGCGTCGCCCTCGCCCATCAGGGTCAGGGCGCAGTGGGACAGCGGGGCGAGGTCGCCGGAGCAGCCGAGGGAGCCGTACTCGTGCACGACCGGGGTGATCCCGGCGTTGAGCACGTCGGCCATGGTCTGCGCGACCTCGGGGCGTACGCCGGTGTGTCCGGAGCAGACGGTCTTCAGGCGCAGGAACATCAGGGCCCGTACGACTTCCCGCTCCACCCGCGGGCCCATGCCGGCGGCGTGCGAGCGGACGATGTTGCGCTGTAGCTGGGCGCGGAGTTCCGGGCTGATGTGCCGGGTCGCCAGGGCGCCGAAACCGGTGGAGACGCCGTAGACCGGATCCGGCTTGGCCGCCAGCGCGTCCACGATCTCGCGGGCCGCGGCCAGCGCGGCCAGGGCCTCCTCCGACAGCTCGATGCGGGCAGCGCCGCGCGCCACGGCGAGAACGTCGGACGCCGAGACACCGGACGTCCCCACCACCACAGTGTGCATATCCATATTCAGGAGCGTACGCATTGAATGCGGCGCTGTCACTAGTGGGGACGGGGTGCGCCCCTTACCCGGCGATGTGGGCTTCGTCGCAGCCCTCAGGGGTTGCGGCCGCGGAAGCGGCGGCGCTCGCGGGGCGGCGGCGGCGCGTCGGCGAGGCGGACGACGGGATCGTCGGGGCCCTCACGCCCGGCGACTACGGGGCGGTCGGCGCGCATCGCCTTGGCACGGTACTGCGCGGCGTCCGCGAGGCGGAACAGCCGCCGGCCGTCGGCCACCGGGCCGATCGGATCCTCGGTCGAGGCGACCCCGCAGGCCACCCCCTCCCCCAGCTCCAACTCGCCCGCGCGGCGGCACAGTTCGTCCGCCGCCTTCACCACCGCGTCGGCGGGCGGCCCGACCGCGAGGAGGCAGAACTCGTCCCCGCCGAGCCGAGCGACCAGCGCGCCCGGCACCATCGCGCCGCACAGCGACAGCACCGAGCCGAAGCGTTCGAGGAGCCGGTCGCCGACGGAGTGGCCCTGGGTGTCGTTGACCCGCTTGAGCCCGTTCAGGTCGCACACCACGAGGCTGACGACGACGCCGTCCGCGCGGTGCCGTTCGAGCGCCTCGTCGAGGTGCACATCGACGGCGCGGCGGTTGGCGAGGCCGGTCAGGGCGTCGGTGTAGGCGAGTCGGCGGGCCTCCTCCAGGCGCTCGGTCTGCGCGAGCCCCGCGGCGACGACGGCGGCGAGCACGGTCGCGAAGTCGGCGTCCGGACGGCCGAACACCGGGGCTCCGACGGCACGGGCGACGTAGACCTCGCCCCAGGCCCTGCCGTGCAGCACGACGGGGGCGACGACACAGCAGCCACGGCCGCGGCGGCGCAGGGCGGCGACGCGCTGGTGGAAGTAGCCGGGGACGCCGGCGGCGGTGCCCTCGGCGGTCTCCACCCAGGCGTTGGGACCGCCGCCGCCGGCCCAGCGTTCGTGCAGGAACTCGGTGATCTCCGGGAACTGGTGCACCGGGTACGACTCGGCCTCGGGGAACTCCTCCTCGTCCGGGCACCGGTCCCCCACGTTCACCAGGACCCGCAGCCGGCCCAGCTCGCGCTCCCACACCGACAGCGCGGCGAAGTTGCCTGCCAGCGCGTGACAGGCGCCGAGCGCGGCGGCGTGCCACGAGTCCTCAGGGGTGCGTGCCGCGGCCATTCCCTGCGCCAACGCCACCACTGCGGCAAGCCGCTCGTCGTCGCCCATTACTCCAGGCTAGGGAGGATTTTGTCATATAGGTACATGGATGCGGCGAACAGGGGGTTTGTTCGGGGCGCTCCGGCATCGACGGGCACAGCGGCCTTCGGAGTACAGGACCCACCCGACTCGCGCCGCGGTCTCGCCGCGGACGATGACGAAGGCAGCAAAGGCGGCCACACAGAAAAGCGCCGCCGAACCCCACACGTCATCGGAGACCATCTGCTCGGGAGTCTTCTTGAGGATCGTGCTCAGGGGCCCCTACTCCCCCGGCCACTGCGGCTTCCGCTTGTCGTTGAAGGCGGCGACGCCCTCCGCGCGGTCTCCGGAGAAGGCCACCGACCGCCATGCCGCGTCCTCGACCTCCAGACCGGCCCGCAGGTCGAGGCCCTGCCCCAGCCGCAGTGCCCGCTTCGCCGCGCGCAGGCCCACCGGGGAGTTCGCGGCGATGCGCGCCGCCAGCTCCAGCGCCTCCTCCCGGTCCCGGCCCTCCTCGACCACGTGGTCCACGAGCCCCATCTCGCCGGCCTCGGTCGCCTCCAGACGCCGTGCCGAGAAGATCAGCTCGGCCGCCCGCGCCGCGCCGACCCGCCGGGGCAGCAGCTGCGTGCCGCCGCCGCCCGGAATCACGCCCACGGACACCTCGGGCAGCCCCACCACGGCCGTACGGTCGGCCACGATCAGGTCGCAGGACAGCGCCAGCTCGAAGCCGCCGCCCAGCGCGAACCCGTGCACCGCCGCGATCGTCGGCATCGGCAGTTCCAGTACGCCGGTGTACGCCCCCCGCGCCACCGGCCGCTGCCGCACCAGGTCCGCGTCGCTGAAGGAGTTGCGCTCCTTGAGGTCCGCGCCGACGCAGAACGCCCGCTCGTGCGACGAGGTGAGGACGACCACCCGTGCGTCCCGGTCCGCCCCCAGCGCCGTACAGGCGGCCGCGATCGAGCGGGCCATCCCGGTGGAGACGGCGTTCATCGCCTTGGGCCGGTCCAGGACCAGCTCCGCGACGTACCCGTGCCGCCGTACCAGCACGAACTCCCCGAACCGCGCCTCGCTCATCGCTTCCTCCGGTACACGTGTTAACGCGGGTTAACCCCTGTCCGACCGATCATCGCAGCCGCACCCGATCACAGGGAACCCCGTACCGCTACGCCCGTTCGAGTGACATCCCGGCCGTCTCGCCCCACATCACCCACACGAGCGCATAGCGTGCGCTGCGCGGTGGGGGCGCGAGGGGCGCGGGGAGCCGCGGGCACTCGTGGGGAGCTGTGGGGGGAGAACGGGCATGGCGCAGACACGTACTCGGATAGACAGGGCAGGGGCGGTGGAGCCGGGCGGCCGGTTCCGCGGCCTTCGTCGCGGACGGCACCGTAAACCCCGCCCCCGCAGGGCCCTGCTCGCCGCGGGCGGACTCGTCCTCGCGGCCGGGGTGCTCAGCCTGGTCCGCATGGCCCCGCAGTCCGGCGTCGGCGCCCCCGGCACCGCGGCGGCCGAACCCCGGCTCGGCCCCGGTGGCGTCGCAAGCGGCGGCCCGAGGACCGGCACGTCCCCGAGCGGCGGCCCTACGACGACCACCACCGGCACCCTGGCCACCGGCCCGCACGCGCCGTCCCCGGCGGCCACCGGCCCGGACGGACGGGCCCCGGCGCCGGCACCCACCGGGACCGGCGCGAAGGGCTCGGCCGACCCGGACGGATCAGGAGGCTCAAGGAGTTCGGGCGGTTCGGGTCGCGGGATGCCACCAGCGCCCGGAACGAGCACCGCGCCGAGCGCCCCGCCCCGCCCCACGGCCACCGCACCGGCACCGCCCGCGCCGACCTCGCACCCGGCACCGCCGACGGCACCGGCGCCCACGCCGACCCACGTCACTCCCGCGCCCGCTCCGGGCGGCCTGTGCCTGCCGATCATCGCCCTCTGCGTGGACGTGGACGTGCTCGGCGGTCACGGAGGCTGACGGGCGGCCAGGCGGCCTACTGCTGCTGCCCGTCCCTGCGGGTGAGCAGCCACGGCTCGACCACGCCGAGGCCGCGCACCGGACGCTGCCACATCGGCTGGAGCGCGAAGCGGTACGACGGCGGCTCCTCGCCCTCCTTCTCGGCGGCCGCCGCGGCCTCGGCCGCCGCCGCCTCCGAGGCGGGCGCCTCGCCGGTGCGGATCAGTTCCTGGGCGAACGCGCTGTCCATCAGGACGGCGTCACGCGGGGCTATGGAGGTCAGCCGGGAGGCCAGGTTCACCGTGGTGCCGAACACATCGCCCATGCGGGTGGTCACGGTGCCGAACGCCATGCCGACGCGCAGTTCGGGCATCGTCTCGTCGTTCGCCAGCGTCTCCACCAGACGTAGCGCGATGTCCGCGGCCGTGCCCGCGTCGTCCGCGGCGAACAGGACCTCGTCGCCGAGGGTCTTGATGAGCCGGCCGCCGCGCGCGGCCACCAGGTCGGCGGCGGTGGTCTCGAAGGCCTCGACGAGTTCGCCGAGTTCCTCCTCCTCCATGCGGCGGGTCAGGCGGGTGAACCCGACGAGGTCGGCGAAGCCGACGGCGAGGCGCCGGTCCACCATCTCCTCGTCGTCCCCGGCCTGGACGACGCGCCCGGTCGCGGCGGCGAGCTGCCGCCGCCACACGTAGACCAGGAACTCCTCGAGCTCCGGCAGCAGCAGCTCGACCAGGGGGTACGTCACCTCGGTGCGGGTCATGCCGGGCTCGGGGGGCTCGGTCAGGCCCTCCAGGAAGGAATCGATCTGCCACTCGGCCAGCCGGGCGGTGGTCTGCCCGGTGGAGCGGGCCACCTGCACGGCCATGGCCTCGCTGAGCAGCCCCGCCTCCACGAGACCGGCGAGCCGGCGCAGCGCGAGGACGTCGGCCTCGGTGAGGGCCTTGGCCTGGCCTATGTCCGCGAAGCCCATCGCCCGCCAGAAGCGGGACGCCAGTTCCATGGAGACGCCGGCGCTGCGGGCGGCCTGGAAAGGGGTGTAGCGGCGCTCGGCGCCCAGGATGAGCTGTTCGAGACGGAGCGCGAGCGGGTCCTCGCCGGAGTCGGCGGCGCTGGGGTCCGTCCGGTCCTGCTCGCCGGGGCCCGTGTCGTCGACGGTCACGCCTGCTGCCCTTCCGATCTGCCGCGGTCAGGTACGACCGGCCTCAACTCTACGGCAGGTGTGCGCCAGCTCACTCCGTCGGGTTCGGCCGAGGTCTGCTTGTCCGGTGCCGGGTCGTGTGGCGGGGTTCGAGCCGACGCCTTCTCTGGTGGCCTGCGGCCTCCAGGTCCCCGCCCTCAGCATGGGGGGCCCGTGCGACGTGCGCATCCGCGGGGCCGTCGTGGTCGATCGCGCCCCCGCCCCCTCACGCCAGGCGCAGGTGCACGATGTCGCCCGCTCCCACCGGAGCCTGGACGCCCTCCGCAGTCGCGATGATCAGGCGGCCGTCGCCGTCCACGGCCACCGCCTCGCCGACCAGGTCGCGGTCGCCCGGCAGCTGCGCGCGTACCGTGCGCCCGAGCGTCGCGCAGCCGGCCGCGTAGGCCTCCTGGAGGCCGGAGACCGAGGGGTCGCCGCCCGCCGCGCGCCAGCGGCCGTACCAGTCCTCCAGGGAGCGCAGTACCGCCCGCAGCAGCGTGTCGCGGTCCGTGCTCACCGCGCCGGCCAGCAGCAGCGAACCCGCCCGCGCCACCGGCAGCTCCTCGGCGCGCAGCGAGACATTGAGACCGAAGCCGATGACGACACCGTCCTCGCCGGCCCGCTCCAGCAGGATGCCGCCCGCCTTGCGCTCCTCCCCGTCGACCGTCACCAGCAGGTCGTTCGGCCACTTCAGCGCCGTGTCCACGCCCGCCGCCCGCGCCAGCCCGGTCGCCACCGCGACGCCGGTGAGCAACGGCAGCCACCCCCAGCGGTCCACCGGCACTTCCGCGGGCCGCAGCAGCACCGAGACGAAGAGTCCGGAGCGCGGCGGCGCCGACCAGCGGCGGTCCAGGCGGCCCTTCCCGGCGATCTGCTCCTCCGCGACCAGCACCGTGCCCTCGGCCACCGGGCCGGCCGCGGCGCGGGCAGCGAGGTCGTCGTTGGTGGAGCCGGTGCGCTGCACCACCTCCAGCGCGGACCACAGCCCGCCCTCGCGCACCAGCGCGCGGCGCAGGGCGGTCTCGTTCAGCGGCGGGCGGTCCAGATCGGACCAGCGGCCGGGGTTGTCGTCTGCTGCATCTCGGGGCGTCATGCAAGCCACCCTAGGTGTGGCAAACGACGCAGTGCTGATCGGTAGCCCCAGCACTACTCTACGAACGAGTAACCGTCCCCCCTTTTGAGCAGGCAGGGAGCCGCATCCCGATGTCCGAGCCGGAAGAGCGTCAAGAGATCCAAGGGATCGACATTCACACGACCGCGGGCAAGCTCGCGGATCTCAAGCGGCGCATCCACGAGGCGACGCACGCCGGCTCGGAGCGCGCCGTCGAGAAGCAGCACGCCAAGGGCAAGCTGACCGCCCGTGAGCGGATCGAACTGCTCCTGGACGAGGGGTCGTTCGTCGAACTGGACGAGTTCGCCCAGCACCGCTCCACCAACTTCGGCCTGGAGCGGAACCGGCCCTACGGCGACGGTGTCGTCACCGGCTACGGAACGGTCGACGGCCGCCCGGTCGCCGTGTTCTCCCAGGACTTCACCGTCTTCGGCGGCGCCCTCGGCGAGGTGTACGGCCAGAAGATCGTCAAAGTCATGGACTTCGCCCTGAAGACCGGCTGCCCGGTCATCGGGATCAACGACTCGGGCGGTGCCCGCATCCAGGAGGGTGTCGCCTCGCTCGGCGCCTATGGCGAGATCTTCCGCCGAAACACCCACGCCTCCGGTGTCATCCCGCAGATCTCCCTGGTCGTCGGCCCCTGCGCGGGCGGCGCGGTGTACTCCCCGGCCATCACCGACTTCACGGTCATGGTCGACCAGACCTCGCACATGTTCATCACCGGACCCGACGTGATCAAGACCGTCACCGGTGAGGACGTGGGCTTCGAGGAGCTGGGCGGCGCCCGTACCCACAACGCCGTCTCCGGCGTGGCCCACCACATGGCCGGGGACGAGAAGGACGCCATCGAGTACATCAAGCAGCTGCTGTCGTACCTGCCGTCCAACAACCTCTCCGAGCCCCCGGTCTTCCCGGAGGAGGCGGACCTCGCCGTCAGCGACGAGGACCGCGAGCTGGACACCCTGGTCCCGGACAGCGCCAACCAGCCGTACGACATCCGCACGGTGGTCGAACACGTGGTGGACGACGGCGAGTTCTTCGAGACGCAGGCCCTGTTCGCGCCGAACATCGTCACCGGGTTCGGCCGGGTCGAGGGGCACCCGGTGGGCGTCGTCGCCAACCAGCCGATGCAGTTCGCCGGCTGCCTGGACATCGACGCCTCCGAGAAGGCCGCCCGCTTCGTGCGCACCTGCGACGCGTTCAACCTGCCGGTGCTCACCTTCGTGGACGTGCCCGGCTTCCTGCCGGGCGTCGGCCAGGAGCACGAGGGCATCATCCGGCGCGGCGCCAAGCTGATCTACGCCTACGCCGAGGCCACCGTCCCGCTGATCACCGTGATCACCCGCAAGGCCTTCGGCGGCGCCTACGACGTGATGGGCTCCAAGCACCTGGGCGCCGACCTCAACCTCGCCTGGCCGACCGCCCAGATCGCCGTCATGGGCGCCCAGGGCGCGGTCAACATCCTGCACCGGCGCACCCTCGCCGAGGCGGCCGCGAGCGGCGAGGACGTGGAGGCCGTACGGGCCCGGCTGATCCAGGAGTACGAGGACACCCTCCTCAACCCCTACGTGGCGGCCGAGCGGGGCTACGTCGACGCGGTGATCATGCCGTCCGACACCCGCGCCCACATCGTCCGGGGCCTGCGTCAGCTGCGCACCAAGCGGGAATCACTGCCTCCGAAGAAGCACGGCAACATCCCCCTCTAGGCCAGGCCGACCGACAGGAGCCGACATGACGATCAAGGTCGTACGAGGCAACCCGACCCCCGAGGAGCTGGCCGCCGCCCTGGCGGTGGTCCGCGCCCGCGCCGCGGCGGCGACGGCCGCGCCGTCCGGCGCGCGGGGCCCGAAGGACGCGTGGTCCGACCCGGCCCGCATCGCCGCCGCCCGCCTCCCCCGCGCGGGCGCGGCGGCCTGGACCCGCACGTACTGGCCGAGCTAGGGCGGACCCCCCGGGGGGCGCGGGAAACCGCGCACAGTGGCGGGAGTCCGGGCGCCTATTTGAGTACGGCTACTCAGGCGCCCGGCGGCCCGCCACCCGCACGCTGGACGAGTGCTGTGGTCAGACCCGGAAGACGAACCGCCGAAAGAGCTGCGCGACGCGCAGGACATGCTGCGGCGGCTCGGCGTCCTCATGGCCGTGGCGGTGACCGCGGCCATGGTCGTGGCCGCGCTGATGGGCCTGCGCTGAGCCGGCCGCCGGTGCTTCGCGCGGGCCCGCAACCGGGTGACTAACCTGACCGCATGACCGCAACACACCGCAGGCGACTCGTGCTCGCCTCCCAGTCCCCCGCCCGCCTCGGCCTGCTCCGGCAGGCGGGCCTCACGCCCGAGGTCATCGTGAGCGGGGTCGACGAGGACGCCGTCACGGCCCCCACCCCGGCCGAACTGGCGCTCGCCCTCGCCGAGGCCAAGGCGTCCGTCGTGGCGGCGCTGCCGGACGTGCAGGGCGCCCTCGTGATCGGCTGCGACTCCGTGCTGGAGCTGGACGGGCAGGCGCTCGGCAAACCTGCGGACGCCGAGGAGGCCACCGCCCGCTGGAAGTCGATGCGCGGCCGGGCCGGTGTCCTCCAGACGGGGCATTGTGTCTGGGACACGGCGGCCAAGCGCTATGTCTCGGCGACCGCCTCCACCGTCGTACGCTTCGGCGAGCCCAGCGACGAGGAGGTCGCCGCCTATGTGGCCTCCGGCGAGCCCCTCAATGTCGCCGGGGCGTTCACCCTGGACGGCCGTTCCGCGCCGTTCATCGAGGGCATCGACGGCGACCACGGCAATGTGATCGGCATCAGCCTGCCCCTGGTGCGCAAGCTGCTGGCCGAACTGGGCGTCGGCATCACGGAGTTGTGGGCACCGGCCGGCTGAGCCGCTCGGGGACGGCGTCCTGCGGCTCGTCGTCCCCGTCCCGCGGTCGCGCCGGGTGCCCGGCGGCCGGCCCGCCCGGCGCGGCGGCGGGCGCGTCCACCGGCTCGTCCACGGCCCTCGGGTCGCCGCCCGTCCCGCCGCCCCCGCCGGACGCGGCCCGGGCGGGACCGCCGTCGCGGTCGTACGACACCAGGAGCAGCACCAGGAGCGCCAGCACCACGACCATCACCAGGAAGGCCGTCGCGTTCACCAGGCCCCAGGCGAAGGCGCCCAGCAGACCGTGCACGACCGCCGCGCTGATCAGCACGACACGCCCGAAGCCGGCCGGAGCGCGGTCGCGGACCGCGACCAGCAGGGCGACCAGGGCGCACAGCAGGAAGTAGAGGCCGAAGACGACGCCGCCGATCTTCGAGGACGTGGACATCAGATGCGGGTCCAGGCCGGCCATCGACATCTTCTGCCGCTCCACGACGACGCCGAGGAACCAGTTCAGCGCCCCGATGCCGAGCGCCTCCACGAGGAGGACGACGGTCACCGCCCACGCCACGATTCTGCGCACCACCCGACCCACCGACCCCTCGGTTACCCGCAGTACGTCCGGACAGGGCGAACGCTACTAACGGGTAAACCAGGGGACAAGGGTTCGTGCGCCAGCAAAGAATCATTGGGCCATTCGTAGGGACTCGACAAAGAAACCGAGTGGGCCGCAGCACGCCCTTACAGAGACCTTGGCCACATGGCAGGGCTAGGGTTTTCCGGAGGAGTCCTGCGTAGCAAGGTGCCACGGGGACTTTCGCGGGTCGGGCGAGCCCCGCATCACGCTCCGTGTGGGCAAGCTCACCATTGGGGACGGGTCGAAGAGGCGTGTCGGCAGTCCCTAAACTCGGCTTGTTTCAAGGAGGGAGCCTCAATCGTGCGCAAGGTGCTCATCGCCAACCGTGGCGAAATCGCTGTCCGGGTGGCTCGGGCCTGCCGGGACGCGGGGATCGCGAGCGTTGCCGTCTACGCGGACCCGGACCGGGACGCTCTGCATGTCCGCGCTGCGGATGAGGCGTTCGCCCTGGGCGGTGACACACCGGCAACCAGCTACCTGGACATCGAGAAGGTCCTGAACGCGGCCCGTGAGTCCGGCGCGGACGCCATCCACCCGGGCTACGGCTTCCTCTCGGAGAACGCCGAGTTCGCGCAGGCCGTCATCGACGCCGGTCTGAACTGGATCGGCCCGCCGCCGCAGGCCATCCGCGACCTGGGCGACAAGGTGGCCGCCCGGCACATCGCCCAGCGCGCCGGCGCGCCCCTGGTGGCCGGCACGTCCGACCCGGTCTCGGGCGCCGACGAGGTCGTCGCCTTCGCCGAGGAGCATGGTCTGCCGATCGCCATCAAGGCGGCGTTCGGCGGCGGCGGCCGCGGCCTGAAGGTCGCCCGCACCCTCGAAGAGGTGCCGGAGCTGTACGACTCGGCGGTGCGCGAGGCGGTCGCCGCCTTCGGGCGCGGCGAGTGCTTCGTGGAGCGCTACCTGGACCGTCCGCGGCACGTGGAGACCCAGTGCCTGGCGGACAAGCACGGCAATGTGGTCGTCGTGTCCACCCGCGACTGCTCGCTCCAGCGCCGCCACCAGAAGCTCGTGGAGGAGGCCCCGGCGCCGTTCCTCTCCGAGGAGCAGGTCGCCGAGCTGTACCGCGCCTCCAAGGCCATCCTCAAGGAGGCCCGCTACGAGGGCGCGGGCACCTGTGAGTTCCTGGTCGGCCAGGACGGCACAATCTCCTTCCTGGAGGTCAACACCCGCCTCCAGGTCGAGCACCCGGTGACCGAGGAGGTCGCCGGCATCGACCTGGTCCGCGAGATGTTCCGCATCGCCGACGGCGAGGAGCTCGGGTACGGCGACCCGGAGCTGCGCGGTCACTCCTTCGAGTTCCGCATCAACGGCGAGGACCCGGGCCGCAACTTCCTGCCCGCGCCCGGTACGGTCACCACGTTCGACCCGCCGTCCGGTCCGGGTGTCCGGCTGGACGCCGGTGTGGAGTCGGGCTCGGTCATCGGCCCGGCGTGGGACTCTCTCCTCGCCAAGCTGGTCGTGACCGGCCGCACCCGCAAGGAGGCCCTGGAGCGGGCCGCGCGGGCGCTGGACGAGTTCCAGGTCGAGGGCATGGCGACGGCGATCCCCTTCCACCGCGTGGTGGTCCGGGACCCCGCCTTCGCCCCCGAACTCACCGGTTCCACGGACCCGTTCAAGGTGCACACCCGCTGGATCGAGACGGAGTTCGTCAACGAGATCAAGCCGTTCGCGGCGCCGGCCGACGCCGAGGCGGAGGAGGACGCGGGCCGCGAGACCGTGGTGGTCGAGGTCGGCGGCAAGCGCCTGGAGGTCTCCCTGCCGTCGTCGCTGGGCATGTCGCTGGCCCGTACCGGCCTCGCGGCGGGCGCCAAGCCCAAGCGCCGCGCCGCCAAGAAGTCCGGCCCCGTGGCCTCCGGCGACACCCTCGCCTCCCCGATGCAGGGCACCATCGTCAAGGTGGCCGTCGAGGAGGGCCAGGAGGTCAAGGAGGGCGACCTGGTCGTCGTCCTGGAGGCCATGAAGATGGAACAGCCCCTGAACGCCCACAAGGCCGGCACGATCAAGGGCCTGGTCGCGGAGATCGGCGCGTCCATCACTTCGGGCGCCGCGATCTGCGAGATCAAGGACTGACGCCCACCTGTACGACACCGAACCGGCTCCTGGCGCCTTGTGCACCGGGGGCCGGTTCGTTGTCGGGGGGTGTGGGAGCGCTGCGCGTTGCGGACGGCTCAGGGACGCGCGGCGCACTCCGGCGCGATTCGGGGGTGCGCGGGCGCGCTGACAGGGCGAGGGCCCGGGGCGTGGGCTCCGCGACGGCGGGAGGGCGGGGCTTCGACGCCGAGACGGCGGGGGCTCGGCGGCGGGACGGCGGGTGCCCGGCGGCGGGGCGGCACCCACGGCTGCGGTGACCGCAGGCTGACGCCGAGTACCGGCCCCCGACTCCCAGCCGACTTCGTGACCCAGCCCCGCCGGTCACGTCTGTACGGCTACCAGCGTCGTAAACCCACCGCCGGGTCACCCCGCACGGCGCGTTGCCTCTCGGACCAGCCCGACCGTACGACCCACCGCCCCCGCCCCGCCCACGAGCGGGCGCAGCTCACCTGCGGCGGAGGTCGGCGACGCGGGAGCGTTCCGGGGGCGGGGGCTGGTCGGAGAGGACCGAGGTGGAGCGGAGGGGGTTGCCCCGGCGTGGTCCCGGCAGCTGGGGGCGGCGGGCCGGCGGGACCTGGTCACCCCCCGAGCTGCCGTTCGCCCCGGTCACGGCGATCTGCACCCCCTGGTCGGCGAGGGCCTGCAACTCGGTGGCGGCCCGGTCGTCGTGCGCGGGCGGTTCGTCGGTGACGAGACGGGTGATGAGATCCGTCGGCACGGTCTGGAACATCGTGTCCGTGCCCAGCTTGGTGTGATCGGCGAGGATCACCACCTCGGAGGCGGCCTGCACGAGCGCCCGGTCCACCGATGCCGAGAGCATGTTGGAGGTGGACAGCCCGCGTTCTGCCGTGAGGCCGCTCCCGGACAGGAACGCCTTCGACACCCGCAGCCCTTGGAGGGACTGCTCGGCGCCGGAGCCGACGAGCGCGTAGTTGGAACCGCGCAGGGTGCCACCGGTCATCACGACCTCCACCCGGTTCGCATGGGCCAACGCCTGTGCGACCAGGAGGGAGTTGGTGACCACCGTGAGACCCGGCACGCGGGCGAGCCGGCGGGCCAGCTCCTGCGTGGTCGTACCCGCACCGACCACGATCGCCTCGCCCTCTTCGACGAGGCCGGCCGCGAGATCGGCGATCGCCGTCTTCTCGGCGGTCGCGAGATGCGACTTCTGCGGGAAGCCGGACTCGCGGGTGAACCCACCCGGCAGTACGGCACCGCCGTGCCGGCGGTCGAGGAGTCCTTCCGCCTCCAGTGCCCGCACGTCCCGCCGTACGGTCACTTCGGAGGTCTGGACGACGCGGGCGAGCTCACGGAGCGACACGGCACCGTTCGCTCGCACCATTTCGAGGATCAATTGGCGACGTTCAGCAGCGAACACGAAACTGACAGTAACCCCAGCGACCGTCTGGTTTCAGCAGTTTGCGCCGATTAACAGAAGTTGTTCGCATGGCAGAACCGGAAGTGGTATAGGACCTTCCCGCGACCTATCCATTCCGACTATGCCAGCCGCACGTACGGCAACTCGTCGCGACCAGCCGGGAGTCGCCGCAGGTCATCAGCCCTCGGCGCTCGCCTTGCGGGTGTGCAGCTGCCGCGCGACCTCCGCGATCGACCCCGAAAGAGACGGGTACACCGTGAAGGCGTTCGCGATCTGTTCGACTGTCAGATTGTTGTCGACGGCGATCGAGATGGGGTGGATGAGTTCCGAGGCGCGCGGCGCGACGACCACACCGCCGACGACGATCCCCGTGCCCGGCCGCGAGAAGATCTTCACGAAGCCGTCCCGGATGCCCTGCATCTTGGCGCGCGGGTTGCGCAGCAGCGGCAGCTTGACGACCTTCGCGTCGATCTTGCCCGCGTCCACGTCCGCCTGCGTGTAGCCGACGGTGGCGATCTCGGGGTCGGTGAAGACGTTGGAGGAGACCGTCTTCAGGTTCAGCGGGGCCACCGCGTCGCCCAGGAAGTGGTACATCGCGATGCGGCCCTGCATGGCGGCGACGGACGCGAGCGCGAAGACCCCGGTCACGTCACCGGCCGCGTAGACGCCGGGCGCGGTGGTGCGGGAGACCCTGTCGGTCCAGATGTGCCCGGAGTCGCGCAGCTTGACGCCGGCCTCCTCCAGGCCGAGGCCCGCGCTGTTCGGGATGGCGCCGACGGCCATGAGGCAGTGGGTGCCGGTGATGACGCGGCCGTCGGCGAGCGTGACCTCGACCCGGTCGCCGACGCGCTTGGCGGACTGCGCGCGGGAACGGGCCATCACGTTCATGCCGCGGCGGCGGAAGACGTCCTCCAGGACGGCGGCGGCGTCCGGGTCCTCGCCGGGCAGCACCCGGTCGCGGGAGGAGACGAGGGTGACCTTGGAACCGAGGGCCTGGTAGGCGCCGGCGAACTCGGCGCCGGTCACACCGGAGCCGACCACGATCAGTTCTTCGGGCAGCTCGTCGAGGTCGTAGACCTGGGTCCAGTTGAGGATGCGCTCGCCGTCGGGCTGGGCGTCGGCCAGCTCGCGCGGGTGACCGCCGGTCGCGATCAGGACGGCGTCGGCGGTGAGGGTCTCCTCGGTGCCGTCGGCGACGGTGACGACGACCTTCCTCGACCCGTCGAGGGCCTGCATGCCCTCCAGGCGTCCGCGCCCGCGCATGACCCGCGCGCCGGCGCGCGTCACGGAGGCGGTGATGTCGTGCGACTGCGCCAGCGCGAGCCGCTTGACCCGTCGGTTGACCTTGCCCAGGTCCACGCCGACGACGCGCGCGGCCCGCTCCAGCGGCGGGGTGTCGTCGGCGACGATGATGCCGAGCTCCTCGTACGACGAGTCGAAGGTCGTCATGACCTCGGCCGTCGCGATGAGGGTCTTGGACGGCACGCAGTCGGTGAGCACCGACGCGCCGCCCAGACCGTCGCAGTCGACGACGGTCACCTCCGCGCCGAGCTGCGCGGCCACCAGCGCCGCTTCATATCCGCCAGGTCCGCCACCGATGATCACGATCCGAGTCACGTACCCCATTGTCCCGCACGCTTCAAGATGCCACTGCCCAGGGGGGCGCCGGGCCCCTTCCGGCACCGCGTCGGCACCCGCCGGCACCCGCCGACGTGCGCCGACGCGCCTTCCCGGCGCGCGTTCCCGGGGTGCCGTACCCCAGGGATGCCCCCGGGGGCGCCCCTGGGGCTCGCTTCCGGGGCGCGCGAGCCGGTCGGGAGCGCTGCCGTACCCTCTCCCCCATGTCGCTCTATGCCGCCTACGCCGGCAACCTCGACGCCCGGCTGATGTCCCGCCGCGCCCCGCACTCCCCGTTGCGCGCCACGGGCTGGCTGAACGACTGGCGGCTGACCTTCGGCGGGGAGCAGCTCGGCTGGGAGGGCGCGCTGGCGACGATCGTCGAGGAACCGCTGGCCCAGGTGTTCGTCGGCCTGTACGACATCGCGCCCATGGACGAGGAGTCGCTGGACCGCTGGGAGGGCGTGGACCTCGGCACCTACCGCCGCATGCGCGTGCGCGTGCACACCCTGGACGGCGAGAAAGCGGCCTGGACGTACGTCCTCGACGACTACGAGGGTGGCCTCCCCTCGGCCCGCTACCTGGGCGAGGTCGCCGACGCCGCGGAGTCCGCCGGCGCGCCCCACGACTACGTGATGGAGCTGCGCAAGCGCCCCTGCTGAGCCGGGCGCGCGCGGCGGCCGCTGCGTACCCGCGGTAAGCCGTCGCCGAAGCCATCGTCGGAAACGACAAGACAACGATCGCAATCCCGTGAGGTCTGTCATCTACGCGCGTAGGCGAGAAGCGGCTACCCTCGTCCACGTGAACGCATCTCTTCTTCCGGACGACATCCAGGGCGACCCGTACGCCGCCGCCGACGCCGCCGCCGCGCGCCTGCGCGAACTGACCGGCGCCGAGACCCACGACGTTGCCCTCGTGATGGGCTCCGGCTGGGCTCCGGCCGTCGACGCCCTCGGTGCCCCCGACGCGGAGTTCCAGGTCACGGAGCTGCCCGGCTTCCCGCCGCCGGCTGTCGAGGGGCACGGCGGCAAGGTCCGCTCGTACTCCTTCGGCGACAAGCGCGCGCTCGTCTTCCTGGGCCGCACCCACTACTACGAGGGCCGTGGCGTCGCCGCCGTCTCGCACGGCGTCCGCACGGCCGTCGCCGCCGGCTGCAAGACCATCGTGCTCACCAACGGGTGCGGCGGTCTGCGCGAGGGCATGCGGCCGGGCCAGCCGGTGCTGATCAGCGACCACATCAACCTCACGGCCACCTCGCCGATCGTGGGCGCGAACTTCGTGGACCTGACCGACCTGTACTCGCCGCGGCTGCGCGCCCTGTGCAAGGAGGTCGACCCCACCCTCGAGGAGGGTGTCTACGCGCAGTTCCCCGGCCCGCACTACGAGACCCCGGCCGAGATCCGCATGGCCCGCGTCATCGGCGCGGACCTCGTCGGCATGTCCACGGTCCTGGAGGCCATCGCCGCGCGCGAGGCCGGTGCCGAGGTCCTGGGCATCTCGCTGGTCACCAACCTCGCCGCGGGCATGACCGGCGAGCCCCTCAACCACGAGGAAGTCCTCCAGGCCGGCCGCGACTCGGCCGCCCGCATGGGGACGCTGCTCGCGCAGGTGCTGCGGAAACTGTAGCCCTCGGCGGGGGCCGGGGCATCGGCATCGGCATCGGGTGACCTTGGACGCCGGGGGATCCGGCTGAAGCACCGGGGCGCGGGGGCCTCAAGGCTGCGGCGGAGGCGGGGCGTGGGTGTCCCTGACGGTGAGGCGTGCGGGTCCCCGGCGGTGCGGGATGCGCGTCCCTGGCGGTGCCGGGTCCCGCACGGGTCCTGACCGGCGCCGGGGCGCGTACGCCCGCTCCCGGTGGTGTGGGCGGTGTGCGTGATGCGGGCGGGCGCCAGGGTCCAGGGGGTGCGGGCCGTCCGACCGGGCGCTGGGCGGGACACGCGTGAGCGGTCCGGTTCGGTACCGGGTGGCGAAGACCGTCGGGCGGGCCGCGACTGCGACGACGACCGACCGGACACCACCGGAGCCTGGCGCTCGACCGGTGCGCGCCCCGGCGTACGACCGGGAGCACCCGGCGGCGCCGCGCTCCCCGAGCCGGTACGAGCAGGCCGAGCGAGCCGCCCGCCACGGCAAGGGGTACGCGGATACGCCGACCCGCTACCGCGTCCGCGGGGGGACGACGGGCGGCACCCACCCCGCCGCGGCCACGCCTGCACAGCGCCCGCCCCCACCGCCACGAGAAACAATTGCGGCCCAAGCCGCCGCCCCCAGCCGACCAGAGCCACCCCCACCCGCCCCGCCCCGCCCGTTCACCTCCCGGCCGACCGACCGAGCCGGGAGGCTGGGAGGGCAGGGCATCGGCAAACACAGGAGAGGTTGATCCCAAGGTGCACGATCTGATCGCGCGGGCCAGCGCCTGGCTCGCCGAGGACCCCGACCCGGACACCCGTGCCGAACTCGCCGAGCTGATCGAGGCCGGTGACGAGAAGGAGCTGGCGGCGCGTTTCGCCGGCACCCTCCAGTTCGGCACCGCCGGCCTGCGCGGCGAACTCGGTGCCGGCCCGATGCGCATGAACCGGAGCGTCGTCATCCGCGCCGCCGCCGGCCTCGCCGCGTACCTGAAGAAGAACGGCACCCCCCACGGGGGCCCCGGCGCCGGCCTCGTCGTCATCGGCTACGACGCCCGCCACAAGTCCGCCGACTTCGCCCGCGACACCGCCGCCGTGATGACCGGCGCCGGGCTGCGTGCCGCCGTGCTCCCCCGTCCGCTGCCCACCCCCGTGCTCGCCTTCGCGATCCGGCACCTGGGCGCGGTCGCGGGCGTGGAGGTCACCGCCAGCCACAACCCGCCGCGCGACAACGGCTACAAGGTGTACCTGGGCGACGGCTCCCAGATCGTGCCCCCGGCCGACGCGGGCATCGCCGCCGAGATCGACGCGATCGCCTCGCTGGCCGACGTGCCCCGCCCGGAGTCCGGCTGGGAGACCCTGGACGACGCGGTCCTGGACGCCTATCTGGCCCGTACCGACGCCGTGCTGGCCGCCGGCTCCCCGCGCACCGCCCGCACCGTCTACACCGCCATGCACGGCGTCGGCAAGGACGTCCTCCTCGCCGCCTTCGCCCGCGCCGGCTTCCCGGAGCCGGTGCTGGTCGCCGAACAGGCCGAGCCGGACCCGGACTTCCCCACCGTCGCCTTCCCCAACCCGGAGGAGCCGGGCGCGATGGACCTGGCGTTCGGCCGGGCCCGCGCGACCGACCCCGACCTGGTGATCGCCAACGACCCGGACGCCGACCGCTGCGCCGTGGCCGTCAAGGACGGCGCCGACTGGCGGATGCTGCGCGGTGACGAGGTCGGCGCGCTGCTCGCCGCCCACCTGGTGCGCCGGGGCGCGCGGGGCACCTTCGCGGAGTCGATCGTCTCCTCCTCCCTGCTCGGCCGGATCGCCGGCAAGGCGGGGCTGCCGTACGAGGAGACGCTCACCGGCTTCAAGTGGATCGCCCGCGTCGACGGCCTGCGCTACGGCTACGAGGAGGCCCTCGGCTACTGCGTGGACCCCGAGGGTGTGCGCGACAAGGACGGCATCACCGCGGCCCTCCTGATCACCGAGCTGGCGTCCGGGCTGAAGGAGGAGGGCCGTACCCTTCTCGACCTGCTGGACGACCTCGCCGTCGAGCACGGTCTGCACGCCACCGACCAGCTGTCCGTGCGCGTCCAGGACCTCTCCCTGATCGCCGACGCGATGCGCCGGCTGCGCGAGCAGCCCCCGGCGCGGCTCGCGGGCCTGGCCATCACCCGCGCGGAGGACCTGACCAAGGGTACGGAGACGCTGCCGCCGACGGACGGCCTGCGCTACACCCTCGACGGCGCCCGCGTCATCGTCCGGCCCAGCGGCACCGAGCCGAAGCTGAAGTGCTACCTGGAGGTCGTCGTGCCGGTTCCGGCACGCGACGGCCTTCCGGCCGCCCACGCCCGCGCGAAGGAGCTTTTGGCGGCCATCAAGCGCGACCTCTCCGCGGCCGCCGGCATCTGAAACCACCGGAGCCACCGGAACACACCGGAAAAAACCAGGGGCACCCCCCGGATCCCGACTCCAGGGGTGCCCCTGGTACGTCCCGGTGCGGTGCGGGCCGTACGGCTGCGGTAGGCGGCGCCGTGCACGACCGCGTACCGCGCCGCCGACCGCTGCGCGTCACCTCGCCCATGGCGGCGTGCCGCGCCGACCACCGCTGCGTACCGCGGCCCGCCTACCACTGCGAGTCGCCTCGCCCACGGCTGCGCGCCACGCCGAGCACGACCGCGTGCCGCGCCGTCCAAGACCGCGTGCCGCGCCTTCACGACTGCGTGTCGCGCCGTCCATGGCTGCGTGTCGCGCCGTCCATGGCTGCGTGCCGCGCCGACCACGGCCGTGTACCGCCGCCTACGGCTGCGTCCCGCCGCGCCCCGGCCCGTTCCGACTCAGCCGCCGGTCGCCAGCAGGACCGCCAGCAGGACGGCCCCCGCCAGCACCGGTGCCGCCACCTCGTAGGCCCAGCGGATCGTCGTAGCGCCCTGGGCGGACTCTTCCTTGCCGCACCGGTCGAGCAGGTCGCGCAGGTCGTCCATGGCCTTGTCGCCCTCCGCCCGCGTCGGCCCGGTGTCGGCGCCGCGCGCGGTGACCCCGCCGTAGCCGAGGCCCCTGGCACCGAGCCCGGAGCCGAGCCCGCCGCCCGCCGCCCGCCGCGCCGCGCTCGCCGTCCGCCGCTCGGCCTTCTTGCGGGCGCGCAGCGACACGGGCACCGCCCACAGCTGGTACGTGGCGCCCGACGTGGTGCGCACCTCGTTGGTGAGGCTGGAGCGCAGGGCCTCGATCTCGCCCCACGGCACGGTGATCACCCGGAACGGGTTGCGGATCCGCAGCCGTTCCTCGCTGGCGAACACCGCCGGACGCAGCGTGAAGGCGATCACCAGCGGAACGGCCAGGATCATCGTGGCCAGCGCGAGCCACGGGGTGCGGCCGTGGCCGCTGACCAGCGCGTCGAAGCCCAGCCAGGCGACGACCGCGAGCAGCAGCACGCCGCCCGCGAGCCCCATGGGCGAGCGGTAGATCCGGTCCTTCACGGCAGGCACCGGAGGCTGCGACGCGGGGGGCTTGTTGTCCGGGGTCGTCATGGCCCGATTGTGCACGACGCCGGATCGGGCGCCGCCATGTACCCCGAGACCCGTATGCATCCGTGATCCCCGGCGGCCCGCGCGCGGCGGAAGGACCCGGAATCCGAACCGGGGGTGTACAGCCGCTACGCGCGTAGATATGCTCGTGTGGTGACCATGCCCACCACTGCACCCCCAGCACACGCGCTCGCCGACGTCACCGCGTCCGACAGCACACTGCGCCGCTTCCTGCACGGGCTGCCCGGCGTCGACGCGGTCGGCCTGGAGGCGCGCGCCGCGTCGCTCGGCACCCGTTCCATCAAGACCACCGCGAAGGCGTACGCCATCGACCTCGCCATCTCGATGGTCGACCTGACGACGCTGGAAGGCGCGGACACCCCGGGCAAGGTCCGGGCGCTCGGCGCCAAGGCCGTCCACCCCGACCCGACCGACCGCACCGCACCGACCACGGCCGCGGTCTGCGTCTACCCGGACATGGTGGCCGTCGCCAAGGAGGCCGTCGCCGGTTCCGGTGTCAAGGTCGCCTCGGTCGCCACCGCCTTCCCGGCCGGCCGTGCCGCGCTCGACGTGAAGCTGGCCGACGTGCGCGACGCCGTCGCCGCGGGCGCCGACGAGATCGACATGGTCATCGACCGCGGCGCGTTCCTCGCGGGCAAGTACCTGAAGGTGTACGACGAGATCGTCGCCGTCAAGGAGGCCTGCGGGACGAGCGCCCGGCTGAAGGTCATCTTCGAGACCGGCGAGCTGTCGACGTACGACAACATCCGCCGCGCCTCCTGGCTCGGCATGCTCGCGGGTGCCGACTTCATCAAGACCTCGACGGGCAAGGTCGCCGTCAACGCGACGCCCGCCAACACCCTGCTGATGCTGGAGGCGGTGCGCGACTTCCGCGCCCAGACCGGCGTCCAGGTCGGCGTGAAGCCGGCCGGTGGCATCCGCACCAGCAAGGACGCCGTCAAGTTCCTCGTCCTGGTCAACGAGACGGCGGGCCAGGACTGGCTGGACAACCACTGGTTCCGCTTCGGCGCCTCCTCGCTCCTCAACGACCTGCTGATGCAGCGTCAGAAGCTGGCCACCGGCCGTTACTCCGGCCCCGACTACGTGACGGTGGACTGATCACCATGGCATCCGCATCCGCATTCGAGTACGCACCGGCGCCCGAGTCCCGCTCCGTCGTCGACATCGCGCCGTCCTACGGCCTGTTCATCGACGGTGAGTTCACCGAGGCGACCGGCGGCAAGGTCTTCAAGACCGTCTCGCCGTCCACCGAAGAGGTGCTGTCGGAGGTCGCCGAGGCCTCCGAGGAGGACGTCGACCGCGCGGTGAAGGCCGCCCGCAAGGCCTTCGAGAAGTGGTCCGCGCTGCCCGGCGCCGAGCGCGCCAAGTACCTGTTCCGCATCGCCCGGATCATCCAGGAGCGCAGCCGGGAACTGGCCGTCCTGGAGACGCTGGACAACGGCAAGCCGATCAAGGAGACCCGCGACGCGGACCTCCCCCTGGTCGCCGCCCACTTCTTCTACTACGCGGGCTGGGCCGACAAGCTCGACCACGCCGGCTTCGGCGCGAACCCGCGGCCGCTGGGCGTGGCCGGCCAGGTCATCCCGTGGAACTTCCCGCTGCTGATGCTGGCCTGGAAGATCGCCCCGGCGCTCGCGACCGGCAACACGGTCGTCCTGAAGCCGGCGGAGACCACCCCCCTCTCGGCCCTGTTCTTCGCGGACATCTGCCGCCAGGCGGGCCTGCCCAAGGGCGTCGTCAACATCGTGACCGGTGACGGCCGTACCGGGGCCGCGCTGGTCGCGCACCCGGACGTGAACAAGGTCGCGTTCACCGGCTCGACGGCGGTCGGCAAGGCGATCGCGCGGACCGTGGCCGGCACGCGCAAGAAGCTCACCCTCGAACTCGGCGGCAAGGGCGCGAACATCGTCTTCGACGACGCCCCGATCGACCAGGCCGTCGAGGGCATCGTGAACGGCATCTTCTTCAACCAGGGCCAGGTCTGCTGCGCCGGTTCGCGGCTGCTGGTCCAGGAGTCGATCCAGGACGAGCTGCTGGACGCGCTCAAGCGCCGTCTGTCCACCCTGCGCCTGGGCGACCCGCTGGACAAGAACACCGACATCGGTGCGATCAACTCCGCGGAGCAGCTGGCCCGGATCACCGCGCTGGCCGAGGCGGGCGAGGCGGAGGGCGCCGAGCGCTGGTCCCCCGCCTGTGAACTGCCGGGCGCCGGCTACTGGTTCGCGCCGACGCTGTTCACCAACGTCACCCAGGCCCACACCATCGCCCGCGAGGAGATCTTCGGCCCGGTGCTGTCGGTCCTCTCCTTCCGCACCCCGGACGAGGCGGTCGCCAAGGCGAACAACACGCAGTACGGCCTGTCGGCGGGCATCTGGTCCGAGAAGGGCTCCCGCATCCTGGCCGTCGCGGGCAAGCTGCGCGCCGGTGTCGTCTGGTCCAACACGTTCAACAAGTTCGACCCCACCTCGCCGTTCGGCGGGTACAAGGAGTCGGGCTTCGGCCGCGAGGGCGGCCGCCACGGCCTGGAGGCGTACCTCGATGTCTGACGCACGACTTTCCGTCTTCAAGACCTACAAGCTGTACGTGGGCGGCAAGTTCCCGCGTTCCGAGAGCGGCCGGGTGTACGAGGTGACGGACCCGAAGAACAACTGGCTGGCCAACGCTCCCCTGTCCTCCCGCAAGGACGCGCGGGACGCGGTGGTCGCGGCCCGCAAGGCGTTCGGCGGCTGGTCCGGCGCGACCGCCTACAACCGCGGTCAGGTCCTGTACCGGGTCGCGGAGATGCTGGAGGGCCGCCGCGAGCAGTTCGTGCGCGAGGTGGCCGAGGCGGAGGGCCTGTCCAAGTCCAAGGCCGCGGCCGTCGTGGACACGGCGATCGACCGCTGGGTCTGGTACGCCGGATGGACCGACAAGATCGCCCAGGTGGTCGGCGGCGCGAACCCGGTCGCGGGTCCGTTCTTCAACCTGTCCACGCCGGAGCCGACGGGCGTGGTCGCCGTACTGGCCCCCCAGGACTCCTCCTTCCTGGGCCTGGTCTCGGTGCTCGCCCCGGTGATCGCCACCGGCAACACGGCGGTCGTCATCGCCTCCGAGAAGGCCCCGCTCCCGGCGCTCTCCCTCGCCGAGGTGCTGGCCACGTCGGACGTGCCGGGCGGCGTGGTGAACATCCTCTCCGGCCGTGCGGCCGAGATCGCCCCGTCACTGGCCGCGCACCAGGACGTCAACGCGATCGATCTCGCGGGCGCGGACGCCGAGTTGGCGAAGGAGCTGGAGATCGCGGCGGCCGACAACCTGAAGCGTGTGCTGCGCCCCCGGGACACCGACTTCACGCAGACGCCCGGCACCGAGCGCCTGACGGCCTTCCTGGAAACCAAGACGGTCTGGCACACGACGGGCGCCCTGGGCGCCACGGGTTCCTCCTACTGACCCACCCGGCCCGGCCCGAGAGCCGCGCTTCCCCGCACCGGGGGAGGCGCGGCTCTCCGCGTTTGGGCAACTTGTCACTCGGAGTCTCGCGCACACGCACTGCCCAGGGGCTCCGCTACCAGTTCGCACTCTCCTTCACAGCAGATCAGTCAGGTTCGGACCACGTCCATCCGTAACCTCCGGCTCGCCGACTCCGTATCCTTCGGCCCTGCCGAAACATGTCGGCTGGCCGGGCTCAGCCGACACACCGAGCAGCCCGTCCAGGTCCTTGAGCGCGGCCGCGAGCCGCGGAGCATTCTGTTGACATACCTCTGGATGCGGTGTGCCGCGGAAGTCGAATGGGCCCCAGATATCGTGATGGACAGCGACATCGGCCGACAGCCCGAGAGGCTCTGCGGAGATCGTCAATTCCACCAGGCCGTATTCTTGGCGCTGCACACTGCCTTTATCGAGCCACACACCCGGCCCGGTGACGAGAAATCCGCTGACCTCGGCCTGCGGAAAAGCCACAGGACGCAACTCTTCAACCTTCACCGCCAGTTGCTCGTCATCAAGTGACCTCGGTAGCGGCAGACGGGTCTTCGCGATCGAACCTTTGCCAGGCACGACCCAGTGCCACTCGAGGGCACTCGGCCTCAGTAGGTCGTACTTCCGCAAGACAGCCGACATCCGAGCGGCGGCGTTCAGCGCCGACTGCAATCCAGGGGAAGCGTAATCTTCCAAGTCCCAGAACCAGGAAGCGCATGCGCGCGGCGCGCGCACGAGCATGGACATCGATTATTCCTCACGGATACGTAGGGCCATCGGCGACGCCTACCGGCGAGTTCGCGCCGGGGCGCCCGGCCGCCATGTCGAGGGTGCGGCAGGGATCGGAGGGCTGCGGGCGCTCCAATCGGCCGCGTCAGTGAGTCAACGCCGTCAGTACCTGGCCCACCACCGGTACCGAGCCCAGGGACTGTGCCTCCGCGATCGGGGTGGTCAGCATTTGGGAGCCCACCGGCTTGAAGTCGGCGACCTGGGTGCCCACTCCGTTGTCGAGGGGGTCGACGCCGGTGCCCGCCAAGGGGTTGGGCTTGAGGCCGGCGATCGGACCGGTGACGTAGCCGACCGTGCCGGTGAGGACCGTGAGCCCCGCCTGGGGGTCGATCTTGCCCAGGGACGTCGGCCGCCACGGCACGTCCACGAGCGGAGCGTCCGTGTCGGCATGGGCCGCCGCCGCCCCCGCGCCCAGCGCCGCACCGGCGGTCACGAGGGCGAACAGGGCACGGCGCGCGGTGAGGGGCTGGGGCTTGCTGTGTCGGGCCATCGCTGGTGCCACCTTCTGGTGCGCAGGGTAATGATGTCGGCACACAGGGTAGTTGAGAGGCGGTCCGCGCTTCAAAAGCGAACCGCGGGGTCGGCAGGCGCCACGCCATGCGTCAAACTGGTGTTCCGTGAGCATTCATCCCCCGTCCCCCGCCCGAGTCGTGCTGCTGTGCGGCCCCTCGGGTTCGGGCAAGTCCCTGGTCGCGGCCCGTTCCGGGCTGCCCGTCCTGCGCCTGGACGACTTCTACAAGGAGGCCGACGACCCGACTCTGCCCCTGGTGGAGGGGAGTTCGGACATCGACTGGGACCACCCCGGTTCCTGGGACGCCCAGGTCGCGCTCGACGCCATCACCCGGTTGTGTGCCACGGGTTCGACGCCGGTTCCGGTGTACGACATCGCGCTCAGCGCCCGTACCGGCGAGGAGACGCTGCGGCTGGACCGTACGCCCGTGTTCATCGCGGAGGGCATCTTCGCCGCGGAGATCGTCGAACGCTGCCGGGAACTCGGTGTCCTCGCCGACGCGCTCTGCCTGAACCGCGGGGCGGTCACCACCTTCCGGCGGCGCTTCGTGCGCGATCTGAAGGAGGGCCGTAAGTCCGTGCCGTTCCTGCTGCGCCGCGGCTGGCGGCTGATGCGCGCGGAGCGCACGATCGTCGCCCGCCAGGTGGCCCTGGGCGCGCACCCGTGCGACCGGGACGAGGCCCTGCGCCGGCTCGCGGTGGCGCAGCGGGCCGACACGTACACCACGGCGTAGGTGAGGGCGCCGGAGCGGGGGACAGGACAGCGGAGAAGGGCCGGCCGGACCCCCCGGTCCGACCAGCCCCTCTCCGGTACCTCCCCCGTGCCCCCGGTATCCCCCGTTGCTCCTCCCCCACGGGCCACCACCCCCACAGCGGTTACCCCGTGCCCCCGTTGGGCCCCCTCGTCCCCCGTGCTCACCGGACCGCCCCCCAGCGGTCCGGCCCCCGTCCCCCCGTACCTCAGGCGACCAGCTCGCCGAAGGCGCTCTCCTCGTCACGGCCGAAGCTGAGGACCTCGTCCTCGCGCAGCCGGCGCAGCGAGCGCCAGATGCTGGACTTCACCGTGCCGACACTGATGTTGAGTATGTCCGCGATCTCCGGGTCCGTACGGCCCTCGTAGTAGCGCAGGACCAGCATGGTGCGCTGCAGTTCGGGCAGCCGGGCCAGCGCCTGCCACAGGACCGCGCGCAGCTCGGTGCCGCGCATCGCGTCCGTCTCGCCGGGCGTCTCGGGCAGTTCCTCGGTCGGGTACTCG
Source organism: Streptomyces sp. AM6-12 (assembly GCF_044327085.1). Lineage (NCBI taxonomy): Bacteria > Bacillati > Actinomycetota > Actinomycetes > Kitasatosporales > Streptomycetaceae > Streptomyces > Streptomyces sp. AM6-12. Next base: position 2,837,613 of record NZ_JBIQWN010000001.1, read on the forward strand.
TTGAGCTTGCGGCGCCGCCAGGCGCTGATGTGCAGGTTCGTCATCGTGCGGCGGAGGTAGCCGCCGACGGCCGCCTTGTCGCTGATCCGGTCCCACGCCCGGTAGGTCGAGAACAGCGCGCTCTGGAGCAGGTCCTCGGCCTCGAAACGGTCGCCGGTCAGGTGGTAGGCGGTGGCGTACAGGGAGGCGCGGCGCTCCTGGACGTAGGCGGTGAACTCCGCCTCCGTCAGCGAGCGACGCTCCCCCGTGTCCTCCTTGTACGCGCTTCCCCCGTGCGTATCCCCCGTGTCCCCCGTACGCGCGTCAACGACCGACATGTAGGGCTGCTGCCCGTACCCGCCGTGCTGACGCCCGGCACCGCGAGCGCACCCCCGCCCGCCCCCGCGCTCGAACACGCTCGTGCGGGAGGCACCCCCGTCACCGCCGGACTTCTCCGAACCCCGGTGCACGTCGTGCAGACGCGTGACCACTGCGCTGGTGCTGATGCTGTGCAGCGTGTTCATCTCGCGCTCCCCGTCGTGGACTTCCGGTGCTTCTGTCCTGCTCCGGGCCTGGCCCGGTCGTACTCCGGGCCTTTCCGGCCAGTTCGGCCGGATCCGGCTGCTCGCCGTGCCCGTGACCAAAAGCCTGCCGGGATCACTTCATCGCCATGTCCGCCGACTGTCACAGACCTGTCACAGGGCCTCCGCCCGTCGGCGCCGTCACAGCCCGTACTCAGCCGGTGCCGCTAACGCGGAGCGGCTCGTGGGGATACTGCGAGGCTCTGCCCGACCGGTCGTACGACACCCCGTCCATGGGCCAGAATGAGCGGGTGCCTTCCCTGTTGCTGATCGAGGACGACGACGCCATCCGTACGGCCCTGGAGCTCTCACTGACGCGCCAGGGACACCGTGTGGCCACCGCTGCCAGCGGCGAGGACGGTCTGAAGCTGCTGCGCGAACAGCGGCCGGACCTGATCGTGCTGGACGTGATGCTGCCCGGTATCGACGGGTTCGAGGTGTGCCGGCGCATCCGGCGCACGGACCAGTTGCCGATCATCCTGCTGACCGCGCGCAGCGACGACATCGACGTGGTGGTCGGGCTGGAGTCCGGCGCCGACGACTATGTGGTCAAGCCGGTCCAGGGCCGGGTCCTGGACGCCCGTATCCGTGCCGTGCTGCGCCGCGGCGAGCGCGAGTCCAGCGACTCGGCGACCTTCGGCAGCCTGGTCATCGACCGCTCGGCGATGACCGTGACGAAGAACGGCGAGGACCTCCAGCTCACCCCGACCGAGCTGCGGCTGCTCCTGGAGCTGAGCCGGCGGCCCGGCCAGGCGCTGTCCCGCCAGCAGCTGCTGCGGCTGGTGTGGGAGCACGACTACCTGGGCGACTCCCGCCTGGTCGACGCGTGCGTGCAGCGGCTGCGCGCCAAGGTGGAGGACGTCCCCTCGTCCCCGACCCTGATCCGTACGGTCCGTGGTGTCGGCTACCGCCTGGACACTCCTCAGTGAGCGATACACGAGGGGGGCTGCGCGGCTGGTCCGCGGGCCGCAGGGGAGGTCTGTCCCGGCTCAGGCTCACCAGCCTCAGGCTGCGGCTCGTCGTCGTCTTCGGGCTGGTCGCCCTCACCGCCGCGGTGTCGGCATCGGGCATCGCCTACTGGCTCAACCGCGAGGCGGTGCTCACCCGCGCCCAGGACGCGGTGCTGCGCGACTTCCGCCAGGAGATGCAGAACCGCGCGGGCGCGCTGCCGGCCCATCCCACCCAGGACGAACTCCAGCGCACCGCCGGGCAGATGGCGGCCAGCAGCGAGAGCTTCAGCGTGCTCCTGGTCGGCCAGGACGCGCGGGGCAAGACGGTGTACGGCAACTCGGGCGGCATCAACGGGTTCTCCCTGGAGGACGTGCCCGCGTCGCTGCGGACGGCGGTGGGCCGGAAGCAGGAGATCAGCGACAGCAACAAGCAGCCGTACCACCTGTACTGGCAGCGGGTGGTGGACCACGGCACGCCGTATCTGGTCGCCGGTACGCGGGTGATCGGCGGTGGTCCGACCGGCTACATGGAGAAGTCCCTCGAGCCGGAGGCGAAGGATCTCGACTCGCTGGCCTGGTCGCTGGGCATCGCCACCGGTCTCGCGCTGATCGGCGCCGCGCTGCTGGCGCAGGCCGCCGCCACGACCGTGCTGAAGCCGGTGCACCGCCTCGGCGTCGCCGCCCGGCGGCTCGGCGAGGGCAGGCTGGACACCCGGCTGCGGGTGTCGGGGACGGACGAACTCGCCGATCTGTCCCGGACGTTCAACAACGCGGCGGAGGCGCTGGAGAAGCGTGTCGCGGAGATGGCCGCGCGGGACGACGCCTCCCGGCGCTTCGTTGCCGACATGAGCCACGAGCTGCGTACGCCGCTGACCGCCATCACCGCCGTCACGGAGGTGCTGGAGGAGGAACTGGACTCGGACGCGGGCAGCATGGACCCGATGATCGAGCCCGCGGTCCGGCTGGTCGTCAGCGAGACGCGCCGGCTGAACAACCTGGTCGAGAACCTCATGGAGGTCACCCGCTTCGACGCGGGCACCGCCCGGCTGGTCCTGGACGACGTCGACGTCGCCGACCAGATCACCGCCTGCATCGACGCCCGCGCCTGGCTGGACGCGGTGGAGCTGGACGCCGAGCGCGGCATCCACGCCCGCCTCGACCCGCGCCGCCTCGACGTGATCCTCGCCAACCTGATCGGCAACGCCCTCAAGCACGGCGGCTCGCCGGTACGGGTCTCGGTGCGCGAGGCGTCCGACTCGGTGGTCATCCAGGTCCGCGACCACGGCCCCGGCATCCCCGAGGACGTCCTCCCGCACGTCTTCGACCGCTTCTACAAGGCCAGCGCCTCCCGCCCCCGCTCGGAGGGCAGCGGCCTCGGCCTCTCCATCGCGATGGAGAACGCGCACATCCACGGCGGCGAGATCACGGCGGCCAACTCCCCCGAGGGGGGCGCGGTGTTCACCCTCCGATTGCCACGGGACGCGTCCGAACTGACGGAGGAACCGGACGAGAACGGCGGAAGCGCAGAGAACAAGACCGGCGGCACGGCGCAGGGGAAGGAGGGGCGATGACGACGACGGTACGACGACCACGGCACGGGCGCCGCTGGCTGGCCCTGCCCCTCCTGGGCGCCCTGCTCACCGGCTGCGGGATCCGCGCCACGCAGGTACCGACCGACTTCGGGCCGGCGCCTTCGCGGGTGCCCTGCTCGCTGACGGGCCCGGACCGGGCGGCGCAGCAGGGCGTGCCCGTGCAGGTCTTCCTGCTGTGCGGGGCGTCCCTGGTGACCGTGGACCGCGCGGTACGGGTCCCCGAGGGCACGCCCGACGCCCGCCGCCGGGTGATGGTGGCCCAGGGCCTGCTGGACCAGTTGGCCACGGCCCCCTCGTCGGCGGAGCGGTCCGCGGGCTACACCACGTACGTGCCGGGCGGCCTGAGCGTCTCCGGGCCCGCCCCGCACGATCCCGAGGACACGCTCCGGCTGAGCACCGCCCCCTCCCGCCTTCCCGCCGCCGGGCTGGCCCAGGTGGTCTGCACCCTCTCCGACTCCGCTGCGACGGAGGGCGACGGCTCGGTCATCCTGGGCGGCCCCTCCCCCTCGCCCCTGCGCCGCTACGCCTGCACGGACGACGTCCGCAACCACCCGGTCACGACGGCACCACCGGCGAGCGAGGTACCGGAGGAGACGGAGTAGCGGAGCGCCGGGGAGCCGTACCGCCCCCGAGGAGCCGTACGCCCCTGCCGTGGGCTCGGTGGTCGCGCCGGCGATGAGCGCCTGGGCGACCGCGGTGCCGGTGTCGAGCAGTGCGTGCGGGACCGGGGCCGGGCACCCGGCGCTCAGGCTCCTCCGGCCCCGACGACCCTGCGGTCTCCGCCCTGCGGCACCCGGGACGCGCCTGCCGGTCCGGGGCACGTCCGCCGGCCCGAGGGGGGCCGTGTCGAACCGGTCGTCCCACCCGGTGAACGGGGGCGCCGCCCGTTTCTTCGGGCCGGTCGTCCGGACGTTCGAGGGCCGCCTCGTGCCCGATGCGGAACCGATCGTGCGCGCCCGCGCGTCTTGGGGGGCGTGCAGGGTCAAGGGGACTTCGGCGGCATCGCCGCCATCCGCGTCCGGACGGCAGGAGGCATCCTCCTCCTCGCCCACCTCATCTTCGTCGCCTGGCTGATGCTGCGGCCGCTGGACGTCCCCTGGGTGACGCCACCGAACCTGCGCCCGCTGGCCGGTATCCGCGCCGACCTGGCGCTGGGGTGGCCGGGCGCGGTGAAGCCGCTCGGTGAGGGGCTCGCGCTGCTCGCGCCGCTCGGGGTGCTGCTGCCGATGGCCCACGGGCGGCTGACCGTCTCCCCGCTCGCCTCGCTGCTGCGCACCGCCGCCGCGGCCAGCCTGATCTCGCTCGGCATCGCCCTGCTCCAGACCGGGGTGCCCGGCCGGGTGGTGGACGTCGACTCGCTGCTGCTGAACACGGCCGGGGTGATCCTGGCCCATCTGCTGGTCGTGCCCGCGGCCCGTGCACGTCTGCGCAGGTGGGAACGGTTGCGTGAGCGGCTGGAGGCGGAGCCGGCCCCCTTCCAGGAGGGGCTTTCTCAGGGACGCACCCCGACGATTCCCAGGGTCGGAATCGCTCCTTAGAGTGACGCTTCGTCCCCTTCGTGTCCGTATCGTCGTAGACAGCTGATCGCGTCGACCGACGACCACGACGACCACGGAGGATGCGTCATGACCGCCCTTGCCCGACCCACCCACGGCCGCATGATCGGCGGAGTGTGCGCGGGGCTGGCCCGCCGCTTCGGCACCTCCGCGACCACGATGCGCGTGATCTTCGTGCTGTCCTGCCTGCTGCCGGGCCCCCAGTTCCTGCTCTACATAGCCCTGTGGATCCTGCTGCCGTCCGAGGACAAGGCCCGCGCCACCGGCTGGTGACCCCGGTGGCCCCGGCGACGCAGCACGCCGCCGGGGCGCCCCGGTCGGGCCCGGAACGCCCCGGCGGTCCGGGTCCGAGGACGGCGCCTGCCGGAGGGCCGCGTCAGCCGAGCGGGATCCCGTTGACGCCCATGCCGTGCGTGGGCAGGCCCGTGCTGCCGAGCGGCAGTCCGCCGAGCAGCCCGGTCGGCCCCTGCGCGAGCACCCGCTGTACGGCGGGCTTCGCGGCGCTCACTCCGGAGGCGACGGCGCCCTGCCCCTGGGTGAGCGCCCCGACGGCCCCCGGCAGTGCCTTGGTGACCTGCGTGGCGTCGGGCGCGGCGGGGGCCGCGTTGGCGGCGCCGGCGCCGACGGCGGCGAAGGCGGCACCGAGGGCGGCGACACCGAGGGTCTTGACGGCAGACTGCTTCATGGTGAATGCGTCCTTGAATGCGGAGACGGAAAACTTCAGGAGCGGTCCATGACCGTAAACGCGCCGCGCCCCGGCCCGCAAACTCCGAAATGCGGACACCTCGTGAAAGCGCGTCCGCATTCCGTATCGAGAGCGACGGCGACCTACCCCTCGGCTTCCGCAGAACCGCTGGTGGGAGCGGTGGACCTAAACAGCCATTCGGATTTCAGTTCGGCATATCCGGGCTTGATGACGTCATTGATCAACGCAAGTCGTTCATCGAAAGGAATGAACGCTGATTTCATCCCATTGACAGAGAACCATTGGAGGTCGTCGAGCGTGTACCCGAACGCGTCGACAAGATGCTCGAACTCCTGGCTCATGCTGGTGTGCGACATAAGCCGATTGTCGGTATTAACCGTGGCCCGGAACAGAAGCTTGCGCAGCAGGCCGATCGGATGCTCGGCGTAGGAGGTCGCGGCCCCCGTCTGGAGGTTGGAGCTGGGGCACAGCTCCAGCGGGATCCGCTTGTCCCGGACGTACGACGCGAGCCGCCCGAGCCGTACCGACCCATCGGGGCGTACCTCGATGTCGTCGATGATCCGCACCCCGTGCCCGAGCCGGTCGGCGCCGCACCACTGCAACGCCTGCCAGATGGAGGGCAGTCCGAAGGCTTCTCCGGCGTGGATGGTGAAGTGGTTGTTCTCGCGCTTGAGGTACTCGAAGGCGTCCAGGTGCCGGGTGGGCGGGTGCCCGGCCTCGGCGCCGGCGATGTCGAAGCCGACGACGCCGGAGTCCCGGTAGCGGTTGGCGAGTTCGGCGATCTCCAGGGAGCGGGCCGCGTGCCGCATCGCGGTGAGCAGGGCGCCGACCCGGATCCGGTGGCCGTTCTCCCGAGCGAGCCGCTCGCCCTGCCGGAAGCCCTCGTCGACGGCCTCGACGACCTCCTCCAGGGTCAGCCCCTGCTCCAGGTGCTGCTCGGGGGCGTACCGCACCTCGGCGTAGACCACCCCGTCCCCGGCGAGGTCCTCGGCGCACTCGCGGGCGACCCGGACCAGCGCCTCGCGGGTCTGCATCACGCCGACGGTGTGCCGGAAAGTCTCCAGATAGCGCTCCAGCGACCCGGAGTCGGCGGCTTCGCGGAACCAGATCCCGAGCTTGCCGGGGTCGGATTCGGGAAGCTCCGCATATCCGGACTCACGGGCGAGTTCGACGACGGTGCCGGGCCGGAGCCCGCCGTCGAGGTGATCGTGCAGCAGAACCTTGGGCGCCCGGCGGATCTGGTCCGGCGTCGGCACCTGCCCCGGCACGTTCGCCGGGACGGGCCCCTTCGGTGCAGTCTGGCTCGTCATTTCCGCACTGTAACGCCTACGCGCGTAGAGATCGCCGAGTCCGTACCCGGACATGGCGGGACGTTTTCCGTCCGCTTTCCGTCTCCTTTGCGCCGAGACCCAACGGTGACCGCCAGTACGGGTTTCGTACACCGCCGCTTCTGACACTGTTCTGTCATGGGACAGCAAGCGACGCCGGTCCGGACGGCCGGGCTGGGCAGGGTGGTCGGGCCGGGGCCGGAATCGGTGTGCGGGGCGGTGCTGTTGCTCCCCGGCGGGCAGGAGGTCTCCGCGCGCAGGCCGTCCCCGGTGGGGCCGGCGGTGTTCGTGCGCTCGCTGGGCCGGCGGCTCGTCCGTGCGGCGAAGGGCGAGGGGCTGGCCGTACACACCGTCCGCTACCGCTACCGCGGGTGGAACGGCAGCGAGGCGCATCTGGCCGCCGACGCCGAGTGGGCGGCCGACGAGATCGTGCGGCGGTACGGAGATGTGCCGGTGTGCCTGGTCGGCGTCGGGATGGGCGGCCGGGCGGCGCTGCGGGCGGGCGGGCACGAGGCCGTCAACTCGGTGGTGTCGCTGGCGCCTTGGCTGCCGGAGGAGGATGTGGCCGCGCCCGTCGAGCCGGTGAAGCAGTTGGTGGGGCGGCGGGTGCTGATCGTGCACGGCACGAACGACGAGCGCAGTGATCCGGAGCTGTCGTTCCGGCTCGCGGCGCGGGCGAAGAAGGTGAACCGGGAGGTGTGCCGGTTCGAGGTGCACTCGGACGGGCACCGGCTGGGCGGCCACCGGGACGAAGTGGAGTGCCTGGCCGCCGACTTCGTGCGGGGCGCGCTGTTCGGGCACCCGTTCTCCCGGCCGGTCGAGGACGCGCTGGCGGCGCCGCCCCCGATCGGGCTGCGGATGCCGCTGGCGGTGGGGTTCGGCAAGTCGCTGCGGCGGCGCTGAACCACCGGGCCCGGCAAGGGTGTTCAGGAAGGAAGCAGGTTTCCCCGCCTCGACAGCAGGAACTTCTTGAAGGCGGCGACCGGCGGGGTGTCCGGGCGGCCGGCCGGCCAGGCGACGCCGATCTCGCGGACGGCGCGCGGCGCGGTGACGGTCAGTTCCACCACCCCCGGCCTCGGCACCGTCGGCGGCGGCAGCAGCGCGACCCCGAGACCGGCCGCGACCAGGCCCCGCAGTGTCTCGGCCTCCTCCCCCTCGAAGGCGATCCGGGGCGCGAACCCGGCCTCGCGGCACAGGGCGTCGGTGATGCGCCGCAGGCCGTAACCGGGCTCCAGCGTCACGAAGTTCTCCTCGGCCGCCTCGGCCAGCCGGATCCGGCGGCGGGCCGCGAGCCGGTGGTCGGCGGGGACGACGAGACGGAGCTTCTGCTCGTCCAGGCGGCGGGCGACGAGGTCGGGGGCGTCCGGGACGGGCGAGGTCAGGCAGAGGTCGAGGCGGCCGGCGCGCATGCCCTCCAGCATGGCCTCGCCGTAGTTCTGGACCAGGCTGAAGCGGATGCGCGGGTGCTCGGCGCGGAAGGCCCCGAGCAGTCCGGGCACGGTCTCGGCGCCCATGGTGTGCAGGAAGCCGAAGGCGACCTTGCCCGTGGCGGGGTCGGCGTCGGCGCGGACCTCCTCGGCGGCGCGTTCCACCTCGCCGAGGGCGCGTTCGACGGAGGCGAGGAAGGTGCGGCCGGCGGTGGTGAGGACGAGGGTGCGGCCGCGGCGGGCGAACAGCTCGACACCGAGGTCATGCTCGAGGCGGGCCATCGCGCGGGAAAGGGTGGACTGCGGGACGTTCAGCTCCCCGGCGGCGCGGGTGACGTGCTCGTTGCGGGCCACCCCGGCGAAGTAGGCGAGGCGGGGCGCGAGCAACAGCGCCATGTCTTCTCTGTCACTGGATGGTGACAGCCGCTTCTGTGACCTCTGCTGATGCTCCATGGAAACGATTATGGCGATTCCATGCATTGGACGGATGAGAAGGGCGTCCTTAGGGTCGAAGCATGTCTCCCGCCAGTACCGGGGCGTCCACCACCCTGGACGCCGCGTCCCCCGTCATCACCTCCTCCGACTCCCGGCTGACCCCTGGCGGCCCCGGCTACCGCCGGATGAGCTTCGCCCTCTTCCTCGCCGGGGTCGCGACCTTCGCCCTGCTCTACTCCACCCAGGCCCTGCTGCCGCTGATCTCCGACGACTTCGGGGTCGCGGCGAGCGAGGCGAGCTGGACGGTGGCGGCCGCGACCGGCGGGCTCGCGCTGTTCGTGCTGCCGATGAGCGCCCTGTCGGAGCGCTTCGGGCGGCGTACGGTGATGACGGCCTCGCTCGCGGTCGCGGTGGCCGTCGGCCTGCTGGTGCCCTTCGCGCCGTCGATCGGCGCGCTGGTCGCGCTGCGCGCGGTGCAGGGCGCGGCCCTCGCCGGGCTGCCCGCCTCGGCGCAGGCGTACCTGGCCGAGGAGGTGCGCCCGCGGGCGCTGGTCACGGCGATCGGCCTGTTCGTCGCGGGCAACAGCGTCGGCGGGATGAGCGGCCGGGTGATCACCGGCTGGGTGGCGCAGATGTGGGGCTGGCGGGTGTCGGTCGGCGTGATCGGGGTGATCGCGGTCGGGTGCGCGGTGGCGTTCCGGCTGCTGCTCCCCGCGCCCCGGCACTTCACGGCGGGCTCGCTGCGCCCGCGCGTGCTGCTGGGCACGGTCCGCACCCACCTCTCCGACCCGCTGCTGCGCCGCCTGTACGCGATCGGCGCGCTCTTCATGACGGTGTTCGGCGGCGTGTACACGGTGATCGGCTACCGGCTGACCGGCGCGCCGTTCGGGCTGCCGCAGGGCATCGTGGGCTCGATCTTCCTGGTCTACCTGGTGGGCACGGTCTCGGCGTCCACGGCGGGCCGCCTGGTGGGCCGGCTCGGTCGCCGCGGCGCGCTGTACCTGGCGGGCGGCACGACGACGGCGGGCCTGCTCCTCTCCCTCGCCTCCTCCCTCCCCCTCGTCCTGCTCGGCCTGGTGCTGATCACCGCGGGCTTCTTCGCGGGCCACGCGGTCGCCTCCTCGGCGGTCAGCAAGACCGCCACCCACGGCCGCGCCCAGGCCTCCGCGCTCTACCAGTCCGCCTACTACATCGGCTCCAGCATCGGCTCCACGGTCGGCGCCCTCGCCTTCCACGCGAACGGCTGGCCGGGCACCGTGACCGTCGGCCTCCTCGCCGTCCTGGGCGTCGTCACCATCACACTCCTGGGCTCCCGCGCGGCCCGCCGGGAGCCGGTCACGGCCTAGCACCTCGCCGCGGATCAGCGCGTCCCCCCTGGCCGGGGCCGGTTGTCAGTGGACGCGGTGGCCTCCTTCGGCTGTTCCCGGCTGCGGTTCGAGATGATCGGCGCGGAGCAGCGGGTGCTGCTGAGTGGTGTCGGTGCGGCGGATCATCCGTGTCTGCTCATGTCCGTGAAGCAACTGGTCTGATCCGGTCGCTTTCTTGCTCCGGCGGTCGTTGTCAGTGGGCTGCGGTAGCTTGCGGAGTGCCGGGGCGCGAAGGCGCGCACAGGACGGCCACAGGGGTGGGTGGGCGATGGGTGACGCGAGGGCGGCGGCGGGGATCGACGCCGCGCTGGAGGAACACCGGACCGAGCTGACCGGGTACTGCTACCGGATGCTCGGCTCGTCCTTCGAGGCGGAGGACGCGGTGCAGGACACCCTGGTGCGGGCCTGGCGCGGGCACCAGCGGTTCGAGGGGCGCTCCTCGTTGCGCTCGTGGCTGTACCGGATCGCGACGAACGTGTGCCTGGACATGCTGGCCGCGGGCAGCAGACGGGCCCGGCCGATGGATCTGACCGACGCGACCCCGCTCGCGCGGGCGGCGCTGTCCCCGCGCCCGGATCACACCTGGCTGGAGCCGGTGCCGGACGCGCGGGTGCTGCCCGCGGTGGCGGATCCGGCGGAGGCGGCGGTGGCCAAGGAGTCGATCCGGCTGGCGTTCATGGCGGCGCTCCAGCGGCTGCCGCCCAAGCAGCGGGCGGTGCTGATCCTGCGCGAGGTGCTGGCCTGGAAGGCGAGCGAGGTCGCGGAGCTGCTGGACACCTCGGTCGCCTCGGTCAACAGCGCGTTGCAGCGGGCGCGGTCCACCCTCGCCGAGCGGGCGGCGGCGGACGCGGGGGCCGGGGGCGAGGTGTCCGATCCGCTGGACGCGGAGCAGCAAAAGCTCCTGGAGCGCTATGTGCGGGCGTTCGAGGGGTACGACATGGCGGCGCTGACGGCGTTGCTGCACGAGGACGCGGTCATGACGATGCCGCCGTTCGACCTGTGGCTTCGCGGCCCGGCCGACATCACCGGTTTCATGAGCACCATCGGTGCCTCCTGCGCCGGTTCCCGGCTGGTGCCGGTGCGGGCCAACGGGCTGCCCGCCTTCGCGCACTACAAGCCGGACCCGGAGAACGGCGGCTTCGGCCCGTGGGCGGTGCAGGTGCTGGAGCTGTCAGAGGGCCGGATCACCGGCTTCCACTGCTTCCTCGACACCCGGCGCTGGTTCCCCCTCTTCGGGCTGCCCCTCCACCGGGAAGCGGAGTCCGGCGAGGGTGAGGAGCGCGAGTAGCCCGGGGGCGGGGGCGCGCAGCCGGATCCGGCCGCCACCACGGCGGGCGGCCAGTTCGAGGCGGGCCAGCAGGTCCACGTGGACGAGCCCCGGCGGCCCGAACGCGCCCGTGTCACAGAGGACGACACGGGCGCCCGCGCCGGTGTGCGCCAGTGCGGACCGCACGGCGTCGCAGAGCGCCGGTATCCCGTCGCGCTCGACGGCTCCGGGCAGCACCAGCACAGGGGGTTCCTCGGCGTCCACGGAAAGGTAGACGGCCGCCGCGAGCACAACTCATCGCACCGCCACCGGTATCACACGCGTCACATTGACCAACTCCTCCCCCACCCTGGAGGGTTGAGGCCGTGACGGGGGTACTGAGCGGGTTCGCGGTGATCGCGATCGTCATCGGGGTGGGCTACGTACTGGGGCGGCGCGGAACGCTCGGGGCGCAGGGCATGGAGGTGCTGACCCGGCTGGCGTTCATGGTGGCCGGTCCCGCGCTGCTGTTCACCACCCTGGCCAGGGCCGACCTGTCGGTGCTGTTCTCCGCCCGCCTGCTGGTGACGGCGCTGAGCACGGCGGCGGTCTCGGCGGTCTTCGTGGCGGCGGGGGTGGTACGCCGGTGGGGTGTGGGCCGTACGACGATCGGCGCGCTGTGCTCCGGTTACGTCAACTCGGGCAACCTCGGCATCCCCATCGCGGCGTACGTGCTGGGCGACGCGTCCCTCGTGGCGCCGGTGCTCCTCTTCCAGGTCGTCCTGGTCACGCCGGTCGCGCTCACCGTCCTCGACCTGTCCGGCACGGACGAGAAGGGCACGCTCGGGCAGCGGCTGCTGACCCCACTGCGCAATCCGATCGCGGTGGGCTCGCTGTCCGGGGTGGTGGTCGCGGCGGCGGGCTGGAAGCTGCCCGGCCCGGTGCTGGACCCGCTCACCCTGATCGGCGACATGTCCGTCCCCGCGGCGCTGCTGGCCTTCGGCATGTCCCTGCACGGCAGCGCGGCGCCCTGGCGCGGCCAGGACCGTCAACTCGTGCTGCTCTCGGTGGCGTTGAAGTCCCTGGGCCAGCCGCTGATCGCCTGGGCCCTCGCCACCTGCGTCTTCGGCCTGCACGGCGCCCCCCTCCTCGACGTCGTCGTCACCTCCGCCCTCCCCGCCGCCCAGAACCTCTTCACCTACGCCAGCCGCTACCACGTCGCCCAGTCCCTGGCCCGCGAGTCGATCCTCCTGTCGACGGTGGTGTCGGTGCCGGTACTGGTGGGGGTGGCCGCGCTCCTGGGGTGATCCGCCCGGCCGGCGGACACGGCGGGCGGGAACGGGAAGCGGGCGGGCACCCCCGGACCCGTCCATGAGCCTGAGCCAGACCATGAAGCGGTGCATGAGCCCGTCGCACACGCCGAACGGGACCGGCTGTGTTCCGCCGGTCCCGTTCAATCCGTACGAGGAAACCGCAGGTCAGGCGATGCGCTCCAGCACGACCGGCGTCGCCGTGAAGGACGTGCCCTCGGGGGCGATGTCGTAGGAGCCGGACACCGCCTCCAGGGCGTAGTCGAAGCGCTCGGGGGTGTCCGTGTGGAGGGTCAGCAGGGGCTGGCCCGCGGTGACCGTGTCGCCCGGCTTGGCGTGCAGTTCGATGCCCGCGGCGGCCTGCACCGGGTCCTCCTTGCGGGCGCGGCCGGCGCCGAGGCGCCAGGCGCCGATGCCGATGTCGTAGGCGTCCAGACGGGTCAGGACACCCGAGGACGGGGCGGTGATCACGTGCTGCTCGCGGGAGGTGGGCAGCGGCGCGTCCGGGTCGCCGCCCTGGGCCGCGATCATCCGGCGCCAGGCGTCCATCGCCGAGCCGTCGGCCAGCGCCTTAGCCGGGTCCGCGTCCTTCAGGCCCGCCGCGTCCAGCATCTCCCGCGCCAGCGCGAGGGTCAGCTCGACCACGTCCGCCGGGCCGCCGCCCGCGAGGACCTCCACCGACTCGCGGACCTCCAGCGCGTTGCCCGCGGTGCGGCCGAGCGGGGTGGACATGTCGGTGAGCAGGGCGACCGTACGCACACCGTGGTCCGTGCCCAGGCCGACCATCGTGGAGGCCAGCTCGCGGGCGTCGTCCAGGTTCTTCATGAACGCGCCGGTGCCGACCTTCACGTCCAGCACCAGCGAGCCCGTGCCCTCGGCGATCTTCTTGGACATGATCGAGGAGGCGATCAGCGGGATCGCCTCGACCGTGGCGGTGACATCGCGCAGGGCGTACAGCTTCTTGTCCGCGGGGGCGAGGCCGTCGCCCGCCGCGCAGATCACCGCGCCGACGCCGTCGAGCACGCTCAGCATCTCCTCGTTGGAGAGCAGCGCGCGCCAGCCGGGGATGGACTCCAGCTTGTCCAGGGTGCCGCCGGTGTGGCCGAGACCCCGGCCGGACAGCTGCGGCACGGCCGCGCCGCAGGCCGCGACCAGCGGGGCCAGCGGCAGGGTGATCTTGTCGCCGACGCCGCCGGTGGAGTGCTTGTCGGCGGTCGGGCGGGACAGGGTGGAGAAGTCCATGCGCTCGCCGGAGGCGATCATGGCCGCCGTCCAGCGGGCGATCTCGCGCCGGTTCATGCCGTTGAGCAGGATCGCCATGGCGAGCGCGGACATCTGCTCGTCGGCGACCTCGCCACGGGTGTAGGCGTCGATGACCCAGTCGATCTGCGCGTCGGTCAGCTCGCCGCGGTCCCGCTTGGTGCGGATGACGGAGATGGCGTCCATGGCCATGGCTGGTGGCTTCCTTCCGGGAGGTGCAAGGAGTACGGCCCCCCTGCGCGCGGCGCGGCAGGAGGGCCGTACGGGAGTTACTTGGTGAGATGGTCCGGGCCGAAGGCCTGGGGCAGCATCTCGGACAGCGGCAGGACGCCCGCGGGGGTGTCCAGGAGGAGCTCCGGGCCGCCGAACTCGTACAAAAGCTGACGGCAGCGCCCGCACGGCACGAGCAGCGCGCCCTCGCCGTCCACGCAGGTGAAGTGCGTCAGGCGACCGCCGCCGGTGCGCTGGAGCTGCGACACCAGGCCGCACTCGGCGCACAGGCCCAGGCCGTACGAGGCGTTCTCGACATTGCAGCCGGTGACGGTGCGGCCGTCGTCGACCAGGGCCGCCACGCCGACCGGGTAGCCGGAGTAGGGGGCGTAGGCGTGCGCCATCGCCTCCCGCGCCTCGGCGCGCAGCGCCTCCCAGTCGAAACCGGCCGCGTTCTCGGTCACTTGCCCTGGCCCTTCCGGTACCGCATGCCGTCCGCCTTCGGCATCCGCAGGCGCTGCGCGGACAGCGACAGCACCAGCAGCGTGACGACGTACGGCGTGGCGCCCACGAAGTCGCTCGGCACCTCGTCGGTGAACAGGTACCAGACCATGACGACCGCCGCCACGACCAGGCTGATCGCGCCGTGCCACGCGGCCTTGCGGTACACCTTCCAGGCGGCCAGGGCGACGAGCAGCACGACCAGCAGGAGCAGCAGCGCGTGCACGGTCGTACCGCCGTTGCGCAGCTGGAGGGCGTCGGAGTAGCCGAACAGGCCCGCGCCCATGGCGAGGCCGCCGGGACGCCAGTTGCCGAAGATCATCGCGGCGAGGCCGATGTAGCCGCGGCCGCCGGTCTGGTCCTCCAGGTAGGTGTGCGAGGTGACCAGCGCGAGGAAGGCGCCGCCGAGGCCGGCCAGACCGCCGGAGACGGCCACGGCCGCGTACTTGTACGTGTAGACGTTGACGCCGAGCGACTCCGCCGCGACCGGGTTCTCGCCGCAGGAGCGCAGCCGCAGCCCGAAGGGGGTGCGCCACAGCAGCCACCAGCTGCCCACGAACAGCACCGCGGCCAGCACGGTCACCACGGACAGGTGGGTGACCAGGCCGCCGAGGATGCCGGCCAGGTCGGAGACCAGGAACCAGTGGTGCTGCTCCAGCGACTGGAGGCCGTCGGACAGACCCGGAACGGTGACGTCCGGCAGGGCGTTCACGGGCGGGGACTGCTTGGGGTTGCCGCCCGCGTTGGAGGCGGCGCCGCTGGTGAAGCTCAGCTTGGCGAGGTACTGGGTGGCACCGAGCGCGAGCAGGTTGAGCGCGACACCGGAGACGATGTGGTCGACGCCGAAGGTGATGGTGGCGACCGCGTGCACCAGGCCGCCGAGGACGCCGAAGCCGATGCCGCACAGCAGGCCGAGCCAGGGGCTGGTCTGCCAGCCGGCCCAGCCGGCGCCGAAGGTGCCGAGGATCATCATGCCCTCGAGGCCGATGTTGACCACGCCGGCCCGCTCCGACCACAGACCGGCGAGACCGGCGAGGCCGATCGGCACGGCGAGCCCGAGGGCGGCGCTGACCTGGCCCGCGGAGTCCAGGTCCTGCGAGCCGGTGATCATCCGGACCGCGGCCAGGAGCAGCAGCGCGCCCGCGACGAGCACCAGGATCTGGCCGAGCGAGCGGCTCGAACCCTTGGGCGCGGCGGCGCCCGGAGCCTTGGGCGCAGCCGGCGGCGGCGCGTCGGTCATCGTGGCAGTCATCACGCCACCTCCAGCTTCTTCTTCGGGGCGGCGGCGGCCTGGGCGGCGAGTTCGGCGCCGACCTTCTGCTGCTGGCGCTTGAGGCCGTAGCGGCGTACGACCTCGTAGGCGATCACGACGCACAGGACGATGACGCCCTGGATCACGCCGAGGATCTCCTTGTCGTAGCCCTGGAACTCCAGGTGGTTGGTGGTGCGCTCCAGGAAGCCCCACAGCAGGGCGCCGAGCGCGATGCCGATCGGGTTGTTGCGGCCGAGCAGGGCGATGGCGATGCCGGTGAAGGCGATGCCGGTCGGGAAGTCGCTGCTGTACTGGTAGCTCTCGTTGAGCAGGGTCGGCATGCCGATCAGACCGGCCGCGGCACCCGAGATGATCATGCTGGTGACGACCATCTTCTTCACCGAGACACCGCTCGCGGTGGCCGCGCTCTCGGACTGGCCGACGGTGCGCAGGTCGTAGCCGAAGCGGGTGCGGCCGAGGACGAACCAGTAGGCGACGCCGACGATCGCGGCGACGACGATGAAGCCGTCCAGATCGCCGCCCGGACCGGTGTTGATCAGGAAGAAGTGCGAGGCCGACGGGAGCGGCTTGGTGGCGACGACGGTGCCGCCCTGGTAGAGCTGCGCCAGCTTTCCGGGCTGGAGCAGGTAGCCGATGATCGCGGTGGCGATCGAGTTCAGCATGATCGTGGAGATGACCTCGCTGACGCCGCGGGTCACCTTGAGCACACCGGCGATGGCCGCCCACACCGCACCGGTCGCCATCGCGCAGATGAGGATGAGCAGCATGGAGAGCCAGCCCGGCAGCGTCAGCGCCCCGCCGAGGACGGCGGCGAAGAACGCGGCGAGCCGGTACTGGCCGTCGACGCCGATGTTGAACAGGTTCATCCGGAAGCCGATGGCCACCGAGATGCCCGCGAGGTAGTACGTGGACGCCTTGTTGAGGATGTAGACCTGGCTGTCGCTGGCGAAGCCGTAGGTCATCATGTCGCTGAAGGCGGGGCCGGGGTTCTTGCCGGTCGCGAGGATCACCAGGGCGGTGATGACGAGCGCGGCGACGATCGCGAGCAGCGGCGCCGCGATCCCGAGGAGCAGCCGCTCCTTGTCGATCCGTGAGGTCAGCTTGTTCATCGGGCGTCGTCCTCTGCGTGCTCCAGGTGGCCGGTGGCCGCACCCGTCATGGCGGAGCCCAGCTCCTCGGGGGTGATGGTGGCGGGGTCGGCGTCGGCGACCAGGCGGCCGCGGTACATCACCCGCAGGGTGTCGGACAGGCCGATCAGCTCGTCCAGGTCGGCGGAGATCAGCAGCACGGCCAGGCCCTCGCGGCGGGCCTCGCGGATGTGGTCCCAGATGGCCGCCTGCGCGCCGACGTCCACACCGCGCGTGGGGTGGGCGGCGATCAGCAGCTTGGGGGCGTGGCTCATCTCGCGGCCGACGATCAGTTTCTGCTGGTTGCCGCCGGACAGCGAGGCCGCGGTGACGTCGATGCCGGGGGTGCGGACGTCGTACGACGCCACGATCCGCTCGGTGTCGGCGCGGGCGCCCTTGGTGTCCAGCAGGCCGCCGCGGGAGTTGGGCTTCTCCGTGACGTGGCCGAGGATGCGGTTCTCCCACAGCGGGGCTTCCAGCAGGAGGCCGTGGCGGTGGCGGTCCTCGGGGATGTACCCGATGCCTGCCTCGCGGCGCTGCCGGGTGGCGCGCTGCGAGATGTCGGCGCCGTCGAGGGTGATCGTCCCGGCGTCCGGGGTGCGCATCCCCATGATGGCCTCGACCAGCTCGGACTGGCCGTTGCCCTCCACGCCGGCGATGCCGAGGATCTCCCCCTTGTGGATGGTCAGGGCGATCTGGTCGAGGATGACGCGCTCGACGCCGTCGAGGTCGGTCTGGCTCAGGTGCAGCCCCTCGATGGTGAGCATCGGGATGTCGGTGACCGTGGACTCCTCGGTCACCGGGGTGGGCAGTTCGCTGCCGACCATCATCTCGGCGAGCTGGCGGGGGGTGGTGGAGGCCGGCTCGGCGGTGCCGACCGTCGTACCGCGCCGGATGACGGTGATCTCGTCGGCGACGGACAGCACCTCGCCCAGCTTGTGGGAGATGAAGATGACCGTGAGGCCCTCGGCCTTCAGCTCGCGCAGGTTGTCGAAGAGGGCGTCGACCTCCTGGGGCACGAGCACGGCGGTCGGCTCGTCCAGGATGAGCGTCCTGGCGCCGCGGTAGAGGACCTTGAGGATCTCCACGCGCTGGCGGTCGGCGACGCCCAGCTCCTCGACGAGGACGTCGGGGCGCACGTTCAGGCCGTACGCGTCGGAGATCTCCTTGATCTTCGCGCGGGCCTTGCCGCCGATGCCGTGGAGCTTCTCCGCGCCGAGGACGACGTTCTCCAGGACGGTGAGGTTGTCGGCGAGCATGAAGTGCTGGTGCACCATGCCGATGCCGCGGGCGATCGCGTCGGCGGGGTTGTGCAGGACGACCTGCTCGCCGTCGATCGTGATGGTGCCCTCGTCCGGCTGCTGCATGCCGTAGAGGATCTTCATCAGGGTGGACTTGCCGGCGCCGTTCTCACCGCACAGGGCGTGGACGGTGCCCTTGGCGACGGTGATGTCGATGTCGCGGTTGGCGACGACGCCGGGGAAGCGCTTGGTGATGCCGCGCAGTTCGACGGCAGCGGGAGGGCTGGACGCGTTGATGGCGCACTCTCCTCGGGGAAAGGGGCTGCGTAAGGGGAGGGAGGGCAGGCGTCGGCGACGCTAGCGCGGCAACTCGTAGCTACACGCGTAGAGTTGACACATTGTTATGGCTCGGCGAAGGGAGCGCGAACGGCCCCCCCGCGCCGAGCCGGGGTCCGGACGGGCCGGACCCTTACCTGTCACTCAGGTGGGATCAAGGGGTGGTCTTGACCTTGATCTTGCCGTCGACGATCTTCTGCTTCGCGGCGTCCAGCTTGGGCTGGATGTCCTTCAGGTAGCCACCGCTGGTGGCCAGGGAGACACCGCCCTTGGCGAGGGAGTACACGTTGTTGCCCGCGAGCGGCTTGCCGTTCTTGACGGACTGGATGAAGTCGAAGACACCGACGTCGACGTTCTTGACCATGGAGGTCAGGATCGAGCTCTTGTACTTCGCCATGCCCGGAATGTTGTACTGGTCCGAGTCCACGCCGATCGCCCAGGCGCCCTTGACGCCGTTCACGGCCTCGATCGCGCCGGTGCCGGAGGAGCCGGCCGCGGTGTAGATGACGTCGGTGCCGTTGTCGAGCATGCCCTGCGCGGCCTGCTGGCCCTTGTCCGGGCTGGAGAAGCCGGAGGTGTCCTGGCCGTGGGTCAGGTACTGGACGTCGACCTTCACCTTGGGGTTGGTGTCGTGCACGCCCTGCACGTAACCGGCCTCGAACTTCTTGATCAGCGGGGTGTCGACACCGCCGATGAAGCCGACGTGGTTCTTCTTGGTCTTCATCGCGGCGGCGACACCGGCGAGGTAGGAGCCCTGCTCCTCGGTGAACGTGATGCTGTTGACGTTCTTGCCGTCCACGACCGAGTCGACGATGCCGAAGGAGGTCTTCGGGAACTGCTTGGCGACCTGCTGCACGGCGGGCGCGTAGGTGTAACCCACGGCGATGATCGGGCTGTAGCCGGCCTGGGCCAGGTCGGTGAGGCGCTGCACCCGGTCGGCGGGGGTGTCCGACGTCTTCGCGGTCAGCTCCTTGATGGAGCCGCCGAACTGCTTCTCGGCCTTGTCGGCACCGCGCGCGGCGGAGTCGTTGAAGGACCGGTCACCACGGCCGCCGACGTCGTAGGCGAGACCGATCTTGATGCCGCCCTTGGCGCTGCCCGAGGGGGTCGAGCCGGCGTCTTCGGAGGACGTCTTGCCACACGCGGTGGCGGAAAGGGCGAGGGCTGCGGTGGCAAGACACGCAGCGGAAAGCTTGGCTACCCGGCGCACGGGAAGGCTCCTTCACCTGACCTGAGCGCCATGTCGGCGCTTGAGCCGAACACCCCGGCGGCGACGGCTTCGCGGCATCGTAACGCGCGTAGATGTCGCAAAAAACCCTCTCTCGAAGCCGTTATCGATTCGAGGCAAACAGTGTCTGAACACGTTCTCCGAGTCCTCCCACCGGGCTGTTGCGCCCAGCGAACGATTGGCTTGCGGGGGTGTTGCGCGAGGGAGAGGGAGAGGCTAAGGGGCGGCGCCGGGGGGAGGGGGAGAGGCTAGGGGGCAGCGCCGATGGGAGGGGGTGGCGCGGGTACGGCGCCGGGGGGTGCGGTGGGGCGGGTACGGCGGGGTGGCGGGCGTCACCGGGAGAAGCCCCCGAGCCCCCGCCCCCGCCCTCCGGGCGCCGTCAGCCGTCGTTCTCCTCCAGGAACGCCGCGGCCGTGAACATCTCCACGCCGACCGTGATGGCGTCCTCGTCGGCGTCGAAGTCGCCCTGGTGCAGGTCGCGCGCGGTGCGCTCGCCGGGGCGGCGCACGCCGAGCCGGGCCATGGCGCCGGGCACGTGCTCCAGGTACCAGGAGAAGTCCTCGCCGCCGAGGCTCTGCTCGGTGCTCTCGACGGCGTCCCGGCCCCGGCGGGCGGCCATCGCGCGGCGCAGCAGATCGGCGGAGCCCTTGTCGTTGACGACGGGGGGCACCCCTCGTACGTAGTTGATCTCGGACTTGGCCCGGTGCATGGTGGCGACCTCGTCGATGGCCGCGTGCACGATGTCGGGCGCCTGCCGCCAGGCCTCCAGGTCCAGGCAGCGCACGGTGCCGGCCAGCTCGGCGTGCTGCGGTACGACGTTCGGGGCGTGGCCGGACTCGATACGGCCCCAGGTGAGGGCGAGGCCGACACGGGTGTCGACGCGGCGGGCGATCAGCGCGGGGACGTCGACGGCGACGCGGGCGGCGGCGGTGACCAGGTCGGTGGTCAGGTGCGGGCGCGCGGTGTGGCCGCCGGGTCCGTCCAGGAGGACCTCAAGCCGGTCGCAGGCGCTGGTGATGGGGCCGTGCCGCAGTCCGATGCGGCCGGCGTCGACGCGGGGGTCGCAGTGCAAGGCGAGGATCCGCCCGACCCCGTTGAGGACGCCGTCCTCGATGGCGCTGAGGGCACCGCCGGGCAGTACCTCCTCCGCGGGCTGGAAGATCAGCCGTACCGGGCGGCCGAGCAGCCCCTTCGCGTGCAGGTCGGCGAGGACCAGGCCGGTGCCGAGCACGACGGTGGTGTGCATGTCGTGTCCGCAGGCGTGCGCGCGGTCGGGCACGGTGGAGCGGTACGGGCAGTCACTCTTCGTGTCCGGGATCGGCAGCGCGTCGATGTCGGCGCGCAGCGCGAGCAGCGGTACACCGGGCCGCTCCCCCTCTTTCAGGCCGATGTCGCACACGAGTCCGGTTCCGGTGGCGAGGACGCGGGGGCGCAGCCCGGCCTTCTCCAGCCGCTCCTTGATCGCGGCGGTGGTACGGAACTCCTGGTTGCCCAGCTCGGGGTGCATGTGCAAGTCGCGCCGGAACGCGACCAGTTCGGCGTGCAGGGACTCGCTCAGCACGCCGGGGAGCGCATCCCCCGCGAGGCCGGACTCGGACTCTAGGGACATCAATTGCTTCACCCTCTGAAGGGTAGGACGCCCGGCGGGCCAACTGCCCCTGGATCAACAAAAGTTCAGCCCGTTAGGGGAAGAAAATCTGACCGCTGGACGCATGACTGTGGACTGTGATGGGTAAAACCACTTTTCTCTTCTTCCACGCATACCACGCCTCGGTCGAGTCACGCTCGTCATGTCCACGAACCGGACCTCCACTCGGCCCGCAGCCACTAGGGTCGCCTCCGCGCCGCCCACCCCGAAGTCACCCTTCCCGGCACTCTCCTTCAGCTCCTCGTCCAGCTCACGCAGCGCACCGCTGGACGGATAGTCTCCGCACAGATAATCTGCTTATAGATCATCTGAGATCATCTAACCGAGGAGATCACCCATGTGGGAGTACGAGCACAGCATCGAGACCAGCGCCACCCCCGAGGCGATCTGGCGGCTCTGGGCCGACGTCGAGAACTGGGGCACCTGGAACGCCGAGATCGAGAAGATCGAGATAAGCGGCCCGTTCACGGCGGGCACGCAGATCACGATGACACCGCCCGGGGACGACCCGGTACTGCTGCGCATCGCCGAGGCAGTCGAAGGCGAACTGTTCGTCGACGAGGCCGACTTCGACGGCCTGCTGCTGCGCACCACCCACCGGATCGACCGGATCGGCCAAGACCGGATCCGGGTGGTGTACCGGATGGAGATCACCGGTACCGGCGCCGACGAGGCCGGACCGCGGATCGGCCCGGCCGTCACCGCCGACTGGCCCGACACGATGGCCGCGCTGGTCAAGCTGGCTCAGAGCTGATGCCCCTCAGCCCCGGCGACAGCCCCGGATTCCTGCTGTGGCATGCCACCCTGCGCTGGCAGCGCGACATCTCCACGGCTCTGGCCCCACTCGATCTCACCCATGTGCAGTTCGTGCTGCTCGCCTGCGCCTGGTGGCTCAACGCCCAGGGCGAGCATCCCAACCAGCTGACTCTCGCCCGCCAAGCCGGCACCGACGTCAAGATGACCTCCCAGGTACTACGCACCCTGGAACACAAAGGACTCATCGAGCGTGAAGTCGACCCGGCCGACACCCGCGCCAAACGACTGCGCGTCACCGACGCCGGCGCCGACCTGGCCCCACGCGCGATTGCCGCCGTCGAGCGCGCCGACGCGCGATTCTTCCAGCCGGTGCCCCTCGACGAGGCCGTCTCCCTGCTCGGCCGCCTGGCTCGTCCCGAATCCTGAAGCACCCTCACAGACAACCGGGCCATCCCCGCGACAGGTCCGCGGTTCTACGCCAGGCTCACCGAGGGCAGGCGGTGGACGTCGCGGGCGGTTCCTGTCACGCCAGACAGGAAGCCCTGGGCGCGGGGGGAGGCGGTTTCGGTGAGCCAGGTCGGGTCGATGTCGCACACCGCGACGCGGACGCCGGTGCCGGCCAGGGCCAGCGGGAGGGTGTGGACGACGGTGGAGGGGAAGCTGAGGATCGTACGGCCGATGGGGCCGCGGCGGGCGATCAGTTCCAGCGGGAGGTCGGGGCGGACGATCTCCAGGCCCGTCTCCTTGGCCAGCCGGTGGAGTTTCTCGGTGCTCTCGCGGCGGTGGGCGAAGTAGCGGGTGGTGCCGTGGGCCTTGGCCAGGGTGCGGACGGCGTCCAGGTAGGAGTCGCCGTCGACCACACCCGTCTCCACCAGGGACGTGCCCACCATGTCGGCGCCCTTGGTGATGCGCGGCGGCCCGAAACGGGTCCGGGTCCAGGAGAAGTCGTTGGCGGTGACCGTGACGCCCTCGGGGGTCTCGTGCACCGGCATGGAGGAGAAGACCTCCACCCGGCGGTGCGCGCTGGGGGTCAGCCGGCGGCGCGCGGAGGAGGAGACCGGCGCGAAGACCAGGTCGCGGGGGCCGCGGCGGCCGCCCTTGCGGTGCCAGCGCACCAGGCGTTCCCCGCGGGCGAGTTGGGCGACGAACTCCATCGTGGCGGTGCCGTCGTCCACCACCACCAGGTCCCGCGCCCGTGTGATGGTCAGCAAGAGCTGGACGTAGCGGGAGAAGGGGTCGCCCATCACCACGCGGTCGGCGCGGCGCAGCAGTCCCGTGAGGCCGCCGATGGTGGCGAAGGGCGCGGCCGGGCCGCCGCGGGCCTCCTCCCAGCGCACCCGGTGGCCCTCGTCCCGCGCCAGGTCGGCCATCCGGCGCAGCTGGCCCCGGGTCATGGGGTCGGTCGGGGCGAGGACGACGAGCGTGAGGTCCGCGCCCGCCGGGGACGGTGCCTGGCCGGCCACCGTCCGCCGTACCTGCGCGGGTACGGAGGGGAGCGGGCCCGGCTCCGGAGCCGGGCGCGGCTCCGGGGTCCCGCCCGGCGGCACGGCCGCGCCCCCCGGCTCCCCGCTCCCCGGCCGGGAGCCGTCCGCCCGCCGGGAGCCGCCGCCCGGTCCCGGGTCGGGGTCCGCGCCGCGCAGCCCGTGCAGATGTGCCCACTCCAGGACGTTGAGCAGCTGGACCGGGCTCTCCACGAAGGCGAGCGTGCGGGTGGGGTGGCCGGTGCGGCCGGTGCGGGGGCTCATCGGGGTGCGACCGTCCCGTCGTCAGTGACCTGGATTCACACCGTGACCGGCTCGCCGGCCGCGGCCGCGATCTCCGCCTCGGCGACGACACCGGCGACGCGGCGCAGCTTCTTCATCGGGCCCAGCTCGGAGTCGTAGACCTTCTTGACGCCGTCGCCGAGGGAGGCCTCGATGGTGCGGATGTCGCGCACCAGGCGGGTGAGGCCCCCCGGCTCGACGGAGGCGGCCTGGTCGGAGCCCCACATGGCGCGGTCGAGGGTGATGTGGCGCTCGACGAAGGTGGCGCCGAGGGCGACGGCGGCCAGCGTGGTCTGCAGGCCCGTCTCGTGGCCGGAGTAGCCGATCGGGACGTTCGGAAACTCCTTCTCCAGCGTGTTGATCACACGGAGGTTCAGCTCCTCGGCCTTCGCCGGGTAGGTCGAGGTGGCGTGGCACATCAGGATGTTGTCCGAGCCGAGGACCTCGACCGCGTGGCGGATCTGCTTCGGGGTGGACATGCCGGTGGAGAGGATCACGGAGCGGCCGGTGGCGCGCAGGGCGCGCAGCAGCTCGTCGTCGGTCAGGGAGGCGCTCGCCACCTTGTGGGCGGGCACGTCGAACTTCTCCAGGAAGGCGACGGCCTCGGTGTCCCACGGGGAGGCGAACCAGTCGATCCCCTTCTCCTTGCAGTACTCGTCGATCCGGCGGTACTCGTCCTCGCCGAACTCCACGCGGTGGCGGTAGTCGATGTAGGTCATCCGGCCCCAGGGAGTGTCGCGCTCGATGTCCCACTGGTCGCGCGGGGTGCAGATCTCGGGGGTGCGCTTCTGGAACTTGACGGCGTCGCAGCCGGCCTCGGCGGCGACGTCGATCAGCTTGAACGCGTTCTCCAGCTCACCGTTGTGGTTGATGCCGATCTCGCCGCAGATGTAGACGGGACGGCCGGGGCCGACCTCGCGCGAACCGAACGTACGCAGACGGGAGTTGGTGCTCATCAGGGTTCCTTACTTGGGGAGGGAATCGAGAGAAGGGCCGAGGATCCAGCTGGCGATCTCTCGGATCGCGCCGTCACCGCCGGGGAGCGTGGTGACCGCGCGTGCGGCGCCGCGTACGACGTCGTGAGCGCTCGCGACCGCCACCGGCCAGCCCACGAGGGCGAAGCACGGGAGGTCGTTGACGTCGTTGCCGACGTAGAGCACGCGCTCCGGCGCGATGCCCTGCTCCTCGCACCACTGCTTGAGGGCGAGGTCCTTGCGGTCGATGCCGTGCAGCACGGGGAGCCTCAGCTTCCGGGCGCGGGCGGCGACCACAGGGTTCTGTTCCGTGGACAGGATCAGCATCCGCAGGCCGCTCCTGCGCAGCGCGGCGATGCCGAGTCCGTCCCCGCGGTGCACGGAGACGAGTTCCCGTCCTTCGGAGTCGATCAGCACCCGGTCGTCGGTCTGGGTGCCGTCGAAGTCGAGTACGACCGCGTCGATGTCGTCGGCCGTGGGGAGTGCGCCGGGGCGGTCGGCGTCGAAGAGGGGGGCGAGGGCGCGGGCCCGCGCGAGGTCGTGCGGGTCGTCGATCTCCAGGACCCGCGCGGGGTCGGTGCGCACGAGTTCGGTGCGGCCGAAGAAGCGGTGCCCGTGCTCGCGGAAACCGGCCGCGTCCATGGCGTAGGCGGTGCCGGTCTCCAGGAAGTCCTGGGGGCGGTCCTGACGGCGCGGGCGGTACGACTTGTCGTGGTTCACCCCCACGCCACCCCCGCCCTCGGTGTCGCTCTCGATGTCGCTCCCGGCCTCACGCCAGACGAAGCCGTGGAAGGGCGCCACGGTCACCGCGGTGTCCGCGCCGTTTTCCGCCACCGCGCCGGCCACCCCGTCCACGTCCTCGCGGGCGATGAAGGGGCTGGTGCACTGCACGAGCAGGACCACGTCCACGGCCGCGCCGTGCAGCGCCTCGTGCGCGTCCATGGCGTGCAGCACGGCGGCCTCGGAGGTGGCGGTGTCCCCGGCGATGGCGGCCGGGCGGAGCACCACCTCGGCGCCGGCCTCGCGGGCGGCGGCGGCGATGGCCTGGTCGTCGGTGGAGACCACGACATCGGTCACCAGGCGGGCGGCGCGGCACTCGCGCACCGCGCGGGCCACCAGCGGGACGCCGCCGACCGGGGCGAGGTTCTTCGCGGGCACGCCCTTGGAGCCGCCGCGGGCGGGGATCACCGCGAGCACCCGGCGCACCGTCGCGCCCTGGCTCGCTTCCGGGTGGGACATCCGATCTCCTTGAGAGGTCACAGCTCCCCCATCCGCCGGATCACCGGGGCGACCCGCTGGACGCCGTGCCGGTAGGCGCCGCGCGCGGCCCGGCGCACGATCTGGCGCACGGGACCGGGGGACTTGTCGGCGGTGGGCGCGCCGGGCAGCGGGGCGCCGTCGGGGCCGAGGTGGTGGCGGGCGAGGATGCCGGGCAGATAGCCGGGCGCGGTCTCGGGGGTGTAGTAGGGGGCCAGGGGCGGCAGGCCGCCGGGGCGGTCGAGCAGCTTGGCGATGCGCTCGCGGGCCGTGTCGAAGGCGGTCCCGTACCCTCCGTCGGCCGCGACCCCCTGCCGGGCCACCCACTCCTCGTCGGGGGCGGGCCGGTGGCCGGCGTCGAGCTGGTCCCAGGAAGCGAGGCAGCCGGAGCCGGTGAAGTGGTGGTTGCCGAGCGCCTCGCGCACCCCGAGGTCGGTCAGTACGACCGTGGGGATCCGGCGGTGCAGGGCCTCCAGGGCGGCCGTGGAGCTGATGGTGACCAGCAGGTCGGTGCGGTCGAGGACCTCGCCCATGTGGCCGTACACCAGACGGAAGTTGGCGGGTACGTCCCTGCCCTGGACCAGCTTCTGGTAGGGCAGCTCCTCGATGTGGGTGGTGTGTTCGCCGGGCTTGGAGCGCAGCTTGAGCAGTACCTCCCGCTCGGGGTGAGCGCGGGCGTGCCGGATGAGGCGGTCGAGGAGGTAGGTACGGTCACGGCGGTTGTCCGGGACGGACGGCTGGGCCGCGAACACCACGGTGCAGGGCTCGTGTTCACCGGTGTAGGGCGCCCCGCCGAGGAAGGGCAGCGCGACCTCGGTGACCGCGCAGGCGTCCGCGCCGACCCCCTCGTACACGGCACGGAACCGGTCCGCGTCGTGGCGGGAGTTGGCGAGGACCAGGTCCGCGCCGTGCCTCAGCAGCAGGCCGTCGGCGAGCTTCTCGAAGACGACGCCGACGTAGCCGGTGACGACGACGGGCCGGGGGCCGGTGCCCCACGCGTTGCGCAGGCCGTGCAGCATGGCCTGCACCCCGCCGCCGACGAGCGCCAGCACCAGGATGTCGTACGCCTCTTGGCGCATCGTGTGCAGGAACTCGACGCCGGTGACCTCGCTGAGGGAGTCGGCGCGGACGCCGATCTCCTGGAGCTGGCGGGCGGTCGGGGTGGCTCGTCCGCGCAGCAGGTAGCCGTCGAGCCGGACCTCGGCAGCCGCCGGAGTGAGTCGCCGCGCGGTGAGCGCGCCCCACTTCCACCGGGTGTCGGAGTCCGCGAGGACGGCGACCCGCAGGGACTTCTTGGCACTTGCTGGCACGTCCAAGACGCTAGGAAGCGATTCCGCCGTTCCGCCCAACCGGAATGCAACAAACGGTTAACAGCACATCGCCGAATGACGAATCGGCTCGCGACGGGCCCCGGAAACAGCCCGGTTCACAGCTTCGCCACGTGCCATTCACCCGGTATCAAGCAAGGCGTCAAGACGAATGACGGGCATCCCCCCTAACGTCCCTGACGTGGTCAAGCTCTCCGTCATCGTGCCGTTCTACAACGTGCAGTCATACGCGCCCGACACGCTCAGGAGCCTGAAGGCGAACACGCGTGAGGACTTCGAATTCATTCTCGTCGACGATTGTTCCCGCGACGGGACGCCCGAAATTCTCGCGCGCGCGGAGCGCGAGCTGCCCGGAGCGGTCCTGGTCCGGCACGAGCAGAACGGAGGTCTGGCGACCGCGCGCAACACCGGCATCGACCGGGCGCGCGGCGAATATCTGACGTTCCTGGACGGCGACGACTGGCTCGCCCCCGGCTACTACTCGCAACTGGTCAGTGCTATCGAGGAGTTGGGCGTCGACTTCATCCGCACCGACCATGTGCAGTGCACCGCGCGGGCCCGTCAGGTGCAGCGCGTGCCGGTCGGCAGGCGCGGTCAGGTGCTCAGCCCGCGGGAGGCGATCCTGCCCGCGGACCGCTCCACCTCGGTGGACTACGCGTTCGCCTGGGCCGGCGCCTATCACCGCAGGCTGGTCGACAAGGGCCTGCTGCACTTCACCGACGGGCTGCGCACGGCCGAGGACCGGCCGTGGATCTGGAAACTGCACCGGGAGGCGGAATCCTTCGCCGCGGTGAGCCTGCTCGGCGTGTTCTACCGGCGCGGGGTCGCCTCCTCGCTCACCCAGATCGGTGATGTGCGTCAGCTCGATTTCATCCGCGCATTCGACCAGGTGATCGCGGAAACCGCGAAGGACCGGGACGCGGACGCGCTGCTGCCGAAGGCGGTGCGCACCTATTGCGCCATCATTTCCCATCATCTGGGATCCATCGAAAGGTTCGAGCCCGCGGTGGCGAAAAAGCTGAAATCCCTGAGTGCCGCCGCGCTGCGCCGCATGCCGCAGGACGTGCTGGACGACGCGCTGGACTCCATGGACCTCCTGCGCGCCACCAAGCTGCGCCGGCTGCGCCGCCGCCCCGTCACCGCGGGAGCCGCCGCGTGACCACCCAGATCTTCCAGGCGTCGACCCTGTACGGCATCGCCACGCTCGCCGCCGCCCTGGACTCCGGCTGCTTCGACCCCGCCGACCGGCGGATCCTGCTGGTCTGCAACAACGCGATGACGCCCGAGACCACGCCGGGGCCGGACGAAATGCCCGGTTTCGAGCGGCTGCGCGACCGGTTCGACGAGGTGATCTCGTACAACGAGACGATCTTCCCCTTCCATCCGGGCGGCTGGGCCCCCCGCGTGGACGACATGCCGCTGTGGGAACGCTTCCTGCGCCACGAGTGGGAACTCGGCTCCGACGACGTGGAGTTGGTTGTCGAGTCGATCCAGGTCAACCCGGCGCTGGCGCTCGGGCAGATCTTCAACGGCGCGCCGGTCACGGTCTACGCCGACGGCCTGATGTCGTACGGCCCCACGCGCAACAAGATCGACCCGCTGGTCGGCACCCGCGTCGACCGGCTGCTCCACCTGGACCTGGTGCCGGGCCTCACCCCGCTGCTGCTGACCGAGTTCGGGGTGCCCGGCGAGCTGGTGCCGACCTCCGCCTTCACCAAGGTGCTCGCGGAACTCGCGCCGCTCGCCGAGGAGTTGCCCGAGGTGGAGGAGCCCGCGCTGCTGCTCGGGCAGTACCTGTCGGCGCTGGACATCCTCACCGCCGAGCAGGAGGAGGACCTGCATGTGCGGATGCTGAAGGGCGTGGCCGGACTGGGCCACACCACGGTCGTGTTCAAGCCGCACCCCACCGCCCCGGCCCGCTACACCCGCTCGCTGGAGCAGACGGCGGAGCGGCTCGGCGTGGCGCTGACCGTCGTGGACACGCCCGTGCTCGCCGAGGTGCTGTACCAGCGGATGCGTCCCGCGCTGGTCGTGGGCTGCTTCTCCACGGCCCTGCTGACGGCTTCCGCGCTCTACGGCCTGCCGGTCGCCCGCGTGGGCACCGAACTGCTGCTGGAGCGGCTGACGCCGTACGAGAACAGCAACCGGATCCCGGTCACCGTGGTGGACGCCCTGCTGCCCGACCTGGCGGACGCGGACGCGGTCACCGGGCGGCGCCCGGGCATGGACGTGGAGCGGCTGGGCGCGCTGGTGCGGGCGGTGGGCTTCGCGATGCAGCCGAAGATCCTGCCGGGGCTGCGCGCGGAGGCGGAGGCATGGCTCGTGGCCAACTTCGGCCCGCGGACGTCCCGCTACTTCAAGCGCCGCCGGCTCACCTCGCTGGCCCTGCCCGGCGGGATCCCCGCACAGCTGGCGTTCATCCCGCGCAACGCGACCGTGCGCAGGGTGGCGAAGAAGGCGCGCAGCCTGCGCAGGACCGTACGGAGCTGAGCCGATGACCTCGCCCTCCCCCGCCCTCGACGACGTCCCGATACCCGCCCCGCAGGGGACCTCGGCGCCCGCGCCCACCGGGCGCCGCGGCCGTCTCCTCGCCCTCGACGGGCTGCGGCTGGTCGCCGCGCTGATGGTCTGCCTGTACCACTACACCGGGCGCGGCGGCACGATCTCCGCGTCCTGGCACCAGAGCCCGTCCGTGGTCTTCCCGACCCTGAGCCGGGTGGCCGTCTACGGCTGTCTGGGCGTGCAGCTGTTCTTCGTGATCAGCGGCTTCGTGATCTGCATGAGCAGCTGGGGCCGCACCCTGGGCGACTTCTTCCGCTCCCGCGTCTCCCGCCTCTACCCCGCCTACTGGGTCGCGCTGGTCCTGGTCACCGCGGCGTCCCTGGTCCTGCCCGCCGTCGTCAAGCCGGTCCGGCTGGACGAGTTCCTGGTCAACCTGACGATGCTCCAGCAGCCGATGGGCGCGACACGGGTGCTCGGGGTGTGCTGGACGCTGTGGGCCGAGGTCCGCTTCTACGCGCTGTTCGCGCTGTTCGTCGTGGTGCGCGGGGTCACCTACCGGCGCGTGGTCCTCTTCTGCTCCGTGTGGACCCTGGCCCTGGTGCTCTGCCGCACCACCGGCAACGCGCTGACCGATCAGGTCCTCATGCCCGAGTACGCGCCCTACTTCATCGGCGGTCTCGCCCTCTACCTGATCCACCGCTTCGGCAGCGACCTGCTGCTGTGGGGCATCGTCGCGGTGTCCTGGCTGCTCGGCCAGAGCGAGGCGACCCGCGGCCTGTGGCACTCCACCGGCCACTCCGGCCTGCACCGCGACCCCTACGTGGTGGTCCTGGACGTCACCCTCTCCTTCGCCGTCGTCGCGGCGGTGGCGCTGGGCTGGACCCGCTGGGCCTCCTGGCGCTGGCTGACCACGGCCGGCGCGCTGACGTACCCCTTCTACCTGGTCCACGAGCACCTGGGCTGGTTCGTCATCCGGGTCCTGCACCGGCTGCTCGGGCTGCCCTCGGCGGTGACCCTGGGGGCGACCGTCCTGATCATGCTGGCCCTGGCCTGGCTCATGCACCGCTTCGTGGAGAAACCGTTCGGCCCGCGGCTGAGACGGGCGCTGAAGACACGGAACCCCGCCGGGGCTTAGGGCGCCGCCCCGCGCTCAGCGGGCCAGCCCGTACCGCGCCCCGATTCCCGCGATCACGACCGCCAGCCCTTCCTCGAACTGGCGGTCGTAGTCGTCGAAGAGGAGTTCGCCGGCCGCCGCGGCGAGGGGGTACTCGGACAGACGACGGGCGCGGTCGGCGATGTCGGTGCGGGCCTGCCCGTCGCCCGGTCCGGGGCGCATGCCCTGTTCCTCGGTGACGAAGCCGATGGTGTAGGCGGTGGCCGTGCGGCCCGCGTCGACGGCCTGGGCCAGGGTCAGCCCGGCGCCGGTCAGCAAACGGAGGTTCGCCTCCAGGGCGGGGGCATGGTCGGTGCCGGTGAAGCGCGAGCCACTGAAGACCTTGGCGCCGTCGCGGTAGCCGAGCAGCGCGGTGCGCAGGCCGCGGTTGACCTTCAGCAGGCGTTCCCGCCAGGTGTCGGCGGGGTCGAGCGCGGTGCCGGCGACCATCCGCCGGTACATCTGCGTCGCCATCTCGTCCAGCAGCGCCTGCTTGTCCTTGAAGTGCCAGTACAGGGCGGGCGCCTTGACGTCCAGTTCCTTCGCGATGGCGCGCAGGGTCAGCCCGTCGAGGCCGACCTCGTTCAGCAGCCGCAGCGCCGTGTCGGCGACCCGCACACGGTCCAGGGGCGATCGTCGTTCCGCACTCACGCTTGACAGCTTAACAGCGTTAAGGGCACGCTCGTACCCAACGGTACTTAACGGCGTTAAGGAGATGTGGCCATGGATACGACGGATGTCCTGATCGTGGGCGCGGGCCCCACCGGACTCGCCCTCGGCATCGACCTCGCCCGGCGCGGGGTCGCGGCCCAGCTCGTGGAGCGCGCCGACGCCCTGTTTCCGGGCTCGCGCGGCAAGGGGATCCAGCCCCGCACCCAGGAGGTCTTCGACGACCTGGGCGTCATCGACGCGGTCCTCGCGGCGAGCGGGCCCTACCCGGACCGGATGGTGTGGCGGGACGGCGAGCGGGTCGGCGAGGAGTCGATGTTCGAGCGGTTCGAGCCGGACGCGGGCACGCCGTACCCGGCGCCCCGGATGATCCCGCAGTGGCGCACCCAGGAGATCCTGTACGCGCGGCTCGCGGAACTGGGCGGCAAGGTCGCCTTCGGGCGCGAGGTCACGGGTCTGACGCAGGACGCGGAGGGCGTGGACGTGGTGTTCGCCGACGGTACGGCGGTCCGCGCGCGCTATGTGGTGGCGGCCGACGGCGGACGCTCGGGGATCCGGCGGGCGCTCGGCGTCGGCATGACCGGACAGAGCGTCGACCCGGCGCCGTTCGTGGTGGCGGACCTGCGGGTGCGGGGCCTGGACCGGGAGTACTGGCACGCCTTCCCGGCGGCCGACGGCAGCGTCCTCGGGCTCTGCCCGCTGGCCGGCACCGAGGAGTTCCAGCTGGCCGCGCGGCTGCCGGAGGGCTCGGAGCCGGACGTGAGCGCGGACGGCGTGCGCGAACTGGTCGCCCGGCACACCCACCTGGCCGCCGAGGACGTGACCGAGGTGCGCTGGGCCTCGGAGTTCCGGCCGCGGGCGGCGCTCGCGGACCGCTTCCGGGTGGGCCGGGTGTTCCTCGCGGGCGACGCCGCGCATGTGCACTCGCCGGCCGGCGGACAGGGCCTGAACACCAGCGTGCAGGACGCCTACAACCTCGGCTGGAAGCTGGACGCGGTGCTGCGGGGCGCCCCCGAGTCGCTGCTGGAGACGTACGAGGAGGAGCGGCGGGCGAACGCCGCGGCCATGCTGGAGCTGTCCACCGGCGTGCACCGCGGCGAGGTCCGGCGGGGCCGGGCCACCGTCCAACTCGGCGTCGGCTACCGGGAGTCGTCGCTCAGCGCCGAGACGCGGACCGGGCCGGGGCCGGTCCGCGCGGGTGACCGCGCACCGGACGCCGAGCTGCCCGGCGGACGCCTGTTCGACCTCCTGCGGGGCCCGCACTGGACCCTGCTGGGCGCCACCACCGCCCCGCGCGCGGGCATCCGGACCCTGCCGTCGGCCCCCGCGTCCTACGGCCCCGGCGTCTTCCTGATCCGCCCGGACGGCTACGTCGGCTGGGCCGGCGAGACGGCGACGGAGGAGCTGGCGGCCTACCTCGACGGCGTCGGCATCCGCTGAGCCCCGGCTCGCGGCGGCCGGTTCACGAGGCCAGCGACACTTCACCGCGAACCCGAGGAACAGCGCACCGGCCGCCGTCGTGGCCGTCGCCGACAGGCGCTCGCGGCGGCGAGACGGGTACCGCCGAATACGAGGGCGAAGGCGCGCCGGTACGGGCGTTCCCCGGCGGCGCCCGCCCGCTCCGCCGCCGTGTGAGCGGGCGCCTGCTCCCGCCGGGTCCGCCACAACCGCAGGGCGGAGCGCAGCATGCCGAGCGCCAGCCAGGTCAGATAGCCGGCACCGGCGTACTTCACGATCCCGGACAGGACGCTTGGCCGAGGCCCGCGGACGGTTGCTCAGAAGGCGTCCGCCGGGACGTACGTCCCCCACACCTCCCGCAGCGCTCCGCACACCTCGCCCACCGTGGCCCGCGCCCGCAGCGCCTCCTTCATGGGGTAGAGGACGTTGTCGTCGCCCTCCGCGGCCTTCTTCAGGGCGGTCAGGGCGGTGTCGACGGCGCGCCGGTCGCGCCCGGCGCGCAGCGCGGCGAGCCGCTCGCACTGGCGGGCCTCGATGGCGGGGTCCACCCGCAGCGGCTCGTACGGCTCCTCCTCGTCCAGCCGGAAGCGGTTGACGCCGACGACCACCCGCTCCCCGGAGTCGGTCTCCTGGGCGATGCGGTAGGCGTTGCGCTCGATCTCGGCCTTCTGGAAGCCCTGTTCGATCGCCGCCTCCGCGCCGCCCAGCTCCTCGACCCGGTCCATCAGCGCGACGGCCGCCGCCTCCACGTCGTCGGTCATCCGCTCCACCGCGTACGACCCGGCGAAGGGGTCCACGGTCGCGGTCACGTCCGTCTCGTAGGCCAGCACCTGCTGGGTGCGCAGGGCGAGCCGCGCGGAGGTGGCGGTGGGCAGCGCGATCGCCTCGTCGAAGGAGTTGGTGTGCAGGGACTGGGTGCCGCCGAGGACCGCGCCGAGGGCCTGGACGGCGACCCGGACCAGGTTCACCTGCGGCTGCTGCGCGGTGAGCTGGACCCCGGCGGTCTGTGTGTGGAAGCGCAGCATCAGCGACTTGGGGTTCTTCGCGCCGAACCCCTCCCGCATCACCCGCGCCCAGATCCGGCGCGCGGCACGGAACTTGGCGACCTCCTCCAGGAGCGTCGTACGGGCCACGAAGAAGAAGGACAGGCGCGGCGCGAAGTCGTCCACGTCCATCCCGGCCGCCACCGCCGTGCGCACGTACTCGATGCCGTCGGCGAGCGTGAAGGCGATCTCCTGCACGGGAGACGCGCCCGCCTCGGCCATGTGGTAGCCGGAGATCGAGATCGTGTTCCACCTGGGGATCTCCGCGGTGCAGTACCGGAAGATGTCCGCCGTCAGCCGCAGCGAGGGCTTCGGCGGGAAGATGTAGGTGCCGCGGGCGATGTACTCCTTGAGCACGTCGTTCTGGATCGTGCCGGTCAGCCGGTCGGCCGGGACGCCCTGTTCCTCCGCCACGAGCTGGTACAGGAGCAGCAGCAGGGCGGCCGGGGCGTTGATCGTCATGGACGTGGAGACCTGGTCCAGCGGGATGCCGTCGAACAGCACCCGCATGTCCTCGACCGAGTCGACCGCCACACCGACCTTGCCGACCTCGCCGTGCGCGAGGGGCGCGTCGGAGTCGTGGCCCATCTGGGTGGGCAGGTCGAAGGCGACGGACAGACCGGTGGTGCCGTGGGCGATCAGCTCCCGGTAGCGGGCGTTGGACTCCGCCGCCGTGCCGAATCCGGCGTACTGGCGCATCGTCCAGGGGCGGCCGGTGTACATGCTCGGGTAGACCCCGCGGGTGAAGGGGTACGACCCCGGTTCCCCGAGTCGCCCGGCCGGGTCCCAGCCGGTCAGCGCGTCCGGCCCGTAGACCGGCTCGATCGGCAGGCCCGACTCCGACTCACGCGCCATGACGCCTCCGCGGTACGCACCTCTGGTACCTCCTCACCATGCCTCGTCGTTCGGCGGCGGTCACGTGGGGAAGCATCCGGGGATGAGGACCAGGGGCAGGACCCTCGCCGCGCTCACCGTGCTCGCCGCCCTCGCCGCGCTCTGCGGGTGCACCGTCCGGCCGCTGGGCGCCGACGGCCGGCCATGGGGCGGGGACCCGCTGTCCGCCGGGGCGCCGGGGACGATGCCGGGGGTGCTGTGGCGGCCGGGTGACAGCGGACCGGGTGTACGGGAACTCCAGGCGCGGCTGCGGCAACTGGACTGGCTGTTCGACGGGCCCACGGGGTCGTACGACGATCTCACCGAACGGGCCGTACGGGGCTTCCAGGGCAAGCGCGGGCTGCCGGTCACCGGCGTCACGGACGGCGTGACCTGGCGGCGGCTGGTGGCGATGACCCGTGCGCCGGGCAGGTGGGAGCTGTATCTGATGGGCGGCCAGCCCGCCGCCGCGCCCGATCCGCGCTGTCTGACCGGGCGGGTGCTGTGTATCAGCAAGCCGGGCCGGACGCTGCGCTGGATCGTCGACGGGCGGACCGTGTCCGAGATGGCCGTGCGCTTCGGCACCCGCCGCAGCCCGACCCGCGAGGGCGTCTTCCGCGTC
The DNA here is from genome assembly GCF_044327085.1 of Streptomyces sp. AM6-12. Classification (NCBI taxonomy): domain Bacteria; kingdom Bacillati; phylum Actinomycetota; class Actinomycetes; order Kitasatosporales; family Streptomycetaceae; genus Streptomyces; species Streptomyces sp. AM6-12. The sequence continues at coordinate 2,873,312 of NZ_JBIQWN010000001.1, forward strand.
TACTGGAAGTCCCGGCACCATGTGTCGACCCTGTACGACTCGCCGATGCCGTACGCGATGTTCTTCAGCGGCGGCCAAGCGGTGCACTACTCGTACGACTTCGCCGCCCGCGGTTATGCCGGGGGCTCGCACGGGTGCGTGAACGTACGGGACGAGGCGGCGATCGCGCGGGTGTTCGCCGAGGTGCGGGTGGGCGACAAGGTCGTCGTGTACCGGTGACGCGGTGAGTCCGGCGCTTCCGGCGGGTGGCCGAGCGGCCGGGCTTTTGGGGCGCGGGCGGGACCGGGGGAACATGTCCCGCCCGCGCCATGTGCACGAGCCGCGGGTACGGGGGGAACCCCGGCTCAGTGCTACGGCCGATGACCAGTCGGCTCACTCAGTACTGCGTCGGGGGAGCCAAAAGTGTCACACCCTGCGCGGAAAAACTTTCGCGCGCTCTGAAAGTGGCAGGTCAGAGGCGTGTGGGCGATCAAAATCGGTCAACGGGCGGGAGCGGGGACGGGCCCGGTGCGACCCGGCCGCGGGTTGCCGGAGGTCGCGGAGCCGCCGTGACCGCGCGGGGCGGGTGCCGGGTTGGGCGCCGAGTGGTGTTTCGGGTTGTGCGCGGGGTTGTGCTCCGGCGCGGGCGCGGTGGGACCGCGGTGGCGGATGCGCACCTTGCCGACGGGGTCGCCGCCGTGCCCACGGCCGCCGCCCGCCTTCCCGCCGCCCTTTCCGTCCCCGCCGCCTCGGCCGTGCCGCGGGCCCGTGCCGTGGCCCCTGCCGGGGTGGCTTTCGTCGTCACCGCCCTGGCCGCCGCCCTGCCCCTTGCCGCCCTGGCCCGAGCCACGGCCGCGGCCCTGCCCCTGGCCCTGTTCCGAGCCCCGGCCGCCGTGCTCGCGGCCCTTGCCCTGGGCGGGGTTGCCGGCGATCTGGTCGCCGGCGGCCAGGATGAGCTTGCAGTACTGGGCGAGCCGGGCGGAGCCGCCCGCGAGGTTCTCCAGGGCGCGTCTGCGGTCGGCGTTCAGCCCGGTGCCGGAACGCAGATCACGGCAGGCGCCGACGCCACCGTCCGGGAGGCCGCCGCCCGGCGGGGAAGAGGGGCCGGAGCCGGAATCCGTACCCGTACGGCCGTCCGTCGTACCGGCGCGGTCCGGACCTCCGGAGCCGCCGGAAGCGCCGGAGCCGGCGGACGGGCCGGAGTCCGCGCCGCCGCCGGTGACGCCGATGCCGCCGGACGCCCGCGGGGTGGCCGGGGCGGACGGCCGGCTGGAGGCGTCCGCGGTGGCGGTGACCGCGGGGCCGGGCTTCTCCACGTCGAACGGCGTGGGCAGCACCCCGCTGCCTGCGGCCACGGCGACCCCGCCGAGCGTCCCGGCGGCCACCACGGCGGCCAGCGCGAGCCGCACCGGACGGCCCCAGCGGGGGCGGCGGGCAGCAGCTCCGGTCCGGGTCGGGGCGCCGATGCGGACGAGACCCCCGTCATGGCCGCGGGTGCCCGCGGCGCCCGCGCGCGTGTCCGTACGGGTACGGCGACCGGGGCCGCTCGCGGCGAGCGCGGCGGTGCGCTCGTCCGCCGCGGCCTCGCGGGCCTTTCGGAACGCGGCCAGGGCGGCCTGTTCGCCGGGGAGTTCACCGGTGGCCGGGGCCGCTTCCGCGGCCAGCGCGCCGAGCACCCGGCCCAGGCGTTCTGCCTGGTCACGGGCGGAGGGGTCGACGGATTCCAGGGGCTCCCCGTGCAACAGGCGTTCCGCCGTCCTCGGGTTGAGCCACTTGTCCTGCTCGTCGGCCATCACATGTCCTTCTGCGTCCGCGCGCGCGTATGCGTCACAGTTGCGGACGTCACCGCGCGTGCACGCGGTTCTCGCTCGGGGTCCTGCCGGGTCGCTCGCTTCGATGCTGGCCGGGGTGTCTGCTCGGGGTCCCGCTGGGGTGGCAGCGCGTCCAGGACGCCGGCCGTCTCCGGGTCGTCGCCGAGCAGTTCGGCGAGCCGTTTCAAGCCGCGGTGCGCGGCGGTGCGGACGGCGCCGGCGCGTTTGCCGAGGGTCTCGGCGGCGGTCTTGGCGTCGAGGCCGACGACCACGCGCAGGACGACCGCCTCGGCCTGGTCCTGCGGGAGCCGGGCGATCAGGGAGAGGGTGCTGCCGGTGGTGAGCGCCTCGATGGCCTCGCCGGCGGTGTCGGACTCGGCGGCGCGGCCGGTCAGCTCGGTCTCGTCGCCGCCTATCGCGGGGCGGCGGCCGCGCATCCGGATGTGGTCCAGGGCACGGTTGCGGGCGATCCGGGCGGCCCAGCCGCGGAACCGGTCGGCGTCGCCGCTGAACCGGTCGAGGTCGCGGGCGATCTGCAGCCAGGCCTCGGAGGCCACGTCCTCGGCGTCGGGGTCGCCGACGAGCGTGCGCACGTATCCGAGCAGCCGTGGATGCACGGCACGGTACACCGCACGGAACGCGCTCTCGTCTCCGTCCTGTGCCGCACGCACCGCGGCGGTCAGCTCCGCGTCGTCCCCCAGCACCGCACTCCCTTTACGCCTGTCTTCTGGTCGGCGCGAATGGCACGTTACGGCCTGAAACCTCGCTCCGTCCACGTCTGTAGAAGATGCAACTAACTCGTGACCGGATGCGGGTATGCGCAGGGTGAGGACGGAACACGCCCGAGGTGTGACAGAAAACGCACTTACGACGCTGTAGAGAGTACGGGTCGCCCAACGGCCCTCAGAGCGACGGCCGGGGCCTCTCCTGTGGGGGGTGGCGGCCCCGGCCGTCGTTCGGTCACAGAGGCCGGCCGGACACTCCGGCAGTTCGGCGACGGTTGCTATAGCTCGGGTCAAATCCGCGGGGAGCGGCTGTCCGCGGTGCCACGATCGGCCGATGTCAGAGAAGACGGATTCTTCGGATGTGCCGATCAGGGTCAGAGCCGACAACAAGGTTTACAAGGCTCCGCTGCTCGGCGGAGCCTTGCCCATCGGCCTGGGGACGGTACGCATCGCGCTCCGGCTGGCCAATGGCCGCGGCAACTCGCCGGGGGCGGGCTGGCCGGGTCTGATCGTCGCCATACTCGCGGTGGTCGTCCCCCTGGTGTGGTTCGCCGGAGGGCTGGCGCTGCGTCGGGTGAAAGCCGCCATCACCCTGGAAGACGGTGTGCTGAGCGTCCGCAACCTGTGGGGACGGGTCGTACTGCTCACCCTGGAGTCCGACGTCACCGGCCTCCACTACGTGCGGATACCCGTGGACGGCCACAAGCACCGCCTGGTGATCACCTCGCTGGAGGACACACCCTTGGTGCTCGACACCCGCTTGTGGGAAGAGGAGCCTTTGCAGCGCCTGTTGGGCCGGCTGACCGCCTCACCGGCGCAGGCACCCGTCAGGCAACAGGGAACGCTGACCTGGCCCCAGTTCCGCGCCCGCTTCCCCGGCGCCAGGGTGCCGTGGCGCCAGGTGCACTTCTGGTGGTTCACCATCCTCGTGGTGATCCTCGCCATCGCCTACATCGCCTTCTTCGTGAACCTGTCCTACTTCCTCTGACGGCTCGCCCTCGGCCGTGCGGCTCGCGGCGTCCGTCACGTCCGGCGTCTCAGTCCCCTGTCAGAGTGCGGGCCAGGCGTCGCAGGCCGCGGTGGGTGGCGGTGCGGACGGCGCCGGGGCGTTTGCCGAGGACGCGGGCGGCGGCCGGGGCGTCGAGGCCGACGATCACGCGCAGCAGCACGGCCTCCGCCTGGTCCCGCGGCAGGGAACGCACCAGTTCGAGGGCGCGCGCCGTGGACAGCGACTCCAGGGCCTGCTCGTGGGTGCTGTGCGGAGCCGCACGGTCCAGCGCGTCCTGGTCGAGCGCGGTGGTACGGGGCCGGGCGCGGCGGCGGCGCAGCTGGTCCAGGGCGCGATGGCGGGCGATGGCCGCCGTCCAGCCGCGAAAGCCCGCGCCGTCGCCGGTGAACCGGCCGAGGTCCCGCGCTATCTCCAGCCAGGCGTCGGCGGCCACGTCCTCCGCGTCCTCGCCGACCAGACCGCGCAGATAGCCGAGGAGACCGGGCTGCACGATCCGGTAGGCCAGCGCGAAGGCGCCCTCGTCGCCGTCTTGGGCGCGCGCGACGGCGGCGCCCAGCTCCGCGTCCCGCGGCCGCCGGCTGCGGGGCTGCCCTCCCTGGCCCAAGACCGTCCTCGTCGTGCCGCGTTCATGGCCACCGCGTGGCGCGTCCCGCACGGTGCGACACGCTCCGGCCGTGTCGGTCGCCTCCACGGTCATCAGCGTCCGCGCCGACGGAAGTGTCACAGCGGACGGCCCGTCAGAGGCCCCCGGCCCGTTCAGGCACCCGCCGTCGCGTCCCGGCACAACAGGCGCAGCGAGCCATGGCCCAGGAAGCAGCGCCGGGCCTCCTCGACGGGGTCCCAGAGCCGGCCGTCGGGCGTGCGCACCCAGTGCTCGCCGCCGGTCGCCCACCACTCGGCGCCGGTGCGGCGGACGACCACCTCACCGGCGTAGGCGCCGAAGCCGCGCAGCACGCTCGCGACCGCCTCGATGGGCGCCCCCTCGCGCCGTATCTCCTCGATCACCCGGTCCACGCGCCACAGGCTCTGCGCCGAGTAGTCGAGCCGGACCCGCGCGCCCTCGCGCATCGTGGCCACCGCGTCCGCCGCCCAGCGCACGGGCTTCGCGGCGGCGTGGGGCCTGGTGTCCCGCGGGGCACTCGCCACGGCGGCCGCGGCGGCGGTCGCGGAGGTCGGCGCACAGGTCGTCGTACCGGCGTTCAGATGGGTGTACGCATGAGCGTTCAGATGGGCGTTCACATAAGGGAAAGCGAGCGGGGCCGAGCTTTCGTCACCCTCTGAGGAAGCGTTTCACCAACCGTCGCAGGACCACCCCACCGCCCCCGCACGACCGGCACAGGACTCGCCCACCCGGCGGGTTCGCCCCCGCCCCGGCCCTCACGCCTCGCTTCTCTCCGCGCTCCCCCGCGCCCGCCGCGACACCACCGCGCGCAGCACCCGGCGCCCCTCGCCCGACACGTCCAGGGCGCGGCGCAGGCCCTGTCTGCCGTGGCCTTCGAGGAGTTCGAGGACGGTGATCTGGCGGCGCAGCTCGGCGGCGACGAGCGGCGGCAGCTCCTCGGTCCCGGCGGTGTCCGGGGCGCCCTCGGCCGCCGGGTCGAGCAGCCGGTGGACGCGCAGGGAGACGGCAGAGCAGGACTCGGCCCAGGGTCGTACGGCCTCGGCGGTGCGCTCCGCCGGGGCCGTGTCCAGCATGTGGGTGACGAGCCGCACCGCCTCCGCGTGCGCGCCCCCGCCGTCCCCCGCCTCCTCTTCCTCTCCGAGACCGAGGAGCGCGTCCCGCGCCTTCGCCAGCGGGCCGCCCCAGTCCGACCCGTCGGCGAGGCTCCCCCACAGCGGGCGCAGCAGTTCCCCGTCGCCGTCGAGCAACGGCAGGCACCGATCCAAACAGGCCAACCCGCTGGCGGCCAGCCCCCGTTCGTCGGCCCGCGCGATCCGTTCCCCAAGGCTCATGGAAGCCTCCCTGATCTGGGCGCCGACCGGTACGGAGCCCGCACTTCCCCTTACTGCGTGCCACCGGACGGAAGTGTCACAGCGGTCGAGTTTCAGCCAAAGGCGGGCAGGGCGCCGGGGCCCGCGAGGATCCGGCGCTGCTGCATCCGGGTCAGGTGGACGACGACCAGCACGGCGAGGATCGCGGCCGCGGCGTCCAGCGCGTCGGAGAACAGCATCAGCCGTGCGGCACTGACGAGTTCACCGGGGTCATGGGCGTCGGCGTACTGCCGGCCGGCGGCCCGGCTCACGAGGAGGCTGAGGATCCACAGCGTCCACCAGGCGTTGACCGGGGTGGTCCGGACGCGGGTGCCCGGCGGGACGCTGGCCGTCCAGGTGTCCAGCACGACCCGGCGCGGGAACCACAGGTTCACGATCGGCACGAACCAGCCCCCGATGGCCCAGCCGCGCTTCATGCGGTGCCCGTACGGCTCGAAGACACCGGCGTTCCGCCGCACCAGCCACAGCCAGCACAGGTAGACCACGGCCGCGGCCACCAGGGTGGCCCCCTGCGTGATGCTCGCCGCGTTGTAGAGCGTGTCGGCGCGGTGGGCCCGGCGGAGCAGGTCCTCGCCGACGCCGCCGCCGAGGAGGTCCTGGGCGGCGCTCGCCTCCATCTGGTCCGCGACGCAGGCGAACAGGTCGGCGGCGGCGACCAGCCCCAGCAGGACGGCCGCGGCCAGGCCGAGCCCGGCGGGCGAGCGCAGCCCGAAGCCGGGCCCGGGCGCGAAGGGCGGTGCGGGCGGTACGGGCGTGGGTGTGGCCATGGTCAGGTTCCCCCGAGGTGGAGACGACGACCGGCGGACCGCGTGCGATCCGCCGGAGATGTGAACAACGGAAGATACGACCGAAGATCACTGCGCGTCCACAGGGTTCACACAGCGCCACCCGCCCCCGGCGTCACCGCCCCCTCAACCCAGCCGGTCCGCCAGGGACTTGAAGTCCGTCCAGGACAAGGCGGGTGTGCCCGGATCCCAGAGCTTCTGGACGGTGGCCCGCAGCGGCATCCGGATGCCGGCCGCGACCTGCTCCGGCGTCTGCGCGCGCGGGAAGTCACCCCATACGGCGAAGGTGCCGCCGAGGATCTGATCGTCGTACTTCGCCGGGACGGCCGTGGTGCCGCGCACCACCCGCGGGTTCCACTGCTCGTAGATCCGCTGTCCGGTCGGGTAGACGAAGGTCTGCGGCTGGCCGAGGACGTAGTAGAGGAACTCGTCGTTGTAGTTGATCAGCTCGCGGCCGGCGCTCAGATAGTCCTGCGGCAGCCGGGCGCCGATCTCCTTGCCGGTCCAGTAGCCGACCTGGAGATCGCCCGCGGGGCGTACGGCGGTGGCGCTGCGGTAGAAGCCGTCGTTCCAGGCGCGCAGGGTCTTGCCGTGGGCGCGGACGGTGGCGGCGCGGTCGTTCAGCCACTGGGTGGTGAGGTCGGCGACGTTGCCGTTCGCGCCGAACTTCCGACGGGCGGCCGTGGCCAGCTGTGGGTAGGCGGTCTGCGGGTCGCCCGCCATCAGCGCCTGGTACTCGTCGCCGCCGAGGTTCCACTGCTTGCCGGTGAACAGCCCCGCGTACTCGTTCAGCAGGTCGTCGATCAGCTTGGCCGAGGCGGGCTTGGAGATGTCGATCGCGCCCTTGGTCACCACGCCGTTGCCGTTGCGCAGCCTGAGGTCGGGGTGGGCGGCGAGTACCGCGCCCAGGTGTCCGGGCGAGTCGAGTTCCGGTACGACGGTGATGTGCCGGCTGTCCGCCAGGTCCACGATCCGCTTGACCTGCGCCTTGGTGAGGTGGTCCGGGGAGACGATCTCCGGGTGGGTGCTGGACTCGATCCGGAAGGCCTGGTCGTCGGAGAAGTGCAGCCCCAGCTCGTTGTACTTCAGGTCCCCCAGCTCCCGTATCCGGTCCTCTATCCAGGACTCGGTGTACGGCTTGCGCGCGATGTCCAGCATGAACCCGCGCACCGGCTTGGCCGGTTCGTCGTGGACGACGCCCTCCGGTGCCGTACCGCCGCCGTGGACCTCCTGCTTCAGGGTCCGGGTGCCGTAGAAGACGCCCGCCCGGCCCGGCCCGCTGATGTCCACCCAGCCGCCCCGGACGGTCATGGTGTACGACTCCTGGTTGCCGCCCCCGACGCCCCCGCCGCCCAGGGACAGCCGCAGGTCGCCCGCCCTGGTGTCGTCCTTCCGGCCCGCGTAGCTCATCCCCAGCTCGCCGGCTATCAGCCTGCCCTCGTCGGCGAGCCCCGCGTCGCTGATCACCACGCGGTCACCGGGCCGCGGGCGCCAGCCGGGACCGCGCGCCGGGGTGTGGGAGCGCACCGCCGGGATCGTCCGCGGCGCCCGGGACATCGGATACGACCGAGCGGGCGAGGGACTCCTCTCGGCGACGGTCGCCTGGCCGGCCGAGCCCTGGTCGCCGCCGCCCGACGAGGCCCACACACCGACGCCCGCCCCGAGCGCGACGGCCCCGGCCACCGCCGCGGCCACCGCCGTCCGCTTCCGTTTGACCTCTCGCGCCGACGCCCGGCGCCTGTGCTGGCTCACTCGCCCAACGTACGGCCACCCGCCGCTCGAACGGTCACTCGAGCGTTCGCAAACTCTCCCGTCCGAGTGAATTTCAGACAGGACGCGGACACAGCGTCACCACTCTCGATAACCTGACGACACACCTTTCACAGCACTCCCCTGCCACACACGGCCTGTGACGCGAGGACCCACGCTGCCCGCACACCGCACCCCGCATCTGCCCCGGCCCCTCGACGCCTTCAACGCGGCGTCCGCCGCCGAGGCGCGGGCCCTTCTGCTGCGCTGCCTGCACAGCCCGCGCTGGTCCCACCGCGTCGCGGCCCACCGCCCCTACCCCGACCTGGACGCCCTCCTGGCCGCGGCGGACGAGGCGGCGTACGACCTGTCCCCGGCGGACCTCGCGGAGGCGCTGTCCCACGAGGCCCTGCCGGGACTGCCGGAGAACACGTACTCGGCGGCACACGTGGCTCTCGACGCCGCCCACGCGGCTTACGAATCCAAATTCGGACACGTGTTCGTCATCTCCCTGGACGGCGTCCCGCCGGCCGAGAGCGCCGACTACGTCCTGGAAGCCATCCAGTCACGATCGGCCAACGATCCCGACAAGGAGCGCGAGATAGTCGCGGACGAACTCCGCCGCCTCGCAAGGGGCCGGTTGGGCACTTGCCTCAGGGGCGCGCGGAACTGCGTGACCAGCCCAAACGCACCCGCACCCGGCAGATAAGGGGCATAACCACCCCGGTAGCCGCCCCGGCTAGCCCAACCGCGTGCCAGTTTGATCACACCGGTAGGCCCCCCGTAAGTCTCACCCCGCCGCACGGATACCATGCTGGGGGCCGGTGGACCGTACCCGGCCGGGCCCGACCGACAGTGAAGCCGGCGCGGCCCTAATCCCCGCTCCCGGAGGGTTCTTCCGTGCCGGCTGGAACGCTGTACCGCGGCCGGGAAGGAATGTGGTCCTGGGTGGCTCACCGAGTCACCGGCGTCCTCATTTTCTTCTTCCTGTTCGTTCACGTGCTGGACACCGCTCTCGTGCGTGTCTCCCCCGAGGCCTACGACAAGGTCGTGGCCACGTACAAGACGCCGATCGTCGCGCTGCTGGAGTACGGCCTCGTCGCCGCAATCCTCTTCCACGCGCTCAACGGTCTGCGCGTCATCGCCGTCGATTTCTGGTCGAAGGGCCCGCGCTACCAGAAGCAGATGTTCTGGACCGTGATGGGTGTCTGGATCGTGCTCATGCTCGGCGCGATCTACCCCGTGCTCGGCCACGCCGCTCGTGTTCTGTTCGGGAGCTGACGCCGATGTCTACCACTGAGACCACCGCCTCCGGGGTCGGCCCCGTCGAGGGTGCCGCCGTCTACAACGTGGACAACCCGGCGCCGCTGATCGAGGCCCCGCGCAAGCGGACCAAGAAGACCCCGAAGTCCACCCGCGGCAACTTCGAGCTGGCGGCGTGGCTGTTCATGCGCCTGTCCGGCATCGTGCTGGTCGTCCTCGTCATCGGCCACCTGGTGATCCAGCTGGTCCTGGACGGCGGCGTCTCCAAGGTCGGCTTCGCCTTCGTCGCCGGCCGCTGGGCCTCCCCGTGGTGGCAGGTCTGGGACCTGGCCATGCTGTGGCTCGCGATGCTGCACGGCGCCAACGGCCTGCGCACGGTCATCAACGACTACGCCGAGCGGCCTGCGTCCCGCATGTGGCTGAAGGCCCTGCTGTACACCGCCACGGTGTGGACCATCCTGCTGGGCACGCTGGTGATCTTCACCTTCGACCCGAACATCCGCTAGGCACGGGGCTGCGAGAATCATGAAGATCCACAAGTACGACACCGTCATCGTCGGCGCCGGCGGCGCGGGCATGCGTGCCGCCATCGAGGCGACGAAGCGCAGCCGCACCGCGGTCCTGACCAAGCTCTACCCCACCCGGTCCCACACGGGCGCCGCGCAGGGCGGCATGGCCGCCGCGCTCGCCAACGTGGAGGAGGACAACTGGGAGTGGCACACCTTCGACACGATCAAGGGCGGTGACTACCTGGTCGACCAGGACGCCGCCGAGATCCTGGCGAAGGAGGCCATCGACGCGGTCCTCGACCTGGAGAAGATGGGCCTGCCGTTCAACCGGACGCCCAACGGCACCATCGACCAGCGCCGCTTCGGCGGTCACTCCCGCAACCACGGCGAGGCCCCGGTCCGCCGCGCGTGCTACGCGGCCGACCGCACCGGTCACATGATCCTCCAGACGCTGTACCAGAACTGCGTCAAGGAGGGCGTGGAGTTCTTCAACGAGTTCTACGTCCTGGACCAGCTGATCAGCGAGGTCGACGGCGTCAAGAAGTCCGCCGGTGTCGTCGCCTACGAGCTGGCGACCGGCGAGATCCACATCTTCCAGGCGAAGTCGGTCATCTACGCCTCCGGCGGCACCGGCAAGTTCTTCAAGGTGACCTCCAACGCGCACACCCTGACCGGTGACGGCCAGGCCGCGTGCTACCGCCGGGGTCTGCCGCTGGAGGACATGGAGTTCTTCCAGTTCCACCCGACCGGCATCTGGCGCATGGGCATCCTGCTCACCGAGGGCGCCCGTGGTGAGGGCGGCATCCTGCGCAACAAGGACGGCGAGCGCTTCATGGAGAAGTACGCTCCCGTCATGAAGGACCTGGCGTCCCGTGACGTCGTGTCCCGCTCCATCTACACGGAGATCCGCGAGGGCCGCGGCTGCGGTCCCGAGGGCGACCACGTGTACCTGGACCTCACCCACCTGCCGCCGGAGCAGCTGGACGCCAAGCTCCCGGACATCACCGAGTTCGCGCGCACCTACCTCGGCATCGAGCCGTACACGGACCCGATCCCGATCCAGCCCACCGCGCACTACGCGATGGGCGGCATCCCGACCAACGTCGAGGGTGAGGTCCTGGCGGACAACACCACCGTCGTGCCGGGTCTGTACGCGGCCGGCGAGGTCGCCTGCGTGTCGGTGCACGGCGCCAACCGACTGGGCACCAACTCGCTGCTGGACATCAACGTCTTCGGCCGCCGCGCCGGCATTGCCGCCGCCGAGTACGCCCACACGGCCGACTTCGTCGAGCTGCCGGAGGACCCGGAGTCGTTCGTCGTCGAGCAGATCGAGCGGCTGCGCAACTCCACCGGCAACGAGCGGGTGGCCACGCTGCGCCGCGAGCTGCAGGAGACCATGGACGCCAACGTCATGGTGTTCCGCACCGAGCAGACGATCAAGACGGCGGTCGAGAAGATCGCCGAGCTGCGCGAGCGCTACAAGAACGTGTCCATCCAGGACAAGGGCAAGCGGTTCAACACGGACCTGCTGGAGGCCATCGAGCTGGGCAACCTGCTCGACCTGGCCGAGGTCATGGCCACGTCGGCGCTGGCCCGCAAGGAGTCCCGCGGCGGTCACTACCGCGAGGACTACCCGAACCGCGACGACGTCAACTTCATGCGCCACACCATGGCGTACCGCGAGGTGGGCGACGACGGCACCGAGTCCATCCGTCTCGACTACAAGCCGGTCGTCCAGACCCGCTACCAGCCGATGGAGCGTAAGTACTGATGGCTACCCCTGTTCTGGACAAGGCGGACGCGGCCGGCCGGCCCGAGCCCGGTTTCGCCGACTCCCCCTACATCACGGTCACCTTCCGGATCCGCCGGTTCAACCCGGAGGTCTCGGCGGAGGCCGTCTGGGAAGACTTCCAGCTGGAGATCGACCCGAAGGAGCGTGTCCTCGACGGTCTCCACAAGATCAAGTGGGACATCGACGGCACCCTCACGTTCCGCCGTTCCTGCGCGCACGGCATCTGCGGCTCGGACGCGATGCGGATCAACGGCAAGAACCGCCTCGCCTGCAAGACGCTGATCAAGGACATCAACCCCGAGAAGCCGATCACGGTCGAGCCCATAAAGGGCCTGACGGTCCTCAAGGACCTGGTCGTGGACATGGAGCCGTTCTTCCAGGCGTACCGGGACGTGATGCCGTTCCTGATCACCAAGGACACGAACGAGCCGACGCGCGAGCGTCTGCAGTCCGCGGAGGACCGGGCGCGCTTCGACGACACCACCAAGTGCATCCTGTGCGCCGCGTGCACGTCGTCCTGCCCGGTGTTCTGGAACGACGGCCAGTACTTCGGCCCGGCCGCGATCGTCAACGCCCACCGCTTCATCTTCGACTCGCGTGACGAGGCCGGGGAGCAGCGTCTCGAGGTGCTGAACGACCGGGACGGCGTGTGGCGCTGCCGTACGACCTTCAACTGCACCGACGCGTGCCCGCGTGGCATCGAGGTCACGAAGGCGATCCAGGAAGTCAAGCGGGCCCTGATCACTCGCCGCTACTGACGCGACACCTGGCACAATACGAGGGCCGTTCACCCGTTCGGGGGGACGGCCCTCGTATCTTGTCCACGCCTTTCACGACCTACCGGGGGCACCAGCGTGACCGAGCAGAACCCGTACCAGAGCGGCGTCGGCGACTGGGGCCCCGGCCATCCGCCCGCGCCCTCCGACACGCCGCCGCCGGGGTACGGCTACCCCGCCGCGGAGGCGCCCGCGCCGGGGTACGGCTTTCCGCAGCAGCCGGCCGCGGCGGGTGCCCTGCCGCCGGGCGGCGCTCCGCTGCTCGCCCTGGGCGACATCACGGTGATAGGCGATCAGATCATCACGCCGGCCGGGCAGATGCCGCTGCGCGGTGCGGTCTGGAACGCGACGGACATGTCGCGCACCGAGGAGAAGATACCGACGCACGCGATCGTCCTCGCGGTCGTGTTCGCCCTGCTCTGCCTGCTCGGGCTGCTCTTCCTGCTGATGAAGGAGAAGCGGACCACGGGCTACATCCAGGTCACCGTGACCAGCGCGGGGCGGCACCACCAGACGATGATCCCGGCGTACGGCCCGGACGCGTTCGCGGCGATCATGGGCCAGGTCAACTACGCCCGCTCGCTGAGCAGCATGTGAGCCGACGGCCCGGTCATCACGGGATCCGGGGAGCGGCGTCCTAACCTGACGACATGTCAGACGTAGAGTCGTACGAACTGCTCGGGTTCGACAACGTACTGCTCCCCGTCGGGGATCTCGCGGAGGCCGTCGGGTTCTACGAGCGGGCCGGGTTCGGGGTGGGGTTCCGGTTCGACGAGGCCGGGATCGCGCTGCTCACGGCGGGGAAGGAGACGCCCGGCGTCCTGCTGCGGGTGGAGGAGGCACTGGGCCACCGCAGTCCGCCGTGGCCCTCGCCGCGCCTGTGGCTGGAGGTGCCGGACGCGCGGGCGGCGGCGCGGCGGCTCGTCGCGGCGGGCATCGAGCCGATGGACGAGGTGTTCCAGACGGCGACCGGCTGGACGGTGGAGATCGCGGACCCCTGGGGCAACGTGCTCGGCCTGACGGACTACACCCGGCGCCCGGAGCTGGGCCGCCGAGGCTGAGCCGGGCGCCCGGACGGCACTGGTTAGGCTCTGTGGCGTGCCCGTGAAGAACGACGGTCCAGCGGCGGCCGGTACCCCCAGCAGCAAGTCCGAGCAGACCCGTGCGCTGATCCTGGAGACGGCCATGCGGCTGTTCCGGGAGCGGGGGTACGACAAGACCACCATGCGGGCGATCGCCCAGGAGGCGGGGGTCTCCGTCGGCAACGCGTACTACTACTTCGAGGGCAAGGAACACCTGATCCAGGGCTTCTACGACCGGATCGCGGCCGAGCACCGGCAGGCGGTCCGGGGGATCCTGGAGCAGGAGACGGACCTGGAGACGCGACTCGCGGGCGTGCTCACCACCTGGCTGGACATCGCGCGGCCGTATCACGAGTTCGCGGTGCAGTTCTTCAAGAACGCCGCCGACCCGGACAGCCCGCTGAGCCCCTTCTCGCAGGAGAGCGAGCACGCGCGCGAGCAGGCGATCCAGGTGCACCGGGAGGTGCTGGCCGGTTCGAAGGCCAAGGTGCCGGCCGAACTCCGGGACGTGCTGCCGGAGTTGCTGTGGCTCTCCCAGATGGGCCTCGTCATGTACTGGATCTTCGACCGCACTGAGAACCGCGAGCGCAGCTACCGCCTCGCCCGCCGCGGCGCCCGCCTCACCACCCGCGGCGTCACCCTCTCCCGCTTCCGCGTCCTGCGCCCCCTGGTCCTGGAGGTCCACGAACTGTTCACGGACTTCCTGCCGGGGATGACGCGGCTGCTGCCGGCTCCGGGGCGAAACCCGGCCGAGTGATCACTTTCGGGTGAAGGTGCGGGAAAGGGACGTCCGGCCGTCGGTCTGCCTACCATGATGTTCTCGATGCCGGTCCTTGGGAGGCACCTGATGTCCGCAGCAGCAGTCGAGCGATCTCATGACCGTCCGCTGACCGCGGAGGCCGCGCGGATCATGAAGCGCCTTCCGGGCTATCGCGTCGAGATCATCGGAGACCAGATCATCGTGTCCCCGCCCGCTGACGGCCCGCACGCCGACGTCCTGACCGACTTGATGGCTCCCTTCATGGCAGCCGGGTTGCACGGGACGGAATCCAGACTGGTCCAAGGGGTCGGTCTCTGGCTGCCGACTGGAGCCGAGGATTACGCCATCCCCGACCTCTCCCTGGTCGACGCCGACTACCGGGACCATTACATCGAGAACAACTGCTACGACCCCGTCTGCTTCCGCATGGTCCTGGAGGTCACCTCCGGCAACTTCCGGACCGACCTGCGCACCAAGGTGGCCGCCTACGCGGAGGCCAAGATTCCGGTCTACGTCATCGTCGACCGCAAGCACCAGCGTCTGCACGTGCTCACGGAGCCGGCCGGGAGCGAGTACGCGAATCATCGCGTGCACGCCCCCGGCGAGACCGTCGCGCTCCCCGACTCGCTGGGCGCCAAGGTCACCGTCGACGTCGAGCAGATCATCCAGACCGGGCAGAGCTGAGGCCGCCGGTCAGATCCAGTCCAGGCGCCACAGGCGGTACACGCCCGTGGCGTCCATCAGGTACTGGCCGCCGCCGACGTCCTCCGAGGTGACCGTGTACTCCTTGCGCTGCCACAGGGGGATCAGCGGGACGTCGTCGGCGATGGTGGACTGAATCTGCTGGAAGTCGGTGGCGGCGCGGCTGCGGTCGGCGAACTGCTGGCTGTTGCGGATGAGCTGGTCGACCGTCTTGTTGCTGTAGCCGGTGGCCATGGTGGAGCCGGTGCCGACGAGGGGCTGGCCGAAGGTGTCGGCGTCGGGGTAGTCCGCGACCCAGCCGACGGTCCACGCATCGAGCTTGCCCGCGGCCATCCGCTTCTGGAAGTCGGTCCACTCGTAACCCTTGACGTCGACCTGGAACAGGCCGCCCGCCTCCAGCTGCTTCTTCAGCGCCGCGGCCTCCTGCTCGCCGGGGCCCTGGCCCTTGCCGTAGGCGAAGGTGAAGCGGACCGGCAGGCTCACCCCGGCCTCGGTGAGCAGGGCGCGCGCCTTCTTCGAGCTCTGCGTCGGGTAGGTGTCGAAGAAGGACGTGGTGTGGCCGGTGATGCCGGTCGGGATCAGGGAGTACAGCGGGTCGACCGTGCCCTGGTAGACCGTGGCCGCCAGCTGCTCCCGGTCGACCAGCCAGGCGACCGCCCGCCGCACCCGTACGTCGTGCAGCGGGGAGCTGGCGCGGGTGTTGAGGTACAGGTTGCGGGTCTCGGAGGAGTCGGACTCGGACACCCGCTCCTTCGGGTCGCTCGTGTTCAGCCCGGCGAGCACGTCGGGCGGCAGCGTGCGCGAGGCCACGTCGATGTCCTTCGCCTTCCACGCCGCGTTCAGCTGCGCGGAGTCGCTGTAGTACCGCAGGTCGATCGGGCGGCCGGTGGAGGAGAGGTAGCCCTTGTAGGTCGGGTTCGGCGCGAGCCGGGCCTGTCGGCCCTTGGTGTACGAGGTGAGCCGGTAGGGGCCGGTGCCGTCGACCGAGGAGTCCTTGCGCAGCGAGTCCGCCGGGTAGGTCTCCCGGTCCACGATCGCGCCCGCGCCGGTGGCGACCTTCAGCGGGAAGGTGGCGTCCGGCGCCGACAGGTGGAAGGTGACGGTGCGCGCGTCGTCGGCGGTCACCGCGGACAGGGCGGCGAACAGGGAGGACGGGCCCACGTCGGAGTTGATCCGCTTGACCCGGTCGAAGGAGAACTTCACGTCCTGGGCCGTCATCGCCCGGCCGCTGGGGAACTTGATGCCGTCGCGCAGCGTGCACCGGTACGTCTTCAGATCGCTGCCGACGAAGGCACAGCTCCTGGCCGCGTCCGGCACCGGCTGCACCCCGTCCGGCTCGAAGCTCAGCAGCGTCTGGAACACATTGCTGAACAGGGCCCAGGAGCCCGCGTCGTACGCCCCGGCCGGGTCGAGCGAGGTGACCGCGTCCGTCGTCCCGACCGTGATGGTCCTGTTCTTGTTCTCCTGTGACGGCAGCAGCTTCCAGCCGCCGATGCCCACGACAGCCAGTACGAGCAACGTCACGACAATCCGCATGCGAACAGATCGCACGGTGGTGCCCTCCCCAGACCCTTGTGAGGCCCTACCCCTGGTCAGCACAAATTGCGCCACTCCCCTGAGTGACGCGGCTCACCCAATCACACGTGTTTCGGCGTGGGAAGGGCTTTCTGACCAGTTGTGGAAGAACTTGCCCAAGACGTTGTCTCCGCCGGGCGTCCGCCACACCTTCACAGCGTCTCCACAGGCGGGGGAGGAGATTCCGGTCACATGGGCGACGGCTCCCGGCGCAGGGCTCGCAGACCGCGCAACCCGATGCCCCCGATGACCGTCCCCAATACGAAGGAGACGATCGCCAGCACCAGGTGCACCCAGAAGTAGGCGGTCGGCCGGCCGTCATGGAAGGCGAGCCCACTGCCGTCCTTGACCAGGTTCTTTACGAAAGTGATCCAGATGAACCAGCTCCACACCCCGAAGGCGAGCAGGAACCAGGAGACCGGGCGGCTGAGTTTCATACCTCCAGTATCCGGGGTGCGCTCCGGGAGCAGGGGCTGGGTCCGGTCCACCCGGTGGGCCACGGGTACGTCCGGGGCCGTGCCCGCACTCCGTACGACCGCCCGGCGCTCGCTGCTGGCCGGCGCCGCGACCCTGCTGACCCTGACCGCCACCGCGCCCGCCGCACTCGCCGCCCCCGCCGCCGGCACCGCCCCGGCGGCCACGCCCCCGGCCCACATGTCGGCGCTCGGCGGTGCCCGGCTCGGACGGCCCGGCACCCAGGTGAACCTCGCGCCCGGCGTCCCGGTACTGCCCGAGGGCCTGACCGCGCGCTCCTGGATCGTCTCCGACGCCCAGACGGGCCAGGTACTGGCCGCCCACGACGCGCACTGGGCGCTGCCCCCGGCGTCCACCCTGAAGATGCTGTTCGCGGACACCCTGCTGCCCCGCTTCCCGCGCACGGCGGAGCACAAGGTGGCCGCGAAGGACCTCGCGGGCATGGGCGAGGGCTCCAGCGTGGTCGGTGTCAAGGCAGGCCGCAGCTACAGCGTCCGGGACCTGTGGCTGGGGGTGTTCCTGCGCTCGGGCAACGACGCCGTGCACGTGCTGTCCGCGATGAACGGCGGCGTCGCCCAGACCGTCCAGGACATGCAGCGCCACGCGGACGAACTCCAGGCCCTGGACACCCGTGTGGTCTCCCCCGACGGTTACGACGCGCCGGGCCAGGTGTCCTCGGCGTACGACCTCACCCTGATCGCCCGCTCCGGACTCCAGAAGAAGGACTTCCGGGACTACTGCTCCACCGTGAGCGCCGACTTCGACGGCAAGCAGATCCGCAACACCGACCGGCTGCTCAGCGGGGACACGGATGTGCCGGTCTACCAGGGCATCGCCGGGGTGAAGAACGGCAACACCACCCACGCGGGCGCCACCTTCACCGGAGTCGCCCAGCGCGGCAAGCGGGTGCTGCTGGTCACCGTGATGAATCCGCAGAAGCAGGAGCACAACGAGGTCTACAAGGAGACGGCGAAGCTGTTCGACTGGGGCTTCCAGGCGGCCGGCAAGGTCAAGCCGGTGGGCGAGCTGGTGCCGCCGCGGAGCGCCGCGCCGGCGAGTACAGCGCCGGGCGGCTCGCCGGAGGCGTCGGCGCCCGCCGGGCAGGCCGGTCCGAAGGCGGTGGCGGCCGCCGCGACCGGCTCGCGCGGGATCGGCACCGCGCTCGCCGTCGCGGGCGGGCTGCTCGTCCTGCTGGCGGGCGGCGTCTTCCTGGTCAACCGCCGGTGGCCGCTGCCGGACCTGATGCGCCGTCGGCCACGGCCGTGAGCTTCGGCGTCCCGCCCGGTGTGGCCGTCCAGGCGGCGCAGTACAGGACCAGTTTCGCGGTGAAGTTGATCCACAGCAGCAGCGCCACGGGGACCCCGAACGCGCCGTACATGCTCTTGGCGGCGACCCCCTGGATGTAGCCGCTGAGCAGCAGCTTCAGCAGTTCGAAGCCGACCGCGCCGAGCAGTGCCGCGAGCACCAGGCGGCGGCGCGGCGGCTCCACGCCGGGCAGCAGGGTCAGCACGTAGAGCAGGACGAGGAAGTCGGCGAGCACGGCGACGGCGAAGGCGGCGACCCACAGCAGCGCGGAGCCCCAGCCGTGCTGGGCGAGGCCCAGTCCGTCGGAGACCCGGCCGACGGCCGCCGTGGCGAGCGTGGACGCGGCGAGGGTGACGAGCAGGGCACCGCCGAAGCCGATCAGGATGCCGGCGTCCTTGGCCTTGGCGACCAGCGGGTTCTGGTCCTGGTCCGGCAGCTCCCAGACCGCGCGCAGGCAGTCCCGCACCTGGCCGACCCAGTTGACGCCGGTGAGCAGCAGCACGGCACCCGCGATGACGCCGACGGTGCCCGCGTTCTGGACCAGCGTGGTGATGTCCAGCTGCTGGGAGACGACCCCCGGAAACTGCTCGGCGACCTTGTGCTCGACGGTCTGCTGCCGGGCCGGGCTGAGCGTGGCCGCGGTGATCGCCGCGGCCACGGTGAGCAGCGGGAACAGCGCCACGAAGCTGACGAACGTCATCGCCGCCGCCAGCCGGGACCACTTCACCCGGTCGAGCCGCTCGTACGCCCGCCACGCGTGCGTGGCCGTCAGCCAGGTCACCAGCGGCCCGACGACGGGCAGTCTCTTCAGCCAGTCCATGATCCTTCCCTGCCCGGTGTGCGGTCTCCCATGTCCGGGTAGTCGCGACCGTTTCACGCAGCGGAAGCCCCGCCATCCCACTTTCGGGTGGTCTTCACCCCGACTAGGTGACGTTCGTGGATGAAGGGCACACATGCGGACGATACGGTCACGGGCATGCCTGTGAAGGACGCCCTCGCCCTGCCCCAGTCCCTGCTCGTCCTCGGCGGCACCTCCGAGATCGCGCTCGCCACCACCCGCCGGCTGATCGCCCGCGGGGCGCGCACCGTCTGGCTGGCCGGCCGCCCCTCCCCCGCGCTGGAGCAGGCCGCCGAGAGCCTGCGCGCGCTCGGCGCGGACACCCGTACGGTCGGCTTCGACGCCCTCGACCCCGCCTCCCACGAGACCGTGCTCGGCAAGGTGTTCGCCGAGGACGCCGTCGACCTGGTGCTGCTCGCCTTTGGCATCCTCGGCGACCAGGCCCACGACGAGCGGGTGCCGCTGCGGGCCGTGCGGGTCGCGCAGACCAACTACACCGGGGCGGTCTCCGCGGGTCTCGTCGCCGCGAGCGCCCTCCAGGCCCAGGGCCACGGCTCGCTCGTCGTCCTGTCCGCCACCGCCGCCGAACGCGCCCGCCGCGCCGACTTCATCTACGGTTCCAGCAAGGCGGGCCTCGACACCTTCGCCCAGGGCCTCGGCGACGCGCTGTACGGCACGGGGGTGCATGTGATGGTCGTACGACCCGGATTCGTGCGGACGAGGGCGACGGCGGGCCGGCCCCGCGAGCCGTTCGCCACGAGCCCTCAGGCGGTCGCCACCGCGATCGAACTGGGCCTGCGTCGGGGCGCGGAGACGGTGTGGGTGCCGGGTGTGCTGCGGCTGGTGACGGCCGCGCTGCGGCACACGCCACGGGCGCTGTTCCGCAGACTGCCGCTGTGACGGCCCGTCAGCGGCCGGCGATGGTCCCGCTGCCGATGCCGGCGGGGCCCGCCTGGGACGGTACGACCCGGCCGCCGAAGGCGTACTCGCGCAGCTTGCGCCAGGCTCCGTCGGCGCCCTGCGCGTACAGCGCGAACCCGGTGCACGGCCACTCGGCCTCGAAACCGGCCAGCTCCGCGAAGGCGCGGTCCATCGCCGCGTCCTCGATGCCGTGCGCCACGGTGACATGCGGGTGGTACGGGAACTGAAGTTCGCGGGCGCAGGGCCCGGTGGACTCGCGGACCCGCTGCTGGAGCAGGGCGCACTCCTCGGCGCCCCGCACGACGCGGACGTAGACCACCGGGGAGACGGGCCGGAAGGTGCCGGTGCCGTGCAGCCGCATCGGGAACGGGCGGCCGGCGGCGGCCACCTTGCCGAGATGGGCCTCGACGGCGGGCAGCGCGGCGCGGTCCACCTCGGTCGGCGGCAGCAGGGTGACGTGGGTGGGGATGCCGTAGGCCGCGGCGTCGCCGAAGCCCGCGCGCCGCTCCTGGAGCAGGCTGCCGTGAGGCTCCGGAACCGCGATCGACACGCCGATCGTTACGGTCCCCACGTCGTCTCCTGTCGTCGCGTCCGTCGTCTGCTCGGCCGACTCGTACGGGCCTTCGGCTCCGACTGTACGGCTATGGATGTCCTGTGGGCAGGCGCAACGGAAGTGATGTGCAGCGCTCTGCCCACGTGGACGTGCGAACGGCCGTGCGCCGTCGCGCCGGTTCCGTGCCCCCCGGCGCGAACCGTGCCGTCCGGTGCTCCGGTCAGCGCCTCGGCCGGTGCTCCGGTCAGCGCTTCGCCGGGAGGAAGCCGACCCGGTCGTACGCCTGCGCGAGGGTCTCGGCGGCGACGGCGCGGGCCTTCTCGGCGCCCTTGGCGAGGATCGAGTCGAGCGTCTCGGCGTCGTCCAGGTACTGCTGGGTGCGCTCCCGGAACGGCGTCACGAACTCGACCATGACCTCGGCGAGGTCGGTCTTGAGTGCGCCGTACATCTTGCCCTCGTACTCCCGCTCCAGCTCGGGGACCGGCTTTCCGGTGAGGACGGAGTAGATGGTGAGCAGGTTGGAGACGCCCGGCTTGGCCTCCGCGTCGTAGCGGATGACGGTGTCGGTGTCGGTGACCGCGCTCTTGACCTTCTTGGCGGTGGTCTTCGGCTCGTCCAGGAGGTTGATCAGGCCCTTCGGCGTGGACGCCGACTTGCTCATCTTGACCGCCGGGTCCTGGAGGTCGTAGATCTTCGCCGTCTCCTTGAGGATGTACGGCGACGGGATCGTGAACGTCTGCCCGAAGCGGCCGTTGAAGCGCTCGGCCAGGTCGCGGGTCAGCTCGATGTGCTGGCGCTGGTCCTCGCCGACCGGCACCTGGTGGGCCTGGTACAGCAGGATGTCCGCGACCTGGAGGACCGGGTACGTGAACAGGCCGACCGAGGCGCGCTCGGCGCCCTGCTTGGCGGACTTGTCCTTGAACTGGGTCATCCGGCTGGCCTCGCCGAAGCCGGTCAGGCAGTTCATCACCCAGGCCAGCTCGGCGTGCTCGGGCACGTGGCTCTGCACGAACAGGGTGCAGCGCTCCGGGTCCAGACCGGCGGCGAGGAGCTGGGCGGCGGCGAGGCGGGTGTTGGCCCGCAGCTCCTTGGGGTCCTGGGGGACGGTGATCGCGTGCAGGTCGACGACCATGTAGAAGGCGTCGTGGGTCTCCTGGAGGGATACCCACTGGCGGACGGCGCCGAGGTAGTTCCCGAGGTGGAACGAGCCGGCGGTGGGCTGGATACCGGAGAGCACGCGGGGCTTTTCAGCGGGGGCCATGTGGCCCATTCTCTCATCGGCTGGGGGTGGGCTCGGCCCTGGGCGGCGGGGCCGCGTATCCGATACGGCCCCGCGCCTTCAGTGCATTGCCCTGACGGCGTTGATCAGCCCAGGTCGACTTCCGGGTACAGCGGGAAGCCCGCGACCAGGTCCGTCGCGCGCTGGGCGATCTCGGCGGAGACCTTTTCGTCCAGGACGTGGGCGGCCTTGCTCGGCGCGCCGGACTTGGTGGTGCCCGGCTCGGTCGTGGTCAGGACGCGGTCGATCAGGCCGGCCACCTCGTCCATCTCCGCCGTGCCGAGGCCGCGGGTGGTCAGGGCCGGGGTGCCGATGCGGATGCCGGAGGTGTACCAGGCGCCGTTCGGGTCGGCCGGGATGGCGTTGCGGTTGGTGACGATGCCGGAGTCCAGCAGGGCGGCCTCGGCCTGGCGGCCGGTGAGGCCGTAGGAGGTCGCCACGTCGATCAGGTTGAGGTGGTTGTCCGTGCCGCCGGTCACCAGGGTCGCGCCCCGGCGCATCAGGCCCTCGGCAAGGGCGCGGGAGTTGTCCACGATGCGCTGCGCGTAGTCCTGGAACGCGGGCTGCCGGGCCTCGGCCAGGGCGACCGCCTTCGCCGCCATGACGTGCGGCAGCGGACCGCCGAGGACCATCGGGCAGCCCCGGTCCACCTGGTCCTTGAGGGAGTCGTCGCACAGCACCATGCCGCCGCGCGGGCCGCGCAGCGACTTGTGGGTGGTGGTGGTGACGATCTGGGCGTGCGGCACCGGGTCGAAGTCGCCGGTGAGGACCTTGCCCGCGACGAGGCCGGCGAAGTGGGCCATGTCGACCATGAGGGTCGCGCCGACCTCGTCCGCGATCTCGCGCATGATCCGGAAGTTCACCAGGCGGGGGTACGCCGAGTAACCGGCCACGATGATCAGCGGCTTGAACTCGCGGGCCTGGGCGCGCAGCGCGTCGTAGTCGATGAGGCCGGTCGCGGGGTCGGTGCCGTAGGAGCGCTGGTCGAACATCTTTCCTGAGATGTTCGGGCGGAAGCCGTGGGTGAGGTGGCCGCCGGCGTCCAGGGACATGCCGAGCATCCGCTGGTTGCCGAAGGCCTGGCGCAGCTCGGCCCAGTCGGCGTCGGTGAGGTCGTTGACCTGGCGGGCGCCGGTCTTCGCCAGGAAGGGGGCCTCGACGCGGTCGGCGAGTACGGCCCAGAAGGCGACGAGGTTGGCGTCGATGCCGGAGTGCGGCTGGACGTAGGCGTGCCGGGCGCCGAAGAGTTCGCGCGCGTGCTCGGCGGCCAGGGACTCCACGGTGTCCACGTTGCGGCAGCCGGCGTAGAAGCGGCGGCCGACGGTGCCCTCGGCGTACTTGTCGCTGAACCAGTTGCCCATCGCGAGGAGGGTCGCCGGGGAGGCGTAGTTCTCGGAGGCGATCAGCTTGAGCATCGCGCGCTGGTCGGTGACCTCCTGGCCGATCGCGTCGGCGACGCGCGGCTCCACCGCGCGGATCACGTCGAGGGCGGCGCGGAAGGCGGTGGACTCGGTGGACAGGTGCTGCTCTGGCATGGGGACCTCCGGACGGGGTGCGTTTCGGCGTTCACGTTCGGCCCAGGCGCACGGCACTGTTTCCCGCGGGCCGCTCCCCGATGGTCCGTCCCATCCCTGCGCGCCAGTCACGGCCCGTGGCTCAGCGTACCGGCCGGGTGGAGGCGGGGAGATCCGGCGTCCACCATGCGGGCGAGGGGCGCCGGCCGCGGTGCTCAGAGGATCACATGGGGCAGGAAGCGGGCGTACTCGTCGGTGACGGGGCTCGCCGACTCGCGGATGCCGAGGCCCGCGGGCTCGTCGTCGATGACCCAGGCGCCGAGGACGACGTGGTTGCCGTCGAAGGCGGGCAAAGTCGCGAGCTGCTGGTAGCAGCAGGGGTCGGGGCGGACGGCGGGCGGGCCGCCCGGCGGGTGCAGGGTGATGCCCGCCCCCTCGCGGCCCAGCAGCGGCTTGGCGGCGTAGCCGGTGGTGGCGGCGAGGTCGCGGGGGCCGTCGAGGTGGGCGGGCAGCAGGTTCGGGTGGCCGGGGTACAGCTCCCACAGGATCGCCAGCAGGGCCTTGTTGCTCAGGAGCATCTTCCAGGCCGGCTCGATCCACAGGGTGCTGCCGGTGCTGCCGCCGTTGTCCAGGGTGTCCAGGACATGGCCGCCGAAGGCGTCGGTGGTGAGCCATTCCCAGGGGTAGAGCTTGAACAGGGCGCGGATGAACCGGAGCCGCTTGTCCACGAAGCGGCCGGAGAGGGTGTCCCAGCCGATCTCCTCCATGGTGAGCCAGTCGGTCGCGAGGCCCGCCTGCTCCGCGGTCTCCTTCAGGTAGGCGACCGTCATCAGGTCCTCGCCCAGCTCGTCGGCGGCGGAGTGCGCGAAGTGCAGGAGACTTCCGGGCGGGAGCAGCGCGGACTGTCTGCGCCAGGAGTCCACCAGGCGTTCGTGCAGCGAGTTCCACTGGTCGGCGCCGGGGAAGCGATCCTCCATCCAGAACCACTGCGGGGAGGCGGCCTCCACCAGGGAGGTGGGGGTGTCGGCGTTGTACTCCAGCAGCTTGGGCGGGCCCGTGCCGTCGTAGCGCAGGTCGAACCGGCCGTAGAAGGAGGGGAGTTCGGCCCGGCGGTGCCAGGACTCGGTGACGGCGGCGGCGACGGCGGGGTCGGTGATGCCGAGGTCGGCGAGGCGGCCCCGCGCCACGATGTGCTCCGCCGCCGCCAGGCACATGGCGTGCAGTTCGGCGACCGTCTCCTCCAGCGCCTCGATCTCGGGCAGCGAGAAGACGTAGTAGGCGCTCTCGTCCCAGTAGGGGCGCAGGCTTCCGTCGGGGTGGCGGGTGAGCGGGTAGACGAGGCCCTGCTCCTCGACGGTGCGCTGCCAGCCGGGGCGGGGGGTGGTGGTACGGCGTTCCATGCGGCGGTCCCGGTCAGCCGCCGGAGCTGTGCGAGCCGCCGCCGAAGCCGCCGCGGTGCACGCCGCCGGAGCCGGAGCCGTAGTGCGTCGAGGAGTGGTTCGTGGAGTGGCCCGTCGAGTGCCCGGAGCCGGTGCGGGGCTTGGTGAAGGAACCGCCGTCCACCCAGGAGCCCTTCGTCTTGCCGCCGTAGTACCAGGCGCCGTCGACCGCCGACTTGACCGCCTTGCAGTTCTTGCCGGAGACGACCTTGTAGCCCTTGGTGTAGCTGTAGCTGTTCCGGTCCACGCAGCGCTTGTCCGGCTCCGAGGAGCAGGCGGTGAGCGCGGCGGCCAGCAGGCCGACGCTGCCGAGGACCACCGTGCCGGAGCGCAGCCGTCGCCTGGTTTCGGCCATGTTCGTGTCTCCCCCGTGTGCGATGTGCGGTGCGGCAAGCCTAGAGAGGGGTGAGAGAACCGGCCAAGGGGGGTGAGCATGACAGGGTGGTGGCGGGGCTCCCTTAGAGTCCCTTTGTGCTCTTTGGAATGGTGTGCGCCCTTGGCGCGGCGGTCTGTTTCGGTACCGCGACGGTGTTGCAGGCGGTGGCGGCGCGACAGGCCGGTCCCGGTGGCGGCGGTGAGGCGGCGCTGCTGCTGCGGGCGTTGCGGCAGTGGCGGTACATCGCCGGGCTCGGGCTGGACGGGCTGGGCTTCCTGTTCCAGATCGCGGCACTGCGCTCGCTGCCGATCTACGCGGTCGGCGCCGCCCTCGCGGCCAGCCTCGCGGTGACGGCGGTGGTCGCGGCGCGGCTGCTGGGGGTGCGGCTGCGCGGCATGGAGTGGGGCGCGGTGGGGGTGGTGTGCGCCGGGCTCGCGATGCTGGGCCTCGCCTCCGGGCCGGAGGGCGGCAAGGCCGGTGCGGACACGCTGCGGTGGGTGATGCTCGGGGTGGGGGTCGGGCTGCTGCTGCTCGGGCTCGCGGGCGGGCGGCTGTCCGGGCGGGCGCGGGGGCTGGTGCTCGGGCTCGGCGCCGGGTTCGGGTTCGGGGTGGTCGAGGTGTCGGTCCGGCTGATCGACAGCCTCGCGCCCGCCACGCTGTTCACCAACCCGGCGGCGTACGCCCTGGTGTTCGGGGGCGGTGCCGCCTTCATGCTGCTGACCTCGGCCCTCCAGCGCGGCTCGGTCACCACGGCGACCGCCGGGATGGTGATCGGCGAGACGCTCGGCCCCGCGGCCATCGGCGTGGTCTGGCTCGGCGACCGCACCCGCGAGGGCATGGCCTGGCTGGCCGTGCTGGGCTTCGCGGTGGCCGTGGCCGGCGCCCTGGCCCTGGCCCGCTTCGGCGAGGCCCCGGCGACGGAGCCGGCGGAACAGGCCACCGAAGGCTGACGACCGCGGCGGACCTTGCCGAGCGGGCCGGTGACGGGGACCGGCGAGCGGGGCGCGGAAGGGTGACGGGCCGGTGCCGGGGACCGGCGAACGGGTCGGCGAAAGGCGGCGGGCCGGTGACGCGGGCCAGCGAGCGGGCCGATGGCGGGGACCCGCGAGTGGGCCGGTAACAGGGCCGGCGAGCGGGCCGCGGAAGGGTGACGGACCGGTACCGGGGACCGGCAAACCGGTCGGCGAAAGACGGCAGACCGGCGACGGGACCGCCGAGTGAGCCGGTGGCAGGGCCGGCGAGCGGGCCGGTGGCGGGGTCGGCGAGCGGGCCGGTGGCAGGGCCGGC
Organism: Streptomyces sp. AM6-12; assembly: GCF_044327085.1. Classification (NCBI taxonomy): domain Bacteria; kingdom Bacillati; phylum Actinomycetota; class Actinomycetes; order Kitasatosporales; family Streptomycetaceae; genus Streptomyces; species Streptomyces sp. AM6-12. Next base: position 2,899,807 of record NZ_JBIQWN010000001.1, read on the forward strand.
GAGTGGGGCGCGGAAGGGGGCGGGCCGGTGGCGGGGACCGGCGAACGGGTCGGCGAAAGGCAACGCGGGCCGGTGGTGCGAGGGTTCTGGAAGACGAGGGACCGGCTGCGCCCCCCGCAGCGCAACCGGTCCGGGCACCATCCTGCGGTCTGCGGCCGTCGGTGACCAGGAAGCGGATTTTCAGGAACGTAGACTTCCGGTATTTGGCGGGCCGGTGAGGCGGCCCGCGCCGAGAGGGAGTGGGGATGGACCGGGATGCCCTGCGGTCGCTGCTGCGGCACAAGCGTTCGCTGATCGATCCCGTCGAGCTGGGCTGGCCCCGCCGTACCGGCCGAGGCCGGCGGTCCGCCGGGCTCTCGCAGGCCCAGGTGGCGCACGCGCTGTACGTCTCCGAGCGCACCTACGCCCAGTTGGAGCGGGGCGACATGCCCTCCCCCGCGTCCGAGTTCCTCGACGCGGTCGCCGGGGTGCTGCGCATGGCGGAGCCGGAGCGGTCCGCGCTGTACGTCTACGCGCTGGGCCACGAGCCGCCGGTCCCCATGAACCCGGAGGCCGGCACGCGGGTGGACCCGGCCTGGTTCACGGCGGTCCAGAGCATGTCCGGCGTGCCCTGCTACGTCAACGACGTGGCGTGGAACCTGCTCGCCTGGAACGACGACTTCCTGCGCATGTTCCCCCGACGGGAGGGCGCGCCACCGGAGTTGCCCGAGCGGAACGTGATGCGCTGGCTGCTGCTGCGCGAGGAGGCGCGCGAGCACCATCTGGTGGACTGGGAGCAGCGGTGGGCGGCACCGGTGGCGGCCCAGCTGCGGGCGGCGGTGGCGGCCCACCCGGACAACCCCGATCTGCGGCAGCTGGACGCGGAGGTGAACGACGACCCGGTGGTGGGGCCCGTCTACCGCCGGCACGACATCACGTACGTGCAGCAGGACGGGGACACCCGCCCGGTACGGCACGCGGGGCTCGCAGCCGGCCGCGCCGACCGGTGCTGCGCCGAACACGCCCCGTCCACGCGGGGCCTGGTGACCCTGTGCGCGGCGCAGCCGCTGGGTTCGCCGGGCGCCCGGTTCTTCTCCCTGGTCTTCCGCCCGGCGGCCCACTGAACCGCCGCCCCTTAGGGCAGCACCCTGCACAGTGCCTCCAGCGCGCCCGCCCACGCGCTGTCCGACGGCGTCCCGTACCCCACCACCAGCGCGTCCACCTGCTCGGCGACGGCCTCGGGATGGCGGTGGAAGGAGAGGCCGTGCAGGGCGAGGCCCTGCCAGGCGGCGGCCTGGACGACGGAGGACTCGGTGCCCGGCGGCAGCCGCAGCAGCGCGTGCAGACCGGCGGCGACCCCGGTGACCCGGACGGCGGGCACGCGTTCGGCGACGGCCGCGGCGAGGGCGTCACGGCGGCGCCGGTAGCGCAGCCGGGCGGCGCGGACCTGGCGGTCGTAGGCGCCGGAGGTGAGGAACTCGGCGAGGGTGAGCTGTTCGAGCACCCCCACGGTGTCGGCGTGCCCCTTGGCGGCGAGCACCTCCGAGACGAGGGCCGGCGGCAGCACCATCCAGCCCAGCCGGATACCGGGGGCGAGGGACTTGCTGGCGGTGCCGAGGTAGACGACCCGGTCGGGGTCGAGGCCCTGGAGGGCGCCGACGGGCTGGCGGTCGTAGCGGAACTCGCCGTCGTAGTCGTCCTCCAGGACCAGGGAGTCGGTGCGGCGGGCCCAGTCCACCACCGCGGTGCGCCGGTCGGGGTGCAGGGGCATGCCCATGGGGAACTGGTGGGCGGGGGTGAGGAGTACGGCGCCCTCGGTGGTCAACGGGCCCGGATCGGTGCCGAGTTCGTCCCAGGGCAGGGCGGGGGTGGCGAGCCCGGCGGCCTGGAGGAGGCCCCAGTAGGCGTCGAGGCCGTACGACTCGACGGCCACCGAGCGGGCCCCGCGGGCGCGCAGCACCGGGCCGAGGACGCGCAGGGCGTGCGAGAAGCCGGCGGTGACGACCAGGTTGCCGGGGTCGGCGCGGACGCCCCGGACGCGGGCGAGGTAGCCGGCGAGGGCGGTGCGCAGTTCGACGCGGCCGCGCGGATCGCCGTAGCCGAGCGCGTCGTTGGGGGCGGCGGCGAGGGCGCGGCGGGCGGCCCTGGCCCACTCGGCGCGCGGGAACGCGGCGAGGTCGGGGGTGCCGGGGACGAGGTTGTGGGTGGGCCGGGCCGGGGCGCGGGGCCGGCGGGCGGGGCCGCTCGGCGGGACCACGGTGCGTGCGGCGACGCGGGTGCCGGAGCCCTGCCGGGCGGTGAGCCAGCCCTCGGCGACCAGGTCGGCGTACGCCTCGGCGACGGTGTTGCGGGCGATGCCGAGATCGGCGGCGAGGGCCCGCGAGGAGGGCAGCCGGGTGCCGGGGGCGAGCCGGCCGGTGCGGACCGCGTCGCGCAGGGCGTCGGTCAGCCCCCGGCGCAGCCCGCCGGGGCCGGCCGGTTCCAGATGCAGGTCGACGCCCGAAGTGGCCCAGGATTCCGCCATGGAAATGGACCATACTCCTGGGCTGCCCCGCTTCTAGGTTGGAGGCATGACCACGGATGAGAAGACCGAGTACGCCCCCGAGCACGCCCCCCGTCTGAGCTGGAGCGAGCACGCTCCGGACGTGTACAAGGCGATGGTGCGGCTGGACATCGCCGCACGTCAGGGGCTGGACGCGAAGCTGCTGGAACTGGTGAAGATCCGCGCCTCGCAGCTGAACCACTGCGCGTTCTGCCTGGACATGCACACCAAGGACGCGCTCGCGGCCGGGGAGAGCGTGGAGCGGATCGTCCAGCTCGGCGCGTGGGAGGAGTCGCGGCACTTCTACACCGAGAAGGAGCTGGCGGCGATCGAGCTGACCGAGGCGATCACCGTGCTGACCGACGGCTTCGTGCCGGACGAGGTGTACGAGCGGGCCGCCAAGCAGTTCGAGGAGGCCGAGCTGACCCGGCTGATCGCCGCGATCACGGTGATCAACGCCTGGAACCGGTTCGGCGTCACCGCCCGGATGACGCCGGGCCACTACCAGCCGGGGCAGCACCAGTGAGCGATGGCGTCGAGGCGCTGCGCGCGCTGCACCTGGGGCGCCCGCCGGGTGACCCGCTGATCCTGCCCGGCCCGTGGGACGCGGCCAGCGCGCGGGCCTTCGCACAGGCGGGGTTCGAGGCGCTGGCCACGCCGAGCGCGGGGGTCGCCGCCGCGCTCGGGTACGCGGACGGCGAGACCCCGGCGGACGAGATGTTCGCGGCGATCGCGCGGATCACCCGCGCGGTGGACGTGCCGGTCACGGCGGACGTCGAGGACGGGTACGGGCTCGCGCCGGCGGAGCTGGTGGAGCGGCTGCTGGAGGCGGGCGCCGTCGGCTGCAACATCGAGGACTCCACCCGGGGCGCGCTGAAGGACCCGCGGGAGCACGCCGACTACCTGGCCCGGTTCTGCGCGGCCGCGGCGGGCCGGATCTTCCTCAACGCCCGCGTCGACACCTTCGCGCACGGCGACGGGGACCCCGATCGGGCCGTCGAGCAGGCCATCGACCGGGCCGCGTCGTACATCGCGGCGGGCGCCGAGTGCGCGTACCCGATTCTGGCCCCGGCGGCCGTACTGCCCGTGCTGCGGTCCGGGATCGAGGGCCCGCTGAACGCGCTGGCCCTCCTGGACGGGGACGGCCCCGCACCCGCCGCGCTCGGCGGGCTCGGGGCCACCCGGATCACCTTCGGACCACAGCTCCAGCGCCGGGCCACGGCCGCGGCGGCCGAACTCGCCACCGGGCTGCGCTAGCGGGCGCTCAGGACAGCCACTTCTTCCAGACGGCGGGGTGGCTGTCCACCCACTTCTCGGCCGCCGCGTCGGGGGACATCTTGTCCTGGGCGATCAGCAGCGAGACCTCGTTCTGGTCGTCGGTGGTCCAGCGGAACTTCTTCAGGAACTCCGCCGCCTTGCCGCCCGACTTCGCGAAGTCCGCGTTCAGGTACTTCTGGAGCGGGGTGCGCGGGTAGGCGCAGGCGATCTTCGCCGCGTCCGCGTCGCAGCCGTCCTTGTACGGCGGCAGCTTCACCTCCGTCATCGGGACCTTCTTGAACAGCCACTGCGGCGAGTACCAGTACGTCAGGAAGGGCTTCTTCTCCTTGGCGAACTGTTTCATCTGCGTGATCTGCGCGGCCTCGGAGCCGGCGAAGACGACCTGGTAGTCCAGCTTCAGGTTCCTCACCAGGGCCTTGTCGTTGGTGACGTAGGACGGGGAGCCGTCCATCAGCTGGCCCTTGCCGCCGCTCTCCGCGGTGCGGAAGAGGGAGGCGTACTTGTTGAGGTTGTGCCAGTCGGTGATGTCGGGGTGCTGTTTGGCGAGGTACGTGGGCACGAACCAGCCGATGTGCCCGGTCACCCCGAGATCACCGGCGCGGGCGATCGTCTTCTTGTCGTCGACGTAGCGCTTCTCCTGGTCGGGGTGGCCCCAGTCCTCCAGGATGGCGTCGACCCGGCCCTGGCTCAGCGCGTCCCACGCCGGCACCTCGTCCACCTGCACGGTGTCGACGCGGTAGCCCAGCTTGTGCTCCAGCAGGTACTGGGCGACGGCCACATTGGACTCGGCACCCACCCAGGACTGCACGGACAGCGTGACGCTCTTGCCGCCGCCGGTGTGCGCGAACGGGCTGGCCTGCTTGGTCATGTCGGCGGCGCCGCAGCCGGTGGTCAGGCCCAGCACGGCGAGCGCGACCGGAATGGTCGTGCGCAATCGGATCCGCATGTCAGGCTCCCTTCTTCGCGCGGCGCTCGGTCGGCTGCGTCACCCGGTCCAGCATCAGGCCCAGGCAGACGATGGCGGCACCGGCCACCAGACCGGTCGCCAGGTCGCCCTGGGCGAGGCCGAAGGCGACGTTGTAGCCGAGGGCGCCGCCGCCGACCAGACCGCCGATGATGACGACCGCGAGGACCAGGACCACGCCCTGGTTGACGGCCAGCAGCAACGAGCGGCGGGCGAGCGGCAGTTGGACCTGCCACAGCTGCTGCCGTCCGGTCGCGCCGAGCGAGCGCGCCGACTCCAGCGCCGCCGGGTCCACCTGGCGCAGGCCCTGCGTGGTGATGCGGACGACGGCGGGCAGCGCGTAGACGACGGCCGCGGCGACCGCGGGGGCGCGGCCGACGCCGAACAGGGCGACGACCGGGATCAGGTAGACGAACTGCGGCATCGTCTGGAAGACGTCCAGGACGGGGCGCAGGGCGCGCTCGACCCGGTCGCTGCGGGCGGCGGCGATGCCGGTGGCGAAGCCGAGCACCAGGGTGACGGCGACGGCGGCCAGCACCTGGGAGAGGGTGTCGAGGGAGGGCTCCCACACGCCGAGCACGCCGATCGCGGCCATGGCGAGCACGGCGGTCAGCGCGGTGCGCCAGGTGCCGATCAGCCAGGCGAGGGCGGCGACGATCAGCAGCACCGACCACCAGGGCAGCCACTGGAGTCCGTCGCGGATCGGGTCCAGCACCCAGGTGGTGAAGTGGCCCGCCCAGTCGGCGGTGCCGCCGATGACCGGGACGCCGGTGTAGAGGTGGCTGGTCATCCAGTCGACGGCGCGGTTGACCGGGGCGGCGATCTGCACGCTCCAGCCGTCCGGCCAGTCGAGGGCGCCGAGCAGGCGGGCGGCGAGGGCGGCGGCCGCGGTGACGGCGAGCGCGTACGGCCAGCCGATCGTCCGGGCCCCGTTCGTGCCGGCGCCGGCCGCGCCGGTCACCCGGTCCAGGACCACGGCGAGCAGCACGATCGGGATGCCGGCGGCGAGGGCCTGGCCGACGTCGACGGTGGACAGGGCCTGGTAGACGCGGTCACCGAGGCCGCCGGCGCCGATGACGGAGGCGATGACGGCCATGGAGAGCGCCATCATGATCGTCTGGTTGAGGCCCAGCAGGAGTTCCTTGCGGGCCAGCGGGATGCGGGCGGTCAGCAGCCGCTGGCGGCGGGTGGCACCGAGCGACTCCACGGCCTCCAGGACCTCGGGGTCGGCGCCGCGCAGGCCCAGCGCGGTGAGGCGGGCCATCGGCGGGGCGGCGTAGACGACGGTGGCGAGGACGGCCGCGGGGACGCCGATGCCGAAGACCAGGACGACGGGGAGGAGGTAGGCGAAGGCCGGGAGGACCTGCATCGTGTCCAGGACCGGGCGCAGGGCGCGGTCGAGGCGCGCGGAGAGACCGCCGGCCAGGCCGAGGGCGGTGCCGACGAGCACCGAGGCGAGGACGGCGGCGACCATCAGCGCGAGGGTCTGCATCGTCGGTTCCCACATGCCGAGGGCGCCGCAGGCGAGGAACGCGACGGCGGTGCCGGCGGCGAGGCGGGGGCCCGCGACGCGCCAGGCGACGAGGGCGCCCAGCGCGGTGACGCCCGGCCAGCCGAGGGCGAGGAGGGCGACGTAGACCGCGCGCACGGAGATGACGACGGCGTTGCTGATGTAGCCGAAGAAGTAGAGGAACAGGGGATGGGTGTCGCGGTTGTCGATGATCCAGTCGCTGGCGCTGGTCAGCGGCTTGGTGAGGCTGACCGTGAGGTGCTGGGGCCAGGCGTGGCCGTGCAGCACCGGCAGCAGGACGGCGGTGATCAGGGCGAGCAGCAGGAGCTTGCCGACGGCTCTGTTGCGCAGCACGGCGGGGGTCCTGGTGCGCAGGGCGGGGACGGTGAGGGCGGCCATCAGACGGCCTCCGGGGTGATCCGGGGGCCGGGCCTGGTCGCTTGCCCGCGCTTGCGGAGCGCCCCGGCCACCCGTGCCGCCCCCGCGGCACGACCGCCCGCGGCCGGGGCGGTGGGTACGCCGGCCACCACGCCGAGGAGGTGTTCGTGGTCGACCACGCCCAGGCACTTGCCGTCCGACATCACCCGCGCCGGTTCGCCGGCCCGGGCCACCGCCTCGATGGCTTCGGCGACCGTGGCGTCCGGGCGTACGGCGGGGCCGGCGCCGGTCTCGGCGGAGGAGGCGGGGCGCATGGCCGTACGGGCGGTCAGCACCTGCTCGCGCGGCACGTCCCGGACGAACTCGCGGACGTAGTCGTCCGCCGGGGAGCCGACGATCTCCTCGGGGGTGCCGAGCTGGACGACCCGGCCGTCGCGCATCAGGGCGATGCGGTCACCGAGCTTGAGGGCCTCGCTGAGGTCGTGGGTGATGAAGACCATCGTGCGGCCCTCCTCCTCGTGGAGGCGGGCGACCTCGTCCTGCATGTCCCGGCGGATGAGCGGGTCCAGGGCGCTGAACGGCTCGTCGAACAGCAGCACTTCGGGGTCGACGGCGAGCGCGCGGGCGAGACCGACGCGCTGGCGCTGGCCACCGGAGAGCTGGCCGGGGCGGCGGTGCTCCATGCCTTCGAGGCCGACCTTGGCGACGATCCGGGCGGCGCGCTCGCGGCGCTCGGCCTTGGCGACGCCCTGGATCTCCAGGCCGTAGGCCACGTTGTCGAGCACGCTGCGGTGCGGGAGCAGACCGAAGTGCTGGAAGACCATCGCGGCGCGGTGGCGGCGCAGTTCGCGCAGCCGGGACTTGTCCATGGCGCGTACGTCCTCGCCGTCGATGGCGATGGTGCCCGCGGTCGGCTCGATCAGCCGGGTCAGGCAGCGCACGAGGGTGGACTTGCCGGAGCCGGACAGGCCCATCACCACGAAGACCTCGCCCTTGCGGACGTCGAAGGAGACGTCGCGGACGGCGGCGGTGCAGCCGGTGCGGGCGCGCAGCTCGGCCGCGTCGAGGGTGCCCAGCTCGGGGTCGGCGGGGACGCGCTCCGGCTTGGGGCCGAAGACCTTCCACAGGCCGGAGACCGAGAAGACGGGGGCGTCGTCGGTGGTGGGGGGCTTGCGGGTCGGGACGGTGGTGGTACTCATCGGCGATCGCCTCCGATCAGATCGACGGCCTTCTCCCCGACCATCAGCACCCCGATCATCGGGTTGACGGCGGGAAGAGTCGGGAAGACGGACGCGTCCGCGATACGAATGCCGTCGAGACCGCGGATGCGCAACTCCTCGTCGACCACGGCGAGTTCGTCGTCGGCCGCGCCCATCCGGCAGGTGCCGGCGGGGTGGTAGACGGTGTGGTGGGCCTTGCGCAGCAGTTCGCTGAGCTGTTCGTCGTCGGTGACCTCGGGGCCGGGGAAGACCTCGCGCTTCAGCCAGCCGGCGAACGGCTGGGTCCGCGCGATCTCGCGGGCCATCTTCACGCCGTCGACGAGGGTCTGCGCGTCGTAGCCGTCCTCGTCGGTGAAGTACCGGAAGTCGAGGGCGGGCTTGACCTCGGGGTCGGCGCTGGTGAGGTAAAGGCGCCCGCGGGCGCGGGACTTGGGGATGTTCGGGGTCATCGACACGCCGTGCTCGGGGCGTTCGTAGCCGAGGCGCTCGGGGTTGTCGGTGAAGGGGATCTGGTAGAAGTGGAACATCAGGTCGGGGATGTCCAGCGACGGGTCCCGGCGCACGAACAGCGCGGCGTCGGAGTCCATCGCCGAGTTCTCGGGCAGCGGCCGTTCGGTCTCCCAGACGATCACCGACTCGGGGTGGTCCTGGAGGTTCTCGCCGACGCCCGGCAGGTCGTGCACGACCGGGATGCCCAGCTCCTCCAGGTCACGCTTCGGGCCGATGCCGGACAGCAGCAGCAGCCGCGGCGAGTCGACGGCGCCGGCGCAGACGACGACCTCCCGGCGGGCGCTGATCAGTTCGTCCGCGCCGTCCTTGGTGCGCACGCGGACACCGGTGGCGCGCTTGCCGTCCAGCTCCAGCTTGTACGCCCAGGTCTCCAGCAGCAGCGTGAGGTTGGGGCGGTCGCCGGCCTCGATGTGCGGGTGGAGGTAGGCGACGGAGGCGGAGGAGCGCTTGTTGTCCTCCGGGTGGTAGGCGAGGTCGAGGAAGCCGACCCCCTCGTAGAACGGCTTGTCGTTGAAGCCGATCACCTCGGGGACGCCGAGCGCGGTCTTCGTCGCGTCGATCCAGTCCTTGGCGATGGCGTTCTGGTCCTGGTCGGCGACGCGCACGATGTTGTTGCGCAGCCGGGCGTAGTACGCCTCCATCGGCACCGCGCCCCAGCCCTTGGCGCCGGCCTGCTCCCACTCGTCCCAGTCGGTGGGCAGCGGCTTGAAGGAGATCAGGGTGTTGTGCGAGGAGCAGCCGCCGAGGACCCTGGCGCGGCTGTGCAGGATGTGCGAATTGCCGTGCGGCTGCTCGACGGTGGTGTACTCGTAGTCCAGGTCGCCGCCGAGCAGGCCCAGCCAGCGGCGCAGGGTGAGGACGTCCTCGCGGTCGATGTCGCTCGGGCCGCCCTCGATGACGGCGACGGTGACGTCGGGGTCCTCGGTGAGGCGGGAGGCGATGACCGAGCCCGCGGTGCCGCCGCCGATGACGACGTAGTCGTAGACGTGGGGGGTGTGGGACATGGGGGGGCGCACTCCAGGTGGGGAAGGGGTGGGGACGGTCTCAGCCGGCGAACCAGCGCACCGGCTTCGGCGCGAGGTTCTGGTAGACGTGCTTGGTCTCCCGGTACTCGGCGAGCCCGGCGGGGCCCAGCTCGCGGCCGGTGCCGCTCTTGCCGAAGCCGCCCCACTCCGCCTGCGGCAGGTAGGGGTGGAAGTCGTTGATCCAGACGGTGCCGTGGCGCAGCCGGGCCGCGACGCGCCGGGCCCTGCCGGGGTCGGCGGTCCACACCGCGCCGGCGAGGCCGTACTCGGTGTCGTTGGCCAGGCGGACGGCCTCGTCCTCGGTGGTGAAGGTCTCGACGGTGAGGACGGGTCCGAAGACCTCCTCGCGGACGACCTTCATCTCGCGGTGGCAGCCGTCGAGGACGGTCGGCTCGTAGAAGTAGCCGGACTCGGGCCGCTCGGGCGCGGGTTCGGGGCGCTTGCCGCCGCAGCGCAGGATCGCGCCCTCGGCGAGCGCGGAGGCGACGTACGCCTCGGTCTTGGCCCGCTGCTGCTCGGAGACGAGCGGGCCGACCTCGACGCCGTCCTCGGTGCCCCGGCCGATCCTGATCTTCTGGGCGCGGCGGGCGAGTTCGGCGACGAAGCGCTCGCGCACCGACTCCTCGACGATGAGCCGGCCGCCGGCCGAGCAGACCTGGCCGCTGTGGATGAAGGCCGCGTTCAGGGCCTGGTCGACGGCGGTGTCGAAGCCCTCGTCGGTGGCGCAGGCGTCGGCGAAGACCACGTTGGGGTTCTTGCCGCCGAGTTCGAGAGCGACCTTCTTCACGCTCGGGGCGGCGGCCTGGGCGACCTTGGTGCCGCTGGCCAGTCCGCCGGTGAAGGAGACCAGGTCGACGTCGGGGTGCTCGGCGAACCGGGCGCCGACGGTGTGGCCGGGGCCGGTGACGATGTTGGCGACGCCCGCGGGCAGTCCGGCCTCCACCAGCAGTCCGATCAGCGCGACGGTGGTCATCGGGGTGATCTCGCTGGGCTTGATCACGAAGGTGTTGCCGGCCGCGAGCGCCGGGGCGATCTTCCAACTGGCCTGGAGCAGCGGGTAGTTCCAGGGGGTGATCAGCGCACAGACGCCGACCGGCTCGTGTACGACGACGCTGTGGATGTCGGGCGAGCCCGCGTCCACGACGCGGCCGGGGGCCTCGGCGGCCACCAGGTCGGCGAAGTAGCGGAAGGCGTCGGCGACGCAGTCGATGTCGATCCGGCCCTCTTCCACGGTCTTGCCCGCGTCCTGGGCCTCGAGCCGGCCGAGCGCTTCGCGATCGCGCACGAGCAGGTCGGCGACGCGGCGCAGCAGCGCGGCGCGCTCGGCGACGGGGGTGGCCGGCCAGGGGCCGTGGTCGAACGCCTGCCGGGCCGCGGCCACGGCGCGCTCGGCGTCCTTCTCGTCACCCTCCGCGACCACGGCGAACGGCCGGGCGTCCGCGGGGTCGAGGATCTCGCGGGTCGCCCCGGAGATCGCCGTGAGCCACTCTCCTCCCGCGTGGATGGTCGCCTGGGTCTGTCGTGCCGTGCTGTCCGCCATGATCGGTGTTGCCTTCCGTTACTGTTCGACGCCCCCGTGTCACGCGAAGGGCGGGCTCAGGGACCGTGGCCCCCTGCCCAAGAGCCCCGTTTGCATGCGGAATCGGCGGCCGAAAGTGCGCGGCGTCACTGAAAAGACGGTGGAAAACGGGTGGAAACGCCCTATCCGGGGCGCTGCGTTCGGTCCATGGGACCGCCACAGCGCGTGGCGGCGGGCCCGGCACCCTCCCCGATCAGCTCGCGGACGCGCTCGCGCAGCCAGGCGTGGGCCGGATCGGCGTCGTGGCGGGGGTGCCAGGCGAGGCCGACCGGGAGGGCCGGGAGCCGGAGCGGGATCTCGAAGACGGTCAGGCCGAGGGGCTCGGCGAGCGGGCGGGTCCAGGGGCTGATCAGGCCGATGAGATCGGTCTCGCGGAGCACGAACAGCGACGCCGGGTAGGTGCCGACGCTGGCCACCACCCGCCGGCTCAGCCCCAGCTCGGCCAGCGCCTCGTCGACCGGCCCGCGCAGCCGGCCGCGCCGGGAGACGATGAGGTGACCGGCCGCGGTGGCGAACCGCTCGGGGGTCAACTCCCCCTCCAGCAAGGGGTGTCCGGAGCGTACGACGCCGAGCATGCGGTCCTCGTAGACCGTCTCCTGGTGCACCTCGGGCGCGGTGGTGTCGATCATGCCGATCTCCAGGTCGGCGGTGCCCTGGCGCAGGAAGGGGGCGTCGATGTGGCTCTCGGACAGGAAGCGCAGCCGGATGCCGGGGGCCTCGCGCGCGGCGCGGGCGAGCAGGGCGGCGCCGTGGGTGGCGACGATGGCGTCGTGGCCGAGGATCGTGAAGGTACGGCTCACCGTGCGCAGGTCGGTGTCCCGGCCGGGCGCGAACAGGGCGCGGGCCCGCTCCACCACGGCGCTCACCTCGGCGCGTACGGCCAGCGCGTGCGGGGTCGGTACCAGTTGCCGGCCGGCCCGCACCAGGACGGGGTCGCCGAGCGCCTTGCGGATGCGGCCGAGGGTGCGGCTCATGGCCGGCTCGGACAGGTGCAGCCGGCGCGCGGCCCCCCGCACGCTCTGCTCGTCGAGCAGTACGTCGAGCGCGACCAGCAGATTCAGGTCGAGGCCGGTGGATTGCGTCATACGCATTCATTCCTTGCATACGTTGCACTGGAGTGCAGGTCAAGGGCGAGCCTACGGTGAGCGGGCATCCCTTTCACCCGTTCGAGCTCCTTGGGAGGAGCCGTGCCCTCGCACGCCCTGAAACGCCCCGCCCTGCTCGCCCTGTGTGCCTGTGTCCTGGTCGCGCAGAGCATGGTGGCGGCGATCAACCTGCTGATACCGCAGCTGAGTTCGTCGGCGCTGCGGCCCTCGGGCGCCGAGGTCCTGTGGACGGTCGACGCCTACGTCATCGTCTTCGCCGGTCTGCTGATCCCCGCCGGGGCGCTCGGCGACCGGTACGGGCGCAAGGGCGCGCTGCTCGCCGGGCTCGCGCTGTTCGCGGCGGGCGCGGCGACCAGCGCGCTGGCGGGGGCGCCGCTGGTGCTGATCGCGGGCCGGGGGCTGTCCGGCGCGGGCGCCGCGCTGATCACCCCGGCCACGCTGTCCCTGCTGATGCGGCTCGCGGCACCCGCGCAGCGGCTCGGCGCAATGGCCGCGTGGACCCTGTCGATCGGCCTCGGCGGGGCGGCGGGCAACCTCGGCGGCGGGCTCGTGGGTCAATTCCTCGGCTGGCGGGCGCTGTTCTGGGCCATGGTGCCGCTCGCGGCGCTGCTGGTCGCGGTGGTGGCGCGCGTCGTCCCCCGCACGGAACGCCCGACGTCGGGCCACACCGACCCGCTCGGCGCGGTCCTGCTGATCGCGGGGCTGGTGGCCGTGCTGTTCGGGATCATCGAGGGGCCGTCGTACGGCTGGCTGTCGGCGCGGATCACCGGCGCGTTCGGCGCGGGGGCGGTGCTGGTGGCGGCGTTCACGGTGCACGCGCTGCGGGCGCGGGGCCCGCTGTTCGACCCTCGGGTGTTCGCCTCGCCCCGGCTGCGGGCGGCGTCCCTCGGCACGGCGACGGGGTTCTTCGGCCTCTTCTCCCTCTTCTTCGTCAACTCGCAGTACTTGCAGGAGGTCAAGGGGTACGGTCCCGCGGTCACCGGGGTGGCGATCATGCCGCTGGTGATCGGGATGGCCGGCGCGCAGAAGCTGGCCGCGCGCTGGTCCCACCGGCCGCGCGCCCTCGTCGGTACAGGGCTCGCGCTCATCGGCGCCGGGCTGCTCGGCGCGTCCACGGCGACCGCGGCCACGCCGTACGCCCTCTTCGTCTGCTGGCTCCTGGTCATCTCCACCGGCGCGGGCCTGTCCATGCCGCCGCTGACGATGGGCGTCGTCACCTCCCTGCCCACCCACCAGGCGGGCCTGGGCTCGGGCCTGGGCACCACGGCCCGTGAGACCGGCGCGGCCCTGGGCGTCGCGGTGACCGGCACGGTGCTGTCCGGCCACACCGACCTGACCCAGGGGATGGGCCCGGCGCTGCGGGTGGTGGGAGCGGTGGTGCTGGTGGCCACGGCGGTGGTGGTGAGGGGGTACGGCGCACGCGAGACGTCGGCTTCACGGCCGACGCCGGCGGCGACCCCCTAGGGCCGGGGGACGGACATGCACGCGGGCCCCGCTCCGGAGGAGAACCGGAGCGGGGCCCGCGTGCGGAACTACCGTCAGATGAGGCCGAGCGCGCGGACCGCCTCGCGCTCCTCGGACAGCTCCTTGACCGACGCGTCGATGCGGGCGCGGGAGAACTCGTTGATCTCCAGGCCCTGCACGATCTCGTACGTGCCGTTCTTCGTGGTGACGGGGAAGGAGGAGATCAGGCCCTCCGGCACCCCGTACGAACCGTCGGACGGGATGCCCATGGACGTCCAGTCGCCCTCGGCCGTGCCGTTCACCCAGGTGTACACGTGGTCGATCGCGGCGTTCGCGGCGGACGCAGCCGACGACGCGCCACGAGCCTCGATGATCGCCGCACCGCGCTTGGCGACGGTCGGGATGAAGTCCTCGGCCAGCCACTTCTCGTCGCTGACGACCTCGGCCGCGTTCTTGCCGCCGACCGTCGCGTGGAAGATGTCCGGGTACTGCGTGGCGGAGTGGTTGCCCCAGATCGTCAGCCGCTTGATGTCGGCGACGGTGGAGCCCGTCTTCTTCGCCAGCTGCGTCAGCGCGCGGTTGTGGTCCAGCCGGGTCATCGCGGTGAACCGCTCGGCCGGTACGTCCGGCGCCGCCGCCTGCGCGATCAGCGCGTTCGTGTTGGCCGGGTTGCCGACGACCAGGACCTTGATGTCGTCCGCGGCGTGGTCGTTGATGGCCTTGCCCTGCGGCTTGAAGATGCCGCCGTTGGCCTCCAGCAGGTCACCGCGCTCCATGCCCTTGGTGCGCGGGCGGGCGCCCACCAGCAGGGCCACGTTGGCGCCGTCGAAGGCGACGTTCGGGTCGTCGGTGATGTCGATGCCCTGGAGCAGCGGGAAGGCGCAGTCGTCCAGCTCCATGGCCGTGCCCTCGGCGGCCTTGAGCGCCGGGGTGATCTCCAGGAGGCGCAGGCGGACCGGCACATCCGCGCCGAGCAGCTGGCCGGAGGCGATGCGGAAGAGCAGGGCGTAACCGATCTGGCCGGCCGCGCCGGTGACGGTGACGTTCACGGGAGTGCGGGTCATGGCGTTCTCCGTATGACAGCTGGCGGTGGGGCGTCCCTGCCCCGGTTGGATGATCGATCTCTTGGCATCAAGAGAGATCCACCGGTCAGGCTATCGCGCATCCGGCATGCGAGACGTGCGGGGCCCTGTGGCTCAGCCCACAGCGGATCGCGCGGGACGGAGAAAAGCGGCCGTCCGTCCGGAGAGGGTGGACGGATCGGCCGCCGGTGGGGGTACCGGCGGACCGGTCTCCCGTGGGGGGTATCAGCTCGCGTGCCCAGGATCCGGCCGGGCATGCCTGCCGATCCGGAATTCATCCGTTCGGCTTCACCGCGTGCACCCGGTGCGGCCCGACGCGAGCGTGGCGCACGCCGTCGCACGCGCCGGATCCGTTACGGCGATCATCGGGGTGTAGGCGATGGTGTCGCCCGCCTCGGTGGCCTCCCCGGTCTCCCGGACCTTGCCCCGCGCCCCGGTGACCTGGACCTTGTCGCCGGGCACCGCACCGGTGATCCGGCCCCACGCCGTGCCGCAGACCTTGCTGTAGCGCACTTCCAGGGTGGTGGTGCCGAGGGAGACGGTCTGTGCGGTGGCCACCTGGTCGCCGCTGCACCCCATCGACTCGGCGTCCTTGCCCACGCAGTCCGCACCGGAACAGCGGACGCCCGGCGGAAGGCTCGCCCTGGGACCGGCGCTCCGGGCGGCCCGCTCGGGCGCGGCCTCGTGCCTGCCGCCGCCGTGCCCGCCGGTGAGGAAGAAGACGCCGAGGATGAGCACCAGCACGGTGACGAACCCGCCGAGGAACATCAGCACCGGCTGCCGGTACCCGGACGCGCCGTCGGGTCCGGAGGGCCGTACCGCGTCGAGACCCTGAGTGGCCTGCGGGCCGGGAGAGTCATGGGGGATCTGAGGAATCTGAGGGCCTACAGGGGGCCGTGAGGCGACAGAGGTCTGGGAGCCCACGGAGGTCTGGTGGCCGGCGGAGGCCTGGGGGCCCTGGGCACTCCCGATGCGCTGGGCGCTCCGGATGCCCTGAATACCTTGGATGCCCTGGGTGCCCTGGGTTTCCTGCGGGCTCCGCAGGCTCCGGGGGGACTGCGGTTCCGGCGCGCCGGGGACTCGTGCCGGCTCCGGCCACGCCCCGGGCCGCCCGCTCGCCCGTGACGGCCCCCGGTACCCGGCCAGCCCCCACGAGCCGCCACCGGACGCGCCCTTCGCCGCACTCCCGGCGTTCCCGCACTCCGCCGCCTCCACCGACTCCGCGGCCTCCGCGGCTTTCGGCTGGGCGGGGATCTTCGGGACGGTGAGCGTGCCGCCCTCGGTCCCGTTCGCGGCCCGGCGCCCGGCCATCGCGTGCTCGTGCCCCAACTCCGCCCGACTCCACGCCCGTTCCGCCAGCTCCCACATCGTGATGATCGGCACCGGGCTGGTGCCCGCCGCCTCGGCGAGCGCGACCGCCGCGCCCTTGGGGGCGAGGAGCCGGCCGGCGAGGTAGTCCTCCCAGGACGCCCTGCCGTAACCCGTGCGGTCGGCCAGGGCCGCGGCGCCGAGCCCGCCGAGGTCCACGAGCCACCGCAGTTGGCTGACGAACTCCTTGATCTCCGGGTCGAGTTCGTTCGGCAAGGTCTTCCAACGAGGCATCGTCTCCCCCCTCATCCCCACTTTCGTACCGGACGGTCACCGTTCAGCGGAACGGTCACTTCCGTGCCACAGCGCGAAGACAGCCGTTGTTCAGGCCGTTCACCAGAAGCCAGGGTGTGTCCCGCGGCGGTTCGCCCCGCGACGGGGGTGGGGGCGAACCGCCGTACCGCCGGCCCTATTTGGTCATCGTGAAGTGCAGTGTGTTGCTCAGGAACGGGATCTCCAGCAGGGGATGCGGCTGGGCCATCAGGGCCAGCAGGACGATCGCCAGGCCGAGGACGCCGTAGGTGCTGATGTCGGTGAAGCGGGACCGGACCGCGAGCATGCCGACGCCGGGCAGCATCCAGCGCAGCACCGCGCCGGCCAGCAGCGCGGCGCCGATCAGCACGGTGCCCACGCGGAACGCGTCGAACGCGGTCAGCAGCAGGCCGAGCGCGACCGTGCCCAGCACCACCAGCAGGGGCCACTGCCGGGCGGGCGCGGGGGCGTCGCCGGACGCGGCCCGGCCGCCGCCCTCGGGCCGTGCGGTGTCCCTGGTGAACAGCGGGAAGCGGCGGGTGACCCGCCGCGGGCGCCCCTCGGCGTCGGGGGCGCTGATCGCGTCGCGGACGGTCTCCTCGCCGTCCCGCGTGTCCTCAGCCGGCACTGCGCTCCGCCGCCTCGACCACGTTGACCAGCAGCTGGGCCCGCGTCATCGGGCCGACACCGCCGGGGTTGGGGGAGATGAAACCGGCCACGCCTGCCACGTCCGGGTGGACATCGCCGACGATCCGGCCCTCGGCGTTGCGCGAGACGCCCACGTCCAGGACGGCCGCGCCCGGCTTGATGTCCTCGGCGCGGATCAGGTGCGGGGAGCCGGCCGCCGCGATCACGATGTCGGCGCGCTTGAGGTGGGCGGACAGATCGCGGGTGCCGGTGTGGCACTGGGTGACGGTGGCGTTCTCGCTGCGGCGGGTGAGCAGCAGCGGCATCGGGCGCCCGATGGTGACGCCCCGGCCGACGACCACGACCTCGGCGCCCTTGATCTCCACGCCGTAGCGGCGCAGCAGGGTGAGGATGCCGTTGGGGGTGCAGGGCAGCGGGGCCGGCTCGTTGAGGACCAGGCGGCCCAGGTTCATCGGGTGCAGGCCGTCCGCGTCCTTGGCCGGGTCCATCAGCTCCAGGATGCGGTTCTCGTCGATGCCCTTGGGCAGCGGCAGCTGGACGATGTAGCCGGTGCAGGCCGGGTCCTCGTTCAGCTCGCGGACGACCGCCTCGATCTCCTCCTGAGTGGCCGTGGCCGGCAGCTCCCGCTGGATGGAGGCGAGGCCCACCTCGGCGCAGTCGCGGTGCTTGCCCGCGACGTACTTGCGGCTGCCGGGGTCCTCCCCGACCAGGATCGTGCCGAGGCCGGGCGTGACGCCCTTCTCCTTCAGCGCCGCCACGCGGGCGGTCAGATCGGACTTGATCGCGGCTGCGGTGGCCTTGCCATCGAGAATCTGGGCGGTCATACCCCCATCCTCCAGGATGACCGCCCCGAGGTTCCAATCCGGGGCCGCACCGGGGCCGCACCGGGCCCCCGCCAGGGTCCGCGGGAGGGCCCGGGTGATCACCGATGTTGCACTTGCACAACGTCGGAGGATTCCGGCTGGACAAGTCACTATCCGGTCAAGAACGATGAACAGCACAGTGCAGCGGGCAGCTCATCGGGGGGACGGACCGCATCTGTAGAAACTCTCCTCCGTGCAGTGCCGCGCCTCGTCCCCGCACTCGCTCGACACGACGGAGGAAACACCAGCCATGAGCTACGGCGACCCGAACAACCCCTACGGCACCCCGCAGGGGCAGCCGCAGCAGCCCGGCTACGGCTACCCGGCCGCGCCGCCGGTCCAGCAGTCGTACGCCGCCGCCCCGATGACCACCATGCCCGGCAAGGTCAACGCGGCCCGCGTGATGCTGTGGGTGATCGTCGGCCTCCAGGTCATCGGCGTGGCCCTCTTCGCCTTCTTCGCCGTGGCCGTCAACAAGGCCAAGCACGACAACTCGATACCGGGACTCTCCGACTACCCGGTGGGCGCGCTGTGGGCGTTCACGGTGCTCGCGCTCGCCTGGCTGGTGTGGGCGGCCGTCCTGGCCGCGAAGTTCGGCTCCGGCGGCAACAACCTGCGGGTCACCACGCTGGTCTTCGGCATCCTGACCGCGGTGCTCGGCGTCTACCCGTTCCTCGTCATCGTGGGCATCTTCCACATCGTGCTCGGCATCCTGATCGCCTGCTTCGTCGGCAGCGCCGACGGCAAGGCCTGGTTCGGCCGGCCGCGCTACTGAGTCCGCGGGCGCCCGGACACCGCGGGCGCCGCGGAGCGATTCGCGCCATTCATCATCCGGGGCCGTGTCTCACCCTTCCGGGGGGAGGCACGGCCCCGGTGCGTCGCCCTACTCTGAGAGAAGCCGTCGGGTCTGGGAGAAGCCGTCGGGCACGGGGAGACGCACCTTGTACAGCATCATCGTCGTACCTCCGCCGGCCACGGAGGACCGGCAGCGACGCGGCCAGATCCGCCTCGCCCCCGGCGAGCGCCTCCGCTTCGGACGGGCGCCCGGCAACGATCTGCCGATCCCGCACGAAGGGGTCTCGCGCCGCGCCGGGGAACTCGCCGCCCAGGGCGCGTTCTGGACGCTGAGCAACCTGTCCGCGCACCAGACGTACGTCGTGGAGAACCCGGAGGGCACGGGCGAGCACATCAAGGTGGGGCCGGGCCGGCTGGAGGCGCCGGTGCCCTTCGAGTTCTCCCGGATCGTGCTGCCCGCGGGCGGCGACCTGCTCGCCGTCGAGGTGTGGGCGCCGCGCCACGACTATCTGCGCGACGGCTGCGGGGCGGACGGCGACACCACCGCCCCGGCCTTCTCCGTGGACCGCACCAAGCGCTACTTCGCCGTACTGGCCGCCCTGTGCGAGCCCCGGCTGCGCGGTGATCCGCACGCCCCGCTGCCCACCGTCGACAAGGTCGTGGCCCGGCTCGCACCCGCCTGGCCGGCCGCCTCGCGCGCCTCGGTGCAGTGGAACATCGACTACCTCGCGGTGAAGCTGCGGCTCAAACCCGGCCCGGACACGGCGGATCCGGGCCCGCGTCTGAACGGCAAGAAGGAGTCCCTGGTCTCGCTGGCGCTCCGCTTCGACCTGGTGCGCGAGGACGACCTGGTGGTGCTCTCCGGCACCGGCTCCGGGACCGCCACCGGGACCGCCACGGGGTCCGGGACCGCCGCCGGACCCGTGCGCCGGTCCGCGCGGTGACCGAGCCGTACGCCGTACCGGTCCCCAGGGGCTACCGGGTGGGCGGCTGGGAGGTCCGCGAACCGCTCGCGACGGGCGCCTTCGGCAGCGTGTACGCGGCGCGCCGGCTCGGCGGGCCGGACGAACGGCACCCCGCCACCGCCGCCCTGAAGTTCCTGCCTACCGGCACCGGCACCCCCCGCCACCTCGCCCACCTGCGCGAACTCGTGGAAAGGGAGGTGGAGTTGTTACGCCGGCTGCGGCGACCGCGTCTGATCCGGATGTACGAGACACTCGTCGTCGACGACCCCGGACGCCCCGCCCTCGACGGCGCCACCGTCCTCGTCCTGGAACGCGCGGAGGGCTCCCTGTCCGCGCTGCTCGCCGCCGCGCCCCGGCCGCGAGCCGGGCCCGTACTGCTGGCCCAGATCGCCGAAGGACTCGCCCAGTTGCACCGGGCGGGCTGGGTGCACGGAGACCTCAAACCGGCCAACGTGCTGCTGATGGCGGACGGTTCGGCGCGGCTCGCCGACTTCAACATGGCCGCCGAGCTGGAGGGCACCCACGGCTACACGCCCGCCTTCTCCACCCCCGACTACACCCCGCCCGAACTGCTGTGGGCGGAGATCGGCGAACGCGGCCGGCCGATCCGCCCGTCGGCCGACATCTGGGCCTTCGGCGTCCTCGCCCACCTCCTGCTCACCGGCTCCTTCCCGCTGCCCGGCGGCACCCCGTCGGCCCGCCGGGACGCCGCCGTCGCCTATGCGCGCGGCACCGAGGAACTGCGCCTCGCGACCGAACTCCCGGACGCCTGGCGGGAGATCGTGCGGGACTGCCTGGCCCGTACGCACGCCGGGCGGATCGGCACCGAGGCGCTGCTGCGCCGGGTCACGGCCGCCGCGGGCACCGGAAGCGCACCCCGGCTGGCCCGCCTCTCGCGCGCAGGCCGCCGTCGCCGTACGGCCGTCCTGGCCCTCGCGGCCACCGTCCTCGCCGCCCTCCTCGGGTACGGCCTCGACCAGCGGCAGGCCGGTGACGACAAGGCCCTGGCCCGCTACGGCGCCGCCGAACTGCGCACCGACCGGGGCGTTCCGGTGCGCTACCGGCGGCTGATCGTGGACGCCGCCCACGGCTGCCCCCGCCCTGACGTCAGCCCCGCGCTGATCGCGGCCATGCTGAAGGCCGAGAGCGGCTTCGACGCGGACCTCGCCGATCCGGGCACCCAGGAGTACGGCATCGCCCGCTGGACCCCGTCCGTGCTGCGCTGGTGGATGCGGGACGACGGCATCCCCGCCGCCGCGACCCCCACACCTCCGCTGACCCCGGCCGTGTCCATCCCGGCCATGGGGCGCTATCTCTGCTACATCGACGCCCATCTGGAGGCGGGGCTGCCCGGCGACCGGCGGGTCCTGGACGCGGCCGGGTACCGGACGTCGTACAAGACGGTCAACTCCACGGGCGGTATCCCGGCGCGTTACCGCGCCTACTGCGCCGAGGTCGCCCGCTACCTCGCGCAGTACACACCCTGAGACCTCCGAGGTACCGGCTCGGCGGCCCGGCTGGGACGGTGGAACCACTCCGCCACGGCGGAGCGACCACCCCCCTCGTTCACACGAGGGAACAGTGCATCGTTCACATGGGGGAACAGTGAAGATCGCCAAGCCCGCCGCGCTGCTCGTCGCGGCCACCGCCCTGCTCGCCGGCTCCACGGCCGCGGCCACCGCCTCCGCCGCCCCGGACGGCACCCGCGTCACCGCCGTCGAGCGCACCGCCGACCAGCTGCTGCCGGGCCACCCGGCCGCGCTGGAGGTGACGAAGGACCGGGTCCGCTACGACGGCCTCACCCTCACGAAGGCCCCCGCGGGCAGGCTCGCCGCCAAGGACCTGGCCTGCGCGTACGGCCACCTCTGCATGGTCGTCAGGGGCACCACGTTCGACTTCTACAAGTGCCAGACGTGGACGGTGAGCAACTGGACCGGTGACGGCCCGTTCACCAACAACCAGACGCCCGGCACGGTCGCCCGGTTCTTCAACCAGGACGGCAGCGTCCGCTGGACCTCGACCGCCTACCAGGCCGGCACCGCCACCTGGGACCCGATCTACTCCCTGCGTCCCTGCTGACCGGAGAGGGACGCGGCGGCCTCCGGCCCCCTCGGGGGAGGGCCGGAGGCCGCCGTACGCCCGCTGACGGGTTCAGTGGAAGAAGTGCCGCGTGCCCGTGAAGTACATGGTCACGCCCGCCTTCTGGGCCGCCTCGACGGCCAGCTCGTCGCGGACCGAGCCGCCGGGCTGGACGATCGCGCGGACACCGGCGTCGATCAGGATCTGCGGGCCGTCGGGGAAGGGGAAGAAGGCGTCGGAGGCCGCGTAGGAACCGCGGGCCCGCTCCTGCCCGGCCCGCTCGACCGCGAGCTTGCAGGAGTCGACGCGGTTGACCTGGCCCATGCCGACGCCGACCGAGGCGCCGTCCTTGGCGAGCAGGATCGCGTTGGACTTGACCGCGCGGCACGCCTTCCAGGCGAAGGCGAGGTCCTTCAGCTCCTCGGCGGACAGTGCCTCGCCGCTGGCCAGCGTCCAGTTGGCAGGGTCGTCGCCCTCGGCCTGGAGCCGGTCGGTGACCTGGAGCAGCAGACCGCCGTCCACCGGCTTGGCCTCGACCTGGTTGCCCGGCGCGCCCGCCGCCTTCAGCACCCGGATGTTCTTCTTCTTGGTGAGGGCTTCGAGCGCCCCCTCCTCGTAGTCCGGGGCGACGATGACCTCGGTGAAGATCTCCGCGACCTGCTCGGCCATCTCCCTGCTGACCGGCCGGTTCACGGCGATGACGCCGCCGAACGCGGACAGCGGGTCGCAGGCGTGCGCCTTGCGGTGCGCCTCGGCGACGTCCGCGCCGACCGCGATGCCGCAGGGGTTGGCGTGCTTGATGATCGCGACGCAGGGCTCGTCGTGGTCGTACGCGGCACGGCGCGCGGCGTCCGTGTCCGTGTAGTTGTTGTACGACATCTCCTTGCCGTGCAGCTGCTCCGCCTCGGCCAGACCGCCCGTGCCGTCCACGTACAGCGCCGCGCCCTGGTGCGGGTTCTCGCCGTAGCGCAGGGTGTTCTTGCGCTCCCAGGTGGCACCGGCGAAGTCCGGGAAGGACGAGTCGTCCGCGGGGGCGTAGTCGGCGGCGAACCAGGAGGCGACGGCCACGTCGTAGGCGGCGGTGTGCTTGAACGCCTCGGCGGCCAGCCGCTTGCGGGCGGCCAGGTCGAAGCCGCCGTCCCGGACGGCCGCGAGGACGTCGGCGTACCGGTCGGGGCTGGTCACGACGGCGACCGAGGGGTGGTTCTTGGCAGCGGCGCGGACCATCGAGGGGCCGCCGATGTCGATCTGCTCCACGCACTCGTCGGCCGAGGCGCCGGAGGCGACGGTCTCGCGGAACGGGTAGAGGTTCACCACGACCAGGTCGAACGGGGCCACGCCCAGCTCGGCGAGCTGCTCGCGGTGGCTCTCCAGGCGCAGGTCGGCGAGGATGCCGGCGTGCACCTTCGGGTGCAGGGTCTTGACCCGGCCGTCCAGGCACTCGGGGAAGCCGGTCAGCTCCTCGACCTTGGTGACCGGGACGCCGGCGGCGGCGATGCGGGAGGCTGTGGAACCGGTCGACACCAGCTCGACACCGGCCTCGTGCAGCCCGCGCGCCAGCTCTTCCAGGCCGGTCTTGTCGTAGACGCTGACGAGCGCCCTGCGAAGGGGCCGCTTGTTGCTCTCGGCGGTCACTGGATAACTACCTTTCGTCCCTCGATGCGATAGCCGTGCCGGGCGAGCCGGCCCACGACCTCGACGAGCAGCCTTCGCTCGACTTCCTTGATGCGCTCGTGCAGCGCGCTCTCGTCGTCCTCGTCCCGGACCTCCACCACGCCCTGCGCGATGATCGGACCGGTGTCGACGCCGTCGTCGACGAAGTGGACGGTGCAGCCGGTGACCCGGACGCCGTACGCGAGCGCGTCGCGGACGCCGTGGGCGCCGGGAAAACTGGGCAGCAGGGCCGGGTGGGTGTTGACGAGCCGCCCGCCGTAGCGCGCGAGGAACTCCTTGCCCACGACCTTCATGAACCCGGCGGAGATTACGAGATCGGGCTCGTACGCCGCGACCGCCGCGGCCAGGGCGGCATCCCACTCCGCGCGGCTCGCGTGGTCCTTCACCTTGCACACGAACGTCGGCAGCCCGGCCCGCTCGGCGCGGGCGAGCCCCTCGATGCCGTCACGGTCGGCCCCGACGGCGACGATCCGCGCGCCGTACGCCTCGGCTCCGGTGCGCTCGATCTCGTCCAGGAGCGCCTGGAGGTTGGTGCCTGATCCGGAGACCAGCACGACGAGGCGCTTGGCCACGGGGTTGGCGGCCACGGTGGGGCCCTTTCTCACGAAGCGGTCTGTACCGTCGGCGGTTTGTATGGTCATACGAATGCTTCGCGCCCCGTGATACGGGGAAGTCTACGAAGCGGCCGACCGCCAGCAACGATACCGGCACCCCGGACGGCCCCCACGGGACGGGTGCGTGGCCGGGAGGTAGCGTTCGGGGGGAATCGACAGGAGCAGCCCCGGGAACGCGGTCGTCGTACGACGCGTTGACAAGGTGGAAGCTCACGACGACCAGCCGTGTTGATCTAGGGGAAGACGCTCTTTTGATGCCCGTCCGCAGCCTGCGACTCCGCGCGTTCCCGCCAGTTCCGGCCCAGGGAGGGGAGCGCGCCGGAGTGCTGCTGCGCGAGCGGCCCTCGACGCCGCCCGACGCTCCGCGGGGCGGGGCTCAGGGCTCCGGTGCGGGGCAGGGCGGCGAGTCCGGGAGCGGTGGCCGCGGCGGTGAGGGCGAGCAGGACAATCCGTTCGCGCCGCCGCCGGAGGGCGCACCGGACCGCCCGTGGCAACCGCGGCATCCGGGCGGCGCCTCCGGTCCGCAGGGTCCCGGTGGCGGCCAGGGCGGTCACGGCGGCGGCCCCTGGGGCAGCCAGTGGAGCGACCGGCAGCCCGGTCGGTCCTCCGGCGGCTTCGGCGAGCGTCCCGGCGCGGGCCCCCAGGGCGGTCCCGGCGGGCAGGGTGGTCGCAGCGGTCAGGGCGGACCCGGCGCGGGCATGCGCTGGGACCCCACGGACCCGGTCCAGCGCCGGGCGCGGTACGCGCTGCTGTCCGGGATGTGGGCCATCTTCTTCGCCCTGTTCAGCTGGCCGTACGTCTCGCTGCTGCTGGGCGCGCTGGCGCTGTACTGGGGCATCAGCTCCCTGCGCGCCAAGCCCCGCACCCCCGACCCGGCCAAGCCGGCGGCCCCGGCCCCGGGCCGGCCCCAGACGACGGCGGCCGTCGGCGGTCTGGTCACGGCGTCCCTGGCCCTGGTGCTGGTCGCCTCCACGTTCACGGTCCAGTTCGTCTACCGCGACTACTTCACGTGTGTGAACGACGCGCTCACGCACGAGGCGAAGCAGTCGTGCCAGACGCTGCTGCCGGAGCAGCTGCGGAGCGTGCTGGGGGCGGGGAACGAGTAGAGCGGGGCGGGGTCAGGGGGTTTCGGGGGGCGTTTCGGGGGTTGTCCCCGGGGTTCCGGGAGTCTCGGGGGTTCCGGGGGGTTCCTCGGTCTCGGCGGTGGGCTGGGGCTCGGCGGTGGGCTGGGTTTCGGGGGGTTCTGTGGTTCCGGCGGCCTTCGGGGTTGTCGGGGTTTCCGGGATCTCCGTGGCGGGCGGCGCGGCCGCGGGCCGCTCGGGGCGGAAGCCGGCGGGCAGTTCGACGCGGAGTTCCGCCGGAGGGTCGGCGGGGAGGATGTCGTAGGCGTCCTCGTCCCGGCGGTCGTCCTCGCGCTCGGCTCTGCCGCCGGCCTTCCCGGAGTCCTTCGCCTTTCCGGAGTCCTTCGCCTTCCCTGAATCCTTCGCTCTTTCCGGGGACTTGGGGTCCTGCAAGCCCGTTGGCCTCCGCGAACCCGTCGGCTTCTGTGCGCCCGGCGCCGTCTTCGGGGTCTCCGCGCCCCGCAGCCGCCACGCCCGTACGACGAGAGCCGTCGGCATACCGAGCAGCGCGGTCCAGGCGCCCGCCGCCGGGCCCGTCTGCCACCACAGGGGCCCGAAGCGGGAGAGCGCGTCGACGCCCAGGGCGCCACCGGAGAGGCCGGCGAGGAGGGCCAGCAGAAGGGCGCAGACCGCGGCCGTCAGCAGGGTCACACCGGCGGTACGGGCCGCCGACCAGCGCATCCGGGGCGGCTCCCCCCGCCCTGGGCGTCGTACCGCGCCGCGGGCCACGAAACACCCGGCCACCACCCCCGCCGCCACCGGCACCAGCGCGGCCGCCCAGTTCAGCCGGGTGCCGGGGCCCGCGTCCGGGACCGCCGCGAGCAGCGGGAACGGCGGCAGCAGCGGCGCCGGGTCGGAGGCGAGCGGATGCACCGGGTGCCCGGCGCCGAGCACGAAGCCGGGGCCGAGGGCGTAGGAGGCCGCCCACACCGCGGCGTTGGGGACCAGCGCCATGCCGAGCAGCAGCACCGCGAACCGGCCCGTCCACCC
Source organism: Streptomyces sp. AM6-12 (assembly GCF_044327085.1). Classification (NCBI taxonomy): domain Bacteria; kingdom Bacillati; phylum Actinomycetota; class Actinomycetes; order Kitasatosporales; family Streptomycetaceae; genus Streptomyces; species Streptomyces sp. AM6-12. The sequence continues at coordinate 2,925,813 of NZ_JBIQWN010000001.1, forward strand.
GTCCGTCAGCTGGACGAACGACGCCCGCGCCGCGTCCCCGTGCCACACCGTCGAGGCGGCGACGAGCAGCGCCCCGCCGCCGGCCAGCACCGCGGTCGAGGCACCGGCGGCCCGTACCGCCGTGGCCGCCCGCGCCCGCGCGTCCGTACCGAACACCACCCGCCGTACCGGGTGCGGCACCGCCTTCAGCACGACCAGCAGCGGCGCGGGCGGGCAGCCGTGTGCCGACCACACCCCGGCGCCCGCCCCGGCCGCCGCGACGAGCGGGAAGGAGACCGTCAACCAGGCCCAGGAGGGCCGGAGTTCGCCACCGGAGCAGTACAGGGCGACGGCGGTGCCGACGGCGAGGTAGCCGAGGACCACACCGAGCCAGGCCGTGCGCACGGGCACGGGTGGCGGCCCGTCGGGCTCGGCGGAGGCGTCCGTGGCGTACCGGCCCGCCCGGTACAGCAGCCACGCGGGCAGCGCGAGCAGCAGCAACGGGGTGACGCCCACCGGGAGGGGCGCGCCCGAGAGGGTGCCGGTGCGGACCAGTTCGACGCCGTGGCCGAGCAGCCACAGCGCGGCGGCGATGTGCAGCGCGCCGCCCGGCCCGCTGTCGGGGTACGGCGAGCTGATCCACAGGCCCAGGACCAGCACGGTGAGCGCGCCGAGGCCGAGTCCGGCCGCGACCACGCCGTTCAGCAGGCTCGCGGACAGTCCGGGCGAACGGTCGCGCAGTCGGCTGGACAGGGGGGTGAGCGACGGTCGGCGCGCGGTCATCTGGGTCACCCGGCCATGGTCCCAACGACACGCGCTTTCCCGGCGTAACAGGGGAAGCACCGTAGTGTCGCTCAATATATGTTTATGTCACTTATCGTACGAAAGGGCGCATGGTGAGCACGAGCACGCAGATCCCCGCCGGGCCGCTGCCACCGCCGCAGGAACGCCGACGCCTGCGCCAGGCCCGCTCCCTGACCCAGGCTCAGCTGGCCAGACGCCTCGGCGTGGCCCGCGCCACGGTGCGCGCGTGGGAGTCAGGGCGCCGGGCGCCGACCGGTGCCGAGGGGCGGGCGTACACCGAGTTCCTCGGCGCGATCGCCGGGCCGGCGGCCCCTGACGGACCGTCCGGGAAGCCGGACCCCGGCGGACCCGAGCCGCTGACGCCCGCTCAGGCCTTCGACGCGCTCTACGCCTTCTGCGCCCCGGCCCTCGTCCGCCAGACCTATCTGCTGTGCGGGCGCCGCGAACTGGCCCGCGAGGCGGTGGAGCGCGCCTTCCAGCTGGCCTGGCAGCGCTGGCCCGAGGTCGCCAGGGACCGGGACCCGGCCGGGTGGGTGCGGGCGGTGGCGTACGACTGCGCGCTCTCCCCCTGGCACCGGTTCCGCCCCTGCTACCGGCAGCCGGAGCCGCCGCCCGCGGATCCGGCCGACCGGGATCTGCTGAACGCGCTGCTCACGCTGCCGCCGTCGTACCGGCGCACGCTCGTGCTGTACGACGGCGTCGGGCTCGACCTCCCGGAGACGGCGGCGGAGACGGAGGCCAGCACACCGGCGGCGGCGAACCGGCTGACGCACGCGCGGGAGGCGATGGCGGCGCGGGTCCCGGAGCTGGCGGACACGGCGCTGCTGCACCGCCGGCTGGCGGAGCTGTCCTCGCGCGAGCGCCTGCGCGCGTCCCGCCCGCCGACGGTGCGCACCCTCGGCGAACGCCGCAACGTCTTCTGGACCCGCGCGGCCATCGCCTTCACGGTGACGATCATCGGCGCGACGGCGCTCACGCTGCGGACGGCGCCGACCCACTACGAGCCGCCGATCGCCCCCGCCCAGGCCGTCGACGGCGTCCCCCGCGCGGTCCCGATGGGCCCACTGTCCCCCGAGGAACTGGCCCTGCGGACGAAGCTGCGCCGGGAGGCGTCGTCGGGCGCCGAACGCATCGAACCGACACCGCGGTGACCTCCGGTCGCCCGCCCTAAGCCCTCTCGGCGCAGCCACCAGGGTGGCCAACGCAAACGCCGGTAGGCCCGCCCCGAGGAACGGGACAGGCCTACCGGCGTTCAGGTCAGAGGCGCACGCTCATCGGAGGGCGCGGCTCTGCCGGGGGTTCACGCGCCCAGGATCTCGCGGGCGAGCTTCGCCGTCTCGGTCGGGGTCTTGCCGACCTTGACGCCCGCCGCCTCCAGGGCCTCCTTCTTCGCCTGCGCGGTACCGGAGGAACCGGAGACGATCGCACCGGCGTGACCCATGGTCTTGCCCTCCGGCGCGGTGAAGCCCGCGACGTAACCGACGACCGGCTTCGTCACGTTCTCCTTGATGAACGCGGCGGCACGCTCCTCCGCGTCACCACCGATCTCACCGATCATCACGATGAGCTCGGTCTCGGGGTCCTCCTGGAAGGCCGCGAGCGCGTCGATGTGCGTGGTGCCGATGATCGGGTCGCCACCGATGCCGACGGCGGTCGAGAAGCCGATGTCCCGCAGTTCGTACATCATCTGGTACGTCAGCGTGCCGGACTTCGAGACCAGACCGATGCGGCCCGGCTTGGTGATGTCGCCCGGGATGATGCCGACGTTCGACTGGCCCGGCGTGATGATGCCGGGGCAGTTCGGGCCGATGATCCGGGTCTTGTTGCCCTTCTTGCCGGCGTACGCCCAGAACGACGCCGAGTCGTGCACGGCGATGCCCTCGGTGATCACGACGGCCAGCTCGATCTCGGCGTCGATGGCCTCGACGACCGCGTCCTTCGTGAACTTCTCCGGCACGAAGATGACGGAGACGTTGGCGCCGGTCTTCTCGATGGCCTCCTTGACGGTGCCGAAGACGGGTACCTCGGTGCCGTCGAAGTCCACGGTCTGACCCGCCTTGCGCGGGTTCACGCCGCCCACGACGTTCGTGCCGTCACCGAGCATGAGCTTGGTGTGCTTCATGCCGGTGGCGCCGGTCATGCCCTGGACGATGACCTTGCTGTCCTTGTTGAGCCAGATAGCCATGGTGTGTCGGTGTCCTCGTCCTCGTGCTTACTTGGCGGCGGCCAGCTCGGCGGCCTTCGCGGCCGCGCCGTCCATGGTGTCGACGCGCTGCACCAGCGGGTGGTTGGCGTCCGTGAGGATCTTCCGGCCCAGCTCGGCGTTGTTGCCGTCGAGGCGGACGACGAGCGGCTTCTCGACCTTCTCGCCGCGGTCCTCCAGGAGCTTCAGGGCCTGCACGATGCCGTTGGCGACCTCGTCGCAGGCGGTGATGCCACCGAAGACGTTCACGAAGACGGACTTGACGTCCGGGTCGCCCAGGATGATCTCCAGGCCGTTCGCCATCACCTGGGCGGAGGCGCCGCCACCGATGTCCAGGAAGTTGGCGGGCTTCACGCCACCGTGGTTCTCACCGGCGTACGCGACGACGTCCAGGGTGCTCATGACGAGACCCGCGCCGTTGCCGATGATGCCGACCTCACCGTCGAGCTTGACGTAGTTGAGGTTCTTCTCCTTGGCGGCGGCCTCCAGCGGGTTGGCCGCGGCCTTGTCGTGCAGCGCCTCGAAGTCCGGGTGACGGAACTCGGCGTTGTCGTCCAGGGAGACCTTGCCGTCCAGGGCGATGACGTCGCCGGAGGCGACCTTGGCCAGCGGGTTGACCTCGACCAGGAGGGCGTCCTCCTTGATGAAGGTGTCCCACAGCTTGACCAGGACGTCGGCGACCTTGTCGGCGACCTCGGCCGGGAACTTGGCGGCCGCGACGATCTCGCGGGCCTTCTCGGGGGTCACACCGTCGATCGCGTCGATCGGCGTCTTGGCGACGGCCTCGGGGCGGGTGGCCGCCACCTCCTCGATCTCCATGCCGCCCTCGACGGACGCGATGGAGAGGAAGGTGCGGTTCGCACGGTCGAGGAGGAAGGAGACGTAGTACTCCTCCACGATCTCCGGAGCGGTCTCGGCGATCATCACCTTGTGGACCGTGTGGCCCTTGATGTCCATGCCGAGGATGTCCGTCGCGCGGGCGACGGCCTCGTCCGGGGTGGCGGCCAGCTTGACGCCGCCGGCCTTGCCACGACCACCGACCTTCACCTGCGCCTTGACGACGGACTTGCCGCCCAGACGCTCGGTGATCTCGCGCGCCGCCTCAGGCGTGTCGATGACTTCACCGGCCAGCACCGGTACATCGTGCTTGGCGAAGAGGTCCCTCGCCTGGTACTCGAACAGGTCCACGCGCTTCCGTCCCTATCAGTGATCTCGCGGTTCGTTGGATGCGTGGGCGTGCCGCGAAGGGCAACGTGACGTCCGCTTGTCACTAGGGGGGCGCACACGGTGTCCGAGCGCGCGGCATGTCCGTCTCGCAGGTTATCGCCGCTTGCGGGGGCTCCCTAAATCGAGGGTCACACGCGAGCGGTGATACCTGTCACATGATGCCGGATTCTCTGGCACGCCGTGCCGCGCCCTCCTCGTCCTACCGGCGGGTACGAGGCCTCACCGGGCTGGGGTTGACCCGGTGAGGCCTCCGGACGGCCCCGATGGCGCCGGGGCCGGAACGGTTGATCCCCACCCCAATGGGGACCACCCGCCCCACCCGCGGGGCTCCGCCCCGCCGGACCGATGGCGTTCGGCCGACCGGGTGCGGCCGCCCCGCGGAGCGAGGTGTCCGGGCGGCGGGCGGAGGTGCCGGCTACCCGGTGCCCCCTCCGACGCCGCCCACGCCCCCCGGGTTCCCGGTTCCGCCCCTTCCTTACGCCGTCTCCGGTATCGGCAGCGGCCGCTTCTCCAGCGCCGCCGCCATCACCTCGGGGAACAGGTCGGGGGTGCAGGCGAAGGCCGGGGCGCCGAGCGCGCCGAGCGCGGCCGCGTGCTCACGGTCGTAGGCCGGCGCGCCCTCGTCCGACAGCGCGAGCAGGGTCACGAACTGCACCCCGGACGCCTTCATGGCCGCCACCCGCTTGAGCATCTCGTCCCGTATGCCGCCCTCGTACAGGTCGCTGATCAGCACGACGACGGTCTCGGCGGGCCGGGTGATGTGGCCCTGGCAGTAGGCGAGCGCCCGGTTGATGTCCGTGCCGCCGCCGAGCTGGGTGCCGAAGAGGACGTCCACCGGGTCGTCCAGCTGGTCGGTGAGGTCGACCACCGCCGTGTCGAAGACGACCAGGCGGGTGCTGATCGACCGCATGGAGGCGAGGACCGCGCCGAAGACGGACGCGTAGACGACGGACGCCGCCATCGAGCCGGACTGGTCGATGCAGAGGATCACCTCCTTCTTCACGGACTGCGCGGCCCGCCCGTAGCCGATGAGCCGCTCCGGGACGACCGTGCGGTACTCGGGCAGGTAGTGCTTGAGGTTGGCCGCGATGGTGCGGTTCCAGTCGATGTCGTGATGGCGCGGCCGGCTGACGCGCGCGCTGCGGTCCAGGGCGCCGGTCAGGGTGGCGCGGGTGCGGGTGGCGAGCCGCCTCTCCAGATCGTCCACCACCTTGCGCACCACCGCCCGCGCCGTCTCCTTCGTCGTCTCCGGCATCGCCTTGTTGAGCGAGAGCAGCGTGCCGACCAAGTGCACGTCGGCCTCCACCGCCTCCAGCATCTCCGGTTCGAGGAGCAGGGCGAACAGTCCGAGCCGGTCGATGGCGTCGCGCTGCATGACCTGGACGACGGAGGAGGGGAAGTAGGTGCGGATGTCCCCGAGCCAGCGCGCCACGGACGGCGCCGAGGCCCCGAGCCCGGCGGCGCGCTCCCGGCCCGACCGCGGCTTGTCCCCCTTGCCGTAGAGCGCGGCCAGCGCCCCGTCCATCCTCGCGTCCCGCCCGGACAGCGCGCATCCGGTGCCGTCGGCCTGCTCCCCGCCGAGCACGAGCCGCCAGCGCCGCAGCCGCTCGCGCCCCGGGTCCTGGAATGGCGTCGGTGCCGTCCCGGTCGTCATGCGCCCACCCCCGTGAGGCTCTTGTCGTCGGTCGTCGTCCCGAGCAGCAGCCGCAGCACGGGCAGCACGGCGTCGGCGCGCCCGGTGTCCGGCTCGGCGGCGAAACCGGGTGCGCCGGGCCCGCGGGCCGCCGGATTGGTCCGCTTTCCGGGTCCGCGCCGCACCAGTTCACCGAGGGTTCTGCGCACCCCCGGCTCGTACGCCGCGAAGGTGCGCCGCAGCAGCGGCAGTACGTCCGTGAACGCCTCCGCCGGCACCCCGGTCAGCCAGCTGTCGACCAGGCCGAGCAGCCGCTCGTCGTGCACCAGCAGCATGCCGCCCCCGCCGCCGACGAAGCCCTCGATCCACGCGGCCGCGTCACCGGGCGGCGTCCCCGGCGACAGCGCGAGCCCCATCAGCCGCGCCGCCTCGCCGGCCCTCAGCTCCCCCTCGTCCAGCAGCAGCCGCGCCGCCCGCCCCCGGACCACTCCGGCAACGGTGTCCCGCCCGGCGAGGCCACCCAGCACCCCCCGCCACCGGCCTCGCAGCCCATCGAGCCCCCGGACACCGGCACCGGCACCGGCACCGGCACCGGGCGCCGAGGATCCCGCCGCGCCGCCACCGGCGCGGGTTCCGCCGCCGTCCCGTCCGCCCGCCCCGTCTCCGCCGGCGCCGCTCACCGCCCCGGCACGCGCATCGGCCGCGACCGCCGCACCGCCCAGAGCCTCCCCCAGCAGCCCCACCGCCGTATGCACCGCGTCCACATGGCCGCGCATCCGCTCCGCCGCGTCGGTGTCGAGGGAGGTGCAGGCCGGGGGGAGGCCGACGAAGATCCGTTCGGCGAGACCGGCGGCGACGCCGGCCAGGGCGCGGGTGTCGGTGCCGCGTACGTCGCCGTAGCGCAGGGAGCGGACCAGGGCGGGCAGCGCCTGGGCGAGGTGGCCGACGTCCGTGTCCAGGGCCGCGCGGTCGGCGAGCGCCCGCATGACCGCGGGCAGGGCGTCGGACAGACCGGCGAGCAGGCACCGTTCGGCGAGTGCCGTGACGTCCGCGAGGGTGCCCGCGGCGGCCGCGTCCGCCTCCGCCCTGGCCCGCGCCGCCGCGGCCACGGTCGTCCCCCACACCCCCGCCTCCGCGATCCGCACCGACAGCTCCGGCTCCCAGCGCAGCCGCCAGGTCTCCCGGAACGTGCCCGTGCTCCCCCGCGAGGGCCCCGGCTGCCCCCAGTCGACGCCGAGCAGCCGCAGCCGGTGCAGCAGTCTGCTGCGGCCCGCGTCCGTGGCCCCCCGCAGATCCAGCTCCAGCTCGCGCTCCAGTGCCTCCGGCTTGAGCCGCAGCGCGCGCTGCCGCCGCACCAGGTCCCGCTGCAACGGCACGGCGGGCGCCGACTCCGGCACGTCCCCCAGGACGTCCCCGACCACCAGCCGGTCGTGCACCAGGGCCAGCGGCACGTCCGAGCCGTCGCACATCACCGCGCGCACCGCGTCGGTGGTCTCGCCCAGGCCGGGCAGCGGGCGTCCCCGCATGGCCGCGAGGGTGGAGGCGAGCCGTACGGCCTCGATGACATGCGCGGAGGACACGATCCGGTCCTCCGCCCGCAGCAGCCCCGCCACCTTGGTCAGCCACCGTTCCACCGGCCGGTCGGGGGCGTGGAAGAGATGGCCGTACCAGCCGGGCGAGTCGATGCCCGCGCCGTAGCCGCTCGACCGGGCCAGCCTGCGGTGCGTCCAGGGCACCCAGGTCAGGTCGGCCTTGACCTTGGGCAGCCCCTTCAGCAGCGCCCGGTCGGCGGTGACGGTCGTCTTCTCGCGCAGCGCGGGCACATGCCAGGCCCCGCACACCACGGCCACCGCGTCCCCGAACTCCTTGCGCGCGTCGCGCAGCCGGAGCCGCATCTGCGCCTCGCGCACCAGGTCGCGGGGGTGCCCGCCCACGCCGTACCGCTCGCGCAGCGCGCCCATGGCCTCGGCCAGCGCCTCGAACGGGGCGAAGGGGTCCCGCTCCCCCGGCCCCCGGTGCTCCACGACGTCCTCCCACCAGCGCTCCGGATCGTCGTACCCGGCGGCCCCGGCGAGCGCGGCGAGCGGATCGATCCGGACCTGCTCGCCCTCGGCGGGCTCGCCCTCCTCCCCTTCTCCGGGCGAAAGTCCGGTGTCCCAGGCGAGGGTGTGGGCGGCGGGCAGGTCGATGAAGCGGGCCGGGACGCCGTGCTCCAGGGCCCAGCGCACGGCCACCCACTCCGGGCTGAACGCGGCGAACGGCCAGAACGCCGAGCGGCCGGGCTCGTCCACGGCATGGGCGAGCAGGGCGACCGGCGGCCGCAGGTCCGGGTCGGCGGCCAGCGGGATCAGCGCGTCGGCCTCGGGCGGCCCCTCGATCAGGACGGTGGCGGGCCGGGCGGCGTCCAGCGCGGCCCGCACCGCGCGGGCGGAACCGGGCCCGTGGTGCCGCACCCCCAGCAGCAGCGGACCGGCGCCGGTCATGCGCTCACCTCCCGGCACGCGCGGTAGAAGTCCGTCCAGCCCTCGCGCTCGCGCACGACCGTCTCCAGGTACTCCTGCCAGACCACCCGGTCGGCCGCCGGATCGCGGACGACCGCGCCGAGGATGCCGGCGGCCACGTCCGCCGGGCGCAGCACGCCGTCGCCGAAGTGGGCGGCGAGCGCCAGGCCGTTGGTCACGACGGAGATCGCCTCGGCCGTGGAGAGGGTGCCGCTGGGCGTCTTCACCTTCGTACGGCCGTCGTCGGTCAGGCCGTCGCGCAGTTCGCGGAAGACGGTCACGACGCGGCGGATCTCCGCCGTCCCGTCGGGCGCGGCCGGCAGGTCGAGGGAGCGGCCGATCTGTTCGACGCGGCGCGTGACGATGTCCACCTCGGCCTCGGCGCTCTCCGGCAGCGGCAGCACGACGGTGTTGAAGCGGCGGCGCAGCGCGCTGGAGAGGTCGTTGACCCCCCGGTCGCGGTCGTTGGCGGTGGCGATGAGGTTGAAGCCGCGCACCGCCTGGACCTCCTCGCCCAGCTCCGGGACGGGCAGGGTCTTCTCGGACAGGATGGTGATGAGGGTGTCCTGCACATCGGCCGGGATGCGGGTCAGCTCCTCGACGCGGGCGGTCATGCCCTCCGCCATGGCGCGCATGACCGGGCTGGGCACGAGGGCGTCGCGGCTGGGGCCGTGGGCGAGCAGGCGCGCGTAGTTCCAGCCGTAGCGGATGGCCTCCTCGGGGGTGCCGGCGGTGCCCTGGACCAGCAGGGTCGAGTCGCCGCTGACGGCGGCCGCCAGATGCTCCGACACCCAGGTCTTGGCGGTGCCGGGCACGCCGAGCAGCAGCAGGGCGCGGTCGGTGGCGAGCGTGGTGACGGCGACCTCGACGATCCGGCGCGGCCCGACGTACTTCGGCGAGATCACCGTGCCGTCCGGCAGGGTGCCGCCGAGCAGGTACGTGGCCACCGCCCACGGCGACAGTTTCCAGCGGGCCGGGCGCGGCCGGTCGTCCTGCGCGGCCAGCGCGGCGAGTTCGTCCGCGAACGCCTGCTCGGCGTGCGGCCGCAGGGCCGCCGTGTTCCCGCCCGCGTGCGGTGCGGCGGACGTCGAAGGCGTGGACGCAAGGTTGGCTGACATGGCTGAGGCCCCCTCCAGCTCGGCCGGTTCGGATCTGCCACCAACGATGAACCACACCACTGACAATCGCTCTGACCAGCGCAAATGCCCGCGCAGGGCGGATTGTCAGTGGTGGGATCTACCGTCGGAGACATGACTGAGCAGGGGGTGCGCTGGACCGCGGACCAGGTGCTGGCTCTGGCGCCTGACGCCGCGTCACGCAAGGCGGGAAGCAGGCTCGGCACGGCCGGTCCGTGGTCCGGGGCGGGGAGCGGGAAGGGGGCGGTGTGGGGGCTGTGCAAGGGCAGTGGCAGCAGGCCGTACCAGACGGTGGTCGACCTCGACGGGCCCGCGTACAAGTGCAGTTGTCCGAGCCGTAAGTTCCCGTGCAAGCACGCGCTCGGGCTGCTTCTGCTGTGGGCGGGCGGCGACGGCTCGGTGCCGGTGCGCCCCGAGCCGCCGGACTGGGCCGGGCAGTGGCTCGCGGGCCGGCGCGAGCGCGCGCAGGACAAGCGGCCGGAGGGCAGTGGTGGCGGTGGTGGTGGTGCGGCCGCCGATCCGGAGGCGGCCCGGCGCCGCGCCGAGCGCCGGGCCGAGCGGGTCACCGCGGGCGCGTCCGAGTTGGAGCAGCGCCTCGCCGACCTGCTGCGCGGCGGCCTCGCCACGGCCGAGCATGCGGGGTACGGACTGTGGGAGGAGACCGCGGCCCGCATGGTCGACGCCCAGGCGCCCGGACTGGCCGCGCGGGTGCGGGAGTTGGGGGCGATACCGGGGTCCGGCGCGGGCTGGCCGGCCCGGTTGCTGGAGGAGTGCGCGCTGGTGCACCTGCTCGACCAGGGCTGGCTGCGCCGCGACCGGCTGCCGGAGCCCCTCGCGGCCACGGTCCGCTCCCGGCTCGGCCTGCCCGCCCCGGCGGACGGCCCGCCCGAGCGCGACCGCTGGCTGGTCCTCGCCCAGTACGACACGGCGGACGCGAAACTGACGACCCGGCGGATATGGCTGTACGGCACCGCGTCGCACCGCATCCGGCTGCTGCTGTCCTACGGCGCGGGCGGCCGGGCCCCGGAGCTGTCCCTGCCGGTGGGCCTCGCCCTGGACGCCGAGCTGTCCGCGTATCCGGGTGCCGGTCAGCCCCGGGCCGCGCTGGGCGAGCGGTTCGCCGCGCCCGCTCCGGCCGGCCTGCGCCTGCGGGGTGTCGGCACCGCCGAGGCGGTGGCCCGGTACGGCACCGCCCTGTGCGAGGACCCCTGGCTGGAGTCGGTCCCGGCGGTCCTGGAGCGGGTCGTGCCGGTCCCGGACGGCGAACAGTGGCAACTGGCCGACGCCGACGCGGACTCGGCCCTGCCCCTGTCCCGCTCCGCCCGTTCCCGTCCGGGCCTGTGGCGCCTGCTCGCCCTGTCCGGCGGCGCCCCGGTGACGGTCTTCGGCGAGTGCGGCCACCGGGGCTTCACCCCGCTCACGGCCTGGCCGGAGGGTGGCGGGGAGGCGGTGCCGCTGTGCTGACCGCCCCGCCCCACTCCACCCGAAGGGATGACAACGCGATGAACGGCACCACAGCCCGACCGGACGCCGTGGACGACTGGGAGGACCTGGTCACCACCGCCCTCCTCGGCACCGACCGGCGCCCGCCCGCGCGGCTCGCACCCGGCCGGCCCGCCCCCGTCGCCCTGCTGGACGCGGCCGCCGAGGCGACCGTACGACGGCGGGCCGGGCTGCGGACCGCACCGGCCGGGCGGCGGCCGGAGCGGGCGCCCGAGGATCCCCGCCCGGCGCTGCCCCCGGCCGCGGCCGGCCGGCTGGCGTCGCTGCTGGCCGACCGTTCCGGCGGCTCCGGCGGCGGGCGGCGGGGCAGTTCCCCGGACCTGATGGAGCTGCTCCCGCAGTGGCTCGCGGCGGCCAACGCGCACGGGTACGCGGCCCCCGCGCAGGCGCTCCCCGCACTGCTGGACGCGGCTCGGGGCCGTACCGACCTGCGTCCGGCGGCGCTGGCCTTCGCGGGGCCGCGGGCGCTGTGGCTGGCCCGGTTCAATCCGGACTGGCGGTTCGCCCTGCGCTCGGCCCCCGGCGGCGGCGCGGCGCTCCCGGATCCCGGGGACGCGGAGGCGGTACGACGGCTCTGGGAGGAGGGCCTGTTCGCCGAGCGGGTGGCCCTGCTGGGCGCGCTGCGGGCCCGTATGCCCGAGCGGGCCCGCGAGTTGCTGGCCGGGACCTGGGCGACGGAGCGGGCGGAGGACCGGCTGATGTTCCTGGACTCGCTGCGCTCGGGCCTGTCCACGGCGGACGAGCCGTTCCTGGAGCAGGCGCTGGGCGACCGCAGCCGCAACGTCCGGGCCACGGCGGCGGAGCTGCTGTCCGCGCTGCCGGGTTCGGCCCTGGCCGGACGGATGGCCGTACGGGCCATGGCGTGTGTGGCCCTGGACCGTTCGGGAGACGGACCGGTGATCCTGGTGGAGGCGCCGCACGAGTGCGACTCCGGCATGGAGCGTGACGGCGTGGTGCCCGTCCCGCCCGCCGGGCGTGGCGAACGGTCCTGGTGGCTGGGGCAGTTGGTGGAGGCCGCGCCGCTCGGCATATGGACGGACCGGCTCGGCGGGCGGGACGCGCGGGAGATCGTGGCGCTGCCGGTGGCGGACGGCTGGCAGGGCGAGCTGCACGCGGCCTGGTGCCGGGCGGCGGTGCGGCAGCGTGACGCGCGGTGGTCACGGGCGCTGCTCGGCGCCCCGTCGGCACCGGAGGCGGGCGGACCGGGCGCGGTGTCCCTGGCGGAGCGGGCCAAGCTGCTGGCCACGCTGGAGCCGGCGGAACGCGCCGAGTGGGTCGCCGGGTTCATCGCGACGCACGGCCTGTCGGAGGCGTTCCAGCTGCTCGGGGTGTGCGCGGTGCCCTGGTCCGCGCCGCTGGGCCGGGCCGTCGTGGACGCCCTCAACATCGCGCGGGACGCCGGGAGCTACCCCTGGAGCTTCAGCGGCGTGATGGGCCTCGCGGAGCGCTGCCTGGACCCGGCCGAGGCCGCCCGCTTGCAGTCCCTGCTGGCGATACCCGACGAACCCGAGGACGCCGCGCCGGGCGCCGGCGGCTACTGGTCGGAGGCGTTCCAGCGACTGGTCACCACGCTACGGCTGCGGGCGGCGATGGCCGACGAACTGAGACCGGCGGAGACGGCCGAGGCGAGGTGACGTCGGCAGCGGCGGGCGGGACGGGGGTGAGGCGGGACAAGGGGTGGTGGGGCAGGACGGGGCAGGCGGGGGCCGGCCTGGGGTTGGGGCGGGCCTGGATGCCGGGCAGCGCGGTTACGCGGCAGGACTGGATGCCGGAGACCACAGGCAGGCGCCGGCATCGGGGGCCGGAGAGCGCGGGCACGCTTCGGGACCGAGGGCCGGTCCGCAGGGGGGTATCCGGCGAGATGGGGTGCCAGGCGGCGCGGACACGCGGCAGGACAGGGTGCCCGACAGCACGGGGACGCAGCGGGACCGGATGCCGCGCATGGCCGGTACGCGGCAGGACCGGATACCGGGGCACCACCGCCGCGCCCCGCCGCCCCGGCGGGACCTAATACCAAGCCGCCACCGGCACCCGACAAAACCGGACGCCACGGCACCACCAGCACCCCCCAGAACCGGACGCGGGCAGCACGGGCACACGGCGGTACCGGACAGCGCGCACCACCGGCACTCCGAGGTCGCACCCGGCCCAGTGCCCCGGCCCAGCCCCCCAACTCAGCGCCCCAGCGGCCCGGCGCGTCACGCCTCCTCACGCCGCCCACCTCGCCCCACGGCCACAGGCCCCCAGCCCCGCTCACATCACTCCACCTCGCCTCATCCCCCCGACGCCGCCGGCTGGCGCGCGTTCTGCCTGACCCACTCCACGATCGACGCGGTCGTCGCCCCCGGAGTGAAGATCTCCGCGACGCCCTTCTCCTTCAGCGGCGGGATGTCCTCCTCCGGGATGATGCCGCCGCCGAAGACGAGGATGTCCTCGGCGTCGCGCTCCCTGAGCAGGTCGATGACCGCGGCGAACAGGGTGTTGTGCGCGCCGGAGAGGATGGACAGGCCGATCGCGTCGGCGTCCTCCTGGATCGCGGTGCCGACGATCTGCTCGGGCGTCTGGTGCAGCCCGGTGTAGATGACCTCCATCCCGGCGTCCCGCAGGGCGCGCGCGATGACCTTGGCCCCCCGGTCGTGGCCGTCGAGGCCCGGCTTGGCGACCACCACCCGGATCGGACCGGCTGCCACACCCATCACTGCCTCCCTCGCACGACCCACGTCCCGCGCCACCTCACGCGGCCGGCGGAGACGCTCGCCGCCGCCCTCCGACAAGTACCGCACCTACGGGGCGCCCCGCCACCCGTCGCTGGGTGAACGGACGTTGTCTCCAGCATCCCGCGCCCGGCGGTTTTACGGTGCGCGACGACGGGGAACTCATTGAGTGGGACATACAGGCACACGGGGGATGGAGCCGTCCTCCGGTGTGCCGACGGGAGGTCGGCCATGAAGGTCACCGGAGTAGTGCCACTCTTCTCCCCGTACTCGTACTGCCGTCGCCTGTGGCCCGGCAGGCTGGCCGGGATGTCGGTGACGCTGCTGAAGGCGACCGCCCTGGACGCCGCGATCCTGGCCGGACACGTCCTGCTGTACCCGACCGGCCTGTTCCAGGAGCGCTGCGCCCCCGCGCCCGTGGCCGGCGGCACCGCCCGGCTGCCCGTCCGCCCCAGCCCCCCGGTCGTGCTGCTGCACGGCTTCATCGACAACCGCTCGGTCTTCGTACTGCTGCGCCGCAGCCTGGCCCAGCACGGCGGACAGCGCGTGGAATCGCTCAACTACTCCCCGCTGACCTGCGACATCCGCACCGCCGCCGAGCTGTTCGGGCGGCATGTGGAGGAGATCTGCGCGCGCACCGGCAGCGACCGGGTGGACATCGTGGGACACAGCCTGGGCGGTCTGATCGCCCGCTACTACGTGCAGTGCCTGGGCGGTGACCTGCGGGTCCGCACACTGGTCACGCTCGGCACCCCGCACTCGGGCACCCGCGTCGCACCCTTGGCCGACGCTCATCCCATCGTGCGCCAGATGCGGCCGGGTTCGGTGGTGATCGAGGAGCTGAGCCGTCCCGCGCCCGGCTGCCGCACCCGGTTCGTCAGCTTTTGGAGCGACCTGGACCCGCTGATGGACCCGCTGGAGACGGCCTGCCTCGACCACCCCGACCTCGACGCGCGCAACATCCGGGTGACCGGCATCGGTCATCTCGCGCTGCCGGTGCACCCCGCCGTGGCGACCGGGATACGCGAGGCGCTGGACTTCGCCGACGCCGGGGAGCGGCCCGCGAACGGCCTGACCGTGGCGTGAGGGTCGTACAGGGGCGTCGCACAGCCGACTGACATCGAACACACATCGAACAGAAAGCCAAACTCAGGTCGGGTACCCCCGAAACAAGGCCGAATGCCCGTTTCCGGCCCGCGCGGCACCGGTCGAAGATTGTCGCGCCCGCAGACCGCCGGGTACAGTCGCCGCACTGCTCTGGCAGCCCCTGTTGTCGAGGCGAAAGAGAAGTTGGTGAACGACCGTCACCCGTCGGGGACCCTGACCACCCCGGCCCCGGCTTCCGACGCCTCCGCGGCGCCCCCGGCGACGTACGGCACTCCGGAAGTCCCCTACGACGACTTCACCACGTACGGCGGCCACGACGCCACCGGTTTCAGCAGCGGCCCCGCCGGGGGTTTCGACCCGGACCCGCTTTACGGCCACCTCCCCGGCGAAACTCACGCCACGGGTGAATATGCCGGCGGCCCATGGCATGCCGACACCGGCCAGACCCCCGCCTACGGCGTGTACGCCCACCAGCAGCAGGCCGGTTACGACACGGGCGCCTACGACAGCACCGCCTGGACCTTCCCCGCGCAGGCCACCGGCGACGAGGTGAGCGGCCAGTGGGACACGGGTGCCTGGATGCACCCCGACCAGTCCGGCGCCGCCGACGCCACTCAGCAGTGGGAGTGGGGCACCCAGACCTTCGACACGGGCGCGTACGACGCCACGCAGTGGAACTCCGGCGGCCCGGCCGCGGCGACGGTCCCCGAGCAGGAGACCGTGCCCTTCGACCAGCAGGAGACCGCGACCTTCGAGGGGTTCGGGGAGCTGGACGGGACCGGCGAACTCGCCGCCGTACCGCATCTGTTGGAGGAACAGCAGGAGCCCGCGCCGGCTCCGGCCCCCTCGGGTGGGCGCGCGGGAGCGCGGGCCGGGGCGCGTTCCCGGCGTCGTACGCCCGCGAAGCGCTCCGCGCTGCTGACCGTGGCCGTTCCCTCGGCCTGTGTGATGGGGGTCGCCGGGATCGCCGCGGCCTCCGTCGGCGCCCTGCACGACGGCGGCTCCACCGACACCACCGCCTCCGCCTCGGACGCGCACGCGGTCCAGCCCTCGATCGCCAACAGCAAGCTGGACACCCAGCTCAGGGGGCTGTCGGCCGGCGCCGACGACTTCGCCGACCGGGCGAGCCGCACCCAGGAGCGGATCGACCTCAAGCAGCAGCAGGAACAGGAGAAGAAGAAGGCGGCCGCGGCGGCCGCGCTGAAGGAACGGCTGCGGCCCAAGTTCGTGCTGCCGGTCCTCCAGAAGGGGCTCAGCGCCTACTTCGGCCAGGCGGGCGTCAACTGGATGTCCGTGCACACCGGCATCGACTTCCCCGTCGCCTACGGCACCACGGTGATGGCCGCGACCGACGGCACCGTCGCCACCAAGTGGAACAGCGCCTACGGCAACATGCTGATCCTGACCGCGAAGGACGGCACGCAGACCTGGTACTGCCACCTCTCCCGCTACGTCGTCGCCCCCGGTACGACCGTCAAGGCCGGCCAGCCGATCGCCGACTCCGGCAACTCCGGCAACTCCACCGGCCCGCACCTGCACTTCGAGGTGCGGCCCGGCGGCGGAGCGGCGGTCGACCCGCTGCCCTGGCTGCGCAGCCACGGGCTCGACCCCACGTAGACAGAGGCACGGACGAAAGGGGCCCGCGCCGGTCGGCGCGGGCCCCTTTCGCCTGCCCGCTTATTTCTCCTGCCCGCTTACAGCTTCTCCACCGGCGCGTACCGCAGCAGTAGCCGCTTCGGCTTGGTGTCGCCGAAGTCGATCGTCGCCTCCGCGTTCGCGCCCGTGCCCTTGACCCCGACGACTGTGCCGAGCCCGAACTGGTCGTGGGTGACCCGGTCCCCGACGGACAGCCCGACCACGGGCTTCTCCGCGGTGCGCCGCGTGGCGAAGCCGGACGCGCCGGAGGCCGAGGAGCGCGAACGGGACGAGGACAGCGAGGCCGCGATCCCGGACGCGGGCCCGGAGGACACCGGCGCCGTCGCCCCCGTGCGCTTCCAGTCCACATGCGTGGCCGGGATCTCCTCCAGAAAGCGGGAGGGCGGGTTGTACGACGGCTGCCCCCAGGCGCTGCGCATCGCGGCCCGCGTGAGGTACAGCCGCTCCCGCGCGCGGGTGATGCCCACGTACGCCAGGCGCCGTTCCTCCTCCAGCTCCTTGACCTGCCCGAGGGCGCGCATGTGCGGGAAGACGCCGTCCTCCATGCCGGTCAGGAAGACGACCGGGAACTCCAGGCCCTTGGCGGTGTGCAGGGTCATCAGGGTGATGACGCCGTCGCCGTCCTCCTCGTCGGGGATCTGGTCGGAGTCGGCGACCAGGGCGACCTGCTCCAGGAAGTCGGCCAGCGTGGCCCCCGCGGCGGGGGCGTCCGGGGCCGCTTCGCTCTCGCCGCGCTCCTGTTCGAACTCCAGGGCGACGGCGGCGAGTTCCTGGAGGTTCTCGATACGGGTCTCGTCCTGCGGGTCGGTGGAGTTCTGCAACTCGGCCAGGTAGCCGGTGCGTTCGAGTATGGCCTCCAGGACCGTGGCCGGTCCGGCGCCGGACTCCACGATGGTGCGCAGGTCCTCCATCAGCGTGTTGAAGCGCTTGACCGCGTTGGTGGAGCGCGCGGCCATGCCGTACGCCTCGTCCACCCGCTTGAGCGCCTGCGGGAAGCTGATCTTCTCGCGCTGGGCGAGGGCGTCGATCATCGCCTCGGCGCGCTCGCCGATGCCCCGCTTGGGCACGTTGAGGATGCGGCGCAGCGGCACCGTGTCCTCGGGGTTGGCGAGGACACGCAGGTAGGCGAGGACGTCCCGGACTTCCTTGCGCTCGTAGAAGCGGACCCCGCCAACGACCTTGTACGGCAGGCCGACGCGGATGAAGACCTCTTCGAAGACACGGGACTGGGCGTTGGTGCGGTAGAAGACGGCGACGTCACCGGCGCGCGCCTCGCCCGCGTCCGTGAGGCGGTCTATCTCGTCGGCGACGAACTGGGCCTCGTCGTGCTCGGTGTCGGCGACATAGCCGGTGATCCGCGCGCCCTGGCCGGCGTTGGTCCACAGGTTCTTCGGGCGGCGGGACTCGTTGCGCTCGATGACCGCGTTGGCGGCGGACAGGATGGTCTGCGTGGAGCGGTAGTTCTGCTCCAGCAGGATCGTCGTCGCATCCGGGTAGTCCTCCTCGAACTGGAGGATGTTGCGGATGGTCGCGCCGCGGAAGGCGTAGATCGACTGGTCCGCGTCACCGACGACGCACAGCTCGGCGGGCGGCAGGTCGTGCTCGCCGGGCGGTACGTCCGGGTCGTGCTCGCCGGTGCCGACCAACTCGCGGACCAGCGCGTACTGGGCGTGGTTGGTGTCCTGGTACTCGTCCACCAGGACGTGCCGGAAGCGGCGGCGGTAGTGCTCGGCGACGTCCGGGAAGGCGCGCAGCAGGTTGACCGTCGTCATGATCAGGTCGTCGAAGTCGAGCGCGTTGGCCTCGCGCAGCCGCGACTGGTAGAGCGCGTACGCCTGGGCGAGGGTCTTCTCGAATCCGTCGGCCGCCTGGGCCGCGAAGTCCTCCTCGTCGATCAGCTCGTTCTTCAGATTGCTGATCTTGGCGCTGAAGGACTTGGGCGGGAAGCGCTTGGGGTCGAGGTCCAGGTCGCGGCAGACCAGGGCCATCAGGCGCTTGCTGTCGGCGGCGTCGTAGATCGAGAACGACGACGTGAAGCCGAGCTTCTTGCTCTCCCGGCGCAGGATGCGCACGCACGCGCTGTGGAAGGTCATCACCCACATGGCGTTCGCGCGCGGGCCGACGAGCTGCTCGACGCGCTCCTTCATCTCGCCCGCGGCCTTGTTGGTGAAGGTGATCGCGAGGATCTGGCCCGGATGCACATTCCGCGCGGCGAGCAGGTGGGCGATGCGGTGGGTGAGCACACGCGTCTTGCCGGAGCCGGCGCCGGCCACGATGAGCAGTGGGGAGCCGGCGTGCACGACCGCGGCGCGCTGGTTGTCGTTCAGCCCCTCCAGGAGGGCCGCCGCGTCGACCGGGGGGCGCGGGGCACCGTCGCGGTAGTGGGTGTCCCGGTCCGGCGGCACGTCGAACTTCCCGCCGAACAGATCCTCCGGAACCGGTTCCGGAGCGTGATCGTCCTCGGGCGGTGGCGGGTGTTCCTCCTCGGGCCCACGCGGGGCCTGGAGATCCGCCAGGAAGCTGTCGTCAAAGAGGCTGCTCATCGCCTTCCGAGTCTAGGGCGCCCCACCGACAACCGGTCCCGCTCCCCGGAACCCGAGGGTAAAGCCGGGGGAATCACGGATGCCGCCCCTGGTTCCGTCCCGTACGGGTGCTTTTGCGCTCCCGCGCGCGTGCCCGTGGCGCCCGGCTCGCGAGCCTGCCTAGCATCGGGCGCATGTCCGGTCTGCGTAGGTGGTGGGCGGGCCAGTCGCCGGCCACCGGGGCCGCCGTGATGGCGACCGCCATCGTGTCGACGGGGCTGCACCTGGTCGGCGCCGAGGCGCTCTCCCTGGCGGCGCTGGCACTGGCAGGCGCCGTCTGGGTGCTTCTGGGCATCGGTTTCGGGCGCCGGCTGGTCCTGGACCGGGGACGCTGGGCGGCCGAGGCGCGGAGCCCGGCGGCGCTCACGGCCGCCGCCGCGACCGCCGTCCTGGCCGCCCGGCTCGCGATCCTGGGCGGGCACCTCCTGGCCGAGGCACTGCTGGCCCTCGCGGCGGTGCTCTGGGCGGTGCTGCTGCCGATCGTCGTACGGCACTGGGACTCGCGCATGCCGGGCGCGGTGTTCCTGTGCTGCGTGGCCACCCAGGGGCTCGTCGTGACGGCAGCGGGGCTCGCGGGGGCCGAGCACACGGCGTGGCTCGCGCACACCGCGCTGGTGCTGTTCTGGCTGGGCCTGGCGCTCTACGCCCTCGCCCTGCCCCGCTTCGACGGGCGGCAGGTGCTGGAGGGGCCCGGAGACCACTGGATCGCGGGCGGGGCGCTCGCCATCTCGGCGCTGGCCGGGGCGGGGCTGCTCACCGCCGGGGACACGAGCGGGCTGTATCTGTGGAACGACGACGACCGCGACACCCTGCGCACGACGACGGTGCTGCTGCTCGCCCTGTCCCTGGCGGCCTATGTGGTACTGCTGGTCGCCGAGGCGGCCCGGCCCCGGCTCCGCTACGACCAGCGCCGGTGGGCGACGGTCTTCCCGCTCGGCATGACGGCCGCGGCGACGTTGTCCGTCATGACCGCCGTGGGGATTCCCTGGCTCAGGGGACCGGGGCACGTGCTGGTCTGGGTGGCGGTGGCGGGGTGGCTCTGGGTGGCCGCCGGCACGGTCGCCGACGCGGTGCGCACGGCCCGCGCCGGGTCCGGCGAGGTCAGGTCCAGAGCACCGCGATGAAGATGTTCGTCGCGGTCAGCGCGCCGACGAGCCCGAACTGCGCCTTGTCGATCCGCTCCTCGTCGCGCTTGACGTAGACCAGGCCGAGGATCACGATCAGCAGCGCCAGCTTGATGCCGATCTTGATGGTGTTGATGTGGGCGCCCTGCGCCTGGTTCAGTCCGACCAGGGCCACACCGGTGACCAGCATGGTCAGCGCGCCGTGCAGCATTCCGGGCACGAACCGCGCCGTGCCCTGGCCCATCGCCTTCATCTGGGTGAGGAAACCGCCGAGCAGCGCGGCGATGCCGATGATGTGCAGGCCGACGAAGAGATGGATGAGTACGTCCATGGAGCGGGAGCCTAACCAGCGCCCCGCGGCCTCCCGTCACCGCCCCCGGTCACGCGCATCCGGCATGAACGCACTCCCATAGCACCTCACCACCCCCTCTTCACCACTTATCGCTCTTTGATCACCACACCGCCCGAAGGTGACGCTTCGCACCTCGCGTCTCGGTCGCATCCGGACGCATGCCGCTCCATCCAGGTCAGTTCCGCACAGTGCGTTACCAACCCGTCACCGTCCGGCCTAGCGTCCTCCCCCAGGCACCCGGCTCTCACCGCCGGGTGCCATCCAATGCAACGGCCACATCGGTCACATCAGTTGCATCAGTCGTATGAAAGGACGTGACGGCAGAGGTGGCAGCGCACCGCAGGCCACGGCAGCACCCGTTCGGGGGTCATACGGCCCGGACGGCGGCCATCCTCGCCATGGCGGGGGCGGCCACCGCGACGGGCTTCGACGGCACCGGACAGGCCGAGCCCCGGCTGACGCCCACGCAGGTGAGGACCGAGGTGGACACCCTGTACCGGGAGGCCGAGACCGCCACGCAGAAGTACGACGGCGCCAAGGAGCAGGCGGACGCGGGCGAACGCCGGCTGAACGCGCTGCGCGACGAGGCCGCCCGCAAGACGCAGCAGCTCAACTCCGCCCGCGACGCGCTCGGCACCTTCGCCGCCGCGCAGTACCGCTCCGGAGACATCGCCCCTGCCTGGCAACTCGCCCTGTCCAGCGACCCGGACCGCTACCTGGACGACGCCGCCCTCGCCGAACGCGCCGGTGACCGGCAGACCGCCGCCGTGTCCCAGGTACGCCGGCAGCTCCAGGAGATCGAGCGGCTGCGCGGCGCCGCCCGCATCGAGCTGACGTCCCTGAAGTCCCATCAGGCGGAGCTGCGGCGGCAGAAGAAGACCGTCACCGGCAAACTGGCCGAGGCCCGGCGGCTGCTGGCCGAGCTGACCCCGTCGCAACGCGCCCAGGCGACCGGCGCAGACGGCACCGATGACACCGACGGCACCGCTCCGGGTAACGCGTCCGGGACGGCCGGGGACGGCCGGCAGGCGTCGACCCAGGCCGGGGGCGTCGCGGCCCCCGACTCCCGCGCCGCGGCGGCCGTCGCCTACGCCTTCGCCAAACTCGGCAGCCCCTATGTCTGGGGCGCGACCGGCCCCCACGCCTTCGACTGCTCAGGGCTCGTCCAGGCCGCCTACCGCTCCGCCGGGGTGTCCCTCCCCCGCACCACCTACGCCCAGATCGACGCGGGCCGACGCGTCTCCCGCTCCGAACTGCGCCCCGGCGACCTGGTGTTCTTCTACTCCGGCATCAGCCACGTCGGCCTCTACATCGGCAACGGCCGCATGATCCACGCCCCCAACCCCTCAGCCCCGGTCCGCGTGGCCCCGATCGACGAGATGCCGTTCGCGGGGGCGACGCGGGTGGTGTGAGGAGCCGGGTGAGGCGGGAGAGTGCGGGCCGTGGGAGGCGGGGGGTGCGGGCGAGGTGGGGGGCGGGCCATGTTGACGCGGGGGTGCGGGTCTGTGCCGGGGGCCTCCGGCCCCGGCTCTACGGGGGTCCGCTCCGCCGGGGTCAGACCAGGCGCCGCGCCGTCGCCCAGCGGGTCAGCTCGTGCCGGTTGGAGAGCTGAAGCTTGCGCAGCACCGCCGAGACATGGGACTCGACCGTCTTCACCGAGATGAACAGCTGCTTGGCGATCTCCTTGTAGGCATAACCACGGGCGATCAGCCGGAGCACCTCGCGCTCGCGCTGGGTGAGGCGGTCCAGGTCCTCGTCCACGGGCGGGGCGTCGGTGGAGGCGAAGGCGTCCAGCACGAAGCCGGCCAGCCGCGGGGAGAAGACCGCGTCCCCTTCCTGGACCCGGAAGATCGAGTCCACCAGGTCGGTGCCGGTGATGGTCTTGGTGACATAGCCGCGGGCGCCGCCGCGGATCACCCCGATCACATCCTCCGCAGCGTCCGACACGGACAGCGCGAGGAAGCGCACCGGCTGCTCGGCGTCCGCCATCAGCGCCGCACACCGGCGCAGCACCTCGACCCCGCCGCCGCCCGGCAGATGGACGTCGAGGAGGACCACCTCGGGCCGGGTCGCGGTGATGACGGTGACCGCCTGGTCGACGTCCGCGGCCTCGCCCACCACCTCGACACCGGTCGTGGCGGTCCGGCCGATCTCCGCCTGGACGCCGGTCCGGAACATCCGGTGGTCGTCCACCAGCACCACCCGTACGTGCCGCCCGCCCGCACCCCCGTCGGCGAGCCCGCCGATCTCGGCCGCCTGCGCCGTCTCCGCCGTGCCGTTCGCCTCGGTCGCGTCGCTCATGCCGTCTTCTCCGCCCTCTCCATCTCCAGCTCGACCTCCGTGCCGCCCCCCGGCACCGCCCGTAGTTGGGCCGTGCCGCCGTTGCGCTCCATGCGTCCGATGATCGATTCTCTGACGCCCATGCGGTCGGCGGGTATCGAGTCGAGGTCGAAGCCCGGACCACGGTCACGCACGGAGACGAACACCGTCCTGCCCTCGACCTCGGCGTAGACCTGCACGGCGCCGCCGTCGCCACCGTACTTGGCCGCGTTCACCATTGCCTCGCGCGCGGCTTGCATCTGCGCACCGATCCGGTCCTCCAACGGGCAGTCGCCGACGACGACCACCTCTATCGGCACCCCGTGCTTGTCCTCGACCTCGGCCGCGTTGCGCCGCACCGCCTCGGCGACCGTGTCCGGTTCGTCCGCCTCGTCCTTGCCGGTGCCCTCCGGCTTGTAGAGCCAGGTGCGCAGATCGCGCTCCTGGGCGCGGGCGAGGCGGCGGACCTCGCCCGCGTTGTCCGCGTTGCGCTGGATCAGGGTGAGGGTGTGCAGCACGGAGTCATGGACGTGCGCGGCGACCTCGGCCCGCTCCTGGGCGCGGATGCGCATCAGCCGCTCCTCGGAGAGGTCCTGGGTCATCCGGACCAGATACGGGCCGGCGAGCAGGGTGATCCCGACGAGGACGACGAGCGCGGCCTGGAGGACGGCCCCGAGGTGGGCGGCCGAACCCTGGAGGACGAAGATCGCCGAGACGCCGGCCGTGACCAGCAGGACACCGGCGGCCGCGCGCACCAGCGTCAAGGTGCGGCGGTGCCTGCCGACCTCGACCCAGCGGGCCCGGCGGGCGTTGTCCGCCTGGCGCCAGACGAGGGCGACACCGGCCGCGACGAGCACGGCGGGCACCAGATACGCCTTGGCCGCGCCGGTCGGATTGACGCTGCTCACGAAGACCATGGACACGATGACCATGAGGAGCAGCGCGACCATCTGGCCCCGGTCCGGCTTGCGGGCCACCAGTCTTCTGCGGCCGCCGGGCGTGGTCTCGGCGGTGATCGGAGACGTCTTCTGTTCCCCGACGCCACCGACACCGAGCGGGACGAAGAACCAGAACGCCGCGTACAGCAGCGCGCCCAGGCCGTTGGCCATGAACAGGCCGACGAACGCGAGCCGGACCCAGATGACGGGCAGCCCGAGATGCCCGGCGAGGCCCCGCGCCACTCCGCCGAGCCAGCGTCCGTCGCCGCTGCGGTAGAGCTTGCGCGGCGGCCGCGGGTCGTCGAGTGGCAGGCTTGCGGCTTCCGGCATGGCATCGATGGTCACACGCCCGGCCGGGGCGCGGCATCAGGGTCGGCCCCCGAGACGCCCCTGATCTTCCCCGGGGCCGGATCGGGAGCCTCGTTCCCGCACCGGCTCCGGCCGCTCCGCGCCGCTCGAACGCTTCCCCGGCCCGCGTCAGGGCCGATTTCAGGGTTCGCCCAGGGTTGTCCCGACTGCCGCCGCGCCGCACCGGCCGTCACCATGGACTCATGACGGATCACGAGCATGCCGCGACGGGTCCGGGACCCGGCGGCCCGCGCCCGGCCCCGGGCACCGGGCCGACGGATGCCGCGCCCGCCGCGACGGAAGGGACGGGCGCGGCCACCGGCGGCGCCGCCCCTCGCGCGCACAGCAAAGACGCGCACAGCACAGAGAAGACGGAGAGGACAGTCGGCGCGGAGAGGGCCGGCAGCGCGGACGCGGGCCCCCGCACCCACGCCGACGCGCGGGAACGGGGACAGGAGCAGGAGCGGGAGCAGGAAGGGGGTCAGGGCCTGGGGCACGAGAGGGGTGCTGGGCGGAAGGAGCGACAGCCGCAGGAATCCGCGCGACAGCCCGGTCCCGCCGGGAACGCCCCCGACCGGTTCCGGCGCGGGCGCCGGTACAAGATGATCGCGGGCGTGTGCGCGGGGCTCGGCCGGCAGGCCGACATGGACCCGGTGATATTCCGGATCACCCTGGCGGTCCTGTCCGCGACCGGCGGCTTCGGTCTCATCTTCTACGGCTTCGTATGGCTTCTGGTGCCGTACGAGGACGAGGAGGAGAACGAACTGCGCAAGCTGCTGACCGGCCGGGTCGACGGCCAGGCGCTGGCCGCGGTGCTGTTCGCCCTGGTCGGCTGCGGGACGTTCCTGACCATGCTGAGAAACGGCGGGGCGCTGGCCTTCGCCGCGGTGCTCTCGCTGATGCTCGCCGGCGCCGGGTACTGGTCGCGGCGCCGCGGCGCCCCCGACCCCGACCCGCTGGCCGCGCAGGCCGCCGCCGACGCACCGCCGGAGGCACAGGCGCCGCCGGTCGCCATCAGCTATCCCTCCTGGTGGCGGGACCCGATCGTCAAGGACGGCACGCATGTCGGCGGCACCGGCTATCTGTGGGGCCCCGGCGACGCCCGGGTCCGGGAGGGAGACCTGCTCTCGGTCGTCGACGTCCGCCTGGCATCCCCCTGGATCCATCCCGGAGCCGCATCGCGGCCGGCAGTCCCCGCGCCCCCGAAGCCGCGCGGACCGCGCTGGATAGGCGGCCCGGTGTTCTTGCTGGCGCTGCTGGCGGGCGGCCTGGGCTCCGGGCTGACCTGGCACACCGAGGCGCTGGGCACCAGCCTCCAGACCGGACTCGCCTGTGCGCTGGCCGTGTTCGGCCTGGGCATCGCGGTCAGCTCGTTCCTGGGCCGCACCGGCGCGGGCACGGTGTTCCTGGCGATCATCACGGCAGCCCTGCTCGGCGGGGCGGCGGCGATGCCCCGCGACATCACCACGCACTGGCGGGAGACGTCCTGGATACCCGGCGCCGCGGCGCAGCTCCGGCCGGCGTACGAGCTGGGGACGGGCCGGGGCACCCTCGACCTGACCCGGATACACCCGGCCAAGGGACGGACCGTCGCCACGGACGCGCACGTCGGGGCGGGCCGGCTGAAGGTGATCGTGCCGACCGACGCGACCGTGCGGATGGACATCAAGGTGGGCGTGGGCGACATCAAGCTGCCGGGTGAACACGGAAAGGACGTGGACGTGCTGGCGCAACAGCACCGCGAGGTGACCCTGACACCGGTCAAGGGCGGAAAGGACAGCGGCACTCTGGACCTCACCCTCCAGGTCGGAGCCGGAGAAGTGGAGGTGGACCGTGCTGCGCCATGAGTTCCGGCCCGGGAAGCTGGTCGCCGGGTTGTTCCTGGTCGCGACCGGGGTGGTGTACGCCGGGGACGCGGGCGGCCTCTGGCAGACCCCGTGGTTCGCGATCGTCCCACTGGTGGCGGGCGGCCTGTGCCTGGCCGGCGTCACGGCGGCACTCAACCGGGCGATACGCGGACGGGACGGGACCGAGCGGGGCTAGGCGGGGCTGGGCGGCGGGAGCTGGGCGACGCTCAAGGGCTGGGCGCGCTGCGGAGTCGGGCGGCGCTGAGAGGTTGGGCGGCGCTGGGAGGTCGGTGGGCTCCAGGACTCGCCGAATAACCGACGGGGCGGTGGCGAGCCACTACGGGCGGACGGACCGCCCCGGCGACACGGCGGCGAACCACTCTGCCTGCGGACAGTCCCATCGACGCCACGGCGGCAAGCCCTCTGCCTGCGGACAACCCGACCCGGCGCACGGCAGGACGGCGACACGGCCGGTGCACTGGCAGCCCGGTACCCAGCACCCACGGACAGCCGGCCCACGGCCGACTCCACAACTCCCGGCCGGCCCAACCCCCGGCCAGCCGAATGCGCGACCCCGGTCGGCCCGACGCCACGACTCAGCGCCGCACCCCGGTCGGCCGACTCCGTCGCCCAGCTCCGAAGCCCCGTTCCGCCCGCTCCCCCAGCCCCCCAACTGCCCGAGCCTCCCCATCCGGCCCCTCCCCCAGCCCCCATCCGCCTACAGATAACCGAAAGTCCGCCGTCGGCTCCGCGCGCGCCAGGCGGCGTCCAGGGAGAGATAGGGGGCGCCGGCGAGGATCAGGGGGAGCCAGGCCATCAGGTAGGCCAGGTCGTTGCCGTAGTAGTAGGGGGTCGTCGCCCAGCTCATGGTCAGCCACAGGCTGAGGGAGATCAGCGCGCCGCCCAGTGCGGCGAGGCGGCCGAACAGTCCGAGGAGGGTGGCGATGCCGACGGCGAGTTCGCCGAGGGCGATGGCGTAGCCGAAGCCGACCGGGCTCCTCAGGGCGAGGTCGATCAGGGCGGGGAAGGCGGCGGTGCCGCGGGCCGCGTGCATGGTGTCGCCGATCGAGCCGGCGCCGGCGGCCTTCATGAAGGTGCTGTCGGTGAGCTTGTCCAGGCCCGCGTAGAGGAAGGTGACGCCGAGGAAGACACGCAGGGGCAGCAGGGCGTAGTGGGCGGCGGTGTCCCGCCAGCCGTTGCGGCTGTTCAGCCGTGTGGTGCGCGTGTCCATCCGGATACCGGTCATCCTGCCCGCCGCCTCTCGCCCGCTGTCCCTGCTGTGCCTGCCCGTTCTCCCGACCATACGTATGACAAGGAGGAGACGCTCAATCATCTCCTGGGGATTTTTCCGGATTTCAGGCGTTCGTATGAGAGGAGGATCGCGAGCGGAGGACGCTCACTCGGTGATCTGGACCGTGTAGCGGTTGGTCGGCACTCCGGCCGCGGTCACCACCTGGACCTCCACCGAGCCGGGCTCGACGTCGGCCGGGACGGGGACGGTCAGGACGGTGTCCGTGGGGTTGCGGAAGCCGCCGGTGACCGGGACCAGCGGGACATGGACGTCGACGGCGCCGATGCGGACGACCATGCGGGAGAGCCGTTCGGCGCTCTGGGCGCCGGGCGGGACGAAGCCGGTGCCGCGGATCTCGATGTCGTCGCCGGTGCGGATCGGCCCGTCCAGGTCGCCGGGTTCGCGGGCGCGGACCACGGAGAGGATGACCGCGCGGCCGCCCTCCGCGTACTTGCCCGCCAGGTAGGTGGCGGCCGAGATCAGGACGACGACCGCGAGTCCCCAGGGCAGGTCGGGCAGTTGGTCGGGGCGGCGGGCGAGCCGTACGGCGGCGAAGACCAGGGCCACGGCGCTGATGGCGACGTACTGGATGTCGGTGAAGGCGCCCCGGCCGGCGTCGTCGGTGAGCAGGTCGGCGGCGCGCGGGCGGTGGGCCGGGACCTTCTGGAGCCGCTGGGCGAGTATGCGCAGGCCCACCACCCGGCGGACCAGGACGGCGATGCCGCACACCACGGCGAGGACGGTCACCACGCCGGCGCCGCGGCCGAGATCCAGGCCCGAGATGAGCGCGTCGCGTTCGGCGTGGCCGGAGGCGGCGGCCAGGCGGGCGGCGAGCAGCAGGACGGCGTAGCCGATGAACAGGACCCAGCAGACGGCGACGGAACGGGAGGTGGACATGCGATGGTCCTCGCCGATCACCGGGGCGAGGGCGCCGCCGCGCGCCCGGTGGAACCAGCAGGCGGCGCTCAGCGCGCCGGCCACGAGGAGGGCGGCGAGCAGGGCCGCGGTGCGGGCGGTGGTCCAGCCGGCGCCGATCGCGGTCAGCGCCTCACCGAGCAGCAGGGCGACGACCGCGCCCCACACCGCGCACAGGGTCCGCAGCCACAGCCGGGTGAGCCACATCTCGCCTTCGACGCGGCCGCGTTCGGCGACGGCCTCCGCGCGCTGGGTCAGTTCCTCGGAGACCCACTGGCGGGAGGCCGAGGGCGAGTAGGCCACGGCGGCGGGCAGGCCCTGGCCGGCGGCGAACTCGTCGCGGCGCCGCAGGAACGCGGCGACGGCCCGCCGGTGTCCCTCGCGGGCGCCGTGCGGGCAGTCCCCGCAGCCGCAGCCGCCCTCATGGACGCCCTCGGCGTCCGCGTCCTCTCTCGCCTCCTGCACCGCCACGTCCGACGCCCGCCTTCCCCGCGACCTCGCGGCACGGCCGCCGGCCCCTCGGTGAGCCGTCCCATTACCGTGCAACTCCCGTACATCAACAGCGAATTGTGCCCTACCGGGACCGGCCGGGGGCCGCCGACATGATTCTGGAGAGTGAACTGCCCGGCAAGGTGTTGACGCGAGCGATCCCGGCCGCCCCAGGGCCTCAGTCGAGCAGGTCGGGTTCGCTGCGGGTGACTTCCTGCCGCAGGGGCTGGTAGTTGATCCAGGCCACGAGGTCGCCGCCGAGTTGTTCGCGGGTGGCGACGGCGAGTTTGTGGTCGATGAGGACCGGGCGGCCGGCCGCGCGGGCCAGCAGCTGCACCCGGCAGCAGCGGTCCATGGACAGGAACCACCAGGCGGCGGCGTCCACGGAACCGCCGACGGTGAGCAGCCCGTGGTTGCGCAGCACCAGCGCCTTGCGGGAGCCGAGCGCGGCGGCGATGCGGCGGCCTTCCGCGGCGTCGACGGTGACTCCGGTGTAGGCGTCGTAGAGGGCGGCGTCCTCGTAGAAGGCGCAGCTCTCCTGGGTGAGGGGGTCGATGAGGTCGCCGAGAGCGGCGAGGGCGCGGCCGTGCACGGAGTGGCAGTGGGCGACGGCGACGACGTCCGGGCGGGCGGCGTGGACCTGGACGTGCACGGTGAAGGCGGCCTGGTTGACGTGGTAGCGGCCCTCGATGACCTGTCCGTCCTGGTTGGCGAGGACGAGGTCGCTGACGGTGACGTGCTTGAAGGGCATGCCGAAGGGGTTGACCCAGAAGCAGTCGCTGAACTCCGGGTCGCGGGCGGTGATATGGCCGGAGACGCCGTCCTCGAAGCCGTTCCGCCCGAAGATCCGCAGGGCTCCGGCGAGCCGTTCCTTGCGGTGCCGGCGCGCGTCCTCGACCGAGTCGTGCGTCGGCGGCATGGCGAACTGCAACTGGTGGGTGGGCAGCGGCAGCGGCGGGGTGGGCCCGCTCATAGGTCCTCCAGCGCTGGGGGTGCGGTACGGGCCGGAAGTTACCGCCGGTCAGCGCGGAAAGGCAGGGCTGTTCCGTAAAGATGACGCGCAGATGAGAAAGGTGACAGAAGATGTCAGGGTTGGGGAGCACACTCGGCCGGTATGAACTGGGCAGACTTCACCGCGACCGAACCGGACCTCGCCAGGGCCGTCGAGGAGCGCTTCGGCGCCTTCCGCCACCACGTCCTCGTCACCCTGCGCCGGGACGGCTCCCCGCGCGCCTGTGGTCTGGAGGTGGACTTCCGCGGCGGCGAGCTGTGGCTCGGCATGATGCCGGATTCGCTGAAGGCCCGCGATCTGCTGCGCGATCCGCGGTTCGCGCTCCAGGCCAATCCGGGCGGGGGGACCGACATGGCCGGCGGGGACGTGCGGATCAGCGGACGGGCTTACGAGGTCGGGGACGGGGAGACGAAGGCCGGGTATGTGGAAGAGGCGGAACCGCCGGAGCCGTTCCACCTCTTCCGCACCGAGCTGACGGAGGTCGTGAGGACCTCCGTCGAGGACGACCGGTATCTGGTCGTCCAGGTCTGGAAGCCGGGAGAGCCGGTGCGGACCCTCCGGCGGACCTGAGCCTCAGCGGAGCCGGGCTCCGCTCGGGCCTACTCCCACTCGATGGTGCCCGGCGGCTTCGAGGTGACGTCGAGGACGACGCGGTTGACGTCCCGGACCTCGTTGGTGATGCGGGTCGAGATACGGGCGAGGACGTCGTAGGGCAGCCGGGACCAGTCGGCGGTCATGGCGTCCTCGGAGGAGACGGGACGCAGCACGATCGGGTGACCGTAGGTGCGGCCGTCGCCCTGGACGCCCACGCTGCGCACGTCGGCGAGCAGGACCACCGGGCACTGCCAGATGTCGCGGTCCAGGCCGGCCGCGGTCAGCTCCTCGCGGGCGATGGCGTCGGCGTCGCGCAGCAGGTCCAGGCGCTCCTTGGTCACCTCGCCGACGATCCGGATGCCGAGGCCCGGACCGGGGAACGGCTGCCGCTGGACGATCTCGTCCGGCAGGCCCAGCTCCTGGCCGACCATCCGGACCTCGTCCTTGAACAGCTTGCGCAGCGGTTCGATCAGCTTGAACTCGAGGTCCTCGGGCAGACCGCCGACGTTGTGGTGCGACTTGATGTTGGCGGTGCCGGTGCCGCCGCCGGACTCGACCACGTCCGGGTAGAGGGTGCCCTGGACCAGGAACTCCACGGCCGGGCCCTCGTCCGCGATGATCTCGGCCTGCGCCTGCTCGAAGACGCGGATGAACTCACGGCCGATGATCTTGCGCTTCTCCTCCGGGTCGCTGACCCCGGCGAGAGCCTTCAGGAAGCGCTCCTCGGCGTCGACGACCTTCAGCTGCACGCCGGTGGCCGCGACGAAGTCCTTCTCGACCTGCTCGGTCTCGCCCTTGCGCATCAGGCCGTGGTCGACGTAGACGCAGGTCAGCTGGGAGCCGATGGCCTTCTGCACCAGGGCGGCGGCCACCGCGGAGTCCACGCCGCCGGACAGGCCGCAGATCGCGCGCTTGTCGCCGACCAGCTCGCGGATGGCCTCGACCTGCTCCTCGATCACATTGCCCGTGGTCCAGGTCGGCTCCAGGCCCGCGCCGCGGTACAGGAAGTGCTCCAGCACCTGCTGACCGTAGGTGGAGTGCATGACCTCGGGGTGGTGCTGGACGCCGTAGAGCTTCTTCTCGTCGTTCTCGAACGCGGCGACCGGGACCAGGTCGG
The DNA here is from genome assembly GCF_044327085.1 of Streptomyces sp. AM6-12. Lineage (NCBI taxonomy): Bacteria > Bacillati > Actinomycetota > Actinomycetes > Kitasatosporales > Streptomycetaceae > Streptomyces > Streptomyces sp. AM6-12. The sequence goes on from NZ_JBIQWN010000001.1 coordinate 2,957,204, forward strand.
TGGACGCGGTGACGGAGAAGCCCTCGGGGGCGGCGGAGCAGGCGTCGCCGTGCGACATCCAGACCTGCTGCTCGGCCGGGGTGCCCTCGAACAGGGTGGAGGAGCACTTGGAGACGTGCAGGTCGGTGCGGCCGTACTCACGGGCGCCGTTGTTGTCGACGGAACCGCCGAGGGTGAGCGCCATCAGCTGGAAGCCGTAGCACATGCCGAAGACGGGGACGCCGGCCTCGAAGATCTCGCGGTCGAGGGTGGGCGCGCCCTCCTCGTACACCGACGAGGGGCCGCCGGAGAGGATGATCGCCGCGGGCTTCTTGGCGAGCATCTCCTTGACCGGCATGGTGCTCGGCACGATCTCGCTGTAGACCCGCGCCTCGCGGACGCGTCGGGCGATGAGCTGGGCGTACTGCGCACCGAAGTCGACGACCAGGACGGTGTCGGGGGCAGTGGGAGTCGCTGATGACACGGGGTGCCTTCTGGTGGTCCGGGCGGGGGTCTGTACTACGAGTCTAACGGTGCGGGCGCGAAGCACTCCGTCGAGCCGGAAGCGCACTCCGCCGGGCCAGGAGGGCGATCCGTCGAGCCGGGGGCACACTCCGCCGGACCGGGAGCGCGCTCCGTCCGGCCGGGAGCGCCGTGACGGCGGGGGCGGCGCACCGGCCGTGGCATACTGGCGCCATGCTTCAGCACGCGACCTTCGTCTTTACCTATGGCATCCGGCCCGCCGGTTGCCATGGTCGTGCTGCTTAGCCGAACGCTTAAGCGACACCCCAGGCGCCCCGGGCCGACAAGGCCCAGGGGCGCCTGTCGTTTCTCCGGGTCACACGGTTCCAGGGCATCCGCACCCGTACGAAACGATCAGGAGCCCCCGGCATGACCACCACCACCCCCGAAGACACCACCACCTCCGGAGCGACCCCCGAGGGGCCCGCCGTGACGCCGGAGGCGGCCATCGCCGCCGCCCGTGAGCGCATCGACGCGATCGACGACCGGATCATCGGCCTCATCCAGGAGCGGACGGCCGTCTCCGCCGTCGTCCAGCAGACCCGCATCTCTTCCGGCGGCCGGCGGCTCAGCCTCAACCGCGAGATGGAGATCCTCTCCCGCTACCGCGAGGCGCTGGGCAAGCCCGGCACCGCGCTCGCCATGACCCTGCTGGAGCTGTGCCGGGGCCGGGTCTGAGTCACCCGATTATCCGACGTGAGTTCGGCCACCGTCTCACCCGTACGGCGCCGTGACCGCCCCGCGGGCGGCTTCGTTAGCGGGGTGTCCGTGCCAGCCAGGGGCGGGCCCGACAGAACCACGCGTGGCTCGCTGGAGCGATGAGGCGTACGGGTCGTGCCGTACGCCGTGGGACCTCGCTCCAGGGAAGTGACCGGACGGCAGGGGACAGCAGCCCGGTCACCAAGAGAACGGTCGGCTCCGGGGACGCCCGGAGCCGACCGGCGGAACACCGGTCCCCGTCCCCGCGCAGACCACGACAGCCCTCAGAACCCTCGGGCCCATGAGAACTCAGGACCCCTCGGGCCCATGAGAACTCAGGACCCCTCGGACCCATGAGAAGAGGGACCTGCATCCCCCTCCGAAGGCAGGTCCCTCACCACCGTCTTCTTGATCCGGTAGCAGGTTTGATCGGCGACGGCACGGAAGGGTTGCGCCGGACCCGGCCATCGGTCAGTGATCTGCGTCACACCTGGCTACTCCGCCTTCGGCGGCACCGCCGGCATCCCCAGGAACGGCAGCCGCAGTGCGCCGAACGCCTCCGCCGGGACCGCGGGCGACCGCGGCTCCACCGGCTTCAGCCGCTCGTACGCCGCTCCCGGCACCGGCCGCGGGTCCTCCTCGCCCTTGTTCGGCCAGAACGACATGGCCCGCTCGGCCTGCGCGGTGATCGTCAGCGAGGGGTTGACCCCCAGGTTCGCCGAGACCGCCGCGCCGTCCACGACCGAGATGCCGGGGTGGCCGTACAGCCGGTGGTACGGGTCGATCACCCCGGTGTCGGGCGAGTCGCCGATGGGGCAGCCGCCGAGGAAGTGCGCGGTGAGCGGGGTGCCCATCAGTTCGCCGACGTTGCTGCCGGGGAAGCCGTTGATCTCGGCGGCGAGCGCGGTGGCGGCCTCGGTGGCGGCCCTGATCTGCTTGGGATTGGGCACGCCGTGCCCCTGCCGCGCGGTGAGCAGGCCCTTGCCGACGCCGTCCGGCTTCAGGTACGTCGTCAGCGAGTTGTCCAGGGACTGCATCACCAGGCCGATGATGCTCCGTTCCGACCAGCGGCGGTTGGACAGCGAGCGCAGCACCAGGGCGGGGTGCCGGGCCGCGTTCGCCAGCCAGGCCAGCGCCCGCGAGGAGCCCTCGGTGTACGGCACCTGGAGGATGGACAGGCCGCCCATCGCGTTGGAGCCCTTGCCGTAGCGGACCGGCTCGATGTGGGTGTTCTCGTCCGGGTGGATCGAGGAGGTGATCGCGACGCCCCGGGTGAAGTCGGCCCGCGGGGCGCCGTGCGCCTTGCGGTAACGGCGGCTGTCGGTCTGCGCGCCCACCAGCGCCTCGGAGTTGGTGCGGGTCAGCACGCCCAACTTGGGTGAGAGGTACGGCAGGTGGCCGTTCGCCTTCATCCGGTGCAGCAGGGTCTGGGTGCCGTACGTGCCGGCGGCGAGCACGACGCGGCGCGCGGTGAACAGCCGTCCCGCGCCCTTCTTCCTGCGGTCCGTCGGCAGGGTGGCCACCGCGTACCCGCCGCGCGAGTCGTCGGTGACCGACACCACCGTGGTCATGGGGTGGACCACCGCGCCCGCCTTCTCGGCGAGGTGGAGGTAGTTCTCGTTGAGCGTGTTCTTGGCGCCGTGCCGGCAGCCGGTCATGCACTCGCCGCACTCGGTGCAGGCGGTGCGCTCCGGGCCCGCCCCGCCGAAGTACGGGTCGGGTACGCGCTGTCCCGGCGCCGCCTTGACCGTGCCGTCCGCGTCCTTGCCGTCCCCGAAGAAGACGCCCACCGGTGCGAAGTGGAAGGTGTCGCCGACGCCCATCCGCTCGGCGGCGGCCTTGAGATGGACGTCCGAGGGGGTCATCGTCGGGTTGAGCCGCACGCCGAGCATGCGCTTGGCCTGGTCGTAGTACGGCTTCAACTCCTCCTGCCAGTCGGTGATGTCCTTCCACTGGGGGTCCGCGAAGAACGCCTTCGGCGGGACGTAGAGGGTGTTGGCGTAGTTGAGCGAGCCGCCGCCGACGCCCGCGCCGGCCAGCACCATCACATTGCCCAGCAGATGGATGCGCTGGATGCCGTACAGGCCGAGCTTCGGGGCCCAGAGGTAGTTCTTCAGGTCCCAGGAGTTCTTCGGCAGGGACGTACGGGTGAAGCGGCGCCCGGCTTCGAGGACGCCGACCCGGTAGCCCTTCTCGGTCAGGCGCAGGGCCGACACCGAGCCGCCGAACCCCGAGCCGATCACGATGACGTCGTAGTCGTACCCGTCGTACCCGTCATGCGCGTCGTCGCCGTCGCGCCCGTTCTCGTTCCGGGTCTGGGCAGGGTTCTCCTGGGACACGTGCTCTCCTCGTCGGGAACAGGGGCTTCGAACGGGAACTTGGCACTGGGTCTCTAACGGAAGCGGAACGCCTTCAGCAGGCGCAGGCTCGTGGTCATCAGGCGGGCGTAGCCCTCCTCCGTCATGCCCAGCGAGGGCGCCATCGGCAGCAGCCGCTGCTGAGCGACCGTCTGGGCCTCGGTGTACTTGAGAATGCCTTCGGAGCCGTGGCGGCGGCCGAGGCCTGAGTCCTTCATGCCGCCCATCGGGGACTGGACGCTGCCGTAGGCGGGGGCGTAGCCCTCGTTGATGTTGACCGTGCCGGTGCGCAGCCGGGCGGCGACCCCGCGGCCGCGGCTCGAACTGGTGGTCCAGACGGAGGCGTTGAGGCCGTACGGCGTGGCGTTGGCGCGCTCGATCGCGTCATCCAGGTCCGAGAAGCGGTAGACGGAGACGACCGGGCCGAAGGTCTCCTCCTCGCAGACCGCCATGGAGTGCTCGACGCCGTCGAGGATGGTGGGCTCGTAGAAGTAGGGGCCGATGTCGGGCCGGGCCACGCCGCCCGCGAGCACCTTGGCGCCCTTGTCGACTGCCTCGCGCACATGCCGTTCGACGGTCTCCAGCTGGCGCTCGCCGACCAGGGAGCCCATCTCGGCGCCGTAGGCGAGGCAGTTGCCGAGCCGCATGGCCTTGGTGCGGGCGGCGAAGCGCTCCAGGAAGGCATCGGCGATCGACTCGTGGACGTACAACCGCTCGATGGAGATGCAGAGTTGGCCGGCGGAGGAGAAGCAGGCGCGTACGGCACCGGCGGCGGCCTTCTCGATGTCGGCGTCGTCCAGCACCAGCATGGCGTTCTTGCCGCCGAGTTCGAGGGAGACGCCGATCAGCCGGGCGGCGGCGCCCTGGGCGACCTCGCGGCCGGTGCGGGTGGAGCCCGTGAAGGAGACGTAGTCGGCGTGCTTGACCAGCTCGGGCCCGACGACCGGTCCTTCGCCGATGACGACCTGGAAGACGCCCTCGGGCAGCCCGGCCTCGATCAGCAGATCGCGGGCCCACAACGCGGTGAGGCAGGTCTCGGTGTCCGGCTTCATCACGACCGCGTTGCCCGCGACGAAGGCGGGCAGCGCGTCGCCGACGGACAGTTCCAGGGGGTAGTTCCAGGGCGCGATCTGGCCCACGACGCCGCGCGGGTGGCGCAGTTCGGTGACCTTCGTCAGGGTCGGCACGGCGCCGGTGTGCCGCTTCGGGTGGAGGTACGCGGGGGCCTTGCGGCCGTAGTGGCGGGCCGCGATGGCGACGGCCAGCACCTCCTCGTGCGCGTGCAGCCGGGCCTTGCCGGTCTCCAACTGGATCAGGTCGAGGATCTCGGCCTGGCGTTCGAGGATCAGGTCGTGGAAGCGGAGCAGGACGGCGGCCCGCTGCCGTACCGGGGTGCGCTCCCAGACGGCCTGCGCGGCGCGGGCCGCCTCGAAGGCGTCGAGCACGTCCGCGGGGGTGGACTCGGGCAGGTCGGCCAGCTTCTCGCCGGTGAACGGCGTGTGGTTGGCGGTCCGGCCGGAACCGGTGACGCCCTTGGCCAGCCGGGCCACCAGTTCCGGGGTGACCACGTCGGCGGCGGTGCGGGCACCCTCGGGTGAGGGCGCGAGGGGGTTGGTACCGGCGATGGCCGGGGCCTGCGTGTCCGGGGCCTGCGTGTCCGTCATGAGGCGCAGGGTATGCCGCGGCGAACGCTTTGTGTACCCGTCGGTAACGGGGATTCACCGAGTACTCACACCGCGCCAGTGTTCACTGGCATGAATGGCCTGATCGGCGGGTTGCCTGCTCGAACACCCGCCCGATCGGTCGCCCGCGGGTTTTTCGCCAGGAGGAGGGTGAGGGCGGCGGGGGGCGGGGGTGGAGGCCGGCTGGGGGTCGGGGGTGGGGGGCGGGTTCGGTGTTCGGGTGCGGCTCGGGGGCGGGCTTTGGGCCGGGGTTCGGGCGCGGGTGCGACTTCGGTAGCGGCTGCGGCTGCGGCTGTGAGTGCGCGTCCGGTACGACGCCGGGGTCCCGCCCGTCTCGTACGTTCCGCGCGTGTACGTCTCGTACGTCTCCTGCCTCGGCCGGCTCAGGTACGTCGGTCACCCCCAGGTACTCCCGCGGCTCCGCCGCCACCTGCTCCGCGCCCGGCCGGGCCTCGGGCCGCTCGGCGTGCAGCCGGTCCAGGAGGGAGGCGAGCGGGCCGGGGCCGGTGCCACCGAGGGCGGTACGCAGCAGGACGCCCAGGGACCACAGGCCGGAAGCGGGCCCATCACCGGGACCGGCCGCACGCTCGGGAGCTCCGAAGGAGACGCCCTCGCCGAGCCGACTCCCGCCGCCTACGGCACCGACTCCGCCCGACCCGCCTCCGCCACCCCCGGCACCACCGGCCCCGGCCCCACTCCCGCCAGGGCCGCCTTCGACCGACCCGCCTCCGCCGATCCCGGCATCACCAGTCCCGGCACCGCCCAACCCGCCACCACCGGCCCCGGAAGGCCCCTCTCCGGCCGGCCGTTCTTCACCGGCCTCGCCGACCCCGGCGCCGCCGGCACCAGCCCCGGCGCCACCGGCCCCAGCACAAGTCCCGGCACCAGCCCCACCGGCACCACAAGCACTACCGGCACCACCCGCACTGCCCGGTATCCGCGGCGGCCGGACGGCAGCCGGCGGAGTACGGCTCAGGACGCCGAGAACGTGTCCAGCGCGACGTCGAAGTACTCCCGCGCCTCCCGCACCTTCCCCACCGGCGCCGACACCCACACGTCGTACAGCCGCCCGGATTCCTCCCAGCACAGGTCGTACGTGTGCCGTGGTCCCTCCGCCGCGGTGTAGCCGTTCCAGGTGAACTCCCAGAGCGCGGCGGGGTGTCCGGCGTGCGTGGTGCGGGTGACCCGGCCGTCGTGGTAACCGGGGTTCGACACCGATCCGTCGGCCGCCTGACCCTTCATCACGGCCTGCGGGCCGCCGGGTTGGGGGGCGGAGACCCTGACCCCGAGGCGGTACGTGCCCTCCGGCGACAGGTAGAACACCCGCTCCCCCTGCGGGCTGCGGGTGAAGTCGTCGGGCACGGCGAGCGAGAACCCGGCGGGGTCGCGGGCGGTGCGGTAGCCGGAGGGCGCGGTGCCAGGGACCGGGACCGGCGGCAGGGACGGGGAGCCCGACCGGGACGGCGTCGGGGCCGGGGTCGTGGCCGAGGGCGAGGGCGACGGCCCGGTGCGCGTACCGCTCGCGCCCCCGGTCGCCGGTGTCGTCGCGGTACCCCCCGGACTCCCGCCGCCTCCGCCCTCGTTCCGGTTGATCAGCAGGGTCGCGGCCGAGCCGCCCGCCGCCGCGAGCGCCGCGATCAGCAGCGCCGCCACCAGCACCGAGCGCGTCGAGGAGCGGCCGGGCGGCGCCTCCGCCGTGACCGCGCCCGCGCCCGCGCCCGCCGCCGGGCCGGACAGCGGCTCGGGATCGCCCGGCAGGACGGGCGGCGGTGGCAGGGACCGCGGCGGGCGTCCCACCGCGAGCCGGTGCCCGCGCGAGGTGCCCGCCGGCTCCGGCGGCGTCTCGGGGGTCCGCCCGGTCTCCAGGTAGACGCGCAGCATCCGCTCGGCCTGTGCCGCGTCGAGCCGGCGGTCCGGGTCGCGCTCCAGCAGCCCCCGTACGACCGGCCCCAGCGGCTCGGCCTCGACGGGCGGCCGGATCTCGGCCGCGACCACGGCGTGCAGGATGCCGCCGAGCGAGTCGCGCCGGAACGGCGACTCGCCGCTGAGCACCGTGCACAGCAGCGCGCCCAGCGACCACAGGTCGGACTCCGGGCCGGTGCGCACCCCGGACATCCGCTCGGGCGCGGTGTACTCGGGCGAGCCGACGAAGGAGCCGGTCTCGGTGAGCGTGGTGGCGCCGGCGACCTGCGCGATGCCGAAGTCGGTGAGCACGACCCGCTCGGTGCCGGACTCGATCAGGACGTTCGCGGGCTTGATGTCCCGGTGCAGCACCCCGGCATCGTGCGCGGTGTCCAGCGCGCTGAGCAGGGCGATCCCGATCCGCGCGGCCTCGGCCGGGGTCACCGGGCCGTGCCGGGCGATCCGGTCGGCGAGCGAGCAGCCGTCGATCAGCTCCATGACCAGGTACGGCCGTTCGTCCTGCTCCACCACGTCGTGCACCACGATGATGTGCGGGTGCCGCAGCTGCGCGACCGCGCGCGCCTCCCGGAACGTACGGTCGCGGCGGCGCCGCGCGTCGTCCTCCGGGAGCGCGTCGTCCGCGAGGATCTCCTTGACCGCGACGAGCCGGCCCAGCAGCTCGTCGCTCGCCCGCCATACGACGCCCATGCCGCCGCGCCCGATACGCGCCTGGAGGCGGTACCGGCCGGCGATCACCCGGAAGTCGGCGCCCTCGGTCCCCATGGGGCCCATCATGCCGCAACGGACCCATCCGCTCCGGGGCTCCGATCGGCCAAGCCGCGCCGTTCAGTGACTCGTTTTCGGCCGTTTCACTCGCAAAGAGCACCCGTTCGGCGCAGCGCAGTTCATCCCGTCTGCCCCGGCTGCTGCCAGCTCTGGAGCACCCACTTGAACTGCTTGCCGGTCCCCGGCCAGTCGGCGGCGGGTCCGGACATGTAGATGGCGTACTCGGTGCCCTCGCGCGAGAAGTACGTCTCCTCGATCGCGTGCCGCGGGCCCGCCACGTGCGGCGGGTCCTTCTTCAGCGCGTCCCAGGTGTACTCCCACAGCGAGCCGCTGCGGTCGCGGTAGATGTTCTGCTTGAGGGTCACCCGCTGGTAGCCGACCAGCCGTTGGAGCTGCTGTTCCAGGTCCTTCTGGTGTTCGTAGGCGTCGACGAAGTCCGGCGAGCTGTCGATGGAGATGCGGACGAAGTGCTTGCCGCCGTCGGGGGTGTAGTCGATCTGTTTCAGCGGGCCGTTGATGCCGTAGACCTGGCGCTTCCAGCCCTTGGGCAGGGAGATGCTGAAGCCCAGCGGGTCGTGGTGGGTCTCCCAGCTGGCGGGCACCGTGCCGGTGTCCTGGTCGCCCGGGCTCGCCGAGGAGGCCGGGCCGGGGGTCGTACCGTGCGCCGCGCTGCCGTGCCGCGAGCTGTTCCACTCCTGGAAGCCCACCGCGGCGCCACCGCCGAGCACGGCCGCGACGGCGACGACGAGCGCGAGGGTGCGCAGCTTGCGCCGGGGGCGGACCGGCCGCCCGCCGCCGTGCCCGTCCGGCACGGGGCCCACGGCCGTGGACCCGACGGCCGACGGACCGGCCGGGTGCGGGCCGCCCGGCTGCGTGCCGGCCACGGCCGGGCCCGTCGTGGACGGGCCGTTCAGGGCGTGGCCGTTCGGGGCCTGGCCGTGCAGAGCGTGGCCGTTCGGGGCCTGGCCGTTCGTCGTCTGACCCTGCGTGCCGTAGCCGCCGCCGTCCCCCGGACCGTGCAGGCCGGAGGTCTGGGTCGGCACGTACGCCTGCGCGGCGCTCGGCCGGCGGCCCTCCGCGGCCTCGGCGAGCATCTGCTCGGCCTCCTCCGCGCTCGGCCGCCGCTCCGGCTCCTTGCGCAGCAGCGCGGAGATGACCGGGCCGAGCGGCCCGGCGTTGCCCGGCTGTTCGGCGTCCTCCTCGACGACCGCCTGCATGGTGCTCAGCGGCGAGGTGCGGCGGAACGGCGAACGCCCCTCCACCGCCGTGTACAGCGTCGCCCCGAGCGCCCACAGGTCGGAGGCGGGGCCGGGGTCGTGGCCGCGCACCCGCTCGGGCGCGAGGTAGTCGACCGAGCCGACGACCTCTCCGGTGCGGGTGATGGTGGAGTCGCCCTCGATCTGGGCGATGCCGAAGTCGGTGAGCAGCACCCGCCCGTCGCGGCCGAGGAGAACGTTGCCAGGCTTCACATCGCGGTGCAGCACACCGGCGGAGTGTGCGGCGCGCAGCGCCCGCAGCACCCACAGCCCGATCCGCGCGGCCTCCCGCGGCTCGATGCGCCCCTGCTCCTTGACCGCGTCGGCCAGCGAGTTGCCCTCGACCAGTTCCATCACGATCCACGGGCGGCCGTCGTGGTCGAGGACGTCGTGCACGGTGACGACCGCGGAGTGGTTGATGCGCGCCGCGGCCCGCGCCTCCGCACGGGTGCGGGCGAGCAGCACGGCCTGGTCGCTGTCGGAGACGTAGAGCGCGGCGGTCAACTCCTTGACCGCGACCGCCCGGTGCAGCACCTCGTCGTGGGCGCGCCACACCCGGCCCATGCCGCCGCTGCCGATGGATTCGGCAAGCCGGTAGCGGCCCGCTATGAGCAGGCCCTGCATCTGATTCACGTTGCCCCGCAATGCTTTTGTCAGGGGTCAGACTAAGGACCGGCCCGTTCGCAGGGAACAAGCGGGGTCCCAAGGAAACCGCACTGTGACGATGGTCATTTCCGCGTGAGAACGGGAACCGGCGCGCCGGGCCGGAGCCGTTGTGTACGCCGTGCTCAACCGGTGTAGCGGTACGTCGCGGTAGCTTCCTCGTACAGCCGGGTCACCTCGTCCCGGTCGGCGTCCGGGCCGCGGACCTGGAGGATGTGGTAGCGCCCGTCGAGCAGGATCGCCATGTTGCGTACGAAAAGGTCGCGGCCCTGCCCGTCGGCCCAGGTGAACTGTCCCTCGGCCATGGTCCGTCCGCCCACCTCGATGGTACGCAGCCCGGTGGCGGTGGCCCAGCTGGAGTCGCGGTACGGCTGGAGCTCGCGCTCCTTGTCCCGCTGATAGGCCATCGGATCGCCGCCGTACGCCGCCGAGCCGTCTCTTCCGGGTACGACCAGAAGCTCGAAGTCGCCGTGGGAGTAGACGATTTCACCGCTGCCGTTCTTCGGGGTGCGCGTCCAGCCCTTGGCGACGGCGATGTCGAAGCCCTCGGGATCCTTGCGCAGGGCGAAGCCGGCGGGGACGGAGGAAGTGCCGCCCGCCTGGGTGTCGGTGACGGAGGGACCCTGCCCGGAACCGGAGGGGGCGGGGCTCGCCGGGCCGGCCGAAGGGGTCGTACCGGCCCCGCCCTGCGCGTGGTGCGCGTGCTGCTTCGGCATGAAGAGCATCGCGTACGCGACCACGCCGGCCAGCAGCAGGAGGATCAGCACCAGCAGCAGCCGGCCCAGGCGGTGCGGCGAACTCCCCTCCTGGCGGTCCCGCTTGTGGCGGGCGTGCTCGGGCAGCCGGGCGCGACGTCGCCGCACCAGCTCGCCCCGGCGCCGGACGATGGGCAGCCGCCGGGGATCGGGCGGTACCGGCACCACATGGGTGCCGGCCTCCGGCTCGGGCGCGGACCGCACCAGCGAGCGCAGCCAGCCGCCCAGTTCCTCGAAGTCCGGCCGCTCGGTGGGGTCCTGGCGCAGCAGGGACTCCACCACCGGGCGCAGCGGCCCGCACTCCTCGGCGTACGCGGGCGGCTCCGCGCACACCAACTGCACCAGTTCGGCGCTGGATTCCTCCGGATAGGGCGCGTGTCCCTGCACGGCCCGGAACAGCAGCGCGCCCAGCGCCCACAGATCGGTGGCGGGTCCGACCGGCGCCGCGAGCTGCCAGTTCTCGTGCACGGGCCCGGCCTGTTCCGGCGCCCACCGCTCGGTCACCGGCCCCACCAGGGCCATCCGCGCCTGCCGCGCCCGCTCGGCGGCGAGCGCCCCGGCGGGCCACCGCGCACCGGCACCGGGCCCCGCCTCGTCCCAGCGGGCCTGCGCCTGCGGCGGTACGGCGGCCATCGCGGCCGGGGATTCGTGCCGCGCGGGTTCGAGACCGTGCGGGCCGGGGGCCGGCGTCCTGTGTGCCGCGCGGGCGTCGTGCGGCCCGTGTGCCTCAGGGGCGGGACGACCGGGGTACGGCGCCGACCGCGCCGTACCCTCGCCTTCGCTCCCGCTCCGGTGGACCGCGCCGGCGCCCGTGTCGCCCTCCGTGGGCCGCCGGGCGCCGGGCAGCGCGGCGCGTTCGCCCCGCTGGGCCTCCTGCACCCGCGCGGCGGCACGGGCCCCCGCCCGGTACGCCGCGATCGCCCCGGCCCGCGCGGCACGGATGTCGGCACCGCTCTCCAGCGCCCGCTGCCCCGCCGTACCGGGCGCCTCGGGGATGCCGGACACCCCGTTCGGCCCCGGAACTCCGGGGGTACCCCCAGCCCCTGGGACTCCCGGCGCACCCGGCATCCCGGGCGCCGTCGGCCCGCCCGCCGCCCGTGCCTGAATGGCGGCCCGCCGTGCGGCCTCGGGGTCCAGGGCGCCGGGGTCCACGGCGTCGGGCACAACGATGTCATCGCGCCGCCCGGCACCCACCGCGGCCTCACCGGCGCTCCCCGCACCGGGCGCGAAGCCGGGCGCCGCCGCGTCCTCCTCAGCCTCCGGCACCGGGTCGTATCCGCACAGCGCCTCCTCCGCGGCACCGGCGGCCAGGCCGGTCAGCATGACGCGGCCGTCGTCGCAGACGAGGACCGTGCGGGCGGTGACATTGCGGTGGACCCAGCCGTGGGCGTGCAGGACGCGCAGGGCCATGAGGACGTCGGAGGCGACCTCGGCGGCGCGGTAGGGCGTGAGGGGGCGCTCGGCGAGCAGCGCGGACAGCGGGCGGGCGGCGACCCACTCGCTGACGATCCACAGCGAGCCGCCCTCGGCGAAGACGTCGAAGACCTGGTCGAGACGCGGATGGTCGGGGATGCGGGCCGCCGCCTGCGCGGCCTCCACGGCGCGCCGCACCGCGGGCTCTGCAGGCCGGCGTGTCGCGGCCCGCGCGGCCGGTACGGAACGCGGCGCGCGTCCGTGCGCGGTGAACCCGTCGGGCAGCCCGTCCGCGTCGAGCACCTCGGCCTCGACGACCTCGGGCAGCGGCACCTGACGGACCAGCACCTCCTGGCCGCTGTAGGTGTCGAAGGCGCGGGTGACGGTCGGTTCGTACGCGTCGGACGGCGGCAGCGGCAGGCGGTAGCGGTCGGCCAGCACCCGGCCCGCGTACTCGTCCATTGCGCCTGCCCTCCCCCGGCCGCCCGGTCTGGTCACATCCGTTCGTCTCGTGGCCCGTTTCGGGGCCGCATCCGGCTCCGTACGGTCCTCAACCATTCACGATACGTGCCGGAGGCAACCCGCACCGCGCGGTTGCCCGATTCCGGCGCGGGGAACCGCCCTGGGGCGCCTAGGACTTGGGCTTGAAGGACGCCGTCAGCGTCTGCCAGGTGTCCTTGCGCGGATCGCCGTCCCAGTCGGCGGCCTTGGCGGTGTACATCAGCGCGTACCCGAGGTGGCCGTTCACCACGAAGCCGCGGTCGATGGTGCGGTACTGGGTGCCGCCGTCGACGTAGGTGAACTCCCAGTCGGCCGTGTTCCAGCCCCGGTAGTCCGCCTTCTCAATCCTGATCCGGTGGTACTGGGGGCGCACCATGTAGTGCTCCTGGTTCTTCCAGTCCGCCACCGGGTCGTCCTTGGGCGTGCCGGTCCAGGCCACCAGCAGCTTCTGCCCGCCGGGGCCGGTGTAACGGTCACCGGCCGATCCGTGCGACTGGTACGACCATCCCTTCGGCAGCCCGATCGAGTACCCCTGGCCGCTCGTGCGGGTGGAGACGGCCGGCGCGCTCGCGCTGACGTCCTTGCCGGTGGCGGCCCCGGACCCGGTGCCCGTGGCGGTCGGGGCCGAACTCCCGCCGTCCGTACGGGTTCCGCCGGTCGTGCCCTTGGTCCGTCCCGCCCCGGTGGACGCGTTCGGGGTGGCCGTGGTCCGGGCGGCGCCCTTGTCGTCCTTGCCGCCGCCGCTGAGGGCGACGGCCAGCACGGTGCCGATCACCGCGAGGGCCACCACCACGGCCACGACCACCAGCGTGCGCTTGGGCACCACGTCCGTGAGCGAGGCCTTCGGCGCCGGCCGCGGCGGCAGGTCCAGATCCGGCGGGGGCATCACGGGCCAGCCCGAACCCGCCTTCGCGGGACCGGAGTCGCCCGCCTTGCTGCCGGCGGGCTTTCCGGCGGAGGCAGGCCCGGCGGCCGTGCCCGGCGCCTTGGCGGAGCCGCCGGAAGCCGGCGCCGGCCCGCCGTTCTTCGGCCGCGCCGAGCCCGCCGCGGCACCGGTGGCGGCGCCCGATCCGGCCCCGGCCGCCCCCGCCGCCTTGCGCACCGAACGCAGCGCGCCGCGCAGCTTCTCCGCGGCCTCCTCGCTCCGCTTGCCCTCGCCGTCGCCCGGCCGCCCCGGCAGCGGTACGACACGGGTGGCGTCCAGCGGCTCCGGCTCGCGCGCGTGGATGACCTTGTCGAGCAGGGCCCGCGCCCCGGCGTCGTCGAGCCGCTCGGCCGGGTCCTTGGTGAGCAGGCCGTAGATGACGTCCCGCAGCGGGCCCGCGTTCTTGGGCTCGTCCAGCTGCTCGGTCATCACCGCGGTGAGCGTGGCGATCGCCGAGCCCTTGTCGTACGGCGGCACGCCCTCGACCGCCGCGTACAGCAGGCCGCCGAGCGACCACAGGTCGGCCGCGGGGCCCGGCTTGTGGCCGCGGGCGCGCTCCGGGGAGATGTAGGAGGGGGCGCCGACGAGCATGCCGGTCGAGGTGATGGACGGGTCACCCTCGACCTGCGCGATGCCGAAGTCGGTGAGGACGACACGGCCGTCGTCGGCGATGAGCACGTTGGACGGCTTCACGTCCCGGTGCAGGATGCCCTGGCGGTGGGCGGAGCGCAGCACGTCGAGGACGGCGAGGCCCACCTCGGCGGCGCGCCTGGGTTCCAGCACGCCGTCCTCGCGGATGACCTCGGCGAGGGACTTGCCCTCCACCAGCTCCATGACGATCCAGGGCCGGTCGTCCTCGTCGACCACGTCGAAGACCGTCACCGCGCTGTTGTTGCGGATCCGGGCGATCGCCTTGGCCTCGCGCAGGGTGCGCGTGATCAGGCGCCGCTTCTCCTCCTCGTCGATGTTCGACGGGAACCGCAGCTCCTTGACGGCGACGGTACGGCCGAGGGTCTCGTCCTCGGCACGCCAGACCGTGCCCATGCCGCCGCGGCCCAGCACGTCTCCCAGCCGGTACCGCCCCGCGAGGAGACGCCGTCCGCTCTTGTCCTGCCGAGTCTCCTGACGAGATGTCCCCGCCCGCTCCGCCTCCGACATGCGTCCCCTCATGCAACCCGCCCTGACAGAGCCTCCATTGTCTCTCACCCGGCGAGTGCTCCACGCCCTGGGGCCCTCACCGGGGCCCGCCCCCACCCACCGCGAACCTCCCCGAAGCCCCCCGTCCGCCCGGCGTCATGACGGCCCGTGAGACCCCGGCGACCCGTGGTGCCGACCCTTCGGTCACACCAGGTCAAACCGCTGCGCCGAAGCCCGGTCGGCGCCCCTCTCAGCCGAGCGGCACGATGTCCGGCGCGCCCAGCCGCGCCGCGTCCGCCGTCTGGTCGTCGGGCTGGAGTTGGGACTCGCGTTCGGCCTCGACCCGCTTCTCGTAGTGTTCGACCTCGCGTTCGATCTGGTCCTTGTCCCAGCCGAGGACCGGCGCCATCAGCTCGGCGGCCTCGCGGGCGCTGCGGGTGCCGCGGTCGAAGGTCTCGATGGATATGCGGGTGCGCCGGGTGAGGACGTCGTCCAGGTGGCGGGCGCCCTCGTGCGAGGCGGCGTAGACGACCTCGGCGCGCAGATAGTCGTCGGCGGCGCGCAGCGGTTCGCCGAGCGCGGGGTCCGCCTCGACGAGTTCGAAGATCTCCTCGGCCATCGAGCCGTACCGGTTCAGCAGGTGTTCCACCCGGACCGTGTGCAGTCCGGTGCGGGCCGCCGTGCGGGCCCGTGCGTTCCACAGCGCCTGGTAGCCCTCAGCGCCGAGCAGCGGGGTCTCCTCGGTGACGCAGTCGGCGACGCGCCGGTCCAGGCCGTGCACCGCCTCGTCGACGGCGTCCTTGGCCATCACCCGGTAGGTGGTGTACTTGCCGCCCGCCACGACCACCAGTCCGGGCGCCGGGTGGGCCACGGTGTGCTCGCGGGAGAGCTTGCTGGTGGCGTCGGACTCGCCGGCCAGCAGCGGCCGCAGCCCCGCGTACACCCCCTGCACGTCGTCGCGGCGCAGCGGCACGGCCAGCACCGAGTTGACGTGTTCCAGCAGGTAGTCGATGTCGGCGCTGGAGGCGGCCGGGTGCGCCTTGTCGAGGTCCCAGTCGGTGTCGGTGGTGCCGACGATCCAGTGCCGGCCCCAGGGGATGACGAACAGGACGGACTTCTCGGTGCGCAGGATCAGGCCGCTGGTGGAGTGGATGCGGTCCTTGGGCACGACGAGGTGGATGCCCTTGGAAGCGCGGACGTGGAACTGGCCGCGCTCGCCCACCATGGCCTGCGTGTCGTCGGTCCACACCCCGGTGGCGTTGACGATCTGCTGGGCGCGCACCTCGTACTCCCCGCCGCCCTCGACGTCCTGCACGCGGGCGCCGACGACCCGCTCGCCCTCGCGGATGAACCCGGTGACGCGCGCCCGGTTGGCCACCTTCGCGCCGTACGACGCCGCCGTGCGCACCAGGGTGGCGACGAAGCGGGCGTCGTCCACCTGGGCGTCGTAGTACTGGAGGGCGCCGACCAGGGCGTCCTTGCGCAGGCAGGGGGCGACGCGCAGGGCCTGACCGCGGCTCAGATGGCGGTGCACGGGCAGGCCCCGGCCGTGGCCGCGGGCCATGGACATCGCGTCGTACAGCGCGACGCCCGAGCCCGCGTACAGCCGCTCCCAGCCGCGGTGCTGCAACGGGTAGAGGAACGGCACCGGTTTGACCAGGTGCGGGGCGAGCCGCTCCAGGAGCAGGCCGCGCTCCTTCAGCGCCTCGCGGACGAGCGCGAAGTCGAGCATCTCCAGATAGCGCAGTCCGCCGTGGATGAGCTTGCTGGAGCGGCTGGAGGTGCCGGACGCCCAGTCGCGGGCCTCGACCAGGCCGGTGGACAGTCCGCGGGTGACGGCGTCCAGCGCGGTGCCCGCGCCGACCACTCCGCCGCCGATCACCAGTACGTCCAGCTCGCGCTCGGCCATCGCCGCCAGTGCCTCGGCACGCTGCACCGGTCCCAGAGTCGCTGTCCTCACCGCTGCCTCCCGCTGTCGCTGACTCGCTCGCGTCGGCCGCACCCGGAGGGCGAGGCCCGGTTCACCACCACCTCATGCCCAAATTCTGACCGGCTTGCCGGACTTCAGCCACCACGGGCCCGCGGCCTGTGGACAACCCGCGCACATCCCACGGGAGACACACGAACAGAATCCCACATAACGGTCATATTTACTCCTAGTGTGACAGTGCGCTCGCTCTTGCTGTCCACAGCGCTTGCGCATCCGTTCCGCTTCGGTTATTGGGAAGGACGGCCCACGCCATGCCCGCAGACCTCGCCGTCATCGGACTCGGCCCCTTCGGTTTGCCGCTGGCCCAGGCCGCGGTGGCCGCCGGCATCGCCACCCTCGGCTACGCCACCGGACCCGAGGCGGGGCCGCTGAGCCCCGCCGAGCTGCGCCGGATGCACGCCTCCGGGTTCCGGCGCGCCACCGACCCGGCCCAGCTCGGCCGGGTGCGTACGGCGGTGATCTGCGTGCCCACCCCCCGCGGCGCCGACGGCGGCGTGGACCTCGGCCAGGTCGAGGCCGCCGCCCGCACCCTGGCCGGATGGCTGCGCCCGAACACCACGGTCATCCTGGAGTCGCCCGTACTGCCGGGGACCACCGAGGACTTCCTGTGCCCCCTCCTGGAAGAGGGCTCCGGACTGCGCGCGGGCCGGGACTTCCATCTCGCCTACTCCCCCAGCCGGGTCGATCCCGGCAACCGCGCGCACACCCCGGCCGGCACCCCCAAGGTCATCGGCGGCCTCACCCCCGCCTGCACCGAGTCGGCCGCCGCCTTCTACGGACGGCTCACCGACAAGGTGGTCCGCGCGCGCGGGCTGCGCGAGGCGGAGGCGGTGCAGCTCCTGGAGACCAACTTCCGGCACGTCAACATCGCGCTGGTCAACGAGATGGCCGTGCTCTGCCACGAACTCGGCGTCGACCTGTGGGACGTCATCCGCTGCGCCGAGACCAAGCCGTTCGGCTTCCAGGCGTTCCGGCCGGGTCCCGGCGTCGGCGGCCACGCCGTCCCGCAGGACCTCACCGGCCAGGCGAGCCGCGGCCTGCGCATGGTGGAACTCGCCCAGCAGGTCAACAGCCGCATGCCCGCGTACGTGGTGCAGCGCGCCGCGGCGCTGCTGAACGAGCACGGCAAGTCCGCGCGGGGCGCGCGTGTGCTGCTGCTCGGCGTGACCTACAAGGCGGACCTCCCCGACCAGGAGGGCGCCCCGGCACGGGAGATCGCCGGGCGCCTGATGGAACTCGGCGCCTCCGTGAGCTACCACGACCCCTATGCGCCCGCGTGGAACGTCCTGGACCGCCCGGTCCCGCGCGTCGACTCCCTCTACGAGGCCGCCGCCGCCGCCGATCTGACGATCCTGCTCCAGCAGCACCGCACCTACGACCTCCAGGGCCTGTCGGTGAAGGCCCAACTCCTCCTGGACACCAGGGGAGCGACCCCCACGGGGGCGGCGCACCGGCTGTGAGGCGCGCCTGGTCCGAAACCCCCGTACCGGATCACGATAGGAAAACAAGCCGGGCGTCGTCGGCGCCGCCTGTTAATCTCCCCCGGACTTACCGCACACAGGTGCGAGCGAGTCTTCCGTTTCCACCGCATCCAGTTGTGCCACCACGGGGGGATTCCTGTCATGAGCCAGTCAGCACCGCCGCCACAGCAGCCGCAGCCCGGCCCGGTCGCCGCCAACCCGTACGCCAACCCGTATGCCCAGCAGGCGCCGGCCGGCCTGCCGTACCCGCCGCAGCCGGGCGCTCCCGGCGGCATGCCGATGGCCCCGGCCGCGCCCGCGCCGGTCCGCGACAACCCGGCCCTCGGCCTGATCGCCGCGGTGGTCGCCGCCGTGGTCGCGGCCGGTCTCTACGGCCTCATCATCGGCGCCACCAAGCACGAGATCGGCTACGCGGCCGTGGGCGTCGGCTTCGTCACCGGCCTCGCGGCGGGCAAGGCGGGCGGCCGCAGTGCCGTCCTGCCGGTCGCCTCCGTGGTGCTGGCGCTGGTCTCGGTCTACTTCGGCCAGCTGGTGGGCGAGGCCATGATCGGCGCCAAGGAGACCGGCCTGAGCTTCTCCCAGGTCTTCTTCGACCACTTCGACGTGGTCCAGAAGGCGTGGAAGCAGGACGCCGATCCGCTGACCTTCCTGTTCTTCGCGATCGCCGGTTTCGCCGCGTTCTCGGCGGCCAAGAAGGCCGCCCAGTAGCCACCGCCTTCCGCTCCGCCCGCCGACGACACCGATTCGTCGTACAACCGTTCGCACTCTCCGCCGGTCTTCTGTGCCGCGGCCCTGATCCGGAACAACGGGTTTCCCCGGGCTGACGCAGGACGAAGGGACGGATGTATGCGCGGAGTTCGGAGACTGGCCGCGCTGGCCACCGCCACGGCCGTGTCGGTGGGCGCGGTGGTCCTGGGCGCGGGAGGTCCCGCCGGTGCCGTCACGAACGCCAAGGCGCCTGCGACCGGCAAGAAGGCCGACTTCAACGGGGACGGCTACGGTGACCTGGCCATCTCGGGGAACGGCTACGTCACCGTGATGTACGGGACGAAGACGGGTCTCACCGCCTCCCGGCACCAGGTGCTGGCCGCCGGATCGGGCTCCACCGGCGCGGGGGCGTACTCCGCCTTCGGCGACTCGATGGCGACCGGGGACCTGGACGGCGACGGCTACGACGACCTGGTCGTGGGCTTCGATAGCGCCGGGGCGTCGATCATCTGGGGCGGCCCCATGGGGCTGTCCGGCCGCACGCCCCTGTCGTTCACGCCGAAGGCCGGCCCCAGCCCGATGGTTGTGGCCGACTTCGACGGCGACGGGAAGGACGACCTCGTCGCCGCCACGAGCACGAGCCTCGGCTACACGCAGACCGAACTGTTCCGTGGCCCCTTCGGCCGGGACGGCACGAACGCCTCGACGAGCCTCGTGCTCTCCGGGATCACGCCCGACAGTCTGGCGGCCGGGGACGTCAACGGCGACCACGTGCCCGACCTGCTCTCCGTGGGCAGACGCGGCGGAGCCGCCGACGCCTCCCTGGTACTGGGCTCGAAACAGGGCTTCGGGCCCGCCAAGTACTTCTCCACCAAGGTCAACTCCGGGAGCATCGCGGACGTCGACGGCGACGGCTACGGGGACGTCGTCCTCGGTGCCGGCCTCGAGGGCTACCAGCCCAAGGGCGTCGTGGGCGGTTCGATCGTCGTCCAGTACGGCGGCAAGGACGGCGTGAGCACCACCCGCAAGCCGGTCCGCATCAGCCAGGACACCCCCGGTGTGCCCGGCGCCGGCGAGAAGTACGACCGGTTCGGCTACGACCTGGCCACCGGCGACGTGAACGGCGACGGCTACGCCGACGTGGCGGTCGGCGTGATGCAGGAGAGCATCTCGGGCATCAGCACGACCGGCGCGGTGACCGTGCTGCGCGGGTCGGCCAAGGGGCTGACCGGGACCGGTGCCGTGTCCCTGGACCAGAACACCGCCGGGGTGCCCGGCGCCAACGAGCCGTACGACATGTTCGGCTCGCAGGTCTTGCTGGTCGACATGAACGGCGACGGACGCAGCGAGCTGGCCACCGGTACGGATCACGAGAACGGCACCGAGGGCAACGTCTGGTACTTCAACTCGGGCAGCAAGGGCCTGACGACGAGCGGGGTCGTCTCCATCGGCCCCAAGGCGGTCGGCCTCACCGCCAAGTACCGCTACTTCGCCCGCTGGATGGCCGGCTGACCGAGACGGTCCACGGCGTGGCGGAGGGGCCCGGCCACCGCATCGGTGACCGGGCCCCTCCGCGTCGTACAAAGGCTCGTACCAGGCCCTCGTGCCGTCGGGTCAGCGCTTGTGCTGGCTGTCCGCGACCGTCACCTCGACCCGCTGGAACTCCTTGAGCTCGCTGTAGCCGGTGGTGGACATGGCGCGGCGCAGGGCGCCGAAGAGGTTCATCGAGCCGTCCGGGGTGTGGGACGGGCCGGTGAGGACCTCCTCGATGGTGCCGACGGTGCCGAGGTCGACCTTCTTGCCGCGCGGCAGCTCCTCGTTGACCGCCTCCATGCCCCAGTGGTGGCCCTTGCCGGGCGCGTCCGTGGCGCGGGCCAGCGGGGAGCCCATCATCACCGCGTCCGCGCCGCAGGCGATCGCCTTGGGCAGGTCGCCGGACCAGCCGACACCGCCGTCCGCGATCACGTGCACATAGCGGCCGCCGGACTCGTCCATGTAGTCGCGGCGGGCCGCGGCCACGTCGGCGACGGCGGTGGCCATCGGGACCTGGATGCCCAGCACATTGCGCGTGGTGTGCGCGGCGCCGCCGCCGAAGCCGACCAGGACGCCGGCCGCGCCGGTGCGCATCAGGTGCAGCGCGGCGGTGTAGGTGGCGCAGCCGCCGACGATCACCGGGACGTCCAGCTCGTAGATGAACTGCTTCAGGTTCAGCGGTTCGTGCGAGGACGAGACGTGCTCCGCGGAGACCGTCGTACCGCGGATGACGAAGATGTCGACGCCCGCGTCCACGACCGCCTTGGAGAACTGGGCGGTGCGCTGCGGGGAGAGCGCGGCGGCCGTGACCACACCGGAGTCGCGCACCTCCTTGATGCGGGCGCCGATCAGCTCCTCCTTGATGGGCGCCGCGTAGATCTCCTGGAGGCGGCGGGTGGCGCGCTCGGCCGGCAGCTCGGTGATCTCGTCCAGCAGCGGCTGCGGGTCCTCGTACCGCGTCCACAGGCCCTCGAGGTTGAGCACGCCGAGGCCGCCCAGCTCGCCGATGCGGATCGCGGTGGCCGGGGAGACCACGGAGTCCATGGGAGCCGCCAGGAAGGGCAGCTCGAAGCGGTAGGCGTCGATCTGCCAGGCGATCGAGACCTCCTTCGGGTCCCGCGTACGGCGGCTGGGGACGACGGCGATGTCGTCGAAGGCGTACGCCCGGCGGCCGCGCTTGCCGCGCCCGATCTCGATCTCAGTCACGTCTGTGGCCTTTCCTGTTGCGTTTCAGCGCCTTCCAGTATCGCCGACGGGTACGACAAAGGCGGCCCCGGATGTTCCGGGACCGCCTTTGCGGCGCTCTGGCGGCTACTTGGCGCTGTAGTTCGGCGCCTCGACCGTCATCTGGATGTCGTGCGGGTGGCTCTCCTTGAGGCCCGCCGAGGTGATCCGCACGAAGCGGCCCTTGGACTCCATCTCCTCGATGGTGGCGGCGCCCACGTAGCCCATGGTCTGGCGCAGACCGCCGACCAGCTGGTGCAGCACGTTGGCGAGCGGGCCGCGGTAGGGCACCTGGCCCTCGACGCCCTCGGGCACCAGCTTGTCGTCGGAGGCCACCTCGGCCTGGAAGTAGCGGTCCTTCGAGTACGACCGGCCCTGGCCACGGGACTGCATGGCGCCCAGCGAGCCCATGCCGCGGTACGACTTGAACTGCTTGCCGTTGATGAACAGCAGCTCGCCCGGCGACTCCTCGCAGCCGGCCAGGAGGCTGCCCAGCATCACCGTGTCGGCGCCGGCCGCGAGGGCCTTGCCGATGTCGCCGGAGTACTGGAGGCCGCCGTCGCCGATCAGCGGGATGCCCGCCGGACGGGCGGCGCGGGACGCCTCGTAGATAGCCGTGACCTGCGGGACACCGATGCCGGCGACCACACGGGTGGTGCAGATCGAGCCCGGTCCGACACCGACCTTGATGCCGTCGACACCGGCGTCGATGAGCGCCTGGGCGCCGTCGCGGGTGGCGACATTGCCGCCGATCACGTCTACGTTGACGCTGGACTTGATCTTGGCCATCCAGCTGAGGGCGTTGCTGTTGTGGCCGTGCGAGGTGTCGACCACCAGGAAGTCCGCGCCGGCCTCGGCGAGCGCCTGGGCGCGCTCCAGCGCCTCCGGGCTCGCGCCGACGGCGGCACCGACGAGCAGCCGGCCCTCGGCGTCCTTGGCGGCGTTCGGGTACTGCTCCGCCTTGACGAAGTCCTTGACGGTGATCAGGCCCTTGAGGACGCCCGCGTCGTCGACCAGCGGCAGCTTCTCGATCTTGTGCTTGCGCAGCAGCTGCATGGCCTCGGGGCCGGAGATGCCGACCTTGCCGGTGACCAGCGGCATGGGGGTCATGACCTCGTGCACCTGGCGCGTGCGGTCGCTCTCGAAGGCCATGTCACGGTTGGTGACGATGCCGAGCAGCCGGCCGACCGGGTCGGTGACCGGGACACCGCTGATGCGGAACTTGGCGCACAGGGCGTCGGCCTCGGCGAGGGTGGCCTCCGGGTGCACCGTGATCGGGTCGGTGACCATGCCGGACTCGGACCGCTTCACCAGGTCGACCTGGTTGACCTGGTCCTCGACGGAGAGGTTGCGGTGCAGGACGCCGACGCCGCCCAGCCGGGCCATGGCGATCGCCATGCGCGACTCGGTGACCTTGTCCATCGCCGCCGACAGCAGCGGGATGTTCACCCGGACGTTGCGGGAGATGCGGGACGAGGTGTCGACCGCGTTGGGGAGCACCTCGGAGGCCCCCGGCAGCAGCAGCACGTCGTCGTAGGTCAGCCCGAGTGTCGCGAATTTTCCGGGCACTCCGTCGACGTTGGCAGTCATGACACCTTCCCCAAATGGCCTTGCTCGGTGCGGATGTCCATGCTAACGGGAAGCGCGGCCCCCGAATTCCACGACAGAAGATCACCTTCTGCTTCGTATGTTCATACGGACGTTCATACGGAGTTTGCGGGAATGCCCTACGACGAAGCCGCTACTGCTCGGCCAGCGCCCGCAGCCGGCTCAGCGCCCGGTGCTGGGCGACCCGGACCGCTCCGGGTGACATTCCCAACATCTGTCCGGTTTCCTCCGCCGTGAGGCCCACCGCGATGCGCAGCAGCAGCAGTTCGCGCTGGTTCTCGGGGAGGTTGGCCAGCAGTTTCTTGGCCCACTCGGCGTCGCTGCTGAGCAGGGCGCGCTCCTCGGGGCCGAGCGAGTCGTCCGGCCGCTCGGGCATCTCGTCGGAGGGCACGGCGGTCGAACCCGGATGGCGCATCGCGGCGCGCTGGAGGTCGGCGACCTTGTGGGAGGCGATGGCGAAGACGAACGCCTCGAAGGGGCGGCCGGTGTCCCGGTAGCGGGGCAGCGCGAGCAGGACGGCGACACAGACCTCCTGGGCGAGGTCCTCCACGAAGTGGCGCGCGTCGCCGGGCAGCCGCGAAAGCCGGGTGCGGCAGTAGCGCAGCGCCAGCGGGTGGACGTGCGCGAGCAGATCGTGCGTGGCCTGCTCGTCGCCCTCGACGGCACGAAGCACAAGGGCACCGATCGCCCCGTGGGCCGTGCCCGCCTCGTCGTCGCGCATCGGTCCATGGTGCCCTGCGGCCGTCCGGTCCGTCGCATCGTGCTGATGGTTGTGCACCGAAGCGTTATGAGCAGGTGCGCCGGCACTCATCCCCTGCGCCCTCCCCTTCCGCTCGACCGACTCGTCCCCGAGAGACTCCACACCCCCAAGGATGCGGCATGCGCGCCGAAACGAGCAGCGCCCGTCCGGTGGGCCGCCTCGCACGCCGCCGCACGGCGCGTCCCGGCGGAGCGTACGCGGTGCCTTCCGGCCGGCTCCGGCCTGCCGGGAGACCGCCGGCACGTGCACCGGGGTGCGGTAACGCCGGTGCGGGAGCCGCCAGGGGTACGACGCGGACGGCACCGCCGGGAGCGGGGCACGCCCCGTAGACCGGAGGCCGCCGCGCCGGCCGGAGGTCGCCGCAGCGACCGGGGGTGCCGCGGTCGGCGGGGTTCGGGGGTTTGCCGCGGATCCGCTCGCCAAGCGGGCGAGGATGCCGGGCACCAGGGCACCTTCACGGCGGTCCCGGAGGACTGCTCCGAAGGGGCCGCTCCTGGAGCCGCCGCGCACGGGCAGCTCCGCGGGACCTGCCCGGCCCCGCGCGGTTGGCGCGCGGGGCCGCCGGGTCCTACCTGACCAGGCCCCAGCGGAAGCCGAGGGCCACCGCGTGGGCACGGTCCGAGGCGCCGAGCTTCTTGAACAGGCGCCGGGCGTGGGTCTTGACGGTGTCCTCGGAGAGGAACAGCTCACGGCCGATCTCGGCGTTCGAGCGGCCGTGGCTCATGCCCTCCAGGACCTGGATCTCGCGCGCGGTGAGCGTGGGCGCGGCGCCCATCTCGGCCGAGCGCAGCCGGCGCGGGGCGAGCCGCCAGGTCGGGTCGGCGAGGGCCTGCGTCACCGTGGCCCGCAGTTCGGCGCGCGAGGCGTCCTTGTGCAGATAGCCGCGGGCACCGGCGGCGACCGCGAGGGCCACGCCGTCCAGGTCCTCGGCGACGGTGAGCATGATGATGCGCGCGCCGGGATCGGCGGACAGCAATCGGCGCACCGTCTCGACGCCGCCCAGGCCGGGCATGCGGACATCCATCAGGATGAGGTCGGAGCGGTCGGCGCCCCAGCGGCGGAGGACTTCCTCGCCGTTGGCCGCCGTCGTCACACGCTCTACACCGGGCACGGTCGCGACCGCGCGGCGGAGCGCTTCTCGGGCAAGCGGGGAGTCGTCGCAGACGAGGACGGATGTCATGACCGCCCTCCGCAGCTGATGCGCGTCACCTTGAGCCTCCAGGCTGGTACGGAATCTCACCTGTGCGGTCGACCGTCTCGGACGCCTGCCCGAGCTCTTGTGTTTTCAACCGCCTCCGCACTCTCAACGACGGTCACTCGAAAGAGTTACGGGGCTGCACACCGTCATCGGCACTCTACGTGAGGGCACCGACACGGTGCAGACATGCCCAACGGACTCTCAACTTTTCATCACAACCCATGCCCCATTCAGATGCTTTTCTTCCCGTTTCGCGGTGTTCGGGGCTAGATTCGCAATGAGTCATATTTACATCTCCTTAGACCGGAGATGTACGGTCGTTGGCACCGTATCCGCCCAGAACGGCTACAAGGGGTCACGTAATGGCAGATTTCTCCCGCCTTCCAGGACCGAACGCGGACCTGTGGGACTGGCAGCTGCTGGCTGCCTGCCGCGGGGTGGACAGCTCGCTTTTCTTCCACCCGGAGGGCGAGCGCGGGGCGGCACGGAGCGCTCGCGAGAACTCGGCCAAGGAGGTCTGCATGAGGTGCCCGGTCCGCGCGGAGTGCGCGGCACACGCGCTCGCCGTGCGCGAGCCGTACGGCGTCTGGGGCGGACTGACCGAGGACGAGCGCGAGGAGCTGATGGGGCGGGCACGCAACCGTCTGGTGACGGCCTCGACCTCCGGCGGCGACAACGCCGAGAGTCACTGAAGGAACGTTTCTTCATCCCACCCGCGGCGCCGCGCCCACGACGCCGCATCCGCGGTAGCGCGTCCGCGGGCGGCTTCTTCAGTGGGCTTCGTCGCGGCGCGGTGTCACACCGCGCGCCCGGCCGCCCGCGCCAGCTGTTCCAGCGTCGCCGCCACCGCGGGCACCTGTGCCAGGTCGGGCAGGGTGAGCGCGACGATCTCCCGCCGCACCGCCGGCTCCAGCCGGACCGTGCGCACCCCCCGCGGCCGTACCGACTCCACCGCGAGCTGCGGCAGCACGGCCACGCCCAGACCCGCGCCCACCAGGCCGGCGACCGCCGGATAGTCGTCGGTGGCGAAGTCGATGCGCGGCGCGAACCCGGCGCCCTGGCAGACCTCCACCAGCTGGCCGCGGCAGCGCGGGCAGCCCGCGATCCAGGGTTCCTCGGCCAGTTCCCCGATGGCGACGCTCTCCGCGCGCCCGAGCCGGTGCCGCTCGGGCACCAGGGCCACCAGGCGGTCGGTCAGCAGGGGACGTACGACCAGGTCGTCCCAGTCCTCGGTGACCGCCGCGCCCTCGTAGCGGAAGGCCAGGGCGAGATCGCAGTCGCCCTCGCGCAGGAGTTCGACGGAGCGCGGCGGCTCGGCCTCCTCCAAGGAGACGCGGGTGCCGGGATGGGCGGCACGCAGGGCGGCCAGGGCGCTCGGGACCAGGGTGGAGCTGCCGCTCGGGAAGGAGACGAGGCGGACCCGGCCGGCCCGCAGACCCGCGATGGCGGCGACCTCCTCCTCCGCGGCGGTGAGCCCGGCGAGGATGCCGGAGGCGTGCCGGACCAGGGCCTCGCCGGCCTGGGTCAGCCGCATCTCGCGGCCCGCGCGGATCAGCAGCGGGGTGCCGACCGAGGTCTCCAGGGCCTTCATCTGCTGGCTGACGGCGGGCTGGGTGCAGCCCAGTTCGCGCCCGGCCGCCGAGAAGGAGCCGGTGGCGGCGACGGCGCGCAGGACACGGAGATGACGGGCCTCGATCACCCCTCAAGCATAAGGCCTCCTTGGGGCCGGCGCCCGAAATCGGCTCGACGCTTTGAGTGACGATCCCGTACGGTGCGGGCATGAAGCTTCTCTCCGTCAATGTGGGGCAGGCACGCCCGGTGCCGTACACCAGCCAGCCAGAGGGCCTGACGGGCATCGACAAGAGGCCGGTCGAGGGGCCCGTCCGGGTGTCCGCGCCGGGTCCGAAGGGGACCGCCGGGAGCGGGCTGGCCGGGGACGCGGTGTGCGACCTGCGCCATCACGGCGGCGACGACCAGGCGGTGTACGCGTTCGCGCGCGAGGACCTGGACGAGTGGGAGCGCGAGCTGGGCCGCACCCTGGCCAACGGCTGTTTCGGGGAGAACATCACGACCGCCGGGCTCGACGTCTCGGAAGCGCTGATCGGCGAGCGCTGGCGGATCGGTCCTGCGGTGGTGCTCCAGGTGACCGCGGGCCGTATCCCGTGCCGCACCTTCCAGGGCCATCTGGGCGAACCGGGCTGGGTCCGCAGGTTCACCCGGAAGGGCGCCACGGGCGCCTACCTCCGGGTGATCGAACCCGGCGAGATACGCGCGGGCGACCGCGTCGAGATCCTGCACCGGCCCGGCCACGGGGTGACCGCGGCGATGGAGTTCCGCGCGACCACCACCGAGCGGGAACTGCTGCCGCACCTGCTCGCCGCGGGCGAGGACCTGCACCCGGAGGCACTGGCCGCGGCCCGCGCGCACGTCGCCGCGCAGACCCGCTGAGGCCCCGTCGCCGCCTGGCGGACAGCTCCTGCCCGCAGCGCCCGCGATCACTACCCTTGGGCCATGGCAACGGCTCTGATTACGGGATCGACCGCGGGCATCGGCGCCGCCTTCGCGCGGCGGCTGGCGGCTGACGGGCATGACCTCGTCCTGGTGGCGCGGGACGCCAAGCGGCTGCGCGAACAGGCGACCGAGCTGCACGACCGGCACGGCATCGAGGCGGAGGTGCTGCCCGCCGACCTCTCCACGGACCAGGGCATCGAGACCGTCGCCGACCGGCTCGGCGACCGCAGGAACCCGGTCGACCTGTTGATCAACAACGCCGGTTTCGGCAACAAGGGCCGTTATCTGGACGTCTCCATGGCCGATGAGCTGACGATGCTCAAGGTGCACTGCGAGGCGGTGCTGCGGCTGACCTCGGCGGCGGCCGGGGCGATGCGCGAGCGGGGCCGGGGCGGGGTGGTCAACGTCGCCTCGGTGGCGGCCTTCGTGCCCCGCGGCACCTATGGCGCGTCCAAGGCGTGGGTCGTGCAGTTCACCCAGGGCGTGGCGCGGGACCTGGCCGGCACCGGTGTGCGGCTGATGGCGCTGTGCCCCGGCTTCGTGCGCACCGAGTTCCACCAGCGGGCCGGGATGGGCACGGACAACATCCCCGGCTGGATGTGGCTGGACGCCGACAAACTGGTCGCGGCGGCCCTCACCGACCTGGCCCGCGGCAAGTCCCTCTCCATCCCGGACCCCCGCTACAAGGCCCTGATGAGCCTGGTCAAGATCACCCCCCGCGGCCTCCTCGGCGGCGTCACCTCCCGCACCGGCCGCAAGTACGGGCCGCAGTAGGCCCAGGCCACGTGTGGGTGCCGTCGGGGACCCGATGACTGGATCGCGCGGGCCGGGGGGCGGCGGACGGCGACCCACACCCTGGTCGGCCAGGACCGCTCCGACGCCGCGCACCTGGTGGAGGTCGTGGAGTTCCCGTCGTACGAGGACGCGGTGCGTGACGCCGGCGGCCCGGAGACCGACCGGGACTTCCGGGAGATGGCCGCCCTGTGCGACGAGGCGCCCGTGTTCATGGACCTCGACGTCGTACGGGCCGACCGGCCGGCCGAGGACACGGTACGGCGCTTCTTCACCACCCTCGCGGCCCCCGGCGAGCTTTCCCCGCTCAACGATCTGCTGGACGAAGACGTGCACAGGCCACGATCCGGTGAACCCGCAGGACACCGCTGGACCTGGCGGGCCACCCACCAGGGCGACTTCCTCGGCATCGCCCCCACCGGCCGCCACGTCACCATGCCCGGCATCACCCTCTTCCGGTTCGCCCTCGACGGCAAGATCGCCGAGACCTGGTGGCAGCACGACCAACTGGGTCTGATGGAGCAGCTGGGCGCGCTGGAGGAACTGGAGCGCTAGGGCGGGACACGCCGAAGGCCCGGCGCCCCCTGAGGGGTTGCCGGGCCTTCGGCCGGAGCGGTGGGGCTCAGTGGGCGTGGCCGTGGCTGTGGCCGTGGCCCGCGGCGGCCTCCGGCTCCTCTTCCTTCTTCTCGACGACCAAGGTCTCGGTCGTGAGCAGCAGGGAGGCGATGGAGGCGGCGTTCTCCAGGGCGGAGCGGGTCACCTTGACCGGGTCGATGACGCCGGCCTTGATCAGGTCGCCGTACTCGCCGGTGGCGGCGTTGTAGCCCTGACCCTTGTCCAGGTCCTTGACCTTGGAGACGATGACGTAGCCCTCCTGGCCGGCGTTCTCGCCGATCCAGCGCAGCGGCTCGACGACCGCGTTGCGGACCACGGCGACACCGGTGGCCTCGTCGCCGGTCTTGTCGAGGTTGCCCTCGAGGACCTTGGAGGCGTGCACCAGGGCGGAGCCACCACCGGAGACGATGCCCTCCTCGACCGCGGCGCGGGTCGCGGAGATGGCGTCCTCCAGACGGTGCTTCTTCTCCTTCAGCTCCACCTCGGTGGCGGCGCCGACCTTGATCACGCACACGCCGCCGGCCAGCTTCGCGAGGCGCTCCTGGAGCTTCTCGCGGTCCCAGTCGGAGTCGGTGTTCTCGATCTCGGCCTTGATCTGCGCGACGCGGCCGTTCAGGTCCTCGGCCTTGCCGGCACCCTCGACGATCGTGGTGTCGTCCTTGGTGACGGTGACGCGGCGGGCGGAGCCCAGCACCTCGAGACCGACCTGGTCGATCTTGAGGCCGACCTCCTCGGAGATGACGGTGGCGCCGGTGAGGACGGCCATGTCCTGGAGCATCGCCTTGCGGCGGTCGCCGAAGCCGGGGGCCTTCACCGCGACGGCGTTGAAGGTGCCGCGGATCTTGTTGACGACCAGGGTCGACAGGGCCTCGCCCTCGACGTCCTCGGCGATGATCAGCAGCGGCTTGGAGGAGCCGGCCTGGATGACCTTCTCCAGCAGCGGCAGCAGGTCCGCGA
Source organism: Streptomyces sp. AM6-12 (assembly GCF_044327085.1). Lineage (NCBI taxonomy): Bacteria > Bacillati > Actinomycetota > Actinomycetes > Kitasatosporales > Streptomycetaceae > Streptomyces > Streptomyces sp. AM6-12. The sequence goes on from NZ_JBIQWN010000001.1 coordinate 2,987,158, forward strand.
TGGCGGAGATCTTGCCCTGGTTGATCAGGATGTACGGGTCGTCGAGGACGGCCTCCATACGCTCCTGGTCGGTCACGAAGTACGGCGACAGGTAGCCCTTGTCGAAGGCCATGCCCTCGGTGAAGTCCAGCTCCAGACCGAAGGTGTTGGACTCCTCGACGGTGATGACACCGTCCTTGCCGACCTTGTCCATGGCCTCGGCGATCAGCTCGCCGACCTGCTGGTCCTGGGCGGACAGCGCGGCGACGGCGGCGATGTCGGACTTCTCGTCGATCGGGCGGGCCGTGGCGAGCAGATCGTCGGAGACGGCCTTGACGGCGGCGTCGATGCCCTTCTTCAGGGCGGCCGGGGAGGCACCGGCGGCGACGTTCTTCAGGCCCTCGCGCACCAGCGCCTGAGCGAGCACGGTGGCGGTGGTGGTGCCGTCACCAGCGATGTCGTTGGTCTTGGTCGCCACCTCCTTCACCAGCTGCGCGCCGAGGTTCTCGTACGGGTCCTCGATCTCGACCTCGCGGGCGATGGTGACGCCGTCATTGGTGATGGTGGGGGCGCCGAACTTCTTGTCGATGACGACGTTGCGACCCTTGGGGCCGATCGTCACCTTCACCGTGTCGGCCAGCTTGTTGACGCCGCGCTCGAGGGCGCGACGGGCGTCCTCGTCGAACTTCAGGATCTTCGCCATGACAGCGGGAGCCCTCTCGAAATCTGTGGGTGAAAAAAGACGAACTGCGCCCCGGGCGCCCGGCTTCGTTATCGGTTGCGGGGGGCCAGGGGCGCAGTTCAGAGCAAAGGTTCGCTCGGGGTGAATTACTTCTCGATGATCGCGAGCACGTCGCGAGCCGAGAGGACGAGGTACTCGTCGCCGTTGTACTTCACCTCGGTGCCGCCGTACTTGCTGTACAGGACGACGTCGCCGACCTTGACGTCGAGCGGCAGGCGCTCGCCGTTCTCGAAGCGACCCGGACCGACGGCGAGGACGGCGCCCTCCTGGGGCTTCTCCTTCGCGGTGTCCGGGATGACCAGGCCAGAGGCCGTGGTCTGCTCGGCGTCCAGCGGCTGGACCACGATGCGGTCCTCGAGCGGCTTGATGGCAACCTTGGAGCTGGCGGTCGTCACGATCCGACCTCCCCCTTCGGAGATCTCACGGGGTTAACTGTCTGAGGTGGCGACCAGGTCGATCCGTCGTCGCGGGTGCCGGACCTGCCCGTCGCGTTGTTGGCACTCTCCAGTGGGGAGTGCCAGACCCGAGACTATGGCGGGGATTAGCACTCGGTCAAGCGGAGTGCCAATGCCGTGCGGCGCGTCGGCCGAAATCGGGGGTGCGGCGGCGTTCGGAGGCGGGTCGGTGGCGGTGGTGCCGCTCCCTGGGGCCGCGCCCCAGAGCCCCATCGGCCTGCGACCCCCGGCCTCAAGCGCCGGACGGGCCGACGTGGCTACAGGTAGTCCTCAAGGCGGGCCGGCGTCAGGTTTCGGCGGCGGATGGTGGCCAAGAGGCCGGCCGTGGGGGCGCCGGGGGTCAGCCGGATGATGTCGCCGCGGCGGAGGTGGTGCGGGCCCCGCGGGTAGGTGAGGCCCGCCGGGGTGAGGGTGACGCGCCACAGGACGACGGCGGTGGCGCCGCAGTCGGCGGCCGCGCGCAGGGTCGTGCGGTCGTACGCGCCTCGCGGCGGGCGCAGGAGCCGGGCGCGGTGGGCGCAGAGCGTGGCGCGCTGGGTGGCGTACGGCGCTCCCGCCAGGGTTCCGCGCGCCGGGGTGAACCGGCTCACCGGGACGCGCGGTTCGCGCGGCACGGCGGTGGAGCGGGGGTCGCGGTCGTCGGCGTCGTAGGTGAGGAAGACGACCCGGTCGCGGGTGCGGACGTGGTCCACGACCGGGGGCAGGGCACGGCCGGACGGGGGCGCCGCGAGGGGGCGTCCGTGCGGGCGCACTCCCTCCGCCGCCTTCTCGCCGAGGCGTTCGAGGGGTACGACGGGCTGGGCGCACCCGGCGAGGACCAGGGCCAGGGCCATCACCCCGGCCACCAGCAGGACGGGCCGCCGCGACGCCCCGTGTCTCACCGGTGTCCTCCGCGCCCCGCGTCCCGCCTTCACCAGCCCGGCCATCCGCCTCGCACCACCTTCCGGCCGTACACCTCACCACCGGCCAGCCGGCCGTCTCACCGACTGCCCCGCCGCGGACCCCGAGGTCCGTTCACAGGTAGTCCTCCAGCCGGGCCACCGCGTAGCCCTCGCGGGTCACCTTGTTCAGGAAGCGGCGCATGTCGTCGACCATCGTGCCGTCCCAGTCGCTGCGGCCCCGGAAATGGGTGAGGACGATGTCGCCGCGGCGCAGCTGCTGGTCGTCCTCGCGGAACTCCCAGTGGTCGACGTACACCTCCTCGTTCCAGATCGGGGCGTACTTGATGCCGCAGGACTTGGCGGCGACCAGGGTGTCCTGGTTGTAGTTGCCGTAGGGCGGGCGCAGGACGGTCGGGCGTCTGCCGAACTGCTTCTGCATGATGTCCTGCATGTCGCAGATCTCGTGCTTCTGCTCCTCGTAGGACAGCCCCGGCAGGTAGGGGTGGGTGAGGGTGTGGTTGTTGAGGGTGTTGCCGTAGGACTGGGCCTTGCGGAAGTAGCCGTAGTCGTCCTTGACCAGGTAGTTGCTGAGGAAGGCGGTGTACGGGATCTTCAGGTCCCGCATCATCTGGAGGAACCGGGGGTCCTTCTCCGAGCCGTCGTCGATGGTGAGGAAGACGACCTTGTTCCTGGTCGGGACCGTGGTGAAGACCGGCGGCAGGTCCCAGTCGACCTGGTGGTCCACCTCGAAGCCGGGGCGCGCGGTGATGTGGGGCTTCACCTTGGGCGGCGCCGGGGGCGCGAGCGGGACCTCGTCCAGGCCCCAGCGCTTCGCCGCCGCCACCATGCGGGCGTGTTCGGCGGCCTGGGCGGCGCGGGGGTCCGGGGCGGCGTGGCCGGTCGCGCCCTGGCCGGCCGCCGGGCGGGCGGTGTGCGGGTCGGAGCCGGCGCCGGAGCAGCCGGTGACGAGGGCGGTCGAGGCGAGGACGGCGGCGGCACAGCCGAGGGCGACCCGCGCCCGACTTTTGTCATTTTGTACTACTAGTCGCATGGTGCTGGATCTTCGCAGGCCCCGCCCCCGCTCCCCCGCCGACAACGCCGCCGTGCCGCGCACCATCCACCGACTGGCCCACAATGACCCGGTGAACGACCTCGCTCCTCTCCTCACCCCCGAAGGCCGGGCCCTCCTCGAAGAGGTCCGCGGCACCGCCCCGGCCGACGAACTCGCCGTCGCCACCCGGCTGCGCCGCGACCACCCCGCCGAGCTGGTGTCGGCCGCGCTCGGCCAGGCCCGGCTGCGGCAGCGCGCGGCGGCCAAGTTCGCGGCGGCGGACGCGGAGCGGATGTTCTTCACTCCGAACGGCGTCGAGCAGTCGACGCGGGCGAGCGTGGCGGCGTACCGGGCGCGGCGGCTGACCGACCTCGGGGTGACCTCGGTGGCGGACCTGTGCTGCGGGATCGGCGGGGACGCCATCGCGCTGGCGCGGGCCGGGATCCGGGTGCTCGCCGTGGACCGGGACCCGCTCACGGCGGCCGTGGCGCGGGCGAACGCCGAGGCGCTGGGGCTCACCGGCCTGATGGAGGTGCGGGAGGCGGACGTCACGGAGGTGGACACCGCCGGGTACGACGCCGTGTTCGTGGATCCGGCGCGAAGGGGCGGAAGGGGCAGGATCTTCGACCCGGAGGCGTACTCGCCGCCGCTGTCGTGGGCCGTGGCGGCCGCGCGCCGGGCGCCGGGCGCCGCGCTGAAGATCGCGCCCGGCATCCCGCACGAGGCGGTGCCGCCGGAGGCCGAGGCGGAGTGGATCTCGGACGGCGGCGATGTGAAGGAGGCGGTGCTCTGGTTCGGGACCGGGGCGCCGGGCGCGGTCCGCGCCACCCTGCTGCCCGGCCCGCGCACCCTGCTGGGGCGGGGCCTGCCCGATCCGGAAGTACGGTCGGTGGGGCGGTACTTGTACGAGCCGGACGGCGCCGTGATCCGCGCGCATCTGGTCGCCGAGGTGGCCGAGGAGGTCGGCGGCGGGCTGATCGACGCGACCATCGCGTACGTCACCGCCGACGAGCTGCACCCGACCCCGTACGCCACCCCCTACGAGATCACCGACAAACTCCCCTTCAACCTGAAGAAGTTGAAGGCCCTGCTGCGTGAACGCGAGGTCGGGACGCTGACCGTGAAGAAGCGCGGCTCGGCGGTCGAGCCGGAGGAGCTGCGGCGCAAGGTGAAACCGCAGGGGCCGAACGCGGCGACGGTGTTCCTCACCCGGGTCGCGGGGGCGCCGACGATGCTGGTCGGCGGTCCCGCCCGGCCGCCCGAGGGCCCCTGACCGGCGGTCAGCGCAGGCTCGCCCACAGGTTCCCGGCGTCCGGCTCCTTCGCGATCACCCGGTTGGGATCCGAGGGTGCCGTGACGACCGGCATCATCACGGTCTTCACCCGGTCCGCGCCCAGCCCCTTCAGGCTCTTGCCGAACCCGGTCAGCTCGGTCAGGGAGTCGAGGCCGGTGTCGGTGGTGAGGCTCTTGGTGGCCGCGTCGGCGACCTGGTAGAGCCGGGCCGGGTCGGTGAGCAGGTGCGTGCCGGATATCCGCTCCAACAGGGCCTGCACCAGCAGCTGTTGGAGACCTATGCGGCCGAGGTCGCTGCCGTCGCCGATGCCGTGCCGGGTGCGGGCGAGGGCCAGTGCCTGCTTGCCGTCGAGGTGATGGGCGCCGGCCGCCAGGTGCAGATGACTCTTGTCGTCGTCGATGTCCTGAGTGGTGGTGACATCGACCCCGCCGAGCGCGTCGACCAGCTTGGCGAAGCCGGAGAAGTCGATCTCGACGAAGTGGTCCATGCGCACCCCGGTGATCGACTCGACCGTCTTGACCGCGCACACCGGACCGCCCACCGAGAAGGCGCTGTTGAACATGGAGCCGTACGCCACCGCCGTCGAACCCCCGTCGGGCAGCGGGCAGGAGGGGCGGGTGACGAGGGTGTCGCGCGGGATGCTGACCACGGTGGCGCGGGTGCGGCCCGCGTCCAGGTGCACCACCATCGCGGTGTCCGAGCGTGCGCCCGAACTGTCGCCGCCGCCCAGTTCCTTGTCCGCCTTGCCGCTGCGCGAGTCCGAGCCCAGCACCAGGATGTTGAGGGAGGTGGCCGGGAGCGGAGCGGCCGTGGAGGCGCTCGGGGAGGGCGTGATCACCGCGTGCGCGGGGCGGTCGTCGCCGAGCGCGCTGTCGATGTCGACGCCCTTGATGTTGTGGTTCAGATGCCAGTAGGCGTAGCCGGCCGTGGCCGTCCCCAGCACCAGGGCCGCCGCCAGGGTGAGTCCGGCGATCCGCAGCACTCTCGAACGCCGGCCGTGCTCCTCGTGTCGCGTCACGGCAGGAACGTAAGTCCGAATTATTAGGGGACTGTTAGCGGAAGCCGTGGGACGGGATTTTCTTCCGGAATTCTCATCGGCGGCGGACCGGGGGCCACCGGCGGACATCGGGGCACCGGGGAGCACCGGGGGCGTCCTTCGAAAGTTTCGGTCAGGCGGTCGCCCCGCGCGGCTCCGCCGTGCTGGAGCGCTCCACCAGGCTGGTCGCCAGCTCCAGCCGGGTCGTGGCGCGTTCCCCGTGCCCGCCGCCCAGTTCGAGCACCAGGCGGGCCGCGGCCTCGGCCATCTCGGTCAGCGGCTGCCGTACGGTCGTCAGCGGCGGGCCCACCCAGCGGGCCACCGGCAGATCGTCGAAGCCGACCACGCTGAGGTCCTCCGGGACGCGCAGCCCCAGCTCCCGCGCGGCCTCGTACAGCCCCAGGGCCTGGAGGTCGTTGCCCGCGAAGACCGCGGTCGGCCGATCGGGGCGGCGCAGCAGCTCCAGGCCCAGGCGGTAGCCGGCGTCGTGGTGGAAGTCCCCGGCCACCACGAGCGAGGGGTCGGCGGGCAGCCCGGCCGTCTCCAGCGCGGCGCGGTAGCCGTCGATGCGGGCGCGGCTGCACATCATCCGGGACGGGCCGCTGATCGCGCCGATCCGGGTGTGGCCCAGCTCGACCAGGTGCCGGGTGGCCGCGAGCCCGCCCTGCCAGTTGGTGGCGCCGATGGACGGCACGTCCGGGCCCGGATCGCCGGCCGGGTCCACCACCACGAACGGGATGGACCTGCTGGTCAGCAGCGCCTGCTGGGCGGCGTCCAGCTCGGACAGGACGAGGACGACGCCGTGCGGGCGGCGGGCGGCCACCTGGTCGGCCCAGGAGCGGCCGGGGGTGAGCCGCCCGGCGGACTCGGACAGCACCACGCTGAGACCGGCCGACTGCGCCACGTTCTCCACGCCCCGGATGACCTCCATCGCCCAGGCGCTCTCCAGCTCGTGGAAGACCAGGTCGATCAGCGGGGAGCGGGACGACTCGGCGCGCCTGCGCCGGTAGCCGTGGGCGCGCAGCAGCTCCTCGACACGGGTGCGGGTCGCGGCCGCGACATCGGCTCTGCCGTTGAGGACCTTCGAAACAGTCGGAGCGGACACCCCGGCCTCACGGGCGATCTCCGCGAGCGTAGCGGTCTGCGTTTCCACGGGCTTCCCAGGCTTCATGCCGCGATCGTAATCCCTGCGCGAACCCTTGACGACGCCCCTCTTCCGCCATAGGTTCCCGGAACATTCGGAACTGCACTCGAAACATTGCGAGAGGCCAGGGTCATGGAGTCCACCACGTCCAACGGCGGGCGCGCGTTCAGCAGGCGCTGGGTGCTCGGCGCCGGTGCCACCACACTTCTCGCCGCCGGCACCGCCGGACTCACGGCCTGCGGCTCCTCCGGCGGGTCCGGGGACGGCACCCTGACCGCGTTCGTGTACGGCGACGACGCGGCCAAGATCCAGGTGGCGGCCGTAGACCGGTTCAACGCCTCGGCCGCGGCGAAGAGGACCAAGGGGAGGATCAAGCTGGAGAAGGTGCCGGGCGACCAGTACCCGGCGAAGCTGCGCACGGCGATGGGCTCGCCCAACGCGCCGGACGTCTTCTTCAACTGGGGCGGCGGCTCCATCAAGGCGTACCGGGACGCCAGGCAACTGGTGGACCTCACCGACGTCATCGCCTCCGACCCGGTCCTCAAGGGCGGCTTCCTGCCCTCGGTGCTCACGGCCGGCGGCATCGGCGGGCGCGAGTACGGCATACCCATGCGCGGCATGCAGCCCGTGATCCTCTTCTACAACAAGACCCTGTTCGCCGAGCACAAGCTCCGGCCGCCCACCACCTGGGACCAGTTGCTGGACATCAACACCAGGCTGAAGAAAGCCGGGATCACCCCGTTCGCGCTGGGCGGCGCGGACATCTGGCCCGAGCTGATGTGGCTGGAGTACCTGGTCGACCGGATCGGCGGCCCGCAGGTCTTCGACCGGATCAAGAACGGCGACGCCGCCGGCTGGGGCGACCCGGCCGTCCTGAAGGCCGCCCGGACGGTCAGGCAGCTCATCGACGACGGCGCGTTCGGCAAGGGCTTCAACTCGGTCGCCTACACCAACGGCGGCGCCCCGGCCGTGTTCGCCAAGGGCAGGGCCGCGATGCACCTGATGGGCTCGTGGGAGTACTCCACCCAGCTCGGCAAGTTCCCGGACTTCGCCCGCAAACACCTCGGCTGGACCGCGTTCCCGACCGTCGAGGGCGGCGCGGGCGACATCCGCAACGTGGTCGGCAACCCCACCAACTACTGGTCGGTCAACGCCCGTACGGCCGACAGGGACGCGGCGCTCGCCTTCCTGCGCGACTGCGCCTCCGAGACGTACGCCAAGGCGCTGATCGCCAACGGCGACATCCCGGCCACGACCAACGCCGAGAACCTGCTCGACGCCTCGCCGAACCCGCAGTTCGCCACGTTCCAGTACAAGATGGTGCAGGAGGCACCGGCGTTCACGCTGAGCTGGGACCAGGCCGTCGACCCCGACGTGTCGACGCCGATGCTCACCGAGGTCAACAAGCTGTTCGTCGGCAAGTCCTCGCCGGGCCAGTTCGTCTCGGCGCTCCAGGGACTGAAGTGAGCGCCGGGCCGACCCGGAGTACGGGGGCGGACGCGGGCCGCCCGCATACCGCCCTGGCGCTGCCCGCCGTACTGTTCTTCGCCTTCTTCGCCGTCGTCCCCATGGTGCTGGTCTTCTGCCTGTCCTTCACCCGGTGGAACGGCCTCGGCGACCCCGAGCCGGCGGGCCTCGCCAACTGGCACAAGCTGCTCGACGACGACCGGCTCGTCCAGTCCCTCACCGTCACCGTGCTGCTCACGGTGGTCAGCTGGGCCTTCCAGACGGTGGTCTCCCTGCTGCTCGGTGTCTGGGCGGCGGGCAGGCAGCGCAACCGGGCGATCCTGTCGGCGGTCTTCTTCGTGCCGTTCCTGCTCTCCTCGACGGCGATCTCGCTGCTGTTCTACGCCCTGCTCGACCCGAACTTCGGCATCGTGCCCGGCGACACCCTCGGCACCACCCACGGCGCCTTCCTGGCCCTCGTCTTCGTCGGCGGCTGGCAGTTCATCCCCTTCCACACCCTGATCTACCAGGGCGGGGCCCGGCAGATCCCGGAAGTCCTCCACCAGGCGGCCGCGATCGACGGCGCTGGCCGCTACCGCCAGTTCTTCTCCATCACCCTGCCCCAGCTGCGCAACACCGCCACCACCTCGGGCGTGCTGATGGTCGTCGGCTCGCTGACCTACTTCGAGACCGTGCTGATCCTCACCCAGGGCGGCCCCGGCACCGACACCGCGACCCTGCCGTACCTGATGTACGAGGCCGGCTTCAAGACGTACGACTTCGGCTACGCCAGCGCCATCGCCTCCTTCCTGGTGGTGGCGGCGACCGCGCTGTCGCTGCTGCTGGTGCGGCTGTCCGGCTTCGGCGCCATGCGCAGCACGCGGGAAGGAATGTGACACGGTGTCCCACGACACGCTGCCCCACCCCGTGAAGACCGGCAACGCGCCCACGGCCCGGCCGGACGGGCGCCGCCACCGGCACTGGACCCGGCGGCCCAACCCGCTGGCCGGCCTCGGCTCGCTGCTCTGGCTGGTCGTCGTCATCGTCCCGGTCTACGCGGTGATCACGGCCTCGCTCACTCCACGGGACGAGGCGCTGGGCCACAACGCCCTGAAACCGCCGGGCCGTCCGACGCTCGCCAACTACGGCACCGTGCTGCGCAACGGGCTCCCCCACTACCTGGGGAACACCGTGCTGGCGGCGGCCGCCGTCGTGGTGATCGTGCTGGTGCTGTGCGTGCCGCTCGCCTACGTCGCCGTGCGCTCCCGCGGCTTCTGGTCCGGGGCGGCCTTCCGGCTGTTCCTGCTCGGCGTCGCCATCCCGGCGCAGGCCGTCGTCGTACCGCTGTATCTGATGATCACCAAGCTCGGCCTCTACGACAGCCTGCCCGGCATCATCCTGCCGACGGCCGCGTTCGCCATGCCGGTGGCCGTCCTGGTGCTCACCGGCAGCCTCCGGGACATCTCGGAGGAGGTGTACGAGGCGATGGCCCTGGACGGCGCCTCGCCGCTGCGGATGCTGTTCCAGCTCGTCATCCCGCTGTCCAAGGGCGCCATCGGCACCGTCGGCATCTACTCGGCGCTCCAGGCGTGGAACGGCTTCCTCTTCCCGCTGATCTTCACCCAGTCCGAGGGGCCGCGGGTGCTGACCCTCGGGCTGTTCGACTACGTGAGCCAGTTCGGTGTGGACATCCCCGCGCTGCTCGCCTCGGTCGTCCTCTCCGGCATCCCGATCTTCGCCGTGTATCTCGTGGCCCGGCGCGCCCTGGTGGGCGGCCTGATGGGTGTGGGCGGCAAGTGACCCGCGTCCGCGCCCCCTTCCCGACAGGAGTTTCATGAGCACCACCCCCGGCACCGCGCCCGGCGCCACTCCCGGCACCTCCTCGGGCGCCTCCCCCCGCACCGCCCCCTGGCGCGACCCCGCCCTGCCTCCCACCGTCCGGGTCGACGACCTCCTGGCCCGGATGACCCTGGAGGAGAAGACCGCCCAGCTGTACGGCGTCTGGGTGGGCGCGGCCACGGACGGCGCCGGGGTCGCGCCGTTGCAGAGCGAGATGTCCGCGGACCACGACTGGGACGAGCTGATCGCCCACGGCCTCGGCCAGCTCACCCGCTCCTTCGGCACCGCCCCGGTGGAGCCGGCGCTCGGCGCGCGGGCGCTGGCGCGGGCCCAGCGGCGGATCGCCGGGGCGAACCGCTTCGGCATCCCGGCCGTCGCCCACGAGGAATGCCTCGCTGGCTTCACCGCATGGCAGGCGACCTCGTACCCGGTGCCGCTGGCCTGGGGCGCGACCTTCGATCCGGCGCTCGTCGAGGAGCTGGGCGGGCGCATCGGCCGGGACCTGCGCGCCGCCGGCGTCCACCAGGGCCTCGCGCCCGTCCTGGACGTGGTGCGGGATCTGCGCTGGGGCCGGGTGGAGGAGACCATCGGCGAGGACCCGTACCTGGTCGGCACCATCGGCACGGCGTACGTCCGGGGCCTGGAGTCGGCCGGGATCATCGCCACGCTCAAGCACTTCGCCGGGTACGCGTCCTCGGCCGGCGCCCGCAATCTCGCGCCGGTGCGCGCGGGCGGGCGGGAGCTGGCGGAGGTGACGCTGCCGCCGTTCGAGATGGCGCTGCGCGAGGGCGGCGCCCGCTCGGTGATGGCGGCCTACACCGAGACGGACGGCGTCCCTGCCTCCGGCGACCCCCGGCTGCTGACCAGGCTGCTGCGCGAGGACTGGGGGTTCACCGGCACGGTCGTCTCCGACTACTTCGGCATCGGCTTCCTCCAGTCCCTGCACCGGGTGGCCGGCAGTCCCGCCGAGGCCGCGCACCTCGCGCTGGAGGCGGGCATCGACGTCGAGCTGCCCACGCTGAGCTGCTACGGCAAGCCGCTGGTGGACGCCGTGCGCGCCGGGCGGGTGCCCGAGGCGCTGGTGGACCGGGCCGCGCGCCGGGTGCTGCTGCAGAAGTGCGAGCTGGGCCTGCTGGACCCGGACTGGCGGCCGGAGCCCGGCGCGGAGACCGACCTGGACTCGGCCGGGAACCGGGCGCTGGCCCGGCAACTCGCCGAGGAGTCGGTGGTGTTGCTGGACAACCCGGACGGGGTGCTGCCGCTGGCGCCGAACGCGCGGATCGCGGTCGTCGGGCCGCGCGCGGCGGACGCGCTGGCGATGCTGGGCTGCTACTCCTTCCCGTCCCATGTGCTCACCCACCACCCCGAGGTGCCGCTGGGCATCGACATCCCGACCGTGCTGGAGGCCGTACGGGCCGAACTCCCGGACGCCGAGGTCACGTTCGCGCGAGGCTGCGGGGTGTCCGAACCGGACACCGCCGGTTTCCCGGAGGCGGTGGCGCGGGCGTCCGGGGCGGAGGTGTGCGTGGCCGTCCTCGGCGACCGGGCAGGGCTGTTCGGGCGCGGCACCTCGGGCGAGGGCTGCGACGCGGAGGACCTGCGGCTGCCCGGCGTCCAGGCCGAGTTGCTGGACGCGCTGGTGGCCACCGGCGTCCCGGTGGTGCTCGTGCTGCTGACCGGCCGCCCGTACGCGCTGGGCCGCTGGCAGGGCCGGCTCGCGGCGGTCGTGCAGGCGTTCTTTCCGGGCGAGGAGGGCGGTCCGGCGCTCGCCGGGGTGCTGTCCGGCCGGGTGAACCCCTCCGGGCGGCTCCCGGTGAGCGTCCCGCGCCGGCCCGGCGGCCAGCCCTGGACCTACCTCCAGCCCCCGCTCGGGCTGGCCGGCGAGGTCAGCAACCTGGACCCGACCCCGCTGTTCCCGTTCGGACACGGCGGTTCGTACACCGCGTTCACCTGGGAGGACTTCACCGGGACCGGGGACGAGATCCCGACGGACGGGTCGTACGAGCTCTCCGTCACCGTCCGCAACACGGGTGCGCGCGCGGGTGCCGAGGTCGTCCAGCTGTACCTGCACGACCCGGTGGCCTCGGTGACCCGGCCGGACATCCGCCTCATCGGGTACCGGCGGGTGCAGCTGTCGCCCGGCGAGGCCCGCCGCCTCACCTTCCGCTTCCACCCCGACCTGTCCTCCTTCCCCGGCCGCGCGGGCACCCGGATCGTGGAGCCGGGCGAGCTGGAGCTGCGGCTGGCCGCGTCGAGCACGGACGTACGGCACCGGGCGCGGCTGCGGCTGACGGGTCCGGTGCGGACGGTGGGCACCGGGCGGGTGCTGCGCTGCGAGACGCGGGTCACGGAGGTCTGAGGTCCGGGGCGTACGCGAACACGCCGCCTCCGGAACACCGGAGGCGGGGTGTGAGTGGAGCGCCGGGCAGGCCTTGCACCTGCATCTCCCCGCAGGAAGCGGGACGTCTTTCCTTGGACCACCAACGCACTGCGTTCGTACCGGCTTTCCGGCCGTTCGCTGTGTGATGATCATAGACCGACGCGGGCGCCGGCCGCAAACTCGCCCGGTACGAACGGGACTTATGCGCCCCTACTCGGACGCGACCGCCTCGAACCGCCAGCGGTGCACGGCACGGGTCACCAAGTCGGGTCCGGGCTCGGGCAGTTCCGGCACCCTCGCGTCGTACGCGTCCGGCCACCACGTGATGACCAGCACCCGGTCCTGCGGTGCCCGGAAGGTCTCGCGGCGCAGCGGCTCCCGTTCCAGCCGCTGTGCGCGGGCCCAGGCGAGGAGTTCCCCGCCCCGGCCCTCGGCCGCACGCGCCTCCCACATCAGGGCGACCGTCATGAGTACAGGTTCTCCTTGCTGACCTCGTGCACATGGTCGTGGTTGCCCGGCACATGCGGGTCGGTGACCGGCAGGGAGGAGTCGGCCGACAGGTCCCAGGCGGACGCGGCCCGGTTGCGGGCGACCATCTCGGCGCCGAGCGCGGCGACCATCGCGCCGTTGTCGGTGCACAGCTTGGGGCGCGGCACGCGCAGCCGGATGCCGGCCGCCTCGCAGCGCTCCTGGGCGAGGGCGCGCAGCCGGGAGTTGGCCGCGACCCCGCCGCCGATCATCAGATGGTCGACGCCCTCGTCCTTGCAGGCGCGCACGGCCTTGCGGGTGAGCACGTCCACCACGGCTTCCTGGAAGGAGGCGGCCACGTCGCGCACCGGGACCTCCTCGCCGGCCGCGCGCTTCGCCTCGATCCAGCGGGCCACGGCGGTCTTGAGACCGGAGAAGGAGAAGTCGTACGCCGGGTCGCGCGGGCCGGTCAGACCGCGCGGGAAGTTGATCGCGGCCGGGTCGCCCTCCCTGGCGTACCGGTCGATGACCGGGCCGCCGGGGAAGCCCAGGTTCAGCACGCGGGCGATCTTGTCGAAGGCCTCGCCGGCCGCGTCGTCGATCGTCGCGCCCATCGGCCGCACGTCGGAGGTGATGTCCGAGGACAGCAGCAGCGAGGAGTGGCCGCCGGAGACCAGCAGCGCCATCGTCGGCTCGGGCAGCGGGCCGTGCTCCAGCTGGTCCACGCAGATGTGGGAGGCGAGGTGGTTGACGCCGTAGAGGGGCTTGCCCAGGGCGTAGGCGTAGGCCTTGGCGGCGGAGACGCCGACGAGGAGGGCGCCCGCGAGGCCGGGCCCCGCGGTCACCGCGATGCCGTCGAGGTCCCTGGCGGTGACCCCGGCCTCCTTCAGGGCGCGTTCGATGGTCGGGACCATCGCCTCCAGGTGGGCGCGGGAGGCGACCTCGGGGACGACGCCGCCGAAGCGGGCGTGCTCGTCCACGCTGGAGGCGACGGCGTCGGCCAGCAGGGTGGTGCCGCGCACGATGCCGACGCCGGTCTCGTCGCAGGAGGTCTCGATGCCGAGGACGAGGGGTTCGTCAGCCATTGATCTCGGTTCCTTGAACAGATGCGGAAGGGTCGGTCAGGCGCATCACCAGGGCGTCCACGTTCCCCGGCTGGTAGTAGCCGCGCCGGAACCCGATGGGGGCGAAGCCGAAGCGCTCGTACAGCTTCTGCGCGCGGATGTTGTCCACCCGGCATTCGAGCATCACCTCGCGGCACTCGAACGCGGTCGCGGCCCGCAGCAGGTCGGTCAGCAGCCGTCCGCCGAGCCCGGTGCCCTGGAGGTCGCGGCTGACGGCGATGGTCTGGACGTCGGCCAGGTCGCCGGAGGCGGCGAGGCCCGCGTAGCCGACGATCCGGCCGGCGCCGTCCTGGGCCACGACGTAGCGGCGGCTGGCCTCGGGGCCCCGAGAGTGGGCCAGCTCGGACCAGAACATGCCCCGCGACCAGGCGTCCTCGGGGAACAGGTCCTTCTCCAGCTCCAGCACCGGATCGATGTCCCACCAGCGCATCTCGCGCAGTTCGACGGTCACTTCGGGGTGACCACCTTGTAGTTCTTGGGGACCTGCGCGTCCGGGCGGCGCAGGTACAGCGGCCGCGGCGCGGGCAGTTCCTCCCCGGCGGCCAGCCGCTCGGCGGCGAGCGCGGCCAGCGCGGCGGCGGACACGTGCTCGGGCTCGTGGGCGCTCGGGAACGTGTCCGGGTAGAGCAGGGCGCCCGCGCCGACCGCCGGTAGCCCGGCGACCCGCTCGGCGATGTCGGCCGGGCGGTCGACGGCCGGGCCGGTCAGCCGGGTGCGGGAGTCGGCGTACGTGGCCCAGTAGACCTCCTTGCGCCGGGCGTCGGTCGCCACGACGAAGGGGCCCTTGGCGATGTCGGCGGCGTAGGCGAGGCCGTCCAGGGTGCACACGCCGTACACGGGGACGCCGAGGGCCAGGCCGAAGGTGTCGGCGGTCATCAGGCCGACGCGCAGTCCGGTGTAGGGGCCGGGGCCGGTGCCGACGACGATCGCGGTGACCGCCTCCAGCGTGCGGCCGGCCTCGGTGAGGACCCGGTCGACGGCCGGCAGCAGCAGCTCCCCGTGCCGGCGCGCGTCCACCTGTTTCGACGAGGCGATGGTGTCCGTGCCGTCGTGCAGGGCGACGGTGACGGCGGGCGTTGCGGTATCCAGAGCGAGCAAGAGCACGCGAACAGCCTACGGCGCCCGCGCCCCGTGCACGGCCGGCCGGGTCGGACGGTCACCGGCTGCTACGGTCTGCACGAAGTACGACATATCGCACGCGGCGGAGGTGGAAGCAGGTGGCAGGGACCAGCTCGGGAATCGTGGCCGGCCTCACCGCGGCGGCCGTCGGCGTGGTCGGCTTCCTGGCCTACGAGGCGTCCGCGACGGTGCCGGCGGGGCTGGGCGGCCGTCCCGCGGCGAACGGCTCGCCCGGCGGACAGGCCACCAAGGCGCCCCGCGACCAGCATCACCCGACCGCGCTGCCGAGCGGTTCCGGCAAGGGTGAACGGGTGGTGTACTCGGTGGACGACGACCGGGTGTGGCTGGTCAGCGTGGGCAACCGGGTGCTGCGTACCTTCCGCGTCCACCCCGGCACGGTGGACCCGCCGCTCGGCACGTACTGGGTCACCTCCCGCTCGCACGCGGTGACCGGCACGGACGGCATCCCCATCGAACACGTGGTCCGCTTCACCGCGGTCGACGGCGTCACCATCGGCTTCTCCGCCCCCGCCACCACGGACGCCGTCCCAGCCGCCGACGCGAGCACCCGAACCGGCGGCATCCGCGAGTCCCGCGCCGACGGCGCCGCGATGTGGAACTTCGCGACGATCGGCGAACGGGTCCTGGTGATCCGCTGAGGAGCCGTTCGGGAACCGGCAGCGCGGCGGACCGGGGGCGTGGCCCGCTGGTAGCGGCTCTCCCGGTCGCCGTGCCCGGCAGCGGTCGGCGGCCGGAGGGCTACGCCGCCTGTTCCGGGGCGTTCGTCCGGTGGGGGGTCCGGGGCTCCGGGGGGCGTGGGGGGCGGGAGATCGCGGCCGCGGCGGCGCAGGCGGCCAGGAGGGTTCGCATGGGGACCGGCGGCGGGGGCTGCGGGGCGGGCATGGGCGCCTCCTGAGGTGCGGCGGCGTAGTTAGGCATGCCTGACTACGGGCTGGACACCATGTCATCACGCCCGCGAGGGCCACGCAACATCTTGCCGACGGCCTGTCGGAAAACCGGCGGTGTTCAGGCCGTGAGCGTCTCCAGACCCGCCTCGGCCCAACGCTCGCCGAGCCCGGTGAGGGTCACGTGCCGCACCTCGTCCGTGGTGTCGCCGACCGCCCGGTGGATGACCAGCTGGAGCCGGTCCTCGGTCAGCTCCTCGACCTTGCCCTCGCCCCACTCCACGACGATCACCGAGTCGGACAGCGAGACGTCGAGGTCCAGGTCCTCCATCTCGTCCAGACCGCCGCCGAGCCGGTAGGCGTCCACGTGCACGAGCGGCGGGCCGTCGCCCAGGGACGGATGCACCCGCGCGATCACGAAGGTCGGCGAGGTGACCGCGCCCCGCACCCCGAGCCCCTCCCCGAGCCCGCGGGTCAGCGTGGTCTTGCCCGCGCCCAGTTCCCCGGAGAGCATCACCAGGTCCCCGGCGCGCAGCAGCTTGGCGAGGCGGCGGCCAAGCTCGCGCATCTGCTCGGGCGAGGTGATCGTCAGCCGGGTCCCGGCGGTGTCGTGCTCAGCGGGGTCGTACGGTGCTGCTGCTGGACGTTCCATAGGAACTTACGGTAGCCGCTGCGGGCACCGCACCCGCGCGGGTGAGCAGATCGGCGAGGCGGTCGGTGACCACCTCCGGGTGTTCCAGCATCACCAGATGCCCGGCGTCCGGCACCAGCACCAGCTCGGCGTCGGGCAGTTCGCCGGCTATGGCCTCGCTGTGCGCGCTCGGCGTCACCAGGTCCCGCACGCCCGCCAGCACCAGCACCGGCATCCCCCGGAAGCTGGCCAGCGCGGCCGTCTTGTCGTGGTCGGTGAACGCGGGGTAGAACTCCGCGACCACGTCGATCGGCGTGGACTCGATCATCCGCTCGGCGAACCGCTCCACCGCCGGATCGACGTCCCGCCCGGCGAACGAGTACCGCTTGATGATCCCGGCGAACAGCTCCGACGTCGCCCGGCGCCCCTTCTCCACCAGCTCCGCCTGCTGCCCGAGCGCCCGCAGCACTCCGGGCAGGATCCGGCGTATCGCGTTGACCCCGGCCACCGGCAGCCCGAAGTTCACCTCGCCGAGCCGCCCCGGTGACGTGCCCACGAACGCGGTGGCGACCACCCGTTCCGCGATCAGCTCCGGGTACTGGGCGGCGAGCGCCATCACCGTCATCCCGCCCATCGAGTGGCCGACCAGCACGATCGGCCCCTCGGGCACGGCCGCGTCGAGGACCGCCCTCAGATCACGGCCGAGCTGGTCGATGGTGAGCGGCTCCCGGTCCCGGAGCTGCGCCACGCCCCGCCCGGAGCGGCCGTGGCTGCGCTGGTCCCAGTGCACGGTGCGCACCACCCCCCGCAGCGCCGCCCGCTGGAAGTGCCAGGAGTCCTGGTTGAGGCAGTAGCCGTGGCAGAAGACGACGGTGACCGGGGCCGGCGCCTTGCGGCCGAACAGCCTGAGCCGGCGCGCGGAGGGCGGCGCGGCCGCGTCCGGCTCCACCTCGTCGACCTCGTAGTACAGCTCCGTGCCGTCGTCGGCGTACGCCTTGCCCGGCGTGCCGCGCAGGGTGCCGTAGGGCCCCGCGGAGTCCAGTGCGAGACGTGCCTTGCGGCGCACCCCGCGGCCCACAGTCATCCGCTCGACGGCGACGCCGGCCGCCGCGCCCGCGGCGAGGACGCCCAGCGCGGCACCGGCGATGCCGGTCGCCCGGCGCCAGCTCCCGGCCGCCCCCGCGGCGGAGGCCGCGGCCGCCGAGACGACGCTGTCCGCGACGGCGTCCGCCGCCCTGCTGTCGCTCACGTGCCGCTCCTTCTCGCCGTCGTACTGCCTCGCCGTCCGGGCGCCTCGTGCCGTGCGCCGTACCGATGGTCGCCGAGTCGGGTGGGACAGGGTGTGCGGATGTGACCGTTGTTACACGTGATATGGAGCAGTCGTCCTCGAACGGGTTATCCGCGCGCTTCCTCGTTGACCTCAGAGACGTAGACGCGCGGCACCCGGCTCCCGATGCGGGTGACGATCTCGTACACGATCGTGCCGCCGGCCGCCGCCCAGTCCTCGGCGGTGGGTTCGCCCCGGTCGCCGGGGCCGAACAGCACCGCGTCCGCGCCGACGGGCGGTTCGTCGCCGCCGAGGTCCACCACGAACTGGTCCATGGCGACCCGCCCGGCGGCCGTCCGCCACTTGCCGTCGACGAGCACCGGACCGGCGCCGGAGGCGTGCCGCGGGATGCCGTCGCCGTAGCCGAGCGGGACGAGGCCGAGGGTGGTGGCGCCGGGGGTGACGTAGTGGTGGCCGTAGCTGACCCCGTGTCCGCCCGGTACGTGCTTGACCAGGGCCAGCGAGGCGCTGAGCGTCATCACCGGGCGCAGTCCGAAGTCCGCGGGGGTGCCGACCTCGGGACTGGGCGACAGGCCGTACATGGCGATACCGGGACGGACCAGGTCGAAGTGGGTCTCGGGAAGGGTGAGCGTGGCGGGCGAGTTGGCGATGTGCCGCACCTCGGGGCGGGCGCCCTGTTCCTCGGCGTACGCCACCATCTCCTCGAAGCGGGTGAGCTGAGCGGCGATGGAGGGGTGGCCCGGCTCGTCGGCGCAGGCGAAGTGCGACCACAGGCCGGTGACCCGGACCAGCCCCTCGGCCTCGGCGCGCAGGGCGGCGGCGACCAGTTCCGCCCAGTCGGCGCCGGGCTGGCAGCCGTTGCGGCCGAGCCCGGTGTCGGCCTTGAGCTGGACGCGCGCGGTCCGCCCGGCGGCGCGCGCGGCCTCGGTGACCTCGCGCAGCGCCCACATCCCGCTGAGCGACATGTCGATGCCGGCCTCGATCGCCTGCCGCCAGGGCCCGCCGGGCACCCACAGCCAGCACAGGACGCGCTGGGTCAGCCCGGCCGCGCGCAGCGCGAGGGCCTCCTCCGGCAGCGCGGTGCCGATCCAGGTGGCCCCGGCCTCGACCGCCGCGCGGGCGCAGGGCACCGCGCCGTGGCCGTATCCGTCGGCCTTGACGACGGCCATCACGGCCGCGTCCCCCACGCGGGCGCGCAGGGTCCGCACATTGGCGCGCAGCGCGCCCAGATCGATCTCGGCACGGGCACGCAGGGAGGCGGTCGGCACAGCTGGTGTCTCAGTCATGGCGCCCCCAGTCTCTCAGAGCGCGCGCCCGGCCCCCGGCCGCGGTGCCGGTACGGCCGCCGCGCGGGTCCAGGGGGCGGTGCGGGTACGGCAGTTCACCGGCGCCGGATTCCGCGAGGTCGCGTACCCCACGGTCGCCGGCGCGGTTGCGCGAGGTCACGCGTCCCGCGCCGGGAACCGGCCGGCCCCGCCACCGCCTCCGGCCGCCCCCTCAGTCCCGCTCATCCCGCACGTCCCGCCACGCCCGAGGCAGGAACTCCGCCACGTCGTGCGCGCCCGCCGGTGCCCCCTGCGCCGCGAACCGGCCCGCCAGGCCGTGCAGATACGCCGCGACGCTGCCCGCGTCCAGGGCGGACAGGCCCGCGGCGAGCAGGGAGCCGCCGAGCCCGGAGAGCACGTCGCCGCTGCCCGCGGTGGCCAGCCAGGGGGTGCCGGTGGCGTTCACCCGCGCCGCACCGCCCGCCGCGTCCGCGACCAGCGTGGTCGAGCCCTTGAGCAGCACCGTCGCCCGGTACGCGGCCGCCAGTTCGCGCGCCGCGGCCAGCCGGGCGCCCTCGACCTCCTCGCGCGCCACGCCGAGCAGGGCCGCGGCCTCGCCCGCGTGCGGTGTCATCAGGGTGGGCGCGGCGCGCCCGCGTACGGCGTCCCGTTCCGCGAGCCGCAGCCCGTCCGCGTCCAGCAGCACCGGCACCTCTTCGGCCAGCACCTCGGCGACGGTCGCCGCGTCCTCGCCCGCGCCCGGACCGGTCACCCATGCCTGCACCCGGCCCGCCTTGGCCGGGCCCCGGTCGGAGACCAGGATCTCGGGGAAACGGGCGATGACCGCCTGCGCGGCCGGGCCGACGTACCGCACGGCCCCGGCGCCGCCGCGCAGCGCACCAAAGACGGCGAGCACCGCGGCGCCCGGATAGCGCGCGGAGCCGGCCGCGATGCCGACCACGCCGCGCCGGTACTTGTCGCTCTCGGCGACGGGGTGCGGCAGCAGACGCGCCACGTCGGCGTGTTGCAGCGCCTCCAGCTCGGGCCCGGCGGGCAACTCCAGGCCGATGTCCACGAGCCGGACGACCCCGGCGTACTCCCGCGCCGGGTCCACCAGCAGTCCGGGCTTGTACGCGCCGAAGGTGACGGTGAGGTCCGCGCGTACGGCCGCGCCCCGCACCTCGCCGCTGTCCGCCTCGACCCCGCTGGGCAGGTCCACCGCGACCACCGCGGCCCGGCTGCGCGCCACGGCCGCCGCCAGCCGCTCGGCGTCGGGCCGCAGCCCGCCCTCGCCGCCGATCCCGACGATGCCGTCCACCACGAGGTCGGCCCGCCCGATCGCCTCATCGGCCGCCTCGGGTACGGCACTCACGCCCCCGGCCCGGCGCAGGGCCGCCAGTCCCTGCGCGTGCGCCCGCTCGGGCGACAGGAGTACGGCCGTCACTCCGGCCCCCCGCCGCGCCAGCCGGGCGCCCGCGTACAGGGCGTCGCCGCCGTTGTCGCCGCTGCCGACCAGCAGGACCACCCGGCTGCCGTACACCCGGCCCAGCAGTTCGGCGCAGGCGGCGCTCAGCCCGGCCGCCGCCCGCTGCATCAGCGCCCCCTCGGGCAGCCGCGCCATCAGGGCCCGTTCGGCCGCCCGTACCGTCTCCACGCTGTACGCACTCCGCATGGCACCGAGTCTGCCCCGTAACCCCCACCGCCCACACCCGGACCCGGCCGGCGCCGGGCGTCCGCGCCGGCGCCGGTCAGTCCTCGGCGACCACCACGGCCGAGGCGACGCCCGCGTCATGGCTGAGGGAGAGGTGCCAGGACCGCACCCCCAGTTCGGCGGCGCGCGCGGCGACCGTGCCCCGCACCCGCAGCCGGGGCCGCCCGCTGTCCTCGACGTACACCTCGGCGTCCGTCCACAGCAGTCCGGGCGGTGCGCCGAGCGCCTTGGCCAGCGCCTCCTTCGCCGCGAACCGGGCCGCCAGCGAGGCGATGCCGCGCCGCTCCCCGCTGGGCAGCAGCAACTCCGCCGCCACGAACAGCCGGTCGGCCAGTTGCGGGGTCCGCTCCAGGGACGCCCGGAAGCGGTCGATCTCCGCCACGTCGATCCCGACTCCGATGATGCTCATGGGCAGCACCCTAGGCGGGCGGCGGCACCCGAGTCCCTCCTACGCTTCCGGTATGACCGGTACCGCGCCCCAACAGACCTATCTCGCCGACCTGTTCTCGCTGGACGGCCTCGTCGCCGTGGTGACCGGAGGAAGTTCCGGTATCGGCCGGGCCGTCGCCGGGGCGCTGGCGCGGGCCGGGGCGAGCGTGGTGATCGTGAGCCGGGGGGAGGAGCAACGGGCCGTCGCCGTCGAGGAGTTGAGAGCGGACGGCTGCCGGGCGGCCGGGGTCGCCGGGGACCTCGGCAGCCGGGCGGGCGTGCGCGCGGCGGCCGAGGCGGCGGCGGAGGTGTTCGGGGAGCCGGACATCCTGGTGAACTGCGCCGGGATCAATCTGCGGCCCCCGATGGACGAGCTGACCGCGGAGGTCTGGGACGCCACCATGGCCGTGAACCTGGAGGCGCCCTTCCTGCTGGGGCAGCGGTTCGGGCCCGGAATGGCCGAGCGCGGCTTCGGCCGGATCATCCACATCAGCTCCCAGCAGGCGCACCGGGCCTTCGTGCACAGCGGCGCGTACGGCGTCTCCAAGGGCGCGCTGGAGTCGCTCGCCCGCTCCCAGGCGGAGGCGTGGTCGCCGTACGGGGTCACCTGCAACACCCTGGTGCCGGGCTTCGTCATGACCCCGCTCAACGCCCGGCTCTCCGCCGACCCGACGAAGGTGGCGGCGCTGGCCGCGCGCACCCTGACCGGGCGCAACGGCCTCGCGGAGGACTTCGCGGGCGCCGCCGTCTTCCTCGCGAGCCGCGCCTCCGCCTACGTCACGGGCCAGTCCGTCCACGTCGACGGAGGCTTCTCGGTGCACTAGAGGTCTGACCGGAACGGCCACCTGAAGGGCCACCGGAGGCTGCTCACTCCACGGTCACCGACTTCGCCAGGTTCCGCGGCTGGTCCACCTCGTTGCCCCGCGCCACGGCCAGCTCGCAGGCGAAGACCTGGAGCGGCACCGTCGCCACCACCGGCTGGAGCAGGGTCGGCGTGGCCGGGATGCGGATCAGGTGGTCGGCGTACGGGACCACCGCCTCGTCCTCCTCCTCCGCGATCACGATGGTGCGCGCCCCGCGCGCCCGGATCTCCTGGATGTTGGAGACGATCTTGTCGTGCAGCAGGGAGCGGCCGCGCGGTGACGGTACGACGACCACCACCGGCATGTCCTCCTCGATCAGCGCGATCGGCCCGTGCTTCAGCTCGCCCGCCGCGAAGCCCTCGGCGTGCATGTAGGCGAGTTCCTTGAGCTTGAGCGCGCCTTCCAGGGCGACCGGGTAGCCGACGTGCCGGCCCAGGAAGAGCACGGTGTCCTTGCCGGCCAGGGTGCGCGCCAGCGCCCGTACCGGCTCCATGGTCTCCAGGACGCGCTCGACCTCGTCCGAGATCTTCGACAGGTCCTTGATCACCGCCTGGATCTCGTCGCCCCACTTGGTGCCGCGCACCTGGCACAGGTAGAGGGCGACCAGGTAGCAGGCGACCAGCTGGGTCAGGAACGCCTTGGTGGAGGCGACCGCGACCTCGGGCCCGGCGTGCGTGTACAGCACCGCGTCCGACTCGCGCGGGATCGTGGAGCCGTTGGTGTTGCAGATGGCCAGCACCTTGGAGCCCTGCTCGCGGGCGTGCCGCAGCGCCATCAGCGTGTCCATGGTCTCGCCGGACTGGGAGATCGCGATCACCAGGGAACGCCCGCCGAGGATCGGGTCCCGGTAGCGGAACTCGCTGGCCAGCTCCACCTCGCAGGGGATCCGCGTCCAGTGCTCGATGGCGTACTTGGCGATCAGCCCGGCGTGGAAGGCCGTACCGCACGCCACGATCACGACCTTGTCGATCTGGCGCAGCTCGGCGGGGGTGATCCGCAGCTCGTCCAGGGTGAGCGAGCCGGAGGGGTCGATCCGGCCGAGCAGGGTGTCGGCGACCGCCTTGGGCTGCTCGGCGATCTCCTTGAGCATGAAGGAGGCGTAGCCGTCCTTCTCGGCGGCCGAGGCGTCCCAGTCCACGTGGTAGGAGTGCACCTCTGCGGGCCGGCCGTCGAAGCCGGTCACGGTCACCCCGTCCCGGCGCAGCTCCACCACCTGGTCCTGGCCCAGCTCGATCGCCGCGCGGGTGTGCGCGATGAACGCGGCGACGTCGGAGGCGAGGAACGCCTCGCCCTCGCCGACGCCGACCACCAGCGGGGAGTTGCGGCGCGCGCCGACGACCACGTCCGGGGCGTCCGCGTGCACCGCGACCAGCGTGAACGCGCCCTCCAGGCGCCGGCACACCAGCCGCATCGACTCCGCGAGATCGCCGGTCGCCGAGAACTCCTCGGCCAGCAGATGGGCGACGACCTCGGTGTCCGTCTCGGAGTTCAGCTCGTGGCCGCGCTCGGCGAGTTCGGCGCGCAGCAGCGCGAAGTTCTCGATGATGCCGTTGTGCACGACGGCGACCCGGCCCGCGTTGTCCAGGTGCGGGTGCGCGTTGCCGTCCGTGGGGCCGCCATGGGTGGCCCAGCGGGTGTGTCCGATGCCCGTCGAGCCGGCCGGCAGCGGCCGGTCGACCAGTTCCTTCTCCAGGTTGACCAGTTTCCCCGCCTTCTTCGCGGCGGCCAGACCGCCGTCCGCCAGCAGGGCGACGCCCGCCGAGTCGTACCCCCGGTACTCCAGCCGCTTCAGCCCGGCCATCACGACATCGAGCGCCGACTGCGACCCTACGTATCCCACGATTCCGCACATGAGTCGCAGCCTACGGGCCGATCGGTCGTCAAAAGTGGCGCAGCGTGCCCGAATTCGGAAATCCCCGGCCCGTTCAGAGCACATCCGCGGTGCGTCTGCCGCACATCCGGGCCGTCCGCACAACCGTACGACCGGGTGAGAGGTCTACCGGCTGACCGCCGTAAACGAACACGGGGAGACACGCAGGTGAAGCGCAGACATCGCACCGTCCTGGCCACGGCCGTCGCCGCGACGCTGGCCGGGGGCCTGACCATCGGCCTGACCGACCCCGCCACCGCGGCCGGGTCGGGCACCGCAGCCGTACCGAACGCCGCGGCCGGATCGGGCGTGACCACCGCGCGCCGGCCCCTGACCGACTTCAACGGCGACGGGTACGGCGACTTCGCCGTCACCGCCCCGGCCGCCCGGCTGAACGGCAAGTGGCGGGTGGGCGCGGTCAGCGTCCTGTACGGCTCCGCCCACGGCGTCTCGGCCGACCGGCACACCACCATCACCCAGGACACGTCCTGGGTGCCGGGCGCGGCCGAGAACGGGGACCTGTTCGGCGCCGCGACCACCGCGGGCGACTTCGACCACGACGGCTACACCGACCTCGCCGTCGGCACCCCGCTGGAGGACGTGGGCACGGACGTCAACGGCGGCCTGGTCCAGATCATGTGGGGCTCCGCGAAGGGCCTGGCCTCGGCCACCACGATCCCCGACCCGGCCCCGGCCGCCCACGACCGCTTCGGCGCCTCGCTCGCGGCCGGCGACTTCGACGGCGACGGCCGCACCGACCTGGCCGTCGGCACCAACGGCTCCACCCTCTACACCTTCCGCAAGGGCATCTCCAGGAGCGGCAAGACGGGCGCCCTCGCCACCCGCACCCTCCCGCTGCGCGCCGCGCCGGAGGCCGGGATCACCAACCTCACCGCCGGGGACGTCACCGGCGACGGCCGCGCGGACCTGGTGGTCAACGGCCTGAACCCGACCAAGGGCGCCGACGGCACGTACTACAACGTCAACTACTTCGTGCCCGGCACCGCCACCGGCCCCTCCACCACCAGCGCCAGGAAGATGCCCGGCGGTGTCGCCGGCGCCATCGGCGACCTCGACGGCGACGGCCGCGGCGACATCGTCACCGGCGTCTACTGGGGCCGCACCACCGCGAACGGCCCCATCGGCGGCAAGGTCCTCGTCACCTACGGCTCCGCCTCGGGCCCCTCCCGCCGCGTCCAGACCATCACCCAGGAGTCCGGCACCGTCCCCGGCGACTCCGAGAACTGGGACAAGTTCGGCCAGTCGGTCGCCCTCGGCGACGTCAACGGCGACGGCCTGCTCGACCTGGCCATCGGCGCCCCGCGCGAGAACATGCGGCTGTGGGGGAACATGTACTACAACCTGGGCACCGTCACCGTGCTGTACGGCTCCAGGTCGGGCGTCGACACCAGCGCCGCGCCGCAGTACTTCTATCCGGGCAACCACGGCGTCCCCGGCGACCCGCACGGCAACTTCGGTACGGCCGTGCTGCTCACCGACCTCGACCACGACGGCCGCGCCGACCTGATCGCCGGCACCCCGTGGGCGGACAACGGCGACGGCACCGTCACCGTGCTGCCCTCCGGCATCGCGGCGGACGGCAAGCGGCGGATCGGCACGGCGGGGGCCCAGGTGTTCAAGCCGGCGCAGGTCGGAATGGAGATACTCGACGCCATCCCGCAGTTCGGCACCGTCCTCCAGAACTCCCGCCAGGTGTCCCTGATCAACACCAACACCTGAGGCACCCGCGGTGCGGGGTGGGAGGAGGCGGAGCACGCCCGCGTGACGCACGCCGCCGAGGCGTGACGTACCCCACCCCGCCAGCTCGTTCAAACTCCGTTAACAATGGAATGTGATCTCACCGGTCCCCTCGATGCCCCGGAGCGCCCACCGGCACAGGCCGGAGGCGACTCCCTACGTCGACCTCACCCGCGCCGAGTGGAGCGCGCTGCGTGACAAGACGCCGCTGCCGCTCACCGCCGAGGAGGTGGAGAAGCTGCGCGGTCTGGGCGACGTGATCGACCTGGACGAGGTGCGCGACATCTACCTCCCGCTGTCGCGCCTGCTCAACCTGTACGTCGGCGCGACCGACGGCCTCAGAGGCGCGCTGAACACCTTCCTCGGTGAGCAGGGCTCCCAGTCCGGCACGCCGTTCGTGATAGGCGTCGCCGGCTCCGTCGCCGTCGGCAAGTCCACCGTCGCCCGGCTCCTCCAGGCCCTGCTGTCCCGCTGGCCCGAGCATCCGCGCGTGGAACTGGTCACCACCGACGGCTTCCTGCTGCCCACGAGGGAGCTGGAGGCGCGCGGCCTGATGTCCCGCAAGGGCTTCCCCGAGTCCTACGACCGCCGCGCGCTGACCCGCTTCGTCGCCGACATCAAGGCCGGCAAGAGCGAGGTGACGGCCCCCGTCTACTCGCACCTCATCTACGACATCGTCCCGGACCAGCGGCTCACCGTCCGGCGCCCCGACATCCTGATCGTGGAGGGCCTGAACGTCCTCCAGCCCGCCCTGCCCGGCAAGGACGGCCGCACCCGCGTGGGCCTCGCCGACTACTTCGACTTCAGCGTGTACGTCGACGCGAGCGCCGAGGACATCGAGCGCTGGTACCTCAGCCGCTTCCGCAAGCTGCGCCAGACCGCCTTCCAGGACCCCGACTCGTACTTCCGCAAGTACACCCAGGTCTCCGAGGACGAGGCCCTGGACTACGCCCGCACCCTGTGGCGCACGATCAACAAGCCCAACCTGACCGAGAACATCGCCCCGACCAGGGGCCGCGCCACCCTGATCGTCCGCAAGGGCCCGGACCACAAGGTCCAGCGGCTGCGCCTGCGCAAGCTGTAGAACGCGGCGCACCTGCTACAAAGGCGCCATGCTGCATCTGCGCCTGATCACCCCGGCCGAACGGACCGACGAGGTGGTGCGGCTGATCCGGGAAACGGTCGGCACCACCCACCTCGCGGTCATACCGGGGGCCGCCCGCGAGCCGGCCGGAGACCTGGTGATGTGCGATGTCGCGCGCGAGGCGGGCGACGCCCTGATCGCCGGGCTGCGGCGCCTGGGTCTGGACGACACCGGATCGATCGCCGTGGAGAACATCGACCTGTCGCTGTCCCGGCGCGCCGACCAGGCGGAGCGGGACGCGCCGGGCGAGGGCGCGGACGCGGTGCTGTGGGAGGGCCTGACCGAGGCCACCCACGAGGAGTCGACGCTGTCGGTCACCTACGTCGCCTTCATCACGCTGGCCACGATGATCGCGGCCTGCGGTGTGGTGCTGGACAACGCCATCCTGATCGTCGGCGCCATGGCCGTGGGACCGGAGTTCGGCCCGCTGGCCGGCATCTGCACGGCCACGGTACGGCGCCATCCGCGCCTGGCGCTGCGCTCGCTGACCGCGCTGCTCGTGGGCTTCGCGGTGGCGATGGCGGTGACGGTCCTCTTCACGCTGTTCATGGACGCCGTCGGCCTGTTCCACCGCTCCGCCCTGGAGGGCCGGCGCCCGAACACCGCGTTCGTCTACGCCCCGGACGCCTTCTCGTTCATCGTGGCGCTGCTGGCGGGCGTGGCCGGTACCCTCTCCCTGACCTCCGCCAAGTCCGCCGCGCTGGTGGGCGTCGCCATCTCCGTCACCACGGTCCCCGCCGCCGCCAACGCCGCGATCGCCCTGGCCTACGGCGACACCACCCAGACCCTGGGCTCGACCGACCAACTCCTGCTGAACCTGCTGGGCATCATCCTGGCGGGAACGCTCACGCTGCTGGCACAGCAACTTCTCTGGAAGCGCCGGCAGCAACTCCCTTAGGGGAGCGGGGCTGTGTTGATACGGGGTTCCGCCACGCGGGCGCGGCCAGCCACGACGAGCCCCCGTTATCTTTTTCGCGGTCCTGCAAGAGGGCCGCTGGCCTCCGGGCCCGGTATGACTGTGTCCCCCTGTCGAAGGCATGACCTGGGGGGTGGTGTCACCGGGCCCGGGAGGTGTCCGTCGGAGACGCTGATCAGAGGTCCGGCCACCGTCCGGTCCGGCGCAACGCCGGGCAGTTCGCGGGCGGCAGGTCTGCATAACGTGGATGCGCGAGCACGACACCCGAGCCGAGGCCGGCACCGTCAACACCCCTTGGGAAGGGGCACGATGTTCGAGATCGAAGACGTTGGCGTGTTCCTGGGCCTGGACGTCGGCAAGAGCGCCCATCACGGCCACGGACGCACCCCGGCCGGGAAGAAGGTCTTCGACAAACCGCTGCCCAACAGCGAACCCAGGCTGCGGGCCGTCTTCGACAAGCTGCGCGACAAGTTCGGCACCGTCCTGGTGGTCGTCGATCAGCCCGCCTCGATCGGCGCCCTTCCGCTGACCGTCGCCCGCGACGCGGGCTGCCAAGTGGCCTACCTGCCCGGACTGGCCATGCGCCGGATCGCCGATCTCTACCCGGGCGAGGCCAAGACCGATGCGAAGGACGCCGCGGTGATCGCGGACGCGGCCCGCACCATGCCGCACACCCTGCGCTCGCTGGAACTGACCGACGAGATCACCGCCGAACTCACGGTCCTGGTGGGCTTCGACCAAGACCTCGCCGCCGAGTCCACCCGCACGTCCAACCGGATACGCGGCCTGCTCACCCAGTTCCACCCCAGCCTGGAACGTGTCCTGGGACCGCGTCTGGACCACCAGGCCGTCACCTGGCTGCTGGAGCGTTACGGTTCTCCGGCCGCCCTGCGCAAGGCCGGCCGCCGCAGACTCGTCGAGCTGATCCGCCCGAAAGCTCCCCGCATGGCCCAGCGGCTGATCGACGATGTCTTCGACGCACTCGACGAGCAGACCGTCACCGTCCCCGGCACCGGCACCCTCGACATCGTCATCCCCTCCCTGGCCGCATCCCTGGCCGCCGTCCACACCCAGCGCCGGGCGATGGAAGCGCAGATCAACACGCTGCTGGAGGCCCACCCTCTTTCCCCGGTCCTGACGTCGATGCCCGGCGTCGGCGTCAGGACCGCCGCCGTCCTGCTGGTCACCGTCGGCGACGGCACCGGCTTCCCCACCGCCGCCCACCTCGCCTCCTACGCCGGACTCGCCCCGACCACGAAGTCGTCCGGCACCTCGATCCACGGCGAACACGCACCCCGAGGCGGCAACCGGCAGCTCAAACGCGCGATGTTTCTGTCCGCCTTCGCCTGCATGAACGCCGATCCGGCCTCCCGCACCTACTACGACCGCCAGCGAGCCCGCGGCAAAACCCACACCCAGGCCCTCCTCCGACTCGCCCGCCAACGCATCAGCGTCCTGTTCGCCATGCTCCGCGACGGCACCTTCTACGAATCCCGGACGCGCACGGACATCGAGCTCGCCGCATAACCCAGCAACCCCGGACCACCCCAAACCCGACAAGGGTGCCTTGACGAAAGACATAGAGGCACCCCCCGCCCGCGACGCACAGCCCCGGCCCCCCCGGACGCGCCCGGAACTATCCCAGCGCGGACTTCACCGCGTCGGCGAGCCGGGACGCCACCGACCGCGCCTGCTCGATGTCCGCCGCCTCGACCATCACCCGGACCAACGGCTCCGTACCCGACGGCCGCAGCAACACCCGCCCCGTCGCCCCGAGTTCACGCTCCGCCTCGGAAACCGCGGCGGCCAGGTCGGCAGACGTCCGCACCCGCGACTTGTCCACGTCCGGGACATTGATCAGCACCTGCGGCAAACGCTCCATCACGGACGCCAGTTCCCGCAGACTGCGACCGCTCTGCGCCACCCGCGCCGCCAGCAGCAGCCCCGTCAGCGTCCCGTCACCCGTCGTCGCGTGGTCGAGGATGATCACGTGCCCGGACTGCTCGCCGCCGAGCGCGAACCCGTGCTGCTTCATCTCCTCCAGCACGTACCGGTCCCCGACCGCGGTCTGCACCAGCCGGATCCCGGCCTTCTCCATCGCCAGCTTGAAGCCGAGGTTGGACATCACCGTCGCCACCACGGTGTCGGCCCGCAGCGCGGACCGCTCCCGCAGCGCCAGCGCCAGCACCGCGAGGATCTGGTCGCCGTCGACCTCCTCGCCGGTGTGGTCCACCGCGAGGCACCGGTCGGCGTCACCGTCGTGCGCGATGCCGAGATCCGCACCGTGCTCGACCACCGCCGCCTTCAGCCGGCTCAGGTGGGTCGAGCCGCAGCCGTCGTTGATGTTGAGCCCGTCCGGCTCCGCGCCGATCGTGACGACCTGCGCACCGGCCCGGCCGAACGCCTCCGGCGAGACCCCCGAGGCCGCGCCGTGCGCTTCGTCCAGGACGATCTTCAGCCCGTCGAGCCGGTTGGGCAGCGCCGCCAGCAGATGGCCGACGTACTGCTCGAAACCCTCGTCGTACGGCCGCACGCGCCCCACCCCGGCGCCCGTCGGACGCTGCCAGGGCTCACCGTGCCGGTGCGACTCGTAGACCGCCTCGATCCGGTCCTCCAGCTCGTCGGCGAGCTTGTGCCCGCCGCGGGCGAAGAACTTGATGCCGTTGTCCGGCATGGCGTTGTGGCTCGCGGAGAGCATCACACCGAGGTCGGCGCCGAGCGCGCCGGTGAGATGGGCCACCGCCGGCGTCGGCAGCACCCCGACCGTCAGGACGTCCACGCCCGCGCTCGCCAGGCCCGCGACCACCGCCGCCTCCAGGAACTCCCCGGACGCGCGCGGGTCCCGGCCGACCACGGCCGTCGGCC
Source organism: Streptomyces sp. AM6-12 (assembly GCF_044327085.1). NCBI lineage: Bacteria > Bacillati > Actinomycetota > Actinomycetes > Kitasatosporales > Streptomycetaceae > Streptomyces > Streptomyces sp. AM6-12. The sequence continues at coordinate 3,017,761 of NZ_JBIQWN010000001.1, forward strand.
GGTGGCCCGCGAAGGTACCCGCCTCGGCCAGCACATGCGCCGCGGCCACGGAGAGGCCGAGGGCCATCTCGGCGGTCAGATCCGCGTTGGCGACACCGCGCACGCCGTCCGTGCCGAAGAGTCGTCCCACTTGTCCTCCTGAGGAAGCGTCGATGGCGTAAACGGACGGGCGCCGCATCGATGGGAGGCGCCTCGCCATCCGATCACACAAGCCTTTGAGCGTCTTGTGTCGTTATACGCCCTTGGCTGAGATAAACGAACGCCCCGACGGCACATGTGGCGTGCCGCCGGGGCGTTCGGAGTACGAGCAGGCAGCTCGGGTTTCTTTAGCGCTTGCTGTACTGCGGAGCCTTGCGGGCCTTCTTCAGACCGGCCTTCTTCCGCTCGACCGCACGGTCGTCGCGGCGCAGGAAGCCGGCCTTCTTCAGGGCACCACGGTTGTTGTCGACGTCCGCCTCGTTCAGCGCACGGGCGACACCGAGACGGAGCGCACCGGCCTGACCGGAGACACCGCCACCCGCGATGCGGGCGATGACGTCGTAACGGCCCTCGAGCTCGAGCACCTTGAAGGGCTCGTTGACCTCCTGCTGGTGCACCTTGTTCGGGAAGTAGTCCTCGAGGGTGCGGCCGTTGATCTTCCACTTGCCGGTGCCCGGAACGATCCGGACGCGGGCAATGGCGTTCTTGCGGCGGCCCAGGCCGGCGGCCGGCTGGGGCTCACCGAAGCGGGAGGCCATGGACTCCGAGGTGTACTCGCCCTCGACGGGCACCTCGGACTCGGTGGTGTAGCTGTCGATGTCGATCTCTTCGAGCGGCTGCTCGGCAGTGGTCTCGGCCACGATTCTCCTCAGATTCTCTTCAGCTTTGGGGGTGGCCGGACTTACTGCGCGACCTGGGTGATCTCGAACGGCACCGGCTGCTGGGCAGCGTGCGGGTGCTGGTCACCCTTGTAGACCTTCAGCTTCGAGAGCATCTGACGGCCCAGGGAGTTCTTGGGGAGCATGCCCTTGACGGCCTTCTCGACGGCCTTCTCGGGGTTGTTGGCCAGCAGGTCGTCGTAGCGGACCGACCGCAGACCACCCGGGTAGCCGGAGTGGCGGTACGCCATCTTCTGGGTCCGCTTGTTGCCGGACAGGTGCACCTTGTCGGCGTTGATGATGATGACGAAGTCACCGGTGTCGACATGCGGCGCGTAGATCGCCTTGTGCTTGCCCCGGAGGAGGGATGCGGCAGTGGTGGCGAGACGACCCAGGACGACGTCCTGAGCGTCGATGACGTGCCACTGGCGCGTCACATCGCCGGGCTTGGGGCTGTACGTACGCACGGTTCGTAGCCTTCGCTTCGAGTGAATGGTCCTGAACAGGTCACCGAAACGATCACGACAGCCTCGATCGCACCGCGGTGACGCAAACCGCGTGCTGAATCGCTGGTCATCGGCCCGGTGGACCGGTGTAAGGGCCCGTCCCGTGAGAATGAGCAAGCCAATACACAACGAAGAAGCAGGTTACCTGGCGGCCCCCGGACGGGTCAAAACGAGGCAGGCCGCCCGGCGGGCCGCCGCGCGGTACTCCCCCGTGATCCCCCGCGTCTAAGATGCGCCCCATGAGTTACGGGCAGGGGGGACCCCAATCTCAGTGGGATCCCTGGAAACCGCAATCCGAGCAGCCCCAGCAGCCCCAGCAGCCCTGGAGCGGCGGCGGCGACGAGGGAACACCCGACTGGGCCGCGCTCGCGGCGGCCTCCGAGGCCCGCGGCAAGCGGCGCAAGCTGCTGTTCATCGGCGGCGGCGCGCTCGCCACGGTCGCCGTCGGCGCCGTCGTCGCCCTGGCCGTCGTCTCCGCGAACAGCCACGACGACGCCTCCGGACACCCCACGCAGACGCCCAGCTCCTCGCTGCCCCACGGCTCCCCCACCGCGCCGTCCTTCGCGCCCACCAGCGCCCCGCCGCCGCTGGACCCGAAGGTCTTCATATCCAGCGCCAAGAAGGACACCGCCCCGCTGAGCCCCGCCACCCTGTTCCCCGGCACCCGGCTCACCATGGGCGGCACGGTGTACAAGAAGGGCGCCACCGGCGACACCACCGACTGCGCCACGGCGACCGGCGGCTCCCTGCCCAAGATCGTCACCGCCGACGGCTGCACCCGCGTCCTGCGCGCCACGTACACCAACGGAGACATCGCGGTCACCGTCGGCGTCGCCCTGTTCGACACCGAGGCCCGCGCCACCAAGGCCCGCGAGCAGACGGACGACCACAGCATCGTGCGCGCGCTGCCCGGCAAGGGCGTCCCCGCCTTCTGCGACGGCGCGACCTGCCGCTCCACCCGCAACGCCTACGGCCGCTACGCCTACTTCACCCTCGCCGGCTTCACCAACGGCAGGAACGTCACCACCAAGGACACCGCGGTCTTCCGCGCCGGCGACGACGTGGCGGAGTTCACCTTCCAGCAGATCCACCGCCGCGGCCAGGCCCAGGCGTCGGCGGCGGCGAACCAGTAGCTCAGCAGCACCCCGCCGACGGCAGCGTGCGCTTGTTGCGGGCCTCCTTGTTCCGGGCGGCCAGCAGCTCGTCGGCGGGGTAGCCGACCTCCTCCAGGGTCAGCCCGTGGGGCCGTACGACATGGACGGCGGAGTCGCGCACCCCCGCGGCCAGCACCTTTCCGGGCCACTCCGGCCCCCGGTGCCCGTCGCCCACGAACAGCAGCGCGCCGATCAGCGAGCGCACCATGTTGTGGCAGAACGCGTCCGCCCGGACCGTCGCCGTGATCACCCCGTCCGCGCCCCGCACCAGGCTCAGCTCCTGGAGCGTGCGGATGGTGGTCGCGCCCTCGCGCTTCTTGCAGTACGCCGCGAAGTCGTGCTCGCCCAGCAGCGCCCGCGCCGCCTCGTTCATGGCGTCCACGTCGAGCGGCCAGTCGTGCCAGAGCACATGGCCGCGCAGCAGCGGGTCCACACCGCCGGGGTGGTCGGTGACCCGGTACGCGTACCGCCGCCAGATCGCCGAGAACCGGGCGTTGAAGCCCTCCGGCGCCTCGGTCAGCCGCCAGATCCGCACGTCCTTCGGCAGCCGCCCGGCGAGCCGCTTGAGGAGCTTCTCGCGGTGCTCCGCCCACAGCCCGGCCGGCAGGTCGACGTGCGCCACCTGCCCGCGTGCGTGCACCCCGGCATCGGTGCGCCCGGCCACGGTCAGCTCGTACGTCTCCTTCGACCGCGTCACCGTGCGCAGCGCGTCCTCGATCTCCCCCTGCACGGTCCGCTTCCCGCCGGCCTGCTTGGCCCAGCCGTGGAAATCGGTGCCGTCGTAGGAGAGGTCGAGGCGGATGCGTACATGTCCGGGCAGCGCTTCGTCACTCACACACAGATCCTCTCAGCCACAAAAAAGCGGGCCCGCCCCTTGGAAAGGAACGAGCCCGCAAACACGCCCCGAAGGGGCGCGGGGAACTGCGCGACCAGCCACGACGAGCGCCGCAGCCGCCGCCGCACAGTCCCCCGGCAGAACGCTTACGCGTCCTTCGACTCCTCAGCGGCAGCCTCGACGGGTGCCTGAGCCTCTTCGGCGTCCTTGGCGGAGCGCTTCGTCGCGGCCTCGGCCTCGCCCACGGCCGTCTGCTGCACCGTCAGCGCCTCGACCAGCTCGATGACGGCCATGGGCGCGTTGTCGCCACGGCGGTTACCGATCTTGGTGATGCGGGTGTAGCCACCGGGACGGTTCTCGTACCGCGGGCCGATCTCGGTGAACAGCGTGTGCACGATGCTCTTGTCCGTGATGACCTGGAGCACCTGGCGGCGGTTGTGAAGGTCGCCCTTCTTCGCCTTGGTGACCAGACGCTCGGCGTACGGACGCAGGCGGCGGGCCTTGGCCTCGGTGGTGGTGATGCGGCCGTGCTCGAAGAGGCTCTTCGCCAGGTTCGCGAGGAGCAGCTTCTCGTGCGCGGCGCTGCCGCCCAGACGGGCACCCTTGGTGGGCTTCGGCATTGTTCTTCTCCTGTGTGTCTGCCCCGGCCGTATCAGGTACCGGAGTCAGTATCCGAGCGAGCGGTTGCCCGTCGGAGATCCGGGCGCCTCATGGACACCCGGAGGGTCCGCACCCCCGAAGGGGCGCGGGGAACTGCGCGACCAGCCACAGCCGGCCCGCAGCCGCAGTACGGCCCCCTCGCGGAGCGCTCAGTACTGCTCGGTCTCGACGAACCCGGCGTCCGCGTCGTCGTCCGCGCCGAACGCGTCCGCCGCGGCGGTGGGGTCGAATCCGGGCGGGCTGTCCTTGAGCGCCAGGCCCATGCCGGCCAGCTTCGCCTTGACCTCGTCGATGGACTTCGCACCGAAGTTGCGGATGTCCAGCAGGTCGGCCTCGGAACGCGCCACGAGCTCACCCACGGAGTGGATGCCCTCGCGCTTGAGGCAGTTGTAGGAGCGGACCGTGAGCTCCAGCTCCTCGATCGGCAGCGCCAGGTCGGCGGCGAGCGCGGCGTCCGTCGGGGACGGACCCATGTCGATGCCCTCGGCGTCGATGTTCAGCTCGCGCGCGAGACCGAACAGCTCGACCAGGGTCTTGCCCGCGGAGGCCATGGCGTCACGCGGACGCATCGCCTGCTTGGTCTCGACATCCACGATCAGCTTGTCGAAGTCGGTGCGCTGCTCGACACGCGTGGCCTCGACCTTGTACGTGACCTTGAGAACCGGCGAGTAGATGGAGTCGACCGGGATACGGCCGATCTCCTGGCCCACCTGCTTGTTCTGCACGGCGGAGACGTAGCCGCGACCGCGCTCGACGGTCAGCTCCATCTCCAGTTTGCCCTTGCCGTTGAGCGTGGCGAGGACGAGGTCGGGGTTGTGCACCTCGACACCGGCCGGGGGCGCGATGTCGGCGGCGGTGACCAGACCCGGACCCTGCTTGCGCAGGTACATCACGACCGGCTCGTCGTGCTCCGAGGAGACGACCAGCTGCTTGATGTTGAGGATCAGGTCGGTGACGTCCTCCTTGACGCCCGGCACGGTGGTGAACTCGTGCAGCACGCCGTCGATCCGGATGCTGGTGACAGCGGCACCGGGGATCGAGGACAGGAGGGTACGGCGGAGCGAGTTGCCGAGGGTGTAGCCGAAGCCCGGCTCCAGCGGCTCGATCACGAACCGGGAGCGGAACTCGTCGACGACCTCTTCGGTCAACGAGGGACGCTGAGCGATCAGCATGGATGAGTCCTTCAGTCAGGGGCGCCCGCTATTTGACGCCCGACTCTGTACTGCAAGGGTACGGGCGGTACGGCCTCCTCACAGAGGCCGTACCGCCCGCGACCGCGAAACCAGCGGAGCGCTGTGCGTCAGACGCGGCGGCGCTTCGGCGGGCGGCAGCCGTTGTGCGGGGTCGGGGTGACGTCCTGGATGGAGCCGACCTCGAGGCCCGTGGCCTGGAGGGAGCGAATCGCGGTCTCACGACCGGAACCCGGACCCTTGACGAACACGTCGACCTTGCGCATGCCGTGCTCCTGGGCGCGACGGGCAGCCGACTCGGCGGCCATCTGCGCGGCGAACGGCGTCGACTTCCGGGAACCCTTGAAGCCGACGTGGCCGGCGGAGGCCCAGGAGATCACGTTGCCCGAGGGGTCGGTGATCGAGACGATCGTGTTGTTGAACGTGCTCTTGATGTGCGCGTGGCCGTGAGCGACGTTCTTCTTTTCCTTGCGGCGCACCTTCTTGGCAGCGCCCTGACGACCCTTGGGGGGCATCTACAAACTCCTAGAGGGAGGTGGTCGGTCCTACAGCGAAGACCGTGGACAGAGGTCCGCTGCGGACTACTTCTTGCCCGGCTTCTTCTTGCCGGCGATGGCGCGACGCGGGCCCTTGCGGGTGCGGGCGTTGGTGCTGGTGCGCTGACCGCGGACGGGCAGACCGCGACGGTGACGGAGACCCTGGTAGCAGCCGATCTCGACCTTGCGGCGGATGTCGGCCTGGATCTCGCGACGGAGGTCACCCTCGGTCTTGATGTTGCTGTCGACGTACTCGCGGATCGCGACGAGCTGCTCTTCGCTCAGGTCGCGGACGCGGGTGTTCGGGTCGACGCCGGTCGCAGCCAGCGTCTCCTTCGAGAGGGTCCGGCCGATGCCGAACACGTAGGTGAGGGCGACCTCCACGCGCTTTTCGCGCGGGATGTCAACACCGGAAACGCGTGCCATTCAATGGCTCCTGGTGAATCTTCGGAGGTCTTCCGCAGAACCGGCTCCCGGCCGCCGTATGAGGTACGGACCGGGTCCCCGGCCTCCGAACCGGGGGTGTCGAGCTGGTGGGCTCGGGTTCTGCGTATGAACAATTCAGCTCGCGTCGCGCGAAAACTCTGCGATAGAGGTGCAGAGAGGGTGGTCGTGCGTCAGCCCTGGCGCTGCTTGTGGCGCGGGTTCTCGCAAATGACCATGACCCGACCGTGACGGCGGATCACCCTGCACTTGTCGCAGATCTTCTTGACGCTCGGCTTGACCTTCATGGGGTGAGGTTCTCCGGGTCAGTGCCATCGCACCGGGCGGACCCGATGCGCGGGCAAGATCTACTTGTACCGGTAGACGATCCGGCCACGCGTCAGGTCGTACGGAGAAAGCTCCACCACGACCCGGTCGTCAGGGAGGATACGGATGTAGTGCATACGCATCTTGCCGCTGATGTGTGCCAGGACCTGGTGGCCGTTCTGGAGCTCGACCCTGAACATGGCGTTCGGCAGAGACTCGACGACAGTGCCCTCGATCTCGATGGCACCTTGCTTCTTGGCCACGCTTCGCCCTTCGAATCGACTACCTTGATCGACTCCCCTGCGTCCCTTACGGGCGCATGCGGACATGCGGGTGCACGAGAGCCGACGAGTCAGTCTACGTCGGAGGAACCCGAAACGCGAATCGAGTGAGTCTTCCCCACCGGGGCGCCCCCCATGCGAGCTGTGTTCACCTGGCGAGGGGGTCGGGCGCGGTCGTGATGCCGAACTCCGCCAGCTTCGCCTTGCCGCCGTCGACCGCGGTGAGCACCAGCGGCCCCTCCTCGGTCAGCGCGACCGAGTGCTCCCAGTGGGAGGACCAGGTGCCGTCGGTCGTGATGACCGTCCAGTCGTCCTCCAGGACCTCGGTGCGCGGGGTGCCGAGGGAGACCATGGGCTCGATGGCCAGGCAGAAACCGGGGACCAGCTTGGGGCCCTTGCCGCGCCGCCGCTCGACGTAGTTCAGCAGGTGCGGGTCCATGTGCATCTCGGTGCCGATGCCGTGGCCGCCGTAGTCCTCGATGATCCCGTACTTGCCGCCGCCCGGCTTGGGCTGGCGGCGGATGTACGTCTCGATGGCGCGGGAGATGTCGACCAGCCGGTTGCCCAGCTTCATCGCGGCGATGCCGGCCCACATCGAGCCCTCGGTGACCCGCGACAGCTCGATCAGCTCCGGGGCGTGGCCGGAGCCGACGAAGGCGGTGTACGCCGCGTCGCCGTGCCAGCCGTCCACGATCGCGCCGCAGTCGATGGAGATGATGTCGCCGTCCTTGAGGACGACGTCCTCGGAGGGGATGCCGTGCACCACCACGTCGTTCACGGAGGTGCAGATGGTCGCGGGGAAGCCGCCGTAGCCCAGGAAGTTCGACTTGGCGCCGTGCTCGGCGAGCACCTTGCGCGCGACCTCGTCCAGGTCCTTCGTGGAGGCGCCGGGCACCGCGGCCTCACGGGTGGCCGCGTGGATCGCGGCGACGACCAGGCCCGCCGCACGCATCTTGGCGATCTGCTCGGGCGTCTTGATCTGCACCATGGGGGCCTGCGCTCTCCGTCACTCACGTCGGCTGGGTGTACCTGTACAACACTACGGCCGCGGCGCCCTTGTCAGGGCACCGCGGCCGGTGGGCGGCCGGGCTCAGTGGTTCTCGGCCTGCTCGCTCTTGAGCGCCTCCAGCGCGCGCTCGGTGACCTCGTCCACCGGGCCCATCGCGGAGATCGTGCGGACCAGGCCCTGCGACTTGTAGTAGTCGATGATGGGCTCGGTCTGCGTGTGGTAGACCTCCAGGCGCGTGCGCACGGTGTCCTCGGAGTCGTCGGCGCGCTGGTACAGCTCGCCGCCGCAGATGTCGCAGACGCCCTCCTGCCGGGGCGCGTTGTAGGCCACGTGGAAGACGTGCGAGGAGTCCTTGCGGCAGATCCGGCGGCCGGCGATGCGCTTGACCACCTCGTCCTCGGGGGCCTCCAGGTCCAGCACCGCGTCGAGCGTCATCTTCTCGGTGCGCAGCAGTTCGTCCAGCGCCTCGGCCTGGGCGACGTTGCGCGGGAAGCCGTCGAGCAGGAAGCCGTTCACGGCGTCCGGCTGCTCCATCCGGTCCTTCGCCATGGCGATGGTGACCTCGTCGGGTACGAGGTTGCCGGCGTCCATGTAGGACTTCGCGAGCTTGCCCAGCTCGGTCTGCCGGCTGATGTTGGCCCGGAACAGGTCGCCCGTGGAGATGTGCGGGACGGCCAGCTTCTCGGCGAGCCGGACGGCCTGCGTTCCCTTACCGGCACCGGGCGGCCCGACGAGGACGATACGCATCAGCGGAGGAACCCTTCGTAATTGCGCTGCTGGAGCTGGCTCTCGATCTGCTTCACCGTCTCGAGACCGACACCCACGATGATCAGGATGCTGGTACCGCCGAAGGGGAAGTTCTGGCTTGCTCCGAAGCCGACCAACGCCATTGTCGGTACGAGAGCGATCAGACCCAGATACAGCGAACCCGGCCAGGTGATCCGGTTGAGCACGTACGAAAGGTACTCAGCGGTCGGTCGGCCAGCCCGGATGCCCGGGATGAAGCCACCATACTTCTTCATGTTGTCGGCGACTTCTTCGGGGTTGAAGGAGATCGCCACGTAGAAGAACGCGAAGAACACGATGAGCAGGAAGTACAGAACGATGTACACGGGGCTCTCGCCCTGCTTGGTCAGGTTCTGCTCGATCCAGGACTTCCAGCCCGAGTTGCCGCCCGCGAACTGCGCCACGAGCGCCGGGATGTACAGCAGCGACGAGGCGAAGATGACGGGGATCACACCCGCCTGGTTCACCTTGAGCGGGATGTAGGTGGACGTACCGCCGTAGGACCGGCGGCCGATCATCCGCTTCGCGTACTGGACCGGGATCCGGCGCTGGGCCTGCTCGACGAAGACCACGAGCGCGACCATGACCAGGCCGACCAGGATCACGGTGCCGAACTCGATCCAGCCGCCGGCCAGGGTGCCCTGCTTCTTGATGGCCCACAGCGCGGAGGGGAAGGTCGCGGCGATCGAGATGAACATCAGGATCGACATGCCGTTGCCGATGCCGCGGTCGGTGATCAGCTCGCCGAGCCACATGACGACACAGGTACCGGCGGTCATGCAGACGACCATCGTGATCGTGGTGAAGATCGACTGGTCGGGGACGATCCCGTTGGCGACCGGGCAGCCGCTGAAGAGGGCACCGCTGCGCGCGGTGGCCACCAGACCGGTGCCCTGGAGGACGGCCAGCGCCACCGTCAGGTACCGGGTGTACTGCGTGATCTTCGTGGTGCCGGCCTGCCCCTCCTTCTTGAGGGCTTCCAGGCGCGGGATGACCACGGTCAGCAGCTGGAGAATGATGCTCGCCGTGATGTACGGCATGATGCCGAGGGCGAAGATCGTGATCTGGAGCAGCGCGCCGCCGCTGAACATGTTGACCAGACCGAACAGGCCCTGGTTGGCGGACGCCTCGTCCATGCACTGCTGGACGGCCTTGTAGCTGACGCCGGGGATCGGGATGTGGGTCCCGACCCGGTAGACCACGATGATGCCCAGCGTGAAGAGTAGTTTCTTACGCAGGTCGGGCGTCCTGAACGCCCGGGCGAACGCGGTGAGCACGGTTCCTCCTGCGACCCCCGCGACGCGCGCGATAGGGACTAGTCGTATCAACAAGGCCCAACGGGCCGAACGGTGTTTTCTGCCACCCCGTCGCCGTACGACGTCTCACGCGCGGGCACAGGTGGACCTCAAGGACTCTAACAGTGCGCGCCCAGCCTGGTGAAGTTCGCCAGCCCGTCAGCCCCGTTGGTGTGCGCCGGCGGGTGGCTCGATCTTCCCCCGAGCCGGTCGGGTCCATGCCGGTTTCCGGAAAACGCGAAGGGCCGGGCAGCCCCCCGGAGGGAACTGCCCGGCCCTGTCGCGTACGCGGCGGTGCCGCCGGGCTCAGACGAGCTCGGTGACCGTACCGCCGGCGGCGGTGATCTTCTCCTTGGCGGACCCGGAGACGGCGTCGACCGTCACCTGGAGCGCCACGGAGATCTCGCCCTGGCCGAGGACCTTGACGAGGCTGTTCTTGCGAACGGCACCCTTGTCGACCAGGTCCTGGACGGTGACCTCGCCACCCTGCGGGTAGAGCGCGGCCAGCTTGTCCAGGTTGACGACCTGGTACTCGGTCTTGAACGGGTTCTTGAAGCCCTTGAGCTTCGGGAGACGCATGTGGAGGGGCATCTGGCCACCCTCGAAGCGCTCCGGAACCTGGTAACGGGCCTTGGTGCCCTTGGTGCCACGACCGGCCGTCTTACCCTTCGACGCCTCACCGCGACCCACACGGGTCTTCGCGGTCTTGGCGCCCGGGGCGGGACGGAGGTTGTGGATCTTGAGCGGGTTCTGCTCCGCCATGATCAGTCGACCTCCTCGACCGTCACGAGGTGGCGGACGGTGTGCACCATGCCGCGGAACTCGGGGCGGTCCTCCTTGACGACCTGCGTGTTGATGCCCTTGAGACCAAGGGACCGCAGGGTGTCGCGGTGGTTCTGCTTGCTGCCGATGTAGGACTTGACCTGCGTGATCTTGAGCTGCGCCATGATTACGCACCCGCCCCGGCACGCGCACGCAGCAGAGCGGCGGGAGCGACGTCCTCGAGCGGCAGACCACGGCGAGCCGCGATCTCCTCGGGACGCTGCAGACCCTTCAGGGCCGCCACGGTCGCGTGCACGATGTTGATCGCGTTGTCGGAGCCGAGCGACTTCGACAGCACGTCGTGGATACCGGCGCACTCGAGCACGGCGCGCACCGGACCACCGGCGATAACACCGGTACCCGGAGACGCGGGCTTGAGCAGCACGACGCCGGCAGCCTTCTCACCCTGGATCGGGTGCGGGATGGTGCCCTGGATACGGGGGACCTTGAAGAAGTGCTTCTTGGCCTCCTCAACACCCTTGGCGATGGCGGCCGGCACCTCCTTGGCCTTGCCGTAACCGACACCCACGGTGCCGTCACCGTCGCCCACCACGACCAGCGCGGTGAAGCTGAAGCGACGACCACCCTTCACAACCTTGGCGACACGGTTGATCGCGACGACGCGCTCGACGTACGCGGTCTTCTCGGCGGCAGCAGCGCCGCCGTCACGGCCCTTCCGGTCCCGCCGCTCGCCGCCACCGGCACCGCCACCGCGGCGCTGGGGTCCAGCCATTGGAATTACCTCTCTCTTTTTCCGCTAGCTACGGAACCGGCTCAGAACTTGAGCCCGGCCTCGCGGGCGGCGTCCGCCAGAGCCGCGATGCGGCCGGCGTACTGGTTACCACCACGGTCGAACACGACGGCCTCGACACCGGCGGCCTTGGCACGCTCGGCGACCAGGGCGCCGACCTGCTTGGCCTGCGCGGACTTGTCGCCCTCGCCACCGCGGATCGAGGTGTCCAGCGTGGACGCCGACGCGAGGGTGTGACCCTTCAGGTCGTCGATCACCTGCGCCACGATGTGGCGGTTGGAGCGGGTTACGACCAGACGGGGGCGCTCCGCCGTACCGGCGATCCGCTTGCGGATCCGGATGTGACGGCGCTTGATCGCGGCGCGCTTGTAGGCGTCGCCCTTGAGGATCTTCTGCCCGTATGCCATGGCTTACTTGCCCGCCTTTCCGACCTTGCGGCGGATGACTTCGCCCTCGTACTTGACGCCCTTGGCCTTGTACGGGTCAGGCTTGCGCAGCTTGCGGATGTTGGCCGCAACCTCGCCGACCTTCTGCTTGTCGATGCCCTCGACCGAGAAACGGGTCGGGGTCTCCACCTTGAAGGAGATACCTTCCGGGGCCTCGACCAGGATCGGGTGGCTGTAACCGAGAGCGAACTCCAGGTTGGAACCCTTGGCGGTGACTCGGTAACCGACACCGCTGATCTCGAGCTTCTTCACGTAACCCTGGGTCACGCCGGTGATCATGTTCGCCACCAGCGTGCGGGACAGGCCGTGCAGGGCCTTGTTCTGACGCTCGTCGTTGGGGCGGGTCACCTGCAGGGTGCCGTCCTCGCCCTTGGCGATGTCGATCGGTGCCACGACGGTGTGGGTCAGCTCGCCCTTGGGGCCCTTGACCTTGACCGTGCGGCCGTCGATGGTGACGTCCACGCCGGCGGGAACCGCGATGGGGAGCTTGCCGATACGCGACATAGCTGTTTCCTCCGTTCCCTTCTGCTACCAGACGTAGGCGAGGACTTCCCCACCCACGCCCTTCTTGCCGGCCTGCTTGTCGGTGAGGAGCCCGTGCGACGTGGAGATGATCGCCACGCCGAGGCCGCCCAGCACCTTGGGCAGGTTGGTGGACTTCGCGTACACCCGGAGACCGGGCTTGGAGATCCGCTTGATGCCCGCGATGGAGCGCTCACGGTTCGGGCCGAACTTCAGCTCGAGGACGAGGTTCTTGCCGACCTCGGCGTCCTCGGTCTTCCAGCCCGTGATGAAGCCCTCCTGCTGGAGGATCTCCGCGATGTGCGACTTGATCTTGGAGTGCGGCATCGACACCGAGTCGTGGTAAGCCGAGTTCGCGTTCCGCAGACGCGTAAGCATGTCTGCGATCGGATCAGTCATGGTCATGAATTGGCCTGTGGCCTTTCTCGCCGGGGTTTCCTATATGCGCCATCCCTCTCCCCGTACTGGGACGGGACGGGTGCGGCGCGGGGACCTACGGCGTAGTAAGTCGTTCAGGGCGGCAGAGGCCCAACCCTCCTAGCCTAAGCCATGAGAGTCGGCGCCCCTGCCGTCCCGGTTGCTTACCGAGAGGTCCAGGAATCCCTGAAAGTGGGGATTACCAGGAGCTCTTGGTCACGCCCGGCAGCTCGCCACGGTGAGCCATCTCACGAAGGCACACGCGGCACAGGCCGAACTTGCGGTACACGGAGTGCGGGCGGCCGCAGCGCTGGCAGCGGGTGTAGCCACGCACACCGAACTTGGGCTTGCGAGCAGCCTTAGCGATCAGAGCCTTCTTCGCCATCTCGCTCACGCCTCCTTGAACGGGAAGCCGAGGTGACGAAGGAGCGCGCGGCCCTCAGCGTCATTGGTCGCCGTGGTGACCACGGTGATGTCCATACCCCGGACGCGGTCGATCTTGTCCTGGTCGATCTCGTGGAACATGACCTGCTCCGTGAGACCGAAGGTGTAGTTGCCACGGCCGTCGAACTGCTTGGGGGACAGGCCGCGGAAGTCGCGGATGCGCGGGAGCGCCAGCGACAGGGTGCGGTCCAGGAACTCCCACATGCGGTCGCCACGGAGCGTGACGTGGGCACCGATCGGCTGACCCTCACGCAGCTTGAACTGCGCGATGGACTTCCGGGCCTTGGTGACGGCCGGCTTCTGACCGGTGATCGTGGTGAGGTCGCGGATGGCGCCCTCGATCAGCTTGGAGTCGCGGGCGGCGTCGCCCACACCCATGTTGACCACGATCTTGACGAGGCCGGGGATCTGCATGACGTTCTCGTACTTGAACTCGTCACGCAGCTTGCCCGCGATCTCGTCACGGTACTTCTGCTTCAGACGCGGAGTGGTGGTGGTAGCCATCAGATGTCCTCACCCGTCCGCTTGGCAACGCGGATCTTGTTGCCCTCTTCGTCGAAGCGGTAGCCGACACGCGTGACGACCTTCTGGCCATCCTTCTCCACGACCAGCTGGACGTTGGAGACGTGGATCGGCGCCTCGGTGGTCACGATGCCGCCGGCCTGCGAGCCGCTGGCGGTCGGACCGGCCTTCGTGTGCTTCTTGACCCGGTTGACACCCTCGACCAGGACACGCTCGTCGCGCGGGTAAGCGGCAATGACCTTGCCCTGCTTGCCCTTGTCCTTGCCGGTGATGACCTGGACCAGGTCGCCCTTCTTGATCTTCATGCTTACAGCACCTCCGGCGCGAGCGAGATGATCTTCATGAACTTCTTCTCGCGCAGCTCACGGCCGACCGGGCCGAAGATGCGGGTGCCGCGAGGGTCGCCGTCGTTCTTCAGAATGACGGCGGCGTTCTCGTCGAAGCGGATGTACGAGCCGTCCGGACGGCGGCGCTCCTTGACGGTGCGAACGATGACCGCCTTGACGACGTCACCCTTCTTCACGTTGCCACCGGGGATCGCGTCCTTGACGGTGGCGACGATGACGTCACCGATGCCCGCGTAGCGGCGACCGGAGCCACCGAGCACACGGATGCAAAGGATCTCCTTCGCACCAGTGTTGTCGGCGACACGCAGTCGCGACTCCTGCTGGATCACGTCTATCTCCTGAATGTCTGCCGGTTCCCCGGGGGCCGCTCAGCGAGCGGCCCCCGGAGCCTGGCGGAACTGTCCTGCGAGGGGCGCCCCGCAGGAGAATTACTTGGCCTTCTCGAGGATCTCGACGACGCGCCAGCGCTTCGTCGCGGACAGCGGCCGGGTCTCCATGAGGAGGACGCGGTCGCCGACACCCGCGGCGTTCTGCTCGTCGTGCGCCTTGAGCTTGTTCGTACGGCGGATGACCTTGCCGTACAGCGCGTGCTTCACGCGGTCCTCGACAGCGACGACGACGGTCTTGTCCATCTTGTCGCTGACGACGAGACCCTCACGGGTCTTGCGGAAGCCGCGGGCCTCTGCGTTCTCAGTCACGTTCTTCTCGCTCATCAGGCGTTCTCCACCGTTTCGATGCCCAGCTCACGCTCGCGCATCAGGGTGTAGATCCGCGCGATGTCCTTGCGGACCGCCTTCAGACGGCCGTGGTTCTCGAGCTGCCCCGTCGCCGCCTGGAAGCGGAGGTTGAACAGTTCTTCCTTGGCCTCGCGGAGCTTCGCCAGAAGCTCCTCGTTGCCCAGCTCGCGCAGCTCGGACGCCTTGGTACCGGCCGACATCACGCTTCACCTGCCTCGCGCTTGACGATCCGGCACTTCATCGGCAGCTTGTGGGCCGCACGAGTCAGCGCCTCACGGGCGATCTTCTCGTTGGGGTACGACAGCTCGAACATGACGCGTCCGGGCTTGACGTTGGCGATCCACCACTCCGGAGAACCCTTACCGGAACCCATGCGGGTCTCGGCAGGCTTCTTGGTGAGGGGACGGTCCGGGTAGATGTTGATCCAGACCTTGCCGCCACGCTTGATGTGGCGGGTCATCGCGATACGAGCCGCCTCGATCTGGCGGTTCGTGACGTAGGCCGGGGTCAGCGCCTGGATGCCGTACTCGCCGAACGCAACCTGCGTGCCACCCTTGGACATGCCGTCACGCTTCGGGTGGTGCTGCTTGCGGTGCTTGACCCTACGGGGGATCAGCATGTCGGTCAGGCCTCCGTTCCGGTGCTCTCAGCCGGAGCGGCGGCGGGAGCCTCGGCCTTGGGGGCCTCGGCGCCGGCAGCCTGCTGCGGCTTGCGACCGCGCCGCTCGCCACCGCGGCCACCACGGGCCGGGCGGTCGGCACCACCGCGGGCCGGGCGGTTACCCGCACGGGCCGCAGCGTTCTCGGCGCGGACCTCGGCGATGTTCTTGACGTCGCCCTTGTAGATCCAGACCTTCACACCGATGCGGCCGAAGGTCGTCTTGGCCTCGAAGAAGCCGTAGTCCACGTTCGCGCGGAGCGTGTGCAGGGGCACACGGCCCTCGCGGTAGAACTCCGAGCGGGACATCTCGGCGCCGCCGAGGCGGCCACCGCACTGGATCTTGATGCCCTTGGCGCCCGCCTTCATCGCCGACTGCATGCTCTTGCGCATGGCACGGCGGAAGGAGACACGGGAGGAGAGCTGCTCGGCGACGGCCTGGGCCACCAGCTGAGCGTCCGTCTCCGGGTTCTTGACCTCGAGGATGTTGAGCTGGACCTGCTTGCCGGTCAGCTTCTCCAGGTCACCGCGGATGCGGTCGGCCTCGGCGCCGCGGCGGCCGATGACGATGCCCGGACGAGCGGTGTGGATGTCCACGCGGACACGGTCACGGGTGCGCTCGATCTCAACCTTCGAGATGCCGGCGCGCTCCATGCCGGACGTCATCATCCGACGGATGGCGACGTCTTCCTTGACGTAGTCCTTGTACAGCTTGTCGGCGTACCAACGCGACTTGAAGTCGGTCGTGACACCGAGCCGGAACCCATGCGGGTTAACCTTCTGGCCCATTACCGGGTTCCTTCCTTGCTGCTGACGACCACGGTGATGTGGCTGGTCCGCTTGCGGATCCGGTAGGCACGGCCCTGGGCGCGCGGCCGGAACCGCTTCAGGGTCGGGCCCTCGTCGACGTAAGCCTCGGAGATGAAGAGGCTGTCGGCGTCGGTGTGGTCGTAGTTGTGCGCGGCGTTGGCAATGGCGCTGTCCAGCACCTTGCCGACCGGAACCGAGGCTGCCTGCGGGGCGAATCGCAGAACAGCCTGGGCCTCCGTGGCGTCCATGCCACGGATGAGGTCCACCACACGGCGGGCCTTCATGGGCGTGACGCGGATGTACCGCGCCTGGGCCCTGGCTTCCATGGTTGTCCCTTCAGAGTTTCTTACTTGTCTGAATGCGATCCGCGATTAGCGGCGCTTCGACTTCCGGTCGTCCTTGACGTGGCCGCGGAAGGTGCGCGTCGGCGAGAACTCGCCGAGCTTGTGGCCGACCATCGACTCGGTGACGAACACCGGGATGTGGGTCTTGCCGTTGTGCACCGCGATCGTGTGGCCGAGCATGGCCGGGACGATCATCGAGCGACGGGACCAGGTCTTGATGACGTTCTTGGTGCCGGCTTCGTTCTGCGAGTCCACCTTCTTGATCAGGTGGTCGTCGACGAAGGGCCCCTTCTTCAAGCTACGAGGCATCTCAACCCGTCCTTAGCGCTTCTTGTTCGTCTTGCGGCGGCGGACGATGTACTTGTTCGACGCCTTCTTGGGCGAACGAGTACGGCCTTCCTTCTTGCCCCACGGGGACACAGGGTGGCGACCACCGGAGGTCCGGCCCTCACCACCACCGTGCGGGTGGTCGACCGGGTTCATGACGACACCACGGACGGTCGGGCGAACGCCCAGCCACCGCTTGCGGCCCGCCTTGCCCCAGTTGATGTTGCTCTGCTCGGCGTTGCCGACCTCGCCGACGGTGGCGCGGCAGCGGACGTCGACCAGGCGGATCTCGCCGGACGGCATGCGCAGGTGGGCCATGGAGCCCTCCTTCGCGAGCAGCTGCACGGAGGCACCGGCGGAACGGGCGAACTTGGCGCCGCCACCGGGACGGAGCTCGATCGCGTGGATCGTGGTACCGACCGGGATGTTGCGGAGCGCCAGGTTGTTGCCCGGCTTGATGTCGGCCCCGGGACCGTTCTCGACGCGGTCACCCTGCTGCAGGTTGCGCGGGGCGAGGATGTAGCGCTTCTCGCCGTCGGCGTAGTGCAGCAGCGCGATGCGCGCGGTGCGGTTGGGGTCGTACTCGATGTGCGCGACCTTCGCCGGCACGCCGTCCTTGTCGTGACGACGGAAGTCGATCACACGGTAGGCGCGCTTGTGTCCGCCACCCTGGTGGCGAACGGTCACACGACCGGCGTTGTTACGGCCGCCCTTGCTGTGCAGGGGACGGACCAGCGACTTCTCCGGCGTGGACCGCGTGACCTCGACGAAGTCGGCGACGCTGGCGCCACGACGGCCCGGCGTAGTCGGCTTGTACTTGCGGATTCCCATTTCTCAGTCCTCGTCCGATATCGGACGATCCGGACCGCCCTCAGGCGGTCGGACCGCCGAAGATGTCGATACGGTCGCCCTCGGCGAGGGTCACGATCGCGCGCTTGGTGGCGGCACGCTGACCGAAACCGGTCTTCGTGCGCTTGCGCTTGCCCTGGCGGTTGATCGTGTTGACCCCGGTGACCTTGACGTCGAAGACCGCCTGGACGGCCTGCTTGATCTGGGTCTTGTTGGCGTTCGGGTCGACGATGAACGTGTACTTGTTCTCGTCCAGGAGCGCGTAGCTCTTCTCCGAGACGACCGGCTTCAGCAGGACGTCACGGGGGTCCGTGTACGCCTTGCTCAGCGGGGTCTCGACGGTGTTCTTGCCCTCGGCGGCGTGGCGGCGCGCCTTGGCGACGCGCGCGGCCTTGGCGGCCTTGGCGGCCTTCGAGGCAATAGCGGGGTGACGGATAGCCATCAGACCTCGCTCCCTTCGGTGTCAGCAGCCGACGGCGCGCCAGACACGAAGGACTCGAAGGCGGCCTGGGTGAAGACCACGTCGTCCGAGACGAGAACGTCGTACGTGTTCAGCTGGCCCGGCTCCAGGATGTGGACCTGGGGCAGGTTGCGGGCGGACAGCCACGCGGCCTCGTCGGAGCGGTCGGCGACCAGGAGCAGGTTCTTGCGCTCCGAGATCTTGCCGAACAGGCTCTTGGCGGCCTTCGTGGAGACCTGGCCCTCGACCACGCCGGAGACGACGTGGATGCGGTTGTGACGCGCCCGGTCGGTGAGGGCACCGCGCAGGGCGGCGGCCTTCATCTTCTTCGGGGTGCGCTGCGAGTAGTCACGCGGCACGGGACCGTGCACGACGCCACCACCGGCGAACTGCGGCGCGCGGGTCGAACCCTGGCGGGCGCGACCGGTGCCCTTCTGGCGGTACGGCTTCTTGCCACCACCGCGGACCTCGCCACGCGTCTTGGTCTTGTGCGTGCCCTGACGGGCCGCGGCCAGCTGCGCGACGACGACCTGGTGGATCAGCGGGACGCTGACCTTGGCGTCGAAGATCTCCGCGGGGAGCTCGACGGAACCGGCCTTGTCGCCCGCCGGCGAAAGGATGTCAACAGTGCTCATCGGTTACCTCAGGCCCCCTTGGCCGCGGTGCGGACCAGGACGAGGCCGCCGTTCGGACCGGGAACCGCGCCCTTGATGAGCAGCAGACCCTTCTCCGCGTCAACGGCGTGGACGGTCAGGTTCTGGGTGGTGACCCGCTCGTTGCCCATGCGACCCGCCATGCGGAGGCCCTTGAACACGCGGCCCGGGGTGGCGCAGCCACCGATGGAACCGGGCGAGCGGTGCTTGCGCTGGGTGCCGTGTCCGGCGCCGAGGCCCTTGAAGTTGTGACGCTTCATGACACCGGCGAAGCCCTTGCCCTTGCTCTTGCCGGTCACGTCGACCTTCACGCCGGCCTCGAACACCTGCGCGGTGATCTCCTGGCCCAGCGTGTACTCGGAGGCGTCCGCGGTGCGGATCTCGACGAGGTGGCGACGGGGGGTGACGTCGGCCTTGGCGAAGTGGCCCTTGAGGGGCTTGTTCACCTTGCGCGGGTCGATCTCGCCGAAGGCGATCTGGACCGACTCGTAGCCGTCGACGTCGTTCGTACGGACCTGGGTCACGACGTTGGGGCCGGCCTTGACGACGGTGACCGGGACGACACGGTTGTTCTCGTCCCACACCTGCGTCATGCCGAGCTTCTCGCCCAGGATGCCCTTGATCTGCTTAGCCATTCTCAGATCACCAGCCCTCAGAGCTTGATCTCGATGTCGACACCGGCCGGGAGGTCGAGTCGCATCAGAGAGTCAACGGTCTTGGGGGTCGGGTCGAGAATGTCGATCAGGCGCTTGTGCGTGCGCATCTCGAAGTGCTCGCGCGAGTCCTTGTACTTGTGCGGCGACTTGATGACGCAGTACACGTTCTTCTCAGTGGGCAGCGGCACCGGGCCCGCGACCGACGCACCAGTGCGGGTCACCGTCTCGACGATCTTCTTCGCCGAGGAGTCGATGACCTCGTGGTCGTAGGCCTTGAGCCGGATGCGGATCTTCTGTCCCGCCATGGCTACTCAGTAGTCCTGTCTCTTCTTACGCTCTGGGACCCGGTGGTTTCCGGTACCCGCTTTCTCCGACCCACGCGGTCGGGCGTGTCGCGGTCCCGCTGACATGAATGTCCCTTGTTCGAACATCCCTGCGGGGAATGCGCACGGCCCTTCCGGAAACCGCGGACCGGGGACCTCGGGCCCACCGGGCGCCTGGCCGGTGTCGCGCCCACACTTCCCGGAAGATTCCCGTACGTCCGCCCCAGTGCTGCCCGAGGGCAGTTAGGGCGACGAGTACTGTGGGACTCGCTTCCGGTCCTCCCGGCGGGAGGCGCGCAGCATCAACACTCGACCGAGCAACTCGGACAGTCTGCCATACGGGCGGGGGGCTCCGCCAATCGAGCCGAAGAGATTACCCGCGGAGTGACGTAGGTCAAACCGGAGGCGGGTCAGCCGGCGCCGTGGAGGCGCCGGGGCCCTCCCGCGAACATCTCGCGGACCGGCGGCCGAACGGCCCACTCTCCCCACAGAGGTTGTGCCAGGATTACAGCCCGAATGGACTTTCGGGGGGTACGACGGGGATGACCGGCTACTGCAAGGTCGAATTCGAGGCCCTGGTGCGACTCGTCACCGACCTCGGCGAGTGCGCCGACAGCATGCGGTCCGCCATGAAGCAGCTGAAGGACATCGGCCCGACGGGCGCCGGCTCCAAGGAGCTGGAAGCGGCCTGTGACGAGTTCCAGCACAAGTGGGGCTACGGCATCAAGCAGATCGCCAAGGCCACGGATGGGATCACCGGGAAGGTGGTGCAGTCGGTCCGGCTCTACCAGGGCCTGGAAGACGAGATTGCCGCGATGCTGAAGGCGGTCCAGGCGGGTGACCGATGACCAGCGAGCAGAGCCCGCCGCCTGCCGCCCTGCATTTCCAGGTGCCGTCCGAATTCCACGAAGTCCCGCTGGCCATCGGCGCAGACCAGGATGCCCTGTACGCGGATCTGCGCCGGTTCGCCCGCGACTACTGGGGCGAACAGGAGGAGCTCGAACCGCTCCGCGCCCTGACCGAAGCCATGTACGCCGCGAACGCGGACCAGTTGGTCGCGGGCGGGGCTATCTACAACGCGCTCGGCATCTTCTCCATGGGCGGCAGCCCGGAGGGCTCCGAGCCGCCGGAGCGGATCAGCCGCGCCACGCTCACCATCAGCGTGCGCGAGATGGAAAACCCGGATCCGTGCCTCACCACCGCGGGCATTCTGGAGACGCTGGACAACGCCTCGGAGAACGGTGAGGCAGCAGAGGTCCTGCCGATCGACCTGCCGGCCGGGCCAGCAGTCGTCCGCGTCGCCGGTTCCCGTGCGACGTGGGACCTGCCAGAGGGGGAACACGAGCGGTTCTTCGTCCATGTCGAGGTCTGGCTGCCCTTCCCCGGAGAGGATCGGTTGCTGCTGCTCTCTCTGAGCACACCCGACACCCAGGATTTTCAGCATTATCAGGCGGTTCTCGCCGACATCGCCGACACGGTCGCCTTCGGCGAACCCGAAGTGAACGGTTCCAGGACCGCTGACGCCGCTTCCGCCATCTCGCCTTTCGCGTCCTACTGACCGTGCCGTGGAGGCCACCTTCATGACCACTCCGACCTATGGCGCGCTCGGCTTCGATCCCGCGCCCGGCGTCCCCTCCTCCGTGCACCACCTGGTCACCTCGCTGACCAGCGTGACCAAGCAACTGCACGACGCCCACTCGACGCTGACCCGGCTGGGCAAGCCGGACGCGGCCTGGGTGGGCGAGGCCGCGTCCGCCTTCGCGAAGAAGACCGGGTCGCTGCCGAAGTATCTGGCTGACGGACATACCTCGCTGATCGACGCCGCGCACGCCCTGCACGGCTGGGAGTCCGATCTGCGGGAGTTCCAGACGCTGGCCAAGCACTACGAGCAGGAAGCGGAGGCCGCGCGCAGGACTCTGAAGACGGCGCAGAACGACCCGGACCTGCAACTCGCGGGCCGTACGTTCGACACCGACGCTGAGCTCCAGCAGGCACAGCGACGTCTCGACGGCGCCGTGCGACGGCTGAACGGGGCCCGCGACGAGCTGAACGCCATCATCAAGAAGGCCGAAGCGCTGCTCACTGAGCATGACAGGGCGGCCAGTGCCGCCGCTGCGGCGATCCGCAAGGCGGCCGAGGCTGCGCCGGACGAGTCTTTGCTCCACAAGCTCGGAGATCTCCTCTCGGACCTCGGCGACCGGATCAAGGACCTTGCCGGGGATCTCTGGCGCTGGATCCAGAAGCACGCGGACACGATCTATAAGATCGGCGACTGGCTCGGTTACGCGGCCGCCGCTTGCGACGTACTTGCCATCGTCTTCTCCGAGACGATCGTCGGTGCCGTCGTCTTCGAGGCCCTCGGCCGGGTTCTGAACACCGGCGCCCTCATCTTCCACGGCGTCGGCTGGGCCGCTGGCGCGAAAGAGGGAAACCCGCTGGACATCGGCCTGGATCTCGCTGGGTTCATTCCCTTTGGAGACCTGGCACGCACGGGGAAGATCGCGCACGCCGCCTTCAAGGGCGTCAAGATCCCGATGAATGCCCTCGACTTCGGGGTGAAGGCTGCCGACTCCTGGAAGCGGGCCGCCGATCTCATCGAACACGTCGGAGGAACAGCGAAGTTCGGCGAGGACGCCGAGGAGTGGGCGATGCGGAACGCCGCCGCGCTCGGCAGGAAGGCGCACGCGATCCACATCACCGCGGACAGCGTGGCAGATCGCCTCAAGCTCGGTATCGCCAGGCAGCTCGGCGACAACACGCTGTACCGAGCCGGTGCAAAGCTGACCGACATCCCCTTCCAGAAGATGATGCCCCATCTGATCGAGAACACCCCGCTGAAACACATCCCTGGGGTCTCGGAGTCCGTCCGGCCGATCTTTGACGATGCCGGCAGAAAAGTCGGCCAGTACATCGATCCCCGGTCCTGGACTGCGCGTGGCTATGTGGCGATCAGAGGCTCCAAGCACCTGCTCACAGAAGGAGTGCGCGTCGCGACCGAGGACACCCAGTACGAGTCCGAGAAGATCCACGAGAAGATCGACCAGGCACGTGAGACCGCCGGCCACCTTCTCGGTGGCCTGGCGAACGCCAACCCATTCGGATGACATCGTGGACAGCAATCCGTATTCGCTTCTGATTTCCGTGAACAACCCGGTGCCGGTGCCCTCCCCCTCGCCGGCGCACCTGCCGCCCGGCGCGGAGATGGCCTCGACCATCCGGTTGTCGACCGCGAGGCGCCCCGAGGACGCTCCCCTCGCCCGCGTCCTCACCCCGCCCACGACCCGGCGGTGGAGCCGCCAGGAGCCGGTGCCCTTCTGGATCCATGACGGGCGGGACGACAGGCTGCTGTGCTCCGTCCGCCCCACCGCGCCGGACGGGTACGACGTCCACGCGGCCGACGGCGCGCCGCTGGCCCGCGTCACGCGCCGGGCGGGACGGCTGCTGCCCTGGCCGCGCCGCGTCCGGTGGACCGTGGCGCCCGACGGCCCCGCCCGGCCGGTCACGGGCCGGGTGGGCACCTGGTACTCATGGCTGCTCTACGTCGCGACAGCGCCCGTCTGGTTCCTCTACGTGCTCTGCATGATGGTGTACTCGTTCGTCGACGGCAGCCCGGACGGCACCGCCTTCAAAAGCCCCACCCGGACCCGCTGGCGCGTCCATGGCGCCGGTACGGCCCTGGACTACCGCGGCATCAGCAGAACCTACCGCTTCACTGCCCGCCTCCTGGACCCCCGGATCGCCTACGCCCTGGCTGTCCTGCACACCTGGGAACGCGAACGCTGAGCACCTGCCGGGCGGCGATCAGTGCCTAGCAGGGCGGTGGGCCCCACACCGGCGCCGGGGGCGGGGTCATGAGCCGGCGGCGGTGGCGGCCCCGGCGGACCGCGGTCACGATGCAGATGACCGGGACCGCGACGGCCGCCGCGATGAAGCAGCCGATGGCCGCCAGGATGCCGCCGACCATGCCGCCGACGTGGGGCTGGTCGCCGAGGGCGAAGTCGGCTGCCGGGATGTCCGAGGTGCAGACGACGGGATAGTCACCGGTGGTCCTGGGCGTGAACTCGAAGACACGTTCCCAGGTGCGGGAGCCAAGGGTCACGCGGAAGCTGCCGGACGGCTGGACCACCGCGTCGGCCAGTGCCCGCGGGACCCGGCAGTCGACGTGGCCGTACGCGGACTGGGAGACGTAGATCGTCCGGGTCCTGCCCTCCGTGAAGCTGAAGGTGCGCTGCGCCCCGCTGGTGAACGTGTGTGTCGTATCAACCGACTTCACCGTGTCCCGGACCGTCAGCACGATGAGCGTGATGCCGGCGCCGGCCAGGACGACACCCAGCAGTGCCGCTACGACGTACCAGAGCCGCCGAGGGCGCAGGGCCTTCGCGGGGGGCGGGTCGCCGTACGGTGTGCCCCAGGCATTGGGTATGGACATGACGCCGCATCGTAGAGGAACCATCATGGGCTGTCCGTGAGTTGAAGCGGAGGGGGCCTGATGGGGACGCGAGAGGAAGCCGTGGCGGCGGCCGAGCGGTGGCTGCGGACGACGGCGTACCCGGAGCGTGCGGCATCCGTCGTCATGCTGCCGCAGACGGCCACGTGGCACCCGTACGCCTGGACGGTCTGCTTCGACTTCCGGGAGCACCTGGACACCGGGGTCTTCGCGCAGGCCCCGTTCAGCTCTCTCGTCGTCGTGCCGCACGACGGTACGGGGCCCCACTGGTCGCCCACGTACCTCCCGGCCGAGCAGTACCTGGCGCAGCGGGCCGCGGGCACGTGGGGCGTGCCGGAGCCCGACGAGCGGCGGGAGCGCGCCGAGGCGTGGCTGCGGAGCGTGTATGGCGGTCTGGTGGAGCTCGCCGGGCCGAGCCCGGCGCCCGTCTACGAGACGGCCTCCGCCTGGCTGCTGCCGTGCTGGACGGTCCCCCAGCCCGGCTTCCCCGACACGCCCATGCTCGCCGCCTCGGTCGTGGTGCCGAAGGACGGCGGCACGCCCTTCCACCCCTCCCCCAGCGACCCGCTCGCCGACCTGGAGGCGCCCGGCGCGGCGGCACGGCGCGCGGACGGAGGGCATCTGCACGCGCGCGGCTGCCTCGTCGCCGTGCACTGCGGGATCGACGGGATACCGGTGAGCGCCCTGCCCTGGCGCCCCTTCCACGAGGCTCCCGGCTGGTGGGAGCGGCTCCGGCGGCGCTACTTCCCGGGGTTCGAGCCGGTCGACGTGACCGGCTGGGACGACATGGTCGGGGCGGTCGCGGAGCCGGGGCTCGGCACGCGGGGAGTCGTATGGGTGCGCCGCCAGATCGAGGGCCACGAGATCAGCGGGAACCTGATCTACGTGCACAACAACCAGGGCCGCGTCGTCTTCCTCGACGGCCTGTCCGGCTCGCTCGCCCGCCTCGATCCCCCGTCCCTGCTGCGCGAGTTGGTCCTGCTACGGCGGTAAAACCGGTGGGTCGCTGTCAGTGGCCTGTGACAGGATCCACAGCGATCACAGGCGGCGACGGAGGCGACACGCTTCCGCCTGCCCGCACCGGCAACGTCTGTGCACGCGTCTACCTGGGGGGTACCACATGTCACGTCTCCTGGTCGTTCCGTCCCGCGGCTCCCGCCTCGCCCGTCTCTCCACCGTCTTCGCCCTGACGCTGGCCTGTGCCGGCGCCACCACCGGCCTGCTGAGCGGCCCCGCGGCGCAGGCCCAGACCGTCTCCGCGGGCTCGCTCGCGTTCAGCGGCGACGAGGGCGACTACATCAGCGGTGGCCAGTCGTACTCCTACTCGCCCGCGTCCGGAGACGGTCTGAACGTCTTCGCCTCCGACGACCACAGCCACATATCCGTCGACGTCAGCGGGGCGAACGGCGACTGGTGGTACCTGGACCTGGCCGCGCCGGGCGGCCAGGCGCTCGCGCCCGGCGACTACGCCGGAGCCACCCGCTACCCGTTCAACTCCGCGTCCGAGCCCGGCCTTTCGGTGGACGGCAACGGCCGCGGCTGCAACACCCTGACCGGCTCCTTCCACGTCGCCGACGTGGCCTTCGGGCCGCACGGGTACGTGCAGAAGCTGGACGCCACCTACGAGCAGCACTGCGAGGGCGGCACCGCCGCGCTCCGCGGTGAGGTGCACATCGACAACCCGGCGCCGCCGTCCGAGCTGGACCTCGGCGTCTCCGTCGCCGTGAAGGGCACGGCGAGCACGCTGAACGGCAAGGCCACCATCGGCGGCACCGTCAGCTGCAACGCGCCGGCCACGGTGAACGTGTCCGGCAGCGTCACCCAGGTCGCCAAGAAGGTCCTGATCAAGGGCTCGTACGCGACGACGGTCGCCTGCGCGCCGGGCACCCCGGCCGCCTGGACGGCCACGGCCGAGCCCACCGGCACGACCCCGTTCCAGAAGGGCGACGCCGAGGTCGACGCGCAGGCCACCGCCACCGACCCGAACTACGGCGACACCGTGACGGCGACCCAGACCGCCGTGGTCTCCCTCGCCAGGAGCAAGTCGGTGAGCTGACGGAGGACGCGCCGCGGGGCGGCGGGTGACACCACGGAGGGGACCGCCGGCGAAGGCCGGTGGCCGCCGGTGTCCCCCGCCGCCCCTGACCGTTTTCCGGGGTCAGGAACTCGCGTCCGGTACCAGGTTCTCCGCGCTGAGCAGGCCGCCGCCCGGCGGGAGGCCGAGGGAGGTGCGCAGGGTGCCGATGGCGGGGTCGCGCAGGGAGACGACCAGGCGGTAGGGCGGGCGGCCGGTGACGGTGCCGGCGGAGTCGGTGGGCGGCACCAGGGACTTCGCCACGGACCTGCCGTCGTGGCCGGGGCACAGGGCCTGGGCGGGGAGGACGACCTCGCCGCCGCTCCCGTCGCTCACGGCCACGGAGGCGCCCGACCGGGCAGCGGCGGAGGGCCAGGCGACGGGCAGGCCATGGGCGCCGGCCACCAGGCCGTCCGGGCCCTCGATCTCCACGGCCACCCCCTCTCCGCCGGGCGTGCGCGAGAGGTGGAGCGGCTGCCCGGTGCCGGGAGCGGTGAAGCGCAGCCCGATGAGCAGGCGGCCCTTGCCGTCGGGGCCCTCCGCGTAGCCGTAGTGGCCCAGCGACAACCGCGGGCCGCGCGCGGCGGAACCGGCGGACGCCGCGGAACCGGTGGCCGGCTGCCCAGCGGTAGTCGCGCTCGCCTGAAGCGGGAAGTGGTGGTAGCCCCTGGTACCGCACTGGTTGCCGTCCGAGGTCCCGCCGCCGGGCAGTGTCACCGCCCTGGCCGGTCCGGAGGCGGGCCCGGCGGCCGGTGCGGACGACGCGGAGCGCGGGAACAGGCCCATCTGGAAGGCGCCGAAGGCGACCACGGCCGCGGCCGCCGCCCAGGGCGCCGCGTTCGCCAGCCAAGCGGTCACGGGCCGGGGGCGCCCCGGCCGGCGCGGGCGTCGTACCCGGACGGCCGCCAGCCGATCCCGTGCCGACGGCTCCTTGGGGGCGCCCGCGCCACCCCCCGCCATCGCGTCCCGCAGGAACGCCTCCCACTGCTCGTCGGACGGGGACTCGTCGGGGCCTTCGGCGGGCGGGAGAGCGCTCACGGGCTCGCTTTCGTCGGACGATCGGACGGTCGTACGGGAGCGGTGATACGCAGAGAGTACGACGAAGAGGCCCGTACGACCGAAGTCGTACGGGCCTCTCCAGGGTCAATCAGTGACCTTCAAGCAAGCGGAACTTACTTGACGATCTTGGTGACCTGGCCGGCGCCCACGGTGCGACCACCCTCACGGATGGCGAACTTCAGGCCCTCCTCCATGGCGACCGGCTGGATCAGCTGGACGGTCATCTCGGTGTTGTCGCCCGGCATGACCATCTCGGTGCCCTCGGGGAGGGTCACAACGCCCGTCACGTCCGTCGTACGGAAGTAGAACTGCGGACGGTAGTTGTTGAAGAACGGCGTGTGGCGGCCACCCTCGTCCTTGGACAGGATGTAGGCCTGCGCCTCGAACTCGGTGTGCGGGGTGACCGAGCCCGGCTTGATGATGACCTGGCCGCGCTCGACGTCCTCGCGCTTGATGCCACGGAGCAGCAGACCGACGTTCTCACCGGCCTGGCCCTCGTCGAGCAGCTTGCGGAACATCTCGATGCCGGTGACCGTGGTGGTGGTCTTCTCGGTCTTGATGCCGATGATGTCGACGGTCTCGTTGACCTTGAGGACACCACGCTCGATACGGCCGGTGACGACCGTACCGCGACCGGTGATGGTGAAGACGTCCTCGATCGGCATCAGGAACGGCTTGTCGACGTCGCGCTCCGGCTCCGGAATCGCGGTGTCGACGGCGCTCATGAGGTCCAGGACGGACTGGGTCCACTGCGCGTCGCCCTCGAGGGCCTTCAGCGCGGAGACACGGACGACCGGCAGGTCGTCGCCCGGGAACTCGTACTCGGAGAGAAGCTCACGGACCTCGAGCTCGACGAGCTCCATGATCTCCTCGTCGTCCACCATGTCGGCCTTGTTCAGGGCGACGACGATGTACGGAACGCCGACCTGGCGGGCCAGGAGCACGTGCTCCTTGGTCTGCGGCATCGGGCCGTCGGTGGCGGCGACCACCAGGATCGCGCCGTCCATCTGCGCGGCACCGGTGATCATGTTCTTGATGTAGTCCGCGTGACCCGGGCAGTCGACGTGGGCGTAGTGACGCGCCTCGGTCTGGTACTCGACGTGCGCGATGGAGATGGTGATACCGCGCTGGCGCTCCTCGGGCGCCTTGTCGATGTTGTCGAACGGGGTGGCCTCGTTCAGCTCCGGGTACGCGTCGTGCAGCACCTTGGTAATGGCGGCCGTGAGGGTCGTCTTACCGTGGTCGATGTGACCGATGGTGCCGATGTTGACGTGCGGCTTAGTCCGCTCGAACTTCGCCTTCGCCACTGGGGTCCTCCTGTGGAGTGGTTCTGTACGCCTTACTCATCGGCGCCAGGTGATCTTTGCTGGATAGCCCGGAACCCGGGGCATTCATCCTGGTATGCGGCTGAATGCCCCTTGAGGCTCCGGAGTCAAGCCTAAAGCGTGCGAACGCGGTGCGTTACTCGCCCTTGGCCTTCGCGATGATCTCCTCGGCGACGTTCCGCGGAACCTCGGCGTAGGAGTCGAACTGCATCGAGTAGCTTGCGCGACCCGACGTCTTGCTGCGGAGGTCGCCGACGTAGCCGAACATCTCCGACAGGGGCACGAGGCCCTTCACGACGCGGGCACCAGCCCGCTCCTCCATGGCCTGGATCTGGCCACGGCGGGAGTTGATGTCGCCGATGACCTCACCCATGTAGTCCTCGGGCGTGGTGACCTCGACGGCCATCATCGGCTCCAGGAGCACGGGCGAAGCCTTGCGCGCGGCCTCCTTGAAGGCCTGCGAACCGGCGATCTTGAAGGCGAGCTCGGAGGAGTCGACCTCGTGGAAGGCACCGTCGTGAAGGATGACACGGACACCGGTCATCTCGTAGCCGGCCAGGATGCCGAACTGCATGGCCTCCTGCGCACCGGCGTCCACCGAAGGGATGTACTCCTTCGGGATGCGGCCACCGGTCACCTTGTTCACGAACTCGTACGAGGTGTCGCCACCCTCGATCGGCTCGATGCCGATCTGCACCTTCGCGAACTGACCGGTACCACCGGTCTGCTTCTTGTGGGTGTAGTCGACGCGCTCGACGGCCTTGCGGATCGTCTCACGGTAAGCCACCTGCGGCTTGCCGACGTTGGCCTCGACCTTGAACTCGCGCTTCATCCGGTCGACCAGCACCTCGAGGTGAAGCTCGCCCATACCGCCGATGACGGTCTGGCCGGTCTCCTCGTTGGTGTGCACCTGGAAGGAGGGGTCCTCCTCCGCGAGACGCTGGATGGCGACACCCAGCTTCTCCTGGTCACCCTTGGACTTGGGCTCGATCGCGACCTCGATGACCGGCGCAGGGAAGTCCATGGACTCCAGGATCACCGGGTTCTTCTCGTCGCACAGCGTCTCGCCGGTCGTGGTCTGCTTCAGACCCATGACGGCGACGATGTCGCCGGCGCCCACCGACTCGATCTCCTCACGCTTGTTCGCGTGCATGCGGTAGATCTTGCCGATGCGCTCCTTGCGGCCCTTGACGGAGTTCAGCACGGCGGTGCCGGACTCCAGGCGGCCGGAGTACACGCGGACGAAGGTGAGCTTGCCGAGGTGCGGGTCGCTCATGATCTTGAACGCCAGCGCCGACAGCGGCTCGTCGTCGGACGGCTTGCGCTTGACGACCGTCTCCGGGTCCTTGACGTCGTGGCCCTCGATGGCCTCGATGTCGACCGGCGACGGCAGGTAGCGCACGACCGCGTCGAGCAGGGGCTGGACGCCCTTGTTCTTGAACGCGGTACCGCAGAACACCGGGGTGACCGTGGTGCCGACGCCCTTGCCGGACGCGATGGTGATACGACGGATCGCGGCGTACAGCTGCTCCACGGAAGGCTCCTCGCCCTCCAGGTACAGCTCCATGATCTCTTCGTCGTTCTCGGCCACGGCCTCGATCAGCTTGCCGCGGTACTCCTCGGCAGCCTCGGTGTGGGTGTCCGGGATGTCGACGGTGTCGTACATCTCGCCCTTGGTGGCCTCGGCGGACCACACGTAGGCCTTCATCGTCACCAGGTCGACGACGCCCTTGAAGTCCGCCTCGGCACCGATCGGCAGCTGCATGACCAGCGGCTGGGCGCCCAGACGGTCGACGATCATGTCGACGCAGCGGTGGAACTCGGCACCGGTGCGGTCGAGCTTGTTGACGAAGCAGATGCGCGGAACGCCGTAGCGGTCCGCCTGACGCCACACCGTCTCGGACTGGGGCTCAACGCCGGCGACGCCGTCGAACACCGTCACGGCACCGTCGAGCACGCGCAGGGAACGCTCCACCTCGACGGTGAAGTCGACGTGACCCGGCGTGTCGATGATGTTGATGGTGTGGTCGACGTCTTCCAGCGACCAGTGACAGGTGGTGGCAGCAGAGGTGATCGTGATGCCACGCTCCTGCTCCTGCTCCATCCAGTCCATGGTGGCAGCGCCGTCGTGGACCTCACCGATCTTGTAGGACACACCGGTGTAGAACAGGATCCGCTCGGTGGTGGTCGTCTTGCCCGCGTCGATGTGGGCCATGATCCCGATATTGCGGACCTTGGCCAGGTCAAGTGAAGTGGTAGCCATAAGGCTTCAGTCTTCTCTCGGTCTCGATGTGGGTAGCGACTACCAGCGGTAGTGCGCGAAGGCCTTGTTGGACTCGGCCATCTTGTGGGTGTCCTCGCGCTTCTTCACAGCGGCGCCGAGGCCGTTGGACGCGTCGAGAAGCTCGTTGAGCAGACGCTCGGTCATGGTCTTCTCGCGACGGGCGCGGGAGTAACCGACGAGCCAGCGCAGCGCGAGCGTGTTGGCGCGACCGGGCTTGACCTCGATCGGAACCTGGTACGTCGCACCACCGACACGGCGGGACTTGACCTCGAGGGTCGGCTTGATGTTCTCCAGTGCGCGCTTCAGCGTGATGATCGGGTCGTTGCCCGTCTTCTCACGCAGACCCTCCATGGCGCCGTAGACGATGCGCTCGGCGGTGGAGCGCTTGCCGTTCAGCAGCACCTTGTTGATGAGGGAGGTCACCAGAGGAGAGCCGTACACCGGGTCGATGATGACCGGGCGCTTCGGGGCGGGGCCCTTACGAGGCATTCTTACTTCTCCTTCTTGGCGCCGTAGCGGCTGCGGGCCTGCTTGCGGTTCTTGACACCCTGGGTGTCGAGGGAGCCGCGGATGATCTTGTAGCGAACACCCGGCAGGTCCTTCACACGGCCGCCGCGCACGAGCACGATGGAGTGCTCCTGGAGGTTGTGGCCCTCACCCGGAATGTAAGCGGTGACCTCGATCCCGCTGGTCAGACGCACACGCGCGACCTTACGCAGGGCCGAGTTCGGCTTCTTCGGGGTGGTCGTGAACACACGCGTGCAGACGCCGCGGCGCTGAGGGGAACCCTCAAGTGCGGGCGTCTTGTTCTTCTCGACCTTGTCCTGCCGGCCCTTACGGACCAGCTGCTGGATCGTAGGCACTACTTCTCCGGTTTCTGTGTGCCGAATAGGTAAAGCTAACCTGGAACGCCTCCGACCCACGCGGTCGGGTGTGTCGAATCCGCCAGACTTCCGCCGCGAGGCGGGAAGGGCGCGAATTACGGTGGCCGTTCGAGGCTCGCCATACGGTTTCAAGGCACGCACAGCAGCCAGGGCACACCCCAGGCACAAGGTCTGAGGGTACCTAGCTCATTCGCTGTGGTCAAAACAAATGGAGCCGCCCTCGACACGCCGGGGCTTGACAAGCTCCATGTTCACCCACGCGAGTGAACTCGAGACCCTCCGTCAATGCCGCTGCCGGGCGCTGTACGGGCGCTGTCGCGGTCCTCGTCGGCGCCCGGGGCCGCATACCGCGCCGAGCCGTGCGGAGGGCGAGCACGGCCGCACGGCCGCTCCCCGGCAGCCCCCGCGGCAGGGCCGGCGCGGCACCCGGCCGGTGCGGGCCCTCGCGGCGGACACGCCGAAGGGCGGCCACCCCCCGAGGGGAGCGGCCGCCCTTCAGAGCGACTGCTTCAGACTGCCCGCTTACTGGTTGTACGGACCGTAGTCGTAGTCC
This sequence comes from Streptomyces sp. AM6-12, assembly GCF_044327085.1. Taxonomy (NCBI): domain Bacteria; kingdom Bacillati; phylum Actinomycetota; class Actinomycetes; order Kitasatosporales; family Streptomycetaceae; genus Streptomyces; species Streptomyces sp. AM6-12. Next base: position 3,050,333 of record NZ_JBIQWN010000001.1, read on the forward strand.
TCCAGCGGAACGGCCTGGCCGGAGCCCGTGCCGAACGGCGAGTAGTCGATGTCGTCGTAGCCGACGGCCGAGTACATCGCGGCCTTGGCCTCTTCGGTCGGCTCCACCCGGATGTTGCGGTAGCGGGACAGACCCGTACCGGCCGGGATGAGCTTACCGATGATGACGTTCTCCTTGAGGCCGATGAGGCTGTCGGACTTGGCGTTGATCGCCGCATCCGTCAGCACTCGGGTCGTCTCCTGGAAGGAGGCGGCCGACAGCCAGGACTCCGTCGCCAGCGAGGCCTTGGTGATACCCATCAGCTGCGGACGACCGGAGGCCGGGTGACCGCCCTCCTGGACCACACGACGGTTCTCGGTCTCGAACTTCGAGCGCTCGACCAGCTCGCCGGGCAGCAGCTCCGCGTCGCCCGACTCGATGATCGTCACCCGTCGCAGCATCTGCCGGATGATGATCTCGATGTGCTTGTCGTGGATCGACACACCCTGCGAGTTGTAGACCTTCTGGACCTCGCCGACCAGGTGGACCTGGACGGCACGCTGACCCAGGATGCGCAGCACGTCGTGCGGGTTGGTGGCACCCATGGTGAGCTGCTGGCCCACCTCGACGTGCTCGCCCTCGCGGACCAGGACCTTGGCACGCTTCGAGATCGGGAACGCCGTCTCGTCGCTGCCGTCGTCCGGAGTGACGACGATCTTCTTCGTCTTCTCCGTCTCCTCGATCCGCACCCGGCCGGAGGCCTCGGAGATCGGGGCGACACCCTTCGGGGTACGGGCCTCGAACAGCTCGACGACACGCGGCAGACCCTGGGTGATGTCGTCACCGGCCACACCACCGGTGTGGAAGGTACGCATCGTCAGCTGGGTACCGGGCTCACCGATGGACTGGGCGGCGATGATGCCGACCGCCTCACCGATGTCGACCAGCTTGCCGGTGGCCAGCGAACGGCCGTAGCACATCGCGCAGGTGCCGACGGCGGACTCGCAGGTCAGGACCGAACGGGTCTTGACCGTCTCCACACCGTGCTTGACCAGCTCGTCGATGAGCACGTCGCCGAGGTCGGTACCGGCCGGGGCCAGCACCTTGCCGTCGACCACGATGTCCTCGGCGAGGCAGCGCGCGTACACCGACGTCTCGACGTTGCCCGTCTTGCGCAGGACACCGTCCTCGCCGCGCTCGGCGATCGCCAGCTTGAGGCCGCGCTCGGTGCCGCAGTCCTCCTCGCGGATGATGACGTCCTGGGAGACGTCGACCAGACGACGGGTGAGGTAACCCGAGTCGGCGGTACGCAGAGCGGTGTCCGCCAGACCCTTACGGGCACCGTGGGTGGAGATGAAGTACTCCAGCACGGACAGGCCCTCACGGAACGAGGCCTTGATCGGACGCGGGATGGTCTCGTTCTTCGCGTTCGACACCAGACCACGCATACCGGCGATCTGCCGCATCTGCATCATGTTTCCTCGGGCACCCGAGTCAACCATCATGAAGATGGGGTTGGTCTTGGGGAAGTTCTCGTTCATCGCCTCGGCGACCTCGTTGGTCGCCTTGGTCCAGATCGCGATGAGCTCCTGAGTGCGCTCTTCCTTGGTGATCAGACCGCGCTCATACTGCTTCTGGACCTTCTCGTCCTGGGCCTCGTAGCCCGCGACGATGGCCTTCTTGGCCTCGGGGACGACGACGTCGGAGATGGCCACGGTGACACCGGAACGGGTGCCCCAGTAGAAGCCGGCCGCCTTCAGGTTGTCGAGCGTCGCCGCCACGATGACCTTGGGGTAGCGCTCCGCCAGGTCGTTGACGATCTCGCCGAGCTGCTTCTTGCCCACCGAGTAGTCGACGAACGGGTAGTCCTCGGGCAGCAGCTCGTTGAACAGCGCCCGGCCCAGGGTGGTGCGCAGGCGGAACGAGTCCCCCGGCTGCCACTCGGGCTCGCCCTCCTCGCGGGCCGGCGGGGTCCAGCCGCGCGGCGGGATGGTGCCCACCGGGAAGCGGATGTCGACCGACGCCTGGAGGGACAGCTCGCCGGCGTCGAACGCCATCGTCGCCTCGGCCGTGGAGCCGAACGCGCGGCCCTCGCCCTTGACGTCGCGCAGCTCGCCGTCGGTGGTGAGGAAGAACAGACCGAGGACCATGTCCTGGGTCGGCATCGTCACCGGGCGGCCGTCGGCCGGCTTGAGGATGTTGTTCGAGGACAGCATCAGGATGCGGGCCTCGGCCTGCGCCTCCGCGGACAGCGGCAGGTGCACGGCCATCTGGTCACCGTCGAAGTCCGCGTTGAACGCGGTGCAGACGAGCGGGTGGATCTGGATGGCCTTGCCCTCGACCAGCTGCGGCTCGAAGGCCTGGATGCCGAGGCGGTGCAGGGTGGGCGCACGGTTCAGCAGCACCGGGTGCTCGGCGATGACCTCTTCGAGGACGTCGTACACCACGGTGCGGCCGCGCTCGACCATGCGCTTGGCCGACTTGATGTTCTGCGCGTGGTTCAGGTCGACCAGGCGCTTCATCACGAACGGCTTGAACAGCTCCAGCGCCATCGCCTTGGGCAGACCGCACTGGTGCAGCTTGAGCTGCGGGCCGACGACGATGACGGAACGCGCCGAGTAGTCGACACGCTTGCCGAGCAGGTTCTGACGGAAACGGCCCTGCTTGCCCTTCAGCATGTCGCTGAGGGACTTCAGCGGACGGTTGCCGGGGCCCGTCACCGGGCGGCCGCGGCGGCCGTTGTCGAAGAGGGCGTCGACCGCCTCCTGGAGCATGCGCTTCTCGTTGTTCACGATGATCTCGGGCGCGCCGAGGTCGAGAAGCCGCTTCAGGCGGTTGTTGCGGTTGATGACACGGCGGTACAGGTCGTTCAGGTCGGAGGTCGCGAAGCGGCCACCGTCCAGCTGCACCATCGGACGCAGGTCCGGCGGGATGACCGGGACGCAGTCCAGGACCATGCCCTTGGGGCTGTTGGAGGTCTGGAGGAACGCGGAGACGACCTTCAGCCGCTTGAGGGCGCGGGTCTTCTTCTGGCCCTTGCCGGTGCGGATGATCTCGCGGAGCTTCTCGGCCTCTTCCTCCAGGTCGAAGGACTCCAGGCGCTTCTGGAGCGCCGCGGCACCCATCGAACCGTCGAAGTACGTGCCGAAGCGGTCGCGCAGCTCGCGGTAGAGCAGCTCGTCGCCCTCCAGGTCCTGGACCTTGAGGTTCTTGAACCGGTTCCACACCTCGTCGAGGCGGTCGATCTCGCGCTGCGCACGGTCGCGCAGCTGCTTCATCTCGCGCTCGGCACCTTCGCGCACCTTGCGGCGCACATCGGCCTTGGCGCCCTCGGCCTCCAGCTCGGCCAGGTCGGACTCGAGCTTCTTGGCGCGGGCCTCCAGGTCGGCGTCGCGGCGGTTCTCGATCTGCTGGCGCTCGACCGAGACGTGTGCCTCCAGGGAGGGCAGGTCGCGGGTACGACGCTCCTCGTCGACGTACGTGATCATGTACGCCGCGAAGTAGATGACCTTCTCGAGGTCCTTCGGGGCGAGGTCCAGCAGGTAGCCCAGGCGGGACGGGACGCCCTTGAAGTACCAGATGTGGGTGACGGGTGCGGCGAGCTCGATGTGGCCCATCCGCTCACGGCGCACCTTGGCGCGCGTGACCTCGACGCCACAGCGCTCGCAGATGATGCCCTTGAAGCGGACGCGCTTGTACTTGCCGCAGTAGCACTCCCAGTCCCGAGTGGGACCGAAGATCTTCTCGCAGAAGAGTCCGTCCTTTTCGGGCTTCAGGGTGCGGTAGTTGATCGTCTCGGGCTTCTTGACCTCGCCGTGGCTCCACTGACGGATGTCGTCAGCGGTGGCCAGGCCGATCCGGAGCTCGTCGAAGAAGTTGACGTCGAGCACTATGCGTCAATCCCTCTCAGGGTCGTTAAGTCTGTGGTCTGAAACGGGGGCCTGGGGGTCGGCGGGGCCCTGTGGGTGAGGGCCCCGCCGGACTCCCGTCAGACCTCTTCGACGCTGCTCGGCTCGCGCCGGGACAGGTCGATACCGAGCTCCTCCGCAGCGCGGAAGACATCCTCGTCGGTGTCACGCATCTCGATGGACATACCGTCGCTGGACAGCACCTCCACGTTCAGGCAGAGCGACTGCATCTCCTTGATGAGCACCTTGAAGGACTCGGGGATGCCGGGCTCGGGGATGTTCTCGCCCTTGACGATGGCCTCGTAGACCTTCACGCGGCCGGTGACGTCGTCGGACTTGATGGTCAGCAGCTCCTGGAGGGCGTACGCGGCGCCGTAGGCCTCGAGGGCCCACACCTCCATCTCGCCGAAGCGCTGGCCACCGAACTGCGCCTTACCACCCAGCGGCTGCTGGGTGATCATCGAGTACGGACCGGTCGAGCGGGCGTGCAGCTTGTCGTCGACCAGGTGGTGCAGCTTCAGGATGTACATGTAGCCGACCGAGATCGGGTCCGGGAACGGCTCACCGCTGCGGCCGTCGAACAGCCGCGCCTTGCCGGACGGGAGCACCATGCGCTCGCCGTCGCGGTTCGGGATGGTGTGCTGGAGCAGACCCGCCAGCTCGTCCTCGCGGGCACCGTCGAACACCGGGGTGGCGACGTTGGTGCGCGGGGCGACCTTGTCGGCGCCGATGGCCTGGAGGCGCTGCGCCCAGTCGTCGGCGAGACCGGAGACGTCCCAGCCGCGGCTGGCGAGCCAGCCGAGGTGGATCTCCAGGACCTGTCCCGGGTTCATTCGGGACGGCACACCCAGCGGGTTGAGGATGATGTCGACCGGGGTGCCGTCCTCCAGGAACGGCATGTCCTCGATCGGCAGGATCTTGGAGATGACGCCCTTGTTGCCGTGACGGCCGGCGAGCTTGTCACCGTCGGTGATCTTGCGCTTCTGCGCGACGTAGACGCGGACCAGCTGGTTCACGCCCGGCGGCAGCTCGTCGCCCTCCTCACGGTCGAAGACGCGCACGCCGATGACCTTGCCGGTCTCGCCGTGCGGCACCTTCAGCGAGGTGTCGCGGACCTCACGGGCCTTCTCGCCGAAGATGGCGCGCAGCAGGCGCTCCTCCGGGGTCAGCTCGGTCTCACCCTTGGGCGTGACCTTGCCGACGAGGATGTCGCCGGCGATGACCTCGGCACCGATGCGGATGATGCCGCGCTCGTCCAGGTCGGCGAGGACCTCCTCGGAGACGTTCGGGATGTCCCGCGTGATCTCCTCGGGGCCGAGCTTGGTGTCACGGGCGTCGACCTCGTGCTCCTCGATGTGGATCGAGGAGAGGACGTCGTCCTGCACGAGGCGCTGCGACAGGATGATCGCGTCCTCGTAGTTGTGACCCTCCCACGGCATGAACGCCACGAGCAGGTTCTTGCCGAGGGCCATCTCGCCGTTCTCGGTGGCCGGGCCGTCGGCCAGGACCTGGCCCTCGATGATCCGGTCGCCCTCGTTGACGATGACCTTCTGGTTGACCGAGGTGCCCTGGTTGGAGCGGGAGAACTTGTGCAGACGGTACGTGATGTACGTGCCGTCGTCGTTCGCCGTGGTGATGTAGTCCGCGGAGACCTCCTGGACCACGCCCGCCTTCTCGGCCTTGACCACGTCGCCGGCGTCGACGGCGGAGCGGTACTCCATGCCGGTGCCGACGAGCGGGGCCTCGGACTTAATCAGCGGGACGGCCTGACGCATCATGTTCGCGCCCATGAGGGCACGGTTGGCGTCGTCGTGCTCCAGGAAGGGGATCATGGCGGTCGCGACCGACACCATCTGGCGCGGCGAGACGTCCATGTAGTCCACGTCCTCGCCACCGACGTAGTCGACCTCGCCGCCACGGCGGCGGACCAGCACGCGGGCCTCGGCGAAGCGGAGGTCGTCCGTCAGCGGGGCGTTGGCCTGCGCGATGACGAAGCGGTCCTCCTCGTCGGCGGTCAGGTAGTCGACCTCGTCGGTGACCTGGCCGTCGATGACCTTGCGGTACGGGGTCTCGACGAAACCGAACGCGTTGACCCGGCCGTAGGAGGCGAGCGAGCCGATCAGACCGATGTTCGGGCCTTCGGGCGTCTCGATCGGGCACATGCGGCCGTAGTGCGAGGGGTGCACGTCGCGGACCTCGAAGCCGGCCCGCTCACGGGAGAGACCACCCGGACCAAGGGCCGACAGACGGCGCTTGTGGGTGAGACCCGACAGCGGGTTGTTCTGGTCCATGAACTGCGACAGCTGGCTGGTGCCGAAGAACTCCTTGATGGAGGCGACGACCGGCCGGATGTTGATCAGGGTCTGCGGCGTGATCGCCTCGACGTCCTGGGTCGTCATGCGCTCGCGCACGACGCGCTCCATACGGGCCAGACCCGTGCGGACCTGGTTCTGGATGAGCTCGCCGACGCTGCGCAGACGACGGTTGCCGAAGTGGTCGATGTCGTCGGTCTCGACGACGATCGTGTCGCCGTTGGCGCCCGTGGTCTCGGTCTCGCCGGCGTGCAGCTGCACCAGGTACTTGATCGTCGAGATGATGTCCTCGACGGTCAGGATGCCCGCGTCCAGCGGGGCGTCGGCGCCCAGCTTCTTGTTGACCTTGTAGCGGCCGACCTTGGCGAGGTCGTAGCGCTTCGGGTTGAAGTAGAGGTTCTCAAGGAGCGTCTGCGCGGCCTCGCGCGTGGGGGGCTCGCCCGGACGCAGCTTGCGGTAGATGTCGAGCAGCGCGTCGTCCTGGCCCTGGGTGTGGTCCTTCTCCAGGGTGGCGCGCATCGACTCGTAGTCGCCGAACTCTTCGAGGATCTGCTCGGTGGTCCAGCCGAGGGCCTTCAGAAGGACGGTGACCGACTGCTTGCGCTTGCGGTCGATACGCACACCGACCATGTCGCGCTTGTCGATCTCCATCTCCAGCCAGGCACCCCGCGACGGGATGATCTTGGCGGAGAAGATGTCCTTGTCGGACGTCTTGTCGATGGAGGAGTCGAAGTAGACACCGGGGGAACGGACCAGCTGAGACACCACGACACGCTCGGTGCCGTTGATGACGAAGGTGCCCTTGTTCGTCATGAGCGGGAAGTCGCCCATGAAGACCGTCTGGGACTTGATCTCACCGGTCTCGTTGTTGGTGAACTCGGCGGTGACGAAGAGGGGAGCGGCGTACGTGAAGTCGCGCTCCTTGCACTCGTCGATGGAGTTCTTCGGCGGCTCGAAGCGGTGGTCCCGGAACGTCAGCGACATCGACCCGGAGAAGTCCTCGATCGGGGAGATCTCCTCGAAGATCTCCTCCAGACCGGACTTGGTGGGGACGTCCTGGCCGTTCTCCAGAGCCTCCTCGACCCGACTCTGCCAAGCGGTGTTGCCGAGCAGCCAGTCAAAGCTCTCGGTCTGCAGCGCGAGCAGGTTCGGAACCTCGAGAGGCTCCTTGATCTTTGCAAAGGAAATGCGCAGCGGGGCGGTGCTTGCGCCGTTGTTCGTATTCGCGGTCGAGGCGTTGCGCGAGGCGGCCAAGAGGGGGTCCTTCCGAGGGCTCGGACTCACTACGCGCGTACCGGCCCCTCCCTCCAGCACGGAGACGGAAACCCCAGGTCAGGGGGATCGGTCATCGATGCTTGAGTGAGGGCAGACCCCTGGTGACGGGCAGGGGACAGCTAACAGGCAGCGCAAAGGGTCAGTGTAGCCACTTGGCACACTGATGTCCAGTGCGGGTTTGTCGAGACCCTCGCTGTGCTCACCGCTCTTGTCAACGCCCTCGGCATGCTGCCCTTCAACGCACGTTGATACTGCCCTCTTCGCCGTCGATCCATGCCTCGGATTCGGATCCTTGTGACGACGCGTCCTGAGAATTGCGCGCTGCGTGCGGTTCGTCAAGAGCCTCCCACCCGGAAGCGGGCCGTCCGGAGACACGACGAAGATCACCATACCTCTCGCCACCGCGAGCGCAAGGCAACCGCGGTCACCCTCCGCATACGCCGAAAAGCGACCACCCGGATGGATGATCGCTTCTCGGTGCGTTCGCGTTACAGCCCTACAGGGCCGATTTCAGCGCGCGTTCGAGTCCTGCGGACCCGTGAGGTCTTACTTGACCTCGACGGAGGCGCCGGCGCCCTTGAGGGCCTCGGCAGCCTTGTCCGCGGCCTCCTTGTTGACCTTCTCGAGGACGGGCTTCGGGGTGCCGTCCACCAGGTCCTTGGCCTCCTTCAGGCCGAGGGAGGTCAGCTCGCGCACGACCTTGATGACCTGGATCTTCTTGTCGCCGGCACCGGTGAGGATGACGTCGAACTCGTCCTTCTCCTCAGCGGCCTCGGCCGGGGCGGCCGGGCCGGCGGGGCCCGCAACGGCGACCGCGGCGGCGGCGGTGACGTCGAACTTCTCCTCGAAGGCCTTCACGAACTCGGAGAGCTCGATGAGGGTCATCTCCTCGAACTGGGCAAGCAGCTCGTCCTGGGTGAGCTTCGCCATGATGGCGGTCCTTCCACTCAATCGGCAGGTGCCGGATGTACTGGGTAAGGCGGGCGTACGTCGGCCCGCTGCGACCCGCGCCGGATGGTGCGGGTCAGAAAGCGAGCCGAATTACTCGGCACCGCCCTGCTCGGCCTGCTTGGCGCGCAGCGCGTCCACGGTGCGGACGAGCTTCGACGGCAGCGCCTGGAAGAGGGAGGCAGTCTGGGACTGCTTCCCCTTGAAGGCACCGGCCAGCTTGCTGAGCAGAACCTCGCGGGACTCGAGGTCCGCAAGCTTCTTGATCTCGTCGGCGGACATCGCCTTGCCGTCAAGGACACCGCCCTTGATGACGAGATTCGGGTTGTCCTTGGCGAAGTCACGGAGACCCTTCGCCGACTCCACCGGGTCACCGGTGACGAAGGCGACGGCCGTCGGACCAGCGAAAAGCTGGTCGTCCAGCGCGATCCCGGCCTCGTTGGCCGCAATCTTGGTCAGCGTGTTCTTCACCACGGCGTACTGGGCGTTCTCACCGAGCGACCGGCGCAGCGTCTTGAGCTGCGCCACGGTGAGACCGCGGTACTCGGTCAGCACGGCGGCGTTGGAGCTGCGGAACTTGTCCGTCAGCTCCGCAACCGCGGCAGCCTTGTCGGGCCTCGCCATAGAGCCTCGGCCTCCTTCCGGGTGATTCGGACCGCGCGGACCCGAAGGAGGACTGGGTAAAACGAAACGCCCCGGCGCAGGCGCTCGGGGCGGACTCGACCGGCCGCACACGCGCTCGGCGCGCGCACTCCGGGAGTTCTTCCACTGACACCTGCGCGGGTCGTCCACTTTTCAGCGGATCCTTCGGCCACCGCGCCCTCTGCGAGCGCGCGGCAACGACCAGCGGTCTTTGGCTTCGGGGATGAGCGTACGGGACCGGGGCGCCCTGGAGCAAATCGGGCCCCGGCCCCCGTGGGCTCAGGAGGTGAGGCCGGTGCCGCCGGTCGTGGTGCCGCCCGAGGGGCTGTTGACGCCGGCCGACTTCATCATGTCGGCGATGTCCATGGTGTCGGAGGCCGGCGGCGCCTCGGCGGAGACCGGCACGCCGTAGTCGCTGTAGTGGGCGGTGGTGGTCAGCGTGCCGTTGGCGGTGGCCGCCTTCACGCTCTGCTTGACCAGCAGGTTCTGGTCGTTGATCCAGATGTCGACGGTCTCGGTGGTGATCCCGGACTTGGTCAGCTGCTGCTTGAGCTCCGAGAGCTGGGCCGCGGTGAGGTTGCTGGTCCGGCCCGCCAGGGCGGCCACGTCCACGGTGCCCGCGTAGTGCCGGGTGTGCGTGCCGTCGACCGTCTCCTGGCCGACCTCCTTGACGTCCCCGGAGGCCAGCAGCACCTTCACCGACTGGTTCGGCGTGGACGACTGGAGCTGCTCCTTCGTGAACGCTCCGGACGCCCCGCCGGCCTTGGCCAGGTAGTTGTAGTCGTACTTGATCCAGTGCTTGCCGCCCCCGGCCTGCCGGGCGAAGGTGTCGCTCATCTTCGCGTAGTAGCCGTCCCGCAGGTAGCGGATCGCCATGCTGGAGCTGCCGGCCTTGCTCATCATCTCGGCCATCTTGCCGCCGGTGTAGTCGACGGTCACGTTGCCCTTGAGGCCGTCGCTCCAGTCGAAGGAGCCGTTCTCCGTCAGCTTCATGACATCGCCCATGGAGATGTCGGCGCGCACCTTGGCCGAGTCGGCCTTGTCCGTGGACTGCTCGACATTGCGCAGTACGGCCGCGACGGGGCTGAGGTGGACCGTGCTGTCACCCGACGCCTTGCCGTCGCCCTTCCCGGAGCCCGAGGAGCCGCACGCGGCCACCCCGGTCAGCGCTGCCACCACGGCCACGGAAAGGGTCACCCGGCGTGCGGTGCTCGTCATCTGGTCCTACCCCCATACAAGAGTCACGTCGTACGACAAGCTCGTACACAGAAAGGACGGGCCCCGCACCTCAAAGGTTGCAGGGCCCGCCCTTCGGTCACGCGTACCGGACGCGGCTACCGGGTGAGCGCGGGGCTCAGACGGCGGCCGGGTCCTCCTCGACGAGGAGGTTGCGGGTGCGGTTCGGATCGAGCTGGATGCCGGGGCCCATCGTGGTGGTGATGGCGGCCTTCTTGATGTAGCGACCCTTGGCGGCGGACGGCTTCAGACGGAGGATCTCCTCCAGCGCGGCGCCGTAGTTCTCCACCAGCTTGGTGTCGTCGAAGGACACCTTGCCGATGATGAAGTGCAGGTTCGAGTGCTTGTCGACGCGGAACTCGATCTTGCCGCCCTTGATGTCCGTGACGGCCTTGGCCACGTCGGGGGTGACGGTGCCGGTCTTCGGGTTCGGCATCAGACCACGGGGGCCGAGGACGCGGCCGAGGCGGCCGACCTTGCCCATGAGGTCCGGGGTGGCGACGACGGCGTCGAAGTCCAGGCGGCCCTTCGAGACCTCGTCGATCAGCTCGTCGGCGCCGACGATGTCGGCGCCCGCGGCACGCGCGGCCTCGGCACGGTCACCGGTCGCGAAGACCAGGACCCGGGCGGTCTTACCGGTGCCATGCGGAAGGTTCACGGTGCCACGGACCATCTGGTCGGCCTTGCGCGGGTCGACACCCAGGCGGAAGGCGACCTCGACGGTGCCGTCGAACTTGGTCGTGGAGGTCTCCTTGGCGAGACGGACGGCCTCGAGCGGGGCGTACAGCTTCTCCCGGTCGATCTTGGCGTCCGCAGCGCGGAGAGCCTTGCTGCGCTTGCTCACAACTTGCTCCTGTGTGTTCTGTAAGGAGTCGTGGTATCCGGGCCGAGCAGGCCCTGCCACGTGCGGCCGGCGGCGGCCGCATTACCTGCTGGTGGTGGTCAGCCCTCGACCGTGACGCCCATGGAGCGCGCGGTACCGGCGATGATCTTCGCCGCGGCGTCCAGGTCGTTCGCGTTCAGGTCGGGCATCTTGGTCGTGGCGATCTCGCGGACCTGCGCCTCGGTGATCTTGGCGACCTTGGTCTTGTGCGGCTCGCCGGAGCCCTTCTCCACACCCGCGGCCTTGAGGATCATCTTGGCGGCCGGCGGCGTCTTGGTGACGAAGGTGAAGGAGCGGTCCTCGTAGACCGTGATCTCCACCGGGATGACCCAGCCACGCTGCGACTCGGTCGCGGCGTTGTAGGCCTTGCAGAACTCCATGATGTTGACGCCGTGCTGACCCAGCGCCGGGCCGACCGGCGGAGCCGGGTTGGCGGCACCGGCCTGGATCTGGAGCTTGATGAGCCCCGTGACCTTCTTCTTCTTGGGAGGCATAGCTCTCCGGGTCCTTTCGGTTCGGGTCCTGCCCGCTTCCGGGGACGACCCGGATGCAGGCATACCGCACAACGATAACGGGTATAGATGCGCGGCTGAAAACCGAGCAGGTCAGACAGGCTGTGATCAGCCCGTCCGACCTGTTCGGAAGCGGTGGTCCAGAAGGACTAGTTCTTCTGGATCTGGTCGAAGGAGAGCTCGACCGGCGTCTCGCGGCCGAAGATCTCCACCAGGCCCTTGACCTTCTTGGAGTCGGCGTTGATCTCGTTGATCGTCGCCTGGAGGGTGGCGAACGGGCCGTCGGTGACGGTGACCGAGTCGCCGACCTCGAAGTCCAGCACCTGGACCTCGACCTTGCGCTGCGGGGCGGGCTTGCCCTCGGCCTCGGCGGCCTCGCGGGCGGCTTTCTCCTCGGCCTCCGGGGCGAGCATCTTGACGATCTCGTCCAGGGTCAGCGGGTACGGGTCGTACGCGTTGCCCACGAAGCCGGTGACGCCCGGCGTGTTGCGGACGACGCCCCAGGACTCGTTGGTCAGGTCCATGCGGACCAGGACGTAACCCGGCAGCTTGTTCTGCCTGATCGTCTTGCGGTCGCCGTTCTTGATCTGGACGACCTCTTCCTGCGGCACCTCGGCCTGGAAGATGTAGTCCTCGACGTTCAGCGAGACGGCGCGCTGCTCCAGGTTGGTCTTCACGCGGTTCTCGTAGCCGGCGTACGTGTGGATGACGTACCACTCGCCGGGCAGGGTGCGCAGTTCCTCGCGCAGGGCCTGGACGGGGTCGACCGGAGCGGCCGGCTCCTCCTCGACGGCCTCGGCGGCGGCTTCTTCGTCGCCCTCCTCGGCGGCCTCGACGGCGGCGTCCTCGTCCTCGGCGGCCTCGTCGTCCGCTTCGTCCGCGTCCTCGGTGTGCAGCGCGGCCTCCTCGGCCGGCTCGCCCGCCTCGGCCTCGGCAGCCTCGAACTCGTCCTGCTCGTCCGCGCCCTCGACGATGTCGAGCTCGTCGTCCACCATCTCGGCAGCGTTCCCGCGAGACTCGGTGGCGTCGTCGTTCAGGTTCGGGTCAGACACGATGGCTGCTTCTTCCTGGATACATAGGGGTGGAACATGCGAAAACGGGCGCCGGTGCCACGGCGCCCTTCGCTCTTGGCTCAGCCGAAGACGTACTTGGCCGCGTGGTTGAGCCCATAGTCAATCACGGTCACCAGCGCGATCATGATGGCGACGAAGAAGATCACCACAGTGGTGTACGACGTCATCTGGTTGCGCGAGGGCCAGACGACCTTGCGGAGTTCCGCGATGATCTGGCGGTAGAAGGTGGCCAGCCGCTTCAGCGGACCCTTCTTGGCGCGCTTGCCGCCCTTGCGGGCCTTCTTCTTGGCCTCAGGCACTTCGTCCTGGGCATCAGGCGTGTCGATGGAGCCCACGGCGTCCGTCATAATCCTCACCTGATCCCGGGTCGTGGCCGTGCCGCGCCCGGTTACTGAGCCGCACGGCGGTGCATTGCTGTACGTACAAGCGCACACATCCTGGCGGTGTGTGTAGCAGGGCCGGAGGGACTTGAACCCCCAACCGCCGGTTTTGGAGACCGGTGCTCTACCAATTGAGCTACGACCCTTTGTGTGTCCCCAACGTACCGCATCCGAGCGGGTGCTCGGTGGCACCGGCCGCATCGGGCCGCTGGAGGCCAACGAGGTGAGAGTGTACGTGGTCGCGGGCCCGGCGTCGAACAGAAAGTGCCCGCCCGTGCGTCCGGCGGCGAAGATCGTCCAGGCCGGGCGGCGTATTCGGATACCCGTTCACGCCTGGACCCGAAGCCGTTCAGACTGTGAAACCCGTGTGCCCGGGACATTTCCGGTCTGGAAGCATGGGCTCCATGAGCGCTGCAACCCCTCCCACCGAGCGCCGGGTCTCCGCCCGAGTCGGCGCGATCTCCGAGTCCGCCACCCTCGCCGTGGACGCCAAGGCCAAGGCCCTGAAGGCCGCCGGGCGGCCGGTGATCGGCTTCGGTGCCGGTGAGCCCGACTTCCCGACCCCGGACTACATCGTCGAGGCCGCGATCGAGGCCTGCAAGAACCCGAAGTTCCACCGCTACACGCCGGCCGGCGGGCTGCCCGAGCTGAAGGCCGCGATCGCCGCGAAGACGCTGCGCGACTCCGGCTGGGAGCCCGACGTCTCGCAGATCCTCGTCACCAACGGCGGCAAGCAGGCGATCTACGAGGCGTTCGCCGCGATCCTCGATCCGGGCGACGAGGTCATCGTCCCGGCGCCGTACTGGACCACCTACCCGGAGTCGATCCGTCTCGCGGGCGGTGTCCCGGTGGAGGTCGTGGCCGACGAGACCACCGGCTACCGGGTCTCCGTCGAGCAGCTGGAGGCGGCGCGCACGGAGAAGACGAAGGTGGTGCTGTTCGTCTCCCCGTCCAACCCGACCGGCGCGGTGTACTCCGAGGCCGAGACCGAGGCGATCGGCCGCTGGGCCCTGGAGCACGGCCTGTGGGTGCTCACGGACGAGATCTACGAGCACCTGGTCTACGGCGACGCCGTCTCCGTCTCCCTGCCCGCGCTGCTGCCCGAGCTGCGCGACAAGTGCATCGTGGTCAACGGCGTGGCGAAGACGTACGCCATGACCGGCTGGCGGGTGGGCTGGGTCATCGGCCCCAAGGACGTCGTCAAGGCCGCGACCAACCTCCAGTCGCACGCCACCTCGAACGTGTCGAACGTCGCGCAGGCCGCCGCTTTGGCCGCCGTCTCCGGTGACCTGGAGGCCGTGGCGAAGATGCGCGAGGCGTTCGACCGGCGCCGCAAGACGATCGTGCGGATGCTGAACGAGATCGACGGCGTGCTCTGCCCCGAGCCCGAGGGCGCCTTCTACGCCTACCCGTCGGTCAAGGCGCTGCTCGGCAAGGAGATCCGCGGCAAGCGCCCGCAGGACTCGGTCGAGCTGGCCGCTTTGATCCTGGAGGAGGCCGAGGTCGCGGTCGTACCGGGCGAGGCGTTCGGCACCCCCGGCTACCTGCGGCTGTCGTACGCGCTGGGCGACGAGGACCTGGTGGAGGGCGTGAGCCGGATCCAGAAGCTGCTGGCGGAGGCCAGGGACTGACCTCCGGACGCTTGGGAGGGGCACATACGGATACCCGTATGTGCCCCTCGTTCGTTTGTCCGGGCAAGACCTCGACCGGGGAAACGGCTACCGGGAGGGCAGGGGTGTGCGGCAGGATCTGGGAATGGAGCGTGTACGTGATCTCTCTGAGCTGCCGAAGGCCCATCTGCACCTGCACTTCACCGGCTCGATGCGGCCGGGCACCGTCCTGGAGCTGGCCGACAAGTACGGCGTACGGCTGCCCGAGACGCTGTCGGAGGCGCTGACCAGCGGCGAACCGCCGAAACTCAGGGCCACGGACGAGCGGGGCTGGTTCCGCTTCCAGCG
Source organism: Streptomyces sp. AM6-12 (assembly GCF_044327085.1). Classification (NCBI taxonomy): domain Bacteria; kingdom Bacillati; phylum Actinomycetota; class Actinomycetes; order Kitasatosporales; family Streptomycetaceae; genus Streptomyces; species Streptomyces sp. AM6-12. The sequence continues at coordinate 3,065,439 of NZ_JBIQWN010000001.1, forward strand.
GCTGTACGACGCGGCGCGCTCCTGTGTGCGCGAACCGGAGGACATCCGGCGCCTGGTGCGTGAGGCCGCGCTGGAGGATCTGCGGGACGGCTCCGGCTGGCTGGAGATCCAGGTGGACCCCACCTCGTACGCGCCCCGGCTCGGTGGGCTGATCCCCACCCTGGAGATCATCCTGGACGCGGTGGAGGCCACCTCGCGGGAGACCGGGCTCGGGATGCGGGTCCTGGTGGCCGCCAACCGGATGAAGCACCCGCTGGACGCCCGCACGCTGGCCCGGCTCGCGGTGCGGTACGCGGACCGGGGCGTGGTGGGCTTCGGCCTCTCGAACGACGAGCGGCGGGGCATGGCGCGGGACTTCGACCGGGCCTTCCACATCGCGCGCGAGGGCGGCCTGCTGTCGGCCCCGCACGGCGGCGAGCTGACCGGCCCGGCCTCGGTGCGGGACTGCCTGGACGATCTGCACGCGGGCCGGATCGGACACGGGGTGCGTGCGGCGGAAGACCCCCGGCTGCTGAAGCGGCTGGCGGACCGCCAGGTGACCTGCGAGGTGTGCCCGGCGTCCAATGTGGCCCTCGGCGTGTACGAGAAGCCGGAGGACGTACCGCTGCGCACCTTCTTCGAGGCGGGCGTCCCGATGGCGCTGGGCGCCGACGACCCGTTGCTGTTCGGCTCCCGGCTGGCCGCCCAGTACGAGATCGCACGCCATGCCCACGGTTTCTCGGATGCCGAACTGGCGGAACTGGCCCGCCAGTCCATCCGCGGCTCGGCCGCCCCGGCGGACGTCAAGGCACGGCTGCTGGCGGGCGTGGACGACTGGCTGACGTCCTAGGAGGCCGGGGCCGGGTCCTCAGAGGCCCACGCCCACCATGACGGGCTCGTTGACGAGGGTGATCCCGAAGGCCTCGCGGACCCCGGCGACGACCTCGCGGGCCAATCCGAGGAGGTCCTCGGTGGTGGCCTCGCCGCGGTTGGTGAGGGCGAGGGTGTGCTTGGTGGAGATGCGGGCGGGGCCGGTGCCGTAGCCCTTGGTGTAGCCCGCCTTGTCGATCAGCCAGGCGGCCGAGGTCTTCCTGCGGCCCTCGCCCGCCGGGTACGCGGGCGGCTCGACGCCCTCCCCCAGCCGCTCGCGCACCCGCTCCCGGAACACGGCGAACTGCTCCTCGGTGAGGATCGGGTTGGTGAAGAAGGAGCCGGCCGACCAGGTGTCGTGGTCGTCGGCGTCCAGCACCATGCCCTTGCCCGCGCGCAGCTTCAGCACCGTCTCGCGGGCCTGGCCCAGCGGCACCCGGTCCCCCGCCTCGACGCCGAGCGCGCGGGCCGTCTCGGCGTACTTGACCGGCGCGGACATCCCGCCCGCGTCCTCCAGCTCGAACCGGACGCGCAGGACGACGTACCGCTCGGGGTCGGCCTTGAAGCGGCTGTGCCGGTACGAGAAGTCGCACTCCTCGTTGGCCAGTGTGACCGTCTCACCGGCGCGCCGGTCATAGGCGATCACCTCGGAGATCGTCGCGGAGACCTCCTGGCCGTACGCGCCCACGTTCTGGATCGGCGTGGCGCCCGCGGACCCCGGAATCCCGGCCAGGCACTCGATTCCGGCGAGCCCGGCCTCGACGGTGCGCGCGACGGCGTCGCTCCACACTTCCCCGGCCGCCAGCTCCAGGGTGGTCCCCCGCAGCTCGACCCCTCGGGTGGCGATCCGCAGCGCGGTCCCCTCGAATCCCTTGTCCCCGATGACGAGGTTTGATCCCCCGCCGATCACCAACAGCGGCGTTCCGCTGTCGTCCGCCTCCCGGACGGCATCGATCACCTCGGCATCGGTCTCGGCGGTCACCAGCCGCAGCGCGGGACCGCCCAGCCGGAACGTGGTCAGCGGGGCAAGGGGGGCGTCGTGGAGTACGTGCACGGGGGCAAGACTACGAGAACCGCCGGGCGGGCCCGGTCACGGCTACGGCTGTAGGGGGCGGACGAAGTTCCGGCTGCCGTTGTGGTGGAACACCGTGAGACCGGCCTGCGAGGCGCCCTCCGGGAGGGCGGCCCAGCGTTCGACGCGCGCGATCTCGGAGCACTCGGCGGCACCGATCGCTCCCGCGAGCCAGACGTCGGCGGCCTCACCGGGCTGCGGGGCGGGCGCCGCGAACGGGGTGTCCGTGACCGGCCGCTCCTCGTGCACGATGCCGGAGGGAGCCTTGGCCTCGCCGGCCTCAGCGCAGGACTGGCCGCGGGTCACGCCGGGCGTGTTCTTCACGGTGCCGATCAGCCAGTCCTGGAAGCGTTCCGGGCGCATGTGGTGCGTTCCTGGCAACGGGCCGCCTGCCCCGAGTGGTGACCGGGGGCAGGCGGGCAGGCGGTGGGGAGGTCAGTTGTACGAGGCGTACGCCACGAACTCCGCCCAGGCCTCCGGCGTGAGCGCCAGCCGGGGGCCATCGGTGTCCTTGGAGTCACGGACATGGACGGTGCCGGAGGTGACAGCAAGCTCGACGCAGGAGTTGCCGTCGTTGCCGCCGCTGTAGCTGCTCTTGAACCACGCCAGCTCGGAGGCGTCCCCGGCAGTGGTCTTGCGGATCATGTTTCTCCCAGCAGTTGCTCGATGAAGGGCAGTGACTCTCGTGGCGAGAGCGCCTGAGCCCGGATAGTGCCATACCGCAGCTCAAGGATGTGCAGGTGTTTGGGTTCGGAGACCGGGCGGCCGTTGAAGACCCCGTCCGACCGGCCCACCGCCGTACCATCCGGGAACTTGAGCAGTTCGATCCTGCCATCCAGCCCTGGGTGAGGTTCGGCGTTCGTCGGCATGACCTGAAGCGTGACATTGTGCAACCGGCCCACCTCCAGCAGATGTTCGACCGACTGCCGAGCCAGCCTCGCAGCCACCATGCGCTCCAGGTCGTCCGGCGAATACGGCGGTTGCCGTGCCTGAATCAGAGCCCGTGCGTGCTCAGGAATTTGCAGCAAGCCGTTGATGCTCTGCGACTCGTACACACCGATCTCGACCGCCTTGGCCTCCAGCTTCCCCAGGTCCCGAACCCCTTTCGGGTACCTGACCTTCTTGACGTCCTCCCACGTCGCCTCGATGACCCCGTTCGCGTTCAGCACCCGGTCGGCGTTGACCAGGTACTGCCGCTTGGGGATCCGCTTCCCGCCCTCGACCTTGTAGACGAGATCCTCTCCGTACCCGATGAGCGCCCCGAACTGCGGGGCACGCATTCCCGCCGCCTCGCGCAGCAGCTTCAACTGCCGTCCCACCATGGTGATCACGGCGACGCCCCACTCGTCGTCCGGATCGACCTCCCAGCCCGGCTCGTCCACCTCTTCTTCGGGCTGTACCGCCTCGTCGACCGACATCTCGTACCCCTCTGTCGTCCCGCGCGCGTTCCGCGTCGCACTACCCGGAGCAACGATCCCGACAGCCTGGACAGCACCGGACAACCAGCCGACAGTCACCGCACGCAACCGCTCGATCACTCCTCACGGTAGGCATTTCCGGCCACGCTGAACGGCATGAACCAGAAATTCGCCCAGGCCACGGCCCAATCCCCCACGCGCTTCCCGGACTTCAGCCTGCTGCTGTCGTCCACCCGCCGGGGCGCCCGGCTCGCCCGGCTGCTCACCGAGGCGCAGCTGCGGCGCTGGGGGCCGCCCACGGAGACCGCGAGCCATCTCGTGGCCGAGCTGGCGGCCAACGCCGTGATGCACGGCCGCATTCCGGGGCGGGACTTCCGGCTGACGCTGAGCCTGGCCGGGAACACGCTGCGGATCGAGGTCACGGACACCCGCGGGGAACTGCTCCCCACGCGGCAACGGCCCGCCGAGGACGCGGAGTCGGGCCGTGGCCTGCTCCTCGTGGACGCTCTGGCGGACCGCTGGGGGGTGCGGCAGGGCCGGTTCCCGTGCAAGACGGTGTGGGCGGAGTGCTCGGTCGGCTGATCAGCCGGCCGCGTTCTCCAGGACCGGCGCGGCGGGGCCCTCGGCCGTGGTCTTCGGCCCGGCGGCGCGGCCCCTGCCCGGAATGGCCAGCGCGGCGAGGGCCGCGAGGGCGACCACGGCGGCGCCGGTGACCAGCGCGGGGCGCAGGCCGTCCACGAAGGACTGGGCGGAGGTGTAGCCGCCGTATGCCGAGAAGATCGAGGACATGACCGCGATGCCGAGCGCCCCGCCGACCTCGCGCAGGGCGTTGTTCGCGCCGGAGGCGATGCCCTGCTCGTGCGGCCGGACGCTGGACATCACGAGGTTGGCGGCCGGGGCGAAGTAGAGGGCCATGCCGACGCCGCTGAGGATCAGGGCGGGCAGCTGGACGCCGTAGGAGGCGTGCGCGGTGACGACGCAGGCCATGTAGGCGAGGCCGCCGGCCTGGAAGATCAGGCCCGCGGCGACGACCGGTCGGCCGCCCACCCGGTCCGAGAGGATTCCGGCGAGGGGCGCGACCAGCATCGGCATGCCGGTCCAGGGCAGCATCCGCAGCCCCGCGTCGGTGGGCGAGTAGCCGAGGACGCCCTGCATGTACTGGCTGAGCAGGAAGATCGAGCCGAACATGCCGACGAACATGAGCAGGCTGGCCGCGTTGATCCCGGAGAAGGCGCGGGAGCGGAACAGGCGCATCGGCAGCATGGGGTTGGCGGCGCGGGAGCCGTAGACCACGAAGGCGACGAGGAGCGCGCCGCCGGCCGACAGGGCGGTCAGGACCACCGGGTCCGTCCAGCCGTCGGAGGGGCCGCGGACCAGGCCGTACACGATCCCGAAGAGGCCGCCGCTGGCGAGCAGGGTGCCGGGGACGTCCAGGCGGGCGCCGGTGCCGTGGGACTCGGCGAGGCGGAGGCGGGCGAGGGGCAGCGCGATCAGGCCGAGTGGAACGTTCAGCCAGAAGATCCAGTGCCAGGACACGTGTTCGGTGAGGCTGCCGCCGATGAGGGGCCCGGAGGCGACGGCGAGGCCGTTGACGGCGCCCCAGATGCCGTACATGGTCCCCCGCTTGGCGGCGGGCACGGCCGCTGTCAGCAGGGTCAACGTGAGGGGCATCATCACGGCCGCGCCGACGCCCTGTACCGCGCGGGCGGCGATCAGGGAGTCGATGCCGGGGGCCATCGCAGCGGCGGCGGAGGCGCCGGTGAAGATCGTGAGCCCGGCGATGAACAGCCGCCTGCGTCCGAACCGGTCGCCGAGCGCGGCACCGAACATCAGCAGGCAGGCGAAGGTGAGCGTGTACGCGCTCACCGTCCACTCCAGGTCGTCCAGCGCCCCGCCGAGGTCCTTGCGGATGGCGGGCAGGGCGGTGGTGACGACGAGGTTGTCCAGGGCGGCCATGAAGCCGGCGACGCTGGTGACGAGGAGGGCCCAGCCGGCGCTCCCGCGGGGCTGTGCGGTTTGTTCGGTCTGCTCGGACTGTTGTGACATCGCTCCCCCGGAGAAATGAGTTCTCGGTGTCTTCGGTGTGTCGGGTTCGATTAGTGATTGATGACTAACTTTTGGACATGGGTGTGCCCCCGTAGGCACCCCCGGTCCGCTCCGCCCTAGGCGTCCGGCGCGCCCGCCCGCCGCTCGAACGGGACGGTGTGCAGGCCCTCCCACACACGGTGCTCGCGCGGGAAGCCCATGGCCACCAGGCAGTTGATGAGCATTCCGTAGGCCATGAACTCGGTCGTGTCGGCCACGCACGCGCCGAGCGGCAGATCGATCGTGTCCCACAGCCGCATCCAGCCGGCCCGTACGGCCTCGCCGAACTCCCGGTCGCCCTCCTCCTCGGCGGCGGCGACGGCCAGGTACATCTGCATCTGCATCATCAGGCGCGCGGGCTGTTCCGCCATGGCCCTGGTGTACGCCTCGGCCATGGCGTGCAGGGCCTCGTCGCCCTCCAGACCCTCGGTGGCCTGCTCGAACATGCGGATGGTGTCCTCCACGCAGCGTTCGGCCGCCGCGAGGAAGATCGCCCGCTTGCCCGGGAAGAGCCGGAAGAGGTACGGCTGCGACACGCCGACCCGCTTGGCGATGGCCTCGGTGGAGGTGCCGTAATAGCCACCCCGGCCGAACTCCTCCGTCGCCGCGCGGATGACGCTCTCGCGCCGTTCTTCTGCACTCATCCTGACCACAAAAGTAAGTTAGTACTCAGTTACTAACTTCGCAACGGAGGTCGGGCGGGAACTTGGGCGCCCTGGGCGCGAGTAAGGGGCGCTTCGCCATGGAGAGCGCCCCTTACTCGCACACCGCTTCCGCGGCCGGTCCGTCCGCCGTCAGGCGAGCCGTACGACCGCCCGCGACATCCCCAGCACCTTCTGGCCGCCACTGGTCGCCGTGAGGTCCACGCGGACCGTGTTGTCGTCCAGCTTGGCCGCGACCTTGGCGCTGACCTCGATCAGGGCGCCCTGGTCGTCATTGGGCACCACGACCGGCTTGGTGAAGCGGACGCCGTACTCCACGACCGCGCCCGGATCACCGAGCCAGTCGGTGACCACGCGGATCGCCTCGGCCATGGTGAACATGCCGTGCGCGATGACGTCCGGCAGGCCCACCTCCTTGGCGAACTTCTCGTTCCAGTGAATGGGGTTGAAATCCCCGGAGGCACCCGCGTAGCGCACGAGGGTGGCACGCGTCACAGGAAAGGTCTGGGCCGGCAGCTCGGTGCCGACCTCGACATCGTCGTAGCCGATCTTCGCCGTCATCAGCTGCTCAAACCTCCTCGGCCGCGCGGGCCACGAGCTTGGTCCAGGCGGTCACGACGAGTTCGCCCGCCTCGTCGTGCACCTCACCGCGGATGTCCAGGATGTCGTTGCCCGCGAGCGACTTGATCGCCTCGATGGTGGAGGTGACCGTGAGCCGGTCGCCGGCGCGGACCGGGCGGCGGTAGACGAACTTCTGGTCGCCGTGCACGACCCGGCTGTAGTCCAGGCCGAGCTGCGGGTCCTCGATCACCTGGCCGGCGGCGCGGAAAGTGATCGAGAACACGAAGGTCGGGGGGGCGATCACGTCGGAGTGCCCGCACGCCTTGGCGGCCTCCGGGTCCGTGAACACCGGGTTGGTCTCCCCCACGGCCTCGGCGAACTCGCGGATCTTCTCCCGGCCCACCTCGTAGGGCGCGGTGGGCGGGTAGGTCCGTCCCACGAAGGACTGGTCGAGCGCCATGGCCCGGCACCTCCTGATGTCTGGATGTGAGGGTCCCAAACTATCCGGGGCCCGGAACCGGCCGGAGGCCCGACCGTGAAAACGCCGCGAGGCCGCCCCCTCGAAAGGGGACGGCCTCGCGAACGAGCCTATTTATCGCGTTTCGCGGTGCGCGGTGTGCGCGTTGCAACGCGGGCAGTGCTTCTTCATCTCCAGTCGGTCCGGGTTGTTACGCCGGTTCTTCTTGGTGATGTAGTTCCGCTCCTTGCACTCCACGCAGGCCAGCGTGATCTTCGGGCGGACGTCGGTGGCAGCCACGTGAGTGCTCCTAAGACGAACAGAATGGGCTAGTTCAACGCAAGAAAGAGTAGCCGATTGAAGGACCGACCCCGCAATCGGCTACTGTCAGTAGCGGTGACCGGACTTGAACCGGTGACACAGCGATTATGAGCCGCTTGCTCTACCGACTGAGCTACACCGCTTTGATGAGATCGGGACCCGCCTTACGACGGGAACCTCTCACATCAGAGCCCCAAAACGGAATCGAACCGTTGACCTTCTCCTTACCATGGAGACGCTCTGCCGACTGAGCTATTGGGGCGAGCGATGAAGACATTACACGGTCCGCCGCCGTTCACCCAAATCCATATCCCCACGGGCTCGGGATGCCTGCCGTCGAGGCTCACGGGCGGGCCTCCGGGGACCGTGGGGGGCGGCTGTCAGGGGCTGTTGGGGGCTGTTGGAAGGCTGTCGCCAGTTGCCGGGAGCCGGCCAGGTGCCTGCCGGGGTCCCCGGCCGGGGGGCGGCTGAAGCGGAGACGAATCGGCGGGGCGTGCACGCCGGGTTGCCGCGCGAGCCGCAGGAGCAGGGCGGGTGGGGCGCGGCCGGGGGCCTGGAAGATCACGCTGGGTAAGGCCAAGCGGAAGGCGGTGGGGCGCGCGGAGCACGCCGCTGCTGCGGAACACGCCGCTGGCGCCGAGCGGGTCGCTGGTGTCCAGCGGGCCGCATCGCCCGGCGGGCAGGCGGGGCGACCGTACGGGCCCCGTGGGGATTCCGGAGACCGGCGGGCGGGAGAGCACTGCCCGCGTGCCACGCGGCCCCCGTACCCCTGCACCACGCCGGTACGACTATTGCGCTCCTGCGGGACCTGTGCCGTTCGTCACCCTAGGCTCGACACGCCCTGTGTGATCTTGGGGCGCCCCGAACCCCCGGTCGCCGGTCACGGCGCGTCACCGGCTCCCCCTTGCCCTCCCGAGATTCCCGACCGCCCCGGCCACCCCGCCCTACCCGACCTTGGAGCGCGATGCCCGACAGCCAGCCGCAGCCGCACCTGCCGTCGAACTCGTCGAATCCGTCGGGCGGTCTGCTGCTGTGCGGGGCGCGGCTGACCGACGGCCGGACCGTGGACGTACGGCTGGGCGGTGGCCGGATCGAGGCCGTGGGCACCGCGGGCAGCCTGGCGCAGGGGCCGGCCCGCGCGGGCGCCCAGCGCGTCGACCTCTCCGGCTACCTGCTGCTGCCCGCCCCGGCGGAGCCGCACGCGCACGGCGACACCGCCCTGTCCGCCGAGCAGGCGGGCCCGGCCTCCTGCGCCCCCGAGGACGTCCAGCGCAGGGCCACCGAGGCGACGCTGCTCCAACTGGGCCACGGGGCGACGGCGGTACGGGCGCACGTGCGCGTGGGCGACGTACAGGGACTCGGCGCGCTGGGCGCCGTACTCCAGGCGCGGCGGGCGCTGCGGGGGCTCGCGGAGCTGACGGCGGTGGCGATGCCCCGGCTGCTGACCGGGGTGGCCGGGGCGGACGGCCTGGCGATGCTGCGGGACGCGGCGAAGATGGGCGCCGCGGCGGTGGGCGGCTGCCCCGACCTGGACCCGGATCCCACGGGGTACGTGGAGGCGGTCCTGGACGTGGCCGCCGAGCACGGCCTGCCGGTGGACCTGCACACGGACGCCGCCGACCCGGCCCGGCTGTCCCGGCTCGCGGCGATGGCGGGTGGCATGCGCCCCGGCGTGACGATCGGCCCGTGCACCGGTCTCACGCGCCTGTCCGCCGACGCCGCCTCCCGCGCCGCGGACCAGCTCGCGGCGGCCGGGGTGACGGTCGTATGCCTGCCCCAGGGCGGTTGCGGCGGCAGCGACCGGCGGGGCGCGGCCCCGGTACGGCTGCTGCGCGCGGCCGGGGTCCGGGTGGCGGCCGGCAGCGGCGCGCTGCGGGACGTGTCGAACCCGGTGGGCCGCGGCGACCCCCTGGAGGCCGCCTACCTGCTCGCCTCCGCCCACGGGCTGCGCCCGGAGGACGCGTACGACGCGGTGAGCACGACGGCACGCGCCGCGCTCGGCCTGCCCGGTGTCCGCGTGGAGGCGGGGTTCCCCGCGGAGCTGCTCGCCGTGCGCGGCGACCATCTGCCGGGCGCGCTCTCCCTGGCGTACAGCCGGATCGTGATCCACCGCGCGCGGGTGGTGGCCCGTACGAGCGCGGTCCGCGAGTACTGCAACTCGGCGGCGGCCCCGGAGCTGGGGCTGCCGCGGCAGGGGCGGGGCGAGGTGTCGTAGCGCGCGCCGGGACCGGGCGCGGCCGGGGTCAACCCGTGCGGCAGGCGGGAGTTTTCGGGCGTACGGTCTAAAGCATGCGCATTGTCATCGCTGGTGGTCACGGTCAGATCGCGCTGCGGCTGGAACGGCTGCTCGCCGCGCGTGGGTACGAGGTCGCGGGGATCATCCGCAAGCCGGAGCAGAGCGGCGATCTGTGGTCGGCCGGGGCGGAGCCGCTGGTGCTCGACCTGGAGTCCGCCTCGGTGGAGGAGGTCGCGGGGCTGCTGCGGGGCGCGGACGCGGCGGTGTTCGCGGCGGGCGCGGGTCCGGGCAGCGGTACGGACCGCAAGGAGACGGTGGACAGGGGCGCGGCGGTGCTGTTCGCGGACGCGGCCGTGCGCGCGGGCGTACGCCGGTTCGTGGTGGTGTCCTCGATGGGAGCGGACCCCGCGCACCAGGGCGACGAGGTGTTTGACGTCTATCTGCGCGCCAAGGGCGAGGCCGACGCGTACGTCACCCGTCAGAAGGACCTGGACTGGACGATCCTGCGGCCCGGCACGCTGACCGACGACGCCGGCACCGGACTGGTCCGCCTGGAGGCGCACACCGGGCGCGGCATGGTCCCGCGGGACGACGTGGCCGCCGTACTCGCGGAGCTGGTGGAGACCTCGTCGACGGCAGGTCTGACGCTGGAACTGACGTCCGGTTCGACGCCGGTGTCGGTCGCGGTGAAGTCGGTGGCGGGCAACTGAGGTTACGGCGACCGCTGTTGACCGCACCTCAGAACAACGGCAACTGACCGGGGAACTCGGGCACGACGTACCCGTCCAACGTGGGTTGCGCCGCCCCGAGTTGCGCCTTCCGCCGCGACCCCTCACAGGAGACGAGCCGCACGTCCTCCCGCCCCCCAGGCGGATCGTGCCGCGCGAAGCGTCCCGCGACGATGGCGATCTCACGGTGGCATACGGGACAGGTTCTGCGTCGGGAGGAGGACATACGGCCAGTGTGCCTGGTCCGGTCACGCCGGCGGCCACTCGCTCCGGAGGGACTGACGGTCGCGCCGACTTCGGGAGGGGCGGTGCTTGTGCGGCTTCGGGAGGGGCGGTGCTTGTGCCGACTTCGGGAGGGGCGGGGCCCTGCCCGCTTCGGGAGGGGCGGAGGCCGTGCCCGCTTCGGGAGAGGCGGGGGCCGTGCCCGCTTCAGGAGAGGCGGGGGCCGTGCCCGCCTCAGGTCCGTCGGCGGGCACGTCCGCTTCAGGAGGGGTGATGATCGTGCCCCTTCAGGTCAGCCCGGCGGGCACGTCCCCTTCAGGAGGGGTGGTGTCTGCGCCCACTGCTCGCGCGTCGGCGGTTCTGCCCGCCCCGCGTCGGCACCGGCGACCGCGTCCGCCTCGGGTGAGCCGACGGTGGCGTCCGCCTCAGGTGCGCGACTCCGCCTCCCAGTGCTCGGGGCCGACGCCGCGCCAGTCGATCAACGGCGAGTCCGCGACCTGCTCCGGCTCGATGTCCAGCCCGGCTCTGCGCAGGAACTCCACCAGGTCCCGCACGTTGTGCGCGAGCCCCAGGATCTCCCCGTCCACCCGGACCCGCCGCCCACCGCTCGGCGAGGGCAACTGGACGACGATGGGGCGCTTCCCGGCCATGTCTCCAGCATCGTCCGGACGGGGAGCACCCGCACCCGCACCGGGCTCTGCTTCTGGTTCCGCCGATCGGTATTCGCTCACTCGTTCGAGTCTAGTGCCGACCGCGAGCCATGTCGGCAGACACAAGAAGAAGCCCCCTCCGTACTGCGTTCGCAGTTCAGAGGGGGCTTCCCCAAGTGTGGCGGCGCCAGGATTCGAACCTGGGAAGGCTGAGCCGGCAGATTTACAGCGGGCTCAGTAAATTACCTACGACCTGCGGCTTTCCCTTTGCCTCCTCCCGCGGGGGGACACCTGGGGGGTCAGAGCCATCACAGCGACAGCTAGCGCCACTACGCCAGTGGCTGCTTCTATCGGAGGGGCCAGCGAGGGCACCAGGCGGACAAGTACGGCAACGGAGCCCCCCAGACTGGCAAGGCTGACAAATACAGGAACGTGTCGCCTCTTCCAGCACCTCCGCCATGCCCTCCTGAACAACGAGGGCGCCCACTTGTCCGCACCGGCCGGTAACTCTCGCGCTTCAGTCGGTAGGGTCATCGATGACCTCTCTCTGCACTCCAATGAGACGGTCAGGGCGGCTCCCGGTGGTGCGGGGGCCGCCTCTCGTTGGCCCACCACCCTGACGTCGGTCCAGAGTGAGGCAAACACCCTCAGCTTCGCACCCCATCCAAAAGACATGCACCGTTTGCTAATTCACGAAAGCATCGTTGCAGACGCGAGACTATTGGTGCAGAAGAGTGGGGTTGATCTGCGCGTTCTACCGTACCGCCCTATGCATTACTCGGTACTGCAAAGGGGCGGTACGGTGAAGGATCGTGCAGGTAACGAGGATGTCAACTCCCGCGCCGCACGCGCCACCTGGAGCGAGCAGCCGACGCACCCTCATCCCCGCACACCGCGCCTCTCGGCCAAGCACAGAACACCTAGCTCTAGCGTCACTGCACAGCATTGCCATCGCGTCTTGCTTCACCCGGCAACAGCCAGCGAGGAGCATTGCTTAGTTTTTACTAACCGCAGGCACCTTTCGACCCTCGGACGTTACGGGTGCACTATTTGGCGTCGCCGGAGGGCACCGCTGTGCAGTCGATGAAACCGTGCGCAGCGACCCGCGCAGGTCGCTGCGCAAGCCACCCGGACACCCTTGGTCCGCCGTTCACGGCGGCACCCGCATGCTCGGTGCGGACATGGGTGAAGCCGTGTGAAAGGTAGTACTGCTGGAGTCCCTCGTTGGTCGTCCAAGCGTCCAGGCGAAGCCATCGCGCCCCGGAACGGTACGCACGGTCGCCAGCCCAGTCGAGCAGCCGACCACCCAGGTTTTGCCCGGCATACTCACGAGCAACGGTGAGCTTGTTAACGAACATCGAGGGTTCGGCCAGTTCGCTGTCGGTCCAGAGTCCCTCTTCGGCCTCAGGCGTCAGCGTGATCGTGCCCGCGGTCACTTTCCCGTCTCGAAGCATGAACACCGTGCCCGCCTCGATGGTCGCCAGCAGCTTGTCTGCCGGATACGGGCGGCTCCACTGGTCCGACCCAAGGCCACGCAGCCAAGCTGATGCCTCCTCGCGGAAGGCAAGCAGCTTGGCCAGGTCCTGCGGCTCTGCGTAAGTGATGATCACGTGTGCTCACTTCGGGCGCCGAGGTCGCCGATCTCGTAGTTCATCCGGTTCAGGTCACCCCGGAATGTCGTGACAGTGCAGCGGATAGGTCGGTCCGACGAGTAGCCCGTACGCGTCCAGAGCAGCACAGGGACGCCAGGCCCCATCTCCAGGAGGCGGGCCTCTTCTGGCGTCGGCATGCGCGTTGCGATCTCGTCGTAGTAGCCGATCTGCTCGATGCCGCGTGACGCCAAATACCGGGTGGTCCCTTCCTCGATGTCTCCCGGTTCTGCCAGACGCGGCGACTCCTCGATCAGCCAACCTGGGTAGTAGGTCGCCTGCGTGGACCACGGCACATCGTCCACGTACCGGTGACAGAAGCGCAGCACCGCCTTGGTGCCCGCTTCCACACGAAGACGAGCGGCCACTTCCTTGGGTGCCGGCAGCATCTCTACGCGAAACGTCTGGTGCGGCCGTCGGCCGACATCCGTGACGTTCGTGTTGTACGCGTCCCCGTTCTGAGGGAAGTTCAGGTTCTCGAAGCGTGAGGCGTTCAGCTCGAAGACCTCATGTGACCGGACCTCGTACCCAAGGCCCTGACTGGAAGCGACCAGCCCCTCGCCGACCAGCAGACTTAGCCCGTTCCGGACTGTGTTCCGGGAGGCGTCGAAGCGGGCTTGCAGCTCACTCTCCGACGGGAGCCGGGAGCCCGGCGCAAAGGTCCCGTTGTCGATCTCACGCCGCAAGGCGTCGGCCACCTGCCGGTACTTCGGCTGCTTGTTCATGACCCCATCATGACGCACTCGCGCAACTCGTTGGTACATGTTGGCCCCAATCGCTTGACGGCTCACTGTCCGTGGGTGCAGCATCACTGCATCAGCTCGTACCAACAAGCTGAGCAGGTGGTCCAACACCTAAGTGTGGAGCATCTATGCCCGCCCGGAGGAAAGCCCCGCGAGGGGTGAGTACGAAGGAAGCGCCGGTTACTTGAGAACTCAACAGAGCGCCAAGTTCGGTGGGGAACGAGTCCCCGCCTCCGCAGCGGCCCGGGTGACGGCCGCCGGCGGCCACTTCGTGGCAGGTGAACGTGTCCTGCCCTGCGTACCGGCTCTGGAGAACAGTCCTGGGGATCAGCCCTTCATTGCGTGGAGGTCAACCCCAGGGGTGCCACCTGGTACGCGCCGCCCTGCTGGCGTCAGAGCAGTGACGATGACGCACCCGACGTTCCCGGCTCGGGGCCGGTGCGCTGTGGCAACGGCGTGCTGGTGAAGCCGTGTCCCTGCGATCTGCGGGAGGTCGGTCATGGGCCGACGACATATCTGGGCGCCCCGGTCCGCGGACCGGCCGGCGGCGCCCTTTCCCCTCTGGTCCGCTTCCTGGTTCGCGGCGCTTCGCGCTGCGGCCGGCTGCCTCTCCCGCCCGACCGGGCCCGCCGTGAGCGGGGCCCGAACGGGCGGGAGCGCGGGGAGCCGGAGCCGCCCTTGTGGCGGTCGGGCCCGTCCAATCACGACACCCCAGGGGGTTCGGATGTTCGGCAAGAAGCAGGAGTCGCAGGCGTCGGATCTGACCAGCGCGGATGCCTTCGTCAAGGGCCAGAAGATCTACGACCGTATGGAGCGCGGCGAGTGCAAGGACGTCACGTCCGAGCTGCACGCCACGTTCGGCACGAAGCCCAAGAAGGGCTGACCACACCCGCCCACTCACAGAACGGCGCGCGCCCCCGGAGTTGCAGCTCCGGGGGCGCTGTTCGGGCCGCTTCGCCTGCAAGGGAGTACACGACCCAATGAGTCACATCGTCACTGTTCAGGACGCTGTTACCGCGTTCGCCGACTGGATCGAGCCGACGGATGCGGAGCTGGACGCGATCGAGGAGGAGATGCCGCTGATCCTGGCGGACGTCGACCTGCTCGACGCGCAGATCATCACCCTGGACCGCATCCCGAGCGAGCTGGACGCCCGCCGCATCCGCCGGGCCCGCCGCCGGGTCCTGGCGGAGCGGGCGGCGCTGGCGAACCGCACCGCCGCCACGGCGAGCCTGCCGGGGGGTGCCGCATGAGCGCCACGACCGGACAGACCCTGACCGCCGCGCACGCCGAGGTGAAGGCAGAGATCTCGCGCACCGACAGCAAGACCTCCCTCCTGCTCGCCTTCGTCGGCGCCGTGCTGGCCGGCGGGTGGAGCGTCGGTAGCGGCCTCCACCTCACCGGGCCCGCCCGCATCGTCGGCGGCGCCGGTATGGCGCTGCTGCTGGTGGCCGCCGGGCTGCTGCTGTGGTCGGTCCGCCCCCACCTCGGCGGCCGGCACGGCTTCCCCCTGTGGGCCACCCTCACCCCCGAGCAGATCACCGACGCCCTCTCCGAGGACCTCGCCGCCGACATCGCGGGTCTGTCCCGCCTCGCGGTGCGCAAGTTCGCCGGCCTGCGCCGAGCGGTCGACCTCACCCTGGCCGGCGGCGCCCTGCTCGTCCTCGCCGCCCTGCTCGCCTTCGGGGGTGCGGCATGAGCGGGCCGGCCGTACGGATCGACTCCCTTCCGGAGCCGGTCGTGGCGCTGCTGCGGGCGGTGCACGAGGCGCTGGACCTTCCCCTGCCGGGCCTGACCGACGCCGACGAACGCGCCTACCACGTGCTCATGCACGACAGGGCCAGCCACGCACGGGTCGTCCTGTCCGGTGTCCTCGACAACGGCCACAACCTGGGCCCCGCCGCCGCCATGCTGAACCAGTGGACGGCCGGCGCACCGGTCACCTACACCCCCTGGATCGATCGTGGGGGTGCGGCATGAAGGCCAAGACCGTGCTGCCCGCGGTCGCGATGACGGCCGTTTCGATGGTTCTCACGCTGGCCGTGGTCGTGATGTGGCTCGGTGCCGCGATGCCGTGGCCGGTGGCCCTGGTCGTCGGTCTCGGGATCGACGGAGGATGGCTGGCCACCCTCGCCTACGAGCGGCGCCTCGCCGCGCAGGGCGACCACAGCCGGACCGTGACTGCGGTCGGCTGGTTCTTCGGGATCATCGCGACCGGTGTCCTGATCACCCACGCCCTGACCGCAGAGCACGCGATCGGTGCGTGGCTGGCCGTGGCGTGGCTTCCGATCGCCGCGAAGGCGCTGTGGCTGGTCCACGGGCTGTGGGAGCGGACCGCGCTCACCGCGACCGCGCTCGATCAGATCCAGTCGATCCAGCAGGAAGCGCGGGACGAAGCGGCCGTGGCCCGTGCCCGGCTGCGGGCCGGGGCGGTGACCGAGGAAACCCGGCTCACCGCCGTGACAACAGCCGGTGCCCGCGTCGCCCGCGTCCAGGCCAAGACCGCCGGCCACCTCGCCGGGGCCTGGTCGGAACTGGAAGGGGCCCGGCAGGGCGACGGCACAGGGCAGGCACTCGCCAGCGTCGCCACCGGGTGGGAACTGCCCGCCTGGAACACCGCGCCGACCATCGATGCGAATGCGGAGGAATCGACCGGGAACGGTCGAGAACGGTCTATCGCTGACCAGCCGGAATCGACCCCGGCCACGGTCACACTGACCCGGCTTGTGGTGCCCGATCCTGTGCCGGTCGATCTGGGCAAGCAGGCCACCCCGGGCAAGCCGATCCCGGCGGTCGCTCCGGTCGTCCGGCCGGTGCCGATCGAGGCGGCCCCCGCCCGCACCAGTGCGGCGGAGTCGCCCCGGCCGCGTCGGGTGACCGGCCGGGTCCCGGCGGCTGCGAAAACGCCCCGGACCCGCCGGACCCCTGAGGAACTGCTGGACCAGGCACGCAAGGCGACGGCCGGACTCAGCACCGCTCAGATCACGGCCGAGGGCATCCGCCGAGAACTGCGCACCTCACCGGCCAACGCCCGCATGCTGCGTGACGCGCTGCTCGCCGAGCGGGCCGCGTGATGGCCGCGCTTCCGGTGTTCCGGTGGCGCCTTGCCCCGGACGGCTACGCCACCCGCCGCCAGCTCCGCGCCTGCGGGCTGCGGCCGGGTGGCCAGCCGGTGGCCGCCCAGCTGGAGCGTCCGCGCCGCCGGCGCGGGCCGCTGGTCGCCTACCTCTACCGCCTCGGCCTCGCCAAACCCGTCCGGCCGATGACCCCGGCGAAGCGGGCGGCCCTGGACCGGGCGAACGCCGCGCGCCGCATCTGCCCGCAGTGCCGCGCGGATGCGGGCTACGTCATCCCCGCCTCGCTCGGCATGTGCACCCCCTGCGCCTTCCCCGAACCCTCCCAAGCTTTGAGGAGTGCCTGACATGGGCAAGCCCGACACCCGCCGCCTGGACAAGGCGATTCAGCAGACCGAGCGGATGCTTGAGGCCGTCCGCAACCAGGAGATGTGGCCGCTGAACGGGCGCGAGCGCCGCGCCGTGCTCGGCGCGGTCACCTCCGGCGCCTACAACCTGCACCGCGGCAACGGCACCGCCCGCGCCGACCGCAAGCTGGACACCGCCTGGCAGAGCGCCGAGACCCGCCTCGTCGCCGAGATCACCGCGTTGCAGGTCGAGCGGCAGCGGATCGTGAACGAGGCCGCCGCCGAGAACGCCTCCAAGAAGTCGTCGGGGTGGTGGTGACCATGGCCATCCCCGAGACGCCTCCCGGCGAGTGCCCGCAGTGCTGGCAGCACGCCTACGACTCCCGCAACGCCCACCGTCACCTGGGGCCGCGTGAGGACTGCCCCGAGTGCGTGGACCACATGCGCAACGGCTGCCCCTACCTGGTGCCGAAGAAGTCCTCCTTCTGGTGGTGACCATGAACCACCACCGTTGTCCGGCCGCGCACCCGGACGACCCCACCGTCTGCGGGGGCCCGGTCGTGGTGAGCGTGCTGGACGCCCAGAACGCTGGCGCGGATGGCTGCGAGCACCACGGCGCCCGCTTGCTGGCGTCCCTGGACGGGGGCCGCGTCTACCCGTTACCCGACGCCCCGCCCGGCGCATCCATCCGCGTCTTCACGGCCGCCGCCGGCATCCGCCCCTTCTGCTGGCTCGACGGCCCCCGCACCGACCCGTCCCGGCTCAGCCGCGCCGAGAACCACACCGAATCCGGCCGCTGACCGCGCATCCGGGCCCCGCCCGCGCCCTCTGCCGGGCGGGGCCCGGATGCCCCATCAACTTCCGCCCTGTGTAGGGCAGTCAGGAGTCTGCCGTCATGAGCGGCACCGTCGTTCACCTGCACAAGGACACCGACCCGCCGACCGATGCGGCCGTGGTGACCACGCTGACCGTGGTCCCGGACCAGGCCGCGGAGCCGCCCGCGTCGGTTCCGCTGTGGGTCCGCTCCGGGCGGGCCGTCCGCCGTATCGCCACCGACGAGCGCACCGTCAACGCCGCCCGCACCGCCGCCCGCCACAGCCTCTACGTGGCCGGCGGGGCGCGGATCGTGGCCCGCCGTGCGTGGGACGGGCGGACCGCCGCCCGCTACGAACGCATGCTGCGTGCGGCGGAAGCCGCGGGCAACCACGAGGCCGCCGCCGAGTGGGAGGAGCGCGGGCAGCGCTTCCGTGAGGCCCGCCACCGCCGCCGCATGGACCTGCTCCACTCCCCCCTGGACGCCGCCAAGGGCGTGGGGATCAGCGCCGGTATGGGCGTCGGCGGCCTGGTCCTGCTCGGGATCGCGATGGCGGTCGCCACGAAGGACCCCACCGAGGTCGTCACGCCGCTGATGGCGGTCATCAAGTTCATCAACCTGATGATCACCATCGTGCGGGTGGTGTGGGGGCCCGCGATCACGATCGGGCCGTTCCTCGCCCTGCTCGCCCTGTGGTCGGTCGGCGCCCACCAGCACGCCGCACCCCAGTGGGCCCTGCCCGCCAACATCCGCAACGGCGAGGGGGAGCCGATCACCCCGTCCATCGTGGTCAAGGCCCTGCGCGACCTCGGCGTGACGACGCTGCGCAAGGCCATCACGGAGATGGGCGACGCCGGCGCCTCGATGCTGTCCCCGATCACCATCGCCGGATGCGGCGTCGAGGTCGACGTGACCCTGCCCTCGGGGGTGTCGACCGACGAGGTGCAGAGCAGGCGGAAGAAGCTCGCGGAGAACCTGTCCCGGCACGAGCACGAGGTGTTCATCACGATCCCGCAGGCGGCCCGCACGGTCCGGCTGTGGATCGCGGACTCCGGGGCGCTGGACGAGCCGATCGGTCCGTCCCCGCTGGTCACCGACGAGACGGTGACCGCCAACTACAAGACCGGCAAGGCCCCGTGGGGTCAGGATCTGCGCGGGGACGCCGCCACGATCAGCCTGTACCAGCGCCACCTCCTGGTCACCGGCCTGTCGAACCAGGGCAAGACCGCCTCCCTGCGGGCGCTCGCCCTGTGGCTGGCGCTCGACCGGTCGGTGCAGTTCTGGATCGCGGACCTCAAGGGCATCGGCGACTGGGCCATGTTCGAGGGCATCGCGAAGGTGCTGATCGAGGGCCCCTCGGACGAGCACGTGATCCAGGCGACCGAGATGGTCGAGGACGCGGTGGAGGAGATGAACCGCCGGATCGAGGAACGCCGCCGCGACCCGGGCGCCGTGTTCGAGCCGCTGATCGTGCTGGTGGACGAAGCCCAGCTCGCGTTCATGTGCCCGGTCGTC
The DNA here is from genome assembly GCF_044327085.1 of Streptomyces sp. AM6-12. Classification (NCBI taxonomy): domain Bacteria; kingdom Bacillati; phylum Actinomycetota; class Actinomycetes; order Kitasatosporales; family Streptomycetaceae; genus Streptomyces; species Streptomyces sp. AM6-12. The sequence goes on from NZ_JBIQWN010000001.1 coordinate 3,084,842, forward strand.
GGCGACGACAAGCGGCCCTACGGCGGCTCCAAGGCCACCTCCCGCTACTTCATGGCGGTCCGCAAGATCCACAACCAGGGCCGCGCGGTCGACGTGCTGATGTGGCAGGGCACCCAGGACCCCACCGACCAGAACCTGCCCAAGCTGGTGCGCGAAGGCGCCCACACCCGCGCCTCCCTCGTGCTCGGCACCGAATCCCAGGCCCGCATGGCGCTCGGTGACAAGGCCGTGGACGGCGGCGCCGCCCCGCACCTGCTGCGCCAGGGCCTCGACAAGGGCACGCTCGTCGTCGCCTCGGACGGCATCACGATCCCTGCCGGCCAGTCCTCCATCACGGTGCGCACCCACTTCATCGACGATGAACCGGCCGCCGAGATCGCAGCACGGGCCAAGGCCCTGCGCGACGGTGTCACCACCCTGCGCGCGATCGAGTCCGACGACGAAGAGCGGGACGCGCTCGCCGACATCGCCGCCGTGTTCGGCGACGCGGACCGGGCGCTCACCCGGGACATCCTCAAGCGGCTCGACACGCTCAGCCACGACGCCTACGGCGACTGGACGTTCAACGACCTCAAGCGCGTGCTGGAGGCGGCCGGCGTCGAGGCGTACAAGTCGCACGGCCTGATGAACGTCCGCCGCGACGACGTCCTCCGCGCCCTCGCCGAACGCGACGACGAGGGTTCCGCTTCCGCCTCCTGAACACGGGGAGGCAAACCGCCCCGGTCCGGGGAGGCGGGGAGAACTCCCCAACCTCCTCCCCGGACCGCCTCCCCCACGCTGATCAGCGAAAACACCCGATCAGGGAGGCGGGGAGGCACCCCAGGTCAGCCCCCTGAAACCCCCTCCACACGGCACCCCGAAGGGGGTGCGCTCGCCTCCCCAACCCAGCACCGGAAGGGATTCCGCATGTACCCGGAAACCACCGCCAACGCCACGCCTGCGACCGGACAGGAAGCCACCCCGCTCGCCGACGCCATCGTTCAGGCAGCCATCGACAACGCCATCCGGGAAGCGCGTCTGAACGACGCCAGCCCCACGGCCGTCATCGGCACCACCCCGCCCGTCGCGCAGCCCGGCCGGCCGCCGATGAGCCAGGGCGCCACCGACGCCAGCGTGCTCATGCTCGCCGGCGGCGCCAGCGCCTCCATGGTCGGCCTCGCCTCCGCCGTGGTCATGTACGTCTCCCAGTACGCCGACCCCGCGGTGTGCGCCATCGTCTTCGGCGCCCCCACCGCCCTCGTCCTCGCCCTCGCCCGGCTCGCCAAGCGCGCCAAGCCCGCCCCGACCGTCCACCACCACTACGAGGGCCCCGTCCACCAGGACCAGCGCAACGTCACCACCACGACCCGCGGCGTCTGGGCCAAGACCACCAACCACCAGTAGCAACGCCAAGGGCGGCCCCCACCTCACGCCAATGATGCGGGGCCGCCCTTGTCATCCAGCACTGTCAAAGAGAACTGGAGACATCCAGCATGACCCAACTCACCACCATCCGGCGAGTACGCGGGCAGCATCCGCGCTTACTGGACCTGTACTGCTGCCAGGGCCGCGCCGCCCTCGCCCAGCTCCCCCCGGCGCTGGAGGCGGCGGCATGAGTGAGCACCTGCTGAACGCGGCCCTGGACGCGGCCGGGCGCGGCTGGCACGTCTTCCCCCTGCGCCCGGGTACGAAGCGGCCCGCCCTGCACGGCGAGACCTCCTGCCCCGGCACCGGCCCGTGCGCGCACGGTCACCTGAAGTGGGAGCAGCGAGCCACCACCGACCCCGACCGCATCCGCGCCGCCTGGAGTCAGGCGCCGTACAACATCGGCCTCGCGTGCGGCCCTTCCGGACTGCTCGTGGTCGACCTGGACGTACCGAAAGACAAGGGCAGTTCGGACGCGCCTGACGGCGCGGCGACCTTCCAGGCGCTCTGCGAGCGCAACGGGCAGCCCGTCCCCCGCACCCGCACGATCCGGACCGCGAGCGGCGGCACCCATCTGTACTTCACCGCCCCCGCCGCTGCCCGCCTCCACAACACGGCCGGCACGCTCGCCCCGCTCGTGGACACCCGCGCCCACGGCGGCTACGTCGTCGCCGCCGGAAGCGTAGTCGACGGCACCCCGTACACGCTGGAGGGCCCGGCACTGCTCCGCCCGCTCCCCGCATGGCTTATGGCGCTGCTCGTGCCGCCCCACCCCGTCAACCGGCATCCCACCCCGCTGCCCGCGGCGGGCGCGGGACAGAGCTTCCGGTACGCCGAAGCCGCGCTCACCCGGGAAGCCGCCGCGGTCGCTGGGGCCCGTGAGGGAGGGCGCAACACCGCGCTGCTGCGGGCCGCGCGGGCGCTGGGGCGGTTCGTCGCATCCGGCGACCTCGCCCGGCACGTGGTTGAGGAGGCTCTTCAAGGGGCGGGGGAGGCGGCGGGACTGCCGGCTGCCGAGTGCCGCACCACTCTCCGCAGCGCACTGAACTGGTCCATCGCCCACAACCCGCCCCGCAGGGAGGCGGCATGAGCACCCCCGCCCGCCCCTCTCTGAAGAGCATCACCCCTGCCCCGGACCACCCGGGCGCCGCCGAACAGGCCGCGCCCCCGGCGGCCGTGGGCGAGCCGAAAGACGCCGCCCGTAAGGGCGTCCGAACTGCTCTTCGCTCTGACCCGCACGCCGGCGACGGCCGTTACCCCGTCGCATGGCTCCACATCAGCGCACCGCGCGGCGCCACCCCCACGGCCACCTCACGGTGCCTGTGCGGCTGGAACCGCAGCGCCATCGGCCACAAGCGGGTGCTCGCCCTCATCACCGACCACACCGCCCACCGCGACACCTGCCCCCTGCGCACCAACCAGGAAGGAAGGGCCGCCGCATGACCCCCACCATCGACGGGGCCGCGTTGCTCGATGAGGTAGAAGCCTTCCACCGCCGCTTCAACGTCTTCCCGTACGAGGCCGCCTACGTGGCCGTGGTCCTTTGGGACGCGCACGCCCATCTGCTCGACTGCTTCGAGTCCACCCCGCGCCTTGCCTTCCTGTCCCCCGAACCGGGGTCCGGGAAGTCTCGGGCGCTGGAGATCGTGGAAACGCTCGTGCCCAACCCGATGGCCGCTGTCGACGCCTCCGCCGCCGCGCTCTTCCGCGCGGTGGCTGGGGTCGACGGCAAGCGGCCCACGATCCTCTTCGATGAGATCGACACCATCTTCGGCCCCAAGGCCGGGGAGAACGAGCAACTCCGGGGATTTATCAACGCAGGACACCGCCGCAATCGGCCGATGTTCCGCTGCGTGGGAGACGGCGCGAACCAGACCGTGCAGGCGTTCCACTCCTACGCTGCCGTCGCCGTGGCCGGACTCGGCTACCTGCCCGACACTATCCGGGACCGCTCCGTCAACATCCGCATGCGCCGCAGAGCCCGCAACGAGAAGATCGAGCCCTACCGCACCCGCATCCACGAGAAGGAGGGGTTCGCCCTGCGCGACCGGCTCGCCACCTGGGCGGAGCAGGTCAGCGAGCGAGTCATGAACGTGTGGCCGACCATGCCCGAGGGTGTCACGGACCGGCCGGCGGACGTGTGGGAACCGCTGCTCGCGGTCGCGGACGCCGCCGGCGGGGACTGGCCCGACCGGGCCCGCGCAGCGTGCGTGGCCCTGGTCACCGCGTCCAAGGCCAACGACAAGGGCAGTCTCGGCGTCCGGCTGCTCACCGACTTGCGCGACCAGGTCATGGTTGGCATCGACCGCCTGCCCACGGTGGCCATCCTCGACCGGCTCAACGCCATGGACGATGCCCCGTGGGCCGACCTCCACGGCAAGCCGCTCGACAACCGGCGCTTGTCCCGGATGCTCGCCGAGTACATGACGGCCGACAACGAGCCCATCACCTCCCGCAACATCAAGACCGCCGGGAGCGTCCTCAAGGGCTACTACGCCGCCGATCTCGCAGACGCGTGGGCCCGCTACTGCCCCCCGCCCCCGGAAAGTCCGCTACCTCCGCTACCTGACACCGAAAACGTGGCCTGACCAGCAATAACGGGGTAGCGGCAAGCACCACCGCGAGCCGCTACCCCGCCGCTACCCATCCGCTACCGCTACCCCTTCCCGCTACCCCGAACAGGCCCCTGACCTGCGCGGTAGCGGAGGTAGCGGAAGTAGCGGCCCCCAGAGGGTCCCCCCAGTCGTCACCCCGAGAAGGAGTCACCACCTTGGCCGGCACCAAGATGCTGAAGCTCCCGGAAGTGCTCGAAGAGATCGGCGTGAGCCGCGCTGCTTTCTACCGAATGCGGGCCCGCGGACAAGCTCCCAAGCTCCGCAAGCTCCCCAACGGCCAAGTCCGCATCAGCCGCGCCGACCTGGACGCGTGGTGGGAGCGCTGCACCGAACACGCCGCCTGAACCGCACCACCCCATCGGGCCCGCCCTGAGAGGGCGGGCCCTTTCGCTGCCTGGAGAGCAATGCCCCTCACGTACGACGTTCGCGTGTACAGCATCGAAACCCGCCGAGACCGCCCTAAGCCCTATCGCGTCCGCTGGCTCGTCGGCACTCAGAAGCACTCCAAGAGCTACACCGTCAAAGCCCAGGCAGACGGCCGCCGATCCGAGCTGATGACCGCTCTCCGCAAGGGAGAGCAGTTCGACGTGGAGACGGGCCTGCCCGCCTCGGAACTCCGCGCCCTGAACGGCTCCGTGACCTGGTACGAGCACACCCGGGCGTATGTGGACGGCAGATGGGACCGCCTCCCGGCCAAGTCTCGCCGCAACGATGCTGACGCCCTCGCCACCCTCACGCCTGCGCTAGTGAAGACCACGGCCGGACGCCCGGCGCCCAGAGTGCTCCGCAGGGCTCTGTACGGCTGGGCGTACAACAAGAGCCGTTGGGGCCAAGAGCCTCCCAGCGAGGTGGCTGAGGCTCTTCGGTGGGTGGAGAAGAACTCCGTGGCCATTTCAGCGCTTGAAGACCCCGCGACGCTCCGCACGGCCTTGGACGCCCTGTCGACGCTGCTCGACGGCTCCCCGGCCGCGGGGCGTACCGCCCGCCGCAAGCGAGCCTGTCTGAGCGACGTTCTCGGACTCGCGGTCGAACGGCGGTACTTCACCATCCCCGTGAACCCCCTGACCACGGTGAAGTGGACGGCCCCCAAGTCCACGGAGGAAGTCGACCCGGCGAGTGTCGCCAATCCGCGCCAAGTCCGGGAACTACTCGAAGCGGTACGCGCACAGGGGGAACGTGGCGCGCACCTCGAAGCCTTCTTCGGGTGCCTCTACTACGCCGCCATGCGCCCCGCTGAGGCCGTGGGCCTGAAGGCGTCACAGTGTCATCTCCCCAAACACGGGTGGGGCCGCCTCACGCTGCGCGGCGGCATCGTCCATGCCGGCCACAACTGGACAGACGACGACCGGGCCCACCAAGAGCGCCACCTGAAGGCCCGAGCGGTGCGGGACTCGCGAGTCGTGCCGATCCCGCCGCACTTCGTCGCAATGCTCCGGTGGCACTTCGAGCGATTCGGTGCGGCACCGGATGGGCGCCTGTTCCGCACCAGCCGCGGCGGTGTGATTCAGGACACGGGTTACGGAGAGGTTTGGGCGGAAGCCCGGAGCGCCGCCTTGCCCCCCTCCGAGGTGGCGTCCCCGCTCGCCCGTCGGCCGTACGACCTGCGGTGCGCCGGGGTCTCCTTCTGGCTCTTCTCTGGGGTCGATCCCATGGAGGTAGCGCGTAGGGCCGGGCACTCCGTGGCTGTGCTCCTGCGGGTCTACGCGAAGGTTCTGGCACAGGCCCAGGACCGAGCGAACCGCCAGATTGAGGCTGGCCTGCGGGAATGGCACTGAAAGAGCACGTCCCCCCGGGGGACACCTGGGGGACACGCTCCGATCAGGATCGGGTCACACCTGAGACCAGGTGAGACAAGCCTCGCTTTTCGAGCATCGTTCGAATCAGCATGTTCGAATACGAAGAAACCCCCTCCGTCCCGCTTTTCAGCAGGTCGGAGGGGGTTTCCCTCAGCGTGGCGGCGCCAGGATTCGAACCTGGGAAGGCTGAGCCGGCAGATTTACAGTCTGCTCCCTTTGGCCGCTCGGGCACACCGCCAAGGTTGCTGCCAATTCGAACCCGCTTTCGGCGGTGTTCCCCGGCAACGACGTAAACAATACCCGATCCACGGGGGTGCTTCGCCACCCGATTGATCTCCAGCCCTCGGGTCATGGGGTGGCTAGGCTGGTGCGGATGCGGCCCGGCTGGATGCCGGGCCCGGCGGCCGCCGCCACGCACGCCGGCACGCACCCGATACGCACCCGATACAAGGAGCCACAGGACATGGCCGACTCCAGTTTCGACATCGTCTCGAAGGTCGAGCGGCAGGAGGTCGACAACGCCCTCAACCAGGCCGCCAAGGAGATCTCCCAGCGCTACGACTTCAAGGGCGTCGGCGCCTCGATCGCGTGGTCGGGGGAGAAGATCCTCATGGAGGCGAACTCCGAGGAGCGGGTGAAGGCCGTCCTCGACGTCTTCCAGTCCAAGCTGATCAAGCGGGGCATCTCGCTGAAGGCGCTGGACGCGGGCGAGCCCCAGCTGTCCGGCAAGGAGTACAAGATCTTCGCCTCGATCGAGGAGGGCATCTCCCAGGAGAACGCCAAGAAGGTGGCAAAGATCATCCGCGACGAGGGCCCCAAGGGCGTCAAGGCCCAGGTCCAAGGCGATGAGCTGCGCGTCAGCTCCAAGAGCCGCGACGACCTCCAGACCGTGATCGCCCTCCTGAAGGGCAAGGACTTCGACTTCGCGCTTCAGTTCGTCAACTACCGCTAGAACACTGTGCTGACCTGCGGAAACGCGTCAGCTAGGCGACCACAGGGCACAACCAGGGCATTCCGGCGAGGACCGACTCCACCGCCGCCCTCGTTGTGCCCTCGTCGTTGGCCTCGGGGGGCGTAGGTGTCGGGAACGTTCGACGCCTCGGAGGACTTGGTCCTGGACGTCGATGGCGGATCAGCCAGTGATCGACCGATCACCCAGAATGACCCATCGGCGTAACCTGTCCTCAGCCCGTCAAGTGGCCCGCCGGCATCAAGCAAGGGGGACAGCATGAGTCAGGAGCAACCGCTGTGGCGGTTAGAGGTGCTCGCCGGCGGCGACACGCTCCGCCAGGAACGCCTCACCCGGGATCTGCACGACGCACTCCAACGGGCTGGTGCTGCCGAGCCGACGTTCCTGACCGCCGAGGAAGGCGCACCCACGCATGACGACCGTAAAGGCGGAGTGGTCTCGGAGATCACCGCGCTTGGCGTCGCCGCCGCAGCGGTCAGGCCGGCCTCGCGTGTCCTGATCGAGCTGATCAAGGAATGGTGTGCCAAGGACCGCCACCGCAAGGTGGAGATCACCGAAGGAGACCGGTCAATCACCGTGACCGGTCGCCCCGACGACGCGCAGGAGCGCATCATTCGCGCCTTCCTCGACCACGCCGACGAACCGGCTGCCCCTGAAGGCGAGCAGGAGTGACCCGTCTGGTGCGCCGCCGCGCGCTGCTGATCGCCAACGAGAACTACGACGACGGCCGCTTCGGCTCCCTGCCGTCCACCCAGGCCGACATCTGGCACCTGGCACAGGTGCTTGAGCACCGGAGCATCGGCGCCTTCGTCTCCGTGAAGACGGCCGCCGACCTCACTGCAGACGACATGCAGTACGAGATCAGCGAGTTCCTCGAAAGCTGTGATCAGGACGAACTTGCGCTGCTCTACATCTCCGGTCACGGCACCAGGCTCTCCGCCAGCGCGGGCGGCGAGTTCCATTTCGTGGCCAAGGACACCGACTACGACCGGGTCGCCGCGACCGCTGTCGGTGCGGGCTTCGTCAACGAGCGCTTGGAAGCCTGCTGGGCGAGGCAGAAGGTCGTAATGATCGACTGCTGCCGGAGCGGTGGCTTCGCGGTCGGCCTGCGGACGACGGATCGTTCCGCTCCCGCGGCCGCGAAGTCCGGCGAGGACTCACCACTGCGCAGCCACGGTGTCTATGTGCTCTCGTCCTCACGAGCGGGTGAGGACTCCTACAGCGGCGCCCAGAACAATGGCGTGGTCGAGCCGTCGGCTTTCACCGCGGAGGTCGTCGAAGCCCTGCGCACCGGCAAGGTCAGCAAGAGCGGGACCGGCGAAGTCTCCGTTGGCGAGCTGTTCGATTACGTCAACCGACGCATGCGTGCCAAGGGATCAAGCCAGATTCCGGTCAAGTCAGCCCACTGTGTCGACGATCGGATGGTCCTCGCCAGTTGCCCTGTCGGCAGCGCTCCGAGACTCGCACCCTTCACCCGGCGGGCTCCTTCCCAGACTCCTTCGACCACTCAGAGCCCCAAGGCGGTATCGCCGGGCCGGAGCCAGCCGGGCTGGTCCGAACTCCTCACCTACTACCGTGAGTGCGTGCTGTCGGACGAGGCGGACACTCCGCTCATGTCCGTTCACGATCACGGCACCTCGTACGTCTGCCTCACCGGATCGGAGCGCCTGCTGTCCGGCGAGTTGGATGAGGACGACTGCACCGAAGTACCGTCCGAGGCCACGGACCTGATCGAGGCCGCCGCGGCCCAGGATGCCGACCTCTGGGCCGGGTACCCAGTTGTTCTCATCAACGGTCCCCGGAACGGCAGGAGTTGGCTCTCCCCGAAGTTCGCTCCGCTCCTGGTGCGCCGAGTCGAGGTGGTGCATCACGAGGGCAGCGCCCGCCTCAAGCCCTACGGGCCGGTCGTCCCGCATCCACGCTTTGCCGAGGAATGGCTCGGCAAAGAGGAAGCCGCAGAGCTCTCGGAGACCTACCAGCCCACCTGGCACGCCGGACAGCATGACCGAATGGCCGTGGACGTCCGCAATCTCCTGATGCAGGAGTACGAGCTGCCATGCATCCAAGAGCCTCGCCCCGATCAGCTGGCCGATCGGATCGACGTCCGCACACCGGGCAATGGTGCACGAAACTCCGCCGTGCTCTTCCTGGCGCCTCGGGACTCGAAGGCAACCAAGAAGCTGCTGGCCGACTTCGACAGCATCGCCAAGAAGGTCTCCGAGATCGGGCGGACCTCGCTCGCGGCGCTCTCCCCGATACCCGAAGAGCGCTCCGCGCCCGACGAGCGAAAGCCCGAATCGGTCCGGCTGGTGACACCGCTGCCTTCCAACGAGGCGCAGTCAGCCGTACTGCGGTCGGCGATGACGCGTCGACTCACCGTGGCCACCGGACCCCCCGGTACCGGCAAGAGCCAGTTGGTGGCCAACCTCGTCGCCACCGCCCTGGCCGCCGGCGAGCGGGTACTGATCGCCTCCACCAACAACCAGGCTGTGGACGAGGTCTGGCGACGCTGCGAACAGCTCTCGCCGGGAAGCATTGTGCGCACAGGGTCGACCGGGCGCGAGGTCGACTACCGGGAGATCGAAACCGCGACTCTGCGCAAGCTGCTGGAGGCTCCCGCTCCGGACCGCAATACCAAGACCGCCGAGTTGGAGGTCGACGTCGCGGCCGGCCAACTGTCGCAGCTGCAGGAGGAATTCGCCCGGATCGCAAGTGCCGAGCGTGCGCTGCTCCGGACCGGCGAGGCACGAGAACAGCATGCTGATCGACTCGGCACCCCGGTCCGCGATCTGGTCGAGCTGCTGGGCGTTGACGATCCGGAGCGCTTGGCCCGTCAGGCCACAGGACTGGCACATGCCTGGTTCTTCGGCGAAAGGCGCCGCAAGCGATTGCTGCGCCGGGTCGGGATCGACCCCGCCGGGCGGCCGACCGCCGAAGTCTGCTCCGCTCTGGCGGATTTCGCCACGGCCGAACAGGACTGGCGCAGCGGACGCGAGCACACATTGACCGTCCTGGACGACGCCCTGCTGACCGAGAAGCTCGACAACGTCGAGTCAGGGGTGCGCTCGGCCAGCGGCATACTGCTCGACAGCGTGGTGCGGACGGCGGCCCGTGCCGGGCGGTCGGCGATCATGGGTTTGCTGACCGCTCGCGACGCCGGCGGGAGTGACTGGCCCGCGGTCAAGTCGGTGCTGCCCTCGGTTCGAGGTTGGGCGGTGACCAGCCTCTCTGCCCGACGTTTCCCGCCGGATGCCGCCCTGTTCGACCTGGTGATCGTCGACGAGGCCAGCCAGTGTGCCATCCCCCATGTACTCCCCCTGCTGTTTCGGGCACGTCGAGCATTGATCATCGGCGATGCCATGCAACTCCCGCACATCGCCAAGATCGGTCCGGAGCGCGAATCGGTGGTCCGGCGGGGAAGCGGCCTGCGCTCGGACTGGCTCGAGCGCCACCAACTCGCCTACCGGCGACACAGTGCCTTCCACGCCGCGGAGCGGGCCGCGGGCAGGAGCATGCTCCTGGACGAGCACTTCCGCTGCCATCCGGCGATCGCCGCCGTCTCCAACCATCTCTTCTACGACGGCCGGCTGACCGTTCTCACTGACGTCCGATCGCGACCGTCGCTGGACCGACCAGCGCTCTTCTGGTCAGATGTCAGGGCTCCGGCGGCAAGGCCACGCTCGGGTAGCTCCTGGGTCAATGAGGGCGAGATCACCAAGGTGGAGAGCTTCGTCCGGAGCCTGCTCAAGGATCTCCCTCCCGAAGCATCCATCGGGGTGGTCACCCCCTTCAAGGCCCAGGAGGAAGCGCTGAAGCGGCGCCTCCGTGATCACGATCCGGAGCGGGTCCGCACCGGGACGGTCCACACCTTCCAGGGTGGCGAACGCGACGTGGTGATCTTCTCCCTGGTCGCGGGTGAGGGGATGCACCCCGGTGCGATCAGCTGGATCGACCGACAGCTCAACCTGTGGAACGTCGCCATCACCCGTGCTCGCTCACACCTGATCGTTGTGGGCGATGCCGGCCTCTGGCAGCAACGTGGCGGAGTCGGCGCTGCCCTGTTCCGGGCTTCCGCTTCGACGGACGCGCCCGACCGAGCCGACCACGACGGATACAACGAACTGCTGAAGCGGCTGTACACCCAGCTGTCCAGCCAACCCGGATCGACCGTCGAGCTCGATGCCGCAGTGAACGGCCACCGAGCCGATGCCGTGACCCGAAGCGATCAGAGTGTGCGGGCAGTTCTCCTCGACCTCGGACACGACGTCGCGACCGACGCCGGCCGTCATCTGCGCCTGATGCTCCGGCGGCGGCAACTACTCGCCACCGCAGACGGCGATGGCGCGCTGCGCGTACCCGCCTGGCGCCTGTACGACGACACGACCGGACTACCTCGTTCACCACGCTCCTGAAGGCTCAACGCCGTGATCACCCCGGAATCGCGGTTCCGGGGTGATCACACGTTGCGAACCGCGCCAGAAGAAAGAAGATGGCGGTGAGCTGCGAAAACGCATGAGCGAGGCGGCCATAGGACACGATGAGGGCACTCCGGCGAACCGGGGCGGGGAACGGGAGAGAAGGGTGGGGCCCTGCGGGCGCCCACCCTTCCGTGTTGCCGGGGCGATGCTCAGCCGCGGCGGGAGTTGCCGAAGACCAGGCGGTAGGCGATCAGCAGGACCAGGGAGCCACCGATGGCGGACACCCAGGTGGCGCCGTCGAAGAAGTGCCTGCTGACGGGGTGATGCAGCCAACGGGACGAGATCCAGCCACCGACGAACGCGCCCACGATGCCGATGACGGTCGTGCCCAGGAGCCCGCCGGGGTCGCGACCCGGCAGCAGGACCTTGGCTATGGCTCCGGCCAGCAGCCCCAGAATGATCCAAGCGATGATGCCCATAGCGCCAACCCTGCCCTTTCGCGCCCGGTGCGCACAGGCCCGTTCGTGAGACCTTGGTGAGGACCACCGGTCCGCCGTGCGCGGTTTCGTACCGTCTTGGTGAACAGGACGCCGGCAAACCTCCGCCCGGTTGCCGCCGCCCGGTCGGGCTTTCGTCCCGGATCGTTCCCGATCTCGCTACAAGACGCTCCGGCACCGCTCGAAGGGCGTGACCGCCTGATACTTGTGGCAGCAGGGAAGCCCGGCGCAGTGACCTGAGAGGTACCGATCATGAAGGTGTTCAACCTGCTGCTCAACATCCTGTGGCTGCTCTTCTGCGGCATCTGGATGTCGATCGGTTACCTCATCGCCGCGCTGATCTGCTTCGTCCTGATCATCACGATCCCCTTCGGCATCGCCTCGCTGCGCATCGCCGGGTTCGTCCTGTGGCCGTTCGGCCGGACCGCCGTGGACCGGCCGGACGCCGGCGCGGGATCGGTCATCGGCAACGTCATCTGGGTGATCTTCGCGGGCTGGTGGCTCGCCCTGGGACACCTGATCACCAGCATCCCGCTGTTCCTGTCGATCATCGGCATCCCCTTCGGCTGGGCGAACCTGAAGCTCATCCCGGTCTCGCTGATGCCGCTGGGCCGCGAGATCGTCCCCACGGACCGGGGGTTCGGCAACCGCTGATCGATGTGCGGGGGCGCCGTACCTCCGGAATCATCGTTACAGGGGCGGCGAGCAGGGGGCATGAAGCCTGTCCAGGCTTGGGGGAGCGCGTATCCGGCATCCGTACGGAGTCCTCAGATGCCCAGGAACCACATCGGCCCGTCCACCGCCGCCACACCGTCGGCCACCCGCCAGGGGGCCGGCCGTACGGGGGTGAGCGCCGCGGACTGCGGACTGCTGCTGCTCCGGCTGACCTTCGGCCTGCTTCTCGCGGGGCACGGGTCCCAGAAGCTTTTCGGACTGTTCGGCGGGCAGGGACTGACCGCCACCGGCAAGGGGTTCGCATCCCTCGGCTACCGCCCCGGCAGACTCTTCGCGGCCATCGGCGGCCTCTCCGAACTCCTCGGCGGCCTCGGCCTCGCCGCCGGGCTGTTCGTCCCGCTCGCGGCCGCCGCGATCGTGGGCGTGATGATCAACGCCATGGTCACCGTGAGCGCCGCCCACGGGGTGTGGGTGGAGCAAGGCGGAGTGGAGTACAACATCTGCATCGCCGTCGTCGCCCTCGCCGTCGCGGCCATCGGGCCCGGCCGGCTCGCCCTGGACCGCTTCTTCCGGTGGGGGAACGGCGGCTGGCCCCAGGGGGCCGTCGCCCTGGGGCTCGGGGGCCTGGGAGCGGCGCTCGCGCTGTCCTTGTGACGGGCGCCCGGCGGTTCCGGCGTGAGGGGTTCCGGAGCGCCGGTGGAGGCGGTCCCGGACTCAGGGCCTGCGGCCGGCCATGCCCTCCAGGCGCTCGATCCGCTCTGCCATCGGCGGGTGCGTGGAGAACATCTTCGACAGCCCCTGACCCGGACGGAACGGGTTCGCGATCATCATGTGGCTCGCCGTCTCGATCCGCGGCTCGGGCGGCAGCGGCAGCTGCTGGGTGCCGATCTCCAGCTTGCGCAGGGCGCTGGCGAGGGCGAGCGGGTCGCCGGTGAGCTGTGCGCCGGAGGCGTCCGCCTCGTACTCGCGGGAGCGGCTGATGGCCAGCTGGATCAGCGTCGCGGCGAGCGGGCCCAGGATCATGATCAGCAGCATGCCGAGCAGGCCGGGGCCCTCGTCGTCCTCCGAACGGCCGATCGGGATCAGCCAGGCGAAGTTCACCAGGAACATGATCACCGAGGCGAGCGCGCCGGCCACCGAGGAGATGAGGATGTCCCGGTTGTAGACATGGCTCAGCTCATGCCCGATGACGCCGCGCAGTTCGCGCTCGTCCAGCAGGCGCAGGATGCCCTCGGTACAGCACACCGCCGCGTTGCGAGGATTGCGGCCCGTGGCGAAGGCGTTCGGGGCCTCGGTCGGGGAGATGTAGAGCCGGGGCATGGGCTGGCGGGCCTGTGTGGACAGCTCGCGGACCATCCGGTACAGCGCCGGGGCCTCGAACTCGCTCACCGGGCGGGCCCGCATCGCGCGCAGCGCCAGTTTGTCGCTGTTCCAGTACGCGTACGCGTTCGTGCCGAGGGCGATCAGGAGCGCGACGATCAAGCCGGTGCGGCCGAAGAAGCCGCCGATGATGATGATGAGCGCCGACAGTCCCCCGAGGAGTACTGCGGTCCTGAGCCCGTTGTGCCGGCGGTGCACGGTACGCCCTCCAAGTGGTTCAGGGACCCTTCGGTCCAGTGGACCCTCCCGCACTGCCCAACGCGAGGCGGCGGCCACAAGTTCCCAGGTGGGCGGGGGCGGGCGCGGCGGCCGTACGAGTGAGGGGGGGTCCGTGGCCGCGCGGAGGGGGGCGGTGGGCTGCCGCGGAGGCTGACCGGTGGGCTGTAGGGGAGGGGCCGGCAGGCCGTTCCGAAGGGGGTCGGCAGGCCGTTCCGGAGGGGGCCGGGGGGCTGCCGCGGAGGGGCCTGGTGGAACGCCTCGGAGGGGCTTGGTGGACCGCCTCAGAAAAGCCCGGTGGCCGCGAACCGCAGCACCAGTTGAGGTGCCCCGGACAGCGCGACGCCCGCCACCCCGGCGAGGGCGATCGCGGCTGTGAGCGGGGCCGGGACCCGGTGTCGGACGGCCTCGCCCTCGGGGGCGCGGAACAGCAGGGCGGTCCACTGGAGGTAGTAGTAGAGGGCGATCACCACGTTGACGGCCATGACGACCGCGAGCCAGCCCAGGCCCGCGTCCACGGCCGCCGAGAACACGGTGACCTTGGCGAACAGGCCGATGATCCCCGGCGGCAGCCCGGCCAGGCAGAGCAGGAAGAAGGCCATCAGGAGAGCGGTCACCGGGTTGGTGCCGTACAGGCCCCGGTAGTCGGAGATCCGGTTCTGGCCGCGGTTGCGGCCCACCACGGCGGCCACTGCGAACGCGCCGAGGTTCACGACGGCGTACATGAGGGCGTACGCGACGGTCGAACCGATCGCCTTCTGCGCGTCCTTGGCGTACCCGGCCGCCGCGATCGGTACGAGGAGATAGCCGGCCTGGCCCACGGAGGACCAGGCGAGCAGTCGTACGGCGCTGTGCGCGCGCGTGGCCCGCTGGCGCAGCGCGCCGACGTTGCCGGCGGTCATGGTGAGCGCGGCCAGGACGGCGAGCGCGGGCCCCCAGACGCCGGCGTACGACGGGAACGCGACCACGGTGACGAGGATCAGGCCGGAGAAGCCCACCGCCTTGCCGACGACCGACAAGTAGGCGGCGACGGGCAGCGGCGCGCCCACATAGGTGTCGGGCACCCAGAAGTGGAAGGGCACGGCGGCCAACTTGAAGGCGAAGCCGATCAGGGTGAGGACGACGCCCGTCTGGGCCAGGGTGTGCAACTGGCCGGGGGCGTCCGGAAGTCGCTGCGCCACCTGGGTGAGGTAGAGGGTTCCGGTGGCGGCGTAGACAAAGCTGACGCCCATCAGGCTGACCGCGGTGGCGGTGACCGAGGACAGGAAGAACTTCAGCGCGGCCTCGGAGGAGCGTTTGTCCCCGTGCCGGATGCCGACGAGCGCGAAGGCGGGCAGGGAGGCGGTCTCCAGGGCCACGATCAGGGTGGCCAGGTCGCGGGCGGCGGGCAGCAGGGCGGCACCGGCCGTGGCGGACAGCAGCAGGAACCAGAACTCGCCGGGCGGGACGCGCCGCCGGTCGTCGTCCAGGGTGGTGATCGACAGCAGGGCGGCGAGCAGGGCGCCGCCGAGGACCAGGAACTGGATGACGAGGGTGAAGTGGTCGGCGGTGTAGCTGCACGCGCGCGGGCCGCCGGTGCCCGATCCGGTGCCGGTGCCGGCCAGGCAGAAGGTGGCGCGGTCGCCGTCCAGCAGCGGCAGCAGCATCAGCGCGGCGGCGGCGAGTCCGGCCACCGAGATCCAGCCGAGGACGTTCTTGCGGGCCTCGGGCAGGAAGAGGTCGGCGACGAGCACGCCGAGCGCCACGACCGCGGCGATCAGGGGCGGGGCGACGGCGAGCCAGTCGACGGACTGGACCAGCGACGCGGCGGACTCGGCAGTCGCGGCGAGGGGCTGGGCGAAGGGCTGGGCGCTCATCGGGTGCCTCCTGCGAGCAGCTGGTGCACGGCCGGGTCGGTCAGGCCGAGCAGGGCCCGTGGCCACAGTCCGGCGACGACGGTCAGGGCGACGAGCGGGGTCCAGGCGGCGAACTCGTAGCCCTGGACGTCGGCGAGCTTGGGCACCTCGCGCTCGGCGCCGCCCATGCACACCCGGCGGACCACGATCAGCATGTACGCGGCCGTCAGCAGGGTGCCGAACGCGCCGATCGCCATGAAGGTGAGGAACGCGGGACGGCTGAGGGCCCCCGCGGGTTCGAACGCGCCGAACAGAGAGAGCATCTCGCCCCAGAACCCGGCGAGTCCGGGCAGCCCGAGGGAGGCCACGGCACCGAAGGCGAGCAGCCCGCCGAGGCGGGGCGCCTTGCCGTACAGGCCGAGGCCGGTCTCCTCGGCGGTGTCGAGGTCGGTGCTGCCGGTGCGCTCCTTCAGGGCGCCGACCAGGAAGAACAGCAGGCCGGTGATGAGGCCGTGGGCGATGTTGGCGAACAGGGCGCCGTTGACACCGGTCGGGGTCATGGTGGCGATGCCGAGGAGGACGAAGCCCATGTGACCGACCGAGGAGTAGGCGATCAGCCGCTTGAGGTCGCCCTTCGCGCCCCGCCTGGCCAGCGCCAGACAGGCCAGGGACCCGTAGATGATCCCGACGACGGCGAACGCGGCGAGGTACGGCGCGAAGACGCGGAACCCGTGCGGCGCGACCGGCAGCAGGATCCGGACGAACCCGTACGTGCCCATCTTCAGCAGGACCCCGGCGAGCAGGACCGAGCCCGTGGTCGGGGCGGCGGTGTGGGCATCGGGCAGCCAGCTGTGCAGCGGCCACATCGGGGTCTTGACCGCGAGCCCGAGACCGATCGCCACAACGGCGATGACCTGCACGGACGCGGTCAGCGACCGGCCGTTGTCAGTGGCGAGTGCCACCATGTCGAACGTGCCCGCCTTGATTCCGATCAGGAGCAGGCCGAGCAGCATGACGACGGAGCCGAGCAGCGTGAACAGGATGAACTTCCACGCGGCCCGGTTCCGCCCCTCGCCGCCCCAGCGGGCGATGAGGAAGTACATCGGGATCAGCACGGTCTCGAAGGCGAGGAAGAACAGCAGCAGATCGAGCACGGCGAAGGTCGCGAGCGTGCCGGTCTCCAGCAGGAGCAGCAGGGCGACGAACGCCTTCGGGGACGGGCCCGTGGGCGGCTTGAAGTAGGAGTACAGCGCGCACAGGAAGGTCAGCAGCGCGGTCAGCACGACAAGGGGGAGGGAAATGCCGTCGACGCCGAGGTGGATCCGCACGTCCAGCGCGGGGATCCAGCTGATGTCGGTCGTGGCCTGCATCCTCGCCGGATGGTGGTGGTCGAAGCCGAGCGCGAGCAGGATCGCGGCGGCGAGGATCACCCCGGTCACGGTGACGCCGTGGCGCAGCACGGACTGCTCGGGCGACTTCCCCTTCAGTCCGGGCGGGGCCGGCAGGAGGGCGGCGACGGCGCCGATGAGCGGGCCGACGACGATCAATGCCAGAAGGACTCGCATCAGGGACTCGTTGATATCGATCACGCCTGCTCACGCTCCCGTGGCGACGAGGACGACGGCGACCGCCAGGACGACGGTGCCGGCGAGCAGCGCGCTCACATAGGTCTGCACATTGCCGGTCTGGGCGCGGCGTACGGCGGCCCCGAGCAACCGGGGCAGCGCGCCGGCGGCGCCGACGTAGGTGTCCACGACCTCCCGGTCGAGGAAGCGGACGAGGCTCGCCGCGCCCCGCACCGGGCGGACGAACAGCGCGGCGTAGACGGCGTCGAGGTGGAAGCCGACGGCCGCGTGCCGGTGCAGCGGGCCGAGCAGCACCCGCCCGGGGTCCGCCGGGTCGGGGGCGTAGGCGATGTCGCCGTAGGCCGGCGTGTGGCTGGCGATGGCCTCGGCCTCGACCAGTCCCGCGTCGCCCTCGGGGTGGGCGGCCACCGCGCCGAGCGGGACGCTGACGAGGCTTCGGGTGGTGCGCTGCCAGACGCCGTAGGTGAGGAGGGCGCCGACCACGGCGAGACCCGTGCCGAGGATGGAGGTGAGCAGGGTCGGGGTCAGCGAGGTGCCGTCGAACCAGCCGGGCAGCGCGCGGTAGGCGAGCCCGCCGAAGGCCAGCGAGGGCACCGCGAGGACCCACAGGACCGCGGTCATGGTCAGCGGCTGGCGGCCGTGGTCGGGGGCCTCGGCACCCCGGCCGTGGAAGGCCAGCAGCCACAGCCGGGTGGCGTAGGCGGCGGTGAGTACGGCGGTCACCAGACCGGCGACGAGGACGAGCCAGCCGGCCGCGCCGGGCACGTGCGCGGTGTCCCCGTGAGCCGCGTGTTCGGCGGCGCCGAGGACGGACTCCTTGGAGAAGAAGCCGCTGAACGGCGGGATCGCGGCGAGCGCGAGCAGGGCCACGGTCATCGTCCAGTAGGCGTCCGGGACTCGCTCGCGCAGACCGCGCATGCGGGACATGGCGGCCAGCGAGTTGGTGCCGGAGGCGTGGATGATCACACCGGCGGCGAGGAACAGCAGCGCCTTGAAGGCGCCGTGGGACAGGAGGTGGAAGACGGCGGCACCGCGGTCGCCGACGGCCAGGGCACCGGTCATGTAGCCGAGCTGGCCCATCGTCGAGTAGGCGAGGACGCGCTTGATGTCGTCCTGGGCGAGCGCGGCGAGCCCGGAGCCGGTCATGGTGACGGCGGCCATCACGGCGAGGACCAGCATCGCGGCACCGGACGCCTCGAACACCGGGAGGAGACGGGCGACGAAGTAGACACCGGCGGCGACCATCGTGGCGGCGTGGATCAGCGCCGAGACCGGCGTCGGGCCGGCCATGGCGTCCGGCAGCCAGGTGTGCAGCGGGAATTGCGCCGATTTTCCGGCCACGCCCGCGAGCAGCAGCAGGGCGACCAGGGTCGGATGGTGCAGCCCGCCGTTCGCGACCGTGCCGAGGACGGAGGTGATGCGGAAGGAGCCGGCGTCGATGGCGAGCGCGAACAGGCCGATCAGGAACGGCACATCGCCGAGCTTGGTGACCAGGAACGCCTTGAGGGACGCGGCGCGGGCCTCGGGGGTCTCCCAGTAGTGGCCGACCAGGAAGTAGGAGCAGATGCCCATCACCTCCCAGCCGACCAGCAACACGATCAGGTCGCCGGAGTAGACGACGAGCAGCATCGCGGAGGTGAACAGGGAGACGAGGGCGGCGTACGAGGGGTAGCGCGGGTCCTCGCGCAGGTAGCCCGTGGAGTAGATCTGCACACAGGCCGCCACGAAGGCGACCAGGATCGCGACGAGCGCGGCGAAGCCGTCGAGGTGCAGGGCCAGTTCGACGGGCACCGAACCGGTGGGGGTCAGTTCCGTGTGCGCGTCCACGGCCGGTCCGCCGCCCTGGCGGACGGCGACCAGCGCGGCCAGCACCAGAGAGGCCAGCGGCGGCAGCACGGCGAGCGGGCGCACGAAACCGGGCGCGGTACGGCCGAGCAGCAGCCCGGCCACGGCGCCGAGGAACGGCAGGAGGGGGACGAGTACGGCGAGGGTGGTCGTGGTCACGCGGTGGCCTCGGTCTTCTGTGCCCGGTCGGCACCCGGTTCCGCGGCATCGGGGCCTTCGGCGGTGTCGCGGAGCTTGTCGATGTCGGAGGTGCCGCGGTTGCGGTACACGGCGAGCACGATCGCCAGGCCGATGCCGATCTCGGCGGCGGCGACGGCGATGGTGAACAGGGTCAGCGCCTGGCCGGAGTGCACGGTGTCGCGGGCGGCGCGGCTGAGCCAGACGTCGAAGGCGACCAGGTTGAGGTTGACGGCGTTGAGCATCAGCTCGACCGACATCAGGACCAGGATCGCGTTGCGGCGGGCGAGGACGCCGTACAGGCCGGTGCAGAAGAGGAGGGCGGAGAGTACGGCGGGGTAGACGAGGTGCATCAGCGGGCGCCGTCCTTCTGGGCGGGCACGGGCGTCGGCGTACGGGCGTCCGGCTCGTCCCCGCCGTCGGCCTCGGCCTTGGCTTTGCGGGACAGGACGATCGCGCCGACCAGGGCCGCGAGGAGCAGCACGGACAGGGCCTCGAAGGGCAGCACCCAGTACCGGAACAGGCTCGCCCCGGTGACGTGGGTGGTGCCGGCGGCCGGTCCGGTCAGGTCGATCCAGGTCGTACGGAAGGCGTCGGCGACCACCCACACCAGGGCGACGGCGGCGGCGACCGCGACCGCGAGGGCGGCCCAGCGGTTCCCGGAGTCGGCGTCCGGGGAACGGCCGATGGGGGCCCTGGTGAGCATCAGCCCGAACAGGAGGAGTACGACGACGGAACCGACGTAGATCAGGACCTGCACCCAGGCGATGAACTCGGCCGTGAGCAGCAGGTACTCCACGGCGAGGCCGCCGAGCGCGACCACCAGCCACAGGGCGGCGTGCACCAGTTGCCGGGTGGTGACGGTGATCAGCGCGGCGCCGAGGGTGACCAGGCCGACGAGGAGGAAGGCGATCTCGACGCCGGTCGGGGAGAGGAAGCCGTGCGGGGCGGCCGCAAGGCTCAGAGTGGGGGCGGGGGTCATGCGTCGCCCTCCTTCGAGTCGGCCTGCGCCGCCTCGGCCCGTGCCGCGGCCAGCTTCTCGGCGCTCTTGCGGGCGGCGGCGATCTCCTTCGGCTCCTCCGCGCCCGGATCGAGCGCGGGCGGGGCCGGCACGGTCCACATCCACTCGCGGAGCTTGTCCCGCTCGTGGGTGAGCTCGTGGATGTCGGTCTCGGCGTACTCGAACTCCGGGGACCAGAACAGCGCGTCGAAGGGGCAGACCTCGATGCAGATACCGCAGTACATGCACAGGGCGAAGTCGATGGCGAACCGGTCGAGGACGTTGCGGCTGCGCTCGCGGCCGCCGGGTGCGGCGGGCGGCACCGTCTCCTTGTGGGAGTCGATGTAGATGCACCAGTCGGGGCATTCGCGGGCGCACAGCATGCAGACCGTGCAGTTCTCCTCGAACAGGCCGATCACGCCGCGGGTGCGGGGCGGCAGTTCGGGCAGCGTGTCCGGGTACTGCTCGGTGCCGTGCTTGCGCGTCATCGTGCGCAGGGTGACGGCGAGGCCCTTGGCGAGTCCGGAACCGGGGATGCGGGGCCGGGTGGGCGGGAGCGACTCGGCCATCAGGAGATCACCACCTTGACGATGCCGGTGAGGGCGATCTGGGCGAGGGAGAGGGGGACGAGGAGGGTCCAGGACAGCTTCTGGAGCTGGTCCTCGCGCAGCCGGGGGTAGGTGACGCGGAGCCAGATGACGAGGAAGGCGAGGATCGCGGCCTTCAGCAGCGTCCAGACCCAGCCGAGCCCGTCCGCGCCCCAGGGGCCGTGCCAGCCGCCCAGGAAGAGGACGGTGGTCAGACCGCACAGCACGACGATGCCTGCGTACTCGGCGAGCAGGAACAGGGCGAAGCGCAGGCCGGTGTACTCGGTGTACGCGCCGAAGATGATCTCCGAGTCGGCGACGGGCATGTCGAACGGCGGACGTTGCAGCTCGGCGAGCCCGGCGACGAAGAAGACGACCGCGCCGATCAGCTGCCAGGGCAGCCACCACCAGTGGAAGGCGTGCAGGATGCCCGGCAGGGAGACGGTGCCGGCCGCCATCGCGACGGAGGCCGCGGGGAGCAGCATCGGCAGTTCGTAGGCCAGCAGCTGGGCGGCGGTGCGCAGGCCGCCGAGCAGGGAGAACTTGTTGGCGCTGGCCCAGCCCGCCATGAGCGAGCCGAGGACGCCGACGCCCATCACCGCGAGCGCGAAGAACACGCCCGCGTCCAGGGCCTGGCCGACGGCACCCTCGCTCGGTCCGATCGGGATGACGAGCAGGACGAACAGGTACGGCAGCAGGGCGACGGCGGGCGCGAGCTGGAAGACCCGGCGGTCGGCCTGCGCCGGCACCACGTCCTCCTTCTGCGCGAACTTCACCCCGTCCGCGACCAGCTGG
This sequence comes from Streptomyces sp. AM6-12, assembly GCF_044327085.1. Lineage (NCBI taxonomy): Bacteria > Bacillati > Actinomycetota > Actinomycetes > Kitasatosporales > Streptomycetaceae > Streptomyces > Streptomyces sp. AM6-12. The sequence goes on from NZ_JBIQWN010000001.1 coordinate 3,106,638, forward strand.
GCCCACCCGTGGAACCCGCCCGCGTACATCGGCCCGAGCCGCCCCTGCATATGGGCCATCACCTTGTGCTCGGTCTGCCCCACGACCAGCGGGAAGACGAGAAACACGACGAACACGGCCACGAGCCGCAGGGCGACGTCGAGTGCGCCGTTCACTGCGGGCCTCCTGGGGGGTCGGTCGGGGGGACTTCGGGGGTCGGGGTGGGGTCGGAGTCCGGGGCGGGTTTCGGGTCGGTGTTCGGGGTGGGGTCCGGGTCCGGGTCGGAGTCCGGCTTCGGTTCCGAGGTCTGGGCCGGGGCCGGGTCCGGGTCCGGGTCGGAGTTCGGGGTCGAGTCCGGGTCGGATGGGGGTTGGCTGGTCCGGGGCTGCGAAGCGGTCGGTTCCGAGGGCCCGGCCGGTTCTGAAGGCTCGGCAAGACGTGCCGGCCCGGTCGGCTCCGAAGGCTCGGCGGGCCGTGACGGCTCGGGCGGCTGGAACGGCTCGGGCGTGGGCTGCGGTTCGGTGGATCCGGCGGACCGCAACTCAACAGCCTCGCGCGGTTCTACGGCACTTCGCTCAGCCCCTTCGCAAGGCTCCGGCTCGGCAACCTGCTCCGGCTCAGCCGTTTCGGCGTGCCGCGACTTGGCTGCCTCGGGTGCCTCTACGGCACCGCGCCCAGCCCCCTCGCGAGACTCCGGCTCGGCGGCCCGCTCCGGCTCCGCGGCCTGCTCGGGCTCGGCGGCCTGCTGAGGCTCCGCGGTCCGTTCCGGCCCCGCGGCCCGCTCCGGCTCGTCGAACGCCGGGCGGGCGTGGTGCCATGGGGCGTCTGCGCTGCGCGGTGCCGTACGGCTGGCCGGGCGGTCGGCGTTGCCGGAGCCCGCAGGCCCCTCCGCCGAGTCGGTCGCCGGGGGCTCCGGGGTGCGCTGGGAGGCCGAGCCCTCCGACGCGCTGCGGGCACGCCGGGGGCGGGCCGGTGCCGGAGCGGGACCGGCGGCGGGCCCCTCAGCCCCGGACCGCGCGGCATCGCCCCCGGTCGTCTGGCTCGCGGACCCCTCGCTCGCGCTCCGCATCCGCCGCGGACGGGCCGGACCACCGGCGGCTGGTCCCGGCTCGGCACCAGCCACGCCACCTGAACCACCCGCACCAGCCGCACCCTCGGCCTCCGGCTCCTTCGGCTCTCCCGCTACCTGACTCGCCGACCCCTCGCCGGCACTCCGCATCCGCCGCGGACGCGCCGGCGCACCGGCAGTGGCAGCGGCACCGCCCCCCGCCTGGGAATCCCCCTCCACCGGCGTTACCTGACTCGCCGAGCCCTCGCTCGCGCTCCGCGTCCTGCGCGGGCGCGCCGGGGCAGCGCCCTCCGTCGCGCCCGGCTGACCGGTCGAGCCCTCCGCCGCGGTGCGGGTGCGCCGTACCGGGCGGTCTCCGGCGGCGCGGGCCGGGCGGGCCGGGGCGGCGGGGAGCTGGCCCTTGAGGGGGCCCCACTCGTTGGGGTCGGGGACACCCGGCGGAAGCATCTGGCGGCGCTTGGGACCACCGTGCTCGGACTCGCCGGGCTCCTTCGCGCCGGGCCACGCCTTGGCGACACGCGCGGCGAGCACGAAGTCCTTGCGCAGCGGGTGACCCTCGAAGCTCTCGGGGAGGAGCAGGTGTTCGAGCCCCGGATGCCCCTCGAAGGTCACCCCGAACATCTCGTGCGTCTCGCGTTCGTGCCAGGCCGCACCGGCGTACACCCCGACGGCGGTCGGCAGCACCGGCGCCGCGTGCGGCACCGTCGTCCGCACGAGGAGGCGGCGGACCGGGTTCAGGGCCACCACGTGGGCGGACACGCGCAGGCCCGCGCCCGGTTCGTCGACCGCGCTGAGCCAGTCGAAATAGGTGCAGGTCAGCGTCGTACGGGCCGCCTGAAGCGCGGTGAGCCAGGCGGACGGCGGGACGTCCACCGTCAGGACCTCGTACGACTCCTCGGCCACCGCTTCCGGGCCGAACAGTTCTTCGACGGGAGCGGGTAGCCAGCCGGCCGTGCTCATCACGCGCCCTCCTCGCCGGCCGGGGCGGGCGGCCGTACCAGACCGCTCTGGAGCGCGGCGGCGGACGGCCGGGCGGCGCCGTGGCCGTACCGCTCCCCCAGCGACTCGGCGGCGATCTTCTCCTGGAGCTTGAGGATGCCCTGGAGCAGCGCCTCGGGACGCGGCGGGCAGCCGGGCACGTACACGTCCACGGGGATGATCTGGTCGACGCCCTTGGTGACCGAGTACGAGTCCCAGTAGGGGCCGCCGCAGTTGGAGCAGGCGCCGAAGGAGATGACGTACTTGGGCTCGGGCATCTGTTCGTACAGGCGCTTGACGGCGGGCGCCATCTTGTCCGTGACCGTGCCCGAGACCACCATCAGATCGGCCTGGCGGGGCCCCGGCGCGAACGGGATGACGCCGAGCCGGATGAAGTCGTGCCGGGCCATCGACGCGGCGATGAACTCGATCGCGCAGCAGGCGAGGCCGAAGTTGAAGACCCAGAGCGAGTAGCGGCGGCCCCAGTTGAGGACCACCTTCATGGGCTCGGGCGCCAGCCTGGCCAGCGCGCCCAGCCGCTTGGGCTCGGGGAGGTACACGGGGTCCGGGGTCACGTCCATGCCAGGACGCCCTTCTTGTATGCGTACAGCAGGCCGACGGCGAGGAAGCCGAGGAAGACGAACATCTCCACGAGGGTCGTCGCGCCGTAGCCGGGGGCGGCGAAGACCGTCGCCCAGGGGAACAGGAAGACCGAGTCGACCGCGAAGATCACGTACAGGAAGGCGTAGACGTAGTAGCGGACCTGGGTGTGGGCCCAGCCCTCGCCTACGGGGTCGACACCGCACTCGTAAGTCAGGAGTTTTTCCGGGGTGGGCACTACGGGCCGCAGCAACCGGCCGGCGCCGAACGCGACCGCGACGAACAGCACGCCGACGACGGCGAGCAGCCCCACGGCCGAGTACGACCGGAAGTAGCCGGCCGCGGTGACGACGTGTGTCGCGGCGATGGTCGAGTCCCCCAGCGTCTCCCGCACCGTCCGTCCCTCGCTCCCTGACCTCGTGACCTGTACGCACGGGAGTCTAGGCCCTGATAAAGAACCGGTAAGCAGGCAGTCACGCCGCGGGACGCCCCGCGACGGCCGGGGGTGGGGTTTTCCCCCGTAGGCGGAGGGCGGTGTACCGCATGGCGCGGAAGGTGCCGCATTCGGCAGGCTGTCCGGTATGACCGCTCCCAGCTCCGCCGCCGACCGGCCCGACGGCCTCGCCCAGCCCGACATACCCGGTCGGCCCGACGGCACCGACGGCGCCGATGGCACCGACCGCCTCCCGCCCCCGAGGCCGGCCTACGACATCCATACGTGGAAGGAGATCACGCACCTCCTGCTCAACCTGCCGACGGCGGTGTTCGGCTTCGTCTACGCGATCACCGCACTGTCCGTCGGCGGCGCCCTCACCGTCACCGTGATCGGCCTGCCGCTGCTGGCGCTGTCCCTGCTGGGCGCCCGGCAGCTGGGGAAGCTGGAGCGGGCGCGGGCCAGGGCACTGCTCGGGGTGCGGGTGGAGGAGCCGTCACCGCTGCCGCTCGCCCGCGGCGGGAGCATGCTCCAGCGGGCGTGGATGGCGCTGAAGGACCCGGTGGGCTGGCGCACGCTGCTGTACGACGCGATCCGGCTGCCCTGGGGCGTTCTCACCTTCTGCACGGTGCTGGTCTCGCTGTTCGTGCTGTGGCCCCTGCTGCCGTACCTCGCCCGCGCTCTGGCGAACGTGGACCGGGCGATGGTGCGCGGCCTGCTCTCCCCCTCCGACGAGCTGGAACGCCGCATAGCGGAGCTGGAGTCGGACCGGGGCGTCGTGGTGGACACCGCCGCCGCCGACCTGCGCCGCATCGAGCGCGATCTGCACGACGGCGCCCAGGCCCGGCTGGTCAATCTGGCCATGGGGCTGGGCCTGGCCAAGGAGAAGCTGCTGGAGGACCCGGACACCGCGGCGGCGATGGTGGCGGAGGCGCACGGCGAGGTGAAGCTGGCCCTCCAGGAGCTGCGCGACCTGGCCCGCGGCATCCATCCCGCCGTCCTCACCGACCGCGGTCTGGACGCCGCCCTGTCCTCGGTCGCCGCTCGGTGCACGGTGCCGGTCAAGGTGACGGTCGACCTCGCCGCCCGCCCCGCCGCGGCCATCGAGGGCATCGCCTACTTCACCGTCTCCGAGCTGCTCCAGAACGTCAGCAAGCACAGCGGCGCCCGCTCCGCCTCGGTGGACGTGTGGCGCGCCGCGGACCGACTGCTGATCCAGGTGCACGACGACGGCCGGGGCGGCGCCAGCCTGGACGGCGGCAGCGGGATGCGGGGCCTGGCGGACCGGCTGGGCGCGGTGGACGGCCTGTTCGTGGTCGACTCCCCGGCCGGCGGCCCGACCGAGGTCACGGCCGAACTGCCGTGGCGCGACCGGGAGAAGTAACCCCGAGGAGCGGCGGCGGACGCCCGCCGGGCCGGCGGGGGGTGGGGAAAACCCCCGGTTCAGGACGCCGACGGACTCCATGGTCCGCAGGGCCTCGGCACACGACTCTTGAGTTACGGCTGAACCGCCGCTGGCACGAGGAGAACGGGACGACATCGATGGCCACTCAGTACGAACACGGTGGGTACGGCCAGGGATACGACGTGGGCGACGACGAACGGCGGTACGGACCCGGCCCGCACCCCGGCCCCCGCCCCCGGCTGCCCGCCGCGCTGCGGGCGCCGTTCGAGGCCCGCACCTGGCGGGAGCTGGGCTACGTCCTGCTGAGCCTGCCGGTCTCGATCGCGCTGTTCACCTGGACGGTGACGATGGTGTCGCTGGGCGCGGGCCTGCTGGTGACCTTCCTCGGCGTTCCCGTCCTCGCCGCGGCGCTGGCCGGCTGCCGGGGCTTCGGCGCGCTGGAGCGGGTGCGGGCGCGGGCGCTGCTGGGCGTGGACGTGCCCGGACCGGAGCCACTGCGGGTGCGCAAGCCGGGCGCGCTGGCCTGGATGGGCGCGGTCCTCAAGAGCGGCGCCTCCTGGCGGAGCCTGCTGTACGCACTCGTCCAGTTCCCCTGGGCGGTGTTCACCTTCACGGTCGCGGTGGTCCTGTGGACGCTGAGCCTGACCTTCCTGACCTACCCGCTGTGGTTCTGGGTCTTCCCGGCGTACGCGGGAGAGGGCGGCGTCCAGCTGTACGGCGACGAACACCACCACATCTATCTGGACACCCCGTTCGAGATCACCGTGACCGCGCTGGTCGGGCTGCTGTTCACGCTCGCCACGCCCTGGCTGGTGCGCGCCCTGACGACGCTGGACGGGCTGCTGGTGCGCGGACTGCTCGGCCCGTCGTTGCTGTCGGAGCGGGTGGTGGAGCTGGAGTCGGACCGGGGGGTCGTGGTGGACACCGCCGCCGCCGACCTGCGCCGCATCGAACGCGATCTGCACGACGGCGCCCAGGCCCGGCTGGTCGGCCTGGCGATGGACCTGGGGCTGGCCAAGGAGAAGATGCGGGAGGACCCGCAGGCGGCGGCACGCATGGTGGAGGACGCGCACGGCGAGGTGAAGACGGCGCTCCAGGAGCTGCGCGCGCTCGCCCGTGGCATCCACCCGGCGGTGCTGACCGACCGTGGTCTGGACGCGGCCCTGTCGGCGGTGGCCTCCCGGTGCACGGTGCCGGTCCGGGTGGAGGTCGATCTGCCGTCCCGTCCGGCACCGGCCATCGAGGGCATCGCGTACTTCACGGTCTGCGAACTGCTCCAGAACGTCGCCAAGCACAGCGGGGCACGCTCCGCCTCCGTCGATGTGTGGCATGCGGAGGACCGCCTGATGCTCCAGGTGGCCGACGACGGGGTGGGCGGCGCGGATGCCTCCGCCGGCTCAGGCCTCGCGGGCCTCAAGGGCCGCCTGGGCGCGGTGGACGGCATCCTGCTGGTGGACTCCCCGGCAGGCGGTCCGACGCGGGTGATAGCGGAACTTCCCTGGCGCGGCCGACCGGCGGCCAGCTAGCTTCTGACCAGCGGATATACCGGCGCTCGCACCAGTTATCCACAGGGCCTGGCACGCTGTGTGCCGATTCCTGGAATGCTTGGTCCTCGTACACGGCGCGTCCCCGATGGGCGTCGCCACGGGACCGCGCATGACGGGGGCGAAGGACGTGGAGGACAGAGTGCGGGTGGTCATCGCCGAGGATTCGGTGCTGCTCCGAGAGGGTCTGACCCGGCTGCTGACCGACCGGGGACACGAGGTGGTGGCCGGGGTCGGGGACGCGGAGGCGCTGGTGAAGACCATCGCCGACCTGGCCGGCGAGGGCGCGCTGCCCGATGTGGTGGTGGCGGACGTGCGGATGCCGCCGACCCACACCGATGAGGGGGTGCGGGCGGCCGTGGCCCTGCGCAAGACGCATCCCGGCCTCGGGGTGCTGGTGCTGTCGCAGTATGTGGAGGAGCGGTACGCCACCGAGCTGCTGGCCGGTTCCACGCGGGGCGTGGGCTATCTGCTCAAGGACCGGGTGGCGGACGTCCGGGAGTTCGTGGACGCGGTGGTGCGGGTCGCCGAGGGTGGTACGGCGCTCGACGCGGAGGTGGTCACGCAGCTGCTGGGCCGCAGCCGGAAACAGGATGTACTGGCCCGGCTGACCCCGCGCGAGCGCGAGGTGCTGGCGCTGATGGCCGAGGGGCGCACGAACTCGGCGATCGCCCGGCAACTGGTCATCAGCGACGGCGCGGTGGAGAAGCACGTCAGCAACATCTTCCTCAAGCTCGGCCTGTCGCCGAGCGACGGGGACCACCGGCGGGTGCTCGCGGTGCTCACCTACCTGAACTCCTGACCGGGCGTCCGGGCCTGCGGCCGGGTTCCTGACCGGAGGTCCGCGGCGGGTGGGGTCGGCCGGGCGTCAGGGGCGTATCAGGGGATCCGGCTTCCGTGGGAATGAGGAGTCCCCGGCAGGAGAGCGGAGGGGTGAACCGGGGAAGGAAGCCCTGACATGTCAGCGCTACACGTCGTCTCGAAACATCATCCGAATCTGCGGATGACCACGGGAAGGCGACCCTAACCGACGTAGGGTTGATCCTGGGATTGGTCCGTGGGACGACCACGCCCCGGACAGCCGCCTCGAAGGAGGTCCAGTTCAGTGACCAGCCAGGTCAGTAGCCCAACGGAGCAGGCCGACGAATCTGTCGTCGGGGAGCAGCGCAAACCGGGCGGCGCGAAGGATGTGCGGCGTCTGGACCGGGTGATCATCCGGTTCGCGGGGGACTCGGGTGATGGTATGCAGCTCACCGGGGACCGGTTCACCTCGGAGACGGCTTCCTTCGGCAACGACCTTTCGACCCTGCCGAACTTTCCCGCGGAGATCCGGGCGCCTGCCGGGACCTTGCCGGGTGTCTCCTCGTTCCAGCTTCATTTCGCCGATCATGACATCCTCACTCCGGGGGATGCGCCGGACGTTCTCGTCGCGATGAACCCGGCCGCTCTGAAGGCCAATATCGGCGATCTCCCGCGTGGCGCGGAGGTCATCGTGGACACGGACGAGTTCACCAGGCGGGCCCTGCAGAAGGTCGGTTACGACGCCTCGCCGCTGGACGACGGTTCCCTGGACGCCTACCACCTGCACCCGGTACCGCTGACCACGCTGACGGTGGAGGCCCTCAAGGAGTTCGACCTGTCCCGTAAGGAGGCCGAGCGCAGCAAGAACATGTTCGCGCTCGGTCTGCTGTCGTGGATGTACCACCGGCCCACCGAGGGCACGGAGAGGTTCCTGGCGTCGAAGTTCGCGAAGAAGCCGCAGATCATGGCGGCGAACATCGCCGCGTTCCGGGCGGGCTGGAACTTCGGGGAGACCACGGAGGACTTCGCCGTCTCCTACGAGGTCGCCCCGGCCGCGGCCGCGTTCCCGCCCGGCACCTACCGCAACATCTCCGGCAACCTCGCCCTGGCCTACGGTCTGATCACCGCTTCCCGGCAGGCCGGCCTGCCCCTGTTCCTGGGCTCCTACCCGATCACGCCGGCCTCGGACATCCTGCACGAGCTGAGCCGGCACAAGAACTTCGGGGTGCGTACCTTCCAGGCCGAGGACGAGATCGCCGGCATCGGTGCCGCCCTGGGGGCCGCGTTCGGCGGGTCGCTGGCGGTGACGACCACCTCCGGTCCCGGTGTCGCGCTCAAGAGCGAGACGGTCGGGCTGGCCGTCTCGCTGGAGCTGCCGCTGCTGGTGGTGGACATCCAGCGCGGCGGTCCCTCCACCGGCCTGCCGACCAAGACCGAGCAGGCGGACCTTCTGCAGGCGATGTACGGGCGCAACGGCGAGGCACCGGTACCGGTCGTCGCGCCGCGCACCCCGGCGGACTGCTTCGACGCGGCCCTGGAAGCCGCCCGGATCGCCCTGGCCTACCGCACCCCGGTGATGCTGCTCTCCGACGGCTACCTCGCCAACGGCTCCGAGCCCTGGCGCATCCCCGACATCGGTGAACTGCACGACCTGCGCGTCCGGTTCACCACCACACCCAACCATCGGCTGGCCGACGGCACCGACGTCTTCTGGCCCTACAAACGTGATGCGCAGACCCTGGCGCGGCCCTGGGCGGTGCCGGGCACGCCCGGTCTGGAGCACCGTATCGGCGGGATCGAGAAGCAGGACGGCACCGGCAACATCTCCTACGATCCCGCCAACCACGACTTCATGGTCCGCACCCGCCAGGCCAGGATCGACAACATCACCGTCCCCGACCTGGAGGTGGACGACCCGCACGGTGCCCGCACCCTGGTCCTGGGCTGGGGCTCGACCTACGGCCCCATCACCGCGGCGGTACGCAGACTGCGCGCGGCCGGCGACGCGATCGCCCAGGCCCACCTGCGCCACCTCAACCCCTTCCCGGCCAACCTCGGCGCGGTCCTCGCCCGCTACGACAAGGTCGTCATCCCCGAGATGAACCTCGGCCAGCTGGCCACCCTGATCCGCGCGAAATACCTCATCGACGCCCACTCCTACAACCAGGTCAACGGCATGCCGTTCAAGGCACAGCAGCTCGCCACCGCACTGAAGGAGGCCATCGATGACTGACACCGCCAACCCACTCCTCCAGCTGGTGCCCCGGGCCGAGGCCGAACAGTCGATGAAGGACTTCAAGTCGGACCAGGAAGTACGCTGGTGCCCCGGCTGCGGCGACTACGCCATCCTCGCCGCCGTCCAGGGCTTCATGCCCGAACTCGGCCTGGCCAAAGAGAACATCGTCTTCGTCTCCGGCATCGGCTGCTCCTCCCGCTTCCCGTACTACATGAACACCTACGGGATGCACTCCATCCACGGCCGCGCCCCCGCCATCGCCACCGGCCTCGCCACCAGCCGCCGCGACCTGTCCGTATGGGTCGTCACCGGCGACGGCGACGCGCTCTCCATCGGCGGCAACCACCTCATCCACGCCCTGCGCCGCAACGTCAACCTGAAGATCCTGCTGTTCAACAACCGGATCTACGGCCTGACCAAGGGCCAGTACTCACCCACCTCCGAGGTCGGCAAGATCACCAAATCGACGCCCATGGGCTCGCTCGACGCACCCTTCAACCCCGTCTCCCTCGCCCTCGGCGCCGAAGCCACCTTCGTCGCCCGCACCATCGACTCCGACCGCAAACACCTCACCGAGGTCCTGCGCGCCGCCGCCAACCACCCCGGCACCGCACTCGTCGAGATCTACCAGAACTGCAACATCTTCAACGACGGCGCCTTCGACACCCTCAAAGACCGCCAGCAGGCCCAGGAAGCACTGATCCACCTGAACCACGGACAACCGATCCGCCTCGGAACAGGCGGCAGCCGCGGCGTCGTACGCGACCGGGCCACCGGCGACCTCCACGTGGTCACCGTCACCCCCGACAACGAGGCCGACATCCTCGTCCACGACGCCCACGCCCCCACCCCCACCACCGCCTTCGCCCTCTCCCGCCTCGCCGACCCCGACACCCTCCACCACACCCCCATCGGCGTCTTCCGCGACACCCGACGCCCCGTCTACGACGAACAGATGAGCCGGCAACTCGACACCGCCATCGAACAGAAAGGCAAAGGCGACCTCGCCACACTCCTCACAGGCAGCGACACCTGGACGGTCACCGGCTGACACCGGCCGACCGCACCACCGCACCACCGCACCACCGCACCACTGCACCACCGAGGCCCGGAACGACCGTTTCCGGGCCTCTTCGCATGTCCGGACGAGGAAGCACTTTCTTTTAGTTAGCGCTAGCCGTATGGTTAGTGCTCTAACCCCCTCGCAAGGAGTGCAGAGACCATGAGCATCGTCGTCACCGGAGCCACCGGACACCTCGGCCGGCACGTCGTGGAGCAGTTGCTGGAGAAGGTTCCGGCGGAGCAGATCACCGCCGTCGTACGCGACGAGAAGAAGGCAGCGGACTTCGCGGCGCGCGGCGTCCGGCTGGCCGTCGCCGACTACAACGCCCCCGAGACCTTCGACGGCCTGTTCGCCGCGGGCGACAAGGTCCTGCTGATCTCGGGCAACGAGTTCGACAATGACCGGGTGCGGCAGCACACCGTGGTGATCGAGGCGGCGAAGGCGGCGGACGTGGCGCTGCTTGCGTACACCAGCGCGCCGAGCAGCCTGAAGGCCACGCTGGCGGACGACCACCGGGCCACCGAGAAGGTGCTGCTCGCCTCCGGTCTGCCGTACACGCTGCTGCGCAACGGCTGGTACCACGAGAACTACACCGAGCGGCTCGCCCCGGTGCTGGAGCACGGCGCGGTCGTGGCCGCGGCCGGCGAGGGCCGGGTCTCCTCGGCCGCCCGCGCCGACTACGCGGCCGCCGCGGTCGCGGTGCTGACCGGCGAGGGCCATGAGAACCGGACGTACGAGCTGGGCGGCGACGTGGCCTGGAGCTTCGGCGAGTACGCGGCCGAGCTGAGCCGCGCGGCCGGCCGGGAGATCGTCTACAAGGCGGTCACCGAAGAGGCGATGCGGAACATCCTCACCGGCGCCGGTCTGCCCGAGCCGCTGGCCGCCGTCTTCGCCGGGGTGGACACCTCGATCTCGCGGGGCGAGCTGGTCGTCGACTCCGGCGACCTCTCCCGGCTGACCGGCCGTCCGACGACCCCGCTGGCACAGGCCGTCGAGGCCGCGTTCAAGGACTGACCTCCACCTGACCGGCGCCTGACCGGCGCCTGCCGCCGCGCACCCCCACCTGTCATGACCGTATGGCGATACGGGCATGACAGGTGGGGGTGCGCGGCGTTACCTTCGTGCCCGCGCGCACGTCGGCGCATGGAGGAGCAGAGGGAGGGCCCGTGTCCGGGACGTCCAGGGGTGAGCACCGCATAGGTCTGCTGAACGGTTTCGCCGCCTACGGCATGTGGGGCCTGGTGCCCCTGTTCTGGCCGCTGATGAAACCTGCCGGGGCGATGGAGATCCTCGCCCACCGGATGGTGTGGTCGCTGGTCTTCGTCGCCGCGGCCCTGCTGTTCGTACGGCGCTGGGCCTGGGCCGGGGAACTCCTGCGCCAGCCGCGCCGGCTGGCGCTGGTGGCCGTGGCCGCCGCGGTGATCACCATCAACTGGGGCGTGTACATCTGGGCGGTCAACGCCGGCCATGTGGTCGAGGCGTCCCTCGGGTACTTCATCAACCCGCTGGTCACCATCGCCATGGGCGTGCTGCTGCTGAAGGAGCGGCTGCGGCCCGTGCAGTGGGTGGCGGTGGCGACGGGTTTCGCCGCGGTCGTCGTGCTGACCATCGGCTACGGCCGCCCGCCGTGGATCTCGCTCTGCCTCGCGTTCAGCTTCGCCACCTACGGGCTGGTGAAGAAGAAGGTGGGGCTCGGCGGCGTCGAGTCGCTGGCCGCGGAGACCGCGATCCAGTTCCTGCCCGCGCTCGGCTATCTGCTCTGGCTCGGCGCGCGGGGGCACTCCACCTTCACGACCGAGGGCGCGGGTCACGGGGTGCTGCTCGCCTCCACCGGCGCCGTCACCGCGCTGCCGCTGGTCTGCTTCGGCGCGGCGGCGATCCGCGTGCCGCTGTCCACCCTGGGCCTGCTCCAGTACCTGGCCCCGGTCTTCCAGTTCCTGCTGGGCATCCTGTACTTCCACGAGGCCATGCCGCCCGAGCGCTGGGCCGGTTTCGCGCTGGTCTGGGTGGCCCTGCTGCTGCTCACGGGCAGCGCCCTGCACTCGGGGCGCCGCTCGCGGAAGGCCGTGGCGACCCTGGAGGCGAGGGTCGCGGAGACTCGGGCCGGCACGCCCCGTACGGGGACTCCGGGCGGGGCCGCGGTCGACGCCTGATCGTTTCCTCAGCCGGGCGCGGAACGGTTACGCCGCTCCGTGCCCGGCCGCGCGGGAGGCCCGGTCGGTGAGGCGGAGCATGCGGGCGCGGGCGGATTCCAGGGGGCGGGGGTCCTCGGCGGCGGGGCCCGGTTCGGCGGCGAGGTCGGCCCAGAGGTCTATCAGGTCGCGGCCCAGCCGCAGGCCCTCCTCCGGGTCCCGTACCGCGCGCCAAGCGGTCGAGGCGCTCTGCACATTGCCGTAGGCCGCGTCGGCGTCCCGCGCAGTGCGGCGCAGCCGGGCGAGGTCCAGGGAGAGCCGGCAGGCGCGGACCGGTTCGCCCGCGAGGTAGGCGATGTAGGCGGCCAGTTCGCGCAGGTGCAGCACCTCAGTGTGGTCGGCGCCGAGGACGGCGGTCGCCTTGTCGACGGTGCGCTCGACGAGTCCCGCCGCGTCCTCGATCCGGCCGGCCCGCACGGCCTCGTTGATCCGCGTCACCGGCTCGGTGAGCAGCTCGGCCCCCTCCACCGTCTCGGTCACCGGCCCCTCCCCGAGCACCTCTTCGGCCACCGCGTCGAAGCCGCGGGGCGGGGTGGGGGTGGCGGTGGTCGCCGCGACGGCCTCGACGGGCCAACCGGCGGTCACGGCAGCTTCCGGCGCGGGCGCGACAGCTTTCGGCGCGGGCGCGGGGGTGAGCGACGCGGGCGCGTCGGAGGGGGGTGCGGCGGGGGAGGGCGCCGGGGGCGCGGGGGTGTTTACGACGGGCGCGGGCGCGTCGTTCGCGAGGGGCGCGGAAGCTTCGTCAGCAGGGGCGGGCGCAGCGGAAGCGGAAGCGGGAGCATTTTCAGCGGGCGTGGGCGCGGGCGCGGGGGCGTCCACGCCCGGCGCGGCGACGAGCGCAGGCGCGTCCCCGACGAGCGCGGAAGCCTTCTCAGCGGGCGCGGGCGCGAGGGCGTGCACCGGAGGCGCGGGAGCCTCCACGACCGACGCGGGCGCGTCCACGACCGGCGCGGAAGCCTCTGCCCCCCGCACGCCCCCGGCCGCTCCCGGCACCGCCGCCTCCACGACAGGCGCCTGCGCCTCCTCAGCGGACGCCGCTGTCTCCACACCCGGCGCCCCCGCCCCCGCCCCCATGACTGGTGCCGGGCCGAACTCGCCCCGTGGGGTGCGGAGGAATTCCGGGGCCTCCGGCTGGGCCACTCGTACCGCCTTGCCCGTGACCCGGCTGGAGCCGTCCGCCGACACCTCCAGCGGGACGACGCAGCCGGCGCGGTCGTCCTGGATGGTGGCCCGGACGGGGGTGCCGAGGCTGATGGCGAGGCGCTGGAGGTGGTTGAGGACGGCCTGCTGGATCTCCTCGCCCGGTGCCGGCACGACCGCCGCTCCGCCCACGGACGCGCCGCCCGCGCCGTACACCCGGACCGGCACCGCGGCCGGGTGCGCCACGGGTCCCGGCACCCGCTTCTTCTCGAAGCTCAGTCGAGCCATCGGTCCTTCCCTCACTCCCCCGCGCCGCGCACCGGCCGCACGCGTCCTGCGAACCAGTGTCTCCGTTCCATACCCGCCTCCGCGTCACCACGAGGTCACAGCCTCGTCCCAACGGCCCGCCCGGTCCGCCCCGCCCGGCCGGGAACCGTCACGGCCACCGCGGATGTGCTGTTCGACGACGCTACCCGGAGGGAGGGACGGCACCATGAACGGCACCGCGACCAGCGCTCAGGAGATCGTCACGGCCGTGTGCGCCGGCGCGTCGACGGCCGTCGGGGCGGTCACTGCCGCGCTGGCGCACATCGAGCGCGCTGACCCGGTGCTGTGTGCCTTCGCGGAGGTGTGGGAGGAGGCGGCGCTGCGCGGGGCGCGGGCGGTGGACGAGCGGATCGCGGCGGGGGAACGGCCGCCGCTGGCCGGGGTGCCGATCGGGGTGAAGGGACGGCACGGGCTGCGCGGGGCGGCGCCGCTGATCGCCGCCGGGTGCGTCCCGGTGGGGGCCACCGCCGTGCCGGGACCGGGAACCCCCTGGCAGACATGGGGGCTTGGGCGGTACGGCCGTACGGTCAACCCCTGGCGGTACGACCGTACGCCCGGCGGTTCCTCGGCGGGTTCCGCCGTCGCCGTGGCCGCCGGGCTGGTGCCGCTGGCGACCGGCACGGACGGGGCGGGGTCGGTGCGGATCCCGGCGGCGTGGTGCGGGGTGGTCGGGCTGAAGGTGACCAACGGCCTGCTCCCCTCCACCGACCGCACGGGGCTCGCGGCGCCCGGCGTCCTGGCCCGGTGCGCGTCGGATGTGGCGGCGTACTGGCGGGTGATGACGGGACGCGCCCCCGAGCCGGGGACGGGCCGCCCGCCCACCGCCGTCTGGTCGCCCGACCTCGGCTTCGCCGACCCGGACCCCGAGCCCGTCGCGCTCGCCCACGCCGCGGCCCTGCGGCTCGCCGAGGTGGGAGCCGTACGACTCCTGCCGGCAGGGCCGCCGGTCCGTCTCACGGATCCGGGCCCCGCGTGGCTCGCCCTCCGCGGCGGCCGCGATGCCGGCGAGGCGGAGGGCGTCCGTGGGGTGAACAACCGGCGGCTCGCCGCACTCTTCGCCCGGGCCGATGTGCTGCTCACCCCCACGACACCCCATCCCGCACACGGTCACGACGGCCCCGGAGCCCGCTATTCGACCGCGCTGACCTGGGCGTTCAATCTCAGCGGGCACCCGGCGCTCAGCCTGCCCGCGGGAATCGGTTCCGACAAGGTCCCCGTGGGACTGCAACTCGTCACCGCACACGGCCGGGAAGAAACGCTGCTGTCAGTCGCCTGCCGGGCCGGCAGCTCACTTGATGGACTCACGTGCCGGCAGAAGTAAGCATGTGACACGGCAGGAAATGATCCAGACACTGTCGGTACAGGCCCAGGAAAGGAATATGACGACCCATCAGTCACAGGCGAGCGTCATCTACGAGCAGTTGTACTCGGCTGCGGCTCGCATGTTGTGGTCGCAGGAAAGCCCGGTCTGGCGCCGGAAGGTGCAGGACCCGGAGTTCGGCTGGCCGCCGGAGCGGTGCGCCGCGTGGCAGGAGCTGGAGAACTGTCTGCTGGCAGGGGAAACGGCGGAGCCACGCGGGGGAGAACTCTCCGATCCTGCACGGCACCTGATCACGCGCCGCGCGCCGAACGATCAGGACCGCCCTCTCGGCTTCCAGAAGGCCCGCCAGGACTGGGCGGCCCGGCTCAACGACGACCCCGGATATCTGGATGACGGCCAACTCCGGCCCGGTGCCTGCCTCATGACCACCGGCAACCGGCATTTGGAGACCATCTTCGCGCTCAAGGAACTGGCCCGCCGGCTGGCACCCGGACGCCCGGCGGTGACCATCGGCCCCGAGGCCTCACGACTGAGCGCACTCATCCGCGAAGCCGCCGCCGCCTTGCGTGTTCCGCTGGGAGCGGCCGCGACCGGCCCTCACACTCCGGGGGCCGAACCGTGGATCGCTTCCGACTCCCGGCCGGTGAGCGATGTGCCGGATCTGCCCGGCCGGCTGGAGGAACTGCGGGCAGCGGCATGGCGGGCGGCCGAAGCGGTTCCGACTCGCGAGGAGCTGAAGGCGAACGCCGACTTCACCGTGATGCCTCAAGCCTCCGTCGCCGCCGCCGACGTTCTCGCCCTCCTCCAAGGCCGTCCGGCACCGGCCTGGCGCGAGCACCTCGACGGGATCGACCCGGCTCACCACATGGCCTGGGGGGAGACCAAAGCCGATGGGCAACGGCTGCCGAAAACCTTCGATCAGGAGGCAGACGTATGGGCTCGAGCCTTCGCCAGGGGGCCCGAGCCGTGGGCGGTCACCGAGCGCAGGGACCCACCCGAGCGTCACCTGGGGACGAAAGAGGTGGTCCTCTCGGCGACCCGTGCAGTCGTCTTCGCCGAGTCGCTCGAGGAACTGGCGGCCCGCCTCCGCCCCGGGATGCACACGGGCCTCATCCACTACAGCGCCTATGACCTGAGCTACTTCATCAGCCAGTTCCAGCGTGAACTCGGCGCTCACGTGGGGCTGTGAGGGACGACGCGTGCCGGAAGTACGACGCCAGAGAATACGCCGGACCGTGGGTGTCCCCGACGGGAAGGCCCCTGAACGCGCCGGTGCCGTCCGCCGGTGGCGGGGCGGACGGCATCGGCCGGGCTCGGGGGCCGGCGGTGGCGAAGGTGCGGTTACTTCGCCGCGTCCGCCGCCTTCACCAGCGCGTCCTTGGTGACCGCGCCGGCGTAGACCTTGCCGTCGTCGGTCATCAGGACGTTGACCAGGCGGGTGGAGAACACCGTGCCCTTGCCGAACTTCCCGGAGACCTTGTCGCCCAGCGAGCCGAGGAAGCCGCCGAGGTCGCCGCCCTTGGCACCGGTGGGCAGGCCGCCCTTGGCACCGGTGTCGAAGGTGGCGATGGACGTCCAGCCCTTGCCGATCACCTTGCCGCCGGACGCGCCCCCCTTCCCTTCGAGGCCCTCGGCGCCGTCCATGCCTTCCAGGCCCTTGCCGGGGCCCGTCTTCCCGGCGCCCTTGCCCGCGCCGTCCGTCCGCTCCGTGACCTTCGCGCCCTTCGGCGGCGTGAAGGCGAACGTGGCGGCGGGCCGGGCGAAGGAGACCTGGGTGAAGCCCGCGTCGAGCACGGCGGCGCCGCCGCTCCTGGGGGTCAGGGTGAACTTCAGCGGCATGCCGGTCTTCGCGTCCACGGCGATGTTGATCGCGCCGACCGTGGTGCCGGACTGGCGGGGCTTGATCTGGAGCTTGTAGGCGTCGCGCCCGGCGACCCGCGCGGTGCCGTCGACGGTCACCGAAGTGGTGTCGTCCACCGCCTTCAGCGCCTGGTCGGCGAAGTCCTTGGGCGTGGCCGGGGGCTCGGTCCGGTCCTTGCCGGCGGCGGGCGCGGTGCCGTGGGAGACCTGGTCGCTCTTGCTGTCGTAGCCCCAGACGTCCTTGCCGTCGTGGATGACGCTGTACTCGGCGCCCTGCTCGACGAGCGAGAGCTTCTGCCGGTCCGGGCCGTCGGCCGCGACGCGCAGGGTGTGGGTGCCGGAGAGCAGTTCGGTCAGCCGGGCGCTCGGGTCGGCGGCGGAGCCGGACCCGGCGCCGGAGCCCTGGGCCAGGCCGGAGGCGAGGCCGCTCTCCAGGCCGCCCAGGTCGGGCAGGCCCAGGTCGGTGCTGATCTTCACGGTGCCGGACAGCTGCTGCACGTCCGACTTGGCGATCTTGTTGATGAGCTGCTGCGCGGTGATCCGGGGCAGGTCCGGGTCGCCGGAGTCGGCGAGCGCCGGGACCAGTCCGATGGTGGCTGCGGCGACGCCGACCACCGCGACCGGGACGGCGTACCGCGCGGCCCTGCGGCGGCCCGAGCGCGTCTCCTCGTCCCGCGCGGCGCTCACTGCGTCGTCGGATTCGTACGGTGCCATGTGTGCCTTACCTCCGTCGTCGGCGGCGGCTGCCCTCACGCTGGTCCACCCGAGCCGCCATTCTCACCCGGATCGGTGAGGAGTGGTGATGTCCGTGGTGTCCATACGACCAAATCCGCGCTGCGGAATCGTCAGCCCTCGGGGCCAACTCGGCGTACGACTGCGGTATGACACGTAGGGGGCACCCCTAGGGGCTCGAACGCGGTCCCCCAGGGCAGGATGCGGCAGGCGTCCGGGGTACGGCCACCCGGCGGACGCCGAACGGGTGGCCGGCCGACGCATACCGGACGGTCGGTTACTCGCCGGCCGACGGACTGCCGGACGGGCCGGAGCGGGCGGTCAGCCCGCCCGGTGCACCACCGCGTCGCACAGCTCCGTCAGCGCCACCTTGGCGTCGCACTCCCGCAGCGGGGCGAGCGCGGCGCGCGCCTCCTCCGCGTACCGCACGGTGTCCCGGCGGGCCTGCTCCAGGGCCGGGTGGGCGCGCAGCGCGGCCAGCGCCTCGGCGTGCCGGGCGTCGTCGCTGAGGTCGGAGTCCAGCAGCTCGCACAGGGCGAGGTCCTCGGGCAGGCCGAGCCGGGCGGCCCGCTCGCGCAGCCGCAGCACGGGCAGGGTCGGGATGCCCTCGCGCAGGTCGGTGCCGGGGGTCTTGCCGGACTCGTGGGAGTCGGAGGCGATGTCCAGGACGTCGTCGGCGAGCTGGAAGGCCACGCCGAGCCGCTCGCCGTACTGGGTGAGCACGTCCACGACCGTCTCGTCGGCGCCGGACATCATCGCGCCGAACCGGCAGGCCACCGCGACCAGCGAGCCGGTCTTGCCGCCGAGGACGTCGAGGTAGTGCTCGACCGGGTCGCGGCCGTCGGCGGGTCCGGCGGTCTCCAGGATCTGGCCGGTGACCAGCCGTTCGAACGCGAGGGCCTGGACCCGGACCGCCTCGGGGCCGAGGTCGGCGAGGATCTGGGAGGCACGGGCGAAGAGGAAGTCGCCGGTGAGGACCGCGACGGAGTTGCCCCAGCGGGTGTTGGCGCTGTCCACGCCCCGGCGCACGGCCGCCTCGTCCATGACGTCGTCGTGGTAGAGCGTGGCCAGGTGGGTCAGCTCCACGACCACGGCGGACGGCACCACGCCGGGCGCGTAGGGGTCGCCGAACTGCGCCGCGAGCATCACGAGCAGCGGCCGGAAGCGCTTCCCGCCGGCCCGTACGAGGTGCTGCGCGGCCCCCGTGATGAAGGGGACCTCGCTCTTGGTGGCCTCTAGCAGGCCTTCCTCGACAGCCGCCAATCCGGCCTGGACATCGGCTTCGAGAGCCTGGTCCCGCACGCTCAGCCCGAACGGCCCGACGACGGTCACGAGGGGTCTCCTGTCTGCTGGTGTCTGCTGGCGATTACGCGGTTTGTCGATAGGTCGCTGCCATCACTCAAGTCAGCGTATCCGGTCCGGTTTCGATCACCGAGAGCGCCCACCCTGCGCCCACCCGTCCAGTCCGGGACGTATCGGGTCATGACTGGCATACCCCCGGTCGAATCATCAGAACGGACATTTATCGATTTAACAGGTAATCGGGAACTTCTTCGCGATCCCCGAGAGGGGTGGAGCGCCGACTCCACCCCACCGGGGGACGAATCCCCCATGCCCGATTTTCCACAGTTTGCCATTTCGTGAATTGGGTCACCCGACCGCGTTCCCGCGGGCGGCCCGCCGACACCTCCGCACGCCTTGCCCCGCACGCGAGTTGAGCGTTGGCATTCGCAAAGGATCAAGTACCCCATAGGCTGCTGATCAAGGTCAAATGCCTCGATATAACAATTCCGCGCTTGTTCCCGGCATGCGCTCTCGCATACCTTCCCGAGCCATCGGGCGGACGCCGAATCCTGCCGCCGCCCGTACACCCATCGACGAACTCATTCGTACGGCAGGAGCGGGGGACCCAGGTAAGTCGCCGGACCGGACGACTCACATGGCGCAGCGCGTGACACAGCGCGCCGCACCGCGTGTTCGCACGGGACGGCTTGGGGTCAAGCCACGCCTCTCACCAGGCACGGCCGGGCACCTCCCCGCCCGAACCCGACAGCTCACCTCGCAGGCGTAGGAGAGGAACGTCCCCATGTCTGCTGCCGTTCAGCCGCGCCGCACCCGCGCCAACCGTCTCGTCCGCCTGATCGCCGTCGCCGGCACCGGCGCGGCCGTGCTCGCCATGCCCCTGGTGGGCGCCGCCACCGCGTCCGCCACCACCGGCACGACGTCGGCCGCCACCACGCCCGCCGGGTACCCGAACAACCTCGACGGCTGGATCCGCGAGTCCCTCGCGATCATGGCCCAGAAGGGCATTCCGGGCTCCTACAACGGCATCTACCGCAATGTCATGCGCGAGTCCTCGGGCAACCCGAGCGCCATCAACCTGTGGGACTCCAACGCGGCCAAGGGCATACCGTCCAAGGGTCTGCTCCAGGTGATCGACCCGACCTTCAACGCGTACCACGTGGCCGGAACGTCGTTCAACATCTACGACCCGGTCGCCAACATCACCGCCGCCTGCAACTACGCGGCCGCGCGCTACGGCTCGATCGACAACGTCAACGGCGCCTACTGAGGCGTCTGCGGCGCCATACCACCGCTGTTCCCGGTCACCCGGCCGGGAACAGCCTTTCGAGGACGACGGCGATGCCGTCGTCCTCGTTCGACGCCGTGACCTCGTCGGCGACCGCCTTCAGCTCGGGGTGGGCGTTCGCCATCGCGACGCCGTGCGCCGCCCAGTGGAACATCGGGATGTCGTTGGGCATGTCGCCGAAGGCCACGGCGCGTTCCGCGGGGACCCCGAGCCGCTCGGCGGCCAGCGCGAGCCCGGTGGCCTTGGTCACCCCGCACGGCTGGAGCTCCACGGTGCCGGGCCCCGACATGGTGACCGTGGCCAGCGAGTCCACGACCGAGCGGGCCACCGCCGCCAACTCGTCGTCGGACAGGGTGGCGTGGCGCAGCAGGACCTTGCTGATCGGCGCCCGCCACAGGTCGTCGCGCCGGGCCACCCGGACCGCGGGCAGGGTCGGGTGGGGCATCCGGTATCCGGGTTCGATCAGGGTGAGCCCGTCGGTGCCGTCCTGGTCAACCGCGGCGAACACCGGGCCCGTCTCGGCCTCGATCTTTCCGAGCGCGGTCTCGGCCAGCTCCCGGTCCAGCCGGACCGACCACAGCATGCGGCCGGACGCGGCGTCGTACAGCTGCGCGCCCTGCCCGCACACCGCGAGCCCGGTGGCGCCGAGGGCGGTCAGCAGGGGGCGCACTCTGGGGGCCGGGCGGCCGGTGACCACCAGGTGCCGGGCCCCGGCCCGCGCCGCCCGCGCGAGCACGGCCAGCGAGCGCTCGGAGACGGTGTCGTCGCCGCGCAGCAGCGTCCCGTCCAGGTCGGTGGCGATCAGTGCGTACGCGGGGGAGGCAACCATGATCAGAGAATACGGACCGATCCCCTCCACCGAGCCCCGCGTCATCCCCCGACTCCCGTGTCATTCCCCGGACTTGCGCCTTCGATGACTTCAAGTGGGGTCGAGGAGAGGTCTCATGGGGGTGGGGGCGGCCGCCGCCCCCACTCTCCGCAACCGCCCTCCGACACTCACCCGTGTTCCCGCGCCACATGCCCCGCCAGTCTCGGGGAGGCGAATTCCGTGCCGCACACGAAGCGCATCACCGGGCCGTAGGAGGAGGCGGCCGGGAGGCCGGTGAAGTAGAGGCCGGGGACCGAGGAGACGTAGCCGGTGCCGAGGCGCGGGGCGCCGCGGCTCGTCGCGAGGCGGGTGCGCAGGGTGGGGCCGAGGAAGTCCATCGCGGAGACGTCCACCCGGTAGCCAGTCGCCGCGATGACATGGTCGGCGGTCAGGTGATCCACACGGCCGCCGTGCGTGCGCACCGTCAGCACCGGCCGCCCGTCCTCCGCCGCCGCGCCCAGCACCCGTTCGACGTCGTCCACCTGCACCGCGCCCTCGAACCGTTCCCGCAGCCACCACGCGCCGAGCGGCCCGAGCACCCGGCGCACCAGGAAGTGCCGGGTGGCCTCGGGCAGGAAGCGGTAGGGGTGCGGGCAGTAGCTGAACGCCCACAGCGACCAGGCCCGCCCGAACGGCGACTCGGGACGCAGCCTCGGCTGCTCCCAGGGCGGCGCCCCGAAGGCGACCCGCCCGCGCCCCCGCGCCACCACCCGCACCCGCGCCCCGGCCTCCGCCGCCAGCACGGCCGTCTCCAGCGCGGACTGCCCGGCGCCGACCACGATCAACTCCTTGCCTCGAAAGCGCCCGAGGTCGTGGTGCTGGGAGCTGTGCGAAACAGGGCCCTCCGGCCCGGCACCGGCCGCCCTCCGCAGCTCCGCCGGGAGATGAGCCAGCCCGGACAGCCCGGTGGCCACGACCACCGCCCGCGCGGCGAACGTCTCCCCCGAGTCCAGCTTGAGTTCGAACCCCCCGCCCGCCTCCCGCCCGGTCGGCTCGACGGAGACCACCCGCACCCGTTCGAGATCCGGCAGGAGCCGCCGCTGGAACCACTCGCCGTACCCGACAAAGGTCTCGACCGGGATGACGTCCTCGTCAGCGGCGAGCCGGCGGATCCCGGCCGCATCGCAGTAGTCGGCGAGGGTGTGGCCGGGCTGCGGGCAGTCCAGGCTGGAGGCGGCGGGGGTCGATTTCAGGAGCATGCCCGCGGGCATATGGGCGCGCCAGCTGACCATGGGGTCGCCGAAGACCCGTACGGGCAGGCCGCGTGCCCGCAGGTGGGCGGCGGTGGACAGGCCGAACGGCCCCGCCCCGATGACTGCAACCGGTCGGATCACGAAGTCCCTCCCCAGGACGCGTTCCTTCGTGGCCACCGCCACTTCGGTGGCCTACTCCGTGGTGTCGCCGCGGCGGTGGGCCCGCCACAGCTGACGCAGATGCCGCGCGCCCGGACGCGCGAACCGGGCGAGCATCGTGAGGAACGGCAGCGGATCGTCCCCCGCGAACCACGCCAGCTCCGTCCCGCTCGCCCGCGCCGGCGCGTGCGGGGTCGTATAGCCGCCGCGGCGGTAGGCGAGCAGGGCCGGCAGGTCGATGTTCTCCACCACATAGCGCCGCCCGGCCCGCTGCTCCCCCTCGGGCACGGGCCGCCCGGTCAGGTCGAGGTGCAGCGCCCGTACGACGTCCACGCCCGACACGCTCTCGAACAGCCGGAACTGCGCGCCCATCCGCGGATTGAAGTCCAGCAGCTTGTACCGCCCGTCGCGCCGGTCGAAGCGCACGTCCAGGTCGGCCACCCCGCTGAACCCGATCCGCCGCACGAACCGCGCCGCCAGGCCCGCGAGTTCCGGGTTGTCGACCACGTACGCGTGCGCGGTCATGCCCGCGTGCGGCGGCCAGGAACGCACCTTCACCCCGGTGAACAGCGCGAGCGGGTTCGCGTGCCGGTCGAAGCAGGCGTGCACGATCCAGTCCTCGGCCTGCTCGCGCGGCAGGTACTCCTGGAGGATCACCCCCGGATCCGGCCCCCACTCGCGGGCCAGGGCGAGCAGGCCCGCGCGGGTGGCGATCCGTGTGGTGCCGCCCACCGCGGGCCGGCTGCGCCGCAGGAACGCCTCCCGGTTCTTCGCCACCACCGGGAAGCTCGCGGTGTCGGCGAAGGCCACGACCTCCTCGTACGACCGCGGGAAGGCCGCCGCCGGGGAGGCGAACCCGTGCCCGTGCTCCGCGCACAGTTCGTGCAGCCCCTGCTTGCTGGCCACCCGGCGGGGCAGCGCGGGGTCCACCCGCGGGCAGAGAAAGGATCCGGCCAGCGCGTCGCGGTGCTCGGCGATCAGGACGGCCGCCTCCTCGTCGGTCGGGATCAGCACGGCGGGCCGGCCGATCCGGCGGCCGATGCGCAGCAGCCCCTCGACCAGGCGACCGGGGTCCTCCGCGCCGGTCGTCGGCCAGACGAACGCCCGGCGCAGATAGCGGGAGGCGGCCGCCGGTGTGTACGGGTCCTCGGTGATCGCGTACATGGGCACGCCGAGCCGGCCCAGGCTGCGGATCGCGCCCACTCCGCCGTGGTGCAGCGGGTAGGCGCCGAACTTGACGATCAGTCCCGGCACCCCGCGGTCGACCTGCACGGGCACACCGGCGGTGTCTTCGGCCACGGGTCCCCCCACGTGTCCCCCGGGGGAACGGATCCACCCCGCCCGTCTCCCCCGGAGGACGCTAAGCCGGAACTACCGCATCCGACAAGGGTCTTTCGGACATTGCGAACTCTTGAGGCACTACGGGGGCAACCCCCCAGCCACTGCCCAAGACCGGTGTCCCGGCCGTAACGTGTGGCTCGATCACGTGCAACGCATCGCCATGCATGGCCTGGATGAGAGCGAGGCAGTACCCCGATGCCCCCCTTCGACGTCCCCGAGGGCGACCCCTTCGGCCCGCACAACCTTCCCTATGGCGTGTTCTCGCCCTCCGGCAGCCGGGAGCGCAGGGTCGGCGTCCGGCTCGGGG
Source organism: Streptomyces sp. AM6-12 (assembly GCF_044327085.1). NCBI lineage: Bacteria > Bacillati > Actinomycetota > Actinomycetes > Kitasatosporales > Streptomycetaceae > Streptomyces > Streptomyces sp. AM6-12. The sequence goes on from NZ_JBIQWN010000001.1 coordinate 3,130,776, forward strand.
ACCAGGTCCTCGACGCGGGCGCCGCGGCCGCGGCCCTCGGCTCGCCGCACCACGCGCTGCTCGCCCGCCCCACCCTCAACCCGCTGCTGGCGGCCGGGCGCGCAGCCTGGAGCGAGGTGCGCGCCGCGCTCACCTCCTGGGTCACCGACCCCGCGTACCGCGAGACGCTCGCGCCGCTGTTCCACCCGCTGTCCGAGGTGACCCTGCACCTGCCCTTCGAGGTCGCGGACTACGTCGACTTCTACGCCTCCGAGCACCACGCCCGCAACGTCGGCAAGGTCTTCCGCCCGGACGCCGAGGACTCCCTCACCCCCAACTGGAAGCACCTGCCGATCGGGTACCACGGCCGCTCCGGCACCGTGGTGGTCTCGGGCACGGATGTCGTACGGCCCTCCGGGCAGCGCAAGGGCCCCGCCGACCCGGCGCCCGTGTTCGGGCCCTCGATCCGGCTGGACATCGAGGCCGAGGTCGGCTTCGTCGTCGGCGTGCCCAGCGAGCAGGGGACCCCGGTCGCGCTCGGCGACTACCGCGCGCACGTCTTCGGGCTGTGCCTGCTCAACGACTGGTCCGCGCGTGACATCCAGGCCTGGGAGTACGTACCCCTCGGACCGTTCCTCGGCAAGTCCTTCTCGACCTCCGTGTCGGCCTGGATCACCCCGCTGGACGCCCTGGAGCACGCGCGGGTGGCCCCGCCCGAGCGCACCCACCCGCTGCTGCCCTACCTGGACGACGCCGCTCCCGGCATCGAGCCCGGCGGCTACGACCTGCGCATCTCGGTCGTCCTCAACGGCGAGGTGATCTCCGAGCCGCCCTTCTCCGCCATGTACTGGACCGCCGCCCAGCAGCTCGCCCAGATGACCGTCAACGGCGCCAGCCTGCGCACCGGCGACCTGTACGGCTCCGGCACCGTGAGCGGGCCCGAGCAGTACCAGCGCGGCTCCCTGCTGGAGCTGACCTGGAACGGCCGCGACCCCCTCGAACTCCCCGGCGGCAAGCGCGCCTTCCTGGAGGACGGCGACGTGGTGACCCTGACCGCGTGGGCGCCCGGCCCGGACGGGACCCGCGTGGGCCTCGGCGAAGTGACCGGCCGGATCGTGCCCTCGGCCTGATCCGGCGGGCGCCGCGCGGCGGGCCGGGAACAGACGGTTCGGCCCGGACACCTGACTCGCGGCGCCCCTCTTCGTCATACTGGCGGCAGCACGCACCACCCACGGCGGCCGCCCCAGCGCGCCGCCCCCTTGCGCACCGCCCCTCCGCGAACCCCTCTCCGATCAGGAACCGGAGCCCCGGCATGACCGTCTGCCTGCTCCTGCTCAGCGTCGTCGCCCTGACCGCGGCCGGCCCGGCACCGCGCGCGCTGACCCGCGCCGACTGGCCCGAACGGGAACCCGTGGTCGCCCTCTGGGTGTGGCAGTGCCTGGTCGCCACCGTCCTGCTGTGCTGTCTGGCCGCGCTGACGCTGGGCACCGCGGCGGTCTTCCACACCGTGCGCGACCATGTGTTCGCCCCCGCGCCGCCTGCCGTCACCGCCGCCTACGACCTCTCCGCCGCACCGGTGTGGGCCGCCGCCCTCACCGTCCTGCTGGCCTGCGGCGCCGCCTGGACCACCGCGATGCTGGGCCGGGAACTGGTCGAGGCCCGCCGCAGCCGCGGCCAGGCCCGCGCCCAGCTGCGCGAACGCGCCCCCGATCTGCCCGCCGGACTGCCGATGGCGCGGGGCCCGATGCTGGTGCTGGAGGACGAGTACCCGGACGCCTGGTGGATGCCGGGGCACCCCCCGCAACTGGTGGTCACCACCGGTGCGCTGCACCGGCTGACCGGCCACCAGCTGGACGCCGTCCTCACCCATGAGCGGGGCCACGCGCGCGCCCACCACGACTGGCTGCTGCACCTGTCGGCCGCGCTCGCCACCGGCTTCCCGCGGGTGCCGCTGTTCGCCCACTTCCGCGACCAGACGCACCGCCTGGTGGAGCTGGCCGCCGACGACGCCGCCTCCCGCCGCTGCGGCCATCTGACCACCGCCCTCGCGCTGATCGAGCTGAACCAGCACCGGGGCGTCCTGTCCTGCGCCTCCAGCCGCCGCCTGCTGGGCGAGCGGGTGGACCGCCTGCTGGAACCGCCCCCGCGTCTGCTGCGCCGCCAGCGCGCCCTGACCACGACGGTCGCCGCGCTGGTGCCGCTCCTCCCGCTGCTGATCACCTTCGCACCGGGGCTGCGGGCGCTGTCCTGAACCGGCGGGACGCCGGGCCGACGGCGGCCCGCCGGAGCGACGGCGGCCTGCCGGGGCGGCTATATCCAGTCGTCCGGCTCCGGTTCGTCCTCCGGGCCCGGCCAGTCGTCCTCCGGGGCCTCGCCCGGCGCGGGCGGCTCGGCGGCGGCCCGGACCTGGCCGGATCCGTCCAGGGAGGCCAGCACGGCGAGCACCTCCTCGCCGTACGTCGCCAGCTTCTTCTCGCCGACCCCGCTGATGCCGGCCAGCTCCCGCAGCGAACCCGGCATACGGGAGACGATGGCGCGCAGGGTGGCGTCGTTGAAGATGATGTACGGCGGCACGCCCTGCTCCTTGGCCTGCCCGGTGCGCCAGGCGCGCAGCGCCTCGAAGGCGGGCTGGAGCTCCTCGGGCAGCTCGGCCACGACCGCCTTGGCCTTGCTGCCGCCCCGGCCGGAACCGGAACCGGGGCCCGACCGGGAGACGGCCGCCCGCTTCGGCTCCTTGCGCAACGGCACCTCCCGCTCGCCGCGCAGCACGGTGCCGCTCGCCTCGGTGAGCACCAGCGTGCCGTACTCCCCCTCGACCGCGAGCAGGCCCTGGGCCAGCAGCTGCCGGATGGCGCCGCGCCACTCCCCCTCGGAGAGGTCCTGGCCGATGCCGAACACGGACAGCTGGTCGTGGTCGAACTGGATCACCTTGGCGGTGCGCTTGCCGAGCAGGATGTCCACGATCTGGAGGGCGCCGAACTTCTGTCCGCGCTCGCGCTGCAACCGCACCACGGTGGACAGCACCTTCTGCGCGGCGACCGTGCCGTCCCAGGTCTCCGGCGGGGTCAGGCAGGTGTCGCAGTTGCCGCAGCCCGCGGCGCCGGGCTCCTGGCCGAAGTAGGCGAGCAGCTGGCCCCGCCGGCACCCGGCGGTCTCGCACAGCGCGAGCATCGCGTCCAGATGGGCGGCGGCCCGGCGGCGGAACGCCTCGTCGCCCTCGCCGGACTGGATCAGCTTGCGCTGCTGCACCACGTCGTTCAGGCCGTACGCCATCCAGGCGGTGGAGGGCAGCCCGTCGCGGCCCGCGCGGCCGGTCTCCTGGTAGTAGCCCTCGATGGACTTGGGCAGGTCCAAATGGGCCACGAAGCGCACATCGGGCTTGTCGATGCCCATGCCGAAGGCGATGGTCGCCACCACGACCAGGCCGTCCTCGCGCAGGAACCGGGACTGGTGCGCCGCGCGGGTGCCCGCGTCCAGGCCCGCGTGGTACGGCACCGCCTCGATGCCGTTGGCGCTCAGGAACTCCGCGGTGCGCTCCACCGAGTTGCGCGAGAGGCAGTACACGATGCCCGCGTCGCCCGGATGCTCCTCGCGCAGGAAGGCGAGCAGCTGCTTGCGCGGGTCGGCCTTGGGCACGATCCGGTACTGGATGTTCGGCCGGTCGAAGCTGGCGACGAAGTGCCGGGCCTCCGGCAGGTTCAGCCGCTGGGTGATCTCCTGGTGGGTGGCCCGCGTGGCGGTGGCCGTCAGGGCGATGCGCGGGACGTCCGGCCAGCGCTCGCCGAGCAGGCTCAGCGCGAGGTAGTCGGGGCGGAAGTCATGGCCCCACTGGGCGACGCAGTGCGCCTCGTCGATCGCGAAGACGGAGATCTTGCCGCGCGAGAGCAGGTCCAGGGTGCTGTCCAGGCGCAACCGCTCCGGCGCCAGGTAGAGCAGGTCCAGCTCGCCGGCCAGGAACTCGGCCTCGACCGTCCGCCGCTCGTCGAAGTCCTGCGTGGAGTTGACGAAGCCGGCCCGCACACCGAGCGCGCGCAGGGCGTCCACCTGGTCCTGCATGAGCGCGATCAGCGGCGAGACGACCACACCGGTGCCGGGTCTGACCAGGGCCGGGATCTGGTAGCACAGCGACTTGCCGCCGCCGGTGGGCATGAGGACCAGGGCGTCGCCGCCCGCCACCACATGCTCGATGATCGCTTCCTGCTCGCCCCGGAAGGCGTTGTACCCGAAGACCCGGTGCAGCGTGGTCAGCGCCTCGCTCGCGTCCGCGCCGGGTCCCTCGGTCACCACTGGCATCTCGCTGATCCCGCCCGTCGCATCCATCGTCCTGTCCCCCGTCGGTCCCCCGTGTGCCGTCGTGCGCCCTCCGCCCACCACTGCCTCAACGATAGGGGTCCGCACCGACAGCCCCGGAGTTATCCACAGACTAGGAACATCTGTGCGAATAAAGTGGGCCGTCCGTCACCCGAACAGCCGCCTCCGATGGCCCCCCGGCCGGCCCCCGGCACATCCTGCTCGATGCGACCCCCCGTCTCCTCCCCCAGGAGCAAGGAGCCCCGCACGATGCCCGCTCACCTGACCCGACCCGCCCTCGCCCTCGTGGCCTCCGCCGTAGCCCTCGGCCTCGCCACCGCGCCCGCACGGGCCGACCGGGGGCCCGTCGACCCCTCCGTCTGGAAGCAGCTCGCGCCGACGGTGTCGGCCACCGCGAAGTACCGGTCCGTCCAGCTCGCCGTGGCCGCCGGTTACCGGCCCAACCCCTGCACCATGGACATGAACGACGGCATGGGCGCCATGGGCTACCACTACATCAACCCCAGGCTCTACGGCTCCCTCGACCCGGCCAGGCCCGCCGCCCTGCTCTACGAGGACGACGGCAAGGGCGGGCGCAGGCTCACCGGGGTGGAGTGGATCGTGAAGGCCGGCAAGAACACCGCGCGGCCCACGATGTTCGGCCGGAAGTTCGAGGGCCCGGTCACCGCGCACCACAACTCGACCATCCCGACCCACTACTCGCTGCACGCCTGGCTCTACAAGAAGAACCCCAGCGGCCTGTTCTACGAGTGGAACCCCGACGTGAAGTGCCCCTATCCGGGCGCGCCGGGCTGACCCCGCGGCCGCGCGAAGGCCCCGGTTCCACAGACGGAACCGGGGCCTCGCCATGAGCAACACGCGCACTCAGCGCACGAACACGCTCGCCTGACTCGCCAGGTTCAGGAAGTACTGCGGCGCCACACCCAGCACCAGCGTCACCGCCACGCCGAGCCCGATCGCCAGCGTCGTCAGCGGCGACGGCACCGCCACCGTCGGCCCCTCCGGCTTGGGCTCGCTGAAGAACATCAGCACGATCACGCGGATGTAGAAGAACGCGGCGATCGCCGAGGAGATCACACCGATGACCACCAGCGGGACCGCGCCCCCGGCCGCCGCCGCCTTGAACACGGCGAACTTCCCCGCGAAGCCGGAGGTCAGCGGGATACCGGCGAAGGCCAGCAGGAACACCGCGAAGACCGCGGCCACCAGCGGGGAGCGCCGGCCGAGCCCGGCCCACTTGGACAGGTGGGTCGCCTCGCCGCCCGCGTCCCGCACCAGCGTGACCACCGCGAAGGCGCCGATCGTCACGAACGAGTAGCCGGCCAGATAGAACAGGACGGACGACACGCCGTTCTTCGAGGTCGCGATGACACCCGCGAGGATGAACCCGGCGTGCGCGATGGACGAGTACGCCAGCAGCCGCTTGATGTCGGTCTGGGTGATCGCCACGATCGCGCCGCCCAGCATGGTGATGATCGCCACCGCCCACATCACCGGCCGCCAGTCCCAGCGCATCCCCGGCAGCACCACGTACAGCAGCCGCAGCAGCGCGCCGAACGCGGCCACCTTCGTCGCCGCCGCCATGAAGCCGGTGACCGGGGTGGGCGCGCCCTGGTACACGTCGGGCGTCCACATGTGGAACGGCACCGCGCCCACCTTGAACAGCAGGCCCATCGCCAGCAGGGCGGCCCCGATGAGCAGCAGCGCGTCATTGCCCATGGTGTTGGCCAGCGCCGGGTTCACATCGGTGACCGAGCCGTCCACGACCTGGGCGATGCGGGCGTACGACACCGAGCCCGCGTAGCCGTACAGCAGCGCGATGCCGAACAGGGTGAACGCCGAGGCGAACGCGCCCAGCAGGAAGTACTTGACCGCGGCCTCCTGCGACATCAGCCGCTTGCGGCGGGCCAGCGCGCACAGCAGGTACAGCGGCAGGGAGAAGACCTCCAGGGCGACGAACAGCGTCAGCAGGTCGTTCGCCGAGGTGAAGACCAGCATGCCGGAGACCGCGAACAGCAGCAGCGGGAAGACCTCGGTGGTGGTGAACCCGGCCCTGACCGCGGCCTTCTCGGTGTCGCTGCCCGGCACGGCGGCGGCCTGCGCCGCGAAGGAGTCCACCCGGTTGCCGTGTGCCGCAGGGTCGAGCCGCCGCTCGGCGAAGGTGAACAGGCCCACCAGACCGGCCAGCAGGATGGTGCCCTGGAGGAACAGGGAGGGGCCGTCGACCGCGATGGCGCCCATGGCCGCGATGTGCGCCTTCGTGGTGCCGTACCCGTCGGCGGCGAGCCCAATGACCGCGGCGAACGCGGCGCACAGGGCGACGGCCGACACGAACACCTGCGCGTAATAGCGGGACCTGCGCGGGACGAACGCCTCCACCAGGACCCCGACCAGCGCGGCGCCGAGGATGATCAGCGTGGGCGACAATTGCCCGTATTCGATCTTCGGCGCGCCGATCTGGGGGATGCGGTCGGCCGCGGTTGTCCACAGGCTGTGGACGGCTGGGGTGCTCACTTGACCGCCTCCACCTCGGGCTTGGGGTCCTTCTTCTGGACGTCGGACATGGTGTGCCTGACCGCCGGATTGACGATGTCCGTCACGGGCTTCGGATAGACGCCCAGGAAGATCAGCAGCACGATCAGCGGGGCGACCACCAGGACCTCACGCACCCGCAGGTCGGGCATGGCCGAGACCTCGGGCTTCACCGGGCCCGTCATGGTGCGCTGGTAGAGCACCAGCGTGTAGAGCGCGGCGAGCACGATGCCGAAGGTGGCGATGATCCCGATCACCGGGTAGCGCGTGAACGTGCCCACCAGGACGAGGAATTCGCTCACGAACGGCGCGAGGCCGGGCAGCGACAGGGTGGCCAGGCCGCCGATCAGGAAGGTGCCGGCGAGCACCGGGGCGACCTTCTGCACCCCGCCGTAGTCGGCGATGAGCCGCGAGCCGCGCCGGGAGATCAGGAATCCGGCGACCAGCATCAACGCGGCCGTGGAGATGCCGTGGTTGACCATGTAGAGGGTGGCGCCGGACTGGCCCTGGCTGGTCATCGCGAAGATGCCCATGATGATGAAGCCGAAGTGGGAGATCGAGGCGTACGCCACCAGGCGCTTGATGTCCCGCTGGCCGACCGCGACCAGCGCCCCGTAGACGATGCTGATCAGCGCCAGCACCAGGATCACCGGCGTCGCCCACCTGCTGGCGTCCGGGAACAGCCCGAGGCAGAAGCGGAGCATCGCGAAGGTGCCCACCTTGTCGACCACCGCCGTGATGAGGACGGCGACCGGGGCGGTGGACTCCTGCATGGCGTTGGGCAGCCAGGTGTGCAGCGGCCACAGCGGCGCCTTCACCGCGAAGGCGAAGAAGAAGCCGAGGAACAGCCAGCGTTCGGTGCTCGTCGCCATGTGCAGCGAGCCGTTGGCGCGCGCCTCGGCGATCTGCTGGAGGGAGAAGTTCCCGGCGACCACGTACAGGCCGATCACCGCGGCCAGCATGATCAGGCCGCCGACCAGGTTGTAGAGGAGGAACTTCACCGCCGCGTACGAGCGCTGGGTGGCCGCCGCCTCCTCGCCCTGGGCGTGGGCGCGGTCCCCGAAGCCGCCGATGAGGAAGTACATCGGGATCAGCATGGCTTCGAAGAAGATGTAGAAGAGAAAGACGTCGGTGGCCTCGAAGGAGATGAGGACCATCGCCTCGACCGCCAGGATCAGCGCGAAGAAGCCCTGGGTGGGGCGCCAGTGGCGGCTGCCGGTCTCCAGCGGGTCGGCGTCGTGCCAGCCGGCCAGGATGACGAACGGGATCAGTACGGCGGTCAGCGCGATCAGCGCCACCCCGATGCCGTCGACCCCCAGTTCGTACCGCACCCCGAAGTCGCGGATCCAGGAGTGGGATTCGGTGAGCTGGTAGCGGGCGCCGCCCGGATCGAAGCGGACCAGCACGGTGATCGCCAGCGCGAGCGTGCCGAGCGAGACGAGCAGGGCCAGCCACTTGGCGGCGGCCCGCCGGGCGGCCGGTACGGCGGCCGTGGCGACGGCTCCCACGGCGGGGAGCGCCGCCGTCGCTGTCAGCAGGGGAAAGGACATCGGTATCAGACCGCCCTCATCAGCAGGGTCGCGGCGACCAGGAGGGCCGCGCCGCCGAACATCGAGACCGCGTAGGAGCGGGCGAAGCCGTTCTGGAGGCGGCGCAGCCGCCCGGACAGGCCGCCGAAGCCGGCCGCCGCGCCGTTGACGACCCCGTCGACCAGGCTGTGGTCGACGTAGACCAGGGAGCGCGTGAGGTGTTCGCCGCCGCGCACCAGGACCACGTGGTTGAAGTCGTCCTGCAGGAGGTCGCGGCGGGCCGCGCGGGTGAGCAGGGAGCCGCGCGGGGCGAGTGCCGGGACGGGCTTGCGGCCGTACTGCGCCCAGGCGATGCCCACGCCGATCACCAGGCAGACCATGGTGGCGATGGTGACCTCCCCGGCGCTGACCGGGGAGTGGCCCTCGCTGTGTCCGGTGACCGGCTCCAGCCACTTCAGGAAGCGGTCGCCGACGCTGAAGAAGGCGCCGCCGAAGACCGAGCCGACGGCCAGCACGATCATCGGGATCGTCATGACCTTCGGGGATTCGTGCGGATGCGGCTCGGCGTGTTCGCCGCGGTGCTCGGCGGCGGGCTCGGCGCTCGGCGCCTCGGGCGAACGGGTCGCCCGGTCGCGCCAGCGCTCCTCGCCGAAGAACGTCATCAGCATCACGCGCGTCATGTAGAACGCGGTGATGGCCGCGCCCACCAGGGCCGCGCCGCCGAGGATCCAGCCCTCGGTGCCGCCCTTGGCGAAGGCCGCCTCGATGATCTTGTCCTTGGAGAAGAAGCCGGACAGGCCCGGAAAGCCGATGATGGCGAGGTAGCCGAGGCCGAAGGTGACGAAGGTGACCGGCATGTACTTGCGCAGGCCGCCGTACTTGCGCATGTCGACCTCGTCGTTCATGCCGTGCATCACGGAGCCCGCGCCGAGGAACAGTCCGGCCTTGAAGAAGCCGTGGGTCACCAGGTGCATGATCGCGAAGACGTAGCCGATGGGGCCGAGGCCCGCGGCCAGCACCATGTAGCCGATCTGCGACATGGTCGAACCGGCCAGCGCCTTCTTGATGTCGTCCTTGGCGCAACCGACGATCGCGCCGAACAGCAGCGTGACCGCGCCCACCACGGTGACGGCGAGCTGGGCGTCCGGCGCCGCGTTGAACACGGCCGCCGAGCGGACGATCAGGTAGACGCCCGCGGTCACCATGGTCGCCGCGTGGATCAGGGCCGACACCGGGGTCGGGCCCTCCATCGCGTCCCCGAGCCAGGACTGGAGCGGCACCTGGGCGGACTTGCCGCACGCGGCGAGCAGCAGCATCAGCCCGATCGCGGTGAGCTTGCCCTGGGAGGCGCCGTCGGCGTGGCCGAAGACCGGGCCGAAGGCGAAGGTGCCGAAGGTGGTGAACATCAGCATGATCGCGATCGACAGGCCCATGTCGCCGACGCGGTTGACCAGGAACGCCTTCTTGGCGGCCGTGGCGGCGCTGGGCTTGTGCTGCCAGAAGCCGATCAGCAGGTAGGAGGCGAGGCCCACGCCCTCCCAGCCGACGTACAGCAGCAGGTAGTTGTCGGCGAGGACGAGCAGCAGCATCGCCGCGAGGAACAGGTTCAGATAGCCGAAGAAGCGGCGGCGCCGTTCGTCGTGCGCCATGTACCCGACCGAGTACAGGTGGATCAGCGAGCCGACGCCGGTGATCAGCAGGACGAAGGTCATCGACAGCTGGTCGAGGCGGAAGGTGACGTCCGCCCGGAAGCCCTCGACCGGGACCCAGGTCCACAAGTGCTGGATCAGGGTGCGGTGTTCGGCGTTCTTGCCGAGCAGGTCGGCGAAGAGGACCAGGCCGACGGCGAAGGACGCGGTCGACAGCAGGGTGCCGATCCAGTGGCCGACGCGGTCCAGGCGCCGGCCGCCGACCAGGAGGACGGCCGCTCCGAGCAGGGGCGCCGCGATCAGCAGCGCGATCAGTTTCTCCACGATTCTCCCGACCCCTTACAGCTTCATCAGGCTGGCGTCGTCGACCGAGGCCGAGTGGCGGGCACGGAACAGCGACACGATGATCGCGAGACCGACCACGACCTCCGCGGCGGCGACGACCATCGTGAAGAAGGCGATGACCTGGCCGTCCAGGTTGCCGTGCAGCCGGGAGAAGGTGACGAACGCGAGGTTGCAGGCGTTCAGCATCAGCTCGACGCACATGAAGACCACGATGGCGTTGCGCCGGATCAGCACGCCGGTGGCGCCGATCGTGAACAACAGGGCCGCCAGGTACAGGTAGTTGACCGGGTTCACTTCGACGCCTCCTCGGGCCGCTTGAACGTCTCCGGTTCGATCGGCCTCCGCTCCAGGCGGTCCGCGGAACGCTGTTCCAGCGCCCGCAGATCGTTGATGGCCTCCGTGGACACGTCCCGGATCTGGCCGCGTTCGCGCAGCGTCTTGCTGACGGTCAGCTCGGAGGGGGTGCCGTCGGGGAGCAGGCCCGCGATGTCCACCGCGTTGTGCCGGGCGTAGACACCCGGCGCGGGCAGCGGCGGCACGTACTTGCCCTCGCGGACGCGCTGTTCGGCCAGCTCCCGCTGGGTCTTGGCGCGCTCGGTGCGCTCGCGGTGGGTGAGCACCATGGCGCCGACGGCGGCCGTGATCAGCAGGGCGCCGGTGATCTCGAAGGCGAAGACGTACTTGGTGAAGATGAGGGCGGCCAGGCCCTCCACATTGCCGTTGGCGTTCGCCTGGCCGGTGCCCGCGAAGTCCTTCAGGGAGGCGTTGGCGATCCCGGCGAGCAGCAGCACGCCGAAGCCGGCCCCGCACAGCAGGGCCAGCCAGCGCTGGCCCTTGATGGTCTCCTTCAGGGAGTCCGCGGCGGTGACGCCGACGAGCATCACCACGAACAGGAACAGCATCATGATCGCGCCCGTGTAGACGACGATCTGCACGACGCCCAGGAAGTAGGCGCCGTTGGCGAGGTAGAACACCGCCAGGACGATCATGGTCCCGGCGAGGCTGAGCGCGCTGTGCACAGCCTTCTTCATGAAGACGGTGCACAGGGCGCCGAGCACCGCGACGGTGCCGAGGACCCAGAACTGGAACGCCTCACCGGTGGAGGTCGTGTAGGCGGCGAGCTGCGCGCTCATGCGTCCACCTCCTGATCCGCTTCCGTCCCGGCCCCGGAGCCCTCTTCCCCGGCGGTCTCCCCCTTGGAGACGGCGGTCTGGCGGACCGTGCCGGGCGCGGCCTGGGTGACCAGGCCCCGGTAGTAGTCCTCCTCGGTGGTGCCCGGAAAGATGGAGTGCGGGGTGTCGACCATGCCCTCGTCGAGGCCGGCCAGCAGCTGTTCCTTGGTGTAGATCAGGTTCGCGCGGCTGGAGTCGGCCAGTTCGAACTCGTTGGTCATCGTCAGCGCGCGCGTCGGGCACGCCTCGATGCACAGCCCGCACAGGATGCAGCGGGCGTAGTTGATCTGGTAGACGCGGCCGTAGCGCTCGCCCGGCGAGTAGCGTTCCTCGTCGGTGTTGTCGGCGCCCTCCACATAGATGGCGTCGGCGGGGCAGGCCCAGGCGCACAGCTCGCAGCCGACGCACTTCTCCAGGCCGTCCGGATGGCGGTTGAGCTGGTGCCGTCCGTGGAAACGGGGAGCGGTGGTCTTCTTCTGCTCCGGGTACTGCTCGGTCAGCCGCTTCTTGAACATGGCCTTGAAGGTCACGCCGAAGCCGGCCACGGGGTTCTGGAAACCGGGCTTGATCTCCTTGGGCTCCTCAGCCATCGGACGCCTCCTTTCCATCCGAAGTTCCGTCCGAAGCACGCCCGGACGATCCGTCACTCACAGTGTCGGTCCCACCACTGACAATCAGCTCCCGCTCCCGGCGCGGGCGGCGCCTGGGCACCGGCGGCAGTTCCTGTCCGGGCAGCGGCGGCACCGGGAACCCGCCCGCCATCGGGTCGAACCCGCCCTCGCCGGCGGCGGCCCGCTCGGCCGTCTGGGCCTTCTCGCGGAAGATGTCGGCGACGAAGGAGATCAGCAGCAGGGCGAGCACCCCGCCGCCCACGTAGAGGGCGATGTCCGCGAAGTCGTAGTGCTCGTTGCGCAGCGCCCGCACGGACGCGACCAGCATCAGCCAGGTCACCGAGACCGGGATGAGGACCTTCCAGCCGAGCTTCATCAGCTGGTCGTAGCGGACGCGGGGCAGGGTGCCGCGCAGCCAGATGAAGAAGAACAGCAGCAGCTGCACCTTGATGACGAACCAGAGCAGCGGCCACCAGCCGTGGTTCGCGCCCTCCCAGAAGGTGCTGATCGGCCAGGGTGCCCGCCAGCCGCCGAGGAAGAGGGTGGTGGAGACGGCGGAGACCGTCACCATGTTCACGTACTCGGCGAGCATGAACATCGCGAACTTGATGGACGAGTACTCGGTGTTGAAGCCGCCCACCAGGTCGCCCTCGGACTCCGGCATGTCGAAGGGGGCACGGTTGGTCTCGCCGACCATGGTGACGATGTAGAGGAGGAAGGAGACCGGCAGCAGCAGGATGTACCAGCGGTCGTGCTGCTGGGCCACGATGGTCGACGTCGACATGGAGCCCGAGTAGAGGAACACCGAGGCGAACGCGGCGCCCATGGCGATCTCATAGGAGATCATCTGCGCGCAGGAGCGCAGACCGCCGAGGAGCGGATACGTGGAGCCGGAGCTCCAGCCGGCCAGGACGATGCCGTAGATGCCGACCGAGGCGACCGCGAGGATGTAGAGCATCGCGATCGGCAGGTCGGTGAGCTGCATCGTCGTACGGGTGCCGAAGATGGAGATCTCGTGGTCGGCGGGGCCGAACGGAATCACCGCGATCGCCATGAAGGCCGGGACGGCCGCCACGATCGGCGCGAGGACGTAGACCACCTTGTCCGCGCGGCGGACGATCAGGTCCTCCTTGAGCATCAGTTTCACGCCGTCGGCGAGCGACTGGAGCATGCCCCAGGGGCCGTGCCGGTTGGGCCCGATGCGCAGCTGCATCCAGGCGACGACCTTGCGCTCCCAGACGATGGAAAACAGCACGGTCACCATCAGGAAGGCGAAGCAGAAGACGGCCTTGAGGACGACCAGCCACCAGGGGTCACGGCCGAACATCGAGAGGTCTTCAGCGGCGAGGTACGGACTCATGCCTCCACCTCCTTGGGGGCCGTCGCGGCGGGGGCCGCCGGGCCGATGCGGACGAGGCTGCCGGGCTGTGCCCCGGTGTCGGAGGCGACGCCGCCGCCGGCGGAGTTCAGCGGGAGCCAGACCACCCGGTCCGGCATCTCGCTGATCTGGAGCGGGAGTTCGACGGTTCCGGCGGGACCGGTGACCGCGAGGCGATCGCCGTCACCGACGCCCGCCTCGGCGGCCGTGGCGGCCGACAGGCGGGCGCGGGCGGCGTGCCGGGTGCCGGCCAGCGCCTCGTCGCCCTCCTGGAGGAGGCCCTGGTCGAGCAGCAGCCGGTGGCCCGCGAGCACGGCCTCCCCGGCGGCCGGGCGGGGCACGGCGCCCGCCGGTTCACGCGGCTCGGTGGCGTACGGGCCGTCCCAGGAGCCGAGCCGGTCGATCTCAGCGCGGATGGTGCGCACGTCCGGCAGCCCCAGGTGGACGTCCATGGCGTCGGCCAGCATGTGCAGCACCCGCGCGTCGGTCGGGGCGAGGCGGCGCGTCATCTGGTCCGGCTTGAGCGCGGCCTCGAAGGAGCGGACCCTGCCCTCCCAGTCGAGGAAGGAACCGGCCTTCTCGGCGACCGCGGCGACCGGCAGCACCACGTCGGCGCGCTCGGTGACCTCGCTGGGCCGCAGCTCCAGCGAGACCAGGAAGCCGACCTGGTCCAGCGCCTCGCGGGCGCGGGCCGGGTCGGGCAGGTCGGCGACCTCGACGCCCGCGACCACCAGGGCCGCCAGCGCGCCGGTCGCGGCGGCCTCGACGATCCGCTCGGTGTCGCGGCCGTAGCCCAGCGGCAGTTCGGACAGGCCCCAGGCGGCGGCCACCTCGTCGCGGGCGCGCGGGTCGGTCGCGGGACGGCCGCCCGGCAGCAGCGCGGGCAGCGCGCCGACCTCCAGGGCGCCGCGCTCCCCGGCCCTGCGCGGGATCCACACCAGCCGGGCGCCGGTCGCGGCGGCGGCCCGTACGGCGGCGGTGAACCCGCCGGCGACCGAGGCCAGCCGCTCCCCTACGACGATGACGGCGCCCTCGCCGCGCAGCGCCTCGGCGGCGCGGGTGCCGGGCGCCTCCAGGCCGACGCCGCTCGCGAGCGCGTCCAGCCACTCGGTCTCGGTGCCGGGCGCGGCCGGCAGCAGGGTGCCGCCCGCCTTCTCAAGACCGCGGGTCGCGTGCGTGGCCAGCGAGAACACCAGCTGCTTGTGCTTGCGCCAGGCCTTGCGCAGCCGCAGGAAGACGCCGGGGGCCTCCTCCTCCGACTCGAACCCGACGAGCAGGACGGCGGGCGCCTTCTCCAGCAGGGAGTACGTGACCCCCGTACCGTCGAGGTCCCGGCCGCGGCCCGCCACCCTGGCGGCGAGGAAGGCCGCCTCCTCGGCGCTGTGCACCCGCGCGCGGAAATCGATGTCGTTGGTGTCGAGGGCGACCCGCGCGAACTTGCTGTACGCGTAGGCGTCCTCCACGGTCAGCCGGCCGCCGGTCAGCACGGCGGCACGGGAGCGGGCGGCGGTCAGACCGCGCGCGGCGGCCTCCAGCGCCTCCGGCCAGGACGCGGGCTCCAGGACGCCCCCGGCGCTCCGCACCAGCGGCGTGTCGAGGCGGTCCCTGAGCTGGGCGTAGCGGAAGCCGAAGCGCCCCTTGTCGCAGATCCACTCCTCGTTGACCTCGGGGTCGTTGGCCGCGAGCCGCCGCATGACCTTGCCGCGCCGGTGGTCGGTGCGGGTGGCGCAGCCGCCCGCGCAGTGCTCGCACACCGAGGGCGAGGAGACGAGGTCGAAGGGGCGGGAGCGGAAGCGGTACGCCGCCGAGGTGAGCGCTCCCACGGGGCAGATCTGGATGGTGTTCCCGGAGAAGTACGACTCGAAGGGGTCGCCCTCGCCGGTGCCGACCTGCTGGAGCGCGCCCCGCTCGATCAGCTCGATCATCGGGTCGCCCGCGATCTGGTTGGAGAAGCGGGTGCAGCGCGCGCACAGCACGCAGCGTTCGCGGTCCAGGAGCACCTGGGTGGAGATCGGGACCGGCTTCTCGTAGGTGCGCTTGCGCCCCTCGAAGCGGGACTCGGCGTTGCCGTGCGACATGGCCTGGTTCTGGAGCGGGCACTCGCCGCCCTTGTCGCAGACCGGGCAGTCCAGCGGGTGGTTGATGAGCAGCAGCTCCATCACTCCGTGCTGGGCCTTCTCGGCGACCGGGGAGGTCAGCTGGGTGCGCACCACCATGCCGTCGGTGCAGGTGATGGTGCAGGACGCCATCGGCTTGCGCTGGCCCTCCACCTCCACGATGCACTGCCGGCAGGCGCCGGCCGGGTCCAGCAGCGGGTGGTCGCAGAAGCGGGGGATCTCGATGCCGAGCTGTTCGGCGGCGCGGATCACCAGGGTGCCCTTGGGCACGCTGATCTCGATGCCGTCGATCGTCAGCGTGACGAGGTCTTCCGGCGGGAGGGCCGCCTCTCCGCCACCCGCGGGAGCGTTGGTGGTCACGGTCATGCGTTCACCTCCGGGCGGTCCGCCCAGGCCGTCGACTTGGCCGGGTCGAAGGGGCAGCCCCGGCCCGTGATGTGCTGCTCGTACTCCTCGCGGAAGTACTTCAGCGAGGAGAAGATCGGGGAGGCCGCGCCGTCGCCGAGGGCGCAGAAGGACTTGCCGTTGATGTTGTCGGCGATGTCCGCGAGCTTGTCCAGGTCGGACCTGGCTCCCTTGCCCGCCTCGATGTCCCGCAGCAACTGCACCAGCCAGTACGTCCCTTCGCGGCAGGGAGTGCACTTGCCGCAGGACTCGTGGGCGTAGAACTCGGTCCAGCGGGTGACCGCGCGGACCACGCAGGTGGTCTCGTCGAAGCACTGGAGGGCCTTGGTGCCGAGCATGGAGCCGGCGGCGCCGACGCCCTCGTAGTCAAGCGGCACATCCAGGTGTTCGGCGGTGAACATCGGCGTGGAGGAGCCGCCCGGCGTCCAGAACTTCAGCCGGTGTCCCGGCCGCATCCCGCCGCTCATCTCCAGGAGCTGGCGCAGGGTGATGCCGAGCGGGGCCTCGTACTGGCCGGGGCTCGCGACGTGGCCGCTGAGCGAGTAGAGCGTGAAGCCCGGCGACTTCTCGCTGCCCATCGCCCTGAACCACTCTTTCCCGTTCTTCAGGATCGCGGGAACCGAGGCGATGGACTCGACGTTGTTCACCACGGTGGGGCAGGCGTAGAGCCCCTCGACGGCGGGGAAGGGGGGACGCAGCCGCGGCTGGCCGCGGCGGCCTTCGAGCGAGTCGAGCAGCGCGGTCTCCTCGCCGCAGATGTACGCGCCGGCACCGGCGTGCACGGTGAGTTCGAGGTTCAGACCGCTGCCGAGGATGTCCTCGCCGAGGTAGCCGGCCGCGTAGGCCTCGCGCACGGCTTCGTGCAAGCGGCGCAGGACCGGGACCACTTCACCCCGGAGGTAGATGAAGGCATGCGACGACCGGATGGCGTAGCACGCGATCACGATCCCCTCGATGAGGCTGTGCGGGTTCGCGTACAGGAGCGGGATGTCCTTGCAGGTGCCCGGCTCCGACTCGTCGGCGTTGACGACGAGATAGTGCGGTTTGCCGTCGCCCTGCGGGATGAACTGCCACTTCATGCCGGTCGGGAAGCCGGCGCCGCCGCGGCCGCGCAGTCCGGATTCCTTGACGTAGGCGATCAGGTCGTCGGGCGACATGGCGAGCGCCTTGCGCAGCCCCTCGTACCCTTCGTGCCGCCGGTAGACGTCCAGGGACCAGGAGCGGTCCTCGTCCCAGAAGGCCGACAGCACCGGTGCGAGCAGCTTCTCCGGGCTGGAGTCCTTGAGTTCGGCTGCCACGCTCATCACTCCCCCTCCTCGGCGGCGGGCCCTGCCGGGTGGGCGGGGTCGGAGGCCGACGTCTGGTGCGGCGCGTCATGGGAACTGAGGTGTTCGGCCGGTGACGGATCGTGCACCGCGCTCTGCGCCTCGTCGTGCGGGCCGCCGTCCCGTGGATGGACCACGCGCGCGGGCTCCGACTCGCCCTTGGCCAGGCGCAGTCCGACCAGTGAGGCGGGTCCGGCGCTGCCGCCCTCCTCGACGGCTCCGGGCCGCTCGTCCGGGAAGCCGGCCAGGATGCGGGCGGTCTCCTTGAAGGTGCACAGCCGCGCCCCGCGGGTGGGCTGTACAGCGCGTCCGGCGCGCAGGTCGTCCACCAGGTCCCGGGCGCTGGCGGGCGTCTGGTTGTCGAAGAACTCCCAGTTGACCATCACGACCGGCGCGAAGTCGCAGGCCGCGTTGCACTCGATGTGCTCCAGGGTGACCTTGCCGTCCTCGGTGGTCTCCCCGTTGCCCACGCCCAGGTGTTCCTGGAGGGATTCGAAGATCGCGTCGCCGCCCATCACCGCGCACAGCGTGTTGGTGCACACCCCGACCTGGTAGTCGCCGGAGGGGCGGCGCCGGTACATGGTGTAGAAGGTGGCCACCGCGGTGACCTCGGCCGTGGTCAGGCCCAGCGTCTCCGCGCAGAACCGCATTCCGGTGCGCGTGACATGGCCCTCCTCGGACTGCACGAGGTGGAGCAGCGGCAGCAGGGCGGAGCGGGAGTCCGGGTAGCGGGCGACGATCTCGCGCGCGTCGGCCGCCAGGCGCTCTTGTACGTCGTCCGGGTAGGCGGGCGCGGGCGGTTCGGGCATGCCCAGGCTGACGCCCCGCTCCGAAGAAGAGGTGGTCACCGGTCGACGCCTCCCATCACGGGGTCGATGGACGCGACGGCGACGATCACGTCGGCGACCTGGCCGCCCTCGCACATCGCCGCCATGGCCTGAAGATTGGTGAAGGACGGGTCGCGGAAGTGGACCCGGTAGGGGCGGGTGCCGCCGTCGGACACGGCGTGCACGCCGAGTTCGCCCTTGGGGGACTCGACGGCCGCGTACGCCTGGCCCGGCGGGACCCGGAAGCCCTCGGTGACCAGCTTGAAGTGGTGGATCAGGGCCTCCATGGAGGTGCCCATGATCTTCTTGATGTGGTCGAGGGAGTTGCCGAGTCCATCCGGCCCGAGGGCGAGCTGGGCGGGCCAGGCGATCTTCTTGTCGGCGACCATGACAGGGCCGGGCGCCAGCCGGTCCAGGCACTGCTCGATGATCCCGAGCGACTGGCGCATCTCCTCCAGGCGGATCAGGAAGCGGCCGTAGGCGTCGCAGCTGTCGGCGGTCGGGACCTCGAAGTCGTACGTCTCGTAGCCGCAGTACGGCTGGGCCTTGCGCAGGTCGTGCGGCAGGCCGGTGGCGCGCAGGATGGGGCCGGTGGCGCCGAGGGCCATGCAGCCGGCCAGGTCGAGGTAGCCGATGTCGCCCATGCGGGCCTTGAAGATGGGGTTCCCGGTGGCGAGCTTGTCGTACTCCGGGAGGTTGCGGCGCATCTTCTTGACGAACTCGCGGATCTGGTCGACCGCGCCGGGCGGCAGGTCCTGGGCGAGTCCGCCGGGGCGGATGTACGCGTGGTTCATCCGCAGGCCGGTGATCAGCTCGTAGAGGTCGAGAATCATTTCACGATCACGGAAGCCGTAGATCATGATCGTGGTCGCGCCCAGCTCCATGCCGCCGGTGGCGATGCACACCAGGTGGGAGGAGAGCCGGTTCAGCTCCATCAGGAGCACCCGGATGATCTTGGCGCGGTCGGTGATGTCGTCCTCGATGCCGAGGAGTTTCTCGACGGCGAGGCAGTAGGCGGTCTCGTTGAAGAAGGACGTCAGGTAGTCCATGCGCGTGACGAAGGTGGTGCCCTGCGTCCACGTGCGGAATTCGAGGTTCTTCTCGATGCCGGTGTGCAGGTAGCCGATGCCGCAGCGGGCCTCGGTGACCGTCTCGCCGTCGATCTCCAGGATCAGCCGGAGCACCCCGTGGGTGGAGGGGTGCTGGGGACCCATGTTGACGACGATGCGCTCGTCGTCGGAGCGGGCCGCGGACTGGACGACCTCGTCCCAGTCGCCACCGGTGACCGTGTAGACGGTGCCCTCGGTGGTTTCCCGCGCCGATGCTGACTGCGTGCTCACGAGTACGACCTCCGCTGGTCCGGAGCCGGGATCTGGGCGCCCTTGTACTCGACGGGGATGCCGCCGAGCGGGTAGTCCTTGCGCTGCGGGTGGCCCTGCCAGTCGTCCGGCATCATGATCCGGGTCAGGGCCGGGTGGCCGTCGAAGACGATTCCGAAGAAGTCGTACGCCTCGCGTTCGTGCCAGTCGTTGGTGGGATAGACGGACACCAGGGACGGGACGCGCGGATCGGCGTCGGGGGCGCTGACCTCCAGCCGGATCAGCCGGTTGTGGGTGATCGAGCGCAGGTGGTAGACGGCGTGCAGCTCGCGGCCCTTGTCGCCGGGGTAGTGCACCCCGCTCACGCCGGTGCACAGCTCGAAGCGCAGGGCGGGGTCGTCGCGCAGGGTGCGGGCGACGCGCAGCAGGTGCTCGCGCTCGATGTGGAAGGTGAGTTCGCCGCGGTCGACGACCGTCTTCTCGATCGCGTTGTCCGGCAGCAGCCCCTGTTCCTCCAGGGCGCCCTCCAGCTCGTCCGCGACCTCGTCGAACCAGCCGCCGTAGGGCCGGCTCGCGGGTCCGGGCAGCCGGACCGAGCGGACCAGGCCCCCGTAGCCGGAGGTGTCGCCGCCGTTGCTGGCGCCGAACATGCCGCGCTGAACGCGGATCTCCTCGCCTCCCCGGCCGCGCTGGCCGGGGAGGTTGGAGGCGGAGAGGTCCTTCTCGGGGTTCACCCCGTTCGTCCCGTCGCCGTGGGTGCCGTTCGCGTCGCTCACCGCAGCAGCCCCTTCATCTCGATGGTGGGCAGGGCCTTGAGCGCCGCCTCTTCCGCCTCGCGGGCCGCTTCCTCGGCGTTCACGCCGAGCTTGCCGGACTGGATCTTCTGGTGGAGCTTGAGGATCGCGTCCATCAGCATCTCGGGGCGGGGCGGGCAGCCGGGCAGATAGATGTCGACCGGGACGATGTGGTCGACGCCCTGGACGATCGCGTAGTTGTTGAACATGCCGCCCGAGGAGGCGCAGACGCCCATGGAGATCACCCACTTGGGGTTGGGCATCTGGTCGTAGACCTGCCTCAGGACCGGCGCCATCTTCTGGCTGACCCGGCCGGCCACGATCATCAGGTCCGCTTGCCGCGGTGAGCCGCGGAAGACCTCCATGCCGAAGCGCGCGAGGTCGTAGCGCCCGGCGCCGGTGGTCATCATCTCGATGGCGCAGCAGGCCAGGCCGAAGGTGGCCGGGAAGACGGATGCCTTGCGCACCCAGCCCGCGGCCTGTTCCACGGTGGTCAGCAGGAAGCCGCTCGGCAGCTTTTCTTCGAGTCCCATGTCTGTATTGGCCCCTCAGTCCCATTCCAGGCCGCCGCGCCGCCATACGTACGCGTACGCGACGAAGACGGTGAGCACGAAGAGGAGCATCTCCACGAGCCCGAAAAGCCCCAGGGCGTCGAAGGTGACGGCCCAGGGGTAGAGGAAGACGATCTCGATGTCGAAGACGATGAACAACATCGCCGTCAGGTAGTACTTGATGGGGAAGCGCCCGCCGCCGGCCGGCGTGGGGGTCGGCTCGATGCCGCACTCGTAGGCTTCGAGTTTGGCGCGGTTGTACCGCTTCGGACCGATCAGCGTGGCCATGACCACGGAGAAGATCGCAAAGCCTGCCCCGAGGGCTCCCAGTACGAGGATGGGCGCATACGCGTTCACCGCTCCTCGCTCCTCTCAGTCGGCACTGACTGCTGGCGGTTCGCTGGGCCGATGAAGATCGAGAACATGTGAAGCAGGTCACAAGCCCAACTGCTCCGCATCTTATGCCCGCCGATCTGTGATCTGCGACACGGGGTATTCCACAAGCTTTGTGATCTCCACCACCTGACGAAGGATCATGAAGTCGGATGATGGCTGATCTTCATACACGAAGCGTTCAGTTGATCACTAGAAGTGACAATTTCGCCCGTCATCGCAGGCCAAGAGAGGCGTCTCAATATCAAGAGAGTTCGCTTGCATGCAAATTGGCGCTGGGCGCCCGATCTTGATAGGGGACCGCGTTCACACCTCAGGGGGAGGCGAGGGGCGCGGTGTGGACGGGAGTGGATGCACGTGCACGCGTTCACGAGCCCCGCCCGCGCGGGACGCCGGTCCTCCGGTGACCGTTCCGTGACCTCCGTCACAGTCACAGGCGCCCCTCAGGAACCGGGCTTGGCCATCCACATCAACCGGTGGTAAGCGCGGGGCAATTCGGACGTAATGATCAAAGACCGTGATCAAGCCCTTGATCACGGGCGTCCGCAATGTCCGTTACGGCGTCAATAAAGGGCGACACGCCCGGCGTTTGAGGTCTCGATTGAGCAACTGTGGCGCAGCACACGTTTCTTGAAGATATGGAGGAGCCCCTGATACCGGTTGTTCCCATGTCCCACACCGCTCACATACGCAGCCACCGGAAGCCCCGCCGCAGCGCGTCGTCCCTCGCGATGCGGACCGGAGTTGCCGGTGGCGTCCTCAGCACCCTGGCCGTCGCCGGGGCCGCCGGTTCGGCCAGCGCCGCCGAGCCGGTGACGCAGACCCTCGAACTGCCCACCCTGACGGCCGACCTGGCCACCCAGGCCGCCCAGTCCGCGGACGCCACCCAGCAGGCCGCGGCCAACTACCAGCTCCAGGCCGAGCGTGACGCGGCCGCCGCGAAGGCCTCGAAGCAGGCCAAGGCGGACCTCGCCGAGGCCAAGCAGAAGGCGGCCGAGGCCAAGAAGAAGGCCGAGGAGACCGCCCGCAAGGAGGCCGCCGCCCGCGCCTCGCGCGGCACCACCCGGATGGCCCTCACGGCCGACGACACCTCCGGTTCCACCTCCGCGAGCACCGGCACCAGCACCGGCTCCTCCACGGCCACCGGCTCGGCCGCCGCCGTCGTCAGCTTCGTCAAGTCGCAGCTGGGCAAGGCGTACGTCTCCGGCGCCACCGGCCCCTCCGCGTACGACTGCTCGGGCCTGGTGCAGACCGCCTTCAAGCAGGTCGGTGTGAGCCTGCCGCGCGTCTCCCAGGACCAGTCGACCGCCGGCACCCAGGTCTCGCTCAGCGACCTCCAGCCGGGCGACATCCTGTACTGGGGCAGCGCGGGCAGCGCGTACCACGTCGCGGTGTACGTGGGCGACGGCATGTTCGTCGGCGCGCAGAACCCGTCCTCCGGCGTCTCGGAGCACCCGCTGTCGTACGACGAGCCGACGGGCGCCGTGCGCGTACTCTGAGGCATCCCGTACCGTTTCGCATACTTGGGGCGCGTTCCGCGCCTCACGCAGGGCCGCAGCCGCTCGGGGGCAGCGGCCCTGCGGCGTCTCCTGGCATGCTCGGGGCGGACCGCCGGACGGCGGTTTCGTCCACGAGTGAAGGAGAAGACGCGATGCCACGCGTGTTCGTACAGGGCGCCCCTGTCGCCGAGTTCCCCCGGTACGCCCCCGAGGCCGGGCGCGGCGCGGTGCGCCGGGTGACCGAGGTCGGCGAGGCGGTGCTGCACAAGCCGTGCCGGGACGTCACGGAGTTCGGGCCCGACCTCGCCGCGCTCATCGACGACATGTTCCGCACGATGTACGTCGCCGAGGGCGCCGGGCTCGCGGCGAATCAGGTCGGGGTCGATCTGCGCCTTTTCGTGTACGACTGCCCCGACGACGACGGGAACCGGCATGTCGGACACGTCGTCAACCCGATGCTGGAAACGCCCCTCAGCGGCCGGCGGCTGCTGGACGAGGGCGAGGGCTGCCTGTCGGTGCCGGGCGCGGTGATGGCGCTGCCGCGGCCCGACCGGGCGGTCGTACGCGGCCGGGACCGGGACGGGCACCCGCTCACGGTGGAGGGCACGGGCTACTTCGCGCGCTGCCTCGCACACGAGACGGATCACACCAACGGGTACATCTACCTCGACCGCTTGACCAAGCGGGAGAAAAAGGACGCCCTGCGGCAGATGGCGGACCGCCGCGACGAGGTGTACGCCCGCCGGTCCGCCAAAGAGGCCGCGTTCAGCGCCTGATCACGCCTTCGGGGTCACCTTCGTGAGGCCGTTGATGATGCGGTCCATCGCGTCGCCGCCGGTCGGGTCGGTCAGGTTGGCCAGGAGTTTGAGGGTGAACTTCATCAGGACCGGGTGGGTCAGGCCGCGCTGGGCGGCGATCTGCATGACCTTGGGGTTGCCGATGAGCTTCACGAAAGCGCGGCCGAGGGTGTAGTAGCCGCCGTAGGTGTCCTTGAGGACGCGCGGGTAGCGCTGGAGGGCGATCTCCCGCTGCGCCGGCGTCGCCCGCGCGTGCGCCTGGACGATGACGTCGGCGGCGATCTGGCCGGACTCCATGGCGTAGGCGATGCCCTCGCCGTTGAAGGGGTTCACCAGGCCGCCGGCGTCGCCGACCAGCAGCAGGCCCTTGGTGTAGTGCGGCTGGCGGTTGAAGGCCATCGGCAGCGCGGCGCCGCGGATCGGCCCGGTCATGTTCTCGGGGGTGTAGCCCCAGTCCTCCGGCATGGACGCGCACCAGGCCTTGAGGATCTCCCGCCAGTCCAGCTCCTTGAAGGCGGCGGAGGTGTTGAGGACACCGAGACCGACGTTGGACGTGCCGTCGCCCATGCCGAAGATCCAGCCGTAGCCGGGCAGCAGCCGCTCCTGCGCGCCGCGCCGGTCCCACAACTCCAGCCAGGACTCCAGGTAGTCGTCGTCATGGCGCGGCGAGGTGAAGTACGTGCGCACCGCGACGCCCATCGGACGGTCCTCGCGGCGGTGCAGGCCCATCGCCAGGGACAGGCGCGTGGAGTTGCCGTCGGCCGCGACGACGAGCGGCGCGTGATAGCTGACCTCGCGCTTCTCCTCGCCGACCTTGGCCGTCACGCCGGTGATGCGGCCGGTGCGCTCGTCCACGATCGGACCGGAGACGTTGCAGCGTTCGTACAGCCGCGCACCGGCCTTCTGCGCGTTGCGGGCCAGGGTCTCGTCGAAGTCGTCGCGCTTGCGCACGAGTCCGTAGTTCGGGTAGGCCGCGAGGTCCGGCCAGTCGAGCTGGAGCCGGGAGCCGCCGCCGATGATCCGCAGGCCCTTGTTGCGCAACCAGCCGGCCTCCTCGGAGATGTCGATGCCCATCGCGACGAGCTGCTTGACCGCGCGGGGGGTGAGGCCGTCGCCGCACACCTTCTCGCGCGGGAACTCCGTCTTCTCCAGGAGCAGTACGTCGAGACCGGCCTTGGCCAGGTGGTACGCGGTCGCGGAGCCGGCTGGGCCCGCGCCCACGACGATCACATCGGCGGAGTGGTCGGAGAGGGGCTCGGTCACGGCGGGATCTCCCCAAGTTCGAAATCTGCGTGCCGACCGGCACTGGACATGGGCAGTCTATTCAGCGGAATAGATCACCCGGCTGAAGGGCTGCCCTGTGAACCGACCTCTGCCCGCGATACGGCTGCGCGTTCCCACCCACGAGGACGCGATCAGCTGGCACCGCCTCTTCGCCGATCCCGAGGTGATGGAGTTCTTCCCCGGCGGGCCCGCCGCACTGTCGGTGTACGAGGAACTCACCGCGCGCCAGCGGCGGCACGACGCGGAACTCGGCTTCTGCCTGTGGACCGTCCTGGACGAGTCCGGCGAGGTCCTCGGTTTCACCGGCGCCCAGCCCTGGCCGCGCGACTGGGGCCCGGTGGGCGAGGTGGAGATCGGCTGGCGGCTCGGCCGGGCGCACTGGGGCAAGGGGTACGTCCTCGCCGCCGCGCGCGAGGCCCTGCGGCGGGTCCGGGCGGCGGGGGTGCCGGAGGTGGTGGCGATCGTACGGCCGGGCAACGAGCGTTCCGTCTCGGTGGCCCGGCGGCTCGGCATGCGGTCCGCGGAGACCTACCGGCGCCCGCACCTGGACGAGGAGTCGCTCTGCTTCCGCCTGGAGCTCAACTCCCGCCTTGGTGACGCAGCGTAGCCGTCTGTCACAGTACGACACCGAATCCTTCCGGCCGGAGGGCGCCGGGGTTACCCTTCCAGTACCGCTGGGGGTGACATCTGTGCACACAACACCCAAAACACCCGATGTGCGTGTGCCGCGGCTGGTCGGTCTGATGGCCGTGGACGCCCGCGAGACCGCGCGGATCCGGGGGCTGTTCCTGACCGCGCCGGACCGCCCGGACTTCCACCGGGCGGTCGTGGACTACGTCGTACGCCAGTACCCGCCGCCCGGAGCGGAAGTGCCGGTGGACTCGGTGGTCTACGTGTGGTTCGACTTCACGGACGGCGAGGGCGGCGGGGGCGTGCGCGAACCACGCGCCCCCCGGCCGCCGGCGGGTGGGCTCCGGCGGGAACTGCGGGAGGCGGGGGACGCGTTCGAGATGATCGGCCGGTGAGACCCCCGCCGGGGCTCAGTCCTTGAAGCCGCGGTGCAGGGCGACGACACCGCCGGTGAGGTTGCGCCAGGCGACCCTGGACCAGCCGGCCTCACGGAGGCGTCCGGCGAGACCGGGCTGGTTCGGCCAGGCACGGATGGACTCGGCGAGGTAGACGTACGCGTCCGGGTTCGAGGAGACCGCGCGGGCGACCGGGGGCAGGGCGCGCATCAGGTACTCGGTGTAGACGGTCCGGAAGGGCGCCCAGGTCGGGTGTGAGAACTCGCAGATGACGACGCGGCCACCGGGCTTGGTGACGCGGTGCATCTCGCGCAGCGCGGCGTCGAAGTCCTGCACGTTGCGCAGGCCGAAGGAGATGGTCACGGCGTCGAAGGTGTCGTCCTTGAACGGCAGCTTCGTCGCGTCGCCCGCGGTGAACGGCAGCCAGGTGTGGCGCTTCTTGCCGACCTGGAGCATGCCGAGCGAGAAGTCGCAGGGCACGACGTAGGCGCCGGTGCGGGCGAAGGGGAGGGAGGAGGTGGCGGTGCCGGCGGCGAGGTCCAGGACCTTCTGCGCGGGGCGGGCGTCGACGGCCTGTGCGACTTCCTTGCGCCAGCGGCGGTCCTGTCCCAGGGACAGCACGTCGTTGGTCAGGTCGTACCGTTCCGCCACGTTGTCGAACATCGAGGCGACTTCGTGCGGCTGCTTGTCCAGGGATGCGCGGGTCACGTCATCATTGTCGCAGCCCGGCATCACAGAGCTGCGGCGGGCTTGCGGATGACAGGCGCCGCTCGCCGCGAGGTGCCGCGCGGCTACCGGCGTCTGAAAAGCAGCCGGCCCCGAATCACCGTCGCCACGCACGTCGACGCCCCCCGCGCCAGCAGCTCCTGCTCGTCCGCGACGTCGAACACGGCGAACGACGCGACCGACCCCCGCTCCCGGCGCGGCCGGACCTCCGGAGGAAGTCCGCACGCCGGCGGGTCCAGGGACGGCACCCCTGCGGCCCGCCCGGACCGGGGCAGCACGTCGAGCCCGGTGCGCCGTACCGCGTCCACCGCCGCCGGCCGCCGCAGCGTGCCCGCCACCGCCACCGTCCCGTGCGCCAGCATCCGCTGCACCCCCCGCCGCGCGCTCCCGCCCCACCGGACGTCGTCCAGCGCGAGACGGGCGAGCGCGTCGCCGGTCAGCGGCTCGGTGCCCAGCTCCCCGGCCTCCCGCGGGTCCGGGTGGTACGCCTCCTCCAGCAGCTCGGGGCCGTGGAGGTTGACGAATCCGGGCGTGAGGATGCCGGGCCACCGCCGCACCCGCGCCCGCGGATAGTCGTCGGCCAGCGGCCCCAACTCCCCGGTACCCACGACCCGTTCGCCCTCGACGGCGAGCGCGTGCCCCCTGGAGTCGGCGTGAATCGTCAGCACGGCGCGCTCAGTTGGCGGAGAGCAGCTTCAGCTCGGGGTGCGCGGTGCCGCCCTCGATCGCCGTGGAGGAGATGTGCGAGACCACGCGGTCGTCGACCGGGTCGTTCGCCGGGTCCTCGTGCACGACCAGGTGCTCGTACGTCGTCGCGCGCTGCGCCGGAACCCGCCCCGCCTTGCGGATGAGGTCGATGATCTCCAGCCGGTTGGAGCGGTGCTTCGCCCCGGCCGAGGAGACCACGTTCTCCTCCAGCATGATCGAGCCGAGGTCGTCCGCGCCGTAGTGCAGGGACAGCTGGCCTACCTCCTTGCCCGTGGTGAGCCAGGAGCCCTGGATGTGCCGCACGTTGTCGAGGAACAGCCGGGCGATGGCGATCATCCGCAGGTACTCGAAGATCGTCGCCTGCGTACGGCCCTTGAGGTGGTTGTTCTCGGGCTGGTACGTGTACGGGATGAACGCGCGGAAGCCGCCCGTGCGGTCCTGTACGTCGCGGATCATCCGCAGGTGCTCGATGCGCTCGGCGTTGGTCTCGCCGGTGCCCATCAGCATGGTGGAGGTGGACTCCACGCCCAGGTTGTGCGCGGTCTCCATGATCTCCAGCCAGCGCTCGCCGCTCTCCTTGAGCGGGGCGATGGCCTTGCGCGGCCGCTCGGGCAGCAGCTCCGCGCCGGCGCCGGCGAAGGAGTCGAGACCGGCCGCGTGGATCCGGGTGATGGCCTCCTCGACCGACACCCCGCTGATCCGGGCCATGTGCTCGACCTCGGACGCGCCCAGCGAGTGGATCACGAGCTGCGGGAAGGCGTCCTTGATGGCCTTGAAGTGCTTCTCGTAGTACTCGACGCCGTAGTCCGGGTGGTGGCCGCCCTGGAACATGATCTGGGTGCCGCCCAGCTCGACGGTCTCCGCGCAGCGGCGCAGGATGTCGTCGAGGTCGCGGGTCCAGCCCTTGGCGGTGTCCTTGGGTGCCGCGTAGAAGGCGCAGAACTTGCACGCCGTGACACACACGTTCGTGTAGTTGATGTTGCGCTCGATGATGTACGTCGCGATGTGCTCGATACCGGCGTACTTGCGGCGGCGTACGGCGTCGGCGGCGGCGCCCAGGGCGTGCAGCGGGGCGTCGCGGTAGAGGGCGACGGCCTCTTCGGGGGTGATCCGCCCACCGGCGGCCGCACGGTCGAGGACGGACTGGAGGTCGGCCTTCTCGGTCACCGGGGCGTCCCTTTCATAAGGGGATGATTCATGGCAGTGCGCGAAGCGCTCGTACAGGGTGGTGGTGGGAGACGGGTGGGCGGACCGGACCAGCCTACGACAGCGCCGTATACGCGCCGATCAGCACCCCGGCGAGGGTTCCGGCCAGCAGGAAGGGACCGAAGGCAACACCCGTCTTCCGCGCGGCCTTCCGTACGGCGACGAGCGCGCCGCCGTACAGGGCGCCGGACAGGACCGCGGTGAAGGTGCCGAGCAGCACCGCTGGCCAGCCGTACCACCCGAGCGCGGCCCCCGCCGACAGGGCGAGCTTGGCGTCCCCGAAGCCCATTCCGGCCGGGTTGACCAGGTGCAGCACGGTGTACGCCGCGCCGAGGACGAGGGCCCCGTACAACGCGGTGGGCCAGTGCCCGGCGTGGCCGGGGAGGAGCGCGGCGATGCCCAGCAGCGCGAGGGTGGCGGCGGCGAGCGGCAGGGTCAGCACGTCGGGCAGCCGCCGTACCCGGAGGTCGATCACCCCCAGCAGCACCCCCGCCGGGGCGAGCAGCGACCAGACCGCCAGCTCGGGCCGGGGACCGGTCGCGGCGGCGAGGGCGGCGCAGACCAGGGCGGTGACGAGGGGAAGCCCCGGACCGGTGGTGGCGGCACACTGTCCGCACGGCGTCCGCCCCACCCAGCCCCGCACCACATGCCCGCCCTCGCACCGGACGCGCCGGGGTTCGCCGTCCGGTACGGCGAGACGGTGGGCGGCGCGGGGCAGCAGCGCGCCGCTGAGCGCGCCCCACAGCAGGGCGCCGAGCGCGAGCAGCGCGGTCACTCCTCGTCCCCCGCGAGCGGCTGCACGGTCCCACCTCTCCCCCGTAGACCACCGCAAGCGTAGTGATTACGGCTGGAGCAGTTCCACCTTCACGTCGGCCGGGAAGCCCGTCGTGGGGCCGATCCGGCGCGCGAACTCGGCGACGGCGCGCAGCTGCGGCTCACCGAAGCTGAAGTCCAGGGTGGTGAAGTACTTGGCGAGGGTCTCCGCGTCGAACGCCTCCCAGTGGGCGGCCTGTTCCGCGACCTTGTCGACCTCCTCCAGGGAGATCTTCTTGGAGTCCAGGAACGCCTGGTGCACCTGGCGGGTGATGAGCGGCTCGCGCTCCAGGTAGTCCTTCCGGGCCGCCCACACCGCGAAGACGAACGGCAGACCCGTCCACTCCTTCCACAGCGTGCCCAGGTCGTGCACGTCGAGGCCGTAGCGCGGGCCGTCGTGCAGGTTGGCGCGCAGGGCCGCGTCCCCGATCAGTACGGCGGCGTCGGCCTCCCGCATCATCAGGCCGAGGTCGGGCGGGCACGTGTAGTACTCCGGCTGGACCCCGAACCGCTCGGACAGCAGGAGCTGGGCGAGCCGGACGGAGGTGCGGGAGGTCGAGCCGAGGGCGACCTTCGCGCCGTCCAGCCGCTCCAGCGGGACCTGGGAGACGATCACGCAGGACATCACGGGGCCGTCGCAGCCCACGGCGATGTCCGGGAAGGCGACCAGGTCGTCCGAGTTCTTCAGGTACTCGACCAGGGTGACCGGGGCGACGTCGAGCTCCCCCTTGATCAGCCGCTCGCTGAGCTTCTCCGGCGTGTCCTTGGTCAGCTGGAAGTCGAGGAGGGTGCCGGTTCTCGCGAGCCCCCAGTAGAGGGGCAGGCAGTTCAGGAACTGGATGTGGCCGACGCGCGGCCGGGTGCGAGAAATGTCCACATCGCGGGACTCTAGCCCTCGGCTGGTACGGTGCTCGGACCGGCCCCACCGTCAAACGGGTTACCGGCTTTCAAACATCTGGGTGAAGTGATCTTTCCCTCTATTGCTTTCGGCTGCCTGCATGCTAGGCTCGCCGCAAGTTGCAGTTTGGTTTCCCTTGCAGTACAGAGCCTGCGGAGCATGTGACCGCGGGCTCTCGTCGTTTTCAGACGAATGCAGTGGTGCAGCACGTTTTCGCACTTGCAGGTTCTGGAGCAGGGCAAACCCTTTTGAGCCCAAGGAGGGCTTATGGCTACCGGAACCGTTAAGTGGTTCAACGCCGAAAAGGGCTTTGGCTTCATCGCCCAGGAGGGCGGCGGCCCCGACGTCTTCGTTCACTACTCCGCGATCAACGCCACCGGCTTCCGCTCCCTCGAGGAGAACCAGCAGGTGTCCTTCGACGTGACGCAGGGTCCGAAGGGCCCGCAGGCGGAGAACGTCACCCCCGTCTGATCACTGCCTGATCGCAGAACCTGAGAGCAGTACCCAAGGAGCCCCGCGCCGTCTTCGGCGACGGGGCTCCTGCCTTTCCTGGGGCCCCGCCGCGCTCCGCTGTGCGCGATTCGTTCATGGCCCACTACGTTCCCCGTCATGACCGCAACCCAGGACCGGCCCCAGGACTCCCCGGACTTCCTCACCGCCACCCGCGCCTTCTACGACACCGTCGCCGAGGACTACGCCGCTCACTTCGCGGATCCCCTCGCCGACAAGCCGCTGGAGCGGGCCCTGCCCGCCGCCTTCGCGGAGCGGGTGGGACCCGGAGCCGCCGTCGCGGACCTCGGCTGCGGCCCCGGCGCCGTCACCGGGCATCTCGCCGTCCTGGGCCTGGGCGTCTTCGGGCTGGACCTCTCCGCCGCCATGCTCGCCGTGGCCCGCCGCGACCATCCCGGTCTGCGCTTCGAGCAGGGCTCCATGCTGGACCTCCCGCTGCCCGACGGCGCCCTCGCCGGTGCCGTCTCCTGGTACTCCTCCATCCACACCCCCGACGAGCGGCTCCCGGACCTGTTCGCCGAGCTGTACCGCGTCCTGGCGCCCGGCGGGCGGCTGCTGCTGGCCTTCCAGACCGGCGAGGAGCCGCGCCGGCTGGAGAACCCCTGGGGCCACCCGGTCTCCCTGGACTTCCGGCGCCGGCGGCCCGAGGACATGATCCGGCTGCTGGCCCACGCCGGGTTCACGCTCGCTTTCCGGGCCGTCCGCGAGCCCGACGACACGCTGGGCGAGGGTGTGGCCCATGTCCCCCAGGCCTTCCTGGAAGTCGTCCGGCCCGGCTGACACCCGCCCGACACCCATCCTGAGCTGCGCGGCCGAGCGGTACTACCGACGGCCTCCCCGGGCCGGGTACCAGGCGGGGACAGCTTGGGGACCGCTTGCCCCAAACATCGGTCGTGGCGTCGGGGAGAGCCCGGCGACCGGAACACGGTCCGTCTCTCACAAGGGGTTGCACATGCGTTCCATCGCACTGCGTACGAAGACGGTTCTGGCGGCTCTGACCGGCGCGGGTGTCCTCGCCCTGGGTGCCGCCGCGGCGCTGCCCGCCACCGGGCTGCACCAGGCCGTCGTGCAGGGCACCAGCAGCCACGCCGGCTCGATTCTGGCCGACGACCGCGGTCCGGGTCTCGTCCACTCCTGACCGTCCGGCCCGCCGCGGCTTCCCCCACCGACGCGAGCATCCCCCCACGAGCGACGACGGCACCGGCCGGGTACCACACCCACCGGTGCCGTCGCCGTGTACGCCGGTACGACGAACCCACCGGCCGGGGCGGCGCCGGACGTGGACCTACAGCCGCCGCCCCGGCTCCGTGACCCCCATCGCGTCGTACAGCGCCCGCGCCTGGGCGTGGTGCCGCTCGGCCGTCTTCTCGTCGTCCAGGGCCCGCGCTGCCTGCGCCATCCCGTGCAGGGCGTACGCGATCTCGATCCGGTAGCCGTGCCGGGAGGCCAGTTCATGGGCCTGGCCGTGCAGTTCCATGGCCCGCTCGGGGGCCCCGCTGCCCAGGTGGACCAGGCCGACCACGTTGGACACCGTCGCCTGCCGCAGCGCCGTGCCCTCCGCGGAGACCAGGTCGAGCGCCCGCTCGGCGTGCTCCGCGGCCGAGCGCACATCGCCGAGCCGCTGGCAGACCCGCGCCCAGTGGGCGAGGACCACCGCGACATTGGCGGGCTGGCGGGACTCGTCGCACAGCTCCAGGGCCTGGGCGAGGCAGGCGCGGGCCCGTTCGTCCTCGCCGCTGCCGAGGTGGGCGAGGGCGAGGAAGGTCAGCGAGTGGATCTCGTTGCTGCGCTCGCCCAGGCGGCGGTTCAGCTCGGTGGCGCGGGCCGCGTTGCGCGCGCCCTCGGCGTGGTGCCCGGTCCAGATCTGCACGGTGGCGAGGTTGACCAGCGCCTCCGCCTCCATCCGCGCCACCCCCAGTTTGCGGTGCAGCGCGATGCCCTCGTCCAGATAGGCGCGGGCCTCCTCGAAATTGCCGAGGGAGCCGTGCAGCAGCCCGAGCATGTCCAGGCACATCGCCTCGGAGCGCGGATCGCTGCCGCGGGACAGCTCGAGGCCCTCCTGGGCGGTGGTGATGCCGTCCTGGAAGTCGCCGAGCCACCAGTGCGCCACGGCCAGGTTGCACAGGCTGATGCCGAGCAGCCCGGGGTCCTCCAGCTGGCGGCAGGCGGCCACCCCGATCCGGCCGACGACCCGGAACTCCTCGTACCGGCCGCGCAGGTCGAGGTAGAAGAGGAGGTTGCGGGCGAGCAGGGCGGCCGGGCGGTGCAGGCCCTGGGTGCCGGCCTGGGCGACCACCGCGAGCAGCGCCTCGTACTCCCGGTCGAACCAGCGCAGCGCCTGCTCGCCGTCGTCCAGCCGGGGCAGGACCGGTTCGCCCGTGCCCGGCGCGTCGCTGTAGCGGTTGCGGCCGGGGAACAGGGTCTCGCAGGCCCGGTCGGTGCTCTGGATGTAGTACGCGACCAGGCGCTCGACGGCCGACTCCTCGTCGTCCTCCACCTCGCGCACGCTGAGCGCGTACGTGCGCACCAGGTCGTGGAAGCCGTACAGCCCCGCCTCGTGCTGCTCCAGCAGGTGCGCGTCGAGCAGGCACTCCAGCAGGTCCTCGGCGTCGTGGCCGTCGGTGCCGAGCAGGGCGGCGGCGGAGGGCACGTCGATGGCGCTGCCGGGGTGCAGCCCGAGCAGCCGGAAGGCGCCGCGCTGGTCCTCGTCCATCGCCTGGTACGACAGTCTGAGCGTGGCCTCCACGCTGCGTTCCCCGGCGCTCAGCTCGCGCAGCCGCCGGGTCTCGTCGGCGAGCCGGTCGACCAGGTACTGCACCGTCCAGCGGGGCCGGTTGCGCAGCCGGGCGGTGGTGATCCGCAGGGCGAGCGGCAGCCCCCCGCACAGCCGGGCCAGCCGGTCCACGGCCCGCGGCTCGGCGGCGGTGCGGTCGGCGCCCAGCATCCGGGTGAGCAGGGTGGCGCTGTCACCGGCCGACAGCAGGCCGAGCGACAGCCACTCGGAGCCGTCGAGGTCGAGCATCCGCACCCGGCTGGTGACGATGGCGAGGCAGTCCTCGGAGGCCGGCAGCAGCGGCCGCACCTGTGCGGCGTCAGCGGCGTTGTCCAGCAGGAGGAGCAGCTTCCGCTGGGCGGAAACGGTTCGCCAGAAGGTGGTACGGCGCTCCAGATCGTCCGGTATCCGCTCGTCCGGGATGCCCAGCGTGTGGAGTAAGGAGTGCAGGACCGCCCCCGGCTCCTGGGCCTTCTCGCCGGGGCTGAAGCCGCGCAGGTCCACGAAAAGCTGGCCGTCGGGATACTCCGGGGCCAGCAGGTGGGCGGCGTGCACCGCGAGCGCGGTCTTGCCGCTGCCGCCCATGCCGTCCACGCCGACGATCCGGGTGCCGCCGGTGGCCGGGGCGCAGCCCACGGTGACCAGCCGGGCCAGTTCCTCGTCCCGGCCGGTGAAGTCCGGCAGGTCGTAGGGCAGGGTGCAGGGCGCGGGCTCGGTGCCGGAGCTCTGGGTGGTGTAGGGCGCGGGGACCAGCAGGGCGGCGCGGTCGGACACCGACTGCGGTACGCGGGCGGCGACTTCGGGGCTGTCGCGCAGGATCGCCTCGTAGAGCCGGGTGAGTTCGGCGCCGGGATCGATGCCCAGCTCCTCCACCAGCAGGTCGCGCACCCGCCCGAACTCCTCCAGCGCCTCGGCCTGCCGCCCGGCCCGGTACAGGGCCAGCATCAGCCGCCCGCGCAGGGTCTCCCGCAGCGGGTGGGCGGTGACCAGCTCGCGCAGCGGGCCGATCAGTTCGCCGGACTGGCCCAGCTCAAGCTGGAGTTCGAAGTACTGCTCGGCGACCGCCATGTGGCGTTCTTCGAGCGCCGCGGAGGCGGCGCTGATCACGGAGCCGCCGGAGCCCGCCATCACCGGGCCCCGCCACAGCTCCAGGCAGGAGCGCAGATGCCCGACGGCGTCCTCGGGCCGGCCGGCCGCCACCGCCTGCCGGGCCTGTCTGGACCGCTCGGTGAACTCGTAGAGGTCGAGCTGGTTTTCACCGAGCATGGCGCGGTACCCGGCGCCATCGGTGACGATCAGGGCCGCGCCGTCCGGGATGTGGGTGCGCAGGGCTGCAACGCACTTGCGGATCTGGTGACTTGCCGTCTGCGGCGGCTCGTCGTCCCAGGCCGCGGCGATCAGCCGGGACATCGGCACCATGCGGCCGGGTTCGAGCAGCAGGGTGACCAGCACCCGTTCCTGGGTCGGACTGCCGAGCCTCAACCGGCGCTGCCCGCACCAGCCTTCGAGCGAGCCGAGGATGTTGAAGCGCACGACAGGACGACCGGATGCCGCCGATTCCACGAACCCGTCCCCTCCGCCCCGCCGCGCCGCCCGGCCCGAGATGTTCGGGACCACCCTAGGTTGTACCCGAACGGGCAACACGGAGGAGGCGATTCCGGCTACCTGGGGTCTTTCTCGGCCCTGGCGAACAGGCTAACCACCTCAGGCGATCTGGAGGAGGGTCGAACGCGCATCCCTCATGAGGGCGGGGTCATGCCGCAAGATAGCGCTCTCAACGCGGCGCAGCGCGGGCGAGGGCTGGATGCCGAGTTCCTCGTCCAGCTGGCGGCGCATCCGGCGGAACACGTCGAGCGCGTCCGCCTGCCGGCCCGAGCAGTACAGGGCGATCATCAGCTGCTCGCAGAACCGCTCGCGCAGCGGGTGGTGGGTGTGCGCCTCGGCCAGCTCCGCGAGGACCGCCGCATGCCCTCCGAGCCGCAGTTCCGCGTCGAAACGCAGCTCCATGGCCCGCATCCGGTACTCCTCGTACCGGGCCCCGGCGAGCTGGCACAGGGGTCCGCCGGGGAACCCGCCGAACACCGGCCCCCGCCACAGCGCGAGCGCCCGGCCGAGCATCCTGGCGGTGCCCTCCGCGTCGTACGCGGACGCCGTTTCCGCCTCCCGTACGGTCCGTACGAACTCGGCGGCGTCCACCTCTCCCTCCTCCACGGTCAGCCGGTATCCGGAGGGATGAATCGTCACTCGGGATACCGGACGACCTGGTTCCAGGGCTTTCAGCTTGCGCCTGAGCCTGCTCACGTGCGCTTGGAGGGCGTTGGCCTGGTTGTCGGGTACGGCCTCGCCCCACATCTCTTCGACCAGGCTCTCCCCGGAGACCGGCTGCCCCTCGCTGACCAGCAGCGTCTGTACGAGGGTGCGCTGGAGGTCGCCGCTGATCTCCGCCGGGCCGGACACGGTACGGACCTGTAGTGCCCCGAGGATCGAGAACTTCAGCATCCTTTGCTCCGCCTCCTGTTGACGTCGCTGGCGTCGTCGTCCTTCTTCCGGCGACGTATCAACAGTGGGGCGCGCTTCTACCGGTTCGATACCGATCCGGTCCCCGCGGCTGGAATCAGCCCGCCCCGCCCGCGACCAGCTCGCCCAGCGAGGTCACCCGCTGGGCGGCGCGCGCCGGGGAGTCGGCCTGCACCACGAGGTATCCGGGCAGGCAGCCGCCGTGCACCGGCACGAACCGGACATCCGGCAGCGGCTGCCGTCCGCCGGGCGGGCGGCTGGATTCCGCCGCCGCGGCGAATCGTTCCGGCCGTACCGCCTCCACGAGCTTTCCGGCCAGTACCCGGACGGCTCCGGCGGCGAGGTCGAATCCCCCGGCGACCCTGAGGAGTTCGGGGATCGGATCGTCCCCGAGCCCCGCCCGGCACCCGGTGATCACCGGCCCCTGCCGGGTCAGCGTGACCCCGGTGTGCGCGGGCCCGTACTGGTACCCGGTCAGGTCGAGCAGGGCGGTCACCACGGCCCGTACCTCCGCCGCGGTGTCCTCCGTGAGCGGCGCCGGGGAGAGCAGGCCGTACGGCATCCGGGCCGTGATCCCCACGGTCTGGTGCATGCCGTGCACGCTCAGCGTCTCCACGGTCAGCCGGGGCGCGCCGGAGAGCGCACCGGCGTCCGGCGACAGCCGGTTGTCCCGGACCAGGCGCTGTACGGCGTCCTGGTCCGCCAGCAGCCGCAGGGCGCGCGCGGGGTTGACGAACAGCCCGGCCGCCGCGGCCTCCTTCAGGAGGGGCCGCAGCGCGGACTCGTCGTGCGTGTCGGCCCAGGCCGACCGCACTTGAACACCGGCCTGCTGCGCCTCCCGCAGGAGGCGCGCTTCCGGGTTCAGCAGGAAGATCCGGCTGACGTCGTTGTCTTCTTTCATACCTCTGCTCGGATGACGAAGTCGGCGAGGGTGGAACGGCAGGCTACGAGCGGGCGTTACCGATCCGGTCCCGGACGGTTCCCCGGCATTTGGTTGCGGGCACGACGCCCCGTACGCTACCGGTCCCTTCCTCTCGCCGACCCGTCATTGCCTCACCTCGCCGGTACGCGGGCAACTGTCAGAAAGGATGCCCAGGTTGCGGGGGTGACAGTGAGGTGGGCTGCGGGAGATTTGGAGTCGCGGATGTGGACGGCGGCGGGAAGCGCGGCGACCTCGACGCAGTCGCCGCCCAAATGGCTGCTGTAGCTCGACTTGCGCCAGACAGGTCCGCCGGTGGTGCTCATGGCTACTCCGCTTTCTCCGCGCCCAGGAAGGCGGCCCAGGCGGAGGGGGTGACGGTGAGGTGGGGGGCGGTGGGGCGCTTGGAGTCCCGGATGTGGATGGCGGTGGGGTGCTCGGCGACCTCGACGCACTCGCCGCCCGTGCCGCTGCTGTAGCTGGACTTGCGCCAGGCGTAGGAGAGTTCGACGCACTCGCCGCCCTCGCCGCCGCTGTAGCTGGACTTGAACCAGGTCCGGCTCTCGGTGTTCATAGCTTCTCCACTTTCTCCGCGATCAGGGCGCGGGATTCCTTGGGAGTCAGTGCCATCGCGCGCATGATCCCATAGCGGTCGGCGATCTTCCGGACGTCGTCACGGTTGATGATCAGCTGGGGATGGCCCTGTGCTTCCAGGTACGCCACCTGCTCGTGTCCCTTCGGTACTAGAAGGTTGAACGCGCCGTCCATGTTGGGGTGTTCCTCGCAGCCTGTGGGCATCACCTGGATCTCGACGTTCTGCCTGTCCCCGATGGCCAGCAGGCGCCGCAGCTGATCGGCGTGCACCCGTGGGCCGCCGATCGGCCGGTCGAGGATCGCCTCTTCGAGGACATAGCTGACGATGGGCGCGGGCCAGCGCTCGAAGACCTGCTGTCGTGAGAGTCGGTCAGCCACCCGCTTCTCGATGGTCTCCTCGCTGAGGAACGGTCGATGCTTGGCGAACAAGGCCCGCGCGTGAGCCTCGGTCTGCAAGAGACCCGGTACGGCGTGGGTGGCGTAGAAGTGCAGCTCCACCGCCTCCCTCTCCATCTCGGCCTGGCCCCGATACCAGTCCGGGTGCCGGGTCCGCGCCCGGCGCATGGCGTCCTCCACG
Source organism: Streptomyces sp. AM6-12 (assembly GCF_044327085.1). NCBI lineage: Bacteria > Bacillati > Actinomycetota > Actinomycetes > Kitasatosporales > Streptomycetaceae > Streptomyces > Streptomyces sp. AM6-12. The sequence continues at coordinate 3,168,859 of NZ_JBIQWN010000001.1, forward strand.
TCGGGGATGACCGTGGTCAGCATCCCCTGGGCGTCGAGGATGGTGTCGGCCTTGACCAGGAACTCCGGCCTGGGGGTGCGTACGCCCCGCTCCATGGCCGAGATGTGGTCGGGGCCGTAGCCGACCCGGTTCCCGAACTCCGTCTGACTGAGCCCTGCCCGCTCCCTCAGTAACTTCAGCTGCCTGCCCAGCGCGGTGAAGACGCCGGCCGATCCGTTCTCCTGCGCAGGAGTGTCCGGCCGCCGCTCTTTCTCGTCTACCACTCCGTCCTCCGTTCATCCCGTACACGCGCCGACAAGTGCCCGTACGACTACGCAGAGTCGCCGGGTCCCTCCTGGTCAGAGTAGGGAGAACCGGCCACGCTCGGTGATGTGAATCTGGAAATCTCCACCCCCCTGAAAGAGTTGATCCAGCGCCTGAGCGCCACCCCGCGCGGGGCGCGACTGGCCCGACGGCTCACCGGCACCTCGCTCGACACCTGGGGTTATCCCTATGACGGCGTGCTGAACACCACCGCCCAGCTCCTCGCCTCGGAGCTGGCGACCAACGCCGTCGTCCACGGCCGGGTGCCCGGCCGGGACTTCGAGCTGCGGCTGACCTTGCTGCCGCATGAGGACACGCTGCGCATCGAGGTGAGCGATACGCGGGGCGACCGGCCGCTGCGGGTCCTGCGGGCGGCGCCGGGGGACGAGCACGGCCGGGGCCTGGTGGTCGTGGACGCGCTGGCCCGGACGTGGGGCGTGCGCGAACGCGTCGTGGGCAAGACGGTGTGGGCCGAGATCCCGCTCGCCGGGCCGCCCCGCTGAGACGGGGCCGCCGCGGTTACCGGTCACCGCCCTAGGAGTGGTGACCGCGGCGGGGCCTCGGCGCCGTGGCCGTCGGCGCCGTTGCCGTCGGGGCCGGGCGGGGCGGCGGCGGGTGCGCGGGCCAGCAGGCAGGCGCGCGGCCTGTCCGCCCGCCCGCCGGGCTCCTGCTCCAGCCGCGCGGTGACGACGAGTCCGGCCTCCTCCAGCAGCCCGGCCACGCGGTCCAGGGGCAGGAGGTGGGACTCATAGACCGGGTGGCCGTAGCCCTGGGTGGGCCGCAGCCGCTCGTCGCCGACGTAGTCGCCCCAGAGGAGGTGGCCGCCGGGGGCGAGCGCGCGGTGGAACTCGGCGAACAGCGCGGGCAGCCATTGCGGGGGCGTGTGGTGGGTGGCGTACCAGGTGAGGATGCCGCCCAGCTCGCCGTCCCCCGTCTCCAGCGCGGTCATCGAGCCAACGGTGAACCGCAGCTCCGGGTGCGCCTGCCGGGGCAGCGCGATCATCTTCGGCGACAGATCGACGCCGAAGGCGGGCAGCCCGAGCCCGGCGAGGTACGCCGTCACGCGTCCGGGCCCGCACCCCGGATCCCCGACGGCCTTGTCCCCCCGCACCAACTCCGCGAAGCCGCCAGCATGGTGCGTGGCCGGGCGTCCGGTTCGTCTGACGCTTCCGGCAGTGATACTGAAGTACGTTCCGCGACCGGAAGGCGGCAGCGGTGAAGTACCCCGTCCGTGAAGGACTGGCGCAGGCGCGGCGCTCCGCCGTGCACCTGGAGATGCGGGACCGGTACACCCCGGACGACCCCGAGTTCGCCCGCTGGCGGGCGGGGCACCGCTATGCCGGCGATCCTGACAACCTGCCCGACTGGTGGGGCTCCTGGCGGGACCTCGTGGTTGGGACGACGGCCCGCGGGGTCGTGATGCGACGCGCCCGTGTCGTCTCCGAACCCGGCACCGATCACATCCGGTACGAACACGACATGACGTTCGCCAACGTGGCGGCCGGCGAATCCGTCCGCCGGCTGCCCCGCACGGAGCCGGCCGTACTGGACCTCGTGAACACGGCCTTCGAGACGGTGCGGGCACGCGCCATCGCGCACGAGGACTACGAGCCGATCTGACCATGCCCGCCTCAGGATCATCGGATCAGCGGCGATGCGACCGCCCTGGGGACATGGCTGGACGACCGGGCCTACGCGGGGTCCGGGGGACGCCGGTGGGGCGGTGCCGGGCGTCGTCGCGTCCGGCGCCGCCCCGGTGGTGCGGGGTCCGGGTCAGCTGTGGTTGTAGGTGACCGAGAAGTTCTCGCCGCCGCTCAGCGCGGAGGTGGTCGCCTTGGTGGTGCTGCCCGACGCCATGTCGATCTTGTCCGGCGAGTAGTTGCCGATCGCCTGGCCGTTGGCGGTGGCGTTGGTGAAGTTCGCGGTGCCGAAGTTCGACAGCGGCAGCACACCGGTGGAGCTGGACGGCGCCTCGGCTATGACCTCGGCGGAGGCGTTGGACAGACCGCTCTGCGTCTTGGTGGTGGTCTTCGTCCAGCCCTTGGTGGTGTCCTTCAGGGTGAGCGTGTACGTCGAGCCGCTGCGGGTGATCGTGGAGGTGAAGTGGTCACCCGCGCTCACCGCGTTGCTGTAGTTGACGGGGTACGCCGGGTACATCTCGTACCAGGACGAGTACACAGCCTGCCCGCTGGAGCAGTCCGCCTCGGTGCCCGTCTGCTCCACGGAGTTGCTGCCGTCGCCGTCGATGCCGATCCAGAACGACGAGTACGTGGTCTTGCTGGTGCAGCTGACCGCCGGCTGCACCCAGCTCGCGGAGACGCTGGTGAACGTCGTACCGGTCGCCGCGTAGCCGGCCCAGTTGGAGCTGGTGCTGTTCCTGATGCCACCGACCAGGTGGTGGCTGGTGATGTGACCGCTGACCGGGGTCATGCGCAGCGCCGGCGCGGCGACGGCGGCCGCGGGGGAGGTCGCCAGGGCCGACAGGACGGCGGCGGCGACGGCTGTGGCTGCGGTGAGGCGGATCGTGGCAGACATGCTGCTCCTTATCGCGGGTCTCGCGGTGCAGACGTGACTGGCGGCCACCAGTGGGGGGAACGTGCGCCCGTGGTTGTCAGTGTGCAGTCAACACGTGTCCCGTTGTCACCCGGCATCCGGGTTTTCACAGCAAAGGTCCTGCCAAGAGCCTTCTACAAAAGGAGTGTTGAAGGAGAAACCGGCCAGGCGCGCCGGGCCACCGCGGCGTTCACACCCCGTCGTACAGCCCCTCCACCTCCCGGCCGAAGTCCGCGAGGATCCGCGCGCGCCGGAGCTTCATGGAGGGCGTGAGATGACCGGCCTCCTCCGTGAAGTCGACGGGCAGGACGGTGAAGCGGCGGATCGACTCGGGGCGGGAGACGAGCCGGTTGGCGTCGTCCACGGCGCGCTGGAGCACGGCCCGCAACTCGGGGTCGCCCGCGACCAGTTCGGGCGGCACCGGGTGCTTCCCGTTCATCCGCCGCCAGTGCACGACACCCTCGGCGTCGAGGGTGAGCAGGGCCGCGACGTACGGGCGGTCGTCGCCGACCAGGATCACCTGGGAGATCAGCGGGTGCTGACGCAGCCAGTTCTCCAGCGGGGCGGGGGCGACCGACTTGCCGCCGGAGGTGATGAGGAGTTCCTTCTTGCGGCCGGTGATGGTGAGGTAGCCGTCGTCGTCCAGCTCGCCCAAGTCCCCGGTGGGCAGCCAGCCTTCGCGGGTGGCGGGGACGACACCGCCGGCCTGTGGGTCCCAGTAGCCGCGCAGCACGTGGTCACCGGAGACGAGGATCTCCCCGTCCGCGGCGATGCGCACCCGCGTGCCGGGAAGCGGCCAGCCCACCGTGCCCAGCCGGGGTTTGAGCGGGGGCGTGACGGTCGTCGCGCCGGTGGTCTCCGTGAGGCCGTACCCCTCGTAGACCTCGATGCCCGCACCGGCGTAGAACGCGGCCAGGCGGCGTCCGAGCGGGGAGCCGCCGCAGATGACGTGCCTGACCCGGCCGCCCAGCGCCGCGCGGATACGGCGGTAGACGAGGGGGTCGTAGAAGCCGCGCTGGGTCTTCAGCGCGCGGCCGGGGCCGCCGCCGGTGCCGCTCTGGCGGCCCTGGACCGCCTCGCCGTAGCGCCGGGCGACGACGGCCGCACGGTCGAAGACCGCCCCCCGGCCGCCCGACTGGGCCTGCGCACGCGCCGAGTTGAAGACCTTCTCCAGCATGTACGGGATGGTCAGCAGGGCGGTGGGCCGGAAGGCGGCGAGGTCGGGCAGCAGGTCCGCGGCCTTGAGGCTGGGCGCGTGCCCGAGGCGGACGCGGGCACGGAGGCAGGCGATGGCGACCATGCGCCCGAAGACGTGCGAGAGGGGGAGGAAGAGGAGGACGGACGGGTCGTCGTCGTGCTGCCGGAAGACGGGGTGGAGGAGTTCGATCGCGTTGTCCACCTCGGCGAAGAAGTTGCCGTGCGTCAGGGCGCAGCCCTTGGGGCGGCCGGTGGTGCCGGAGGTGTAGACGAGGGTGGCCAGGGTGTCGGGCCCGAGCATGCCGCGCCGCACCCCTGTCTCGCCCTCCGGCACCGGCGCCCCCGCGTCGGCCAGCCGCTCCACGTGCCCCTTCTCCATGACCCACAAGTGCCGCAGGTCCGGCAGGTGTTGCAGCTCGGGACCGAGGGCGGCGGCCTGGGCGGCGGTCTCGGTCACCAGGGCGACGGCGCCGGAGTCGTGCAGGATCCACCGGGTCTGGAAGACGGAGGAGGTGGGGTAGACGGGGACGGTGACGAGGCCCGCGGCCCAGGCGGCGAAGTCGAGCAGCGTCCACTCGTACCTCGTACGCGCCATGATCGCGATCCGGTCGCCGGGCGCCAGCCCCTCCGCGATCAGCCCCTTGGCGACGGCCAGCACCTCCCCGGCGAACCGCGCGGCGGTGACGTCCGCCCAGCGGCCGTCTCCGAGCCTGCGGCCGAGCACCACCGCGTCCGGGTGCCCGGCGGCGTTGTCGAACGGCAGGTCGGCCAGCGACCCGTGGGTCACCGGCGCCGCGACGGGCGGTACGACGGCCTCCCGTACGGCCCCGTCGAGGCGCCGGGTGTGGGGCGCGACGAGCAGCGGGCGGCCGTCGTAATCGACGGCGGGTACCGGGGGGTTGCGGGGGTGGAGGGGGGACACGTGCGGCTCCTCGGACGGGCGGCGAGGCATGCACCGGCGCCCGGAGCGCGCGGCGAACGAGCTGAGGTGTTACCGCCGGTCAGGCGAGTGATCGTACGGGCCCGTCGTGGGGGTTTCGTGCGGTTCCGGGGTTGGTCCGGGGACGGGGCTGTGCGGGGCTGTTGCAGCTTCCGGCACTGGCCCACCTCGACTTACCTGCGGTAACTTTACCGCTGGGCAAGCGATCTGTTCCCGTCTTCGGGGGGTTTGATGCCGACCGTCCTCGACCGGGCACCGGCGCTGGGGCCGCTGCTGCTGGCCGGCGCGGTGCGCTCGCTGGGCAAGCGGCCGTCGGCGGGGGCGCCGTACCCGGACACGCGGCTGGTGCTGCGCGGGGTGCGCGCGGAGCCGGACCGGCTGGCGCGGTACGCCCGCCTGTGCGGTTTCCCCGCCGCCGGCACCCTCCCCCTCCCCTACCTTCATGTCCTCGCGTTCCCCCTGGCCATCCGGCTGCTCGGCGCGCGGGACTTCCCGCTCCCGCTGCCGGGGCTGGTGCACACCTCGATCACCCTCGCCCGGCACGCGCCGCTGCCCGCACGGGAGCCGTACGAACTCACCGTGCACGTCTCGGGGCTGGCCCCGCACCGGCGCGGGACGGAGGCGACGGTGGTGACGCGGGCGCGGCGGGCGGGGGCGTTGGTGTGGGAGTCGACCAGTACGTATCTGTGCCGGCACGGGACGGGGGTGGACGGTATGCCCGCGGCCCTTCCAGGCCCCCTTCCGGAGGAGACGGCTCCGCTCCCGGCCCTCGCCGAGTGGTCGCTGCCCGCGAACCTGGGCCGCGCCTACGCCGCCGTCTCGGGCGACCGCAACCCCATCCACCTCACCCGCCTCACCGCCCGCCCCTTCGGCTTCCGCCGCGCCATCGCGCACGGCATGTGGACGGCGGCGCGGTGCGTGGCGGAGCACGGGGACGCCGGCTCGGCACGGGTGGAGTTCCGGGCGCCGGTGCCGCTGCCGGGGGTGGTGCGGTACGGGGCGTCGCCGGCGGGCGACCGGTTCGAACTGCGGGGCGGGGACGGCCGGGTGCAGGTGTCGGGGACGGTCGGCGGGGTGCCGTAGGAGGGTGGAGGGCGGCTCGGGGCGCTCGGGGCCGGTCGGGGCTGGTCGGGGCGGCCGGGGCTGGTCGGGGCGGCCGGGGCTGGTCGGGGCGGCCGGGGCTGGTCGGGGCGGCCGGTAAGAGACGCCCCACGTACCCTCGTCCCCATGCTGCTAGCCGCCATCCCCTCCCCCTCGGTGAACGGTTTCCACCTCGGGCCCCTGTACATCCACTTCTACGGCCTGATGTACGTCGTGGGCATCGGTCTCGCCGTCCACCTGGGCCGGCGCCGCTGGCAGGCCGCGGGCGGCGACCCGGCGCTGGTGGAGGACGTCGCGATCTGGGGCGTGCCGTTCGGCATCCTCGGCGGCCGGATCTACTTCGACCTGACGACCCCGGCGGCCATCCCCCCGCACTGGTGGGGCCCGGTAGCGGTGTGGGACGGCGGTCTGGGCATCTGGGGCGGCGTCGCCCTGGCCACGGCCGTCTGCGTGTGGCGGCTGCGGCGGGCCGGTGCCTCGGTCCCCGGCATGATGGACGCGCTGGCCCCCTGCCTGCTGATCGCGCAGGCCATCGGCCGGATCGGCAACTACTTCAACCAGGAGCTGTTCGGCGGCCCGACCAGCCTCCCCTGGGGCCTGGAGATCGACCCCGCGCACCGCCCCGCCGGCTACCTCCAGAACGCCACCTTCCACCCCACCTTCCTCTACGAACTGATCTGGGACCTGCTCCTCGCGGCCGTCCTGATCCGCCTGGGCCGCAGCGGCAGGGCCCGCCCCGGCGGCCTGTTCCCCCTGTACGTCACCGGCTACTCCGCCTTCCGCATCTTCGAGGAGTCGCTGCGCGTCGACTACTCGCAGTACTTCCTGGGCCTGCGCCTCAACTTCTACATCGCGTCCCTGACGGCCCTCGCCGGCCTGGTGTGGTTCGTCCTGCTGCAACGCCGCAGGGCGCCGCGGGAGGCGGACGCGGAGATCGCGGAGCCCGCGGAGGCCGGGGAGACGGGGGTCAGGGCCGGCTGAGCGGTGCCACGCCCGGCGGGGCCCAGCGGTTGCCGGACATCAGGTTGCCCAGGCCGGACCAGGCGAAGTTCATCAACGTCTCGGAGGCTTGGGCGGCGGTGGCGGACGGGGTGGTGTTGGTCCAGTCGGCCAGGGATTCCGCCGAGCCGACCAGGGCGACGGCGAGGCCGGCGAGTTCGTGGGCCGGGAGGTCGCGGGAGTGCGGGGACTCCTGGGCGGCGGCCGCGATCAGGCGGGTGACGAACGCGGTCATCTCCGTGCGCAGGGCGTCGGCCTCGGCGGCGAACCTCGGGCCGTGGGTGCGGGCCTGGAGGTGCAGGACGGTCCAGCCGTCGGGGTGCTCGGCGGTGTAGGCGAAGAACGCCCGGACGCCGTCCCAGAGTTGGCGGTCGGCGGGCGAGGAGGGGCGGACCGCCGCGCGCACGGCCCGTGTCAGGGCGGCGGCCTCGCGGCGGATGCACGCGGTGAAGAGGTCGTCCTTGGAGTGGAGGTAGAGGTACACCAGCGGCTTGGAGACGCCCGCGAGTTCGGCTATCTCGTCCATCGACGCGGCGGTGTACCCGTGCCGGGCGATGATCCGCACGGCGGCGTCGAGCATCTGCCGCTCGCGCTCCGCCCTCGGCATCCGTCTGGTCCTGCCGCCACTCATGGGGGCAAGCCTAGAGGGACGCCGGAACTGCGACCCGGCCTTTGACGATCTTGATATTCCCCGCAGCCGTCAACAGGTGGCTACGACGGCTGGCTCTGGGCCCGCGCGGCGTCGTCGGCGATGTCCTCCTGGCTGCGGTTCGCCTCCAGGTTCGCCTTCATGCGGTCGACCCGGCCGACGACCTTCATCGAGGCCCGGTCCCGCTCCTTGCGCAGCGCCACCCAGCTGATCGGCGCCGAGATGACCAGGGCGAGCAGAGCGATCCACAGGCCGTTGGAGTTGCCGAAGCCGCGCGGGAAGATGCCGGAGTAGACGGCTCCCCAGACGACCAAGAGGCAGCCCGCGAAGATACCGAGGCGCATCAGCGTGTAGCGGAGCATCTCAATCCACTCGTCCGATTCCAAAAGGGGTCATCGTCCAGTGAAGCACGCCGCGCGGGCGATCATGCAGCGGGGTCGGCGGGCCGGACGGTCACCCGAGCGGCAGCAGCATGAAGATCTCGTCGCGGTCGTCGCCGGGGGCGACGCGGACGGCGCCGGGGACGCGGCCGACCTCCTTGTAGCCGCAGGAGCCGTAGAACCGTTCCAGCCCGTGGCCGCCCCGGCAGGACAGGCGGATCGCCTCGATGCCATCGGTCGCGCGGGCCGCGTCCTCGGCGGCGGCCAGCAGGTCGCGGCCGTACCCCTTGCCCTGGTGGCGGGGGTGGACCATGACGGAGTACAGCGAGAGCCAGTGGGCGGCCAGGTGCTGCGGGTTCCCGGTGAGGAACGCGGCGGCGAGGGGCGTGCCGCGCTCGTCCCGGCCGACGAGGAGCCGGGTGCGGCCCTCGGCCATGTGGACGAGGTGACGCACCAGCTCGGGCCGTATCTCCTCCCGGTCGACGGGAGCGACGAATCCGACCGCGCCGCCCGCGTTCGTCACGTCCGTCCAGAGGTCGAGGAGGCCGTCGCGGAGGGCGGGGGTGAAGGGCGGTTCCAGGGTGAAGGTAAGGGACACTGAGGCAGTGTAATCATTACCCCAGGGTGCGGGCAGCGGTTTTCAGATCGGCGAGAAAGCCCTGATAGGCGGCATCGCGGTCGTCGGCGCGCAGCACGGACGACGGGTGGACGGTGGGGAGCAGGCGCTCGGGACGGCCGTGGATGTCCCGCTCGATGACGGTGCCGCGGACCTGGCCGACCCGGAAGGCGGATCCGAGGAGCGCCTTGCCCGCGGTGGCGCCGAGGATGATGATCAACTCGGGTTGGACAAGGGCCAGTTCCCGCGCCAGCCAGGGGGCGCAGGCGGTCATCTCGCGCAGGCTGGGGGCGCGGTGGATCCGCCGCTTGCCGGGCTCGGTCTGGGCGAACTTGAAGTGCTTGACCGCGTTGGTGACGTACGCCTGCGCCGGGTCCAGGCCGGCCTCCTCCAGCGCCTTGTGCAGCAGATGCCCGGCCGGCCCCACGAAGGGCCTCCCCTGCCGGTCCTCCTGATCACCGGGCTGCTCCCCGACGAGCATCACCCGCGCGCCCTCGTCCCCCTCCCCGAACACCGTCTGCGTGGCAGGCCCGTGCAACGGACACCCCCGGCACCCGGCCGCCGCCTCCCGCAACACCCCGAGCCCCCCACGGGCCGGCACGAAGGGGGCGGCGGTGTAGGCGTCCTCGGGGGCGGGATCGGGGGCCATGACCGCCGGGTACCCAGGGGGCGGGGGCGGCGAACGGAGAGGCTCCGGTCGGGATGGTCAGAGGCGCATCGGCTGGGGGGAGTCCCGGCGGGCCGGGTCCGCGGGGGCGTACTCGCGGATGATCTCGTAGCGCGTGTTGCGTTCCACGGGGCGGAAGCCGGCGTCGCGGATGAGGTCCAGGAGGTCCTCGCGGGTCAGCTTGTTCGGGGTGCCGTAGTTGTCCGCGTCGTGGGTGATCTTGTACTCCACCACCGAGCCGTCCATGTCGTCCGCGCCGTGCTGGAGGGCGAGCTGCGCGGTCTGGACGCCGTGCATGACCCAGAAGACCTTCACGTGCGGGACGTTGTCGAACAGCAGCCGGGAGACCGCGAAGGTCTTCAGCGCCTCCGCGCCCGTCGCCATCGTCGTCCGCGCCTGGAGCCGGTTGCGGACCTTGCCGTCCTTCATGTCCACGAAGTCGTGCTGGTAGCGCAGCGGGATGAAGACCTGGAAGCCGCCCGTCTCGTCCTGGAGCTCGCGCAGGCGCAGGACGTGGTCCACCCGGTGGCGGGGCTCCTCGATGTGGCCGTACAGCATCGTGGCCGGGGTCTTCAGACCCTTCTCGTGCGCCAGCCGGTGGATCCGGGACCAGTCCTCCCAGTGGGTCCGGTGGTCCACGATGTGCTGGCGGACCTCCCAGTCGAAGATCTCCGCGCCGCCGCCGGTCAGCGACTCCAGCCCCGCGTCGATCAGCTCGTCCAGGATCTCGGAGGCCGAGAGACCGGAGATCGTCTCGAAGTGGTGGATCTCCGTCGCCGTGAACGCCTTGAGCGAGACGTTCGGCAGGGCCGCCTTCAGCTCGCGCAGCGACCGGGGATAGTAGCGCCACGGCAGGTTCGGGTGCAGCCCGTTGACGATGTGCAGCTCGGTGAGGTTCTCCGACTCCATCGCCTTCGCGAGCTTCACGGCCTCCTCGATCCGCATCGTGTACGCGTCCTTCTCCCCCGGCTTGCGCTGGAAGGAGCAGTACGCGCAGGAGGCCGTGCACACGTTCGTCATGTTCAGGTGCCGGTTGACGTTGAAGTGCACGACGTCGCCGTTCTTGCGCGTCCGCACCTCGTGCGCCAGACCGCCGAGCCAGGCGAGGTCGTCCGACTCGTACAGCGCGATGCCGTCCTCGCGGGTCAGCCGCTCACCGGAGCGGACCTTCTCCTCCAGCGCGCGCTTGAGCCCGACGTCCATGCCAACACCTTTCTACGACAGCTCGGCCTACGGTATCCCTAGACCTCTTCGGGCAGCTCCCCGACCCGGTTCTCCCACTTCGTGGACAGCACGATGGTGGTACGGGTGCGCGAGACGCCCTTGGTCCCGCTGAGCCGGCGGATGATCCGCTCCAGGCCGTCCACGTCGGTCGCGCGCGCCTTGAGCATGAAGGAGTCGTCGCCGGCGATGAACCAGCAGTCCTCGATCTCCTTGAGGTCCCGCAGCCGCTGCGCCACGTCCTCGTGGTCGGCCGCGTCGGAGAGCGAGATGCCGATCAGGGCGGTGACGCCGAGGCCCAGGGAGGCCGCGTCGACCGTGGCGCGGTAGCCGGTGATCACACCGGCCGCCTCCAGCCGGTTGATGCGGTCGGTGACGCTGGGTCCCGACAGTCCGACGAGGCGCCCCAGCTCCGCGTAGGAGGCCCGGCCGTTCTCCCTCAGGGCCTGGATGAGCTGCCTGTCCACCGCGTCCATGCGATCGAAGCCTTCCGCTGAAGAGTTCTCGAGTGATGAGGGGTAGAGCGCTACTGCTGGGTGGTGCCGATGCCGGGTGCCGCCGCTGCCGAGTGGTGCCGGGTGCCGCTCACTGCCCGCTGCCGCCGCCCAGTTCACCCCGCCAGCGCCGGTACAGCCCGTGCTCGACGCCCGCCGCGTCCAGCACCCGCCCGGCGACGAAGTCCACCAGGTCCTGGATGTGCGTGGCACCCGCGTAGAAGGCGGGCGAGGCGGGGACGACCGAGGCGCCGGCGTCGTCCAGGGCGACGAGGTGCCGCAGGGTCTGGCCGTTCAGCGGGGTCTCCCGTACGGCGACGACGAGCGTCCGGCGTTCCTTCAGGGTGACGCTCGCCGTGCGCTGGAGCAGATCCTTGGACAGCCCCAGCGCGACCCCCGCCACACAGGCCGTGGAGGCGGGCACGATGAGCATGCCCTTCGCCGGGTACGACCCCGAGGACGGGCCCGCCGCGAGGTCGCCCGCGCTCCAGTACCGCACCCCGCTGACGTCCGCGTCGAAGGTCCCCGGCTTGCCGTCGGCGCCACGGGCCAGCCATTCCCGCAGGTCGTCCTGCCAGTGGGCGTCCCGGAACGAGATCCCCGTCTCGTCCAGCAGCGTCAGCCGGGAGGCCCGGCTGACCACCAGGTCCACGGCCTCCCCCGCCGCCAGCAAGGCCCGCAGCACGGCAGCCGCATACGGCGTCCCGGAAGCACCGGACACCCCCACGATCCAAGGCACGCGCCGCGTTTCTCCTGCGTTCACACCTTGAGCGTACCGGCGCGCCCAGCCGGGACCGGGCCGGGTGGGGGGGCAAGCCGGGGGCGTGGGCGCCCGGTTCAGACGCTCAGGCCCCGCACCAGCAGGTCCAGCAGGGCACACACGAAAAGGGCGATCCCGATGAAACCGTTGACGCTGAAGAAGGCCCGGTTGAGCCGGGACAGGTCGTGCGGGCGCACGATCCAGTGCTCGTACAGGAACGCGCCGGCCACGATCACCAGGCCGAACCAGAAGAAGACGCCCGCGTGGGTGGCGAGGGCGTACCAGACGAACAGCGCGGTGGTGACCGTATGGCAGGCGCGGGCGCCCCAGATGGCGGCCGGGATGCCGAAGCGGGCCGGGACCGACTTCACGCCGATGGCGCGGTCGGTCTCCACGTCCTGGCAGGCGTAGATCAGGTCGAAGCCGCCGATCCAGACGCCGACGGCGAGGCCCAGGATCACCGCGTCCCAGGACCAGCTGCCGGAGATCGCCAGCCAGCCGCCGATGGGGCCCATGGCCTGGGCGATCCCCAGGATGGCCTGCGGGAAGTTCGTGAACCGCTTCCCGTAGGGGTAGACCACCATCGGGATCACCGCGATGGGCGCGAGGGCCAGGCAGAGCGGGTTCAGGAGCGCCGCGGCGCCCAGGAAGACCACCAGCGCGACCAGCGCGCCGGTCCAGGCGTGCCGTACCGACATCGCGCCGGTCACCAGCTCGCGGTGGGCGGTGCGCGGATTGCGGGCGTCGATCTCCCGGTCGATGATCCGGTTCACCGCCATCGCGAAGGTGCGCAGGCCGACCATGCAGACGGTGACCAGGAGCAGCCGGACCCAGTGGATGTTCCCGTCCAGCTCGTACATCGCCGTCAGGGCGGCGATGTAGGCGAAGGGGAGCGCGAAGACCGAGTGCTCGATCATCACCAGGCGCAGGAAGGCGCGGGTGCGGCCCGGCCGCGGGATCGTCGGGGCAGCGGTACTCACAGTCCGTATTCCTTCCAGCGGCGGTCGACCAGGGCCGCCGTATCCGGGTCCGACAGGACCATCTCCGGCCACCCGCCGTCGCGCGTGTAGCCCTCCTCCGGCCATTTCCGGGTGGCGTCGATCCCGGCCTTGCCGCCCCAGAACTGCTGGTAGGAGGCGTGGTCGAGGTGGTCGACGGGGCCTTCCACGACCGTGAGGTCACGGGCGTAGTCGGTGTTGCCGAGGGCGCGCCAGGCGACCTCGTGCAGATCGTGGACGTCGCAGTCGGCGTCCACGACCACGATCAGCTTGGTGAGGGACATCATGTGCGCCCCCCAGACGGCGTGCATGACCTTCTGCGCGTGCTTCGGGTACTTCTTGTCGATCGAGACGATCGCGCAGTTGTGAAAGCCGCCGGCCTCGGGCAGGTGGTAGTCCACGATGTCCGGGATGATGATCTTCAGCAGGGGGAGGAAGAAGCGTTCCGTGGCGCGGCCGAGCGGGCCGTCCTCCGTGGGGGGCCGGCCCACCACGATCGACTGGAGCAGCGGGCGCTTGCGCATCGTCACGCAGTCGATCTTCAGCGCGGGGAACGGCTCCTGGGGCGTGTAGAAGCCGGTGTGGTCGCCGAAGGGGCCCTCGGGCAGCATCTCGCCCGGCTCCAGCCAGCCCTCCAGGACCACCTCGGCGCTGGCCGGGACCTGGAGCGGGACGGTCTTGCAGTCGACCATCTCGATCCGCTTGCCCGCGATGAACCCGGCGAACAGGTACTCGTCGATGTCGCCGGGCAGCGGCGCGGTGGAGGCGTAGGTGACGGCCGGGGGGCAGCCGAAGGCGATGGCCACGGGCAGCCGCTCGCCCCGGCGCGCGGCCACCTGGTAGTGGTTGCGGCTGTCCTTGTGGATCTGCCAGTGCATGCCGATGGTGCGCTTGTCGTGGCGCTGGAGGCGGTACAGGCCGAGGTTGCGGACACCGCTTGCGGGGTCCTTGGTGTGGGTCAGGCCCAGGTTGAAGAAGGAGCCGCCGTCCTCGGGCCAGGTGAACAGCGCGGGGAGCCGGTCGAGGTCGACGTCGTCGCCGTGCAGCACGACCTCCTGCACGGGCGCTTCCTTGATCTTGCGCGGCGGCACGTGCGCCATCGCCCCCAGCTTGCCGAACGCCTCGCGCACGCCGACGAAGCCGTGCGGCAGCTCGGGGCGCAGCAGCCCGCCGATCTTCTCGGAGATCTCGTCGTACGACTTCAGGCCCAGCGCCTTGAGGAGGCGGCGGTCGGTGCCGAAGACGTTCATGGCCAGCGGCATCGCCGAACCCTTGACGTTCTCGAACAGCAGCGCCGGGCCGCCGGACTTCTGCACCCGGTCGACGATCTCCCCGATTTCCAGGTAGGGGTCGACCTCGGCCTTGATGCGCTTGAGGTCTCCCTCGCGCTCCAGGGCCCGGAGCAGGGAGCGAAGATCGTCATAAGCCATGCCCCCCAGTATCGGCCACCCACCCCCCGGCCCCCGTCACCGGGCCCGGCCCTGGGGGGAGCGGGTCCGCCCGTACCCCCGTGGTCACTGTCCGTTAATCACTTCCCCGTTCGGCCTGCCACCCGTTCCGTTGAAATGGAACCGACGGGCATGTCTCCGCCGCCTCCCACGGCATTGCCTTGGAGGGGGGCCCTATTCAGCAGGGCCCCTTCTTCGATGGGAGACGCGTGCGAATCACTGACATCCAGCGCTGCGGGGTACGGCCGGGACGGCTCGTCGAGTGGACGCTGAGCCCGGCCACCGTGGCGGCGGCGACCCGGCTGCCGGAGGACTCCCGGCCGCCGGCCTACATCCAGGAGTCGCACATCCGGACCGCCAAGTGCGTACGGGACGACGGGCTGTTCGTGCCGACCTGGCTCGGCACCGCCTTCGACCTGCCGGGCCGGGCCGACCTCGACGCGCTCCAGGAGGCCCTGCGCTCCTGGACGCTGCGGCACGAGACGCTGCGCAGCGGCTTCCGCTGGGCCGGGGACGAACTGCGCCGGTTCACCCTCGATCCCGCCGACGTGTCCCTGCACCGGGAGGACGCCGGGGAGTTCACCGACGCGGACCGGCTCGTCGCCCGTCTCCAGGACCGGTTCGACGCCGTCGCCGATGCCCTGCGCTGGCCGAACCTCATCTACACCGCCGTCGTCCGCGAGGACTCCACCAGCGTCTACATGGCCTTCGACCACAGCAATGTGGACGCCTACTCGCTGACCCGGATCGCCGCCGAGGTGCACGAGCTGTACACCGCGATCTTGGAAGGGCGGCCGGCCGACTGCCCCGCGCCCGCGGCCAGTTACGTGGACTTCTGCGAGATCGAGCGGGCCGACGCGGACCGGCTGGACGGCGGGCACGACATCGTGGCGCGCTGGCGGGAGTTCATCCGGCGCGGCGGCGGCACCCTGCCCGCCTTCCCGGTGGACCTCGGACTCGCCCCCGGCGATCCGCTCCCCCGGCAGGCGATGCTGTGCGAACCGCTCGCGGACGCGGAGACGGCGGCCGCGTTCGAGGCGTACTGCCGGCCCTACGGCGGAAGCCTGGTCGGCGTGCTCGCGGCGACCGCGCTCAGCGTGCAGGAGCTGGGCGGGCAGTCGGTGTACCGGACGGTCGTACCGTTCCACACCCGTGTGCGCTCGCGCTGGACCGACTCGGTGGGCTGGTACGTGGGCGGCGCACCCATCGAGGTGCCGCTCACCGGCACCCGCGGCTTCCCGGACGTCCTGCGGGCCGTACGGGCGGAGCTGGGCGCGGCCCGCAAGCTGGCCCGGATGCCGCTGGCACGGGTCCTCGCGTTGCTCGGCACGGACTTCCGGCCCACCTCGCCCGACCTGTACTCGATCGTCTCCTACGTCGACACCCGCACGGTGCCGGGCGCCGACCGCTGGACGGACATGCGGGCGCACGCGCTGCTGCGGGTGTCGTACGGCGACCAGGTGTGCGTCTGGGTGAACCGGCAGCACGAGGGGCTGTGGCTGGCCAGCCGCTACCCGGACACCGACGTCGCCGCGAAGAACATGCGGCTCTACGTGGAGCGGCTGCGGGACCACATCGCCTCGGCGGGCCACGGCCGGCTGTCCGCGGTGTCGTGAGCGCAGCGCGGTGCCGTGCGCACACATCGTTACCCAAACGGGCACCACTGGCCCTGGCACCGAGCAACTACCCCTTTCTACACTGCTGTTGAGGGGGGAGATGTGGTGCACACACGGTTGCACGGGCGGGGGGCACTCTTCGACGCGGATCCGGCCGGCCTGGCGCCGCGCCTGGTGGGGCTGGTTCCCGGGCACCACCGCGCCCATCCGCCGGAACACCCGGACGGGCCCCCTTTCGTGGTGCTCACCGGCGCCCGGGGGCTGGGAAAGAGCGCGGTCCTCGGCGCGCTGCGGGACGCCTACCAGGGGCATACGCCGGTCGCGCTGATCGACTGCGCGGCGCGCCAGTTCGCCGAGCCGCCCGGTGGCCGGCCGGCCGAGTCCTGGTCGCCGACGGCCCAGGCGCTGCTGGTGCTGGCCGAGCAGCTGGCCGAGCCGGTGACCGGCGCCGGGCGGATCACCTTTCCGCGCCTGATGTCGGGCCTGGTCGCGGTGGCCGCGGGCGGCTGGGGCGACGCCGACTCGGAGCGCATCCGCCGGGAGGTCGAGCGGATCCTGCTGCTGAACGAACGGGGCGCCAAATTCGGTGCGTTCGCGGGCAAGTGGGCGGGCAAGGTCGCGGCGAAGGTGGTCGCCGCCGCCACCGGCGCGGGCCCGCTGGTCTCGGGCGCCATCGAGGCCACCCTGGAGTCCGTCGCCGAGGGGTTCACCGGACACCGGCACCAGAAGGCGTCCGAGTGGTACCGCTCGTACCCGAACGCGGGCGGCAACGCGCAGCGCGGGCTGATCCTGCTGTCCCAGCACTTCCGGGACGGCGACGGCTCGCGCGAGCACGCGGAGCGGTACCTGGTGCGGGCGCTGCTGGCCGACCTCGGCGAGGCGTACACCGGGTTCATGGCGAAGATGCAGCGCCTGGGCCGCCCCCTGGTGCTGCTCGACAACGCCCAGACGACGCCGGGCCCGGAGCTGACCGCGGCCGTGCTGCGCGACCGCGCCGAGGGCACCGGCGACCGGGTGGTGTTCGTGGCCGCCCGGCGCGGCGAGGGCCGCGCGGAGCTGCCGGGCGCCCGGCGCAGGCAGCTCGCGGAGGTCGCCCGGCGCACCGACTGGACGCCGGACGCGTCCCCCTCCTCGCGGGCGCTGCTGGTCGCGCTGCCGCCGCTGAGCGCGGACGACACCCTGCACATCGTCGGCGCGCTCTGCTCGGACAGCGCCGTGCCCGCCCATCTCCCGGCCGCTGCCCACCGGTTGACCGGCGGCAACCCGCTGGGCGTGGTGCTGCTCGCCGAGGCCGCCGCGCAGCACCTGCCCGAGGTGACCTCGCTGGGCGGACTGCTCACCGCGGAGTTCCGGCCCGCCGAGGACCGGCCGGGCTCTCCCGTCCACCAGGCACTGCTGGACCGGCTGGTGCCGGCCCCCTACCTGGAGGAGCTGACCGTGCTGGCCGCCGCCCACGACCACGGCTCGGCGTGCGCGCTGGCCGCGGCGCTGCTGCCGGACACCTTCGGGGCCGCCGATGTACGGGCCCTTCAGACACTGCTCGCCGAGGAGGGACTGCCCGTCGCACCGGGCCAGTTCGTCGGGGACCCGTTCGTGCGGACGCTGCTGCTGCTGAGGCTGCATCTGCGCGACGCGGACCACGCCTCGTGGCGGCGGGCCCACGAGACGCTGATCGAGCACTACGCGGAGCCGGAGCAGGCGCCGTACCGGCTCTACCACGAACTCGCCCTCGGGGACGCCGAATCGGCGGTGGCGCGGCTGCGGGACGACTTCGCGGGCGCCGACATCCGGGGGTGGCTGCGCACCCTGCGCTTCCTCGCGGCCGCGCCCTACTTCCACGCGCACGACGCCGAGGGCCACGACTCCGGCGGTCGCGGCGACCGGCGGGCCGCGGTCGCGCTCGGGGTGACGGACGCCGGGTATCCGCTGCCCGAGGGCGTGGACGCCGTACTGCACCTGCGGGTGCGGCGGTTGCTGCACGCGCTGTGGGAGCTGACCGATCCGCTGGTGCTGCCGGACCCGAAGGTGTGCGACCGGCTCCGCTTCGAGCTGGAACAGCTGTCCAATCTGCGCCCCGCCGCGGGCGCGCTGCTGTGGCGGGCCTCTCGGGACTGGCCGGCCGCCGCGCTGGCCGGGCGCCCGATCCAGGGCCCGGACGATCCTGAGGACGACGGTCGCGGGGAGGCCTGATGGCGGGGGGCATGGGGACCTGGGTCAGAGAGCATGTGTGGGAGATCCCGCTGCGCCGGTATCTCTCCCTGCTGCTGGCGGCGGTCCTGGTGGCGGGCGGGATCTTCGGGGTGCGCACCCTGATGCACGACGACCGGCGGTGCGCGCCGGGGGTGTCCCGCCCGGCGGGCAGCGACGAGTGCGTGGGCGTGGCGACCGGGGTGTACGACTTCGGGCAGCCCCGGTTCCACCAGGTGGTGGAGGCGATCGGCCGGGAGAACGAGAGCCTGAGAAGCGGCGGGTACGTGACGGTGGCGCTGATGCTGCCGTTCACCTCCACCTCGGTGACCAATCTGAACGACATCGAGCACCAGCTCCAGGGCGCCTATCTCGCGCAGTACTCGGCCAACCACGACTCCAACGGGCAGTCCCCGCAGATCCGGCTGCTGCTCGCCAACTCGGGCACCGGCGCGGACAGCTGGCGGCCGACGGTGGACCAGCTGGAGGGGATGACCCGGAGCGCGGACTGGCTGCGGGCGGTGGCCGGCATAGGGCAGAGCACCGACCCCAACCAGGCGGCCGTGGCGGCGCTGACCAAGCTCGGCATCCCGGTGATCGGCTCCTCCATCACCGCCGACGAGCTGGCCAACGGGCAGCGCGGCAGGAAGCAGGACCCCTACCCCGGCCTCGCGCGGGTCGCGCCGACCAACACCGACGAGGCCCGCGCGCTCGCCTCGTACACCAAGGCCAGGGCGAGCCGGGCGAACGAGGACAAGGCCATGCTGGTCTACGACAAGCCGGGCGACCCGTACACGAACTCGCTCAAGCAGTCGTTCGCCACGCTGATGAACGGCTCGCCGTACCAGCCCGTCCTGGAGCAGCCGTTCACTCCGCCCGCCGACCGCAGCCAGGAGGGCACCACCGCGAACACCTTCCGGCAGATCACCAACATCGTGTGCGACACCCCGCGGGACACCCACACGATCCTGTTCGCGGGCCGGCACACCCAGCTGCGGCAGTTCGTCAACGCGCTGGGCGACCGCGGCTGCATGGACCGCTCCTTCCAGGTCCTCACCGGCGACGAGGCCTCCTACCTCACCTACGAGAAGGAGCTGAACCGGGACGCCCTGCGGCACAACCTCACCGTGCTGTTCACCTCCCTCGCCCACCCGGACGCCTGGCTGAAGAACCCGCCGAAGACGGGCGGCTCCACGGCCGACTACCAGAAGCTCCAGGGGCTGCTGAAGACCGCCGCGCACAAGCCGGCCGGCCCGATCGGCCCGGTCGCGCTGGACGACGGCCAGCTGATCATCGGCTACGACGCGGTGCAGCTCGCGGTGCACGGCATCCGCGAGGCCGTGCCGGAGGGCCGCAGCATCCCGGCACTGTCGGACGTCGGCCTCCAGTGGCCGCAGGTCAGGGGCTCGCTGAAGGTGGCCGGGGCGAGCGGCTGGATCTGCCTGGACGAGCACGGCAACCCGTACGACAAAGCCGTGCCGATCGTGCGCCTGACCCCGGAGGGCGACTCGCAGTTCGTGCAGCTGGCCTGGCCGGAGGGTAAGCCGCCGGGCAAGGACTGCCTGCCGCCCGCGTGAGGGCCGGCTCCGGCTACGTCCGGGACGCCGTACCCAATGCGACGATCAGTTGTTCGAATCTATGGCGCCAGTCCGTGTCCGAGGGGCCCTCGCCCTGGAACTCGTGGGTGAAGCGCAGCACGCACTCCGCCGTGCCGTCCCGCTCCAGGTGGAACCGCAGCCGCCCGCCGCCGCCCTCGTCCAGGGTGTACTCGGCGACCCGGTCCACGTCCCAGGCGGTGACCCGGCCCGAGCCCAGGCCCCGCAGGGAGACCGTGCCGTCGAGACGGGGTTCGAGTACGCCGACGGCGGTGCACCACGCCCCGAGCCCCTCGGGGGTGGCCACCGCCGCCCAGACGTCTTCCATGGCCCTCGGGAGCCGCACCAGGAAGTGGAGTATGTGCGTGTTCCCGTGGGTCTGACTGGTGCCCTGTGCGATGGAACCGCTCATGACTCCAGTGTGGGCGAGCCTTCGCTCACACGCCCGCGTAGGAGTGCTTGCCGGTGACGAAGATGTTCACGCCGTAGAAGTTGAACAGCCAGCAGGCGAACGCGATCATCGCCAGGTAGGCGGCCTTGCGGCCCTTCCAGCCGGCCGTGGCGCGGGCGTGCAGGTAGCAGGCGTAGGCGACCCAGGTGATGAAGGACCAGGTCTCCTTCGGGTCCCAGTTCCAGTAGCGGCCCCAGGCGTCGCCCGCCCAGATCGCGCCCGCGATGATCGTGAACGTCCACAGCGGGAAGACGGCCGCGTTGATCCGGTAGGCGAACTTGTCCAGGGAGGCCGAGGCGGGCAGCCGCTCCAGCACCGAGGTGGCGAAGGAGCCCGGCTTGATCCCGGCCTCCAGCTTGTTCTCGTACGAGTCCTTGAACAGGTACAGGATGGTGGCGACCGCGCCGACGTAGAACACCGCGCCGCAGAAGATCGCGGTGGAGACGTGGATGTACAGCCAGTACGAGTGCAGGGCCGGGACCAGCTGGTCGCTGGCCGTGTAGAGCACGGTCACGGCGAGGCCGAGGAGCAGCAGCACCGTGGTGGTCAGGAACAGGCCCAGCCAGCGCACGTTCTTCTTCAGCGCCAGCAGCACCAGGTACAGGCCCACGGCCACCGTGGTGAACGTGATGCTGAACTCGTACATGTTGCCCCAGGGCGCCCGCCGCACCGAGGCCGCGCGGGCGACCACACCGGCGAGCTGCACCAGGAAGGCCAGCACGGTCAGCGAGACCGCGATCCGGCCGTACATGTCGCCCTGGACGTCCCCGCCGTGCGCACCGGGTCCGTCCGGCACGTCCCGGGTACCGGCCGCCGCGCGCACGACGACCTGCGGGCGCTCCAGTACGGCGGTGCCGCCGGCCTGCTTGACGGTGACGGCCGGGCCGGACCGCTGCTTGCCCTCGGCGGTGAGCGCGTTGGCCGTACGGGCCACCTTGCTGCGGCTGCCGAAGATCCACTCGGCGATGTAGGCGAAGAAGGCCAGCACGTACACGGTCATCGCGGAGTAGATGAGCGTGTTGCTCATGCTCGCGAGATGCTCGTTGGTCGCTGTGGCCAGCTCTGTTGCGGCGGCGAGAGTCACTTCTCAGCCCCTTCGGCAGGTACGACGTGAGGGTCGGGGGAGGTTGCGGGGGCGTCGTCCGGGTCGGGAGCCCCCGGCGCCTGGTCGTAGAGGATCCCGGCGAGGTCGCCCAGCTCCTCCGGCAGCTTGGCGGACTCGCTGCGGCCGAGCCCGGCCATCTCGACCACGGTCACCCCGTCGGCACCGCGCACCGCCCGCACCCACACGCGGCGGCGCTGGATGAACAGGGACGCGGCCAAACCGAAGATCGCGGCGAGCGCGCCGGTCAGGGCCCAGACGCTGCCCGGTTCCTGGACGATCTCGAAACCGGCCCACTGCTTCACGTCCTTGTCGAACGTGATGGAGCCGGCGCCGTTCGGCAGCTGCATGGTGTCGCCGGGCTTGAGCAGCTTCTTCAGCAGCTGGCCCTTGCCGTCCTTGAACGCCTTCATGTGGCTCGTGTCGAGCTGGTAGACGCTCTGCGGGATGCCCGCGTCCACGCCCAGGTCGCCGTGGTAGGCGTTGACCGCGAGCAGCGGGTTCAGCAGCGCCGGGAACTGCGACATCATCGTGCCGGACTTCGGGTCGAAGGTCGGCACGAAGAACGCCTGGAAGCCGAGCTGCTCGCTCTTGCCCTGCGGGTTCTTGTAGCCGTCCATCACCTTGACGACGCCGTTGGAGGTGACGTTGCCGTCCAGCGGCAGCAGCGGCACCGCGTCGTGGTAGACCACGTCGCCCTTGCCGTCGCGCACCGTGACGACCGGGGCGTAGCCGTGGCTGACGAGGTAGACCTTGGAGTCGCCGATGTGCAGCGGCTCGTTGACCTTGATCGTGGTCGCCTTGCGCTTGCCGTACGCGCCGACGCTGTAGTCGATCTCCGCCTGGAAGGTGCGGGGCGTGCCGCGGTTGGGGCCGCTGGTCTCGTAGGTGCCGGTGAACTTCTTCAGGTCGAAGCTGAACGGCACCAGGTCGTCGCTCTGGAAGAGGCTGCCCGACTTCATGTCGTCGTACATCGGCAGCGCGTTGGAGAAGCCGTCGCCCTCCACCATCAGCTTGGTGCCGTCCGACTTGTACATCTGACCCCAGGCGAAGGAGACCAGGAGCACGATCAGGGCGATGTGGAAGACCAGGTTGCCCAGTTCACGCAGATAGCCCTTCTCGGCGGCGACCGCGTCACCCTCGGCGTGGGCGCGGAAGCGGCGCCGCTTCAGCAGCCTGAGCGCGGCCTCGCGGACCTCCTCGGGCTCCGCCGTGGTACGCCACGTCGTGTACGCGGGCAGCCGGGTCAGCCGCTTGGGCGCGCCCGGCGGCCGGCCGCGCAGCTGCCCGATGAACTGCCAGGCGCGCGGCACGATGCAGCCGATGAGGGAGATGAACAGCAGGATGTAGATCGCGGAGAACCACACCGAGCTGTAGACGTGGAAGAGGCCGAGCTTGTCGTAGACCGGCGAGAGCGTCTTGTGCGCCTTCTGGAAGTCGGCGACCTTGTTGATGTCGGCGCCGGACTGCGGGATCAGCGAGCCGGGGATGGCGGCCAGCGACAGCATCAGCAGCAGCAGCAGCGCGACCCGCATGGAGGTCAGCTGCCGCCAGAACCAGCGGATCCAGCCGACCACGCCCATGGCGGGCACGGCGGACAGCGACTCCTCGCGGGGGGCCGTGGACAGCTGGGACCCGGCGGCGCCGAGCTCCTCCTGGTCCTGGCCCTGGTCGGGTTCGGTCTTGCTCATCGATCAGATCCCCACAGTGAAGCCGGTGGACCAGGTCTGCATCTGCTGGACCAGGCTGTCCCAGGCGCCGGTCAGCAGCAGCACACCGGTCACGATCATCATCGTGCCGCCGATGCGCATCACCCACACATAGTGGCGTTTGACCCAGCCGAAGGCGCCGAGCGCCTTGCGGAAGGCCACGGCCGCCAGGACGAAGGGCACGCCGAGGCCCAGGCAGTAGGCGGCCATCAGGACGGCGCCGCGCACCGCGCTCGACTCCGACATCGCCAGCATGTTCACCGAGGCGAGGGTCGGGCCGATGCAGGGCGTCCAGCCGATCCCGAACAGCGCGCCCACTATCGGCGCGCCGAGCAGCCCGGTCGAGGGCCGCCGGTGGAAGCGGAACTCCCGCTGGGTGAACCAGGGCATCAGGCCCATGAAGAACACACCCATGAGGATCATGAAGACGCCGAGCACCTTGGAGAGCGTGTCCTTGTGCTCCTGGAGGGTCCAGCCGAACTGGCCGAACAGCGCCCCGCCGGAGACGAACACGGCGCTGAAGCCGAGCACGAACAGGGAGGCACCGGCCACCATCCGCCCGCGCCGGGCGTCGGCCAGGTCGGTGCCGACGACCCCGGTGACGTAGGAGAGGTAGCCCGGCACCAGCGGCAGGACGCACGGCGAGAAGAAGGAGACGAGCCCGCCGAGCAGGGCGACGGGGAGGGCGACCAGCAGCGCTCCGTGGAGCACCGTCTGGTTCGCGGCCAGCGTCACGGTCGTACCCACGTCACTTCTCCGCGAGGACCGGCTTGAGCATCTTCAGCAGGGAGGTGTCGTCCAGCGCCTCCAGGGCCCGCGCGGCGACCCTTCCGTGCCGGTCGATGACGAGCGTGGAGGGGATCAGCTGGGGGTTCAGCGTGCCCTTCTTGAAGCGCAGCATGAGCTTGCCCGTGGGGTCGTACAGGTTCGGGTACGTGATCCCGTGCGCCTTCTCGAAGTTGACCGCGGACGTCGTGCTGCTGTCGCGGGTGTTGACCCCGACGAACTGCACGCCCTTGCCCTGGTACGCCTTGGACACCTTGGCGAAGTACTCGGCCTCTTCGCGGCAGGGGCCGCACCAGGAGCCCCAGAAGTTGACGACGACGACCTTGCCCTTGAAATCGGCCACGTCCGCCGTCTTGCCGTCGATGGTCGGCCCGGACAGGTCCGGGGCCGCGGTGCGCTTGCTCACCGGCACGGTGGAGATGCCGTTGTTGCCGGTGACGAAGTTGGTGTTGCCGCCGCCGCCCGAGACGCCTCCCTTACCGCACGCGGTAAGGGACAGGGCCGCGGTGACGGCCACAGCGCTGAGCAGGACGACGCGGCTACGGGTACTCATGTGAAAAGTTTCGCATGTCGCCCCCCGCGTTCTCGCGCACCCCCCTGCGGGGCGGAAAACCGCATTTCAGGAGCTATTTACACGGGACATTCCGGACAGCTGACGGCGGGTGGCGGCTCAGGCCATGAACGTCTTCCAGCCACCCGTGGGCTGGTGCCCGACGTCCAGCGTGCGCAGCTTGGCGAGCACCTCGGGCTTCTGGACGTCGATCCAGTCCGTGAACTCCTTGAAGGAGACCAGCCGCACGTCGGCACCCTTGTCCCGCTGGGCCGCGATGTGCTTGAAGGCCTCCTCGACGGAGTCCATGTAGATGCCGCCGTTCCACTGCTCGAAGTGGTTGCCGATGAAGAACGGCGCCCGGTTGGTCTCGTACGCCCGCTGGAAGCCGGCGATGTACGCCGCCGCGGACTGCTTGCGCCAGCCCGGGTAGTTGTAGGCGGGCGCCTTGGTGGAGTTCACGGACTGGTTGGCGAGCATGTTGTAGTCCATGGACAGCACCTCGAAGCTGTGGCCGGGGAACGGCACGGCCTGGAGCGGGTAGTCCCAGATCCCCTGCCGCTTCACCGGCCACACCTGGCGGCCGCCCGGCGAGGAGGCGTCGTAGCGCCAGCCCAGCTCGCGGGCGGTGGGCAGCAGGTTGTCCTGGCCCAGCAGGCAGGGGGTGCGGCCGCCGGCCAGCTCCTTGTCGTAGTCGAAGGGGAGCGCGGGCAGGTCGTGCCAGCCGGTGTTGGTCTTCCACTCCTTGACGAAGGACTTCGCCTGCTCGATCTCGCTCTTCCACTGCTGTGGCGTCCACCACTTCACCGAGCCGTGCGTCTCGCCGCAGAAGTGCCCGTTGAAGTGGGTGCCTATCTCGTGACCCTCCAGCCACGCCCGGTGGACGTTGGTGAGGGTGGCCTTGATGTGCTCGTCGGTGAGGTAGCCGATGGCGGAGGCGCCGCGCGGGTTGTTCGGGGGCTCGTACATCCGCTTCTTCGACTCGGGCAGCAGGTAGAGGCCCGAGAGGAAGAAGGTCATGTGCGCGCCGTGCTCCTTGGCGAGGTCCAGGAAGCGCGGGAAGAGGCCGTTGCCGACCTCGCCGGCGCCGTCCCAGGAGAACACCACGAACTGCGGCGGGGTCTGGCCCGGCTCCAGCGGCTCGGGCTTCGCGGAGTGGCCCGGCTGCTTGCCGGTGAAGGAGGTGGAGCCGTCGCCGATCAGCTTGGCCGGCCGGTCCTGACCGCCCTGCGCCTGACGGGAACCGCCCGCGCGCCCGTCGCCGTCCGAGGATTTGAGGCTTCCGCAGCCGGCCAGGGTGGCGGCGGCGGCCGCGCCCGCGCCGAGGCCGAGCATCCCCCGGCGGGAGAGGTTCCGGGTGACGGTACGCATGAAAGATCCCCGATTCGTCGCGCGTGCTGGTGGTCACTCAGACAGAGGGCGTGACGATCGGGGAGGTTCCGTTAATTAGTATGTTTTTCGTAATAGCCCCGGCAAAAGTGGGCTAAGCGACTTTTGACGGGCCGTCAGGTGACGGGGGGTCGGAGCGGGGGGCGGGGGTGTACCGGGGGGCCGGGGGCGCACCGTGGGCCGGGACCGGTCAGGCGGGCCGGCGCACCGGTGGACCGGTAGGCCGGGGGCCCGGCAAGCCCGCCAGAAGGCCGACAGACCGGAAGCCCGGCAGACCCGCCAGAAGGCCGACAGACCGGAAGCCCGGCAAGCCGTACCGGAGGGCCGGTGCGCCGGGGGCGCACCCAGGGGACCAACAGGCCCGGCAGGCCCGCCGGGGGGCCGGAGGCCGGTGGGGTGGTCAGGCGCCGAAGGCCTTTCCCTGGGTGCCGCCGCCCTTCTGCGGCTGGGCGCCGGCCCGCAGATGCGCGGGGACGAGATCGATGGCCGGCTCGCTGTAGCCGACGGACACGATCTTGTCGCCCAGGTAGGTGAAGCTCGTCAGCGACGCGAGGGTGCACTGCCGCTTGCGCGGGTCGTGCCACAGCCGCCGCCGCTCCACGTACGACCGGACGATCCACACCGGCAGCTGATGGCTGACCAGCACCGCCTCGTGCCCGCGCGCCCGGTCCTTGGCCGCGTTGAGCGCACCCATCATCCGCACGACCTGGTCCACGTACGGCTCGCCCCAGGACGGCCGGAACGGGTTGACCAGGTGCTTCCAGTTCCCCGGCCGCTGGAGCGCGCCGTCGCCGACGCCGAAGGTCTTGCCCTGGAAGACGTTCTCGGCCTCGATGAGCCGCTCGTCCGTGTCAAGGTCGAGACCGTGCGCCTTGGCGATCGGGGCGGCGGTCTCCTGCGCCCGCTCCAGCGGGGAGGCGCAGACATAGGTGATGTCGCGGGGGGCGAGGTGCTCCGCGACCCGGTCGGCCATCTTCCGGCCCAGCTCGGAGAGGTGGTAGCCGGGCAGCCGCCCGTACAGCACACCCTCGGGGTTCTCCACCTCCCCGTGCCGCATGAGATGGACGACCGTGACGTCCTTGGCGCTGCCGCTCACACTGTTCCCGATGGTCACGCGGTGGCCTCCGCAGCCGCACGGGCCGCCGCCGGAAGGGCGTCGGCGATCTTCTCGAGGGCCCGCTCGTCGTGGGCCGTGGACACGAACCAGGACTCGAAGGACGACGGCGGCAGGTAGACACCGTCCGACAGCATCGAGTGGAAGAACGCGGTGAAGCGGAACGACTCCTGCCGCTTGGCGTCCTCGTAGTCGCGCACCTGCCGGTCGGTGAAGAACACCGAGAACATGTTGGACGCGTTCTGCAGCCGGTGCGCCACGCCCTCCTTGCTCAGCGCCTCGGTGACCAGCGACCGGAGCTGCGCGGAGACCGCGTTCACGGTGTCGTACGCCGCCTCGTCGAGCAGCCGCAGCTGGGCGACGCCCGCGGCGGTGGCGACGGGGTTCCCGGAGAGGGTGCCGGCCTGGTACACGGGCCCGGCGGGCGCGAGGTACGCCATCACGTCCGCGCGTCCCCCGAACGCGGCGGCGGGGAAGCCGCCGCCCATCACCTTACCGAAGGTCATCAGATCGGGCTTGACCCCGTCGACGCCGTACCAGCCGGCGCGGCTGGTACGGAAGCCGGTCATGACCTCGTCGGAGATGTAGAGGGCGCCGTTCTTGTGGCAGGCGTCCCTGAGCCCCTGGTTGAAACCGGGGTCCGGCGGCACGACGCCCATGTTGCCGGGCGAGGCCTCGGTGATCACACAGGCGATTTCGCCGGGGTGGCGGTGGAACGCCTCCTGCACGGCTTCGAGGTCGTTGTACGGCAGCACGATCGTGTCACTCGCCTGGGCACCGGTGACGCCAGGCGTGTCGGGCAGCGCGAAGGTGGCGACGCCGGAGCCGGCGGCGGCCAGCAGGGCGTCCACATGGCCGTGGTAGCAGCCGGCGAACTTGATCACCTTGGTCCGCCCGGTGAACCCGCGGGCCAGCCGGATGGCGCTCATGGTCGCCTCGGTCCCGCTGCTGACCAGCCGGACCTGCTCCACGGGCTCGATCCGGGCGACGATCTCCTCGGCGAGCGCGACCTCGCCCTCGCCGGGCGTGCCGAAGCTCGTACCGCGGGCGACGGCGTCCTGGACGGCGGCGATGACCTCGGGGTGCGAGTGCCCGAGGATCATCGGACCCCAGGAGCACACCAGGTCGACGTACTCCCGTCCGTCGGCGTCGGTGAGGTAGGGACCGTTGCCGGACACCATGAAACGGGGTGTGCCGCCGACGGCGCCGAAGGCGCGCACCGGGGAGTTCACGCCCCCCGGCGTGACCAGGGAGGCACGGTCGAAAAGCGCCTGGGAGACAGGCGCTTCGTAGGGATAGGGCGTTTCGCTCAGTGCACTCATGACGTGCGGCTTCTCCGGCTTCTCGGACTCCGGTTGCGGGGTGACCTCCTCAGGGTAGGCCGCCCGCCCGGAACGACGGCGGCCCGCCCGCGGTTCCGCGCCGCCGCGGTCCGCCATCTGCGAGACTGAGACCTGACACACACAGCTCCTGGGCACGGAAGGATCAGGGACCGGGCGGATCCCCGTGGACTGTTGTTCCACCGCACGTTTCGGCGGGCGGCCGTGGGGGAGGTCACTGACACGATGATCGGGTTGCGCGGCGGGGGCCACGCGTCCTAGAAAAGCAGTCGGGTGGAGATATGCATCGCGGTGGCGGACTGGGCGAGGGGACCGATGACCTCGGTCCTCGACGTGCCCGGCGGGGAAGGCACCGGCGCGAAGCGGAGGACACGACCGAAGCACGTAGAACACAGGGTGCACCGGGTGAGCCCGAACGGTACGACCGGCAAAGCGACCGCCTGCACGACCAGCAGGCCGAGCGAACCGCCGACAGAGCGAAGGACTTCCCGCGGGAGGCCCGCGGAGAACGCCCGACGGAGTTCCCCCGGGGCGCGGCGGAGCCCGCGAAGGACGCTCGGGTGGAGCGGCCGGTGGACTTCCCGAAGGACGCTCGGGGTGAACGGCCGGCGGACTTTCCGCGGGAGGCTCCGAGAGACCTGCGGGGAGATGTGCGCGGGGACGCTCATGGCGATGTCCGGGGCGACCTGCGTGGGGACGTCCGCGGAGAGGCTCGTGGAGACTTTCGCGGGGAGGCCCGTGGGGACGTTCACGGAGAGGCCCGTGGGGACTTCCGGGGGAACCTCTGGGGGCGGCTTCGGGGGGAGCGGCCGTCCGGCCCCGCACGCACCCCGGACGCTCCTGCGGACCTGCCCCGAGACCTGCCCCAGGCCCGTCCCGCGGACCTACCCCGAGACGCGCCCCCGACCCCTGCCGCGGGCCTTCCGCGAGACGTGCCCCCGGCTCCTCCCGCGAGCAGGTCGGAGTTCGTCCGGGATGCCCCGTCGACGCCTCCTGCGACGCCTCCCCCGGTCCACGCGGACTTCCCCCGCGAGCTCTCCTCGGACCTCCCCCCGGACCCTCCGGCGGAGCGGCAGTCCGGCCGCTCCGGCGGCCGTCGGCGTGCCCCCCGCGCCGATCGCGTCGGCGCCCTCGGGACGGGGAGCGGGAGTGGTGGCCGGGTGGGGGTGACGTACAAGTACTTCGGCGCACCGGACGGCGCGACCGCGGCCCGCGTCCCCATCTCGATGCGCCCCGAGGAACTCGGCGGCGACGAGCTGGGCATGAACGGCATGTTCACCAAGATCAAGCCGGAGACGATGGCCGCGATGGTCCTGACCGGCATCGAGGGCATCCCCCTGCACAAGGTCCCACCCCTCGAACTGGTCGTCCTGCACCCCGACTACGCGGTCGTCAAACTCCCGATGACCGTGGTCGACCCTTTGCGCGGCATCGGCGAGGAAGCCGTCGGCGCCGCGGCCTTCATCTGGTCCACCGTGCCGGACAGGGGCGGCCCGCGGGACGCGTTCAACGTGTACCGACTCCTGCACGAATGGCAGGACTTCAGCCACCGGCTGCATGAGGCGGGTCATCAGGCGTATTGCCTGGTGTGGCCCTGAGCCGGAATTCGGCGAGGAGGGCGGGGCTTCCGGGCCCCGCCCTCGCACCCCTCGTCCCGGTGCGCGGGGACGCTCCGGGGCCGGGGGCGGCGGGTGGGTGAGGCCGGGCGGCGGCTGAGGGCTTCGGATCCGCTGCGCAACCGCGCCCTGTACCGGCTCGCGGGCCGGGGCCGGCCGGACCGCATCGCCCTGACCTTCGACGACGGGCCCGACCCCGCCGCCACCCCGCGCTTCCTGCGGCTGCTCGCCGAGCGCCGGACACGGGCCACGTTCTTCTTCTCGGCGAGCAGGCGCGCCGGTCGCCCGGTCTGGTCCGCGAGATCGCCGCCGCCGGCCACGAGATCGGCGTCCACGGCTGGCCGCACCGCCCCCTGCTCCTGCGCGGCCCGCTCGCGGCCTACGACGATCTCGCCCGCGCCCGTGACACCGTCGCCGCGATCACCGGACTCCGGCCCACCCTGTTCCGGCCGCCCTACGGCGTCATGTCGACCGCCGCCCCCCTCGCCGCCCGGCGCCTCGGTCTCACACCGGTGCTGCGGACGTGCTGGGGGGAGGACTGGACGGCACGGGCCACGGCGGAGTCCGTGCGTCGCACCGTCGTCCGCGACCTCGACGGCGGCGGGACCATCCCGCTGCACGACTCCGGCCGCACCTCCGCACCGGGCGCCTGGCACTCGGCCCTCGGCGCCCTCCCCCGCATCCTCGACCCCTGTGCGGAGCGGGGCTTCGAGGTGGGCCGGCTGTGCGGCCACGGATGGCCGCTGCCCGGCGCCCGATGCTCGGGAGCGCTTCCCGGCCGCCGTTCGTCTACAGTGCCGTAGACCGTCTACATTTCTGTAGTCACTCACCGCCAGGCATCCCCTCCCAGCCGTCCCCGGTGAAAGCCTCCGTGACCGGCCAGTCGTCCGGCGGCCGGGCGCCGGGGCCGCGGGGCGCAGCCGCACCGGCTGGTGAGAGGCACTGCCGCCCGCAACCGTTCACCGCAGGTACGACCCGGCCGGAAGGCCGACGGAGGATCATGCGCCCCAAGATCCTGGTCGTCGAGGACGACCACGCCCTACGGGACGCGCAGCGCCGGGGACTGTCCGACGAGGAGTTCGAGCCGGTCCTGGCCGCCGACGGCGCCACCGCCCTGCGGCTGGCCACCGGCGGCATCGCGGCGGCCGTCCTGGACGTCGGCCTGCCCGACGCGGACGGACGCGACGTGTGCCAGGCGATGCGTGCCAACGGCTTCACCGCCCCCGTGATCTTCCTGACCGCCCGGCACCAGCTCACCGACCGCCTGGCGGGCTTCTCCGCGGGAGGCGACGACTACCTGCCCAAGCCCTTCCACCTGGCCGAGCTGGTCGCCAGGATGAGAGCCGCCATCAGACGGACCGCCACGACGGCGGGCGCCTCGACCGGTGACCTCCTCCTGGACGCGGTGGACCACAGCATGACCGCGCACGGCACCCGCGCCACCCTCTCGCCCACCGAGCTCCGGCTCCTGGCCACGCTCGTCGCCGCCGACGGCACCCTCGTGCGCCGCCGCGATCTCGTGCGGGCCGGCTGGCCCGAGGGCGCGCACGTCAGCGACAACACCCTGGACCAGTACCTGAGCCGGCTGCGGCGCAAGCTGCGGGAGACGGGCAGCAGCCTCACGATCGGTACGGCACGGGGGATCGGACACCGCCTGTCATGAACCGCGCCCCGCGTGTCCTTGGCCGCCTTGCCCCGCGCACCCTGCGCGGCCGGCTCTCCCTCGTGGCGCTGACCACCGCCGCCCTGCTGATCACGGTCCTGACCGTGGTGTTCAACGCCAAGGACGCCTTGGCCACCGACGCCCCTGCCCCCGCGCCCGCCGACCGGCCACCCGCTGACCGGGCCACCGCCTGGCTGCGACGCCGGCTCGGCCGCGCGGCCGTCCTGTCCTACGCCGCCGCGCTGTTCGTGCCGGGTCCGGGACTGTGGCTGCGCCGGCCCCACCCGCTCCCCCTCGGCCACGCCCTGCACCCGCCCGTGTCCACCGCGCCCCTTCTGCTCTCCCTGGTGCTGTTCGCGGCCGGGCTCCAGGTCCCGGTGCACGCGCTGGGCGGCCTGCTGCGCCGCCCGGCCGCCCTGATGGCGGGTCTCGCCCTGCACCTGACGATGCCGCTGCTGGCCGTCCCGGCCGTCGCGTTCCTGCTGCGCCTGACCCCCGACACCGACGGCGGCAGCGGCCTGGTGACCGCGATGATCCTGATCGTGGCGATGCCCGTGGCCGCCGGGGCCACCGTGTGGACCGGCAAGGGCGACGGCGACCAGCCGACCATGGTGGGACTCGTCCTCGCCTCCACCTTGCTCAGTCCCCTCACCATCCCCCTGGTCGTCCGGGCCCTGGTGCCGCTCCTCAGCGACGGCTACGCGACCAGGCTCACCCGGACCGCGCACACCGCCCACGGCGGATTCGCGCTCCTCGGTGTGGTCGTGCCCTGCGCGGCGGGCATCCTGTGCCGCCTGGCACTGCCCGCGCCGGGGCTGCGCCGGGTGTCCGGCGTCGTCCTGCCCGTCGCCCTGTACGGCTCGCTCCTGCTGACCTACGTCAACGCCAGCGGCGCCCTCGGCTCCTTCCTCACACGACCGCGCCCACTCCTGTTCGCTGCCGCGCTCGCCGTGGCGATCGTGGTCTGCCTGCTGTCCTTCGCGGCCGGCCGGTGCGCCGGCCGGCTGCTGCGACTGGACGCCCCCGCGGCGTCCTCCCTCACGCTCGCCTGCGGCATGAACAACAGCAGCGCGAGCGCGGTCCTGATCACCACCGCGCTTCCCGACAAACCGCACCTGCTCCTGCCGGTCCTCGCCTACGGGCTGCTGCAGAAGACGGCCGCCGGCCGCGTGGTGCGCGGGACACGGCCGCCCCGCGGGGCATCCGCCCGGTCGTAGTACCCCGGTACCACCTCCCTGCCACTGTTCGGTCCCCGGTACCACCGGTTCCGGCGGATCACGGACCTAGCGTGGCGGAGAGGCGTCAGGCGTTCCGGACGCCGGAGTCCGAAAGAGAGAACACGCATGATCGAGGCTCAGCAGCTCACCAAGAGGTACGGGGAGAAGACAGCGGTCGACGGCCTTGGCTTCACGGTGAAGCCCGGCGCGGTCACCGGCTTCCTCGGCCCGAACGGCGCGGGCAAGTCCACGACGATGCGCATGATCGTCGGGCTGGACGCGCCGACCAGCGGCACGGTCACGGTGAACGGACAGCGGTACGCCCGCCACCAGGCGCCGCTCCAGGAGGTCGGGGCGCTCCTGGAGGCGAAGTCGATCCATCCGGGCCGCTCGGCCTACAACCACCTGCACGCCCTCGCGTTGACCCACGGCATTCCGCGCCGCCGGGTCGACGAGGTCGTCGAACTGGCCGGCCTCGGCAGCGTCGCGAAGAAGCGCGCCGGTGCCTTCTCGCTCGGCATGGGACAGCGGCTCGGCATCGCCGCGGCCCTGCTCGGTGATCCCCAGACCGTGATGCTGGACGAGCCCGTCAACGGGCTGGACCCCGAGGGCGTCCTCTGGATCCGCAACCTGCTCACCGGCCTCGCGGCCGAAGGACGTACGGTGTTCGTCTCCTCGCACCTGATGAGCGAGGTGTCGCTGGTGGCGGATCACCTGATCATCGTCGGGCGGGGACGGCTGCTGGCCGACACGACCGTCACCGACCTGGTGCGCGAGGCGGGCGGCGACACCGTGAAGGTCGCGACGGACGACCCCGCGCGGCTGCGGGACGTACTGGCCGGGCCGGGAGTGGAGATCACCGGCCGCATCGGTTCCGAGGAACTCCAGGTCACCGGGGTGTCCGCCCGCGAGATCGGGCTGACGGCCGCCAAGCACGGGATCCCGCTGTTCGAGCTGACCACGAAGGCCGTCTCGCTGGAGGAGGCATTCATGGAACTGACCAGGGACGCCGTGGAGTACCACGGCTCCACGACCGGCACCGAGACCTCCCGGAGCGCGGCATGAGCACCCTCACGGCGACACCCGAGACCCCCGAGACCGCCCCGGCCGCTCCCGCCCGGCCCGCCTACCGGGTGACCGGACGACGCGTACTGGCCTCGGAGTGGGCCAAGCTCTGGAGCCTGCGCTCCACCTGGATCACCCTCGGCCTGGGCCTGGTGTTCCTCGTCGTCTTCGGCGTCATCGCCGCGAGCCACTACAAGTCGAACCTCGGCTCCGGCCGGCACATGGACCGCGACTTCGCCACCGCCACGGCCGCGAGCCTGTCCCTCTTCGGCACGAACTTCGCGCAACTCGCCCTCGGCGTACTCGGCGTGCTGGTCACGGCCGGCGAGTACTCCACCGGCATGATCCGCTCCACCCTGGCCGCGGTGCCGCGCCGCCTGCCGGTGCTGTGGTCGAAGGCGGCGGCGTACGGACTGGTCGCCCTGGTGGTCGCCACCGCCGGCGCGTTCATCGCGTTCCTCGTCGGCAGCCGGATCGTGTCGGGCACGCCCGCCGCCATGGGCCTCGGTCACGCCGGCGTCGTACGCAGCCTGCTGGGCGCCGGGCTGTACCTGGGCCTGGTCGGCGTGATCGGTGCCGCTCTGGGCATGCTGCTGCGATCGGTGGCCGGCGGCATCTCGGTGCTCGTGGCCGCCCTGATGCTCGTACCCGGACTGGTCTCCCTGCTGCCCACCTCGTGGCAGGGCGACATCGATCCCTACCTGCCGAGCAACGCCGGCGAGTCGATCTTCGCCCTGACCCATGACTCGACCACCCTGTCGCCGGGTGCCGGACTGCTGGTCTTCCTCGGCTGGACGGCTCTGGCGCTGGCCGGGGCGGCGTACCGGCTGCTGCGCAGCGACGTCTGAGCGCGGCCACCCGCATCATGGGCTGGTGACGTCCGTGACCTCCCCGACCACCTCGACCACCTCGACCATCGAGGATCTCAGCGGGATGGGGCCGCTGGTCGCCCGGCTCGGCCGGGTCGGCCAGCGGCTGCGGTACGCCGACCGCGCCCGGCCGTGGGTGCTGGACACCGCCGTGGTGGTGCTGGTCTTCCTGATGTTCTGCCTGCCGGACGTGCTGCACGCGGTCGGCACGATCAAGGGGGACGGGGACGGTGACGGCCCGCGCCGCTTCCGCATGGCCTTCACCCGGTTGCCGGTGGCGGGGATGCTGGCCCTGCAAGGCGGGCTGGTGCTGCCCCTGCTGTGGCGACGCCGGGCGCCCGCGGTGGCCTTCGGCGCGGTCACGGCCGTGTTCGTGCTCCAGTGGTCGCTCGGCGCGGCGCTCCGTGCGGACGTGGCTCTCTTCGTCGCCCTGTACAGCCTGGCCCTGCACGGACGGCTGCGGCACTTGCCCTGGGCCTGCGCGGCGACAGCGGGCGCGCTCGGGTTGGTCGCGGCGACGGTGTCGGCGGCGATGTCGGTCTGGGACGCGCTGTTCTTCCTGCTGAGCACGGCGACCGCGGCCCTGGCGCTCGGTCTGATGATCCGCATCCGGCGGGCCCAGCTGGCCGGGCTGCGGGACCGTGCGGCACGGCTGGAGATCGAACGCGACCAGCGCGGCAGACTCGCCGTCGCGGCCGAGCGGACGCGGGTGGCCCGCGAGATGCACGACATCGTCGGCCACAACCTGTCCGTCATCATCACCCTCGCCGACGCGGGCGCCTACGCCACCGCCGCCGCCCCGGAGCGCGGAATGGAGGCCCTGCACCTCATCGGGGACACCGGTCGCCAGGCGCTGAGCGAACTGCGCCGGGTGCTCGGCGTGCTGCGCGAGGCGGACGGCCCGCGGGCCGAGCCGGAACTGACCCCGCAGCCCGGTCTCGCGGACATCGACGCGCTGTGCGAGGGGGTGCGCGCCGCCGGTCTGGGGGTCGTCTACCGTACGGCCGGTGACGTCGACGCGCTCGACAGCGGGGTGCAGCTCGCGGTCTACCGCATCGTGCAGGAAGCCCTGACCAACAGCCTCAAACACGCCGGTGCCGGCGCCCGTGCGAGCCTGGCGATCGTCATCGAGGACACGCGGGTGACCATCACCGTCCAGGACTCCGGCCCGGCCGCACCGGCCGGGCGACCCGGCGCGACGAACGAGGAAGGACACGGTCTGGTGGGCATGCGGGAACGAGCGGCCCTCTACGGAGGACACGTCAGCGCGGGCCCCGCCGGCGCCGGCTGGACGGTGCGCGCCGCCCTTGACCTCGCCTCCGGGGGCGGTGCCCGGTGACGACCGTGCTCATCGTGGACGACCAGCCGCTCCAGCGGTACGGCTTCCGGATGCTCCTCGACTCCGTACCCGAGACGGATGTGGTCGGCGAGGCCGCACACGGGACCGAGGCCGTGCGCAAGGCCGCCGAACTCCGCCCCGACGTGGTCCTCATGGACGTACGCATGCCGGGCATGGACGGTATCGAGGCCACGCGCCGCATCGTCGCCGCCGGCGACCGCTCCCGCGTCCTCGTCCTGACAACCTTCGACCTCGACGAGTACGTCTACGCGGCCCTGCGCGCCGGAGCCAGCGGTTTCCTGCTCAAGGACGCCCGCCCCGAGGAACTCCTCGCCGGGATCCGTGCCGTGGCCGGCGGCGACGCGGTCATCGCCCCCGCCCTCACCCGCCGTCTGCTGCACGAATTCGCCCGGCTCGTGCCGCCCGGCGGCCAGGGCGGTGCCGAGGATCCGCGCCTGAACGCCCTCACCGACCGCGAACGCGAGATCCTCGTCGCCATCGGCAAGGGCTGGTCCAACGGCGAGATCGCCACGCATTTCGTGCTGTCGGAATCCACGGTGAAGACCCACGTCGGCCGCGTCCTCTTTAAAATCGGCGCCCGCGACCGCGTCCAGGCCGTCATCTTCGCCTACGACCACGGCCTGACGCGCCCCCAGGCCGGCCGACCTCGACGACCGTAGGACAAAGAGATCGAAGCCCTTGGGCTCGAAGGCGCGGGCACCTCTTCCGTCGAAGCACCAGAGGCGCACGCGGCAAAGCACCCGGACAGGGGGCGACTCGATCGTCCTGCCGAATCCCGTCTCCGGTCTCCGGTTGAATGAGGCCGGGGCGACCGCGATGGCGTCCGCGGGAGGCAGTGGGCGAGGAAGCGCAGGCCCTGCGGTGTCGCGACGACGCCGACACCCCAACTCGCCTCCTGCGCGGCGGTGATCAGCGTGCCGACGCCATGGGCGACACCCGCCGCGCACACGACGACGTACATGAACGGTTACTTGTCCCGATTGGTCGGTTCGGTCGTCTGGGGGCTTTCGGCCGGCGGGCTGACGTGGTGCGGTTCAGGAAGCGTACGGCGGCGGTCGCGGATGTCCGGATGTCTCGGGATCGGGGGCGATGTCCGTGCCGTCCGGTGCCCGAGCGCGCCGCGAGCGCCCGCTCGGCCGGATACGCTTGGGCCGCTGCGGCACCCTCCCAACTGATCCGCTCCCGCGGTGAGTCACGGCCTGCGGCGATCCAGACGTCTTTGGGCATGAGGATGAAGAACACGTGCTTATAGCGGGCCGATACAGGCTGCGGGACACCATCGGGCGGGGCGCGATGGGGGAGGTCTGGCGGGCCTTCGACGAGACGCTCGGCAGACCGGTCGCCGTGAAGCTGCTGCTCCCCCACGACTCCGACCCCACCGCGTCCTCGCGGTTCCGGCTGGAGGCGCAGACCGCGGGGCGCCTGAGCCATCCGAACGTCGTCGGGGTCCTGGACTTCGGCGAGTTCGAGGGCCGGCTGTTCCTGGTGATGGAGCTGGTCGACGGGGGCAGCCTCGACGGGCTGCTCAGCGCCTGCGGGCCGCTGCCTCCCGAACGGGTGGCCCGCATCGCCGCGCAGGCCGCCACCGGGCTGGCCCTCGCGCACCGGCAGGGCATCGTGCACCGGGACATCAAGCCGGCCAACCTCCTGCTGGCCGCCGACGACACCCTGAAGATAGGCGACTTCGGCATCGCCCGCTTCTTCGACGACCCCAACTCCGCGCTCACCGCCACCGGTCAGATCGTCGGCACCAGCCTCTACCTCGCGCCCGAGCGGGCCCTGGGCCGCACGGCCGGGCCGGCGTCCGACGTGTACTCCCTGGGCTGTGTGCTCTACCAACTCCTCATCGGCAGGCCGCCGTTCCAGGCGGACAGCCCGCTCGCGGTGCTGCACCAGCACCTCGACGCCACCCCGGTCCCGCCCCGGCGGCTGCGCACCGACCTCTCGCCCGCCTTCGAGAGCTATCTGCTCGGGCTGCTGGCCAAGGAGCCGGAGAGCAGGCCCACGGCGGAGGAGGTGGCGGACTGGTTCGGACGCGGGTCCTGGCGCGGCGCGCCGGAACCGCTGCCGGTCGCGCACCAGGGTCACGGCCGGTCCAAGCCGTCCCTCATCACCGGTCCGCGCATCGCCGTCCCCGCACGCCACGCCTCCACCCCCGTACGC
The DNA here is from genome assembly GCF_044327085.1 of Streptomyces sp. AM6-12. NCBI lineage: Bacteria > Bacillati > Actinomycetota > Actinomycetes > Kitasatosporales > Streptomycetaceae > Streptomyces > Streptomyces sp. AM6-12. The sequence goes on from NZ_JBIQWN010000001.1 coordinate 3,206,977, forward strand.
CACGCGCCCACCCCCGCACGCCGCACCGCCGCGCCCCCCGCCCGGCCCTCCTCCGACGGCGCCTTCGCCCCCGCGGGGGACACCGAGTGGCAGACGAGCGTGCACCGCGCCGCCAGCCGCCGCCCGCGCCTGCCGCTGCTGCGCCGTTCCCGGCTGCTGGCCGTACTGGGCGGCACCGGCCTCTTCGTCCTGGCGCTGCTCGCGGGCATGGCGTGGTTCTCGCCCAGCTGAGTCCGGCTGAGCGGGCAAGGAGACCCGGAGCGGGCGGCCTGCGACCGGGGGCGCGGGCCGGTTGGGGCGGGCAGGGCAGCCGAGGCAGCGGGCCGGGAAAGGTTCGAGGGGGTACGCCGGCCGTCCCGAGCCCCCTCGGAAGGACCTCTGAGGGCCGCCCCCTAAGACCCCCCGGCGCCGCTCCTCGACGCCCTCGCCTCCCCCGCCCGTGCCAGTACCTCGTCCACCGACCACTGGTCGTAGGCGTGCTCGCCATAGCGCGCGGCGGCGATCCTGCCCCCGGCGTCGATCAGGAAGTCCGCGGGCAGTCCCAGCCGACCCCCGTGCGGCTGGGCTGCCGGTGCGTGTTCCCGGCCTCGTGGGATCGTCCACGCGCTGCGCAGCACCGCCCGCAGCACCGGGCCCCAGACCCGCGGGTTCAGCAGGGCGCGCGGCGCCGACTCCACGCCGAACTCGACGTACAGGCGCTTGTCCGGGTCGGCGACGACCGGGAAGGGCAACTCGCCCACATGCGCCCGCAGTTCGTCGGCGGGTGAGTGGAAGAGGACCACCTCGCGGACGCCGGCCGCGCTCAGCTCCGCGTGCCGCCGTACGACCGACCGCAGATGCAGATTGCACACCGGGCAGCCGGCGAAGCGCCGGAACTGGAGGTGGGTCAGCCGGTCCGGGTCGGGGTCGGGGAGGTCGAGGGGCGGCCCCGTCACCGGGACCAGGGTGCGCGGGGTGATCGAGGCGCCGGGGACAAGGCGCCCGCCGGGCACGGCAATCGGCATCGACATCGGCCTCCTTGATAGGCGTATGCCGTACACCTACGAGTGTTAGGCGTATGCCGTACGCTGTCAACCGCCATGCCCCGACCCCGCTCCCTGAGCCACGACCGACTGGCCGCCGCCGCGCTCGCCGTCCTCGACCGCGAGGGCATCGCCGCGCTGTCCATGCGCGCGGTCGCCGCGGAACTCGGCATGAGCACGATGGCGCTGTACCGGTACGTCCGCGATCGCGGCGAACTGGAGCTGCTGGTCGTGGAGTTCGTGCTCGCGGCGGTGGACACCAGCGCCCCGGACGCCGGGCTGCCCTGGCGGGAGCGGATCGGGATCCTGGTGCGGCGGATGCGGGACACGCTGAGCGCGCACCCCGCCGTCGTACCGCTGACCATGACCCACCGGCACCACTCGCTCGCGCTGCTCCGCTGGTCGGAGACGGTCCTCACCGTGCTCACCGGCGCGGGCTTCGACGGCGAGGACCGGGTCATCGCCCTGCGCAGCCTGGTCGCCTACGTCAACGGCGCCCTGCAACTGGAGCACCTGGGCGCCCTCTCCGGCGCGGGCACGACCGCCATCTCGGAGCTGTCCCGCGACGACTTCCCGCTGATGGCCGCCACCGGGCGCAGCGCCCGGCAGGTGGACCCGGAGCGGGAGTTCTTCGGCGGGCTGGCCGTCCTGCTGCGCGGACTGGACCACTGAGCCTTACGGCTCAGGCCGGCCGGAACCGGTCCGCCGGACCCGCCGCCTCGCACGCCGTGGTGACGTCCCGCCTCGCACGCCGCGGTCACGTCCCGCCGCGCGCCCGCAAGCCGGGCGCCTGACGGCCCCGCTCAGCAGTACGGCGCCTGCCCCGTCAGCGACGCCGCCACCCTCGTCCACACCCCGAACTGCCGGTACAGCGAGGGGAGTCGGCCGGACACCCGTATCGTGCGGCCGTCGTCCGCCGTGACTCCGGTCAGGCCGAGCAGGGTCGTGGCGACCGCGGTGGACTGCCAGCGGACGGTGAGGGTCACCTCGGCCGCGGCGGGGGCCGGGCGGGGCGGGAGCGGGGTGAGGGCGGCCGCCACCGTGCCCTCGATCGCCTTGTGGGCCTCGGCCGCGGGGCGCAGCTCGGCCGCGAAGCGGTCATGGGCGTACTTCACCGGCACCGCGGCCACCGACGGATCCCACTCCGTCATCTCCGCGCACGCCGCGTCGTCACCCGTGAGGGCCACCACCGGCACGCCCAGGGCCGCCGCCGTGGCGTGGGCGAGGCCGATCTCGCCGACCGGGCGGCCGTCCAGCCACATGTCCTCGATCTCATGGCCCATGAAGCTGTGGCTGAGCACGCCCGGAACGCCGGCGCGGGCGTGATAGCCGACGCAGACCATCGCGTCGTAGTCCTCCGCCAGCCCCTCCAGCATGCCCATCGGCTTGGGCTTGCCGCGCACCAGCCGGGCGGCGGGGTGCAGGTCGTCGGGGCGCAGGTTGCGCATCGGGCCGTGGGCGTCGTTCACGAGGACGTCGCGCGCGCCGGCCGCCAGCGCGCCGCGCACCGCCGCGTTCACGTCCTCCGCCATCATGGAGCGGCCCCGCTCGTAGTCCCGCCCGCCCGGCTGGACGTCGTCGGCGTCGACGAGGCCGGTGATGCCTTCCATGTCCGCACTCACGTACACACGCATGGCACCGACCCTAACGGACCCTACGTATTGTAGGTTCCCAATCGGCCGCAGCCACAAGGCCGTTCATACACCTGTTCCACCACGTCACCGGGGGATTCATGCAGGACACGGAGACGGCGCCCGGCGGCGAGGTCTGCGCACGCAGCCTCGCGCCGACCCTCGCCGTACTCGTCGTCAGCCTCTTCGTCGCCGCCGTGGGGGTGTACGAGCTGTGCGGCTTCGGACTGCACAGCCTCGACCGGCGCCCGCATCTGTTCAGCGACGGGCTCGCCACCGGCGGGGTGATCGTCGCGGCGGTGGCCGCGGGGGCCGCGGTGGGGAATCTGGCGTGGATACTGGCCTCCGCCCGGCGCGGCTCGGAAAGGGCCGGGTAAGAAGCGGGCCCGGTACGCTCCTGTCCCAGACCGATACCGGCGCATATTTCCCTACACGCTGTAGGGTCTCGCCGTAGTCCCGTCCCCCCTTCCCCAAGGTGACCAGTCACCATGCCCGCTCCGCAGTCGGCCCAGTCGACCGTCCCCGCCCCGCACGCCCCCACCGAGCGCCCCCCGCGCCGCCCGTTCCCGCCGATCGCGCCCAGCCCCCGGCTGCGCGCCGCGGCGGCCTCGGCCACGGTGTGGTACCTGCGGTTGATCGCCGTGCTCAACGTCCTGGCGGTCCTCTCCCTGCCGTTCCGCCAGGAGGTCCACGAGCACAACACCAGCAAGCTCTTCAACCACGAGCACCCGCACCGCCACGTCGGCGCGTTCTTCACGCCGTACCTGGCCACCGGCGGTCTCGTCTCGGCCGCACTCGCGATCTTCCTGATGCTGGTGATGCGGCGCCGCAAGCGCGCCGCCTGGCTGACCAACATCGCGCTGGCCGGGCCGCTGTTGGCGGTGTACGTGGTCGGGCTCATCACCCAGGACCGGTACGCCGACCACGTCTTCAACTGGGTCTCCGCCGGTCTGACCGGCCTGTTCGTGGCCGCCCTGCTGATCGGCAGGCGCGAGTTCAACGCGGTCGGCGACCCCTCCAACCCGAAGCTGGCACTGGCCGTCGGCGCGGGCGGGCTGCTGGCCACCGGCGGCCTCGGCACCCTGCTGGTGCACGCCACCAACAAACTGCCCGGCGCGGGCCTCACCGACGAGATCGTCTACACCTATCTGCGCGGCATCAGCGTCGGTGTGTTCGCCGACCGCATCGACCATGTGCACGCGCCCCGCTGGACCGACATCACGGTCAACGCCCTGCTGGCCGGGGCCTTCTGCCTCGTCCTGTACGCCTGCTTCCGCTCCCCGCGCGGCAAGCAGCTGCTCACCGCCGCCGACGAGGAGCGACTGCGCGCCCTGCTCGACAAGCACGGCGCCCGCGACTCCCTCGGCTACTTCGCGCTGCGCCGCGACAAGGCCGCCGTCTTCTCCCCCAGCGGCAAGGCGGCGATCACCTACCGCGTCGTCGGCGCCGTCTCCCTCGCCTCCGGCGACCCGATCGGTGACCCCGAGGCATGGCCCGGCGCCATCGACGCCTGGCTCGCCGAGGCCCGCAGGCACGCCTGGATCCCGGCGGTCATGGGCGCGAGCGAGGAGGCCGGCACCGTCTACGCACGGCACGGCCTCGACGCCCTCGAACTCGGTGACGAAGCCATCGTGGACATCGCCGACTTCACCCTCGAAGGGCGGCCGATGCGGGTGGTCCGGCAGGCCCACAACCGGGTCAAGCGGGCCGGCTACACCGTGCGCATCCGGCGCCACGAGGACATCCCGGCCGATGAGATGGCCGTCCTCGTCGACCGCGCCGACCACTGGCGCGACGGCGCCACCGAGCGCGGCTTCTCCATGGCCCTGGGCCGCCTCGGCGATCCGGCGGACGGCCGCTGCGTGATGCTGGAGTGCCGCGACGCCGACGGCCAGCCGCGCGCCCTGCTCAGCTTCGTGCCCTGGGGCGAGCACGGCCTCTCCCTGGACCTGATGCGCCGCGACCGCGACTGCGAGAACGGTTTGATGGAGTACATGGTCGTCGAACTCCTGCTGCGTGCCGGCGAGTTGGGTGTACGACGGGTCTCGCTGAACTTCGCCATGTTCCGTTCGGTCTTCGAACGCGGCGCCCGTCTCGGCGCCGGCCCGGTGCTGCGGCTGTGGCGCTCGATCCTCACCTTCTTCTCCCGCTGGTGGCAGATCGAGTCCCTGTACCGGGCGAACGCGAAGTACCGGCCGGTGTGGGAGCCGCGGTTCCTCCTCTTCGCCAAGTCCAGCGACATCCCGCGCATCGGGCTGGCGAGCGCGCGGGCGGAGGGGTTCCTCACGCTGCCGGGGATGGGCGAGCGGTCGTAGCCGCCTTGGGCGGGGGAGCGGTCAGCCCCCGCCGACCGTGAACCCGATCACCGCGCCCCCGCCCTCCCGGCGGTACGCGAACGGCGCGCCCCCGTGCGCCATCGCCACCTCGCGCACGATGGACAGCCCGAGCCCCGAGCCCGGCAGGGAACGCGCGTCGGCGGCCCGGTAGAAGCGGTCGAAGATGCGGATCAGGTCGCCCTCCGCGATGCCCGGCCCCCGGTCCAGGACCTCCACCCGGACGGTTCCGGGCCGGGCCGGCCCCATGACGTGCACCTCGATCGGCGCGTGGCCTCCCCGGTCGAACTTGGCCGCGTTCTCCACCAGGTTGGAGATGGCTCGCTGGAGCATTCCGGGCCGCCCGTCGGTCGTCGTGTCGCCGCTCGCGCGCAGCACGATCTCCCGTCCGGTGCGCCGCGAGGCGAGCCCCACCACGTCCTCCGCGATATCGGCGAGATCCACCCGCTGCGGTGGCTCGGTGTCCGACTGCCCGGCGGCGAGATCGACCAGCTCGTTGACCAGGTCGGTGAGTTCGCGCGCCTCCTGGGTGAGGTCGGCGACCAGGTCGTCGCGGGTGCCCGGCGGCAGCTCGTCGATGCGGCGCAGCAGCGAGATGTTCGTGCGCAGCGAGGTGAGCGGCGTGCGCAGCTCGTGCCCGGCGTCCTGGACCAGCCTGCGCTGGTCCTCCTCCGACTGCGCGAGCCGCCCCAGCATCCGGTCGAAGGCCCGCCCGAGCCGCCCCACCTCGTCGAGGCCGGCCACCGGCACCTCGATGCCGAGGCGCCGGGTGCGGGCGACGTCCTCGGCGGCGGAGGTGAGCACCACCAGGCGCCGGGTGATCCGGCGGGCCAGCCACCAGCCGAACAGCCCGGCCGCCACCACCACGGCCGCCATCAGGATCAGCGTCCGCTGCTGGAGCGTGCGCAGCAGGTCCTCGGTGTCGCTGAACTCCTGCGCGACCTGCACCGCGCCCCGTCCGTCGCCGAGCGAGACGGTGGCGATGCGGTAGAGGTCGTCGCCGACCTGGACGTCCTTGTGCTCGACCGCCTTGCCGGCCGTCCGCGTGAGCGCCATCGCCCGGTCGTGGGAGGTGACGGGCAGCGACGGGTCGCCGTGGTCGACGATCTGGCCCTGCGCGCCGAGCACCTGCACATCGGTGCGGGCGGGCCGGACCAGGTCGTGGCCGGGCCGGGAGGAGGAGAAGTCCTCCGGCACCATCCGGTGCTGCCGCACCTCGTCCCGTACGTCCTGCACGACCTGGGCGAACACCGTCTGCTGGTCGACCCGGACCAGCCGGGCCGCGGAACCGTACGACACGATGCCCACGAGGATCGCGACGGCCGCGGTGACGGCGGCGAAGGAGATGGCGAAGGTGGTGCGCAGGGAGACCAGCTTGGGCCGGCGCCGGGCGAGCGTCCGGCGCAGGCGGCCCACTCAGTCCTCCCGCAGCACGTAACCCACGCCACGCACCGTGTGGATCAGCTGCGGGGCGCCGGGCTCGTCCAGTTTGCGGCGCAGATAGCCGACGTAGACGGCGAGGTTCTTGGAGCCGGGCCCGAAGTCGTAACCCCAGATCCGGTCGTAGATCGTGGAGTGGTCGAGGACGATGCCGGCGTTGCGCACCAGCAGTTCGAGCAGCTCGAACTCGGTGCGGGTCAGCTCCAGTTCCCGCCTGCCGCGCCAGGCGCGGCGGGCCTGGAGGTCCATGCGGACGCCGGCGGCCTCGACCTGCCGGTCGGAGAGCTGGGGCTCGCCCCGGCCGCCGCCGTCGCCGCCGGCCGGGCCCGCGGGGACCGGGCTGGTGCGGCGCAGCAGGGCGCGCAGCCGGGCGAAGACCTCCTCGACGTCGAAGGGCTTGACCACGTAGTCGTCGGCGCCGGCGTCCAGGCCCGCGATCCGGTCGGCGGTCTCCACGAGGGCGGTGAGCATGAGGATCGGGGTGCGGTCGCCCTCGGCGCGCAGCACGCGGCAGACCTGGAGGCCGTCGATGCCCGGCATCATCACGTCGAGCAGGAGGACGTCCGGCGGGGTCTTGTGGGCCTGTGCGAGTGCCTCGACGCCGTCGGCCACCGCCGTCACCTCGTACCCTTCCAGGGTCAGGGCACGTTCGAGGGCGTGGCGGATGGCGCGGTCGTCTTCGGCGAGGAGCACAGTCTGGGGCACGGAACCAGTTTGCCAAGGCCTCCGGCGGTTCGGCGGGGGAGGCTGGGCCTACGATCACCCTTTTTACCGCGCTCTCACCATGGGGCGGGCAACGGGTGCGGCTCGCCTACCGTCTTCTCACCGAACGGGGTGGGGAAGCGGTCCGGTGATCCCTTCACCGTCGGGCGCGGCACCGTTGTGGCTGATCACGCGGTTCCCCGCGCCGTTTCCGGGAGCTGGCAGTGCCGCCGGCTGTTCGGCGAAGGGGATGACGCCCGCCTCCTTCGGCCGCTCCGTCTTCGGCATCAGCGCGGCCAGTTCCTGTGCCGCGCGCTCGATCCGCTCCGGCAGGCCCTCCGCGCCCCAGTCCTGCGAGGCGGCGTAGACACCGGTCGGTACGACGACGGCCCGCAGGTGGGAGAAGAGGGGACGCAGGGCGTGGTCGAGGACCAGGGAGTGCCGGGCCGTGCCCCCGGTCGCGGCGATCAGCACCGGCTTGCCGGCCAGCGCGTCCCTGCCGAGCACGTCGAAGAAGGACTTGAACAGCCCGCTGTACGACGCGCTGAACACCGGCGTGACGACGATCAGCCCGTCGGCCCCCGTCACCGCGTCCTGCGCGGCGGCGAGCGCCTTGCCCGGAAAGCCGCTGGTGAGGTGGTGCGCGATCGCGACGGCGAGGTCGCGCAGCTCGATCACCCGCAGGTCCACGGGCGTCCGGTCCGCCACCGCCGCGGCGAGCCGGTCGGCCAGCAGCCGGGTGGACGAGGGGACGCTCAGTCCCGCCGATACGACGACGAGCTTCATGCGGCACTCTCCTGCTTCTCGTGCGTGTCGTTCTCTTCCTTCGCGGCCAGCAGCGCCCGGTGGGTCGGCGCCTTCGGCACCCCGGCCGGGCGGCCCTTCGCGAACTCCGCGCGCAGCACCGGCACGACCTCCTCGCCGAGCAGGTCCAGCTGTTCCAGGACGGTCTTCAGCGGCAGCCCGGCGTGGTCCATCAGGAACAGCTGGCGCTGGTAGTCGCCGACGGTCTCGCGGAACGCCAGGGTCCGCTCGATCACCTGCTGCGGGGAGCCCACCGTGAGCGGGGTCTGCTCGGTGAAGTCCTCCAGCGAGGGGCCGTGGCCGTACACCGGGGCGTTGTCGAAGTACGGCCGGAACTCGCGCACCGCGTCCTGCGAGTTGCGGCGCATGAACGCCTGGCCGCCGAGGCCGACGATCGCCTGTTCGGGGGTGCCGTGGCCGTAGTGGGCGTAGCGCGCCCGGTACAGCTCGACCATCCGCCGGGTGTGCTCGGCCGGCCAGAAGATGTTGTTGTGGAAGAAGCCGTCGCCGTAGTACGCGGCCTGCTCGGCGATCTCCGGGGAGCGGATGGAGCCGTGCCAGACGAACGGCGGCACGCCGTCCAAGGGCCGCGGGGTGGAGGTGAAGCCCTGGAGCGGGGTGCGGAACGTGCCCTCCCAGTCGACGACGTCCTCGCGCCACAGCCGGCGCAGCAGGGGCGTAGTTCTCGATGGCGAGGTCGATGCCCCGGCGGATGTCCTTGCCGAACCAGGGGTAGACCGGCCCGGTGTTGCCGCGGCCCATCATCAGGTCGACGCGGCCGTCGGCCAGATGCTGGAGCATCGCGTAGTCCTCCGCGATCTTCACCGGGTCGTTGGTGGTGATCAGCGTGGTGGACGTGGAGAGGATCAGGTTCTCGGTGCGCGCGGCGATGTAGCCGAGCATCGTGGTCGGGGACGAGGGCACGAACGGCGGGTTGTGGTGCTCGCCGGTCGCGAAGACGTCCAGGCCGACCTCCTCGGCCTTCAGCGCGATGGCGACCATGGCCTTGATCCGCTCGCGCTCGGTCGGCGCCCGCCCCGTGGTGGGGTCCGGCGTGACGTCACCGACCGTGAAGATCCCGAACTGCATGGCCGCTCACCCTCCAAGTGGTTGATTGTTCAACTACATGCAGGCCAACGGTACCCCGCGCCCGGATATTCCGGCACCGGCCCCCCGTCGTGCCAAGCTGCCGCCATGACGACGATCCTCCGTTCCGCCGCCCTCTTCGTCCTCGCCGCGATCTTCGAGATCGGCGGGGCCTGGCTGGTCTGGCAGGGGGTACGGGAGCAGCGCGGGTGGCTGTGGGCGGCCGGCGGGGTGCTCGCGCTCGGGGCGTACGGCTTCGTCGCCACCTTCCAGCCGGACGCGCACTTCGGGCGCATCCTCGCGGCGTACGGCGGGATCTTCGTGGCGGGCTCGCTGCTGTGGGGCGTGATCGCGGACGGTTACCGGCCCGACCGCTGGGACATCGCCGGGGCGCTCGTCTGCCTCGGCGGAATGGCGCTGATCATGTGGGCCCCGAGGAACGGCGGCTGAGCCTCGCCTACATTGGACGGAGCCGACCGTCACACCCGAGGAGCAGCCCATGGCCACGACCGCCCCGTCCGCCGCCTCCCGCATCGCCGTCGTCACCGGTGCGAGCAGCGGCATCGGCGCCTCGACGGCCCGGCAGCTCGCCGCCGCCGGCTACCGCGTGGTGCTCACCGCCCGCCGCAAGGACCGTATCGAGGCCCTGGCGGAGGAGATCAACGCGGCGGGTCACGCGGCGACGGCGTACCCGCTGGACGTGACGGACCGCGCGGCCGTGGACGAGTTCGCGACGGCCTTCACGACCATCGGCGTCCTGGTGAACAACGCGGGCGGCGCGCTCGGCGCCGACCCGGTGGCCACCGGCGACCCGGCCGACTGGCGCACGATGTACGAGACGAACGTCATCGGCACCCTGAACCTCACCCAGGCCCTGCTGCCCAAGCTGGAGGCGAGCGGCGACGGCGTCGTGGTCGTGGTCTCCTCCACCGCCGGACACGCGACGTACGAGGGCGGCGCGGGCTACGTCGCCGCCAAGCACGGCGCCCATGTGCTCGCCGAGACCCTCCGCCTGGAGATCGTCGGCCGCCCGGTGCGCGTCGTGGAGATCGCGCCCGGCATGGTCAGGACCGAGGAGTTCGCACTGACCCGCTTCGGCGGCGACGCGGAGAAGGCGGAGAAGGTCTACGCGGGCGTGGCCGAGCCGCTGACCGCGGACGACGTGGCCGAGACGATCACCTGGGCGGTGACCCGGCCCAGCCACGTCAACATCGACCTCCTGGTGGTCCGCCCGCGCGCCCAGGCGTCCAATACGAAGGTCCACCGGGAGCTGTGATGGCCGAGGAGACCGCCGGCGCGCCCGCACCCCTCACCCCCGGCGAGGAGTTCGACCAGCGCCGCCTCGCCCGGGAGCAGCGGGACGAGCGCAAGGTCTGGTACTTCCTCGCCTACTTCCTCTTCGGCATCCACCTCGTGGCGTTCGTCATGATCTACGCCGTGCGGCACGGCAAGTAGACGCACCGGGTCAGCGGGCCGCCCGGCACCCCGGGTCGTCGACGATCACCGCGTTCGCCGGGATGATCTCGACGTCGTCGTCGTCCTTCTGCCGCACGTACTTGGTGGTGGCGTACGCCCGCTTGCCCGCGCCGACGCACTTGGTGGCGAGGTTGCCGAACCCGTCGGGGAAGTTGTAGACCTCGGCGGGCGAGTCCTCCCCGGCGCGGCCCGCCACCGGGGCGTCCGCCTTGCCGCGCTCCTCGTAGTGCTGCCGGGAGCAGCCGCTGAGCAGCAGCGCCGCGCAGACCCCCGCCACGGCGAGGCGCGCGCTCAGCCGGCGCATGCCTTGTCCTCCACGATCTGCACGTTCGACGGTCCGCTGGCGTTCGTCGTCACATACGCCCGGAATCCGTGCCCCACGCACTTGGTGGCCAGGTTCCCGAAGCCGTCGGGCATGTTGTAGACCTCGGCGGGCGTGTTGTCCCCCGCCCGCCCCTGCACCGGCGCGTCACCCTTGCCGCGTTCGTCGTCGTACTTCTGCGAGCAGCCCACCAGCAGGCCCGCCACGATCACCACCAGACCCGCGGCCCGGATCGCCCCGCCTCTGCGCACTCGGTTCATCGGCCGTCCCTCCCCAGAGAGTTCCCGTGAAACTGCCGCGCGGTTGATGCCCGCGTCGGTGCCCGCACCTGAGGACAGCGGAGGGGACCGGTATGGTTCCGGCCCCCTCCGACGCCCGCCGCCCCGAGCCCCCGCCCCGGCGGCCGCCGTCCTCAGCCCTTGACGCAGACGACCTGCTTCAGCTTCGCCACGACCTCCACCAGGTCCCGCTGCTGGTCGATGACCTGGTCGATGGACTTGTAGGCGCCCGGGATCTCGTCCACCACACCGGAGTCCTTGCGGCACTCCACGCCCCGCGTCTGCTCCTCCAGGTCCTTGGCGGTGTAGCGCCGCTTGGCCGCGTTGCGGCTCATGCGCCGGCCCGCGCCGTGCGAGGCGGAGTTGAAGGAGCTGTCGTTGCCCAGGCCCCTGACGATGTACGAGCCGGTGCCCATGGAGCCCGGAATGATGCCGAGGTCGCCGGAGCCGGCCCGGATCGCGCCCTTGCGGGTGACCAGCAGGTCCATGCCGTCGTACCGCTCCTCGGCCACGTAGTTGTGGTGGCAGGAGATCTCCGGCTCGAACAGCGGCTTGGCCTTCTTGAACTCCTTGCGGATCACGTCCTTCAGGAGCGCCATCATCAGGGTGCGGTTGTATTTCGCGTACTCCTGCGCCCAGAACAGGTCGTTGCGGTACGCCGCCATCTGCGGGGTGTCCGCGACGAACACGGCGAGGTCGCGGTCGACCAGGCCCTGGTTGTGCGGGAGCTTCTGGGCCACGCCGATGTGGTACTCGGCCAGCTCCTTGCCGATGTTGCGGGACCCGGAGTGCAGCATCAGCCAGACCGCGCCGGTGGTGTCGGTACAGACCTCCACGAAGTGGTTGCCGCTGCCGAGCGTGCCCATCTGCCTGGTGGCGCGCTCCTGGCGGAAGTGGACCGCCTCGGCGACCCCGCGGAACCGCCCCCAGAACTCGTCCCAGCCGCTGGTCGGCAGGCCGTGGAAGCCGCCGGGGTCGACCGGGTCGTCATGCATGCCGCGGCCCACCGGGATGGCCTGCTCGATCTTCGAGCGCAGCCGGGACAGGTCGCCCGGCAGGTCGCCGGCGGTCAGCGAGGTCTTCACCGCGGACATCCCGCAGCCGATGTCCACCCCGACCGCAGCCGGGCACACCGCGTCCCGCATCGCGATCACCGAGCCGACCGTGGCGCCCTTGCCGTAGTGCACGTCCGGCATCACGGCCAGGCCCTTGATCCACGGCAGCGTCGCCACGTTCTGGAGCTGGCGCAGGGCGCCGTCCTCGACCGTGGCCGGGTCGGCCCACATCCGGATCGGCACCCGCGCGCCCGGCATCTCCACGTACGACATGACTTCCTCGTCCCCCCGGACTCGACAACAAGAACAACTGGAACAACAAGAACAGCGATAAAGGGATCAAAAGCAGCAAAAAGGAAAAACAGCGCCCAGAGCGGCGAAAGGGGACCGCGGACCGGCATCCACGGTGGCGCGTGCGATACACATTGTCTCCAGGCCAGCCCCCGCCGCGGCAAGCGAATAACCAGCGGGGACACTGAGGCGACCATCGCGCGCATCCTCGGAGCGCAGCCGTCGGAAGGAGCCCGCCCGTGCAGCGGAAGGCGTACGTAACCGGCACCGCCGCCCTGCTCGCGGCGCTGCTCGCGGGCTGCTCCGGCGGCTCGGGCGGCGGCGGGGCGGCGGACGACGCCAACCCCGGCGACGCCGGAACCGCCGCCGCCGCGGCCCAGCCCGGCCGCTACCGCACCCTCCCCGAGCCCTGCGGCGCGGTGAGCCACAGCACCCTGGACGCGCTGCTGCCCGGCATCAAACAGATCGCGGACCCCGACCAGCGGGACAAGGCGTACCAGGGCGAGGCGGAGCTGACGTACGACACCGACCGCAAGGTCGGCTGCCGCTGGAAGGTCCCCTCCGCCGACGCCACCGACCGCCTCTCGGTCGACCTGGAGCGCGTCGTGTCGTACGACAACACGGTCAGCGACGACGACCAGGCGCGGGAGCTGTTCGAGCAGAAGGAGTCGGCCGCCGGTCTGTCCGCCGCGAGCGACACCTCGCCCTCGCCCAGCCAGAGCGACGGCCCCTCGCCCTCGGACACCCCCTCGCCCGGCGACTCCCCGAACGGCACCTCCTCCGCCTCGGACTCCCCCTCGGGCGCGCCGGGCCCCGATCTCCAGCCGCGCACCCTCTCCGACCTCGGTGACGAGGCGTACCTCGACGACAAGCTCGGCACGTCCGGTGCGACCGCCGCGCAGCGGACGGTGACTGTGGTGTTCCGCACGTCCAACGTCGTCGTCACCATCCAGTACGAGGAGCAGCCGATGGCCGCGGGCGCGGCCCCCGACAGCAAGGAAATGCAGGACAAGGCCCGGAATCTGGCCGCCAAGCTGGACGACGCGCTGGGCAGCTGATCCGCTCGCGCACTCCGCGCGCACCCGGCCGCAAAGGTCCCGGACGGCAACCGCACAGCTCCTTCACCGCGTACGGTGGGGCCCCGCAGGAACCCGCACGAACACCGAGCGTCATGAGTGAAGGAACCATGCAGCGAGTCAAGCGAGACGACCGTGCCCGGCTGGAACAGCGAAACAGGCGGCTGCGCCGTGCCCTTGTCTGCGCGGCGGCACTCCCCGCGGTACTGATCACCGCGGCCTGCTCCTCGGACTCCGGCGATTCCAAGCCCAAGAGCGGCTCCACCAGCGCCTCCAGCCCGGCGGGCGACAGCGCCGCGCCGTCCGCCAGTTCCTCCCCGGCGGTGGCGCCGGCGGCGTACAGGACGCTGCCCGACGCCTGCAAGGCGCTGTCGAAGAAGACCCTGGGCGACATGGTGCCGAAGGCCGACAGCTCGGGCAAGAAGGGCAGTTCGGACGAACCGTCCTCGCGCGGCTCCTGCTCCTGGAGCAGCCTGAGCAACAACGGCGTCAAGGGCTCCCAGTTCCGCTGGCTGAACATCTCCCTGCTGCGCTTCGACTCGGACGCCACCCGCGGTGCGGCGAACACCCAGGCGCACGAGTACTTCGCCAACCAGGTCAAGGACGCCCAGTCGGTGAGCGGCGCGAAGAACGCCAAGGTCGCCGCGGTGTCCGGCACCGGCGACGAGGCGACGTCTGTGCGCTACGACCTGCAGAAGAAGGAGGGTCTCTTCAAGCAGGAGACCCTGGTGGCGCGGGTGGAGAACGTCGTCGTCACCCTCGACTTCAACGGCGCGGGTCTCGCGGGCGACAAGACCCCGGACGCCGACGACCTGGCCACCTCCGCGCAGAAGGCCCTCAAGGAGGCCGTGAACTCGGTTTCCGCGGCCAACAGCGGTTCCGGATCCGGCAGTTCGTCCGGTAGTCCGTCCGGGAGCCCGTCCACGAAACCGTCCGGCAAGCCCTCCCCGTCCGCGTCCGCCAAAAAGAGCTGACCGAACGGGCTTACGCCGACCGGCGCCACATGCGTCGCACGCGTGTGCCACCCTGTTGCGCGCAACGACAGGCAATGGGAGGGGAGTACGAGTGGCCGCGCCACCGCAGCTGACTCGGATGCACCGGATACTCATCGGCGTGGTCGTGGGCGGTGCCCTGATCATCGCGGGCATCGGCTTCGCCGGTTCGTACGCGGCCGTCCGTGAGCTGGCCCTGAAAAAGGGCTTCGGGAACTTCGCCTACGTGTTCCCGGTCGGCATCGACGCGGGTATCTGCGTCCTGCTGGCCCTGGACCTGCTGCTGACCTGGATCCGCATCCCCTTCCCGCTGCTGCGCCAGGCTGCCTGGCTGCTGACGGCGGCGACGATCGCGTTCAACGGCGCCACCGCCTGGCCCGACCCGCTCGGCGTCGGCATGCACGCGGTGATCCCGATCCTGTTCGTCGTCGCCGTCGAGGCGGCCCGGCACGCCGTCGGCCGGATCGCGGACATCACGGCCGACAAGCACATGGAGGGCGTCCGGCTCACCCGCTGGCTGCTCTCCCCGCTGCCCACGTTCCTGCTGTGGCGCCGCATGAAGCTCTGGGAGCTGCGCTCCTACGAGCAGGTGATCAAGCTGGAGCAGGAACGTCTCGTCTACCAGGCCCGGCTGCGCTCCCGCTTCGGCCGCGCCTGGCGCCGCAAGGCCCCGGTGGAGTCCCTGATGCCGCTGCGCCTGGCGCGCTACGGCGTCCCGCTCGCCGAGACCGCCCCGTCCGGCCTGCTGGCCGCGGGGATCGAGCCGGTGCTCCTGTCCCCGGCCGCCCCGGCCCCGGCACTGACCGCGGGGACCGCGGCGGCACCGGCGGCGGACGCGGTGCCGGTGGCGGCGGGGACCGCCCCGGCGCCGGCCGCCACCGCGGAACCGGCCGCCCGGCCGGTCACCACCGGCCCGGCACCCGCCCCCGCGCCCACCGCCCCGGCCCCGGCCGCCGCCCCGGCCCCCCAGCCCCCCGCGCCGGAGGAGGCGAGCCCCTGGTTCCAGGCGCCCCGGGAGGTCGAGTACCACGGCGGTTACGACCCCTCCTTCGAGCCGCCCCCGGACCCCCAGTACGACCCCGAGGAGCAGTACGAGGACTGGTACGAGGGCCAGCCCCCGGAGCGCTTCCAGCAGTCCTCCCCCGAGGAGACCGGCAGCTTCCCCATCCCGGTGGGCCCGCACCGCACCCGCGAACTGGGCGAGGGCGGCGGCACCCCCGCCGCCGAACCGGACGAGGACGCCTTCTACCAGGTCTTCCGGCAGTCGATAGACGGCAGTTACCCCACGCCCCACATCCTGGGCGAGAACATCCAGGCGACCTACGGCACCCAGCTCAGCCCCGCCGAGCTGAAGTCCCTCGCCGCCCGCTTCCAGCAGCGCCACGAGGTGGAGCTGGAGGAGGACCACATCGCCTGACACATGAGTGAGGGGCCCTCCCGCAGGAGAGCCCCTCACTCATACGCGGATCACTGGCCGAGCAGCGTCCGCACCCGCTCCTGTCCCACCGCGAGCAGCAGCGTGGGCAGCCGGGGACCGGTGTCCCGGCCCACCAGCAGCTGGTACAGCAGCGCGAAGAACGTCCGCTGGGCGGTCTTGATCTCCGGCGGCAGCTCCTTGGGCGTCGCGTCCGCCGAGAACCCGGCCTGCACCTTCGGCACGCCGTAGACGAGGTGTGTCAGGCCGTCCAGCGACCAGTGCTCGGCGAGGCCGTCGAGCAGCAGCCGCAGCGACCGCTGGGACGCCTCGTCCAGCGACTTCAGCAGCTCGGCGTCCGGCTCCTCGCGCACGATGGTCCGCTGGTCGGCGGGCACGTGCGTGTTGATCCAGGCCTCGGCCTTGTCGTACCGCGGCCGGGCCTCGGCCAGCGAGGACAGCGGGCGCTGCGGGTCCAGCTCGGAGAGGATCCGCAGGGCCTGGTCCTCGTGCCCGGCCGTGATGTCGGCGACGGACGCCAGCGTGCGGTACGGCAGCGGGCGCGGCGTCTTCGGCAGCTCGCCGGCCGCCGTGCCGACCGCGCGGGTGTACGCGGCCACGTCACCCGGCAGCGCGGAGCCTCCCCCAGAGCCAATAGCCTGGGAGTTGCCCCCAGCGACCTTGGCGGCGAGCTTGTCCCACTCGTCGTAGAGCCGCTGGATCTCCTGGTCGAAGGCGATCTTGAAGGACTGGTTGGGCCGGCGCCGGGCGTACAGCCAGCGCAGCAGCTGCGGCTCCATGATCTTCAGCGCGTCCGCCGGGGTGGGCACGCCGCCGCGCGAGGACGACATCTTGGCCATGCCGGAGATGCCGACGAACGCGTACATCGGGCCGATGGGCTGCTCGCCGCCGAAGATGCCGACGATCTGCCCGCCCACCTGGAAGGACGACCCCGGAGAGGAGTGGTCGACCCCGCTCGGCTCGAAGATCACGCCCTCGTAGGCCCAGCGCATCGGCCAGTCGACCTTCCAGACCAGCTTGCCGCGGTTGAACTCGCTCAGCCGGACGGTCTCCGTGAACCCGCACTCGTTGCAGGTGTACGACAGCTCGGTGGTGTCGTCGTCGTACGAGGTGACCGTCGTCAGGTCCTTCTCGCAGTTGCCGCAGTACGGCTTGTACGGGAAGTACCCGGCGCCGCCCGCGGAGCCGTCGTCCTCGGCCGCGGCGCCGGAGCCCTCCTCGGCCTCCAGCTCGGCCTCGTCCACGGCCTTCTGCTGCTGCTTCTTGGCCTTGGGCTTGGTGCGGTACTGGGCGAGGATCGCGTCGATGTCGCCTCGGTGCCGCATCGCGTGCAGGATCTGCTCGCGGTAGACGCCCGAGGTGTACTGCGCGGTCTGGCTGATGCCGTCGAACTCGACGCCCATCTCGGCCAGCGACTCGACCATCGCGGCCTTGAAGTGCTCCGCCCAGTTCGGGTACGACGAGCCCTTCGGGGCCGGCACCGAGGTCAGCGGCTTGCCGATGTGCTCGGCCCAGGACTCGTCCACACCCGCGACGCCCGCGGGGACCTTACGGTAACGGTCGTAGTCGTCCCAGGAGATCAGGTGCCGGACCTGGTGCCCGCGGCGGCGGATCTCGTCGGCGACCAGGTGCGGGGTCATGACCTCGCGCAGGTTGCCCAGGTGGATGGGGCCCGACGGGGAGAGCCCGGACGCGACGACGACCGGTTTGCCCGGGGCCCGGCGCTCCGACTCCTCGATGACCTCATCCGCGAAACGGGAGACCCAGTCGGTGGTCTCGGTGCTCTGAGCCACGATCGGCACGTCCTTCTTTCTCCATCGGGCAGCCGTGACGGTCGCACGGCTGACCGCTCCATTGTCCCAGCCGGGACCACTTCCGCGAAAACGCCTTTTCAACGCGTGGGACGCGCTCACCGGGCCCCCCGTTCACCGGCGGACCGGAAAATTCGTTTGGGCCCCCGTGGGATACTGGGCGTGACGATCCATCCCCACGAGGAGAACGGCACCTCACCTATGGCCTCGGTCACGTCCCTCAGCGACTCCGTCCGGCAGCAGCTCGCGTCCGCCCTCACGGCCACCCTGCCGGAGGCCGCCGGCGCGGACCCGCTGCTGCGACGAAGTGACCGGGCCGATTTCCAGGCCAACGGCATCCTGGCCCTCGCCAAGAAGGCCAAGGCGAACCCGCGGGAGCTGGCCACGCAGGTCGTCTCCCAGGTGACCACGGGTGCGGTGATCGAGGACGTCGAGGTCTCGGGCCCCGGCTTCCTCAACATCACCGTCGCCGACCGGGCGATCACCGAGAACCTCGCCGCGCGGTACGCGGACGAGACCGGCCGCCTCGGCGTGCCGTACGCCCCCGAGCCGGGCACCACGGTGATCGACTACGCCCAGCCGAACGTGGCCAAGGAGATGCACGTCGGCCACCTGCGCTCCGCGGTGATCGGCGACTCCGTCGTCCAGCTGCTGGAGTTCACCGGCGAGACCGTGATCCGCCGCCACCACATCGGCGACTGGGGCACCCAGTTCGGCATGCTCATCCAGTACCTGGACGAGCACCCGCACGAGCTGGACCACAAGGCGTCCACCGAGGACACCGCGGCCTCCGGCGAGGAGGCGATGTCCAACCTGGACCGCCTCTACAAGACCGCGCGCAAACTCTTCGACTCCGACGAGGAGTTCAAGACCCGCGCCCGCCGCCGGGTGGTCGACCTCCAGGCCGGCGACCCGCACACGCTCGCCATCTGGCAGAAGTTCGTGGACGAATCGAAGATCTACTTCTTCTCCGTCTTCGAGAAGCTGGACATGGAGATCCGGGACGCGGACATCGTCGGCGAGTCGGGGTACAACGACATGCTGGCCGAGACCTGCCGCCTCCTGGAGGAGTCCGGCGTCGCGGTCCGCTCCGAGGGCGCGCTGTGCGTCTTCTTCGACGACATCCAGGGCCCCGAGGGCAACCCGGTCCCGCTGATCGTCCAGAAGTCCGACGGGGGTTACGGCTACGCGGCCACCGACCTCTCGGCGATCCGCGACCGCGTCTTCAACCTCAAGGCCGACACCCTGCTGTACGTGGTGGACGCCCGCCAGGCCCTGCACTTCCGCATGGTCTTCGAGACCGCGCGCCGGGCCGGCTGGCTGAACGACGACGTGACCGCCGTCCAGCTCGCCTTCGGCACGGTGCTGGGCAAGGACGGCAAGCCGTTCAAGACGCGCGCGGGCGAGACGGTCCGCCTGGTCGACCTCCTCGACGAGGCCATCGACCGCGCCTCGGCCGTGGTCCGGGAGAAGGCCCAGGACCTCTCGGAGGAGGAGATCGCCGAGCGCGGCGCCCAGGTGGGCATCGGCGCGGTGAAGTACGCGGACCTGTCGACGTCGGCGAACCGCGACTACAAGTTCGACCTGGACCAGATGGTCTCGCTCAACGGCGACACGTCCGTCTACCTCCAGTACGCCTACGCCCGTATCCGGTCCATCCTCCGCAAGGCCGGCGACACCCGCCCCGCCGCGCACCCGGAGCTGGCGCTGCACGACGCCGAGCGCGCGCTGGGTCTGCACGCGGACGCCTTCGCGGAGCTGGTGGCGGAGGCGGCCGCCGAGTACGCCCCGCACAAGCTGGCCGCGTACCTGTACCAGCTGGCCTCGCTCTACACGACCTTCTACGACAAGTGCCCGGTCCTGAAGGCCGAGACGCCGGCCCAGGTGGAGAACCGCCTCTTCCTGTGCGACGTGACGGCCCGCACCCTCCACCGGGGCATGGCCCTGCTGGGCATCAGGACCCCGGAGAAGCTCTGACCGACGGGCCGGCGTTCCGCTGAGGTGCGCCCCTGGTCGCGCGGCACATCCCGCCGCGCGACCGGGTACCCGTACAACTAGGACCGCAGCTGTCCTGATCGCGTCGTAGCGTCCCTTCCATGACTACGGAGACGACTCCCGCGATCCGCTGTGCCGCCGTCACCTTCGACTGCGCCGACCCCGCCGAACTCGCCCGCTTCTACGGGGAGTTGCTGGGCTACCCCATTCTCTTCTCCACCGACGACTTCATCCTGCTCGGCACCGAGGGCGCCCCCGGTCTCGGCTTCACCCGTGTCCCGGACTACCGCCCGCCCACCTGGCCGGACCCGGCACAGGGCAAGCAGGCCCATATCGAGCTGGGCGTGGACGACCTGGCCGCCGCCGAGCGGCGTGCCGTCGAACTCGGCGCCGTCAAGCCCGGGTTCCAGCCGGGCGAGCGGCGCTGGACCGTGCTCCTGGACCCGGCAGGCCACCCGTTCTGCGTCACGACCCTGGCCTAGCGGAAGGGTCTCGCGCCGGCCGTTGTCAGACCCTCCCCCTACAGTCCTCCTCATGGCGACTCTTCTCAACCCGCTGCCCCGGCTGGCCACCGATCCCAGCGGCCGGGGCCTGGGGCTCCGACTGCCGCCCGGCAGGCTGCTCGACATGACCGACGACGGCCCCCACCACGAGCCGCTGCTCTGGCTCGCGGACAAGGCGGCCGCCCCCGGCACCTGGGCCGCCCTCGGCGCCCCGGCCGCGCGCGCCGGGCTGCTGCCGGTGCTGGTGGAGACGGGCGGCCCCCAAGGCGGGCCGGGGGAATGGGAGTTGATACCGGACGAGATGTCCTATCCGGGGGACCACGACCCGGAGGAGGTCCTCGCCGAGTACTGGGAGGGCGACGGGGAGGGCTGGGAGAGCGGCGACATGCTGGAGCCGTTCGGCCCTCAGTGGCCCGGTACCGCTCCCGCCAGGAGGTTCGGCATCGACCCGGCCACGTGCGCGGCGCGGGCCGCCGACGAACTCGCCGGTGACGAGCGCCAGTCCGTGTTCCCGGCCCCCCGCCTCGCCCTCGTGCCCGCGCGCCGCTCCGCCGACATCCCGGCCGCGATCGGCTGGACCGGCCCGCTGAACCACGAGAACGACGTGGCCCGGCTGTGCGCGGTCCTGCGCTCCTGGGAGGACCGCTTCGGCATACGGGTCGTCGCGCTCGGCTTCGACGCCCTGCTGCTGTCCGTGGCCGCCCCGCCCGCCGATCGGGCCGAGGCCGAGGCGGTGGCGGCGGAGCACTTCGCGTTCTGCCCGGACAACATCACGCAGGGCACGGGTTCCCTGCACGCCTACGCGAAGGAGCTGATCGGCGAGACCACGTGGTTCTTCTGGTGGGACTGAGCCGCCGGTGACGGTGGCTGCCGGTGACGGCGGCCACCGGTGACCAGGGCCGCCGGTGGCTACTGCGCGGGCGCCCACTTCTCGCCGCCCAGCGGGAAGGCGTAGGCGGGGCGCCCGTTGCTGCCACTGGTGCGGAAGGGCCTGCCCTTGTCACCGATCTCCAGGGTGCCGTGCCGCCCACCACTGGACCAGGACAGCTCCAGATACCAACTGACGTCGTATGCCGACGCGTTCGCCGTGACGTAGAAGACCTCGGGGTCGGACTCGCTCACGCTGAGCGGGAAGCCGCGCTGCCCGGCCACCGGCTGCACGGCCGGCCGTACGGCGTCCAGGGCGACGGTGAAGGAATGCGTGGGCACCCCGCCCCCGCAGCCGACGCCGGGGTAGCCCATGGCGTAGTCGTTCCAGGCGAGCGGCGCGCGCTTGCCCGCCATCCGCACCGACATCCCCTCCAGGACCACGGTCTGCTTGCCGCTGCCCTGCACGGTGAGCGTGACGAACTGCTCGCCCGCCGAGACCGCCTGGTGCACGGCCACCCACGCGGGCGCGTCGTTCTCGACGGGCGGCGGGGAGACGTCCGCGGGCGGGCGGTCGATCAAGTAGTGCTGGGAGCAGGGGCTTTCCCAGGAGTACGGGTGGGTCGTGATCGCGAGCGGGGCCGCCGTGGACTCCGCCCCGTCGGCGGTCGCGCCGCCCGGCGGTCCGCTCGGGGCGGCGTCCAAGCCCCCGGCGTTCCCGCGCGTGGCGGAGGGCGACGGGTGCCCGGCGGAGCCCGAGGGGGAAGGCGAGGGGCGGCGCCGGGGGCCGGTGCCGGTACCGGTCGCCGGTGCGGGGTCGGAGACGGTGGCCCCGGGGGCCGCGCCCTGGTCATGGCTCCCACCGCCGGGCAGCGCGAACGCGACGGCCACGGCGCCCAGTACGGCGGCTCCGGCGAGAACGGCGACGAGGGCGGGGCGGCGGGGGCGGAGGCGGGAGCGGGGAACGGCGGCTTCCGGGGCGGGGGTCGGGGCCGCCTGCGATACCGGCTCCGTCGTCGGCGCCTGCCCGCTGCCCTCGGACACGGTGTCCCCGGCAACCGCCGCCGCCCCACCGACGACCGCCGCCTCCCCACCGACGACTGCTGCCTTCCCAGAGGCCGCTGCCTCCCTGGTGGCCGCCTCCCCGGAGGCCGCCTCCCTGGCGGCCGCCTCCTCCCCGAGCGCCCCCGCGCCCCCTGTCCCTCCGCTCACCGCCCCCGCGGGGGTCTCCCCCGCGGCCCCCTCGGCGCCCGTCTCGGAAACCCCCTCGCCCGGCCCTCCGCCGGCCTCCTCGACCGCTCCCGCGGCCGCCACCTCACCACCCCGGCTCCCCGCGTCCCCGCCGGCCGCCTTCCTCCCCCGCCCCGCGTCCGCCAGCACCCAACTCCGGTGCAGCGCCACGAGTTCCGCCGGGGACGCCCCGCAGAGCCGCGCCATCCGTTCCACCGGGGCGTAGTCCGTCGGCACGGCCTCCCCGTTGCAGTAGCGGTGCAGCGTGGACGTGCTCATGTGGAGCCGCTTGGCGAGCATGCCGTAGCTGTGCCCGGAGCGGTCCTTCAACTCCCGCAGCCGCTCGGCGAATCCGGTCTCCCCGGTGCTGTCCGACACGGTCCTTCCCCTCCCCTGTCCCGTTCCCCCGTTCCAGGGGAGGGACGTATCCGCAAGTCATCGCCTGTCTGGTCGTTCCAGCGTCCCGGATCGGCGGCCGGGGCTGGCGGGCGGGACAAAACGGCCCGCAGGCTGTGGACATCCAAGCACCCCACGACCCGGAAGCGAGAAGCGCCATGCGTGACCGCCGTACCCTCCGCACCCGTACTCCCCTGCTCGCCGCGGCCACCGCCGCCCTCGCCGCCCTCGCCCTGACGGCGTGCGACAACGGCACCGGCACCAAGGACGAGGGCGCCGCCCGGCACACCCCGTCGGCGAGCGCGAGCACCGGGGCGTCCTCCGGCACGCGGACCTCCGCCGACGCGAAGGCGCCGCAGGGATCGACCGGCTCCGCCGCCAAGGGCACGCAGACCTCGGCCGACACCCACCGGAGCGGCGGCACCCAGGGAACCCACGCCTCCGGCGGCTCCGGCGGTTCCAAGGCCTCGGGCAACCCGTGGGACCCCGCGAACCGCGTCCTGTGCAACGGCTCCAACACCAAGGTCACCGCGCAGGTGCCGGCCCGCCCGCTCAACCACATGCTGCTCACGGTCAAGAACACCGGCTCGAAGTACTGCGACCTGACGTACTACCCGGTGCTCCGCTTCGACGGGATGCAGTGGGCGCCCGGCGCCGACGAGTCGACCCAGCCGCAGGCGGTCACCACCCTCGCGCCCGGCGAGTCCGGCTACGCGGGCGTGCTGCTGTCCGCCGCCGACGGCAGCGGCGACGGCGGGCAGACCGGCCACAAGCTGACCGTGTACTTCCAGGGCATGACGCCGCACAGCGACGGCGGCGCCACGGCGAACGTCGCCCTGCCCGCGAAGGGCGTGTACTACGACAGCACGCTGAAGGTCACCTACTGGGTGTCCGACCCGTCCGACATCGCGAGCTGGTGACCCGGACGTCCCCGCGGGCGACGGCCTAGTAGGCGACGGAGATGTGCTGCCGGGGATGCGCGTCCCGCTCGATCTCGTCCACGACGGCCAGCGCGAAGTCGGCGCCGGAGATCTCCGACCTGCCCCGCTCGTCGAGCAGGGCGACCTCCCCGCCGACCCGGTACGTCCCGGTCCGCTCACCCGCGGCCCAGGCGCCGTAGCCGCCCGCGGGGGAGACCAGGGTCCAGTCGAGCGAGCCGGGCGCGGCGGTGGTGAGCCACTCGCGGACCGCGTCCATCTCGCGCGCCTCGGAGCGGAACTGCTCGGGCAGCTCTCCCTCGGCGAACCGGGGGGCGCCCGGCGCGGGGCGCAGCGAGGAGAAGCCGCCGATCACGATCAGCCGGGCGCCGGCGGCGTCCGCCGCGGCGGCGATGTCCCGGTACAGGCCGGGGAGCCGGCCCACCAGGTCGCCGCGCGGCGACAGGGCCGCGACCACCGCGTCCCGGCCGGGGACCAGCCGCGCCGCGTCCTCGGCCGCGCCCTGGGTGTACGTCACCCCGTCGACCGGCGTCCCGGGCGCGGAGCGCGCGTACGACACCACCTGGTGGCCCCGTGCGACGGCCTCGGCGGCGATGTTGGTGCCGGTGTAGCCGGTCCCGCCGATGATCAGGATCTTGCGCACGGCGACTCCCGCCGGTCGGGGTCAGCGCCAGCCGAGCGCCGGCGCGACATGGGTGAGGATGTTCTCCAGGACGTGACTGTTGTAGTCCACGCCGAGCTGGTTCGGCACGGTCAGCAGCAGCGTGTCGGCCTCGGCGATCGCCTCGTCCCCGGCCAGCTGCTCGACCAGGGCGGCGGGCTCGGCGGCGTACGTGCGGCCGAAGATCGCACGGGTGTCGGCGTCGAGGTAGCCGATGCTGTCGCGGCTGTCGCCGTCGCGGCCGAAGTAGGCGCGGTCGCGGTCGTCGGTGAGCGCGAAGATGCTGCGCGAGACGGAGACCCTGGGCTCGCGCTCCCAGCCCGCCTCGGCCCAGGCCTTGCGGAAGGCCCGGATCTGCGCCGCCTGCTGTACGTGGAAGGGCGCGCCGCCCTCGTCGTCCTTGACGGTGGAGCTCATGAGGTTCATGCCGAGCCCGGCGGCCCAGGCGGCGGTGGCGTTGGAGCCCGCACCCCACCAGATGCGCTCGCGCAGCCCCTCGGAGTACGGCTCGATGCGCAGCGGGCCCGGCGGGTTGGCGAACATCGGGCGCGGGTTCGGCTCGGCGAAGCCCTTGCCCTGGAGCACCGTCAGCAGCACCTCGGTGTGCGTGCGGGCCATGTCGGCGTCGGTCTCGCCCTCGCCGGGCGCGTATCCGAAGTACCGCCAGCCGTCGACGACCTGCTCCGGTGACCCGCGGCTGACGCCGAGCTGGAGCCGGCCGCCGGAGATGAGGTCGGCGGCGCCCGCGTCCTCGGCCATGTACATGGGGTTCTCGTAGCGCATGTCGATCACGCCGGTGCCGATCTCGATGCGCGAGGTCTTCGCGCCGATCGCGGAGAGCAGCGGGAAGGGCGAGGCGAGCTGGCGGGCGAAGTGGTGCACCCGGAAGTACGCCCCGTCGGCGCCCAGCTCCTCGGCGGCCACGGCGAGGTCGATGGACTGGAGCAGCGTGTCCGAGGCGCTGCGGGTCCGCGAGTGCGGGCCGTCGCCCCAGTGGCCGAAGGAGAGGAAGCCGATGCGTTTCATACCGCCGTGAACAGCGGACCGAACTGATTGATTCCTCAACTACCGCCCCGGCCCGCACTCTCCTGGTTCCACGCGGCTCCAGCCCGCTCCCTTGGTTCAGCGCAGCTTCTGCGCCACCTCGGTCGCCCAGTACGTGAGGATGTTCCGCGCCCCGGCCCGCTTGATCCCCGTCAGGGTCTCGAAGATCGCCCGGTCCCGCTCGATCCAGCCCTTCTCGGCCGCGGCCTCGATCATCGCGTACTCGCCGGAGATCTGGTACGCGGCCACCGGCACGTCCACCGCGTCCGCGACCCGCGCGAGGATGTCGAGGTACGGCCCGGCCGGCTTGACCATCACCATGTCCGCGCCCTCGGCGAGGTCCAGCTCCAACTCCCGCAGCGACTCACGCCAGTTGGCCGGGTCCTGCTGGTACGTCTTGCGGTCGCCCCGGAGCGAGGAGGCGACGGCCTCGCGGAAGGGGCCGTAGAAGGCGGAGGAGTACTTCGCGGTGTAGGCGAGGATCGCCACGTCCTCGCGGCCGATCTGGTCGAGCGCGTCGCGGATGACGCCGATCTGGCCGTCCATCATCCCGCTGGGGCCGACCACATGGGCGCCGGCGTCGGCCTGCACCTGGGCCATCTCGGCGTACCGCTCCAGGGTGGCGTCGTTGTCGACCCGGCCCTCGGCGTCCAGCACCCCGCAGTGCCCGTGGTCGGTGAACTCGTCCAGGCACAGGTCGGACATGACGAGGAGGTCGTCGCCGACCTCGGCGCGTACGTCGCGCAGCGCGACCTGGAGGATGCCCTCCGGGTCGGTACCGGCCGTTCCCTGGGCGTCCTTCTTGCCGTCCTCCGGCACGCCGAACAGCATGATCCCGGAGATCCCGGCCTCGACGGCCTCCGCCGCGGCCTTCTTCAGGCTGTCGCGGGAATGCTGGACGACACCGGGCATCGCGGCGATCGGCACGGGCCCGCCGGCGCCCTCGCGGACGAACGCGGGGAGGATCAGGTCGGCGGGGTGCAGACGCGTCTCGGCGACCATCCGCCGCATGACGGGCGAGGTCCGCAGCCGGCGGGGACGCGTACCGGGGAAAGATCCGTACTTCGTCATGCCTTCTACGCTACGCCCGCCCGCTCCCCTTCCTTACCGACGCCCTGTCGGCCCCGCCACCCGGCATTGAGGGGCAAACCGGAACCCCGATACGGAGTTTTTGCGCCCCGCTGGCCATCTCTGGATCCGGCCGCCTCCCCAGCGTTCTACGCGCGTGGTGTCATGCACCCGACACCACTCCCCTGCCTCCCAAAAGGAGTCACGCAATGCTGCGGAAGGCCCTCACCCGCGCTGCCGTCGCCCTCGCCGCCGGCACCGCCGTCGCCGTCGCCGCCGTCCCCGCTAACGCGGCGACGTACTCGGCGTTCGCCTTCTCCCAGGCCGGCACCAGTCAGCCGGCGATCTACGACTTCATCAACTCGGCCACCAGCAAGCTCGACATGACGATGTACGAGCTGGAGGACACCACGGCCGTCAACGACCTGGTCGCGCTGGAGAAGAAGGGCGTCGCCGTCCGGGTCGTCCTGGACCGGCAGCACAAGAGCGCGGACAACGCGGCGTACACGACGCTGACGAACGCGGGCGTGGGCGTCGTCTGGTCCTCGTCGGCCTTCACCTACACCCACCAGAAGACGATCACGGTGGACGGCACCAAGTCCCTGATCCTGACCGGCAATCTGACCTCGCAGTACTACACGACCAGCCGGGACTACGGCGTCTTCACCGACGACACCCGCGATGTCGCCGCCATCGAGAAGGTCTTCGACGCCGACTACGCCGGCACCTCGGTCACCCCCGGCGACGGCGACCACCTCCTGTGGTCCCCGACCGACTCCCGCAGCCGCCTGGTGTCCTTCATCGACGCCGCGACCAAGACGCTCGACGTGCAGGAGCTGGAGTTCAGCGACAGCACGGTCGTCAACGCGATCGTGGCCCGCGCCAAGGCGGGCGTGAAGGTCCGCGTCGTCCTCGAAGACCCCGCGAGCTACGCCAGCGAGGTCTCCGCGATCAAGGCGGCGGGCGGCACGGTGGTCGGCTACTCCGACCCGAACGGCTTCTACATCCACGCCAAGGCCATGGTCGCCGACTACGGCCTGTCCACCCAGGCGGTGGAGGCCGGTTCGATGAACATCAGCAGCAACTCCCTGAGCAACAACCGGGAGCTGGGCATCATCCTGACCGGCACGGGCGTGGCCCAGCCGGTGGCGCAGACCATCGAGACGACGTTCAGCAGCGACTACGCGGGCGGCACGTCGGCATAACACCGAGCCCCCGCTCACGCTCCCCAGCCCGGCCGGGCCGGCTCTGACCGCCCGCGCCGGGCCCCGCGTCGCCCAGCCGGGCCCACCTTCCAGCGCGGCATCTCCCCGGACGAGATCGTCGCCCTCGCCCACCGGGCCGGCCTCGCTCCCGCTGCCGAGGCCCCCGCGCTGCCCCTGCCCGGCGTCTGCCATGCCGTACTGACCAGGCCCGGAACGTGAGGTCCTGTGGAGATCGTCCGGACGGCCTCCGGTCAGCGGTTGCCCGTCCAGACGATCCGGTCGGAGAAGTCGCCGCGCTCGGCCGTCTTCGCCGCGCGGATCTTCTCCAACTGGTCCTCGCCGACTCCCAGGTCCGCGGCCAGAGCACGGACCACTTCCAGCACGTCCGCCAGCTCCTCCGGCGCCACGTCGTCGTCCGCCGCGAGGAACTCGGCGACCTCCTCACCGAGCTTGTCCCGCAGCCGGCTGCGATATTCGCCCCGGCCCGCGGTGTAGAAGACCGGCTCGGTCCCGCCGTCGCGAATGATCTGCGGAATCCGGTTCCGCACCAACTTCCCGTGCCTGCTGTAGGAGTTCACCCGTGCCCTCCCGCGCATGTCCGTGAGGCGAGCGCCGAATGGCGCCCCTTCATGCCGCCGCAGCCTAGGGAAGTCGCGCTCACGACGCGGGTCCGAGCGGCGCGAACACGCACTCGGCCCACACCGTCTTGCACGGCACCGGCCCCTGACGGACGCCCCAGCGTGTGGACAGGGTGTCGACCAGGAGCAGGCCGTAGCCGGATTCGGAGGGGGTGGGGACGCGCACCGGGAGGGAGTCCGCGCGGGTGTCCGTGACCTCGATGCGCAGGAGGCCCGGAGCCGGCAGCAGCAGGGTCAGGCGGAAGCTGCGGCCCGGTACCCGGCCGTGCAGCACGGCGTTCGTCGCCAGTTCGGCCACGATCAGCCGTGCCGGGTCCAACGGGACGCTCCAAGACTCCAGTTGCTCGACCGCGAGGAGCCTCGCCAGGCGGGCGCCCCTGCGGGTGGCCGACAGCGGTACGGAGAACTGGCGCGGTGGCCTTTGCGCCAGCGTGGTCTGCTGGGTTTCCTGATTCACATCACGCAGCGTGGCCGTTCCTGCGTAGCCTGTGAATGTCGTTGGCCCGTGCGACCAGCGCCTGTCCGAGAGTTGTCCGGTTCCGTCCGGGCTGTACGGCGTGACCGGAGGCGCGCGTCCGTGGTTGGGCCCGGCAGGAAGCGACGGGAGGGCGGCGGACGTGAGCGACTGGGACGCGGAACTGGGGGACGAGGAGGCCGGGGCCGTCATTCGCACGGTGGCCCGGCAGTTGAAGCTCTGGCGCGAGGCGGCGGGCCTCACGCAGGCGGAGTTCGGCACGCTGATCGGGTACGGGGAGGAACTGGTCTCCTCGGTGGAGCGGAGGCGGCGGATCCCCCGCCCCGAGTATCTCGACGCGGCGGACGAGGCGTTGCGGGCCGAGGGCAGGATCTCCGCGATGAAGGCCGACCTGGAGGAGGCCCGCTATCCGAAGAAGGTACGGGACGTGAAGCGCCTGGAAGCCGAGGCGGTGGAGATCTGTTCCTACAACAACTCGATTGTGGATGGCCTCCTACAGACCGCAGACTACGCGCGAGCCGTCATCGGATCTCAGCGACCGCCTCTAACGGTGGAGGATTTGGAACGGCAGGTGGCCGCCCGGCTCGCCCGTCAGGAGATCATCGACACCGCAAAAGCCCAGCCCCTCTTCAGCTTCGTGCTGTGCGAGTCGACGCTACGGCGGCTGATCGGAGGCAAGATGGTCATGCGCGGACAGCTCGAACGAATGTTGGAGGTAGCCCAGTTGCCGAACGTCGACCTCCAAGTCCTCCCGCTGGGCAGCGAGGAGAACTCAGGCCTCGACGGCCCCTTCCGACTGCTCAAACTTAAGGACGGGGCGACCGTGACACTGAGCGAAGCAGCGTTCATCAGCCGCATGTTCTGCAACCCGAAGGAGACCAACCTCGGCGACATGCGCTATGGGATTATCCGAGCGCAGGCACTCACGCCACGACAGTCGTTGGCCTTGATCGACAAAGTACTTGGAGAGACATGAGCCTCACACCTAGCCCCGAGCTGGAATGGGTCAAGAGCAGTTACAGCTCGTCCGAAGGGCCCTCCTGCGTCGAGGTGGCCACCGTGCCCGAGCAGATCCTCGTCCGCGACTCCAAGAACCCCACCGGCCCCCGCCTCGCCCTCACCCCCACCACCTGGGCGAGCTTCCTGCCGTACGCGTCGAGGCACTGACCGGCGAAAAGCCACCCGCCCACCCAGCAGCCAAGAGCTTCGGGTGGGCGGGTGGGCCGGTTCACGTCGTCGAACGACGCCGCCGTGCTCCCGGCCGGCGTTCGCTCGGGCGGGTCACCGGGTCCCCCGACTCCAGTGCCGCGTCACGGCGCTTCGTGCCGAAGGCGGCCAGCGCCTCGGCCAGTTTCGCGACCGAGGGCTCCGGGGCCATGACGTCGACGCGCAGGCCGTGTTCCTCGGCCGTCTTCGCCGTCGCCGGGCCGATGCAGGCGATCACCGTCACGTTGTGCGGCTTGCCCGCGATGCCGACGAGGTTGCGGACCGTGGAGGACGAGGTGAACAGGACCGCGTCGAAGCCGCCGCCCTTGATCGCCTCGCGGGTCTCGGCCGGCGGGGGCGAGGCGCGCACCGTGCGGTAGGCGGTGACGTCGTCCACCTCCCAGCCCAGCTCGATCAGCCCGGCCACCAGGGTCTCCGTGGCGATGTCGGCGCGGGGCAGGAAGACACGGTCGATCGGGTCGAAGACCGGGTCGTACGGCGGCCAGTCCTCCAGCAGACCCGCGGCCGACTGCTCGCCGCTCGGCACCAGGTCCGGCTTCACGCCGAAGGCGATCAGCGCGCGAGCCGTCTGCTCGCCCACCGCAGCCACCTTGATACCCGCAAAAGCCCGAGCGTCAAGGCCGTACTCCTCGAACTTCTCCCGCACCGCCTTCACCGCGTTGACCGACGTGAAGGCGATCCACTCGTAGCGTCCGGTGACCAGGCCCTTGACCGCGCGCTCCATCTGCTGGGGCGTGCGCGGCGGCTCCACCGCGATGGTGGGGACCTCGTGCGGCACCGCGCCGTAGGAACGCAGCTGCTCGGAGAGCGACGCCGACTGCTCCTTCGTGCGCGGCACGAGCACCTTCCAGCCGAACAGCGGCTTGGACTCGAACCACGACAGCTGGTCGCGCCGCGCGGCGGCGGAGCGCTCGCCGACCACGGCTATCACCGGGCGGCCGCCGTCCGGCGAGGGCAGCACCTTCGCCTGCTTCAGCGTCTGCGCGATGGTGCCGAGCGTGGCCGACCAGGTGCGCTGGCGGGTCGTCGTACCGGCGACGGTGACCGTCAGCGGGGTGTCCGGCTTGCGGCCGGCCGAGACCAGCTCGCCCGCCGCGGCGGCCACCGCGTCCAGGGTCGTGGAGACGACCACCGTGCCGTCGGAGGCGCCGACCTCGGTCCAGCAGCGGTCGGAGGCGGTACGGGCGTCCACGAACCGGACGTCCGCGCCGTCCGCGTCCCGCAGCGGCACACCGGCGTACGCCGGGACGCCGACCGCGGCCGCGACACCGGGTACGACCTCGAAGGGCACCCCGGCCGCGGCGCACGCGAGCATCTCCTCGGCGGCGTCCGTGTCGAGTCCGGGGTCGCCCGGAACCGCACGCACCACCCGCCTGCCGCCCCGCGCGGCCTCCATGACAAGATGAACGGCATCCCGGGCAGGAGACGGGGCAGCGGCGGTGGTTGACGTGCCGTCAACGACCGTGAGCTGCGGCGTGCCCGGTGGCGACGTGGACAGGTCCCCGTCGGTGTGCACGACGGAGACGCCCTGCCGCGCGTGCGTCCGGATCACATCGAGCACTTCGGGCTCGGCGATCAGGACGTCCGCGTTCGACAGTGCCTCCACGGCGCGCAGAGTCAGCAGTCCCGGATCCCCGGGTCCGGCACCGAGGAAGGTGACGTGCCCGTGTTCCGGACCGGCGGCAGGAAGGGCGGTGGGGCTCAATGTGCTCGCTCCCCCATCAGACCGGCCGCGCCCTGGTCGAGCATCTCGGCGGCGAGTTCGCTACCGAGTGCCAGCGCACCCTCGTGCGTCTGGGGCACGGGACCGGTGGTGGACAACTGCACCATGCGGGTGCCGTCGGTGGTCCCGACGACGGCGCGCAGGCGCATTTCCTTGACAATCTGCCCGTCGCCCAACAGGTCGGCCAGCGCACCCACAGGTGCGCTGCAACCGGCCTCCAGGGCGGCGAGCAGTGACCGTTCGGCGGTCACGGCGGCCCGCGTGAACGGGTCGTCGAGCTCGCCGAGCGCCGCGATCAGGTCCGCGCGCTGGGCCGCGCACTCGATCGCCAGTGCCCCCTGGCCGGGGGCGGGCAGAACCGTGTCGACCGACAGGAAGTCGGTCACCTCTTCGATGCGGCCGATCCGGTTGAGTCCGGCGGCGGCCAGGACGACCGCGTCGAGCTCGCCGTCGCGGACGTACCGGATGCGGGTGTCCACGTTGCCGCGGATCGGGACCGTCTCTATGTCCAGTCCGTGGGCGCGGGCGTACGCGTTCAGCTGTGCCATGCGGCGCGGGGAGCCGGTGCCTATGCGGGCGCCGCGCGGCAGGTCGGTGAACTTCAGGGCGTCGCGCGCCACGAGCACGTCCCGCGGGTCCTCGCGCACCGGCAGGGCGGCCAGGACCAGTTCCCCGGGCTGGGCCGTGGGGAGGTCCTTGAGCGAGTGGACGGCGAAGTCGACCTCACCGCGCAGCAGCGCGTCGCGCAGCGCCGTGACGAACACGCCGGTGCCGCCGATCTGCGCGAGGTGCTCGCGGGAGGTGTCGCCGTACGTCGTGATCTCGACCAGCTCGACCGGTCGCCCGGTCACCCGGCGGACGGCCTCCGCCACCTGGCCGGACTGGGCCATGGCGAGCTTGCTCCGCCTGGTCCCCAGTCGCAGTGCCTTGTCACTCATGCCGGTCGGTCCTTCGTTTCTGTGCTGTCCCCGGCCCGCGAGACGGAGGCGACCGTCTCGGGATCGAGGTCGAACAGGGTGCGCAGCGCGTCCGCGTACCCGGTGCCACCGGGCTCGGCCGCGAGCTGCTTGACCCGAACGGTCGGCGCGTGCAGCAGCTTGTCGACGACCCGGTGCACGGCCTGGCGGATCTCCCCGCGCTGGCGTTCGTCCAGGTCGGGCAGGCGCCCGTGGAGCCGCGCGATCTCGGCGGCGACGACGTCCGCGGCCATGGTGCGCAGTGCGACCACGGTCGGCGTGATGTGCGCCGCGCGCAGGGCCGCCCCGAAGGCCGCGACCTCGTCGGAGACGATACGCCGGACCTGGTCCACGTCGGCCGCCATCGGCGCGTCCGCGGAGGCCTCGGCCAGCGACTCGATGTCCACCAGGCGCACCCCGGCCAGGCGGTGCACGGCGGCGTCGATGTCGCGGGGCATGGCCAGGTCGAGGAGGAAGACGACGGGCGCGGGACGCTCGGCGACCGGCTCGGGGCGGCGCCGCTCGGGGATCCGGCCCGCGCTGGCGGCGGTCGCGGCGAGCGCGGTGATCAGCTCGGCGTCGGCCCCGGCGGACTCGTTGGTACGACCACCCGCCGGGCGCGTGCCGCCACCGGCGGCCCAGGCCGCGTGCTGTTCCAGGGTGGCCGCGTCCATGCCGGCCACGGCCGCCTCGCCCATGACGGAGAAGCCGGGCTGGGCGGCGGCCAGGTCGAGGGGGCAGTTCTCGTCGGCGGCGGGCTGCGGAGCCTCGGGCTTCACGGCCGGAAGACCGGGCTCGGCGACGGCCGGCTGCCCGGTGCGGCCCTCGACCGCCTGCGCGACCGCCTCCGCCGTGAGCACCAGGCCGGTCGCCCCGGTGCAGGAGACGACGACGTCGGCACGTGTCAGCTCGTCCGGCACGGCGTCCATCCGTACCGCACGGGCGGTCACCGCGTGGTCGTCGGCCTCCCGGAGGATCCCGGCGAGGCGCTCGGCCCGGTCGAAGGTGCGGTTGGCGACGACGATCTCGGCGACCCCGGTCCGCGCGAGCGTGGCGGCGGCCAGCGAGGACATCGAACCGGCGCCGATCACCAGCGCCCGGCGGCCGGCCGCCCAGCGCCGCACGTCGCCGCCCGCGGCCAGCTGCTCCAGGCCGAAGGTGACCAGGGACTGGCCCGCGCGGTCGATGCCGGTCTCGGAGTGGGCGCGCTTGCCGACCCGCAGGGCCTGCTGGAACAGGTCGTTCAGCAGCTTGCCCGCGGTGTGCAGCTCCTGGGCGCGGGCCAGGGAGTCCTTGATCTGGCCGAGGATCTGGCCCTCGCCGACCACCATGGAGTCCAGGCCGCAGGCCACCGAGAAGAGGTGGTGGGCGGCCCGGTCCTCGTAGTGGACGTACAGGTAGGGGGTCAGTTCCTCCAGGCCGACGCCGCTGTGCTGGGCGAGCAGCGTGGACAGCTCGGCGACACCGGCGTGGAACTTGTCCACGTCGGCGTACAGCTCGATGCGGTTGCAGGTGGCGAGCACCGCGGCCTCGGTGGCGGGCTCGGCGGCGACCGTGTCGTGCAGCAGCTTGGTCTGGGCGTCCGCGTTCAGCGCCGCCCGCTCCAGCACGCTGACCGGGGCGCTGCGGTGGCTCAGTCCGACGACGAGGAGGCTCATGCGGGCATCACGGCGGGTACGTCCCCGTCGGGTCCCTGGTCGGCGTCGTCGCGGGGCGTGACGGCGGCGGGCAGGGCGCCGTCACCGGCCGCGGTCTCCTCGCCGGACTTTCGCTGCTCGTGGAAGGCGAGGATCTGGAGCTCGATCGACAGGTCGACCTTGCGCACGTCGACGCCGTCCGGCACGGACAGCACGGTCGGCGCGAAGTTCAGGATGGAGGTGACCCCGGCGGCCACGAGCCGGTCGCAGACCTGCTGGGCGGCGCCGGCCGGGGTGGCGATGACGCCGATGGAGACCCGGTCGTCCTTGATGATCTTCTCGAGGTCGTCGGTGTGCTGCACCGGGATGCCCGCGACCGGCTTGCCGGTCAGGGCCGGGTCCGCGTCTATCAGCGCGGCCACGCGGAAACCGCGGGAGGCGAACCCGCCGTAGTTGGCGAGGGCGGCGCCGAGGTTGCCGATACCGACGATGACAACCGGCCAGTCCTGGGTGAGGCCGAGTTCACGGGAGATCTGGTAGACGAGATACTCCACGTCGTAGCCGACACCGCGCGTTCCGTAGGAGCCCAGGTACGAGAAGTCCTTGCGCAGCTTGGCGGAGTTGACCCCCGCGGCCGCGGCCAGCTCCTCGGAGGAGACCGTGGGCACCGAGCGCTCGGACAGCGCGGTCAGGGCTCGGAGGTACAGCGGAAGCCTGGCGACGGTGGCCTCGGGAATCCCTCGGCTGCGGGTCGCCGGTCGGTGTGTTCGGCCAGTTGCCACGGTGCTCCTGATGGTAGAGCGGGGCTGCGGGCGGTCATACGTCCCCGGACCGCCCCGTCGACAGCAGGCTATGTCTTTGTGAACGCGTGCACAAAGATGGTGTCCGATTTGCCCGGCAGAAGTGACCGGGGTCACGCATCTTTCCCGCCGTTGGCGGGAACCAGCGGGCGCACACCCGTGCACCTTCGTTACTGGGGGCAAAACCGCACACGCTCCTCACGAATCCCGCCCCCGAGACCAAACCGCCCATAGATCCTAAGCGACTTTCGGGACGCTTTGGACTACTCGGTCAGTGCCTTGGGCTACTCGGTCAGTGCTTTGCGGAGCCGGTCGGCGTTCACGCGCCAGAAGGTGTGCTGCTCACCGTCGACCAGCACGACGGGGATCTGCTCCCAGTACCGGTCGTACAGCCCCTTGTCCTCGCTGATGTCCTTCTGGTCCCACGGCACCCCGAGTTCCCCGCAGACCTTCTCGATCACGGCCTCGGCGTCGTCGCACAGATGGCAGCCGGGCTTGCGGATCAGGGTGACCAGCCGCTCGCCGGGCTCTGGTTTCGCGTTCTTGCCGCCGTTGCGTCGGAAGAGTGGACTCATACCGGCCATTCTCGCGCGCGGCTCGGCACACCCGGTTCAACCCTCGCCTCACCCAGAGTTCACGGCGTTCGAACCTTCCGGCTCCGGAAGCACCGAACGGACTGGCTATGCTCACGACATGGCCGCTCTCGGATGGCTCACTCCCCGTAGGCGCTCCGCCACGGCGCGGAGCGTGTTGGCAGGCGAGGCCTCGGCGGAGGCCGCCCGCAAGTCCTCCAAGGAGGCACAGCAGACCGCGCCGGCCGAAGCGGAGGAACCGGTTTTCCCGGTGATCGGCGACACCAGCGCGGCCGCCTTCTTCGACCTCGACAACACCGTGATGCAGGGCGCCGCGATCTTCCACTTCGGCCGCGGCCTGTACAAGCGCAAGTTCTTCGAGACCCGCGACCTGGCGCGCTTCGCCTGGCAGCAGGCGTGGTTCCGGCTGGCCGGGGTCGAGGACCCCGAGCACATGCAGGACGCCCGCGACTCGGCGCTGTCCATCGTCAAGGGCCACCGCGTCGTCGAACTCCAGACGATCGGCGAGGAGATCTACGACGAGTACATGGCCGACCGCATCTGGCCCGGCACCCGCGCGCTCGCCCAGGCCCACCTGGACGCCGGGCAGAAGGTGTGGCTGGTCACGGCGGCGCCGGTGGAGATCGCCACGGTGATCGCGCGCCGGCTGGGTCTGACCGGTGCGCTCGGGACGGTCGCGGAGTCGGTGGACGGCATCTACACCGGCCGGCTGGTCGGCGAGCCGCTGCACGGGCCCGCCAAGGCGGAGGCGGTGCGGGCACTGGCCGCGGCGGAGGGGCTTGACCTCGCCCGCTGCGCGGCGTACAGCGACAGCCACAACGACATCCCGATGCTGTCCCTCGTCGGCCACCCCTACGCCATCAACCCGGACGCCAAGCTGCGCAAGCACGCGCGCGAGAAGGACTGGCGGCTCCGCGACTACCGCACGGGGCGCAAGGCGGCGAAGGTGGGGATCCCGGCGGCGGCGGGCGTCGGAGCGGTGGCCGGTGGCACTGCGGCGGCGATCGCTTTGAGTCGCCGGCGCCGATAAGGATCGGTCGGCCGGGCACGGATCCCCCGCGCCTCCAAGCAGCGCCTCTCGGCGCCCTCTCCCGCGGCCGGAATTATGCCGCGGCCATTTCAAGATGTCCTGGAGTTCACCGAAACACGCCCTTTTTCGGTCAAGAAGTGATCAGGTTGCGGAACGGGATAGGGCAACAATCGGTTACAGATGCGACGCAATCGGTGATTTGAGCAACTCGGTGTAGCAGGGCCTGCACGAAGCGTTATTCTCCTCAGACGCAAACCGGTACCCCTCCGTCGCTACGACGGGTGAACGGTTCCGCACTGCACGTGATGAAAGCTCTGCCTCTGGGAGTCCCGTGTACCCACACGTCGGGGTTGACGCCTCGGGCCTGGCTACGCTGCGCGCAACTGTCGCAACGGTCAAAGAGACGCTGCGCGGCCTCGTCCCCACCGCGCTCACCGTCCCTGCCTTCGCCATCGCCACGCCCACGGGCCCGTGCTACGCACTGGCCGACGGCGGCGCCGCCGTCGCCAGACGCGGGCGCCCCGCCGGTGCCAGCGGCGCGACCACCGCCCGCCGCCCGGCCGCCGACAGCGACAGCGCCCGGATGATGGACCTGGTCGAGCGCGCCCAGGCGGGCGAGGCCGAGGCCTTCGGACGGCTGTACGACCAGTACAGCGACACCGTCTACCGGTACATCTACTACCGGGTGGGCGGCCGCGCCACCGCCGAGGACCTGACCAGCGAGACCTTTCTGCGCGCCCTGCGCCGGATCGGCACCTTCACCTGGCAGGGCCGCGACTTCGGCGCCTGGCTGGTGACGATCGCCCGCAACCTGGTCGCCGACCACTTCAAGTCCAGCCGCTTCCGCCTGGAGGTCACCACCGGCGAGATGCTGGACGCCAACGAGGTCGAGCGCTCCCCGGAGGACTCCGTCCTGGAGTCCCTGTCGAACGCCGCGCTCCTGGACGCCGTACGACGCCTCAACCCGCAGCAGCAGGAGTGCGTGACGCTCCGCTTCCTCCAGGGCCTCTCGGTCGCGGAGACCGCACGGGTCATGGGCAAGAACGAGGGCGCGATCAAGACCCTCCAGTACCGCGCCGTCCGCACCCTCGCCCGGCTGCTGCCGGACGACGCCCGCTGAAAGCGGCCGCCCCCGGACCGCCACTTCTTGCGAGCGCCAACTCACCTTCCGTAAAGGCGCGTTGACTTTCCGCACGGATCAAAGAGGGTCCGTAACCCAAGTGCCGCACCAGTCGTTGAGCGGGATACAGGCTCCCTGTGGTCACCTCCCGGCCGGACCATCGCCCGATCGGGTGGTACGACCGGGGGCGTGCAACCCTCAGGACCCCCTGGGGAGTCGACCGTCATGACGAGAGGAGGTGCCGCCAGTGATCGCGAACGTATCGGCGCACCGGCGGGCGAACGCCTTCGCCCAGGCCCTGGAGGAGCAGTCCGACCGGGACACGGCGGCCGAGCAGTCCGACGAACCGGCGGGTTCCCCGCCGACCACCGAGGAACTGACCGAGCGGGGCCGCCTGCTGGCCCTCGCGGACGGACTCGGCGCGCTGCCCAGGCCGCAGCTCGACCCCGACGTCAAGGTCGTCCAGCGCGCACAGCTGGTGGCCGCGATGGAGGCCATGCTCCAGGAGGGGACCGGGGCGGCGGCGGAGCCGACCGTACCGGGTCAGCGCAAGGCCAAGGGCGCGCACCGGGCGAGCCCGCTGGGCAAACTCCGGCCGCGCACCAGGCTGACCAAGGGCCTCGCGGCCGGCGGACTCAGCGTGGGCGTGGCCGCGGGGGCCTTCGGCGGGGTCGCCGCCGCCAGCTCCCACGCCCTGCCCGGCGACTCGCTGTACGGACTGAAACGCGGCATCGAGGACTTCAAGCTCGACTACCTGAGCAACGGCGAGGATCAGCGCGGCCAGGTCTACCTCGACCAGGCGTCCACCCGGCTCGGCGAGGCCCGCCGACTGATGGAGCGGGGCCGCGGCGGCCATCTCGACCACGAGTCCATCGGCGAGATCCGCCGCACCCTGTCCGGGATGCAGCACGACGTCACCGAGGGCCACCGGCTGCTGCACGCGGCCTATGAGGCCGATCCGGACCAGCTGGGCCCGATCCAGGCGCTGTCCGCGTTCTCCCGGAACCACCGCGAGGCGTGGAGCGCGCTCAGCGACAAGCTGCCGGTGCAGCTCGGGGACGTCAAACAGCAGGTGTCGTCGGTGTTCGACGCCATAGACCAGGAAGTCGCCCCGCTCCAGTCCCTGCTGCCGCAGCAGCCCTCGCCGGGCGGCGACGGCACGCACCGGGGCTCCGGCCCGGCGTCCCCCGGCACCCACCGGTCGGTCCCGCCGCACCACAGCGCCCCGTCCACCGGCCGCACCAGCACCGAGCACCCGACCGGCAAGGCCAGCGAGGGCACCGACGACGGTCTGCTCGGCGGCAGCACCGGCGGCCTGCTCGACCCGCCGAAGTCCGGCGGCGACAGCGGCACCCCGTCCACCACCAAACCCCCGACCACCGCCCCCGACGTCACCCTCCCGCCACTCCTCCCGGGCCTCCTGCCGGGCCTGGGAATCGACAACGACCAGGCGAACTAGGGAAGTGCGACGGCGAGGGCGTCCCCACCCGAGCGGGGACGCCCTCGTCGTCGCACCGCGGGCTAGAAGAACACCGAGCGGCGCTGGACCAGCAGTTTGTACAGGGTGTGCTGGATCTGTTCCCGTACCTGGTCGGTGAGGTTGAACATCAGCATCGGGTCCTCGGCCGCCTCCGGCGGATACCCGTCCGTCGGGATCGGCTCGCCGAACTGGATCGTCCACTTCGTCGGCAGCGGCACCGCGCCCAGCGGCCCGAGCCAGGGAAACGTCGGGGTCAGGGGGAAGTACGGAATGCCCAGCACTCGCGCAAGCGTCTTCGCGTTGCCGATCATCGGATAGATCTCCTCCGCCCCGACGATCGAGCACGGCACGATCGGCACCCCCTGCCGCATCGCCGTCGACACGAACCCGCCCCGCCCGAACCGCTGGAGCTTGTACCGCTCGCTGAAGGGCTTCCCGATGCCCTTGAACCCCTCGGGCATCACCCCCACCAGCTCGCCCTGCTCCAGCAGCCGTTCCGCGTCCTCCGCGCACGCCAGGGTGTGCCCGAGCTTGCGCGCCAGCTCGTTCACCACCGGCAGCACGAACACCAGGTCCGCCGCCAGCAGCCGCAGATGCCGGTCGGCGGGATGGTGGTCGTGCACCGCGACCTGCATCATCAGCCCGTCCAGCGGCAGCGTCCCGGAGTGGTTGGCGACGATCAGCGCCCCGCCCTTGTCCGGGATGTTCTCGACGCCCTTCACCTCGACCCGGAAGTACTTCTCGTACACCGGTCGCAGCAGCGACATCAGGACCTGGTCGGTCAGCTCCGCGTCGTACCCGAAGTCGTCGACCTCGTACTCCCCGGTCAGCCGGCGCCGCAGGAACGACAGCCCGGCCGCCACCCGCCGCTCCAGACCGCCCTCGCCGTCGGGTACGGGCCGCTCCACCGGCCGCTCGTCCGCGCCCACCGGCCCGTCCTCCCGCGCCGGTTCCCGACCCGGCAGCCGCTGCACCTCGCCCAGCTCCCCGGCCCCGGCGTCGCCGCGACCGCCGCGCCGGCCGGCCGCGCCCCGCCGTCTCCCGGACCGCTGGGGGCCACTGCCGCTCCCGCTCCCCCGCGACCGGTCGTCGTCGAAGGGAATCACCTTGGCGTCCGCCATCGTTACCGCGCTCCTCGGTTGGCGCTAGTCGGCGCTGTACGTCGTGGGCCGGCCGCCGCCCGGCAGGGCGAGCGCGGCGACCCGGTCGACGGCTCCGGCGACGGTCTCCGGCGGCAGCAGCCCGGCGCCCTGGCCACGGGCGAAGTCCGCGAACGCCTCCGCCGTCGTATAGCGGGGCGTGAACCCCAGCGTCTCGCGCATCTGGCCGGTGTCCACGACCCGCCCGTGGGTCAGCAGCCGGATCTGCTCCGGTGAGAAGTCCGTCATACCCAGCGTACGGACCAGGGAGCCGGCCCAGGTGACCGCGGGCAGCAGCAGTGGCACGGTCGGCCGCCCGAGCCGCCGGGAGCACTGCGAGAGCAGCAGCACCCCGTCTCCGGCGATGTTGAAGGTGCCGCTGTTGAGGGTGCCCCGGCGCGGCTCGTGCGAGGCCAGCCGCAGCACCTCCACCACGTCGTCCTCGTGCACGAACTGGAGCCGCGGGTCGTACCCGAACACGGTCGGCAGCACCGGCAGCGCGAAGTACGAGGCGAGCGGGGTGTCCGCGGCCGGGCCGAGGATGTTCGCGAACCGCAGCACGCACACGGCCACATCGGGCCGCCGCCGCGCGAACCCCCGCACATATCCCTCGACCTCGACGGTGTCCTTCGCGAACCCGCCGCTGGGCAGCGCCTTGGCCGGGGTGGTCTCCGTGAACACGGCCGGATCGCGCGGCGCGGAGCCGTACACATTGGTGCTGGACTTGATCACCAGCCGCTGGACCGCGGGCGACTTCTGGCAGGCGCCGAGCAGTTGCATGGTGCCGATGACATTGGTCTCCTTCACCGTGGCCCGGTTGCCGCCGCCGAGCGCGGTGCCCGTGACATCGAGGTGTACGACGGTGTCGGCGCCGGTCTCGGCGAGCACGCGGGCTATGGTCGGCTGCCGGATGTCGGCCTGGATGAAGTCGGCCCCGCCGAGCTGGTGCGCGGGCGGCACCGCGTCCACCGCGATCACCCGCTCGACCTCCGGGTCCCGCTGGATCCGCCGCACGAACCGGCCGCCCAGCTGCCGGGCGACC
The DNA here is from genome assembly GCF_044327085.1 of Streptomyces sp. AM6-12. Classification (NCBI taxonomy): domain Bacteria; kingdom Bacillati; phylum Actinomycetota; class Actinomycetes; order Kitasatosporales; family Streptomycetaceae; genus Streptomyces; species Streptomyces sp. AM6-12. Next base: position 3,248,498 of record NZ_JBIQWN010000001.1, read on the forward strand.
CCGGTGACGAGCACGACCTTGCCCAAGATCAGCGCCTTCCTTCCCAGGGATCTCACGTTCCGCGTTCCCCGCCGGGGCCAACTTAGCGGGTGGATGTCGCGCTGTGATGACCGCCCGATGCGCGAGGTGACGGAAATTCCCCGACTGGAGTCGGCCGGATCGCCACCGGGCCACCGGGGATACACCTGTGGCCCCCCATCATTGTCGATGGGGGGCCACAGGACACGCTCTCGCGCCGGCCGCTTACTTCTTGTTGCGGCGCTGGACGCGCGTGCGCTTGAGCAGCTTGCGGTGCTTCTTCTTGGCCATCCGCTTGCGCCGCTTCTTGATAACAGAGCCCACGACTACCCTCGCTCACTTCTCATCACTCGGTTGTTTGGGCGCCATGGGCCCACACGACCTACGAGGGGCTAGCCTACCCAACCGAGCGCTGAGGTCGTAATCGAGGGTCTCCGGGATCCCCCGGAGGGGGTCGTCAGGCCGTCTCCACCCCCACATAGCTGTCGCGGAGGTACTCGTGGACCGCTTGCTCGGGGACGCGGAAGGACCGCCCCACCCGGATCGCGGGCAGATGACCGCTGTGCACCAGGCGGTACACGGTCATCTTCGACACTCGCATCACCGTGGCGACCTCCGCCACGGTCAGGAACTGAACCTCGTTCAGAGGCCTCTCGCCAGCTGCGGCCATGACACACCTGCACCTTCCGCACTCGACGGCCACCGGCTTCCCCTTCCGGTGACTCTTCGTCGCTGCGTGCTCACTCCCCAGACTAGGGGCGGGTGATGCGAGTGGGGAAGAGGTGCACCCATCGGCGGCCTACTGTGACAGACACGCGCGTTTGAGTACGTAGCGGGTGAGTGGCAGGTAGTGACTAGACCGGACTCCGTCGTCCAGGGGTACGACGACGCGGACGGCGCCCTCCGCCTGGCCGACGAACGGCGCGGGGTCGTCGGAGTCGGCCGGTCCGATCGCCTCGAACCCCAGCTGACCTGCGCCGCAGAGCCAGCCGTGGTCGCCGATGACCAGCTCGGGCAGCGGTCCGCCGACGGCCGCGGCGGACTCCAGGACGACCCGGACCGGCAGCGGCGAATGGCAGTGCGCGCCAGGCTCACAACCGGGGCGCCCGCCCTCGGTTTCCCGCACCAACGCGACGCGTCGTACGTAGTCGATGCGGTGTGTGCGTAGACCGAACCGGGTCAATATGTCGACACAGCGACCCTGCGCTGGGGTGAGGACCTCACATCCCGCCGCCGAGAGGGCGTCCGCGAGGACGGCGTAGAAACCGAGCAGCGAGCGGGGGTGCCCGGTGCCGAGCAGGACCGGCGCGTGCCGCCGCGCGGCCGCCGCGAGCCTCTCCGCGAAGGCGTCCAGCGCGGCGAGCGTCAGCGCCGGATCGATCACATCCGGCCCCGAGCGGTACCGGGGATCGGCCGAAACACCACACCTGCGCGCCATCAGCGCGAGCAGCTCCGGCTCGCCCCAGCCCCCTCGCGGGTCGATCCCGAGCAGCACCCGCGGGTCCCGGACCGCGAACTGACGGTACCTGAGCAGACTCCGCTCCCGAGACGTCCCGACGACTCCGGCCAGCCGGACGGCGGACAGGTAGGCCAACACGCCAGCGATAATGGCCGATCGACGCACCCCGTAAGGGAAATACCGGGAGATTTCCGCACGGTTGGCGTAACGGCTCCCAGCGCGCTCCCAGGGCTTGTCTAGGGGAGCAGGCCCCGGAGGGGGAAGGCGGCGCGGCGGGTGGCCAGGATGGACTGGTCGAGGCGGTCCGCGGGGTCGTAGCCCCCTTCCCAGGAGGACCAGGAGACCGGCCAGCGGCCGTCCGTCATCCGCTGCGGCGCCAGCTCCCGCGTCCGCGCGTACACCTCCTGCCGCCAGCCCTCGGGGATCACCGTCTCCGGCGTCACCGGCCGCCCCGCCGCGATGGCCACGAGATGCGTCCAGGAGCGGGGTACGACGTCCACCACCGCGTAACCGCCCCCGCCCAGCGCGACCCACTTGCCGTCCGCGTACTCGTGCGCCAGCTCGTGGCACGCCAGCTGCACCGCCCGCTGCGCGTCCAGCGAGACCGCGAGATGCGCGAGCGGGTCCTCGAAGTGCGTGTCGGCTCCGTGCTGGGAGACCAGCACCTGCGGCCGGAACTCCGCGAGCAGTTCCGGCACCACCGCGTGGAACGCCCGTACCCACCCCGCGTCCCCCGTCCCGGCCGGCAGCGGCAGGTTCACCGCCGCCCCCTCCCCCGCCCCGGCGCCGGTCTCCTGCGGCCACCCGGACTGCGGGAACAACGTACGGGGATGCTCGTGCACCGAGATCGTCAGCACCCGCGGGTCCTCCCAGAACGCGGCCTGCACCCCGTCCCCGTGGTGCACGTCCACATCCACGTACGCGACCCGCTCCACGCCCAGCTCCAGCAGCCGCGCGATGGCGAGCGCCGCGTCGTTGTACACGCAGAACCCGCTCGCGGCCCCCGGCATCGCGTGGTGCAGCCCGCCGGTGAAGTTCACGGCGTGCAGCGCTTCCTCCCGCCACACCGCCTCCGCCGCCGCCACCGACTGCCCCGCGATCAGCGCGGACACCTCGTGCATCCCGGCGAACGCGGGATCGTCCAGCGTCCCGAGCCCGTACGAGCCGTCCGCGGCCGCGGGGTCCGCCGACGCGGCCCGCACCGCCTCGATGTAGTCGTCCCGGTGGACCAGGCGCAGCGTGGACCGCCCGGCCGGCTTCGCCGCGACGACCTCCAGCTCCCGGTCGACCCCCAGGGCACCGATCAGCTTCCGGGTCAGCGCCAGCCGCACCGGGTCCATCGGATGACCGGGGCCGAAGTCATAGCCCGTTACTGCCTCGTCCCACATCAGCTGTGCGCGGCCGCTCATACCCGCCACCGTATCGGCCCCCGCTCGTCGCGAACGACCTGGCGTACACGAGCGTCACCAGCACCAGCACCATCGGCAGCAGCATCGCCCCGCGATAGCTCCAGGCGTCCCCCACCGCCCCCACCAACGGCGATCCGACCAGGAATCCGACGTAGTTGAAGATGTTCAGGCGGGCCACGGCCGCGTCCGACGCGCCGGGGAACAGCCGCCCCGCCGCCGCGAAGGTCTGCGGCACCAGCACGCACAGCCCGAGCCCGAGCAGCGTGAACCCGAGCATCCCCACCCACGCGCCGGGCGCCGCGGCCACCACCGCGAACCCGCCGGCCGCCACCAGCGCCCCGAGCCGTACGACCGCCGCCGCGCCGAACCGCCGTACCCCGAAGTCACCCAGGGCCCGCCCGGCCAGCGTGGTCACCATGTACACGTTGTACGGCACCGTCGCGAGCTGCTCCGAGCTGCCCAGCACGTCCTTCAGGTACTTCGCGCTCCAGTTGGAGACCGTCGAGTCCCCGATGTAGGCGAAGGTCATCACCAGGCACAGCGGCAGCAGCAGCCGGAACACCACACCCCCGCCGCCGCTCCCCTGCGCCACCGGCGCCGCCGCCGCCCCGTCGACGTACCACCGGCTGCCCACCAGCGTCGCCGGCAGCAGCACCGCAACCACCGGCAGGTACGACACCCACAGCGCGAGCTGCCAGTGCGCCCCGGCCCACGCCAGCGAGGCCCCGACGATGCCGCCCAGGCTGTACGCGGCGTGGAAGCTGAGCATGATGCTGCGCCCGTACGACCGCTGGAGGCTTACCCCCAGCATGTTCATCGAGGCGTCCAGCATCCCCACCGACAGCCCGAACACGGCCAGCGCGACCGCCACCGCGGCCAGTTGCCCCCGCCCGCCCGCGCCCGCGGCCAGCAGCGCGAGCAGCACCACCGGCTGGGACCAGCGCAGCAGCCGGCTGGGCCGTACCCGCTTGACCAGCTGCTCGGTGGTGACGCTGCCGACGCCCGCGAGGACCGGCACGGCAGCCAGAAAGACCGGCAGCAGGGCATCGGAGATGCCGTACCGGTCCTGGATGGCGGGGATGCGCGTCACCAGCAGGGCGAACGCGGCGCCCTGCGCGAAGAAGGCGAACGCCAGCGAGGCCCTACCGCGCCGCAGCAGTTCAGTCATGGCGGCGAGCGTAGGGCCCCGGCTTACTTGTGGGTAGACATCGCCAAAGGTGAATTTCCTTCAGCTTCAGCGGGGTTGGTACCGGCGGCGACCTCGGTCTCCAGCAGGCGCTCCATCGGGCCCGCGCCCCGCACCCCGCTGATCCGGAAGGCGACCACCATGGTGCCGATCAGGACGACGGTGCCGAGCCAGACCATGGTGTCCACGGGGACGGTGTACGCGCCGACGACGCGGGCGACGCACTCGGCGAGCAGCGCCACGCCCCAGACGACGGAGAACGTCCGCTCGTACCGCCGGAAGTCCGCGGACCGCACCGAGCTGCCGCCGGTCAGCCGCTGCCAGGCGGCCTCCTTCGCCGCGTCGCCCTTGACCAGGAAGGGCATCACCGCGGTGGTCATCATCGGCCGGCCGAGCCGGACCGAGAGCAGGATGCCGATGCCGACGGTGCTGCTGACCGCGCCGTCCTTGGCGAGCATCAGCCGCGGGTCCCCGGCGACCGAACTCACCAGCAGGGAGATGACGTTGACGGCGAGGATCAGCAGGGCGAGCCCGTTGGCCCGGCGCTCGCGCACCAGGCTCCACACGGTCCGCACCGCCGGCACCACGCTGCTCCAGGCGAGCGCCGCGAAGGTGCTCGCGCCGAGGCCGTCCTTGAGGAGGTAGTACGCCCCGAGGGGCAGGACCACGTCGATGACGAGCGGCCTGAGGTTTTCCAGCATGCTCGGGTTCTGCTGCGTGTTCCGGCTGTGGTTCCCCGTGTTCTTCGTCATGCCCTCAGCTTCCCGGCCGGCGGGGGTCCCCCGGTAGAAACGTTCGTCCGGACGACGGCATGACAGATGTCAGGCACCGGCGGATGGCACCGGTCATGCTGCGGGTCATATCAGCAGGTCGGGCAACTCCCCCAGACGCGCGTACAGTTGGGTCGCGCCGGTCAGCCGCCCGGCCGGGGTCATCGCGGTGAACCCGTACACGTCCATTCCGGCCGCCACGGCCGCCTGGACGCCCAGCGGGGAGTCCTCCACGACCGCGCACCGCTCGGGGGCGACGCCCATCCGCTCGGCCGCGTACAGGAAGAGGTCGGGCGCGGGCTTGCCCTTGCCGACGTCCTGCGAGCTGAAGATCCGCTCCTCGGGGAACCACCGGTCGAGCCCGGTGGCGCGGTGCCCCACCCTGATCCGCTCATGGCTCCCGGAGGACGCCACACAGTACGGCACCCCGTCCGCGGCCAGCTTCCCCAGCACCTCGGCCGCGCCCGGCACGGGCGCCAACTCCCGCTCGAACGCGGCGAAGACGCGCGCGTGGAAGACGTCGTCGAAATCGGCCGGCAGCCGCCGCCCGGTGCGCTCCAGGACGAGGTCGTGGACCCGGTGCATCGCCGCGCCCATGTAGTCGCGCAGGGAGTCCTCGTACGACGTCGGGACGCCCAGCTCGGTCAGGTACGCCGCCAGGTGCCGATTGGAGATCGGCTCGCTGTCGACCAGGACGCCGTCGTTGTCGAAGATGATGAGGTCATAGCGCATTCCCCCACCCTAAGAGCCGCAGTCCAGGCCCCCCTCGCGGAGCTGCCGCAGGATGGCGTCCCAGAACCGGGCCCGCTCGTGCAGCGCCTCGTGCACCGCGTACGTGCACTCCTCCCATTTGCGGGGATCGTCACCGCACAGGTCCACCAGCATGCGCATGGCCATGGGGGTGTGCTCGTCGGCGTCGACCTCGATGTGCCGGTGGAGGTAGTCCCTGAACCGGGTGAGGCTTCCGTCGCGGTCCTCGATGCGGACGACCTGCACGAACATCTCCGGGATCAGGTCCTCGCGCCCGAAGGCGAACACCGCGCCCTGCACATGCACCGGGGCGGTCTCGACGACGTGCCAGGTCGCGCCGACGAACTCCCGCACCGGGAGCGGCGCCCCGGCGGCCACGAGGGCCTTGGGGACGGGGGTGCCGGCCCGGATCAGGTCCAGGAAGGCGTCCAGCGGTCCGGGGTCGGCGCCGGCGTCGCCCATCGCCGCCCGGTACAGCTCGAAGTGGGAGGTGAATCCCTCGCCCAGTTCGTCGCTCTCCTCCACCAGCGTGATCTCGTTGATCAGCCGCCGGGAGGCGACCGGGCCCCGGGGGACCCACGGCACGCTGGTGCAGGTCAGCTGCCGCTGAAGACTCTTCAGCAGGGACATGAAGTCCCATACGGCGAAGACGTGGTGCTCCATGAACACCGCGACGTCCCGGCGGCTGCGGAAGCTCGTGTAGAGGGGGTGGGCGGTCACCTCGGTGCGGATTCCCGCGATGTGGTCTTTGAGGGCGCGGACGCCGGGATGCTCGACGGAGGACTTGTAACGGGACATCGTCATGCGCTGATAACGCGATGACTCCGCCGAGGACACTGCCTGCGATTGCCCTGCCCCGGAATGCAGAAAACCCCCGCACCAATGATGCGGGGGTTTCCCGGAATGATTGTTCGGCGGCGTCCTACTCTCCCACAGGGTCCCCCCTGCAGTACCATCGGCGCTGAAAGGCTTAGCTTCCGGGTTCGGAATGTAACCGGGCGTTTCCCTAACGCTATAACCACCGAAACACTATGAAACTATCAACAACCGGCACTTTGGTTGTTCGTGGTTTCAGAACCAACACAGTGGACGCGAGCAACTGAGGACAAGCCCTCGGCCTATTAGTACCGGTCACCTCCACCAGTCACCTGGCTTCCAGATCCGGCCTATCAACCCAGTCGTCTACTGGGAGCCTTACCCCATCAAGTGGGTGGGAGTCCTCATCTCGAAGCAGGCTTCCCGCTTAGATGCTTTCAGCGGTTATCCCTCCCGAACGTAGCCAACCAGCCATGCCCTTGGCAGAACAACTGGCACACCAGAGGTTCGTCCGTCCCGGTCCTCTCGTACTAGGGACAGCCCTTCTCAAGACTCCTACGCGCACAGCGGATAGGGACCGAACTGTCTCACGACGTTCTAAACCCAGCTCGCGTACCGCTTTAATGGGCGAACAGCCCAACCCTTGGGACCGACTCCAGCCCCAGGATGCGACGAGCCGACATCGAGGTGCCAAACCATCCCGTCGATATGGACTCTTGGGGAAGATCAGCCTGTTATCCCCGGGGTACCTTTTATCCGTTGAGCGACGGCGCTTCCACAAGCCACCGCCGGATCACTAGTCCCGACTTTCGTCCCTGCTCGACCCGTCGGTCTCACAGTCAAGCTCCCTTGTGCACTTACACTCAACACCTGATTACCAACCAGGCTGAGGGAACCTTTGGGCGCCTCCGTTACCCTTTAGGAGGCAACCGCCCCAGTTAAACTACCCATCAGACACTGTCCCTGATCCGGATCACGGACCCAGGTTAGACATCCAGCACGACCAGACTGGTATTTCAACGACGACTCCACCCACACTGGCGTATGAGCTTCACAGTCTCCCAGCTATCCTACACAAGCCGAACCGAACACCAATATCAAACTGTAGTAAAGGTCCCGGGGTCTTTCCGTCCTGCTGCGCGAAACGAGCATCTTTACTCGTAGTGCAATTTCACCGGGCCTATGGTTGAGACAGTCGAGAAGTCGTTACGCCATTCGTGCAGGTCGGAACTTACCCGACAAGGAATTTCGCTACCTTAGGATGGTTATAGTTACCACCGCCGTTTACTGGCGCTTAAGTTCTCAGCTTCGCCCCACCGAAATGGAGCTAACCGGTCCCCTTAACGTTCCAGCACCGGGCAGGCGTCAGTCCGTATACATCGCCTTACGGCTTCGCACGGACCTGTGTTTTTAGTAAACAGTCGCTTCTCGCTGGTCTCTGCGGCCACCCCCAGCTCAGACCGTAAAGATCGTCACCAGGCGTGGCCCCCCTTCTCCCGAAGTTACGGGGGCATTTTGCCGAGTTCCTTAACCATAGTTCACCCGAACGCCTCGGTATTCTCTACCTGACCACCTGAGTCGGTTTAGGGTACGGGCCGCCATGAAACTCGCTAGAGGCTTTTCTCGACAGCATAGGATCATCCACTTCACCACAATCGGCTCGGCATCAGGTCTCAGCCGTTATGCAAGGCGGATTTACCTACCTTGCGGCCTACACCCTTACCCCGGGACAACCACCGCCCGGGATGGACTACCTTCCTGCGTCACCCCATCACTCACCTACTAACCGCTTGGTCCGGCGGCTCCACCACTCCCCTCAACTCCGAAGAGATCAGGGCGGCTTCACGGCCTTAGCATCACGATGCTCGATGTTTGACGCTTCACAGCGGGTACCGGAATATCAACCGGTTATCCATCGACTACGCCTGTCGGCCTCGCCTTAGGTCCCGACTTACCCTGGGCAGATCAGCTTGACCCAGGAACCCTTAGTCAATCGGCGCACACGTTTCTCACGTGTGAATCGCTACTCATGCCTGCATTCTCACTCGTCAACCGTCCACAACTACCTTCCGGTGCTGCTTCACCCGGCAGACGACGCTCCCCTACCCATCCACACACCCGTTGGGGCTTCTTGTGTGAATGACACGACTTCGGCGGTACGCTTGAGCCCCGCTACATTGTCGGCGCGGAATCACTAGACCAGTGAGCTATTACGCACTCTTTCAAGGGTGGCTGCTTCTAAGCCAACCTCCTGGTTGTCTGTGCGACTCCACATCCTTTCCCACTTAGCGTACGCTTAGGGGCCTTAGTCGATGCTCTGGGCTGTTTCCCTCTCGACCATGGAGCTTATCCCCCACAGTCTCACTGCCGCGCTCTCACTTACCGGCATTCGGAGTTTGGCTAAGGTCAGTAACCCGGTAGGGCCCATCGCCTATCCAGTGCTCTACCTCCGGCAAGAAACACACGACGCTGCACCTAAATGCATTTCGGGGAGAACCAGCTATCACGGAGTTTGATTGGCCTTTCACCCCTAACCACAGGTCATCCCCCAGGTTTTCAACCCTGGTGGGTTCGGTCCTCCACGAAGTCTTACCTCCGCTTCAACCTGCCCATGGCTAGATCACTCCGCTTCGGGTCTTGAGCGTGCTACTCAACCGCCCTATTCGGACTCGCTTTCGCTACGGCTTCCCCACACGGGTTAACCTCGCAACACACCGCAAACTCGCAGGCTCATTCTTCAAAAGGCACGCAGTCACGAGATGCAGCAAGCTGCATCCGACGCTCCCACGGCTTGTAGGCACACGGTTTCAGGTACTATTTCACTCCCCTCCCGGGGTACTTTTCACCATTCCCTCACGGTACTATCCGCTATCGGTCACCAGGGAATATTTAGGCTTAGCGGGTGGTCCCGCCAGATTCACACGGGATTTCTCGGGCCCCGTGCTACTTGGGTGTCTCTCAAGCAAGCCGCTGACATTTCAACTACGGGGGTCTTACCCTCTACGCCGGACCTTTCGCATGTCCTTCGTCTACATCAACGGTTTATAACTCGCCCCACGGCCGGCAGACCGTAGAAGAGAGATCCCACAACCCCGCACACGCAACCCCTGCCGGGTCTCACACGCATACGGTTTGGCCTCATCCGGTTTCGCTCGCCACTACTCCCGGAATCACGGTTGTTTTCTCTTCCTGAGGGTACTGAGATGTTTCACTTCCCCTCGTTCCCTCCACACTGCCTATGTGTTCAGCAGCGGGTGACAGCCCATGACGACTGCCGGGTTTCCCCATTCGGAAACCCCCGGATCAAAGCCTGGTTGACGACTCCCCGGGGACTATCGCGGCCTCCCACGTCCTTCATCGGTTCCTGGTGCCAAGGCATCCACCGTGCGCCCTTAAAAACTTGGCCACAGATGCTCGCGTCCACTGTGCAGTTCTCAAACAACGACCAGCCACCCATCACCCCGAACCCACCAACGAGTCCGAGTGCACTGGGGCCGGCGACTGAGGAGAAGATCAGATCATTCCCTCAGACACCCAACAGCGTGCCCGACACCCTTCACCGACAAGATCCGCGTTCCACGCCGAAGCAGTACTAGCGTTCTCATCCATCCGAAGTGTGCCGAGTAGTCAACGTTCCACCCATGAGCAACCGTGCAAGACACTTGCTTGCAGTCGGCTATTGCTCCTTAGAAAGGAGGTGATCCAGCCGCACCTTCCGGTACGGCTACCTTGTTACGACTTCGTCCCAATCGCTGGTCCCACCTTCGACAGCTCCCTCCCACAAGGGGTTGGGCCACCGGCTTCGGGTGTTACCGACTTTCGTGACGTGACGGGCGGTGTGTACAAGGCCCGGGAACGTATTCACCGCAGCAATGCTGATCTGCGATTACTAGCGACTCCGACTTCATGGGGTCGAGTTGCAGACCCCAATCCGAACTGAGACCGGCTTTTTGAGATTCGCTCCACCTCACGGTATCGCAGCTCATTGTACCGGCCATTGTAGCACGTGTGCAGCCCAAGACATAAGGGGCATGATGACTTGACGTCGTCCCCACCTTCCTCCGAGTTGACCCCGGCGGTCTCCCGTGAGTCCCCAGCACCACAAGGGCCTGCTGGCAACACGGGACAAGGGTTGCGCTCGTTGCGGGACTTAACCCAACATCTCACGACACGAGCTGACGACAGCCATGCACCACCTGTACACCGACCACAAGGGGGGCACTATCTCTAATGCTTTCCGGTGTATGTCAAGCCTTGGTAAGGTTCTTCGCGTTGCGTCGAATTAAGCCACATGCTCCGCCGCTTGTGCGGGCCCCCGTCAATTCCTTTGAGTTTTAGCCTTGCGGCCGTACTCCCCAGGCGGGGCACTTAATGCGTTAGCTGCGGCACGGACAACGTGGAATGTTGCCCACACCTAGTGCCCACCGTTTACGGCGTGGACTACCAGGGTATCTAATCCTGTTCGCTCCCCACGCTTTCGCTCCTCAGCGTCAGTATCGGCCCAGAGATCCGCCTTCGCCACCGGTGTTCCTCCTGATATCTGCGCATTTCACCGCTACACCAGGAATTCCGATCTCCCCTACCGAACTCTAGCCTGCCCGTATCGACTGCAGACCCGGGGTTAAGCCCCGGGCTTTCACAACCGACGTGACAAGCCGCCTACGAGCTCTTTACGCCCAATAATTCCGGACAACGCTTGCGCCCTACGTATTACCGCGGCTGCTGGCACGTAGTTAGCCGGCGCTTCTTCTGCAGGTACCGTCACTCTCGCTTCTTCCCTGCTGAAAGAGGTTTACAACCCGAAGGCCGTCATCCCTCACGCGGCGTCGCTGCATCAGGCTTTCGCCCATTGTGCAATATTCCCCACTGCTGCCTCCCGTAGGAGTCTGGGCCGTGTCTCAGTCCCAGTGTGGCCGGTCGCCCTCTCAGGCCGGCTACCCGTCGTCGCCTTGGTGAGCCGTTACCTCACCAACAAGCTGATAGGCCGCGGGCTCATCCTGCACCGCCGGAGCTTTACACCGTCAAGGATGCCCAAGACGGTCATATCCGGTATTAGACCCCGTTTCCAGGGCTTGTCCCAGAGTGCAGGGCAGATTGCCCACGTGTTACTCACCCGTTCGCCACTAATCCACCCCGAAGGGCTTCATCGTTCGACTTGCATGTGTTAAGCACGCCGCCAGCGTTCGTCCTGAGCCAGGATCAAACTCTCCGTGAATGTTTACCGGTAATCCGGTGAGCACCACGAGAGCGGAACGATCGGAGGAATAGTCCGACCGTTCACAGCGTCCTCGCTGTGTTTATTTCAAAGGAACCACGTCCCGATCATGATGACCGGAGACGGGGTATCAACATATCTGGCGTTGACTTTTGGCACGCTGTTGAGTTCTCAAGGAACGGTCGCTTCCTTTGTACTCACCCTCTCGGGCTTTCCTCCGGGCTTCCCTTCGTGTTTCCGACTCTATCAGATCTTTTCTCGATCCGATTTCCTCGGTGCTTTCCAGGTTCCCGCTCTCGCGTTTCCCTTTCCGGCGGTTCCGACTCTATCAGACCCTTTCGGTGTCTGACCCCCAGTCAGCGGGGCTTGTCTTCCCGGCCGTTGGGCCGTTCCGACGAGTGAGACTTTAGCGGATTCCGGGCCCCCGAGCTAATCGGGGGCTGCGTTCTTTCGAACGCGGATTCCTCATTTCGCGAATACGCACACCACAGAGTTCGACGCCGGGGCGTCGGAATGGGTGGTGCTCGCGGAATGGCTGCCCGGGGACCGACCGGAGTCGGCGCTCACGTCGGACAACTCGGAGTACCTTACGGATGGCCCCGAGGCGTGTCAACTGCCGGCCGGTCCCACTCGGCCAGGGTCAGTCCTTCGTGCCGGAGGCCAGCTCGCGGCTGCGGTCCCTGGCGGCTTCCAGCGCGGCGATGAGGGCAGCGCGGACCCCGTGGTTCTCCAGCTCGCGGATGGCGTTGATCGTCGTACCGGCGGGGGAGGTGACGTTCTCCCGGAGCTTCACCGGGTGCTCGCCGCTGTCGCGGAGCATCACGGCGGCGCCGATGGCCGACTGGACGATGAGCTCGTGGGCCTTGTCGCGGGGCAGGCCGAGGAGGATGCCGGCGTCGGTCATGGCCTCGACCAGGTAGAAGAAGTACGCCGGGCCGGAGCCGGACAGGGCGGTGCAGGCGTCCTGCTGGCCCTCGGGCACGCGGAGCGTCTTGCCGACGGCGCCGAAGATGTCCTCCGCGGTGGCCAGGTGGTCGGGGGTGGCGTGGGTGCCGGCGGAGATGACGGACATGGCCTCGTCGACGAGGGCCGGGGTGTTCGTCATGACGCGGACCACCGGAGTGCCCTTGCCGAGGCGTTCCTCGAGGAAGGCGGTCGGGATGCCCGCGGCGCCGCTGATGACCAGGCGGTCGGCGGGGATGTGCGGGGCCAGTTCGTCCAGCAGGGCGCCCATGTCCTGCGGCTTGACCGTGAGGATCAGGGTGTCGGCGGTCTTGGCGGCCTCGGTGTTACTGACCGGGGTGACTCCGTGGCGAGCGCGGAGTTCTTCGGCGCGTTCGGGGCGGCGGGCGGTGACGAGGAGGTCGGCGGGGGCCCAACCGGCCCGGATCATCCCGCTGAGCAGGGCTTCGCCGATCTTGCCGGTGCCGAGTACTGCGACTTTCTGGGTCATGCGGATCAGTCTGGCACCGGCGGTTCGGCGCCGGGGTGTCGTCCGGGTGGCGGACGGCGGGTCCGGGACGGGGTTCTGGCCCGGTTTCGGTGGTGCCGTCGCGTTGCCCGGCGGGGATGCGCGTCTGGCGTTCCGGTGGCCAGCAGGTGGCATTCAGCCGGCGTACACGCTGGCTCAAGATGGTGTCGCCAGAGTCCTGCCTCGTGACTACTTCGCACCCGCGTCCCGGCGTCGCCTCCGTGTGCGCCGCTGCTCTGACGCTTTCAGGACTGCTCGTCACCGGGATGGTCGCCGCCCAGCCCGCGGCGGCCGCGGACCCGGCCGGCTACCAGAACGTCCGGATCAACGAGGTCACCTCGTCGGGCGACGACACGGTGGAGCTGTACAACACCGGCTCTGCCCCGGTGAGCATCAGCGGCTGGAAAGTGGCCGACGACAGCTTCTCGCCGCAGTCGTTCAGCCCGTCCGCGAGCACCGTACCGGCCCACGGCTTCGTCACCTTCGACTCGCCCAAGGGGCTCGGCGACTCGGACAAGCTGGTGCTCTACACCTCCGGCGGCACGGTCGTCGACCGCGTCGAGTGGGCCACCGGCAAGGCGAAGCCGGCGATGGCGCGGTGCGGCGGGGACGGCACCGGCGCATGGGTCACCACGACCACGGCGACCACGTTCGGCGCCGCGAACGCCTCGGGCTGCCCCGCCTCGCTCCCGGCGGCGAGTCAGGTGCGGATCAACGAGGTCACCTCGGACGGCGCGGACACCGTGGAGCTCTACAACGGCGGTCCGAGCGCGGTCGGTATCGGATCGTGGAAGTACGTCGACAGCGACACCAGCCACTCCCCGGCCTCGATCTCCGCTTCCTCCCCGAGCACGACCAGCATCCCCGCCGGCGGCTTCGCCACGTTCGGCTCCACCCTCGGTCTGGGCGACAACGACTCGGTCTTCCTCACCGACGGCAACGGGAACACCATCGACTCGGTGACCTGGGCGAGCGGTGGCGCCGAACCGTCGGACGAGCGCTGCGCCGACGGCACCGGCGCGTTCCAGACGTCCACGACCGCCTCCCTGGGGAGCGCGAACACCTGCCCCGGCGGTAGCGGCGGAGGTAGCACCGGCAGTGGCGGCACGGGCCGGTTGCTGGGCGGTGGCGGCTCGCTCACCAGCGGCTGCGCCCCCGAGGCGCCCACCGGTACGGCCGCCGCTCCGGCCGGCACCCTGGCGTGGCCGGGTGGGCAGGACGTCACGATCGCCGACAACGTGTGCGCCTTCACCACGTCCACCGGGCCCGAGGGGCGTGACCTGAGCGGCCTGGCGTTCGACCCGGCGAACCCGTCGGTGCTGTGGGCGGTCAAGAACAAGAACTGGCTGTTCAAGCTGGTCAAGAGCGACGGCAAGTGGATCCCGGACCCGTCCTGGAGCGCGTCCGGCAAGCAGATCCGCTTCGCGGGCGGTTCCGGCGAACCGGACTCCGAGGGCCTGACGGTCGGCGGCAACGGCCACCTGTACGTGACCTCCGAACGCGACAACGCGAAGAACACGGTCCCCAAGGACACGATCATGGAGTTCGACCCGTCCGCCACCGGCTCGACGCTCACCCCGGTCCACCAGTGGGACATGACCGCGCAGTTCCCGCAGCTGAACACCGGCAGCAAGGACGACGCCAACCTCGGCTTCGAGGGCGTCGCCTACGTGCCGGACGGCTGGCTGACCGCGAACGGCTGGACCGACCCGCTCACCGGCGCCGCCTACAACCCGGCGGACTACCCGCTGCACGGCTCGGGCCTGTTCTTCGCCGGCCTGGAGTGGGACGGCACGCTGCACGCCTACGGCCTGAACTCCGACGGCACCTTCACCACGTTCGGCGCGATCTCCACGGGCAAGACCTCCGTGGTGGACGTGACGTTCGACGCCGGGACCCAGCGCATCGTCGCCACCTGCGACAACGCCTGCGGCGAGACCCACACCTTCCTGAAGGTCGACGCGGCGGGCGCGATCGTCCCCGACGTGACCTACACCAACCCGGCCGTCATGCCCGTCGACAACCTGGAGGGCTTCGCCCTCGCACCGGCCTCCACCTGCGTCGCCGGCTCCCGCGAGGCCGTCTGGACCGACGACGGCATCTACGGCTTCGGCTCCGGAAGCTCGTCGTACGGCCACGCCCTCTACAGCGGCACCTTCCCCTGCTGAACTCCCGGCGGGGACGCGGCTCCCGGTGGACGGGGTGGCGGTGGCGGCCAAGGCCGTCCGCTCCGGCCGCCAGGGGCCGCGCCGTTCCCGTCCCGCGGCCGTCCGGTCATGGAGTGCGGCGTCGTAGCGTCGCGGCGCCCAGGGTCAGGACCAGGAGGGCGCAGGCGGCCACGATCAGGGTGTCGCGGGCGAAGGCCGGAGTCGGGTCGCGGTGGTGGAGGAGTTGGGTCATGGCGTCCACGGCATAGGACATGGGGAGGACGTCGGAGACGGCGCTGATGACGGGGTGCATGGCGGAGCGGGGGGTGAAGAGGCCGCAGAGGAGGAGCTGGGGGAAGATCACGGCCGGGCCCCGGTGCCGACGGCCGCCAGTGCCGGCCCGCGCGCCCTTCTTGCCGGAGATGCGGCCGCGGTCCGGCAGTGGGCGGCAGGTGGCGGCGGGGCGCGGCCGTGGTGGCCCGGCGCCTGGTGGCCCTCAGTGTGTCCGGGCCACCAGGAGGAGCACGTCGTACGTCTCCTCGACCATGCCGTCGGGGAAGACCTTCAGGAGGTGGCCGCGCTCCTCGGTCAGGAAGGCGTCGCGGGCGGTGGCGTCCATGACGAGGAAGTGGGAGTGGCTGCCGATGTTGGCGAGGTGGGTGTCGAGGGGGACCCGGCGGCTCCAGCGCAGCTTGTGCTTGACGAAGTCGAGGCGGCCGCTGGGGTCGGCGAGATCCACGCGGTCGTCGCGGTTGGCCTGCTGGGAGTCCATACCGGCGGCGCGGTGCACGCGCTCGGACGCCGCCGCGGCCCACTCGACGTCCAGGGCGCTCCTGTTCCACCACAGAGCGAGCGTCCCGCCCGGCCGCAGCACGCGCAGCGCCTCCGGCACCGAGTGGGCCGGGTCGGTCCAGTGCCAGGACTGGGCGTAGGTGAGGAAGTCGAGGCCGGCGTCGGCGAGCGGGAGGGCGTTGCCGTTGCCGCGGACCAGGGGGATGTCCGGGTTGCCGCGGCGGAACTCGGCGGCCATGCCCTCGCCGGGCTCGACCGCGAGGACGTCCGCGCCGCGGGCGTGCAGCAGGCTCGTGGAAATGCCCGTGCCCGCGCCGACGTCCGCCACCCGCGCGCCGGCCAGCGAGCGGCCTGCCGCCTCCTCGATGGTGTCGAAGAGGGCGGGCGGGTAGGAGGGGCGGTTGGCGGCGTACTGGGCGGCGGCCGCGTTGAAGGAGTGGGCGCGGTCGGACTCGGCGGGGCGCGTGGTCGTCATACGGCCATGGTCGCCGGTGGGCGCCGGGTACGACAGCGAATTCGCCCGGACTTCAGCGGTGGCGCTTCTTCTTCGCGGGGTTGCCGGAGCGGCGGGTGGTGCGTGCGGCGAATTCCGCGCGGGCCTTCTCGTACTCCTCGCGGTGCAGCTTCTCGCCCGGAGCCTCGGTGAGGGAGCGGACGAAGTAGGCGAGGAGGGTGCCGACGAACCCGATGGCGAGCAGCCCCCGCAGGGACGCCTGGCGCTGCGGGTCCTGGCGCTTGCCGAAGCCGGCCAGGGTGTTGCCGAAGGCGAGCGCGGTGCAGATCGCGAACATGGCGACGACCAGGACGGTCACGAAGGCACCGGTGTCGGCGATCTGGAGGCCCTGGTAGGCGAAGCGCAGCACGAGGCAGGAGGCGACCGCCGCGACGAGGGAGCCGACGGCGACACCGGCACGGCGGGCCGCGTAGCCGTCGTCGTGGTTCACCCAGGACGTGCCGAAGAAGCGCAGGGGCTCGGGCCGGGGTCCGCCGACGGATTGCTCCGGGGCGCGCGGGGGGCCGGTTTCGTCGCTCACGGGACGATTATGGCGCCGGGCGCCGGCGGACTCGCGGCCGGGGCGAGGGCGGGACAAGGGCGGGGGCGGGGGCGGGCAGTCGCCGGAGCATGGCCCGGGTCAGCGCGCCCCGGACCCGGGGGACCTCGCCAGGCGCATGTCAGCCGCAGCGGTCCGCCACGTAGCCGTCGCTGCCCGTGTGGACATACGCGTCCGCCACGAACTCGCCGTCGCTGATGTTGTCCCAGATGCTGGAGGTGCCGTACGTCCCGGTGACCGTGGTGCCGGAGGTCTGGCAGTAGATCGGGATCCGGGCACCCTCGGCGAGGGTGCGGACGATGCCGTAGCCGGTGCCGGGGCCGCTGCGGACGTTGACGCGGACGCCCGGAGCGACGGAGTAGTAGCGGACGGACATGCGGATTCTCCCCCGTGAAGCCCCGCCGGAGGCGGGGAGCGACGAATGCGAACGGAGGTTAGCAAGCCGCCTCGGTCTCGTACGAGCCATCGACTAGGCTCCGTGCGTCGCGCGCGGACGAGGAGCACGGGGGGCGGTCCAGACGATGACGCCACAGCGCAGCACCGGAGCGAGCGCGGAGAACGACATGCCCGAGTACGCCGGGCATTACCACCTGGAGTCCCGGCTGGGCTCCGGCGGCATGGGCGTGGTCCACCTCGCCCGCAGCACGTCCGGGCTGCGGCTCGCGGTGAAGGTCGTCCACGCGGAGTTCGCGCGGGACCGGGAGTTCCGGGGCCGGTTCCGGCAGGAGGTGGCCGCGGCGCGCCGGGTCAGCGGTGCGTTCACCGCGCCCGTGGTGGACGCCGACCCGGAGGCGGCACGGCCCTGGATGGCCACGCTCTACATCCCCGGCCCGACCCTCTCCGAGCAGGTGAAGGAGCACGGGCCGCTGGACGCCGGGCAGTTGCGGCGGCTGATGGCGGGGCTCGCGGAGGCATTGCGCGACATACACCGCGTGGGCGTGGTGCACCGGGACCTCAAGCCGAGCAACGTCCTGCTCGCCGAGGACGGCCCGAAGGTCATCGACTTCGGCATCTCCCGGCCCACGGACAGCGAACTGCGCACGGAGACCGGCAAGTTGATCGGCACGCCGCCGTTCATGGCGCCCGAGCAGTTCCGGCGGCCGCGGGAGGTGGGTCCCGCCGCGGACGTCTTCGCGCTGGGCTCGGTGCTGGTGCACGCGGCGACCGGGCGGGGGCCGTTCGACTCCGACAGCCCCTACATCGTCGCCTACCAGGTCGTCCACGACGAGCCCGATCTGTCGGGGGTGCCGGCGACCCTCGCGCCGCTGATCGAGCGCTGTCTGGCCAAGGACCCGGACGAGCGGCCGACGCCGGACGAGCTGATGCGGCAACTGCGGTCGGTGGCGGCGTCGTACGACACCCAGGCGTTCATACCGGCACAGCGCGGGGCGGGTCCGGCGGGTTCCGGGAGCAGCGGTGTTCCCGGGAGCAGTGACGTATCGGCGAAGGACCCGTGGGATACGGGCCCAGGGGCTGCGGAGAGCGCGCCGTCAAAGACGAAGAGGCGCGCCCTGCGGCCCGGCCGGATCGCCGCCGTCGCGGCCGGGGTGCTCGCGCTGGTCGTCGGCGGGGCCTTCGCCTGGGTGCGGTGGCCCGGCGCCGACACCCCCGCGGCGAAGGACCCGCGCACGGCGGCGGTCGGGTTCGCGGGGTGGCGTACGGTGCCGGTCGCCGGGCAGAGCGACGCGCCCCGGTGTGCCGTCGGCGCGGGCACACTGTTGTGCGCCGGCGCGGGGCAGGCGTACGCACTCGATCCGCGCGGCGGCCGGACGCTGTGGCGGCACCCCTTCACCGGCGCGCACTGGAGCGCGGCGCCCGCGGTGTCGGGCGGCCTCGCGCAGGTGCGCGACGCGGCCGGGAACGTGGTGGCCCTCGATCCGGACACGGGCCGTACCCACTGGCGGCGCGCCCTGCCCGCGGGCGCCGGGACGCAGTACACGGACAGGACACTGCTGATCACCGCCGCCGACGGCACGGTCACGGGCGTGGACAGCGCGTCCGGTCGGACGAAGTGGAGCCGGCGGCTGCCGGGCACCGGCCGGCCGAGCGTCGACTGGTATCCGGGCGGCGCCGCCGCCTACGCCTCGACCACCTCCGCGGACGGCCGCAGCACACGGGTCGTCGCGTTCGACCCGGAGACCGGCGCGGTGCGCTGGGACACGGTGCTGACCGGGCTGCTGCGACCGGTCGGCGCCGAGGACTCCGCCGTGTTCTTCCTGTCCGCCGACCCGGTGTACGGCGACACGGACGCGGTGGTGCGGTACGACGGCTCGTCCCGGACCGTACGACGGGTGCCGCTGCCCGCGCCCCGGCCGGACGCCCACGCCGTCGTGCGCCGGGGCGTGGTCTATCTGCTGGACGTCAACGGCGGTCTGGACGCCGTGGACGCCCGGGCCGGCAAGCGGCTGTGGCACCTGGAGACATCGGTGAGCCGGGGCTCGGCGCTGGTCGCCGGGAACCGGTACCTGTACTTCTCGGCCGGTGACGGACGGCTGCTCGCCGTGGACACGCGCGGCGGGCGGCTCGCGGGTCAGACGCCGGCCCGGCCGGGGAACGGCACCGGGCGGGTCGCGGCGCTGCGGGCCGCGCCGGTGCTCGCCGCCCCGCAGGTGTACGCGACCGCCCCGGACGGTTCGGTGTTCGCCCTCGACGGACGGGACCCGTCGGCCTGGTGACACGAAAGGGCGTCACGAGGGCGTCGCGGGGCGGTCAGCCCAGCTTGCTCACGTCCCGCACCGCGCCCTTGTCCGCGCTGGTCGCCATCGCGGCGTAGGCGCGCAGCGCGGCGGTGACCTTGCGGTCGCGGTCCCTCGGCGCGTACACGCCGTTCAGGGCCTGCTCGCGGCGGGCCAGTTCGGCGTCGTCCACCAGCAGTTCGATGGTGCGGTTCGGGATGTCGATGCGGATGCGGTCGCCGTCCTCGACCAGGGCGATGGTGCCGCCCGAGGCCGCCTCCGGGGAGGCGTGGCCGATGGAGAGGCCCGAAGTGCCGCCGGAGAAGCGGCCGTCGGTGATCAGCGCGCAGCTCTTGCCGAGGCCGCGGCCCTTCAGGTACGAGGTCGGGTAGAGCATCTCCTGCATGCCGGGGCCGCCCTTGGGGCCCTCGTAGCGGATGACGACGACGTCGCCCTCCTTGACCTCCTGGGTGAGGATGCGCTGGACGGCCTCCTCCTGGGACTCGCAGACCACGGCCGGGCCCTCGAAGGTCCAGATCGTCTCGTCCACGCCGGCCGTCTTGACCACGCAGCCGTCGACCGCCAGGTTGCCGCGCAGCACCGCGAGGCCGCCGTCCTTGGAGTAGGCGTGCTCGGCGGAGCGGATGCAGCCGCCCTCGGCGTCGTCGTCCAGGGAGTCCCAGCGCTCGGACTGGGAGAACGCCTCGGCGGAGCGGACGCAGCCGGGCGCCGCGTGCCACAGCTCGACGGCCTCGGGGGACGGGGAGCCGCCGCGCACGTCCCAGGTCTTGAGCCAGTCGGCGAGGGAGGGGCTGTGCACGGCGTGCACGTCCTCGTTCAGCAGGCCCGCCCGGTGCAGTTCGCCGAGGAGGGCGGGGATGCCGCCGGCGCGGTGCACGTCCTCCATGTAGTACGTACGGTTCTTGCCCACGTTCGGCGCGACCTTGGCGAGGCAGGGGACGCGGCGCGAGACGGCGTCGATCTGCTCCAGGCCGAAGGGGACCTCCGCCTCCTGGGCGGCGGCCAGCAGGTGCAGGATCGTGTTGGTGGAGCCGCCCATCGCGATGTCCAGGGCCATGGCGTTCTCGAAGGCCTGGAAGGTGGCGACGGAGCGGGGCAGGACGGTCTCGTCGTCCTGCTCGTAGTAGCGCCGGGTGAGGTCCATGACCGTGCGGGCGGCGTTCACGTACAGCTGCTTGCGCGCGGTGTGGGTGGCGAGGACCGAGCCGTTGCCGGGCAGGGAGAGGCCGATGGCCTCGGTCAGGCAGTTCATCGAGTTGGCGGTGAACATGCCGGAACAGCTGCCGCAGGTCGGGCAGGCGTTCTCCTCGATGCGCAGGATGTCGGCGTCGGAGACCTTGTCGTTGGCGGCTTCCGAGATGGCGTCGATCAGGTCGAGGGAGCGCACGGTGCCGTCGACCAGGGTGGCGCGGCCGGCCTCCATGGGGCCGCCGGAGACGAAGACCGTCGGGATGTTCAGGCGCAGGGCCGCCATCAGCATGCCCGGAGTGATCTTGTCGCAGTTGGAGATGCAGACCAGGGCGTCGGCGCGGTGGGCCTCGACCATGTACTCCACGGAGTCCGCGATCAGGTCGCGGGAGGGCAGCGAGTAGAGCATGCCGCCGTGGCCCATGGCGATACCGTCGTCCACGGCGATGGTGTTGAACTCGCGCGGGATGCCGCCCGCCTCGGTGATCGCCTCGCTGACGATCCGGCCGACCGGCTGGAGGTGGGTGTGGCCCGGCACGAACTCGGTGAAGGAGTTGGCGACGGCGATGATCGGCTTACGGCCGATGTCCGCACCGGGTACACCGGAGGCGCGCATAAGGGCGCGGGCGCCCGCCATGTTGCGGCCGTGGGTGACTGTGCGGGACCTCAGCTCGGGCATCGTCGCTCGCTCCTCGATGAACAGTTCTGGCTTTCTCCGAGACTACGCCGGGGCTCCAAGGAATGGACACGCTTGTCCGGAATGCGGGACGGGCATTTCACCGGCGCCCGGCCGGCGGCCGTGCTCGGGGGTGCCGGTCAGGCCGCGGGTGCCGGTCAGGGCCGGGTGAGGTGCTTCTGTACGACGGGTGCCACCCGCACGATGATCTCCTCCACGTCCGCCGAGGCCAGCGGCTCCAGCTTGAGGACGTAGCGCATCATGGCCGTACCCACGAGCTGGGCCGCGGCCAGTTCGGCGCGCAGTTCGGCGTCCGGCAGGTCGAGGCGGGCGGCGACGCGGCGCACCAGCTGGGCGGCGACCAGGCGGCGGAAGACGGCGGCGGCGGTGTCGTTGGTGACGGCCGAGCGCAGGATCGCGAGCAGCGGGGCGCGGGTCGTGGGGTCCTCCCAGACGCCGAGCACGAAGCGGGCCAGCCGCTCCCCCACCCCGTCCGGCGGGCCCTCGGCGAGGACGTCCGGGGCGGCGAGAGCGGGAGCGAAGGCGACCTCGACGGCCGCCGCGAAGACCTGTTCCTTGGTGCCGAAGTAGTGGTGGACCAGCGCGGAGTCCACGCCGGCCGCCTTGGCGATCTGGCGTACGGAGGTCTTGTCGTACCCGCGCGCGGAGAACTCCTCACGGGCGGCGGTGAGGATGCGGTCCCGCGTCCCGGCGGAGGCGGCACGGGAGGGCCGGCCGCGGCGGCGGGGGGCCGGCTCGGTGGGGTCGGTGGGACTGCCGAGGTCCGTGGGGCCGGTGGGGTCGGTCATCGGCGGGGGAGACGGACGGCGGCGGCCAGGTGCTTGCGGGTGAAGGCGAGGGCCTCGGCGAGGTCGGCCTCGCGCTCGGCGCCGGACATCGCCCGTCGGGTGTTGACCTCGATGACGACATGGCCGGTGAAACCGGAGACGGTCAGGTGCTCCAGCAGTTCGGCGCAGGGCTGGTCGCCGCGCCCCGGCACCAGGTGCTCGTCCTTGGCCGAGCCGCGCCCGTCGGCGAGGTGGACATGGCCGAGCCGGTCGCCCATGCGGCCGATCATCTCCAGGGCGTCGGTACGGGCCGTCGACGTATGGCTGAGGTCGATGGTGAAGTGCCGGTAGTCGTCCTGGCTGACATCCCAGGCGGGGGCGTAGGCGAGCATCTCGCGGTCGCGGTAGCGCCACGGGTACATGTTCTCGACCGCGAACCGCACGTCCGTCTCGTCCGCCATCCGCCAGACGCCCGCGACGAAGTCCCGCGCGTACTGCCGCTGCCACCGGAACGGCGGGTGGACGACGACGGTGGAGGCGCCCAGCTTCTCGGCGGCGGCACGGGCGCGGCGCAGCTTGGTCCACGGGTCGGTGGACCAGACGCGCTGGGTGATCAGCAGGCACGGGGCGTGCACGGCGAGGACCGGGATGCCGTGGTAGTCCGAGAGACGGCGCAGCGCGTCGATGTCCTGGCTGACGGGGTCGGTCCAGACCATGACCTCGACGCCGTCGTAGCCGAGGCGCGCGGCGATCTCGAAGGCCGTCGCCGTGGACTCCGGGTAGACGGAGGCTGTCGACAGCGCTACCGGGACGGTCGTTGGTTCAGCCACGTCCGACACCTTAAGGGGTGGTGCGGTGAGGGTGCCGGGTGCCTGTTCGCCGGTGTGAGGTTTGCCATTTGGGCGCGTGCGGGTGCGTCCCGGTGACCCCGGCCGCGCGCCCCTGCGGACGCTCAGGCCGAGCCCATGTGGTCGAGGCGCCGCAGGATCACGCCCTCCCGCAGGGCCCACGGGCATATCTCCAGGCTCTCCACGCCGAACAGGTCCATCGCGCCCTCCGCCACCAGGGCGCCCGCGAGGAGCTGGGCCGCCCGGCCGTCGGAGACGCCCGGCAGTTCGGCGCGCTGGTCGATGGTCATACCGGACAGGCGCGGCACCCAGGCTTCCAGGGATTCGCGTTTGAGCTCGCGCTGGACGTAAAGGCCCTCGGCGCTGCGGGCGGCGCCGGCGATGCGGGCCAGCTGCTTGAAGGTCTTGGAGGTGGCGACGACGTGGTCGGGGGCACCGAAGCGGGCGAACTCGCCGACCGTGCGGGCGATCTCCGCGCGGACATGGCGGCGCAGGGCGCGTACGTCGTCCGGGGCGGGCGGGTCGCCGGGCAGCCAGCCGGCGGTGAGGCGGCCCGCGCCCAGCGGGAGGGAGGCGGCGGCGTCCGGCTCCTCGTCGATGCCGAAGGCGATCTCCAGGGAGCCCCCGCCGATGTCCAGGACCAGCAGCTTCCCGGCCGACCAGCCGAACCAGCGGCGTACGGCGAGGAAGGTGAGGCGGGCCTCCTCGGCGCCGGAGAGGACCTGGAGTCGCACGCCGGTCTCCTCGGCGACGCGGGCGAGGACCTCGTCGGCGTTGCTCGCCTCGCGGACGGCGGAGGTGGCGAAGGGCAGCAGGTCCTCGACGCCCTTGTCCTCGGCGGCCTGGAGGGCGTCCCGTACGACGTCGACGAGCTTCTCGATGCCGGGGTCGCCGATGGCACCGCTGTCGTCGAGGAGTTGGGCGAGCCGAAGGTCGGCCTTGTGCGAATGCGCGGGCAGCGGGCGCGCGCCGGGGTGGGCGTCCACCACCAGCAGATGCACCGTGTTCGAACCCACGTCCAGGACACCGAGTCTCATATACGGAACGCTACTGCCAGAACGCGGCTTGACGGTCCCCGGACCGGGGGCGGGACACTTACCCTGGACGGGTGCCAAAGACGAAAAAGGCGAAGTCCGCGAAAGCTGGTAAGACGGACAAGGCTCACAAGACCGCCAAAGCTGCCAAGGGGGCGAAGGTGAGCGACGAGCAGGGGCTCGACTTCGCGCGCGCGTGGGTGGAGTTTCCGGACCCGGCGGACGACGAGCAGGTCTTCCGCTGCGATCTGACCTGGCTGACCTCGCGCTGGAACTGCATCTTCGGCAGCGGCTGCCAGGGCATCAAGGCGGGGCGGGCGGACGACGGGTGCTGCACGCTGGGGGCGCACTTCTCCGACGAGGACGACGAGAAGCGGGTCGCCGGACACGTGGCTCGGCTCACGCCGGACATCTGGCAGCACCACGCGGAGGGCACGCGGGACGGCTGGGTCTCCGAGGACGAGGAGGGGTCCCGGCAGACGCGGCCCTTCCAGGGGTCGTGCATCTTCCAGAACCGGCCCGGTTTCGCAGGCGGCGCGGGCTGCTCGCTGCACATCCTCGCGCTCAAGGAGGGCCGGGAGCCGCTGGAGACCAAGCCGGACGTGTGCTGGCAACTGCCCGTCCGCCGGACGTACGA
Source organism: Streptomyces sp. AM6-12 (assembly GCF_044327085.1). NCBI lineage: Bacteria > Bacillati > Actinomycetota > Actinomycetes > Kitasatosporales > Streptomycetaceae > Streptomyces > Streptomyces sp. AM6-12. The sequence goes on from NZ_JBIQWN010000001.1 coordinate 3,273,450, forward strand.
GTGGATCGACCGGCCCGACGACACACGGGTGCTCCAGGTCTCCATCGGGGAGTACGACCGCAGGGGCTGGGGTCCCGGCGGCCACGACCTGCACTGGTGGTGCACCTCGGCCACGTCGGCGCATGGCGCGGGCGATCCGGTGTACGTCTCGTACCGGGCGGAACTGACGGAGCTGATGGGCAAGGAGGGCTACGACCGGCTGGCCGAGCTGTGCGAACAGCGCCTGTCGGCCCAGCTCCCCCTGCTGGCCCCCCACCCGGCCGACCCCACTGCCTGATCCACTCCCCCGCCCGCCCTCCTAGCTCCCCGACGGAGTCGGTGTCCCGCTGTCCGTCGGGGTCGGCGGGGGCGGGGGCGTCGTGGACGGCGGGGGGTCGGTCGGGGTCGGCGGGGGTGTGGGCTGGGTGGTCGGCGGCGGGGTCGCCGGGGAGGTCGGGGCGGTGGTCGTCGGCGGTGGCGGAGCCTGGGTCGGGCGCGAGGGGGGCGGGCCGTAGCCGGTGATGGTGACCACGGCGCCGCCGGGCGCGAGGGAGACGCGGGCCTGCCAGGCCCCCCTGGGCTCGTGCAGGTGGTCGACGTACGCCTTCAGGGTCAGGCTCTCGCCGGGGGCGAGGGTGCCCGAGGACCGGCTCAGATAGAGCCACGCGGAACCGGTGACGGCGGACCAATGGACCGGGTCGGGCCCGGTGGCGGTCAGTGTGATCAGCGTGGTGTCGCCGTCGTTCGCCGCCGTCACCGACAGGCTCCCGGCCGAGCCGTCCGCGGTGCCGGGCGCCGTGCTCTGCACCGACACCGAGACGTCCGGCTTGCCGTCCTTGCCCGCGCCCGGCTTCCGGCTCGCGCTGCCCGCGTTCTCGTACGCCCCGCCCGTGCCGTCCCCGCCGGTCGCGTCCGGGCCCCGCTCCTCGCGCGCGGTGCCGGGACGGCCGTCCGGCTCCCCCGTCGGCGCGCCCCGGTACGCCGCCCACAGGGCCAGCACCGGGGCCGCCACCACCGTCGCCACCACGGTCGTCGTCACCGCGCGGGCGCGCAGCCGGTCGCGGCGGGCCGCGCGGTCGCCGGGGTCCATCGGGAAGCCCCGCCGGTCGAAGCGGGGCGCGTCCGAGACCTTCGCGCGGGGGCGCGGGACGAGGGCCGCGCGGGGCGCCGCCAGGACGGGCAGTTCGGCGGGGGTGACCGAGGTGCCGGGCCAGCGGCCGGGGGCCGCGCGTTCGGCACTGCGGCGGCAGCGCGGGCAGTCGTCGACGTGCCGGACCAGCTCGCGGCGGAGCGCGGTGCTGAGGATCAGCCTGCTGTCGCCGGTGAGATGGGCGACGCTCGGGCAGCCGCCGCGCTCCACCACGGCGAGCGCGGCCCGGGTGCGCTCGACCTCGCAGGCGGCCGTGGCGAGCAGATCGCGGGCGGCGGCCGGTGCCATGCCGAGGACGGCGGCGACCTCGGCGGCGGTCAGATGGTGCCGGACGGCGAGTTCCAGGGCCTCACGCTGCTCGGGCGTGGTGCCGGCCGCCTCCGGCCAGGCGAGCAGGGAGAGTTCACGGCGCCGGCGCTCCCGCACCTCCGGGGGGAGCGCGGGGTCGGGCGCCTGGGGCCCGGCCCCCTGCCCCTGGTCCGCGCGGCCCGTACCGCCCGTGCGGCCGGCCGCGTGCGTGGCCTGACGTCTCCGCTTCGCCTCGGCCAGTTCGCGCAGACACGCCCAGCGGGCCAGCGCGTACAGCCAGGCCCTGCGCTCGCCGTCGGCCGCGGGCGCGCGGTGGGCCCGCCGCTCGGCCAGGGCGAGGGCCTCGCGGAGCGCGGCGGTGGCCGCGTCATGGTCGCAGAGCACGGACAGGCAGTAGGTGAACAGGCCGTCCACGTACGGCTCGTACGGCTCGTGCGGCTCGTGGCGGGTCGAGGCCCGCCGGGCGATGGTGCGGGCGGCGGCACGGTCCCGTGCCTCACGGACCTCGCGTGCCCCCTGCGCCTCGTCCGCCTCACGTGACTCGAACACACCAGGCACTCGCGCCCCCTCGCGCGGTTCACGCCCCTCGCCCGCCTCTCGTGCTTCGCGCGCCGTGCCGTACGCCCGGTGCGCGCCGGTGCGGGTGGTGGTCTCCGGGCTGCTGCTCATCACCCGTGCGACCGTAGGCGGCGGGGCAGCGCCCGCTCCGGAGCCTTGAGCACTTTTAATCCGTACGGGTGAAACGATCCCTCATAAGGGGACACGAGCGCTGTGTCCCGTGGCCGGATTGCGCGGGCCGGCGAGCGCTGCCCGGCCACCCGATCGGCGGCCCCCGGTCCCGTTGTCAGTGCCGCGGGCTACGGTTTCCGCATGGCTGCCCGTACCAAGACCACCAAGGACCGTCCGTCCTACCGCTGCACCGAGTGCGGCTGGCAGACGGCCAAGTGGCTCGGCCGCTGCCCCGAGTGCCAGGCGTGGGGCACCGTCGAGGAGTACGGCGCGCCCGCGGTCCGTACCACGGCCCCCGGTCGCGTCGTCACCTCCGCGCTGCCCATCGGCCAGGTCGACGGCCGGCAGGCGACCGCCCGCTCCACCGGGGTGCCCGAGCTGGACCGGGTGCTCGGCGGCGGGCTGGTGCCGGGCGCGGTCGTGCTGCTGGCGGGCGAGCCGGGCGTCGGCAAGTCCACCCTGCTGCTGGACGTGGCGGCCAAGGCGGCGAGCGAGGAGCACCGCACCCTCTATGTCACCGGCGAGGAGTCGGCGAGCCAGGTGCGGCTGCGCGCCGACCGCATCAACGCGCTGCACGACCAGCTGTATCTGGCCGCCGAGACCGATCTCTCCGCCGTCCTCGGGCACCTGGACGAGGTCAAGCCGTCCCTGCTGGTCCTCGACTCGGTGCAGACGGTCGCCTCCCCGGAGATCGACGGCGCGCCCGGCGGCATGGCCCAGGTCCGGGAGGTGGCCGGGGCGCTGATCCGCGCCTCCAAGGAGCGCGGCATGTCCACGCTGCTGGTGGGCCATGTCACCAAGGACGGCGCGATCGCGGGCCCCCGCCTGCTGGAGCACCTGGTGGACGTCGTCCTGCACTTCGAGGGCGACCGGCACGCCCGGCTCCGCCTGGTGCGCGGCGTGAAGAACCGGTACGGCGCGACGGACGAGGTCGGCTGCTTCGAGCTGCACGACGAGGGGATCACCGGTCTCGCCGACCCCAGCGGCCTCTTCCTGACCCGGCGCGACGAACCGGTGCCGGGCACCTGCCTGACCGTGACCCTGGAGGGCCGCCGCCCGCTGGTCGCGGAGGTGCAGGCGCTGACCGTGGACTCCCAGATCCCCTCCCCCAGGCGTACGACCTCGGGCCTGGAGACCTCCCGCGTGTCGATGATGCTGGCCGTGCTCGAACAGCGCGGGCGGATCAGCGCGCTCGGCAAGCGGGACATCTACTCGGCGACGGTCGGCGGCGTGAAGCTGTCCGAGCCCGCCGCCGACCTGGCCATCGCCCTCGCGCTGGCCTCCGCCGCGAGCGACACCCCGCTGCCGAAGAACCTGGTGGCCATCGGCGAGGTGGGTCTCGCGGGCGAGGTGCGGCGGGTCACCGGCGTGCAGCGCAGGCTCGCCGAGGCGCACCGGCTCGGCTTCACGCACGCGCTGGTGCCGGGCGATCCGGGGAAGGTCCCGGCGGGGATGAAGGTGCTGGAAGTCGCGGACATGGGGGACGCGCTGCGGGTGCTGCCCCGCTCCCGTCGCCGGGAGGCCCCGCGGGAGGCGGAGCAGCGCCGGTAGACTTTGCCCAGGTCTCGCCCGTCCGTACGAACCGAGTGCGGGCCGTGCGCGTGAGAACCCCCGACCGGAGGAGTGCAGTGGCAGCCAACGACCGGGCAGCAGCTCCCGGAAAGTCCGGTGGGAGTGCCGGTTCCGATGGCCTGATGCGCGCGGCGCTGAGCGCCGTGGCTCCCGGTACGGCCATGCGTGACGGCCTGGAGCGCGTGCTGCGCGGCAACACCGGCGGCCTGATCGTGCTCGGCTCCGACAAGACCGTCGAGGCGATGTGCACGGGCGGGTTCGTGCTGGACGTGGAGTTCGCCGCGACCCGGCTGCGGGAGCTGTGCAAGCTGGACGGCGGCATCGTGCTCTCCTCGGACCTGTCGAAGATCCTGCGCGCGGGCGTCCAACTGGTCCCGGACCCGACCATCCCGACGGAGGAGACCGGCACCCGGCACCGGACGGCGGACCGGGTGAGCAAGCAGGTCGGCTTCCCCGTCGTCTCCGTCTCCCAGTCCATGCGGCTGATCGCGTTGTACGTGGACGGTCAGCGCCGGGTCCTGGAGGACTCGGCGGCGATCCTGTCCCGCGCGAACCAGGCGCTGGCCACGCTGGAGCGGTACAAGCTCCGCCTGGACGAGGTGGCGGGCACGCTGTCGGCGCTGGAGATCGAGGACCTGGTGACGGTGCGGGACGTGTCCGCCGTCGCGCAGCGTCTGGAGATGGTGCGCCGGATCGCCACCGAGATCGCCGAGTACGTGGTGGAGCTGGGCACCGACGGCCGTCTTCTCTCGCTCCAGCTGGAGGAGTTGATCGCGGGGGTCGAGCCGGACCGCGAGCTGGTGGTGCGGGACTACGTGCCCGAGCCGACGGCGAAGCGCTCCCGCACCGTGGAGGAGGCCCTGGCGGAGCTGGACGCGCTGACCCAGGCGGAGCTGATCGAGGTCGGCACGGTGGCGCGGGCGCTGGGCTACACCGGGTCGCCCGAGACCCTGGACTCCGCGGTGTCCCCGCGGGGCTTCCGGCTGCTGGCCAAGGTGCCGCGGCTGCCGGGGGCGATCATCGACCGGCTGGTGGAGCACTTCGGCGGGTTGCAGAAGCTGCTCGCGGCGAGTGTGGACGACCTCCAGACGGTGGACGGTGTGGGCGAGGCGCGGGCGAGGAGCGTGCGGGAGGGGCTCTCGCGGCTCGCGGAGTCCTCGATCCTGGAGCGGTACGTCTGAATTCCCGTCAGCGGAGCCCCGGGGGTGTGGGGCGCTTCAGTCCGCCGACAGCACGAAGGACGCCTGAAGCTTTCCGTAGCCCGGTGTCTTCGCCTCCAGCAGGTACGTGCCCGGATTCGCCGTGCCGCTCGGCGGGGTCGCGCAGTGGGCGGCGCTCGGGTGGCGGTCCCACTTCACCGTGTACGTGATGGACTTGCCGGCCGGTACCCGGAACAGCAGGTGGCCCGCGCCCTTGGGGCAGTCGGCGGAGGACCAGAAGGGGTGGTCGCCGTCGGCCGGGGTGATGGTCAACACCGCGTTCCGGGGCCCGAGATCGACCTTGCAGTCGGCGGACGACGTGTTCCTCGCGGTCAGTTCGAACGCCGGCGTCTGGTCCGGCGAGTAGGAGTTGTGCAGGCTGCGCAGGCCCAACGACACCGCTGTGGAAGCGCAGTTGGCCAGTGCGGAGGAGCCGGGCAGCGCGTCGCCCGCGGCCACCGCCCCGCCGCCCGCTGCGGACGAGCCGCCCGAACCGGCGGATCCTGCCGAGCCCGAGCCGGAGTCCCCGGCACCGGAGGACCCGGCACCCTGATCCGGACCGGACCCGGAACCGGCGGACCCGGAACCCGAGTCCGCTCCCCCCGACTGGTCCCGCCCGCCCGGATGTTGGCTGTACGCGGGACCCGAGCCCGACGGCCCCGGCGTGATCGTGTTCGTGGGGTTCTTGCCGCCGGACGCGCTGCTGCCCTTCTTCCCGCCTCCGCCGCCCCCGGCGGTGACGATCCACGCGATCAGCAGCGCCGAGACGACGACCACCGACAGCAGTACGACCCTCCTGCGCCAGTAGATGGAGGAGGGAAGCGGCCCGACCGGATTGCGCAGAGATCCCACGCCCAAACTCTACGAGAGTTCGGCGCGCGGCCTTGCCCCACCCGCCGACCACGCGGCAACTTTTCCGGATCATCATTCCGGTAACTGCCCGTGCAGGCACGGTTCTTCAGCGTTCGGCACGCTGAGTGACGGCCTGGTCACCCGCGCCACCCCGCGTGGCGTGGCAGGATCGGAAGGCCATGACCGAGAAACTCCACGCCCCCGTGATCGCCTGGTTCGACGCCCATGCCCGCGACCTCCCCTGGCGCCGCCCTCAGGCGGGCGCGTGGGGCGTGATGGTCAGCGAGTTCATGCTTCAGCAGACCCCGGTGAACCGGGTGCTGCCCGTCTACGAGCAGTGGCTCGCCCGCTGGCCGCGCCCCGCCGACCTGGCGAAGGAGGCGCCCGGCGAGGCGGTGCGCGCCTGGGGCCGACTCGGCTATCCGCGCCGCGCGCTGCGGCTGCACGGCGCCGCGGTCGCCATAACGGAACGGCACGGCGGCGACGTACCGACGGAACACGCGCAGCTGCTCGCGCTGCCCGGCATCGGCGAGTACACGGCCGCCGCGGTGGCCTCGTTCGCCTACGGGCAGCGGCACCCGGTGCTGGACACGAATGTGCGAAGGGTGCTGGCGCGGGCGGTGACGGGCGTGCAGTACCCGCCGAACGCGACGACCGCGGCCGAGCGGCGGCTGGCCCGCGAGCTGCTGCCTGAGGACGAGCGGACGGCCGCGCGCTGGGCCGCCGCCTCCATGGAGCTGGGCGCGCTGGTGTGCACCGCGAAGAACGAGGGGTGCGCGCGCTGCCCGATCGCCGCGCAGTGCGCCTGGCGGCAGGCGGGCAAGCCCGAGCACCAGGGGCCACCGCGGCGCGGGCAGACGTACGCCGGTACGGACCGGCAGGTGCGCGGCAAGCTGCTCGCCGTGCTGCGGGAGGCGCACGCGCCGGTGCCGCAGGCACTGCTCGACCGGGTGTGGCACGAGCCGGTGCAGCGGGCCCGCGCGCTGGACGGACTGGTGGCCGACGGCTTGGTGGAACCGCTGCCGGGCGGTCTGTACCGGCTGCCGCTGACCTGACCCACAGCCAGATCACAGCGGCGCCCCCACTGTTACGGCGCCCTCCGCCCAACCTGACTACCGCAAAAGCCTTATAACTGGACACAAGGGCCGCACTCTTTACCCCGTTCCTACGGCCGTTACACAACCGACGGATAGCCGATTGCCAGCCGAAGGCTGGTTCGCACAGCCCCGTGACAACGACTGCCTACCTTCGTTTCCGTGCCCGCCAGACCACGGGCCGGCAGGACAGCGGGACTTCGGCGGGGGCCGGAGCACACGGGGAACGGAGGCGGTTGAACATGGCGCAGGGCGAGGTGCTCGCATTCGAGGAGTACGTCCGCACGCGACAGGACGCGCTGCTGCGCAGTGCGCGCCGGCTGGTGCCGGACCCCGTGGACGCGCAGGACCTGCTCCAGACCGCGCTGGTGCGGACGTACGGCCGCTGGGACGGCATCGCCGACAAGCGCCTCGCCGACGCCTATCTGCGCCGGGTCATGATCAACACGCGCACCGAGTGGTGGCGGGCCCGCAAGCTGGAGGAGGTCCCCACCGAGCAGCTGCCGGACGCCAGCGTGGACGACTCCACCGAGCAGCACGCCGACCGGGCCCTGCTGATGGACATCCTGAAAGTCCTCGCCCCCAAGCAGCGCAGCGTCGTGGTGCTGCGACACTGGGAGCAGATGTCCACCGAGGAGACGGCCGCGGCCCTGGGCATGTCGGCCGGTACGGTCAAGAGCACGCTGCACCGGGCGCTCGCCCGGCTCCGCGAGGAGCTGGAGGCCCGCGACCTGGACGCACGGGCGCTGGAGCGTGAGGAGCGGGAGCGTTGCGCGGCCTGACAGGGCCCGGGCCCGACCGGGCCCGTGGGAGTTGGCTGGCGGTGATCGCGGCGGTGGCCTCGGTCACCGCCCTCGCCCTTTTCGTCGCGGCGTGCGGCACGGGCGGCCTGGGCGCACGGGACGAGGGCCCGGCGCACGCCTCGGCGGCGGCCGGGGTCGTGGTCTCGCCGGCACCCTCGCCGAGCGATCCGGACAAGTACCGGAAGGTGGACGCCGTCCAGCTGATCAAGAACGATCCGGCGGTGTCCGCCACCGTCAAGCGGGAGCTCAAGCCGTGCAGCGGCAACGAGTACCCGGTGGACGTCAGTTACGGCGATCTGACCGACTCCCCGGTGGACGACGTCGTGATCAACGTGCTGACCTGTGCGGACGCGGTCGGGATCGGTTCGTACGTCTACCGGGACGACGCCGGGACCTTCACGAACGTCTTCCGCACCGAGGAATCGCCGGTCTACGCCGAGATCGATCAGGGCCGGCTCTCGGTGACCAGGCAGTATTACGAGAAGGGCGATCCCATCTCCAGCCCGTCCGGTGAGATCGTGACACCGTACAGCTGGAAGGCGGGACGGTTCACGCCGGGCAAGAGTGTGCGCAACGAGTACAGCAAGTCCGCCGGCCAGGCCCCGACGCCCGTGCCGGACAGCTGAACCGCGCTCCGACCGGACCACCAGCACTTCACGAGGACAGAGAGCACCGGGATGGCAGACCAGACCCACGTTCTGTTCGTCGAGGACGACGACGTCATCCGCGAGGCCACGCAGCTCGCCCTGGAGCGGGACGGCTTCGCGGTCACCGCCATGCCCGACGGCCTGTCGGGCCTGGAGGCGTTCCGCGCGAACCGCCCGGACATCGCCCTGCTCGACGTGATGGTGCCGGGCCTCGACGGGGTCAGCCTGTGCCGCCGGATCCGGGACGAGTCGACGGTCCCGGTGATCATGCTGTCGGCGCGCGCCGACTCCATCGACGTCGTCCTCGGCCTGGAGGCGGGCGCGGACGACTACGTGACCAAGCCGTTCGACGGTGCCGTACTGGTCGCCCGGATCCGTGCGGTGCTGCGCCGCTTCGGGCACGCCGGCGGCTCCGCGCACCCGGAGGATCCCGCCTCCGCGGTGCAGGGCGGCACGCTGACCTTCGGCGAGCTGCGGATCGACACCGACGGCATGGAGGTGAGCCGGGCCGGTCAGCCGGTGGCGCTCACCCCGACGGAGATGCGGCTGCTGCTGGAGTTCTCCTCCGCGCCCGGCACCGTGCTCTCCCGCGACAAGCTGCTGGAGCGGGTGTGGGACTACGGCTGGGGCGGGGACACCCGCGTGGTCGACGTCCATGTGCAGCGGCTGCGGCAGAAGATCGGCCAGGACCGCATCGAGACGGTCCGCGGCTTCGGCTACAAGCTGAAGGCCTGAACGGAGCGGCATGCGGGGGTTTCTGCGCCACCCGGTCCGGCGCATGGAGCGCGTGGGCCTGCACACCGGCATCCGGTGGAAGCTCAGTGCGGCGATCGCGCTGGTCGCCGGGCTCGTGGCGATCGCGCTGAGCCTGGTCGTGCACAACGCGGCCCGCGTCTCGATGCTGGACAACGCACGCGACCTGGCCAATGACCGGGTCCAACTGGCCCAGCGCAACTACGAGTTGTACGGGCGGACGAACTTCCCGAACATCAAGATCGACGATCCGGGGATACCGCCGGCGGTGCGCGAGAAGGTGATGGCCGGGCGCCGGGCGAGCGATGTCTCCGACCGCGGCTCGGGGCCGCCGGACATCTGGGCGGCGGTGCCGGCCAAGGACGGGCATGTGCTGTCGCTGCACAGCCACTTCCCGGACCGCTCCATGGACGTGATGAAGGACCTGGATCAGGCCCTGGTCATCGGGTCCATCGCGGTCGTCCTCGGCGGCAGCGCGCTCGGCGTGCTGATCGGCGGGCAGCTCTCCGGCCGGCTGCGCAAGGCCGCGACCGCCGCGAACCGGGTCGCGCGGGGCGAGACCGAGGTACGGGTGCGGGAGGCCATCGGCGGGGTCGTACGGGACGAGACCGACGACCTCGCACGGGCGGTGGACGCGATGGCGGACGCGCTGCGCCAGCGTCTGGAGGCCGAGCGGCGGGTCACCGCGGACATCGCGCACGAGCTGCGCACGCCGGTGACGGGGCTGCTGACGGCCGCCGAACTGCTGCCGCCGGGCCGGCCCACGGAGCTGGTCCTGGACCGGGCGAAGGCGATGCGCACGCTGGTCGAGGACGTGCTGGAGGTGGCCCGCCTGGACAGCGCCTCGGAACGGGCCGAGCTCCAGGACATCATGCTGGGCGAGTTCGTCACGCGGCGGGTGGCGGCGAAGGATCCGGACGTCGTCGTACGGGTGGTGCACGAGTCGGAGGTGACGACGGACCCGCGCCGCCTCGAACGCGTGCTGTTCAACCTGCTGGCCAACGCCGCGCGGCACGGACGGCCGCCGATCGAGGTGAGCGTCGAGGGCCGGGTGATCCGGGTCCGCGACCACGGCCCCGGCTTCCCAGAAGAACTCCTGGCGGAGGGCCCGAGCCGCTTCCGCACCGGCAGCATGGACCGCGCCGGTCAGGGCCACGGCCTGGGCCTGACCATCGCCGCGGGCCAGGCCCGCGTCCTCGGCGCGCGCCTCACCTTCCGCAACATCCGCCCCACGGGCGTCCCGGCGGACCTCCCGGCGGAGGGGGCGGTGGCGGTGCTGTGGCTGCCGGAGCATGCGCCGACGAATACGGGGAGCTATCCGATGCTGCCGTTGTCGGGGGGTGCCGGTTGAGTGAGGGCGCCGGTTGCATGGGGGGGGCGCCGGTTGAACGTGGGCGGTTCGGTTCGTCGTCGGCCGCGGGCCGGGGGGGCCGTGGCCGACGACGGACCCGCACCCCCTCGGACAGACGACCCCCGCACATGACGAAGGCCCCCGGGGCGGACACCGCCGGGGGCCTTCGTCGTACCGCGTCCCGCGTCAGACCGCCTCGACCAGCGGAACGACCTTCTCCTCCGGCTTCGCCGTCTGCGGGCCACCCCGCAGCGGGACCTCCTTGACGAAGAGGGCGCCGATGAGGACCAGGACGGCGATCGCGGCGCCCAGCAGGAACGCGGAGTGCGTGCCCGCGGAGACCGCGTGCTGGTAGGCCTCACGGGCCAGCGGCGGCAGCTTCGCCAGGCTCTTGGCGTCCAGCTGCGCGGACTGCTCGGTGACGCCCTTGCCCAGCGAGCCCGCCCGCTCGGCCATGACGTCCTTGACCTTGTTGTTGAACAGCGCGCCCATGATGGCGACGCCGAACGAGGAGCCGAGCGTACGGAACAGCGTCGTCGAGGAGGACGCCACGCCCATGTCCTTCATCTCCACGCTGTTCTGCGCCACCAGCATGGTGATCTGCATCAGGCAGCCCATGCCGAGGCCGAGGACCGCCATGTAGACGCCGGAGGTGAAGCGGCTCGTACCGGTGTCCATCAGCGACAGCAGGTACAGGCCCACGATCATCAGCACACCGCCGGCGACCGGGAACACCTTGTAGCGCCCGGTGTTGGTGGTGACCCGCCCCGCGACCATCGACGTCACCAGCATCGCGCCGAGCATCGGCAGCAGCAGCAGACCGGAGTTGGTCGCCGACGCGCCCTGCACCGCCTGCTGGTACAGCGGCAGGAACAGCGTCGCGCCGAACATCACGAAGCCGGTGATGAAGCCGATCACGGACATCAGGGTGAAGTTGCGGCTGCGGAAGATGTGCAGCGGCAGCACCGGGTCGGCGGCCTTCGTCTGCCAGAACACGAACCCGGCCAGCGCCACCACGCCGATGGCTATCAGTTCCATGATCCGCGCGGAGGTCCAGGCGTACTCGCTGCCGCCCCAGGTGGTGACCAGCACGATCGAGGTGATGCCGACGGTCAGCAGGACGACACCGAGGTAGTCGATGCCCGCCTCGGCGCGCTTCTTCGGCAGGTGCAGCACCACGCTGACCAGCACCAGCGCGACCGCGCCGAGCGGCAGGTTGATGTAGAAGGACCAGCGCCAGCCCCAGTTGTCGGTGATGGTGCCGCCGACCAGCGGACCGCCGATCATCGCCAGCGCCATCACGGCGGCCATCATGCCCTGGTACTTGCCCCGCTCCCGCGGCGGCACGAGGTCACCGATGATCGCCATGACGCCGACCATCAGACCGCCGGCGCCGAGGCCCTGCACGGCACGGAAGCCGATCAGCTCGCCCATGTTCTGGGCCATGCCGCTGAGCGCGGAGCCGATCAGGAAGATCACGATCGAGCCGAGGAAGGCGCCCTTGCGCCCGTACATGTCGCCGAGCTTGCCCCAGATCGGGGTGGAGGCCGCGGTGGCCAGGGTGTAGCCGGTGACCACCCAGGACAGGTGTTCCAGGCCGCCCAGCTCGCCGACGATGGTGGGCATCGCCGTGCCCACGATCATGTTGTCGAGCATCGCGAGCATCATCGCGATCATGAGCGCGAGCAGTACGACGCGCACGCTCCGCTGCTTCTTGCCCTCCGGGGGGCTCTCCACCGTGTCCGCCATCTCTTCCCTGCTTCCCCCTGGTCGGCTACTTACTTGCCGCCCGGCTAGTTAGTACACTGCCAAAAGTAGACGGCTAACTAGCCGGGCGTCAAGTAAGTTTCCGCGGAAGCGCGAGGAGTACGAGGATGGGCGTCACCATGGACGGCACCAAGCAGCAGCGCCGCGGCAACACCCGCCAGCGCATCCAGGACGTCGCGATCGAACTCTTCGCCGAGCAGGGGTACGAGAAGACCTCGCTGCGCGAGATCGCCGAACGCCTCGACGTCACCAAGGCGGCCCTGTACTACCACTTCAAGACCAAGGAAGAGATCATCGTCAGCCTCTTCGAGGACCTGACGCAGCCGATCACCGACCTGATCGAGTGGGGTCGCGGCCAGCCGCACAACCTGGAGACGAAGCAGGAGATCGTACGGCGCTACAGCGAGGCGCTCTCGCACGCGGAGCCGCTTTTCCGCTTCATGCAGGAGAACCAGGCGACGGTGCGGGAGCTGCGCATCGGCGAGACCTTCAAGGACCGCATGCACGGGCTGCGGGACATACTGATGGACCCGGACGCCGAACTGGTCGACCAGGTGCGCTCGCTCAGCGCGCTGTTCACTCTGCACGCCGGGATGTTCGTGATGCAGGACCTGGTGGACGACGTGGAGAAGCGCCGCCGGGCCGTGCTGGAGGTCGCCCTCGACCTGGTCACCCAGGCACACGAGCACGCCCACGCCGACGACTGAGCCGCCCGGTCGACTCACTCGACACGGACGGCTCGGAGGGCTCGGCCCAGGGGGCCCGCTCGGCTCAGACGCGGACGCCCTTGCCCTTCAGGAACGGCACCGGGTTGAGGGCGGAGCCGTAGTTCGGGGTCTTACGGATCTCGAAGTGCAGGTGGGGACCCGTGGAGTTGCCGGTGGAGCCGGACAGGGCGATGTGCTGGCCGGTCTTCACCTTCTGGCCGATCCTGACGTCGACGCGGGACAGGTGCGCGTACTGGGAGTAGACGCCGTTCTCGTGCTTGATCACGATGGCGTTGCCGTACGCGGGACCGTCACCGGCGCCGTTGGGACCGGCCTTGACCACGGTGCCGCCGTGCACGGCGACGACCTCGGTGCCGGTGGCCACGGCGAAGTCCTGGCCGCTGTGCTTGGCGACCCAGTGGGCGCCGGACTGGTTGAAGCCCGCGGAGAGCGAGTACTTCTTCACCGGGTCCACCCAGGAGGCCGCCGACGGAGCGGCGCTCGCGACTCCGGCGCCCAGCACGACCGGGACAGCGACACCGGCGGCCAGGAAGGCGGCGCGGGTACGGAGCGAGGACGTACGGGGGGCACGGGACGTGAAGCGCTGGAACATCGAGACCTCGTGAACTCGGGGACAGGTCGGCCGCCCGGCGGACAGGTGTTCGCCGCTGCGGCCATCCCTTGGTAACCGATCGCCCCATACGGGCGGAAGTGGGGCATCTACGGCACCCAGTAGTAGACGACCCCAAAACCACTCACCGCCTTGACGGCCCCGCGCCGACCCGGAAGCCCCCCGCACGACGTGCCCCTTTCCACCCGTAACCAGGGATCTACGAGTGCTTTGCCCGCCCTTTACCCGCCCGGCGGATCCCACTATCGGGGCTAGTAAGGGATGAATCGCCTGTGCGGCATGTCACCGGCTGCGCACTCCGGCGGGGCTGTGAATGTGATGCAGACCCCTATCCACCTACCGATCGGTAACCCTACGGTTCCCCTCACGCCATCCGCACCACAGATCATGCACCTGCCATCCGGCACCGCGTACGTGACGTGAGAGGAACCCCCACCGATGACCAGCCCCCTGGCGCGCCGCCTCACCGTGACCGCCGTCTCCGTGGCCGCCCTGGCCGCCGTGGCCGCCCCGGCCCGCGCAGCGGACGCCACCACGGCCCCGGCCCCCACCGCGGCGGCGAGCACCACGACCGGCAAGGTCGACTTCGCCACCTGGCAGAACGACTGCCAGACGGTCATGGACCAGGCCCTGCCCTACCTCAAGCAGCGCATCGCCGCCGCAAGGCCGGGCGACAAGCAGGCCATCGTCTTCGACATCGACAACACCACGCTGGACACCGATCTGGGCTTCACGGTCCCCCAGACGGCCAACAAGCCGGTCTTCGACGTCGCCCAGTACGCCCAGGAGCACGGCGTCGCCCTCTTCTTCGTGACCGCCCGACCGGGCATCATCGAGGCACCCACCAAGTGGAACCTCGAGTACGACGGCTACAAGGTCTCCGGCATCTACGTGCGCGGCCTGTTCGACCTCTTCAAGAACGTCGCGGACTACAAGACGGCCCAGCGTGTCGCCATCGAGAACAAGGGCTACGACATCATCGCCAACATCGGCAACAGCACGACCGACCTCTCCGGCGGCCACGCCGACCAGACCTTCAAACTGCCCGACTACAACGGCCAGCTCTCCTGAAGCAGTCGGCCGAGGTGCGCGCCTCCCGCACAAAGCCCGGCCGCCCACCCCACCGTTCGGACGGACGGGCAGGGACGTCCGCCGCGTCGCCTCGAAGTGGTTCTCCAAGGTTCTTCAAGGGCTCTCCGACTCGTGCTCGAGGGGCCGTTGGTTAGCTCTCCTTCAACAGCCGGCCCCGTGGGGGCATCGAGTGGCACACGGAAGGAGCAAGACCATGAACAACATCGAGTTCGACGAGCTGGCGGAACTGGCGGATGGGGACGACACCACCGAGGCTGCGGAGGTGTCCGAGCTCACGGACCGCAAGGTCGCTCAGTACCCGCTGTACGGCTGATGCGGCGCAGGTCCCGGGGATTCCCCGGGACCTGCCGACGTCTATCCGATCCGCCGAGAGGGGGCTGAGAATGACTCGTATTACCGATCCGGAGTTGACCGAGTGGTCTCTCCAGTTGAACACGTTGACACCGTCAGGTCGACTGCCACGGCGGGGTACTCCACGCGCAGCGATGGCAGACTTCGTCGCGGGTCAGCTCAAGGACCGGGTCAGGATCCGGCCGTCTGTCTATTCACAGTTCACCCTCTTCAGCGAGCAGCAGACAAACAACCTCCTCCAGATCGCCATGGATTCTCACGGGGACTCGCGGGACTACATGGGCCGTCATGTGCTGCCGGCCCCCGGCGCCGTGAAGTCCATCGTGGAAGAGAGTGACGTCATCAACCGCCTCGCCGCCGCGCACGGGCTTGTTTTCCGCCCCGACAATGAGGCTCTCCTGCTGTACTACCAGAAGTCCGACTGGGTACCGCTGCACATAGACGACCAGCTGGAGTACGAGTTCAATCTGCTCACGATGCTGCGGCGGGTCAAGACCTCCGAAAAATCCCGGACGGCCACCTACTTTTGGGGGGCGGACGGCGAATTCATGGCGACGGACCTCAACGTCGGTGAATCCGTGTTCTTCCACGCCAACTACACCCCGCACGGGCGTCCACCGTTGCCCGAAGGGGAAGAGGTGGTCCTGCTGGCCGTCGGCATGGGAAGGCCGCGGGAATGACGACCTCCAAGATCACTGTCCCTCAGGAGATACTCGGGCAGACACCCCCGTACTTCGACGGTGTGGCTCTGCTCAGGGATCGCGCGGCTCTGCTCGACGGCTGGTCGGACATCTATGAGCTGCCAGCAGCCCCGGTGGCACATGAGTCCCGGGCCACACGGGTGGCCCGCGCGGCGTGGTACGGCCGGCTGATAGCAGACCTTCCGGACAGGACAACGCTCGATGGGCTGCCCCGATCGACGTTCGAGACCGGTCCGGTGCACGGCGGACGCGATGGTGCCCGGTGGACCGATCTCGCACGTCTGGTGGGATTCGCGTTCGAGGACATGGGCCTCGGTCGGCCGCGCCCGCATCCACTGGACCGGACCGCGCGGCAGGCCCTGACGGCAGCCCTCGACTTGTTGGGCGAGGTGTTCCCCCGGGTCGCCGCCCAGGTTCTGCCGTTCGTCAGCGTCGGCATCGTCGTCGAGAACCCTGTGCCGAGCATGTATCTGTCACAGACCCCCGAAGTCATCTACGTGGGCCACCACATGCTGGAGCGCGACACCTGGGAACTCGCCGACGCCGTCCTGCACGAGTCTCTGCACGACGTGACGGAACTCGCCCGCCAAGTCCGGCAGGTGCTCGTCCCCTCCTACACGGAGGACACGTCGGCGACCACGCTGCTGCCGTGGTCGGTCAAGCAGCCGACCAAGCGGTACTTCAGCACCTGGCGGCTCCTTTCGGCATGCCATGTCTATGTGCATCTCGCCGGTTTCCGGCGCAGCGTCATCGGC
Source organism: Streptomyces sp. AM6-12 (assembly GCF_044327085.1). Lineage (NCBI taxonomy): Bacteria > Bacillati > Actinomycetota > Actinomycetes > Kitasatosporales > Streptomycetaceae > Streptomyces > Streptomyces sp. AM6-12. Next base: position 3,289,892 of record NZ_JBIQWN010000001.1, read on the forward strand.
CCGTCGGCAGAGCAGATCGAAGTCCCCACCGAGCGAGCGCAGTTCATGCTCGACCATCTCCTGGCCTCTCCGCACCGGGACAACCTGGGTGAGGACGGACGCGTCCTGGTGGAGTGGCTGGACCACAGTCTCAAGGCAATGCTGGAGGTGCGCGCATGAGGACGCGCTGTGTCCGCCTCGCCACCCTGTCCACGCGGCGACATGTCCTCGCCTTCCTGAAGGACCCCGCCGCCACCGTACTTCTTACCCCGACATCCGCATTCGCTCTGGGATGTGTTCAGCGCTCGGAGTCGGTCGACGAGGCCCGGGACCTCTTCGTGAGCAGGACGGGCGACAAGCTCACCGATGCCGCGGGTACGTTCGACAAGCACGTTCAGACCCTGGACTCCCTGGGTTTCGTCGGCCCACGGGCCTGACGCCCAGCGCTCCCTGTTCCCGGCTCGTCATCTCCGAAGTGTGAGGCATCCCGTGCTGTCAGGCCGTTCAGACAGTTACCCAGCAGGGCTGGTCAAGCTCCTCCTCGCCATGGCGGCTTCAGAGTTCGGCGACAAGCTGGTCCAAGTGGCGTACGCCCTCATCGCGGTGAAGGAAGGGTCCACGACCTTCCTCGCCGCGGTGCTGGCTGCTCAGACCATTCCGATCCTGGTGCTGACACCCGTGGTCAGCTCCCGGAACTGGATCCGCTCGCGGACGGCGTGGCGAGCCGGCTTGATCGGTCAGGTGGCGGCCTTCGTCGTTGCCGCCGTGCTGGCCCACAACCCGGTCGTCGTGCTGGCGTGCGTTCTGATCGCGGCCTCCTGCGAGGCCCTGACCATGCCGTTCTCCCGTTCGCTGCTGCACGCCCTGAGCGATGGGCGACAGGCCGAACTCGCCAAGGCGTGGGGTGTGACCAAGGCCGGCGCCGGCGCCGCGGGTATGGTGCTGGCCGGCGTGCTGGTGAGCCTGTCCGGTGCCGGACCGACCTTCGTGCTGAACGCCCTGACCTTCCTGCTCGTCCTGGCCGTGGCCTGGTCACCGCGGATTCCGGAGGCGGACCCCCAGAGCAACCCCAAGGCCATGGCGGGCTTCGGCTACTTGCTGGCCCCGGGCGCGTTCGGAGTCGCCGGTCTCCTCTGCCTGGTCGCCATGCTGCTCACAACCAGCCTGGAGGGAGTGTCGGGTCCCTTCATGCTGGCCCGTACCCCCGGCTACGACATCAGGGGCCTCGGCATCGTGATGGCCTGTTGGGCGGTCGCATCGATGATCACGGCGGCGGTGACCCCCAAGCGGAGCACTGCGGTGCGGGCCTTTCTACCGCTGTCCAATGTCCTGGTGGCCCTGGCACTCGGTCTGCCCAGCCTCGGGCTCCCTTTCTGGCTCGCCACTGCCACGTTCGTTCTCGGCGGTATCGGAAACGGTATCTTCAACCTTCTTCTCTCCCGCATCATTTGGTCGAGCGTGCCAGCCGATGGACAAGCCCACGCATGGGCCGCTTTCAACTGGATCCTGAACGCGTCACTTTTCCTGAGTTTCGCGGTGGGCTTCGTCCTGCGCCCAGGCCACGCTCCCACGCTGCTGGCGGCTGTCTCAGGAATCTGCCTTGTCGCCGGGGGGCTGTACCTCTCGACGCTGGCGCGGGCATCCAAGTCGATGAGAGTCATCGCCTGATGTGTTGCAACGGTCATGGCCGCGAGCGTGCCCAGGAAGGAAACAATCGTGCTGAACGTTACAAGCCCGGAATTCGTCACCAAGGTCTGGCGGCGTGAGGTGGCGGAGCTGGCCGCATGCTCTGTCACACCGCCTGTGGCCGCGCTGCCAGACTGCCTGAATGAGTTCTTGAAGGCTGCTCGTGCGGGGTCGAAGACGCCGGGCCAAGGTGAGGCTGTCACCGTGATCGACGGCCAGCGTGCGGACGCACTCGACACCTCGCAGATGTTCGACCCAGAACTCGACGCGGACATGGATGCCTACATCCAGCGGATCGACACCAAGATGGCCGGTAGATTCTGGAATACCGCCTATTTCGGTCTGCCGGCGGTGAGCGCGGAATTCTGGGACTTCGCCAAGGCCTTCGCCGATCTCATGGCGCAGGTCCTCGGACACCGGCCGGGCGGCAGGGTCGACGTCGACTGCTTCGTCGGACGCTACGAGTGGACCCATACGGGCGCCCACGTCGACTACGCCGACAACTTCGCCTTCACCGTCCGCCCTGGAAAGGTGATGCTCACCTGGCCCTCGTCGGTATCGGGTGTCGCCGGAGCCAAGTGGCCGGAATACAACGCCTTCCGCGGCCAGTCGACGCCGCTCAAGAACCTCCCGGATCGCATCGCCTACTTCCCCTACGACACGTACCACGTGGCGGAGTCGCCGGACGAGGTCAGCCTCAACTTGAACCTGGCTTTCTGGGACGACTGCCGGGACACTGGGAAAGTGGTCGACCGAGTGCGCCGCGCACTGAACTCGAAGGGGCCGAAGCGGGCGCCCATCGGTATCAACGGTGCGACGACGCTCGCCGTGGAGGACACCGACAACCTGAACACCCTGCGGCGGCTGGTCAGCCAGGGGGATGTCGAGCGGTGGATGGCCGGGTCGGCACTGCGACGCGAGACGAGCAGCCGGCTGGGCGTGCCGCGGCCCGTCAGCGGTCCGGTCCGTCTTGCCGCCGAGGTCTCTCTGCTCTCCACCGCCGGACTCCAGTGGTATGTGTCGGAGTCGCGGGAATGGCTGATGCTCGGAGGCAACGGGCATGTGGCCGAGTTGCCCTACGACCGTCAGCTCCTCGACGATCTCGCGTCCCTCGTGGACGGCGGCAGCGTCGAAGTCAACGGTCTGGCCCCGAACGCCCCGCTGGGCCGAGTCCTCCAGTCGCTGGCGAAGTGGGGAGTGGTGGGAGCCCATTCTCAGCCTGCCGGCCAGTGACTCGGAGCGGCGCCGGAACGAACGTACCGAACAAGGAAAGGCGGCAGGAAACAGTGACGGGAAGATACGAGGAGAGCCTTCACCTTCCGGATCCGGCGGTCCGCCGGGACGCGCCCGTCCCTTCCGGACCGCTGGAGCGTCAGGTCATCGCCGACCGGTTCTTCCGGGACGGACGGCTCCGCCAGTTTCCCACCAAGCGCAAGACGCGGGTGGCCGTGCTCCTGAAACTCGCGAGTCTCTTCGAGCCGGGTCGTGTCTACCAGGAGCCGGAGGTGAACGCACTCCTCCAGGCAGCGCACGACGACTTCGCGGCCCTGCGGCGGGCGCTGATCGATCACGGCTATGTCGTCCGTCATGACGGGCAGTACCGGCTGGCCACTGAACTCCCCGCACGGCTGCCCGGGGAACTCCCGGTGATTTTGGAGTGGGAGGCGGAATGGTTCGCCGCCCACGCCCGGCAAAGCACCGTCTGACAGCGTCCAGGCCTCGGCCGGCACGGCGTAGGCGAGTTCGACGGGCCGACTGGCGACGGGCGGCTCCGCCGTTCGGTCAGCTGCTGAAGCAGTCCGTCCCTCACCGGTCGGCCACACGCTCTCTGCCTGATCCCGGCTCTTTCACGGACCTCTTCCCGGACGCGGAAGTGACCGTGGAAGAGCGCCGAAGGGGCCGGTGCCAAAAGCACCGGCCCCTTCGGCTGAAGCGCCGCGGGTTTACGCGTCCTTGCTCAGGTTCGGGCCGCCGCCCGCCGCCTGCTCGATCGGCGGGGCGTCCGGCAGGGCCGACTTCTCCTCGCCGCGGAAGGTGAAGGTCGCGGAGTCACCCTCGCCCTCCGTGTCCACGACCACGATGTGGCCGGGGCGCAGCTCGCCGAAGAGGATCTTCTCGGAGAGGCTGTCCTCGATCTCGCGCTGGATCGTACGGCGCAGCGGCCGGGCGCCCAGCACGGGGTCGTAGCCCCGCTTGGACAGCAGTTCCTTGGCGGACTGGGAGAGCTCGATGCCCATGTCCCGGTCCTTCAGGCGCTCGTCCACCTTGCTGATCATCAGGTCGACGATCCGCAGGATGTCCTCCTGCGTGAGCTGCGGGAAGACGACCACGTCGTCCACGCGGTTGAGGAACTCGGGCCGGAAGTGCTGCTTGAGCTCGTCCTGGACCTTGTTCTTCATGCGCTCGTAGTTGGTCTTCGTGTCACCCGAGGCCGCGAAGCCCAGGTTGAAGCCCTTGGAGATGTCCCGCGTGCCGAGGTTGGTCGTCATGATGATGACCGTGTTCTTGAAGTCCACGACCCGGCCCTGGGAGTCGGTCAGGCGACCGTCCTCCAGGATCTGGAGCAGCGAGTTGAAGATGTCCGGGTGGGCCTTCTCGACCTCGTCGAACAGGACGACGGAGAACGGCTTGCGGCGCACCTTCTCGGTCAGCTGGCCGCCCTCTTCGTAGCCCACGTAGCCGGGGGGCGAGCCGAAGAGACGCGAGACCGTGTGCTTCTCGCTGAACTCCGACATGTCGAGGGAGATCAGCGCGTCCTCGTCGCCGAAGAGGAACTCGGCGAGCGCCTTGGACAGCTCGGTCTTACCGACACCGGAGGGGCCGGCGAAGATGAACGAGCCACCGGGGCGCTTCGGGTCCTTCAGACCGGCACGCGTACGGCGGATCGCCTTGGACAGCGCCTTGACGGCGTCGACCTGGCCGATGACCCGCTTGTGCAGCTCGTCCTCCATGCGCAGCAGGCGGGAGGACTCCTCCTCGGTCAGCTTGAAGACCGGGATGCCGGTGGCCGTGGCGAGGACCTCGGCGATCAGCTCGCCGTCGACCTCGGCGACGACGTCCATGTCGCCGGCCTTCCACTCCTTCTCGCGCTTGGCCTTGGCGGCCAGGAGCTGCTTCTCCTTGTCGCGCAGCGAGGCGGCCTTCTCGAAGTCCTGCGAGTCGATCGCGGACTCCTTGTCCCGGCGGACGCCGGCGATCTTCTCGTCGAACTCGCGGAGGTCCGGCGGCGCGGTCATCCGGCGGATGCGCATCCGGGAGCCGGCCTCGTCGATCAGGTCGATGGCCTTGTCCGGCAGGAAGCGGTCCGAGATGTAGCGGTCGGCCAGGGTGGCGGCCTGGACCAGCGCCTCGTCGGTGATGGAGACGCGGTGGTGCGCCTCGTACCGGTCGCGCAGACCCTTGAGGATCTCGATGGTGTGCGGCAGGGACGGCTCGGCGACCTGGATGGGCTGGAAGCGGCGCTCCAGGGCCGCGTCCTTCTCCAGGTGCTTGCGGTACTCGTCCAGCGTGGTCGCACCGATGGTCTGGAGTTCACCGCGGGCCAGCATCGGCTTGAGGATGGAGGCCGCGTCGATGGCGCCCTCGGCGGCACCCGCACCGACCAGCGTGTGCAGCTCGTCGATGAACAGGATGATGTCGCCGCGGGTGCGGATCTCCTTGAGGACCTTCTTCAGGCGCTCCTCGAAGTCACCGCGGTAGCGGGAGCCGGCGACCAGGGCGCCGAGGTCCAGCGTGTACAGGTGCTTGTCCTTCAGCGTCTCGGGCACCTCGCCCTTGACGATGGCCTGGGCGAGGCCCTCCACGACGGCGGTCTTGCCGACGCCGGGCTCACCGATCAGCACCGGGTTGTTCTTGGTACGGCGGGACAGCACCTGCATGACCCGCTCGATCTCCTTCTCGCGCCCGATGACCGGGTCGAGCTTGGATTCGCGGGCGGCCTGGGTGAGGTTCCGGCCGAACTGGTCCAGGACCAGGGAGGTCGAGGGGGTGCCCTCGGCCGGGCCGCCGGCGGTGGCGGTCTCCTTGCCCTGGTAACCGGAGAGCAGCTGGATGACCTGCTGCCGCACCCGGTTGAGGTCGGCACCCAGCTTGACCAGGACCTGGGCGGCGACGCCCTCGCCCTCACGGATCAGGCCGAGCAGGATGTGCTCCGTGCCGATGTAGTTGTGGCCCAGCTGAAGGGCCTCGCGGAGCGACAGCTCCAGGACCTTCTTGGCACGGGGGGTGAAGGGGATGTGGCCGGACGGGGCCTGCTGGCCCTGACCGATGATCTCCTCCACCTGCTGACGGACCGCCTCGAGCGAAATGCCGAGGCTCTCCAGGGCCTTAGCGGCGACACCTTCGCCCTCGTGGATGAGACCCAGGAGGATGTGCTCGGTGCCGATGTAGTTGTGGTTGAGCATCCGGGCTTCTTCCTGAGCCAGGACGACAACCCGCCGCGCGCGGTCGGTGAACCTCTCGAACATCGTTAATCGCTCCTCAGAGCGGTCAGGCAGTGGGGGGAACTTCCCCTCCCTGTCCTTCCGCAGCTTAGTCCCGCAAGCGGGGACCGCTCATTCCAACTGCCGACACCGTCCTTGGCCTCCTGACCGCGAACGCCGACATCTGCTCCAACCCGATGGTGCGAGACGATGTTCCCGCAGGCCAGGCAGTTACCCCACTCGCCACTACGCCGATGGCGAACGGGAGACCGCCGCGCCCACGCGTCGCCCCCTCCCACTAGGCATGTCTTACCCGCGGGGACTGACACTCCATGCCGAGCGCACCGGTTCCCTCCGCTATGGGCGAACAACCTTGCGGCTCCTCGTCCCACCGGCCGCCCACGTTTTCGGCACGCTATGCGATCAGTGGGGAACTCAGCGTAACTCGCCGCCTGTCCCGCCTGTTGCACCCGGCATGACTGGCACGGTCTCCACGACCTCCACGGTCCCCCTTCCCCGCCGCCCCGTCGAACCGGGAGCGCCCGGTGCGCCCGGTGCGCCCGGACGCGGGCCGGGGTGGCGCGAGGTCCGGCGCTGGTACGAGCACGAGCTGGGCTGGCCGACCGTGCCCGGAGCGCCGCCGGGGCTGCCGGCCGGGGTGCTCTTCGACGTCCTGGACGTGCCGGCCGAGGCGGGCGCGCGGGCGCTGCGGCATCTCGCGCCGGGCTCGCCGGTGGCCCTGCGGGGTGACCGGATGCGGCTGCTGGTGGCCGCGGGCTGCGCGGAGGAGCTGCCGGGGCTGCTGGACTGGCTGGAGTGGGGCGCCGTGGCGCTCGATCTGCGGGCCCTGGGGGCGGGAGACGTCCTGGAGCCACCCCTGCCGCCCGGCCGGCCGCTGCCACCGCCCGGCAGCCCGAAGGGGGCCGCCGTGTGGCTGCGGCCCCCTGTGCCGGGACGCGAGGCGGAAGCCTCGCTGCCCGCGATGCCGGGCGTGGGGCGCGAGGGGAGCGCCCCGGATCTCGTACGGCTGGTGGACACGGTGGCAGCGTGGTGTCACCGCGTCCGGCTGCGGCGGGGATGCGGCGGGGTGCCGGTCTCGCCGTAGCGCCGTACTGACGGTCGTGCCGTTCTGATGGTCGTACCGATATCCGGCCGATTCGGCCGGTCAGCCGTTGGCCTTCTCGTACGCCTCGCGGATGGAGGCGGGGACGCGGCCGCGGTCGTTGACCTCCAGGCCGTTCTCCTTGGCCCAGGCGCGGATCGCCGCGGTGTCCTGGTTGCCGCCGGCGGCGGCACGCGCCTTTCCGCGGCCGCCGGAGGCACGGCCACCGGTGCGACGGCCACCCTTGACATAAGGGTCGAGAAGGCCGCGCAGCTTGTCCGCATTGGCCGTCGTGAGATCGATCTCGTACGTCTTGCCGTCCAGCGCGAACGTCACCGTCTCGTCCGCCTCGCCGCCGTCGAGGTCGTCGACAAGAAGGACCTGAACCTTCTGTGCCACCGGATTTCCTTTCATCGATAACGTTGAGGGTCAGGGTGCGCGCGTCCGCCCGTTTCGCCGCCCCTGTTATATGCAGTACTGCGATACGTCGGAAAGCAAACCGCTTTTGCGGGAAAAACACAAACCCCTGGGAGAGCGGTGGGGAGGGGGCAGCGGCCGGAAAGATACGCGTTTCGGACATAGGGCACCGCGCATAGTCGCCGGGCAAAGACGATCACAGATGCAGAAGCATCCGGCTGTTGCCCAGGGTGTTCGGTTTCACTCGTTCGAGTCCGAGGAACTCCGCGACGCCCTCGTCATAGGAACGCAGCAGCTCCGCGTAGACATCGGTGTCGACCGGTGTCTCACCGATCTCGACGAAGCCGTGCTTCCCGAAGAAGTCGACTTCGAAGGTCAGGCAGAAAACCCGGCGAACACCGAGCCAGCGCGCGGTCTGGAGCAACTTCTCCAGCAACTGATGGCCGACGCCCGCGCCCTTGAGGCCGGGCTTGACCGCGAGAGTGCGGACTTCCGCGAGGTCCTCCCACATGACGTGCAGCGCGCCGCAGCCGACGACCTCGGCGTTGTCGTCCCGTTCCGCGACCCAGAACTCCTGGATGTCCTCGTAAAGCGTGACCGTGGCTTTGTCGAGCAGGATGCGGCCCTGGACGTAGGCGTCGAGGAGGCGGCGCACGGCCGGCACATCGCCGGTCCTGGCCCGGCGGACCGTGATGGCTTTTGCGGAGACTTCGGGGTGCTTCGCGGACATGGGCGGACGCTATCGCCCGGCGGCGTCCTGAGCCGAGCCGGGGTTCTCCTGTTGCTCCGCTTGTGCGGCTCGCGGTTCGGCGGCTTCGGGGGCTTGCCGGGTTTCCGGTCCCTGGACGATGCGTACGGCGTCCTGAAGGGCCTGGCGCTGTTCCTCGCTCATCATCCCGAAGAACGCGACGAGTGCGGCGGCGGGGTTGTCGCTCTGCGACCAGGCGTCGTTCATGAGGGCCGCGGCGTAGGCGGCGCGGGTGGAGACGGCCTCATATCGATAGGCCCGTCCTTCCGCCTCGCGGCGGACCCAGCCCTTCTGATGGAGATTGTCCAAAACCGTCATCACGGTGGTGTACGCGATGGTGCGTTCCTGCTGGAGGTCTTCCAGGACTTCCCGAACGGTCACCGGGCGGTTCCACTTCCACACCCGCGTCATGACGGCGTCTTCGAGTTCTCCCAAGGGGCGAGGCACAACTCAGAACAATAGTGGGAGATCGCGGCGATGGCGTGCCAGACGTGGCGAAACCTTACGAACCAGGACAAAAAGGGCGTGTTTGAGGAAAACGGCGCTTCCCCCCCGGCCCTCGGCGATCCCTCGGGGCGGCTCAGGCGTCGGCCGCGGCGGACGTGCCGCCGGCCGCCTCCGCCCGCGCGATGGCGGCGTCGACGGCCGCGTCCTCCTTGGCCTTGGCCGCCCCGCCCTGGGTCTTCACGATCACCCGGACCACACCGATGAAGAACGCGGCCATCACGACCGGGGGCACAAGCGCGGAGACATAGTCCATGCGACCAGAGTAGCCATGCCCTACCGGGCGAATCGGGCGGGGTGGGGGTACGCGGAGGCGGCTGTACGGACATACCGCCGACCCCGGAGAACGGCCGTCACCGACCGGGCGCCCGCCACCGGTGGGTACCCGGCCGGGGTCAGCAGACCAGTTGCTGCGGCGGGGCCGGGGGCTTGCGGCGGGGGAAGACCTCGCCGGGGGTGGGGATGGGGCGCTTGGGGGCGGCCGGGTCGGGGCGCTCGGCGGGGGCCGGCTTCGGGGCGGGCTTGGGGGGCTGCTTGCCGGCGTCCTCCGACGGGCGCCCCGCACCGCCCGACAGGGCCAGCAGACGCGTGCGCGCGGGCGGCACCGCCGGCGCCGGGACCCTGCGCGCGCCCTGGGCGAAGCGGGCCCGTACGTCGTGTTCCGCCAGCGCCCGGCAGCGTTCCAGCAGCGCCGCCGCCCTCGGGTTCCCGCGCAGTGCCCGCAGCGCCGCGAGGTCGTCCGGCACCGGCCGGTACGCGGCGCCCAGCGCCTCCTCCAGGAGGGTGAAGTAACCGGCCGCGGTGCCCGGCAGCGCGGCCCGGTAGCGGTCCAGATCGGCCAGCAGGAAGGCGCGCAGTCTCACCCCCTCGTGGATCGCCTCGTCGAGCGACTCGGCGAGCCGGAGGCAGTCCTGTACGTCCTGGGCGGACGTGCGGCCGGGGTGAAGGGCGAGGGCGAGGGCGCGGCGGAGCACACGCAGCTCCTCCGCGCCGAACGCCATGCCGCCGCGGGATCCGTATGGCGTGGGCATGCGGCGACGCTACCGCTAATCGGACAAAAGCGTCACAACGGGATGATGTGTCGCGAGGGTTTCCCTCTAAAGCCGCGACACGTTCCGCTCGTACACCAGCCGCAGGCCGATCAGCGTCAGCCACGGCTGGTGCTCGTCGATCACCGATGCCTCGCCGAGCACCATCGGCGCCAGCCCGCCCGTCGCGATCACCGTCACGTCGTCCGGGTCGTCCGCCAGCTCGCGCGCCATCCGGCCCACCACCCCGTCGACCTGGCCGGCGAACCCGTACACGATGCCCGCCTGCATGGCCTCGACCGTGTTCTTGCCGATCACGCTGCGCGGCCGGGCCACCTCGATCTTGCGGAGCTGGGCGCCCTTGACGCCGAGCGCGTCGACGGAGATCTCGATGCCGGGGGCGATGACACCGCCCACGTACTCGCCGCGCGCGGAGATCGCGTCGAAGGTGGTCGCCGTACCGAAGTCGACGACGATCGCCGGACCGCCGTACAGGTCCACCGCCGCGGCCGAGTTGACGATGCGGTCGGCGCCGACCTCCTTGGGGTTGTCGGTGAGGATGGGCACGCCGGTCTTGACGCCCGGCTCGACCAGGACCGCCGGGACGTCGCCGTAGTAGCGCCGGGTGACCTCGCGCAACTCGTGCAGGACCGAGGGGACGGTGGCGCAGATCGCTATCCCGTCGATGCCGTCGCCCAGTTCGTCGCCGAGCAGCGGGTGCATGCCCATCAGGCCCTGGAGCAGCACCGCCAGCTCGTCCGCCGTGCGGCGGGCGTCGGTGGAGATGCGCCAGTGCTCCACGATGTCCTCGCCGTCGAACAGGCCGAGGACGGTTTGCGTGTTGCCGACGTCGATCGTGAGCAGCATGGCCGTTACTCCGCCTCCCGCAGGTCCAGGCCGATGTCCAGGATCGGCGAGGAGTGGGTGAGCGCGCCGACGGCGAGGAAGTCGACGCCCGTGTCGGCGTAGGCGCGCGCGGTGGCGAGCGTCAGGCGGCCGGAGGCCTCCAGGAGCGCCCGCCCGTCCACGATGCCCACGGCCTCCGCGCACTCGCCGGGCGTGAAGTTGTCCAGCAGGATCAGGTCGGCGCCCGCCTCCACGACCTCGCGCAGCTGGTGCAGCGTGTCGACCTCGACCTCGATCGGCACGTCCGGGAAGGACTCCCGTACGGCCTTGAACGCCTCGGCGACGCCGCCGGCCGCGACCACGTGGTTGTCCTTGACGAGGGCCGCGTCCGACAGGGACATGCGGTGGTTGACGCCGCCGCCCGCGCGGACCGCGAACTTCTCCAGGGCGCGCAGGCCCGGCGTCGTCTTGCGGGTGTCGCGGACCTTGGTCTTCGTGCCCTCCAGGACGTCCGCCCACGCCCGCGTCGCGGTCGCGATGCCGGACAGCCGGCACAGCAGGTTCAGCGCGCTGCGCTCGGCGGTGAGCAGGTCGCGGGTGCGGGTGGTGACGGACAGCAGCTTCTGCCCGGCCTCGACCCGGTCGCCGTCCTCCACGTGCCGCTCGACCTCGAACTCGTCCGTGCAGACCACGGAGAGCACGGCCTCGGCGACCCGCAGCCCGGCCACGGTGCCCGCCTCGCGCGCGGTGAAGTCACCGGTGGCGACGGCCTCCTCGGAGATGGTCGCGACCGTGGTCACGTCCACCCCGCCGGCCAGGTCCTCCTGGATGGCCACGGTGGCGATGTCCTCGACCTCGACCGGGTCGAGCCCGGCGTCGGCCAGCAGCTCGGCGAGCACGGGGTCGAGCCCGCACTCCAGGTACTCCTCGTCGTGCTCCGCGCCGCAGCCGCAGCCGTCGCCGCAGCCGCCGGTCGTCACGAGGGGAAGGTCGTCGGTGCTCACGTCTGTCACTGCTCCTGAAGCGCTGGGTGTTACCGGGTAGGGGGGAAGTCTGCGGTGTCGGTGGGGCGCACCGCCAGCGAACGGTCGCGATCGAGCCTGACGACGATGTGACGGCGCCAGTTGGCGTCGTCGCGCCCGGCGAAGTCCTCGCGCCAGTGGCAGCCGCGGGTCTCCTCGCGCAGCCGCGCGGCGGCGACCAGGACGCGGGCCACGCACAGGAGGTTGGTGGCCTCCCAGGTGTCCACGCCGGGCTCGGCGGTCTTGCCGTGCACATCCAGCGCGTCGCGGGCGTCCGTGTCCAGCCGCTGGAGCTGCTCGGCGGCCCCCGCGAGGGACTCGGCGCTGCGCAGCACGCCCGCGCCCTCGCTCATGATCCGCTGGATGGCGAACCGGGACTCGGGGGCGAGCAGCGGGTGCGCGGGCCTGCCGGGGTGCGGGACCGGCTCGGGCACCCGCGCGCGCAGGCCGTCGGCGGCGCGCTCGGCGGCGATGTCCGCGGCGATCCGCTCGGCGTAGACCAGGCCCTCCAGGAGGGAGTTGGAGGCGAGCCGGTTGGCGCCGTGCACGCCGGTGCAGGCGCACTCCCCGCTCGCGTACAGGCCCGGCACGGTGGTGCGGCCGTGGTCGTCGGTGCGCACGCCTCCGGAGGCGTAGTGGGCGGCCGGGGCGATCGGGATGGGCTCGGTGACCGGGTCGATGCCGTTGGCCCGGCAGGCGGCCAGGATGGTCGGGAAGCGGTGTGCCCACATCTCGGCGCCGAAGTGGCGGGCGTCCAGGAACATGTGCTCGGCGTCCTGCTCCTGCATCCGCCGCATGATGGCCTTGGCCACGATGTCCCGGGGCGCCAGCTCGGCCAGTTCGTGCTGCCCGAGCATGAAGCGGGTGCCGTCGGCGTCGACCAGGTGGGCGCCCTCGCCGCGCACCGCCTCGGAGACCAGTGGCTGCTGGCCCTCGGCGTCGGTGCCGAGGAACAGCACGGTCGGGTGGAACTGCACGAACTCCAGGTCGCTGACCTCGGCGCCGGCGCGCAGCGCGAGCGCCACGCCGTCGCCGGTGGACACCGACGGGTTGGTGGTGGCGGCGAACACCTGGCCCATGCCGCCGGTGGCGAGCACCACCGCGGGGGCGTGCACGGCGCCCACGCCGTCGTGCTGGCCCTCGCCCATGACGTGCAGGGTGACGCCGGCCGTGCGGCCCCCGGCGTCCGTGAGCAGGTCCAGGACGAGCGCGTTCTCGATGGTGCGCAGGCCGCGCGCGCGGACCGCCTCGACCAGCGCGCGGGAGATCTCGGCGCCGGTGGCGTCGCCGCCCGCGTGCGCGATCCGGCGCCGGTGGTGGCCGCCCTCGCGGGTGAGGGCGAGGCCGCCCCCGTCGGACTCGTCGAAGTGCGCGCCGGTCTCGATGAGCCGTCGTACCGCGTCCGGGCCCTCGGTGACCAGGAGGCGTACGGCCGCCTCGTCGCACAGGCCGGCGCCCGCCACCAGGGTGTCGTCCAGGTGCTGTTCGGGGGTGTCGCCCTCGCCGAGGGCGGCCGCGATGCCGCCCTGGGCCCAGCGGGTGGAGCCGTCGTCCAGGCGGGCCTTGGTGACGACCACCGTGCTCAGCCCGGCGGCCTCGCAGCGCAGGGCGGCGGTCAGCCCGGCCACGCCGGAGCCGACGACGACCACGTCCGCGGCGATGGCCCAGCCGGGGGCGGGCGCGTGCAGTCGTATGCCGGTGCTGGTCACGAGGCGGCTCCGAGGGTGCCGAAGGTGAGCGGGAGGTTGTCGATCAGCCGGGTGGCGCCGACCCGCGCCGCGACGGCGAGTACGGCCTCGCCGGCGAAGTCGTCGCCGATCTCGGTGAAGTCGGACGGGTCGACCAGGGCGAGGTAGTCCAGTTCGAGCGGCGGGTCGTAGTGCGCGGCCTCGTCCAGGACCTGGCGGGCGGCGGCGCGGACGGCGGCCGGTCCGCCCGGCGCGGCGGTGGCCACCGCGCGCGCGTCGGCGGCCGCGCGGGACTCCCCTATCGCGCTCAGCGCCTCCGCGCGCGCCTGGGTGGCGGGCACCTCGCGGGCCCGCGCGCGCAGCGCCTCCTGGGCGGCGTGCCGGTCGCGGCCGGCGAACAGCGCGCGGGACAGGGCGAGGGCGGTGCGGCGCTCGTCGGGCGACAGGAAGCGGTTGCGGCTGGACAGCGCGAGCCCGTCCTCCTCGCGCACGGTCGGCACGCCGACGATCTCGATGCCGAAGTTCAGGTCCCGCACCATGCGCCGGATCAGGGCGAGCTGCTGGGCGTCCTTCTGGCCGTAGAGGGCGACGTCGGGGCGGGTGAGGTGGAGCAGCTTGGCGACGACGGTCAGCATGCCGTCGAAGTGGCCGGGCCGGGAGGCACCCTCCAGGCGTTCGCCCATCGGGCCCGCGGTGACGCGGACCTGGGGGTCGCCGCCGGGGTAGACCTCATCCACGGAGGGCGCGAACACGGCGTCCGCACCGGCCTGTTCGGCGACCTTCAGGTCGGCGTCCAGGGTGCGCGGGTAGCGGTCCAGGTCCTCGCCCGCGCCGAACTGGAGCGGGTTGACGAAGACGGTGACGACGACCTCGCCGTCCGGGCCGGCGATCTCGCGCGCGGAGCGGATGAGGGTGGCGTGGCCTTCGTGCAGCGCGCCCATGGTCATCACGACGGCGCGGCGGCCCGTGCGGGGGCGGGCGTGCAGTTCCCGCGCGGTGCTGAGCAGGGCGGTGGTCATCGGTCGTTCCCCTCGGTGCCGGTCGGGCCGTCGGTGCCGTCGGTGCCGTCGTTGTCGTCGCTCTCGGTGCCGGGTGCGCCGGGCGTGCCGGGTGTCCCTGGTACGCCGGGTGCGCCCGTGGCCGCGCCGTCGGCCAGGGCGCCGAGCAGGTCCGCGGCGAGTTCGGGCTTGAGCAGGCCGTGTGCGAGGGCGCGGTCGGCGGTGGCGCGGGCCATCGCGACGTAGCCCGCGACGGCCGCCGGGGCGTGCTCGCGCAGCTCCACGAGGTGGGCGGCGACGGTCCCGGCGTCCCCGCGCGCGACCGGCCCGGTCAGGGCCGCGTCCCCGGAGCGCAGGGCGTTGTCCAGGGCGGCGCCGAGCAGCGGGCCGAGCATCCGGTCGGGGGCCTCGACACCGGCCGTGCGCAGCAGCTCCATGGCCTGCGCGACCAGGGTGACCAGGTGGTTGGCGCCGAGCGCGAGGGCCGCGTGGTAGAGCGGGCGGTTCTCCTCGCTGATCCACTCCGGCTCGCCGCCCATCTCGATCACCAGGGCCTGGGCGGCCAGCCGCAGCTCCTCGGGCGCGGTGACGCCGAAGGAGCAGCCCGCGAGGCGCTGGACGTCCACGGGGGTGCCGGTGAAGGTCATCGCGGGGTGCAGCGCGAGCGGCAGGGCACCGGCCCGCAGGGCGGGGCCGAGCACCTTGGCGCCGTACCGCCCGGAGGTGTGCACGAGCAGTTGTCCCGGCCGTACGGCACCGGTCTCGGCGAGCCCCGTGACCAGGGCGGGCAGCACGTCGTCGGGGACGGTGAGCAGCACCAGGTCGGCGCGCTCCAGGACCTCGGCGGGCGGCACCAGGGGCACGCCCGGAAGCAGGGCCTCGGCGCGCCTGCGGGAGGCGTCGGAGACACCGGAGACGGCCACCGGCCGATGCCCGGCGAGCTGGAGGGACGCGGCCAGCGCGGGGCCCACCCGGCCGGCGCCCACGACGCCGACGGTGAGCCGCGCGGGGCGGTCCCGGTGGTCTTGCTGGTGGACTGTACTCACGCGACGACGGCCTTCCCGTTCCAGTCCGCTTCGGGTACCGGACGATGTACCGGACGATTTCTCGTCATGTTAACGCTATCTCGGTCCGCCGCCGACCGGTTGTCCACAGGCTGTGGGTTTCACCACGCGGCTCGCGCTCGTATATGCGGTGCCACGCGCGGCCCCGGCGCGGCATGATCCCAGGCATGACCGAGACATCCACGCAGGACACGGAACCGACGACCGGGATACGGGCGGAGCCCGCGACCGGGGAACAGGCGGAGCCCACGACCGGGGAGCGGTGGGCGGCCGTACGGCGGCGGGGTGCGCGCCGGCTGAGCCACGCGCACGCGGGCGACTCGGTCCGCGACCGCCTCGCGGACCTGGCGGAGGCGGGCGCGGAGGTGTACGACCTGGACGAACCGGCCGACGTCTACGGCAACCGGATCGTCGCCGCCCTGGAGGAGCGGGTCGCCGCGCTGCTGGGCACCGAGGACGCCGCGTTCTTCCCCACGGGCACCATGGCCCAGCAGGTGGCGCTGCGCTGCTGGGCGGGCCGTACCGGCAACCCCGCGGTGGCCCTGCACCCGCTGTCCCACCCCGCGATGCACGAGCGTGACGCCCTCAGCCAGGTCAGCGGGCTGCGCCCGGTGCACGTGGGCAGCGGGACCAGCTGGCCGACGGCCGCGGAGATACGCGACCTGGCGGAGCCCTTCGGGACGCTGATGCTCGAACTGCCGCTCCGGGACACCGGTTTCGTGCTGCCCACCTGGGAGGAGCTGACCGAGCTGGTGGAGGCGGCGCGGGAGCGCGACGCGGTGGTGCACTTCGACGGCGCGCGCCTGTGGGAGTGCACCGAGCACTTCGAGCGCCCCCTGGCGGAGATCGCGGGCCTGGCCGACAGCGTCTACGTGTCGTTCTACAAGTCCCTCGACGGCCTCGGCGCCCGCGCTCGCCGGGCCCCTACCCCCCCCCCCAGCCGAGACCCCGCCCCCGCCCACGCTGGTCGAGGAGGCGCGGGCCTGGCGGCACCGGTACGGCGGGCAGATCTTCCAGCAGTTCCCGACCGCGCTGTCCGCGCTGATCGGCCTGGAGCGCTCGCTGCCCCGGCTGCCCGAGTACGTCCGCCACGCGCGCGTGGTCGCCGCCGCGCTGCGCGAGGGGTTCGCCGAAGCGGGGCTCGCCTGGGCGCGGGTGCACCCCGAGGTACCGCACACCCACGAGTTCCAGGTCTGGCTGCCGTACGAGCCCGAGGTGCTCGCCGAGGCGGCGCTGCGGCAGGCCGAGGAGACCTCGGTGGCCCTCTTCCCCGGCCACTGGTCCGGCGCCGCGGGCCCCGGCATGGCCTGCACGGAGGTCTCCGTGCAGGCGTCCGGCCTGGAGTGGACGGCGGAGGAGGTGCGGGCCGCCGTACGGGAGTTCGCGCGGCGGCTGCCGGGGCGGGAAGGGAGCTCGCCGGGGGTCGCCGGGTGATCCGGCGGCGGGGAGGCGCGGGCGGCGGAGGCGGCCGTCAGCCGTGGCCGCCGGCCCGCACCAGGCCGGTCTCGTAGGCCAGCACCACCACCTGCACCCGGTCCCGCAGCCCCAGCTTGGTGAGGATGCGGCCCACATGGGTCTTCACGGTCGCCTCGGACAGCACCAGCCGCGCCGCGATCTCCCCGTTGGACAGGCCCTGCGCGACCAGCACCATCACCTCGCGCTCCCGCTCGGTGAGGCGCTCCAGCTCCTTGTGCTTGGGGTCCCGGCCGGCGGAGGGCAGCATCGGCGCGAACCGGTCCAGCAGGCGCCGCGTGGTCGAGGGCGCCACCACGGCGTCACCGCTGTGCACGGCGCGGATGGCGGCCAGCAGCTCACCGGGCGGCACGTCCTTGAGCATGAAGCCGGACGCGCCCGCCTTCAGCCCGGAGAAGGCGTACTCGTCCAGGTCGAACGTGGTCAGGATCAGCACCTTGGGCGCGTCCGGCTGCGCGCAGATGCGCCGGGTGGCCTCCACGCCGTCGAGCTTGGGCATGCGGACGTCCATCAGGACGACGTCGACCGCGGTGGAGCGCAGCGCCTCCAGGGCCTCGACGCCGTCCCCCGCCTCGGCGACGACCTCCATGTCCGGCTGGGCGGCGAGCACCATCCCGAACCCGGTGCGCAGCAGCACCTGGTCGTCGACGAGCATCACGCGGATCGTCATCGGGGTCCTTCTTCCATCCGTCTTCGGTGACTCAGTGCGCCGGTTTGAGCGGCAGAAGTGCGCTGATGCGGAAGCCCCCGCCGGGACGCGGCCCGGCGTCCAGGGTGCCGCCGACCATGCCGACGCGTTCGCGCATCCCGATCAGTCCGTGCCCCCGGCCGTCGGCGCCGCCCTCCTCGTACAGCTCCTGTGGGGCGCCCTTGCCGTCGTCCTCCACCAGCAGGCCCAGACCGTCGTCGAAGTACACCAGACGAACGCTCGCACCCGCGTTCGGCCCGCCGTGCTTACGGGTGTTGGTGAGCGCCTCCTGCACGATCCGGTACGCGGTCAGCTCCACCCCGCTGGGCAGCGGGCGCGGGGTGCCCTCCACCCTGAAGTCGACGGGCAGGCCCGAGCTGCGGCACTGCTCGATCAGCTCGTCGATCTGCTCGACGTCGGGCTGCGGGACGTACTCGCCGCTCTCCTGGTGCTCCCCGGTGCGCAGCACGCCCAGCAGGCGGCGCATCTCGGCGAGGGCCTGCCTGCCGGTCGAGGAGATCGTCTCCAGGGCCTTCCTGGCCTGGTCGGGGGCGGCGTCCAGGACGTAGGCGGCGCCGTCGGCCTGGACCACCATCACGGACACGTTGTGCGCGACGACGTCGTGCAGTTCGCGGGCGATCCGGGCGCGCTCGGCGGCGACCGCGACCTTCGACTGCGCCTCGCGCTCCTTCTCCAGGCGGGCCGCGCGCTCCTCCAGCTGGGCGAAGTAGGCGCGCCGGGTGCGCATGGAGTCGCCGAGCACCCAGGCGAGCGCGAACGGCACGGTCTGGAAGGCCACGATGGCGAGCTGCCCGGCGAAACTGGAGTGCTGAGCCGGCCAGCGCAGCTGCGCCATGGCCGCGGCGCAGAAACTGGCCGCCAGGGCGAGCCGGGAGGCCCAGCGCGCGCCCATGGTGGCGACCGTGTAGGCGATCACCAGCAGCGCGAAGTCGGCGACGCCCGTCTCCACGTCCAGCACGAGCTGGGCGAGGCCGGTGGCGAGCGCCAGCAGCAGCATCGGCTCCGGGAACCGGCGGCGCAGCGCGACGACGACGCACAGCACGGCGGAGACGGCGATCCCAGCGCCGAGCGATGCCCGGTGGCCGGGCGTGCCGCGCAGATTGACCTCGCTGAGCGCCGACAGCCCGAACAGGACGACGGCCCAGAAGGAGTCGACCCAGGTCGGGTGGCGGCGGAAGAAGTCGTAGAGGCGCTGCACGTAACCCAGAGTAGGGAAACGGAATGCCCGCACGGGTCAACCGGAGGGCCGATCCGGGCCCGGCGGACGTACTCCCCAAGGTGGAGGAGGTGATCATCTGGGCGCCTAGTCTGGTGCCGTGACGCAGCAGAGGCCGGGGCAGGAGCGGGAGGCGTCCGGTGGCGCGGGTCCACGGGGCTGGCGGACGGCGGCCGAGGCGGCCCTGTACGGCCCGGCCGGCTTCTACCGGCGACCGGAGGGGCCCGCCGGGCACTTCCGTACGTCCGTGCACGCCTCGCCGCTGTTCGCGCGGGCCGTGGCGGAACTGCTCCGCCGGGTCGACACGGCGCTGGGACGGCCTGCGGCGCTGGACTTCGTGGACATGGCCGCCGGACGGGGCGAGCTGGTCGCCGGGGTGCTCGCCGCCCTGCCGGCCGAGGTGGCGGCGCGCGTGCGACCGTACGCCGTCGAGATCGCCGGCCGGCCCGCGGGCCTGGACGAACGCGTCGCCTGGCGCGCGGAGCCGCCGCGGGAGATCACCGGGCTGCTGTTCGCCAACGAGTGGCTGGACAACGTGCCCGTGGACGTGGCGGAGACGGACCCGGCGGGCGTGCCCCGGTACGTGCTGGTCGGCGCCGACGGCTCCGAGCGCCTCGGCGCCCCGGTGACCGGCGCGGACGCGGACTGGCTGGCGCGCTGGTGGCCGCCGGGCGGGGAGGGGGCGCGGGCGGAGATCGGGCTGCCCCGCGACCGGGCGTGGGCGGCGGTCGCGGGCCGGGTGACGCGGGGGCTCGCGGTGGCCGTGGACTACGCACACACCATCGGCGCACGCCCCCCGTTCGGCACCCTCACCGGCTTCCGCGCGGGCCGCGAGACGACCCCGGTACCGGACGGGACCTGCGACATCACGGCCCATGTCGCCCTGGACGCGTGCGCGGCGGCATCCCCGGCCCCGGCGCGTCTGCTGACCCAGCGCGCCGCCCTGCACGCCCTCGGCATCACCGGCGCGCGCCCCCCGCTCGCGCTCGCCTCCTCCGACCCCGCCGGGTATGTGCGCGCCCTGGCGGGCGCCGGGGAGGCCGCCGAACTCACCGCCACGGGCGGACTCGGCGACTTCGGCTGGCTGGTCCAGCCGGTGGGCATCGCGGACCCGCTGGCCTGAGCCGGCCTGCCTGGCTCGGCGATGCCGCCTACTTGTCGATGCCGTCGGCTACTTGTCGATGTCGCCGACCACGAAGAACATCGAGCCCAGGATCGCCACCATGTCCGCCACCAGCGTGCCGGGCAGCAGCTCGGTGAGCACCTGGATGTTGTTGTACGACGCCGAGCGCAGCTTGAGCCGGTACGGGGTCTTCTCACCCTTGCTGACCAGGTAGTAGCCGTTGATGCCGAGCGGATTCTCGGTCCAGGCGTACGTATGGCCCTCGGGCGCCTTCAGCACCTTCGGCAGGCGCTGGTTGATCGGTCCGGGCGCCAGCCCGGCGATCCGGTCCAGGCAGGCGTCCGCGAGGTCCAGCGCGTTGTGCGTCTGCGCGAGCAGCACCTCGAAGCGGGCGAGACAGTCGCCCTCGCTCCGGGTGACGACCTCCAGCGTGTCCTGGAGCTCGCCGTACGCCAGGTACGGCTCGTCGCGGCGCAGGTCGAAGTCGACGCCCGAACCGCGCGCGATGGGCCCGCTCACGCCGTAGGCGTGCACCGCCTCGGGAGCGAGCACGCCGACCCCGCGCGTGCGCCCCCGGAAGATCTCGTTGCCGAGCACCAGGTCGTCGAAGACGTCCATGCGCGAGCGCACCGCGGCGACGGCGGCCCGGGCGCGCGCCGTCCATCCGGCGGGCAGGTCCTCCTTGAGGCCGCCGACGCGGTTGAACATGTAGTGCATGCGCCCGCCGGAGACCTCCTCCATGACGTTCTGGAGCACCTCGCGCTCGCGGAACGCGTAGAACACCGGCGTGATGCCGCCCAGTTCCAGCGGGTAGGAGCCGAGGAACATCAGGTGGTTGAGCACCCGGTTCAACTCGGCGAGCAGGGTGCGCGTCCACACCGCGCGCTCGGGGACCTCCATGCCGAGCATCCGCTCCACGGCGAGGACCACGCCCAGCTCGTTCGAGAACGCCGACAGCCAGTCGTGGCGGTTGGCCAGCATGATGATCTGCCGGTAGTCCCGCGCCTCGAAGAGTTTCTCGGCACCGCGGTGCATATAGCCGATCACCGGCTCGGCGCGCACGATGCGCTCGCCGTCCAGCACCAGCCTGAGCCGCAGTACGCCGTGCGTGGACGGGTGCTGGGGCCCGATGTTGAGCACCATGTCGGTGCTCTCCGCGGCACCGCCGATCCCGACCGTGGTCTGCGTCGTAGGACTCATGCCCCCAGTCTCCCCCATGCCGGGACACGCGAAGGCCCGGCTCCCTGTGTGTGCGGGGCCGGGCCTTCGCCGTGGAGGTGCCGTCGTCAGGAGACCGCGCTGCGCAGCCCCTGGAGGTCGATCACCTCGGTCTCGTCGTGCGCCGTCAGGTCGATGACCTGGCCGACACCGCGCGCGCTGTCGTCGGCGGGCTTGAACTCCGCCTCCGCCTCGGCCTTGTGCACGGCCAGCGCCTCCTGGCCGACGACATCGGCCAGGTCCTCGTTCTGCACGGCGTCCAGCGCGGCCTTCGGCGCCGCCTTCTGCGTGCCGAAGAAGTCGAAACCACCCTCGGCCAGCGAGCGCCGCGCGGGCGATGCCGGTACGACGGCCACGGCGGTCGGCACGGTGAAGTGCCCGGCGGCGGAGGAACCGGCGGCGGAGGCCGCGGGGGCTGCGGAAGCCTCGGGAGCCGTAGGGGCCGCGGCAGACGCAGGGGCCTCGGGGACCGAGGACGCCTCGGGAGTCGCGGGCACCTTGGGGGCCCCGGCGGTCTCGGGGGCGTCCGGGGCCTCTGTCGCCTGCGACACCGCGGGCTCGCCGGCCTTCGCGTGCCCCCCGGCCGTCAGCGGCCGGTCCTGCGCCGCCTCGCCGCCCGGTACGTTCTGAACGCCCTCGGCGTCCTCAGGGCTCCCAGCGCCCGCCGCACCCCCGGCTTCCGGCGTGTCCTCCGTCTCGGCCTCCGGCGCGACCCCGGCCCCCGCCTCGCCCAGCCCGGCTATGTCCCCCTCGGCACCTTCCCCTTCGGCACCGGCCCCCTCGGCGGTGGCGGACCCGGCGTTCCCGGCGGAGTCCCGCTCGAACGCGGCGAGCGCCCGCAGCGCCTGCCCGTACAGCTTGGCGCCCCCGGCCGAGAAGACGTCGTACGCCTTCCCGGTCTCGGCGACGGCCTCCGGCTCCCCGCCACGGGCCGGCGGCAGGGCCGGGGAGGCCGTCCGGGACGCCGGCGAGGGCGCCGTACGCCCGGCCGGCTCCAGCGCGGGCGGGCCCGACTCCAGCTCCAGCAGGCGGCGCCCCTCCAGCGCGCTGGCGCGCTCGGTCTCCGCGGTGGCGTAGCGGCGCAGCAGGGCGGCGTGCTCGTTGCGCAGGCCCGCCAGTTCGGCGCGCTTGGCGCGCAGCCGCTGCTCCAGCTTGGCGCGCAGTTCGCGCGACTCCTCCAGGTCGGACTCCAGCTCGGCGACCCGTTCCTCGAAGCGCCATTCGTCGCCGGCCCGCGCGCGGGTGAGGTCGGCGACCTGTTTGCCCGCGTGGATGTCCCAGCGGCGCATCACGAACGCGCCGGCGATCGCGGTCGCCGCGGCGGCCCCGGCCAGCGCGCGCAATACCGCGGCCTCGGAGAAAACCCAGGGGCCCAGCGCGCACGCGACGGATACGCCGGCGATCGCGGAAGGGGGCAACAGCCGGTGCAGAGGCGGGGAATGGCGGTGGCGTCCACGTGGCATGGCCAGAAACTTACCGCGCGTAGGCGAATGATGGACCCCCGCCCCGCAAAAACACGGCCATCGCGCGCGCTTCACAGGGCGTCAGGAGCCAAACGTTCAGTGCGACACAAGCCGGGCGCCGAGCCACTGGAGCGCCGCCGGGATCTCCCGCCGCCAGGTGTTGAAGTTGTGGCCACCGCTCGGGAGGATGATCGAAGAAATCCTGGTCACGTTCGTGTCCTGGACGTTCTTGATAAACCGGAGCGTGTCCTTGTAGTTGTGCTCGCCGATTTTGCTGCTGGTGACCAGCAGTGACGTTTCGGGGGCCGACTGGTGCTTGAGCACCCAGAAGAGGTTGGCACGATCGCGCAGGTTCTTGTCACCGTGGAACAGGTCACCGGTGGTCGGGTCGATCGGCGCCTTGTAGTACGGCGACAGGCCCACGGCGGCGCCGTACGACTTCGGGTGGTGCATGGCGATCTTCAGCGCGCAGTACCCGCCGGTCGAGTCGCCGATGATGCCCCAGCTCGCGGGCGTGGGGTCCACCCGGTAGCGGCTCATCACCGAGTCGCGCAGGTCCTTGGCGAAGAACGTCTCCACCTTCGGGCCGCCGGGCACGTCCACGCA
This sequence comes from Streptomyces sp. AM6-12, assembly GCF_044327085.1. NCBI lineage: Bacteria > Bacillati > Actinomycetota > Actinomycetes > Kitasatosporales > Streptomycetaceae > Streptomyces > Streptomyces sp. AM6-12. The sequence continues at coordinate 3,313,203 of NZ_JBIQWN010000001.1, forward strand.
CTCGGTGTCCCGCGGCGGCGCCACCGACGGGCGCAGCATCACCAGGATCATCGGCTGCATCTTGCCGCCCCTGGCGAGCCGCTGCGCCGTGGTCGGGTAGTGCAGCTTGTCCACCAGCGCCTGCGCGGTGCCGGGGTAGCCGGTCAGCACGACGGAGACCGGGAACTTGCGGTGGCTCCCGCCCGGCTGGAAGTACTCCGGCGGCAGGTACACGAACGCCGGCGCCGAGATCTTCGTCGTCCGGCCCAGGATGTCCACCTGCTGCACCTGCCCGGACACCTGCGGCGCCCCGCTGCCCATCCCGAGGACCCGTGCGGTGGAGACCACCCGGACCGGGCTGCCGGCGCCGTCCGCTATGTGGTCGACGACCACGCCCTGGCCGTTCTCCTGCCCGAGCAGGTCCGCCCAGCTGGCGTAGAAACCGAAGGCCTGGTTGGCGGCGAGGCCCACCGAGGCGAACACGGCGACCTGGGTGGCGAGCAGCAGTCCGACGCGCCCGCCGATCGCGCGCCAGTTCTGCCGGGCGAGGCGCGGCCACAGCCACACCGTGCCCGCGAACAGCACCACGGCGAACACGATCGCCAGCATCAGGACCTTGTTGCTCGTGAGACCCATGAAAACTGTTCCTGCCTGCGCTCTCGGCCCGTTGCGCCGCCACGCCCGCTCGCGTGGGTTTGCCCGGGGCTTTCCTCGGCCTTTGGCCCGACTTTCCGGTGGGGAGTGAACCTCTCTCCCCCAGACACCGTCCTAGAGGGCGCAATGTCACCGGATGCCCGATCGGGCCCGGGTCCAAGGTCTCTCGCAGAACTACGGGATGCGATGTCTGTCAGGATAGATGGGGAAATGTCGGGCGGGGTTCCGGGCCGATCAAGCCGGGCGCGGCGCATACTGCGCGGCCCGCGCCCCGAGGCCGTCCCCGGCCTGGTCGGCAGGGCGGTCGCCCTCGTCGGCCTCCTGGACATCGCCGCCGGGGTCTTCCCGCGCTTCCGGCACAGCCGTATGCACGCCATCGCCGAGGTGCTGCCGGGGTCCTTCGGACCCTTCGCGGCGGCGCTCTCGCTGAGCGCCGGTGTGCTGTTGCTGCTGCTCGCGCACGGACTCAGGCGGCGCAAGCGCCGGGCGTGGCGTGCGGCGGTCGCGCTGCTGCCGGCCGGTGCGGTGGCCCAACTGGCCTACCGGCACTCGCTGGTGGGCCTGCTGATCGCGATCGTGCTGCTGGTGCCGCTGGTGTGGCACCGCCGGGAGTTCGCGGCCCTGCCGGACCCGCGCAGCCGCTGGCGGGCGCTCGCCAACTTCGTACTGATGAGCGCCGGTTCGGTGGCTCTCGGACTGGTCATCGTCAGCGTCCACCCGCACCGCACGGTGGGCGACCCGAGCCTGGCCGACCGGCTCACCCATGTCGTCTACGGACTGGTCGGCTTCGAGGGCCCGGTCGACTACCAGGGCGCGACCTCCTGGACCGTCGCCTTCTCGCTCGGCGCGCTCGGCTGGCTCACCGCCGTCACCACGATCTACCTGGCCTTCCGCCCCGAGCACCCGGCCGCCCAGCTCACCGAGGACGACGAGGCGCGGCTGCGGGAGCTGCTGGTCAAGCACGGCCGCCGCGACTCCCTCGGGCACTTCGCGCTGCGCCGCGACAAGGCGGTCGTCTTCTCGCCCAGCGGCAAGGCGGCGGTCACCTACCGTGTCATCTCCGGCGTGATGCTCGCCAGCGGCGACCCCATCGGCGACGTCGAGGCCTGGCCGGGCGCCATCGAGCGCTTCATGGACGAGGCCAAGGCACACTCCTGGACCCCCGCGGTCGTGGGCTGCTCGGAGACCGGGGGCGAGGTGTGGACCCGCGAGACCGGCCTGGACGCCCTGGAACTGGGCGACGAGGCGGTGGTGGACGTGGCGGATTTCTCGCTCGCCGGACGCGCCATGCGCAACGTCCGGCAGATGGTCAAGCGCATCGAGCGGGCCGGCTACGAAACGCGGGTACGGCGTGTCCGTGACCTCGGCGACGCGGAGCTGGAGCGCGTCCGGCGGGCCGCGGAGGACTGGCGCGGCACCGACACCGAGCGCGGCTTCTCCATGGCGCTGGGCCGCATCGGCGACCCGTCCGACGGCGACTGCCTCATAGCCACCGCCCACAAGGCGGACGAGGAGGCCGGCGAGTACGGCGACCTGAAGGCGATCCTGCACTTCGTGCCCTGGGGCCAGGACGGCGCCTCGCTCGACCTGATGCGCCGCGACCGCAGCGCCGACCCCGGCATGAACGAACTGCTGATCGTGGCCGCCCTCCAGGCCGCCCCCAAGTTCGGCATCGCCCGTGTCTCGCTGAACTTCGCCATGTTCCGCTCCGCCCTCGCGCGCGGCGAGAAGATCGGCGCGGGCCCGGTGCTGCGCGCCTGGCGCGGGCTGCTGGTGTTCCTCTCGCGCTGGTTCCAGATCGAGTCGCTGTACAAGTTCAACGCCAAGTTCCAGCCGCGCTGGGAGCCGCGCTTCATCGTCTACCGCGCCACCACCGACCTGCCCCGCATCGGCTTCGCCACCATGCAGGCCGAGGGCTTCGTCAACCTGGCCCTGCCGCTGCCCCGCTTCCTGCGCCGCCGCCGCCCGGCCGCCGAACGCCCGTGCGCCCACGCGGTGACCGAACGGGACGCCCGAGCGGCGTGATCACCCTTCCCGGCGCCGCCCGAGCACTCCGGGCCGTGGCGGCGCCGTCCGGGGCCTACGCTGAACGTATGAACAACCACAGCGGGCGCGGCCGAGTGGCGGGCCTTCCGGCCTGGGACCGGTGCGCGGTCATGGGGGTCGTGAACGTCACCCCCGATTCCTTCTCCGACGGCGGCCGCTGGTTCGACACCACCGCGGCCGTCAAGCACGGCCTCGACCTGGTGGCCGAGGGCGCCGACCTGGTGGACGTGGGCGGCGAGTCCACCCGTCCGGGCGCCACCCGGGTGGACGAGGAAGAGGAGCTGCGGCGGGTCGTCCCGGTCGTGCGCGGACTCGCCTCCGAGGGCGTCGTGGTCTCCGTGGACACCATGCGCGCCTCGGTCGCGGCCCGGTCCCTGGAGGCCGGCGCGGCCCTGGTCAACGACGTCAGCGGCGGGCTCGCCGACCCCGAGATGATCCCGGTCGTCGCCGACGCCGGTGCCCCCTTCGTCGTGATGCACTGGCGCGGTCTCCTCAAGGGCGCCGCCGTCCACGGGGTTTACGACGACGTCGTCCACGAAGTCGTCGACGAACTGCGCGACCGGGTGGACGCCGTGCTGGCCGGCGGCATCGCGCCCGACCGGATCGTGGTCGACCCCGGCCTCGGCTTCTCCAAGGAGGCCGAGCACGACCTGGCCCTCCTCGCCCATCTCGACCGGCTGCACTGCCTCGGGCACCCGCTGCTGGTGGCCGCCTCCCGCAAGCGGTTCCTCGGCCACGTCCTCGCCGGACCCGGGGGCGCGCCCCCGCCCGCCCGCGAGCGCGACGCCGCCACCGCCGCCGTCTCCGCGCTCGCCGCGCGGGCCGGCGCCTGGGCCGTACGCGTGCACGAGGTGCGCGCCACCGCGGACGCCGTACGGGTGGCCCGCGCGGTCGAAGCGGCCAGGACGGCGGACGGTACGACGGGCCGGACGACGGATGGAGCCCGGTGAGCGCCCCGCACACCGACGTCGAACAGGTCGAGGCCGCCAACACCGCGTTCTACGAGGCCCTGGAGCGCGGCGACTTCGAGGAGGTCTCCGCCCTCTGGCTCACCCCCGCCGACCTGGGCGTGGACGAGGAGTACCACGACCCCGCGGACAGCGGCGTGGTCTCCTGCGTGCATCCGGGCTGGCCGGTGCTCACCGGGCGCGGCGAGGTCCTCAGGTCGTACGCCCTGATCATGGCGAACACCGACTACATCCAGTTCTTCCTCACCGACGTCCATGTCTCCGTCACCGGCGACACCGCGCTGGTGACCTGCACCGAGAACATCCTCAGCGGCGGTCCCGCCCCGGCGGAGGGCGATGAACTCGGCCCGCTGGTCGGCCAGCTCGTCGTCGCCACCAATGTGTTCCGGCGCACGCCCGAGGGCTGGAAGCTGTGGTCGCACCACGCCTCGCCGGTGCTCGCCGAGACCGACGACGACTCCGAGGCCGACGACGACGGCGCCGGCGGCCTGGATCCGGACGACGGCCCGCTCGCCTGAGCGAGCGGGAACCGGTCCGGGAAGAGGGCGGGCGGCCGGTCGGTTCCCGGAAGTGGCTGGAATCACCTACCCCTGGGTACGACCGGCCACCAGCCCTTGACGCGACCGGGTTCACCAGGGAAAACGGTCGGTGAATCCGGCTGCTCGCGGCCGGACCCGCGCCCCTGGAGCCCGGCGTTGTCGGTGCCCGCAGGTAGATTCGTGTGCGACCGGTGTCTCGCCCGCACGCGGTACGGCCGGTCCTTCCCGACGATTGCAGGAGTGATTCGCGTGGATCGTGTCGCGCTGCGCGGCCTGAAGGCCCGCGGGCACCATGGTGTGTTCCCCAGAGAGCGCGAGGAGGGCCAGACCTTCCTCGTGGACCTCGTCCTGGGCCTGGACACCCAGCCGGCCGCGGCCGACGACGACCTGACGAAGACCGTGCACTACGGCGTCGTGGCCGAGGAGGTCGTGGCCGTGGTCGAGGGCGAGCCGGTGAACCTCATCGAGACCCTCGCCGAGCGGATCGCCCAGACCTGCCTGAAGCACGAGGGGGTCCAGGAGGTCGAGGTCTGCGTCCACAAGCCGGACGCCCCGATCACCGTCCCCTTCGACGACGTGACCGTCACCATCACCCGGAGCCGAGTATGACCCGACCTTTCGTCCAGGGTCACAGTGACCCGACCGTCCAGCCGGTGCCCCAGTCGGTCGTCGAGCGGGTGGACGCGGCGGACACCACCCTCCAGAACCCCAAGTGGGCCGTGATCTCCATCGGTTCCAACCTCGGCAACCGCCTGGAGACCCTCCAGGGCGCCGTGGACGCGCTGGAGGACACGCCCGGCGTCCGCGTGAAGGCCGTGTCGCCGGTCTACGAGACCGAGCCCTGGGGCGTCGAGCCCGGCAGCCAGCCGTCGTACTTCAACGCGGTCGTGGCCCTGAAGACCACCCTGCCGCCGTCCTCCCTGCTGGAGCGGGGGCACGCCATCGAGGAGGCGTTCAACCGCGTCCGCGACGAGCGCTGGGGCCCGCGCACCCTGGACGTGGACATCGTCGCCTACGCCGATGTCACCTCCGACGACCCGCAGCTGACCCTGCCCCACCCGCGCGCCCACGAGCGCGCCTTCGTGCTCGCGCCCTGGCACGACGTGGACCCCGCCGCCCAGCTCCCCGGCCGCGGCCCCGTGGCCGACCTGCTCGCCGCCGTCACCCGCGAAGGTGTCGAGCCACGCGCGGACCTGGAACTCCGACTGCCCGAGTAGTCGTTAAGGTCAACGACGACCCGGCAGACGCACATCCGGGCATCATCCGGGACCCGGTCCGGGGGAACTGAAGGGACACCGTGAGAGAGCTGCGCATCAGGGTGCTGGTCGGCGTGTTCGTCGTGGCGGGCATCCTGTCCTGGGCGGGCGCCCGCCTCTGGAACTCGATCGGGACCCTGCCCAGCGTCCCCCTGGCCGCACCGGTCGTGCTCGCCCTGATCGCCGTGGTCCTGCTGGCCACGGCGCTCTCGCTGCGGGCCCGCTTCAAGGCCCAGCGCGAGCGGCGCCCCGGCGCCAAGGGCGTCGACCCGCTGATGGCGGCCCGCGCGGTCGTCTTCGCCCAGGCCAGTGCCTTGGTCGCCGCCCTCGTCGCCGGGATGTACGGCGGCACGGGTGTGTTCCTGCTGGAGCTGCTCGATCTCCCGGCCCGCCGCGACCAGGCCTTCTATGCCGGGTTCTCCGTCCTCGCCGGACTCGCCGTCATAGCGGCCGCCCTCTTCCTGGAGCGGATCTGCAAGCTCCCCGAGGACGACGACCAGGACCACCCCCAGGGCGCGGAACCGGCGGCGTGACCGCCGGTCCCCCGGACCCTGCCGCGAAAACCCCGGTTCAGCGCGCCATGATCAGGCTCATGGCCTCGTTGCGGGTCGCCGCGTCCCGCAGCTGACCGCGCACCGCGGACGTTATGGTCTTGGCGCCCGGCTTGCGGATGCCGCGCATCGACATGCACATGTGCTCGCACTCGACGACCACGATCACGCCGCGCGGTTCCAGAATCTCCATCAGGGAGTCCGCGATCTGCGTGGTGAGCCGCTCCTGCACCTGCGGACGGCGGGCGTAGACGTCCACCAGGCGGGCCAGCTTCGACAGGCCGGTGATCTTCCCGGAGACCGACGGGATGTAGCCGACGTGCGCGACGCCCCGGAACGGCACCAGGTGGTGCTCACAGGTCGAGTACACCTCGATGTCCTTGACCAGGACCATCTCGTCGTGGCCCAGGTCGAAGGTCGTGGTGAGGACGTCCCCGGGCTGCTGCCACAGGCCGGCGAAGATCTCCCGGTAGGCACGCGCCACCCGCGCCGGCGTCTCCCGCAGCCCCTCGCGGTCGGGGTCCTCACCGATGGCGATCAGCAGCTCGCGCACGGCGTTCTCGGCGCGCTTCTCGTCGAACTCGCCGACGGGGCGCTCGCTGTCCAGCGTCACCGGGTCGGTCATTGGGTGCCTCGTTCCTGTCGTCCCACGTGCGTGCATACGAAAAATGCCGCGCCCCCCAGGCTAGAACCTGGGGGGCGCGGCGTTCATTCCGGGCCCGAGTGGCCGGGAAGCGACCGGTGCGGTCAGCTCTCCGGGCGCTCCTCCGGGGTCTGGTCCGTCACGGGGGCGGACTCGGTGGCGGTGGTCTTGACCGTGCTGATCGCGGCCGTCGTGCCGTTCGCACCGTTGGTCAGTGCCAGCTCCTTGGGGGAGAGCACCGGCGGGCGGGTGGACGGGGTGCGACGCGAGGAGCCGGTCCAGGCGGGCCGGGCCGGGCGCTTGACGATCGAGGAGAAGATCTCGGCGATCTCTTCCTTGCCCAGCGTCTCCTTCTCCAGCAGCTGGAGGACGAGGTGGTCGAGCACGTCGCGGTTCTCGACCAGGATCTCCCAGGCCTCGTTGTGCGCCGTCTCGATGAGCTTCTTGACCTCTTCGTCCACCAGCGCGGCGACCTCTTCCGAGTAGTCGCGCTGGTGCGCCATCTCACGGCCGAGGAAGGGCTCGCTGTTGTCGCCGCCGAACTTGATGGCGCCGAGCCGCTCGGTCATGCCGTACTGGGTGACCATCGCGCGGGCCAGGTTGGTGGCCTTCTCGATGTCGTTGGCGGCACCGGTGGTCGGGTCGTGGAAGACCAGTTCCTCGGCCGCCCGGCCGCCCAGCATGTAGGCGAGCTGGTCGAGCATCTCGTTGCGCGTGGTCGAGTACTTGTCCTCGTCCGGCAGGACCATGGTGTAGCCGAGGGCACGGCCGCGGGACAGGATGGTGATCTTGTGCACCGGGTCGGAGTTCGGCGAGGCCGCCGCGACCAGGGCGTGACCGCCCTCGTGGTACGCGGTGATCTTCTTCTCCTTGTCCGACATGATCCGGGTCCGCTTCTGCGGGCCCGCGACCACGCGGTCGATCGCCTCGTCCAGCGCCTTGTTGTCGATCAGCTTCTGGTCGCTGCGGGCGGTGAGCAGCGCCGCCTCGTTCAGCACGTTGGCCAGGTCGGCGCCGGTCATGCCGGGGGTACGGCGGGCGACGGCGGACAGGTCGACGTCGGGTGCGACCGGCTTGCCCTTCTGGTGGACCTTGAGGATCTCCAGACGGCCCTGGAGGTCCGGCGGGTCCACGGCGATCTGGCGGTCGAACCGGCCGGGACGCAGCAGCGCCGGGTCCAGGATGTCGGGCCGGTTGGTCGCCGCGATCAGGATCACGCCGCCCTTGACGTCGAAGCCGTCCATCTCGACCAGCAGCTGGTTGAGGGTCTGCTCGCGCTCGTCGTGACCACCGCCGAGGCCGGCGCCGCGGTGGCGGCCGACCGCGTCGATCTCGTCCACGAAGACGATCGCCGGTGCGTTCGCCTTGGCCTGCTCGAACAGGTCGCGGACGCGGGAGGCGCCGACACCGACGAACATCTCCACGAAGTCCGAGCCGGAGATCGAGTAGAAGGGCACCCCGGCCTCGCCCGCGACGGCACGCGCCAGCAGGGTCTTGCCGGTACCCGGACGGCCGTAGAGCAGCACGCCCTTGGGGATCTTGGCGCCGACGGCCTGGAACTTGGCCGGCTCCTGGAGGAACTCCTTGATCTCGTGGAGCTCCTCGACGGCCTCGTCACAGCCGGCGACGTCGGAGAAGGTCGTCTTCGGGGTGTCCTTGGTGATCAGCTTGGCCTTGGACTTCCCGAAGTTCATGACCCGGGAGCCGCCGCCCTGCATCTGGTTCATCAGGAACAGGAAGACGACGACGATCAGAACGAACGGCAGCAGGGAGAGCAGGACGCCGACGAACGGGTTCTGCTTCGACGGCGAGATGGTGTAGCCGTCGGGGATCTGCTTGTTCTGGTACCTGGTCTGGAGATTGTCGGCGAGCTGAGCGCCCTGGTCGCCGATGTAGCTCGCCTGGATCTTGGAGCTGCCCTCGACCTTCTGACCGTTCTTGAGCGTGACCTTGATGGTCTGCTCGTCGCCGGTGGTCAGCTTGGCCGACTGGACCCTGTTGGCATTGATCGCCGCGACGACCTGGCCGGTGTCCACCGACTTGTAGCCGCCGGACGAGCCGACGACCTGCATCAACACGACCACGGCAAGGACGGCCAGCACGATCCACATGACCGGCCCACGGAAGTATCGCTTCACGTCCATCCATACGGAGCGGTGCCGCCCCGTCCCTCCTGCCATAGTGAGTTTGATAAGACAGTTCTTCCGACGGTACCCCAGCCTTGGCGCCCGAAGCCGCGCGAAGCCGTTTCGAGAGCCGGGAAACCCGTCTCTGCAAGCTTCAACGGCACGGGACCCGCCGGGGTTCCCGATCACCCCACCGGGCTTGAGCCGAGTGGCTCAGCCCAGGTGCCCGGTGACGGGGTCAGCCGCCGTAGACGTGCGGCGCGAGCGTACCGACGAACGGCAGGTTCCGGTACTTCTCGGCGTAGTCCAGGCCGTAACCGACGACGAACTCGTTCGGGATGTCGAAGCCGACCCACTCCACGTCGATGGCGACCTTGGCGGCGTCCGGCTTGCGCAGCAGCGTGCACACCTTGAGGGAGGCGGGCTCACGCGAACCGAGGTTGTTGATCAGCCACGACAGGGTCAGCCCGGAGTCGATGATGTCCTCGACGATCAGGACGTCGCGGCCCTTGATGTCGGTGTCGAGGTCCTTGAGGATGCGCACGACGCCGGAGGACTGGGTGCCCGCGCCGTACGAGGACACGGCCATCCAGTCCATGGTGACCGGGGTGGACAGCGCCCGCGCGAGGTCCGCCATGACCATCACCGCGCCCTTGAGGACGCCGACGATCAGCAGGTCCTTGCCCGCGTACTCCGCGTCGATCTTCGCGGCCAGCTCGGCCAGCTTGGCGTCGATCTCTTCCTTGCTGATGAGCACCTTCTCGAGGTCGGCACCCATGTCTTTCGCGTCCACCCGCATCACTTTCGGTCGTCCCGCACTTACGGCCGTCATCACGGCCTCCGGCTGCCCCGTGCCGGCTGCCGGAGGGTCGCTCCGAACGGTCGGGATTCAGCCTTGCCGAATCACCAGTCTGCCACCCTGCCGCTGGGCGACGACCCGGCCCGGCAGATTGATGGCTCCCTGGCCGCGCCAGCCGGTGATCAGACGGTCGATTTCCTCGATGTGACGGGCGAACAGGGAACCGGCCGGGGCGCCCGCCTCGATGGCGGCGCGGCGCAGGATCCGGCGGCGCACGGCGGGCGGCAGGGCGTAGAGCTTGGCGCACTCCAGCTCTCCCGTGGCGTCGCGTACGGACGCCTCGGCCTGGCTGGCCCAGGAGTCGAGGGCGTCGGCGTCGTCGCGGGAGAGCTGGGCGGTGCGGGCGAGCGCCTCGACGACGCCCTTGCCGAGGGCCTTCTCCAGGGCGGGCAGGCCCTCGTGGCGCAGCCGGGAGCGGGTGTAGGAGGGGTCGGCGTTGTGGGGGTCGTCCCAGACGGGCAGGGACTGGACCATGCAGGCCTTGCGGGCGGTCTGCCGGTCCAGGTGCAGGAAGGGGCGCCGGTAACGGCCGCCGGCCCCCGAGACCGCGGCCATTCCGGACAGGGAGCGGATGCCGGAGCCGCGGGCGAGACCGAGCAGCACGGTCTCGGCCTGGTCGTCGCGGGTGTGGCCGAGCAGGATGGCGGCGGCGCCGTGGCGGTCGAGCGCGGCGTCCAGGGCGGCGTACCGGGCGTCGCGGGCGGCGGCCTCGGGGCCGCCGGCGCGGCCGACGTCGACGGAGACGGACTCGACGGGGTCGAGGCCGAGTCCGCGCATCCGCAGGGCGACCTCTTCGGCGCGCAGATCGGAACCGGGCTGGAGTCCGTGGTCGACGGTGATGCCGCCGGCCCGCAGGCCGAGCCGGGGGGCCTCGAAGGCGAGGGCGGAGGCGAGGGCCATCGAGTCGGCGCCGCCGGAGCAGGCGACGAGCACGAGCGGGCTCGCGGGCGGGGACACGAGGGTGGAGCCGAGCGGGGAGGGGAGCCGCTCGGCCGCCCGGTCCCGGCGCTCGCCGGAGGTCGGGACGGTGTTCAGGATGTCGTGGAGGACGCGGCGGACCGCCAGGCGTATCGCCGCGACCGCAGGATGGGGACCCATTGTCCGGTTCCCTTCATGAAGTATCCGGGGGGTGAGCCCGATTCGGTCACTCAGAGTGTGTAGATGGTGACAGAAGCGGGCCGTTCCCCGAGCATCGCACGCCTACGCATGACTCACGGTCCCTCGGACGGGTGATTGGAGGGGCGTTCGACTGCCGTCGGCCGGATTCGATTCACGACCCCGGCGTGCGTTTCACGACTCGGCCTTGCGGTGCACCCGCGCGACCCAGTCCGCCGGTTTGGCGATCTCCGCCCTGGTGGGCAGGGTGTTGGGCGAGGTCCACACGCGGTTGAAGCCGTCGACGCCGACCTGGTCCGTGACGGCCCGTACGAAGCGTTCGCCGTCCCGGTACTGCTTGAGTTTGGCATCCAGACCCAGCAGTTTGCGCAGGGCCTGGTCGAGCCGGGAGGCACCCTTGGCACGCCGCTGCTGGAACTTCTCGCGGATCTCGGCCACGGACGGTACGACGCTGGGGCCGACCCCGTCCATCACGTAGTCGGCGTGGCCCTCCAGCAAGGACATCACCGCGGTGAGGCGGCCGAGGATCTCGCGCTGGGCGGGTGTCTGCACCAGCTCCACGAAGGAGCGGCCGCCGTCGTCCTCCTCGGCCTCGGGGCGGCCCCCGGCGAGCGACTGGGCGGCCTCGCGGATGCGCTCCAGGAAGGTCATGGGGTCGACGTCCGTCTCCGCCAGGAAAGACTGGATTTCGCCCTCCAGGTGGTCACGCAGCCAGGGCACGGCCGTGAACTGCGTGCGGTGGGTCTCCTCGTGCAGGCACACCCACAGGCGGAAGTCGTGCGGTTCGACGTCGAGTTCGCGCTCCACGTGGACGATGTTGGGGGCGACGAGGAGGAGGCGCCCGCCGCCGTTCGCGCCGGCCGGCAGATCGCGGGTGGAGGGCGCGAAGGTCTCGTACTGGCCGAGGACGCGGGAGGAGAGGAACGACAGCAGCATGCCCAGCTCCACGCCGGTGACCTTGCCGCCGACGGCGCCGAGGACGGCGCTGCCGGGGGTGCCGCCGCGGCGTTCCTGCATCTTCTCCAGGAGCGGTTTGAGGATCTCCCGGAAGCCGGCGACGTTGGCCCGGACCCAGCCGGGGCGGTCGACGACGAGGACGGGGGTGTCGTGGCTCTGCTCGGTCTCCAGCCGGGTGAAGCCCCTCACGTGCTCCTCCGAGGCCTTCGCGTGCCGCCGCAGTTCCGCGACGACGGACCGGGCCTCGTCACGGGTGACGTCGGGGCCGGGCCGAACGAGCCGGGTCGCGGTCGCCACCGCGAGGTTCCAGTCGACCATGCCGGGGGATGCGGTGCCGCCGAAGCCTGTCATGCGTCAACGGTACGTGAGCGCTACCACTTGGGGCAGGCCGTGGACACCGGGACCGGCGCGAGGGCCGTTCGACACGGGGCACCGGGGGCGACCGGGACGGGCGGCACAGAGCGGGCACCGGCTGCGGTGGCCGGTCCGCCGGGGAGACAACGGCGGACCGGCCACCGGGGGGCGACGACAGCAGCCGGTCCACGGCGGGCGACCACGACAGCCGACCCGCCGAGGGAACAACGACGACCGGCCGCCCAGGGGGGACGGCAGCCAGTCCACAGCGGGCGACCACGGCAGCCGTTCCGGGAGCGCCGGTGGCGGGGGACGGCGGCAGGCGGTCCGCCGCGGGGGCGACAGCGGCCGCCGGTCCGCCGGGGGCGACGGCGGCAGTCGGCCCGGTCAGCCGCAGCCGCACGCCGCCAGGGCCGTCGCCGTCTTGTCCAGGGCCGACTGGGCGGCCATCGGATCCGTCGTGCCGGAGGCCAGGAAGGCGAAGGCCAGCAGGCGGCCGTCCTGGTCGACGACCGTGCCGGCCAGCGTGTTGACGCCGGTCAGGGTGCCCGTCTTGGCGTGCACCAGGCCGGCCGCGCCGTCGGCGTAGCGGCCGGCCAGCGTGCCGGTGAAGTGTGCGATGGGCAGGCCGGTGAGCAGCGGGCGCAGGCCGGGATGGTCGGGGGCGCCGGCCTTGACCAGGATCGCGGTGAGCAGGTCGGCCGTGAGTCGGTCGGCGCGGTCGAGGCCGCTGCCGTCGTGGAAGGACGTGCCCGTCAGCGGCAGGCCCAGCTTCCGCAGCTGCCCGGCGATCGCCCTGGCACCCCCGGCGAAGCTGCCGGGCTGCCCGCTCGCGAGGGCGGTCTGCCGGGCGAGGGCCTCGGCGATGTCGTTGTCGCTGTTGGTCAGCATGCGCTCGACCAGGGCGGACAGCGGCGGCGAGGAGACGCTCGCGACGGTCCGGGCGCCGCCGGTGCCCTTGGCCGGACCGGGCCCGGCCGCCTCGACGCCGGCCGTCTTGAGGAAGCCCGCGAACTTCTGTGCCGCGTCCTTCGCCGGGTCGGCGACGCGGAGTGCGGGCCCGCTGGTGGAGTCGTTCCTGCGGCCCTCGTCGGCGGTGAGGGCGCTGACCGGCGCCAGGTTCTCGTTGACCCCTATGGGATGCAGGGCGGAACCGGAGTAGAGCGTCGTGTCGTACGACAATGTGATCTTGTGAATGCCGCGGTCCCGCAGTGCCTGTGCCGTCCTCGTCGCCAGGGTCCGCAGGCTCGCCCATCCGTCGGCCTTCGCGTGCGCCGTGAGCGTGGGGTCGCCGCCGCCGACGAGGACGAGCGTGTGCGTGTCGCCCAGCAGCTCGGCGCGGGTGGTGAAGCGGTGGTCCGGGCCGAGCGCGTTCAGCGCGGCGACCGCGGTGGCCAGCTTGGTCGTGGAGGCGGGCGTGAGCCCCTTGTCGGGTGCGACGCCGTACAGCCGCCGGCCCGTGGCCACGTCGACCACCACCGCCGCGTGGCCGTTCCCGAGCGCGGCGGAGCCCAGGAGCGGCCCCAGGACGTCCGCCAGGGCCTTGCCACCGCCCGCCGGGGCCTTCCGGGTGCCCAGGGGGCCGGTCGCGGCGCCCAGGCCCGCCAGGACGGCCGGGGCGCTCGGCGCGGGCCGCGGTGCGCCCGCCGCCGGGCCGGGCCCGTGATCTGCGCCACGTGCGTGTTCGAGGGCGGCCGCCCGGTCCCGCTCGGCCGTACGCTGACCGGTGGCGTCCCACGGGCCCGACAGGGTCACCACGCCGGCGGTGAGCACCAGGCCGGCGGTGGCGGCGCCCGCGGTGTACTGCAACGTGCTGAGGGAACGCGGACGGGGGAGGTCGGCGAGCAGCGGTCGTACCGTGGACACCAGCCGTGTGACCTGCGGCTTCGCCGTCCTCACGGCATGCGCGAGGCGCGGTCGTACGGCGCTCGCGAGCCGCCTCACCCGCGGTCCCGCGGTCCGCCAAGGCCCGAGCTCCGGCACGACCACCAGCCCCTTTCGCGATCACACACCTGCGTGAGGGACACTTAACCACCAGAACTATGTGCTGATCATGAAGGAGCCACCGGTGGAGTTCGACGTCACGATCGAGATCCCGAAGGGTTCGCGCAACAAGTACGAGGTGGACCACGAGACCGGTCGGATCCGTCTGGACCGTCGCCTCTTCACCTCGACCGCCTACCCGACCGACTACGGCTTCGTCGAGAACACCCTCGGCGAGGACGGCGACCCGCTGGACGCGCTGGTCATCCTGGACGAGCCGACCTTCCCGGGCTGCCTGATCCGCTGCCGCGCGATCGGCATGTTCCGCATGACGGACGAGGCCGGCGGCGACGACAAGCTGCTGTGCGTGCCGTCCACGGACCCGCGGGTGGAGCACCTGCGCGACATCCACCACGTGTCGGAGTTCGACCGCCTGGAGATCCAGCACTTCTTCGAGGTCTACAAGGACCTGGAGCCCGGCAAGTCGGTCGAGGGCGCCAACTGGGTCGGCCGTACCGAGGCCGAGCAGGAGATCGAGCGGTCCTACAAGCGCTTCAAGGAGCAGGGCGGTCACTGACCCCCGGTTCACCGAACGGGCCGCACGCCGTGGTGTGCGGCCCGTTTGCATGTCCGCGCGCGGTGCATGCGCATACTGAGGCCAGCGGAACGTGTCGTTCAGGAAAGGGGCGAGGTGACGGAGGCGGACGACCGCAAGCCCCGGTCGGACGAGGCGCGGTACGACCCGGAGATCACATCGGAGTTCGCCATCCCCAAGGGACTCGACGTCCCGAAGACGGGGAGCGAGCCTGAGACGACCTCCGAGTTCCAGGTGCCGCAGGGGTTGCTCACGCCGCAGCCGCCGGCCGGAGAGCCGGAGGGCTCGGCGTTCAGCACCCCGAGCACGTACGGCCCGCAGGGCGGCGTGTCCGCGTTCACGCCGGCCACCGGGGTGCCCCTGGTCAGCCTGATCAAGGACGCGCCCTGGCAGGACCGGATGCGCACCATGCTGCGCATGTCGGTGGCGGACCGGCCCGCGCCCGAGCCGGTGCAGCACGAGGAGGAGAGCGGCCCGGCCGTCCCGCGCGTGCTGGACCTGACCCTGCGTATCGGCGAGCTGCTGCTGGCGGGCGGCGAGGGCGCGGAGGACGTGGAGGCCGCGATGTTCGCGGTGTGCCGCTCCTACGGCCTGGACCGCTGCGAGCCCAACGTCACCTTCACCCTGCTGTCGATCTCGCATCAGCCGTCCCTGGTCGAGGACCCGGTGACGGCGTCGCGGACGGTACGGCGCCGGGGCACCGACTACACCCGCCTGGCGGCCGTTTTCCGCCTGGTGGACGATCTGACCGACCCGGAGACCCATGTCTCCCTGGAGGAGGCGTACCGGCGGCTCGCGGAGATACGCCGCAACCGGCACCCCTATCCCGGCTGGGCGCTGTCCCTGGCCAGCGGGCTGCTGGCGGGGGCCGCCTCGATCCTCGTCGGCGGCGATCTCATCGTGTTCTTCGCGGCGGCGGTCGGCGCGATGCTCGGCGACCGCCTCGCCTGGCTGTGCGCGGGGCGCGGGCTGCCGGAGTTCTACCAGTTCACGGTGGCCGCGATGCCGCCCGCGGCGATCGGGGTGGCGTTCTCGCTGGCCCATGTGGACGTGAAGGCGTCCGCGGTGATCACCGGTGGGCTGTTCGCGCTGCTGCCCGGACGGGCGCTGGTGGCGGGCGTCCAGGACGGCCTGACGGGCTTCTACATCACCGCCTCCGCCCGCCTCCTGGAAGTCCTGTACTTCTTCGTGGGCATCGTCACCGGTGTGCTGATCGTCCTGTACTTCGGCGTGAAGGTGGGCGGCAAGCTCAACCCGGAGGCGGCGCTGCACATCTCCCAGCGGCCCCTGATCCAGATCGCGGCCTCCATGCTGCTGTCGCTGACCTTCGCGGTCCTGCTCCAGCAGGAACGGTCCACCGTGCTCTGGGTGACCCTCAACGGAGGCGTCGCCTGGAGCGTGTACGGCGCGATGCACTATGTCGCCGGCATCTCGCCGGTGGCCTCCACGGCCGTCGCCGCGGGCCTGGTCGGGCTGTTCGGGCAGCTGCTGTCCCGCTACCGGTTCGCCTCCGCGCTGCCGTACACCACGGCGGCGATCGGGCCGCTGCTGCCCGGTTCCGCGACCTACTTCGGGCTGCTGAACATGGCCCAGAACAACGTGGACAAGGGGCTGGTGTCGCTGGCCAACGCGGCGTCGCTGGCCATGGCGATCGCGATCGGGGTCAACCTGGGCTCGGAGATCTTCCGGCTGTTCCTGCGCGTGGGCTCGCCCGGGAAGCGGCGGGCCGCCAAGCGGACCAGGGGGTTCTGAGCGGCTCGGGCCGCCTACTGCTCGCGGTAGTCGTACGGGTACTGGTCCTGGCCCTGGTGCTGATCACGGCCCTGCTGCGGGTACTGCCGCGGGTCGTAGTACGGCTGCTGGTGCTGGTGCTGGTTCCAGTCCTGCTGCTGGGGCTGCTGGTGCTGGGGCTGCTGGTACTGCGGCTGGGGCCGGCTGCCGTAGCCCTGGTGACCGTGCTCCTGGCCTCCGTAGCCCTGGTTGTGCCCTTGCTCATGCCCCTGGTCGCCGTACTGCTGCGGTCCGCCGTACGGCTGCTGCCCGTAGCGCTCGTCCGGCTCGATGCGGCGCAGCCGGGTCGTGGCGTCGTCCATGACCGGCGGCTGCGGGAACCGCGGTGCCCCGGCGGCGGGGCGGGGCTGCTCCTCGGGGGCCTTCTTGCTCTTGCCACGGGCCCTGAGGTACTCGATCGCGATCGGGACCACCGAGACGAGGACGATCAGGATCAGGATCGCCTCGATGTTGTCCTTGACGAAGCCGATGTTGCCGAGCCAGGAGCCGAGCAGGGTGACACCCGCGCCCCACAGGGTGCCGCCGATGATGTTGAAGGTCAGGAAGGAGCGGTAGCGCATGCCGCTCACGCCCGCGATGATCGGCGTGAAGGTGCGCACCACCGGCACGAAGCGGGCCAGGATCAGCGACTTGGGGCCGTACTTCTCGAAGAATTCATGCGCCTTGGCGACGTTCTCCTGTTTGAACAGGCGCGAGTCGGGCCGGTTGAACAGGGACGGCCCGACCTTCTTGCCGAACATGTAGCCCGCCTGGTCGCCGAGGATCGCGGCGACGCAGATCAGGGCGATCGCACCCCACAGCGGAAAGTCCAGCTGGTGCGAGGTGATCAGCAGACCGCAGGTGAACAGCAGCGAGTCGCCGGGCAGGAAGAAGCCGATGAGCAGGCCGGACTCGGCGAAGACTATGAGCAGCAGACCCCAGACGCTGTACGTGTCGAGCAGATAGTTGGGATCGAGCCAGCTCGGGCCTAGGGCGAGTGTCATCACGGGTCCGGGCTCCTGAAGGGGGGAGAAGGGGCGGCTACGGTGACCGGGTGGGGCCGCACAAAGCTATCAACGTGACGTGACCGCTCCGGGTTCCCCGCCCCCGCCGCTCAGGAGGCCCGCCGGTCGGCGTTCGCCTGGATCGCGTCGTGCAGGTGCTGGGCGAGTCCGGGGTGCATCGCGTCGTAGAACGCCCTGAAGCGCTCGTCGGCGACATACATCCCGGCGAGACAGCGGTGCATCGCGTACGGGCACGCGTAGAACCACCGGCCGATGTGCTGCCGGTGCTCCTCGGCCAGGGCCCCGGCGGCCTCCCCCGTCGCGGGCTCGCCGGCGGCCACCAGGCGGACGTAGCGCGCGCTCCAGTCGTCCGCCTCGGCCCGCATCCGCTTCCAGTCCTCCTTACCGTAGGCCGCGGCGCGGCGCTGGGACTCGGCCCACTGCGCGGTGCCGCCCCAGCGGGCCTCCGCCTCCTCGGCGTACTGCTCGGGGTCCTGGTCCCCGAACACCTCGAACCGCTCCTCCGGTGTCAGCTCGATGCCCATCCTGCGTGCCTCCATGGCGTGTTCCACGGCCTCGGCCATCCGGCGCAGCTTCTCGATCCGGGCGGTCAGCAGAGCGTGCTGCCGGCGCAGGTGTGCGCGCGGGTCCACGTCCGGGTCGTCGAGCAGCACCGCGACCTCGTCGAGCGGAAAGCCGAGCTCCCGGTAGAACAGGATCCGCTGGAGCCGGTCCAGGTCGGCGTCGGTGTAGCGGCGGTGCCCCGCGGAGGTGCGCCCGCCGGGCACCAGGAGGCCGATCTCGTCGTAGTGGTGCAGGGTGCGCACCGTGACGCCGGCGAACCCCGCGACCTGTCCCACGGAGTAGCTCAACTGTCCGCCTCCTTCCGTTCGTCGGTCGGTACGACGATCAGCCTGAAGCCTCACGCGGCGTGAGGTGCAAGTCCGCGGCGCCCCTGATGCCGGGGCCCGCGGATCAGGGTAGGCGTCCGGGTCATTCCGGATGTCGGGGCCGTGCGGGCTTGCATAGGGTGGCGGCGAGGAGGCAGACATGGCCCTGCACAAAGGTCCGCAGAAGCATCAGGAGCGGGTGCTGTCCGTCAACCCGTTCTTCGGAGAGGCGAACCCGGTCGGCGGCATGACCGAGGCCCCGCCCACCCACCGGCTTCCGGACGCCCCGATGACCCCCACGACCGCCTACCAGCTGGTGCACGACGAGCTGATGCTCGACGGCAACTCCCGGCTGAACCTGGCCACGTTCGTCAGCACCTGGATGGAGCCCCAGGCCGGGGTGCTGATGGCGGAGTGCCGGGACAAGAACATGATCGACAAGGACGAGTACCCGCGCACCGCCGAGCTGGAGCGGCGCTGCGTGGCGATGCTCGCGGATCTGTGGAACGCGCCGGATCCGGCCGCCGCGGTGGGCTGTTCGACCACGGGGTCCAGCGAGGCGTGCATGCTGGCCGGGATGGCGCTGAAGCGGCGCTGGACGCAGCGCAACGCCGACCGTTATCCGGGCGCGCGGCCCAACCTGGTGATGGGGATCAACGTCCAGGTGTGCTGGGAGAAGTTCTGCAACTTCTGGGAGGTGGAGGCGCGCCAGGTCCCCATGGACGGCGACCGCTACCACCTGGACCCGCAGGCGGCGGCCGAGCTGTGCGACGAGAACACCATCGGCGTCGTCGGCATCCTCGGCTCGACCTTCGACGGTTCCTACGAGCCGATCGCCGACCTGTGCGCGGCCCTGGACGCCCTCCAGGAGCGCACCGGCCTGGACATCCCGGTGCATGTGGACGGGGCGTCCGGCGCGATGGTGGCGCCCTTCCTGGACGAGGACCTGGTGTGGGACTTCCGGCTGCCGCGGGTGGCCTCCATCAACACCTCGGGGCACAAGTACGGACTGGTGTATCCGGGTGTCGGCTGGGCCCTGTGGCGGGACGCGGAGGCGCTGCCCGAGGAACTGGTCTTCCGGGTCAACTACCTGGGCGGCGACATGCCGACCTTCGCCCTCAACTTCTCCCGTCCCGGCGCGCAGGTCGTCGCGCAGTACTACACCTTCCTGCGCCTGGGCCGCGAGGGCTTCCGCGCGGTCCAGCAGTCCACCCGTGACGTGGCCCGCTCCCTCGCCGACCGCATCGAGGGCCTCGGCGACTTCCGGCTGCTGACGCGGGGCGACGAACTCCCGGTCTTCGCGCTGACCACGGCCGACCATGTCACGGCGTACGACGTCTTCGACGTCTCCCGCCGCATGCGCGAGAGCGGCTGGCTGGTCCCGGCGTACACCTTCCCGGCCAACCGCGAGGACCTCTCCGTGCTGCGCGTCGTCTGCCGCAACGGCTTCTCGCACGACCTGGCCGACCTCTTCCTGGCCGACCTGACCCGCCTCCTGCCGGAACTGCGCGGTCAGCAGCAACCGCTGACACGTGACAAGGGGGCGGCGACGAGCTTCCACCATTAGGAGAGCAGGGCCCCACAGGGGGGGTACGACGGCCGCCGTACCTCCCGGTCTCCGGTCAGCCCCCCGCCCGCGCCAGGGCCACCAGCTCGAACGCGGTCTTCCCGTCGAGGGACTCCCGGATGATGTCCGCGTGGCCGGCGTGGCGGGCGGTCTCGCGGATCAGATGGAGGCAGAGCCAGCGCAGGGAGACGCGGCCTTCCGGCGGGAACCAGGGGTCCGGCGGGAGCGGGAAGGTGTCGTCCAGGCTCGGGGCGGAGCGGATGAACTTCTCCGTCTCGGCGGCGATCCGCTCCCAGTGGGCGAGCTGCGAGGCCACCGTCTCCTCGCCGACCAGCTCGAAGCTCTCGTGCCAGTTGGACTGGTCCCGGCGCACCGGCGGCTCCTCCTGCCGGGCCCGCGCGAGCCACATCTGCTCCACCTCGGCGGCATGCTTGAGCAGCCCGCCCAGCGACAGCTCGCTCGCGCTCGGCCGGGTGCGGGCCTGCTCCTCGCTCAGCCCGAGCACCGACCGGCGGATGCCGGCGCGCTGCTCCTCGATGAACGCCAGCAGCGCTCCCCGCTCGTCGCCCCGCTCCTCCGCGGGCACATGCGTGACCATGACCGGCCGCCTTTCCTCGGTTCGCCGGGGCCCTCGCCCCGACACCGGAAAGCTACGGGCCCTCTAGGCCACATCCTGTCCTAAAGGGCCCGGCGGTACGCGGAAGGGGAAATCAGAACGGGAAGCCGCTGCGGCCGTGCTGGACGGAGATCCACTTGACCGTGGTGAACGCCTCCAGCGTCGTCTCGCCGTTGAGCCGGCCGACACCGGAGTGCTTCTCGCCGCCGAAGGGCACGATCGGCTCGTCGTGCACGGTGCCGTCGTTCACATGGAACATGCCGGTGTCGATCCGCTTGGCGAAGGCGACGCCCCGCTCGATGTCCCCGGTGTGGACGGCGCCGCTGAGGCCGTAGGGCGTGTCGTTGACGATCCGCACCGCCTCCTCCTCGCCGTCGAAGGGGACCAGGAAGACGACCGGTCCGAACACCTCCTGCTGGAGCAGCGGGGAGTCGGCGGAGACGCCGGTGAGGACCGAGGGCTCGACCAGGTTGTTGGTCGTGCCGCCGCGCACCAGCGCCGTCGCGCCCTCGGCGAGCGCCTGCTCGACCACGCCCGAAAGGGCGTTCGCCTGTGCGGAGTTGATCACCGGGCCGATGACGGTCTCCGGGTCGCGCGGGTCGCCCACCTTGAGGGTGCGCACCTTGGCGACGAACTTCTCGGTGAACTCGTCCGCGACCGAGCGGTCCACCAGGACCCGGTTGGCGGCCATGCAGACCTGCCCCTGGTGCACGAACCGGCTGAAGACCGCCGCGTCCACCGCGTAGTCGAGGTCCGCGTCGTCCAGCACCACCAGCGCGCTGTTGCCGCCCAGTTCGAGCACCGAGCGCTTGAAGTTCGCGGCGCAGACGGTGGCGACGTGCCGGCCCACCTGGTCGGAACCGGTGAAGGAGATGACCTTGGGGACGGGGTGCTCGATGAACGCGTCGCCGATCTCGGCGATGTCGGTGACGACGACGTTGAGCAGCCCGCCGGGCAGCCCGGCCTCCTCGAACAACTTGGCGATCAGGGTGCCGCCGGCGATCGGGGTGTTCTGGTGCGGCTTGAGCACCACGCCGTTGCCGAGCGCGAGCGCCGGGGCCACGGACTTCAGCGACAGCAGGAAGGGGAAGTTGAAGGGGCTGATCACGCCCACCACGCCCACCGGCACCCGGTAGACGCGATTCTCCTTCCCCTCGCCGGGAGACGGCAGGATCCGGCCCTCGGCACGCAGCGCCAGATGGATGGACTCGCGCAGGAACTCCTTGGCGAGGTGCAGCTCGAAGCCGGCCTTCACCCGCGTGCCGCCCAGCTCCGCGATGATCAGGTCGGCTATCTCCTGCTCGCGGTCCTCGACGAGTCTGAGCACCCGCTCGAACACCGTGCGCCGTGCGTACGGGCTGGTGTCGGCCCATGCCTTCTGGGCGCGCTCGGCGGCCCGGTAGGCCTGGTCGACCTCCTCGACGGTGGCCACGGTGATCGAGGCCAGCTTCTCGTCGTCGTACGGGTTGAAGTCGATGACGTCCCAGGAACCGCTGCCCGGTCGCCATTCGCCGTCGATGTACTGCTGGGCCAGGTCGCTGAAACAGGACGACATGTGATCCCTCAATCGCTAGCGGAGCCGGATTCCGGCCACGGTCTGAGTCTGATCAGGCGTCATCCTACTTGCGGGTCAGGAGAGTTGAAGTAGTCCCCTCAGAACATCCCGGCTCTCGTCGGGACCCGGACTGTCCTGCTGCAACTCCTTCAGAGCCTGTTCGTACTGGGCGACGTCCTCGCGCTTGTCGAGGTACAGCGCACTGGTCAGCTGCTCCAGGTAGACGACGTCGGAGAGGTCGGACTCGGGGAAGCTGAGGATGGTGAAGGCGCCGCTCTCGCCGGAGTGCCCGCCGAAGCTGAACGGCATCACCTGGAGCCGTACGTTCGGCCGCTCGGAGACGTCGATGAGGTGCTGGAGCTGGCCGCGCATCACCTCGCGGTCGCCGTAGGGGCGTCGCAGGGCGGCCTCGTCCAGGACGATGTGGAACTCGGGGGCGTTGTCGGAGAGCAGGTACTTCTGGCGCTCCAGGCGCAGCGCGACCCGCCGTTCGACGTCGCCGGCGCTCGCGCCCTTCATGCCGCGCCGGACCACCGCGCGGGCGTACTCCTCGGTCTGGAGCAGGCCGTGCACGAACTGCACCTCGTAGACGCGGATCAGGGTTGCGGCGCCCTCCAGGCCCACGTAGGTGGGGAACCAGTTGGGCAGGACGTCGCTGTAACTGTGCCACCAGCCCGCCACGTTGGCCTCGCGGGCGAGGGACAGCAGTGACTGGCGCTCCGCCTCGTCCGTGATGCCGTACAGCGTCAGCAGGTCTTCGACGTCCCTCGTCTTGAAGCTCACCCGGCCCAGCTCCATCCGGCTGATCTTGGACTCGGACGCCCGGATGGAATACCCCGCCGCCTCGCGCGTGATCCCCCGTGCTTCACGCAGTCGCCTGAGTTGCGAGCCGAGCAGCATCCGCCGCACCACCGATCCGGGCTCTCCCGCGCTCACCTTCGCCAGCCTCCCCAACCGTCTTCAGGGCCCGCAGTCTGCCACTAAAACGCTCCGGGCAGTACTCGTACGGTTACGGAAACGGAGAGATCGGGCCCGTTTCCGGCAGGCAGGGCGAGGGCAGAGGTCCGGACCACTGGCGGGAACTGTCATGAAGATGGCAGAAAAAATGGCCAAGAAGTGGTACGGGCCTATCCATTTCGGTCGCGTGCACGTGCATCTGCCCTTGCATCTGCCCTTCCCATCCGAAACCATGGTCTCGCGCCACCGCTGCATCGCAACGACCGCGAATTCCCGGGAGTGCCTCGCATGGGAACGAATGGATCGACCATGCTCAAGCCGTTACGGCAGGGCCTTCCGCCATTGGACCCCGCGGCCGTGTCCAGCGCCGCGTCCTGCGCTCTGCCTGCGCGGTACGAAGCGGTGCGCGAGGCCCGGCGGTTCACCCGTGACACCCTCGACAAGTGGGGTGCGGGCGAGCGCTTCGACGATGTCTGCCTGGTCGTCTCCGAACTCGTCACCAACGCGCTGCGGCATGCGCTGCCGGGCGGGCGCGGCTGCCCCGGGGAGCAACTCGCCTCGGTACGGCTGCACTTGATGCGCTGGGACGAGCGGCTGGTCTGCGCGGTGCGGGACCCGAGCCACGAGACGCCCGCGCCGCGGGACTCCGACGACTTCTCCGCGGAGTCGGGGCGGGGCCTCTTCCTGGTCGACTCCTTCGCGGACAGCTGGGGCTGGCAGCCGCTGGCCGGTCCGCTGGAGGGGAAGGTCGTCTGGGCGATGTTCCGCGTGGAACAGCCTGCCTGAACGTCTACGCGCGTCGCCGCGGGGGCGCCGCGCCTCGGACCGAGCGAGGGGTCGGGCACACGCTGCCTGGTGCCGGCCCCGTACCGCTCAGCCGGCGATCAAGTGGTCGAACTCGCCGTCCTTGACCCCCAGCAGCATCGCCTCTATCTCGGCCCGCGTGTACACCAGGGCCGGACCGTCCGGGAAGCGCGAGTTGCGCACGGCCACGTCACCGCCCGGCAGCCGCGCGAACTCCACGCAGGACCCCTGCGAGTTGCTGTGCCTGCTCTTCTGCCAGGCCACTCCGTCCAGCTGCGTGGCAGCCATGCCGTTGTACACGTCGTACCCCCCGAACACGCCGTCAACGTCGCGGTCCACAGGTCGCTCCCCGGTGTGCACTGGCTGGTGAGGCCATAGATGCGGTGGTCAACTGACCTGGATCATAACCTCCGCCTCACGTGCAACCGCACGAGCAGATGCACGTGCACGGCGAGTGGTCCCGTCGTTACAGCCTTGACGCGCGCTTTACCTGACGATGCCCGGCCGTATGCCGCCGTTTCCCCGCAGCCGTCCCGTTGCCTGCCCCGGAGCGGCCGTCGCATGCCCTTTCCGCCTTCCGCCCATGATCACCCATGCCGTCGGCCGGGCCGGAGCGCCGAGCCGGATTCCTCCTGGGCCCGGATCCCTCCTGCAACAGAAGAGGCGTGTTCCCCCGCCCTTCCTGTTCCAGCCCGGACGGGGAAGTCCCGGCGCACGGAAGGCCCCGGCAGAGGGCTGCTGATAGCTTGCTGCGGGCCGTCCGGCCGAGGGCGGCGGACGCATACAGCTTGGGGAGCCTGACGTGACTTCGGCGACTGCTTCGACCACTACACGGGTGGCCACTACACGGGTGCGGATCGCGGCCCTGGCCGCGGGTCTGGTCGGCGCGCTGGCGCTGACGGCGTGCGGCGGCGGTGGCGGCGACACCCACCCCGCCACGAGCCCGTCGGGCGCGGCGGACACCGGCTCCGCGCCCTCCTCGTCCGCCGGCGGCTCCGGGGTGAGCGGCGCCTCCGGCAAGCTCCAGGGCAGCTGGCTGGCCACCCGCGGCGGCACCATCGTGGCCCTGGTGATCAACGGCAAGCAGGCCGGGATCTTCGCGACCGGCGGGACGGTGTGCAGCGGCACCGCGGGCGACGAGTCCGGCATGCAGATGATCCATCTGACCTGCGCCAAGGGCAGCAAGGACCGCACCACCGGGATGGTCGACTCGGTCGACGGCACGTCCATGAAGGTGACCTGGTCGGGCAAGGTGGGCCAGGAGACGTACACCAAGGCGGAGGGCGGCAAGCTGCCGTCCGGACTGCCGACCGCCGCCACGCGGTGACGCCTTCTTCCCGGCGTTGACGCCCCGTGCGCCGCGGTGGCGCCCCCGCGGCGCGGTGCGGTCCGCCGGGAAGCACCTGAAGCGGTGATTCGCGAGGGGTGCGCGAACGATGCCGCCGTCCAGGCGCGATGATGCTGGAGCACCGTCACGACCTCGATGGGACCTGCTCATGCGCGCCTTTCCGCTCACCGTCACCGCCGTTGCCGCCGCCCTGCTGCTGACCGCCTGCGGGGGCGGCGGGAACAGCGGCAGCGGCGGCAAGAACAGCTCGGCCTGCCAGCTCGGCGGGGTGTCCCTCCAGGTCGGGGCGGCGAGCGTGGCGCCGGCGGCGGGCGACACCGGCGAGGTGCCGGTCAGCATCACCAACCAGAGCAAGACCTGCACGCTGGAGGACTTCCCGGGCGTCACCCTGAGCAAGAGCGGCGCGAGCGCGAAGCTGCCCGCCCAGAAGGGCGCGAAGGCACAGACGCTGAAGCTCGCCAAGGGCGACGCCGCGTCCTTCACCATCACCTACGTGCGCGGCAAGGACGGCGACGCCACCAGCCTCGCGGCCACCGAGCTGAAGATCGCCCTGCCGGGCGGCGACACGGTGCAGAGCTTCCCCTGGAAGTACGGCCCGATCGCCGGCCAGGGCTCGGCGACCAAGCCGAACGCCTCCGTCAGCACCTTCCAGCAGGCCGGCGACTGAGCCGCGGGGCGTCCGGTCCGCGCCTCACCCCAGCCGTGGCCGCGCCCTGACCTGGGCGCGGTCGGCGGCGGCCGCGCCCTCCGTCCAGCCGGCCTCGTCGCTCACCCCGCGCAGCCGGGTGGTGGTGGTCTCGGGGAACATCCGCTCCAGGCGGCCGGTGACGGCCGTCTCGCGCGTGGCCAGCACGGGCAGCAGATCCCGGCTGACCTGGCTCTCGGCGGCGGCCGCGAGCCGGGCGCCGACCCGGTGGGCGTAGGCGGCGAGGAAGGACTGCCGGAAGGTCTTGGTGCGCTTGCGTCCGGCCGCCCGCTGGCCCGCCTCGGCCTTGGTCATGGCGTGCGTGGCCTGCACCAGCAGCGAGGTGTAGAGCAGTTCGACGGCTTCCAGGTCGCCCTCGAAGCCGACGACGGTGGAGAAGCAGAGCGGTTCGTTCCACACCGCGCGGCAGTGGTTCGCGGTGGCCACGGCGTCCAGCAGGACGGCCTTGGCCTGTTCGTACGGCGGCTCGACGCCTATCCGGCAGGCGCCGGGCGCGTCCGGTGCGGGAGCCGCGGCGGCGAGCAGCGCCTCGTCCACGCTGTGCCGGGCCATCAGCTCCTGCGCCTTGGCGGTCAGGGCCTCGGCCTCCTCCGGGTAGCCGGTCGCCTCGGCCTTGGCGAGCAGCGCGCGGATGCGGCCGAGGAGCCGGGCGGCGGCGGGGTCGTGCGGGCGGCGGGTCTCCTCCTCCAGGGGTTCCAGGGTGGGCAGGCGCAGCAGCAGGCGGTACAGCTCTAGGACTGCGGTGGCATGGGAGAAGCGGTCGGTTCCGTGCGCGGGGCCCTCGGGCAGTTCGTCGAGCTGGGCGGTCCAGCGGCGCCCGCGCGGCCGGTCACCGCCGGACTGGGCCCGGATCAGCGCAGCGGCCAGGTGCACATGCGGCGGCTCCAGCTCGCGCCGCACCAGCCGTACGACGTCGGCGGGCGCCCAGCCGCGCCGCCACGCGGTCGCCACGAACTCCTCGCCGCGCCGGGCGAGTTCGGCGTCCGCGGCGGGGTCGGCGGCGAGCAGGGAGGCGCCGGTGTCGAGGCCGGTGTCGGTGTCTTCGTAGAGCGCGGCCCGGAAGGCCCGCTCGACCGTGCTGGCAGAACTGGTCACATCGCCGATCGTGCCACGCCCCGCCGACATCACGCCCAGAGGCGTCCACAGCCTGTGGATAAGTCTGCGCCGCCGTCGCGACCGCACCCGACCCACTGTCAACCATCGGTTGACAGTGAAGGGGGCGCAACCTACGGTTGACATATGGCGACCAACCCGAACATCACGGCATCCGTGCGCCTCGACGACCTCATCGAGGCCATCAAGAAGGTTCATCCCGAACCCCTCGACCAGCTCCAGGACGCGGTGATCGCGGCCGATCACCTCGGCGATGTGGCGGACCATCTGATCGGGCACTTCGTGGACCAGGCCCGCCGCTCGGGCGCGTCCTGGACCGAGATCGGCAAGAGCATGGGCGTGACCCGGCAGGCGGCACAGAAGCGGTTCGTACCCAAGGAGTCCGCCGACCTCGACCCGAGCCAGGGCTTCAACCGCTACACCCCGCGCGCGCGGGACGCGGTCATGGCCGCGCACAACGAGGCGGTGGCCGCCCGGAACTCGGAGGGCCGGCCCGAGCACCTGGTCCTCGGGCTGCTGTCCGAGCCGGAGGGCCTCGCCGCGAAGGCGATCACCGCGCAGGACGTCCCGCTGGACGCCGTACGCCAGGCCGCGACCGCCGCGCTGCCGCCCGCCGCCGAACAGGTCCCCGACCTCGTCCCCTACGGACCCGAGGCCAAGAAGGTCCTGGAACTCACCTTCCGCGAGGCCCTGCGGCTCGGGCACAACTACATCGGCACCGAGCACCTCCTGCTGGCCCTGCTGGAGCACGAGAACGGCACGGGCGTCCTCAGCGGGCTCGGCATCACCAAGGCCGCGGCCGAGGAGTACGTCGACAAGGTCCTCGCACCGTTTATCGAGAAGCGCGCGCAGACCCCCACCGAGGGCTGAAACCGCAGGTCACAGCGATTGTCAGTGGCGCCTGCCACACTCGCAGTCATGGCCGACCGGTGGGCACTCGCTCCGGCCGAGGACGGTGGCGTGGACGTCGCCCCCCTCGGCCCGGACGGGCTGCCCGCCGGACCGGTGCGGCGGGAGAAGAACCCCGCCGGGGCGGTGCGGAGCCGCCCGGAGGTGACGCGCTGGGTGTGGCGGTCGACCGCCGACGTCTACCCGCGTCTGCTCGCCACGGGGGTGCGAGTGGAGCGGTGCTACGACATCGAGGCCGCCGAGACCCTGCTGCTGGGCCACGAGGGGCGGTACGGCGAACCACGCTCGGCCGCCGCCGCCCTGGCCCGCCTCCGGGGCGGCCCCGTGCCGCCCGATCCTCCCCAGCGGGCGGCCGAACCGGGCGCACAGTCCCCTCTGTTCGAACCCTCCGGCAGCGCGCTCCCCCTGGCCGACCTCCTCGCCGTCTACGCCGACCAGCAGCGGCGGCACGAGAAGGCGGCCGACCCGGCGCGGATGCGGCTGCTGACCGCCGCCGAGTCCGCCGGCACCCTGGTGGCCGCCGAGATGAACCGGTCCGGGCTGCCCTGGAGCGCCGAGGTCCACCGTGAGTTGCTGCGCGACCTGCTCGGCGAGCGGTATGCGGGCGGGGGCGAGCCGCGCCGCCTCGCGGAGCTGGCGGACGAGATCTCCGCGGAGTTCGGCCGCCGGGTCCGCCCCGATCTGCCGGCCGATGTGATCAGGGCCTTCGCACAGGCCGGGATCAAGGTGAGGTCCACCCGCCGCTGGGAGCTCCAGTCCGTCGACCACCCGGCCGTCGCACCGCTCCTCGAATACAAGAAGCTGTACCGCATCTGGGTGGCCCACGGCTGGTCCTGGCTTAAGGACTGGGTGCGCGAGGGCCGCTTCCGCCCCGAGTTCCAGGCCGGCGGCACGGTCACCGGGCGCTGGGTGACCCATGGCGGGGGCGCCCTCCAGATCCCCAAGGTGATCCGGCGGGCCGTGGTCGCCGACCCCGGCTGGCGGCTGGTGGTGGCCGACGCCGACCAGATGGAGCCGCGGGTGCTGGCCGCGATCTCCCGCGACCCCGGCCTGATGGAGGTCGCGGGCCGCGAGAGCGATCTCTACCAGGCGGTGTCCGACCGCGCCTTCTCCGGCGACCGCGACCAGGCCAAGCTGGCCGTGCTGGGCGCGGTCTACGGCCAGACCTCCGGCGACGGCCTGAAGAACCTCGCCGCGCTGCGCCGCCGCTTCCCGAAGGCCGTCGCCTATGTCGACGACGCGGCGCGGGCGGGCGAGGAGGGCCGGCTGGTGCGCACCTGGCTGGGCCGCACCTGCCCGCCGGCCGCGGGCACCGGCGAGGACACGGCGGAGGAGGCGGGCATCCCCGTAGGGCCCGCGGAGGACGAGGCGGAGACACCGGCCGACGGCCAGGCCGCCTGGGTGCCGGGTTATGCCTCGACCAACTCCCGTGCGCGGGGCCGCTTCGCGCGCAACTTCGTCGTCCAGGGCAGCGCCGCCGACTGGGCCCTGCTGCTGCTCGCCGCGCTGCGCCAATCCTGCGCCGGGCTGCGGGCCGAGCTGGTCTTCTTCCAGCACGACGAGGTGATCGTGCACTGCCCCGCCGAGGAGGCCGACACCGTGGTGGCCGCCATCCGCGAGGCAGCCACCCTCGCCGGCCGCCTGACCTTCGGCGAGACACCGGTGCGGTTTCCCTTCACGACGGCGGTGGTGGAGTGCTATGCGGACGCCAAGTAGGGCGGGACGCGGGGCGGCTGCGGGCCCACGGTGTGGCGTCCGGCCGCCATCCGACGTACGGGCGCCTCCGGCGTGCGGACCTGTGCCGGATGACCGCGTGTCACTGCAGGGGTATGAGCGGGTTGACCGGCCGCCGCTGGGTGGGGCGGTGCGGGGCTCGTGGGAGCTGATGCCCGAGGACCTGCCGCCGCGTGGGCCGGCTCGGGACGACCGACCGCCGGCGCGGGCGGACGCGGGCCGGATTCGGGCGAACGCCCTCCGTCGCATGGGCCGCTGGGCCCCGTGTGGGGCCACGGCGAACAGGCACCCGTCGTACGGCGGTTCACTCGGCCAGGAGTTGTCGCAGCTCGGTCACCACGGTCTGTTCGTCGGTGCCGGTCAGCGCGGTGAGGGCGGTCTGCCAGGCGGTGCGGGCTTCCGGGTGGCGGCCCTGCGCGTGCAGCAGCAGGCCGTGCTGGTGGCGGGCCAGGCCGCCCGTGTAGCGGTCGGCGCGGGCGTCGGCGCGGCGCAGCAGCTCGCCGCACTCGCTGTACGCCCGCTCGTCCTCCCCCAGTTGCCGCAGCGCGCGGACCAGACCGAGCCGGGTCCGCGCCTCGCCGTGCCAGTCGCCGTGGCCGCCGAGGATGCCGAGGCTCTGCTCGAAGTGCCGTGCGGCGGCGGCCGGTTCGCCCAGGGCGAGGTGGGCGTAGCCGATGTTGCAGTGCGCGAAGTGGCGCACGATGGCCGCGCCGGCCGCCTCCCCGAGCGCCAGCGAGCGCCGGTGCTGCTCGATCGCGGCGCGCGGATCGGTGTGTTCGTACAGATTGCCGAGATGGCTGTGGGTGATGGCCTCGCCGACGGGGTCGTCCAGCAGCCGCGCGTAGGACAGGCTCTGCCGCAGCGCCTCCTCGGACTCCGCGAACCGGCCGAGCCCCTCCAGCAGCAGCCCCCGGTCGTTCAGGCAGCGCCGGACGCGGCTGGGCACGCCGAGCCGCCGCCAGCTCTCCAGGCAGCGGTCGGTCAGAGCGAGAGCGTCGTTGTACCGGCCGGTCAGGAAGTGCAGGCCCGCGAGATCGCCGAGCGCGTACGCCTGCGCCTCCGGGTCGCCGAGTCGCCGCGCCGCCCCGAGCGCGGCCCGCCCGAGCACCTCCATCTCCGCGACCCGGCCGCTGCGCTGCACATACGGGAACAGCAGGCGGACCAGCACCGAGAGGTGGGCCAGCCCGCGGGGATCGGCGGAGTCGGCGTTGCGCGCCACCAGCGCGACCACGTTCTCCAGTTCCGTCTCGCCCCAGGCGAACGCCTGCCCGGCCGATTCGAAGGACGCCAGCGCGGCCACCTCCGCGGCGTGTTCCGCCGGCTGCGCGGAGGTCGGCCGCCGCCGGTCGTCCAGATCGAGGCCGGGCTCGACGATGGCGACGAGCACGCGCTCGGCCACGGCGGCGTACCAGCGCAGGGCGACGAGGTCGGGGGACGCGTCGTCGTCGCGGGTACGGGCGTGAGCCCCGTCGGCGGTGGCCGTGGGCGGGGCGGAGGCAGCGGTCGTACGGGACTCGGCCCCGCCGTCGGCCAGTTCGCGGGCGAACTCGCGGACCAGGTCGTGCGGAGTGCAGCGGCCGTAGGCCGTCTCCTCCAGGAGGGCCACGTCGACGAGGCGGTCCAGGGCGGCCTCGGCGCGGCGCGCGTCGATGCCGGTCAGGCGGGCGAGGAGCGGGGCGCCGTAGGCCGGCAGGTCGAGCGCGCCGATGTGGCGCAGGAGGAGGGCCGCGTCCCGGTCGGCCTCGCGCTCGGCCGCGGCGAGGGCGTCATGGGCGACGGCGAGGGAGCGCCGGACGCTGAGGTCGTCGTACTCCAGTTGCCGCAACCGCCCCCCGCTGGCGGCAAGTTGACCGGCGAGCACGTCAGGGGTGAGCGCGCGCCGGGCGGCGAGCCGGGCCGCGACCACGCGCAGGGCCAGCGGCAGTCCGCCGGTCAGCTCGACCAGGGCGTGGCCGGCGTCCAGCCCCGGCCGGCCGCTCAGCGCGCGGAGCAGGGCCGCGCTGTCCTCGCCGGTCAGCGGGGTGAGCGGGAAGCGCCGGGCGCCGTCGAGGGTGGTCAGCGGGGAGCGGCTGGTGACGATCACCGCGCAGCCGGGGCCGGCCGGGAGCAGGGGCCGTACCTGGGCGGCGTCGGCCGCGTCGTCCAGGACCAGCAGGACGCGGGCTGGGGCGAGCAGAGAGCGGAGCAACGCGGCGGCCGCGTCCGGGAGTTCGGGTACCTTGCGGGGCTCGACTCCCAGGTCGTGCAGCAGGGCGGCGAGCGCCTGCGCGGGGCCGAGCGGGGGCATGCCGGGGGTGGCACCGTGCAGGTTGACGTAGAGCTGGCCGTCGGCGAAACGTTCCCGCAGCTCATGGGCGACGTGCAGGGCGAGGGCGCTCTTGCCGACCCCCGCCATGCCGGAGACCACGGCGACGGCCGGCCCCGGCGCGGGCGGCTCGGTCAGCGCGTGCCGCAGGGCGCGGTGGACGGAGGTGCGGCCGGTGAAGTGGGCGGGGACGGGTGGGAGTTGGGCGGGGGGTGGGGGAAGTTGGGGGGTGTGGGGTCGGGGTGGGGGTGACGGCAGTGGCGAGGGTGACGGGGGTGGCGGGGGTGCGTCGCCTTCGCGGGCGTCCTGGTGCGAACCCACGGAAGTGACCGGGTTCGGCTCGTTTCCGTCCCCGTTCCCGTCTCCGTGCCCTTCGTCCTGCCGGTCTGCGTGCCCTTCGTCCTCCCGGTCGGCGTTCCCTTCGCTTTCTTCGTCCTTCCTGTCGTGCTCGTCATCCTCGTCGTCCTCGTCATCCTCGTCCTCTTCGTCCTCCACGGGCCTCGCGTCACCACCGTCGCTCCCGCGCAGCACCTCGACGTGGGCCTCGCGGATCGCGGGGCCGGGTTCGACGCCGAGTTCCTCGATCAGGCGGGCGCGCAGATCGCGGTGGACGGCGAGGGCCTCGGCCTTGCGTCCGGTGCGGTGCAGGGCGAGCATCAGCTGACGGTGGTACGCCTCGCGGAGCGGATGCTCGGCGACGAGGGCCGACAGCTCGGGGACGAGTGCCGTCAACCACGTTCCGCCGAGGGCGAGTTCGGCGTCGTACCGCCATTTCAGCAGGATCAGCCGCGCCTCCTTGAGGCGTGGCACCAGGGTGCTGCCGGCGAGGTCGGGCAGTCCGCTGAGCGGGGTGCCGCGCCACAGCGCGAGCGCGTTCGTGCAGGACCGTACGACGGCCGGCCAGTCCTGCCGGGCGTGGGCGGCGCGCGCGTCGGCGACCAGGGAGTCGAACACGTCCACGTCCAGCTCGCCCCGTTCGACGCGCAGCAGGTAGCCCGGCGGCACGGACCTGAGCCGTTCGGGATCGTCCAGGAGCCGGCGCAGCCTGGTGACGTGGTTGTGCAGCGACGCCTGCGCGGAGGCCGGCGGCGCCCCGCCCCACAGCGCGTCCTTCAGCGACTCCACCGACACGACCCGGCCGCGCTCCAGCAGCAGCGCGGCGAGGAGGGCGCGCATCTTGGGGCTGCCGATGGCGCGGACAGCGGCGTCGGGGGTCGCGCGGCCGAGGGCGGGACGGTCGGAGGTGGTGCGGTCGGTGGTGGCGCGGTCGGAGGTGGCGCGGTCGGAGGTGGTGCGGTCGGGGACGGCGTACGGCCTTTCGTACGCCCCCGCCCCGCTCGGGTCGTCGCACGACGGGCGGTCATAGAGGACCAGTGGACCCAGCAGTCCGAACCGCAGCTCGCGCCGTCCTTTCACGCCGCTCCACTGCCTTCCCGCGCGGTCGGGGCCGACCGTGCTCCGCGACGGGCGCCTGCCCGCCGTACTCCTGGCGGAAATCCGCCCGGACGGCGACGATTTCCCGCCATCTTCCGCGACCGGCCATCCGCCCGATCATCGGCCTTCCACCGCTGGCGGTGGGCGAGTTCCGGTCATCTGCCTTGCCGGTCGCCGACCCGCCATTGGCCACATGTTAGCGATCCGTTGGTGAGACTTGATGTGATCATTCCATCGGAGCCGTCCGACGGCGCGCGCGTCAGTCGCGTAACTCGGGGGAGTGTCGCCGCAGGTCGGGTCCGGGGACGTGGGTGGTCCCGGTCGGCGGAGGTGACCGACCGGGACCCCGTCCCGCCCCCGCGCCCGCGCGTACGCCCGCGTGCGCCTCGGATCACGTGCCCCTCAGATCACCGGCGGGCGCCCCAGCCGGGTCAGGCGCCACACCGTCCGCCAGCGCATCGGGCGGCGCTCACCGGCCGGCTCGCGCACCCCCTCCACGAACCCGCCGAACCACGCCTTGAGCCCGGCCGCGGAACGGGTGCGGGCGAGGGTGAGCAGCGTCCACACCCCGAGGTGCACCGGGATCAGCGGCAGCGGCAGCCGGCGCCGTACGAGCCAGACGCGGTTGCGGGCGTTGACCCGGTAGTAGATGGCGTGCCGGGCCGGGGAGGTCTTGGGGTGCTGGAGCAGCAGTTCGGGTGAGTAGCGGATCTTCCAGCCGGCGTCGGCGGCGCGCCAGGCCAGGTCGGTCTCCTCGTGTGCGAAGAAGAACTCGGCCGGCCAGTCCCCGGTCTCGGCCAGCATGGCCATGCTCAGGGCGTGCCCGCCGCCCAGGAACCCGGTGACGTAGCCGCCGCGCAGCGGGTCGGAACGGCCGATCCTGGGCACGTGCCGCTGCTGGGTCTCGCCGTGCTCGTCGGCGATGCGGAAGCCGACGATGCCGAGGCGCGGGTCGGCGGCATACAGGTCCCGTACCCGACGCAGCACGTCGGCGTCGACGAGCAGCCCGTCGTCGTCCAGTTCCACGACGACGTCGACGTCCCCGAACTCGCGCAGCCGGGCGAGGGCGACGTTGCGGCCGCCCGGGCAGCCCAGGTTCTCCGGCACGTCGATGGTAGTGACCTCGCCGGGCAGGGAGAGCCGGCGGGCGAACTCGGGGAGCCGGCAGCCGTTGCCGACGATCACGATCCTGGCGGGGGCGAGGTCCTGCTTGGCCACGGACTCCAGGAGGGCGTCGACCTCGGCGGGCCGGTTGCCCATCGTCACCACGGCGACGGCGATCCTCGGCTCCACCACGTCCCACACCCCATCCGGCCGGCAGCGGCGGCGCGTTCCTGACCGCGCGCCGCCCATCGTTCACCAAGATGTTGTCCCACCTCCGCTGGTTCGCCCTCCACCCATCGCCTTTACATCCTTTTTGCGGCGCTTTGCCGGGTGCGGAGAAATCGGAGTTCCGGGCATGACCGAGGGGAGGGGGCGGGGTGGCGGGTGGTGGGGTGTCGGGGTGGCGAATCGGTGAGTCGGCGTCAAGGGCCGGTGCGGTGAGCCCTTTCGGCCTCACTGGAGTGGGGCCGGTGTCCAGGTTACGGTGATCATCATCTCGCGGCGTGTCGCCGGAACCCTCGCCCGAGCCCTGGCCGCATACGGCCGGGACACCTCCGGTCGACGGCAGGCCCGAGCACCTCAAGCGTGCCTGTGAGGGCTCGCTCAAGCGGCTCGGCGTCGAGGCGATCGGCCTCTACCAGCTGCGCAAGCCCGACCCGGCGGTGCCGTTCGGCGATTCCGTCGGCGCGCTGGCCGAACTGGTCACCGAGGGCAAGATCCGCAAGGCCGGTCTCTCCAATGTGACCGTGGACCAGGCCCACGAGGCCCGCGCGATTCTGGGCGACGACCTGGTCTCGATGCAGAGCGAGTTCTCCCCCTCGGTCCGCGACAGCGAGCCCCAGCTGCGCCTGTGCGCCGAACTCGGCATGGCCTTCCTCCCCTGGAGCCCGCTCGGCGGCATCTCCCGCAGCTCTCTGGACGACCCCTCGGCGCCGACGCCCCGCCACGGTTCGCCGGATTCCATGAGCTGGCCGCGGAGAAGGGCGTGAGCCCGCAGCAGATCTGCCTGGCCTGACATCTGCACCCCTCCCCCACCGTCATCGCGATCCCCGGCTCCAGCCGCCCCGAGACGATCCGACCCGCCAGCTCCTTGGAACCTCGTCTTCGCCCTGGAAGGCGGCTCCTGACTCCCCCTCCGGCAGGGCGACCGCCCTCTCCCCGGCACTCGGCCAGGCGACGTGGCACCCCTCGAAACAACAAAAAAGCCAGGTCACGGATTATGTGACCTGGCCTTTGCCGGAGCCGCTTTCGGGATTCGAACCCGAGACCTACGCATTACGAGTGCGTTGCTCTGGCCATCTGAGCTAAAGCGGCGTGCTGCGTGCACCTAGGGTGCGGTCGGCAACGTCGGTAAGTCTACACAGTTTCCGGGGGTGCTTCGTACCGGCCCCGGGAGCGGAGGACCGGGGCCGGTACGAAGGTCTAGGGGCAGCGTTTGCCGGTGGGGGGCGGGGTGCCGTGGAGGAGGTAGGTGTCGATGGCGGAGTCGACGCAGGTGCTGCCGCGCAGGAAGGCGGTGTGGCCGTCGCCGGCGTAGGTCAGGAGGTGGCCGGAGGAGAGCTGGCCGGCCAGGGACCGGGCCCAGCGGTAGGGGGTGGCCGGGTCGCGGGTGGTGCCGACGACCACGATCGGGGCCGCGCCCCGCGCCGTGATGCGGTGCGGCTCGCCCGTGGCCCGCACCGGCCAGTACGCGCAGTTCAGCGAGGTCCAGGCCAGGCCCTCGCCGAAGACCGGGGACGCTTTCTCGAACGCGGACTGCGCCTGCCGCAGCTGCTCGGGGCCGGTGAAGGCGGGCGGCAGGTCAAGGCAGTTCACCGCGTTGTTGGCCATCATCAGGTTGCTGTAGTGGCCGTCGGCGTCGCGCTCGTAGTAGCTGTCGGAGAGGGCGAGCAGCGCCGCGCCGTCGCCCTTCGTCGCCGAGGTCAGCGCCGCACGCAGCTGCCCCCAGGCGCCCTCGTCGTACATCGCCGCGATCACGCCGGTGGTGGCCAGCGCCTCGCCGAGCTTGCGGCCGTCGCGGTCGCCCGTCGGGGCGGGGTGGCCGTCGAGCTTGCGGAAGAAGCTCCTGAGGTGGTCGGCGGCCTGTTTCGGCGTCGTACCCCTGCGTCCGAGCGGGCAGTCGGTGCGCCGCAGGCAGTCCTCGGTGAAGGCCTGGAACGCCGTCTCGAAGCCCTCGGCCTGCTCCAGGTTCACCGTGCGGGAGTCGAGGGAGGGGTCCAGCGCGCCGTCCAGGACCACGCGGCCCACCCGGCTCGGGAAGAGGCCGGCGTAGGTCGCCCCGAGGAAGGTGCCGTACGACGCCCCCACGTAGTTCAGCTTCGGGTCGCCCATCGCCGCGCGGAGGATGTCCATGTCACGGGCCGCCTCGACGGTGGACACGTGCCGCAGCAGCCGCGCCGAGCGCGCCCCGCAGGCCTGCGCGAACTTCTGGTCCGCCGCGACCACCGCGTTCTGCTCGGCCCGGTCGTCGGGGGTCACGTCGGTCTGCGTGTACGTGTCCATCTGACGGTCGTCGAGGCACTGGACGGGCTCGCTGCGGGCGACGCCGCGCGGGTCCATCGCCACCATGTCGTAGCGGGCGCGGACCTCGGCGGGGTAGCCGAGACCGGCGTACTGCTGGAGGTAGGCCACCGCCGAGCCGCCCGGTCCGCCCGGATTGACCAGCAGCGAACCGAGCCGCTTGCCGCCGCCGGTCGCGGCCTTGCGGGACACCGCGAGCCGTACGTCGCCCGCACCCGGCCGCTCGTAGTCCAGCGGCGCCCGCATCGTGGCGCACTGGAAGCCGGGGGCGCCGCAGTCGCGCCACGTCAGCCGCTGCGTGTAGTACGGCGCCAGCGCGGCCGGGATCGCGCGCGGCAGCGGGGCCAGGTCGGGGACGCTCGCCGCGCCGGTCCGCGCCGACGCCGCCGAGGACGGCCTGATCGAGCTGCTGCCGGGGGAGCACGCGGACACGAGGAGGGCCGCGGTCACCAGGGCGGCGGCCGTGAGCCGTGCCGTGGTCCGGGAGCGGGGCGGGGAGGACCTGGTCTGCATCCCGTGAGAGTAACGCTGGGCGATGCGGTGGACGCGGGGAGTTCCGATTGTCGACCCCGTACGGGGGACGGGGTGGCCATGCGGCCGGTTTCAGCCCGCCCGGAGTGCCATCGCCAGTCCGCTGCCCACAGTGCCGACCTCAGGACGCCCGCGTGCCAACGTCAGCCCGCCACCCACGTCAGTACGCCCGCAGTGCCGTCGTCAGCACACCCCCAGCGCCAGCGTCAGCCCGCTCGCAGCGCCATCGTCATCGCCTCCACCGCGAGCAGCGGCGCCACATTGCGGTCCAACGCCTCGCGGCACGCGGCGATCGCCTCGATGCGGCGCAGGGTGGACTCCGGGGTGCTGGCGCGGGCCAGCTGGTCCAGGGCGTCCTGCGCGTCGGCGTTGGCGATCGCCACGCGGGAGCCGAGCTGGAGGGCGAGGACGTCGCGGTAGAAGGTGGTGAGGTCGCCGAGAGCCACGTCCAGGCTGTCGCGCTGGGTGCGGGTCCTGCGGCGCTTCTGCATGTCCTCCAGGTCCTTCATCACGCCCGCCGTGCCGCGCGGCAGCCGGCCGCCCTGGGCCGCGCCGAGCGCCGCCTTCATCTCCTCGGCCTCTTTGCCGTCCGTCTCCTCGGCGAGCTGCTTGGCGTCCTCGGCGGCCGCGTCGACCAGTTCCTGGGCGGCCCGCAGGCAGGCGCCGACCTCCTCCAGGCGCAGCGGGAGTTTCAGGACGGCGGCGCGGCGCTCGCGGGCCGCCGGGTCGGTGGCCAGGCGCCGGGCGCGGTCCACATGCCCCTGGGTGGCGCGGGCCGCGTCGGCCGCGGCTCCCGGGTCCACGCCGTCGCGTCGTACGAGCATGTCGGCGACCGCGGCCACGGACGGAGTGCGCAGGTTCAGGTGGCGGCAGCGGGAGCGGATGGTCGGCAGGACGTCCTCGATGGAGGGGGCGCACAGCAGCCAGACCGTGCGCGGGGCGGGCTCCTCGACGGCCTTGAGCACGGCGTTCGCCGATTTCTCGTTCAGCCGCTCGGCGTCCTCGACCAGGATGATCTGCCAGCGGCCGCCCGCCGGCGCGGTGAACGACTTGCGGACCGTGTCCCGCATGTCCTTCACCAGGATCTCGGCGCCGACCGCGGCGACCGTGGTGACATCCGCGTGGGTGCCGAGCAGCGCGGTGTGGCAGCCGTCGCAGAAACCGCAGCCGGGGGCGCCGCCGAGGGCACGGTCGGGGCTCACGCACTGGAGGGCGGCGGCGAAGGCCCGCGCCGCCTGGTTGCGGCCCGCGCCGGGCGGTCCGGTGAACAGCCACGCGTGCGTCATCCGGGACGACTCCGGCGGCGGCTCGTCGGCCGCGGCGGCGGTGACCAGGGCGTCGGCGTCCCGCGCGGCGGCGCCCAGCACCTCGCTCACCTTCTCCTGCCCGACGAGGTCGTCCCACACGGTCATGGGTCACGCCGCCCTTCCGTCACACTCCGCGTTCCGACCTCCATTGTGCGGGCGGGGTCTGACAACCGGGACCACACCGGGAACGCCGAACGGCGCCCGCCCCCGCTCCGGCAGGGCGCGAGCGCCGCTCTCGACGGGGACCGGGGTCAGCCCCGGCGCCTCCTGCGGGGCTCGTCCTGGTCGTCGTACGACCCCAGCAACTCGTCGGCCAGCGACGGCAGATCGTCCAGCGGGGTCTCCTCGGCCCAGTCCGGGCGCGGGCGGCGGCGGGCGCTCTCGGTGCCGGGCTGGGGCATCTCGCGGGTGCGGTCCTCGGAGCCGTCGGGGTCCGCGGGCCGCTCGTCGCGGAAGAAGCCGCGCGGCATCCGGTCGGCCGGGGCGTCGTCGCGCACGGGCGGCAGTACGGCCGTCTCGTCCGCGCCGAACTGCGGCAGAACGGCGGTCTCCTCCGCGGCGCTCGCGGGCACCTGCGGCAGTACGGCGGTCTCCTCGGCGGCGCTCGCCGGCACCTGCGGCAGTACAGCCGTCTCGTCCGCGGCACCCGCGACGGCGGGCGGCTGGGGCAGCTCGGCGGTCGTCTCGGCCTCGGAGAACGGGTTCCGGGCGCCGCGGGCGGACGGCTCGTCCCGGCCGGGCGAGACGACCGGTGTGGGCACCGTCTCCTCCACGCCCCGGCCCGCCCCCTCGGCACCCCGGCCCGGCGCCTGCGCACCGCTGCCCGTCTCCGCCGTACCGCGGCCCGGCGACACCGCCGGAGTGGCGACCGTGGCCGCGTCCGAGGTCACGCCGGGGGCCTTCGGCTGGGGGCCGCCGGGCCTGCGGGCCGCCGCGTCGGCGGCCGCCGCGGCCTCGGCGGCACGGCGGCGTGCCTCCTCCGCACGGAGCAGGGCCTCCTCCGCCTTGCGCTGCGCCTCCAGCCGCCGGGCCTGCTCCTCGGCGCGCTCCTTGGCCAGCCTGGCCTCCTCCTCGGCGCGGATCCGGGCCTGGCGGGCCTCCTCCTCGGCGCGCAGCCGGGCCTCTTCCTCGGCCTGCTCGCGGCGGCGCTCCTCCTCGGCCCTGCGGCGCGCCTCCTCCTCGGCGCGGGCCTTCTCCTCGGCGAGCAGCCGCTGCCGCTCCTCCTCGGCGCGCCGGGCCGCCTCGGCCGCCCGCTGCCGGGCCTCCTCCGCCTGCCGCTCGGCCTCGCGGCGCTGCGCCTCCTCCAGCTCGCGGCGCTTGCGCTCCTCCTCCTCGGCGCGCAGCCGGGCCAGCTCCTCCTGGCGCTCACGCTCCAGGCGCTCCTCCTCGGCCTTGCGCGCGGCCTCTTCCTCGGCCTTGCGGCGCGCCTCCTCCTCGGCCTTCCTGCGCGCCTCCTCGCGGGCCTCGATCTCGGCCTGGGACAGCGGCAGCACGGTGTCGAGGCGGTGCCGGATGACGGTGGTGACGGCCTCGGGCTCCTGCCCGGCGTCCACCACCAGGTAGCGGCCGGGGTCGGCGGCGGCCAGGGTGAGGAAACCGGAGCGCACGCGCGCGTGGAACTCCGCGGGCTCCGACTCCAGCCGGTCCGGCGCCTCGGTGAACCGCTCGCGGGCGGCCTCCGGAGCGACGTCCAGCAGCACGGTCAGGTGCGGCACCAGACCATCGGTCGCCCAGCGGTTGATGCGGGCGATCTCGGTCGGGGACAGGTCGCGACCGGCGCCCTGGTAGGCGACGGAGGAGTCGATGTAGCGGTCGGAGATCACCACCGCGCCGCGCTCCAGGGCGGGGCGTACGACGGTGTCGACGTGCTCGGCGCGGTCGGCGGCGTACAGCAGCGCCTCCGCGCGGTGCGACAGACCGGCCGAGGAGACGTCCAGGAGGATCGAGCGCAGCCGCTTGCCCACCGGGGTGGCGCCCGGCTCGCGGGTGAGCACGACCTCGTGGCCCTTGGCGCGGATCCACTCGGCGAGGGCCTCGGCCTGGGTGGACTTGCCGGCGCCGTCGCCGCCCTCCAGGGCGATGAAGAAGCCGTTCGCGGCCTGCGTCTCGACCGGGTCGTCGCCGCCGAGCAGCGCGTCCCTGAGGTCCTGGCGCAGCGGGATGCCGGAACGGTCGTCGACCTTGGCGAGCACCAGCGCGGCCACCGGCAGCAGCAGCGCGCCGACCAGCATCAGCGTGAACGAGGCGCCGCCGTGCGCGAAGACGAACCGGCCGTTCTCCAGGCGGTGCCGGCCGATCAGCCCGGCGATCACCGGGGCGATCACCGCGCCGAGCGCTATGAAGACGCGGACGACGGCCTGGAGGTGCTCGGTGACCCGCGCCCTGCGGTAGTCCTCGGTCTCCTGGTCGAGCAGCGCGTGCCCGGTGTTGGCCGCGATGCCCGCGCCGAGACCCGCCAGGGTGAGGATCAGCACCACCGTGGTGACGTCCGGCACCAGCCCGGCGGCCAGCAGCGCGATGCCGGTGAAGGCGATCGCCAGGGCCAGCAGCCGGCGGCGGGACAGCGAGGGCAGCAGCGCGGGGGCCGTACGGATGCCGATGGCGACGCCACCGGTCAGGCCGAGCACCAGCAGGCCGAACAGGACCGGGCCGCCGCCCAGGTCGGTCGCGTGCAGCACGCACACGGAGACGGCGGCCGCGATGACACCGGCCACGGCGGCGCAGGCGGGGACGAGCAGCGGGATCGCGCCCGTGCGCCCCTTGTCGACACCGGCGCCGGTGCGCGGCCGGCGCAGGCCCTCCAGCGGTGACCGGGGGCGCGGGGTGCGCGTGCCGGGCAGCTCCAGGGCGGTCAGCAGGGAGAGGGAGGCGGCGAACAGGCCCGCCGCCACGTACGACGCGAGGGCCGCGTGGTGCTGGTCGAACCACGGCACGCCGGTGGCCAGCAGGTTGTTGAACAGGGCGGCGACGACCAGGACGGCGGCGGCCAGCGGTACGGCGAGGAAGGCGGTGCGCAGCGCGAGGCGGCGCAGGGCGTCCATGTGGTCCGGCAGCGGCCGCACGGTGGCGCCCTCCGGCGGCGGGGCGGGCAGCAGGGCCGGCGCCGCGCTCTCCCGGCACACCGTCCACAGCCGCTCGGC
The DNA here is from genome assembly GCF_044327085.1 of Streptomyces sp. AM6-12. Lineage (NCBI taxonomy): Bacteria > Bacillati > Actinomycetota > Actinomycetes > Kitasatosporales > Streptomycetaceae > Streptomyces > Streptomyces sp. AM6-12. The sequence continues at coordinate 3,355,143 of NZ_JBIQWN010000001.1, forward strand.
GACGCCGGTGACGAAGGCGGTGACCAGCAGCACGGCCGGTGCGTTCGCCGGGGTCCAGTCGATCCACAGGGGGGCGACGATCAGCAGCGCGGCGCGCAGGCCGTCGGCGCCGACCATGGTCCAGCGACGGTCCAGCGGTCCGTCCTCGGCGGTGAGCGTGGTCAGCGGCCCGAGCAGGACCGCGCCGAAGATCAGCGCGGCGAGGCCGCGGGCGGCGAAGACCGTCGCGACCGCGAACGCCACACCCCGGTAGCCGCCGCCGAACGCCCCCTGGGCGATCGCCGCCTGGAGGACGAGGACGACCAGGACGAGGAGGGCGAGGGTGTCGCCGACTCCGCTCACCAGCTGCGCGCTCCACAGGCGCCGCAACTGCGGTCGGCGCAACAGGGAACGTACGGCGCGCTCGCGGGAGTCCGCGACCAGGGCGTCGTCCGGTTCTGGAGTGTGGGCCGTTGGCTGCTCGGCTCGCGTCATGCGTTCAGCCTATCCGCAGCCGCCGACACCACACCTCGCACTCCTGGCATGCACACGCCCCGACACCAAAGTGATGCCGGGGCGTGCACGGGGCGAGACGAGACTCCCGGGACTCAGTCCTCGGAGCCGGAAGCCGCGGACTTGGCCGCCGTCGCCTTCTTGGCGGTCGTCTTCTTCGCCGCCGTCTTCTTCGCGGCGCTCGCCGTGGTCTTCTTCGCCGCCGTCTTCTTGGCGGCGGTCTTCTTGGCCGGCGCGGTCTTCTTGGCCGGTGCCTTCTTCGCGGTCTTCTTGGCGGGGCCCTTCGCGCGCTTCTCGGCAAGAAGTTCGAAGCCGCGCTCCGGGGTGATCGCCTCGACGCTGTCGCCGGAGCGCAGGGTCGCGTTGGTCTCGCCGTCGGTGACGTACGGCCCGAAGCGGCCGTCCTTGACCACGACCGGCTTCTTGGACACCGGGTCCTCGCCCAGCTCCTTCAGCGGCGGCTTGGCGGCGGCCCGCCCACGCTGCTTCGGCTGGGCGTAGATCGCCAGCGCCTCCTCCAGCGTGATCGTGAAGATCTGGTCCTCGGACTGGAGCGAGCGCGAGTCCGTGCCCTTCTTCAGGTACGGCCCGTAGCGGCCGTTCTGGGCGGTGATCTCCTGGCCCTCGGCGTCGGTGCCGACGACACGCGGCAGGGACATCAGCTTCAGCGCGTCGTCCAGCGTCACCGTGTCCAGCGTCATCGACTTGAAGAGGGAGGCGGTGCGCGGCTTGACCGCGTTCTTGCCGGTCTTCGGGGTGCCCTCGGGGAGGACCTCGGTGACGTACGGCCCGTAGCGGCCCTTCTTGGCGACGATCTGGTGGCCGGTGGCCGGGTCGGTGCCCAGCTCGACGTCGCCGCTCGGCTCGGCCAGCAGCTTCTCGGCCAGCTCCTCCGTCAGCTCGTCCGGCGCCAGGTCGTCGGGAATGTCGGCGCGCTGGTGCTCCTCGGTGTCCTTCTCGCCGCGCTCGATGTACGGCCCGTAGCGGCCGACCCGGAGCACGATGCCGTTGCCCACCGGGAAGGAGGACACCTCGCGGGCGTCGATGGCGCCCAGGTCGGTGACCAGTTCCTTGAGGCCGCCGAGGTGGTCCCCGTCGCCGTTGCCCGCGTCGGCCGCGGCGCCGCTGATGGTGCCCTCGCCGAAGTAGAAGCGCTTGAGCCACGGCACGGCCTGGGCCTCGCCGCGGGCGATGCGGTCGAGGTCGTCCTCCATCTTGGCGGTGAAGTCGTAGTCGACCAGCCGGCCGAAGTGCTTCTCCAGAAGGTTTACGACGGCGAAGGACAGGAAGGACGGCACGAGCGCCGTGCCCTTCTTGAAGACATAGCCGCGATCGAGGATCGTGCCGATGATCGACGCATAGGTCGACGGGCGGCCGATCTCGCGCTCCTCCAGCTCCTTGACCAGGGAGGCCTCGGTGTAGCGGGCCGGGGGCTTGGTGGCGTGGCCGTCGACCGTGATCTCCTCGGCGGACAGCGCGTCGCCCTCGGCGACCTGCGGCAGCCGGCGCTCGCGGTCGTCCAGCTCGGCGTTCGGGTCGTCGGCGCCCTCGACGTACGCCTTGAGGAAGCCGTGGAAGGTGATGGTCTTGCCGGAGGCGCTGAACTCCACGTCCCGGCCGTCGGCGGCGGTGCCACCGATCTTCACGGTCACGCTGTTGCCGGTCGCGTCCTTCATCTGGGAGGCGACGGTCCGCTTCCAGATCAGCTCGTACAGCTTGAACTGGTCGCCGGTCAGGCCGGTCTCCGCGGGCGTGCGGAAACGATCACCCGAGGGGCGGATCGCCTCGTGCGCCTCCTGCGCGTTCTTCACCTTCGCCGCGTACGTCCGCGGCTGCGGGGGCAGGTAGTCGGCGCCGTACAGCTGCGTGACCTGGGCACGGGCGGCCGCGATGGCGGTCTCGCTCAGCGTCGTGGAGTCCGTACGCATGTACGTGATGTAGCCGTTCTCGTACAGCTTCTGGGCGATCTGCATCGTCGCCTTGGCGCCGAAGCCGAGCTTGCGGCTGGCCTCCTGCTGGAGCGTCGTCGTACGGAACGGCGCGTACGGCGAGCGGCGGTACGGCTTCGACTCCACCGAGCGCACGGAGAAGCGGGTGTTCTCCAGGGCGGCGGCGAGGGCGCGCGCGGTCGCCTCGTCCAGGTGCAGGGTGTTCGCGGACTTCAGCTGCCCGACGGAGTCGAAGTCACGGCCCTGCGCGACACGCCGTCCGTCGACGGTCTGCAGCCGCGCGACCAGGGTCGACGGGTCCGAGGGGTCGCCCGCGCGGCCGGTGCCGAAGGTGCCGGTGAGGTCCCAGTACTCGGCGGAGCGGAAGGCGATGCGCTCGCGTTCCCGCTCGACCACGAGCCGGGTCGCGACGGACTGCACGCGGCCGGCCGACAGCCGGGGCATGACCTTCTTCCACAGCACCGGGGAGACCTCGTAGCCGTAGAGGCGGTCGAGGATGCGGCGGGTCTCCTGGGCGTCGACCAGCTTCTGGTTGAGCTGGCGCGGGTTGGCGACGGCCTCGCGGATCGCGTCCTTGGTGATCTCGTGGAAGACCATCCGCTTGACCGGGATCTTCGGCTTCAGGACCTCCTGGAGGTGCCAGGCGATGGCCTCGCCCTCCCGGTCCTCATCGGTGGCCAGGAAGAGTTCGTCGGAGTCCTTCAGCAGGTCCTTGAGCTTCTTGACCTGTGCCTTCTTGTCCGCGTTGACCACGTAGACCGGCTGGAAGTCGTGCTCGACGTCCACGCCGAGGCGGCGCACCTCGCCGGTGTACTTCTCGGGCACCTCCGCGGCGCCGTTGGGGAGGTCGCGGATGTGCCCGACGCTCGCTTCGACTACGTAGCCGGGGCCGAGGTAGCCCTTGATCGTCTTCGCCTTGGCAGGCGACTCGACGATGACGAGTCGGCGGCCGCCCTCTGCGGTCTCGCTGGTCGGGGACAACTTCGCTCTTCTCTCCGGTCGACGCTGTGGCCTCCCCAGGCCTTGGTCCCGGGGTCGCAACGTACTGCTGGCACGTGTGACGCTGCGGAGTGTGACGGTACATCCCGCCCCCGTGTCAAACGGGAAAAGCCCACAACGGCCACTCGAACGGTAACCCGACTACCGGCATTCCTGCCGCCCGGACTGCCGGGTACCCCGTCCGGGTCTGTCCGGAGCGTGACGCTCCTCTTACTCTCGTGGCACACCGGCGGGCCGGCACCCGCCGATGTCACAGGCGGGTGAGGCAGTAGCCGCCGAGGGCCAGCGCGAGGATTCCGGCCACGCTCGCGAGGGTGGCCGATGCGACCCGGTTCACACCGAGGGCCACCGCCTCACCCCGCCGCAGCCGTACCCCGGTCCACACCAGGAGAGCCCCTCCGAACAGGACAAACACCGCCCCCACGAACGCCGCCGGCCCCTGCTCCATCCCCCGCCCACCCCTTCCGACTCCACCCGGCGCGGCGAGACTGACACGCGGGGGCGACGGGCGGGCGACGACGGGGTGAACGGCGGACCACCGGCACACCGCCCGACCGGGCCGGGAATCATGGTCCGGCCTGTCCGGCTCGCGACAGATATTTTTCCGGCCGTTTTGCAATCGGGGGGCGCGTGGGGGTGCGGACGGCATGGGCGGGGAGTGCGGAGGCGGGGGCTGCTGCCGCGTCCGGGGCCCGCTGGGAGCGGGGCTGCCCGCGCGCGGGGGCGGGCTGGGCGCGGGGCCGGGGGCGGGCCTGGGCCACGGCCTGCGTCCGAGGGCCCGCACGAGAAGCCACCCCACCCCGCGCGCCGGCCCACCCGGCCCCCGTCCTCACGGACCCCTGCCGAGCCGTCCCCTCAGTTCACCGGCTCCAGGAAGCCCTGCTCCACCAGGAGGCGGATCTGGGCGGGGGTCTGGTCGCGGAGGCGGATGGAGTCCTCGCCCATCAGCTGGGCGATGGCGTCCAGGATGCGGCCCGCGCTCAGGGTGCCGTCGCAGACGCCCGCGAAGCCCGCGCCGACCGTGTCCACCTTGGTGGCCCGGCGCATGCCGCGGTGCTGGCGCAGCACGACGTGCTCGGGGTCCTCCGCGCCGGGCAGCCCGACCTGTTCCTGCACCACCTCGCCGACCAGCCGGAAGTGGTGGGCGAGCAGCGCCGCGTCGTCGTGCTCACGCAAATAGTCGACGCGCTCGAAGTGCGCCCGGACGGTGTCCCCGAGCGGCTGCTCCACCGGATGCGGCCACTCCTCCACCGTGATGGACGGCTCGGCCGCCTCGCTCCTGCGCAGCGTGATCCAGCCGAAGCCGACCGCCTTGACCTTGCGCGCCTCGAACTCGTCGAGCCAGGCGTCGTACCGCGCCTGGTACTCCGCCGGGTCCCCGCGGTGGTCCCCGGCGTCCCGCAGCCACAACTCGGCGTACTGCGTGACGTCCTGGACCTCGCGCTGCACGATCCACGCGTCGCATCCGCGCGGCACCCACGACCTGAGCCTGTCCTGCCAGTCCTCCCCCGCGACGTGCTGCCAGTTGGCGAGGAACTGCGCGTACCCGCCCTCGGTCAGCCGTTCCCCCGCCTGCTGGACCAGCGAGCGGCACAGGTCGTCCCCGCCCATGCCGCCGTCGCGGTAGGTGAGCCGGGCACCGGGGGAGATCACGAAGGGCGGGTTGGAGACGATCAGGTCGAACTTCTCGTCCTCGCGCACCGGTTCGAACAGTGAACCCTCGCGCAGTTCGGCGGCGGGGGCGCCGGAGAGCGCCAGCGTGAGCGCCGTGATGTGCAGCGCGCGGGGGTTGAGGTCGGTCGCCGTCACGCGCGTGGCGTGCCGGGAGGCGTGCAGCGCCTGGATGCCGGAGCCGGTGCCGAGGTCCAGGGCGGCGGCGACCGGGGTGCGCACGGTGATGCCGGCGAGCGTGGTGGACGCCCCGCCGACCCCCAGCACGACACCCTCGGCCCGCTGCCCGATGCCCCCCGCGCCGCCGACCGCGCAGCCGAGGTCGGACACGATGAACCAGTCCTCGCCGCCGGGGCCGCCGTACGGCCGTACATCCACCGTGGCGGCCACCTCGTCGCCGCCCACCCGCACCAGCCACCCGGCCTCGACCGCCTCCTCGACGGGGAGTACGGCGGCCACCCGCGCTTGGGGCACGGGCTGCTGGAGCAGGAGGAGCCGTACGAGGGCCTCCAGCGGCGTGTCGCCACGGGTGGCCCGCAGCGCGGGCACGGTCTCGCTGCGGGCCAGCGCCGCGTACGCGGGGGCGCCGAGCAGTTCGAGCAGTCCGTCGGCGGTGAAGGAGGCGGCCAGCAGCGCGTCCCGCAGGCGCGCGGCGGCCTCGGGACGGTCGGCGGCGGGCAGGGGGGCGAGTGCGGAGTCAGTCACGGTCCCATTGTGTCCCGCGCGGGCCGAGGGGGACGGCGCACACAACCGGCGCACGCCACCGTCCCCCGACCGCACCGGGCGTGGTCAGCCCACCGCGGACGTCATGCCTCGGGGGCTGGTCAGCCCGCCGTCGACGTCATGCCTCGGGCGCCGGTCAGCCTGCCGTGGACGCCGCGGAGGGCGAGGACGACGCCGCGGAGGCGACCTTCTTGCAGCTGGGCTGCTGGGCGATGGCGTCCTGGACCTCGCCCTGCTGGAGGGCCTTCAGGGACTCGGTGCCGCTCTGGTGCTTCTTCTCCAGCTCGGTCATCTGCTGGGCGACGTCGTGCAGCCCGGAGGCGAACTTCGCCTGGTCCTTGGTGTCCAGGCCGTCGACCTGCTTCTTCAGGTCGGCGTAGGAGGCCGAGAGGCTGTTGAAACTCTTCACGACATCGCCGAGCCGCTTGGCGCCGCCGTCGACACCGGGGGGCGCGCCGGCCTCGCTGACGGCGGTCGCGATCGCCTTGTAGCCGTCGGCCATGTCCTGGAATGCCTTGGAGTCGGTCTTCTGGAGCGTCTCGGGCTTGGCCGTGTCGGCCGCCGTCGTGGAGATCGCCGCGTTGGCCGCCTTGATCTTCGCGTCCTGCGCGGGTACGGCGTCGCACACCGACTTGGCCCAGGAGACCAGCTTGGGGTCGGGCCCCTTGGGGGCGCTGTTGCTGCTGCATCCCGACAGCGCAGCCACCAGTACCGCACCGCCGGACAGTGCGGCCGCGAGCTTCTTGTTCACCGGATTGGTCCCTTCCATGGCTCTCGGGCCCCGGACCCTACACGGCGGACGCACACCCTCCGCACACCGATCGCCCCCTAAGTACCTTTTATTACTTTTTGCGCGAGAGAAGGCTCACGACGGGGCCGCACCCGTACACACGACGGGACCCGTGCCCGCACACGCGAACGGGCGGGCGGCGCGCCCCAGGGAACGCACCGCCCGCCCGCTCTTTGCGCAGGCTCTCTCCTGAAACCTACGAAACCACCGCCGCGTCGGCCGAGTTGGCGACCCGTTCGGCGCTCTCCTCTTCCTCGTCCCCGACGGCGATGCCGCGCCGCTTGGAGATGTACACGGCCGTGCCGATCACCAGCAGCGCGAGGATCGCGACCCCGATCCGCACGCCGAGGTTCTTGTCGTGGCCGTAGGAGAACTTGATCACCGCGGGCGCGATGAGCAGCGAGACCAGGTTGATGACCTTCAGCAGCGGGTTGATCGCCGGCCCCGCGGTGTCCTTGAAGGGATCGCCGACCGTGTCGCCGATCACCGTGGCGGCGTGGGCCTCGCTGCCCTTGCCGCCGTGGTGGCCGTCCTCCACCAGCTTCTTGGCGTTGTCCCAGGCGCCGCCGGAGTTGGCGAGGAACACCGCCATCAGCGTGCCCGCGCCGATCGCGCCGGCGAGGTAGGAGCCGAGCGAGCCGACGCCGAGCGTGAACCCGACGAAGATCGGCGCCATCACGGCGAGCAGACCGGGCGTGGCCAGCTCCCGCAGGGCGTCCTTGGTGCAGATGTCGACGACCTTGCCGTACTCGGGCTTCTCCGTGTAGTCCATGATTCCGGGCTTCTCCCGGAACTGCCGCCGCACCTCGAACACCACCGCGCCCGCCGACCGCGACACGGCGTTGATGGCCAGTCCGGAGAAGAGGAAGACGACCGCGGCGCCCGCGATGAGCCCGACCAGGTTGTTGGGCTGCGAGATGTCCAGGGACAGGCTCAGCGGCGCGCCGGGCCCGCTGAGCTTCTCCCCGACGTCCTGCACATTGGTGGTGATCGCGTCGCGGTACGACCCGAAGAGGGCCGACGCCGCGAGCACCGCGGTGGCGATCGCGATGCCCTTGGTGATCGCCTTGGTGGTGTTGCCGACCGCGTCCAGGTTGGTGAGCACCTGCGCGCCCGCGCCCTCGACGTCGCCGGACATCTCAGCGATGCCCTGGGCGTTGTCGGAGACCGGCCCGAAGGTGTCCATGGCGACGATCACGCCGACCGTGGTGAGCAGGCCGGTGCCGGCCAGCGCGACCGCGAACAGCGCGAGCATGATCGACGTACCGCCGAGCAGGAACGCGCCGTACACGCCGAGCCCGATGAGCAGCGCGGTGTAGACGGCGGACTCCAGGCCGACCGAGATGCCGGACAGGACGACGGTGGCGGGACCGGTCAGGGAGGTCTTGCCGATGTCGCGGACCGGGCGCCGGTTGGTCTCGGTGAAGTACCCGGTCAGCTGCTGGATGACGGCGGCGAGCAGGATGCCGATGGCCACCGCGACCAGGGCGAGGACCCGCGGGTCGCCGTCCTTGCCCTTGATCGCCGCGTCCGTCACTCCGCTGAGGCCGGCGTAGCTCGACGGCAGGTAGACGAAGACGGCGACGGCGACCAGGACGAGGGAGATCACCGCGGAGATGAAGAAGCCGCGGTTGATCGCGGTCATGCCGCTGCGGTCGGCGCGCCGGGGGGCGACCGCGAAGATGCCGATCATCGCCGTGAGCACGCCGATGGCGGGCACCAGCAGCGGGAAGGCGAGCCCGGAGTCGCCGAAGGCGGCCTTGCCGAGGATCAGCGCGGCCACCAGGGTGACGGCGTACGACTCGAAGAGGTCGGCCGCCATGCCCGCGCAGTCGCCGACGTTGTCGCCCACGTTGTCGGCGATGGTGGCGGCGTTGCGCGGATCGTCCTCCGGGATGCCCTGCTCGACCTTGCCGACCAGGTCGGCGCCGACGTCCGCGGCCTTGGTGAAGATGCCGCCGCCGACCCGCATGAACATGGCGATCAGGGCGGCGCCGAGGCCGAAGCCCTCCAGGACCTTCGGCGCGTCGGCGGCGTAGACCAGCACCACGCAGGAGGCGCCCAGCAGGCCGAGGCCCACCGTGAACATGCCGACCACACCGCCCGTGCGGAACGCGATCTTCATCGCGATGTGCGAGACGGTCGTGAGGTCTTTTTCGGGTTCGCCCTCGCCCGGAGTCGCCTCCCGTGCCGCGGCGGCGACCCGCACATTGCTGCGTACCGCGAGCCACATGCCGATATAGCCGGTGGCGGCCGAGAACACCGCACCGATCAGGAAGAACACCGAGCGCCCGGCACGCTGATTCCAGTCGTCCGCGGGCAGCAGCAGGAGCAGGAAGAAGACGACGACGGCGAATACGCCGAGTGTGCGCAGCTGCCGGGCGAGATACGCCTTGGCGCCTTCCTGGACCGCTTCGGCGATCTTCTTCATGCTGTCGGTGCCCTCGCCCGCGGCGAGTACCTGGCGCACCAGGATCCCCGCGACCACCAGCGCGGCGAGGGCCACCGCCGCGATGACGGCCACGATGACCCTGTTGCCGTTGGTGAGCACCGCGGCCGCGAGGTATGTGGGGTGGTCAAACTCAGAGGGGTAAGAAAGCCCCGCCATTCGTCCTCCTTGACGCTTGGGCTGAGCTCAAGATGTGGACGGATTGTAGGTACCCCTGGGTGATGCCAAAAGAGCACGGTAAACGGAAATGGCCTGCATGCACCGGTGACCGACTTCGAAAGAGGTAATGCCTCAAAAGCATTGACGGACGCCGTCGATCCCATGGAATCTTGATCGAATGATACGGCTATTGATCGTGAATTCCTTCACTAATTCCGGGAGGCGCCGGAAATGATCTGCCTGAAACGCGATCAGGGCCCTGCTGAGCAGGGCCCTGATTCGGTCGCGTGTTCGGGTTGTCGCGTGGTGGGGCTTCCTCAGCCGACGGTGACCGTCGGCGAGGCGGCGGGCCAGGTCATGCGGATCAGTCCGCCGTTCGCCCCGGTGGTGACCTCGACGTCGTCCACGAGGCCGCTGATGACCGCGAGGCCCATCTCGTCCTCCTCGGCCTCCACGTCAGCGTCCGCGGCGGCGCCATGGGTCACCTGCTCGGCCGGGACCGCGTGCGGAGCCTCGTCGCCGACCTCGATGGAGAACTGTTTCTCCTCCTCGATCAGCGCCACCTTCACCGGCGCGTCGATGCCGCCGGTCTGGTGGAGCCCCACGGCACGGGAGCACGCCTCGCCCACGGCGAGCCGCACCTCGTCCAGAACGGCCTCGTCCACTCCGGCCCTGCGTGCCACCGCGGCCGCCACCAGGCGGGCGGTCCTGACGTGCTCGGGCAGCGCGCTGAAGCGGAGTTCGACGGTGGCCATGCATCCCCCTCACGACTACGGGACTGCGATCGGGCGGGCTCGCCGGGCCCGCCCCTCATGAACTTCGATACCCGGATCCACCCGGACGCACCCGGCACGGCCCCCTACGGGGCGCGAGACAGGGCCTGACGGCCGGAACCGGGCACGACCCACCGGCGGCCCCGCCGCGGGCAGACGCCGGCGGCAGGGTCGGCCGGATCGGGTCAGTCGGTGGCCGCCACCGCTTCCTCGACCGAGGTGTGGATCGGGAACACCTTGGTGAGGCCGGTGATACGGAAGATCTTGAGAATGCGCTCCTGGTTGCAGACCAGGCGCAGCGAGCCCTCATGGGCACGCACTCGCTTCAGGCCGCCGACCAGCACGCCGAGTCCGGTGGAGTCGAGGAAGTCCACGCCCTCCATGTCGACGACAAGGTGGAAATTGCCGTCATTCACCAGCTCGACCAGCTGCTCGCGCAGCTTGGGCGCGGTGTATACATCGATTTCGCCACCGACCTCGACGACCGTACGATCGCCGACGGTACGGGTCGACAGGGACAGGTCCACGGATCCTCCAGCACCTTGCTATCGAGCGGTCGCCCCTCGGGCATCTTGACGTGCGGCCCTCGGGACGCAACGCCAGCCGCGATGGCATTCAATCACTTACCGGCGTGCGTGTACGACGCCTTGACTCCATTGTCCGTCACGCCAGTGACACACTCGGTGCCGATGGCCAAGAATCACCGATCCGATCGACCCGTGCCGGACCCGGCGTCCCGCCCGTTGCCGGGCGCTGTCCTGGACAGGCTCGCCTCCGGTCCGAGCCGGGCTGCGCGCATCACTCATACGGAGCACTTGCCCCCGCGCACGGGCCGCCATGCCGTCTGGCCTGACCGGATTCGGTCCGAGGTGATCGCGGCCGTACAGGAGTGCGGCATCGAGCATCCCTGGGCGCACCAGGCGCTGGCCGCCGAGCACGCCTTGGACGGCGATTCGGTGGTCGTCGCCACCGGCACCGCCTCCGGCAAGTCCCTCGCGTACCTCGTGCCCGTGCTGTCCACCCTTCTGGAGGGTTCCGGAGCACCCACCCGATGGACACAGCAGCGCGAAGCGCTCGCCGGGGGTGGTGACGGGCGACGGGCAGACGGCCGAGGGGCCACCGCGCTGTACCTCTCCCCCACCAAGGCACTCGCGGCGGACCAGTGCCGGGCGGTGAAGGAACTTTCACAACCGCTGGGCAGCGCGGTCCGCCCCGCCGTGTACGACGGCGACACCCCGTACGAGGAACGCGAGTGGGTACGCCAGTACGCCAACTACGTCCTCACCAACCCCGACATGCTGCACCGCGGGATACTGCCCGCCCACCCGCGCTGGGCCTCCTTCCTGAAGTCGCTGAAGTACGTCGTGATCGACGAGTGCCACACCTACCGGGGCGTCTTCGGCTCGCACGTCGCCCAGGTGCTGCGCCGGCTGCGCCGCGTCTGCGCCCGTTACGGCTCCTCCCCGGTCTTCCTGCTGGCCTCCGCGACCGCTGCCGAACCCGCCGTCGCCGCCCGCCGGCTGACCGGTCTGCCGGTGGTGGAGGTCGCCGACGACGCCTCCCCGCGCGGCGAGCTGGTCTTCGCCCTGTGGGAGCCGCCGCTCACCGAGCTGCACGGCGAGAAGGGCGCGCCGGTACGCCGCACCGCCACCGCCGAGACCGCCGATCTGCTGACCGACCTGACCGTGCAGGGCGTGCGCTCGGTCGCGTTCGTACGTTCCCGGCGCGGCGCCGAGCTGATCTCGGTGATCGCCCAGGAGAAACTGGCCGAGGTCGACCGCTCCCTGGCCCGGCGGGTCGCGGCCTATCGCGGCGGCTACCTCCCCGAGGAGCGGCGTGCCCTGGAACGTGCCCTGCACTCCGGGGAACTCCTCGGGCTCGCCGCCACCACGGCCCTGGAGCTGGGCGTGGACGTCTCCGGGCTGGACGCGGTGGTGATCTGCGGCTATCCGGGCACGCGCGCCTCCCTGTGGCAGCAGGCGGGGCGCGCGGGCCGCTCCGGGCAGGGCGCGCTCGCGGTCCTCGTCGCGCGGGACGATCCGCTGGACACCTTCCTCGTCCACCACCCGGAGGCCCTGTTCGACCGGCCGGTGGAGTCGACCGTCCTCGACCCCGACAACCCCTACGTCCTCGCCCCGCACTTGTGCGCCGCCGCGTCGGAACTCCCGCTGACCGAGGAGGATTTCGTCCTGTTCGGTCCCGCCTGCGCGGACGTGCTGCCGCAGTTGGAGGCCGCGAAGCTGCTGCGCCGGCGGACCCGCGCCTGGCACTGGACCCGCCGGGAACGGGCCGCCGACCTGACCGACATCCGCGGCGCGGGCGGGCGCCCGGTGCAGATCGTGGAGGAGGGCACCGGGCGCCTGCTCGGCACGGTCGACGAGGCCGCCGCGCACTCCACCGTCCACGAGGGCGCGGTCCACCTCCATCAGGGCCGCACCTATCTGGTGCGCTCCCTGGACCTGGAGGAGTCGGTCGCCCTGGTCGAGCAGGCCGAGCCGCCGTACTCCACGGTCGCCCGCGACACCACCGCCATCTCCGTCCTGGAGACCGACACCGAGATCTCCTGGGGCGCGGGCCGGCTCTGCTACGGCTCCGTCGAGGTCACCAACCAGGTGGTCTCCTTCCTGCGCCGGCGCCTGATCACCGGCGAGGTACTGGGCGAGACGAAACTCGACCTCCCTCCTCGTACGCTGCGCACGCGCGCGGTGTGGTGGACGGTCACCGAGGACCAGTTGGACGAGGCCCGGATCAGCCCGGAGATCCTCGGCGGCGCCCTGCACGCCGCCGAGCACGCCTCCATCGGCATGCTGCCGCTTTTCGCGACCTGCGACCGCTGGGACATCGGCGGCGTCTCCGTACCGCTGCATCCCGACACCCTCTTTCCGACGGTCTTCGTGTACGACGGCCACCCCGGCGGCGCGGGATTCGCGGAGCGCGCCTTCCACACCGCCCGCGCCTGGCTCACCGCCACCCGCGAGGCCATCGCCTCCTGCGAGTGCGACGCCGGCTGCCCCTCCTGCATCCAGTCCCCCAAGTGCGGCAACGGCAACGACCCCCTCCACAAACGCGGTGCCGTCCGACTCCTGACGACCCTGCTGCGCGACGCACCACAACCACCGGAGGAGAAGCCGGAGCCAGAAGCCTCACCGGGGGAACCGGCGCCGGCTTCGGGGCGGGGGGCAAGGGCCGACGCCGGGGCGTGACGGACCGAGGGTTCACGAGCCGGATGCCGACAAGCCGGAAGACGGCGGGGCGGGCGTCGGCGGGGCGGGCGACGGCGGGGCGGGGGTCGGTGGGCCTGCCGGGCCGGCCTTGGAGCGGACCTCCGCCGTGAAGGGGACGCTTCCCGAGGCCGCGGTCACGTCCGCGATCTCGCCCTCGACCGCGCAGCGCACCAGCCGTACCCCCTGGGCCGACGCCACCCGGCCGGCTCGGGCGCAGGCCGGGCCGCCGCCCTCGGCCCAGTGGTCCGCGGCCGCGAGTGCCGCCAGGTCCGCGCCGCCGGCCGCCCGGTGCCGGACGGTGACGGCGTGCCCGAGCGCCAGCACCGCACCGAACACCACGCACAGCACCGCGATCGCCCCGAGCCCCCAGACGGAGGCGGAGCCCCGGTCGGAGCCGCACCGGCCCACCGCCCGCCGAGCCGGAGCCCGGTCCCAGCTCCGGCCCCGCGCCCGATTCCGGCGACTCCATGCCCGCGCCCCCTGCCGCCTCACGGCACCGCTCCCCTCTCCCCGACCGTCTCCTCCGCCAACGCCACGGCTTCCTCACGGAGTTCGAAGGGCAGCCCGCTGAGCACCGGCGGTCTCGCGACCACCCTCACCCGGACCTGGTCGCCCTCCCGGCCGACCGTCACGCGGGCCCCGCGCGGCGCCGCCTCGCGGGTCACCGACAGCACCGCGGCGGGCGGGTCCTGGCGGGCGGCAGCCCGTGCGCCGGTACGGGCCGCGTCCACGCACCGGATCTGCGCCGCCGCCACGAGCAGCCCCCAGACCAGCGCCATCGTGAACGCCACCAGCACGCACAGCACCATGGCCGCCTCCGCCGTCACGAACCCACCGTCCGAGCCCCGTTCACATCCGCGCACTGAGGGCCTTCTTCACGATCGACTGGAGCTCCGCCCGCACCTGGCCGCTGGTGACGACCTCGTAGAGCAGCAACGCGAATCCGACGGCCGCGATGATCCCCATCGCGTACTCGGAGGTCACCATCCCGGAGTCCCGACGGCACACCCGCCGCACCCCCGCCAGCACCTTGACGATCTTCCTCTTCACTTCAACTCCCTTGTCCCAAAAGCACTTTCCGGTCGGTCGTCTTCCACGGCGTCCACCGCCGCCCCTCACCTCCCCGCCATCACCCCGCCCGCCAGTCCGATCACCACGGGCAGCACCCCGAGCGCGACGAAGGCGGGCAGGAAGCACAGCCCCACCGGCGCGGAGATCAGTACGGCCGCCCGGCGGGCCCGTGCCGTCGCGGCGCGGCTCCACTCCGCGCGGGTGTCCGAGGCGATACGGGCCACCGGAGCGGCGGCGGGCAGCCCCGACTCGTCGGCCCGTTCCAGCAGCCGTGCCAGGGCGCCCGCGCGCGGCAGCGCGGCCAGGTCGCGCCAGGCGTCCGCTGGTGGGCCGCCGAGCCGCACCTCCGCCGCGCCCCGCGCCAGCGCCCGCCCCGCGGGACCGCCCAGGGCCTCCCCCACCGCCTGCGCGGCGACCACCGGCCCGGCACCGGCCGCGATGCAGGCCGCCAGCAGATCGGCGGCGAGCGGCAGTTGGCGCGCGGCCTCGGCGGTATCGACGGCCGTCGCCCCGCCCCCGGCCACCTGACGGACCCGCCAGCGCCAGAGCACGGCACCGATGCCGACTCCGAGCAACGCCCCGACGACGCCGCCGACCAGCACCCACACCCCGCCCGCCGCGCCCACGGGCGGCAGCCATCGCCGGACCGCGTCCATGACGGGCCATGGCGGCGGCTTCTCCGACCCGGCCCCCGGCGCCAGCAGCCCGGCCGCCCGCTGCCGCGCCCGGCGTCCCCGCCGGGCCGACACCACCAGCCGGCCGCCCCAGCCGAGCGCCAGCGCCAGGACCGCGGCCGTCCCCAGCCTGTGCACAGCATCCCCGCTCACGCCCTCACCTCTCTCCGCGTCCCGGACCAGCCGCTCACGCCGCCCCCGCTCCCCGCACGATCCGTGCCGACCACCACAGCCCGGCCGTCTCGAACACCGCGCCGATCAGCAGGCAGCCGAGGCCGGGGCCGCTGTGCAGGAGGACCCGCAGCGGGGCGGCGCCCATGGCCGCGCCGAGCAGGAGGCCGAGGGCGGGAAGGGCTGCGAGCAGGACGGCGGTGGCCCTGGCGCCCGCCAGCTGGGCGCGCAGGTCCGCGCGTTGGTCCCGCTCGGCACGCAGGGCGCCGTCCAGCCGGTCGAGGCCGGCCGCGAGCCCCGCGCCCTGGTCGACGGCCACCCGCCAGCACGCGGCCAGCCCGAGCAGCCCCTCGGCGCCCGGCTGCCGGGCCGCCGCGGCGAGGGCGCCGGGCACGTCCCCGCCGAAGCGGGCCGCCGCGACCACGGCCGCCCCTGCCTCGCCGAGCCCGCCCGAGTCCCGCGCCGCCCGCAGCAGCGCCTCACCGGGCTGCCGTCCGGCCCGCACCTCACCGGCGAACACCCCGCACAGGGCGATCACCCGGTCCACCCGCTGCTCCCGGTCACGTCTCGCCTCCCCGGCCAGCCGCACCCGGCGCAGCACGGGCACCCCGGCCGCTCCCGCGACGACCGGAAGCACCGAGGCGCCCAGCAGGGCGAGCAGCAGCCCGGCGGCCAGAGCCCACCACTCGACTCCCCAACGGGCGCGCAACCGCCGTAATGCCGCCACGAGTTGGTCCTGTACCGACGGACCGGCCCCCGGTCCCCCGCCCGCGGCCAGCAGCAGCCGCGCCCGCCGCGTCCCGTGGTGCCGCTCGCACAGCAGCCATCCCAGCGCGCCGAGGCAGATCAGCGCGGCCCCCATCGACATCTCACCCGTCACCTTCGCCACCACCGAACCCGTCACCCTCGCCACCACCGAAGCCGTCACCGAACCCGTCCTCGAACCCGCCCGCCCCACCCAGCAGCCGTGCTAACCGCCCCCACCCCTTCTCCCGCACGAACGCCCGCTCGCCCCACCGCAACGCGGGCACCGTCCGCACCAGCCCCGTGGCGTCCCGCTCCAGGACGTGCACCTCCGCGATCCGGCGCCGTCCGGACCGGTCCCGCACCAGGTGGAGCACCACGGACAGGGCCGCCGCCAATTGGCTGTGCAGGGCGGCGCGGTCGAGCCCCGCGGCCGTGGCCAGCGCCTCCAGGCGGGCCGGTACGTCCCCGGCCGTGTTGGCGTGGACCGTGCAACAGCCGCCCTCGTGGCCCGTGTTGAGCGCGGCCAGCAGATGGACGACCTCGGGCCCGCGCACCTCTCCGACAACCAGCCGGTCCGGCCGCATCCGCAGGGCCTGGCGCACCAGGTCCTCGAGGGTGACCAGGCCCGCGCCCTCCTGGTTGGCGGGCCGGGTCTCCAGCCGGACGACATGCGGATGGTCGGGTCTCAGCTCGGCGGAGTCCTCGGCGAGCACGATCCGCTCATCCGCGCCGACCAGGCCCAGCAGGGCGCTGAGCAGCGTCGTCTTGCCGCTGCCGGTACCCCCGCTGACCAGGAAGGACAGCCGGGCGGCCAGCAGGGCGCGCAGGATCCGGTCGCCGCCGGGCGGGACCGTGCCGGCCGCCACCAGTTCGGCGAGGGTGAAGGCCCGCGGTCGTACCACCCGCAGGGCCAGGCAGGTACAGCCGACGGCGACCGGGGGCAGCACCGCGTGCAGCCGGGTGCCGTCGGGGAGCCGGGCGTCCGCCCACGGCCGGGCGTCGTCCAGCCGGCGTCCGGCCACCGCGGCGAGCCGCTGCGCGAGGCGTCGTACCGCCGCCGCGTCGGGGAAGGCCACCGGCGTCAGCTCCAGGCCGCCGCCCCGGTCCACCCACACCCGATCCGGCGCCGACACCAGCACGTCGGTGACCTCGGGGTCCGCGAGCAACGGCTCCAGGGGCCCGGTGCCGACGAGTTCGGATCTCAGCCGCTCGGCCACCTGGAGGATCTCGGCGTCCCCGAGCACCCGCCCCTGTGCGCGCAGCGCCTGCGCGACCCGCGCCGGGGTGGGTTCGCCGCCGCTCTCGGCGAGCCGCCGGCGCACCCCGTCGAGCAGGGCGGCCTGGTCGGGCACGTCGAAGCTCGCCCCGCGTCCAAGGACCCCGTTCGTCTCACGCCCCCGGCCCGCGCTCACCTCGCACCCCCGGACTCCACCAGCGCCCGCTCCCAGAACCCCGTGCAGAACCGGGCCAACGGGCCGCGTCCGCTCGCGCCCGGCGGTTTCGCGCCGCCCCTCGGCCGCAGCAAGCCGGGCTCCACCGGCACCTCCCCGGCGAGCGGCAGGCCGAGCAGGCGGGCCACCTCGCGGTCGTCCAGACCGGGCGCGTACGGCCCGCGTACCGCGACCCGCAGATCGCGGACGACCATGCCGACGGCGGTGGCGATCCGGCCGGCCGCGGCGAGTGCCCGCAGTTCGGCGGGGACGACGAGGAGGGTCAGGTCGAGCTGGGCGAGGACCTCGCCGACCCCGTCGTCCAGGCGGCGCGGCAGATCGACCACGACGGCACCGCCGCGGCGCCGGGCGGCGGCGAGCACCGCGCGCACGGCCTGCGGCGGCACGGCGACACAGTCACCCCGGTCCCAGCTGAGCACCCGCAGGGAGTGCAGCGCGGGCAGCGACTCCTCCAGGGCGCCGCCGCCGACCCGGCCGCGGGACGCGGCGAAGGCCGGCCAGCGCAGGCCCTCGGCGCCCTCGCCGCCGAGCAGCACATCGAGGCCGCCGCCGAGCGGATCGGCGTCCACGAGCAGGGTGCGCAGCCCCTCGCGGGCGGCGGTGACGGCGAGCGCGCAGGCCAGGGTGGACGCGCCGGCCCCGCCCCGGCCGCCGATCACGCCGACGGTGAGGGCCGGGCGGCCGACCCCCTCGGCGACATCGGCGATCCGGTCGACCAGCCACTGCTCGCCCTCGGGGAGGATCAGCACATGATCGGCGCCGATCTCCATGCCGCGCCGCCATACGTCCGGGTCCTCCTTGTCCCGGCCGATCAGCACCACCTGGCGCCGGCGCGCGGCCCCGAGCAGCCGGTGGACGGCGTCGTCCCCGACCAGCACGAGCGGGGCCGCCGCCCAGGTGTCGCCCTGGTCGGGGACACCGTGGTGCACCTCGGGCGTCGCGCCCGCGGCCGCGCACAGGCGCAGCAGGTCGTCCAGGAGCACGGCGTCCTCGGTGACGATGAGCGGACCGCCGCCGCGGGCGGCTGGCGGGTCATGGGTGATGGTTCCGGACACGGTGTTCCCCCTTCGCGGCGCGGCCCCGCGGCCACGCGATTTCCCGACATGTGGAGAACCGGTGGGCGGCTTCCATATGAACGGCGTGAACAGCGACATGAACGGCCGACCGAAATCGGCCATACGCCTCCCGCAAACGGAACCGGCCGTGAACTCGCCGCGGCGGGAGGCGTGGGAATCACCGTGCTCCGATCCGCGAAATCGTGTGGATCTTGGTCGAAAACCGTGGACAACTCAGGCCCTGTGAATAACCGCGTCACCCGAACCGGTGACGCCGGTACCGACCGCTGTGCGGCATCCACAGCGCAGCCCTACGATTACCCGGAGTAACGAATCATGGGCAGGCGAAAGCGGCGGTCACGACGCGGAGGCGCCGGCCGCTCGGCCGTGCGAGGGAAGGGAAAAAGGCGGGAAAACCCGTCCGGACATGCGACGACCCCCGCCGGGGGGGAGAGCGGGGGTCGTCCCCACGGCCGACTCGGGGGGGGAGGAGCCGGACCGGGTTAGCACGGTCGCGAACGATCCGTGACTTCCATGGTGTACCCGAGAGCCTTCTCAGGCAAACCCACGCGCCCCACCTTACGCCGAATGGTGGGCGCCTATGCTCAGGGGCGTGGAAAACCACTCCTTGCCCCGCGCGGCGGCCTTCTTCGACCTGGACAAGACAGTCATTGCGAAGTCCAGCACACTCACCTTCGGCAAGTCCTTCTACCAAGGCGGGCTGATCAACCGCAGGGCCGCGTTGCGCACCGCCTATGCCCAGTTCGTGTTCCTGGCCGGCGGTCTGGACCATGACCAGATGGAGCGGATGCGCGCCTATCTCTCGGACATGGTCCGGGGCTGGAACCAACAGCAGGTGCGGGAGATCGTGGCCGAGACCCTGCACGACCTGATCGATCCGATCATCTACGACGAGGCCGCCTCGCTCATCGAGGAGCACCACACGGCCGGCCGGGACGTGGTGATCGTGTCCACCTCCGGTGCCGAGGTGGTCGAGCCGATCGGTGAACTCCTGGGCGCGGACCGGGTGGTGGCCACCCGCATGGTCGTCGGCGAGGACGGCTGCTTCACCGGCGAGGTGGAGTACTACGCCTACGGCCCGACCAAAGCGGAGGCGATCCGCGGACTGGCCGCCTCCGAGGGCTACGACCTCGACCGCTGCTTCGCCTACAGCGACTCGGCGACCGACCTGCCGATGCTCCAGGCGGTCGGGCACCCGCACGTCGTCAACCCGGACCGCGCGCTGCGCCGCGAGGCCGTCGCCCGCAACTGGCCGGTCCTGGAGTTCCGCCGCCCCGTCCCGCTCAAGAAGCGGCTGCCCACCCTCTCCGTACCGCCGCGCCCCGCACTCGTCGCGGCGGCGGCCGTGGGAGCGGCGGCCGCGACGGCCGGCCTCGTCTGGTACGCCAACCGGCGCCGGGGCGCCGTATGACGAGCCCCGGCTGACGGCACGTACCGCGCGCCCCTGAGCGCCCTTTTCGCCCCTGCTTGCACCCGAAAGTAAAGAAGTGCGGGCAGGGGTTCCGCTTGTCCGCATCGCGCGGTACAAAGAAATCAGCGGCCCGCGCGACCATGGACATCCGAGAGGATCCCCAGTCACTACGCAAATGGCCCACGGACCACCGCATGAACACCGGGCACCCACGCGACGTCGACCCGTCGATTACGGGCCAGCCGCACCAGGTACGGGCAAAGTCCCCGTCCTGATGGGCGAGTTATCGAGGACGCTTGGTAACCGGGCGTTCATGCCAGCGGCGGTACGAGCACTCGTACCGCCGCATCTTCGTCCGCACCCGGCCGGCCTCTGTCCGCATCCAGCCGCGAAACCTCAGGCCGCGCCGCGCTGAAGCGCCTCGCACACCGCCGTCGACTCCCGCGCCCCGAACTCGACCGCGCGCCCGCAGTGCGCGATCCAGGCCGCCATGCCCTCGGGAGTGCCCGAGACATAGCCGTCCAGCGCCGCCAGGTACTCGGCGCGCCCCTGTTCGGCGTGGCCGACCTCGGCCGGACAGATCGCCTTGGGATCCAGGCCGCTGCCGATCAGCACGATCCGCTCGGCGGCGCGCGCGACCAGCCCGTTGTGCGAGGCGAAGGGGCGCAGCGCGAGCAGTTCGCCGTGCACCACGGCCGCCGTCACCAGGGCCGGGGCGGAGCTGCCCGCGATGATCAGGTCCGCGAGTCCGTCCAGCCGCCCGGAGACCTCCCGCGCGTCCGGCAGCGGCAGCTCGACCAGCGGCTCGTCCACCGCCTCGCCGGCCTGGCGCGGCCGGCCGACCCGGCTCTCGTCGCTCGCCGCGGCCACCAGATGCAGCCGGGCCAGCACCCGCAGCGGCGACTGCCGCCAGATGGACAGCAGTTGGCCCGCCTCGGCCGTCAGCCGCAGGGCCGCGCCCATGACCCGCGCCTCGTCGTCGGTGCCGAAGTCGGTGCGCCGCCGCACCTCCTCCAGCGCCCAGTCGGCGCCGGAGAGCGCCGCCGAGCCGCGGGCGGCGCGCAGGGCGGCCTCGGAGGTGATCTCGTTGCTGCGGCGCCGCATGATCCGGTGCCCGTAGACCCGGTCCACGGCCTTGCGCACGGACTCCACGGACTCGGCCACGCCGGGCAGTGCGCCCAGGGCCGCGAGCGGATCGGCGGTCGCGCCTGTCGTACTCATGAGTACGACCCTACGCACCCGACCGGCAGACCCCACGAAGGAGTGGTCTTCTTCACTCAGTCATGCCACATACAGCTATCATTCAACTACGCTTGGTGAACATGAAAATTGCTTTCGTCGGGAAGGGCGGGAGTGGCAAGACCACACTCTCCTCCCTTTTCATCCGCCATCTCGCCCGGGCCGAGGCCGCCGTCGTCGCGATCGACGCGGACATCAACCAGCACCTCGGCCCCGCGCTCGGCCTGGACGAGGCCGAGGCGGCCGCGCTGCCCGCCATGGGCGAGCGGCTGCCGCTGATCAAGGACTATCTGCGCGGCGGCAACCCGCGCATCGCCTCCGCCGCCAGCATGATCAAGACGACCCCGCCGGGACGGGGCTCGCGGCTGGTGCGGGTGCGCGAGCCCAACCCGGTCTACGACGCCTGCGCGCGCCCGGTGGAGCTCGACGGCGGCGCCGTCCGCCTGATGGTCACCGGCCCCTTCACCGACGCCGATCTCGGCGTCGCCTGCTACCACTCCAAGACCGGAGCGGTGGAGCTGTACCTGAACCACCTCGTCGACGGCCCCGACGAGTACGTGGTGGTCGACATGACCGCGGGCTCGGACTCCTTCGCCTCCGGCATGTTCACCCGCTTCGACATGACGTTCCTGGTCGCCGAACCGACCCGCAAGGGCGTCTCCGTCTACCGCCAGTACAAGGAGTACGCCCGCGACTACGGCGTCGCCCTGAAGGTCGTCGGCAACAAGATCCAGGAGCAGGACGACATCGACTTCCTGCGCGCGGAGGTCGGGGACGACCTGCTGGTCACGGTCGGGCGCTCGGACTGGGTGCGGGCCATGGAGAAGGGCCGCCCGCCGCGGTTCGACCTCCTGGAGGAGGCCAACGCCCGTGCGCTCGCGACCCTGCGGGCCACCGCGGACGCCATGTACGAGCGGCGGGACCCGGAGCGCTACATGCGCCAGATGGTGCACTTCCACCTGAAGAACGCCGAGTCGTGGGGCAATGAGCGCACCGGGCTCGACCTGGCGGCGCAGGTCGACCCCGGCTTCGTCCTCGGCGAAGGCATCCGAGAGGACCTCGAAGCGGGCGTCGCGGCGGGCGGCGTAGAGGCCGGCGTCGCGGCGGGTGCCGAGGCCGGCGTGTCGACGCCCGCCTGACAGCTCCCGCCCGACATCCCCGACCGACAGCCCCCGCCCGACAGCTCCTGCCAACTACCGCCCGACATCTACCCCTTGACGGCCGGCGCTCCGGGGACTCCCTTGGGCGCCGGGGCCGGGCGGCCGGAGAGGAAGGACGCCCAGCCCTGCTTGGGGGCCTCGCCCACCTTCAGACTCCGCAGCTTCTCCAGCGTCTTGGGGTCCTGGGCGTCCAGCCAGTCGGCGAGCTGGTGGAAGGAGACACAGCGCACCTCGGGCTTGTTGCAGACCTTCTTCACCACGTCCTCGACGGCGCGCATATACGTGCCACCGTTCCAGGACTCGAAGTGATTGCCGATGACCAGGGGCGCACGGTTGCCGTCGTAGGCCCGGTCGAAGCCCTGGAGGAGGCTGTCGCGCACCTGGTCGCCCCAGGCGTCGAACTTGTCGGGGTCTCCCTGGGTCTGGGTGCCCGACTGGTTGATCATGTAGTTGTAGTCCATGGTCAACTCTTCGAAGTTGTGTCCGGGGAAGGGGACCAGCTGCATCGACAGGTCCCACAGGCCTTCCTTCTTCTTCGGCCAGAGCTGGTTGTCGACCCCGCTGGAGTCGTAGCGGAAGCCCAGCTGGCGGGCCGCCTGCACGAAGTTCTTCTGGCCCTCCAGGCAGGGGGTGCGGCCGCCGATCAGCTCCTTGTCGTAGTCGAAGGGCAGCGGGGCCGCGTTCTTCATGCCGGAGTTCGTCTTCCAGTTCTCCACGAACTGCTTGGCCTGGGCGATCTCGCTCTTCCACTCGTCCACCGACCAGGTGCCGACCCCGCCGTCGGGCCCGCAGAAGTGGCCGTTGAAGTGGGTGCCGATCTCGTTCCCGTCCAGCCAGGCGAGCCGGGCCTGCTTGACGGTGTCGCTGATCCCCTGCTGGTCGTTGAAGCCGATGTCGGAGCTGCCCGGCGAGTGCTGCGGGGGCTTGTAGAGGTCGCGTTTGTCCTCAGGCAGCAGATAAACACCGCTGAGGAAGAACGTCATATTGGCGTTGTTCTCCTTGGCGACCTTGCGGAAGTGCGAGAACAGCTTCTGACTGTCCTCGCCCGCGCCGTCCCAGGAGAACACGACGAACTGCGGGGGCTTCTGACCGGGCTTCAGCCGCTCGGGCCTGGGCAGATGGGGCTGCGCACCGGTGTACGCGGTCGATCCGTCGCCGATCAGCCGGAGCGCGCTCTTGGGCGCGGGTGCCGCGGGCGCCCCCTTCCGCGGGCCGGATGTCTTCTCCTGCACGCCATGGGTGCCGGTCCCGCACGCCGCGAGCGAGACAGCACAGGCCGCGGCGACCACGCCGACGGCGATCCTCTGGTTGGCGGCCATGTTCCGCCCACCTTCTTCCTTCTCTCAGACGAACGCTGACGAGGGCTTTTTGTGGTGATCCGCCGGGTTTGAACCGACGGCACCGCCCAAGATCACACGGACCCGAGGAGGAATAAGGATGACAAGCCGATCAAATGATTTATTCACCATTGCGAGGGATCGCCTAGACCATTTGCCCCGGAATGTTATGAACGATCTTTACGTGGCATTACCCGCCCTTTGCGAATCGTTGCTCCACTCTCTCCCTTCCGGTCCGCACAGGTCTAAACCAATTTTCCCGTCGACCCTTGTCACCGGCCCCTCACGTCTGATGAGCTGTGGGCTGGGACACATCGGACACCCTCGAAAGGCGGATGTCGTGAGCAATGAGAGCCTGGCCAACCTGCTGAAGGAAGAACGCAGGTTCGCGCCCCCCGCCGACCTGGCCGCACACGCCAACGTCACGGCGGAGGCGTATGAGCAGGCCAAGGCTGACCGGCTCGGCTTCTGGGCCACCCAGGCCCGGCGACTGACCTGGGCCAAGGAACCGACCGAGACGCTGGACTGGTCGAACCCCCCGTTCGCGAAGTGGTTCAAGGACGGCGCGCTCAACGTCGCCTACAACTGCGTGGACCGGCACGTCGAGGCCGGCCACGGCGACCGCGTCGCCATCCACTTCGAGGGCGAACCCGGCGACAGCCGCGCCCTCACCTACGCCGAACTCAAGGACGAGGTCTCGCGCGCCGCCAACGCCCTCCTCCAGCTCGGCGTGCGCAAGGGCGACCGGGTCGCCGTCTACATGCCGATGATCCCCGAGACCGCCGTCGCCATGCTGGCCTGCGCCCGGATCGGCGCCGCCCACTCCGTCGTCTTCGGCGGCTTCTCCGCCGACGCGCTGGCCACCCGCATCAAGGACGCCGACGCCCGCGTCGTCATCACCTCCGACGGCGGCTACCGCCGGGGCAAGCCCTCCGCCCTCAAGCCCGCCGTCGACGAGGCCGTCGAGAAGGCCGGCACCGTGGAGCACGTCCTCGTCGTCCGCCGCACCGGCCAGGACGTCGCCTGGGACGACACCCGCGACGTGTGGTGGCACGACCTCCTCGCCGCCCAGCCGACCGAGCACACCCCCGAGGCCTTCGACGCCGAACACCCCCTGTTCATCCTGTACACGTCGGGTACGACGGGGAAGCCCAAGGGCATCCTGCACACCTCCGGCGGCTACCTCACCCAGGCCGCCTACACCCACTGGGCCGTCTTCGACCTCAAGCCCGAAACCGACGTCTACTGGTGCACCGCCGACGTCGGCTGGGTGACCGGCCACTCGTACATCGTCTACGGGCCGCTGGCCAACGGCGCCACCCAGGTGATGTACGAGGGCACCCCCGACACCCCCCACCAGGGCCGCTTCTGGGAGATCGTCCAGAAGTACAAGGTGTCCATCCTCTACACCGCGCCCACCGCGATCCGCACCTTCATGAAGTGGGGAGACGACATCCCCGCCAAGTTCGACCTCAGCAGCCTGCGCGTCCTCGGCTCGGTCGGCGAACCCATCAACCCCGAGGCGTGGATCTGGTACCGCAAGCACATCGGCGCCGACCGCACCCCGGTCGTGGACACCTGGTGGCAGACCGAGACCGGCGCCATGATGATCTCGCCCCTGCCCGGCGTCACCGACGCCAAGCCCGGCTCCGCCCAGCGCCCGCTGCCCGGCATCAGCGCCACCGTCGTGGACGACGAGGCCAACGAGGTGCCCAACGGCGGTGGCGGCTACCTGGTGCTCACCGAGCCGTGGCCGTCGATGCTGCGCACCATCTGGGGCGACGACCAGCGCTTCAAGGACACCTACTGGTCTCGCTTCGAGGGCAAGTACTTCGCCGGCGACGGCGCCAAGAAGGACGAGGACGGCGACATCTGGCTCCTCGGCCGCGTGGACGACGTGATGCTGGTCTCCGGCCACAACATCTCCACCACCGAGGTCGAATCCGCCCTCGTCTCGCACCCCGCGGTCGCCGAGGCGGCGGTGGTCGGCGCGGCCGACGAGACCACCGGCCAGGCCATCGTCGCCTTCGTCATCCTGCGCGGTACGGCGTCGGCGGACGACGAGTCCCTGGTCGGCAGCCTCCGTGACCACGTCGGCGCCACCCTCGGCCCCATCGCCAAGCCCAAGCGGATCCTCCCCGTCGCCGAACTCCCCAAGACCCGCTCCGGCAAGATCATGCGCCGCCTGCTGCGCGACGTCGCCGAGAACCGCCAGCTCGGTGACGTGACGACGCTGACCGACTCCAGCGTCATGGACCTCATCCAGTCCAGGCTCCCCGCCGCCCCCAGCGAGGACTGACCCGGTACGACGTGAAGGGGCGTCCGGCACCCGCCGGGCGCCCCTCGCGCATGTCAGGGCCCATCCGTCCCGCTTGTCTTTCCCTCGTCGGAGAAGTTAGGTAAAGTAACCAAAGCGTCAAGAACTCAACAAGATCCATCCGAGGTGCGCCGGGAAGTCTGGTCGGCAGGCAAGCCGTCCTGCCCACTCCCGGAGGTCCCCACCGTGACCGCGCCCCGCGCCCCGCACCCCGTCCGCAAGGTCTTCGGACGCCTGTCCCTGCCCGAGCGGACCTACGTCGCGGACGCCCTGCGCACGGAGACCGTCGGCGGAGTGCTCCTGCTCATCGCCGCCGTGACCGCCCTGATCTGGGCGAACGTCCCGGCACTGCGCCACAGTTACGAAGCGGTCAGCCACTTCAGCTTCGGCCCCGCCGCCCTCGGCCTGGACCTGTCGGTCGCCCACTGGGCCGCCGACGGCGTCCTCGCGATCTTCTTCTTCGTCGCCGGCATCGAGCTCAAACGCGAACTGGTCGCCGGTGACCTGCGCGACCCCAAGGCGGCCGTGCTCCCCGTGGTGGCCGCGCTGTGCGGCATGGCCGTACCCGCGCTCGTCTACACCGTCACCGCCCTCACCGGCCACGGCTCCACCCAGGGCTGGGCGGTGCCCACCGCCACCGACATCGCCTTCGCGCTCGCCGTCCTCGCGGTGATCGGCACCTCGCTGCCCAGCGCCCTGCGCGCCTTCCTGCTCACCCTCGCCGTCGTGGACGACCTCTTCGCGATCCTGATCATCGCGATCTTCTTCACCGACCGGCTGAACTTCGCCGCGCTCGGCGGCGCCTTCCTCGGCCTCGCCGTCTTCTGGCTGCTGCTGCGCAAGGGCGTGCGCGGCTGGTACGTCTACGTGCCGCTCGCCCTCGTCAACTGGGCCCTGATGTACAACAGCGGCGTGCACGCCACCATCGCCGGCGTGGCCATGGGCCTGATGCTGCGCTGCACCACCCGCGAGGGCGAGCAGCACTCGCCCGGCGAGCGCGTCGAGCACCTGGTGCGCCCCCTGTCGGCCGGGTTCGCGGTACCGGTGTTCGCGCTGTTCAGCGCCGGTGTGCTGGTGTCCGGGCGGGCCCTGGGCGACCTGTTCACCCGACCGGAGACCCTCGGCGTGGTGCTGGGCCTCGTCGTCGGCAAAGCGCTCGGCATCTTCGGCGGCACCTGGCTGACCGTCCGCTTCACCCGCGCCTCCCTCAGCGAGGACCTCGCCTGGGCCGACGTCTTCGCCGTGGCCTCGCTGGCCGGCATCGGCTTCACGGTCTCGCTGCTCATCGGCGAGCTGGCCTACGACGGGAACGCGCTCCTGACCGACGAGACCAAGGCCGCCGTCCTCGCCGGCTCCCTGATCGCCGCGGCCTGTGCCACCGTGCTGCTGAAGATACGCAACGCCAAGTACCGGCGGCTGTGCGAGGCCGAGGACCGCGACGACGACCTCGACGGCATCCCCGACATCTACGAGGAGGGCGACCCGGCGTACCACCTGCGCATGGCCGCGATCCTGGAGCGCAGGGCCGCCGAACACCGGCGGATCGCCGCCGAGCGGACGGCCGCGGCGGGCGACGGGCGTGCGGAAGTACCGGGCGGGGCAGGCGAGGAGGGCGGCCGTCCGGCATGATCTGACGAGACGGTACAAATCAAGACGGTGACCCAGGGGCCGGGCGGCCGCCCGCCGTGAGGCCCGAGGGACACGAGAGAACTCGTAAGGGAGACCGCGATGAGCGCACCCGACGGCAGCCCGGTCGGCGCCGAACGCAGCATCGGCCAGCTGTTCGCCTCGGCGACGACCGAATTGTCGGCGCTGGTGCACGACGAGATCGCGCTGGCCAAGGCGCAGCTCAAGCAGGATGTGAAGCGCGGCGCGACCAGCGGCGGCGCGTTCTCGATGGCGGGCGCGGTCCTGGTCTTCTCCCTGCCCATGCTCAACTTCGCCCTGGCGTACGGCATCCGCACCTGGACCCACTGGAACCTGGCGATCTGCTTCGTGCTGTCCTTCGCGGCGAACGTGCTCGTCGCCGGTCTGCTCGCGCTGATCGGCGTGGTGTTCGCGAAGAAGGCCAAGCAGGGCCGGGGCCCGCAGAAGGTCGCCGCGTCCATGAAGGAGTCGGCGAGCGTCCTCGGCAACGCCAAGCCGCACCCGCGCCCGGAGCTTCCCGAGGATCGCAGCCCCGCGGCCATCGAGGCTGTGGCACGCTCGTCCTCATGACGGACCCCGCTCAGCCCTCGCTGGTACGGCTCGATCTGCCCGGACACCGGGTGATCCACCGGGACGTCGCCGCCAACGGCGCCCGCTTCCACATCGCGGAACTCGGCGACGGCCCCCTGGTGCTGCTGCTCCACGGCTTCCCGCAGTTCTGGTGGACCTGGCGGCACCAGCTGGTCGCGCTCGCGGAGGCCGGCTACCGGGCGGTGGCCATGGACCTGCGGGGCGTCGGCGGCAGCGACCGCACACCGCGCGGTTACGACCCCGCCAACCTCGCCCTGGACGTCACCGGCGTCATCCGCTCCCTCGGCGAGCCGGACGCCGCGCTCGTCGGACACGACCTCGGCGGCTATCTGGCGTGGACGGCCGCGGCCATGCGCCCCAAGCTGGTGCGCCGGCTCGCGGTGGTGTCGATGCCGCATCCGAGGCGCTGGCGCGCGGCGATGCTGCGGGACGCCCGGCAGACGGCCGCCAACTCCTACATCTGGGGCTTCCAGCGGCCCTGGGTCCCGGAGCGCCAACTCACCGCCGGCGACGGGGAGCTGGTGGGTCGTCTGATCCGGGACTGGTCCGGGCCGCGCCCCCCGGAGGACGAGGCGGTGCGCACGTACCAGCGGGCCATGTGCATCCCCTCCACCGCGCACTGCTCCGTCGAGCCGTACCGCTGGCTGGTGCGCTCCCTGGCCCGCCCGGACGGCGTGCAGTTCTACCGCAGGATGAAGCGGCCGGTGCGGGTGCCCACGCTGCATCTGCACGGTTCACTCGATCCGGTGAGCCGCACCCGCAGCGCCGCCGGTTCCGGGGAGTACGTCGAAGCGCCGTACCGCTGGCGGCTGTTCGACGGACTCGGCCATTTCCCGCACGAGGAAGACCCGGTGACGTTCTCGGCGGAGCTGGTCAGCTGGCTGAAGGATCCCGAGCCCGACCGGTGACGACGCGGCGGCGGAACCGGTGCGGGCGGTGTCCGGTTCCCCGCCACTTGTCACCCGTTCGGCCACATGCCCGCCGCATACGCCAATTGGCCGCCGTCCAAGCGGTTATCGACCTTGGGCCGGGGGCACACGCAGGGGTATGGGCTGGACGCACGACTACAGTGACGCACCCCGCAACCGCCGCTCGGCCACGGGCCTGAGCACGCCTCAGCGAGGCACTCCGCAACTCGCGGAAGGCGAGCTGCGGGTGGGGATTCCGCGCATCCTGCGCCGCCGGGCCCGCTGGGTCTCGGTGCGCCTGCGTCACCCGCGCAACTGAGCCGCCGCCTGACGGCTCACAGCGCGCAGCTGTCCGTACCCACCTGTTCGTTCGCCGTGCGACCGCGGGCGATGTCCGGCCGGATCTCGTCCGCGGTCAGCGCGTAGCCGGTCTCGGCGTCGTCCAGGGACTTGGCGAACACCACCCCGTAGACCCTGCCGTCCGGGGTGAGCAGGGGTCCGCCGGAGTTTCCCTGGCGGACGGTCGCGTACAGCGAGTACACATCGCGGCGCACGCTGCCGCGGTGGTAGATGTCCGGGCCGTTGACCGAGATGCGCCCGCGCACCCGCGCCGCCCGCACGTCGTACGCGCCGTTCTCCGGGAAGCCGGCCACGATCGCGCCGTCGCCCCCGGCCGCGTCCGGCGCGGAGAACTTCAGCGCGTCCGCCTCCAGGTCCGGTACGTCGAGTACCGCGATGTCGCGCTTCCAGTCGTACAGCACCACCTTGGCGTCGTACCGCCGGCCGACCCCGCCTATCTGCACGGTCGGCGCGTCCACCCCGCCGACGACGTGCGCGTTGGTCATCACCCGGCGGTCGGCGAAGACGAAGCCGGTGCCCTCCAGGACCTTTCCGCAGCTCTGCGCGGTGCCGGTGACCTTGACGATGGAGCGCTGGGCGCGGGTGGCGACCGGGCTGCCGGCGAGGGCCGGGTCCGGCGGCTGGACGTCCTTGATCGGCTCGTCGGAGAACGGGCTGAAGACCTGCGGGAAGCCGTTCTGCGCGAGGACGGAGGAGAAGTCCGCGAACCAGCTGTCGGCCCGTGCGGGCAGCGCGCGCGAGACCCCGAGCAGCACCTTGGAGCCGCGCACCTGCTTGCCGAGGGTGGGCAGGGTGGTGCCGGCCAGGGCGGAGCCGATCAGCCAGGCGACCAGGAGCATCGCCACCACGTTGACCAGCGCGCCGCCGGTGGCGTCCAGCGCGCGGGCCGGGGACCAGGTGATGTGCTTGCGCAGTTTGTTACCGAGATGGGTGGTCAGGGCCTGGCCGACGGAGGCGCAGACGATGACGACGACCACGGCGACGACGGCGGCGGTGGTGTTCACCTCCGCGTTGCCGGTCACCGCGTCCCAGACGACGGGCAGCGCGTACACCGCCGCGAGGCCACCGCCGAGGAACCCGATCACCGACAGAATGCCCACGACGAAGCCCTGGCGGTAGCCCACGACCGCGAACCACACGGCCGCGACCAGCAACAGGATGTCCAGCACGTTCACCGCTTCAGGCCCTCGCCTACTCCATTCCGCTTCCCGCGGCACGGACGAGGCGTCCGGCCCGACCCCATGGGGACGGCGGGACCCTGCGTCCCCGGGAAAGAGACAGCACGGGGATCACCCTGTCATGAGCTCCAGTCGAGCGGGGCCAGCTTCTCCCGGTCCCAGGGGCGCTCCCAGCCCGCGTAATGCAGCAACCGGTCGATCACCCCGGCCGTGAAACCCCACACAAGGGCCGATTCGACCTGGAATGCCGGGCCCCTGAATCCGCTGGGGTGGACGACGGTGACGCGGTTGGCGGGGTCCGTGAGATCCGCCACGGGGACGGTGAACACCCGCGCCGTCTCGTTCGGGTCCACCGCGCCGACCGGGCTGGGCTCGCGCCACCAGCCGAGGACGGGTGTGACGACGAAGCGGCTGACCGGGATGTACAGCCGGGGCAGCACGGCGAACGGCTGCACCCCACGGGGGTCGAGCCCGGTCTCCTCCTCGGCCTCGCGCAGGGCGGCGCGCAGCGGGCCCTCGCCGAGCGGATCGCCGTCCTCGGGGTCGAGGGAGCCGCCGGGGAAGGACGGCTGGCCCGCGTGCGAGCGCAGCGTGCCGGCGCGCTCCATCAGCAGCAGCTCGGGGCCGCGCTCGCCCTCGCCGAACAGGATGAGCACGGCGGACTGGCGGCCCTCGCCGTTCTCCGGCGGCAGGAAGCGGCTGAGCTGGAGGGGTTCGATGGTCTCGGCGGCGCGGGCCACCGGGGTCAGCCAGTCCGGCAGTCCCCGGCCGTCCAGCGCCACCACGTCGCGTCGTGCCTCGCCGGCCCGCGTCATTGCCCACCCCCGTCGCTCTGTGTCGTCCAACGCCGGGGGCACCGGGTTCGTTCCGTCACGCGGCCCCCAGCGGCGGCGCGGGCCTGCCGCCCGCGTCCAGGTAGGCCTGCGGCGGGTTGAGCCGCTGGCCGGGCAGGCCACCCTTCTCGTACTTCAGCAGCTTCTTGGCCTTCTCCGGGTCGGTCTCGCCCTCGCCGTAGGCCGGGCAGAGCGGGGCGATCGGGCAGGCGCCGCAGGCGGGCTTGCGGGCGTGGCAGATGCGCCGGCCGTGCCAGATGACGTGGTGGGACAGGTCGGTCCAGTCGCTCTTGGGGAACAGCGCGCCGACCGCGGCCTCGATCTTGTCCGGGTCGGTCTCCTCGGTCCACCGCCAGCGCCGCACCAGCCGCTGGAAGTGGGTGTCCACGGTGATGCCGGGGCGCCCGAAGGCGTTGCCGAGCACCACGAAGGCGGTCTTGCGGCCGACGCCGGGCAGCTTGACCAGGTCCTCCAGCCTTCCGGGAACATCGCCGCCGAAGTCCTCCACCAGCGCCTTGGAGAGCCCTATGACCGACCTGGTCTTGGCCCGGAAGAAGCCGCAGGGGCGCAGGATCTCCTCGACCTCCTCCGGGTTGGCGGCGGCCAGGTCCTCGGGGGTGGGATAGCGGGCGAAGAGGCCGGGGGTCGTCTGGTTGACGCGCAGGTCGGTGGTCTGGGCCGACAGGACCGTCGCGACCAGCAGTTGGAAGGGATTCTCGAAGTCCAGCTCCGGGTGCGCGTACGGGTACACCTCGGCCAGCTCGCGGTTGATCCGGCGGGCCCGGCGGACCAGGGCGGTCCGGGACTCCTTGCCGGACGGCTCGACGGCGACCTTCCTGGCGGGCGCGGCCTTCTTCACCGCGACCGCTCCATCGGCGGCCACGGCCTTCTCGGCGGGGGCGACCTTCCTGCCCGAGACGGCCTTCTTCGCCGTCGCCGACTTCTTCACCGGGGCGGCCTTCTTCACCGGGGCGGCCTTCCGGGCGGAACCGGACTTCCCACCCGAGGCCGCCTTCTT
Source organism: Streptomyces sp. AM6-12 (assembly GCF_044327085.1). Lineage (NCBI taxonomy): Bacteria > Bacillati > Actinomycetota > Actinomycetes > Kitasatosporales > Streptomycetaceae > Streptomyces > Streptomyces sp. AM6-12. The sequence goes on from NZ_JBIQWN010000001.1 coordinate 3,387,561, forward strand.
CTCGGAACCCGGTGTCTGCTTCTTCGCGGAACCCGGTGTCGCCTTCTTCGCGGAAGGTGCCTTCGCGGCAGATCCGTCTTCCCCGGCAGAAGCCGCCTTGCCCGCCGAACCCGCCCCTTCCGTCATGTCAGCCTTTTTTCTACTTTTCCTACTGCCTCCGGGGCCCTGTTCGCCCACAGCGGAATCGCGACGTACAACCACCCGCTAAGCCCCCTTGGCCTGTGCTCTCACCGGTGATTTGGACACCCGGCCAGCCTAGAGCCCGGCACCGGCATCCGCCCCGGACCCCGAAGATCGGCCCCCGATTGGACCCCTGACGCTTACCCCGGCACACCGGTGCGGCATCCTTGTGACAGATCACACTGTTTGGACCGTCCGGCAAAATGAGAACACGGTCCCTGGCACGCAGGGGAGCAAGATCCCCTGAGCAGGTCGACAAGGAGAGAACTCGTGGACGACGTTCTGCGGCGCAACCCGCTTTTCGCGGCGCTCGACGATGAGCAGGCCGCGGAGCTTCGCGCCTCGATGAGCGAGGTCACCCTCGCTCGCGGCGACTCCCTGTTCCACGAGGGCGACCCGGGCGACCGCCTGTACGTCGTCACCGAGGGCAAGGTCAAGCTGCACCGCACCTCCCCCGACGGCCGCGAGAACATGCTCGCCGTCGTCGGTCCCGGCGAGCTGATCGGCGAGCTGTCGCTGTTCGATCCGGGCCCCCGCACGGCCACCGCGACCGCGCTGACCGAGGTCAAGCTGCTCGGCCTCGGCCACGGCGACCTCCAGCCCTGGCTGAACGCCCGCCCCGAGGTGGCCGGCGCCCTGCTGCGCGCCGTCGCCCGCCGGCTGCGCAAGACCAACGACGCCATGTCCGACCTGGTCTTCTCCGACGTCCCCGGCCGTGTGGCGCGCGCCCTGCTCGACCTGTCGCGCCGCTTCGGCGTGCAGTCCGAAGAGGGCATCCACGTCGTCCACGACCTCACCCAGGAGGAGCTGGCCCAGCTGGTCGGCGCCTCCCGCGAGACCGTCAACAAGGCCCTGGCCGACTTCGCCCAGCGCGGCTGGCTGCGCCTGGAGGCGCGCGCGGTCATCCTGCTGGACGTGGAGCGGCTGGCCAAGCGTTCGCGCTGACGCGCGGTCCTTCTCCGGTACGACATCCAGGGCGCGGCTCCGCGGGGGCCGCGCCCTGAGGCGTCCCTGCGACCAAAATCGGCTGCGCCGGCCCCCGGCTGCCCGGCACAGTGGCCCCATGCCCGAGCCACCCCGCCCCCACGGCCTCGATCCCGACGGCCATTTCGTCCGCGAAGGCTCCCTCACCCGCGTGCCCGACGCCTTCCGGCCGGTCGTGGCCGCCGTACGGGAGCGGTTGCCGCAGGTCCTCGGGGCGCGGCTGGACGGGGCGTACCTCTACGGGTCGATCCCCCGCGGCACCGCGCGCGCGGGCCGCAGCGACCTGGACCTGTTCGTCGTCCTGCGCGCGGAACCGACCGCCGCCGACCGCGCCGCCCTCCAGGCCCTCGGCGACGCCCTGGACCGGGACTTTCCGCAGATCGACGGGGTGGGGCCGCTGCTGTACGGCCGGGAGCGGCTGCTCGGCGCGGCGGAACGGTACGACCTGGGCTGGTTCCTGGCCTGCCTGTGCACACCGCTGCTCGGCAACGACCTGGCCGAGCTGCTGCCCCGGTACCGCCCCGACTCCCTGCTGGCCCGCGAGACCAACGGCGACCTCGCCCGGCTGCTGCCCCGCTGGCGCGAGCGGATCGCGGCGGCCGGGTACGACGAGGCGGCCCTGCGGCGCCTGGTGCGCTTCACGTCCCGCCACCTGGTCCGCACGGGCTTCACGCTCGTCATGACCCGCTGGAACGGCTGGACGAGCGATCTGCGCGAGATGGCCGAGGTCTGCGGGGCGTACTACCCCGAGCGGGCCCCGCAGCTGCGCGCCGCGGCCCGGTACGGCCGGGAGCCCGTCGCCGACCATGGCGTGCTGCGCGGCTACGTGGACGACCTGGGCCCCTGGCTCGCCGCCGAGTACGCGCGGGTGCACGGCGTGAAGGCCCCGCGCCCCGAGGACGCCCCTTAGGGCCTGTCGTTCGGATCGCGCCGGGCCGTACGGCCTCAGATCAGGCCGTGTTCGCCGAGGTACTCCAGCTGGGCCCGGACCGACAGCTCCGCCGCCGGCCACAGGCAGCGGTCGACGTCGGCGTAGACATGGGCGACGACCTCGGCCGCGGTGCGGTGGCCGTTCTCGACGGCCGTCTCCACCTGGGCGAGCCGGTGGGCGCGGTGGGCCAGGTAGAACTCCACGGCGCCCTGCGCGTCCTCAAGGACCGGACCGTGGCCCGGCAGCACGGTGTGCACGCCGTCGTCCACCGTGAGGGAGCGCAGCCGGCGCAGCGAGTCCAGGTAGTCGCCGAGGCGTCCGTCGGGGTGCGCCACCATCGTCGTACCGCGCCCGAGGACCGTGTCGCCGGTCAGCACCGCCCGGTCGGCCGGGAGGTGGAAGGAGAGCGAGTCCGAGGTGTGGCCGGGGGTCGGTACGACCCTCAGTTCGAGCCCCCCGGTGGTGATCACGTCGCCCGCGGCCAGCCCCTCGTCGCCGAGGCGGAGCGCCGGGTCCAGGGCGCGCACCCGGCTGCCGGTCAGCTCCGCGAACCGGCCCGCGCCCTCGGCGTGGTCCTCGTGGCCGTGGGTGAGCAGGGTCAGGGCTATCCGCCGGCCGGCCTTCTCCGCCGTGTCCACGACCGCGCGCAGATGGCCCTCGTCCAGCGGTCCCGGATCGATCACCACGGCCAGGTCGGAGTCCGGCTCGGCGACGATCCAGGTGTTGGTGCCGTCCAGGGTCATCGCGGAGGGGTTCGGCGCGAGGACGTTGACGGCCCGCGCGGTGGCGGGTCCCGAGCCGGCCATGCCCCTGGGCTGGCCGGGCAGCGCGCTCGCGTCGGTCATGCGCGGCCTCCCCCGGTCGCGTCGGCGGGCGCGGCGCCCGTCGGGACGTGCTTGGTGAACTCCTCGTGCCCCGGCCAGGAGAGCACGATCTCGCCGTCCCTGAGCCGGGCGGTCGCCTGCACCGGGGTCAGATCGCGCGCCGCGGCGGCCGCGAGCGCCTCGGCGGCGGTGCCGTACGGCAGGAGTTCGCGCAGCGCGGCGATGGTGGGCGGCATCATCAGCAGCTCGCCCCGGTCGTACCCGGCGGCGGCCTCGGCCGGGCGCATCCACACCGTCCGGTCGGCCTCCGTGGAGGCGTTCCGGGTGCGCTGCCCCTCGGGGAGGACGGCCGCGAAGAACCAGGTGTCGTAGCGGCGCGCCTCGAACTCCGGGGTGATCCAGCGCGCCCAGGCGCCCAGCAGGTCCGAGCGCAGCACCAGGCCGCGCCGGTGCAGGAACTCGGCGAAGGACTGCTCGCGCGCGACCAGGGCGGCGCGGTCCGCCTCCCAGTCGTCGCCCGTGGTGTCGCCGACGACGGTGTCCGGATCGGGCCCGGCGAGCAGGACGCCCGCCTCCTCGTACGTCTCCCGGACCGCCGCGCAGACGATCGCCTGGGCGCCGGCCTCGTCCACCCCGAGCCGCTCGGCCCAGGACGCGCGCGAGGGGCCCGCCCAGCGGATCCGCGTGTCGTCGTCGCGCGGGTCGACACCGCCGCCGGGATACGCGTACGCGCCTCCGGCGAAGGCCATGGAGGCGCGTCTGCGCAGCATGTGGACGGCCGGTCCGGCCTCGGTGTCCTTCAGCAGGAGCACCGTCGCCGCGCGCCGGGGAGACACCGGGGTGAGGGTGCCGTCCGCGAGCGCGCGGATGCGGTCCGGCCACTCAGGGGGGTACCACTGACCGTTCGCCATGGCCGGAGGCTATCTGGTGTAGGGCGAATGTTCGAGAGGTACCGGAGTGGCCGGGCGGGCGGTGGCGGCTGGGGCTACGGAACCAGCTCGACCTGGATCTCGACCTCGACCGGCGCGTCCATCGGGAGCACCGCGACGCCGACCGCGCTGCGGGCGTGCACGCCCTTGTCGCCGAGGACCTCGCCGAGCAGCTCGCTGGCGCCGTTGATCACACCGGGCTGGCCGGTGAAGTCGGCCGCGGAGGCGACGAACCCGGTGACCTTGACCACGCGCGCGATCCGGTCCAGGTCGCCGGCCACGGACTTCACGGCCGCCAGCGCGTTCAGCGCGCAGGTGCGGGCCAGGTCCTTGGCCTCGTCGGCCGTGACCTCGGCGCCCACCTTGCCGGTGACGGGCAGCTTGCCCTCGACCATCGGCAGCTGGCCCGCGGTGTACACGTAGGCACCGGAGCGCACGGCCGGCTGGTAGGCGGCCAGCGGCGGTACGACCTCCGGCAGGCTCAGGCCCAGGGCGGCCAGCTTCTCCTCGACCGCGCTCATGCCTGCTTCTCCCGCTTCAGGTAGGCGACCAGCTGCTCGGGGTTCGGGCCGGGCACGACCTGGACGAGCTCCCAGCCGTCCTCGCCCCAGTTGTCCAGAATCTGCTTCGTGGCGTGGACGAGCAGCGGCACGGTTGAGTATTCCCACTTGGTCATGGGCCGACTGTATCCGCTGTGACCGATCACTCCCCCGTCGTCTCCCCGTTATCCACAGCCTCCCGCGTGACGGTCGGCCGGACTGGTTAGTCTCGAAGACGTGAGCAGGCTCCAGGTCGTCAGCGGCAAGGGCGGGACCGGAAAGACGACGGTCGCCGCCGCACTCGCGCTGGCCCTCGCGACCGAGGGGAAGCGGACGCTTCTCGTGGAGGTCGAGGGCCGGCAGGGCATCGCCCAACTCTTCGAGACGGAGGCGTTGCCGTACGAGGAGCGGAAGATCGCGGTCGCTCCCGGCGGCGGGGAGGTGTACGCGCTGGCCATAGACCCCGAACTGGCCCTCCTGGACTACCTCCAGATGTTCTACAAACTGGGCGGCGCGGGCAGAGCCCTGAAGAAGCTGGGCGCCATCGACTTCGCCACCACCATCGCGCCCGGCATCCGGGACGTCCTGCTCACCGGCAAGGCGTGCGAGGCGGTGCGCCGCAAGGACCGCCGCGGCCGGTTCGTCTACGACTACGTGGTCATGGACGCGCCCCCGACCGGCCGTGTCACCCGCTTCCTCAATGTCAACGACGAGGTGGCGGGCCTGGCGAAGATCGGCCCGATACACAATCAGGCACAGGCCGTGATGCGGGTCCTCAAGTCGCCGGAGACGGCGGTGCACCTGGTGACGCTGCTGGAGGAGATGCCGGTCCAGGAGACCGCCGACGGCATCGCCGAACTGCGGTCGGCGCGGCTGCCGGTGGGCCGGGTCATCGTGAACATGGTGCGGCCCGAGGTGTTGGACGCCGCGGACCTGGAACTCGTGCGGACGGTGGACCATTCCGCCGTGGCCCGGTCCCTGTCGGCCGCCGGCCTCGGCGGCGCGCGACGCGGCGGGAACGCGGAGAAGCTGGTGGACCCGCTGCTGGCCCAGGCCGCGGAGTACGCCGAGCGCCATGCCCTGGAGCAGGAGCAGCGCGCCGTGCTCGGCGAGCTGGGCCTGCCCCTGCACGAACTGCCGCTGCTGGCCGAGGGAATGGACCTGGCGGGTCTGTACGAACTCGCCGCCGAGCTGCGCGACCAGGAGGTGTCATGACAGCCGAGGAGCAGGGCACGGCCGCGGGCCGGAAGGCGGCGGCCGAGGACCGGGACGGGAGCCGCGAGGAGTCCGGGGGGCGCGAGGAGCCCGGGGGGCGGAGGGAGCACGGCGAGTCCGCTGGACGTGGGGCGTCCGAGGGGCGTGGTGGGGCGGAGGGGCGGGAGGCGGCGGCCCGGCGGCTGGCGTCCTCGCGGGTGCTCGACGTCGACGCGCTCCTCGACGACCCGAAGACGCGCATCGTGGTGTGCTGCGGCTCCGGCGGCGTCGGCAAGACGACCACCGCGGCCGCCCTGGGCCTGCGCGCGGCCGAGCGGGGCCGCAAGGTGGTCGTCCTCACCATCGACCCGGCCCGCAGACTGGCCCAGTCGATGGGCATCGACTCCCTCGACAACGTGCCCCGCCGGGTCAAGGGCACCGACGGCGACGGCGAACTGCACGCCATGATGCTCGACATGAAGCGCACCTTCGACGAGGTCGTGGAGGCGCACGCGGACCGCGAGCGGGCGGCCGCGATTCTGGCGAACCCCTTCTACCAGTCGCTCTCGGCGGGCTTCGCGGGCACGCAGGAGTACATGGCGATGGAGAAGCTGGGCCAGCTGCGGGCGCGGGACGAATGGGACCTGATCGTGGTCGACACCCCGCCCTCCCGTTCGGCCCTGGACTTCCTGGACGCCCCCAAGCGGCTCGGCTCCTTCCTGGACGGCCGGCTGATCCGCCTGCTCACCGCCCCCGCCAAGCTGGGCGGCCGGGCCGGCATGGCGTTCCTGAACGTGGGGATGTCGATGATGACCGGCACCCTGGGCAAGCTGCTCGGCGGTCAACTCCTCAAGGACGTCCAGACGTTCGTGTCCGCGATGGACACCACCTTCGGCGGCTTCCGCACCCGCGCGGACGCCACGTACAAGCTGCTCCAGGCGCCCGGCACCGCGTTCCTGGTGGTGGCGGCCCCGGAGCGGGACGCGCTGCGCGAGGCCGCGTACTTCGTGGAGCGGCTGGCCGCGGAGGACATGCCGCTGGTGGGGCTGGTGCTCAACCGGGTGCACGGCAGCGGCGCGGGCCGGCTGTCGGCCGAGCGGGCGCTCGACGCCGCGGAAAATCTTGCGGACCCCGGCATTGTGGATCAGGCGGGCGGGAAAGCTGGACTTCGTAACTCTCCCGACACGTACGGCAGTTCACGATCTCCCGCAACCGAGGCCGCACCCGGCGCGGCGACCGGTGCCGACGCTCCCCCCGGAGGCTCCCCCACCGACGAGGAACGCTCCGTCGACCGGCTCGCCGCGGGCCTGCTGAGGCTGCACGCCGAACGCATGCATCTCCTGGCGCGCGAGCAGCGCACGCGGGACCGTTTCACCGCCCGCCACCCCGAGGTGGCGGTGGTCGACGTACCCGCGCTGCCCGGCGATGTGCACGACCTCACGGGCCTGCGCGACATCGGCGACCGTCTCGCGGCGGGCGCGCTCACGGACCGCCCGGCGGAACCGTCGTAGTACCGGACCCGTCGTAGCACCGGACCCGTCGTGACCCGGCCGGAAGCCGGGCACCGTGAGGACAAGCCGGGCATCGGGCGGGCAAGGGGAACCGTGGCCGTCCGGGGGCTCTCGGCCGAACCCCAGGTGTGCCGGACGGATGCCCGCTAGCTGACGGCCGCGTAGTTCTCGTACACCTCGTCGCTGTCGAGGCGCACGAACCCGGTGCCGCGCTCGTACTCCGAGCGGGCGGTCTCCAGCAGCCTGCGCCAGGAGGTCACGGTGGGCCGGCGGCGCAGCAGTGCGCGGCGCTCCCGCTCCGTCATGCCTCCCCACACGCCGAACTCGACGCGATTGTCCAGCGCGTCCGCCAGGCACTCGGTGCGTACCGGACATCCGGTGCACACCGCCTTGGCTCTGTTCTGCGCTGCTCCTTGCACGAACAGTTCATCCGGATCGGTAGTGCGGCAGGCAGCCTGCGCACTCCAGTCGGTTACCCAGCCCATACCGGCGCCGTCCTCTCCCGAATCGAGGCTCCCCCACGGCGGCAGCGGCATATTCACCGCCGCCAGTTGAGGACGTTACGGAAGGTGGACACAGCGCAACACCCCCGTCGGGCCCAATCTTGAATGGCCCGAACGGACTATGGGTAAGCGGCAGATCACCCGCGGGAGTGAGCTGACGACATATGCGACTGTCCCGGCAAACCAGGACAGCTACGGTGCGCCACAGCGGGCACCGGGTGACACACGAGGCGCAAACGGACACGTCCCGAGGCGCGGCACGGGGGTTCGCGACGGTTCCGGACGCCGGAGCGAGTGGTACGGGCCGTGCGGCTGTGACAGTTGGGAGCAGCTTAGGCCAAGGGCTGCGCGCCTGTCCGGGAAATGGAAACGTAGGCAGGTCAGGCGGCTCGCGGGGACCGAGCGCCGGCACCGGAACATCCCGAGGGCAGGCCGCTCCCGCAAAACGCTCAGGAGTACGGATTAGGCTGCCCCCATGCCAAAGAAGCGCTCGGGCGGTGGTCTGTCGCCGCTGCAGCAGGCCGCGAAGTTCCTCGGTGTCAGTGTGCTCGCGGGAGCCGTGATGGCCGGCATCGCGCTGCCCGCGGCCGGCGCTCTGGGCCTCGCGGCCAAGGGCTCGGTCAAGAGCTTCGACGACATCCCGGCCAACCTGAAGAGTCCCCAGCTCAGCCAGCGCACCACGATCCTGGACGCCAAGGGGCGGCAGATCGCGAGCGTGTACAGCAGGGACCGTACGGTGGTCGACCTCAAGGACATCTCGCCGTACATGCAGAAGGCGATCGTCGCGATCGAGGACTCGCGCTTCTACCAGCACGGCGCGATCGACCTCAAGGGCGTGCTGCGCGCCCTGAACAAGAACGCGCAGGAGGGCGGGGTCGCGCAGGGCGCCTCCACCCTCACCCAGCAGCTGGTGAAGAACTACTTCATCGAGGAGGCCGGCGACGACCCGACGAAGGTCGCCGAGGCCACCCAGCAGACGCTGGGCCGCAAGGTCCGCGAGCTGAAGTACGCGATCCAGATCGAGGAACAGCTCGGCAAGAAGAAGATCCTCGAGAACTATCTGAACATCACCTTCTTCGGCGAGCAGGCGTACGGCGTGGAGGCCGCCTCCGAGCGGTACTTCTCCAAGCACGCCAAGGACCTGAACCTCCAGGAATCCGCGCTGCTGGCCGGCATCGTGCAGTCCCCGAGCCGCTACGACCCGGTCAACGACGAGGCGGAGGCCACCAAGCGCCGCAACATCGTGCTCCAGCGCATGGCGGAACTGGGCGACATCTCCCCGCAGGAGGCCGCCCACGCCAAGCGCGAGCCGCTCGGGCTGCACCCCAGCCAGCCGAAGAACGGCTGCATCACCGCGGTCCAGGGCGCCGGCTTCTTCTGCGACTACGTGCGCGAGGTCTTCCTCACCGACCCGGTCTTCGGCAAGACCAAGCAGGCGCGCGCGAAGCTGTGGAACCAGGGCGGTCTGACGATCCGTACGACGCTCGACCCGCAGGCCCAGCAGTCCGTGCAGAGCTCCATCAAGGACCACGTCTACAAGTCCGACCAGGTGGCGACGGCCGCGACGATCGTCGAGCCCGGCACCGGCAAGATCCTCGCCATGGGCCAGTCCCGGCCGTACGGCTTCGGCACGGACGAGACGCAGATCAACCTGTCGGTGAACCAGGCCATGGGCGGCGGCGCGGGCTACCAGCCGGGTTCGACGTTCAAGCCGATCGTCGCGGCGGCCGCGATCGAGGGCGGCAAGTCCCCGGCGCAGCAGTACTCCTCGCCGTACGAGATGCCGTACCCGAGCCCGGTGGCCGCCTGCAACGGCAAGGTCTGGCGCAACGACCCGGGCAAGCCGGCCAAGCTGACCAACGAGAACGAGTCGGAGCACGGGCCGTACGGCATGAAGGAGGCGACCGCCAAGTCGGTCAACACCTACTACGTGCAGCTGATCAGTGACATCGGCATCTGCCCGGTGACCGACATGGCGAAGAAGATGGGCGTGGCGCGCGCCGACGGCCGCCCGATCGACCAGGCCCCCTCGATCGCCCTCGGCACCCAGGAGATGTCCCCGCTGACGATGGCGAGCGCCTACGCCACCTTCGCCTCGCGCGGCATGTACTGCACCCCGGTCGCCATCGAGTCGGTCACGCAGACGACCGGCAGCCGGGTGAAGTCGCTGCCGGTGCCGCGTTCGACCTGCTCGCGCGCGATGTCCGAGAAGACGGCGGACACCGTCAGCACGCTCCTCAAGGGCGTGGTCGAGGACGGCACCGGCCAGGAGGCCGGCCTCGGCGACCGTCCGAGCGCGGGCAAGACCGGTACGACGGACGAGCGCTTCGCCGCCTGGTTCGTCGGCTACACCCCGAACATGGCGGGCGCGGTCTGGGTCGGCGACCCGCGGCACCAGCGCAAGATGATCAACATCACCATCGGCGGCGTCCCGCACGACAAGGTCTACGGCGGTGAGGTCCCCGGCCCGATCTGGCGCGACATGATGAACGGCGCCCTGGAGGGCAAGCCGGTGGAGGACTTCAACCTGGTCGACATCCCGGACGACAACGGCTCCGGCGGCAACCACCAGGGCCAGGGCAACGGCGGCCGGCACGGCGGCACCGACGGGGGCGCCAACGGCGGCGGCCACGGACAGCTGATCGGCGGCCTGCTCGGCGGTCTGACCGGCGGCGGCGCGACGGGCGGCGCCGGCGACATCGGCGGCACGGTGCCGCCGGGCAACATCATCCAGGGACAGACGAACGGCGGTCCGAACGGCCGGGCGGTCGGGGGGACGGGCGGTCGCCGCTAGTCCCTGCCGGGAGTACGACGACGGGGCCGCACCCTTTGTTCGGGGTGCGGCCCCGTCTTGTTCCGGGGTGCGGCCCCGTCGTCGTACTTCCGTACTGTCTTCCCGGTCTTCCGTACTGTCTTCCCGGTCCCCGGCGTCAGCCCTGGAGGAGCTTCTTCACCGCGGCGGCGACGCGGCCGCCCTCGGCCCGGCCGGCCACCTTGGGGTTCACGATCTTCATGACGGCGCCCATGGCCCGCGGCCCCTCCGCGCCCCCGGCCCTGGCCTCCGCGACGGCCTCGGCGACGATCGCGTTCAGTTCGTCGTCGGACAGCTGCTTCGGCAGGTACTCGGCGAGCACCTCGCCCTCCGCCCTCTCCCGCTCGGCCGACTCGGCGCGGCCGCCCTTCGCGAAGGCGTCGGCCGCCTCGCGGCGCTTCTTCGCCTCGCGGGTGATCACCTTGAGGACCTCGTCGTCGGACAGCTCCCGCTTCTCCTTGCCCGCGACCTCCTCATTGGTGATCGCCGAGAGGGTCAGCCGGAGCGTCGAGGAGCGGAGCTCGTTGCGCTCCTTGATCGCGGCGTTGAGGTCGTCCTGGAGCTTCGACTTGAGCGTGGTGGTCATGTGGTCGATTGTCTCAGGTGGAAGGCACCGGGTGCCCGCCGTTTTAGCGGGTGGGCGGTCCCGGAGCGCGGCCGCGGTCTGACACGATGGTCATATGCGCGCGCGATACGGAATCCCCCTGGGAATCATGGCGGCCGGCGCCGCCGGTCTGGCGTACTCGGTGGGCTTCGAGGCCCGCTCCTTCCGGCTGCGACGGGTGACCGTCCCCGTCCTGCCGCCGGGCATGCATCCGCTGCGCTTGCTCCAGGTCTCCGACATCCACATGGTCGGCGGCCAGCGCAAGAAGCAGCGCTGGCTGCGCTCGCTGGCGGGGCTGCGCCCGGACTTCGTGATCAACACGGGCGACAACCTGTCGGACCCGGAGGGCGTGCCGGAGGTGCTGGACGCGCTGGGCCCGCTGATGGAGTTCCCGGGGGCGTACGTCTTCGGCTCCAACGACTACTACGGCCCCAAACTCCGCAACCCCGCCCGCTACTTGATGGAGAAGGCGAACGGCCGCCACGGCCTGAACGGCAACGCCCCCGCGGTCGGCGCGATCCACAACCCGTGGGAGGACCTGCGGGACGGCTTCGACGAGGCGGGCTGGGTGAACCTGACCAACACCCGCGGCGCCCTCAAGATCGAGGGCGTGTCGATCGAGCTGACCGGACTGGACGACCCCCACATCAAGCGCGACCGCTACGCCAGGGTGGCCGGCGGTCCGACGGAGTCGTACGACTTCTCGCTCGGCGTGGTCCACGCCCCCTACCTGCGCGTCCTGGACGCCTTCACCGCCGACGGCTACCCGCTGATCCTGGCCGGCCACACGCACGGCGGCCAGCTGTGCATCCCCTTCTACGGCGCCCTGGTCACCAACTGCGACCTGGACACGGACCGGGTGAAGGGCCTGTCCACGCACACGGCCGAGGACCGCACCTCCTACCTGCACGTCTCGGCGGGCTGCGGCACCAACCGCTACACCCCGGTGCGCTTCGCCTGCCCCCCGGAGGCGACGCTGCTGACGCTGGTGCCGCGGACCTAGGGTCTTCCGTCCAGCTCAGGCCCGATGAGAGAGGGGGTCTGCTGCCGTGCGTCGCGAGGCGGAGGACGGCGACACGGCGGAGCCATGGCAACCGACGACAACGCCGCGAGGCGCGGTGCCGGGCCCCGCGAGCCCGGCATGATCCGAACGAGAGGCCCTCACCCACCTGGCGTAGCCCACATGGCCCGCACGCCGGTCGCTTCCTAGCGTGAGGGCATGACCGCCCAGATACCCAGGGAGATTCCGGGCCTGCCCCCGGTCCCGGCGTCGTCCCCGCTGCTCCCGCGTTCCCCGGCGCCGGCCAGGGCGGTGCCGGCCCCCTCCCACCGCCCCGCGGCCGCGGCGTTCCGCCTGCTGACGGCGCTGCTCGCGGCGGCGGGCGTGACCCTCGCGGTCCTGCGGAGCACTCCGGCGCACGCGCTGAGCTACTTCGGCGTGCAGGCGGGCGTGATCCTGGCCGTGACGACGCTCCTGTCGGCGTCCCGCGCCTGGCGCGGCCGCCGCGCCCTGCCGTCCTGGCTGACCGGCGCGGCCCTCCTGTACGCGCTGGTGTCCGCGCTGACGTACCACCTGCTTCTGGCCCGGACACCGTTCAGCATGACGGCAGGGTCGACGCCTCCCGAGCGCTGGCACACCCAGTGGATCACCCTCCAGCTCCTGCACACGGCGGCCCCCGCGGCTGCCCTGCTGGACTGGCTGTGCCTGACCCCGGCCCCCCGCCTGCACCTCCAGCAGGCCACGACCTGGCTCCTCTACCCCCTGGCCTACCTGGCCTTCTGCCTCACCCGCGGCGCGCCCTACCTCTACCCCTTCCTGAACCCCGCCGCCCACGGCTACCGCGCCACCCTGACCAACGCGCTCCTCCTGGGCCTCGCGACCTACATCCTGGCCGGGCTCATCGTGACCCTCGACCACACCCGCCCGACCCCGATCAGCCGCCGCCTGTGAACCGATTTCGTTTCCTGGCCCCCGGTGGGCTAAAGTAAACGACGTCGCCGCGACAAGCAGCGACACCGGGGTGTAGCGCAGCTTGGCAGCGCGCTTCGTTCGGGACGAAGAGGTCGTGGGTTCAAATCCCGCCACCCCGACGCTGGCCAGAGGGCCAATCGCATGATCGCGATTGGCCCTCTGTCATGCTCGGGGGGCCAAACAGGGGGCCAAACGAATTTGATCAGGCCACCGCGTCGCCCTCTTCGTCGTCCCCCGTGCCCTCCCCTTCCTGATCTTCGGCGAAGATGTCATCCATCGCTTCGGCGCCCTGCGTGATCACGGGCCGGAGCTGCTTGCGGTAGACCGCCTCTGTGGTCGCCTGACTGCTGTGACCGACCAAGAGTGCGATCCGTTCCAGGGGGATGCCGTGGTCGGAGAGCAGGGATACGAAGCTGTGCCGGAGCTCCCGGGGCGTCCACTCAGGCTTCAGTCCGGCCTTCTTCACGATGGCCTTGAAGTCTCGCCGGACGTTGGCAGCGTCCAGCGGCTCGCCACTCCGAGTCGTGAAGACACGGCCGGTCGGGCTCCACTCCATCCCTCTCGATGCCCGCTCCTGCTTCTGCCATCGCATGTGCTCTTCGAGCACCTCGACCACCTGTTTCGGCAGAGCGATGGTCCGGCGGCTCTTCCTGGTCTTGGTCTCACCGTGCTTGCGCACCGAACGCCACACCGCGACGTGAGGCGGGATGCCGTCCGTCGTTTCTAGGAAGACGTGATCCCAGGTGAGGGGTCGCGCCTCTTCCGTGCGCACACCGCTGAGGAGCGAGAGCACGAGGTAGGCGTACAGCCGTGACGGACGCGCGGCGGTGAGCACGGCTTTCGCCTGCTCCAAATTGAGCGCCTTGCTCGGTCGACCGGGGCGTCCCTCCGGTGCGGTGACGAGTAGGGCCACGTTCCGCGCGGCCTTGTCCCTGCGCTGAGCGTGCGCGATAGAGCGGCGCAAGATGGCGAGCAGGTCTCGCAGGCTTCGCGTCGCCAGGAATTCGGCCCTGTCGTCCAACCAGTCGTCGACATCGTCCGCGCTGAGTTCCTTCAGCTTGGCCTTGCCGATGAACGGGATCAGGTGCTTGTTCGCCATCGAGCGGTTCTTGCCGATGGTGCCCTTCTCGTCGCGCCCCTTCAGCCCGCGCTCCAACCAGTCGTTCACGGCGTCGGCCACGGTGTAGTTGGCCGGTGCCTTGACGCCCGTCTGAACCTCCTTTTTCAAGTCCCGGATCTTCTGGCGGACTTCGGTCTTCGTCTTGCCGTACACCTTCGGTCGGCGGCGCTTGCCGTTCGGCGCATACCCCAGAGAGACGGCTCCGACGTAGCTCTTCTTGACGGGGTCCCAATAGATCGTGTCCGCACCGTGGCCAGCCCTTTGGGCACGCTTCGGGGTCTCAGTCATGCTGTGTTGTGCCTCCACATGGGGCAGGGCCGCGCCCTTAAAGGACGCGGCCCTGGCGGTCGGGATGTTGAGGTTCAGCCGGTGGCTTCCGCCTCGCTTTTGAGGAGTTCGACGTACCGCTCGATGTACTCAGGTGGCACAAGTCGGCGGCGGCCAATGCGGACGGTCTTGAGGCGTCCAAGTCGGATCTCCTCGTAGACCATCGATCGGCCAATACGGAGAGCCTTGGCAGCCTCTTCAGGGCGGTAGAGGAGCTGTTCAGCAGGTTCTGCGACTGTGCTCATCCAGTGACTCCAGGGCATCTGTCCGAGGTGCGGATTTCTGCGTCACCGCGTCATCTGCGTCATTCAGGGCTCTGAGCTGCTGGTTTGAGTGACGCAGGGAGTTTCGAAGTGCGTCACCGGTGACGCAAGCTGCCGCCACCGGGTGACGCGGGTGACGCGGGATGACGCACCCGCCGCCCGTCTGCGTCACCAATCTCTCAGCAGGTCACGGGGCGTTTGCCGTCCGTGGGTGACACAGGTGACGCAGCGTCTCTTTACTTCGGACAAGAGAGGGGTGATGTCTGTTGTAGTGCGCGACTCAGGGCGTGAAGAAGGAGCCGCTTCGCGGCACGACCATCGCAGGGCGGCGCCGCCGCCGAAGAGCAAGAGGAGCACGCTGGGTCGGGGTGCTCCTCTTGCTTGTGTCGACCGTCAGGGGTGCCGGCGGTCAGAATGCCGGTTCCTGCTCGTGTGCGGGCGGCGGGGCCGGAGGCCGGGCCATTTCGATGTACCGGGCCGCCTTGGTGCGTCCCCAGTCGATGAGGACGCCCCGGGCGGCGAGGGTGGGCTGAAGGCGTTTGAGGCGGTCTGAGAGGACTTTGCCGGTGGTCGGCCAGCCTTTTGGAAGGGGGCGGCAGTCCTCGCCGCTGTAGAGGCCGGTGAGGGCGTGCAGCCACTCGGCAGAGGTCATCCGCTCCTCTGCCCCCGGGGCGATGCCGGCGGCGTGCTTCAGGACGGTCTGCGCCAGCAGGTCACCCTCGATCACGTCGTCGTTGAGGTCGTCCAGGCTGGCCCGGTAGGCGGCGAGCGCTCCGAACCCGGTGGCCGCGTCGAGCTGCGCGCAAAGGTGCGCGAAGTCGGCCATGCGCAGGTCGGTCGGGATGTCCGCCTCTGCCGCACGCACCTTGACCGTGAGGTCGAGCAGGGAGCCGAGGATCACGGGCAGGGCTTGTGCGTACTCCGCCCACAGTTCCGCTTCGGTGCGCCGGACGCTGGGGCGTTCCAGGCGCAGCGGCAGGAGACGTTCGGCAAGGTCGGGCCGGATCACCCCGACGTCGATGCCGGTCAGCAGCAGGGGGCGGCGGTAGCGGGCCCGGACCACGTCCCCGTCTGTGTACAGGGCGCGTTTGACGGTCTCCGCGCCGGTGACGATGCAGCACATCGCGTCGGACAGGTCGGGGGCGAGGTGGGAGAGGTTGTCCAGGGCGGTGACCCATCCAGCGGCCACGGCCGCGATCAGGTTTTCCTCATCCTTCGGGGCGCGGCGTAGGTCACCGCTCATACCCTCGATGATCCGCACGAGCATCCGCCCGCCCGTCGACTTGCCCGCCCCCTGGGGGCCGGTGAGGAACGGAGCGGGGACGGGCACGGACGGTCCGAGGCAGCCGATCAGCCACGCGATGGCCAGGCATTCGGTCTCGGCGTTGGCGAAGTTGCACAGCCTGAGCAGGAGATCGATGCCCTTGCCGTCGGTGTCCTTGGCCGGCATGGGCAATTCGCCCGTGAGCTGGGTGCGGCGCCAGCACACCTCTGCGGGGTCGGGGGTGCGGATGTCCCATCCGGTGGGGTGGATACGGACCGACTGTCCGTCGTCGCGTCCCAGGTCCAGCCACGTCGCCCCATCGAACCCCGGCGCGACGCGGATGTGGACGGGCTGTACGTCCTGGCTCAGCGCGAGTGCCTCGATCAAGTCGAGTGCCTCCTTCAAGGCGGTGCCGTTGAAGACGCCGTATCCGTCGCGGAAGAGACCGACCATGAGTTCCTGCCGGTGGCTGCCCGAGGTGCCCTGGGAGCGGATCGGGCGGGCCACGGGGTGACCGTTCTTCTGCGCGTACACGGTGCCGTCAGCGGTGCGGAAGTACCGGAAGTGCTCTTGCGCGTAACCGGCGATGACGTCGCGGGCGGGAGTCTTGTCGTCGTCGGACATGATCACAGTCCCAACGTGGTGCGGGCGTTGGTCCACGCGTCCGTGCAGTGCCGCAGGGTCTCGCCCTTGGTCTGCGCGACGGTGAACAGCCGCGTGACGTGAGCCTCGGTGAGGCAGCCGCACCGGCCGTGCGTGGACAGCACCGCGAGGAACGTCCGGTACACGGTCGCGTGGACCGCGCTGCGCGCCTCGGTGATGCGCTGCACGGCCATAGCGATGCCGCGTTCCAGGTAGGCGGGCGTGCGGTGCGGGCACTCCCCGAAGCCGATCCCTGCGGGCGCGGTGGCGACGTGCGGCACCGGCCGGACGGGGGAAGGCTTCTTCGCCGCGAGCGCGCGCACGGCGTCCGGCAGGTCGACCATGTGACCAGTGCCCGGCCCCAGGTAGCGGGCGTAGGACATGGACGACTTGATGTCGACGCCGGGCCGGACCGCGTTGTGAGAGGTCATGGTGCCCCGGTAGATCCAGTGCTCACCGCGCGTCGTCGGCACGGTTCGCGTGGTCGGCAGGGCGGTATGGGCCCATGCGATGGCGTCAGCGTTGTCCAGGTCCACGACGGTCAGCCCGGCGGCGCCGGGGTGGTACGCGACGCACACCGCCTGCCGCCACGCCGCCGCCCACGGGGGCGAGACGATGACCGCCGGGTCGGTGGTGGCGGCGGCCCACGCGTGGCAGACGCCGGGGCAATCGCAGGGCCCTGGGGTTTTCATGTTCGGTCGGCCGCCGCACGTGTTGCCCGCGCAGGTGGGGCAGTTGCCGAACGGGACCTTGCCCCGTCGGAGGGGCAGGACCGGCACGCCGGCAGCGGCCAGTGCCAGCGCAGCCGGCAAGGGTTCGGGGAGCGGGCCCATGCCGTCCCGCCCTCGCCGGATCAGGGTCGGTTGCGTCATGCTGGGAGACCTCCACAGGTCAAGTGGTTGGCAAGTGGACAAGGGCGGCCCCGGTGTTCTTGGCGGAATCGGGGGCCGCCCTTGGCGTAGCTAGAAGTCGGTGCCGGTCATGTGGGCGATAGGGCCGGGGCAGTAGCTGTCGGGGCAGTCGCAGCCGCTGCACTCGTTGCAGATGTCGCCGGAGCACTCGTCACACAGGAAGTGGCCCGGGCATCCGTAGTCGCCGCACTCGTCGCAGTACTCGTCTTCGAACACGCAGTGATCTCCTCTGGTCAGCCGTGGAAGTGGTTGCGCTTGATCACGGCCTTACGGATGTTGACCGTGGTCCCGCCGTGGTGGCCGCTCGTGCTGAAGACCTGGACAGCGATCCATCCGCCGAAGATGACTGCGGCGAGGATGATGAGTTGGCCGATGAACGCGGTCAGTGCGGCGATGAACGAGGTGAGCAGCAGCAGCCCGCCGCACACCGCGAGGAACCCGACGCCCCCGAGGGCGACGTTCACGGCCGTGCGGGACACGGCCGGCTTGGCGGCGACCGGTTCGGGCTGAGCCGGTGCCACGGCGTAGCCGGTGACGACACGGCCGTCCGGCAGGACGACGCTCGCCACGGCCGGTATGTGGTCCGGCTGGACGGGAACGATCGGCGCCGCGTGCATGGCGGCGGGGGTGATCGGGGTGGGTTGGTGGACCACGAGGGGCGCGGTCGGGCGGGTGGTGGGTTCGTTCACGGCCGGGTGTCCCTTCAGTTGCCGAGGGCGGACAGGGCGTCGGCGGATGCCTGCACGAGGTTGTGGATGGGCTCGTAGGCGCCGGTCCCGGCGGCGAAGAACCCGAACAGGAACAGCACGAGCGCGGCGCCGCCGCCGGCGGACTTGGTCTTGACCGCGAAGACGGAGGCGGCGCCAAACAGCAGCACGGCGGAGATGTCGAGGATCATCGGGACCCTCCCGGGGTGTCGGTGCCGGCGCGGTAGATGCGCGCCCAGCGGTTGTAGAGCCAGCGCCCGGTGCGGATGCGCTTGCCGGTGGCGTGGCAGCGGCGGCAGTCCTTGCCGCGCTTCATGCGTCCCTTGCGGTCGGTCTTCAGGGCGTGGCCCATGCCACGGCAGCGGCGGCAGTCTCCGAACGGCGACACCGCACACACCCCGGCGTAACAGAGCGTGATGCCGAGTATGAGGGTGATAGCGAGCAGGGCGGAGGTCATGCGGGGCCCTCCCAGGCAGGTTTTCGGGGTTTGCGCAGGTGGGCCGCTATCCGCTAGCGGCCTGATCAGAGGCGGTTTGGAGCGCTAGCGGGGCCGCTAACGTTAGCGGGGGTTGCCGCTATCGTTAGCGGCCCCGGAGCGTCAGCCCGCGTCCCGCTTTCCGTCACGCTCCGCGATCGCGGCGACGATGTGGGAGCGGTCGACGCCGCGCCGGTTGACGACCTTGCCGTTCACCCGGCGCCCGACCTGGATGGTGGACACGCCGTGCGGCTTGAGCGCGGCGGCGAGCGCGTCGGGGTCCCATCCGTCGTAGACCTCCGGGCGCAGGTCCGCGAGCCGGGCCACGATGGTCTCCGACCACGCCTTGGCCTCCTTGGCCGGGACCACCGCGAGGATGTCCGCCAGCAGGTCATAGGCGGCCGTGGTCGGCTCCGGTGCCTCTCCGAGGGCGTGGCCGGCGAGCAGTCCGGCCTTCTCGCGGACGCGGCGGGCGCGGGCTGCGATGGTTTCGGCGCCGCCGGCGTCGACGTAGACGGAGCGGACGATCCGGGCGTCGGAGCCTTCACCCACGAAGTAGTGGATGCCCTTGTCTCCCCAGGCGAACATGGTCGCCCGCACCCCGCGCTTGTAGGCGGAGGTGCCTAGCACCATGTCGTTCTCCAACTGGCCCATCACCTTCAGGCACCACCGCGCGGATGCGTTGGCGCTGATGCCGGTGGGCAGCGACTTGGCGTCCGGGCGCTGCGTGGCCAGCAACACGACGATGCCGGTGGCGGGGCCGCGCTTGACCAGGTCGGTGATGATCTCCTCGAACTCCTTGCCGTGCTCGGGGTGCTCGAACAGCACCTGGCACTCATCCACCCCGACCACGATCGGGTGCAGCCCCAACGACCGCTTGTCGGCAAGGGCGCTGGTCACCTTGGACTCGGGGCAGATGTCCCGGGGCAGGGACCGGATCACCTTCGTGCGGCGGCGCAGTTCCTCGCGCAGGGCCCGGAAGTCGTCCAGCGCATACTGCACCGGTTCGTCGTCGTCGCCGGCGGCGTGCCGGTAGCCGACCGCGTTGCCCACCGGGTCCAGGTCGCCGGTGCCCTTCATGTCGTAGGTGTGCAGCTCAGCGCGCGGATCGAGAGCCGCGATCAGCAGCAGCAGACGCAGAAGGAACGTCTTGCCCATGCGCGGGATGGCGCCGATGACGCCCGCGATGTACATGAGCGTCACCTCGGTCCACCGGCCGCGCTGGTCGGTGCCGTAGGCGACCGGCTTGAACAGGTCTACGCTGCCGGACTTCAGCAGCGGCCACGCCGGCTGAGACGCCCGCGACATGTCCTGATCCCCGACCCACAGCACCAGGTGCCCGGTGTGCTCATCGGGGACCGCCTCGGGCCACACACACCCGAGCGGGCGGCGCAGACCGGAAGCGAGCCGCTCGCGACGCTCGATGATGTCCGTCACGGTCACGCCGTAGGGCAGGTTGCCCTCCGCACGCCAGCCGGGCCCGTCGCGGGTGATCGGGGCGGTGAACTCGAACCCGTCCCGTCCCTTGCCCTGTGCCTGATTGATCGCGGGAATGCCGAGCGCTCCCAGGGCCCGCAGCACGATGTCACTGGTCAGCTTGGTCGCCTTGGGTAGTTCCACGGCCCGGTGCACGACCGGGGCGTCCGCCTTGCGGCCAGCGGCCCCCAGGGCGAGGACGACCGCGCCCACGGATACGGCTTGCAGCCAGTCGGGGGCCAGCACGTACAGGGCGAGCGCGAGACCGAGGCCGGTGAACATCGCGAGCGCGGCGACCAGGGTCCGCAGCCGGACCCGTCCGTCACGCTGCCTCGACAGCTTCAGGTACTCGGCAGCGTCCTCCCGCCGCACGGCGGCGAGCCGGACCGGTTCGCCCTCACGGTCGGCCACCCACCGCATCGTGCCCCCGCCGAACTTCGCGGCGCCGGCCGGGGCCTGGAAGGCGAGACGGGCGGCGTAGACCGGGGCACGAAGCGCGTGGTAGCCGGCGGCGTGGGCGTAGTGGCGGGCCACCCACGCGGACGCGGTGCGCAGCTCAGCCACGGACTTCAGCCAGATGGGCACGACCGCGCGGCGGCGGGCGCCGGCGAGCCGACCGAGGTAGCCGGGACCGGTAGCCGCGGGGGCGGGCTGGTCGACCATGACCGGCGTGTCCGGGTCCGTCGGCTCCGGCTCCGGGGCGGGTGTGGGGGCCGGTTCGCGGGCGGCGCGGGCCTTGTCCAGGTCGACCACATCGGCGCCGTGGTCGGCGGCCATTTCGGCTTCCAGGCGGTTGAACAGTTCGTGGTCGTCGTCGGGATGCTTCACTGAGGCTTCCTTCTCTCGCAGAGGGAAGGCGGGGCCCGGTCCGTCGCTGTAGGAGGTGGGCGGACGGGCCCCGCCGGGAGTTCAGGCGGCGTACTGCTCGGGGTAGGCGCACGGCGCGCAGATGCCGAGTGAGGTGGGGATGACGTAGCCGGCGTCACGCCGGCAGGCGGGGCAGGTGCGGCGGGCGGCGTTGGCTTTGGCGAGCGCCGCCCATCGGGCCGGCGTCATGGGACGGACCGGCTTGGCGAGGTCGATGCGGTAGAGGTAGGCGACCAGCGGGCCCCGGCGGCGGCGTGGCCGTTCGAGCTGTGCGGCCACGTCTTGGCCACCGGGCCGCAGGCCACGGGCACGGAGTTGGCGGCGGGTGGCGTAGCCGTCCGGGGCCATGCGCCACCGGTAGACCGGCAGCGCAGCCATCAGGCGACGCGCTTCCACGCGGCCCGCAACCGGACCTCAGAGGCGGAGTGGCCGGCGGCCCGGAAGCGGGCGGCCATGTCGCGGTACGACAGGGGCGGCGTCTGGCTGTGCCGGATGTCGTGAACGAGCGTGTCCAGCGCGTCATCCGACAGTGCGGGCGCCCCCGTCTCCAGCGCCGGCACCGGATCGGTCGGGCCCCATACGGGGAGTTCCCAGTGGGGCGTGACGCCGGGTGTGACGCAGCTCGTCACGCTGGTCAGCGCCCTGCCGGTCTCCTCGCCCTTGCGGGCGGTCTCCAGCGTCGACCACGCCCCCGCGAGCCTCTGCGCGGTCTGTGCCTGGACGCGTGCGACGCGGGCGCCGGCTTCCGTCACGGCCGTCAGCCGCGTCTCCTCCGTCGCGGCTTCCGCCCGCAGCCGGGCGCGGGCCACGGCCGCTTCGTCGCGTGCCTCCTGCTGGATTCCCCGGATCGCGTCCAGCGCGAGCGGCGTGAGCGCGGTGCGCTCCCACAGGCTGTGGACGAGCCACAGGGCCTTGGCAGCGATCGGCAGCCACGCCACGGCCAGCCAGGCGCCGGCGGAGTGCTCAGCGGTCAGGGCGTGCGCGACCAAGACGCCGGCGGCGAGAACGCCGAAGGACCAACCGACCGCCGTTACGGCGCGGTTGTGGTCACCCTGCGCGGCCAGGCGGCGTTCGTAGGCGAGGGTGGCCAGCCATCCACCGTCGATACCGAGACCGACGACCAGAGCGACCGGCCACGGCACCGCCGCACCCAGCCACATCATGACCACCGCGAGGGTGAGCACCATCGACACGGCCGTCATCGCGACAGCCGGCAGCACGGTCTTGGCCCTCACCGGGCACCTCCCGCCTGCCCTGCAAGGGCACGGTCGACGTCCGGCTGATCGGCATACGCGGTCAGGACGATGCCCGCGCCGGCGAACTGCCCTTCGGCCTTCAGGACGCGGGTGCGTCCGTCGCTCTGGGTGCGGGAGTCGACCGCTTCCGGGGCGATCCGCAGGGCAGTGCGCCACTGCTCGAACGCGGCGAGGCTCTCGCCCGAGGTGTCGTGGAAGGACAGCCGCAGCCACTCCGGGAAGATCGGGGACACATCCACGTCGGGGGCGGGCAGGTGCGGGAAGTCCACGGCCAGCAGCCGCAGCGCGCGCAGGGGGACCGTGAGGTCGTCCAGCGTCATGCCGCACCCCCGGGCAGGCTCGTACCGGCCGCGCGGTTGACCAGCGCGACCCGGGCGGCGAGCGCCCGGCGCCGGGCCCGGCGGATACGCCGCACGTCCAGTTCGGTCGGGGTGCGGTCCAGGGTGGTGATGTGCGCGTCCAACAGGTCGACGTCCGCCAGGATGACGGGCATCTCCTGCTCAATCGCGTCCAGCTCCGCATTCGTCGGTTCCATGAAGTCCGCGAACGCCGTAACGGCGTCCTGAAGTGTGACAACGTGGTACATGGGTCGTGGTTCCTTCCAGCGAGGAACGGCCCGAACAGCACCCCCGGGTGGCCCCCCGGGGGTGCGCGCCGTTGGAGCGGTACTTCCGGCTCCCCGCGCTCCCGCCCGTACGTCCTCGCGCAGTGCGCGGAACGGACGGACGGGAGAGGCAGCCGGCCGCAGCGTGACGTGCTGCGAGCCGTGGTGGACCGTGCATGCTGTCCAGGCGCCGCCGACCGGTCCGTAACGGTGGCGCCCAGGGTTTTCGTCGGTACATCAGGAGTCCTTTCGACGAGGTCAACAGTGGTGAAGCACTGCAAGGGGGATCGCGTCCCCACTCTCCGGCCGTTGCTCGCGGTCACCGGGCCACCTCGCCAGTACGGGCCGAAGCCCTGTTCCACCTGGCCTTTAGCGGGATTGCAGCGTCCCCGCCCTGTGCATTCGTGCAGGTCAAGCGGCTGATTCCCGAGAATCCGGGAGGCCCGCTCGTTGACTAGCTTGCACTAGTCTGCTGTGGTGCACAACCTCTGTGGGGTGATGCGCGCTAGTTCGCTGTGGTGGGTACGCTCAGAGCATGACTGTCACAGGAGGGCCGAAGCCGAAAGCGGTGCAGGTCGCGGACGCACTTCGCGACGACATCAAGAAGATGAGACCGGGAGACAAGCTCCCGTCACAGCGCGAGTTGATCGACCGCTTCGGATTCGCGAGCCAGACCATCCAGAACGGCTTGGCTGCGCTCCGAGCCGAAGGGCTGATCGTGTCGGCCGGAAACCTCGGCAACTTCGTCAGCGACGGGGCTTCCCCCAGCAGCGACGTGCGCGACGACATCAAGGAAATCCGCTCCCAGATTCAGGCGTTGGCTGAACGGGTCGCAGCGCTCGAAGAGCGTTCCGCCCCGGGTGGTGCGTGATCTGCAACCAGCATGCGAGGAACGGAAGGTGTGACGTAAGTGACAGCCAGGGGACAGAGAAGCGGAGGTGGGGACATGTCCAGTGACACCCCCATGTCCCCTTCCCTGTCCCCCCAGCGCGCGGGTGAGACTCGGAGTAGGCACTCGGAGGAGGGCACATGACCAACGACAGGCCCGCATGGGCGCGGCGCATCGCTGCCGAACGAATGGCGCGCGACTGGTCGCAGCGCCAGGCAGTGAGGGCACTGCGGGCGCACGCTCCCACGGAGCTGCCCGCAGAAGACAGCATGATTCGCCAGTGGAAGCGCTGGGAGTCAGGCCAGATGCCGAACGACTTCTACCAACCGATCATCGCGGCTCTGTTCGGCACCGTGACGCACGCGCTCTTCCCGGCCCCTTCGCGGCGCGACGGGGACAAGGAGATCCTTGCAGCGTCCGGCATGGAGACGCTGGAGATCGTGAGCCGTCTCAACCGGTCCGACGTCGACAATGCCACGCTTGACGCCCTGCGGATCACGGCGGACCGGCTCGCCTCGGAGTACCCGTTCATGCCGAGCGAACAGCTCCTCATCGAGGGGCGGCAGTGGCTCCGTCGTGTCGTCGAACTTCACACGAAGAGCCTCACGCTCGCGCAGCACCGCGAGGTGCTCGCACTGTCTGGTTGGCTCGCGCTACTGGTCGGCTGTGTCGAGTACGACACGGGCGCACGCCACGCGGCTGAGTCGACGCGACAGGCGGCGCTCTCGCTCGCGACCGAGGCGGACCATGCGGAGGTCGCCGGGTGGGCACACGAGATGCGGGCATGGTTCGCCCTCACGACCGGCGACTACCGCGGCGTCATCGCAGCGGCGCAGGCCGGATCCGAGACGGCTCAGCACCACGGCGTGGCCGTGCAGCTCGCTGCCCAGGAAGCCAAGGCGTGGGCCCGGATCGGGGACCGCCGGCAAGTCGAGGTGGCCTTGGACAAGGGGCGGCGGTTGCTCGAAGGGATGCCGTACCCCGAGAACCTGGACAACCACTTCGTGGTGGATCCCACCAAGTTCGACTTCTACGCGATGGACTGCTACCGCCTGGTCGGTGAGGACAAGCTCGCACGCACGCTCGCCGAAGAGGTGCTGAGGGCGGGAACGGACTTCGACGGCACCGAGCGCTCGCCGATGCGCAATGCTGAAGCACGCGTCACGCTGGGCGTCACGGCGGCACGTGAGGGTGACTTGGAACAGGCACTCATCATGGGTGAACGAGCCCTCGAAGGGGACCGGCAGTCGGTGCCGTCGCTCATCATGACCAGCCGCGAACTCGCGGCCGAGATGAGGCGCCGGTACAGTGCCGAACCTGCGGCACAGGATTACCTCGCGCGGCTTCACTCGCTCGCCGACGAAAAGCCCGGATTCATGCCTCGCTGATCGGACACATGCCCCACGGCACCACGTGGCAGCCCAACAAAGGAACTGGGTCGGCATGGGCCTGTGCTCGCATTGAATCGAGCGCAGGCCCACGGCTTCTACACCAAACTGAGTTCCTCGACTGCCTCTTCAATCGACTCGTCAGGGACCACCCTAATCCACTGCCGTGTAGCGAGATTAGCGATGGCGCGCAAGATTTCGTCACGCTTCAATGGTGGGACTCGCCGGACCTTCCAAGCCTCAACCGCCTTCAGCACGTCTGTGGCAGTTGGAATCGCACCGTTCTTTCGGTACAGGAAGTAGGCCGTATAGTGCACGGTGGCCGCTATTTCAGCCTGAGTCGTATTGAACCTTGCGACCAGGTCGCAAGTTGAATCGATTGCGTCGCTCCACTTGTCGATCTGCGCAGCGTACTCTTTTCGAGCATCCTTATATGCATCGCCCACCTGGACTTCGAACATCCTGCCACGCTGACGCTCTGCCAGTAGGCCATTGTTTTGCAGTTTCGCAATCGCCGGTTTCAGCTGAGGTGAGAATGGACCAAAGCTGGCGCGCTCATAGTTGAACCCTGTAGGCACGCCGGCCATGGTCGCGAAGTAGGCCATCTTTTGAAGCATGATGCGGCCCACGGGCCACCGATAGGGCTGACCTTCAAGTCGATGAAGGATCTCCACTAGCGCAATGAGTTGAGGGTCGATCCTGCGTTGCGGTTCTTGCGATTCCTTATCATCCCAAAGATTGAGCTGGCCGGACGTCACATCGACGTCATATGGCGCATATAGCTCAACCGGGATATCCAACTCACCAAGATGACGGATGAGTACGGGAGCTACAACAGACCATTCAAGCTGACCGTTCCCGCAGCCGAGCGGTGGCACGGCGATTGAGCGCAAGCCCCAAGCCTTATACTGGGACTTAAGGTACTCAAGCCCAGCAACAATATCGGACAGCTTGCTAACACTTCGCCAATGCGCCTTCGTCGGGAAATTCACAATCATGTGATTCGCGGCGACGTAAGGGTACGGCTCACCAAGGCGAACTTGATTAGCCTTGCACCTGCGCACATAGTCTGCGAACATTTCTGGATAGCGCTTCTTGAAAGACAGAGCGATACCCTTACCCATCACGCCAACGGTGTTAACCGTGTTCACGAGACCGTGCATGGAGGACTGCAATAGGTCCCCCTGAACGATCCGCACGTTGTTAACGGAAGTAGACATGGGTATTCACCTCCACCTTCCAATCTGGTTGCGCCTCTTTGCAGATTTCAGCCTGCTGCTTGGTCAGAGTATAACAGCCGAAGATGAAATTAGGCAATACGGAATTAGGCACCAGAACTTCAGCGCATCGAGCGCGCTTGCATTCAACTTTCTGCCAAAAATCGCTATGGTTCCAGCTATCGGCATAGACGAGATCGTGACGGAGAACTGCCAAACCTGACGGTGACGCAAGAAAAAGGGTTGTGTCCGCTGCCGCATTACCATCCGTGATAACTGTGCCTGGAATGTCGAGCACATCCGGCAGTACTCGCACAACCATAAGATCCCGATGCCCTTTGCTCATAAGGTAGTACATCATCGGATTCCGAGCATCGAAGTAGAGGTTTGTGTACGAATGAAGCGGACCGCCGTTGGGGACGCTTTTCCGAGCCCGCCGGTCTTGTACGTCCTGCAAAGCTACCGAAAGGTGGTCTACCGCCTCTGCGGCACGATGGCTCAGCAAACCCCTCGTTGCTATGGACGCGAGATTCGAAATGGGGGTGATGTAATGAAGCTCCGCAACCCGTTCACGCTCCAACTTCGCTCCTATCCTGCGGACAACCCCCTGTGCCGCAAGTGGGGGTTGACCGTGGCCCGGGATGCCACGCCGCATCATCCAGGGACATCATGCCGCCTCGCACTGACAACGGGACCCCAGCAGCAGCGATGCACGCTGCCGGCAGCCGCACCACAGCCGAACGCGCCCCCTCACGCCGCGCTGGTCAGCGCAGACATCGCACGAGCGACGAAGGGTCTGGGGGGCCAAACGGGGGGCCAAATGAGGCAACCGCACCAAGACCGTCCCGGACGGTAGTGGACAGTCCCGGAGTCGAAGGAGCAGGTCGATGGTCCCGAAGCAAGGTCACGTAGGGGGCTGATCGCGTTCGGGACGAAGAGGTCGTGGGTTCAAATCCCGCCACCCCGACGCCGTAGTACCAGGTCAGGGGCCTGATCCAGTTACTGGATCAGGCCCCTGAGTGGTTCCTGGGTCAATCTTGGGAGCCGTCTGGGAGCCAACTCCGGAATCCGGCTCCCAGGCGGCTCCCGCTCCTCTCACTCGGAGGCGGTGCCAGGCAGGTCACAGGGGAGGAGCCGTCGAGCACGCGACGTAGCGAGATTCGACCCAGCGCGAACCTGCGAGAGGCGTCGACCCGTTTTGGTTTGCCAGGCGAGCAGGTCTCGTGTTTGTGAGGGTTGTGCCAGCCCGATGACCTGCTGTCCAGCCAGCCAGCGTGAGCATGATTGCAAGAACGTGGGCGTCGGATCGACAACAAACGCGACTACTGAGCGCGCAGGAACCTTGCGCGGCCGCCAGCGATGAATGCCCAGGCACGAGAGCTCGGTGCGGTGGCTTACTCCTCATCCGGACAGCCTCCGTGGCCCGGGCCGGCTCCCGACCCCTGCGCCGCTCTGGAGCCGGAGGCGGGCTCAGAGCCAGCCCCACGCCCTCCCCGAGGATCCGGCGACGGCGGCGTTCCTCCGCCCTGGCGCCAGGCAGAGTAGAGGACGGCCGTTGCGGAGGTACTCGCGATGATCTGATCGGAGGGAAGGTTCAAGGCGATCAGACCTGCGGGTGCGGCAACGATGATGGCGAGGGCGCAGAGATCGGCCGTGCGCTGGCGCATCGAGATTCCTTCTCACGTGGTGATTGCTGGTTGGCCTGACCACGGTGTCGGACGGCCATGGGGGTGCGGAAGTTCGATCTTCCGATCAGCTAGATTGAATGCTCCTTCAAGGAGATCCAAGGAACCGGAGGCGGGGGGATGGCACGCCGGAAGAGGGGCGGCCAGTGGTCAGAGCCGGACCCTGACCTCAGCGCGCCCATGCGGGAGATAGTCGGGCTGCTGCGGGACTTGGTCGATAGCAGCGGGATCTGCCTGAAGGGACTCCAGCAACTCCTGCTGGCCGAGCACCGCGAAGGCCCGCGCCCTCCCTCGTACCAGGTGCTCTCGGATCGGCTCCGGGGCAGGGGGCTCCAGAACAACGCCTCACTGATCTACTCGATCATTGCGGTGCTCGCTCCGCCGGAGCGTAAGGAAGCCGTGGCCGACGAGGTCAGGCAGCACTTGTTGGACGCACGCGCAGTCCTGGCAGCCGACAGTCCCCAAGCATCGCAGAAGCCGGCGTCCGGAAGGCCGGATCCTGAACTCGTAGACGTGCTGCGGGAGAACCGCGCACTACACAACAAGGTGGAACGGATGGAGCGCCGTCTGGCGCGGAAGGAGAAGGAACTGCAAGCCCTGCGTGAGCGGCTACGCGCCGCCGAGCGCCCAACCCCGACTGCGCGGGTCGGCTCCGCACAGGACGAGCCAACCACCGTAACCCGACTCTCTCCGGACGCAAGCGCCGCATCGGTTCCCCCAGTGCGCGCCGACATCACAGCCGGGACCGACGCTCCTTCTCCCGCCACTGACGCCGGAACTGGATACAGGTATGAGTCCTCCGACGTCACGATAGTCACCGATGCCCTGCGTGACATGCCGGACTTCGAGGCTACGACGGCGGCCGCCCTGCGCAATGCACTCGACAGCGTGCTCGACGGACGGCGGACGGGACGGTTCGACCTGGCCACGCTCGGCAAGGCAGAGAAGACCTACCTCGGCGCCAAGGTCACCCACGAGCTCATGGCAGCCTGGAGACTGCAGCCTGGCCGGGAGACCGATCTCCTGATCGGACGCCAGGAGGTGGCGTTGAAATTCACCACGGGCTCGACATGGGCGATCACACCCGGCGAGATCGGCAGGGTGTGCCTGCTCGTGTCAGCCAACGACCAGCGCTCCAGCTGGAGCCTTGGACTAATCCGCATCGAACCCGACCACCTCAGCAAGGCAGCCAACCGCGACTTCAAGCGCACGCTATCGGCCGCAGGCCGGCAAGCCGTCGTTTGGCTGTTTCACGACGCACACCTGCCGGAGAACACCCTGCTCCACCTTCCGGCGTCGCTTCGCGCGCAGATCTTCACCGCCGACGTGAGCGAACGCGGTAACCAGGCCCGGGCGAACAACCTCTTCAGGCTCGTGCAAGGCCGGATACTCAATCGAACCACCGTTTCCACCGTCTCCTTGACCGCAGACAGCCCGAAGCTGGTTCGAACCGCCCGGGAGAGGCTGCGCAGAGAAGGAATTCTCCTGCTCGGAGGCACCGGCCAGCAGGCTGAGATCGCCCGTACCCTCGGTCTGCCAGTGCCGCGCAATGGTGAATGGGTCAGCCGAAGAGTCACCCGTCGGCGTCCCCACCACGGCGACGCTCCCAGCATCACCCTGTCCGATGAGGTGTGGACCGTGGCCGGCCAAGACGACCCTGTCGAGATGGCTCCCTCGGTCGCCACACTGCGCTGACGAGTGCGTTGGCGGACACCCGCCAACGCGCCTAATGCGAACGGACGGGGCCTTCCAAGCAGTGTTGCAGGGCACCATGAAGCTACCGTACGGCGGCCGCGCGGGCGCGCAGCAGATCGTTAAGCACACGCACTGGCGACGTCGAGCACAGTGCCAGACGGACGTCGAGCGCCGTCTCCCATCGTTCGGTCAGCCCGAGCATGAGGCGCTTGCGCATGCCTGGGGTGACGTGTGCGTAGCGCGCCGAGACCGAGCCGTCGATGTGGCCCATGCGTTCGTCCATGAGCACCTTCTCGGTTCCCAGGTCCTCCATCATCGTCCGGTGGGTGTGGCGAAGGCCGTGGGGTGTGAGCCCCTTGGCTATCGGGAGCCAGCAGGCGTCGGCCCGATCGCTGGCACCCCGCCCCCGTGCTGGGACGCCGGGCCAAGGCTCGCCGAGCAGGGGTACCGGCCGTGGCTCCTGCGGTGCCTTCTTCGGGTACCAGCCGGAGACCGCCGGCGTGAACAACCAGGTCGCGAAACCGTTCCTGCGCCAGTGAGCGGCATGCTCCGGCACGACGCCGCCCCGCACGAACCGGAGATCCGCGATGGCCTGCTCGACCTTCGCTCGCGTGGCCTCGGTGACGCGCTCTGGGTGGTTGAGCACGTTGGACACCGTGCCGGTCGAGACGTCGGCACAGCGGGCGACGTCGACGAGCTTCGCGCCTTGGTGGCCGCCTGTGCGGGCCGCGCCCTGTCCTCGGAAGACGTAGGTCCTGCCGTGGCAGGGGCACGGCTCGGGCTTCGTGCGGGCGATGTGGTTGGCGACCAGCGCCGACAGCCAGTCCATCGAGTCGATGGTGCGGTAGCTGTCGTCCTTCGGCGGGCAGCGCACCAGCTCCCCCGTGTCGAGCTCGTACAGCTGCCACTCGACCCGGACGGCTCCAGGGCGGACGAACGCGGTCTGCAGGCCCACGACCTCGCCCCAGCGCATGCCGGTGTACCCCTTGAGGACCACGGCGACGAACTCGTCGTCGCGGCCGGAGAGCAGGGCGGCGCGCTCGGCGGTCAGCAGGATGCCGAGCGCGTCGGTGACCACCTTCTCCGGACCACGGTCTCGGGAGCGGCCGGCGCGCTTACCCCGTCCGCGCCGCCGAGCGGCTGGGTTGGACGTGATCAGGCCCTCGTCGATCGCGTCCTCGAAGATCAGGTGGAGCGTCGAGCGCCAGGTCTTGACGCTGGAGGCCGCGTACACGGCCTTCTCCTTCTTCTCCCACAGGTCGACGTCCGTGCGCAGGATGCCGGCGAGCGCCTTGTCCTCGAACTCGGGGAGCAGGTGCTCCTCGATGTGGCGCTTGTAGTTCTGCATCGTCGAGGCCGCCAGGTCCTGGGCCTCGTACCAGCGGTTCGCGTACTCGCCGAAGGTCTCCTGGCCGAGGGCCGGGTCGCGCCAGTCGCCCCGACGGTACTTGTTCTCGGCCTCAGCCGCTGCCCGTTGGGCCTCGCCCTTGGTGGCGAACCTGATCGCCTTGCCGTTCTCGTCGACGACCGTGTTGTGCTTGCCGGGCGCGACCTTGTACCGGCCGCGCCAGTAGTTTCCACGCTTCTCCGCGAAACCCAAGTCCCGCTGTCCCCCTCTTTTTGTCCTCGGCTACGCCAGATGCGATCGGGTCACGCGACGGTGCCGTACTGCTGCTGTCGACGCGGCGGGCGGGCCCGCAGGCGGGTCGCCGGCGCAACGACAGGGCGGCGAGGTTGCGCGGAGCCGGTCTGCGTACCGGGCTCGAAGAGCGGCTCCGTCCCCCGTGCAACTGACTGCGCAGGCTGGGCCGGCCGCTGCTCGTAGAGGCGGATGATCTCGGCGAGATGCTCGGCGGTGAAGCGGTAGGCACGGCCGACCCGGGTGTGCGGTATCAGGCGACGTCGCGCGCGGTCCTTGACCCACCAGGCCGAGCATCCGAGGGTGTCGGCGATCTCCTCGGGGCGGTAGAGGCGGGGCGGAGGGGCGTCAGACGGCCTGTGGGGGACGAGCGCGGGCGTGGATCGGTGCAAGGGGGCGGCTCCTGGTCGGGAGGTCGGGGAGGGGCTGCGTGGGCGGCTCAGGCGGCGCCCGGCCCCTGGAGGAGGGCGGCGGGTGACACCTGCAGGGCTGCGGCGATGGCGACGAGGTCGTCGATATCGCATCGCCGCTTGGCGAGTTCGATGCGGGACAGCATCGTGTTGGACATAGGGCGGCCCAAAGCGCAACAGCGCGCTGCGAGTTGGCGCTGCCCAAGGCCGCGTTCCGTACGCAGGATTTCGATGGCGCGAGCCGCCAGCATTCCTGCGGGCCCTATTTCCAGAGATCGTGCTGCCATGGCTCCAGTTGTAGTGTGCATTCGCCGGTTTGGTTAACCGGCGATCATCGGTTATGTTGCGCCGCGCTCAATGGGCGAGCGAGACGGTCGGGGTGCTGCGAAGGTCCGGATCCCCGAACGGACCCCGACACCAGAGACCCTCTCTGACGTGGGGCGTTGTGTTGTAGCTTCATCGCTCGCAGGACGTCAACGGCTTCCCGATGTGATCCTTCTGGCTCGGGATGTCGCGCAACTATTTGGTCAACCGCCGATCGTGCCCTACCGTTTTCGCACCGCCCTCGCCGACTCGATTTCCAGCGGCATTTCTGCCGTGAGAGATTGCGCCGGATAGTGCTGGACTTGCGCGACCTGGGTGTGGCTATGTTGACGACACCCCCGGAAAGCGCGAGCGGCCATCAACGCACCCCGCCTCAACGGCCGGACATCCCCCGCCCTTCACGCCCGTCCAACCCCCGACCGACGGTGAACCGTGGGCACCCAGCCCACCGGTCACCGAGTGAGGACCGCCCCTCTTGGCACGAATCCGCACCATCAAGCCCGAAGCCTTCGTCTCCGAGTCCCTGGCCGCCGTCACCCTGACCGCCGAGCGCACCTTCTTCGGCCTGCTCACCCAGGCTGACGACCAGGGCCGCCACCGCGACCACGCCGCGATCATCACCGGGCAGCTGTGGGTCCTGCGCCCCGAACACACACCTGCCGACGTCGAGAAGGACCTCGCCCAGCTCGCCGACACAGGGCTGATATGCCGCTACAAGGGCCTGGACGACAAGCGCTACCTGCACATCGTCACCTGGCGGCAGCACCAGAAGATCAACCGCCCCAGCGCGAGCCGGCTTCCCGCCTGCCCCCACCACGACACGCCGACGCCGGCCCGCACTGCACCCGGCGTCGGCGCCCCGACTGCGGGAGTCGGGATCACGGAGCCCCCACCGCAGCCTCACGGAGCCCTCCGCGAGGGCTCCGGGCGAATACGCGAGCCTGTGGTGAATCCGGTCACCGATGATGAAATAGCAGGTCAGGGCGATTTCACTGAGCCCTCCGTGAGACAGCGGGGAGAGCTCAGTGAGGGAGCGGTGACGCCTCAGCGTCCGGATCTAGGACCTAGGATCATGGATCTAGGAAATATCCCTTCGGGGGGCGCGAGCGCCCCCGCACCCCACGCCGTCTCGGCCAGCGAACTCATCGCCGAGTACGCCGCCGCTTGCACACACCGTCCGCCCAAGGACGTCCTGGGCCATCTCGCGCGCGAGGTGCGCAAGCTGCTCGGCGAGGGCATCGCCCCCGCCCACATCCGGGCCGGCCTAGAACGGCACCGCGCCAAGGGCCTGCATCCCAGCACTCTGCCGAGCCTCGTGCACGAGGTCATGAACGCGGTCCCCACCGCGCCGGTTGTCCACAGGGCGTGGACAAACCCCGCCGATGTCGAAGCCGCCTACGGAGGTGACCTCTGACCGCCACCCTCACCCGCGAGCCCCGCCGGGTCGGCCCGCTCGCCGATCGGCTCAACGGCATCCTTGCCAGTCGCGGCATCGACCTCGCCACCGCCGCCGTCGAGGAAGGGCACGCCGAGCCCGTCACCGCGCTGGAACTCGCCGACGCCAAAATCCCCGCCCGGTACCGCCGAGCCCTGGCCGACCATCCGAAGGTCACCACCTGGGCCGACGAGATCGCCCGCGCCGGACGCCCCGGCCCGGGCGGGCCGGGCATCGCCGAAGGCCCGTCGCTGCTGATCGCCGGCCCCACGGGCACGGGCAAGACGTACCAGGCGTACGGCGCCATCCGCACCCTGCTCGCCCGAGGGGTCCGTCTGCGCTGGGAAGCGACCACCACCGCCGACTTCCACGCGCGCCTGCGCCCCCGCGCCGGTCACGACGCCGAGCGTGACCTGCAGACCCTGGCGCGCTGCCCGCTGCTGTTCCTGGACGACCTCGGCGCGGCCAAGACCAGCGAATGGACCGAGGAGCTGACCTACCGGTTCATCAATTGCCGGTACGAGCACATGCTCCCCACCCTCATCACCACCAACCTTCCGATGGAGCAGCTGCGCGTCACCCTCGGTGACCGCGTCGCCTCCCGCCTCGCCGAGATGACGGAGCGCGTCATCCTCGACGGCCCCGACCGACGACGCCGCACAGCGCCCGCCGCCTGACTGGCCGCCTCAGCGCCCTCTCCTGGCCGACCCCGCCGCATCACCCTCGCTCACACCAGCCCTGCCCGCGCCAGCCACTCGCGTAGGCGGTTGCTCAGCGCTCCGTCGATTCGCCCTTCGCCCTCAATCCTCGACGCCTTGGAGCCTCCTCCTGCTTCCTCTCAGCCCCGTCCCCCTCGCCATACGGATCAGCGGCACGCCGCTCCTTCCTGACTGGGCCACCTCCCCGGTGATGAGCGTGGCGCTCCTCATCCCGCCCGTGGTGCTCGGCCTGCTCGCCGCGTGGCTGATCCGCCAGCAGCGCCTCCGACGGCATCACACCAACCGCTGGCGTGGAACCGCCGCGGTGCCGGTCGCGGCCGTGGCCGCGCTCGGCTGCACCGCGTACAGCGCGGACACCAGCTGGCGGTTCGCCGCCGACTACCTCGACATGGGCGGCACCGCCGAGCGCGTCGCGATGTTCGCCGCCGCCGAGCTGGCCCTGTTCGCCACCGCCCTGATGGCCCGGCAGAACCTCAACGGCCCGAAGCAGGCTCCCGGCCTGCCCGGCAGCCTCACTTGGGTCATCACCACCGTCCAAGTTCTGCCCGCCTACGCCGAGTCCGGGCTGGTCGGCGGCATCGTGCGAGCCTTCGTCGGCCCCGTCATGGCCGCGATGCTGTGGCACCTGGCCATGGGCATCGAGCTGCGCCACCGCACCCCCGACGCCGCCTCACGCGGCCTGGCCGCCGTCCTCGTCCGCCAGGCACGCGAACGCCTCCTGGCCCGGCTCGGCGTCGCCGACCAGGACGCCGATGCCGCCCGCCTCATCCGCGAGCGCGCACTGAGCGAAGCCGTCGCCCTGATCCTGCGCGCCGAGTCGACGACCGACCGCCAGCGCGGCAAGCGGCGGCAACGACGCCTGACGGAACGCCTGCACGAAGCCCTGGAGCGGGCCGACGTCGATGGCGACCTGCTCCAGGACGAGATGCTGCTGCGCAAGCTCGCCACCCGTAAGCAGGCCCTCGGCCTCGCTTCCATCACGCTGCCGCCGCGCTGGCAGGTCCCGGCCTCCAACCCCGCCCGGGAATCCGGGCACAGCAGCCCGCGCGCCGGCCGCACGGCACAACTGCCGCGGGCAGAGGAAACTGCCCGCCCGCACCCGTCAGATCCGGGTGACGACGAGGTGCCTCCGGCTGCCCGCCCGCAGCCTGCCCGCTCGGAGCCCGGGCTGCCCGCACGGGCAGAAACTGAAGAGAGCCGGGTGCTCACGGGCAAGACCTCGGGCAACCCTTCGGGCAGGCACGAGCGGAGACCAGCTGCCCGGAAGAAACGCGACGCCGGCAAAGCCCGTGCCTCCGACGAGGTCATCCTCAAGCACGCTCGCCTCATCTACGAGGAGACCGGCAGCGTCGGCCGCGACCGGGTCGAGGACGCCCTGCGCGCCGCCGGCTACACCGTCTCCAGCGACGGCGTCGGACGAGTCGTCCGCGAGTTCAAGGCCCAGCTCAAAGCCGCAGCCGGACATCCACCCCACTGATCCCCGCAGCACCAGCACTCCCGACCACACCCCGACCCGGAAGGCCCCATGCAGACCCCGCACCACGAAGACCCCATGGCCCCCGAAGAATCCCTGCCGCCCAACCCTGCCCCAGACGGAGCAAGTTGGAGGTCCGGACACTCCCCCGTGGGGGGAGCGCCCGAACCCGGTCCCGCCCCTGGGGTGGCGGGGCCCGTCCGGCGCCAGGGGGCGCCGGACGGGAAAGCTGCGACCGAGGGCGGACCGCAGCCAGGCAAGGCCAGCCCGAAGGGCAAGGCCAGGAAGGGAAAGTCGCGTCCGCGTGACAAGAAGCAGCGCCCCGCCCACAGCGTCCGCCTCAACGAGCCAGAACTCGCCATCATCCAGGCCGGCGCAGACCATGTCGGCATGAGCGTGGCCGGGTTCATGGCCCACTCCGCGCTGGCCGCTGCCCGGGACCAGTCCCGCACCGCCGCGGCCATCGCCACCGAGCGAGATGTCCTGACCGCGCTGTTCGGTGTGCGTCGTCAGCTCGGCTGGGCAGGCGGCAACGTCAACCAGATTGCCAAGGCACTCAACTCCGGTGCCGACGCACCGCACTTCGCCGCTGCCCTCGCCGACCTTCAGCGTGCCACACAGGCCGTCCAACGGGCAGCCGACAGGGTCGCCAACGGGCAGGAGGGCGAGACGGCTTGATCCCCCGGATCCACCAGCAGGGCAGCAACACCCTCGGGCTCCTGCACTACCTGTACGGTAAGGGCACCCACGAGGAGCACTTCGACCCGCACCTGGTCGCTTCCTTCGACGGCATGGCCGCCGACCCCGGCCGCGACCCCTCGGTCATGAAGAAGGGCCTCCAGAACCTCCTTGACCAGCCCCTCGCCCTCCTCGCCCCGGACCAACGCCCCGACAAGCACGTCTGGCACTGCTCGGTGCGCGCCGCCCCGGACGACCCGATCCTGTCCGACGAGCAGTGGGGCGACATCGCCCGCCGTATGGTCGCCGCTACCGGCATCGACCCTGGCGACGGCGCCGGCTGCCGCTGGGCCGCCGTCCGGCACGCCGACGACCACATCCACATCATCGCCACCCTCGTCCGCGAGGACGGCCGCCGCCCCGACCACCACCGCTCCGGCAAACGCGCTCAGGCCGAGTGCCGCCTGATCGAAAAGGCACTCGGCCTGCACCAGGTCGCGCCCGGGGACGGCACCGCCGCCAAGCGGACCACCAGCGCGGAGCGGCACAAGGCCGAACGACAGGGCAGGGAGCGTCCGGCGCGTGCGGAGCTGCGGGAGACCGTACGGCGTGCGGTGGCCGGCGCCGGCAGCGAGGAGGAGTTCTTCGACCGGCTGGCCGCCGCCGGTCTGTTGATCCGCAAGCGCATCGCGCCCTCCGGCGACCTGCTTGGCTACAAGGTCGCGCTGCCCGATGACCGCAATGGGGAGAAGGAGCCGGTGTTCTACGCGGGCTCCACGCTCGCTCCTGATCTGTCCCTGCCCCGCATCCGCGAACGCTGGACGCTTCCCGCCGAGGCCGCTTCGGCGAACGGTTCTCGGCCGGAGCAGGCCGCCCTGCCGGACGTGACAGGTCCCGCGTTCGCGCGGCGCCGGGCCACTGTCGCCACCTGGCAGGCGCTGCTGATCATCGATCACGGTGACGACGGCACGGCAGCGGCGCAGATCGCTGCGGCGGGTGAGGTCCTGGACGCGCTGGCCAAGACCTCCGCCTCCCATACCCGTGCTGAGCTGCGCGAGGCGGCCTTCGTGTTCGAGCGTGCCAGTCGCTCCCACATCAGGGCTGTACGCGGGCATGACCGGGGCCTGCGCCAGGCCGCCCGCGACCTCGTCCACAGCGGGCCCGCTCTGGGCCGCGGGGAAGACGGCGCCACCACCGCCATGCTCATCGACATGGCCTTCTTCCTCGCCATCGCGGCGGCGAACTGGCACGCGAAGAAGCACCACAGCCAGCAGGCCGCAGCAGCCTGGCAAGCCGCCGAACACCTCCGCGCCGCCTACCAAGCCGCAGCAGCCCAGCCGATGGCCGTCCTCCGCCAGCGAGGCCAACGTCTGGCCCTGCGTGCTCGGCAGCGGGAAGCCGACCTCCTGCACGAGGTGCTGCCGGACCTGGCCGCACGGGTCCAGGCCGAGCCCGGCTGGCCCGCCCTGGCCGCCACCCTCGACGACGCCCGGAAAGTCGGCCATGACCCGGGCGTCCTGCTGAGCGAGGCCGCCGGACGGCGCGAGCTCGACACCGCCACCTCCATCAGCGACGTCCTGGTATGGCGCTTGCGGCGCAGCGCCCACCTGCCCGCCCTGTCCGAGCGCTCCCACGACACACCCGCGCGAGGCGGTCGGCGCCAGGGGGCCTCGGCGCCCCGCGCGTTGCCGAAGCAGGGCCCTCTCGCTGCCCCACTGCTACGGTCGCCTGTATGACGCTCTCGGTCCCCACGAGTCAGACTGTTGACCTACGCGTGCAGCCAGTTGACGAGGTTCTGGATCGCGTGGCCCGGTCTCTGCAGGTGCGTTTCCTACCGGAAACGGTGGTGCGCAAGCGTCGATCCGTAGGAGCACGGACCGACCGCGAGACCTGGGTCCGCATTGAGCGACGCTTGCTCGACAAGATCACCGATCAAGGATGGAACGGCGCGGAGTGCGCCGCCCGCTTGGACGGCGTCGCCCAGCCGGCATGGCGGGGGTGCCTGGTCTGGCGGGACACGAACGAACAGGTGATGTGGCGGGCCGACGAAACTGACCTTCTGCCCGCCGCTCCAGTCGGAAGCGCCATTCTGAGTGAGGCCCCGGAAGTCTCGGACGAGTGGTGGGAAGGGTTGAACGCCTCTCTGGCCGCGCTGGCAGCGCACCAGACAAGGCGGATCGCCACACCCGACACCGAGACCATCACCCAGACGTCGGTCACCGAGGCCATTCGGGCTGTCTTTCCGAGCGATTTCGATACGACCGTCCAGCGTTGGGTGCCCGCCCACGCCGACCTGAACTGGGCCAACGTCACGGCGCCGGTTTTCAGCCTCTTCGACTGGGAGGACTGGGGGAACGCCCCACAGGGACTGGACTCGGCCTCGCTGTGGGCGAGCTCGCTTGCCGTCCCGTCTCTGGCCGATCGTGTACGGCAGGAGCGTCGGCGGGACTTCGAGAGCCGGGAGGGCAAGCTGATGACGCTGTTCGTCTGCTCTAAGATCCTTGGGCCGTACGCGCACCCTGAGGATCCGCGGTTGGAGCCTGCACAGCGCACGGCCGAGCAAGTCATCGAGGAGCTTCAAGCAGAGTGATGAGGCGAGCGGTCGCGGAGGAGCTTCCGATACTCCTGGACGGTCCGCTCCTCCACCTGGCCGGCCAGAGCTCCGACGTGTTCCCCAAGGTGGGTCGGCTCGTCGGTGCCCACGGCGATGGAGCCGACCTGCGGGAGATGGTAGGCGACTCTGAATGCTGCCTGGACGCGGGAGAGCCGACGGCCGTCCCGGAGGAAAAGGCGCGGGTCCAACCTGTGCCACACCGAGGCACTGGTGCTGCCCCCAAAGGGGCTCATCCCCCAAACCTCGCCACACCCCAGATTCCACGCATTGATGAGGGCGTCCGCCGCGGCCAGCGTTCTGGCGCCGACCAGCAAGCCGGCGCGCACCATGAGAATCGATGGCCTCGGCACGGTCAGGTCGACCACGCTCAGCACCGGTGACGGATCCCACGACGCGACCCCCCAGGCGCCGCACAGCCCCCTAGCTTTGGCGTCATCCAGGGCGGTGCACGCCGCTGCAAGCAGATCCTTGTCGTGCGGGACAGCTTTCCGGAGCGAGTGTTCCGGGTTGTGCAGGAACACCAGGTCCGGCTCCCGCCCCAGGTTCTTGGCCGCCTCCTCCACGGCCGAGTACAGCCGCGTGGGATCCAGGGAGTGCTCCGCCCCGTCGGACCCCGGGAAGTAGCCGACCTTCGTGGAGACCGTGAACTTCGGCAGCAGGTCACCGGCTGCCCGAGCCAGGACCTGGTGCGAGCGGAAGCCAAGGTAGTTGGTGCTGGTGTCGAGCGCGGTGACGCCCAGGTCCAGCGCCCCGGTCAGGAGTCGGCGTTCGTGACGAGACCGGTGTAGCCCGAGGACAATTCGGGGGTCAGGACCGCGCACAGCTCCTCCTTCACCAGGATCTCGGCGACCTCCACCACTTCGGCCCCTGCGACGGCCGCGGCCTGTTCCAGCACGACCGGCCTGCCGCTCAACAGCAGACGCAGCGCCGGCAGGGCCTTGGCCGCGAGGGTCAGCTTCTTCCCCGAGGCCAGGACATCGACGGTCTCCCCGCTCTCCCGTATCCGGGCAGGGAAGTGGGTGGTGCACACGACGGCGTCGAGCGGCCCGAGGATGTCGAGGAACGGCACATGCCTGGGCAGGGTCGTCTCCTGCTCGTACGCGGCCAGATAGTCGGCCGGGGAGCGCTCGCCGAGCAGTGCCGTGGCGGCCTCGGCCAGAGCCGCGCTGTCGGGAAGGTGCCAGCGGTCCAGATCGTGCCTGAAGATCTCGTGCTCCCGGCTCCAGTCGGCTAGCCAGGCGAGCCAGCTTGCGCCGGTGCGCTTGGTGATGCCGAACGTGACGTGGAGGCTCTTCCCCGAGCCGCTGCCGGTCCTGGTCGCCTGGTGCCAATGGCCTCGGGGGATGTGCATGACGTCACCGGTCCGCATCACTCCGGACCAGATGATCTCGTCGCTCGGAATGGTGTTGGGGTCGGAGTCCCGGTACATGGGGACCTTGCGGGAAGTCGCGCGCACCTCCCACTCCTTCTCGCCAGCCAGCTGCACGATCACGACGTCGTGGTCGTCCCAGTGCAGGGGGAAGCCAGCGGCGTCGTTCGTCGTCAGGTACGCGTTGACCTGCACACGCTCATGGGACCACCACTGCAACGCCCGGCACGCGACCTCCATCGTCGGGTCGAAGACGTTGGCCTGGTCGAGGATGAGCGTCGCGCCTTCTCGCAGGAGGTTTCCGAGGCTGCGCATGTTGACCATGGGGATGCTCTGACCCCGGGGGCTGACGCTGTCTGTGTAGTAGACAGCCGGGTGAACCTCCACACCCTTCTGGAAGCACCGGAACTGCGGACGGTTCAGGCTCCTGCGCATGGCGATGTCGAGCAGCCGGTTGGGGGTCAGGAGGCGGGAGAGGAGCGCGGGGTCGTCCAGACCGCCCCGCGCGAAACCCTTGCCCAGCTCCTCGGCCCCGCTCCATCCGAGTGCTGTCTCGATCGCGTTGATCAACCGATGTTCCATCGCTGCCCTTCCAAGGGTGTGGTCGCCTGATGTGGACACGGCTGGGGCAGGCACGGCCAGTCGTGCCTGCCCCAGCCGCTTGGGGCGGGCGTGCCTACTCGCTGTCGTGCAGGTTGCCGTCGCCGCCCGGCCACGGCGCGTCGCCGGAGCTTCCGGCGTTGTCGGACCGGAGGCTGTCGTACCGGTCGTGGACGGCGGTCAGCTCCTCGACCGCCATCAGCAAGCCGCTACGGGCCGAAGGCGGTGCCGTGCGCTCTTCCACCTCGTGCTCCTTCCTCTTGGGTCTCCCGCCGGGGCTCCGGCGGAAGGTCAGGGCCGCCTCACGGCCGTGGGAGAGATGGATTTCCGTGAGGCGGCGGTCATTGGGCGGCCCCGTAAGCCGCAGCTCTGCGCCTACGGCCGCATGGACTGACCGCTCATCGGCAGAACGGCCGCGTCCTGACGCATGTTGGCCTCCAGGACGCGCTGGTCCAGTTCGTACAGGCACGCCCGGCACGCGAAGAGAGCCGCGTGCATGCCGCTCGACCGGACGGGCCCGATCCACGTCACCTCAACGTCGTCACGGCCACACCACAGCCAGCACTCGCCATGCGCCTGCCATTCATGCCTGTCCCACAGCGCATAGGCCGTCGGCTCGCCGGTGACGGGGTCGATGTCGCGGCGGGTGGGGCGGAAGACCACATCGCGGTCGGGAGACAAAGCCGCTCGTACTGCGTGCCTCCCCATCAGGCGACTGCCATCGTCAGCGACCTGGGCTCGGCCGCATCCCGGTGCTTGGCCCACATCGCGAATAAGCCACGTGGTCCAGCGGCAGCCGTGCTCGCCTCCACCGCCATGGGCAGCGTCATCTCGGCCCATACGCGCTTACCGGCGCCGGCGGGCTCCCAGGCACAGCGCGCCGAGAACAGTCGGACCAACGCCAAGCCGCGCCCGTTCTCGTCATCCGGTTGGGCACGCCCTGTCCGCGGAACCGACGGGTCGCCGTCCAGGACATCGATCAGCAAGCGACCGGGCCGGTTGGCCAGGGTGACGGTGATCGGCCCCTCTCCGTGGACCACGGCGTTGGTGATGAGCTCCGAGGCGACGAGTCGGATGGCGTCGGCGATCTCCTCGTCCAGCGGCACACCCCATGCGCGTACCTTGTCGACGATCTCGCGCCGGGCCGGGGGCACCTCGGATTCGATACCCGCGAGGACGAACCGATGGACGAGCGTGGGCATGGCGGACGCCTCCGAAGAACTGGAGAGCGGCTCCATCCCCGACGGGGGGCACAGGAATGGAGCCGCCGATCTGAGGAGCCGCTCCGCGAGCGTTCAACTGAACTCGCTCGCCAGCGGCTGATACTCAGTCAACGGCGGTGCCCCGGTGCACCGGAACGTTTCTAGGGGGTTTCTCCTGGGGACGCCCTCCCCGTACTCGGGCACGCGAAGTAGCCTTCCAACTACGTCTTGAGCGGACGACAGGAGTGATGACGTGCCTACCGAGCCGTTAGCAGTCCACCCGCTGACCTTCCTCCTCCAGACGCGTGGATGGGGCAAGGCCGAGTTCGCCCGGCGCATACAAGACCACGGGAGGAAGCTCGGGATCCCGCTCGCCACCAACCGGACGACTGTATGGAAGTGGGCACAGGGCCAGGAGCCGGACGCGGACGCCCAGCGCGTCCTCGCCGACCTACTGGGCGTCCCGTACGAGCAGGCGCGTGCAGAGGGATGGCCCCGCTGGCTTCCCGTCTGGGAGGTGACCGGACTCACCGCTCCGTGGACAGAGGCCGGTACCGTCGAGGCATTGTCCGATCTGGTGGGGAGTGGACGGATGGACCGCAGAGGCTTCCTCACCATCACAGGAGCCGCCCTGACCGGTCTCGCGGCGAGCTGGGTGGACGCGCCCTCCGCCATGGCGGCGCTCAACGGCGACCGGGTCACGAACACAATGGTCTCGACGATCGAGCAACGCATCAGCACCCTCCGCACGCTCGACGACCAGCTTGGCGGTGCTCGACTACTGGAACAGGCTCGAGGCGACCTGGCTCTGGTCGCCGGTCTCCTCGGCGGTGGCCGCTACACCGACAAAGTCAGGCTCCGGCTGTACGCGCTCGCGGCACGCGTGTCGCACCTGACCGGATGGATGGCCTACGACGCCGGCCTACGATCCGCAGGCCAGCGCTATTACGTCGGTGCCCTGCGCAGCGCCCGCACCGCCGGCGACGACGCCTTCGGCGCCTTCATCCTCGCGGAGATGGGCGTACACGTCTCCGAGGCCGGGCGCACCGCCGAGCGTGTGGACCTCATCTCGACCGCCATCGACAACGCGCCACGCTCTCTGTCGCCCTGCACCCAGTCGTTCCTCTACCTGCACAAGGCAGAGGCCCTCTCACGCGACGGCGACCACCGCGAGGCTGGCACGGCTCTCAACCGTGCCACCTTCCTATGGGAGCGCCAGGTAACGGACGACAACCCGGACTGGCTCGACTGGTTCGGCGAGGCACAACTGCGGTCGACCGAGGGGAAGGTCCTGTTGCGCTCGGGGCAGGTGGAACGCGCGACCAGTTCCCTGGAGACTTCC
This sequence comes from Streptomyces sp. AM6-12, assembly GCF_044327085.1. Taxonomy (NCBI): domain Bacteria; kingdom Bacillati; phylum Actinomycetota; class Actinomycetes; order Kitasatosporales; family Streptomycetaceae; genus Streptomyces; species Streptomyces sp. AM6-12. Next base: position 3,431,136 of record NZ_JBIQWN010000001.1, read on the forward strand.
GTGACGAGAGCCGCCCCCCGGGACAAGGCGGTACGGTCGAGCCGTCTCGCTGAGGCGCGGCTCGCCGGCGGCGACCTGGAGGGTGCGTTGGACGCAGCGAACTACGGCGCCGAACTGCTGGAGGACAGCGTCAGCTCCATTCGGGCCCTGAACCGCCTCAAGGAGTTCTCCACACGGCTGGAGCCGCACAAGTCCGTCCCCTCCGTGTGCGAGTTCCGGGAGCGCCTGCAGGAACTGTCCGTCGCCGTTTGATGTCGACCGCCTGGCCACCGCGAACAAGCCGGTCTCGGTGAAGAGGGCTGCAAGACTGCCAGGATGGCCGACATGACGACGATCTACGGTGAGGTGGCACCCGGGTTCGAGCCAGTGCGGGCGGCGTTCATGGAGAACTTCACCCGGCACGGAGACCTCGGCGCGGCGGTGTGCGTGTACCGGAACGGCCGATCGGTGGTGGACCTGTGGGGTGGTGTGGCCGACGCCGAAACCGGGCGTCCCTGGACACGCGACACGCTGCAACTGGTCTACTCGGCGACCAAAGGCGCGACCGCGACGATGGCGCACATGCTGGTCGAGCGCGGAGAGCTCGACCTGGACGCGCCCGTCTCGAAGTACTGGCCGGAGTTCGCCGCGAACGGCAAGGCGGACATCCCTGTGCGCTGGCTCCTGGCCCACCGGGCCGGCCTGGTCGCGCTGGATCAGCCGGTGCCGTTGAAGGAGGCGCTGGCCTGGCAACCGATGGCGACGGCACTGGCTGCTCAACACCCCCTCTGGACTCCGGGCACAGCGCACGGATACCACGGCCGGACCTGGGGCTGGCTGGTCGGCGAGGTGATCCGACGGGTGTCCGGCCGCTCACCGGGCCGCTTCTTCGCCGACGAGATCGCGGCCCCACTGGGATTGGACTTCTTCATCGGCCTGCCCGCCAACGAACGCGACCGAGTCAGCCGCATGGTGTACCAACGGCCGAACGTCGACCTCACCACCCTGCCCACCGAGTCGGTCCCCGAGGAACTCCGCGAGCAGGTCGCCGCTTGGCGGGACCCGAACTCATTCAGCAACAGGGCGTACGCCGTCACCGACCCGCCAGAGATCGACTTCGACTCACCGGAGGTGCAGGCCGCGGAGCTCCCGGCCTCCAACGGCATCGGCACCGCACGCGCCCTTGCCCGCATGTACGCCGCGCTGATCGGCGAGGTGGACGGCGTGCGCCTGCTCTCCCTGGACGCCCTGGCGTCAGCGACCGAGGAGCAGGCCAGCGGGAAAGACCGGGTGATGCTGATCCCGAGCCGGTTCAGCGCCGGGTACATGCTGCCCACCGAGGCCAATCCCATGACTGGCCAGAACTCCTTCGGCCACACCGGCCGAGGGGGCTCGCTTGGCTTCGCCGACCCGGAGCACGGCATCGCGTTCGGTTACACGATGAACCACATCATCGGGGGCCCCGACGACGTACGTGCGACGTCGCTGGTTGACGCAGTACGACGGTCGCTGCTGTAACCGGCATGCGGGCTACCCCATCAGATCTCCTTGAATGTCGCCTTTATGCCGAGTTCTTCTAGGCGCTGCTGGATCTGCTCGGCCTCATCGGCCTGTATGACCAGCTGGAGAGTGCCCTGTAGATAGCTGATCTGCCTTTCGTCTAGGGCCATGTAGAACGCCCGGAAGAGTGCGGCGAAACCGTCGGCGCTGTCACCGTTGGCCAGGAGGTTCTTGGTGAACGAGAAGGCGACCTGCCGGTCCCTAACCTGCTCCGTTTTCGGAGATTGGTCCGGACTCGGCCTGTCGGTCTCCCGCTGCCGGGGCACGCTTGGTGTGTCGATCGCCGAGCTGCCGGGCTTGCGCGGTGAGCCATTGTCGACGGTGTCGTCGGCGCTCACGAAGCATGGACCTTCGTGAACCGGCTGGTCGCAGTCGGCGCACGTCTTGGGTTGTGGCTTGGCGAGGCGCAGGCCCGTGCTCGCGAGGTTGACCTGCCCCGGTGCTGTGACCTCCACCTCGGTGCCCGCTCCGTCGACGATGCTCAGCAGGCCCTGGCTGACAGCATCGTAGATCGCCTGCTGAAGGTCGCGGTCACCGCCGTACAGCAGCGGCAATCGTGGGGCGCTGTAGAAGGCGGCTCGGATGTCAGAGAGGGTCTTGCCGTAGTCGTGGTCGCGAAGGTTGTGCAGGAGAGCCTTGGCGCTGAACTGGCCAGTGTCGAAAACCTTGTCCCGAGCAGCGAGGCCCTTCCAGACGAGCATGCCGTCGAGGGCGGTGATGTTGTCCTTGTCGAACGTGAGCTGGTCGAGGTACCGCTCCCCGTCCGGATCGGGCTGGGCGAGGTAGGCGACATGCTGGTAGGCCCGCTTGAGTGCCCTCTCCAACTGAGTCTTGGCCTCGGCGAGCTCCTTGGCGCCGATGGTCTTGAGCTCGTCGTCGTTCTGAATCTCGGGAGCCTGTAGAGCCTTCTGCCTCGCTAGATACTCCACCGCCAGGTTGCGTGCCAGGGCTCGCTGCTGGGTGTTCACCACGGCGTATACCGCACTGCTGGCCCACTGGACGGGGAGCTGCTGGGCACCTTGCCCGAGCCCCATGGCGACGGTGAGAGCCTCAAGGGTCGGCTTCTCCATGCCGTTGCGCAGGCTGTACTGCGCGGGGTCCAGCACGATGAGCCGGGTGGTGTAGGCGGTGTCCAAGCCTGCAGTGGCAAGGACGTCGGCAGGACTGCGTTGCGGGTCCGCCGAGACGAACTGCACCTCGCGGAAGGGGCCGTTGCTGGCCAGTCGCTTCGAGATGGCGGCGATGACCTGGTCACGCTCGGCTTCGGTGATGGTGCGCCGGATGTTCTTGACCAGCATGCGGTGGGTGAGCCGGGTGGAGAGGAAGTAACGGGCCGGCTTGTTGTTGCCCTGGCCGGGAGTGATATCGAGAGCGCTCATCCCTCGGTTGGGGTTGACCAGCTCATCGACGACGCCGTCGGCGTCGGTGACGGTGTACGTGGTCCCCGGCACGCTGGTGGCCGCCTTGACCTCAGGAGCACTGGCTCCGCGGCCCCGCCCCGGGCGCAGGGTGCCGACAACACTCGCCAGGAAGATAAAGGTGGCCGCACGTTCAGCCGCGCGTGGGTTGTTCGGGGCCCAAGTGCTGGATTGCCGCTCAAGGTCCTGGCGGCGCGCTGCGCCCGACGAGCCGTCGTGGTTGATAACTTCGATCTCGGCCAGGCTCCGGTAGTTCGCGATGGTGCGGTCGTCTTCCACCAGGCCGCTGCCCAGGAGCGCCTCCCGGACGGTGCTGTCCGACAGTGGCAGGTCTCCGGGCCCTATGAGTGCCGGCACCCACTCGCCTGCCTTGCCGCGCTGCTGCAGGGCATAGACCGTGGCAGCGAAGATGCGGATCGTGGACCGGACTCGCTGGAAACCGGCGACCTTGCTCCACTCTTCCTGCGCCAGACTCATCAGCATGGGGTGGAACGGGTAGCAAGCTGCCATCTGCATGGGCCAGTTGCGGCGCCACCCGGCTCCGATCGGGTCCCAGACCTGCTTGCTCCAGGTCTTGTCCGTCAGCACGTCCTCGTAGAGCGCGGCAGTCGCGGCGAGCACTTCACCGGCGGGTTCGGCGTCGAACAGCCGGCGGCGGAGGATGTCGGCGAAGTCACCCACGCCGGTCACGGTGGTCGGCAGACCATTGCGGTCGAGCTGACTGTTCAGGTCGTCGCGGCGAGCCTGAGCGGCGGGCGAGAGCGCAGTCTTGTCGATGTCGGAGGCGATCATCACGACCAGCATCGAAACGTGGGGGATATCGTTGACGGCATCGAGCAGTGCCCGCAGGAACGCCATGTCCTGAGCTGCCAGGTCGGTCTGGTTCGCGCCATCGAGCCCGTTGCCGATGTAGTCGAGCACCTCGTCGATGATGATCAGAACGGGTCGGTTCACCGCACTGATGGCCTCAGCGATCTTGTGCTTGTCGCTCCAGAACCGCCGGTAGCGCTCGAAGAGGGTGTAGTCCTTGGAGAACAGACGCCACAGGAAACGCTCATAGAGGTTGACCGCAGGCCCGTCGAGCTCCTGTACCCCAGCCCCCGGAGTCATGTTGTCGCAGGGCAGCACGACGACATGCGGACGTCCGAGGTCGCCGGTAAGAGCGTGGCCGATCCTGGCTTTCGCGCGCTCGGTCACCTTCTGACCGAGCTCGGTTCGCAGTAGCGCCCCTGGGTTGGCGGCCAGATGGTAGGCGCCGATGCACGCGTGCGACTTACCGCCGCCCATGCCCTGGTCGAGTCGAGTGACTGCTCGGGCTTTCAAGTAGTCGCTGCCACCACCGATGCGGATTGCAATTTCGCTGAGCAGGTCGATGAGTCGCTCGGTCGGATGCGTGATGTCACCGTAGTAGTCGGCGTCGGCATAGGGCGGCCGGTCCGCTCCCGTGGCGTGAACGGCCCGGAACAGCGACATCTGTACGTCATCGATTTGCCCGGATGCACTGCGGATCTCTTGGCGGAGCTTGAGCGCCTTCCACCACGGCGTCACGCTGGTCGTCATGGCTGCTCTCCTGGGCTGGCGGATACGAGGATCACGGGGGTGAGGGTGGTGTTGGTCGTCATCACATGAGCCGCAACTGGACGTCGTCGGTCAGTTGGAACTGGCCCTTTTCGTAGTCGCTCGCAGCAACGGCCTCAGCGGCACTGACCACGCCGGGCCGGTTGCGCAACACGCGGGTGAAGCGGACGGAGTCTGGGTCGTTGTCGGGAAGCCGGTCTGCGAGGAACTGGACTGCGGCCCACAGGAAGGTGTCGTCGGCCGCGTGCTCTGCGGCCGCCAGTACCTGCCCCATGGCATGTAGGCCCTCCTCCGAGGCAGCTGCGAGCGCGAGGGCAATGTCGATCACGGTCGAATCTCCGTCGATCTTGCCCTTGTAGTCCCGGGAGGCGATGAACCGCACACCCTTGTCGGCATCAGGAACCAGGTCGCGTATCGCCGCCAGGTCGAGCGAGGAAGCCAGAGCCTGCCAGCGCAGTTCGGACTTCGCCCGGATCTGGCGGTTGTAGAGCGTGATCCACCACAACGCGAACCGCGTTCGAGCGTCAAAGGTCTCCAGCGGCTGATGGTTGATCTCGACGGCCATGGCCTCCTGGACTGCAGCTCGCGCCAGCGGAAGAAACGTGTAGATGTCGACGGGTTCGCCCTTGGCGTCGAGGATCTCGCTGTAACGGCCGACGACCTCCATGGCGGGTCCGGCAGCGGCCATCAGCATGTCCGCCGGCGCCAAGCCCCACCGCTCCCAGTCCGGGTAACGCCGCTTGATCTCGGCCTTGATCTCGGCCTCGACCGCGCCCTTCCGCCCGGGGGATCGTCCGGGCGCCATGGGGCGGCACGACATGGTCAGGGTGGTCTCGATGTTCGCCTTGCCCTGGTGGTTGCTCGCCTCGGTGTTCGCGGGCCAGGAGCCCGTCATCACCAGGCCAGCCTTCTCGATGGCCGTGAGCAGGCGCTGCCAGACCTCCGGGTCTCCGGAGCCGAACACGATAGTCACCAGTCCGTCGTCGCGGACCACGCGACGCATCTCACTGAATGCCTCGGCGATCTTCGTGTCGTAATGCTCGCGAGTTCGGTGCTCGTTGGGTGCCTCCCCCCGGACCCGCTTGACGATGATCTCTTCCGACTTCTCCTGGCAGCCGTGTTCGTCGGAAGTGATGACGAGTTCGGGCCAAGTGTTGTGCAGGGCTCGCTTCAGCCATGCGTAGATCAGATCGGAGGAGTCGGCGTACGCGAGCATCTCGTCGTACGGCGGGTCGGTGACCACAGCAGTGATGCACGCGTCCCGCAGATTCATCGAGGTAGCCGACCCCCGAGTCACGCTGACCGACGTCCCCTGGATATCAGCCATCAGATTCGAAAGCGTCGACATGCTGCTCTTGCACAGAGACGCCCAAGAGCCCGGCCCAGTGCCGATTCCCACTTCGAAGAAGTCCTGAGAGAAGGTAATTGAGCCTTGATTGGCGTATATGTCATGGACCCCTGCGCGACTGATGTCGATCGTGCACCCGCGGGTAGCGCGTCGAAGCTTCCGCGCAACGACTGACCCGGCGTATCCGCTCAGCGCCCGTGCGTAGTCAGCGCTCACCCCCGCCTTGTACGTGAGTTCGTCGGCCACCTGAGCAATGGTCTGGGTGAGCATGACGAAAGCCAGGGTCTGCCGATCACACATGAAGTCGCCGTAGGTGCGCGCCCCGTAGATGGACGGCCCGATGATGTTGTTATTGCCCGGTGCGATCCGTTCGTCGGGTACGGCACTCAGAAAGGGGCTCGGGTCGGACAGCTCGCGTAGTGCCGCCGGCGTTGCGGCGACAGCCTCGAGCTCCGCCTCGGTGGGCTCCCGATACTCCTTGCCGAAGTCGGCCGAGTGGTCGGCCACCACTAGGAGCATGTCCGTGGCACGCCTCTCGTCGGTGAGTCGGCGATGCACATCGAGTGGGTGTACATGGCTGCAGAACGGACAGATCGCCGACTTCCCCGGCAGCGTCCGACCCTCAGCCGTACGAGCGCGTGTCAGCGTTGGGGTACGCCTTGGAGGTCCCTCGTGCACCACCGGTGCGCAGGTACCAGCAGCCGGGTCGGCTTCGATGTAGAACGACTGGCCGGGATCATTGACAGGCGGGGCGCCCTTGCGGCCACGTTTTTGACTCGGCCGTCGCAGCTCGTACGAGCCGACCAGAGGGAACCGGTTGCCGCACTCCTGGCACGGTATGGCGATGGCCCACAGGTACCCCCACGGTCGTTTGCCGTTGACCTCGGGGTAGTAGTCCGCCATGGCTGCCGTCCACCGGCGTCCCACCTCATCGAGAGTGGCGCGAACGTCAACAAGCAGCCGCGGCCGGTCGTCGTAGAGAGCGTCGCTCTCCTCAGCGAACGGCAGGCTCGGCTCCTGAGACCAGTCCCGGAAGGGGAAGTCGGTGAGGAGCGAGCTGGCCAGCACCGCGACCGGGCTGTAGTCGACACCGTGGGCTTCAAGCCCAAGCCGCCCCGCCTCGAGCGGGATCATTCCGCGCCCACTGAACGGGTCCAGGACCGATGCGCCCTCAGGGTTCGCCTTGAGAATCTCGTCGTGGAGTATCTGCCAGGCGGCGTAGCGCCCGGACATGGCAGTGTGCACCAGCTCTTGAAGACGCTGTTGCTCGGCCTGATCCTCTGGCCAGGGCAGCAGCGAGCAGAGCACCGCTGCCTTGGCCTGTGCGACAGGACGCTTTGCGAACCACGGAAACAGCCCGATCTCGGTCGCACCGCTTCCCCACCCCGCTGAACTGTTCACCGAAACCTCGGCACAGGGGAACCAGCGTTCGATCATGCGGGTCATGCGTTGCTCCCGGGGGCGTTCTTGAGACTGCTGCCCGGGACGCGGAACACCGCGTTCCCGGTCATGACGTTCGCGAAGAGGGTGGCGGGGTCCTGATAGGCGCCGAAGAATCGGCCCTTGCCGTCGGCACACTGGTCGATGACGTACAGCCAGTACTCCTTGCGGTGCTGGGTCGCGATAAGGACTTCGTTGCCGGTCATCCGAATGCCGTCGCTGGCCGCGCTGCCGAGCACGCCCTTGACCTCGACATGGCGGACCTGGCTGTGGCGGCGGGCCTCCAGGTCGTAACCGCGGCCCTCGGTATGGACATCGGCCACTGTCCAGCCGTCATCCTCAAGGAGTTGCTGCACGCGTCGCATGGAGACCAGTTCGGCGTCGATCTCGGCCTGGACAGTGATGTCGGCAGTAGCCAGGACCCGGATCCGACCCACCTGCTTCGGTTCGGTCAGCTGCACGTCTGCGAGCCGCTCGAGTTCTTCGAGGCGCTGAGCGGTCTGGGCCTGAAGCCGGTGCCTCAGCTCTAGCCGGGCAGTGCGATCATCGATGCGGTCGGTGAGGCTCAGTGGCAGGTTGGTCAGGTCACGGCGGGCTTGAGCGAACCAGTCGGCGCGCACCTTCCGGTGCTCTGCGACGGTCGCGGCAGCCACTCGTCGGGCAGCTGTGAGCGCGTGTCCCTCCCGGGCCGGATGCGGTGCGCTGCCGTTCTGGTCGGTGGGCACGAGGTTGGCCAGGGACTCCCACCTCACCGGGCGGGCGGTGCCGCTGTCGTCAACCTTGATCAAGGTGGCCCATACGCTGGCGCGCTTGCCGTTGCTCTCCGTCATCGTGGCCTCGTACGCGTACAGGTCGTACGGGGTGAGGCTGGTGGGATCTGCCGCGGCGCCGGACTGGTAGAGGTCCTCGGCCAGGGTGTGCTCGGCTATGTCAATCAGGTCGCTGAAGCCGGGCTCCCCGGGCCCGAGGGTGACGGTGTCGCCGACATCGATGCTCTCCGAGGCTTCGCGCACCACGTCCCCGCTGGTGGCGACGTGAACCTCGTTCCCTCCGCCCAACGTGGCCGGAAATCTTGCCTTGCCGCTCCGGGAGAGCCGCCGGAACCCGGGGCCGGCCGCGGTGGGCGTGGACTTCAGTACACCGGCCGCCGCGAGCCGGTCTAGGTATGCCTCGACAATGGCAGGGTTGATGCGTGCGAACAGGTCACGCTGGAGCAGCGTCAGCGCGGCCACTGCGTCCACCTGGCTGGCGAGGCGTCGCTCGTTGTCCCGTACCTTCCGGGCCGCCCGGATGAGTTCCTGGGCCTGGACTGCCTGGACAGCGTCGATGGCCTGCTGTTTCTTCAGCTCGTCGTTGCCGTAGAGGTCCGACAGCCACTTGTCATAGTCAACGCCGGTCATTTCGGCGACCACCGACAGGCTGTCGAACATCTGGCCGCGCAGTTCGTTCGCGGCCGTTACGAAGTTGTCCAGGAGGCGCAGCAAGGTCACGCCTTCCCGGGTGTCGGTGGCGACCAGGTTGTAGAGGTAGACATCGCGCTGCTGACCCACGCGGTGGATGCGGCCCATCCGCTGTTCGAGGCGGACCAAGGACCACGGGATGTCGTAGTTCACGAGCACGTGCGCGGCCTGCAGGTCGATGCCCTCGTTGCCGGCATCGGTGGTGACGATGATCTGGAATTCGCCGCGCATGAATGCCTTGCGCGCCTCGTCACGTTCGGTCTTGCTCTGGCGGCCGGAGTAGAGCTGGGCGCTGTATCCCTGGTCCTGGAGCTGCCGGGCGATCCACCCGGCAGAGTCGGCATACTCGGTGAAGATCACGGCCTGATCACCGCTTCCGGGGTGAATCCCGTGGGGTGCCAGGCAGTCGTCGGTGAGCCGCTTCCACTTAGACGGCTGCCAGCGGGAGTCGTTGAGCGTTGCCTCGATCTGCTGCACGAGGCTGTTGATCGCAGTTCGCTCCGCCCGCGTAGAAGCCGAGACCGTATGGATCACCTTGGCCTCGTCGACCTCGGCCTCGTCACCGTGGTCCTCACGGTCGGCGATGAGCGCCGCCTCAGCCTCGCTCATCGCCCCCATGTGCTCATGCCGCCGGCGCAGCGTCTGGGCCAGAGCGTAGAGACTGGAGGCTGCTCGCTTGCCGTAGACCATGCGGGCAAGCGGCTGCGCCACCGGAGGGAAGAACCGGTCGACCATTTCCAGGGCGGCCTTGTAGAAGCCGTACTCGGTCTGCGACAGCGGGACGCTGTGGTTGTGCGCCGTGCGGCCCTTGAACAACCGGGTCGTGCCGTCGTAGTCGACCAAGTCCTCCTTCATTCGCCGCAAGAAGTGGATGGGGCCAGGGCGCAGGGCACTGAGCTCGACGTTAGGGTCGCTGCCCGGATCCGGGTAGATCTCCGGGTCGACCAGGTGCAGCAGGTGCCGGAAGAGCCACTCCTTGCCTCGGTGGGGCGTTGCCGTCATCAGCAACGCCCGCGGTGTGTTCTTGGCCAGCAGCCGTCCGACCTGGTGGAATCCGGCGGCAGTCGGAGTCAGCCGGTGCGCCTCGTCGAAGACGACCAAATCCCAGCCAGCCTTGTCCGGCCGGATGGCGTCCTGTACCGCGGGATTCACGGCTGCTAACTCGAGCGAAACCACCCACAGGTCGTTGGAGTTCAGGGCGTCCTCACGCACCGTGGCTGAGGTTAACTGACGCAGACCGCCCCCCAGCAGCCGCTGGAAGTCGTCCACCCACTTCGTGGCGAGGTTCGCCGGGCACACGATGATCGCCCGCTTGATCAGGCCGAGCCTCTGCATCTCACGCAGGTACAGACCGGCCATGATCGTTTTTCCCGTACCCGGCTCGTCGGCCAGGAGGAAACGCAGCAGGGGCTGGGGAAGCATCGCTCCGTAGACGGCCGTCGTCTGGTGCGCGTACGGCTTCAGCGGTGTGGCTGCCATCGCGCTGGACTCGGCGTTGGTCGCCGCGGCGTTCATCCACTGTGTCCACATGGCCGCCAGCACACGTGCGGAGTCAGCCTTCCCGTCGCTGACGAGAGGCCGCACGGTCTCCGTGTCTCCAGCTACCAGATTCACTTCGTGACGACGGTCTTCGTCGTCGACCAGGATGAGGTCCCATGACCCCGGTTGATCTCCGGGCAGGGCGAACCTGACCGTGGCGAACTCCGGTACGCCAGCGGCCTGGACCCTTACTCTCTGACCACGCTCAAACGTGCCTGGGGCCTGCATGCCTATGCGTCAGCCTCAAGACTCGCCGGAACCCAGCCGAGACTGGCCAGGAGCCAACCCACTGCACGTGGATAAGCCATGCCCTGGTCCCTCCCCCTCGGCCAGCCGCGGTTCCCCCACCTGCGACTTACTAATGGAATGTCAAATTACTGTATCTCGCTGCTACTTCCAATACGAAGAGCACGAAGGGGGTCGCGCGGGCACGACTCCGCCCCCCCGTAGCCACGGACGCAAGGGGGGGTTGGAGCAGATGCGGGTCGGTCGGTCAGGGCAGCACGAGCGACAGGCAGGCAGCAGCCTTCCCTGGCGGCCGCCTCGCGTTTCGCCTCCAGTGCGGCGCAGGCGCCCCCGCTGCCACTGAAGGCACGTAACTGAGTTCAGCGATAGCAGGCTTTCAGCCGGATCTCCTCACTTGACGCCCTTGCGCGCAGGTGGGCCGCCGATGACGGTGCGGTTGGGGTCTCCGACTCATACCTCGCCCACACGCCCTCAAGGCGCTATGCTCCGGTCTCAGGCGACCACGCTCGCCGTTACGTCGGACCTGGGTTCCTCCCGCAACTACCCAGGGTTGAGGGCGCAAAGTGCCGCCGGGCGCGCGTGAATGAAAACTGCCGTTCCTCCTATGGGGCGCAGTGGGCGGGAGCACTGATACGCGCCCACCGGGAGCCGGACATGACGCTCGACAGGGACATCGCCACACTCGCACGCCGTATCCGGCGCGAGTCCGGGGACGTCATCCCCTTCCAACAGGCACGGTTGACCGCCGCGCGCGAGTTGGGCGGACTCCCCGTCCACACCATGGCGCCCAAGGAGCGGATCTCACTTCGCGTCCAGTACACCGGGGAGAGCAAAGCCGCTGCCCGATCCGCGATCAGCAGCGACACCCGCGGACTGGGCCTGGACGACTGCTCGGACGACCAGCGCGCCTTCCGGGCCGTACTAGCGTTCGCGCTTTTCAACGGCAACGTGTACACCGGTCCGACGGCGAAGTGGAACTACTCGGTTGTCGCCTCGTACGACCCAGTGATGTCGCCCCGCAGGGACCAGTTGGTGATGGTCGCGGAGCGCGCCCCGGAGAACGTGGCCACCCGGCTGCTGGCCAACGAGGGGGCCGACTCACGCGGCGTCCCCGGACTACGGCACGAGGCCAGCTACACGTGCCATGGGCAGCGCTCCGTCTGTCTGCGCCATCTGCCCACCGGTGCACTGCTGACCATCACCGGTGACCCGGCCGGATGTCGGCGCGGCAACAGGCGCAGCCTCGTGCCCCGGCACCCCTATCTCACGCTGGACAACGACCTCACCGCGCAGGAGCGTCGCGCACTGGCAGCGGTCCCCCCGATCTCGGGGGAAGCGACCACTCTGCTGGCAGGTCTCGTTTCCCGCTACAACCTGGTTGACCGGCGTGGCCACTGGGCGACCAGTCTGTCCTGGGACCCTCTGGAGCGCCCCGGAGTCGAACGCCGCAAGGAACCAGAAGTGATCCAGCACGGTCCCGTACGTCGACTCTGGGGCGCCGGCGACTCATGGGAGTACCGCTGGACCGGCTATCCAGAACCCCGCGACCTGGCTATGGCCCTGACCCACCGGGAGGCCGGAGTCAAGGGTGCGCGATTTACCCGCCACGGTGACACCTACCGGGTGGTGCTGGGCACCGCCTCGCTCGACCTCTGCGATGGGAAGGGCTGATCCATGCCGTTCCTCACCGCCCACCCGGGGTCCGCACCCGTGCTGGTGACTGCCGTTGTCCTGGGAGTCCTCCGCTTCACGTTCCCGAAGGACTCTCGCCACCGCCTGGAGCTCTGGAAGGCGATCCTCGAACACCGACGTCGGCGTTGGCAGGTGGCAGAGTGCCGCCGCGAGGTTGGAAGGTCCGGCAAGACGGGCCAACCGGCTCGTCCTACTGGAGCGGTGCGACGCGGCGGTCACCGATCAGCCCGGCCGCCCGGCAGCACCACCTGCGGGAGAACAGCACCTACCCCCTCGACGCTGAAGAATGATTACTCCCAGTCGCCTGATTGATCGTTTCAGAATGAATTGGCTGCGGGCTTGGCTGTCAGGTGCGGACGAGCTCGCTGGACATGATCGCGGAGCAGCCGGTGGCCATCGCGCCGTTTCCCGTATCGGGAGACTGCGAGGGCGACCCCGGGGATGAGGCTGACGCCGTCGCCCGTCGCTGCACAAACAGCTGCGCCGCACACGATCCAGAGCGTCCCGTGAGCCGGTCACCCAGGGTCTGGTCCGGTGCGCCTTGGAGGAGCTGGGTCGACTCGCCGCGGAGCCAGAGCGCGAGCCCCGCATCGCCTACCTGGAGCCGTTGGAGGAACTGGTGGACTTGCTCATGGAGCACGGAGCCGAGGAGGAGCTCCCGGAGGTGTCCTCTGTCGTGTACCGCAGGGCCGAGCGCGTGTTCGCGGAGGCGGAACGAAACGAGTGGTTCCGGAAAGGCCGCATCTTGCGTGATCCGTCCGAGCCTTCCGACGCCGCTCGCGACCACGCGCTGGTCACCGAGCTGTTGCGTAAGCTCGACGACACACGCTGACCGCTTCCTGCTGGGAGCCATCTGGGAGCCAACCCGCTCCCCGAACCCCTTCCAGGCCACGCGACACCAACCAAGCCAAACGCTCTGACCTGCGGAAACGCCATCGAAGCTGGCAGGCTCAACAACCGAACCTCATTCGGGACGAAGAGGTCGTGGGTTCAAATCCCGCCACCCCGACGCCGTAGTACCAGGTCAGGGGCCTGATCCGCTTAGCGGGTTGGGTCCCTTCTGGGTTTCTGGGGCACTCTTGGGAGCCATTTGGGAGCCGGACCCGAAAATAGGGACCAGCCCCCTGCACAGCTCCACGGAGGCAACCGCCGTCACGTGTCGATGCTCGGCTCCTGCGCCCAGGCGTCGTCATCCCAGCACCAACAATCCTTCGGATCACCAAGCGCACGCGGCACATCGGCACCTCCCCAAGGCACGGCGTGACCACGAAGGAAGCCCTCCGCCGCACTCATGGCTATCCACCGGACGGAGTACGCCTCCACCTTCGAGCGGCCGCCTTCGCACCGGAGCGCGCGGCGGCAGCTGTGCGGGAGATCCAGGACCTCCTGGCAGTGGGCCTCCTCAGCGACGAGATCGCTGAGGACGTTGAGTTGCTGCCCCACATCCGTCCGCCCCGAGGTGTAAGCGTCGAGGACTGCCTTCGGGTCATCCAGCAGCATCTTGAGCGTTTCCTGGCGGCTCCACCACCGCCCCGTTCCACAGTTCGACCCAAGATCGCATGGGAATGGAAGAAACGGTTCCCGGCACTTGCTCACTTCCTCGGGGCCTACTTCTACCAAGACAGCCTCATGGTGGAGTACTCCTCACATGCCGAGGCAGTCGACGACTATCTCTCCGGCGAACCACAGGAGGATGTCGAAAAGACCGCGTCGGAGATCGGCGAGTTCCTGACGCTCAGCCCCTCGGACGAGGAACTGGACGAGGCAGCGACCACGCTCGGTCTCTACGAGCCTCCGCCAGCAGATGTTTCTCTCCGTCAGTGGCTCATGGACATCAGGGACATCATCGTTCACCACTGTCCGCACGACTGAGTCACCCTCAGCGGTCCTCCGCACCCGAGAGCAACGCGCTCATGCGCCGTCGTAGACGTACAGCACCCCGAAGCGCGCGCCGCGCTCCTGGACGGCAGCGTCGTGACGGGCCACGGCACGGCGACGTCGGACCTCGACATCGTGGTCCTGCTCCACGGAACCAGGGTGGCGACCGCCATGTCGCTCGTCTTCTCGCCCGCGCCGCCGTCCGGGCACTTGCCCGCGCCGCCGTCCGGGCGCTCACCCTCGACACCGCCCGGGCGCTCGCCCTCTCCACCGTAAGGGCTTTCACCCGCGCCGCCGTTCGCCCTGCCGGCGGTGGTCGGGGGCCGACGGACCGGTGAAGTCAGGGCGGGCGGGCGCGGGCTGGGGCGAACGGCCCGCGCGGGTGTTCGAGCCTCCAGGAGTCACGCAGGCGAGTACCCGGGAGCCCCGCAGGTGAGCCCTCCAGGAGTCACGCAGGCGAGTACCCGGGAGCCCCGCAGGTGGGCCCCGGAAGTCCCACTGGTGAGTCCTCAGGAGTTCCAGAGGGCCGCGCCTCACGCCAGCGACAGGAACAGCCGCTCCATCCGTGCCTTCATCGCCTCCGCGTCCTCCCCGTTCCTGCGGCCCGACTCGATGTCGGCCACGCACTGCTGGAGCCCGGTGGCGATGATCGCGAAGCCGGCGCGGTCCAGCGCCCGCGAGGCGGCGGCCAGCTGGGTGACGACCTCCTCGCAGTCCCGGCCCTCCTCGATCATCCGGATCACCCCGGAGATCTGGCCCTGCGCACGCCGCAGCCGGTTCAGGACGGCCTTCAGGGAGGCGCCCTCGAGCTCCAGTTCCACGCTCACTCCTCCAGCAATACCCCTAGGGGTACTGTACGTCCGGATTCGGGGCCAAGGCGAGCGCCCGCGACCGCCGTGGCACGGAAGTTCTAGGCTTCCCTCTGTGAACTTCTGGTCGATCTATCAGCATGGCTTCGCGCGCATCGCCGCGTGCACGGGCCACACCGTCATCGCCGACCCCCGCGCCAACGCCGAATCGGTCCTGCGCCAGGCACGCCGGTGCGCCGGGGAGGGCGTCGCCGTCGCCGTCTTCCCGGAGATGGTGCTGTGCGGCTACTCGATCGAGGACCTGCTGCTCCAGGACCCGCTGCTGGACGCGGTCGAGGCGGCCCTGGCGGAGGTGGTCGCCGGGTCCGCCGACCTGCTGCCGGTGCTCGTCGTCGGCGCCCCGCTGCGCCACCGCAACCGGATCTACAACTGCGCGGTCGTCGTGCACCGCGGCAAGATCCTCGGCGTGGCCCCGAAGTCGTACCCGCCGAACTACCGGGAGTTCTACGAGCGCCGCCAGATCGCCGCGGCCGACGACGAGCGCGGCGGCACCATCCAGGTCGGCGGCGCGGACGTGCCGTTCGGCGTGGATCTGCTGTTCGCCGCCGACGACGTGCCCGGACTGGTGCTGCACGCGGAGATCTGCGAGGACATGTGGGTGCCGGTGCCGCCGAGCGCGGAGGCGGCGCTGGCGGGGGCGACGGTGCTCGCGAACCTCTCCGGCAGCCCGATCACCGTGGGCCGCGCCGAGGACCGCAAGCTGCTGTGCCGCTCGGCCTCCTCCCGCTGCCTGGCCGCGTACGTCTACGCGGCGGCCGGTCTCGGCGAGTCGACCACCGACCTGTCCTGGGACGGGCAGACGATGATCTACGAGAACGGGATGCTGCTGGCCGAGTCCGAGCGCTTCCCGCTCGGCGAGCAGTTCGCGGCGGCCGACGTCGACCTCGACCTGCTGCGGCAGGAGCGCAGCCGGATGGGCAGCTTCGACGACAACCGCCGTACCCACGCCGCCCGCACCGGCGACTTCCGCACGGTCCCCTTCGTGCTGGACCCGCCGCTCGCCGCCGACCTGGGGCTGCGGCGCCGGGTGGAGCGCTTCCCGTTCGTGCCCGCCGACCCCGACCGGCTCGCCCTGGACTGCTACGAGGCGTACAACATCCAGGTCGAGGGGCTCCAGCAGCGGCTCGGAGCGATCGGCGGCCCCAAGGTGGTCATCGGCGTCTCCGGCGGTCTGGACTCCACGCACGCGCTGATCGTCGCCGCCCGCGCGATGGACCGCGCCGGGCGCCCGCGCAGCGACATCCTGGGCTTCACCCTGCCCGGCTTCGCGACCAGCGACCACACCAAGGACAACGCGCACCGGCTGATGCGGGCACTCGGCATCACCGCGGCCGAGCTGGACATCACCCCGACCGCGCGGCTGATGCTCAAGGAGATGGGCCACCCCTTCGCCGAGGGCGAGCCGGTGTACGACGTCACGTTCGAGAACGTCCAGGCGGGCCTGCGCACCGACTACCTGTTCCGGCTGGCCAACCAGCGCGGCGGCATCGTGCTCGGCACCGGCGACCTCTCCGAGCTGGCGCTCGGCTGGTCGACGTACGGCGTCGGCGACCAGATGAGCCACTACAACGTCAACTCCGGCGTGCCCAAGACGCTGATCCAGCACCTGATCCGCTGGGTGATCAGCAGCGAGCAGTTCGACGCGGAGACCGGCGAGATCCTGGCCGCGATCCTGGACACCGAGATCAGCCCGGAGCTGGTGCCGGGCGAGGAGATGCAGTCCACCGAGTTGAAGATCGGCCCGTACGCGCTGCACGACTTCACCCTCTTCCACGTGCTGCGCTACGGCTTGCGCCCCTCGAAGATCGCCTTCCTGGCCTGGCACGCCTGGCACGACCCGGCCTCCGGCGCCTGGCCGCCCGGCTTCCCCGAGGCCAAGCGGGGGGCGTACGACCTCGCGGAGATCGTGCGCTGGCTGGAGGTCTTCTGCCGACGCTTCTTCGCGTTCGCCCAGTTCAAGCGCTCGGCCATGCCGAACGGGCCCAAGGTCTCGGCCGGCGGCTCCCTCTCCCCGCGCGGCGACTGGCGAGCCCCCTCGGACGGCAACGCGCGGGTGTGGCTCGCGGATCTGGCGCGGTTCGACTTCGAGCAGGCGGCACAGGGACGCTGACCGCCCGTCAGCCGCCGCGGCGGCAGTGGAACCAGGCGTCCCGCTGAGGCAGTCTTTTCCCTCGTGGCGAGTGTTCCGTTTCAAGGGGGACCCGGCGCACCCCACATGGTGGTGTGCGGGGACGACGGGCTCGCGCACCGGCTGGCGGCCGAGTTGCGCGGGGTGTACGGCGAGCAGGTCACCCTCGTGGTGCCGCCCACCGAACGCGCGGCGAGAGGGCCGGTGGTCGGCCGGGCGCGGGCCGCGTCGGCGGCGCTGCTCGACCGGATGGTCAACGCGGCGGTCGGCGGCCGGCCCGGCGTGACGGGCGGGCCGCCGACGGCGGGCGCGACGACCCCGGCAGGCGGTTCGGGCGGTGAAGCCCTGCTGGAAGCGGGGGAGTTGACCGAGGCGGTGCTCGCCGAGGCCGGGGTGGGGCGGGCCACCGCGCTCGCGCTGGTGCACGACGACGACGAGACCAACATCCGTGCCGCGCTCACCGCCCGCCGGCTCAACCCGCGGCTGCGGCTGGTGCTGCGGCTGTACAACCGGCGGCTCGGCCAGCACATCGAGGAACTCCTCGACCAGGCGGCGGCGTTGGCGTACGACGGCGGGGACGGCGCGGGCGCGGAAGCCTCGACCACCGTGCTGTCCGACGCCGACACCGCCGCGCCGGCGCTGGCCGCGACCGCGCTCGCCGGCACCAGCAAGGTCGTACAGACCGAGGGCCTGCTGCTGCGGGCGGTGGAACGCCCGCTGCCCGCCGACTCCGGTCTGCACACCCTCGCCCTGCTGTCGGTGAACGACCCCACCGGGTCGGCCGGCGGGGACCAGGAGCCGCGGCTGCTGCCGTCCGACGAGGAGGTACGGGGGGCCGCCGGGCGGACGGTGATCGTGCTGGAGCAGGTGTCGACGGCGGGCGGCCCGGAGTCGGCGGCGGGCGGGGCAGGGGTCGTCCCCTGGCTCAACTCGCTGTTCTCGCGGCGGCTGCGGTGGTCGCTGGCCGGTCTGGTCGGCTGTGTGCTGGCGCTGGCGATCGCCCTGTGGACGGTCACCGGTATCCATCCGGTGCGGGCCCTCTACCTCACCCTGCTCGACATGTTCGCCATCGACGACCCGGCGCTCGGCGCGCCGCTGGGCCGCCAGCTGCTCCAACTCCTGTCCGCACTGGTGGGGTTGCTGCTGCTGCCGGTGCTGCTGGCCGCGGTCCTCGAAGTGCTGGGCACCTTCCGCACCGCCACCTCGCTGCGCAGGCCGCCACGCGGGCTCGGCGGGCATGTGGTGCTGCTGGGTCTCGGCAAGATCGGCACACGGGTGCTGACCCGGCTGCGGGAGCTGAACGTGCCCGTGGTGTGCGTCGAGTCCGACCCGGAGGCGCGGGGACTGGCGACGGCGCGGCGGCTGCGGGTGCCGGTGGTGCTCGGGGACGTCACGCAGGAGGGGGTGCTGGAGTCCGCGAAGATCAGCCGGGCGCAGGCACTGCTCGCGGTGACCAGCTCGGACACCACGAACCTTGAGGCGGTGCTGTACGCGCGGACGGTACGGCCGGAGCTGCGGGTGGTGCTGCGGCTGTACGACGACGACTTCGCCACCGCGGTCTACCGCACCCTGCGCGCCGCGTACCCGCACGCCCTGACCCGGAGCCGGAGCGTGACGCATCTGGCGGCGCCGGCGTTCGCCGGGGCGATGCTCGGCCGGCAGGTGCTCGGCGCGGTGGCGGTGGAGCGGCAGGTGCTGCTGTTCGCCGCGGTCGACGTGGACGGCCATCCGATGCTGGAGGGCCGGACGGTGGGCCAGGCGTTCCGCCCCGGCGCCTGGCGGGTCCTGGCGCTCGCGGGCCGCAGCGACACCCCCGCGGACCATGTGCTGGCGAAGGGGGACCGCGTGGTGGTCGCCGTCACCCGCCGCGGCCTGGCCACCCTGCGCTGACCCCGCCCGCCACCTCCCCCACCTCGCCCACCCACCACCCGACTCGGTCGGCCAAGTGGGCACCGGCCCCGCGGGGGCGGTGAGCCGGAGACCGGCGCCGGTGGCGGCCCGGCGGGGGCGGCAAGCCCGGGACCGGAACCGGTGGCGAGCCGGAACCGGGGGGCGGAGCGGCGAGGCCGAGGCGGAGGCGGGACCCGGCGACAGCCCGGCGGGGGCGGCAAGCCCGAGACCGGAACCGGTGGCGGGCCGGAGGCCGGACCCGGAGACAACCCACGCGGGAGCCGAGGCTGAGACCGGCAACGGCAGCAACCCGGAACCAGAACCGGAGACCCGGGGACCCGGAGACCGGGACCGGCGGCGAACCGGAACCGGTGGCGGGTCGGGGAGCCGGAAGCGGTGGTTACGCCGGGAGGTGGCGTTTGGCGAAGTCCAGTTCCAGGGCCACCTGCTTGATGCGCTCGTCGACGACCAGGGAGCCGTGGCCGGCGTCGTAGCGGTACACCTCGTGGGTGGCGCCGAGGGACTGGAGGCGGTGGATGTAGTTGTCGATCTGGCGGATGGGGCAGCGGGGGTCGTTGACACCCGCGGAGATGTAGACCGGGGCCTTGACGCGGTCGACGTAGGTGAGCGGGGAGGACGCCTCGAAGCGCTCCGGGACCTCCTCGGGGGTGCCGCCGAGGAGGGTGCGGTCCATGGCCTTCAGCGCCTCCATCTCGTCGTGGTACGCCGTGACGTAGTCCGCGACCGGGACGGCCGCGATGCCCACCGTCCACGCCTCCGGCTGGGTGCCGAGGCCGAGGAGGGTGAGGTAGCCGCCCCAGGAGCCGCCGGTCAGCACCAGGCGGTCGGGGTCGGCGAGGCCCGAGGAGACCGCCCAGTCACGGACCGCCGCCACGTCCTCCAGCTCGATCAGGCCGACCCGGTGCTTGAGGGCGTCGGTCCACGCGCGGCCGTACCCGGTGGAGCCGCGGTAGTTGACGCGGACCACCGCGTACCCGTGGTCCACCCAGGCGGCCGGGCCCGAGGCGAAGGAGTCGCTGTCGTGCCAGGTCGGGCCGCCGTGCAGGTCGAAGACGGTGGGCAGGGGACCGCTCGCACCCGCGGGCTTCTGGATCAGGGCGTGGATACGGCCGCCGGGGCCCTCCACCCACACGTCCTCCACCGGCACCGACGGCGGGCACTTCATGCCGGGCGGGTCCAGGACCACACCGCCGGAGGTGGACCGCACGGCCGACGGCTCGGCGGCCGAGGACCACAGGTACTCCACACTGCCGTCCGGGCGCGCGGTGGCCCCGGAGACGGTGCCGGGCGGGGTGGGGACGCGGGTCAGCTCGCGGGTCGCCAGGTCGTACCGGAACAGTTCGCTGCGGGCCTCGAAGCTGTGCGCGATCAGCAGGCCCGAGCCGTCCGGGTACCACTCGGCGCTGACGTCGCCGGGCAGCTCCAGGGCGAGGTCCGTCTCCTCCCCCGAGGCCACGTCCCACACCAGCGGCTCCCAGCGGCCCCGGCGCTGGTGCCCGATGAGCAGCCGGGTGTCGCCCTCGACCGGGGCGAAGCCCAGCACCTCGAGGCCCAGCTCCTCGGCGCCGCCCTTGGTGTCGTCCAGCTCGGCGACCGTCGAGCCGTCCGGGCGCAGGACGCGCAGCGCGGCGTGCATGGCGTCGCCGTGCTCGGTGTGCTCGATGGCGATCAGGGAGCCGTCGTGGGAGAGGTCGCCGACGCCCGCGGACTCGCGGTGCCGGTAGATCTCCACCGGGTCGGCGCCCGCGCGGGCCAGGTGGATCGTCGTACCGTCCTCGTCCGTGGAGCGGCCCACGACCGCGGTGCGGCCGTCGCGGCCCAGGGCGAGGCCGGCCGGATAGGAGGGGGCGAGGCCGGGCACGGCCGGCTCGTCGGGGCCGCCGGTGAAGGGCTGGCGGCGCCAGATGCCGAACTCGTCGCCGTCCTTGTCGTCGAACCACCAGATCCAGGCGCCGTCCGGGGAGAGGGTGCCGTCCGTCGTGCCGTTCGGCCGGTCGGTGGCCTGGCGCTGCTCGCCCGTGGCGCGGTCCCACGCGTACAGCTCGTACGTCCCCGTCGCGTTCGACACGAACAGCGCGCGGTCGGGTGCGTCCTCGGCCCAGTCGGGCAGGGACACCCGCGGCGCCCGGAACCGCTTCTCCCAGTCCGGCATGTCCGCGCTGTCCGGCGCCTGCGGTGCGCTCGGCTTCGTGCTCTCAGTCTTGGCCCCAGTCATGCGCCCATACTGCCTGGCCGCGACGACAATTGTGCGCCGGGTGGGCACAGCCTGTGGATAACTTTCCGGCATGGGCATGCGGAGGAAGGCGCACAAGGGCCGACCCGCGGGCGGGGTGGTGGGGTGGGCGCCGTACCGTGGGGGCGTGTACCGGTTTCTGCTGACTCCGCGCTGGTGGGGCATCAACGTCTTCGTGCTGCTCGCCATCCCCTTCTGCATCTTCATGGGGTCCTGGCAGCTGAGCCGGTTCGAGGGGCGGCTGCACGAGGCACATGCCGCGACCCGGCAGGCGGCGTCCGACGGCACCGAGGCGGCGCGCCCGCTCGATTCGATGCTGCCGGTGAACAAGGCGACGTCGGGGCGGCGGGTGTCCGCGCACGGACGGTACGGGGCGCAGCTGCTCGTGCCCGGCCGGCAGCTGGACGGGAAGAACGGGTTCTACGTCCTGACGCTGCTGCGGACCGGCACCGGGAAGTCCCTTCCCGTGGTGCGGGGGTGGCTGCCCGGAACGGCGTCCGCGGCGAAGGCGCCCGCGCCGCCGCGGGGTGAGGTGACCGTCGTCGGGGCGTTGCAGGCGTCCGAAACGCCCGGGGACAACGGGGTCAGCGCGCAGGGCGGGCTGCCCGCGGGGCAGACGGCGGCGATCAGCTCGGCGTCGCTGGTCAACCTGGTGCCGGACCGGTTGTACGACGCGTGGGTGACGCTGGACAAGGCGGACGCCGGTATGAAGGCGGTGCCGGCGTCGGCGCCGGACGGTACGGGGCTCGATCTGAAGGCGTTCCAGAACCTCGGGTACACCGGGGAGTGGTTCGTGTTCGCCGGGTTCACGGTGTTCATGTGGTTCCGGCTGTTGCGGCGGGAGGTCGAGGCAGCGCGGGACGCTGCGCTGGGCTTGGCGCCGGAGGAGAGCGTGCCGGTGACGGTGTCCGGTAGCTGAGCCGCCCCGGCGGCACGACTGCCCGCAGCCTGATGCGGCATCCGTCTACGTCCCCCTGTCGTCCCTACGAATCCGCCAGTACCCCCGTGTAATACACCGTCCCCGCGCACTCCCCCGGCACCGTCGCCGAGGCGGTGGGGCCGCCGGGGGACGGGGTGTGGGTGATCAGGACACTGCCGTCGGCCGGGGCGCCGCCCGTGCCCAGTTGGGGGGCGGTGCCGGAGGAGCCGCCGGTGTCGGCCGCCGGGCCTTCGCTGGAGGTGGGCGTCGGGTCCGGGGACGGCCCGCCGTCCGTGCCGCCGCCGGTCGTGCCGCCCGCGCTGGGGCAGGTCTCGGAGGGGACGAAGGCGAACTTCTCCTGGTAGGCGGAACCCGGCTGGAGGACCAGACCCGCGACCTCCTGGGAGGGGTCGGGCAGACCCGTCGCCGCGTCGCCCGCCGCATGCCGTACGACGGTGATCTTCGCGGGGTCGGCCGCGCCCTGCGCACTCGCGCCCACCGTGCCCGCCCCGCTCACCGTGCAGGGACCGGAGGAGGTGTTGGTGACGCGGAACGTGCCGTACACCACCCCCGTGGAGTCCGGCGCGGCCGCGCTGCCCGTGGCGGAGCCCAACTGGGCCGGCGTGCACGCCGGGACGCCCGCGGCCAGGGTGGCGGAAGGGTTCGCGCCACCGGCGGCACCGGCGCCCGCCGCGCCGCCGCTGTCCTTGCCGCCCGGCTTCCCCGCGCCCTTGCCGGGCTGGGCCGGGTTGCCGTCCGTGCCCCGGCCGCCGCTCGTCCCGCCGCCCTGGTCCGTGCCGTGCCGCGTGCCGGAGTGCGCCTGGGAGGACTGGCCGGCCATCGCGGTGTCCGGGTCGGAGCCGCCGGAGTCGGAGACATGGACGAGGGCCGGGATCGCCGTGCCGAGGAACAGGGCCGCCGCCGCCATGCCCACGGCCGCCTGCCGCTTGCGGGCCCGGCGCGCGGGGACCGCCCGGCGCAGCCGCTCCAGCGCGCTCGCGTCCGGCTCGATGCCGTCGACCGCGGAGTGCAGCAGCCGCCGCACCGCCGCCTCGTCCGAGCCGAGGCCGCCGAGCGTCCGGGCGAGCCACTCGCCCTCGGACCCCGGACCGGTCCCTTCGCGGGCGGAGCCGGAGAGGTCGGCGCCCTCGGTGCTCCTGTCGTCGGGGCCGTGGTTCACAGTTTCGTTCCCAGCGTGCGGTGCGGAGTGGTGGTGGCGTGGGGATGGGGGCCGTAGGTCATGACGATTGCTCCATGGCCACCCGCAGCGCGGCGATGCCGCGGGAGCCGTACGCCTTCACCGAGCCCAGGGAGATGCCGAGCGTCTCGGCGACCTGGGCCTCGGTCATGTCCGCGAAGTAGCGCAGCACCAGGACCTCCCGCTGGCGGCGCTGGAGACCCTTCATCGCCTTGATGAGGTCGCGGCGCTCCAGCTGGTCGTACGCGCCCTCCTCCGCGCTCGCCATGTCCGGCATCGGCTTGGCCAGCAGCTTCAGGCCGAGGATGCGGCGGCGCAGCGTGGAGCGGGAGAGGTTGACGACCGTCTGCCGGAGGTAGGCGAGGGTCTTCTGCGGGTCCCGGACGCGTTTGCGCGCCGAGTGGACCCGGATGAACGCCTCCTGCACGACGTCCTCGCAGGAGGCGGTGTCGTCGAGGAGGAGGGCGGCGAGACCCAGCAGCGAGCGGTAGTGCGCCCGGTAGGTCTCGGTGAGATGGTCCACGGTGGTGCCGGTGACGGCCTCCGTGGCCGCGGTGTCGTCGGCGCCGTCACGCTGACCGGGTATGCGGGCGGGCCGCGCGGCTGGCATGGGCGCGATCACCGGCATGCCGCCGGGCGTGCGGGGACGCAGCGCCGCACGCGGCGGCCGGAGGGCCGCGGTGCCGCGTGCCCCGGTGAGTTCCAGTACCTCTGCCACGCCAGTTGGACACGTCTGCCCCCGCCAGGGTTGTACGCGCCGGACGCCACATGTGCGACAGCCGGCGATGCCTCAAGTGCCGTCATGCGTACCGTTCTTCCCCTATGTCCGATGTGGACGGGCACGACCCCGCGCCCGGTCCGCTCACGGCGCCCCCACCGCCCCCGAAGAGTGACCGCAAAGACGCTCCCGCCCTCCGCGTGGTTGCGGAGGGCGGGGAGGCACATCTTCTGTCGCCGGGAAGGCCGGCTCAAGCGATTTGGACCATGCCGCCGGACACACTTCGCACACAGATCCTACAAAGCGGCCACACGGCTCACCCGGTGTACTCCCGCGCGACCGACTCCGCGATCTGTACGAGGTTCAAAGCGGCGCCTTTGCGCAAATTGTCGCCGCAGACGAAGAGTTCGAGCGCGCTCGCGTCGTCCAGCGACTGGCGCAGCCGGCCCACCCAGGCGGGGTCGGTGCCCACCACGTCGGCGGGGGTGGGGTATTCGCCGGACGCCGGGTCGTCGCACAGCACCACGCCGGGCGCGGTGGCGAGGATCTCGCGGGCGCCGTCCACCCCGGCCGCGCCCTGGAAGCGGGCGTGGACCGTGAGCGAGTGGGTGGTGACCACCGGGACCCGGACGCAGGTGACGGCGACCGGCAGGCCGGGCAGCGAGAGGATCCGGCGGATCTCGTCGCGCACCCGCAGTTCCTCCGAGGACCAGCCGTCCTCGGCCGCGGTGCCGGCCCACGGTACGACGTTCAGCGCGACCGGCTCCGGGAACGGACCGGTGGCATCGCCCACCAGGCGTCGTACGTCCCCCGGCGCGGTGCCCAGTTCGGTGCCGGCGACCTGGGAGAGCTGGGCGCGCAGCGCCTCCACGCCGGCCCGGCCGGCCTCGCTCACCGCCTGGTAGGAGGAGATGACCAGCTCGCGCAGCCCGTACTCGGCGTGCAGGGCGCCGAGCGCGACGATCAGGGTGAGGGTGGTGGCGCCGGGGTTGGCGATGATGCCGCGCGGGCGGTTGCGCGCCCGGTGGGCGTTGACCTCGGGCACCACCAGGGGCACGTCCGGGTCGGCGCGGAAGGCGCCGGAGTTGTCCACGACCACCGCGCCGGCCGCGGCGGCGACGGGCGCCCACTCGGCGGCGACCGGCTCCGGCACGTCGAACAGGGCGATGTCGACCCCGTCGAAGGCGTCCTCGGTCAGGGCCGCGACCTCGGCCTCCGCCCCGCGCACGGACAGCTTGCGGCCGGCCGGGCGGGGGGAGGCGAACAGTCGGATCTCGCCCCAGATGTCCTTGCGCTGGGACAGGATCTGGAGCATGACCCGGCCGACCACTCCGGTCGCTCCCACGACCGCGAGCGTCGGCTTGGCGTTCATCGGCCGGTGCCTCCGTAGACGACGGCCTCGTCGGTGTCGGAGTCGAGCCCGAAGGCGGTGTGCACGGCGCGCACGGCCTCCGGCACGTCGTCCTTGCGGGTGACGACCGAGATGCGGATCTCGGAGGTCGAGATCAGCTCGATGTTCACGCCCGCGTCGGACAGCGCCTCGAAGAAGGCCGCGGTGACGCCCGGATTGGTCTTCATACCGGCGCCGACCAGGGAGATCTTGCCGATCTGGTCGTCGTAGCGCAGCGAGTCGAAGCCGATGCCGGCGCGGCACT
This sequence comes from Streptomyces sp. AM6-12, assembly GCF_044327085.1. Lineage (NCBI taxonomy): Bacteria > Bacillati > Actinomycetota > Actinomycetes > Kitasatosporales > Streptomycetaceae > Streptomyces > Streptomyces sp. AM6-12. Next base: position 3,456,905 of record NZ_JBIQWN010000001.1, read on the forward strand.
TCTCCAGGGCGTCGATGGCCTTGCGGCCCTCGGTCTTCGGCAGCGTGAAGGAGATGTCCGTCAGGCCGGTGGAGGCGGCGGACACGTTCTGCACGACCATGTCGATGTTGATCTGCGCGTCGGCGATGGCCCGGAAGATCGAGGCGGCCTCACCCGGCTTGTCGGGCACGCCGACGACCGTGATCTTGGCCTCGGAGGTGTCGTGCGCGACACCGGAGATGATGGCCTGCTCCACCTTCTTGACCCCAATCGGCTCACTGCTGACCCACGTGCCCTGCAACCCGCTGAAGCTGGAGCGTACGTGGATCGGGATGTTGTAGCGGCGGGCGTACTCCACACAGCGGTGGAGCAGCACCTTGGAGCCGGAGGCCGCCAGCTCCAGCATGTCCTCGAAGGAGATCCAGTCGATCTTCTTCGCCTTCTTCACCACCCGCGGGTCGGCGGTGAACACGCCGTCCACGTCGGTGTAGATCTCGCAGACCTCGGCGTCGAGGGCGGCGGCGAGGGCCACGGCCGTGGTGTCCGAGCCACCGCGGCCGAGCGTGGTGATGTCCTTCTTGTCGGCGCTGACGCCCTGGAAACCGGCGACGATCGCGATGTTGCCCTCGTCCAGCGCGGTCCGGATGCGGCCCGGCGTGACATCGATGATCCGGGCCTTGTTGTGGACCGAGTCGGTGATGACGCCGGCCTGGCTGCCGGTGAAGGACTGGGCTTCGTGGCCCAGGTTTTTGATCGCCATGGCCAGCAGCGCCATGGAGATCCGCTCTCCGGCGGTCAGCAGCATGTCGAATTCGCGCCCGGCAGGCATGGGAGAGACCTGCGCGGCGAGATCGATCAACTCGTCCGTCGTGTCGCCCATCGCGGAAACGACGACGACAACCTGGTTGCCGTTCTTCTTCGCTTCCACGATCCGCTTGGCGACGCGCTTGATGCCCTCGGCATCGGCTACGGAGGAGCCTCCGTACTTCTGCACGACAAGGCCCACGTGCGCTCCTCGCTCGGTTCGTTTGTGTCGGCTCAGTTTAACGAGCGTCCGAAATCCACCAGCCTGCTCCCGCATGGTGAGACATCGGCCCGGAAGTTCCCGGACGCCCGCTTCCGGATGGCCTCCTGCCCGCCGGGGCCCGGCCCACGCGGAACGTGCGCCGGGTCACAGCGGGCGCCGCGGCGCGCGGGACCCGGTCACGGCGTCACGAACCCGGCTGGATCCCCAGCGGACCGCCGATCTCCTCGGCCATCACCCGGCCGGCCTCGAACTCCAGCGTCTCGTCGCCCATCGGACTCTGGTCGGTGTCGAGGCCGTCCAGCTCCTCCAGGGGCTGGTTGAGGCGGACGTGGATGAGCACCGACTGGAGGGCGCGCAGCACGGCGGAGGCAGTCGGGCCCCAGTTGGAGAAGTAGGAGAACTGCCACCACCACAGCGCCTCGCTGGTGCGGCCCGCGCGGTAGTGGACCATGCCGTGGCGCAGGTCCGCGATGATGTCGGCGAGGTCGTCGGAGATCCGGGCCGGCACCGGTGCCTTGCGGGGCTCGTAGGGGTCGAAGACCTCGGAGTAGACGTCGACGGGCTCCAGCAGCCGGGCGAAGTTCTCCCGCAGCTCGTCCACGTCCGGCTCCGGGCCCGGATCGGGCTCGTAGCGCTCGTCGGGGACGATGTCCTCGTGGGCGCCCAGCCGGCCGCCGGCCAGCAGCAGCTGGGAGATCTCCAGGAGGAGGAAGGGGACGGTCGAGCCGGGCTCGTCGCCCCGCGCCACCTCCGTGACGGCCACCAGGAAGCTCTCGACCTGGTCCGCGACCTGTACCGCGAAGTCGTCGGGGTTCTGCGACGTGGCGTGCAGCGTGGCGTCAGACATCTAGGAGTCTTCTCCCCTCGAAGGCGCGGCCGAGGGTCACCTCGTCCGCGTATTCCAGGTCGCCACCCACCGGGAGGCCGCTGGCCAGGCGGGTGACCTTCAGGCCCATGGGCTTGATCATGCGCGCGAGGTACGTGGCCGTCGCCTCGCCCTCGAGATTCGGATCGGTGGCCAGGATCAGCTCCGTGACCGTCCCGTCGGCCAACCGCGCGAGAAGTTCCCGTATACGCAGGTCGTCGGGACCGACCCCCTCGATGGGGCTGATCGCCCCGCCGAGCACGTGGTAGCGGCCGCGGAACTCGCGGGTGCGCTCGATCGCGACGACGTCCTTCGGCTCCTCCACGACGCAGATCACCGAGGGGTCGCGGCGCGGGTCACGGCAGATGTTGCACAGCTCCTCCTGCGCGACATTGCCGCACATCGCGCAGAAGCGGACCTTCGCCTTGACCTCCAGGAGTGCCTGGGCGAGCCGCTTCACGTCCGTCGGCTCGGCCTGGAGGATGTGGAAGGCGATCCGCTGCGCGCTCTTGGGACCGACGCCGGGCAGCCGCCCCAGTTCGTCGATGAGGTCCTGGACCACGCCTTCGTACAACGGACTGCCCTTCCTGGAGACCTTTCGGTACGTACGCTAGTTGGCCCGGGGTCAGAACGGCAGACCGGGGATGCCCGTGCCGCCGCCCAGGCCCTGGGCCAGCGGGCCGAGCTTCTGCTGCTGGAGCGCCTGCGCGTTCTCGTTGGCGGCCTGGACGGCGGCCACGATCAGGTCGGCGAGGGTCTCGGTGTCCTCCGGGTCCACCGCCTTGGGGTCGATCTTCAGGCCGCGCAGTTCGCCGGCGCCGGTCACGGTGGCCCTGACCAGGCCGCCGCCCGCCTGCCCGTCGACCTCCGTGTTCGCCAGTTCCTCCTGGGCCCGCTGAAGGTCCTGCTGCATCTTCTGGGCCTGCTGGAGCAACTGCTGCATGTTGGGCTGGCCACCACCGGGGATCACGATCAGCTCCTCTGTGTCTTTCTCCTTGGCACGAGCCTACGTGGTCCGGGCGGCCATCACACCGCCACTCTTTCGAGTGAGTCGGCGGCCGGGTCTCCAGCTGATCAAGGCCCTCTTCCGGGCGGAAAAGCCGGGAAAGTCACGACCGGGCCACCCGTCGGGCGGTAGGAAGGGTGCCGCACGTCGGCAGGGGATGTCACGCTACGTGACCGGTCGCGATCAGTAGGGAGTGCCGGGTGGGTCAGCCGGAGATGCAGCCCGAGGGGCCGCCCCAGGACGGGCGGGGCGAGGGCTCGGCCGGACCCCGGCCGGGTGATCTGACCGGGCGGGCGCTGCCGCCCGGCGACTGGGGCGAGCCCGGCGAGCGGCTGGACGAGCTGTACCGGTGGGTGGAGCACGGAGCGCTGCGGACGGCGGACTGGTATCTGCGGGACCGGGTGTGGAAGCGGCGCGGGGCGCGGGCGCTGCGGGCCGGGGCGGCCGTGGGGGTGACGACCGGGGCGGCGCTGCCGCTGCTGGAGCTGACGGGGGTGGCCGGGGGCGTGGCGCCGTGGGGCTGCCTGGCCCTGCTGCTCGCGGCCGCGTGCGCCGGCGCGGACCGGTACTTCGGGGTGACGTCCGGCTGGATGCGGGACGTGGCGACGGCCCAGGCGGTGCAACGGCGCCTGCAGGCGCTCCAGTTCGACTGGGCGGTGGAGGGGGTGCGGGAGGTGCTGGGCCCCACGGAGGGCACGGCGAGCGAGGCGGCGGAGCGGTGCGTGGTGCTGCTGCGCCGCTTCTCGGAGGACATGACGGAACTGGTCCGGGCGGAAACGGCGGACTGGATGGTGGCCTTCCGGGCGGGCGCGGTGCCGCTGGGAGTGCACTCGGTGGCGTACGTGCCCCGGCAGGAAGCGGTGGGCCAGACCGGCCGCTTCGCCCTGCCGCCGGCGGGGGGCGCGCGGCCGAACATGCCGAGACAGCGGCCACCGGAGCCGCGGTGACCGTGGAGTCCTCCTGCGGACCCCGGCCCGGCGATCCCACCGGTTCGGCGGTCGAGCCGGATCAGGGGCGGCAGCGGTACGGGCGGGCGGGAGGGCGAGAGGACGAACCGGGCACGTCCGCGGGAATTCGCCGTACGTTCAACCAGCCCGTACGGCAAGGGAGTTGGCCGATGCCATCCGCTCACTGCCGGGTGTACGTCAGGCTCTCCCCGCCGCCGCCCTGCTGCGCCCGCCGCAACCGCCCGTCCGGCAGCAGGCTGACCTCCGTCGGGTCGCCCGGTGTGCACGAGGAGGCGGGCTCGCCGCTGGTCACGACCGACGGCCCGATCTCCAGCGGGCCGCCGGCGCCCGGCGCCCGGCTCAGCCCGGCCGCGAAGACGCAGTGGTACACCCCGCCGCCCTGCGCGGGTCCCTCCGCGACCAGCGTCAGCACGTTCTCCCCCACCTCGCCCTGCCGGATGGTGAGCCGGCGGATGTTGATGCCGCCCGCGGTGTCGATGCTCGCCGCCCAGGTCCCGAGGTAGGCGTCCGGGACGGCACCCGCGCCCGAGGCGGAGGGCGAGGCCGGGGCGCGCTCCCCGGAGCCGGTGGGCGAGGCGGACCGCGACACCGGCGCGGGCCCTGCCGCACCGCTCCTCCTGCCGTCCACCCCGCTGTTCAGCAGCGCGTACACCGACCCGCCCGCGCCCACCGCCACGATCACCGCGATCACGACCAGCAGGGCCGTGGAGCGCCCGCTGCGCCGCTCCGGCTCCGGCTCGGGCTCCGCGCCGTAGGGCGGGTACGGCGGGTACGGCTGCTGGGGGTAGCCGTACCCGAAGGACGGGGCGGCCGGTGGCGGCGCGGACGCGGTGCCCCGCGCGACGTACGGCCGCGGATCGCCCTGCCGGGGGTGCGGCTGGGCCTCCTGCCGCGCCTCCCCGTACGCGCCGGGGACCGTCACCGGCAGCGGCGCCCCCTGCCCCGGCGCCGGCCGCCCGGCCCCGGCCCCCTCGGCCGGCTCTCCCCCGTCCAGCACGGCGGAGTGCTCGGGCGAACCCCCGGAACCGCCGCCCCGCGCACCACCCCCCTGGGCACCGGCGTCCCCGGTGTCCCCCGCACCCGGGCGCGCCCCCGCCCCACCGGAGCCGCCCGCACCCGTCTCCGGCTCCTCGACCTCCAGCAACCCCGCCGCCTGCCGTCCCAGTTGGGCCACCAGCGACCCCGGGAGCCAGGGCTCAAGGGAGCGGCCGCCGGTCACGGTGTCCTCCGCCCCCGTGCGCTCCAGCAGCGCGTCCAGGGACGGCCGGGCCGCCGGGTCCTTGTGCAGGCACTCCCGCACCAGGTCGGCTATCCCCTCCGGCACCCCCGCCAGCTCCGGCTCCTCCTGGGCGATCCGGAACATCAGCGCGTGCACCCCGCCGCCGGTGTTCCCGAACGGCAGCCGCCCGGTCGCCGCGTAGGTGAGCACCGAGCCGAGCGAGAAGACGTCGCACGCCGGGGTGATCGCGTCGCCGCGCACCTGCTCCGGCGCCATGAACCCCGGCGAGCCGACCAGCGACCCGGTCGAGGTGAGCCCCTCGCCGCCCGCCGTGCCCGTCTCCAGGGCGCGGGCGATGCCGAAGTCGATCACGCGCGGCCCGTCGATGGTCACCAGCACATTGGACGGCTTCAGGTCCCGGTGCACGATCCCGGCCGCGTGGATGTCCTTGAGCGCGTGCGCGAGCCCCGCCGCGAGGATCCGTACCGACCGCTCGGGCAGCGCCCCGTGCTCGTGTTCGACGACCCGTTCGAGGCTGGGCCCGGCCACGTACCCGGTGGCCACCCAGGGCACCGCCGCCTCGGTGTCCGCGTCCAGCACCGGCGCGGTCCAGTACCCGCCGACCCGCCGCGCCGCCCCCACCTCGCGCCGGAACCGGGCCCGGAACTCCTCCCGCGCGGCCAGTTCGGCGCGCACCAGCTTCACGGCGACCGTGCGGCCCCGGTCCGAGCGGGCCAGGTACACCCTGCCCATGCCGCCCGCGCCCAGCCGCGCCAGCAGCCGGTACCCCCCGATGCGGTGCGGGTCCCCCGGACCGAGTTCCTCCATGACCGCCCGCCCTTCCCGCCCCGTCAGCTGTGGCAACGGCCCGAGAATAATCCGGTCGTACGAGGTGCCGGAGGCCCGGTCGTCCACGGTTCCGTAACAGGCCGGACGCCCCGGTGCGGACCCGGTGTCGACAACCTGTCGCGGATTGGCCCCGCCCACGGAACAGGACGCCGATACCCCGTCCGCATGCCGGACATCTACGCTCGCCCGCATGACCCCTCAGACCGACCCCGCAGCCGGCGCCGCAGTGAAGGCCGCGGACCGCGCGCACGTCTTCCACTCCTGGTCCGCCCAGGACCTCATCGACCCGCTCGCCGTCGCCGGCGCCGAGGGGTCGTACTTCTGGGACTACGACGGCACGCGCTACCTGGACTTCACCAGCGGGCTCGTCTACACCAACATCGGCTACCAGCACCCCAAGGTCGTCGCGGCCATCCAGGAGCAGGCGGCGAAGATGACCACCTTCGCGCCCGCGTTCGCCATCGAGGCGCGCTCGGAGGCGGCCCGGCTGATCGCCGAGCGGACCCCCGGCGACCTGGACAAGATCTTCTTCACCAACGGCGGCGCCGACGCCGTCGAGCACGCGGTGCGCATGGCCCGGCTGCACACGGGCCGCCCGAAGGTGCTCTCGGCGTACCGCTCGTACCACGGCGGCACCCAGCAGGCCGTGAACCTCACCGGCGACCCGCGCCGCTGGCCCTCCGACAGCGGCACCAACGGCGTCGTGCACTTCTGGGCGCCGTTCCTGTACCGCTCCCGCTTCTACGCCGAGACGGAGGAGCAGGAGACCGCGCGGGCGCTGGAGCACCTGGAGACGACGATCGCCTTCGAGGGCCCCGGCACCGTCGCCGCGATCATCCTGGAGACCATCCCCGGCACCGCCGGGATCATGCTGCCCCCGCCGGGTTACCTCGCCGGGGTGCGGGAGCTGTGCGACAAGTACGGGATCGTCTTCATCCTGGACGAGGTCATGGCCGGTTTCGGCCGTACCGGCGAGTGGTTCGCCGCCGACCTGTTCGGTGTCGTGCCGGACCTGATGACCTTCGCCAAGGGCGTGAACTCCGGTTACGTGCCGCTCGGCGGCGTCGCCATCTCCGGGGAGATCGCGGAGACCTTCGGCAAGCGCCCCTATCCGGGCGGTCTGACCTACTCCGGGCACCCGCTGGCCTGTGCCGCCGCGGTCGCCACGATCGGCGCGATGGCCGAGGAGGGCGTGGTCGAGAACGCCAGGCGGCTCGGGGAGAGCGTGCTCGCGCCGGGTCTGGCGGAGCTGGCCGCGCGCCACCCGAGCGTGGGCGAGGTCCGCGGCGTGGGCATGTTCTGGGCGCTGGAGCTGGTCAGGGACCGGGGGACGCGCGAGCCCCTGGTGCCGTACAACGCGACCGGCGAGGCGAACGCGCCGATGGCCGCCTTCGCCGCGGCCGCCAAGAAGCACGGCCTGTGGCCGTTCGTGAACATGAACCGCACCCATGTGGTGCCGCCGTGCAACACGAGCGAGGCCGAGCTGAAGGAGGGCCTGGCCGCCCTCGACGCCGCGCTGTCCGTCGCCGACGAGTACACGGCGTAACCGGAGCTGCCGTCGGCACAGGCCGAACGCGTAAGGTGACGTGCTCATAAGACTCCGCAGAGTCGCTCAAAGGTACGAGTGCGTCACCCATACGCGTGAGGAGAATCCGGCCATGCCCGGCAACGGCGTCGTCACCCGCAGCACCCTGCGCCAGCAGATCGCGGACGCCCTCCGTGACGAGGTGCTGGCGGGACGGCTGCGGCCGGGCCGGGCGTTCACCGTGAAGGAGATCGCCGAGCAGTACGGCGTCTCGGCCACCCCGGTGCGCGAGGCGCTGGTCGACCTGTCCGCGCAGGGCATCCTGGAGGCGGACCAGCACCGCGGCTTCAGCGTGCCGGAGTACTCGCTCGCCGACTACCGGCACATGATCGGGGCCCGCGCCCTGGTCACGGACGGCATGTTCCAGGCCCTCGCCGCCGGGCACCCCGCCTTCCGCACCCCGCCCGAGGACCCGGCCACCCGTGCCCTGCTGGCGACCGTCCGCCGCCGCGGCGAGGAGGCGCAGCGCGCCGCCGCCGCGGGCGACCTCACCGTCCTGATCGGCTACGACCTGCGCTTCTGGCGCGAGCTGAGCGTGCTGTTCGGCAACCCCTACCTGGGCGACTTCCTGCACCGGCTGCGCGTGCAGTCCTGGGTCTGCGCCGTCCAGCACCTGCGCCGCCTGCCCGAGCTGCGCGGCCGCCTGTGGGCCGGCCACACGGAGCTGGTCGAGGCCCTGGCCCGGCGCGACACCGAGGGCGCCCGCGCCCTGGTCGGCGCGGCCAACGCCCACTCCCTGACGCTGCTGGAAGATCTGTCCGATAGCTGAGCGGACGTGAGGGTATGGGACCACACAGGCACCGATTAGGCTTCCCGGACGACCTCTTTGTGTGAGGAGCTCTCTTTGGCCTGTGACCTGTGGCTGGTACCGCTCGTCGACGTGTTGTGCCACACGCCGGACAACCCGTTCGCCGAGGAACTCGCGCACTACAACCACGCGCTGGCCGCGGCGGGGCTGCCGCCCGTGCCGGTGTACCAGTACATGCCGGGCCTGTCCGGCGAGGTCGCGCCGGTCGCCGGGTTCGACTACGACGCCCTGCACTTCCTGCGCCGCGCATACCTCCTCCAGGTCTGCGGTCTCCCGGTGACGCCGGTGGACGAACTCGGCGGGGACTACGAGCAGTTGCTGGAGATGTTCGAGTCCACGGCCCAGCAGTCGCACCTGGTCTGGCACTACGACCACGCGGGCGCCTACGTCCCGGTCGACTTCCCGCATCCGCTCTCCGACGAGCAACTCCTGGCGGGCGGCGGCCCGTTGGGTTCCGCGCAGGCGCTGCTGCGCGAACTCCAGTACGTCGCCCCGGTCATCGGCATCGATCCGGCCAACCCCCCGGCCCCGCCGACGCCGCCCGCGGCCCCCACCGAACTGGAGGAACCGGCCGCCCCCACCCCCTACGACCCGAACCCCTTCGCCCGCGAACGCCATGTCTGGCTGGGCCTGCACGCCGCCGCGACCCGTTCGCTGGCCCAGGGCTCGATGATCGTCTTCAGCTGAGCGCGGCCCTGAGCAAGGACGTGTGCACGAACCGGTCGGCGCCGGTGGGCCGATAGCGCCAGAAGAGCGGCCAGGTGGGTCCGTCGAGCGCGGGCACGGGAATGTAACTCGCCCAGTACGGCCCACTGGTGAGCCGGGTGACGCACTCCGGCCAGGCGCGGTGCCCGGTGGTCCCCGGCGCCACGAGGAAGTACACGCCCCGCCGCCCGCCGTCCGACTGCACGACCGGCCCCGGGTCCCCACGGGTCAGCCCGGCCAGCCGGTCGGCGATCTCGCGCCCGTACTCCCCGTCCAGCCGCACGGCGGTGGGCCTGGAGGCACACATCGGCGGCGGACTGGGGGTCTTCCAGGAGGCCCGCAAGTGGATGCTCATGGAGAAGTACCCGGCGCGGTTCCGGGACTTCTCGGGCCTGGAGGCCGGGGCGACCACCATCAGCTCGTACGAGACGCTGGTGGTCGACGGCCTGTTCCAGACGGAGGAGTACGCGCGGGCGCTGATCGGCGGCGGCTATCCGGCGGTCTCCGAGCAGAAGCGCGAGGAACTGGTCGAGGCGCGACTGGCCCGCCGGGCGCTCTTCGACCGGGACCCGGCCCCGATGATCGAGCTGATCCTGGAAGAGGGCGTGCTACGGCGGCCGTTCGGGTCCTGGGAGGTGCTGCGCGGCCAGCTGCGCTCGCTCGCCGAGGACGCGCAGCGGGACAACGTCTGCGTCCAGGTGCTCCCCATGGACCGTGGCCTTCGGGGCACGTACGCGGGAGACCGGGGCAGCATGAAGCTGGTCGTCACCAAGGACCACGAGCACGTCGTCTACTTGGAGATCGAGGACCAGGGCATCCTCGTCAGCGATCCGCCCGAGGTGTCCCAACTGGACCACCGCTATGCGAAGATCCGGGCACAGGCACTGAGTCCCGACGACTCACTGAGCCTCATCGAACGGTTGGCAGGGGAGATCCAATGACCGGCACCGGAGCCCTTCGGTGGTTCAAGTCCAGCTACAGCGACAGCGGGGGCGGGAACTGCGTGGAAACCGCCTTCACCTGGCGCAAGTCCTCGTACAGCAACGACAGCGGCGGCCAGTGCGTCGAAGTCGCCCCCTGCCCCACCCGGATCCACGTCCGCGACTCCAAGAACCCCGCCGGCCCCCACCTCTCGGTCACCGGCACCGCCTGGACGGCGTTCCTGGCGCACGCCGCCAAGTAACTGTCGCCCGCCCCCGCGCCCACCCCTCGGCCAAGCGAGTCGGGTGGGCGGGGGGGCGGAAGGACAACCGCTAGAAGACCGGCGTGCCCGCCTGGGTCAGCTTCCAGTTGGTGACCGCGAAGTCGGCCGGGTCGAGGGTCTTCGTCGCGGTGACGTAGTCGATCATCATGTCGCGGATCTCGTTGGTGGAGCTGTACGCGATCTCCGCCGTGGCGATGTGCGGGTAGCCCGAACCCCCGTTGGCCCGGTAGTTGTTGACGGCGACCACGAAGACTTGGTCGTCGGCGACGGGGGCGCCGTTGTAGGCGAGGTTCTTGATGCGGGAGCCCTCGGGCTGGGCGATGTCGATCTCGTAGTCGACACCCGCGGCGGTGTCGTACATGTAGTCCCAGAAGCTGTTGGCATTGGTCAGCGTCGCGGTGTCGACCTTCGTGCCCGCCGGGACCTGGACGTAGTACTTGGCCGCGTACTCCAGGTAATCCTTGAGCTGGGCGCCGGTGAGCTTCTTGGCGTAGAGGGTGTTGTCGTAGATGTAGAGGCCGGCGATGTCCTTGATGGTGACGTTGCCCTGCGGGATGTCGGCCGTGCGGCTGAAAGGCGCGGCGACCGAGATCAGCGGGAGGGCGGCGTCGGCGGCGGACAGGCCGGTCTTGACCGTCTCCATCTGCACCTTGTGGATGAAGTCCATGATCGGCACGTCCTTCCAGCAGGACTCCGCCGCCGAGAGGTTCGCCGTGCAGGTGCCGACCGGGGTGTTGACGTACTTCACCACCAGCTCGTGGTCGGCCTCCAGCAGCTTCTTGATCTGCGGGTCCTCCTCCACCCCGTTGGGGTTGAGGGTCCCCGCCTTCTTGCCCGTCACCTTCCACTGCCCGTGGTGGAGTTCGAGCTCGAAGTCGAAGACACTGAGCCGGTAGCCCCAGCAGTACGGCTCGGACAGCAGGACGTCCTCGCCGGTCTGCTCGTTCTTGACGGTGTACGACGGCACCTCGACGTGGGTGTGGCCCACCAGGATCGCGTCGATGCCCGGCACCTGCTCGGCGACCAGGTTGGACGCGTTCTCGACGTAGGGGAGTTCGTCGCCCCAGGAGGAGGAGCCGTCCAGGCCGGAGTGGTCGGTCAGGAAGACCACGTCGCAGCCGAGGGCGCGCAGCCGCGGCACGTACTTCTTCGCCTGCTCGACCAGGCCGGGGAAGACCAGCTTGCCGCCGACGTTGTCCTTGTCCCAGATCGCGATGCCGGGGTTGGTCAGGCCGAGGATGCCGACCTTGATGTCGGGGGCGCCGGGGACCTTGATGCGCTTGACGGTGTACGGCTCGAAGGCCGGGCGCAGCGTCTTGGCGTGCAGGGCGTTCGCGCCGAGCAGCGGGAAGTCGCACTGCTCCTCGAACTTGCGCAGCGTGTCGATGCCGTAGTTGAACTCGTGGTTGCCGAGGGCGGCGGCGTCGTAGCGCATGTGGTTCATGGCGACGGCCATGGGGTGCTTGGGGCCGTGCTTGCCGCCGGTGCCGGTGATCGGGTCGACACGGGCGAAGTAGTAGGCGAGCGAGGTGCCCTGGATGATGTCGCCGGCGTCGACGAGCACCACGCGGTGCTCGCCCTTGGCCTCGCGCTGCTGCTTGATGAGGGTGGCGACGCGGGCCACGCCGACCGAGTTGCCGGCCTTGTCGGTGTAGGGCGCGTCGGCGTAGTAGTCCCAGTCGAAGACGTGGCCGTGCAGGTCGGTGGTGCCCAGGATGGAGAACGACCAGGTGCGCGGAGCCTTTCCGGGGCGGTGACCGCGGTCGGCCGCCTCCGCGGTGCCGCTGCCCACCGCGCCCGCCGCGGCGACGGCGGCGCCGGTGACGGCCGACTTCTTCACGAACTCCCGGCGGTTCATCGGGCTGTGGGTCATTCAAGGCTCCTGAGACTGGAGTTGGCGCGAGCAGGGGGTCGTTCCATGCGGAGGCTACCCGCGTAGATCGTGCTCGCGCCCCTCATCGCCGGGAACCAGGAAATGACCATGTCCAGGTCAAGGATGGGTCAGGCGGGGCGGAAAACGGCGGCGCCCGCCGGACCCGCCCGAGGGCGGCTCCGGCGGGCGCTGCCGCAGGTGAAGCCGGGCCGAACGCCGGCTTGCCGGAAGGGATCAGAGGAAGGAATTGATCTCGATCGTCTCGTCCCGGCCCGGGCCCACGCCGATCGCGGAGATCGGGGCGCCGGACATCTCCTCCAGCGCCTTGACGTAGTTCTGCGCGTTCTTCGGCAGGTCGGCGAAGGTCTTGGCCTTGGTGATGTCCTCGGACCAGCCCGGCAGGTTCTCGTAGACCGGCTTCGCGTGGTGGAAGTCGGTCTGGGAGTAGGGCAGTTCCTCGACCCGCTTGCCGTCGATCTCGTACGCCACGCACACCGGGATCTGCTCCCAGCCGGTGAGCACGTCCAACTTGGTGAGGAAGAAGTCGGTCAGGCCGTTCACCCGCGTCGCGTAGCGCGCGATCACCGCGTCGAACCAGCCGCAGCGGCGGTCCCGGCCGGTGGTCACACCGCGCTCGCCGCCGATCCGGCGCAGCGCCTCGCCGTCCTCGTCGAACAGCTCGGTCGGGAACGGGCCGGCGCCGACGCGGGTGGTGTACGCCTTGAGGATGCCGATGACCCGGCTGATCTTCGTCGGACCCACGCCCGCGCCGGTGCAGGCGCCGCCGGCGGTAGGGTTGGAGGAGGTGACGAAGGGGTACGTGCCGTGGTCGATGTCGAGCAGCGTGCCCTGGCCGCCCTCGAACAGCACGACCTTGTCCTGCTCCAGGGCCTGGTTGAGGACCAGCACGGTGTCCGCGACGTACGGCTTGATCTGCTCGGCGTAGCCCAGCAGCTCCTCGACCACCTGGTCGGCGGCGATGGCGCGGCGGTTGTACAGCTTGGTGAGGACCTGGTTCTTGACGTCGAGCGCGGCCTCCACCTTCTGCTGGAGGATCGACTCGTCGTACAGGTCCTGGACCCGGATGCCCACGCGGTTGATCTTGTCCGCGTAGGTGGGGCCGATACCGCGCCCGGTCGTGCCGATCTTCCGCTTGCCGAGGAAGCGTTCCGTCACCTTGTCGACCGTCACGTTGTACGGCGTGATGACGTGCGCGTTGCCGCTGATGAGCAGCTTGGACGTGTCGACGCCACGCTCGTTCAGACCGCTCAGCTCGGAGAGCAGGACCGAGGGGTCGACGACGACACCGTTGCCGATGACCGGCGTGCATCCGGGAGAGAGGATGCCGGAGGGCAGGAGGTGGAGGGCGTACTTCTGGTCGCCGACGACGACCGTGTGGCCGGCGTTGTTGCCGCCCTGGTACCGCACCACATAATCCACCGATCCACCGAGCAGGTCGGTGGCCTTCCCCTTGCCCTCGTCACCCCACTGAGCACCGAGCAGCACAAGTGCGGGCACGCGCGTACACCCCTTCCGGGCGGGGCATGTCCAAGGTCAGGGGCGCGGGCGTAAGGTTCACCGCCGCGTGCCACCGCGACCGTCGTTGGCCGCACAACCGTCGGACCGGATGCCCCGGAATAGACGAAGCCCCTGGCGCAATAGCGCAAGGGGCTCTTGCACAAAGATGCTACCCGAGGAAGCGAGGCAGGACCGAGGTGGCGACCTTCGCGATGTCCGATCAGCTGCTGGTGATCATCGATCCGGGGGCACGGCAGACGGACGGGGAGTCCGTACGGATCGCGAAAGACGTGCTCAGCGCGGGTGCGGCGGCCAAGGTGTGCCTCCCCCAGGGTCCGGAGGAATTCGCCCGCGCACTGGGCCGCAGGGGGTCGCGCCGGCCGGTGGTGGTGGGCGACGACGCCGCCCTGACGCGGGCGGTGACCCTGCTGCACCGGGAGCGGGAGCTGGCCGGATGTGCGCTGTCGGTGGTGCCGGTGGGCGAGTCCCTCACGCTCGCGGCGTCCCTCGGGGTGCCGACCGGGGCGGTGGCGGCGGCGCGGGCGGTGCTGGACGGCGCGGAGCGGCGCCTGGACCTGCTGGCCGACGACAGCGGGGGCCTGGTGCTCGGCGGGCTCGCCATCCCCCCGGCCCCGGCGCGGGTGCCCGCGCCCGCGCCGCTGGCTGCCGCCGGCCGCCCCTGGTACCGGTCCCTGGTGCGCACCCTGAGCCCGCGCCCCACCCGGCTGACCGCGATACCCTCGCCCGGCCCCACCCGGCTGCGGGTGGAGGTCGACGGCGAGGCGCTGGTGGACCTCGACCGGCCGGTGGAGTCCCTCTCCCTGGCCCCGGCCACCGGCGGGCTCGCCGAACTGGAGGTCCATCCCCTCTCCGTGGGCGCCGAGGCGACGCCCCTGCGGGCCTCGGGGCACACCGTCACGGTCACCGGCCCCGACTTCCACTACCGCGCCGACGCACGGGTGACGGGCCCGGTACGGCGGCGGACCTGGCGGGTGCTGGAAGGGGCGTGGGGGCTGGTGCTGCCCGCCGGCAGATGACCCCGCACGCCTCACCTCAATGGTCTAGTGACAAATATTTAACCATGCGGACCCCTTCCCGTGCCCCCTTCTCGTCCAGCATCCTGCTCCATCAGGACCCAGGGACCGGACCCGGAGGGGATCATTCATGGCAGTGGACGAGGGCGTCGTCCCGGCGGCGGAGACCGGCGGCGATGAAACGATTCACCGGCTGAAACCCAACGCCGTCGGGTTGCTCGGCGTGGTGTTCATGGCGGTGGCGACGGCCGCGCCGATCACCGCGATGACCGGGAACGTGCCGTTCATGGTCTCGTCCGGCAATGGCATCGGGGCGCCCGCAAGCTATCTCGTCGCAATGGTCGTACTGGCAATCTTTTCCGTCGGATTCACCTCGATGGCGAAGCACATCACGTCCACGGGCGCCTTCTACGGATTCATCTCCTACGGCCTCGGCCGCACGATCGGCCTCGCCTCCGGACTGCTCGCCACCTTCGCCTACGTCGTCTTCGAGCCCGCGCTCATCGGGATCTTCTCCACCTTCGCCACGACCACCCTGCGGGACCAGACCGGGGTGCACCTGCCCTGGTGGTCGTTCGCGATCCTGATGCTGGCGATCAACGCCACCGGCACCTGGTTCGGGGTCAGCGTCGCCGAGAAACTGCTGGTGGTGCTGCTGGCGACCGAGGTGACGGTGCTCGCCGCGATGGCCGTGTCCGTCGCCCTGCACGGCGGCGGGCCGCACGGCTTCAGCCTCGCGCCGGTCGATCCGGTCAACGCGTTCAAGGGCACCTCCGCCGGGCTCGGCCTCTTCTTCGCCTTCTGGTCCTGGGTCGGCTTCGAGTCGACCGCGATGTACGGCGAGGAGTCCCGCGACCCCAAGCGGATCATCCCCAAGGCGACGATGGTCAGCGTCCTGGGCGTCGGCGTCTTCTACGTCTTCGTCTCCTGGATTGCCATCTGCGGCAACGGCGAGGCGGCGGCGGTGAAGGCCGCGTCCTCCGCGAACCCGCTCTCGATGTTCTTCGACCCCACCGAGCGGTACGTCGGCCACTGGGCCGTGGACGTCATGCAGTGGCTGATGATCACCGGGTCGCTGGCCTGCGGGATGGCCTTCCACAACTGCGCCGCGCGCTACCTGTACGCCCTGGGCCGCGAGGGCGTGCTGCCCTCGCTGAAGCGCACCATCGGACGCACCCACGCGCGGCACGGCTCGCCGCACGTCGCCGGGCTGGTGCAGACGGCGGTGGCGGCGGTGCTGATCGGCGCGTTCTGGATCGCGGGGAAGGACCCGTACACCGGGACGTACGTGCTGCTCGCGATCCTCGGGACGATGGCGATCCTCGTCGTCCAGGCCGTGTGCTCCTTCGCCGTGCTGGCGTACTTCCGCTCGCACCACCCGGAGAGCCGGCACTGGTTCCGCACGTTCGCCGCGCCGCTGGTGGGGGGCGTGGCGATGCTCGGGGTCGTGGTGCTGCTGGTGTCCAACATGGGAGCGGCGGCGGGCAGCGAGTCGGGCTCGCTGGTGCTGCGGGCCACGCCGTGGCTGGTGGGGGCGGTCGCGGTGGCGGGGGTGGCCTACGCGCAGTACCTGAAGCGGCGGGCGCCGGAGCGGTACGCGCTGGTGGGCAGGACCGTGCTGGAGGAGACGAAGGAGCGGTAGGCCGTCTTCAGCGGGCCCACTTCCCGCCCCGGCGGACCCGCCACCGCTCCGTCGTCTCCGGCGCGCCGGGCCACCGCACGGCCGGGCCGCCATACGGCCGGGCCGCCGCACGGCCGGCTCACCGCACAGCCGAGTCGCCGCACAGCCGCGCCACCGCACGGCCGGCTCACCGCACAGCCGGGCCACCGCACGGCCGGGACGCCATACAGCCGGGTCACCGCACGGCCGAGTCACCGCACAGCCGGGACGCCATACGGCCGGGCCACCGTACGGGCTGGGCCGCCGTACGGGCTGGGCCGCCGTACCGCCGGGCCGCCGTACAGCCGGGTTACCGCACGGCCGGGACGCCGTACGGGCTGGGTGGAAACGGCAGCCCGGTCGGCCGAGCGGGTGGTCAGCGGACCTGCACGCTCAGTCCCTCCAGTCCGCGGATCACGTAGTTCGGTTTGCGGGTCGGTTCCTCCGCCAGGGTGAGGGTGGGGGCCTGGCGGAGCAGGGAGGTCATGGAGGCGGTCAGTTCGAGGCGGGCCAGCGGGGCGCCGATGCAGTAGTGGATGCCGGCGCTGAAGGAGATGTGGGGGTTGTCGGCGCGGGCGAGGTCCAGGCGGGCGGGGTCGGCGAAGACGGCGGGGTCGTGGTTGGCGGAGCCGAAGACCATGGCGATCTCGGCGCCGCGCGGGATCACCGTGCCGTCGATCTCGATGTCGTCCAGCACCCAGCGCTCGAACAGCTGGAGCGGGGTGTCGTAGCGCATCAGCTCCTCGATCGCGGCCGGGACCAGCGAGTGGTCGGCGCGCAGGGCGGCGAGCTGGGCGGGGTTGCGGAACAGGGCCCACCAGCCGTTGACCGTGGCGTTGACGGTGGCCTCGTGGCCCGCGTTGAGCAGCAGGACGGCGGTGGAGATCACCTCCTGCTCGGTCAGCCGGCCGCCCACCCCGCCGTCACCGTCCTGCGCGGCGATCAACCCGGAGATCAGGTCGTCGCCGGGGTGCTTGCGCCGCTCGGCGATCAACTCCCGCAGGTAGTCGGAGAATTCGACCGACGCCCGGACCGCGCGCGCCGCCGTGTCCTCGGCGGGGTTCAGCTCGTACATCCCGCAGATCGCCGCCGACCAGGGCCGCAGCCGGTCCCGGTCGGCCTCCGGGATGCCCAGCATCTCGGCGATCACCGCGACCGGCAGCGGCTCGGCGACGTCCGTCAGCAGATCACCGCCGCCCTCCCGGACGAGGCCCGCGACCAGCTCGTCGGCCAGGCCGTGCACATACGGCTTCAGCCGCTCCACCGTGCGCGGGGTGAACGCCTTCGACACCAGCCGCCGGATCCGGGTGTGGTCCGGCGGTTCCAGGTCCAGCATCCCGTGGTCGTTGAGCGTGTGGAACGGCTCGTGCGCGGGCGGCGGCGAGGACTTGCCGAACTCCTCGTGGGTGTACCGGTGCTGGTACGTCCGCCCGAGCCGCCGGTCCCGCAGCAGCGCCGAGACGTCGGCGTGGTGCGGCACCAGCCACTGGTCCGTGGGCTCGTACCGGATCACCCGGCCGCGGGCCCGCAGCTCGGCGTAGGCCGGGTACGGGTCGGCCACGAACGCCGGGTCCCAGGGGTCGAAAGCGAGATCGCTGGAGCCTGCCATGCCCGGACGCTAACCCACCGGCCCCCGCTCCGACCAGATCAGCCGATGCGCTCCGCGAGGAGCACGTAGTCGTAGTAGAGGGGGCGGCCCTCCTCGTCCGCCGGGAGTTCGCGGCCGCTCTCGTTCGCCAGGATCACGTCGAGTTCCGGCAGGGCGTCGAAGCCGAGGTCGCCGTCCTCCCCGAGGTCGCCGTCCTCCCCGATGGCGTGGCCCCGTTCCGCGAGCCGCGCGCGCAGGTCCTCGCTCGGCGTGCGGAAGACGTCGAGCCCGTCGAGCAGCACCCGCACCCCGGCGTCCTCCTTCCGGAACCGGAAGATTTCGATGTCGCTCAGCTTCCCCTGGGTGAACCCGAGGGAGATGCCCGATCCCGAGGCGTCGTGCGTGAGATGGAGCTGGCCCGGTTCCTCGGCGGCCAGGGTGATCCGGGAGCCCCCAGCCGCGGCCACCGCGTCCCGCGCCTCCCCCACCGGCATGCCGAGCCGGAACGGCCCGACACCGGCATGCGGTACGAGTTCCAGCTCCAGCCCCTGACCCGGCTCCCGCTCCCGGCCCGACGCCGCGCTCATCCCGGCGTCACCAGGCGGGCCTCGTACGCGAACACCGCCGCCTGGGTGCGGTCGCGCAGGCCCAGTTTGACCAGGATGCGGCTGACGTGGGTCTTCGTCGTGGACTCGGCCACCACCAGGCGTTCGGCGATCTCCGCGTTGGACAGGCCCTGGGCGATGAGCACGAGGACCTCGGTCTCGCGGTCGGTGAGGTCGCCGTACGCGGCCGGGGCGGTGGGCAGCGGGCGGCGGACCTCCGGGAGGCGGGAGAACTCGGAGATCAGGCGTTTGGTGACGGAGGGGGCGAGCAACGCCTCACCGGCGGCCACCACCCGTACCCCGTCGGCCAGTTGGCGGGCCGAGGCGTCCTTGAGGAGGAAGCCGGAGGCGCCCGCCCGCAGGGCCTGGTAGACGTACTCGTCCAGATCGAAGGTGGTCAGCACCAGGACCTTCGCCGCAGCGTCGGCCGCGACGATCTCGCGGGTCGCCTCGATGCCGTTCAGCTCGGGCATGCGGATGTCCATCAGCACGACGTCCGGGGCGAGTTCGCGTACCCGCGCCACCGCCTCGCGGCCGTTGACGGCCTCGCCGACGACCTCGATGTCCGGCATCGCGTTCAGCAGGACGGAGAAACCCTCGCGGACCATCATCTGGTCGTCCGCGATCAGGACGCGGATCGTCATGCGCCGCCCCCGGCTCCGCCTCCGGCCGCCGGGTCCGCCGGGGCTGCCGGTGCTGCCGGTGCTGCCGGTGCTGCCGGTGCTGCCGGTTCCGCCGGGGTCGCCACGGGGAGGAACACCGCCACCTCGTAGCCTCCCTCGGCCGTGCGGCCCGCCGTCATCTCACCGTCCAGCATGGTGACGCGCTCCCGCATGCCGGTGATGCCGTGCCCGGCGCCCGGTGACGGCTTCAGCAGGCTCGGCGCGGGCGGCGGGCCGTTGACCACGCGCAGGCCGAGCCCGCCGAGGACGTAGGAGACCTCCACCCGTGCGCTCGCCCCCGGCGCGTGCCGCAGCGTGTTGCTCAGCGCCTCCTGCACGATCCGGTAGGCGGACAGCTCCACCCCCTGCGGCAGCTCGCGCACCGCGCCGGTCACCGCCTTGTCCACGCTGAGCCCGGCCTCGCGCACATTGGCGAGCAGCCCGTCCAGGTCGGCGAGCGTGGGCTGCGGGGCGTCCGGCGCCGCGTAGTCCTCCGCGCGGACGACCCCGAGGACCCGGCGCAGCTCGGTCAGGGCCGCGACCGCGTTCTCCCGGATGGTGGCGAACGCCTTCTCCAGCTCCGGCGGCGGGTTCTCCACCCGGTACGGCGCCGCCTCCGCCTGGATGGCGACCACCGACATGTGGTGGGCGACCACGTCGTGCAGCTCCCGCGCGATCGTGGTGCGCTCCTCCAGCAGGGTGCGCCGCGAGCGCTCGTGCTCGGTCACCGTCTGCTGCGCGGTCACCTCCAGGGCGGCCTCCTTGCGGACGTGCCGCACGGCGACCACCAGCAGGATCAGCGCGGACAGGAACATCATCTGGGCTATGTCGCCCTCGGCGTACGTGTGCCCGAACAGGCTCGCGTTGAAGAAGCCGTACACGCCGGTCAGCGCCCACATCCAGGCCGCCGTGCGCGGGCGGGTGCGGATCGCCACGACGGTGAGGACCACCAGGTGGGAGAAGAAACTGCCCGGCGTCCAGGTGCCGCTCATCCAGTCCCCGCCGCCGGCGATCGTGGTGACCGTGCCCGCGGCGAGGGACAGCCAGAACGCCCCGGCCGGGCGCGCCAGGGTCAGCAGGACCGGGGCCAGGGCCAGCAGCCCGCAGATCAGGGCCGGCCCCAGCGAGGTGCCGGCGCGGACCAGACCGACCCACATTGCCAGCACGCCGAAGAGAGCCACCACGGCGTGCGGGGCCCAGGGCGCGTACTCCCGCAGCCGGCCCGAGCGGCGGCGCACGAAGCGGCTGTCGGGGCCCAGCGGGGGCAGCGGCCGGTAGGCGAAGGCGTCGTGGAACAGGTCCTGCCGCAGCCCGGCGAGGGCGTCGGCGGCCAGCCGGAACTCCGGGCTGCGCGGGCGGCCGGACCCGAACGGCGAGGTCGGGGGCGGGGGCGTCGTCTCGGTCACACGGTAAACGGTAGGCGGCGGGCCGGAGTGGGTCGTCAGCTTGGAGACGGGTTCCGCGGGGTCCGTCTCAGGTACTACACGGGCCCCCGCCTCCCACGCGGGTCTACGCCACTCACCGCGCGCCGGGGCGTATCAGCCCCGACTCGTACGCGAAGATCGCCGCCTGGGTACCTCTCACAAGGGGGATCACGAGAGGATGAACGATGCATCTCGCTCTGAAGCGCGCCGGGACTTCGGCCGCTGCCCCGTTGCTTGTCGCCTGATGACGGTAGCCCGGCGGTCCGCCAGCATGCTCGGCTGCGCCCTGATGATCGCGTTGGCGACAGCCGGCTGCGAATCCGGTCATCGTGCCACCACACCGGCAAGCCGTTCACCCCGAAACGCACCATCATCGCTCCCCGAGTCGGCCGACGGAGAAACGCAGGACCCCCACGCACCATCGGTCGCCAAAGCCCCACACATCGCCTCCGATGGCATCACGTCTCTGGTCAGTGGCGCTGCGGTCAAAGGCAACGCCGTCTATGCGATCCCTGGCGGCATCAAAAAGGGAAAAACCCTTGCAATTGCCATCAATTGCAAGGGTTCGGGGCAACTTGCTGTACAGGTGCAACCGACCGCCACCTCCTTTCCGCTCCTATGCGAGAAAGGGAAGGTACTGCCGACCATGAACGAAATTCACATGAGCAACGCTCATTCCAGTGCCTCACTCCGTTTCACCTCAGGGCCAAACGTCGTGTGGTCCTTTGCTGCCGGATGGGACTCCAACCCGCCCGAGCAACGGTAATTACCAAGCCAGTTGGGCGATCTCCTCCGCGACGACCGCGCACGCGTCCGCCGCTGGGTCGATCAGGGGGAAGTGGCCCACGTCCGCCAGCAGGGTCAGGCCCACCGTCTCGCCCGCCTTCGCCGCGGCGTCCGCGTACGACTCGCTGACCGCCTCCGGTACGACCAGGTCCGCGCGGCCCTGTACGACGGTGGTGGCGATGCCGGTCGGGAGGAGGAGGGCGGGGTCGGCGTACGGGAGGCGCTGGGTGAAGTGGTCGGCGCCGCCCAGGAGTTGGAGTGAGGCGTGTTCGCAGACGGCCAGTCGCTCGGCGACCGTGAGGTCGGCGATCGGGGCGAGGGCGACCACGCCGCGCAGGGGGGCGGCGGCGGGCGGGCGCCAGGGGGAGTCGGCGGGCAGGACGTGCCGGGCGGCGGCCCACAGCG
Organism: Streptomyces sp. AM6-12; assembly: GCF_044327085.1. Lineage (NCBI taxonomy): Bacteria > Bacillati > Actinomycetota > Actinomycetes > Kitasatosporales > Streptomycetaceae > Streptomyces > Streptomyces sp. AM6-12. Next base: position 3,478,675 of record NZ_JBIQWN010000001.1, read on the forward strand.
CGAGGTGGCCGCCGGCGGAGTGACCGGTGAGGACGGTACGGCGGAGGTCGGCGCCAGGCAGCGCCGTGCGGGTCAGGTCCGGGAGGGCGTCCAGGGCGGCGGCGACGTCCTGGAAGGTGTCGGGCCAGCGACCGGCGGGCGGGGTGACACCCTCGGCCCCGGCAACGGCCCCCGTCTCGCCGCCGCGGCGGTACTCCACGTTGGCCACGGCGAAGCCCCTGCGGGCCAGGAAGGCGGCGAAGGGGGTGACATGCCGGCGGTCGTAGCGGGCGCGCCAGGCGCCGCCGTGCAGGACGACGACCAGCGGGGCCGGGGTGTCGCCCGTCGTGCGGGGGGCGTAGAAGTCGATCACCTGGTCGGGGTGGGTGCCGTAGGAGGCGGTGGCGTCGGGGTCGACCGGGGCGTGCGAGAAGGCCGACTCCTCTTCGGCGGCGGCGCGGGCTGCGGCGGCGTCGTCCGGCATGCTCCAACCTCTCAGCGACGGAACGTTTCTGGGCGCGGCGGACCAGGTGGGGGTCATCGCCGGCCGTTGGCGGGGAACGGTATCAGGCACGTGACGTGCCGGTACGCGGGGCGGGTACGCCCATCGGCTCCCCGTCCCCGTCCGCCGGCCGCGGCCGGCGGACGGGGACGGCGGGGTGTCACCCCTTCAGGACCGCCCCGAGCACCCGCGCCGCCCGCTCCGCCTCCGCGAAGCTCGTGTACAGCGGGGTGAAGCCGAAGCGCAGCACGTCCGGCGGGCGGAAGTCGCCCACGACACCCGCCTCGATCAGCCGCTTCATGACGTCACCGGCGTTCTCGCAGCGCAGGGAGACCTGGCTGCCGCGCTCGGCGTGGGCGGCCGGCGTCACGGACTCGACCCGGTCCCCGGCGTACTCCGCCACGCAGGAGAGGAAGAAGTCCGTCAGCGCGAGCGACTTCGCGCGGACCGCGCCGATGTCCACGCCCTCCCAGACCTCCAGCGCCGCCTCCAGGGGCAGCATGGAGAGGATGTCCGGCGTACCGACCCGGCCGCGCACCGCGCCCGGCGCCGGGTCGTACGACGGCCGCATCCCGAAGGGCTCCGCGTGGGAGTTCCAGCCGGGCAGCGGGGAGTCGAAGCGGGGCTGGAGCCCGCGGCGGACGTACAGGAACGCCGGTGAACCGGGCCCGCCGTTCAGGTACTTGTAGGTGCAGCCGACCGCGAGATCGACGCCGTGCTCGTCCAGTCCCACCGGCAGCGCGCCCGCGCTGTGGCACAGGTCCCACACCGCGAGGGCGCCCGCCGCGTGCACCGCGGCCGTGAGCCGCGGCAGATCGTGCAGCCGGCCGGTGCGGTAGTCGACGTGGTTGAGCAGCACCGCCGCCGTACGCGGCCCGAGCGCGTCCGGCACCTCGGCGGGCGTCACCGCGCACAGGGTACGGCCGGTCAGCCGGGCCGCCGACGCCGCGATGTAGCCGTCCGTGGGGAACGTGGTGGCGTCCACCAGGATCTCGGTGCGCTCCTCTCCCGCCATCCGGGCCGCGGCCACCACCGCCTTGAACACGTTGACGCTGGTGGAGTCGCCGACCACGACCTGCCCCGGCGCCGCCCCGATGAGCGGGGCGATCCGGTCGCCGATCCGCTCGGGCGCGGTCCACCAGCCGCTCTCCTCCCAGGAGCGGATCCGCAGCTCGCCCCACTGGCGGCGCACGACGTCCGCGACCCGGTCCGGGACGTGCGCGGGCAGCGCGCCCAGCGAGTTGCCGTCGAGGTAGACGACGTCGTCGAGGACGAAGCGGGACCGCACCGGAGCCAGCGCGTCCGCCGCGTCCAACTCCTTCGCCCGCAAGGTGAGTTCAGACATAAGACCTGGCCGTCCACAGCTCGGGGAACACGTTCTTTCGGGCCCGCTTCTCCAGCCAGGCCACCCCGGCGGAGCCACCGGTGCCGGTCTTGGAGCCCATCGCGCGGCGGGTGGCGACCAGGTGGTCGTTGCGCCAGCGCCACACCAGCTCGGCCACGTCGGTCAACGCCTCGCCCAGCCGGACGAGTTCGCCGTCCTGGTCACCGGAGTAGATGTCCGCCCAGACCTGTTCGACGGCCGCGAAAGGCTCATGGCGCTGGGAGACGTCGCGGTCGAGAACCTCGTCCGGGACCGGGTGGCCCCGGCGGGCCAGCAGCCGCAGCACCTCGTCGTAGAGGCTGGGTTCGTGCAGTGCCTTCTCCAGTTCCGCGTGGGCGCGGGGGACGCCGCGGTGCGGGACGAGCATGGACGCGGACTTCTCGCCGAGCAGGAACTCCAGGCGCCGGTACATCGCGGACTGGAAGCCGGAACCCTCGCCGAGGGCGGCGCGGTAGGAGTTGAACTGGGCGGGGGTGAGACCGGCGAGCGGGGTCCAGGAGGCGTTCAGGGCCTCCAGCTCGCGCACCGAGCGCTTCAGCGCGGCGATCGCGGTGGGCACGTCGTCCGAGCGCAGCGCCTTGGCGGCGGTCTCCCACTCGTGCACCAGCACCGTGAACCACAGCTCCATCACCTGCGTGGTGACCAGGAAGACCATCTCGCCGGGGTCCTCGGAGAGGGGGTGCTGGAGGTGCGTGAGCACGTCCGCGCGGACGTAGTCCTCGTACGGCGTCGTGCCCGCGAAATCGAGATGCGGGGTCTCGGGCTCAGCGGCCTCGTGGGGGTGAGCCTGTTGGGACATCGCTGTCTCCTGTTGTTGCTCCGGGTAGCGGTCCGCCCCTGCCGATGCCGGCACGGGGGCCCCGGTCCCCACTCGCATCCTCCGCAATCACCCCCGCTACGGCAAGGCCCGCCTGTTGCCAGACGGGCCACACAGGTGACGCGCGCGCGTCAGCCGAGGGTCGAGGCCGCGGTGGGCGAGGAGTCCTTCAGGAACTGGGAGCAGCGCTCGTACTCCTCCTGCTCGCCGATGGCCTGGGCGGCGCGGGCGAGGGCGTGCAGGGCGCGCAGGAAGCCGCGGTTGGGCTCGTGCTCCCAGGGGACGGGGCCGTGCCCCTTCCAGCCGCTGCGGCGCAGCGCGTCGAGCCCGCGGTGGTAGCCCGTACGGGCGTAGGCGTACGACTCTACGACGGAGCCGCGCTCGAAGGCGTCGTCGGCGAGCTGCGCCCACGCGAGGGAGGAGGTGGGGTGCTGCGCGGCGACGTCCGCCGGCGCGGCGCCGCCCGCCAGCTGCTCACGGGGTTCCGGGTCATCGGGAAGGTGGGTCGGGGGCGGCCCGCCGAGCAGGTTCTCGTGAATGGTCATGGGTTCAGTCTCGCGTACGCGCGTCCACGACCGGCGCAGCCCCGTACGGGACGGCTACGAACCGCTTCCGGGGGACGGCTGCGAACCACTGCCGGGGGACGGCTGCGAGCCGCTCCGCTCGCCCTCCAGCGGAGGCGCCGCGAGCGAGCAGTGCGTATGCCGCTCCGGGTGCTGGCATCCCGCTGTCGGACGGCCCGTGACCAGGAAGAACGCGAGGATCGCGCCCAGCACCAAGACGCCCGCGCAGATCGGCATCGCCCGGTCGAAGGAGGCGTCGAAGGCCGACGCGGAGCGGTACGCGTCCGCCCCCATCCCGGCCAGCAGCGGCAGCGCCGCCACCGCCACCAGGCCCGCCGCCCGCGCCGCCGCGTTGTTGATGCCGCTGGCCACGCCCGCGCGGGCGGTGTCGACGGAGGCGAGGACCGTGGCGGTGAGCGGGGCGACGAGGGTGACCATGCCGGCGCCCATGACCAGCAGCGCGGGCAGCACGTCGGTGAGATAGCCCGCCCCCGGCCCGACGCGCAGCATCAGCAGCATCGCGACCGCGCACAGCAGTGGCCCCACGGTGAGCGGCAGCCGGGGGCCGGTGCGGTCGGACAGCGCGCCGGACGCGGAGGAGAACAGCAGCATCAGGATGGTGGTCGGCAGCAGCGCCGTCCCCGCGACCAGCGGCGACCAGCCGACCGCCACCTGCAACTGGAGCGCGGTGAGGAAGAAGAAGCCGCCGAAGGCCGCGTACACGCACAGCGTGACCAGGTTGACCGCGGTGAACTGCCGTGAGGCGAAGACGTCCGGCGGCAGCATCGGATCGGGCCGGTGCCGTTCGACGTACACGAACGCGGCCGCCGCGGCGAGGCCCAGCACCGCGCTCACCACCACCGCGGCCGTACCCCCACGCGCCTCGATGAGCGCGTACGTCAGCAGCGCCAGCGCCAGCGCGCCCAGTACCGCGCCGAGGACGTCGAAACGGCCGTGGGCGCCCTCGTCGGCGGACTCCGGCACATGCCGCAGGGCGACGGGCACGCACAGCAGGGCGAGCGGCACATTGAGCAGGAAGACCCAGCGCCAGCCGGGCCCGGAGACCAGCCAGCCGCCCAGGAAGGGGCCGACCGCGGCGCCGATCCCGCCGAACCCGGACCACAGGCCGACGGCGCGGCTGCGGTCGTCCGGGTGGAAGGACGCCTGGATCAGCGCGAGCGAGCCGGGGGTGAGCAGCGCCCCGCCGACGCCCTGGAGGGCGCGCGCCACGATCAGCAGCACGGAGTTCGGCGCGATGCCGCACAGCAGGGAGGCGGTGGCGAACCAGACCACCCCGAGCACGAAGATCCGGCGCCGTCCGTAGCGGTCGCCGAGGGAGCCGCCGAGCAGGATCAGCCCGGCCAGCGTGACCATGTACGCGTTGACGGTCCACTGCAGGGCGCCGAGGCTCGCGTCCAGATCGCGGCCGATGCGGGGCAGCGCCACATTGACGACGGTCGAGTCCAGCATGGCCATGCTGGAGCCGAGCACCGTGGTGAGCAGGATCCAGGTACCGCGGGACGAGCCGATCCGGACGTCGGGCATGTCCGAGATATAACCGGTGAGGTACGGCGGTACGCCTGACGACAGCGATACGGCGGACCCGGCGGCGCCGTGCTGACGACCGCCGGACCCGCCGTACGCGAGGTACGAAACCTACGGGCGCTCAGTTACTTGATCTTGTTGCCCGCGGAGCGCAGGTGCTGCGTGGCCTCCACGACGCGCGCGGCCATGCCCGCCTCGGCCAGCTTGCCCCAGGTGCGCGGGTCGTAGGCCTTCTTGTTGCCGACCTCGCCGTCCACCTTCAGGACGCCGTCGTAGTTGGCGAACATGTGACCGGCGACGGGGCGGGTGAAGGCGTACTGGGTGTCGGTGTCCAGGTTCATCTTCACCACGCCGTTCTCCAGCGCCGTGCGGATCTCCTCCTCGCTGGAGCCGGAGCCGCCGTGGAAGACGAAGTCGAACGGGGACTCCTTGCCGAACCGCGCGGCCACGCCCTCGTTGAGCTCCTTCAGCAGCTCGGGGCGGAGCACGACGTTGCCCGGCTTGTACACGCCGTGCACATTGCCGAAGGACGCGGCCAGCAGGTAGCGGCCCTTCTCGCCGAGGCCGAGCGCCTCCGCCGTACGGATCGCGTCCTCGACCGTGGTGTACAGGGAGTCGTTGATCTCGTGCGAGACGCCGTCCTCCTCGCCGCCGGTCGGGGTGATCTCCACCTCCAGGATGATCCGGGCGGCGCGGGCCTGCTCCAGCAGCTCCTGCGCGATCTCCAGGTTGTCGGCGAGGGTCTCGGCGGAGCCGTCCCACATGTGCGACTGGAAGAGCGGGCTGAGACCGGCGTCCACGCGCTTCTTGGACAGCGCGATGAGCGGACGGACGTACCCGTCGAGCTTGTCCTTCGGGCAGTGGTCGGTGTGCAGCGCGATGTTGACCGGGTACTTCTCCGCGACGATGTGCGCGAACTCGGCGAGCGCGACCGCGCCGGTCACCATGTCCTTGCTGTACTGGCCGCCGAGGAACTCGGCGCCACCGGTCGAGATCTGGACGATGCCGTCGCTCTCCGCCTCCGCGAAGCCGCGCAGCGCCGCGTGCAGGGTCTGGCTGGAGGTGACGTTGATGGCCGGGTAGGCGAACTTGCCTGCCTTCGCCCGGTCGAGCATCTCGGCGTAGACCTCGGGGGTTGCGATGGGCATCTGTCCGCTCCTTGTGTTGCGGGTGGGTTCTGCGTACGGCCCTGACCTAGACCTGGTGGGTGACGTCGTCGTCGGCCCCCCATCTTTCCAGACGGGGGGTGACGCACGACGCCCCCCAAGTCCAGGTCACACGGTCGTGTCAGTCCAGACCCAGTTCACCCTTCGAGAAGGCGAAACGGTACGGAACCCCCGCGCCGGCCTCGATCTTCTCGGCGGCGCCGGTCGCCCGGTCCACGATGGTCGCGACGGCGACGACCTCGGCACCGGCCTCGCGCACCGCCTCGACGGCGGTCAGCGGGGAACCGCCGGTGGTGGAGGTGTCCTCGACCACCAGGACCCGGCGGCCCTTGATCTCCGGGCCCTCGACCCTGCGCTGCAACCCGTGCGCCTTGGCCGCCTTGCGGACCACGAAGGCGTCCAGCCGGCGCCCGCGCGCGGCGGCGGCGTGCAGCATGGCGGCGGCGACCGGGTCGGCACCCATGGTGAGCCCGCCCACCGCGTCGAACTCCAGGTCCGCGGTGAGGTCCAGCAGCACCTGGCCGACCAGCGGAGCGGCCTCGCCGTCCAGGGTGATGCGGCGCAGGTCGACGTAGTAGTCGGCCTCCAGACCCGAGGAGAGGGTCACCTTGCCGTGCACCACGGCCTTGTCCTTGATCTGCTGAAGCAGCTCGCTACGCACGTCGCTCATGCCGCCCAGCTTAAAGGCGCCGCCAGCTCCAGGTGGTGGTCGCCTCCAGCGGCTCCAGGGGCGTGACCAGGCGCGGGCAGGTGTTCAGCCCGTTCGGCGGCCCGGTCTGGGGCTCCACGCAGACCGCCTCGGCCTGCTCGTCGTACACCACCACCCACTCCTCACGGCTGGCCACCTTCAGCTCCAGCCGCTCCGGCCAGGTGAGCGTGACGTCCACGCCGCCGGGCATCCCGAAGCAGTCGTCCCAGGGGCCCGGCTTCGGGTCGACGCGGTTGCCGGTGGGCAGGTGGTCGGCGCCGCGCTCCTCCTGCCAGGCGGGTTCGAAGTCCAGGGAGAGGTCCACGCCGTCGAGGGTGCGGTGGAACCAGGGGTGCCAGCCGATCTGCGCCGGGAACGAGTCGTCGTACGTCTCCACGGACATCGTCAGCGTCAGGCTGTCCCCGGCGAGCGCGACGACCTGGGTGACGCGGCCGGAGTGCGGCCAGGGGTCGGTCAGCTCGTACGTGATCACCGCCTCGTTCTCCGTGACGCGCGCGGTGCGCCAGGCGCCGTCGCGGGCCGTGCCGTGGATGGCGTGCGGCGGGGAGTTGAGGGGCATCTGCCGGACGATGCCGCCGTCCAGGAAACGGCCGTCACGGATGCGGCCGGCCCAGGGGACCATGGGGAAGCAGCCGAAGCGGTCGCCCTGCCGCAGCAGTTCCGTGCCGCCGATCCTCAGTCCACCGATGCGGCCGCCGCTGCCGGGCCGCACGATCACCTCCGCGTCGCCCGCGGTCAGCGTGATGTCGTCGTTACTCACGGGAAGACAGTACTGGTGATCGCGCCCCGAAGGAGCGCGGGGAGCTGGGCGACCGGCCACGACGAGATCCGCACAAGGCAGCCGCTCTCAACGGCGCTTGCGAAGGGCCCGGCCCACCACGATCGCCGACGCCACCGCCAACGCCGCGGCCGGCGCCGCCCACTTGAGTGCCTGGTTCGCCGAAACGGTCTGCGGGGCCGGTACCGGGGCGTAGCGGCCGCGCGGCGGGGCGTGGTCGACCTCCTCCGCGCTGCGGCCGATCATCGTGCGGCGGGCGTGGGCCGCCTCGGCGGGCGGCAGCCCGGCGTCGGCGAAGTCGTCCGCGGGGCGCTCCACGTCCCCGGCCGCCTGCCGCGCGTCCTCCTCGCCCTCTTCGCCATCCTCCTCCTCGCCCTCTTCGCCATCCTCCTCGTCGCCCTCTTCGCCGTCCTCCTCGTCGTCCGCGTCGGGGTCGAGCGAGGATGGCGGGATCTCGGTGTCGAAAACGGACGCGTGCCCGGCCTCCGGCGCCTCCCCCGGCTCCCGCGCCCCGTCCTCCCGCTCCCCCAGCCCCTCCAGGAACCGGCTCAGCAGCCGGGCCGCCGCCGCGCGGACCGCCTCCGCGGGAAGCTCCGCGAGGCGGCCGGACGCGTCCGCGCCGCCCTCGACCGTGACCGTCGTACCGCCCTCGGCGGCCGCGAGGCGCAGGGTGAGGGCGAGCTTGACCGCGCCGGTGCCGCGGGCCTCGGTGGCGTCCCCCTCGACGGTGTAGGTGCCGTCCTGCTGGGCGCGCACCCGTGCGGTTCCCCGGTAGGTGACGGAGTGTCCGCCGACGCGCAGTTTGAGGCGGCCGGCGACGGGTGGGGCGCCGGCGTCCTGCTGGAGTCCGGGGACGGCCTGTGCGACGCGCGCGGGGTCGGCGAGTGCCGTGGCGAGGCGGTCGGCCGGGACCGGGACGAAGACCTGGTGCTCCATGTCGGCTGAGCCTACCCAGCAGCGGGCGGATCGTACCCTCGGCGGAACGGCGGAACCCGCGCGGGCGCCCCGCTCAGTACCGCGGGTGGATCAGGGTGGAGGCCGGCATCCCGCCGGTCCGGGTCCGCTCGGCCGCCCGCCGGTCCGCCGCGAGGGCGGCCGGGGTGAGGGTGCCCGCGGGCACCGCCGGGTCCAGGCGCAGCGGCGGGGCGGCGCGGCCGGGGGCGGCGAGCAGGAAGCCCCAGTCGTGCGGGGCCTCGGGCGCGCCCGCCGAGCGGTCGGGGCCCGCCGGGAAGCCGGGGTCCTGGCCGGACACCCGGTAGGGGGTGGCGGCGAACCCGGCGGCGCGCAGGGTCGCGGCGACCGTCCAGAAGACACGGGGGCGCGTGGTGACGGACCCGGCGTGCACGACGAGCCGCCCGCCGGGGGCGAGCACGCGGCGGGTGAGGCCGTAGAACTCCTCGGAGTACAGCTTGGTGCTGGCGGTGATGCCGGGGTCGGGGAGGTCCGCGATCACGACGTCGTACGAGGCGGCGGGCGCGGTGCGCAGCCAGTTGAGGGCGTCGGCGGTGGTGAGGCGGACGCGGGGGTCGGCGTAGACATGGCCGTTGGCGGCGGCGAGGCCGGGGTCGCGGCGGGCCAACCGGGCGAGTTCCGGGTCGAGTTCGACGATGTCGACGCGGCGCACCCCCCGGTGGCGCAGCACCTCGCGCGCGGCGAGTCCGTCGCCGCCGCCGAGGATCAGCACGCGGGCGTGCGCTCCGGTGAGGGCGGGGTGGACCAGGGCCTCGTGGTAGCGGCGGGCGTCCCGGCCGCCGACGCGCAGCCGGCCGTCGAGGTAGAGGTCGAGGGGGCGGCCGCCGGTGCCGCCCGCGAGGACGACCTCCTGCACCCCGGTCTGCACGGCGACCCGCACGTCCGCGCCGTACACCGCCCGGCGCGCGGCGCGTTCGAAGTCGGCGGAGAGGGCGGCGGCGGAGGCGAGGACGCCGAGGACGGCGCAGCCGACGACGAGCAGGGTCCAGCGGGCGCGGCGGGTCAGGTCGCGCCGGAACAGTCCGAGGACGAGGGCGCCGCCCGCCACCACGTTGACCGTGCCGGTGAGCAGCGCGCCGGTCAACTGGCCGAAGAACGGCAGGAGTACGAAGGGGAAGGCGAGTCCGCCGACGAGGGCGCCGACGTAGTCCGCGGCGAACAGGTCGGCCACGGCGGCGGGCGCGTCCTGCCGGCGGATGCGCTGGATCAGCTCCATCAGCAGCGGGACCTCGGCGCCGATGAGCAGGCCGATGGCGAGCGAGAAGGCGACCAGCAGGCAGCGCGGTCCCTCGGCCCACAGCCCGCCCCAGCCGCCGGTCCAGGCGAACACGGCGTACAGGGCCATCGCGCTGCACCCGCCGACCAGGGCGAGCAGCGTCTCGACCGCGCCGAAGCCGACGGCGGTGTGCCGGCGCAGCCGCTTGGCGCCGAGCGAGCCGATGCCCATCGCGAACACCATCACGGACAGCACCACGGACGCCTGGGTGACCGAGTCGCCGATCAAGTACGAGGCGAACGCGACGAGTTCGAGTTCGTACACGAGTCCGCAGGCCGCGCAGACGAAGACGCACACGAGGACCAGGAACCGCCCGGTGCCGGGCCGGACGGGCAGCACCGCGGGGCCGGTCCGGGAGGGCGGGGGGCCCGTGGGCGCGGGGGCCTGCGGTTCGATCACCCTGCGACGTTACGTCACGCGGCGGGCACGCCTCGTCACCCACAGGTGTGGATCTGGGGTCGTCGGCCCGATCCGGGTTTATGCGGCGGACGCCCCGGGAGTTACGCGGCGCGGGCGTCCTGGCGGGGCCGGCCGCAGCGCGCCCGCGCGCCCACCCGGGTGCGGGTGGCGACGACCTGGCCATCCTGCGGGTAGGCGTGCCAGGTGCGCCAGTGCACATGGTCTTCGTGCCGCTGGGCCAGCATCGCGGTGAACGCGTGCGGGCTGCCGGGGAAGACGCCCGCGAGTCCGTGCGGGTGCTCGGAGACGAGGGCCAGCAACTCCTGGGCGCGGCCCGCGAAGGAGCCGGGGGTGAGCATCTCGACGCGCGCCGCGAACTCGTACTCCCACTCGCCGACGCGCTTGGCGACGCCGAGCGGCAGCGGGGTGCTGGAGCCGGGGATGCAGGCCACGGTCTCGGAGCACAGGCCGCGCTCCTCCTCCAGGAGGACCTGGTGCGAGGCGCCGAGCAGCCTCAACTGGAGCTTGGCGCCGGCCAGTTCGAGGTCGAGGGTGGCCAGGGCCGGAAGCGGTTCGCGCCCCAGGGCCCAGGCGAGGTCGGCAGCGCGCGTATCGCTGTAGCTGGTGTTCAGGGTCGTGAGCATGGATCGGCTCCGCTAACACGCAAATGAGGGGAGATGGCCGTGTCAGCCCGGCCGGCCCGGCCGGTAAGAGGCGTCTGCGAGACGTCCTGGGGGCTGCGTTGGCTGTATTGGCGTTTTAGAGGGAATCATGAACAGAGGGGCCGCCACAGCGTTTTTACCCAACTTCGGGGGCTTTCCATCCCTCGGGGGGCTCACAGCTCAACTGTTCCACCACGGCGCACGCCGGGCGCGGAAGCGGAGGCCCGCATCCCTCGTCCCGGCGGCCTCTCCCCGCCGCCGTCCGCCCCGCGCGCCTCAGCTGCTCCCGCCGCCGCACGAGGAACCCCCGCCGCAGGACGACCCGCCACCGCACGAGGAACCCCCGCCGCAGGACGAGCCACCGCCGCACGAGGAGTGCCCGCCGCCGCAGGAGTGCCCGCCGTGGTGGCCGCCGTGGCCGCCGTGGTGGCCTCCGTGCCCGCCCTGGTGCCCGTGGTGCCCGCCGGAGGAACCAGGGTCCCCGGCCCACCAACTGGCGCTGGTGTCACCCATCCCGCTCCTGCGCCCGCCCCGCGACCCGCCCCTGCCGCTCTCCTTGCCGAACACCCGCACGACGACGATGAACAGGACGAGCACACCCACCAGGCCGATCACGAACGGATCCATGGCGCCACCTTCTTCCGGTCCCCCGAAGCCACCCCCCGTGGGTGCCTCGTTCCTCCCCCGCGCCACGCGCGGTGCCCCGGAGATGCCCGCCCCGGACGCGCGCCAAAGCGGAGTTGAGGAACTCCAGAGCTTGGGCGCAGGATGGCCGCCATGACCTCCACCGCGCGCCCCTTCCTCAATCGCAGGCTCGCCGAGTTCGGTACGACGATCTTCGCGGAGATGTCCGCCCTCGCCGTCGCCACCGGGTCGATCAACCTGGGCCAGGGCTTCCCCGACACCGACGGCCCCGAGGAGGTAAGGGAGGCCGCCGTACGGGCGCTGCGCGACGGGCGCGGCAACCAGTACCCGCCGGGCCCCGGCGTCCCCGAGCTGCGCACCGCGATCGCCGCGCACCAGCAGCGCCGGTACGGGCTGTCGTACGACCCCGACACGGAGGTGCTGGTGACGGCGGGCGCCACCGAGGCCATCGCGGCCGCGCTGCTCGCGCTGCTGGAGCCGGGCGACGAGGTGGTGGCCCTGGAGCCGTACTACGACTCCTACGCGGCGAGCATCGCGCTGGCGGGCGGTCGCCGGGTGCCGGTGACCCTGCGCCCGCACGAGGGCGGCTTCCGGCTCGACCTGGACGAACTGCGCGCCGCCGTCACCGGCAGGACCCGGCTGCTGCTGATCAACACCCCGCACAACCCCACCGGAACCGTCCTCACCCGCGCCGAGCTGGCCGCCATCGCCGAGCTGGCGGTGGAACGGGACCTGCTGGTGGTGACGGACGAGGTCTACGAGCACCTGGTGTTCGACGACGCCGAGCACCTCCCCCTGGCGGGCTTCCCGGGGATGCGCGAGCGCACGGTGACCATCGGCTCGGCCGGCAAGACGTTCTCCTTCACCGGCTGGAAGGTCGGCTGGGTGACGGCCGCGCCCGCCCTGGTCAGCGCGGTCCGCGCGGCCAAGCAGTTCCTCACCTACGTCGCCTCGGGCCCCTTCCAGTACGCGGTGGCCGAGGCCCTCGCCCTGCCCGAGTCCTACTACGACGACGTCCGGCGCTCGATGCGAGAGCGCCGGGACATCCTGTCGGCCGGGCTCGCGGCGGCCGGCTTCGGGGTGTTCCGGCCGGCGGGCACCTACTTCGTCACCACCGACATCCGCCCCCTCGGCGAGAAGGACGGCTTCGCCTTCTGCCGCGCCCTGCCCGAACGCGCCGGTGTGGTGGCCATCCCCAACGCGGTCTTCTACGACGACCGCGAGGCGGGCGCGCCCTTCGTGCGGTTCGCGTTCTGCAAGCGCACGGACGTGCTGCGCGAGGCGGCGGAGCGGTTGCGGGCCATGTGAGGGACGGTTCGCCGCCGGTTGGCCGTGCCCTGCTCGCATCCGGGGCCCGGCCCTTGCAAGGTGCGGAGGTGTGACCCACGCCAGCACCGTTCTCGCTCCGCCCGTCACCACGCCCGAGCCCGCGCCCGGCGAACGCGCCCGCGCCTGTCTGCTGCGGGCGAGCTGCGTCGCCGTAGGACTGTTCCTCGGCGCGCGGCTCGCCGGCACCGCCGTCCTCGCCCTGCTCGCCGAGGCCGCGGGCCGGCCCGTCCTGGCCCTGCTGGGCCGCTCCTGGGACTCGGTCTGGTACCTGGGCATCGCGGCGCACGGGTACGGCCACGCCCTGGGCCGGCACGGCTACAGCGATCTGGCGTTCTTCCCGCTGTACCCGGCGCTGGTGCGGGCGGTGGGCGAGGTGAGCACGCTCGGCGGGGGCGCGGCCGGGCTGCTGGTGTCCTGGTCGGCGGCGCTGGTGGCGGCGGCGGGTCTGTACGCGGTGGGGACGCTGCTGTACGGGCGGCCGGTGGGGATCGCACTGGTGCTGCTGTGGGGGCTGCTGCCGCACTCGGTGGTGCTGTCCATGGCGTACACCGAGCCGGTGCTCACCGCGTGCGCCGCCTGGTCGCTGTACGCGGTGCTGACCGGGCGCTGGCTGTGGGCGGGGTCCCTCGCGGCGCTCGCGGGGCTGGCCCGCCCGAACGGGTTCGCGGTGGCCGCCGCCGTGCTGGCCGCGGTCGGCGGCGAGGTGTGGCGGCGGCGCGGCCGGGTTTCCCCCAGGCTGTGGACGGGCGCGGCGCTCGCCCCGCTGGGCTGGACCGGGTTCCTGCTGTGGGTGGGCCACCGCCGGGGCGATCTGCTGGGCGGCTACTTCGCCGTGCAGGCGCGCTGGGGCTCGCGGTTCGACCTCGGGCGCGGCTCGCTGCGCTTCGTACGCGCCCTGCTGCTGCACGGCGGCCGGGTGGTGTTCCCCATGGCGCTGCTGCTGGTGGCCGTGGGCGTGGTGCTGTTCGCGCTGCTGCTGCTCGACCGGCCGCCGCTGCCGCTGCTGGTCTACAGCGGGGTGCTGCTGCTGGTCGTGCTCGGCGGCTCGGGCATCTTCGAGTCCAAGCCGCGCTTCCTGCTGCCGGCCTTCCCGCTGCTGCTGCCGCCGGCCCGCGCGCTGGTGCGCACGGCGCGAGCCCGGCCCTGGCACGCGGCCGTGGTGGTCGCGGCCCTGGCCGGGCTGTCGTACCTCTACGGCGCGTACCTGCTGGTGCTGGGGCGCGCGCCGCTGTAGCGGTCCGGGCCGGTCACTCGCCGGAGCCGGCCTCGCCGTCCTCCGGCTTCTGCGGGCCGTCCGCCTCCTGCTCCAGGCCCAGCTGCTCCACCAGCCACTTGTCGAACTCGATCGCGGCGCGCACCCAGCTGACCGTGGAGGAGACGAAGTGGTTCAGGTCGACGCCGGTGCCGATCAGCATCTGGGCCTCGCCGATGAGGCGGACCGTGCCGTCGTCGTGGGTGTGCGTGTAGACCTTGGGCCACAGGGTGCGGCGGTTCCAGTCGTCGACCGACTCGAGGAGCTGGGCCTTGTCCTCGATCTGGTGCGGCCGGTCGTAGAAGGTCCGCACCGAGAAGACCGCGTGCTCGTCCTCCCCGCGGAACATGAAGTAGGTGCGGAACTGCTCCCAGGGGGCCGCGAGGTCGCCTTCCTCGTCGACGACGTACTTCAGCTCCATCTGCTCCAGGAGCTGCTTCACGAGGTCCTGGTCCGGGAGGACGGGGCCGCCCGGTCCCTGGGGCTGCGGCTCGGGCTGGCCCCCGAAGTTCGGAATCGAGGACGGGTCGATGCTCACCGTGTTTTTCCCTTCGTACGGATCCCGCCATCCTCCCCCATGCGGGGAGGGGGGTGGCAAGCCCGAGCGGCCGTAACACACCGATCTTTCAGAACGGGCCGGCTCGGGCAGGGGCCCTGATCGAGGGCGGCGATCCGGTCCGCCTCCGGGGCACCCCCTGCTACAGCGTCTTCCCCGTCGCCGGGCCCACCAGCAGGCCCTCGCCGGCGCGGTCGACGCGGACCGTGTCGCCGTCCTTGATCTCGCCGGAGAGGATCTCGCGGGCGAGCCGGTCGCCGATGGCGGTCTGCACCAGGCGGCGCAGCGGCCGGGCGCCGTACGCCGGGTCCAGGCCCTCCTCCGCGAGCCAGGCCAGCGCCTGGGGCGTGACGTCCAGGGTGAGCCGGCGCTCGGCGAGCCGCCTGCCGAGCCGCTGGATCTGGAGCTCCGCGATCCGCTCCAGCTCGGGCTTGGTCAGCGCGGAGAACACCACCAGGTCGTCCAGGCGGTTGAGGAACTCCGGCTTGAAGGACGCCCGTACGACCTCCAGCACCTGCTCCCTCTTCTCCTCCTCGCTCCTGAGCGGGTCGACCAGGAACTGGCTGCCCAGGTTGGAGGTGAGCACCAGGATGGTGTTGCGGAAGTCGACGGTGCGGCCCTGGCCATCCGTCAGGCGGCCGTCGTCCAGCACCTGGAGCAGGATGTCGAAGACCTCCGGGTGGGCCTTCTCCACCTCGTCCAGGAGCACCACGCTGTACGGGCGCCTGCGCACCGCCTCGGTCAGCTGGCCGCCCTCCTCGTAGCCGACGTAGCCGGGGGGCGCGCCGACCAGCCGGGCCACGCTGTGCTTCTCGCCGTACTCCGACATGTCGATGCGGACCATGGCCCGCTCGTCGTCGAAGAGGAAGTCCGCGAGCGCCTTGGCGAGTTCGGTCTTGCCGACGCCGGTCGGGCCGAGGAAGAGGAACGATCCGGTGGGCCGGTCGGGGTCGGCGACACCGGCACGGGAGCGCCGTACCGCGTCGCTGACCGCGCGCACCGCCTCGCTCTGCCCGATCAGCCGCTTGCCCAGCTCCTCCTCCATGCGCAGCAGTTTCTGCGTCTCGCCCTCCAGCAGCCGGCCGGCCGGGATGCCTGTCCAGGCGGCGACCACGTCGGCGATGTCGTCGGCGCCGACCTCCTCCTTGACCATGGTGTCGGCGACGGCCTCCTCCTCGGCCTCGGAGGCGGCCTCCAGTTCCTTCTCCAGCTGCGGGATCTCGCCGTAGAGCAGCTTGGCGGCCTTGTCGAAGTCGCCGTCGCGCTGGGCACGTTCGGCCTGCCCGCGCAGGTCGTCCAGCTTCTCCTTCAGCTCACCGACCCGGTTGAGGGACTGCTTCTCCTTCTCCCAGCGGGCGGTCAGTCCGCGCAACTCCTCCTCGCGGTCGGCGAGATCGCGGCGCAGCTTCTCCAGGCGGGCCAGCGAGGCCGGGTCGGTCTCCTTGCCGATCGCCAGCTCCTCCATCTTCAACCGGTCGACGGAGCGCTGGAGTTCGTCGATCTCGACCGGCGAGGAGTCGATCTCCATGCGCAGCCGGGAGGCCGCCTCGTCCACCAGGTCGATGGCCTTGTCCGGCAGGAAGCGGGAGGTGATGTAGCGGTCGGACAGGGTGGCCGCGGCGACCAGCGCGCTGTCCGCGATCTGCACCTTGTGGTGGGCCTCGTAGCGGCCCTTGAGACCGCGCAGGATCGCGATGGTGTCCTCGACCGTGGGCTCGGCCACCAGCACCTGCTGGAAGCGGCGCTCCAGGGCGGGGTCCTTCTCGATCCGCTCCCGGTACTCGTCCAGCGTGGTGGCGCCGACCATGCGCAGCTCACCGCGGGCGAGCATGGGCTTGAGCATGTTGCCCGCGTCCATGGCGGAGTCGCCGCCCGCGCCCGCGCCGACGACCGTGTGCAGCTCGTCGATGAAGGTGATGATCTGTCCGTCGGAGTCCTTGATCTCGGCGAGGACGGCCTTGAGGCGTTCCTCGAACTCGCCGCGGTACTTGGCACCGGCGACCATCGCGCCGAGGTCCAGCGCGACCAGGCGCTTGTCCTTCAGCGACTCGGGCACGTCACCCTTGACGATCCGCTGGGCGAGCCCCTCCACGACGGCGGTCTTGCCGACGCCCGGCTCGCCGATGAGGACCGGGTTGTTCTTCGTACGGCGGCTCAGCACCTGCACGACCCGCCGGATCTCCTGGTCCCGCCCGATGACCGGGTCGAGCCGGCCCTCGCGGGCGGCGGCGGTGAAGTCGGTGCCGAACTTCTCCAGGGCCTTGTACTGGCCCTCCGGGTCGGCGGTGGTCACGCGGCGTCCTCCCCTGGCCTTCTTGAAGGCCTCCAGCAGCTTCTTCGCCTCGGCGCCCTGCCGCCTCAGCAGCTCACCGGCGGCCCCGCCCTTGGCGGCGATCCCGATGAGCAGGTGTTCGGTCGACAGGTATTCGTCGCCGAGGTCCTTCGCCCGCTCGCCCGCGTCCGCGATCACGGCCAGCAGATCGCGGTTGGGCTGCGGGGGCGCGACGGTGGAGCCGGTCACGCTCGGCAGCGCGGCCAGGAGCTTCTCCGCGCCCGCCCGCACGGCGGCCTGGTCGGCCTCCACGGCGGCGAGCAGGTCGGCGATGTTCGCGCTCGCCCGGCCGGGGCCCTCGCCCTCCAGCAGTGCCAGCAGCAGATGCGCGGGGGTCAGGTCCGGGTGTCCCTCGGTCACGGCCCGGTTGCTGGCCGCGTTGATCGCGTCCCGGCTCTTGTTGGTCAGCTCGGCGTCCACGTGTGCCTTCTCCTCCTCGACGTACCTCGGCCTGCATCCTCTGCTGACTTAACCAGCGTACATAAAGTTGAGTCTATTCCACTCAAGGCGGCTCGCGCACCGCCCTGCGGCTAGGTTTTCGGGCATGGCGAACCACTCCGTGGCTCCGGGTTCCCCGGACGACGCGTACCTCGGCTTCTGGCGCGAGCGGCATCTGTGCACCCTGACGACCATCCGCCCGGACGGCAGCCCGCACGTGGTGCCGGTCGGGGTGACGTACGACCCCGGGGCGCGCCTCGCGCGGGTGATCTGCGACGGCGCCAGCGCGAAGGCGGCCCATGTCCGCGCCGCGGGACCGGACGGCGCCCTCGCGGCCGTCTGCCAGGTCGACGGGCGCCGCTGGGCCACACTGGAGGGCCGGGCGCGTCTGTCCGCGGACCCGGTCCGGATCCAGGAGGCGGAGCGCCGCTACGCCGAGCGCTACGGGCGCGAGCCCCGGCCGAACCCGAATCGCGTGGTGATCGAGATCACGCTGGAGAGGGCGCTGGGGCGCGGGTGAACGGGATGTGGAGGACGCGTGTCTCCACGGCGGCCGTGTTCGATCGGTTTCGGCCACTGTGGCAGCGGGGTCATACCGCGACATCCCCGATATGTCGCCACGCACAACAGCGGCGTCACCGTGTTCAGGTCACGGTGACGCCGCTGCGGGGGGAAGCGCCTGAGCGATCTTTTACGACGGGGGAATCGCGTCAGGCACTGCGGGGGGTGGCAGAGATGGTTCTCAGGTCGGACTCCACCGGCTCGGTGAGCCGGTGATCCCGCTGGTCCAGGTTCACGAAGATCATTCCGTACCGTATGGCACACCGCACCGGCTGAGGCGCCCCGCGCGGCTTGCGCAGGCACCGGTAGGCCCGGACGTCCTCCTCGTCGTCGCGCGTGACGACGACCGGCTCACCGAAGACGGTCACCATCAGCGAGTCACCGGGATGGGGAATCGCGGTCACCAGATCGATGAAGTGCCAGCCGGAGCGGTAGGCGGTGGCCATCTCACGGCGGAAGGAGCGGTCGTCGGGAGGCGTGGTCACATCAGCTCCCGGCTGCCGAAGGCCACTTGGTGTCGGAGGGCCACTTGGTGTCCGCCGGCCACTTGGTGTCGGAAGGCCACTTCGTGTCCGCGGGCACGGCGTTCGTCACGCCGCCAGCCGCCACCGACGGCCACTTGGTGTCGGAGGGCCACTTGGTGTCCGCGGGCACCACGCTGTTCGCGTCGAGCGTCGCCACCGACGGCCACTTGGTGTCGCTGGGCCACTTGGTGTCCGCACGCACCACGCTGTTCGCGTCGAGCGTCGCCACCGAGGGCCACTTCGTGTCCGCGCGCACGTCGCTCTTCGCGCCGAAGGGGCCACTCAGCACTCCAAGGGCCACAACGGCGGAGAAGGTGGCGACCAGCCCCGAGCGAATCATCTTCTTGCCCATGGTCGACTTCGTCCTCACTTGAAGGTCCCCTTCTTCCCCCGTCGGATAAGACGATGGCTCATTCAGGCACATCATGACCACACAATCAGTGCATCATGTTCCTGCATGTTCAGGACCCTGGGGGGTGGAGATTTGACTTCAAATCGGCACAATACGGTACATCCCCATGCGGTCACCGAACTGTGCGAGGAAGGGCGCCGACTTTACGCCAACGCCCTGCGTACCGGGCGTGTCTCACGTGCCGATGTCGCGGCGGTCCCGTGTCTGATGGAGTTCGCCCTGCTCCACCCGGACCCGGACGATCCCGACTGGCTGCGCCCGGTGCCCCCGGCCGTGGCTCTGGCCCAGCGGCTGTCGCCCCTCGAACGCGAGATAGCAGATCGCCGGCGCTGGGCCGTGGAACTCTCCGACATCTTCGAGCCGTTCCTCGCGCTGAGCACCCAGACGGCCTCCGCGACCGACTCGATCACCGTCCTGGAGGGCAACGACCGCATCAACGCCGCGCTCGACCTGGCCACCACCGAATGCCGGTCCTCGGTGCTCACCGTGCAACCGAGCAACCACTTCACCGAACGCAACGTACGCCAGGGCCTGGAGCGCGACACCGCCCTGGTGGAACGGGGCGTGCACATCCGCACCCTCTACCAGCACACCGTCCGCTACAACCTCAAGCAGCTCGGCTACGTCTCCCAGCTCACCAGCGGCAAGGTGGAGTACCGCACCATCGACGAACTGGTCGAACGGCTCATCATCTGCGACGAGTCGGTCGCCTTCATCCCCACCCGCGACGACCAGCAGGTCGCCCTCGAACTGCGCAACCCCGGACTCATCCGCTACCTCATCAAGGTCTTCGAGTTCATGTGGAACCGCGCCGTCCCGCTGACCGCCGGCGCCCCGTACGAGACCGCGCCCGACGGCATCACCGAGATCCAGCACTCCATCGCCAAACTCCTGGTCGAGGGGCACGTCGACGAGGCCATCGCGCGCCGGCTCGGCATGAACGTCCGCACCTGCCGAGCCCACATCGCCAAGCTGGCGCAGGCGCTGGGCAGCGGCAGCCGGGCCCAACTGGGTTTCCTCATCGCCCAGTCCGGCATGCTGGACCGGGACCTGTAGCCGGTGACCACGGTGGTACCGCACCCGTAACACGGCATCGAGGAGCTGTGCGCGCAGGGCCGCGAACCGTACCGGCACGCGCCTGCTGGAACCGGTGGCCGCTTCGGTGGCCCTACAGGAGCTGCTGCGCTCCTCCGCCGGACGCGTCGCCGCCGAACGCCGCCGTGAGGCCCATATCGCCCGGAGCCTCGAACCGCTGCTGCGGGCGGCCCGCGACCTGCCCGGCACCGCCCCCGGCAGCGCCCCCGTGGTCCGGGTGCACAGCGGCATCGACCGCATCAACCAGGTCGGCGCCACGGCCGAGGTCCGCGAGGAGTTCCTGGCGATCCAGCCACATGTGGACCACGCCCGGATGGCCCCCGAACCGGACGCCGCCACCTCCGACCGCGACCAGGCACTGCTGGGCCGGACGGTGGCCTTCATCCCCGCCGACGCCGAGCGCACCATGGCCCTGGAGATCCGCCGGCCGGCGATCGTGGCCCGTCTGGCGACGATGCCCGACCGGTTCTGGCCCCTGGCCACGCCGATCGGACCGCGGCACCCGCCGCGCCCCGCCGCGGGCGGCACCACTGCGCGCCAGCGGGCCATCGCCGCCCTCCCGGTGGAGGGCCGCACCGATGCCGCCCTCGCCGGCCGGCTGGGCATGAACGTGCGTACGTGCGGCTGCACATCGCCAAGCTCTCGGCCGCGCTCGGCAGCGTCAGCCGGGCCCAACCGGGTCATCTCCCCGGGCAGTCGGAGATCCTGCGCCGCGCGGACGAGACGCCGGGCTCATAGCGAGGCGTCCCGCGCGCCCGTCGGCAGGCCCCGGCCGCTGCCGTCCAGACCCGCCTGGGCGATCCGCACCCCGAGCTGCGTACGGCTCGCCGCGCCCAGGGTCTCCGAGAGGCGGGCGATGTGCGCGCGGCAGGTGCGCACGCTGATGCCGAGCCGCTCGGCGATCACCGCGTCCTGATGACCCTCGGCGAGCAGCGCCGCGATGGACTGCTCACGGTGCGAGATGCCCTCGATCCCGGTGTCCGGCAGCGGCGCGGTGAGCGGGATGGCCAACCGCCACAGCCGCTCGAAGACGGTCACCAGGTACTCCACCAGCGCCGGATGACGCAGCTCCAGGGCCATGGTGCGGTCCGCGTTCGCGGGGATGAAGGCCACGGTGCGGTCGAAGAGGATGAGCCGGTCGATGACCTCGTCCAGGGTGCGGGCCTCCACCGTGTCGCCCATCAGCTCCAGGTAGTTGAGCAGTCCCTGCCCGTGCCGGGCCACGTGCGTGTACAGGTCCCGCATGCGCACGCCCCGCCCGCGCAGCGCCAGCGCCCGGTGCAGGCCCTCGGTCAGCTCGGCCTCCCGCCGGATGCCGCCCGGCTGCACGGTGAGCACCTCGGTGGTGCACGCCTCGGTCGCCTCGTCCATCGCGGCCTGGATGCGGGACAGCCCGTCCAGCACCCGTACCGCGCTGCCCCCGGCCGGCGCCGCGAGCGCCTGCAACTGCCCGAGCCCGGCGTACCACTCGAAGGCGGCCAGCGCCGAGCCGACCCGGCGCTGGCTCTCGCTGACCTCGTCGTGGACCCCGCGCAGCAGCCGGGTCAGGATCTCCTGCGGGGCGGTGGGGACCAGCCAGTCCATGTCGTCGGGGTCCGGGTGCAGCAGGGCCAGCTCCAGCAGGCAGGGCACCGCCTCGGCCTCGGTGCGGGGCACCCGGCCCCGCCGTACCGCCCGCTCGTACACGCGGTCCCCGGCCTCGCACAGCCGGTCGGCACCGTGAGGATGCTGCCCCGCCCTCCGCCCGGCCATCGCGCATTCCACCCCCGGTGTGCTGCCACTTCCGCAGCGCAACTATGCGGGGCGCCGACCGGCTCCGCAACACGGCTCCCCGGAGCGCAGCGGCCGTTATCGGCCACTGTGTCCGGTTATCCACCGGGCTCCGCCCCTCGCATTGCAACAAGATGACGGTGGCGGCATGCACATGATCAAGGCATCGTCGGTCTCGCCGTACCGCGCTCACGGGGGTGGCGCGGTACGGCCCGCTACTTGAGACCGATGGCGGCGCACTCGGCCTTGTACTTGGCGGTGCAGATGTCCCCCACGGTGTAGATGCCGTCCGCGATGACGGTGTCCTTGATGGACTTGCGGGTCAGCGCGCTGACCTGGACCAGCTTGGCGGGGATGTTCTTCGTGGTGGGGCTGTCCACCCTGTCCTCGGTGAGGGCGTCGAACTGGATGTCCTTGCCCTGGACCTCGGCGACGGCCATCTGCGCCGCGGCCTCGGCCTCGTCGGGGTAGGACTTGTAGACGCTCATGTACTGCTCGCCCGCCACCACCCGCTGTACGGCGTCCAGTTCGGAGTCCTGGCCGGTGACCGGCGGCAGGCTGGTGACGCCCGCGGCCTTCAGGGCCTTGATGACGCCGCCCGCCATGCCGTCGTTGGCGGCGTAGACACCCGCGATGTTCGCCGCGCCGATCTGGCTGATCGCCTTGGCCATGTTGGCCTGGGCGATCTCCGGCTTCCAGTCGGTGGTGTCGTAGCTGGCCGCGATGGTCACCTTGCCGTTCAGCTCGGAGAGCGCGCCCTCCTTGAACTGCTTGGCGTTGGGGTCGGTGGGCGAGCCGTTCATCATCACGATCTTCTTGGCGGTGCTCACGTTCGAGCCCAGCGCCTCCAGCAGCGAGCGGCCCTGCACCTCGCCGACGAGTTCGTTGTCGAAGGAGACGTACGCGGTGATCGGGCCCTCGGCCAGGCGGTCGTAGGCGATGACCGGGATGCCCGCGTCCTTGGCCTTCTTCACCTCGCCGGCGATGGCGTGCGCGTCGACGGCGTCGAGCAGGATCACATCGACCTTGTCGTCGATCATCTTCTGCATCTGGCCGGCCTGCTTGGCCGCGTCAGCGTCCGCGTTCACGTACTCGACCTTGCCCTGCGTGGAGGTCAGGTCGGCGACCTTGCTCTTGATGATGGGGTAGTCGAACTTGTCGTAGCGCGTATTGGTCGTCTCCGGCAGCAGCAGGCCCACCGTGAGGTCGTTGCCCTTGGCCGGGCTCGCGCTCGTGCTGTTCCCCGTCGCGTTGAGGACGCCGCAGCCGGCCAGCGAGAGGGTCGCCGCGGAGGCGGCCACGGACAGGGCGATACGGCGCATACGAGGGCTCACTTCACGTGTGTTTCGGACGTGGGTGCTGCTAGAGGACCCAGGTGTCTGAAAAGACAACGCGGAGCCGACAGCCGGCGTCAAGAAGCCTTGCTTAACGAGTACGCAACGCTACGCGCCGTCCAACATGTGAAAGCAATGGGGAAAGCTCTCCAAACACCCTTTACGGACCGTCCATCCAAGGGGAGTTCAGGAGGCGGTAAAGAAAGGGTTGTGCCCGGGTTGTGCCCTCGCCCGGCCGGCCGCCGTGTCCGACGGGCCCAAAGGCGCCGAGGGGCCCGCGGACGGGATGCGTCCACGGGCCCCTCGCCGTGCGTGGTGCTGCGCGCGGTCAGTCGCCCTGCTGCGGGGACCGCTTGGGCCGCCACACGACCAGCGCGCTGGTCTGCTGGACCTCCTGGTACGGGACCAGGTCCCGGCGGTAGGAGGCGTGCACGGCGGCCTCGCGCTGGCGCATGGTGGCCGCCGCGCCGTCCAGGGCCGCTTCCAGCTCCGCGACGCGGGACTGGAGCGCGGCGACCTGGTTCTCCAGTTCGATGATGCGCTTGATGCCGGCCAGGTTGATGCCCTCGTCCTGCGACAACTGCTGCACCTGGCGGAGCAGTTCGATGTCACGGGCGGAGTAGCGCCGGCCCCGGCCCGCGGTGCGGTCCGGGGAGACCAGGCCCAGGCGGTCGTACTGGCGCAGCGTCTGCGGGTGGAGTCCGGAGAGCTGGGCCGCCACCGAGATGACGTAGACCGGGGTCTCCTCGGTCAGTTCGTACGGATTGCGCCGGCGGCCTTCCATCACCCTCAAGCTCCCTTCGCGGCCTCGAACAGCTCCGCCCGCGGGTCCTCGCCCGCGGTGGCCTCGCGATACGCCTCCAGTGCGTCACGAGCCTTCCCCGACAGGTCCTGCGGAACACTCACCTCGACGGTGACCAGGAGGTCGCCGCGGGTGCCGTCCTTGCGGACCGCGCCCTTGCCGCGGGCCCGCATGGTCCTGCCGTTCGGTGTGCCCGGAGGCAGCTTCAGGGTGACCGGCGGACCGCCCAGGGTCGGCACCCGCACCTCGCCGCCGAGCGCGGCCTCGGCGAAGGTGACCGGGACGGTCACCGTGAGGTTGTCGCCCTTGCGGCCGAACACCGGGTGCTCGCCCACGTGCACGGTCACGTACAGATCGCCCGCCGGACCGCCCCGCTCGCCGGGGGCGCCCTTGCCGCGCAGCCGGATCCGCTGCCCGTCGGTGACACCCGCCGGGATGCGGACCTGCATGGTGCGCGAGGACTTGGCACGCCCGCTGCCCTTGCAGTCCGGGCAGGGGTTCTCCGCGATCAGGCCGCGGCCCTTGCAGTCGGGGCACGGGTCGGTGAGCGAGAAGCCGCCGCCCGAACCCCGCGCGATCTGGCCGGTGCCGACACAGGTCGGGCACACCCGGGGGGTGCCGTTCTTGTCGCCGGTGCCGGAACAGGCCTTGCAGGGCTGCTGGGAGGTCATCCGCAGCGGCACCGTGGCCCCCTCGATCGCCTCGGTGAAGCTGAGGGTGACCTCGGTGTCCACGTCCTGGCCGCGGCGCGGCTGCGTACGGGTCGCCCCGCCCGCGCCGCCCCGGTTGAACAGGCCCCCGAAGACGTCACCGAGTCCGCCGCCGAAGCCCCCGCCCTGGGCGGTGCCGCCTCCGAAGAGGTCGCCCAGGTCGAAGTTGAAGTTGCCGCCGCCGGCGCCGGGTCCGGGGCGGAAACCGCCGCTCCCGAACAGGGCGCGCGCCTCGTCGTACTCCTTGCGCTTCTTGGGGTCGCCGAGGATGTCGTTCGCCTCGGAGATCTCCTTGAAGCGCTCCTCGGCCTTGGCGTTGCCCTTGTTGGCGTCCGGGTGGAACTCGCGCGCGAGCTTCCGGTACGCCTTCTTGATCTCGGCCTCGGTGGCGTCCTTGGGGACGCCGAGGACCTTGTAGAAGTCCTTCTCGATGAAGTCCTTGGTGCTCATCCCCGACGTCCCTCCTTCCCGTCCGCTGTGATTACGTCAGCCCTCCTCCGGGCCACCGTTCTCCTTGTCGTCGGCCGCCTCGGACTTCTCCTCGGCGCCCTCGGCCTTGCCCGCCTTCTCCGGCTTCGCGGCCTGCGCGCCGGGCTGCGGCTCGGCCACGGCCACCCGCGCGGGGCGGATGGTGCGCTCGCCGATGCGGTAACCGGGCTGCAGGATCGCCACGCAGGTCGTCTCGGTGACGTCCGGCGCGTAGCTGTGCATCAGGGCCTCGTGGATGGTCGGGTCGAAGGGCTCGCCCTCCTTGCCGAACTGCTGGAGGCCCAGCTTGGCCGCGACGGTCTCGGTCGACTCGGCCACCGACTTGAAGCCGCCGACCAGTTCGCCGTGTTCCCGCGCGCGGCCGATGTCGTCGAGCACGGGCAGCAGCTCGGTCAGCAGGTTCGCGATGGCGACCTCCTTGACCGTGGCCCGGTCCCGCTCGACCCGGCGGCGGTAGTTCTGGTACTCGGCCTGGAGGCGCTGGAGGTCCGCGGTGCGCTCGTTCAGCGCGGTGCGTACCTGGTCCAGCTGGGCGACCAGACCGGCGTCTGCGTTCGCGTCCCCGGCCGGGGCCGCCCCCTCCTTGGGGGCGGCCTTCGGCTCGGCGTCGTCAGGGGTGGCGCCGGAGGGGACGTCGGGCTTCTCCTCGAAGCCCGGAGTCTCCTCCGTCACGCGGCACCGTCCTTGCGCTCGTCGTCCACGATCTCGGCGTCCACGACGTCGTCGTCGGCCTTGGCCTGGCCGGCACCGGCGTCACCGGCACCCGCGGCCTGCGCGCCCTGGGCGTCGGCGTACATCGCCTGGCCGAGCTTCTGCGAGACGGCCGCGACCTTCTCGGTGGCGGTGCGGATCTCGGCGGTGTCCTCGCCCTTGAGCTTCTCCTTCAGCTCGGCGATGGCGGACTCCACCTCGGTCTTGACCTCGCCGGGGACCTTGTCCTCGTTGTCCTTGAGGAACTTCTCGGTCTGGTAGACGAGCTGCTCGCCCTGGTTGCGGGTCTCGGCGGCCTCGCGGCGCTTGTGGTCCTCCTCCGCGTAGCGCTCGGCCTCCTCGCGCATGCGGTCGACCTCGTCCTTCGGCAGCGAGGAGCCGCCGGTGACGGTCATCTTCTGCTCCTTGCCGGTGCCGAGGTCCTTCGCCGTGACGTGCATGATGCCGTTGGCGTCGATGTCGAAGGAGACCTCGATCTGCGGGACGCCGCGGGGCGCCGGCGGCAGACCGGTCAGCTCGAACATGCCGAGCTTCTTGTTGTAGGCCGCGATCTCGCGCTCGCCCTGGTAGACCTGGATCTGCACGGACGGCTGGTTGTCCTCGGCCGTCGTGAAGATCTCGGAGCGCTTCGTCGGGATCGTCGTGTTGCGCTCGATCAGCTTGGTCATGATGCCGCCCTTGGTCTCGATACCGAGGGACAGCGGGGTGACGTCGAGCAGCAGGACGTCCTTGACCTCGCCCTTGAGGACACCGGCCTGGAGCGAGGCGCCGATGGCGACGACCTCGTCCGGGTTGACGCCCTTGTTGGCCTCCTTGCCGCCGGTCAGCTCCTTGACGAGCTCGGCCACGGCGGGCATACGGGTGGAGCCACCGACGAGGACGACGTGGTCGATCTCGTTGATGGAGATGCCGGCGTCCTTGATGACGTTGTGGAACGGCGTCTTGCAGCGCTCCAGCAGGTCGGCCGTCAGCTGCTGGAACTGGGCGCGGGTGAGCTTCTCGTCCAGGTGCAGCGGGCCCTCGGCGGAGGCCGTGATGTAGGGCAGGTTGATCGAGGTCTCGGTGGACGAGGACAGCTCGATCTTGGCCTTCTCGGCGGCCTCACGCAGGCGCTGGAGGGCCATCTTGTCCTTGGACAGGTCCACGCCGTGGCCGGACTGGAACTGCTTGACCAGGTAGTCGACGACGCGCTGGTCCCAGTCGTCACCACCGAGGTGGTTGTCGCCGTTGGTGGCCTTCACCTCGACGACGCCGTCGCCGATCTCCAGCAGGGACACGTCGAAGGTGCCGCCGCCGAGGTCGAAGACGAGGATCGTCTGGTCGTCCTTGTCGAGGCCGTAGGCCAGCGCGGCGGCCGTCGGCTCGTTGACGATGCGCAGGACGTTCAGGCCCGCGATCTCGCCGGCCTCCTTCGTCGCCTGGCGCTCGGAGTCGTTGAAGTACGCCGGGACGGTGATGACCGCGTCGGTCACCTTCTCGCCCAGGTAGGCCTCGGCGTCCCGCTTCAGCTTCTGCAGGATGAAGGCGGAGATCTGCTGGGGGTTGAAGTCCTTCCCGTCCAGCTGGATCTTCCAGTCGGTGCCCATGTGGCGCTTCACGGACCGGATGGTCCGGTCCACGTTGGTGACGGCCTGCCGCTTGGCGACCTCACCGACGAGCACCTCGCCGTTCTTCGCGAAGGCGACGACGGACGGCGTGGTCCTGGCACCCTCGGCGTTGGTGATGACGGTGGGCTCGCCGCCCTCCAGAACGCTGACGACGGAGTTAGTCGTGCCCAGGTCGATGCCGACCGCACGTGCCATGGTTGATTCCTCCAGCTGACTTGAGTGCAACAGACTCAAGTGTGCACGAGCCGGCCGCCGGGGTCAACAGACCTGAGTCATCTGGACTCAAGTCTTATCCGTTCCTTACACGCAACCGCCCGTTGACCTGCGAAGACGCCATACGACGGGGTCGCTGGACCGGAATCCGCACGGGCGCCCGCAGCAGGACGAGCACCAGGACGGCCGCCCCTCCCGCCACCCACAGCCCGGTGTCCCTCCCCGCCCACCCGGCATGCACCAGCACCCCGGCGAGCACCGCGCCGAACCCGCACACCCCGAGCACTACCACCGCCCCCGGCTGGGTGAGCCCGAACCGTCGCAGCCGGTGCACCAGGTGGTCGGGTCCGCGCCGCAGCAGCGGGCGGCGCCCGAGCAGCCGTACGACGACCACCAGGGCGGCGTCCGCGAGGGCGACGGCGCCGAAGCAGAACAGCACGGCCGTGCTCGGTCCGATCGCGTACCCCGCGCGCGTGAAGACGACCGCGGAGGACAGCAGGAATCCGGTGAACAGCGAGCCGCAGGCGCCGAGTCCGACCCGCGCGGGATGCCAGTTGTGCATCAGGAAGCCGGTGAGGGCGGCGGCGAACACGCTGAGCAGCACGGCGAGCGCGTCCATCACCTCGATGGCGGCGCAGACGCCGGCCCCGAAGGCGGTGATCACCCCGACGGTCCCGGCCAGCCCGTCGGCGTGGTCGAGCCCCCGGAAGGCGAGCGAGACGACGACGATCCCGGCCACGGCGAGCGCGCCCCCGGCCGCCCCCGTCTCGTCGTACGGCACCACGCAGGCCGCGGCCACCGCCGTACCGGCGGCGATCACCCGGCCGCGCAACCGCCAGACGTCGGCGACCAGGCCGAGCAGACCGACCCCCACGGCGGCGAGCAGCAGCCCGCCGACCTCGTCCCCCAGGGGGGCGACATGGGTCCATTCACCCGTCCAGGCGACCAGCGAGGTGACGGTGACGACGGCGAGGCCGCCGAGCAGCGGAAGAGGGCGTGCCCGGCGCCGGTCGACGACCCCGGCCCGCAGGGCGGGCAGCCGGAGCAGCGCCGCGAGGACGGCGGTGAGCAGCAGGGCGGCGGAGGCCGCGGCGATCCCGTAGAGCACGGCTCTAAGGTAGGGGTGAAAGTAGCAAATCGGGATGAATAACACGATCAGATTGCCCTGAGGGTGATCAGCACGCCACCATGGGCGACCCCTCAGCGACCCATATCACCCCGCGCTCCCCTGCATCGCGACGGAAGATAGGGGTAGTCTCAGAGAACCGCATAAGTTACCGCTTAGTAATGTCCGCTCGGTCAATTCGAGGCCGCCCTCAGGAGCCCCAATGCAACTCGCCGCGATCATCGTGTCGCTGGTCCTGATCGTGGTCGGCGTGGCACTGTTCGGCCGCGCCCTCCTCCAGATCTTCCACTTCATGCGCCTCGGCCAGCCGGTGCCGGCCGGGACCAGGACCAACGACCCCGCACAGCGCACCGCCACCGTGGTCAAGGAGTTCCTCGGCCACACCCGGATGAACCGCTGGGGCATCGTCGGCGTGGCGCACTGGTTCGTGGCGGTGGGCTTCTTCTCCCTGCTGCTGACGATCGTCAACGCGATCGGCCAGTTGTTCAAGGCGGACTGGATCCTGCCGGTCATCGGCGACTGGGCGCCGTACAACATGTTCGTCGAGTTCGTCGGCACCATGACCACGCTCGGCATCCTGGTGCTGATCGCGATCCGCCAGCTGAGCAGGCCGGACAAGCCGGGCCGCAAGTCCCGCTTCGCCGGCTCGAACTTCGGCCAGGCGTACTTCGTGGAAGCCGTCATCCTGATCGTCGGCATCTGCATCTTCACGCTGCACGCCCTGGAGGGCGCCCAGCACCACGTCGACGGCTACGAGGCGTCGTTCTTCATCTCGTACCCGGTCGTCGCCTGGTTCAAGGGCATGAGCGTCGACACGCTCCAGAACCTCACCTACTTCTTCGCCGGCCTGAAGATCGCGACCTCTTTCATCTGGATGATCACGGTCGCCCTGAAGACCGACATGGGTGTGGCGTGGCACCGTTTCCTCGCCTTCCCGAACATCTGGTTCAAGCGCAACGCGGACGGCGGGACCTCGCTCGGCGCGCTGCTGCCGATGACCTCGGGCGGCAAGCCGATCGACTTCACCGACCCCGGCGAGGACGACGTCTTCGGCGTCTCCCAGGTCGAGCAGTTCTCCTGGAAGGGCCTGCTGGACTTCTCCACCTGCACCGAGTGCGGCCGCTGCCAGTCGCAGTGCCCCGCCTGGAACACCGGCAAGCCGCTGTCCCCGAAGCTGCTGATCATGTCGCTGCGGGACAACGCGCACGCCAAGGCGCCGTACCTGCTGGCCGGTGGCGGCAAGACGATGGAGGGCGAGGAGAAGGCGTCCGCCGAGGCCCTCAAGGACGTCCCGGCCGCCGCCCTGGCCGAGGCCGAGCGCCCGCTGATCGGCACCGCCGAGGAGAACGGCGTCATCGACCCGGACGTGCTGTGGTCCTGCACCACCTGCGGCGCCTGTGTCGAGCAGTGCCCGGTGGACATCGAGCACGTCGACCACATCGTGGACATGCGCCGCTACCAGGTCATGATCGAGTCGGCCTTCCCCTCCGAGGCGGGCACGATGCTCAAGAACCTGGAGAAGAAGGGCAACCCCTGGGGCCTGGCCAAGAAGCAGCGCCTGGAGTGGACCAAGGAGGTCGACTTCGAGGTCCCGGTCGTCGGCAAGGACATCGAGGACCTCAGCGAGGTCGAGTACCTGTACTGGGTCGGCTGCGCGGGCGCGCTGGAGGACCGCGCCAAGAAGACGACGAAGGCGTTCGCCGAACTCCTGCACATCGCGGGCGTCAAGTTCGCGATCATGGGCGGGGACGAGAAGTGCACCGGTGACTCCGCCCGCCGCCTGGGCAACGAGCCCCTGTTCCAGGAGCTCGGCATGGAGAACGTGATGGCCCTGAACACGGCGTTCGGCGAGGAGCTGGACGACGACGGCAAGGTCACCGCGGAGTCCAGGAAGCCGAAGTCGGCGAAGAAGATCGTCGCCACCTGCCCGCACTGCCTGAACACGCTCGGCAACGAGTACCCGCAGCTCGGCGGCGACTACGAGGTCATCCACCACACCCAGCTGCTCCAGCACCTGGTGGACGAGGGCAAGCTGATCCCGGTCACGCCGGTCGAGGGCATCATCACCTACCACGACCCGTGCTACCTGGGCCGCCACAACAAGATCTACACGCCCCCGCGCGAGATCATCGGCAAGGTCCCCGGCCTGCGCAACGAGGAGATGCACCGCCACAAGGAGCGCGGCTTCTGCTGCGGCGCCGGCGGCGCGCGGATGTGGATGGAGGAGCGGATCGGCAAGCGCATCAACAACGAGCGCGTGGACGAGGCCCTCTCCCTCAACCCGGACATCGTCTCCACGGCATGCCCCTTCTGCCTCGTCATGCTGACCGACTCGGTCAACGGCAAGAAGAACGACGGCAAGGCGAAGGAGTCCATCCAGGTCGTCGACGTCGCCCAGCTCCTGCTGGACTCGGTGCGCACCCCGGTGGACCCGGCGGGCGACGCGGAATCCGCCACCGCCCCGGAACCGGAGCCGGTCAAGTAACGGCCCCTACGGCCCCCCTGAAACCCGCCGACGCCCCCTGCTTCGCACAGGCAGGGGGCGTCGGCGTGCGCGGGGGCCGGGGGAGGTCGGGGGTGGGGGTTGGGGTTGGGGGCGGGGGTTGGGGACAGGGCAGGGGGCAAGGGGTTGCGTCGCGTCGCCGCCGGGAGCCGGGAGGGCCAGAAGGGCGGGCGCAGCGGCCGGGTACGACGACCGCATGCGGGCTGGGGCGGGCAGGTGGGCGGGGCGGGCCGGGACGGCCAGAAGGCCGGGCGGGGCGGCCGGTGCAGGCCGGGGCCGGCACGTGGGCGGGGCGGGCATGTGGCCGGGCGCGGCGGCCGGCGCGGGGCCGCACGTGGACGGGCGTGGCGGCCGGTGCGGGCCGGGGCGGGCACGTGGGGCGGGGCGGGCACGTGGACGGGCGTGCCGGCCGGTGCGGCGGCCGCATGCGGGCTGGGGCGGGCATTGGCCCGGGCGTCCCGGGACGGCCAGAAGGCCGGGCGGGGCGGCCGGTGCGGGCCGGGGCCGGCGTGTGGGCGGGTAATCCGGAGATCAGAGGCCGGAACTGAGGGGCGGCCGGGAGCGGGCCGCGGGCCGATGGCCGGGCGCGAGCCGATAGCCGGGCACAGGCCAATGGTCAGGCCGATAGCAGGGCCGCGTGGGGTCCGAGGTGGGGCCCCGGCCCGCGCGCGTGGCCTCGCCGGCCGATGCCCGGAGCATCCCGGCGCGCGAGTCGATCAGGCCGGTGCCCCGCCACGCGCCGCAACCGCCGTCGCCGTACGAGATCACACCGCAGCCACGGTCGTCGTACGAGGTCAGCTCTGT
Organism: Streptomyces sp. AM6-12; assembly: GCF_044327085.1. Lineage (NCBI taxonomy): Bacteria > Bacillati > Actinomycetota > Actinomycetes > Kitasatosporales > Streptomycetaceae > Streptomyces > Streptomyces sp. AM6-12. Next base: position 3,510,640 of record NZ_JBIQWN010000001.1, read on the forward strand.
GGCGCCGTGGGCGACGCGTGCGCCCGCCCCCGCGTGGGGCGCCGTCGTCCCGCCGAGAACGCGGCGCTGGACCTCGTGGCACCGCCGAGGCCCAGCGCCGAGCGGTCACGCGGTCTTCGGGGCCGCCTGCTGCACCACCTCGAAGGACCACAGGGTGGAGCCGGAGGCGGCCGGCTTGGGGCGCTCGCCCCCGGCGCCGCCCTGGTGGGCGGCCTTCATCGGGCCCTCCATCCACGCCTGGAACGAGGCCTCGTCGCGCCAGCGGGTGTAGACGAGGTACTGGTCGGTGCCCTCGACCGGGCGCAGCAGCTCGAACCACTCGAAGCCGTCGGAACTCTCCACCGTGTGCGCCCGCGAGGCGAACCGCTTCTCCAGGACCTCCCGCTGCTCGGCGGGCACGGTCAGCACATTGATCTTCACTACGCTCATGAGTCCATCCTGCGCCACCCGCTCCGCTCCCGCCGCAGGGGCACCCGGTAACTCGCCACGGACCACACACACTTAACGGCCGTCACCGGACTCCCGTACAACTCCCGTACAACCCCTGCCCACCACCGCGCGTCTCCTGATCGCCGACCGCCCGGTGAACCCGGCCTCGACACACGACGAACCCGGATGGACACGGACGGTCCGCACCCAATCGACCGAGGACGCCCGCCCGGCATCCTCCGCACGCAGGAGAACGCATGCACCTGCACCGAAGACTCGCCCTCGCGACGGCCACCGCGGCCGCGCTGACGGGCGGTCTGCTCACCTTCGCCGCCGCCCCGGCCACGGCCGCCGACTCCACCCGTGTCGCCAAGGCCGACTTCAACGGCGACGGCATCGGCGACCTCGCCACCTCCGCCGCCACCGCCTACGTCGGCGGCCACAAGGGCGCCGGCGCGGTCGTCGTCATGTACGGCTCCAAGACCGGCGTCTCGGCCGCCAAGCGCACCCTGCTCACCCAGGACACCGCAGGCGTCCCCGGCAGCGCCGAGGCGGGCGACGAGTTCGGTGGCGACCTGGCGTACGCCGACTTCAACGGCGACGGCTACGACGACCTCGCCGTCAGCTCGCCGCACGAGAAGGTGGGCAACGACACCGACGGCGGCTCCGTCGCCATCCTCTGGGGCTCCAAGAGCGGTCTGACCGGCAAGGGCGTCAATGTCGCCGACCCGGCCCCCACCGCCCACGACTACTGGGGCGAGAGCCTGGCCGCCGGCGACTTCGACGGCGACGGCAAGGCCGACCTGGTCGTCGGCAGCAGCAGCAACACCCTCGACCTCTACCGGGGCGGCTTCACCACCGCCGGCACCCCCCACAGCCGTACGACCGTCAGGACGCCGGTGCGGGCGGGCACGGCCCGCAGCTCCTACGGGCCGCTGGACCTGACCGCGGGCGACGTCAACGGCGACGGCCGTACCGACCTCGTGGTGGACGGCTTCGAGACGAAGACCAAGTACCAGTGGAACACCAACTACTGGCTGCCCGGCTCCTCGACCGGCCTGAACGCCTCCGCCGCCAAGGCCCTCAAGCCCGGCATCGTCACCGCCATCGGCGACGTCAACGGCGACGGCTTCGGCGACATCGTGACCGGCGCCGACTGGGACGCGAAGACCACCGACGGCACCACCGTCCCGGACGCGGCCGACGGCGGCAAGGTCAGCGTCACCTACGGGTCCGCCTCCGGGCCCGCCACCACCACCGCCATCACCCAGAACACCGGCAACGTCCCCGGCTCCTCCGAGAAGGGCGACGCCTTCGGCTGGGACCTGGACCTCGGCGACATCAACGGCGACGGCTACCAGGACCTCGTGATCAGCGCCCCGGAGGAGGACCTGAACGGGGTCACCGACACCGGCATGGTCACCGTCCTGTACGGCTCCAAGGCCGGTGTGAACACCACCTCCGGCGCCCAGTCCTTCGCCCAGAGCACCACGAACGTCCCCGGTCAGGACGAGAAGGACGACCTGTTCGGCACCGACGTCAAGCTCGACGACGTCACCGGCGACGGCAAGGCCGACCTGATGGTGGGCTCGTTCGAGAACGGCGGCGACGGCGCGGTCACCTACCTGCCCTCCGACGGCAAGAGGATCACCGCGATCGGCTCCCGCTCGGTGTCGCCCGCCGCGGTCGGGGTGTCCACGACCGGGGTGCCGCAGTTCGGCTCCGTCTTCGCGGACTGAGACGGTTCAAACCCGGAACCATCCCTGGTGAAAGGGCTGACGGACCCTTAGGGGATGTCACAGGTCGGCCGCAATGCCGGGCCCGGACCGCCGGGCCCGGCACACCACTCTCCGGGACCAGGTACGTTCGATGACGTGGCTGGATTCAGGATCGGACGCGGGGGCGGGGACGACCGCACCCCCCAGGGACAGCAGGCGCCGCAGGGACCGTCGTACGGCCGCCCCGGCCCCTCGGGCAGGCGGCGCGGCCCGTCGCCGTACGGACAGCAGGCCCCGCACGCGCCGGGACAGGGCGCGGGACGGCCGTCGTACGGCTACCCGTCGCCGCAGCCGCCGCAGCCGTCGTACGGGCAGCAGTCGTACGGGCAGCAGTCGTACGGGCAGCCGCCCCACACACCGCAGTCGTACGGGCCGCAGCAGGGCCGGCCGTACGGCCACCAGGGCCCGGCGGACGACGGCCCGGAGTACTTCGACGACGGCTACGGGGGCGGCGCGCCGGACCCGTACGCGGCCAACAATCCGGGCCACACCCAGGCCTTCTCGATCGACGAGGCCGCCGGCTACACCCAGGGCGCGACCTACCAGGCCGGCTCCGCCGCCGCGCCCGCCGCGCCGGTGGGCCCGCCGCTGCCCTGGAAGGAGCTGCTGCGGGGGATCGTCCTCTCCCCCGACCCGACGTTCCTGCGCATGCGGGACTACGCGATGTGGGGCCCGGCCCTGATCGTGTCGTTCCTCTACGGGCTGCTCGCCGTCTTCGGTTTCGACGACGCCCGCAAGGAGGCCATCGGCGCCACGCTGTCCAACGCGGTGCCGATCGTGCTGATCACCGCGGTCGTGATGGTGCTCGGCCTGTTCGTGCTCGGCGTGGTCACCCACACCCTGGCCCGCCAGCTCGGTGGCGACGGTGCCTGGCAGCCCACGGTGGGCCTGTCCATGCTGATCACGGCCCTCACGGACACGCCCCGCCTGATCTTCGCCATGTTCGCCGGCGGTGACGCGGGCTTCGTCCAGATACTCGGCTGGGCCACCTGGCTCGGCGCGGGCGCCCTGCTCACCCTGATGGTGTCCCGCTCCCACGACCTGCCGTGGCCGAGGGCGCTGGGCGCGTCGGCGATCCAGCTGATCGCGCTGCTGTCGATCGTGAAGCTGGGCACGTTCTAGCCCCGGTCATGGGCACGTCCTAGCCCCGGTCATACGGACGGCTGGTCCCGGTCATACGGAAGGGCCCCCGGCGCGGTTTCCACCGCCGGGGCCCTTTTCCGTGTCCGCTGCCGCTCAGGCGTCGAGCACCTGGTCCTCCCGCTGGACGACGGGCGGCTCCACGCTCCACGGGAAGTTGATCCAGTCGTCGGTGCGCTTCCAGACGTACTCGCACTTCACGAGGGAGTGGGACTTCTCGTAGATCACCGCGGAGCGCACCTCGGCGACGGTGTCGAGGCAGAAGTCGCGGACCAGCTTCAGCGTCTTGCCGGTGTCGGCGACGTCGTCGGTGATCAGGACCTTCTTGTCGGAGAAGTCGATCACGTTCGGCACGGGCGCGAGCATGACCGGCATTTCCAGGGTGGTCCCCACGCCGGTGTAGAACTCGACGTTCACCAGGTGGATGTTCTTGCAGTCGAGGGCGTAGGCGAGCCCGCCGGCCACGAACACGCCGCCTCGGGCGATGCTGAGCACGATGTCCGGCTCGTACCCGTCGTCCGCGATGGTCTGCGCCAGCTCGCGGATGGCGCCGCCGAACGCCTCGTAGGTCAGATTCTCCCGCACGTCACTCATGTTCTGGATGCCCTCACACCTGGGTCCGATGGAAATTGACATAGGACCGCGAGGCGGTCGGCCCGCGCTGGCCCTGGTACCGCGAGCCGTAGCGCTCACTGCCGTACGGGAACTCCGCGGGCGAGGACAGCCGGAACAGGCACAGCTGGCCGATCTTCATCCCCGGCCACAGCTTGATGGGCAGGGTGGCGAGGTTCGACAGCTCCAGGGTGACGTGACCGCTGAAGCCGGGGTCGATGAACCCGGCGGTGGAGTGGGTGACCAGACCGAGCCGGCCCAGCGAACTCTTGCCCTCAAGGCGCGAGGCGAGGTCGTCGGGCAGCGAGATGACCTCGTACGTCGACGCGAGCACGAACTCACCGGGGTGCAGGATGAACGGCTCGTCCCCGTCCGGCTCCACGAGCCGCGTCAGGTCGGGCTGCTCGACGGAGGGGTCGATGTGCGGGTACCGGTGGTTCTCGAACACCCGGAAGTAGCGGTCCAGCCGGACATCGACGCTCGAAGGCTGCACCATGGATTCGTCGAAGGGATCGATCCGTACCCGCCCGGCGTCGATCTCGGCCCGGATGTCCTTGTCTGAGAGAAGCACGTAGCGAGGATACGCAAGGCGCGCGGAGCCATGACAATCGTGACGACTCCGCGCGCCGATGGTGACGACGCGGCTACGCCGCGTGCGTCTCTGTGTGTTGCTGTGTGCCGCCGCTACCCCTGCTTCTGCAGGGCGACCGGTACGACGCTGCGGAGCCGCGCGCATCGAGGGCACCGCATGAGCCGACCGGGACCGAGCCGCTCGGCCTGCTGCATCGGGAACGAAGCGGTGCTGAAGACGTGCCCATCGGCACAGCGGACGACGGTGCGTTCCATCAAGTCCCTTAAGTCCCTTCCCCAAGAGCCTCGTCGGGCCGACCAACCCGACGACAAAAGCCACATTACGGGATCAAAGAGACGACTCTCCAGGCGGCACTCCGACCCCGCCCGGGCCCTCCGCCAGACACCCACCGTACGCCCCAACTCCCGCCACCCGCAGCCGGATCCCCGCCCTGAAACCCACTCATCCCTCCGGGCCGCGAGCACCGCGAGTCCGCGATGAGGTACAGTGATCGAGCGTCGGACGGGGCCCTCTCGGGGGCTATGTCCGTACATACGCGGGTGTAGTTTAATGGTAGAACATCAGCTTCCCAAGCTGAGAGCGCGAGTTCGATTCTCGTCACCCGCTCCAGAGAAAAACCCCAGGTCAGCGACCTGGGGTTTGTTTGTTGTCTAGTCCAATTCAAGGCTTGGCATGGACGACGGTGCACACCGGCTCGTTCTCCAGCAGCAACCGCCCCCGGCCGTGGCTGCCGCTTCCAGGGCCTTCGCCAGCAGCGGGTCACCGAGCAACTGCTCGGTCAACCCCGGCTCGACGCGGAGGTGGGAGAAGATCCGCACGACCGGGGCACCGAGGATGCGCGCGGCCTCGATGGCCCGCTCGATCCAGCCCAGGCGGTCCTCGGGCGGGACCTGGGTGGGGAAGCCGAAGGTGTCGACTTTCCCTGGCGTGGCTTCGGGACGGCACCACTTCCACAGCGGTGAGGCAAGCGCCGCCACCTTCAGGCCGCGCTCGTCGGCCAGGGCTCGGATGTGCCGCAGCCGGTCGGCGGGCAGCGTCACGGCGTTGGCGCCCTCGGCCGAGCGGATCTCCAGATGCCCGATGCCCAGCTTCACCGCCAGGTCCATGCCCGGCACCGGGTCGGGGCCGAGTTCGTCGGGGTTGAGCACGAGGGTGTTGGTCGGCGTTCGGTTCACGGCCGTCATCTCCTTTGGTGGCATGGGTGGGGGAGGCCCGGTGCTGGCGTTCTTCCGTCCGGCACCGGGCGCTCAGGGGCTGTCAGTCAGCGGCGACCTCAGTTGCCACCGCCCGGAGGCGGTGGGGCCGGCGGAGACGGAGGAGGGGGTGGTGGAGGGGGCGGGGGCTGCGGCCCCCGAGCGGGAGCTGTCACGACGGCGGCGGGCATCTTCACCTCCAGCGGTGAGAAGGAGGGCCCCTACCATCCCCACGCACCCCTTTGGCGGGACATCCCGCCAACTGCCCCAAAGGGGAGCGCGGCCGTCGCAACACCGCGTACCTCGACGCCGCCGCCTCCCGTAGTGACCTCGTCGCCGTCACCGCCACCCGCAAAGTCGGCGGCATCACCGACACCCCCGACCTGGCCGCCGCCGAGCCCCTGCTCCTGCTCACCCGAGACCCGGCGGGCAACTTCACCACCCGCCTGGACAACACCGCCCGCTACACGATCGGACAGCCGGCCCAGAACCGGTTCCACGCCGGGCAGTGCACTCCGGGTGCCAGGAGGAGAGCGTGACGATCCCGGCGCCTGAAGCCTTGCCCAGGGCACTCAAGAGGACTTGTCGGCCCAGTAGTCTTTCAGCATCTCCCCAGGCCAGGCCGGCTCCCGCACGGGTCCCCGCGGCCCCATCTCCTCGAAGTACGGCGACAGGTCGTAGATCTTCGTGCCGACGACGGCGTCCAGGTCGGTCACATGTAGCTTGAGCCCGTCGACCCTGAGGAGCCGGGGGAAGCTCTGTGCGAGCTGGTTGGGGCGTCGGTGATTGCGGTGCGCGAACGTTCCCGTGGCCGGCCAGTCCGGGTTCCCCCTCGGACTGCGCGCGTGGTACTCGACGTCACTGGGCGATGCCTTGTCGAAGTGCCACACGACCACCAGGTGCGAGAACTCGTCCAGTCCCTGCACTGAGTCGAGAGGGAACTCCGACTCATCGAGCTGGATCACGGACTCGACGCCACCCCAGTAGTCATCCGCCACCTCGGTGCGCCCTTCGACCACCGTTCCGATCGGCCTGATCTCCAGCACCGCCGCACCAACCCTCCGACTCGCCTGTAAACGACGCGCCTGATCAATCTACTTGGGCGAGATACGTGGCCGCGCGGGCGTCGAGAGCACTGACCGCCCGGATCCCGCGCTTGCGGTAGGGCGACAGCAGGTGCCGCATGTCGACCACCGTCTGCCGGGCCCGGCCGGAGTAGATGCCGTCTTCCATCGCGTCCAGGACGCTGGTCCAGGTCGCGCACGCCTCCTCGACGGCACCTTGGGCGATCTGGGTCGCGCCCATGTACCCGAGGGTGACGGCATGGGTACGCCGGAACGCCGCTCCGCGCGTCCGCACAGACCGCCGGAACTCTTTGACCGCACGCTGATGGTCGCCAAGGTCGCGCAGGGTGCAGGCGGTTTCATGGGCCAGAGAAGCCGCGCCGAAGAAGAACGTCCGGTCCGGCTCCCGGATACCGTTGTGCGCGTTCGAGAGATCGTCCTCAGCCCGCAGCAGCGCCTGGGCGGCTTCCTGGCGGCGGTCGTTGGCGGCCAACGTACGGGCGTGCACCACACCGAGGAGGGCTCGCTCGCGCGGGGTGACCGCCGCGTACCGCTGACCGTGCACCGACGCCTGGGCGATCTGAAGGGCTTCGCGCCGGAAACCGAGGTCGAGCGCTTGGTGCGCCATCGCCCGCAGGATGTGCCCGCTCAAGGGAGCGTCGCCGGCCCGCGCCGCCGGTTTCACCGCGGTGTTGAAGCGCTGCAGTGCAACGGCGTGTTCGCTGTTGTCGAAGGCCATCCAGCCCGACACGTAGGTCAGTTCCGCTGCGGCGGAGAACATGGCTCGCCGGCTCTGCTCGTCGGTGAACCGCCCGCGCAGGAAGTCCAGGGCCTCATGACGCAGGTACTCGTCGACCGCCCGTCGCCCGTGGCCGCCACCGCGCCGCTGGTCCATGCGCGAGAATGCGAGAGTCAGCTCCCGAACGGTCTCGACGTCTCCCTGACCGACGCGTCTACCCCCGGCTCTCGCGTCCGCCGGCGGTCGGGACATCGCCTCCCACCACGTCTCGTCCGGGAGGACCAATGCCGCGGCGGAGTAGACCCCGTTCCTCAGCAGCCGACGCCGGTCCGTGTCCAATCCGCTCCCCAAATCCTTCAGCGCGGTCAAAGGGTCGACGTGCCAGTCCAGTGCTCCGTGCGCCGGTGAGGTGGAGGCCGCCAACCCGGCCTCCTGGGGCGTGATCACGCTTCAGGCGACGGGACAGCGCCTCGCACAAGATAGCGGGCGCAATGCCCGACGGGCGCACTCCTCCCACCCACATGCTCACGTGCGAGCGCCCGATCCTGGAGTTCTCCCGTACCTCGCCGTTCAGCGTCTCGGCGGCGACACGGTTGTACGCGGTGGCCGTCTGCGCCCGTGTCCAGCCGGCTTCCAGCAAGAGCGCGGCTAACCGCTCGTTCCTCTCGCGCGCCATCCTCCGCCCCCAGCGTTGACGACTAGGCTGTCCGGCCCGCTCCAGCAGCGGCGAGGCGGGACTAGATACGCGTCCACGGTAGACGTGGGCCTGCCGTTGGGTATGCGTAAGACCGCGGAACGTCACTCAGTGGTGGCTTCGGATGGGCGGGGTCAGCACGAGACGGTCCTCGGTCGCCGTACCGGGATACGGACACCTCCGCGCGTCGTGTCCCGGCCGACATCGGCACTTTCTGCCTGATCCCGTGCCGGTTTCGGGTGGGGGCCGTCTGCAGGGCCCCCGTGGACGATCTTTGACCACGTTGACCATCCCCGACCTCTTGGCCCCATGCCGGGCTCCCGGGTTAAGCGGTTCGCTCTTGTAGAGCCAGCTACTCGAACGAGCGGAGCACCCGCATGCACCTCTCTACTGGCGAACACGGCGCCCAGTCTCCAGCCGAGTTCCAGGTCGCCATGCCCCCGTCTCCGACATGCGCCGGCCAGGCAAGGCGTATCGCCGATGCGCTGATGCGGAAGTGGGCTGTCCCTTCGCTCTTGACCGGCGACGTCCGGCTCGTCGTGTCCGAACTGGTCACCAACGCCTTCCTGCACAGCGGCACCGACGTGATCACCCTGTCCATGGCGGTCCAGGACGGCGTCCTCCGGATCGACGTACATCACCACTCGACCAGGCAACGGCCCGTTCTCCGCAGGCCCCGCGATGACGACGAGCACGGCCGTGGCCTGCTGCTCGTGAAGGCGATCGCGGACAACCGACAGGGGACCTGGGGAGTCAGCTGCGACGGCACCACCACCTGGTGTGAGCTGAATGTGGCGGTAACCCGATGACACACGCCGCTCTACGGGACCAGGCCGGATACCGCTCACCCCGGTTCGCACAGCGCTTCCGCGCGGCAATCACCCAGCTCGTGCACCGGGGCCGACGAGACGAGGCCGGACGAAAGCATCCGGACGTCACCGGGTTGAACGGGCTCGCGCACTGCAATCGGAACGGTTGCCCGCTGACCCGCGGCAGGCACTGGGGTTTCTCCGGCGGCTGGGCGAGGTCACCCTCGAAATGGCCGATCGCCTGGAGAAGGCCGGCAGCGTCACCGGGCTGGTCGAGACGACAGGGCTGATCGAATGATGACCACGACCACGCCGGTGCCTCGCCAGCACGCTGGCAGTCTTCGCTCTTCCGACGCCGTATGACTACGAGCACCACTGGGACCTCGAACCCTGGGATCTGGACGGCGTCGTGGCCGTCACCGCGGAAAACAGGGACTTGGTTACGCCCGGCGGAGACCTTCAGCCATCACCGCCAGCCGGAAGACGCGGTGACAGCGCGGCTATGGGTCCCGGAGCAGGAAGCGGGACCCCCACTCCAACCACCTCAGCAGATCGGAAACTGGACATGACGCAAGAGATCGTGCATACCGTCACTGTCACCGGTGACCACGTCCGCCGTGGTGACGTGATCAGTGTGGGCGGCATCCCTCACGCTGTGGCCGACGTGCGCGAGGTCGGCGGACAGCGCAAGCTGCTTCAGTTCGAGGACGGCAACGTTTACGTCCTGTCCGGGCGGTGATCATCGAGGTCACCCGCGTTTACGTGCCCCGCCGCGCCACCACGGCGGCACAGCGCAAGAGCGCTACTCCCGGCATGGCTGGGACTTCGGTGCAACCTGCCCAGAGGCGTACTTCCTGGAGAAACTTGCGGGGGGACTGAACGCCCTGGCTGGCCTTCACGAGTTGGGGCCAGCCGGTCGTACAACGTTCGAGCGCAACGCTGTTCAACAACCAGTCCGCTGTTGGACGGAGTCACCGCAGCAGAGTGTGGAGCAGACCTACCACAGCCAAACCCACGAGAAGCGCGACTCCGACGGCAGGGTGCAGGAAGGCGATGTACGTACTGGTGGCGCCGGCCAGCAGCAGCACAGCGGTACGGGTGTGCAGACCGTTCATGACGAACTCCAAGGGCGGGCGAGACACGGTCCATCCGTGTCAGGCCGCACCTTGCGACACGCGAGGCTTAGCTCCGCAACTCTCCCGAAAACCCGCATCCATGCGCAGCACACTGCCAGTTCGGGGGGCGTGCCGTCCGGACAGGTCCGAGTTGGGCCCCGGATAATTTGGCCTATGGCGCCGATCAGCTGTCGGTCCCACGCCGGCAGCCCTCAGCGGGCACAGCGCGTACACGGCCGCCCCGCCGCCACAGCACTGGCAAAGTTCGCGTAGGTCACAGCCCTTTTTGTCGCTGACTGCGGGCGGGTTCAGCCTGTTCCGATGAGGACCATCCCGCTGTTCAGCGTCGACGCCGGCGTGAGCAACGCATGAGCGACGGCGCGGCACAGTGCGCCACAAAGCGGCCCCTGTAGCCCGACCCGGCCTCGCCAGGGTCCTTACGTCTGAGCGCTGCGTCTCATACTCAAGGCGGTTCAGTGCGCTTCGCGAATGGTCTCGAACGCCTCGCGCAGCAGCGTCACGAAGTGGTCGGCGGAGCGGCGGTCCGAGGCGTCCGTGTGCTGGGCGGCGTGGGCGATGAGGGCGCTGCGGATGGCGGCCACGCAGACGCGGGCGAGTACCTGGGTGCGCAGGTCGCCGTGATCCGGCAGCCGCTCGGCGAGCGCGTCGGCGATGGCGGCCTCGATGTCCCAGAGCACGCGAGTGCGGCCGGGGCCCGTGGACAGGTCGCGGGGCGGGGCACCGACGAAGAGGATGGCGAGGCCGCCGTCGAGTTCCCCGGCGGCGGCAAGGAGTCCGTTGAGGGCCGCGGTGAGCGGGGTCTCGTCGGCGGGGCGCCGCGGGATCTCCCTGCGCAGCAGCGGGAGGAGGTCCTGGATCTCCGCGAAGACGAGGTCTTCCTTGGAAGGGAAGTAGCGGAAGAACGTGCGTTCCGTCACGCCGGCCGCCGCGGCGATGTCCTTGACCGTCGTGCTCTGGTAGCCGTGCTCGGCGAACATGCGGGCGGCCGCGTGCAGCAGCGCTCCCCGTGTGGCGGCCTTTTTCCGGTCCCGCCGCCCCATCTCGCGTCCACCCTCCTCGTTCATCCGTTCATCCTGACATGCCCTGAACGCGGCCCGGTCGCCAGACCCTCTACAAACTGTCATGACTGACATGTTATGTATCGTGTCAGTCATGACAGTTTTTGGTCGGCTGATATCCCGCGCCGGTGCACGGCGTCGCGTCACCCTCGCCGTGGTGGCCGCGCTCGCCCCGACCGGCACCGTGGGCGTGGCCGAGCTCGTCTGCCGAGGCAAGATCGGCGAGCGGTTCGCTAAGGAGGCAGGGAAACGGCTCGGCAGGACCCCGAGCGTCGACCTGGGTGCCACGCCCGCGCTGTGGCAGCTGGCCCGGGGCTCGTTCCCGGACGTCGAGCTGACGGCGGACGGTGTGACGACCCGCCGGATATCGGGGCTCGGCATCGCTGCCCACTTGCGCAAGGTACGGCAAGGCAGCCGCACCGTGACGGTGCGGTCCAGCACCGTCGACGTCGACGTCCCCGCCGTGTCCCTGGCGGGCGGCACCCTCCAGAGCCTGGGCGGCGTGGTGGCTCTGAGCGCAAAGTCCGGCCAGCTGATCGTCCGTCTCGGCCGCGTGGGCGCGTTCACCGTCCCGATCGCACCCGCCCTGCACGGCGACACGATCCGGACGGCGCCCGGCCGACCGACCTTCAACGGCGCTCTCCCGCCGGGCGCCCTGGCGCACAAGGTCACGGACATGGCCGAGCGCGCCGTCGAACTGACCGGTCTTCCTCTGGCGTTGGAGCCGCGGCGGCTGGCCGTCACCGATGACGGCCTGTGTCTCACCCCGCACGGCGGCCCAGCCGCGTTCCACGCCTGACCATCAGGCCCGTCCCCCTCGCGGGCCCCTCCCCGACCGTGCCGCTCGCCCCTGCACATCCCCCCTCAAGGAGCACCTTTTCCATGGCTACCCTGCTCTACCGGATCGGCCGCGGTGCCTTCAGGCACCGACGGGCGGTGCTGGCCGCCTGGCTGCTGGCACTGACCGCGGTGGTCACCTGTGTGATCACCTTCGGCGGCACGACCAACGACGAGTTCACCGTCCCGGGCTCACCGGCCCAGACCGCGATGGACACCCTCAAGAGCGAGCTGCCCTCGGCGGCCGGCACCAGCGCCCAGATCGTCTTCGTGGCTCCCAAGGGCCACAAGATCACCGAACCGCAGTACGCCAAGGCGGTCAGCGCCACCATGGCGGATGCCGGCAGGGCCCCGCAGGTCGTCGGCGTCACCGACCCGGTGCAGAGCAAGGTCATATCGCCCGACCGCACGGCCGCTCTCGGCCAGGTCCGCTACCAGGTCAGCAGGGCCGACCTGCACGACGACAGCCTCACCTCGCTGGAGAAGACCACCCGGCCGGCGAAGGACGCCGGACTCACCGTCGAGGTCGGCGGGTCCGCCTACGGCGGCAGCAAGAGCACCGGCCACACCAAGGAACTGATGAGCCTGGCCGTCGCCCTCGTCGTGCTGACCATCACGTTCGGCTCACTGTTCGCCGCCGGCATGCCCCTGCTGACGGCGATCACCAGTGTCGGCATCACCCTGCTCGGACTGTCGGCGCTCACCGGCGTTCTGACCATCTCCAGCACCGCGCCCTCCCTGGCCTCGATGCTGGGTCTCGCGGTCGGCATCGACTACGCCCTGTTCATCCTCTCCCGCCACCGCTCCCAGCTCGCCACCGGCATGGACACCGAGGAGTCCGCGGCCCGCGCCACCGCCACCGCCGGAAGCGCGGTCGTCTTCGCCGGCCTCACCGTGATCATCGCGCTGTGCGGCCTGGCCGTCGTCCGCATTCCGTTCCTCACCGTGATGGGTGTGGCCGGGGCCGCCGCCGTATTGATCGCCGTCGGCGTGTCCACGACGCTCCTGCCCGCCCTGATGGGCTTCGCCGGTGAACGGCTGCGGTCGAAGCCGGGCTCACGCACCGCCCGTCGCGAGCAGGCGGCCCACGGCGAAGGACACAGCCGACGCAGGCCGATGGGCGAACGCTGGGGCAGGATCGCCATCTGCCGTCCGCTGCTCACCCTGCTGGCAGTCCTCCTGGGCCTGCTCGCCGTCGCGGTCCCCGCCCGCGACCTCCGACTCGCCCTGCCCGACAACGGATCGGCCCCTGTGGGCAGCAGCCAGCGGCAGGCGTACGACACCGTCGCCGAGAAGTTCGGCCCCGGCTTCAACGGCCCCCTGCTGGTCCTCGCCGACACCTCCCACACCGGCAGCCCGCAGCAGGCCACGGCCACGCTCGCCAAGGACCTGAAGGCAGACGACGGCGTCGCCGCAGTCGGGAAGCCGCAGGTCATCGAACACGGGGACGCGGCGGTCATCCAGGTCGTGCCGAAGACCGGCCCGTCGGACCAGCAGACCAAGGACCTCGTCGAGCACATCCGGAGCGAGGCGGCCGACTGGCACAAGCAGACCGGTGCCGACGTGTCGGTGACCGGTACGACGGCCGTGAACATCGACGTCTCCGACCGGCTCGCGAACTCGCTCGTTCCATTCGCACTGGTGGTCGTCGGCCTGTCCCTGCTGCTGTTGCTCCTCGTCTTCCGGTCGGTGATCGTGCCGGTGAAGGCCAGCCTGGGCTTCCTGCTGTCCGTGGCCGCCACCTTCGGCGCGGTCGTGGCCGTCTTCCAGTGGGGCTGGCTCTCCGGGCCTCTTGGGATCGCCGAGACCGGGCCGATCGTCAGCATCCTGCCCATCCTGGTGATGGCGGTGCTGTTCGGACTCGCCATGGACTACGAGGTGTTCATGGTCAGCCGCATGCGCGAGGCGTACGTCCACGGCGCCAAGCCACGCGATGCCGTCCTGGCCGGCTCCCGGCACGCTTCCCGGGTCGTCACCGCCGCCGCACTGATCATGTTCGCGGTGTTCGCAAGTTTCATCCCCGGCGGCAGCTCCATGCTCAAGCCGATCGCCCTCGCCCTCGCCGTCGGTGTCTTCATCGACGCCTTCCTCGTCCGCATGACCCTCGTCCCGGCGGTCCTCGCCCTGGTCGGGCGCTCAGCCTGGTGGCTCCCGAAGTGGCTGGAGCGGCTGCTGCCCCAGGTCGACATCGAGGGCGAACGGCTGAGCGGCGACCACGGCACCGAGGCAGACGCCCTCGGGCACGGTGAGCCGGTCACCGCGGGCAGCGGCCTCGACGGCCGGACCCTTTAGCCGCGTGCCCCGCCTGAAATGCTGGGCCCGTCGCCGCAGTCCACGCGGTGACGGGCCCAGCCCCGGTCAACGCGCGGCGTCCGCCACGGCCGGGTCCAGCCCCAGGCGCCGGACGTCGTGCTCGGGGCGGATGGCGGCAAGGGCCAGGACGCCCGCGATGAGCATCACCGCGGCGGCGGCGAGGAACGCCCTGGTGTAGCCGGCGGCCGGACCGCTCGCCGCGTCGATCAGGTGCCCTGTCAGGAATGGGGCCACGAGGCCGGGCAGGGTGCCGGCGGCGGCGACGATGCCGAAGACGGCGCCGCGCTGCCCGGCGGGCACGACCTCGGCGGTCGTCATGTAGTGGAGGGGGATGGCGATCGACGTGCCGCCGAAGGCCAGCGCGATCAGGACCAGACGCGGGCCCGACGCGCCGACGAACGGCAACGCGGCCATCGCGCAGCCCGCCACGCACACAGCGATCCCCTGCGCCGCCCCGCTGGACCAACGGCTGCTCACCCCACGGGACTTCAGCGCGTCCACGAACGGGGAGACGGCCAGCAGCAGCACCAGCCCGAAGCCGGAGACGACGCTGATGGTGGTCGCGGCGGACGGTGCCGACATGCTCAGCTCGGTCCTGAGGTAGGCGGGCAGCCACGCCTGGCTGAGGGACAGCGCCCACGCCGCGCCGAAGGCGCTGGAGATGCTGCCGAGCACGGTGCCGGTCAGCAGGATGCGTCGGTACGGCAGCCGGAGCCCGCTGGAACCGGAGGCGCCGCCGCGTGCGCCGTCATACGGGCCGTCGTGGCCGACGCGCCACCACAGCAGCGCCCAGACGGCGCTGACCGCGGCGAGGGCGGCGTAGGCCGATCGCCAGCCGAATCCGGAGATCAGCCAGGTGACGACGGGCGCGGCGATGAGGGTGCCCAGTGCCGCCCCGCCGATCTGGAGGGCCGAGGGCAGGCCGCGCCGTTCGGGCGGGAACCACTTGTACAGGGCGTGCATGGACATCGAGGCCGCCGGGCCCTCGGCTGCGCCCAGCAGGATCCGGCCGGCCATCAGGGTGGGCACCGAGGCCATGGCCAGGACCGGAAGCTGGGCGACGGCCCACAGCACGGTCATGCCGAAGAGCAGAGTGCGGCTGGAGATCCGGGTGGAGAGGAATCCGCCGACGAGTCCGGAGAGGGAGAACAGGAAGAAGAAGGAGCTGGAGATCAGTCCGTAGGTGCTGTTGCTGAGGTGCAGTTCGTCCATGACCGGTACGGCGGCGAGCCCGAGGACGGACTTGTCGGCGTAGTTGACCACCATGAAGGTCACGATCATGGCTGTGATCAGCCAGGCTCTGCGGCGTCCGGGAGAGGGAGCGGCGGTGACGACGTCGCCGAGCCCGGTCGACGGCGCGAAGGGGTGGGGTGCCATGGGCGACTCCTGCGGGTGCGGGCGGGGCAGGGGGCCGTACGAAGAGGGGCGGATCCCCGTGGCCGCAGGCCCCCGGCTGCGGGGGCCTGGGGCGCCGCCCTGGGGCACCAAGGGAGTCGGTCAGATCAGACCCTTGGCGATGGCGTTCTTGTGGATCTCGGTGGTGCCGGTGACGATCCGGAACATCCGCAGACTGCGGAAGATCTGCTCGACCTCGTTGCCACGGGTCAGCCCGGCC
The DNA here is from genome assembly GCF_044327085.1 of Streptomyces sp. AM6-12. NCBI lineage: Bacteria > Bacillati > Actinomycetota > Actinomycetes > Kitasatosporales > Streptomycetaceae > Streptomyces > Streptomyces sp. AM6-12. The sequence continues at coordinate 3,526,649 of NZ_JBIQWN010000001.1, forward strand.
TTGCCGTGGATCTGGACGGCCTGGTCGGCGACGCGGAAGCACGCCTCCGAGGCGAACAGCTTGCACATGTTCGCCTCGACGGAGACGTTCTCGCCCCGGTCGGCCTTGGCCGCCGTCGCCAGCACCATCGAGCGGGCGGCGTAGATGTCGGTGGCCATCTCGGCGATCTTGTGGTGGATGGCCTGGTGGGCGAGCAGGGGCTGGCCGAAGACGACGCGGTTCGTCGCGTACTGAAGGGACAGGTCCCAGGCGCGGCGGGCCGCCCCGATCAGGGACGGGCAGTGCAGGAGTCGGTTGAGGGTGATGCGGCCGATGCCGATGCGCAGGCCTTGGCCGATCTCGCCGAGGAGGTTCGCGGCGGGGATCCGGCAGTCGTCGAAGACGAGGTCACCCTCCATCTGCTGCCCCGACATGGGCACTTCGCCGTCCAGGACCGTGCAGCCGGGGGTGTCCAGGTCGACGAGGAAGGCGCTGTACGCCTCCTCGGTGCCGGCCATGCGGGCCACGACGATCGCGAAGTCCGCGAAGGGGGCGGCGGAGCTGAACACCTTCTTGCCGCTCAGGACGTAACTGTCGCCGTCCGGGGTGGCGGTGGTCGTCATCCGGCGTACGTCGGAGCCGGCGTCCTCCTCGGTGATGGAGAAGCAGCAGGCGCGCTCGCCCCGGATGACAGGCATCAGGTAGCGCTCCAGCTGCTGCTCGGTGGCGTACTTGAGGATGGCGCCGGCGCGCAGCGGGCCGCCCATGTCACCGAGCACCGAGTGGAACAGGGCCGCCCCCGAGGCGGTCAACTCCTCCTTTACGGCGCAGAGTTCGGTGAAATTCAGGCCCTGGCCGCCCAGTTCCGGGGGCAGGCTGACGCCATAGAAGCCGAGTTCGCGGCTGCGCTTCCAGACGTGTTCGAGGGTGGAGCGGTCGAGCTTGCTCTCGGCGGTGATGCCGCGCTCGCGCTCGTAGGGGATCAACTCGTCGCGCAGGTAGGTGCGGAGGCGGACGACGAGGTCCTGCAGGCGGGGGTTGTCGTCGTAGGAGGGTTCGAGGGTGAAGGGCATGCGAGGAGGTGTCCTTACGGGGTTTCAGCTGACGCGGCGGGCGGCGCCCTGCCAGTAGCGGTCGCGGATCGCGCGGCGGTCGATCTTGCCGTTGGGGTTGTGGGGCAGCGCGGCGACGAAGTCGACCGAGCGGGGTTTCTTCATGCGGGCCAGGCGGTCGGTGCAGAAGTCGATGAGGGCGGCCTCGGCGAGGGCAGCGCCGTCGCGTGGCACGACGACCGCCTTGACGGCCTCGCCCCACTGCTCGTCGGGGACGCCGACGACGGCGGCCTCGTACACGTCCGGGTGCTGGTGCAGGACGGACTCGACCTCGACGGCGTAGATGTTGAACCCGCCGGAGACGATCATGTCCTTCTTGCGGTCGACGACGAAGACATAGCCGTCCGAGCGGCGGCGGGCCAGGTCGCCGGTGAGGAACCAGCCGTCGCGGAAGGAGGCGGCGGTCAGCTCGGGGGCGCCCAGATAGCCGGGGACGACGTCCGGGCCGCGTACGGCGATCTCACCGATCTCCCCGTCCGGCACCGGGGTTCCGTCGTCGCCGACGACCGCCACCTCGGCCTCCGCGAGCGGGCGCCCGCAGGACAACAGCAGTTCCTCGTCCTCGCCCTCGATGGCACGGCGGTGGTCCTCGGTGGACAGGAACAGGACGCCGGAAGTGGTCTCGCCGCAGCCGTAGCCCTGGGAGAGGACCGGGCCGAAGAACTCCCATGCCTCGCGGATGCGCTGCGGTGACATAGGCGCGGCGCCGTAGATCAGCTGGCGCAGGCTGGAGGTGTCGTAGGCGCGGGCGTTCGCCAGCGCGAGCACCATGTTGACCATCGTCGGGACGACGAACGCGTGCGTGGCCCGCTCCCGCTGGACCGTGGCGAGGAACTCCTCCGCGTCCCAGCGTGGCATGATCACCCCACAGCCGCCCGTGAAGAAGATGCCCATCAGCGGCATGCCCGAGGCGTGGGTGACGGGACCGGCGAGGATCTGCTTGTCACCGAGGCCGACGCGGGTGTCGGCGCTCATCACCATCTTGCGCAGCAGCGCCAGGCGGTTGCCGTACGTCTGGATCGCGGCCTTGAGCGTGCCGGTGGAGCCGGAGGTGAAGTGCAGGACGGCGGCATCGCCCTCGGCGCACTCCACGGCCACAGGCTCCGGCTCATTTCCATACACGGTGTCCAGATATCCAGGACCCAGCTCACTCGGGCCGTCGTAGCCGATGACCGTCTTCAGACCGGTGCCGGACAGGATGTCGCGTACGGCGTCCAGGTGGACGGCGTCGGTGAGCAGCACCCGGGCGTCCGACTCGCGCAGCAGGTGGGCCACCTCGCCGGCGCCGAGCCGTGCGTTGATCGGGACGCGGACCAGACCGGCCTTGTACAGGGCGATCTCGGTCACGACCAGCTCGGCCCGGTTGACAGCCAGGGTCGCCACGCGGTCGCCCTGATGCAGACCCAGGCCGCGCAGGGCGACCGCGAGCCGGTCGCTGTGGTCGTCCAGTTCCGCGTACGTCAGCCGGGTCGCGCCGCAGACCACGGCCTCGGCGGTGGGATGGTGGCCGGCTGTCCGGCGTACATAGCGCCCCAGGTTCATCGCGTACTCCACACTGAGTTCCTGAACGGTCTGTCTGGTATCTAGCTTGGCGTTCGGCAACGTAAGGCCAGCGTTAAGGTCGGGTCAACGGTTCGGACGAGAATCCGGGTCACCGGGCCGGACGAGATGAGGCGAGAGGGAGACACCGTGGAGACGAAGCCCGCCGGGGACCGGCGCGTCCGGCGCACCCGTGCCGCCCTGCGCATGGCGCTGGTCGAGCTGGTCCTTCAGAAGGGGTTCCACGCGATCACGGTCGAGGAGATCGCGGAGCGCGCGGACGTCGGCCGGGCCACCTTCTACGCACACTACCGCGACAAGGAGGACCTGCTCGTCGGGATCGTGCAGGACCTCGCCGAGGACCGCGAACGCCTGCTGCCGGCCGTCGAACAGGCCCGGGAGCGGGGCTTCACCGGGCTGCCGGTGCTCTACATCTTCCAGCACGCCGAACAGGAGCGGCCCGTCTACCGGGTCATCCTGCGCGGCGAGGGCGACGGCCGGGCGCTGCGCGAGTTCACCGAACTGATCCGCGCCCAGGCCGAGAAGGTCTTCCGCACCCGCGCCGAACAGCTCGGCGCCACACCCCGCGTCCCCCTCGACGTCGTCGCCCGCGCCTGGACCGGCGAGCTGATCGGCCTGCTGTCCTGGTGGGTCGAACACGACACCGGCTACAGCGCCGAGGAGATCACCGCCCATCTGCGGGACCTGTCCGTGTACGGGCGGGTGTGGGCGACGGGGCTGACGCCGTTGGACGCACCAGGTGCGTTGGATCTGGTGTAGGTTTCGCTACCCGACGCCGTGTCCGGAAACGGCGAGTCGTCGCTCGGCCAGCTCGGTCAGCAGCGCCGCCTGCCGGTACAGCACCCGGTCGTCGAAGACCGCACGCGGTGAGTGGTTCATCGGCGCCTGCCGCCAGTCGGCGCCTTCAGGTGCGGCGCCCAGCAGGAGCATCGCGCCGGGGACCCGCTGGAGGACGTGGGCGAAGTCCTCGGAGCCGTTGGTGGGTTGGGGCGACTCCCAGACCTCGCGCGGATCGAACAGATCGCGGGCGGTGGCGAGGGCGAATGCGGTCTCGTCGGCGTCGTTGACGGTGACCGGGTAGTTGGTCCGGTAGCCGGCGTCCGCCTCCAGGCCGTGGGCGGCGGCGATGGAGGTGATCAGCCGGGGCAGTCCCTCGGCGAGCCGCTCCTGCGCGCTCTCGGAGTAACTGCGCACGGTGGCATGGAACTCGGCGCTGTCCGGGATGACATTGGCCTGGGTGCCCGCGTGGAAGGAGCCGACGGTGACGACGACCGGATCGAAGATGTCGAACGTCCGTGTCACCCAGGTCTGCACCGCCGTGACCATCTCGCAAGCGACCGGCACCGGATCCTTGGCGGTGGCCGGGTTCGAGCCGTGGCCGCCCTTGCCCCGCACGGTCACGCTCAGCCGGTCGGAGGCGGAGGTGATCGTGCCGGAACGGGTGATGACGACGCCGCCGGGGACCCGGTTGGCCGCCACGTGCAGCGCGTACGCGGCGTCGAGCGGCTTGCCCGCCGCCCCCAGGACGCCCTCCTCGATCATCGTGCCGGCGCCGTTGTGGCCCTCCTCGCCGGGCTGGAACATGAACACCACGTCGCCCTGCAGGTGCGCGCGGCGCTCGGCGAGCAGCGTGGCCGCGCCGACGAGTCCGGCGGTGTGCAGGTCGTGCCCGCAGGCGTGCATCCGGCCGGGCACCTCGGACGCGTACGCCACCCCGCTCTCCTCGGTGACGGGCAGGGCGTCCATGTCGCCGCGCAACAGGACCGCTCCGCCGGGCCTGCCGCCGCGCAGCACAGCCGTGACGGACGTCAGGTCTTTGCCGAGGGTGATCTCCAGAGGAAGCCCGTCGAGGGCCGCCAGCACCTTCTCTTGCGTGCGCGGGAGCCGGAGGCCGAGCTCCGGCTCCCGGTGCAGCGAGCGGCGCAGCCGGGCCAGCTCGGGCTGAAGTTCCTTGGCGCGTTCCACGACCGACATGCCGGATCGACCTCCTGTTGCTGAGTGAGTGACTGGTACGTCCGGGCGTACCGGGTCCAGACTGAAGCTCTGACCGGTCGACGAGCCGAAAGCGCAGGAAACACGCAGGAAGGGACGAGATGCCGCAGCATCCGCGTTATTCTCTCGGCGATGTGGACCAGGCACTCGTGCACGCCCTCCAGGTCGCCCCGCGTGCGAGCTGGGCGCGGATCGGTGCCGCGCTCGGCCTGGACCCCGTGACGGTGGCCCGGCGCTGGCAGCGGCTGGCCGAGGTCGGCGCCGCCTGGATCAGCTGCCACCCCGCCCCCGCGCTGGCCGAGTCCGGGCAGGGCTGTCTGGCCTTCGTGGAGGTCGACTGCGCTCCCGGCCGCCTGCCGGAGGTGGCCCGCGTGCTCACCGCCGTACCGTATGTCGCCGCGCTCTCGCAGGTCAGCGGGGACCGCGACCTGCTGCTGAACGTCATGGCCCGCGACCTGGCCTCCCTCACCCGGTGGACGACCGGAAACCTCGCGGCGCTGGAGGGGGTACGGGCCGTCCGCACCCACCTGGCCGCGCGGGTCCACACCGAGGCCAGCCGGTGGCGGCTGCGGGCCCTGAGCCGGGAACGGGTCGCACTCCTCACCTCGGACGAGCCCCATCGCCGTACAGCCGCCCCCGCCTTCCCCCTCACCGCACTGGACCAGCGGCTGATCACCGCCCTCTCCGTGAACGGCCGGGCCACCTACCGCGCGCTGGCCGCGCTGTGCGACGCGAGCCCGGACACCGTCCGCCGTCACGTGCAGCGGCTCTTCGCCTCGGATCTGCTGCACGCCCGCTGCGAGGTGGCCCGCCCCCTGTCGGACTGGCCGGTCGGGGTCACCCTCTGGGGCCAGGTCCCGGCCGCACGGCTCGACGAGGTCGCGCAGCGGGTCACCGGCATGCGCGAGGTGCGCCTGTGCGCCGGCGTCATCAGCCGCCACAACCTGCACCTCGTCGCCTGGGTGCGCTCCCTCGACGACGCCCAGCGGTTCGAGACCCGCCTCGCCGAACGGGCCCCGGACCTCACCGTCACCGACCGCGCGGTCGCCCTGTGGCCCATAAAACTGAGCGGCCATCTGCTGGACGAGGACGGCTACCGGACCGGTGCGACCCCGCTCGCGCTCTGGGAAGAGAAGACAGGCTCGACCCCCACCTGAGATCGCCGTCCCCGCCCGGACCGCTACCTGTTCATCACCCCAAGCCCAGGCCCAGGCCCAGGTCGTCCGGTCATCTGGTCATCCGGTACGGCCGCCCGTCTACCGCCGTGCTCTTTTCTGGGGAAAACAAATCTGTAGTCGCGGGATAAGAAATCGACGCGGCACACGGTGACTATTCCTGCGTCTCCAGTCGGCGCCGCATTATTTGTCACGCACGGCCCGCATCGACGTGCTACTGTCGTCATCAGTTGCAGGTGTGGTTGCCAGGAGGTTTTTTCCTACGGCAGATCATCACGGCGACACGGAATACGCACAGGGCGTGTTTCTGACACCGTTCCGAAGGAGAAACAAAATGGCTACTGGCACCGTGAAGTGGTTCAACGCGGAAAAGGGCTTCGGCTTCATCGAGCAGGACGGCGGCGGCGCCGACGTCTTCGCCCACTACTCCAACATCGCCACCCAGGGCTTCCGCGAGCTCCTGGAGGGCCAGAAGGTGTCGTTCGACATCGCGCAGGGCCAGAAGGGCCCGACGGCCGAGAACATCGTTCCCGCGTGACGATGCGGCACTGACGCATACTTCGCAGCTGGGTCCCGCACCTTGGGGTGCGGGACCCAGCTCGCTTTTTTTCCCGGGTTATTCCGACCCCAGCCGTTCCGGCTCGTTCTCGCGATTCTCTGCGCCGCTCATTCTGCTGCGGAAATTCCTTGATACGCGCCCGCATCGAGGAAGGTTCCGCATGAACCGCACCCGTTCCACCCGTGCACGTACCGCTCGCACATACGACCGCTTCGGAGGAAATTCCGCGGCGGACCGTTCCCGCGTCCCGCGCTCCCGCTCCCACGGCTACGGAAAACGGCAGTCCGGGCAGGGGGAGTTCGCGCTGCCGAAGACCGACACGCCCGCGTTGCCCGCTGTCGAGTCGTTCGCCGACCTCGCCATGCCGGCGCCTCTGCTGGCCACGCTCGGCCACGAGGGCGTGACCGTGCCGTTCCCGATCCAGGCGGCCACCCTGCCGAACTCGCTGGCCGGTCGCGACGTACTCGGCCGCGGTCGCACCGGGTCGGGCAAGACCCTGGCCTTCGGCCTCGCCGTACTGGCCCGTACGGCGGGCCGGCGCGCAGAGCCGCGCCGGCCGCTCGCCCTGGTCCTGGTGCCCACCCGCGAACTGGCCCAGCAGGTCACGGACGCGCTCACCCCCTACGCCCGCTCGGTGAGGCTGCGGCTCGCCACCGTCGTCGGCGGCATGTCCATCGGCCGGCAGGCCGGTGCCCTGCGCGGTGGCGCGGAAGTGGTGGTCGCGACGCCCGGCCGGCTCAGGGACCTCATCGAACGGGGCGACTGCCGGCTCGACGACGTCGGCGTCACCGTTCTCGACGAGGCCGACCAGATGACCGACATGGGCTTCATGCCCCAGGTCACCGCCCTGCTCGACCTGGTGCGCCCGGACGGCCAGCGCATGCTGTTCTCGGCCACCCTGGACCGCAACGTCGATCTGCTGGTCCGGCGCTACCTGACCGACCCGGTGGTCCACTCCGTCGACCCGTCGGCCGGTGCCGTCACCACGATGGAGCACCACGTGCTCCATGTCCACGACGCCGACAAGCACCGTACGACCACCGAGATCGCGGCCAGGGACGGCCGGGTCATCATGTTCCTGGACACCAAGCACGCCGTGGACCGGCTGACCAAGCACCTGCTGGACAACGGCGTCCGCGCCGCGGCCCTGCACGGCGGCAGGTCCCAGCCGCAGCGCACCCGGACCCTGGCCCAGTTCAAGGACGGACACGTCACCGTCCTGGTGGCCACCAACGTCGCGGCCCGCGGCATCCACATCGACAGCCTCGACCTGGTCGTCAACGTGGATCCGCCGAGCGACCACAAGGACTACCTGCACCGTGGCGGCCGTACCGCGCGGGCGGGCGAGTCCGGCAGCGTCGTCACCCTGGTGACGCCCGGTCAACGCCGCGGCATGACCCGGCTGATGGCGTCGGCCGGCATCACCCCGCGCATCACCCCGGTCCGCTCCGGCGAGGCGGAGCTGAGCCGCATCACGGGCGCGCAGGCGCCCTCCGGTGTTCCGGTGGTCATCACCGCGCCGGTCGTGGAGCGCACCCGCCGTACGTCCGCGCAGTCTCAGCGCCGCCGCGCCGGCCGGGGCCGCGCCGGTCAGGAACGGCCCGTTGACGGGCGGGCGCGGCGCGGGGGCCGGCCGGAGACCGGCAGCGGCTCGGCCGCCTAGACCGACTCCAGCCCCTCGCCTCAGCCCCTGGCAGCCCGACCCGAGGGGAACTCTTCACCTCGGCACGGACGCAGACGCGGTACAGCGGAACCTCGGCTCCGGCGCGGCCGCAGTACCGCGGTCCCAGCCCTGTCCCACTGCCCCTCCCGCCGCTCCCCGTCGTCATGACCGACGACGGGAAGGGCGCGGGCCTCGGCTGTGGGACGACATGACCGTCGAGGTGGCTCTGGCCGTCATGGCGGGTGCTCGGGTCGAGTACCTGACCGTGTGCGACGGGGACGACCAGCGCACGGGTTCGATCACCCGGCGCCGGCTCGCCGTTCTGCCTGACAGTGCCGCGTACACGGACCGCATCCGTCTGCGTCACGTCCTCAGTGGAGCGCTGCCCTCGCACGGCTGACCCGCCGCACCCCGCGTCCGTCACGGGTGAGCCCGTGGACCGCCCGTCCCGCTGAGCCGCGTCCGTACCGCTCGGCGGGACCGGTTCCGCCGCCGCGCCCTTCTTCCCCGGAAAACGCCGGGCCGAAGAGGGGCGCGGCGGCGTCTCACTGGTCGAAGTAGCTGAGATCGCCCACGGTCCAGGCGCTGACGTCCTTGATCGCGACTCGGTACATACCGCCCGTCTCGGGGATCCCGAGGCTGCCTTGCAGGATCCGGGCGAGATGGAAGTGCAGATGCGTGGGCGACTCGCCGCGGCCGGGCCGGTACCCGCGTGGCCCGCGAGCGAAGACGTCGGAGAAGACGCCGAGACGGTCGGAGTCCTTCAGGACCTCCGCCACCCGCTCCCTCCATACCGCCTCGGGAGCCAGCCGGCCGGTGAGAACGGCGCCGCCGACGACCACGGTCAGCGCCATCTGATTGCTTCGCTCGGACTCCACCGCGGCGGAGATGGCGACGAGCAGCTCATCAGGGTTCGACATGCAGCAGAGCTTAGCCACCCGTCCGGCGGCAGGGGGCTGCCGGCCGGATGACGAGAGCCGGCCACCGCCGAGACCCTCCTCCACCCAGAGAGTGAAATCTACAGTCGCCGCTAGACATTTTTTCTCTGGCATGAGTATGCTTCTTGTCGTACGAGAGAGAGTCCAGTGTCGCCGGAGCGGCGACGGAGCAAGGGAGGAACGACGCCATCAGGATCGCCCGGACCGGCATCGCTCGGCCCGGGTACCGCAAGACCCCGGAATGGATGGTGGTCCCCGGTCACGCAGCTGCGATCCCCCGCTCCGCCCTGCAGGGCCGGGTAGCGGAAAAGAGAAGGTCGGCACAGCAGTAGGGCCGACAGATGGTGTTGAATTTCCTTCGGGGCCCTGGTGCCGTACGGCACCAGGGCCCCTCGACGCGTTGCACAGCGAGGTGACATGACATCGGACAACCCACTGAATGATCGTCTGGACGACGACGACTACCCCGCATACACGATGGGGCGGGCAGCCGAGATGCTCGGCACCACCCCGGCCTTCCTCCGGGCCATCGGCGAAGCCCGGTTGATCACCCCTCTCCGCTCGGAGGGAGGACACCGCCGGTATTCCCGCTACCAGCTGCGGATCGCCGCTCGGGCGCGCGAGCTCGTCGACAAGGGGACCCCGATCGAGGCGGCGTGCCGCATCGTCATCCTGGAGGACCAGCTCGAGGAAGCGCAGCGCATCAACGCCGAGTACCGCCGCGCCGCGGGCAGGACAGCGGGCGGCGCCGGCTGAGCACCGGTGGATGCTGGACCCCGGTGGATGCCGAGTCCCGGCGGACGAGGACATCGGCGGATGGGGACGGCGGCGGATGGGGACGGCGGCGGGTCGCGCGGCGACGGGGGTCAGGTCAGCCGGATCTCACGCATCCGGTACACCGGACCGGCGGTGCCGTTCCCGGCGAGTGACGAAACGGGCGGTCGCCCGGCGGCGCCCGGAACGGACCGCAGATGGAACCCAGCAGTACGCCGGCCGACAGGCACACGTACCGCACGCCTCTGCCGCGCGTGGCCCTCACTCCGGACGCCGGCCACGGCCCGCTGGACGGGACCTGGTGGCCCCGCTGCGACGCGCTGGAGCTTGAACTTCCCTTGCTCATCAGCTCATTGGAGCCGGAGACGGCGGTACGGGTCTCCGTGTACCCCGGTGCATGTCCCGACGCCCCGCACGCCGTCATGTCGCCCGGCCGGGAGATCGCCGTGGAGCAGACCGGCACCGGCGGCCAGGCGCATGCCGTCACGGTGGACTGCGGCGCCCTGGGACGCTGGGTGCTCCTCGTCGTACCCCCGGAGGAACCCGTCGGAACGGCCGCCCGGCCGCTGGCCGCCGCCACTGACCCCGACAACTCACCGACCGCCGCGGGACTGCCGGCCCTCGCCGAGACCGGCAACCTGGGGGACACGGCCGAAGCGGCGGAGTGAATCACGCGCCTGCGTCCGCGCGCTGGCGCATGCGCTGCCATGGTCGTGACGGCGGCGCCGGAACAGGTCGGTCACCACGATGCCGTGCGCACCGGGGTGGTGGCGGGGATCGAGGCCGGGTGGGGTACGGTGGCTCGCTTTTTGTCGCGTACCTATGGGGGGTTTGATGCGGCGGATCACAGTGGGCGCGAGCGTCGTCAGCGTACTCGCGCCGTTTCTCCTGGCCGGCGCCTCGGCGGCGTCGGCCGCGGCCGGTGGGTCGCTCACCGTCACGACGCTGGACCGGGCCGGCAAGCCGGTCCACGCTCAGGTGGCGGTCTACAACACGAAGACGAACGACTTCCGCTACATCGACAGCAACAAGGCGACGCCGCTGCCCAACGGCGGCTATGAGCTGGTCACTTCCTTCGGTGACGGCGGGGACGACGGTGCCACGGCCGGCGGCCACAGCGTGACGGTCTCCGGGAGCACGAAGACCATGTTCGACGCCCGGCAGGGCCGCCCGGTGAGCGTCTCGCTCAGCCCGAGTCCGGGTAGCGGGTACGACCACACGGTCAGCGCCTACGTCTGCGCCACCGACAACGGCCCCGCCGACATGGGGATCTCGGCGCCGGCGGGCGACCTGTACGTCATCCCGTCCAGCAGCAGGGCGTACGAGCTGTCCTACGGGACGACGTACCAGCCGACGGCGGCGACCGGCGGTGACTTCTGGCTGGCGTCCGCCACCCACACCGGTGGTGTGCCGTCGGGGGTGTCCGCGACGCTGAAGAAGTCCGGTCTGACCGCCATCAAGGTGTCCGCCCGCTCGGGTCCGGACAACGGCGAGGCGATGTTCCAGTTCGACTACGGGTCGCCGACCGGCACCGACTGCCCGACGCGCACGAACTCGCTCCAGTTCCAGCGGAACCTGCCGAACAGCTTCACCGCCCATCTGCCGCCCGGCTCATGGAGCGTGAGCCAGCAGGGCGACGACTTCGTCTACGGCGGCGAGCACGCCTACGCGGCCGGGAAGACGACCTCGCTGACCCTCGGCCACGCGGTCTGGGGGCCCGGCGGTGACCTGCCGTACACCTCGTACCACCAGCTGTACCTGGGCGCCATCGACCCGTTCGCCGATCCGACCCTGCCCATGGGCGGGACGCTGGCCACCGGCACCCTGAAGCTGACGTACTCGGGCAAGACGCTCTACGCGCACTCCTTCAGCCCGTCGGACGTGCCCGACGCGCATCCGGTGATCCACAGCGCGGGCTGGTACACCTTCAGCGAGGTCGGGCACCGCGGCCTGCCGTCCGGCGCGCTGTCGACCACCTCCAGCCTCACCCAGCGCTTCTACGCGGACCCGGGCAAGAACCAGCAGATCCGGGACTACATCACCCGGTTCTGGCCGGACTCGCTCGACACCAGGAACCAGGCGGCCCCCGGCTCGACGACGACCGTCGTCCTCGGCATGCAGCGCGACAGGCCGCTCGACAACTCGGTGAGCCAGCCGTCGGACGGCGTGAAGTCCGTGCGGGTCTGGTACACCACCGACGGGGGCGGCAGCTGGCACGCCGGCACGGCGAAGCTCTCCGGCGGCCAGTGGACCACCACCGTCCACAACCCGGCGTCCGGCGGTCGTATCGGGCTGCGTTCCACGGTCACCGACACGCACGGGGACACCTCCACGACCACGGTGTACAACGCGTACGCGGTGAGCTGAGCGTCCCCGCCGGACGATCGTCCAAGTGGCCGGTGGCCGGTGGCCGGTCCGTGGTGCTGCGCGCGGCGGGAAATACCTTCCCGCCGCGCGGAGTTGCAGGTCACGGAACCAGCCGTACCGACACGGGAGTTCACGTGGACCGTTCGTTCCTCTTCCTGCTCGCCAGCGCCCGGCCGGGCGGCAACAGCGAACTGCTGGCGCGTGCCGCGGCCGAGCAACTGCCGGCGGCGACCGAGCGGCGCTGGCTGGATCTGACGCGGCTGCCGCTGCCCGACTTCGTGGACACGCGGCACGCCGGGACGCCGCACCCGGAGGAGACCCGAGGGCAGGAGAACAACGAGGAGACGCTGCGGCAGGCGACGCTCGCCGCCACCGACATCGTGATCGTCTCCCCGCTGTACTGGTACTCCCTGTCGTCGTACGCCAAGCGCTACCTCGACTACTGGTCGAAGTGGCTGTACACGCCGGATCCGGGCTTCAAGGCGGCGATGGCGGGGCGCTCCCTGTGGGGCGTGACGGCGATGGCGCACGCCGAGGAGGCCGTGGCCCGGCCGGTCGAACTCACCCTGCACCACTCCGCCGCCTACCTGGGGATGAACTTCGGCGGCGTCCTGCTCGGCAACGGCACCCGGCCGGGGCAGGTGCTCGACGACGAGCGGGCCCTCGTGCGCGCCAAGACGTTCTTCGCCCGCGAGCCCCGGCCGGCCCTGTTCTCGGACGAGGGCTGGTGAGGGGCGCTTACGAGGCGCGGGCGGCGTCGGGTGCCCTGTCCGCCTCCGGTGGTCGTACGGCGGCCGGCGGCCGTACGGCGGCCGGTAGTCGTACGGCGGCCGGCGGGGGCGGCGAGCGGCCGGCGGGGGCGGCTCAGTCGCCGGCCGGCTGACACCGGGGGCACCACACCGTGCCCCGGCCGCCCATGCGCGTCCGACGCAGGGGGGTCCGGCAGCGCGGGCACGCCGGGTCCGGGTCGTCGCGGTGGCCGGTGAGCCAGGAGGCGCGGGGCGGGACGCGGCCCGCGGGGACGGCGGCGCGCAGGGTGCGGCGCATCTCGGTGTAGGCGCGGCGGAGTTCGGCCGGGGTGAGGTCGCGGGCCGGGCGGTCGGGGCGCAGCCCGGCGCGCCACAGGATCTCGTCGGCGAGCAGGTTGCCGAGGCCGGCGAGGACGGACTGGTCGGTGAGGGCGGTCTTGAGCCGGCCGCGGCGGGCGGTGAGCGCGGCCTCGAAGTCGTCGCGGGACACCGTCAGCGCGTCGGGGGCCCTGCCGCGCGAGCAGCCGGTCGAGGCCGGCATCGTCGTGGGCCAGCCACAGGCCGCGGAGTTTGCGCTGGTCGCGGTAGCGGAGCTGGTGGCCGTCGTCCAGCGTGAACAGGACGCGGTCGTGGGCCTCGACCGGGTCGGCCGGGTCGGCGCACCGCAGCAGGCCGGTCATGCCGAAGTGCAGCAGGACGGTGGGGCCGTCGGTGCGGGCGAGCAGCCACTTCCCGTGCCGCTCCGGCGCGGCGAACCGCCGCCCCTCCAGCGCGTCGCGCAGCCCGCGCGCGCCGGTCCCGTGCAGGACACCGGGATCGCGCACGTCGACGCGGCGTACGACCCGCCCCCGCGCGCAGGACTCCAGCACCCGGCGGAATCCCTCGACGTCCGGGAGCTCGGGCACGTCTCCGCCTCCTTTCTCCTCCGCCTCTCCGACGTCTCGTCCGTCTCACCAACGTACGGCGGCACGCGCGACCGGCGTGCGCGGGCGCCGCGCGCGGCCGTGTGCGGGGCGAAAATCTGTGACGACCGGTACACATAGTCGCGGCGGGCGGGGGCGGGTCGTACGCCGTGTGGTCGTACGCGCGGCCGGTGACGGATGCCCGGAGGCGGGCACCGGTCTCCTCGGGGCCTCCCCGTCCCTCCAAAAGCTGGCCGGGCACGATGCGAATACCTGCTCCGGCCAGTGCAGAATTACCCCGCGTGACCGGACGAGAATTGGCCGGGCGGCCGGAAAACTGCACCAGCGCCGCCGAGCAAGGTGTGTTAGCGTGATAGGCGTTGCAGTTTTGGTTGCCAGAGACTTTTCTTTGCAGAGCTTTCCGGATCTTTCCGGAGGGGTGATCACAGCGGCGACTCGGCTTCGCAAGGTGCGAAGTCCGGCACTGCCCCCAAAGGGAGATTCATCATGGCAACTGGCACCGTGAAGTGGTTCAACTCGGAAAAGGGTTTCGGCTTCATCGAGCAGGACGGCGGCGGCGCTGACGTGTTCGCCCACTACTCGAACATCGCCACCTCCGGCTTCCGTGAGCTTCAGGAAGGCCAGAAGGTCAGCTTCGACGTCACGCAGGGCCAGAAGGGCCCGCAGGCCGAGAACATCGTTCCGGTCGCCTGACGCTCACCCGCGTCGTCGCGAGCCGAGCGGCTCGCACATCATGAGGCTGGGGCCCGCGCTCTCGGGGTGCGGGTCCCAGCTCATTGTCTTTTTCCGGGCCCTCGCCTTTTCCTGGGCGACTCCAGTGCCACTGGACGCCTCCAGTGCCAAGAGCGGCCCGGCTCTCCACCATTTTCTTCGGCTCATTCTTGCGAATCCTCGCGCGGTCAACGCCGCCCGGGCGGAATTCCTCGATGCGCCGCATCGAGGAGGGTTCCCCCTGAACCGCACCCGTCGCACCGGCGGCACCACCGGTGACCTCCGCGCGCCCCGCAGGTCCGCGCGCCCCCGTCCGAACACCGGCCGCACCACCGGCCAGAGCGCCCGGCCCGCCGCGCGCCGGCAGGAGTTCGCCCTGCCCGCCACGCTCACCGAGCCGCTGCCCGCGGTCGAGGCGTTCGCCGAGCTCGACATGTCCGAGCGGCTGCTGACCGCGCTGGTCAACGAGGGCATGACCACGCCCTTCCCGATCCAGGCGGCCACGCTGCCGAACGCGCTCGCGGGCCGGGACGTGCTGGGCCGGGGCCGTACTGGCTCGGGCAAGACGCTCGCCTTCGGCCTGCCGGTACTGGCCCGGCTGGAGGGGCAGCGGGCCCAGCCCCGGCAGCCCCTCGCCCTGGTCCTCGTACCGACCCGCGAGCTGGCCACGCAGGTCACCGACTCGCTCGCCCCGTACGCCCGCGCGCTGCACGTGCGGTTCGCCACCGTGGTGGGCGGTGTGTCGATCGGCCGCCAGACGAGCGCGCTGCGCGGTGGCGCGGAGGTCGTGGTCGCCACGCCCGGCCGTCTCAAGGACCTGATCGACCGCGGCGCCTGCCGTCTCGACCACGTCGCCGTCACCGTCCTGGACGAGGCGGACCAGATGGCCGACATGGGCTTCATGCCGCAGGTCACCGCGCTGCTCGACCAGGTTCCGGCGCGTGGGCAGCGGCTGTTGTTCTCGGCCACCCTGGACCGCAACATCGACCTCCTGGTCCGGCGCTACCTGCACGACCCGGTCGTGCACTCGGTGGACCCGTCCGCCGGGGCGGTCACCACGATGGAGCACCACCTGCTGCACGTGCGGGACACCGAGAAGCACACCGCGGTGACCGAGATCGCGGCCCGCGACGGGCGCGTGATCATGTTCCTGGACACCAAGCACGCGGCGGACCGGCTGGCCAAGCACCTGCTGTCCGTCGGGGTGCGGGCCGCGGCCCTGCACGGCGGCAAGTCCCAGCCGCAGCGCGACCGTACGCTGGCGCAGTTCAAGAACGGGCAGGTCACGGCCCTGGTGGCGACCAACGTCGCCGCCCGCGGCATCCATGTCGAGGGCCTGGACCTGGTCGTGAACGTCGATCCCCCGGCCGACCACAAGGACTATCTGCACCGCGGCGGCCGTACCGCGCGGGCGGGCGAGTCCGGCACCGTCGTCACCCTCGTCCTGCCGCAGCAGCGGCGCGCGATGGACCGGCTGATGGCCGACGCCGACATCACCCCGCGCAGCGCGCGGGTGCGCCCCGGCGAGGAGGAGTTCCAGCGCATCACCGGCGCCCGGACGCCCTCCGGCATACCGGTCGTCCTCGCCGCACCGGTGGTCGAGGAGCGGCGCGAGAACGGCACGGGCTCCGGCGGCCGGCGCCGCAGGGGCCGGGGCGGGCGCGGTGGCGCGGGCGGCCAGGGCGCCGGCCGCGGTGGCGCGAACGGGCAGGGCGCGGGCCGGAGCAGGAGCGGTCAGGGTGCCGCCGCCCGTGGTGAGGGCGCGAGCGGCGGCGGCCAGGGCGCGCCCGGCCGCGGCGGGAGCACGCGCGGCGGAGCACCGGCACGCCGGGGCGCCCGGCGGAGCAGCACCGGCAACGCCTGATCCCGGCCGCGTAGCCCGGGGGACCCCGGGTCGCGAATGCCCCGAGCACCCGGACGGGGTAACAGGGGCGGCTCCGCGCGTCGAACGCTCCTGCCGCCCTTCCCGGCGCCGCCTCCTCGCGGTCAGGTCCGGCCGGCGTCGGCCCTGAGGCGGTCGGCGAGGGCGATGACGAGGTCGCGGAGTTCGCCGGGGCGTTCGATCACGAACGGGCGGTCGAGGGCCGCGAGGAGCGGGGGCAGCCAGTCGAGCCGCTCCGCGCGCAGCTCGACACGCAGCCACCCTTCGGCCGTCGCGCCCTGAGCTGCCGTCCGGTCCGGGGCTGTCGTCCGGTCCGGGGCTGTCGCCGGGCCCTGGGCCGTCGCCGGGCCCTGGGCCGTCGCGCGGCCCCGGACTTCCTCCGAGTCCTGGCCGGCCTCCTCGCCCTCGCCCGCCGCCCGGCCCTGAGCCGCCGCCCGGCCCCGGACTTCTGCCAATCCCTGGCCGGCTTCCGGGTCCTCGCCCGCCTCCGGGCCTTGGGCCCCCTCCAGGCCTTGGGCCACCTCCGGGCCCTGGGCCGCCGCCTGGCCCCAAACTTCCTCCAAGCCCCGGCCGGCCTCCAAGCCCCGGCCGGCCCCTGGGTCCTCGCCCGCCGCCGGGCCTTGGGCCGCCGCTGGGCCTTGGGCCCCCTCCCGGCCCTGGGCCACCTCCTGGCCCTGGGCCGGCGTCCGGCTCCGGACTTCCTCCAAGCCCCGGCCGGCCTCCAAGCCCCGGCCGGCCTCCAAGCCCCGGCCGGCCCCTGGGTCCTCGCCCGCCGCCGGGCCCTGAGCCGTCGCCGGGTCCTGGGCCACCTCCGGGCCCTGGACCGCCGCCAGGCCCTGGACCGCCGCCAGGCCTCGGGCCACCTCCGGGCCCCGGGCCGCCTTCGGGTTGCGGATCGTCGTCGGCACCGGGTCGTCGAGGGTCGCGACGGTGGTGGGGAAGTGGGCGCGGATCTCGTCGGCCGTGGCCTGGATCCGCAGGGTGACCCGGTGCCGGTAGTCGGCCGTGGCGAAGCCCGACAGCACGCGCTCGGCCGGATTGGGGCCGGCGGGCGCCGCGAACGTGCCGGGCAGGGTCCGCGCGTCCGTGACGCGGTCGAGGCGGAAGGTACGGTCCCCGGCGCGTCCGGCGTCCTCGCCCGTGACGTACCACCGGTCCGCGTGGACGACGATCCCGTACGGGTGCAGGACGCGCTCGCTCCGCCGGCCCTCGCGGTCGGTGTAGCGGATCGAGACCGGCCGGCGATGGCGCACCGCGTCGGCGAGGGTGAGCAGCACCCCGCTGTCCGGGGTGTCGAGCCCGCCGGTGCCATCCGTGAAGGCGAGAGCTTCCTGGAGCGTGTCGAGTCGGCGGGCGAGGTGCCGGGGCAGCACCCGGCGGATCTTCGCCGCCGCCGTCTCGTTCGCCGTGCGCTCCGCCGTCGTCAGCCCCGCGCGACGGCCGGCGAGCAGGCCGAGCAGTACGGCCAGTGCCTCGTCGTCGCCGAGCATGAGCGGCGGCAGACGGTATCCGGGGGCGAGCCGGTAACCGCCGTAGCGGCCCCGCACCGACTCCACGGGGATGTCCAGGTCGATCAGCTGCTCCACGTACCGCCGCACGGTGCGCCCCTCGACGCCGAGCCGGTCGCCGAGTTCGGCCACGGTGCGGGTGCCGCCCGATTGCAGCAGCTCCAGGAGTGTCAGCACGCGGCCGGTGGGTCTGGTCACGCGCACAAATCTAACGCCGATAGTGGACCGATTCTGTCCTCTATTGCTCCTAGCCTGCGAGACGCGGCAACGCATCCGGCACAGCAAGGGAGATCCCATGGACTTCGTCTCGATCCGCGTCATCACCGACGACGTGGCACGTCTCGTCGGCTTCTACGAACGGGCCCTGGGTACGGCGGCAACGTGGGCCACCGAGGACTTCGCGGAGGTCGGCACCGCGGGCGCGACGCTCGCGATCGCCGGCACCCGCACGGTCCCGCTGTTCGCGCCGGGCTCCGCCCGCCCGGCGGACAACCACAGCGTGATCACGGAGTTCCTCGTCGACGACGTGGACCGCGTCCACCGGGATCTGTCCGGGTTCGTCACCGACTTCGTCGCCGGTCCCACCACCATGCCCTGGGGCAACCGGTCGCTGCTGCTGCGCGACCCCGACGGCAACCTCGTCAACTTCTTCACGCCCGTCACCGCGGCGGCCGTCGAGAAGTTCGCGGGACGGCGGTCCGCGCGGCCGGTCGCGCCCGCCCCCAGCGGCTCGCGATAGCCCCCGGCAGGCCGCTCGCGCCGGACGCGGGCGGCCCGGGTTCGGCACGGACCGGCCGCGCGGGCGATCCGCCGGGCCGGACGGCCAGGAAAGGGGCGGGAGTTGGGCACGGCGACCGGTGCACGGGACGAGGAGCGGATACCGGCCCCGGAGCCCCGGCCGGGCGCCCGGCGCCGGCGGGTGCCGCCGGTGACGGCGGTCTTGTTCCTGGTGACCGTGGCGATGACGGCGGCCCAGTTCGCCTTCCCCGCCGTGCTCCGGGCGCTGCGCCGCGATCCCGGCGCGCTGTGCTCGGGCGAGTGGTGGCGGGCCCTGTCCCCGCTGCTGGTGCAGTCCCCCGGCCGGCAGGCGCTGGTGACCGTGCCCGCGGTCGCGGCCCTCGGCATCCCCGCCGAACGGATCTACGGCGCGTGGGGCACGCTCGCGCTGTACCTGGTGCCCGCGGCCGTCGGCGAGGGGCTCGGCTACGTCCGGCAGCCGCACGGCGCCGGCGACTCCAACGCCGTACTCGGTCCGGCCGGTGGCCTGGTGGCCTGGCTTTTCCTGGCGGCCCAGGACAAGGGCCGGCCGGAGCCGCCGCTCGTCCGGGTCCGTGTCCGGGGCGCCGCGGTGCCGGCCGGCGCGGTCGCGGACGACGCCTTCCGCGACATCCACGGCCTGCCCACCCTCACCGGCGCCTTCATCGGCACGGGCCTCCTGCTGCACCGCCGCAGGGCGTGAGGCGCCGTAAGAGCCGGACACCGAGCGCCGGGGCTTCCTACTGATCGCGGCGGAACGCTCAGGGGCTCACCAGGTGCAGCCGCCCCGGATCCGCCTCCATCCGCAGCGGGGCGCGCACCTCGCGGACCGGGACGCCGTCCACGGCCAACCGGTGGGCGCCCCAGGCCCGTTCGAACCGCAGCCTGCGCACCCGCCGCACCCCGAAGGACTCGCCCCGCACCTCCAGCAGCCCCGTCCCGGTCGTCGCGACGCTGAGGCGCCGACCGTCCGGCATGGTGATCTTCTCGTTGTCGAGGATGAGGCGAATGGGGCCCGGATCGGCGCGCAGGGGTGCCAAGTCTGCCTGGCGCAAAGCGAGTTCGTAGCCGCGACCCGCGAGGTGGATGCCGATGACGTCCCTGCGGCAGGTCCCCGCACCCGACACTCCCGCACCCACCAGCGCGGTGCCCGGTACTCCGCCGCCCATCACCCCGTCGGGCCGGTCGATCAGCAGCGGCAGCCGCCATAACGCCGCCGCCCGCATCGCCTGCTCCGGCCGCACCCCCGGCGTGTGCACCAGCAGGCCCACCGACCGGGGCGGCAGACCATGCTGGGCGCCGCCGCGCTCGCCCGGCTCCGGTGCCGGTCCCAACTCCAGGCAGGGCAGGCCCCGTTCGGTCAGCAGGGCACGCAGCGCGCCCGCGCGTTCGCGGTCCGACGGGTGGCGGCCCCGGACCACGCAGAGGGTGGCGCGCGTCACCGGAAGGGTGCCGGACAGGCGTACGGCGGCGGCCAGCAGCCGGTCGGCGCCCGTGATCTGGCGGGCGGTCGGGGGCGAGGACGAGGGCGGCATGCGGCTCCTTGCGCGCTCGGGTCGGCACGCACGCGGCCGCCTGCACGGCTCGGCCCACGGCGGCACCGGTCGTTCAATCCCTAACGTAGTGCGAGAGCGCGGCCGGTGGGAAGCCGCGCCGAGAGCGGGTGAACGCGGCGCAACTCCCTTGTGACGGAGGGCTTTCCACGGGTTCAGGACGCCGTCTCCGCCACCGCGTCCCCCGCCCGCTCCGCACGCTCGCCGCACTCCCCGCGCGGCGCGACGACGCGGCGCGCCCGGCCCGGTACCAGCAACGGGTGGGCGACGCCCCATGCGGCGCCCTTGCAGATCAACTCCTTGTAGCGGGCGGCGAGTCGGCCGGTCAGGGCCCGGTCGACCGCGCGATCGTCGGCGGTGACGAACTGGATCAGGCCGTCCCCCCGGCCGAGCGAGACGCACTGCTGGTAGTACCGCACCGCCGTCACCGGGACCTTCCCCCCGCTGAGCCGCGCCGCGATCGCGTCGGCCGCCTGCCAGGCCATGGGCACGCCCGAGGCGCACGACATCCGCAGCGGCTTGTCGCCGGGGCCCATGGCGAGCGCCGCGTCGCCGACGGCGTACACGTCCGGGTGGGAGACCGAGCGCATCGACCGGTCGACCACGATCCGGCCACTCTCGCCGGTCTCCAGGGTGGTGGCCCGCGCGATCGGGTGGACGGCGAACCCGGTGGTCCACACGGTGGCCGTGGACGGGATCGAGGTGCCGTCGGCGGTGGTGACGCGGTCGGCGGCCACCGCGTCGACGGCCGTGTGCTCGTGCACGGTGATGCCGAGCCGGTCGCAGACGGCGCGCAGATGGCGGCGGCCCTTGGGCGAGAGCCGCTCGCCGAGGGCGCCGCGCACGGCGAGGGCTACGTCCAGGTCCGGGCGGGCCTCGGCGAGTTCGGTCGCGGCCTCCAGACCGGTGAGACCGCCGCCGACCACGAGCACGGGAGCCCCGGCCACCAGTTCGGCGAGCCGGGCGCGCAGCCGCAGCGCGCCGGGGCGGCTCGCGATGTCGTGGGCGTGCTCGGCGACCCCCGGCACGCCCTGGTCGTGCCGACCGCTGCCGAGGGCGTAGACGAGGGTGTCGTACGGCAGTTCCTCCCGCGCCTCCCGCTCCCCGGTGACGGTCACGGTCCTGCGGTCGGCGTCCACGGCGGTGACCCGCGCGAGCCTCAGGGTGACGCCGGTGCCCGCGAACATCGCGGCGAGCGGCCGGGGCGGAAGGTCCTGTCCGGCGGCGAGCTGGTGCAGCCGGACGCGCTCGACGAAGTAGGGTTCGGCGTTGACGAGGGTGATGGCGACGCCCTCGCGGCGCAGCCGGCGGGCGAGGCGGCCGGCGGCGATGGCTCCGGTGTACCCGGCGCCGAGGACGATGACGCGGTGCTGCATGGCCTGCTCCTGTCGCTCGTGGGAGGGATCCCAAGCGGTTCGCCCCTTGAACCGGGCGGCCCGCCGTTTCCTGACAGGAGCAGGATGTGACCCGCGTCACATACATGAGGGGTGCGGGTCAGAAGACCTTGAGCACGGGCTCGCCGGGCTCGCCGGCCGCCCACCGCCGGGTCGCGCGCTCCAGCTTGTCCGGGTTGACCTGGCTGCGGAAGGCGGCGATGCCCTGCCGGGTGATCTCCAGACAGGTGATGCCGATGACCCGCCCGTCGAGCACCACGACGAGCGCGGGGGCGCCGTTGACCAGGCAGACGTGGAGGTCGGGCGAGCCGCCGACCAGGTTGCGCTTGGCCTTGCCGGGCTTGAACAGGCCCCGCATGAAGGTCGCGACGGCACGGGCGCCCTCGAACGCGCGGGCGCGGGCCGGCACCTTGCCGCCGCCGTCGCCGATCGCGATGGCGTTCTCGGTGAGCAGTCGTACCAGCGGTTCGGTACGGCCGCTGGTGGCGGCGGCGAGGAACTCGTCCACGATCCGCCGCGCCGCCGCCTCGTCGATCTCGGCACGCGCCCGGCCCGCGGCGACGTGCTTCTTCGCGCGGTGGAAGATCTGCTGGCTGGCGGTCTCGGTGAGGTCGAGGATCCGCGCGATCTCCCGGTGCGGGTAGTCGAACGCCTCGCGCAGCACGTACACCGCGCGCTCGTTCGGGGTGAGCCGCTCCATCAGGGTGAGGACGGCGTACGACACCGACTCGCGCTGTTCGGCGGTGTCGGCGGGGCCCAGCATCGGGTCCCCGGCGAGCAGCGGCTCGGGCAGCCAGGCGCCGACGTAGGTCTCGCGGCGGGCGCGGGCGGAGGCGAGCTGGTTGAGGCACAGGTTGGTGAGCACCTTGGTCAGCCAGGCCTCGGGGACCTCGATGCGCCCGGTGTCCGCGCCCTGCCAGCGCAGGTACGTCTCCTGTACGGCGTCCTCCGCCTCGCTCGCCGAGCCGAGCAGGCGATAGGCGATGGCTTCCAGCCGGTGCCTGGACGCCTCGAACCGGTCCACGTCGTCCACGGTCAGGGCCATGGCCGGGATCCTAGCCCCCGGGACCGGCCGACCGCCCCGGATATCGGGGCCGGTGGCCCACTGACGAGCGGTGGCCCACCGGCGATCGGTCAGCCACCGGTCTTTCGCGAGGCGGGCTCGGTCAGCGGGCGGTGCGGGCGTCCAAAGCGGGCAGGTGGGTGCGGTCGGGCCCGGTGCCGGGGCCCGGGCGGCCGGCGGACGCGGTGGTGCCTCCGGCGACCAGCACCGGCGCTTTGACGCCGCTGGGCGAGGCCGCCGGGGGGGGGCGCCGCCCGCCGCCCAGACCGTGGACGTCCAGGCGCTGCTCGCGGCGATCGCGTCGCCGATGGCGATGCGGTTGGCCGGCGGGTAGGAGGGGTTGCCGCCGAAGGTCTCCACGGCCTGGACGCTCGCCGCCTCCTGGCTCAGGCAGGACGACGCCTGGGCGGAGTGGATGTGCGTCGTGCCGGTCGTGCGGCCGGGCGAAGTCACCGAGAAAGGCGGGACGTTGAGGCCGGGTCGGCCCTACCTCTCCTTCGGGATCGTCGGCCGTTCGCTGACGTCAGCCGAGCTGGAACGTCGTCTCGATCGGGTAGTGGTCGCTGGGGGCGTTGGTGTCGGTCTGGCCGGTGGTCCAGCCGGGCTGGGGGTCGAAGTCGACCTTGACCGGGGAGACGGCCGAGGGGACCGGGCGGCCGGGGGCGTTGAGGTAGCCGAGGTAGTCGACGTCGTCGCGGTAGTCCTTGGGGAAGCTCTCGACGCCGGACATGTACTGGCACCAGGCGGAGACCGGGCAGTCCATGGTGCGCAGGGTCTGGGCCGGGCCGGTGGCGGGGGTGCCGAGGACGCCGTTCACCGCGGTCTGGGCGTTGGCGTAGTCGCCGCGGGACTGGCCGCCGTAGTACTCCACGTTCATGTCGCCGCCGATCAGTACCGGGGCGCTGGTACCGGCGATGGAGTCGGCCCAGGAGCGGATCTCACGGAGCTGGGCGAGCCGGGTGGACTGGGTGGTGTCGGTGGAGGTGCCGGACTCGTCGGCCTGGAGGTGGGTGCCGACCACCCAGCTCTGGGTGCCGCCCTTGGCGATGCGGACCAGCGCCGCGCCCTTGTTGGCGTGGTAGTCCCAGGTGCCGGACGTGGAATTGCTGAAGACGTGGGCGTACTGGGCGGTGATCGGGTACTTGGACAGGATCATCGTGCCGCCGTTGATGACGAACGGCGAGTTGGAGCAGTCGCCGCTGATGCCGTTCCAGCCGCCGCCGGAGCAGGTCTGGCCGACCACCGGGGTGTGGTACGGGTACAGGTCCGACAGCTTGCTCACGATGTCGGCGGTCGAGGTGTTGTTGAAGTCCTCGTCCAGCACCACCACGTCCGCGCCGTGCGCCCGGACGATCGACTCGATGACCGGCGTGCGCTGGGCCGCCTTCTCGTTCTGGGTGCTGTCCACGATCGCGGTGCCGAGGTCGACGTTCCAGGCGAACACCGACAGGCTGGTGCCGGTACCCGCCGCACTGGCCGCGGGTGCCGTGTATCCGGCGAACCCGAGGAGCGTGGCGGCCGCCGTGGCGGTGAGGGCGGTAGCGGTACGACGCGAGACCATGCGCTCTCCTGCTGGAAGTGGGCCCCTGACCGGACGCGGGGCGCGTACATGACAGCGGAAACCTAGGGGTGCGCGGGTACGCCCGGAAGAACGCCGGTGGAGCGGACCGTGGCCGGACGGAGAAAACGTGTCCGGACAAGTCGGCGGCGGGAAACCTCAATTTGGCTCGCAGGCAGGCGATTTCTCCCTTTCGGCTGTGCGCAGCGGGGACAGGAAGGCGGGGAGGAAGCCGAGCGTCATACCGGCCGCGGCGACCAGCAGGGCGGCCGGTGCCCCGAAGGCCGTGCCCGCGGCACCGCCCAGCAGACCGCCGAGCGGGAGGACGCCCCAGGAGACGAACCGGGCGGTCGCGTTCATCCGGCCGAGCAGCCCGTCCGGGGTGAGGGACTGCTGGAAGCCGGTCTGGGCGACGACGCGTGCGACCCCGCCGAAGCTCAGCGCCGCCAGCCCCACCGCCGCCACGCCCAGGCCGACTCCGGTACGGGCCAAGGGGATCAGCGCGGTCGGCGGGCAGGTGACCAGCGGGGCGAGCCAGACCACCGTCCCCTGCCCGAACCGCCGCACGAGCCCGGTCACCGACAGCGCGCCCAGCAGAGCGCCGCACCCCATCCCGGAGAGGACCAGCCCGGCACCGGCCGCGCCGAGACCCGACTCCCGTTCCAGAAAGAGCAGGAGCATGGCCTGGTACATGGCCAGGAAGAGGTTGAAGACCGCGTCGCCGAGGATCGTCGCGCGCAGCACCGGGTGGGCGAGCACGAAGCGCAGCCCCTCCCGCACCTCGCGGCGCAGCCGGGGCCGGGTGTCTTGCCGTGCGGGCCTGTCCTCGCGGCGGCGGACGGCGAGCGCGAGAAGCGCGGACAGCGTCATCCCGGCCGCGCTCGCCAGGAGGGTCGTCGCCGGTCCGCAGCCGCCCACCAGCGGGCCCGCCAGCGCCGGGCCGCCGATACTGGTCGCCGAACGGGCCGCGGAGAGCGTGGAGTTGGCTTCCATGAGCCTCGCGCGGCCGACCAGGTGGGGCAGGTAACTGGCGTAGGAGACGTCGAAGAAGACGGTGAGCAGGCCGTGGGCGAGGGCGGTGCCGTAGAGCCACTCGACGGTCAGCAGGCCGGACCAGCGGGCCGCCGGGACCGAGAGCAGCACGGCGGCGCGCGCGAGGTCGGCGCCGATCAGCACCGGGCGCTTGCGCACGCGGTCCACCCAGGCGCCCGCCGGGAGGCCGGCCAGCAGGGAGCCTGCCGTGGTGGCCGCGAGCCGCCAGGCGATGGCCGCGGGGGCGGGGACCCGCACCCGCGTATGGAAGTCCCACGCGCCTGCCCGGCCGCGCTCGGCCACGCTGGTGGCCGGGTGTCCGGGGCTCCCGCGCCGGCGCGCCCGGATCATCGGCAGGCGTTCGCGGGGCGCCCGTACGTACGTCCCCGATCCCGCGCGCCCCTCCAGCAGCCCCTCGGCGATCAGCCGGTCCACGGCCCGCTGGACGACATTGCGGCCGACCCCGTACTCCACCGCGAGCCGCGCCCGTGACGGCAGCCGCCCACCGAGCCGCCACTCCCCCGCGAGAATCCGCGCCCGCAGCGCGTCGGCCACAGCGAGGTAGGGCGCCTCTCGGGACATGCGGCTCTCCGGTCTCACGGCGGTTGCGGACGGAGTCGGAAAGCTACTGCACGGGCGGAAAGCTGATGGAGCAGGAATACGGGGGGTGGGGTCGAGGGGGTGAGCGGCGCGGGGAGCAGCGGAGGGGAAGGGAGGGGGTAGCGGGGGTGGGCTTCGGGGCGGTGGTTCACGGGGCGGCCAGCGGCCGGTGAGGCCGCGTGGCGCGACCACGGTCTACGCGGCGTCCGTCGCCAGGAACTCGACCGCCGCCAGGGCGAACAGCAGGCACAGGGCGATGACGAGGATCACCCAGCCCGTGGGGTACGGCCACAGCAGGCACACCAGCACGGCCGCGGCGACCAGGAGCCAGGTGAACCAGGGGCGGTGCCGGCGTACGAAGGGGCCGACCGGGCCGGTACGCAGGCCCGCGCGGCCGGCGGTGCCGCGGGCCGCCCCGATGCCCTCGGTCCACAGGCCCCGCACCAGAGCGGCCCGCCGCCCGGAGCCGCTCAGCCAGGCGCCCAGCGCGATGACGACGCCGAGCACGATCACCATCCGCACCGCGGTCTCCAGGAAGCGGGTCAGGGTGTCGTAGACCGCGCCGGCCGCGTCCGGGGAGACGTCGGCGGGCAGCCGGTCCAGGTAGAACGCGCGGAAGACGCGCAGCCCGATGCCGAGCAGGGCGGTGGCGAGGGCCGCGCCGAGACAGCCCGCGACGAGGGCGCGGCGGCGGCGCAGCGACAGCAGGACACCCGCGGCGATCAGCAGGACGGCGAGCACCGGCAGCCAGTTGCCGGCGATGCGCAGCAGTCGTACGTACGTCCTCACCTCGGCCACCTGCCGGGACTCCAGAAGGGTGAACTGGGCGTGGACGGCGGGGATATGACTCGCGAAGGTCATCCCCGCGCCGGCCATGCGCTTCTTGACGTCCTCGATGAGCGGGGCGAGGTCGAGGGTCACGGTGTCGTCCGTCAGCCGCACCGCGCCGCCCCCGGTGCCGGTCAGCGCCTTGTCCAGGAAGGCGTGGACCGCGCGGTTGGCGTCGGTCCAGACCGTGGCGAAGGCCGGCGAGGCGGCGGCGGCGCGGGCCTGATCGTGCACGAACCCCCGTACGGCGTTCTCCAGGCCCCCGCCCAGCCCGCCCAGCGCCTTCTCCAGCAGGGGGCGGTCGGAGGGCGCCACGTCGGAGAGCAGCGTGGGCAGGTGGATCCGGTCCATCAGCGCGTCGGTGGCCCGGTTCGCGACGGCGTCCTGCACGGCGGGGTCGGAAGCGAGCGGGGCGACGGTGGCGACATAGCGGTCGGTGTCGCCGACCAGATCGGCGGCCCAGGTGGCGACGACGGCGAGCGGGGCGAGGAGGCAGCCGAGGACGAGGAGGACGGCGGCGAGGGCGGAGACGGGACGGCGCCGGGCCCGTACCGCTCCGCCGTGCCGTGCGCGCCGCTCGGCTTCGAGGGCGGCGAGCCGGGCACGCAGGTCGTCCAGCTCGGAGCGGTCGGGGTGGCTGGGGTCGCCGGGGCTGGCGGTGTGGCTGGGGTCATCGGGGTCGCCGGGGTCGCCGGGGTCGCCGCGACCGCCAGCGCCACCGGGGTCGCCGCGACCGCCAGCGCCACCGGGGAAGCCGGGACCGCCAGGGCCACCGGTACGGCCGGGTCCGCCGAGGTCGCCGGGACGGCCAAGGCCCCCGGGGTCGCCGGGGCGGTCCGGGTCCTGGCGTGGGCGGTCCGGGTCGTGGTCGGGATGGTCGGGGGTCGCGCCGTTCGTCACTGGCACCTCCTCGCCGTACAGGTCACCAGCGCACCGCCCTCCGCGCGCGGGCGCGAGCAGAGCGGGGCCGTTCGGGTCGGGCGGGGGCGGCACGGGCGGGTCGGAGAGGGGCCGGCGCGGGCGGGTCTGACAGGGGCTGGCGCGGGCGGGTCGGCATCTCGCGTCGTCACCTGATATCGTCTACATACTTGTAGACGTTCACCTCGGGGACGTCCGCGCTTCATCCGTACGTCCGATCGGTGCCCGCGCCCGTTCCCCGGCGCCCGCGGCACATGCAGCACGGCCCGGAGACCCACCTGATGACGACTTCCTCCCCGACCACCCAGGCGCTCGACGGCGCGGCGATAGACGGCGGCCTGTACACCGACGTCACCGACTTCGCCCGGCACACGCACTGGCTGAACGAGCCCGCATCGCTGTTCAGCGCCTTCGGCATCGGCCTGTTCGCGGTGTATCTGCTGGTGGCGTGGTGGCGGGCCAGGGGACAGGGCAGCACCGCCATGGCCGCCGTGCTGGCGACGCCGATCGCCGTCCTCCTCGCGTACGCGGTCAACAGCGGGATCAAGGACGTCTTCGACGAGCCCCGCCCGTGCCGCGCGCTCCCCCACGACTTCCTGCTGGAGGCGTGCCCCGCGCCCGACGACTACGCCTTCCCCAGCAACCACACCACCGTCGCCTTCGCCTTCGCGGTGGCCCTCCTCCTGATCAACCGCCGCCTCGGCGCCCTCGCCCTCGTCACCGCGATCGCGATGGGCGCCTCGCGGGTGTACGTCGGCGCGCACTACCCCCACGACGTGGCCGTCGGCGCCCTGGTCGGCAGCGTCGTCTCCCTCGCCACCGTCCTCGTGCTGCGCCGCACCGCCCCGCCACTGGTGGACCGCCTGCGCGCGGGCGCCCTGCGCCCCCTGCTGACGTCACAGCCGTCCTGACCCTCCCGGCGTACCGCACGGGATGGCGGTACGCCCAAAGGGCCTAGTACCCCAGCCGGAACACGGCGGACTCCCGCGCCCGGAAGCCGATCCGCTCGTAGAGCCGGTTCGCGGCGGCACGGTCCGGACGTGAGGTGAGGTCGAGCGTCCGCGCTCCCGCCTCACGGGCGAGCCGCACCGCCTCCTCGATCAGCAGCCCGGCGACCCCCCGGCCGCGCGCCGCGCCGTCGACCACCACGTCCTCGATCCGGCCCCGCAGCCCGGACGGCAGGGGCAGCAGCACCAGGACCAGGGTGCCGACGATCGCCTCGGGGGCACGGGCGACGAGCACCGTGTTCGCGTCGCAGGCCACCAGCCGCTCGATCGCGGCGCGGTCCAGGGGCCGGGCAGTCGCGGACAGCTGCGGCAGCAGTCTCCCGTAGGCCTCGACGAGCTCCTGCGACGACTCCCGTACGACCTCCACGCGGATCTCCATGCGGGGAGGATACCGATCGCCGAACGGGGCCCTTCCCGCGTTTCCCGATACCCCGCGGGGGTACCCTCGCCGAGGCGGACCGCACCACCACGGAGGGAGTGCGCTGCATGCACGCGATCGGGCACGCGCTGTTCATCACCGGATCGATGGCCTGGGAGATCGCCTGGGCGCTGATCCTCGGCTTCACGCTCTCGGCCGTCGTGCAGGCGGTGGTGCGCCGCGAGACGGTCGTACGACTGCTCGGCGACGACCGCCCGCGCACGCTCGCCCTGTCCGCGGGCCTCGGCGCCGCGTCGTCCTCCTGCTCGTACGCCGCCGTCGCCCTCGCCCGCTCCCTGTTCCGCAAGGGCGCGAACTTCACCGCCGCGATGGCCTTCGAGATCGCCTCGACGAACCTCGTCATCGAACTCGGTGTGATCCTGGCCCTGTTGATGGGCTGGCAGTTCACCGCGGCGGAGTTCGCCGGCGGCCCGATCATGATCGTCGTACTGGCGGCACTGTTCCGCGTCCTCCTGCGCGAACGGCTGCTGCGCGGGGCCCGTGAGCAGGCCGAACGGGGCGTCGCCGGGTCGATG
Source organism: Streptomyces sp. AM6-12 (assembly GCF_044327085.1). Classification (NCBI taxonomy): domain Bacteria; kingdom Bacillati; phylum Actinomycetota; class Actinomycetes; order Kitasatosporales; family Streptomycetaceae; genus Streptomyces; species Streptomyces sp. AM6-12. The sequence continues at coordinate 3,556,204 of NZ_JBIQWN010000001.1, forward strand.
GAGGGACACGCGGCGATGGACATGTCGGTCCAGGGCGACGGCGGTTTCCTGCGCCGGCTCCTCTCGCGCGCCGGGTTCACCTCCGTGTCGCACATCTTCGTCATGGAGTGGGCGGCGATCCTGCGCGACCTGGTGGCGGGACTGCTGATCGCCGGGGCCATCGCCGCGTGGGTGCCCGACGACTTCTGGCACACCTTCTTCCTGGCCGGCCACCCCCTCGCCGCCAAGCTGACCGGCCCGCTGATCGGCCCGGTCGTCGCCGTCGCCACGTTCGTCTGCTCGATCGGCAACGTGCCGCTGGCGGTGGTCCTGTGGAAGGGCGGCATCAGCTTCGGCGGCGTCATCGCCTTCATCTACGCCGACCTGCTGATCCTCCCGATCCTCAACATCTACCGGAAGTACTACGGGCCCCGCATGGCCGCGTTCCTGCTCGCCACCTTCTTCACCGCCATCGCGGTGGCCGGCTACGCGGTGGAGTTCCTCTTCGGCGGCCTCGGCCTCATCCCCGGCCACTCCACCGCCAGGCTCCCCGAGGAAGGCATCCGCTGGAACTACACGACCTGGCTCAACCTGGCCTTCCTCCTCCTCGCCGCCACCCTCGTCCTCCGCTTCCTGCGCACGGGCGGGAGGGCGATGCTGCGCACGATGGGCGGGACACCGGAGGGCGCCGGGGGGCACGGGCACGGGGAGCACGCCTCGCACGGTGACCACACCTGAGGCACGCCCACGCGGTGCCGCGTGTGATGCTGGGGTTCGCTGAAGCAAAGTACCGATGGAGGGCGTTCGGCCGCACAGGGGGTAAAAAGTGGTGATCACCGTACCGCGGCACGCGATTCCTTCCGATGAAGCGGCAAGCCGAGCCGAGATGCTGGACGCACGCGCCAGCCGAAGGATCGACGGCCTCGAACAGCGTCCGGAAGACTTCAATTCGGCGTTCGGCGCGTCCCTGCTCGCCGCCCAGTTCCACTGCGCCGCCGACCCGAGGGCCGCGGACCTTCCCACCTGGGAGGCGTGGGTATCCGCCATGCAAGTGGGATCGGCCTTGTTCGCCGCTGCCACCGCCGCCGGGGGAACGGTGTCATGCCGGATCGCCGACAAGACGAGAACTCTCCGGGCAACGGGCCCGCAGCACTACACGGATGCGGGAAACTGGCTGGCCGCGTTCTGGCTTGCCGTCATCTGCCGCGAGCAGGGCCGGATGAATCACCTCGCCGACGTGCCGATTTCTGTGCTGCGTGACTCGGCCGCGGTCTTCGACGACTACATCTACGCCTGGGTGGAGGCTCTGCAATCAGCCTGGCGTCGAGGCGGTGACATCGGCGGCCTGCTGGCCACCGCCATGGACGGCACCGCGCCCGATGCCGTCCATGTGGCGGAAACCGAGACCGTACTGAAGGTCATGTATCCGCCGATCGAACTCTTCCGCCTCTATGCCGACCGGCAGCCGGATCGTTTCAACGAAGCGCTGCTCGACTCACTTCGCTGGCACAAGGACTACTGGGCTCAGGACGAAGAACGAAGCGACAGCAGCCCCGGATTCGTCGCTCTCGGCCCCCTCGCCATCAGTTGTCTCGCTTACGACGCGGGCTTCCCGATCGAGGTCGAATCGGAATACCTGCCCAGCCATCTCCTGCGGGGCAGCTGGCTCAACGAGTTCGAGACCTGACCCGGTCGTCGGCGCCTTGATCACCTTTGGCTTGAAGTGCGTTGCGGTCACGCGTAACAGCCTGCTACTGATGATGACTCTGCTGGCAGCGACTTTACGGTGGTTCTCATGACGGGGTGGGACATCACTCCCGGAGGCGTGCGGTCGGTGGTCTCCAAGGTGAGGGAGGCCGCCGGAGAGATGAATGCCGGGATCACGCTGTACGGGGGGAGCGTGCAGGGCGCGATGGAGGCGGCGGGCACGTTGTCCTTCGGCGGGGAGAGCGGCGGTGGGGCCGGCCAGGCGGGTGGGCTGGTCGCGGTTGCGCTCGGGAAGTTCTTCGAGGGAACGGAGAAGGACGTGGCGTTCCTCCCGCTGCGCGCCAGCGACTCGGCGAACGGTGCGATCGAGGCGACCAATGCCTACCTGGCCGGGGACTTGGAGCAGGCGCGGAACGCCCAACATCACGCGACGCTGCCGCCTGACGTGGCTGCGTTCCTCGAGAAGGCCCGCCGGAAGGCGGACGGCGAACGGTGATCAGCCCGGAGAAGATCCCGACGTTCACCGGTGACCTCGTCCGGCTCCACCAGCAGATCATCTCCCTGCGGCAGGCGGCACAGGCGATCAGCGAACACGGCGGCGCCGTCCACACCCGCTTCCAGCATCTCGGGGCCTTCTACAAGGCGCCTGAGGCCGCGCAACTGTTCGCCACCACGCAGGCGGTGCGGGACACTTCCTCGGATTTCGGCGACAAGCTGAACTCGGTGGCCGGTGCGCTGGAGGCGTACATGGTCGAAGTCGCCGATATCGTCGAGCAGTTGGAGACGTTGCGCGAGCAGGCGCGGGCGTTCGTGGCGTCGGTCAAGGGCCACGACAGCGGCATGGAGACCTGGCGCAAGGACCCGGACAAGGTGGCCGAGTACCAGGCGATCTGGGACGGGGTGAACACGGCGGTCGCCGCCTTCGAGCAAGCCGAGGTGAGCTGCGCCGACAAGATCACCGCGTTGGTGGGCGGCACCCAGTGGCACATCGACAACGGCAAGCCGGACCAGAAGAACGCTTACGGTGTCAGCGCCGCCCAGCTGGCCCATGCTCAGAAGCTGCCGTGGGGCAGCCCGGAGCACGAGGAGATGCTGCCCTTCGGCATCGACTACCACCTCGAGCAGGTGGGGATCGGCATCTGGGACAACGCCAAGGGCTCGGTCACGGGACTGATCGACCTGCTCAGCCCCGGTCGCGAGGGCAGCACCACCCGCGAGGGCCTGGTGCGGGCCATCGTCGGCGCCGAAGGCTACCTCCTCGACCCGGACGGCGACCGGAACAGCCACCTCGGCCCGGCGGCGGACCAGTTCATGGAGGAGAACAAGCCCTACGCCAAGGAGTTCGCCAAATCCCTCGTCGGCTGGGACGACTGGTCCACCAACCCAGGCAAGGCATTCGGCACGGTCGTCTTCAACGCCCTCACCCTGGGCGCGGGCCCCCTTGGCGCCGCCTCCAGGTCGGGCTCGGCGGCGGGCGAGGCGGGCGCCGTGGCACGGGTGGCCGGCACCGTGGCCAAGATCGGCGAGGCGCTGGACCCGATCGGCGCGGCAGCCAAAACGGTCGGCGTCGCAGCCCGCACCCTGCCGAAGGTCTCCGACCTGGTCTCGGGCGTCCGGGCGGCCACGGACGCCGCCACCACCGCGGACAAGGCCCACAGCTTTCTCCGCCTGCCCGATGGCTCCCATCTGCGCATCGAGGACGGCGAGTTCATCCACGGCAGGCACGGCGTGCCCGACCGGACCCCGGTCCCACACGAACCGACGGCTGGCGACCGGGCACCTTCGATCAAGACGGCCCGGCACTACGAACCCGTGGGCGCAGACGTCCGCGCGCCCGAAGCAGCCTCCCACGCCGGCGAGCACCTGCCTGCTCGGGCCGACCACGAAACACCTGATGGCAGCGGCTCGCACGACGGGGCGCCGAGGCAGGGCGGCAGGCCGGGGGGAAACTCCGGTCATACCCGCCACACCACGGGGACCGACCCTCACACCGGGCACGGACACGATGCCGGGGGCCCGGATTCCGGCCACGGCCATTCCGGCGAGCACACGAACGGCACGCACGGCATCGGAGGCGGGGACCCTACAAGGTCCGCGCACAGTGACAGCGGAGCAGGGGAATCTCCCGGTTCAGACGCTTCGGGTCCTCTGGAACTCGGCGGCGAGGCGGAGCACCGATTCCGGGAGGGGCTGCGAGGCATCCCCAGGAACAACATCAAACCCAAGGTGCTGGAGAAGATCGTCAGCAGATTGGCGGAGAGCCCGTCCGGCAGGGAAATCGCCGGCATCATCGGTTCCGGACATCTTTCACACGCACCCGGTTTCAGAGACACAGTCTCCATGCTGGGATCCGGACGAGCCGACCAGTTCTTACGAGCCGTTGACCAGATCCGACTCGGCGATCAGTTTCACAAGAGCGGATTGCACAACATCGAGTTCGAGGTCAAGAACCCGAGCATCAAGGCGGACCTTGACGTGCGAGTGACCGATGATCACGGACATAGCTATGGCTATCAGATGAAGCGGCTGAACAACCCGAAGAACCCATTCGAGCCGATCACCAAGCCGGACAATCTCGGCCAGCTTTCCAAATCGGATGCCGACCACAGGATCATGCTGGTGGATGGCCAGGGAACCGTTGCCGAGTGGCAGGCCAGAGGAATCCCGGAGGAACTTCTCCAAGTGCACCTCGGCGAGCACCCGATCAAGAGTGAAAAGGGGCGTGGCATCCTGTTCGTACTTCGGCTCGACGACGGGACGATTGTGATCCCGCCGGGAGCGCGGGTGGATCCGCGAGGTGTTCTGTGATTACGACGATGCCAGTCGGCAGCTGGTCCTGGGAGACCAAGACGCGGAGGCCGGGCGCCGGCCTTGCCGCAGAGTGCGTGCGGCAGGTGCTCGACGTGTGGGCGATCCTCCGTTCTCTCGGTCTCTGCGAGCGGGACGCCCGAGCCGGCATCACGGTCGAGGCCGAAGAGGGCCTTGTGCTGTTGAGCCGGACGGGAGTGCCCGTCGACGCATCCGTCGCAGCTGCCGAGGACGAACTCCTGCGCATTCTGCAGTCAGTGGACTACCCGCGCGTCGGTGCCATGACGATCGAACTGGCCTGTTCCGGAAGTTGTCTGCGGGAGGGCGAGGCTCACCACGTCCGGAAACTCTTCGTCGTCTCGGTCGACGCATGGCCCAGCGGCGCGACCACGGTGACACTCCGCACTTTCTCCGACGCCTGGATGTCCCATGATCTTCGTGGCCACAAACAGCCCGCGGTGCAAGCGGAGAACGCCCCCCGCCTCAAACGTGCCCTCATTGCCATTACCCGGCTGACCGAAGCCGCCGTCGTTCCTTCGGACCCCACTCCGTACGGCATTCCGACGGAGGACGGTTTCGAAGACCTTCCGGATGAAGATCCGGACCTGCTCGATTCCTGGTACATGTTCGAGGTGCCGCGCCGAACCGAGTGGCTTCGAAGAAACATCTCCCCCGACACGCCTCAGTTCGAGGGGCAGTCCGAATTGCCCGTCGTCTTCGCGGACGTGGCGATGAGCGGTAATGTCCTCGGCTACATCTGGGCCGCCGACGGCGATGACGCGGCAGGATACGAGCCACGTGCAGCTGCCGGTGACGCCGCTCTTGACGCGGCACAGGAGTGGTTGACGCGCCTCAGCCAAGCGAAGCAACGCGGTCTGTCTCCCACCGAGGCACTACACGAGCTCGCGTCGTGGCCGGGAAATGCGGCCTCCGGAACCGTCGTATCCGACTCGCTGCGGGAAGCACGCTCTCTGGAGACCCTCCAGGATCTGTCGGGGCGTGAGTGACGATGGCCTACGGCGTCGGGCCCCGGCAGGAGCCCCGAATCCGGGGGACCCTGTGACACACGACGTCATCGCCCTCACCCCGACCATGCCGGACCCCCGGACCATGCTGGCCGGGCTGTACTCCGGGGGGCCCGCGCTTCGGGTGGACCGTGTTTCCGAGGGGGCCGCCGTTCGGTTGTGTGGGGTTGGTGGGTGGCCCCTGGTGGATGTCGAAGTGCCGGTGCTCGTGCAGGTGCCCGGCGAGGTCGGCCGGTTGCTCGGGGCGGATGTGCGGGGCGAGGCACCGGTGTGGTGGACCGAGGTACGGGCGACCACCGCGGTCGCGGGGGCCGGGCGGCTGGCCGGGGCGGTCGCCGGGCGGCTCGCCGCCGTGCTGGGCGGGGTCACCTGGCCGGCCGAGGCCGCGCACACGGAGGTCGTCCCTCTTCCCCCCGGCATCGAGGGCGGCTCCGATGACAGTGCCCCCGGCGTCGATCTCCTCACCGACCGGGCGGCCGTGCTCATCCAGGACCGTCCCGTCGTCGCCGCGACCACCTGGCTCACCGATCTCCTGCGGACCACCGTCCCCTCCGGACGCGAGCTTCAGATGCTCACCCCGCCCGGCACCCGGCTCACCCTGCCCGCCCGCACCCTGATGACCGGCCTGCCCGTCCGCTGGGTCGTCCGCGACCCCGTCTGTGGCTACTACGACGGGCTCACCGGCGCCGTACTCCACTGGCACGAGGGCCACTTCGCTCCCGTGCAGGCGGCGGACGGCGCGGCGGCGGTGGCCGACGCCTTCGAGGCGCCCGCTGCCGCCCACGGTGAACAGCAGCTCCAGCTGACCATCCGCACCACCCACCCGGCCGACGACAACCTCGTCCTCGGCGGCACCCTGGAGGCCGCGTGGCGGGCCCTCACCGGGGACGCGCCCGCCGGCTGGTCCACCGCCGAGCCCGTCAACCTGCCCTGGTCACCACGGCAGTTGACCGAGCTGGCCCATGCCCGTGCCGAGAAGTCCGCCGGCACCTGGCTGGTCGCCGTCGGGGCCCCGGCTCGCCCGGCGATCGCGACCTGCCGTGTCGTGCGCACCCCGGCCGGCGTGGAGGAGCAGATCACCCTCGCCTTCGGCTTCCGCGGCGGCCAGACGCCCGCGCGCTCTCTCGCCGGGCTGGCCGAGACGCTGGCCACCCACCACCGCCTCACGTCCATGCTCGCCAGCCTGCGCACCGCCCGCGCCGACCTGACCACCCCGCCGTACCGCGAGCCGCCACTCGTGCCGCTCTCCTTCACACTGGGCTGCGAGGCGGTACGTCTCGCGGGTTCCGCGGTGGCCGGAGCGGGCCCGGTTCGGCCTGTCCGGCTCGGCCCCGCGGTGCGGCCCGCCCTCCACTACCCGCTCGGCGACGGCAGCGACTCCGCTTCCTGGCAACGCCTCCAGCTCCTTCGTGATCACCTCGGGGCCGCGCGCTGAGCCGGTTCAGGCGGGGGTGCGGCCGGTGGCACGGTTGATCGCCGTCTCCACGGCGGCCACCCGGTCCGCGAGCAGGGTCAGGGCGGCGACCGCGCGGGTCAGGGGGTTGTCCTCGGGGCCGCCGAGGGTGCGGGTGCGGAGGTGGGCGGATTTGATGGCGGTCCAGCGGGCGGACTGGGCCGGGTCCAGGGTGCCGCGCAGCTCGGTGAGTTTGAGCAGGTTCGCCTCGGCGCCCGTGGTCAGGGTCTGGGCCTCGGCCGTGTAGTGGTCCTGGACGACGGCCTCGCGCTCGGCCGGATTCATGACCGGGCGCAGGCGCTGGGTGATCTTGTTCATGTCGCGGTACGAGCCCTGGAGGCGGAACGGCGGCTCGGTGCGGGCGTCCGCGGACTGGGCGGCGGAGGCGATGTAGGCCGCGTTGACGGTGAGGATCGTGTCGCGGACAGCGAGGAGGTGCCCCAACAGGGCGAGCACAGTGCCGAGTTCGGCCGGAGGAAGGGGGGACGACAGGCGGTCGGCGCGGGCGGTCGGGTCGTTCGCGGCCAGGCGGACCAGCAGGTCCAGGTCGGCGCGGTCGCGGGCGGCGAGGGGTGCCAGGGCCGGGTTGGCGGTCAGGGCGTTCTCCACGAAGCTCAGCGCGAACGCGTCCTCCTTGCCGGTCAGCACGTCGCCCAGGTTCCACACGTCGGCCCGGTTGGCGAGCATGTCGGGGATGCGGAACCGCTCCCCCGACTCCGTGTACGGGTTGCCCGCCATGCACACCGCGAACCGCTTGCCGCGCAGATCGTAGGTGCGCGGCTCGCCGTCCCAGGCGCCGTCCACGCGCCGCGTCGCATCGCACAACGGGATGAATTTCTGGAGGAGTTCGGGCGAGGTGTGCTGGATGTCGTCCAGGTACAGCAGCGTGTTGTTGCCCGCCGCCAGCGCGAAGTTGATCTTCTCGATCTCCCGGCGCGCGGTGGCGTTCGGGGCGTCGGCCGGGTCCAGCGAGGTGACGGTGTGGCCGAGCGCCGGGCCGCTGACCTTGACCAGCATCAGGCCGAGCCGGTCGGCGACGTACTCCATGAGCGTCGTCTTGCCGTAGCCGGGCGGCGAGACCAGCAGGAGCAGACCGCCGGTGTCGGTGCGCTTGGTGGTGCCGGTGGTGCCCAGCTGGCGGGCGAGGCTGTCGCCGATCAGCGGCAGATAGACCTCGTCCACGAGGCGGTTGCGGACGAACGCCGGCATCACGCGCGGGCGGTGGTCGTCCAGGCGCAGCCGTTCGCGCTCGGCGGCCAGCAGGGCGCCCCGGCGGCGCTGGTAGGCCCGGAAGCCGGGCACGTCGTGGGCGGTGTGGCGGGCGGTACGGGCCAGGAACTCGTCCAGCCGCAGCTCCAGCCGCCCGCCCGGTACGCGGGGGTGGGCGCCGAGGAGGCCCTCCACGGTCGTGGCGAGCCGGGCGTCGCCGTCGTAGCGGGGCAGCGCGGGGCACAGTTCGGCGGCGACCGCCTCCGCCAGCTCGCCGGGGGCGGCGTCGCCGCCGCTCGCGCCGGCGTACCCGGTGAGCCACGCCTCGACCACCTGCCGGCGGGCGCGCAGCCCGGTCAGCCCCTCCAGGTCACGGCCGTAACCCGAACCCGCCGACGCCTGGCGGAACTTGTCCAGCAGGGTGCGGGCGGCCGCGCCGAGGACGAAGCCGTCGGGGCCGCCGGTCAGCTCGTCGAAGAGGTATGCGGCGGCGGCCTCGGCACGCGCCCCCAGCACGGCCCCCACTCCTTCTCCCGGCACCCCGGACGAACCGCCGGCGCACTCCCCGGCGCACCCCCCAGCGCACTCCCCGTTCCACCCCCCGATCGCCGCTGCCAGCTCCGCCACCAGGTCCCCCAGCGCCGCCGTCGGGCCGAAGGCGTCGCGGGCGCGGGCCAGGGACACGGCGCGGCGGTGCCAGGCGGCGCGGGCCGGCTCCGTGGTGCCGTGGGTCCAGAAGAGGTGGGCGGCGGCGCGGGCGGCGGGCTCGTGGCGCAGCGGGCCCGCGGCCTCGTACAGGGGGAGGAGCGCGGTCAGGATCAGGGTCGCGTCATGGTCGTGGACACCGCGCTCGTAGCCCTCGTCGTACGACTCCTGCGCCGCCCGGCGGACCAGTCCCGCCAGGTCGTCCGCGGCGGCGAGGGCGGCCGGGCCGTGCTCGGCCAGGAGGCGGGCGGCGAGGTACTCGGCGCGGTAGACCTCGGGCGACTCGGAGGGCAGGTGCCGGTCCCAGTAGGGGCGGGTGAGGGCGAACTCGGGGTCGGTGACCGGGGCGCGGTAGTCGGTGCCGGTGACGGCGAGGGCGAGGCCGTCACCGGCGGGCACGAGGGCGAGGTCGAGCGGCTGGGTGTTGACGGCGAAGCGGTGGCCGCCGAGCAGCAGGGTGCGGCCGTCGTCGGCGTACAGGTCGGTGCGGTCGCGCAGGGCGCGCGCGGCCTCCTGGCGGGCGGCCTTGAGGCGGCCGTCGAGTTCCTCGGCGCGCACGCTGTCACCGAGGTCGCGCAGTTCCCCGGCGGTGCGGACGATCTTGGCGACCAGTGGGTCGGAGGCGAAGTACGCGGTGACCGCGTCGGTGTCGGCGAGGCCGGCCGCCCGCCGGGTCACCGTCTCCAGCATCCGCCCCGCCGAGACGGCGAGTTGCTCGGCCCGGCGGGCCCGGACGTCGGCGAGGGACTGCTTGCGGGCGGTGAACGCCTCGTAGATCTCGGTGCGTTTGGCGGCGAGTTCGGCGAGGAAGTCGTCGAACTCCGCGAACCGGCCGTCCAGGTCCTCCAACCGGGCGAGCACGGTGGCGAGTTGGTCGTCGCACGCCTCGGGGCTGGTGGCACCGGCCAGCGCGGCGGTGACGGCCTGGGCGAGCAGGGCCGTCTCGGCGGCGAACTCGGCGCGCCCCTCCTGGTCCTGGAGGGCACGGCGGCGGGCGTCGAGGGTGGCACGGGCCCGGTTGACGCCGCCCAGGACGTCCGCGATCCGCTCCAGTACGGCCGTGCGCACGGTGGCGTCGGCGATGTCGAGGCCGGTGACCACCTCGGTGACGGTGTGCAGCCCGTCGGCCAGCTCGTCCAGGCGCTCGGTGACCGGTCCGGCGTCCGCGACGGTGCCGATCGCGTCCGCGTCCGCCACCAGCCGCTCCACCTCGGCACGTTGGGCGGTGAAGGCGTCCTCACGGGACAGGAACGTCACCGCGCGCTTGCCGAACGCGGCCAGGTCGGACTCCGCCTCGGCGGCGAGCGCGGCCACCCGGTCCAGGTCCACGTAGCGCAGCTCGCGCAGGGTGAGCGCGTGGCCATGGGCGCGGCGGAGTTCGGTCAGTCCGCGCACCCAGGCGGCGGCCTCGCGCGGAGCCTCGCCGCGCAGCCGGCGCACCACGGCCGCGATCCGCTCCGCGGCCTCCTCCAGCGCCCCGGCGGCGCCTTCGGTCAGCTCGCGTACGGTCTCGAACTCGGCCAGCACCTGCTCGGCGGTCGCGCGCACGTCCGCCAACGGCGCGTGCAAGTCTCCGAGTTCGGGGTCGGAGAGCCAGTGGTGGGTGTCGGCCGCCCGGACGCAGGCGGCGGTCAGCGCGCGGTAGCCCTCACCGGTGGTGATGCCGTCGGCCACCAGCCGGGCCACGGACAGGCAGTCCGCGAGGCCGCGCACGAGGTCGGCGTTGCCGACGCGGGCGAGCGGTCCGGTGCCGGTGCGCAGCGCGGCGGCGTGGGTGTCGGAGACGTAGGGCGAGGTCCACCACTGGAGGGGATGCGTGTGCGCGGGCTCGTCACCCCCGGCGCGCAGCACGGCGAGCGCGCCGTCCTCGAACAGCGCCCAGCCCTGGCAGAGCAGCGGGGTCTCGACCTCCTTGCGCAGCGTGTTGTACGACAGCAGGAGCGTGCCCCCGCCGGAGCGGTCCCGGAAGGCGTACAGCACGTCCTCCCCGTTGGGCGCGCGGATCTCCTGCTCGAACTCCAGCCCGGCGACGTCGAGTTCGTACACCTTGTGGCGGCCGCTCGCCAGGCAGTACCCGCCGGGGAAGACGACGCCCTGCTCCTCGGGGAGCCGCCGGCACGCCTGGCCGAGGCCGTCGAGGCGGACGACCGTCCGGGTCAGGGCGTTGAAGACCAGGTAGCGGTCGGTGTCCTCCTTGTACGGCCGCACGCGCAGCAGCGTGAGAGGGCCGACCCGCGCGTGGGCCACGGCGGCGTCGGCGAGGGACTGGAGGGGTTCCGCGACGGGCTCGGCGTACAGCTCGGCGCCGTCCTCGCCGCGGACGGTGAGGGTGCCGCCGAGGGCGGCGACGCCGAGGCCGCCGGGTACGGCGACGTACGGTTCCCGGCCCAGGACATGGTCCGCGCGGCCGGTGTCGGTCCAGGTCACGTCCTGGGCGGGCGGTACGACGTCGTCGCGGTCGCCGCGGGCGTCCAGGAACTCGGCGCGGCCGTCCTCGGTCAGGGTCCAGCGCAGGGCGCGGATGTCGTCGGCCTTCTCGCCGGTGCGGAACACCGCGAGGAGTCGGCCGTCGGTGCGGCGCAGGCGCAGGAGGTGGGCGTCGCGGTAGTAGCGGGTCAGGGCGGTGAACTCGCGGACGAACGCGGCGTCGGCGAGGAAGTCGTCGTCCTCGGGGAGGCGGTCGCCGTCGCGGTCGTAGAGGGCGAGTACGTCGTCGACGCCGGTGTTCTCGCCGCCGCGGCCGGTGCTGCCGAGGAGGAGCCGGTCACCGACGGCCACGATGTCCTGGCGGAGGCAGGCGTGGGGAGTCTTGAGGGTGGTGGTGGCGGAGAGGGCGAGCCGGGTCGTGCCGAACTCCTTTGCGCGGCGGGTGTTCAGTTCCCCGGCCCGCCGTGCCAGCTCGGCGGCGTGTGCGGCCAGCCGGTCGCGGAGGACGTCGTAGGTGCCGGCGTCGACGGTCTCGGTGGCCATGGTCGCCTTTCGTGGATGGGGGGTGCGGTGCCAGGGCCCGCGAGCCCGGCAGGATCCAAGGAGAGGCCCTAGTTGTGGGCGGTTCCGTTCAGGGAGGTGACCGGTGTGTCCGCCAGGCCCAGTTCCCCGGCCTTCTCCAGCAGCTGGCGGAACTGGGAGGCGTCCGCGCCGCCGCCGTTCATCAGCTTCATCAGCAGGGCGGAGACCGTGAGGTTCTGGATGTCCGCCGTGCCCACGGAACCGAGCACCCGGCCCAGGTCCTCCGTGAAGCTCCCCGACCCGTCCAGCCACGGCTTCGCCAGGGTCTGCGCGGTGCGGGAGCTGGCGACGAAGCCGTCGACCCCCTTGCCGAAGGAGACCGCCGAGACGAGCCGGTCGAAGAAGACGGACTCCCCGCCGACGATGTCGATGTCGGCGTTCTCCAGCCCCGTCGCCAGCACCGTCGCCTGCGCCTGCGCCACCTGCCGCTGCGTCTCCAGCCCGGCCAGCCGGATCTCCTTCTCCGCCTGGAGCCGCAGCCGGTACTCCTCGTGCCCGCGCGACGCCTCGTCCAGCGCGGCCATCGCCGCCGCCTTCTCGGTGAGCCCCGCCGCCTCGGCCCGCAGCTTCTCGCCGATACCGGCGGCCTCCGCGAGCGCCGCCGCCTTCACCCCCTCGGCCTCCGCCAGCGCCTTCGCCCGCGCGCCCTCCGCCTCGGCCCGCAGCCGCGCCTCCGTCGCCGCGGCCGCCGCCTGCGCACCCTCGGCCTCGGCGAGACCCCTGGCCCGCGCCCCCTCGGCCTCCGCCAGCGCCTTCGCCTGGGTGCCCTCGGCCTCGGCCCGCAGCCGCGCCTCGGTGGCCTCCGCCTCCGCGCGCCCGGCCTTGACCGTGACCTCGGCCTCCTTGTCCCGGACCTGCACCGCGGCGAGCCCCTCGGCAGCCGACTCGGCCTGCACGCCCTCGGCGAGCCGCAGCTTGGCCCGCGCGTCGAGGTCGGCGGTCTTCAACCGTGCCTCGGCCAGGGTGAGTTCCTCGGCGGCCCGGTGCGTCGCGGCCTGCTCGGCGGCCTCCGCGGCCTTGATGTCCTTGACCAGCTTCTCCTGCGCCTCCGCCTCCGCGGCGATGACGAGGGCCTGCCGCTCGCGCTCGGCCTCCTCGACCACGCGCAGCTTCTTGATGGACTCCTCCTGCTCGGCGACCGTACGGTCCACCGCGACCCGCTCCCGGATGACCTCGGCGATCTCCCGCTTCTCCGCCTCGACCTCCTTCTCGGCGGAGATCTGGGTCAGCTGAGTCTCCCGCTCGCGGGCGATGACCTCCAGCAGCCGGTCCTTCTCGATGCGCTCGTTCTCGACGGCGATGACCCGCTCGCGGTTCTTCGCGGCGACCGCGATCTCGCGGGCCTGGTTCTCCCGCTGCACGCCCAGCTGTTCCTCGGTGCGCAGGAAGGCGGTCTGCGCGCGCAGCCGTTCCTCCTCCATCACCCGTGCGGTCTCGGCCTCCTCGCGGGCGCGGGACGTCTCGATCTCCCGCTTCTGCTTGATCTCGGCGTCCGCCTGCCGGCGCTCCAGCTCCAGGATGGCCTCGCGGGCGTCGACGTCCTGCCGGGTGATCTCCTTCTGCTCGGTGCGCTTGGCCTCGTTGGTGCGCACGTGCTCGACGGCGGTCAGCTCGGTGATCTTGCGGATTCCCTGCGCGTCGAGGACGTTGGCCGGGTCCAGCTGGGTCAGCGGCGTCTGCTCCAGGTAGTCGATCGCCGCGTCCTCCAGGTGGTAGCCGTTGAGGTCGACACCGATCAACTCGATGATGTGGTACCGCAGTTCCTCGCGCTTGGTGTACAGGTCGGTGAAGTCCATCTGCTTGCCGACGGTCTTCAGCGCCTCGGAGAACTTCGCGTGGAACAGCTCCTGGAGCGTGTCCTGGTGGCTGGCCCGCTCGGTGCCCACGGACTGGGCGACCTTGATGACGTCCTCGACAGTCTTGTTGACCTTGACGAAGAACAGGATCCGGATGTCGGCCCGGATGTTGTCCCGGCAGATCAGCCCGTCCCGCCCGGAGCGGCTGATCTCGATGGTCTTCACCGAGATGTCCATGACCTCGGCCTTGTGCAGGATCGGCAGCACGACCTGTCCGGTGAAGGACACGTCCACGCGCCGCGTCCTGGAGACGATCAGGGCCTGGCTCTGGTCGACCTTGCGGTACAGACGGGAGAACCCGAGCAGCAACAGCAGGGCGAGGATCACGCAGGCGGCGACGAGCACGCCGAGGGCTTCCATGGCATACGTCCTTGCGTCAGACGGTGGGTCGGAGCTCCCCCGAGGCGCCGGTGCCGGGCATCCCCCCGCGATGCCCGGCACCGGAGCCCTCCGTAGTGCTCCCCGCAGAGGATGGTGCGGCCCGGACGGCCGTTCGCGCATTGCCGGTTTCCGGCAGTGTTCACTACTGTCTGCATGCCGGAAATGCGCTAAGAAAGCGTCACCGGCGCGTCAAGATCACGGGGGAACGGGGCAGGGTGAGCGAGCAGGGGATATCGGAGCGCTACCTGGACGGCTTCGCGGGGGTGCTGGCCGAGGTCGCGAGCACCGGCCGGCGGCTGACCAGGGAGGAGCTGAAGACCCGTCGGACGCTGGGCGAACAGGCCGCCGAGGCGGGGCTCGGGCTGCGCGCCCTGATCGTCGCGCACCTGGCCGCCGCCCGTAACGCCTGGCCGGTCGGGCCCGGTTCGACCGAGAGCACCCTGGCCGCGCTGGCCGCCGTGGAGCAGGCCGTCGACGTGTTCGCGGAAGGCTACGAGCGCGCCCAGCGGCTGACCGTGCGCCGGGAGGAGGCGGCCCGCCGGGAGTTCATCGACGACCTGCTCTACGGCCGCAGCGACCTGGGCCGGCTCGCCGAGCGCGCCGAACGCTTCGGGCTGCGGCTCTCGCGCGCGCACGCGGTCGCGGTCGCCGAGGGCCCCCAGTCCTACGGCGAGGGCGGCCCCGTCGCCCGGCGGGTGGAGGCCGCGGTGCTCGCCCGCTTCGACTCCCACAGCATCCTGCTCACCACCAAGAACGGCCGGCTGCTGTGTATCGCGCCCGGCGACACCGACGAGGTCCTCGCCTACTTCGCCCGGCAGGCGACCGCCGCCACCGAGGGCGGCCGGGTGGCGATCGGGCGCCCGCAGACCGGTCCCGGCGGCGTCGTGCAGTCGTACGAGGAGGCGCTGGCGGCGCTGGAGATGGCGGAGCGGCTCGGGCTGCCGGGGCCGGTGCTGCGCTCCGCCGACCTGCTGGTCTACCCGGTGCTCGCACGCGACCGGCAGGCGATGGCCGACCTGGTGCAGCACACGCTGGGCCCGCTGACCGCGGCCCGCGGCGGCGCGGTCCCGCTGCTGGAGACCCTGGTCGCCTACTTCGACTCCGGCTGCGTGGCCGCCGAGGCGGCGCGCCGGCTCTCCCTGAGCGTGCGCGCGCTCACCTACCGTCTGGAGCGCATCCGCCAGCTCACCGCCGCCGACCCGGCCGACCCGGCGCACCGCTACATGCTCCAGACCGCGGTGATCGGCGCCCGCCTGCTGGGCTGGCCCGAGCAGCCGCTGTGACGCGGGGCCGGGCGCCGGTCCGTCAGGCGCCCACGGCCGAGAAGCCGCCGTCCACATGCAGCACCTGGCCCGTGACGGCGCGTGCCGCGTCGCTCAGCAGGAAGGCGACGGGGGTGGCGTCGGAGGCGTCCCGGCCCAGCGGGGCGCGCCGCGGGGAACCTTGGGGCGGGACGCCCCGGTGGTCCACCGACTCGAACGGCGTGTGGAGGAGGTTTCCGCCGAGCGCGTCCTGCGGCGCGGACGCCACGGCGTGCACCACACCGTCCAGCCGGTCCCAGTGGGTGCCGATCCGCTCGGGCAGGGCGCGGCAGCCGGGTGGCGATACGGCTCGTGACGGAGCTGGGCCGGCCCGGCGCGTTGGCGAGGATCACGTCGGCGCTCTGCCGCATCGCCGACTCCGCGACCGTGAATCCCATCGATGTCTCGGTGCGCACGCCGAAGACCAAGACATGACGCTCCTTCAGGTGCGCGCCGTCGGGTGTCGTGAACAACGGCCCCCCGCGCACCCCGCCCTCCCCGGGGGGATGATGGCGCCATGAGCCGCGCCGTCGAGGAGAGCAACCGCCGGATGCTGCGCGCACGGGACACCATGGACCGGGACTACGCGCGGCCGCTGGACGTGCCCGCGCTGGCGCGCGTCGCGCATGTGTCGCCGGCCCACTTCGCGCGCACCTTCCGGGCCACGTTCGGTGAGACACCGCACCGCTATCTGCAACGGCGGCGGGTGGAACGGGCGATGTACCTGCTGCGCGAGACCGGCCGGAGCGTGACGGACATCGCCCGCGAGGTCGGCTTCGCAAGTCCGGGCACCTTCAGCCGCACGTTCCGCGACATCGTCGGCCGCTCCCCGCGCGCCTACCGCAAGGAGGCGGTGGCGGCGGCCGTCCCGACCTGCTTCACCATGGCCTGGACCCGGCCGGGCTGAGCCGAACCCGCGGAGCGGTCGAGCGCGGAAGGCGGGCTCAGTGCGGGAACATCCGGGGCGGTCGCTGGCTGGGGAGTTCCTCGCGGAAGGCGGTGATGGCGGAGCTGATCTGGCGCATCAGAACCGTGTTCTCCAGCCGGCCGAGATAGAGGTTCGCGCGGGCGAGAGCGGGCAGGTCGGCGCAGAAGTAGAGGCTCATCAGCGGGTTGACGAACAGTTCACTGCCACGGGTGCGCTCGGTGAACCGCGCGTCGCCGAACTCCCCGCGTACGGCGGCCGCGACGCTGCCGTGCACGATGCTCGGACGGCTCGCGTGGCAGCGCTGGGCGTGAGCCACCGCGTCGAGGTAGGCGGCACCCTCGGCGCTCTCCCGCGGAAGGGAGAACGCACCCAGATAACCGCCGTCGCGGTCCAGGGCGGCCAGGTTCTCCAGCACCAGCGAGTGGTTCACCCCGTGGTAGGCGTCCACACCGAAGCCCACGCAGGCCACGAGCCGGTGCGTGACCTCCTCCAGCCCGGCGACGGCCGCCAGGCTGGCCATGTCCTCCTCCGGGGTGCCGAGCCCGTGCTCGTCCCCGCGCATCAGGATGTCGGTCCCGCCGTCCACCAGCACGATCGCGTCCACGCCGCCCAGGTGCTCCAGCAGGGCCCGGTAGGCGGCGCGCAGCGGCTGGACGCCCGTGAGCGGGAAGGCGTACACGGTGTCGGGCGACTGCCGCGAGTCGAGCCAGCGGGCGAGTGACCGCTCGGGGAAGTAGTCGCCGCGCACCGGGGTGTCCGAGCGTACGGCGGCGACGTCTTCCGCGATCCAGGAGTCCGGGTCCAGGCCGTACAGGTCGGCGAAGGACAGGTTGGCCAGATGGACCTCGGCGCCGGCCGACCGGAGCGCGAGGGCCAGGGGCAGTCCGGCGTAGACGTCGAAGCCCCCGCCCGCCCCGGCGACGAGGACCCGGCGCGCCTCGCGCAGACGGCTGAACAAGGAGGGTTCGCGGAGGGAGATCACCACCAGACACTAACCGCGAAGTCAGCAGTTTCGGATAAGTCTTCGCCCCCTCCGGCCGCTAGCGTGGACGACATGTTCAACGCGATCACGCAGTCCCAGATATACGTCCTCGACCAGGACGAGGCCCTCGACTTCTACGTCGGCAAGCTCGGTCTGGAGGTCACCGCCGACGTCCCCCTCGGCTTCATGCGCTGGCTGACCGTCGGCGTTCCCGGCCACCCCGAGCGGCAGATCCTCCTGGAGCAGCCGGGCCCCCCGGCGCTGTCCGAGGAGACCGCCGGGCAGGTGCGCGAGCTGGTGGCCAAGGGCGCCATGGGCGGCTGGCTCATCTTCACCACCGACGACTGCCGGGGCACCTACAAGGCGCTGCTGGACAAGGGGGTGGAGTTCACCGAGGAGCCCACCGAGCGTCCGTACGGCATCGACTGCGGTCTGCGCGACCCCTTCGGCAACCGCATCCGCTTCACCCAGCCGAAGGCCTGAAGCACTTCACGGGGCCCGGCCGGACCGGCGCGGCGTCCAGGGCCCCGGCCTCAGCGCGGCGGCTCCGGGCGTGCCCGGCCCGGCTCCTGGGGCTGGTCGCGGACGGCGCGGGCCACGAGGACGTCACCGATGAACAGGTCGTACACCAGGACCCCGATGACACCGCCGACCAGCGGACCCACGATGGGGATCCACCAGTAGTCGCTGAACACCCCGGCCACGCTGCCCGGAAAGGCCAGGCTTCCCCAGCCCTCGGCGTAGGTGAGCAGGCGGGGGCCGAAGTCGCGGGCCGGGTTGATGGCGTAGCCCGCGTTGGCGCCGAAGGACATGCCGATGGCGGCCACGATGAAGCCGGTGATCAGCGGGGCGAGGTTGGACTGCACGGCCTGGTTGCGCAGGTCGATGACGGCCACGACGAACATCACCAGGAACGCCGTACCGACGATCTGGTCGATCAGCGGGCCCCAGATCCCGCCGTGGAAGTACTGGGCGGGGAAGGTCGCGAAGATGGAGAACGTGGCGTTCGTGTGCCCGTTCACCTTGGGTCCGGTGGCGGCGGCGTCGTACGCACCGATCGCCTGGTGGTAGACCAGGTACACCAGCGCCGCGCCGGTGAAGGCGCCGACCACCTGCGCGCACCAGTACGGCAGCACCTTGACCCAGGGGAAGCCCCGGCGCACCGCCATCGCGAGCGTCACGGCGGGGTTGATGTGGGCGCCGCTGACGCCGCCGGCCACGTAGACGCCGAAGGTGACGGCCATCGCCCAGCCCCAGGTGACCAGCAGCCAGTCGCCGGCCGCGAGGAAGATCGTGGTGGGAGTGGCGGCGCGGCCCGAGCCGGGGAGCGCGGCGACGGCCATCGCGACGACGCCGCAGCCGAAGCAGATGAGGACGAACGTCCCGAGGAACTCCGCCAGGCACTCGCCCAGCAGGCCACCTCTGGCCCGCAGTGTGGAGGGTTTGATCAGCGACGGTACTTCGACAGCCATGAAAGGCCCCCTTGGAGAGGAGCAAAACTGCCAACGTCCCCATATTGGCCCACAAAAGCCCCGCACGCAGGGTGAGCCGAAGGGCCGTCATCCCTTCGCGTGATCCGTCACCGGCTGTCGAGGTCGTCCGCGAAGTGCCGGAATCCGTGCCGTTCCCGGTGCATGCCCCACAGCATCTCGGCCAGCACGGCGGGGTCCTTGCGGGCGTGGCCGGGGGTGATGGCGCCGGGCACGACGAGTTGCGCGACGTGGATGCCCTCGGCGGCGAGGCGTTCGTGCAGCAGATGCCCGTAGGCGCTCTGCGCGGCGAACGCGACGGAGGTGCCGGCGCGCTCGACGTGCGGCACGGCGGCGGTGCCCCCGTTCACGAACAGTATGGTTCCGCGCCCCAGCTCCCGCATTCCGGGCAGCACCTGCTGCACGGCGGCCACCGGCCCGTACACCGAGAACTCGAGCGGCCCGGTCAGCTGCCGGGGCCCGGTCTCCAGAACGGGCCGCATGAAGTCACGGTGCGGCGCCGGGCTGTACTGGAGCACCTCGGCGGGGCCCAGCTCCCGCGCGGCGTCGGCGAGGGCGCGGGTGAGCCGGTCCGGTTCGCGGACGTCGGCGGGGAAGGCGCGCGCGCTCACACCGTCCCCGGCCAGCTCCCCGGCCAGCGCCTCCAGCCGGTCGCTGTCGCGGGCGACGAGGGCGATGCCGTACCCTTCGCGCCCGAACCGCCGGGCGACGGCGGCACCGAGACCCGGTCCGGCGCCCACGATGGCGACAACGCTCACGTCCACCATCCGTACCGCACGCCGGGCCCGGGCGCATCCCGCGGGGTCAGGCCATCCAGAAGAAGACGGCCGTCATGCGCTTCTCCTCCAGCGTGGAGCCGGTGTAACCGGTCGCGCTGTGCACGAGGTTGGCGTTGTAGAGCAGCAGGCGGTTGTACTTGTGCGGGACGCGCACGTCCTCCTCGAAGGCGTCCGGGGCGACGAAGCGGGTGCCCAGGGCCTCGACCAGGTTGGTGTGCGGGGCCTGCACGACGTTGCCGCCGAGCCGTCCGCCGGGCAGGTGCTGGCGGTAGAAGCTGGTGCCGCAGTCCTTGGGGACGCTCGGGTTGAGGTACAGCACGGCCGCGTACCGGCACAGCGCGCGCGAGTCGGTGTGCGGGCGCGGCTCGCTCTCGCCCGCGCCGACGACCTGCACGCAGTTGTGGTTGAGCGTGCCGCCGCCGGGCGCCTTCTGCACCCACAGCTCCTTGGCGCCCGTCGCCTTCCTCACCAGCCGCTCGATGACGGCGAGTTCGGCGGGTTCGAGCCCCGGCATGGTGCGCAGCCCCGGCCAGGTCTCGGAGGTGTAGGGGTAGCCCTCGACCCAGTCGTCCTTGGCCAGGCACCGGGCGCGGACGGCGTCCACGTCGGGCAGGACGTCGTCCAGGACCCAGTAGTCGCGGCCCTTGGTGGGCTTGCGGTAGGGCAGCACGGGCAGCGCGCCCGGCGTGCGGGCCGCGGGCATCCTGGGAGGTGGCTGTGGGGGCATGCGGCGAATCTAGGCCCGCGTTCTCCCCGCCATCTCCCGGGGACCGGTCAACGTTTCCCCAACCGTGTGTCATGTACACCAAAGTCCGGCAATGGGACCGGCCCGCGGAAGGCGGCAACGGGGCCGGCCCGCAGGCGGCCGGCCCCGCCGGTCAGCCGAGCCAGACCGTCGTGTCCGGCGGCAGCCGCCCGTCCCCCGGCAGCGGCCCGCTGCTCAGCAGCACCTCGCCGGCCGGCAGCGCCACCGGCTGTGCCCCCGGGTTGGTGACGCACCGCCACCCCGCGCAGCGGCTGAAGTCCAGTACGTCGTCAGGGGAGTTCGCCGTCCAGGTGAGCGATTCACCGTCCAGCAGCTTGCGGCGCAGCCGCAGCGCGGTGCGGTACAGCTCCAGCGTCGAGCCCTCGACCCCGTGCTGCGCCTCGACGGCGTACGCCGCGAAGCCGGACGGCTGCGGCAGCCAGGCACCGCCGGGCCCGAAGCCGTACGACGGCCCGTCCACCGTCCACGGCAGCGGCACCCGGCATCCGTCCCGGCCCTTGCGGACATGCCCGGTCTGCTCCCAGATCGGGTCCTGGAGCACCTCGGTGGGCAGATCGGCGACCTCGGGCAGCCCCAGTTCCTCCCCCTGGTAGAGGTAGGACGCGCCGGGCAGCGCCAGCATCAGCAGGGTGGCGGCCCGCCCCCGGCGCAGCCCGGCCTCCGTGTCGATCCCGGGCGCGCGGCCGCCGGACAGCAGCCAGGCGCCGGGGTCGGTGCCGGGCGGGAGCATCAGCCGGGAGTGGTGGCGCACGACGTCGTGGTTGGACAGCACCCAGGTGGCGGCGGCACCGGCGGCCCGCGCGGTGGCCAGCTCCTCGGTGATCACACGGCGCAGCTCCTCCGCGTCCCACCCGGCCTCCAGGTACTCGAAGTTGAACGCCTGCCCGAGCTCGTCCGGGCGGGCGTACAGGGCGCGGCGGGGACCGGGGACCCAGGCCTCGGCGACGGCGCTGCGCGGCGGCCGGTAGGCGTCGAAGACCTTGCGCCAGTCGCGGTAGATCTCGTGCACCTCGTCGCGGTCCCAGTACGGGTGGTCGCCCGGCGCGACGCGGAGCAGGGCGGTCTCCCCGGTGGCGCCGATGTCGCCGATGTCGCGCAGCGGCTCGGTCAGCTCCTTGGCCAGGCCGTGCGCCACGTCCACGCGGAAGCCGTCCACGCCCCGGTCGGACCAGAACCGCAGGGTGGTGCGGAAGTCGGCGCGCACCTCCTCGTTGTCCCAGTTGAGGTCGGGCTGTTCGGCGGCGAACAGGTGCAGGTACCACTCGCCGTCGGGCACCCGCCGCCAGGCGCTGCCGCCGAAGACGGACTGCCAGTCGGAGGGCGGGAGTTCGCCGTGGGTGCCGCGTCCGGGGCGGAAGACGTACCGCTCGCGGGCGGCGGATCCGGGTCCGGCCCGCAACGCCTCCTGGAACCAGGGGTGCTGGTGCGAGGTGTGGTTGGGCACGAGGTCCACCACGACCTTCAGGCCCAGCCGGTGCGCCTCGGCGACCAGGGCGTCGAAGTCGTCCAGGCTGCCCAGGCGCGGATCGACGTCCCGGTGGTCGGCGACGTCGTAGCCGCCGTCGGCGAGTTCGGACGGATAGAACGGGCTCAGCCACAGGGCGTCCACGCCGAGCGCCGCGAGGTGGTCCAGGCGCCGGGTGATGCCCTTGAGGTCCCCGAGCCCGTCCCCGTCGGCGTCGGCGAAGCTGCGCGGGTACACCTGGTAGATGACGGCCTGCCGCCACCAGTCGGGGTTCCTGGAGGAGAGGTCTGCCATACGGGTTTCCCTTCGGTACGACGGACGAAGCGGACGCGACGGACGCGACGTAGAGAATCTGTCCACATTGCCCGGAAAGCGAACCTTGGAAACCGGGTCCGGCGTCAGGGCCGCCCGACCGTCTCCAGGTACAACCGCGCGTACCGGCGCGCGTCCACGTCCAACGCGACGTCGATCAGGGGCCGTTCGCGCCGCCCGTGATGGATCTCGGCCTCGCCAGGCCTCGGCCGCCGGTCGACGATCGTCTGTCCACGCGCCGGGCCGGGCGCGAGGCTCACCTCGACGGGCAGCGCACGGGTGGTCAGGCCGCCCGGATCGGCGACCGCGCACACCGCCCCCGCGTCCCCGAGCCCGCCCGCCTCCTCCGCCTCGGGCGGCTCGCCCTGGGCGGCCGGTCGGTGGGCGAGCAGTTCCCCGGCCAGCCGCGCCCCGCGGTCCCCGCTCGCCCGCAGCCGCTCCACCTCCCCGGCGGCCACGACCACCTGCCGGAACACGTCCAGGCCGTACATCGTGATCGGCACCCCGGCGGTGAGCAGCACGGCCGCCGCCTCCGGGTCGTGCCAGACGTTGAACTCGGCGACGGGCGTGGCGTTCCCGTTTCCGACCGCGCCGCCCATGAAGACGATCCGCTCGATGTTGCGGGTCACCTCGGGGTGGGTGCGCAGCAGCAGCGCGATGTTGGTCAGCGGTGCGGTGGGGACCAGGGTGACCGGGCGGGGCGCGGCGAGGATCTCGCGGCGCAGCAGGGTGACCGCGTCCACGCCGGCGGGCCGGCGGGCCGGGGCGGGCAGCCCCAGGTCCCCCATGCCGTCCCGGCCGTGCACATGCGTGGCCGGCCGGGCGGGTTCCAGCAGCGGCCGCTCGGCCCCGCGCGCCACGGGGATCTCGGGTGCACCGGCCTGCTCCAGCACGGTCAGCGTGTTCCGCACCACCCCGTCCACATCGGTGTTCCCGGCCACACAGGTCACCGCCCGCAGCTCGATGCCGGGGTGGCGCACGGCGAACAGCAGCGCGAGGGCGTCGTCCACCCCGGTGTCGCAGTCCATGATCACGGGCACGGGGCGGCCGGGCATGGGGGCTCCTTCGGGGCGGGAGGCGCGGCTTGGGGCGCGGGACTCAGACACTAGTTCAGGCCGGCAGGCCCGGTCCCGGCTCGCCCCACAGTTCGGTTCCCTTCGCCGCGACCCGCCCGGCGATCCGGTCCAGCAGCTCCGCCACCGGCAGCTCGCCGGGCCGCCGCCCGTCCCGCAGCCGGACGGCGGCCCGGTCCGCGGCCGCCTCTCGGGCACCGATCACCGCCTGGTACGGCACCAGGCGCGCGGCGCGGACCCTGGCGCCCAGGGTGCCCTGGGCGGGCCCGGCCGGCTCGGCGCGCAGGCCCCGCGCCAGAGCCTCCCGCACGACGGCCGCCGCCCGCTCCTCCTGCTCCTCGCCGACCGGCAGCACCACCAGCTGCACCGGCGCCAGCCAGGCGGGGAGGGCGCCGGCGTGTGCCTCGACCAGATGGGCCACGGCGCGCTCCACGCTGCCGATGACGCTGCGGTGCACCATCACGGGGCGGTGCTTCGCGCCGTCGGGCCCGGTGTAGTACAGGCCGAAGCGGGCGGGCTGGTGGAGGTCGATCTGCACGGTGGAGAGGGTGGACTCGCGTCCCGCCGGGTCGGCGATCTGCACATCGATCTTGGGCCCGTAGAAGGCGGCCTCGCCCGCCGCCTCCTCGTACGCCACGCCCGACGCGTCCAGCACCTCGCGCAGCAGCGCGGTGGCCCGGCGCCACAGCTTCGGATCGGCGACGTACTTGCCGCCCTCGCCGGGCAGGGAGAGCCGGTGGCGTACGGCGCGGATGCCGAGGTCGGCGTAGGCGCGGGCGATCAGTTCCAGGGCCGCGCGGGCCTCCCCGACCGCCTGGTCCAGGGTGCAGAAGACATGGGCGTCGTTGAGCTGGATGGCGCGTACGCGGGTCAGCCCGCCGAGGACGCCGGACAGCTCCGCGCGGTACATGGTGCCCAACTCGGCGATCCGCAGCGGTAGTTCGCGGTAGCTGCGGGAGCGGGAGCGGTAGATCAGGGCGTGATGGGGGCAGAGGCTGGGCCGCAGCACGACCTCCTCCGAGCCCAGCCGCATCGGCGGGTACATGTCGTCGCGGTAGTGGTCCCGGTGCCCGGAGACCTCGTACAGCTCGCGTTTGCCGAGCGCGGGCGAGTACACGTGCCGGTACCCGGCCCGGCGTTCGGCCTCGCGGATGTACTCCTCCAGGGTGTGCCGCACCACCGCGCCGTCCGGCAGCCAGTACGGCAGGCCCGCGCCCATCAGCGGATCGGTGCCGAACAGGCCGAGTTCACGGCCGAGGCGGCGGTGGTCGGGCAGTCGGTCGTCCGAGTGGTCGTCCAGGCGGTCGTTCACCCGATGGTTCAGGGGGTCGTTCACGGGGGCTCCTCCGTGGGAGGGGGCGACACCCCGTGGCACGCCGAAGCTCCGGGGCGTTCGCCCCGGAGCTTCGGACAGGTCGGATGTCAGCGCGCCGGGACGGTCTCCGGCGTCGTCGTGCCGCACGGGCACGGGGCGGGGCACTGCTGGGCGCGCTGCATGGCCGGAAGGCTAGCGCCGCCTCCCCCGCCCGCACGACGGCTTTTCCGGGGCTCCGCCCGCCCCGCCTCCCCTGGACCTCCGCCTCACCCGTCCGGCTCCCCGCGCTGGTGGGGCGGCCGGGGCGGTGGTGCCGTGGGAGGAGGCACCAGGCACGGGAGGCAGCGTGAGGTACGAGGGGATACGCCCGCGCGGACGCCTGCCGAGGTTCCTGACCGGGCTCGGGCTGCTCGGGATCGGGGGGTGCGCGGCGCTGACGCTGAAGCAGCCGGAGACGGCGCGGCAGCCGCTGCCGACGATCGACCGGCCGGCCGCGAGTTCCAGGGCCCCCGTCCGGCCCGACGGCTCCTCGCTCACCGACGCGCAGGCGCAGGCCGCGCTGATCGGCCAGAGTGACCTCGGTGCCGCCTGGACCGCGACGAGCGGCGCGGCGACCTGGCGGGACGGGATGCTGAAGGCGAGCACGTCGGCCGGTGAGTGCCAGAAGCTCCTCGACGCCCTCTACAGCGACCAGCTCCTCGGCGGTCCGGCCCGTGTCGCCGTCGGCCTGGACGACCCCGGCGCCGGCGCCCAGCTCCGCTACCAGATCGGCGCCCGCCGCCCGTCCGACGTGGACGCCACGCTGGACTGGCTGCGCACGCTGCCGGCGGACTGCGCCCGCTTCACGGCCGTCACCCAGCAGGACGCCCAGGAGGACGTCCAGGTCACGGAGCTGGCCCTGCCCGAGGTCGGTGACGCCCGCCAGGGCCTGCACATCACCGTCTCCGCCACCACGAAGGACGACCAGGACGTCCGGCTCACCCTGGACGTCGCCGCGGTCCGCGTCGGCGACGACGCCTTCGCCTTCACCAACGGCGGCCTGGGCGACGCCCCCAACGACGCCACCCAGGCCGCCGTCCAGGTGGGCGCACTACGCCTGGCGGACGTGCGCAGGCAGGGGCGGGCGGAGGTGTAGAGGGGCGGGGCGCCGGTGAGTTGGCGAATGCCCCACCCGCTTCGAACGCACCGAGGAACTCCTCGTGGACGCCCCCCCGGCGGCCCGCACTCGGCGCGCACCCGCCGCAGCCGTCCCCATCCGCCCCGCCTGCTCTTGCCGTGCGTTTCGGAATGCCTCTAAGTTGACTGCGGGTCAACCCGCCTGCTACGCCGCTGTCGTGTTGCGAGGTCGCCGTGTACGGACGTCCATCCGCTGCCTACGGGTACTCCACCGCGCGGAGGGCCGTCGCCGCCGCCGTGGCCGCCGCGGTCTCCCTGATACTCGCGGCCAACGCCGGGCCCGCCCGCGCCACCGCCCCCGCGGTGCCCGACGCCCGGATCACCGCCTCGGCCCCGGCGGCGGCCGGCCGCTGACCCCCGGGCCACAGCGGCGGCGGGTGACGGAGACCACAGGACTCACAGGAAGCACCGGTACCGCGATCCCCACCACCGTCCTAACCTGCCCGCATGATCTCCGCCACCCCCGCCTCCGCCGCCGCCCGCACCGCGCGGGACCTCACCGCCGACCTCCCGCTCACCGGTCTGGAAGACCTCTACCGGGACCTGCACCGGCATCCCGAGCTGTCCCTGCGCGAACACCGCACCGCCCAGAAGCTCGCCGGGCGGCTCAGGGACGCCGGGTTCGAGACGACGGAGGGCGTCGGCGGCACCGGTGTCGTCGGGCGGCTGGCCAACGGCGACGGCCCCACCGTGCTGCTGCGCGCCGACATGGACGCGCTGCCCGTCACCGAGGCGACCGGGCTGCCGTACGCCTCCACCACCGACGGTGTGATGCACGCCTGCGGGCACGACCTGCACGTCACCTGGCTGGCCGGAGCCGCCGCCGCGCTCGCCGCGGGCCGGGACACCTGGCGCGGCACCCTGCTGCTGGTGGGGCAGCCCGCCGAGGAGAGCGGACAGGGCGCCCGCGGGATGCTCGCCGACGGCCTGTACGAGCGCTTCGGACGGCCCGACGCGCTGCTCGGCCAGCACGCCGTACCCGGCCCGGCGGGCGCGTACCCGCACGTGCCGGGACTGATCATGTCCGCGGCGACGGACGTGGACATCGTGGTGTACGGCCGGGGCGGCCACGGCTCGCGCCCCGAGGCGACCGTGGACCCGGTGGTGACCGCCGCCTACCTCGTCACCCGGCTCCAGACCGTGGTCTCGCGCGAGGTCGCCGCGGGCGAGTCCGCGGTCCTCACGGTGGGCCGCATCGAGGCGGGCACCCGGCACAACATCATCCCCGACGAGGCGCGCATCGCCCTGAATCTGCGCCCCCAGTCCGAGGCGGTACGGCAGCGGATGCTGACCGCCATCCGCCGGATCGCGCAGGGCGAGTGCCTGGCCGCCGGCTGCCCCCGCGAGCCCGAGGTGACCATCGCCGCCTCCTTCCCGCTGACTCTGAACGACGCGGCCACCGACACCGCAGTAGCCGCCGTGCACCGCGAACTCTTCGGCGCGGAAACGGTGTTCGACCCCGGCCCGGCGATGGGCAGCGAGGACTTCCCCGAGCTGGCCCTGGACGGCGCCATCCCCTACGCGTACTGGTTCGTCACCACCACGCCCCACGACATCTGGGACAAGGCCCCCGGCGACACCATCCCGGAGAAGCTCGCCGCCGTCCCCAGCAACCACAGCCCCCACTTCGCGCCGGACCTGGCCACCGTCGCCCCCGGCGTGCGCACCCTGGTCTCGGGGGCGCTGGCACTTTTGTCGCAGGCATGACCTAGTCGTCGCGCCCTCGCCACAGTCGTCGCATCCTCGCCCCACAGTGGACAGCGGTCATCGCCGCCACCCGCGCGCGGCGGCGGTTCAGGTCTGCTGGAGCTGACTGAGCTGCCGCCGTACGTCCTCCAGCGCGCCCTGCCGGCGGCCCGGCACGCGGGCGCGCAACCGGGCGAGCGCGGGCCCGAGTTCGCGGGCGTGCGCCGCCTCCTCGATCCGCCCCCACTGGTGGTGCGCCCGGTCCACCGCGGCCTCCACCGCGGGCGCGTCCGCCGGCTGCCCGGCCGCGAGTCGGTGCTCGGCGACCTCCAGCCACCCCCGGCAGCTGCGCACCGGGTCCCCGGCGAACATCGCGAGATCGGCGCGCACCTCGGCCCAGTGCAGGGCGTCCTCGGAGGCCGGCCCGTGCTCGTCCGCGACGGCCTCCTGGTACCGGGCGGCGATCGCGTCCGCCTCCTCGTGCCGCCCGGCCCGCACGGCGGTGCTGATGGCGGCATGAGGGTCGGCGGCGGGGTCCGCGGGGGCGGCGGTTTCGGCGAGGGGGGTCCGGGTGGCGGGGGACGCGAGTTGCGGGGGGATGCTCAGGGGGATGCCCGGTTCCACGACCGCGCCCGGTGCCACGACCGCATCCAATTCCACGACCGCATCCGACTCCGCCACCCCGCCCGGCTCCGCCACCGCACCAGGTTCCACCACCGCGCCCGTGCCGGTGCCCGTGCCGACGGGGCCGCCGTACGTCTGCCGTCCGCCCGTGGCCGGCCCGGTCCCGAGGGTCCCGCCGGGCGCCGGGTGCGGGATCGCCGGGTACGGCTGCGGGGCCTGCACCGGAGCCGGGGCCAGCAGGATGTTGGTCGCGGTCTCCTCCGGGATGCGGGCGAGGGCCTGCTGGTGGAGGTCGTCCAGCGGGGGGCGGTGGCCGCTGCGCAGCAGGGTGGCCACCGTCTTCATGTACGACGGCTCGGCCAGGCCCCGGCGCCCGTGCGGCGGGGCGATCCGGCCGTAGACCGCGGTGGCGCGACCGCAGTCCAGCGGGTGTTCGTGCAGGTGCCGCCAGGCCTCCGGGTCCGCGTGCAGGTCGACCAGCAGGGCCGTCTGTCCGGGGGCGCGCAGCCGCAGCTCCTCGCGGATCCAGTGCCAGGGCAGCGCGGTGTAGCGGACGGTGGCCACGGTGGTGCGGGCCAGCGCCAGATGCGGCAGCCGCTGCCGGCGGTCCAGGTGCAGCTGACCGGTGAGGAACACGGTGAGCGGTCCCGGCGCGGCCGCGGCGGCGCGCAGCCGGGTGAGGACGCCCTGGGGGTCCACCGGGTCCGCGAGTTCCACGACGTTGGCGGTGTCGGTGCCGGACAGCACGGTGGGGGCGACGGCGGCCAGCACCGGCAGCACCGCGGCCGCGTCCACCAGGCGTCCCCGGCCCAGCGGCGAGGCCGCGAGCAGCAGCACGGTTCCGGGCATGGTCCCTCCCCCTGTAGGCGCTGCGGTCCCTGCGGATCCGCTCTCTCCCGTCAGCACCGTAGCCGCTGTGACCCGCGGGCCGCGCCGCAGGCGGCGGATCAACCCCCTTCGGAGGTCTTGCGCACCCCCCACGCGCCCCACCCCCGGCCCCAGCCGGGCAGTCGCTGGGCCTCCGCCGCCGCCGGCAGGAGCGGGAGGCCCGGACACTCCTCGTCCTCCGGGAGGCGGCGGACCGCGAAGGCCGTGGTGTCGTCGGCCAGCTGCCCCCGGCTGTGCCGGAGCACGCCGTCGCGGACCCGGCGGACCAGGCGGCCGGGCTCGGCGCAGGCGGGATCGGCGGCGACCGCCTCGCCGACGTCGCGGACCACGTCGTAGAACTCGCCCTTGCGGTCACGGGCCTCGGTCACCCCGTCGGTGACCAGCAGCAGCGTCTCGTCCGGCCCGAGCGGCACCCGGTGCGTCGGCGGCAGCCCCCCGGTCAGATCGCTCAGGCCGAGCGGCACCCCGTCGCCGCAGGGCAGCTCCCGCACCCCGCCCGGCCCGACCGCGAGCGGCGCCTCGTGCCCGAAGTTGATGATGTCGACCATGCCGGGGGCCTCGCGGGAGAAGGCGGCCAGCACCGCCGTGGCGAACCGCTCCCCGTCCTGGCTGCCGACCACGGCGGTGTGCATGCGGTGCCGGACGATCCGGGTCTCCAGGTGCTCGGCGACGGTCCGCAGGTCCTCCTCGAAGTAGCCGGCCTCCCGGAAGCTGCCGAGCAGCGCGGCCGCCGCCTCCACCGCGCCCAGCCCCTTGCCCTGCACATCGCCGACGAGCACACGGGTGCCGTACGGACCGGGCTGGATGTCGTAGAAGTCGCCCCCGACCTGCGCCTCCACGTCCGCGGCGAGATACACGCCCGCCTGTTCCACACCGGCCCAGCGCCTGGGCAGCGGCCGCAGCACCGCCCGTACCGTGGTCTCCGCGATGTCCTGCATGTGCAGCACCCGCCGCTCCCGCCGGGTGCGCACCACCGCCGCGAACACCGCCAGCACACCGCCGAGGGCGACCAGCAGGAAGTCGGGCAGGCCCGCCCGGTACTGGTCGGGCCAGGCGTTGTCCACGAGGACGTACGTCACCAGGGACAGCACCGCGAAACCGGCCGTCGTCCACACCCCGCAGACCGCGGAGGCGATGCCGGGCACCAGGACGACCCAGGAGACGAACCGGTACTGCGCGCCGGTGTTGAAGTCCAGCAGCGCGATGCCGACGAGCGTCAGCGAGGGCAGCAGCCACGCGTAGCCCCGTCCGCAGATGCGCGGCGGACGCCACCGCTGGTATCTCGTCCCGGTCACGGGGTCCGAGTCTCCAGCTTCCCCGGTAACACACCGGCGCGCGGCATCCATCGGGGGCGCGCCTGCGGGCGCCCGTGGCCCGCAGGCGCCCCGCGGCCGCCCCGGACCCGCCGGAAACGCCGGGACCGCGGGCCCGGCGCGCCGGCCGAGTTGCCGGAGCGTGCGCCCAGGTGTGCATTGGATAGCGGAACGGGGGCGAGGAGGAAGGAGTGCTCCCATGGCTCATGCGGCACCCACATCCGGCGGAATCCCCCGGCGCGCCCCGGTGCCCGAGGTGCGGGCCGGCACCTCCCCGGACCAGCGCCGGACACCCGACGTCCTCGGCGCCCGCACCCATCGCATCGCCCGGATCGCGGTCCCCGTCGTCCTGGCCCTGATCTACGGCTACTGGGTCGCGGCCGTCAACCGTGCGGGCGGCCCCATCACCGGCTGGAACCTGCTGCTCGGCTTCGTCAGCGCCCTCGTCTTCGCCGTGGTGTGCGTCGCCCTGCTGGCGCTGGCCCCCCGGATGATCCGGGAGGTGCACGCACTGCTGTGGACGGCGTTCGTCGGCATCGCCTTCGGCTTCATCTACAGCCAGAGCGACCACTCGATCGTGCGGTCCCTCCTGATGTCCCTGCTGATCGCCGGGGCCACCTTCATCGCCTTCTTCTACCGGTACTACACCCGCGAGGACGCCTTCGGACGGCGGATCCACTGAGGCCGGCGCCCCGCCGCCATCGCCCGAGCGGACGCACTCCGCTCGCGCACCGGCCCCGCGGGCCGTTGCCTGAGAGGGTGCCGCCACGTATGAGGAGCGCCCTGTCGGCCGTACTGATCACCCTGTCCTGCCTGCTCGTGCCGTTCGGCGCGCTGGCACTGTGGGCGACGTACGGACTCACCGACACGGGCCGGTACGTCACCACGATGGCCCCGCTCGCCACCGACCCGGACGTGCGGGAGGCCGTCGCGGACGCCGTCGGCGACAGCCTGCTCCGCGAGGCCGGCCACCGGCTGGACGCCGGACCGCTGCAAGGCCCCGTACGCCCCTTCGTGCACGACGCCGTGCGGTCCTTCACCCAGACCCGTGCCTTCCGGCTCGCCTGGGACGCGGGCAACCGGGTCACCCATGACGCGGTGCTGCGGGCTCTGCGCGACGACCGTGACGAAGCGGCCGCCGAGCCGGTCACCGTGGACTTCGCCCCCGTCACCGCCCAGGTCAAACAGCAGCTCAGCGACGAGCACATACCGCTCGCCACCCGTATCCCGGTGCAGCACACGGCGGTCGCCGTGCTCCCGGCCGACGAACTGTCCTCGCTCCGAAAGGGGTTCCACGTGCTCGAAGTCGCCGGATTCTGGCTGCCGCTCGCGGCCGTGGTCTTCGCCGCCGCGGGGATCGCCCTGGCCGTGCGCCGCCGCCGGGCCATCGCCGCGACCGCGCTGGGCACCGCCCTCGGCGGCGCGCTGCTCGGGCTCGCGGTCGCCGTCGGCCGCACCCTGACCCTCGCCGGTCTGCCCGCCGACGTGCCCCGCGCGGCCGCGGGCGCCGTCTACGACGCGCTGACCGGCACCCTGCGCACCGTCGCATGGCTGCTGCTCGGGCTCGGCCTCACGGTGGCCCTCACCACCTGGCTGACCCGGAACCTGCGCCCCGCCCGTCTCGTGCGACGGCTGCGAGGACCGAAAGAGCCCGCGCCAGCTCCGGCTCAGGAACCGACCCGAGTCCAAGCCTGACCGCGTCCGGCGCCCCGCCGGGCCCCACCGCGAACGCCGTCCCCGGCGTGACGGCGATCCCCCGCTCCCGCGCCGCCGCCGCGAAGGTGTCGGCCCGCCACGGCGCCGGCAGCTGCCACCAGGCGAAGTACGCGGCCGGATCCGACCGTACGGCGAATCCGTCCAGTTCCGCGGTCAGCAGCCGCCGGCGCCGCGCGGCATCGTGCCGCTTGGCCCCCACCAGCCGCTCCACGGTGCCGTCGCCGATCCACCGCAC
This sequence comes from Streptomyces sp. AM6-12, assembly GCF_044327085.1. Lineage (NCBI taxonomy): Bacteria > Bacillati > Actinomycetota > Actinomycetes > Kitasatosporales > Streptomycetaceae > Streptomyces > Streptomyces sp. AM6-12. The sequence goes on from NZ_JBIQWN010000001.1 coordinate 3,588,385, forward strand.
CGCCGCCTCCAGCGCGAATCCGCCGGCGTTCCACCCCCCGGCCCGGATCGCCCGCGCCACGGCCTCGGTCCGGTCCTCGGGTACGACGACGAAGCCGACGGTGAGTCCGGGCGCGACGCGCTTGGAGAGGCCGTCGACCAGGTGGACGCGGTCGGGGGCGAGGGTGGCGAGCGGGGGTGCGCTGGTGCGGCCCGGCGGGTGCAGGAAGGACCAGATCCGGTCCTCGACCACCGGTATCCCCAGCCTGTGGACGACGTCCGCCAGCTCGGCCCGGCGGCCCGCGCTCATGGTCAGCGTGGTCGGGTTGTGCAGGGTGGGCTGGAGGTAGAGGGCGGACAGGGGCGCGGCGCGGTGGGCGGCGGCGAGGGCGTCCGGCCGGGGGCCCTCCTCGTCCGTGCCGATCGGCACCAGGGTGCGGCCGAGCCGGGCGCCGATCTCCTTGACCATCGGATACGTCAGCGGTTCGACGCCGATCCGGCCGCCGGGCCGGACCAGGGAGACGAGCGTGGCGGCGATCGCCTGCCGGGCGTTGCCGGTGAACAGGATCCGCTCCGGCTCGGCGCGCACCCCGCCCCGGGCGAGCAGCCCGGCGACCGCCTCCCGCGCGGCCGGCGTCCCCGCGACCGCGGCGGGCCGCAGCGCGTCCCCGAGCGCGTCGGACCGCGCGAGCGAGGCGAGGACGGGGCTCAGCAGCTCCGACTGTCCAGGAAGGTAGGGGTAGTTGAGCTCCAGGTTCACGGGCTCGGCGCCCGCCGCCTCGGTCAGGGCGCGTCCCGGCTGCCCGTCCGGCGCACCGGCCCGTACGAACGTCCCGCGGCCGACCTCGCCCACCACCAGCCCGCGGCGCACGAGTTCGGCGTACACCCGCCCCGCGGTGGAAGGGGCCAGCCCGTGCCGCCGCGCGAACGCCCGCTGCGGGGGCAGCCGCTGGCCCGGCCGCAGCCGTCCGCTCGCGATGTCGGCGGCTATCCGGTCGGCGATACGCCGGAAGTCGTTCACGAGTCCCCCTGTTGCTCTCGCCCCGGATTGCACCGAGGGCAAAGATCTTATTGCACCGAGGAGTTGGCGGCCCCTAGGGTCACCCGTATGCCCCCTTCCCTCGCTTACACCGACAAAGGCCCCGGAACAACGCACCGGACCCCTCTTCTCCTCCTCCACGGCCACCCCTTCGACCGGACGATGTGGGACCCGCAGGTGGCACGGTTCTCGGCCGAGCGCCGGGTGATCGCCCCCGACCTGCGCGGCTACGGCGCCTCGCCGGTGACGCCGGGCACGGTCCCCTTCGCCCGCCACGCCGACGACCTGGCGGAACTCCTGGACTTCCTGGGCGTGGACGCGTTCGTGGCGGTGGGCCTTTCGATGGGTGGCCAGATCGCGATGGAGTGCTGCGCCCGGTTCGGCGACCGGGTCCGGGGCCTGGTCCTGGCCGACACCTTCGCCACCCCGGAGACGCCCGAGGGGAAGCGGGGCCGGCGTGCGATGGCGGACCGGCTGCTCGCCGAGGGGATGCGGGGGTACGCCGACGAGGTACTGGAGCGGATGGTCGCGCCCTACGCCGACGCGCGGGTGAAGGCCCATGTGCACGGCATGATGACGGCCACGTCACCGGAGGGCGCCGCGGCCTCCCTGCGGGGCCGTGCCGAACGCCCCGACTACCGGCCGGTGTTGGCCCGCGTCTCCGCCCCGGCCCTGGTCCTGGTCGGCGCCGACGACACGTACACGCCGGTCCCGGACACCGAGGCCCTGCACGCCGTGCTGCCGGACTCCGCCCTCGAGGTGGTCGAGGGCGCGGCGCATCTGCCGAATCTGGAACGTCCCGAGGAGTTCAACCGCGCGCTGGCGGCCTTCCTCACTCGCGTGGACGGGGCCGCGTAGGCACGGACGCGGACCGGGCACCGCATCCAGGACCGCTAACCTTACGTGTCCGTCCTGGCCAGCGATTGACGGTGTCACCTCAGCGAAGGGTTGCACACATGGGCATTCTCACTCTCCTGCGGAACGCGTTCGGCCGCTCACGCAAACTCCGGGCCGCCGAGGCAGAGGGTGCGACGCCCCAACCGGCCCCGACCACCCCGGCCCCGGTGATCCCCGAGCCCCGCGAGTCCCCGACCACCGAGGAACACGACCTGGTGGCGGCCGCGTTCGACAAGGTACGGGTGCCGAGGCAGACGGGAGAGCCTGCGAACGAGGCCGGGGCTGCGGCTGCGCCCGGGGCGGACACCGAAGCCAAGGCCGGTGAGAAGGCCGAGGCTGGGGCGCCGGCCGAGGCAGAGGCGGACCCCGAGGCCGGGTCCGAGCGTGCGGCCGAGATGAAGCCTGAGGCCAGCGCCGAGACCGAGGCTGCGGCAACGCCTGCGGTAGGCACCGAAGCCGAGGAGAAGGCCGGGCCTGAGGAGACGGTTGAGGCTGAGGCGAACATCGAGCCCGAGGCCGGGTCCGAGGGGGCGGCAGCCGAGGTCGGCATCGAGCGTGCGGCCGAGAAGAAGCCTGAGGCCAGCGCCGAGACCGAGGCTGCGGCTACGCCTGCGGTAGGCACCGAAGCCGAGGAGAAGGCCGAGCCTGAGGAGACGGTTGGGACTGAGGCGAACATCGAGCCGGAGCCTGAAGCCGAGGGGACGGTGACCGAAGTCGCGCCTGAGCCAGCGCTGGAAACCGAGACCACCACCGAGACGACGGCAGAGGGCGAAGCCGAGACGGACACCGAGACGGAGCCCCAGGCCGAGCCGGCGGCAGCCGAGACCGCGGTGGAGACCGAGACCGGCACCGAGACGGAGCCCCAGGCTGAGCCGGCGGCAGCCGAGGCCGTGGCCGAGGTTGCGGTGGAGACCGAGACCGTCGCCGAGACGAACGCGGAGCCGGAGGCGGACATCGAGCCGCAAGCCGAGAGCGAAGCGGCTCCCGAGGCGGACCTCCAGCCGGAGACTGAGGCTGCGTCCGAGCCGAAGACCGAGGCTGAGGCGGTAGCGGTCGAGGACGAACCCGCGATCGAGAACACTGAGGCGGACCTCCGGCCGGAAACCGACACCGCGGCCGAGCCCACCGCGCAGACGGAGCCGGAGCCGGCGGCAGAGACCGAGTCCGTCTCTCCTGAGCCCACGGCCATGGAGTCGGAGCCCGCAGCGGACCCGGACCCGGAGCCGGTTGCCGACGAGCAGCCGGAAGCAGCCGCCACGCCTACGGACGAGGAGCCCTCGAACCTCCCGGACCCGGACGCGTCCACGGCGACCGCCGAGCCCACGGAACCCGAGCCGGAGGCAACGGCAGCCGCGCCCGTCGCTGAGGGCCCCTCCCCGGAGCCCACCGAAACCGAGCCGCAGGCACCCACCGCCATCACCGAAGCCCCCCATGGCCCGCAGGCCGCCGACGGCGAAGACGCGGACCGCACGGACCGCACCCGTACCCCCGCCACCCCCCTCCCCGCCCTCAAGAAGAACGCCCCCGCCCTCGCCACCGCCTACACCGCCGCCACCGCCCCCCTCGCGAAGACCGACCTCACCGGCACCCGCGCCAAGCTGTACCTCGTGCTGGACCGCTCCGCGAGCATGCGGCCGTACTACAAGGACGGCTCCGCCCAAGCCCTCGCCGACCAGGCCCTCGCCCTCGCCGCGCACCTGGACCCCGAGGCCACGGTCCACACCGTCTTCTTCTCCACCGAAGTGGACGGCACCACCGACCTCACCCTCACCCCGGACCACGCGACGCGGATCGACGACACCCACGCGGGCCTGGGCCGGATGGGCCGTACCAGCTACCACGTCGCCGTGGCAGCCGTACTCGCCCACTACGACGCCAACGTCGCCCCGGGCACCCCCGCCCTCGTCGTCTTCCAGACCGACGGCGCCCCCGACGCCAAGACCCCCGCGACCCAGGCCCTGACCGCCGCCGCGACGTCCCACCCCACGGTGTTCTTCTCCTTCGTCGCGTTCGGTGACACGGACAACAAGGCCTTCGACTACCTCCGCAAGCTGAAGACCCCCAACACCGCCTTCTTCCACGCGGGCCCCACCCCCCGCGAACTGACGGACACGGAACTCTACGAGGGCGTCCTCGCCACCTGGCGCCCGTAACCGCAGGACGTCCCGCCCGGACACCGGCCGCCCCCTTCCCACCCTGTAAAACGGGAAGCGGGCGGCCCACCCGTCTCGGCTACCATTTCAAGGTTCGTAAAACAACCCGACCTGGGAGCAGCCCGCGATGGCTCGACACCTCATCACCAGCGCCCTTCCGTACATCAACGGGATCAAGCACCTGGGCAACATGGTGGGGTCCATGCTCCCGGCCGACGTCTACTCCCGCTACCTCCGCCAGCGCGGCCACGACGTCCTCTACATCTGCGCCACCGACGAGCACGGCACCCCCGCCGAGCTGGCCGCCAAGGAGCAGGGCCTTCCCGTGGACGCGTTCTGCGCGCAGGCGCACGACGCCCAGAAGGCGGTCTACGACGGCTTCGCGCTGGCCTTCGACTACTTCGGCCGCAGCTCCTCCGCCGAGAACCGCGAGATCACCCAGCACTTCGCCCGCAAGCTGAACGAGAACGGCTTCATCGAGGAGCGGGCGATCCGCCAGGTCTACAGCCCCGCCGACGGCCGGTTCCTGCCGGACCGCTACGTCGAGGGCACCTGCCCGCACTGCGGCTACGACAAGGCCCGCGGCGACCAGTGCGAGAACTGCACCCGCGTGCTGGACCCGACCGACCTGATCAACCCGCGCAGCGCGATCTCCGGCTCCACCGACCTGGAGGTCCGCGAGACCAAGCACCTCTTCCTGCTCCAGTCCAAGCTCCAGCACGAGGTCGAGGAGTGGGTCGCCCGGCATGAGGCCGACTGGCCGCAGCTGGCCTCCTCCATCGCCCGCAAGTGGCTGACCGAGGGGCTGCACGACCGGGCGATCACCCGCGACCTGGACTGGGGTGTCCCGGTCCCGGCGGACACCTGGCCCGAGCTGGCGGCTGAGGGCAAGGTCTTCTACGTGTGGTTCGACGCCCCGATCGAGTACATCGGCGCGACGAAGGAATGGGCGGACCAGGACCAGGCCAACCGGGACTGGAAGTCCTGGTGGTACGACGTCGACACCGAAGTCCGCTACACGGAGTTCATGGCCAAGGACAACGTCCCGTTCCACACGGTGATGTTCCCGGCCACGGAACTGGGCGTGCGCGAGCCGTGGAAGAAGGTCGACTACGTCAAGGCCTTCAACTGGCTGACGTACTACGGCGGCAAGTTCTCCACCTCGCAGAAGCGGGGTGTCTTCACCGACCAGGCCCTGTCCATCCTGCCCGCCGACTACTGGCGCTACTTCCTGATCGCCAACGCCCCGGAGTCGGACGACTCGTCCTTCACCTGGGAGCACTTCACCGCCACGGTGAACAAGGATCTGGCCGACACGCTCGGCAACTTCGTCAACCGCGTCCTGTCCTTCTCCCGCAAGCGCTTCGGTGACGACGTCCCGGCCGGCGGCGAGCCGGGCGAGGCGGAGGCGAGGCTCGGCGAGGAGATCGCGAGGCTCCTCGCGGAGTACGAGTCGCAGATGGAGTCCCTCCAGTTCCGCAAGGCGGCGGCGGCCCTGCGCGCGCTGTGGTCGGCCGGCAACTCCTACCTGGAGGAGAAGGCCCCCTGGCTGGAGATCAAGACCGACAAGGACGGCGCGGCCCTCACCCTGCGCACGGCGATGAACCTCATCCACCTCTACGCGGTCGTCTCCGAGCCCCTGATCCCGGCCACGGCAGCGGCCATGCGCGGTGCCTTCGCCCTCGCCTCGGACACCGCCACCTGGGTGAGTGGGGACGAGGCAAAGTCCCTCACCTCGGTGCCGGCCGGCACCCCCTTCACGGTCCCGCCGGTCCTGTTCGCCAAGCTGACGGACGACGATCTGGCCGCCTACAAGGAGCGCTTCGGCGGCGAGGACAAGGCGGAGCCGACCGCCTGAGTCGTCGTACGGCACACCAGGGCCCGGAACGCCATCATGGCTTCCGGGCCCTGTCCGTGTCCTCCGGGCCCGTTTCCTCTGGCAGAGTACGGATGTCGTGAACCTTCCCGAACCCCACCGGCGGCTGATCGCGGACGCCGTCACGGCGGGCGGACCGCACGGTCTGGTCCTCGCCGGCGGATACGCGCTGGAGGCGCACGCGCTCGTGCGGCGCCCGCACGGCGATGTCGACCTCGCCACCGAGAGCGCCGAGGACATGGCGCACATCGCCGGCGCGGTCGCGGCCGCCCTGGAGGCGAGAGGTCGTACCGTCCGGGCCGGGGACGTGACCGCGCGCACCGCACGGCTCACCGTCACCGACCCGCCGACCGGCGAGCCCGGCGTCCTCGCCCTGCACAAGGAGAGCCTGTGGGGGCCACCGGAGCTCACCGCGTACGGGCCCGCGCTGTGCCTGGAGGACGCCGTCGGTACGAAGATCCGCGCGCTCTACGACCGGGGCGCCGCCGTCGACCTGATCGACGCGCGGGCCGCGGCGGGCCGGTTCTCCCTGCCCGACCTGGAGGAACTGGGCCGCCGGCACGCCCATGACGCCTTCGACCTGCCCACCCTCCAGTCCCGGCTGACCGGCACCGACTTCTACCCCGACACCCAGTTCACCCGGTACGGCCTGGACGAGGCGGAGATCGCGGGGCTGCGGGCCTGGGCCCAGCGGTGGTCGGACGACATCGCCGAGCGGCTGCTGGAGGACGGCGCCTCCCCCGACCTGGCCTTCCCCGACCTGGAGGAGAACGGGCGGGAGGAGGGCGAGTGACGCGAAGACGCCCGCGGCCCCAGGGGGCCGCGGGCGTCTCGCGCATGCGGGGGAACTACTTCGGCTGCGGCTTCCTGATGCTCAGGTGCAGCTCGCGCAGCCGGGACTCCTCCAGCTCGGTCGGGGCGCCCATCATCAGGTCCTGGGCGTTGCCGTTGAGCGGGAAGGCGATCGTCTCGCGGATGCTGGGCTCGTCCGCGAGGAGCATGACGATGCGGTCCACGCCGGGGGCGATGCCGCCGTGCGGCGGGGCGCCGAAGCGGAACGCGCGCAGCATGCCGGCGAACTTCTCCTCGACGGTCTCCCGGTCGTAGCCCGCGATCTCGAACGCCTTCAGCATGATCTCCGGCTCGTGGTTCCGGATCGCGCCGGAGGACAGCTCGACGCCGTTGCAGACGATGTCGTACTGCCAGCCCAGGATGTCCAGCGGGTCCTGGGTCTCCAGGGCCTGAAGACCGCCCTGCGGCATCGAGAAGGGGTTGTGCGAGAAGTCGATCTTGCCGGTCTCCTCGTCCTTCTCGTACATCGGGAAGTCGACGATCCAGCAGAAGCGGAAGACGTTCTCCTCGAACTGGCCGGCGCGCTTGGCGGCCTCGACGCGGACCGCGCCCATGATCTTGGAAACCTCGTCGTACTCGCCCGCGCCGAAGAAGATCGCGTGGCCGGGGGCGAGCGAGAGGCGCTTGGTCAGCTCGGCGACGTTCTCCTCGGTGAGGAACTTCGCGATCGGGCCGGTCAGCGTGCCGTCCTCGCCGACGCGGACCCAGGCCAGGCCCTTGGCGCCCAGCGTCACCGCGAAGTCGCCGAGCTGGTCGAAGAACTTGCGCGGCTGGTCCTGCACCGCCGGCACCGGCAGCGCGCGCACGTGCTTGCCCGCGAACGCCTTGAACTCCGAGCCCTCGAAGACATCGGTGATGTCCACCAGCTCCAGCTTGGCGCGCAGGTCCGGCTTGTCGGAGCCGTACTTCAGCATCGCCTCGCGGAACGGGATCCGCGGGAAGGGCGAGGTGACGTGCCGGCCGCCGCCGAACTCCTCGAACAGCTCGGTCATGAGCTTCTCGATCGGCTGGAAGACGTCCTCCTGCTCGACGAAGCTCATCTCGACGTCGAGCTGGTAGAACTCGCCCGGCGAACGGTCGGCGCGGGCGTCCTCGTCGCGGAAGCAGGGCGCGATCTGGAAGTAGCGGTCGAAGCCGGAGATCATCAGCAGCTGCTTGAACTGCTGCGGGGCCTGCGGCAGCGCGTAGAACTTGCCGGGGTTCAGCCGGGAGGGGACGACGAAGTCGCGGGCGCCCTCGGGGGAGGTCGCGGACAGGATCGGCGTCGCCATCTCGTTGAAGCCGAGCGCGGTCATCTTGTGGCGGATCGCGGAGATGACCGCCGTACGCAGCATGATGTTGCGGTGCATGCGCTCGCGGCGCAGGTCGAGGAAGCGGTACTCCAGGCGCCGCTCCTCGTTGACCCCGTCCTCGGCGTTGATGGTGAAGGGCAGCGGCTGGGCCGCGCCGAGCAGCTCGACCTCGGTCACCTCGACCTCGATCTCGCCGGTCGGCAGGTCCGGGTTCACGTTCTCGGTTCCACGTGAAACAACGGAGCCGTCGACGCGGACCGTGGACTCCTTGGAGAGCTTGTCCAAGGCCTCGTAGGCGGGGGTGCCGGGGCGGGCGACCAGCTGCGTGATGCCGTAGTGGTCGCGCAGATCGATGAAGAGGATGCCGCCCAGGTCGCGCCGATTGTGCAGCCAGCCACTGAGCCGGACGTCGGTGCCGACGTCAGAGGCGCGGAGCTGGCCGCAGGTGTGGGACCTGTACCGATGCATCGTCGTTCATCGTCCTTCGTGGGTTTCGAGTGATGATCGCCAAGGTTGCCGACCCTGGCTGGTCCAAGGGTACCGGCCGCCCCAAGATGGGCTCCCCGTGATTCGCGGCCCGGCCCCTTCCCGGCCGTACGGTGGCACGCACCGGTCGCATCTCCTTAAATTAGGGCAATGCGTACAGGTGAGCCGCTCCCGGCCGTCGGAGACGTCCTCGCCGCCCTCGCGACCGGGCTGTGGCACTGGGACACCGCGGACAAGCTGGTCACCGTGGACGCGGAGGCGGCGCGGCTGCTCGGGCTGCCCGCGGCGCCGGCCACCCTCACCGAGGAGCAGACCCGCGCCCGGCTGCATCCGGCCGACTGGAATGAGATCACCGCGGTGGTACAGCGCGCGGTCGCCGAGGGCACGCTCGCCGAGGTGCGGGTGCGGATCATGGACGAGGAGGGCACCGTCCTGCGCGTCGTCCGCAGCCGCTCGAAGCCGTCGTACGACGCCGGGCGGCGCGCCTATGTCCTGACCGGCACCCTCCAGGAGGTCGCCGAGCCGGGTCCGGACGGCCCCGACCCGGTGGGCGGCCGCACCGCGGTCACGGGGCCCTGGCGGCGCTCGCGGGAGGCGTTCCTGCTGGACGCGGGCCGGGCGCTGGCCGAGGCGCGGTCCACCGCGGAGGTGCTGCGGGTCGCGGCGGGCCTGTCGATGCCGGGGTTCTCGCCGAACGGCCTGGTGGTGTTCGGGGTGGAGGGCGACCGGCTGACGATGATCGGCCACCACGGGCACGAGTCCGAGGAGATGGGCCCGTTCACCAGCATGCCGCTGGCCCTGGACTATCCGGCGGCCGAGGTGGTGCGCACCGGGCGGGCGGTGTACCTCTCCTCGCCGGAGGAGTACCGGGAGCGCTACCCGGTGACCTGGCCGCTGGCCCGGCCCTTCGGGCGCAGTTCGTGGGCGTTCCTGCCGCTGACCGTGGGCGGGCGCACCATGGGCGCCTGGATGGCGGGCTTCGCCTATCCGGTGGCGTTCACCCCGGACGAGCGGGCGGTGCTGACGACGGTGGCCCGGATGCTCGCGCAGGCGCTGTCCCGTGCGGAGACCGCCGAGTCGGAGCGGGAGCTGACCGAGGGCCTCCAGCGCTCGATGCTGCCCTCGCTGGGCCCGGAGGTGCCGGGGGTGCGGATCGCCGCCCGCTACATCCCGACCGGCGGCGGGCTCCAGGTGGGCGGCGACTGGTACGACATGATCCCGCTGCCGGCCGGCCGGTTCGCGCTGGTCATCGGGGATGTGCAGGGCCACGATGTGCGGGCGGCCGGGCTGATGGGGCAGCTGCGGATCGCGCTGCGCGCCTACGCCTCCGAGGGGCACCGCCCGGACGCCGTGCTCTCGCGCGCCTCCCGCTTCCTGCACGGGATGTCGCAGGGCGCGGAGATCTCCGACCCGCGCTTCGCGACCTGCCTGTACGTGGCGGTCGACCCGCTGAGCGGGCGGCTGGAGATCGCCCGCGCGGGCCATCCGGACCCGGTGATCCGGATGGCGGACGGCACGGTGATGCTGCGGCCGACGGCGGGCGGGCTGCCGCTGGGCATCGACCCGGACGCGGACTATCCGACGACCCGGTTCGCGCTCCAGCCCGGAGAGACGCTGATGCTGTGCACCGACGGGCTGATCGAGACCGGCGGGCACGACCTGGACAGCGGCTGGCAGCGGCTGCGGGCGATCCTGGAGCAGCACGAGGGCGACCTGGAGGCGCTGGCCGACGCGCTGGTGCAGGGGGTGCACGGGCCGTCCTCGCACCACACGACGGGGCCGCTGGCCGACCGCCGCGAGGACGACATCGCGCTGCTGCTCCTGTGCCGTCCGGGGCCGGGCTGCGGACGCGACGACACCGTGACGGCACGGCCGCGGATGCGGCGCATGCTGCTGTCGGTGGGCCAGGACGAGCCCGAGCGGATCGCGGTGGCACGCCGGCATGTGCGCGATGTGCTGCACGACTGGGCCTGCCCCGACCAGGTCGACTCGGCGGAGCTGCTGGTCTCGGAGATGGTCACCAACGTGCTGGTGCACACCGACGCGGACGCGCTGCTGCTGGTGGAGGTCTCCCGGGAGAACGGCCGGCGGCGGCTGCGGGTGGAGGTCTTCGACAGCGGCGACGACCTGCCGCACAAGCGCCGGCCCGGCGAACTGGCGTCCTCCGGGCGCGGGTTGCTGCTGATCGGACTCCTGGCGCAGGCCTGGGGGGTGGACCCGCAGGGCGAGGGCAAGAGCATCTGGTTCGAGCTCTACGAGGGGTCGGGGGAGCCGGACGGCGGGGCGTCCCCGGCGGGTGCGGGCGGGTAGCGGTCGCGCAGTTCCTGTACGACGCCGAAGGCGGCCGCGGTCAGCGGGACGGCCAGGAGCATGCCGAGGATGCCGGCCACGGAGGCGCCGGCCGTGATGGTGACCATGACCACCGCGGGGTGCATCTGCACGGTACGGCTCTGGATCACCGGCTGGAGCACGTGCCCCTCCAGCACCTGCACGGCGAGCACCACCCCGAGCGTCCACAGCGCGATGACGAAGCCCCGGTCGGCGAGGGCGACGAGCACCGAGACCGCGCCGGAGATGAACGCGCCGAGGTAGGGGATGTAGGCGCCGACGAAGACCAGCGCCCCGAGCCCGAGGGCGCCGGGCACCCGGAGGACCAGCAGGCCGACGGTGATGCAGGCGGCGTCGATCAGGGCGATCAGGGTGGTGCCGCGCATGAATCCCTCGACCGCCTGGTAGGCGCGCCGCGCGACGGCCTCCATGGTGTCGGCGGCGCCCTGCGGCGCGAGGGAGCGCAGGGCGCCGGTCACCAGGTGGGAGTCGCGCAGGAAGAAGAAGACCAGGACGAGGGCGAGGACGGCCAGGGCGATGCTCTCGCCGACGACGCTCACCCCGCTGATCACGTTGGACACGGCGGTGCCGCCGAAACGGCGCAGCAGTTCCCCGGAGTTGGTGGTGAGGTCGTCCAGGCCGGTTCCGGCGGCCCCGAAGTGCCGGGAGACGCTCTTGGCGGCGTTGCGCAGGGAGGTCATGATCTCGTCGCCGCTGTCCACGAGGGCGGCGACGACGATGTACACGGCGCCGCCGACGACGGCCACCACCGCCGCGCAGGTCAGCCCGGCCGACACCGAGCGCTGGACGCCGGCCCGCACCAGGCGGCGGTGGAGCGGGGCGAGCAGGGCGGTGCCGAGGAGGGCGAGCAGCACCGCGGTGACGGCCGTACGGAACTCCCCGCACAGCCGCACCGCGACCCATCCGACCCCGGCGGCCAGCAGCAGCACGGCGCACCACGCGGCGAACCGCCTGACGGGCTCGGGCAACAGAGGCACGCCTCCAGCCGATCACGCCGGCCGCCGGGTGTCCCGCCCCGCGGGTCCGGGCGGGTGAGTGCCGTCCGGCCTCAGGGGCGCCCCCGCGGGCTTCGCCTGCCACAAGGGCACCCCGTTCCGGGCGGGTCAGGCCTCGGGACCCTCGTCGGTCATGCCGTGGACGGCCGGGACGGTGCCCAGGCGGCCCTTCTGGAAGTCCTCGAATGCCTGCATCAGTTCGTCCTTGGTGTTCATGACGAACGGGCCGTAGTGGGCCATCGGCTCGCGGATCGGACGGCCGCCGAGGAGGACGACCTCCAGGTCCGGCGTGTTGCCGTCCTGCCGCTCGTCCGCGCGCACGGTCAGCGAGGACCCGGCGCCGAAGACGGCCGTCTGGCCCGTGTGGACGGGCCGGCGCTCGGCACCGGCGCTGCCGCGGCCGGCCAGCACGTACGCGAGCCCGTTGAAGTCCTCCCGCCAGGGCAGCGTGATCTCGGCGCCCGGCGCGAGCGTCGCGTGGACCATGGTGATCGGGGTGTGCGTGATGCCGGGGCCCTCGTGTCCGTCCAGCTCGCCGGCGATCACCCGCAGCAGCGCGCCACCGTCCGGCGAGGTCAGCAGCTGGACACTGCGGGCCCGGATGTCCTGGTAGCGCGGGGCCATCATCTTGTCCCTGGCCGGGAGGTTCACCCACAGCTGGAGCCCGTGGAAGAGGCCGCCCGAGACGACGAGGTGCTCCGGCGGCGCCTCGATGTGCAGCAGCCCGGCGCCCGCGGTCATCCACTGGGTGTCGCCGTCGGTGATGGTGCCGCCGCCGCCGTGGCTGTCCTGGTGGTCGAAGATCCCGTCGATGATGTAGGTGACGGTCTCGAAGCCGCGGTGCGGATGCCAGGGGGTGCCCTTGGGCTCGCCCGGCGCGTACTCCACCTCGCCCATCTGGTCCATCATGATGAACGGGTCGAGATGGCGGTAATTGATCCCCGCGAACGCCCGGCGCACCGGGAAGCCCTCACCCTCGTAGCCGCTCGGCGCGGTGGTGACGGTGAGGACCTTGCGCGCCACCGCGTCGGCGGGGGCGGTCACACGGGGCAGCGTCAACGGGTTCTCGACGGTCACTGCGGGCATGGTGGCCTCCTTCGGACGCTCACTTTAGTTGAGCGTTGAACTTCTTGCCACCCACAACAGAGCGGGCCCGGAAGGAATTCCCTCCGGGCCCGCGCAACGGCATCTCTCGGCCGATCAGCCGTACATGCGGCGCATCGCGTAATCGACCATCTGCTCGACCGCCTTCGCGTCGAACACCATCCGGTGCTCGCCCTCCATGTCCAGGACGAAGCCGTAGCCGGTCGGCAGCAGGTCGATCACCTCCGCGCCGGTGATCACGAAGTACTTGGACTCCTTGCCCGCGTACCGCCGCAGCTCCTTGAGCGAGGTGAACATCGGGATCACCGGCTGCTGGGTGTTGTGCAGGGCGAGGAAGCCGGGGGTGTCACCGCGCGGGCAGTACACCTTCGACGTGGCGAAGATCTGCTGGAAGTCCTCGGGGGACATCTGACCGGTGGTGAACGCGCGCACGGCGTCCGCGAGCGAGGGCGGGGACGGCTCCGGATAGAGCGGCGGCTGCTGGCCGTATCCGCCGGCCCCGCCCGCCATCTGCTGCTGCCCCGACGTGTACTGCTGCTGCGCGGCGCCGCCGTCCATGGGCTGGCCGTATCCGTACATGGGCGCAAGCGTACCGAGATCCGCGCCGCCGCAGGGATGGACCCGAACGGCCTACCGGAGTAGACCCATCTCACACTTGGCCGGACTGGGGTTGCGTCTTATTACCGGCGGGTAGCATCATCGTAGCTACTTATTGGTACGTGAAACAGCTGCGAGGAGTCAGTGCCTCGCCGATCCCTCAACGGAGCCGTCGCCATGGGGCACTACAAGTCGAATCTCCGCGACATCGAGTTCAACCTCTTCGAAGTACTCGGGCGCGACAAGGTGTACGGCACCGGCCCGTTCGAGGAGATGGACGTCGAGACCGCCAAGAGCATCCTGGAGGAGATGACCCGCCTCTCGGAGAACGAGCTGGCCGAGTCCTTCGCCGACGCCGACCGCAACCCGCCGGTCTTCGACCCGGAGACCAACACCGCGCCGGTCCCGGCCTCCTTCAAGAAGAGCTACCAGGCCTTCATGGAGTCCGAGTACTGGCGCCTCGGCCTGCCCGAGGAGATCGGCGGCACCACCTCGCCGCGCTCCCTGATCTGGGCCTACGCCGAGCTGATCCTGGGCGCCAACCCGGCCGTGTGGATGTACTCCTCCGGCCCGGCGTTCGCCGGCATCCTCTTCGAGGAGGGCAACGAGGTCCAGAAGCACATCGCCTCGATCGCCGTGGAGAAGCAGTGGGGCTCCACGATGGTGCTCACCGAGCCCGACGCGGGCTCCGACGTGGGCGCCGGCCGCACCAAGGCGGTCCAGCAGGAGGACGGCTCCTGGCACATCGAGGGCGTGAAGCGCTTCATCACCTCCGGTGAGCACGACATGTCGGAGAACATCCTCCACTACGTGCTCGCGCGTCCCGAGGGCGCCGGTCCCGGCACCAAGGGCCTGTCCCTCTTCCTGGTGCCGAAGTACCTGTTCGACTTCGAGACCGGCGAGCTGGGCGAGCGCAACGGCGTCTACGCCACCAACGTCGAGCACAAGATGGGCCTGAAGGCCTCCAACACCTGCGAGATGACCTTCGGCGACCGGCACCCCGCCAAGGGCTGGCTGATCGGTGACAAGCACGACGGCATCCGCCAGATGTTCCGCATCATCGAGTTCGCCCGCATGATGGTCGGCACGAAGGCGATCTCCACGCTGTCCACCGGCTACCTGAACGCCCTGGAGTACGCCAAGGAGCGCGTCCAGGGTCCGGACCTGGCCAACTTCATGGACAAGGCCGCGCCCAAGGTCACCATCACCCACCACCCCGACGTGCGCCGCTCGCTGATGACGCAGAAGGCGTACGCGGAGGGCATGCGCGCCCTGGTGATGTACACCGCCTCGATCCAGGACGCGATCCAGATCAAGGAGGCGAACGGCGAGGACGCCTCCACCGAGCACGCCCTCAACGACCTGCTGCTGCCCGTCGTCAAGGGCTACGGCTCCGAGAAGGCCTACGAGCAGCTGGCCCAGTCGCTCCAGACCTTCGGCGGCTCCGGCTTCCTCCAGGAGTACCCGATCGAGCAGTACATCCGGGACTCCAAGATCGACACCCTCTACGAGGGCACCACCGCGATCCAGGGCCAGGACTTCTTCTTCCGCAAGATCGTCCGCAACCAGGGCGCCGCGCTGAACTCGCTCGCCGAGGACATCAAGAAGTTCCTGGCGCTCGGCACCGGCGGCGAGGAGCTGGCCGGCGCCCGCGAGCACCTGGCCAAGGCCGCCGTGGAGCTGGAGGCGATCGTCGGCCTGATGCTGACCGATCTGGCCGCCACCCAGGACGACGCCAAGAACATCTACAAGGTCGGCCTGAACACCACCCGCCTGCTGCTCGCCTCCGGCGACGTCATCGTCGGCTACCTGCTGCTCAAGGGTGCCGCCATCGCCGCCGAGAAGCTCGCCACGGCCTCCGCGAAGGACAAGGCGTTCTACACCGGCAAGATCGCCGCGGCGAGGTTCTTCGCGGCGAACGTCCTGCCGGGCGTCACCCTCGCCCGCAAGGTCGCCTCGGGCGTCGAGCTGGACCTGATGGAGCTGGACGAGGCCGCGTTCTAGGACCCGGACCGGCGCCGTCGCGCGGCGCCGCTCCCGGACGTTCCGGACGTCCCCGCCGTTTCCGTGCACGGGCCCGCTCCCCTTACCGGGAGTGGGCCCGTGCCCGTCGTTAAGGTGAATCCCATGAGCGCACCCGTCCGCTTCGACCGCGGCCACACCGACGACCTGATGACCTTCCTGGCGGCCGGCCCGTCGCCGTACCACGCCGTGACGAACGTCGCCGAGCGGCTGGAGAAGGCCGGATTCAGGCAGGTCGCCGAGACGGACGCCTGGGACGGCACCAGCGGCGGCCGGTACGTACTGCGCGGCGGCGCGATCATCGCCTGGTACGTCCCCGAGGGCGCCGCGCCGCACACGCCGTTCCACATCATCGGCGCGCACACCGACTCCCCGAACCTGCGGATCAAGCCGCGCCCGGACAGCGGAGCGCACGGCTGGCGACAGGTCGCCGTGGAGGTCTACGGCGGCCCGCTGATGAACTCCTGGCTCGACCGCGACCTGGGCCTGGCCGGCCGGCTGACCCTGCGCGACGGCTCCAGCGTCCTGGTCGACGTGGACCGGCCGCTGCTGCGGGTGCCGCAGCTCGCCATCCACCTGGACCGCTCGGTCAGCAGCGAGGGCCTCAAGCTGGACAAACAGCGCCACCTCCAGCCCGTGTGGGGCCTCGGCGACGAGGTGCTCGACGGCGATCTGATCTCCTTCCTGGAGCAGGAGGCCGGCCTGGAGCCGCACTCGGTGGCCGGCTGGGACCTGATGACCCACCCGGTGGAACCGCCGGCCTACCTCGGCCGGGACCGCGAACTGGTCGCCGGGCCGCGCATGGACAACCTGCTGTCCGTGCACGCGGGCGCCGCCGCGCTGGCCGCCGCCGTGACGTCCGGCGCCCCGCTCACCCGCATCCCGGTGCTGGCCGCCTTCGACCACGAGGAGAACGGCTCGCAGTCCGACACCGGCGCGGACGGCCCGCTGCTCGGCTCCGTCCTGGAGCGCTCGGTGTTCGCCCGCGGCGGCACCTACGAGGACCGCGCCCGCGCCCTCGCCGGCAGTGTGTGCCTCTCCTCCGACACCGGTCACGCCGTGCACCCCAACTACGCGGAACGGCACGACCCGACGCACCACCCGCGGGTCAACGGCGGACCGATCCTCAAGGTGAACGTCAACAACCGCTACGCCACGGACGGTTCGGGCCGCACGGTGTTCACCGCCGCCTGCGAGAAGGCCGGTGTCCCCTTCCAGTCGTTCGTCTCCCACAACTCCATGCCCTGCGGCACCACCATCGGCCCGATCACCGCGGCCCGGCACGGCATCCGCACGGTCGACATCGGCGTGGCGATCCTCTCCATGCACAGCGCCCGCGAACTGTGCGGCGCCGACGACCCGTTCCTCCTCGCCAACGCCCTGACGGCCTTCCTGGAGGGTTAGTCCCCCCGATCCCGGTGCCGATCCCGCGAGAGGCCGGTCGCGAACGGCCTCTCGCGGGGGCGCCTTTCGGACGGCCGCCTCGCGCAGGGCTATGCGGGGCGGCGCAGGGTACCCGGACGTGACCGGAGATTCCGGAACCGAAAGGGGAGGCGAAGCCTCATGGGGCTCGGCGGATGCATCATCCTCATCGCCGTGGGGGCCATACTCACGTTCGCGACCGACTGGCACATGCACGGCGTCAATCTCACGGTCGTCGGCCTGATCCTGATGGCCGTCGGACTGATCGGCGTCGCCACGTTCAGCGGTATCGCCCGGCGCAGGCGGGTCGTCGTACCGCCGGCGACGCCGATCGTGGAGGAGGAACCCCACCACCATCACCACCACACCACTGACGGCTACACCGACGGCTACGGCGTCTGAGACCCGTTCTCCTGCTCGTCCATGCCCGCCAGGACGAGCGGCAGACGGTCCGTCGCCCCCTCGGCAAGGCGGACCGGGACACCCCAGTCCTGCTGGTGGACGTGGCACGCGGGGTACTGGTTGGCCGGGTCGTCGTCGCAGGAGGCGGCCATCGCGGATATGTGCAACACCCCTTCCCGAACGGCCGCGTCAAGCTCCAGCTCGCGGCTCAGGTCGGAACCCGCGCCCTCGCCCTCGAGCAGCAGCTCGGGCGGGGTCGAGGAGACCAGCAGACGGGTGGAGGGGCCGTACCGGGTGTCCAGCTTCTGGCCGGGCGGGGCCTGGAAGATGACGTCCAGCCGCAGCCGACCGGGGGCGACCTCGGTGGCCGCGCGCTGGGTGCGGTGGGCCACCGCCGCCACGCGCACCGCCTCCTCCGGCAGCCGCAGCCGGGTCAGCCGGTGCCGGGCCGACTCCACCACCACGATGTCCTCACCGACCAGCACCGCGTCGCTGGGCTCGCGCAGATCCGTGGCGAGCGTGGTCACCTCGCCGGTCGCGGGATCGTACCTGCGCAGCGCGTGGTTGTAGGTGTCGGCGACCGCGACCGAGCCGTCCGGCAGCGCGGTGACACCCAACGGGTGCTGGAACAGGGCCTGTTCCGCCGCGCCGTCCCGGTGCCCGAAGTCGAACAGACCGGTGCCGACCGCGGTGTGCACCGCCCCGTCGGGGTCCACCCAGCGCAGGGCGCTGGTCTCGGAGTCGGCGAGCCACAGCCGGTCGTCGGTGGCCGCGAGCCCGGAGGGCTGGGCGAACCACGCCTCGGCGGCGGGGCCGTCGACCAAACCCTCGTTGGTGGTGCCGGCCGCGACGGCGACGGTGCCGTCCTCGGGGTCGTACGTCCACAGCTGGTGGACGCCCGCCATGGCGATCCACACCCTGCCCCGCCACCAGGCGACGTCCCAGGGGGAGGAGAGGTCCACCTCGCGGGCCGGTCCGGAGGTGGCGGCGCCCTGCATCCACTGGTGCCCGGTGCCCGCGAGGGTCGTGGTGCGGCCCGTGACCGGGTCGAAGCGGCGCAGGGCGTGATTGACGGTGTCCGCCACCACCACGGTGCCGTCGGGCAGCAGGG
This sequence comes from Streptomyces sp. AM6-12, assembly GCF_044327085.1. Classification (NCBI taxonomy): domain Bacteria; kingdom Bacillati; phylum Actinomycetota; class Actinomycetes; order Kitasatosporales; family Streptomycetaceae; genus Streptomyces; species Streptomyces sp. AM6-12. The sequence continues at coordinate 3,606,960 of NZ_JBIQWN010000001.1, forward strand.
CGAGCCCCTGCGGCTCCTGGAACCGGGCGCGGCCCTCCGGTCCGTCGGTCGCTCCGCGGCTGCCCTGGCCGATGCGCCGTACGACCGTTTCCCCGTCCGGCGCGAGCTCCACCAGCTGGTGCCGGGTGGTGTCGCTGACCAGCAGATTCCCGGAGGGCAGCGCCAATGCCTTGCCCGGGAAGCGCAGCGTCGTCGGCTCGGGCTCCGGCGGGACATACGGGCCGTCACCGCGGCGCAGGGTGCCCTTCGCCGCGTGCTCGGCCTCCAGGTCCGTCACCAGCCGCTCGATCGCGTGCACATGGCCCTCGCCCGCGTGCTGGGCGACGACATATCCCTCCGGGTCGATCACCACGAGCGTGGGCCAGGCGCGCACCGCGTACTGCTTCCAGGTGGCCAGCTCGGGGTCGTCCAGCACCGGGTGTTCGACGCCGTACCGCTCCACCGCGTCCACGACCGCGGTGTGGTCCGCCTCGTGCGCGAACTTGGGGGAGTGCACGCCGATCACCACCACCGTGTCCGGGTGCCGGTGCTCCAGCTCCCGCAGCTCGTCCAGGACGTGCAGGCAGTTGATGCAGCAGAAGGTCCAGAAGTCCAGGACGACGATGCGGCCGCGCAGGTCGGCCAGGGTGTACTGGCGGTCGCCCGTGTTCAGCCAGCCGCCCTTGCCGATCAGCTCGGGAGCACGGACGCGGGGGCGTCGGGGTGGTGCGAAATCGGTCATGGCCCAAGAGTGCCACCGGCCCCCGGCATCCCGCTCGGCCTGTGGATAACCCTGGACGACCCGCCCGTTACGCCTGTGGAAAAGCGGTCCGCGCACGGCGGATCCTCCCGCGCCCGCCGTGATGAAATCCCCGGAACTGGGAAAGGCTCAGGGCATGAGATTCCTGGTACGCGACCGGCTCCTCGGCATCGGCGAAGACTATTGGATCGAGGACGAGCACGGCCGCAAGGTGTTCCTGGTCGACGGCAAGGCCATGCGGCTGCGGGACACCTTCGAGCTCAAGGACGCCCAGGGCCGGGTCCTGATCGACATCCACCAGAAGATGTTCGCCCTGCGCGACACGATGGTGATCGAACGGGACGGCGAGGGCCTGGCCACCATCCGGCGCAAGCGGCTGTCCCTGCTGCGCAACCACTACCGCGTGGCACTCGCCGAGGGCTCCGAACTGGACGTCAGCGGCAAGATCCTCGACCGCGAGTTCGTGGTCGAGTACGACGGCGAGGTGCTGGCCGTGATCTCCCGGCGCTGGATGCACCTGCGGGAGACCTACGGCGTGGACATCGTCCGCGAGGACGCGGACCCGGCACTGCTCATCGCGGTCGCCGTGTGCGTGATCCATCTCGCGGAGAAGGAGCGGGAGGGGGACTGAGGGCGGGAGCGGGCGTACGGGGGCGGCTGAGGTGCCGGGGCGCGGGCGGCCCGCGGCGCGTGGGCGGTCGGCGACATGTCCCGTACGTCCGGGTGCGCGGTCGTCGGCCGTGCGCGGCTTCCGCTAGCGACGGGGTGGGGCCAGTCCCAGGACGCGGTCCTTCAGCGCGGGGAACTGCTCGCGCGTCGCCGCCACCTTCGCCGGGTCGAAGTCGACCGTGAGGACCTCCTCGCCGGCGCCGGCCTCGGCCAGCACCTCGCCCCAGGGGTCCACCACGATCGAGTGACCCGCCTGGGGAACTCCCGCGTGCGTCCCGGCCGTTCCGCAGGCGAGCACGAACGCCTGGTTCTCCACCGCCCGCGCCTGTGCCAGCAGCGTCCAGTGCGCGCGCCGCCGTTCGGGCCAGCCGGCCGGGAGCACCAGCACCTCGGCGCCGGCGTCGACCAGGGCACGGAAGAGTTCCGGGAAGCGCAGGTCGTAGCAGGTGCCGAGGCCGAGCGTGGTGCCGGGCAGCGGGACCGTCACCGGCTCCCGCCCCGCGCCCATCAGCACGGCCTCGCCCTGATCGAAGCCGAAGCGGTGGATCTTGCGGTAGGCGGCGGCCAGTTCACCGGAGGGGGAGAAGACGAGGGAGGTGTTGTAGAGGGTCCCGTCGTCCGGCCCGGTGCTGTCGGCGGACGCCGCGCGCTCGGGGATCGACCCGGCGTGCAGCCACACGCCCGCGTCGGCCGCCGCCTTGGCCATCGTCTCGCAGGTCGGCCCGTCGAGCGGCTCCGCCTCGCGGCCGAAGTCCTCGTAGGCGAATGCGCCGGTGGTCCACAGCTCGGGCAGCACCACCAGATCGGCCCCGGCCTGGGCCCGGACCAGCGCGGCCGCGCGCTGTCTGCGCGAGGCGGGCGATTCGCCCTCGTCGACGGCGATCTGGATCAGAGAGGCGCGCACACTACCACCGTCCTGGCATTCGAGTCGTCCATACGGGCCTACGATCGTCACGCGAAAGCACTGCCGGGGTGCCTGCCAGCAGCGTAACTTAGCTTCCCAGACACCCGCCGACGTGCAGCCGCCGCCCGCTGGCACCGCCGCCGCAACCTGCCCGTGTACCGACCGCCGAGGGGTCCCGTTCCGTGAGTCTGCATCCCACCCTCCAGCCCTACGCCGACGCCTGGACGCACTCCGTCGACGCGATATCCGAGATGGTGCAGCCACTGGCCGAGTCCGAGTGGAACCGGCGGACACCGTGCCCCGGATGGTCGGTACGCGATGTCGTCTCGCACGTCATCGGCCTGGACTGCGAGCTGCTGGGCGACCCGCGCCCCATCCACTCCCTGCCGCGCGACCTCTTCCACGTCACCAACGAGCACCAGCGCTACATGGAGATGCAGGTCGACGTCCGCCGCCACCACACCGCGCCGGAGATGACGGCCGAACTGGAGTACACCGTCATCCGCCGCAATCGCCAGATGCGCAACGAGAACCGCGGGCCGGAGCACATGGTGCGTGGGCCGCTGGGCACCGAGATCACCCTCGAACACGCCTACCGGATGCGGGCCTTCGACGTCTGGGTGCACGAGCAGGATCTGCGCACGGCCCTCGGCCGCCCCGGCAACCTCGACTCGCCCGGCGCGTACGTCACGCGGGACCTCCTGCTGGAGGCGCTGCCGAGGATCGTCGCGAAGAACGCGGACGCACCGCGCAGTTCGGCCGTCGTCTTCGATGTGCACGGCCCCGTGGAGTTCCTGCGCACCATCCGCGTCGACATCCAGGGCCGCGGCACCCTGGAGACCGCACCGGCGCTCGGCCCGGTGGCCTCCCTCGCCCTCGACTGGGAGACCTACGTCCGGCTGGCCTGCGGCCGGGTGACCCCCGAGGCGGTGGCCGACCGCGTCAAGACGGACGGCGACCAGGACCTGGCGGCGGCCATCCTGCGCAACTTCGCGGTGACGCCGTGACGTCGTGACGCCATGACGTCACGGCCCTGTGGCGCCGTGACGCCCTGATGATGCCGTCGAACCTGTGATGCCGTACCGCCCTTTCCCCCGAGGGGAATTCAGGGCACCGGCAATTCGGTGGTCGCGGCCGGGGCGACCTTCTAGCGTTGCCCGACATGACCGCCGACCTGCCCCGGCTCACCCGGCTCACCTTCCACGGCCCCCTCTCCGAAGCCCGCGTGACCGCCATGGTCCGGCGGCTCGCGGCGAACCGCCCCCGCGCCGTGCTGGACATCGGCTGCGGCTGGGCCGAGTTGCTGCTCCGGGTGCTGGACGCCGTACCCGACGCCACGGGAACCGGCGTCGACCTGAACGCCCAGGATCTCGCCCGCGCCCGGAGGAACGCCGAGGAACGCGGGCTCGGCCACCGGGTGGAGTTCGCCGAGGAGTCCGCCGTGGGCACCGAGCGGGGCCCGGCCGACCTGGTGCTCTGTCTCGGCGCGACCCAGGCCCTCAGCGAGGCCGAGCCGCCGATCGCCGAGGCCCTGCGCGCGCTGCGGCGCCTGGTGACCGACCGGGGCCGGGTGCTGGTCGGCGAGGGTTTCTGGCAGCGGCCGCCCACGGAGGCCGAGCTGTCCGGCATGTGGCCGGGCGCCGCCCCCGACGACCACGACGACCTCGGTACGCTGCTCGACCTCGCGGTCGGGGCCGGCTTCCGCCCGGAGTGGACCGAGACGGCGAGCGCCGAGGAGTGGGAGGAGTTCGAGTCGGGCTACCAGGCGGACCTGGAGGTCTGGCTCGCCGGCAACCCGGACCACCCGCTGGCACCCGAGACCCGCGCGCGTCTGGACCGGCACCGCGCCCAGTGGATGAGCTACCGGGGTGTCCTCGGCATCGCGTACCTCACCCTCGTACCGGACCTGCGCTGAGACGGGCGGCCGGGCTCACGCCGGTACGTGCACCGTTTCCACCCGGCTGGCCACCAGCCGTTCCCGTTCGCGGCGGGCGGCGCGGGCGCGCAGGCGCAGGATCTGGCTGAGGCCGAGCGCCTGGAGAACGAACACCGCGCTGAACGCCACCTGGTAGTCGTCGCCCGTCGCGTCCAGCAGCACGCCGATCGCGAGCAGTGTGGTCATCGAGGCGATGAAACCACCCATGTTGGTGATGCCGGAGGCGGTGCCCTGACGCTCGGGCGGGTTGGCCGGGCGGGCGAAGTCGAACCCGATCATCGAGGCGGGTCCGCAGGCGCCGAGCACCGCGCACAGGAAGATCAGCAGCCACATCGGCGCGTGCGGGGCGGGGTAGGCCAGCGTCGCCGCCCACAGCAGCGCGGTCGCCGCCACCGTGCACAGCGCGAGCGGCAGCCGCGCGGCGTGGTGCCGGGCGATGACCTGACCGTAGACCAGTCCCACCACCATGTTGGACAGCACCACGAGGGTCAGCAGCTCACCGGCCGTGGCCCGGCTGAGCCCCTCCGCCTCGACCAGGAACGGCAGGCCCCACAGCAGCAGGAAGACCATCGCCGGGAACTGGGTGGTGAAGTGCACCCACATGCCGAGCCGGGTGCCGGGCTCCCGCCACGCCTCGGCGATCTGCCGGCGAACGGAGGCGGAACCCGGGTGCCGGGACGGCGCGGGCTCGTGCCCTTCGGGGTGGTCCTTCAGGAACAGCAGGGTCAGTACGAGGACGACCCCGCCGGCCAGCGCGCTGCCGGCGAACGCCTGCGTCCAGCCGATGCTGTGCAGCAGCCGGGCCAGGACGAGGGTGGAGACGAGGTTGCCCGCCATGCCGACCAGGGCCGCGAGCTGCGCGACCATCGGTCCGCGCCGGGCCGGGAACCAGCGGGTGCCCAGCCGCAGCACGCTGATGAACGTCATCGCGTCACCGCAGCCCAGCAGCGCCCGCGAGGCGAGCGCGGTGCCGTAGGACGGCGAGAAGGCGAAGCCCAGCTGCCCGATCGTGAACAGGACGGCGCCCAGGGTCAGCACCTTCTTGGTACCGAGGCGGTCGACCATCAGGCCGACGGGTATCTGCATGCCGGCGTAGACCAGCAGCTGGAGTATGGAGAAGGTGGACAGCGCCGAGGCGTTCACATGGAAGCGGTCGGCCGCGTCGAGGCCCGCCACGCCCAGCGAGGTACGGAAGATGACGGCGACGAAGTAGACCGCGACGCCTATGGACCACACGCCGACGGCCCGGGCGCCGCCCGGCGGGTCACCCGGAAGGGTGAGCTTGCTCATCGGACCTCACCTCGCGCGAGAAGCGAGACCCGGCTCACATGCCGGTGCACGACCCCGACGGCCGCCTCCGCGTCCCCGGCCCGCAGCGCCTGGAGGATCTCCTCGTGCTCGGCGAGCGTCGTGGCCACCCGGTCGGGGTGGGAGTACATGACGGCGACGCCCATCCGCAGCTGGCGGTCGCGCAGCTGGTCGTAGAGGCGCGCCAGGATCTCGTTGCCCCCGCTGCGGACGATCTCGGCGTGGAAGCAGCGGTCGGTCACCGCGGCCTCGGCCAGCTCCCCGGCGGCGACCTGCGCCTTCTGCCGCTCCAGCAGCTCGGCCAGCCGCTCCACCAGGCCCGGCGGGGCGGGTACGGCCTTGCGCGCGGCGTGCTCCTCCACCAGCAGCCGGGTCTCCACCACGTCGGAGATCTCCTGCGCGGAGACGGGCAGGACCAGGGCGCCCTTCTTGGGATAGAGCCGGATCAGACCCTCGACCTCCAGCCGCAGCAGGGCTTCCCGCACGGGTGTGCGCGACACCCCCACGGCCTCGGCCAGCTCGCCTTCGGTGAGCAGGGTGCCGCCCTCGTAGCTCCGGTCGAGAACGCTCTGTTTGACGTGGGCGTACACGCGGTCGGCGGCGGGCGGCTGCTTGGCGGGCGGGGCGGAATGCGGGACGGCCGTCTTCATGCCTACAGGATAGATACAACAGGTACGCAACGCGCTCCGGCGTCCAACATGCGGACACGGCACCCCCTCCCTCGAATGGCCGCACAACCTTCTGTGCTACCTACGTGTCTGACAGATGCGGCCTTTCTCTCTTGAGCACCTCAACTCGGCCGCATCCAGGGGCATTCCAGACAATCGGGGAATTCACTTTGATTACCGGCATCATGGGCATCCGCCTCCGCCGAGCCACCGCCGTGGCGATCACCTCCGGTGCGCTGATCGCCACCGGCGCCCTCACCGCGGCGCCCGCACAGGCCGTCACCGCGCCCTCGATCGTGGCCAAGGGCGGCTACGTGATGAACAACGCGACCGGCTCGACGCTCTACACCAAGGCCGCGGACACCAAGCGGTCCACCGGTTCCACGACCAAGATCATGACGGCCAAGGTCGTGCTGGCGCAGAAGAACCTGAACCTCAACTCCACGGTGACGATCCAGAAGGCGTACAGCGACTACGTCGTCAAGAACAACGCCTCCCAGGCTCACCTGATCGTGGGCGACAAGGTGACCGTCCGTCAGCTGCTGTACGGCCTGATGCTGCCGTCCGGCTGCGACGCCGCCTACGCCCTCGCGGACAAGTACGGCTCCGGCTCCACGCGCGCCGCCCGCGTGTCGAATTTCATCGGCAAGATGAACAGCGCCGCCAAGAGCCTCGGCCTGAAGAGCACGCACTTCGATTCCTTCGACGGCATCGGCAACGGCAAGAACTACTCGACGCCGCGCGACCTGACGAAGATCGCCAGCAGCGCGATGAAGAACGCCACGTTCCGCACCATCGTCAAGACCAAGTCGTACACGGCCAAGACGAAGACCAAGTCCGGCGGCACCCGCACGATGGCTCCCTGGACCAACACCAACGGGCTCCTCAAGAGCTACAGCGGCACCATCGGCGTGAAGACCGGCTCCGGTCCCGAGGCCGGCTACTGCCTGGTCTTCGCCGCCACCCGGCACGGCAAGACCGTGATCGGCACCGTCCTGTCCTCCACCTCCATCCCCAATCGCGAGTCGGACGCCACGAAGCTCCTCAACTACGGCTTCGCCAAGCTCGGCTGACGACTGACGCCGGCTCGCCGGCACCCCACTGCGCGAACCGGGCCCGTCGCACCCAGCGGCGGGCCCGCTCCGCTGTACGGGGCCGGAAGCCCTGCGGAGCCGGTGGAGCCCCGCAGCCGGTGGGCCCGGCGGGGTGCCGCGATGAAGTTAATGGTGCTAGATTCATTAGCACCATGTTGCTGCGTCTGGACACCACCGACACCCGCCCCCTGCACGAGCAGGTCGCGGCGGCGGTCCGGCGGGCCATCGCCGAGGGCGAATGCCGTGCGGGCGAGCGCCTGCCCTCGGCCCGCGATATCTCCGCCGCCCTGGACCTCAACGTCAACACCGTCCTGCGCGGCCTGCGCGAACTGCGCGACGAGGGCCTGCTGGAGTTCCGCCGGGGCCGGGGCATCACCGTCGCCGAGGGCGCCGCCGCCCCCCGCTCGGGCCTCCGGATCAAGGTGCGGGAGCTGGTGGCTGAGGCATCCCGGCTGGGATACAGCCGGACCGATCTCATCGACATGATCCGGGAGTCGTCATGACGGACGGGCACGACGGAGGACGCGGCCGGCGCCGTGCCGCGCGCTGCGCAGGCGTGGTCGCCACCGTGGCCGTAGCGGCGCTGATCGCCGGGCTCCCCTGGCTCCAGCGGGACCGGCTCCCCGACCGGCTCGCCACCCACTGGAGCGGTGGCACGGCACCCGACGGCTCGCTGCCGCTGTGGGCGGCCTGTCTGCTGCCGGCCGGGATCTGGCTGGTACTCGCCCTCGTCCTGAGCGTGCGCCGGCGCCGCTCCTGGTCCGGGTCCCGCTCCTGGCTGCCGATCGTCCTCGTACCCACGGGTGTCGTCCTCCTCGGCACCCAGTTGTCGGTCGTCCGGGCGAACCTCGACCGCGCCGACTGGCACCAGGCCCGCCAGCCGCTCTGGTGGATCGCCGTCACCCTGGCCCTCGCCGCGGCGGCCGGGGCGCTCGCCTGGCGGCTGGCCGTCCGGGCCACCGCCACCGTTGCCACGCCCGAGGCCGGGACCCCAGAGCTGGAGCTGGAGCGGGACGAGCGCCTGGTCTGGTTCTCCCGCACGGCCAACCCCTGGCTTCAGGCGCTGTCGGCGGTGGCCGGACTCGTCGCCGCCGGCGCGGCGCTGGGGCTTTTGCTGGGCCTGGCGCCCACCGCGACGCTCTGGCCGGTGTGTGCGGGCGGTACCGCCGTCGCTCTCGCGGGCGGCGTCTCCTGCTCGGTCCGGGCGAAGGTCTCCGAGGCGGGCCTGGAGGTCTCCTTCGGGCCCCTCGGCTGGCCCGTCCGCCGCTGGTCCCCGGACGCCCTCGAATCCGCCCGTGCCGAGCGGCGCCTGCCCTCCCAGGTCGGCGGCTGGGGTTACCGCCTCAGCGGCCTCGGCACCACGGTCATGCTCCGCGCCGGCGACTGTCTGGTCGTACGCCCTCGGGGCCGGCGTTCCGACTTCGCGGTGAGCGTGGACGACGCGGAACGGGGTGCGGCCCTGCTGAACGCCCTCCGCGCGCGCCGGACCGAGCCCGGCCGGTGAGTCGCGTTCCGGTGCGCTGGTCCTGCTACCGCGTCGGTATTCGGGACAGTTGGTCGTAGGTCTTGAAGGTGTACGACGCGTCGTACGTCATCAGGTTCCCTCCGGCCGCCGGCAGGCCCAGGCGGTGGTTGACGAGGGGGGTGAGCGGTCCGCAGTGCTCGGCGGCGGGGGCGGTGAAGGTGTCGTCGTAAGCCGAGAACTCGATCAGCGGCGGGTCCTGGGAGACCCACGTGGAGGGGCCCGAGCGCTTCATCCGGAAGTCGACGGGGGCGGTGGCGCCGATGGTGCAGCCGGGCGCGAGCAGGGGGTCGAGGAGCCGGAAGCGGAGGCTGAACGTGCCGGTGTAGGCGTCGGACCGGCCGCCGTACTCGGGCTGTATCGCGAGGCCCCGGACCCCGGGGACGGTCGCCGGCGTGCTGTGCATCGCGCCCCACACCTGCCCGTTGCCGCCGTCCGGCATGGGGCCCTCGGCGTGGGTCATGGTGATGGGGGCGAATCGCACCGTCACCTTGCCCATGGTCAACACCGTTGCCGCCGTGTGTACTTCGCATCTCCAGCGGCCGGGGTCCACTCCGCCGGGCAGCGGCGGGCAGTCGCGGAAGTCGGTCGCGGGAACAGGAGACGCGGCGGCCCTCGGCGCGGAGTAGGCGACGCCCGGCGCGCACACCGCCGCCGTACCGGCGAGGACAGCCGCACCCGCGAGGGCGGCGGCGCGACGTGCGTCGGACACGCGCCGCAGGAAGGGGAAGCGGCGGGCAGGACCCGGACCGGGCCCGGTGGCAGTGGATTTCGTCATGCCATCAGCGTGCCGCCCGCCACCGGGCGCTCACCATCCGTGACACCCCTGGCGAGACCCTGAACCATCCCTGACTTGCCGTCAGGGTCCGTGCGCGGACCGGATCAGGGATCAGCGCAGCCCCGGCAGCCGGCGGAGCTCGGGGATGCGCAGGGCGCGGGCCAGGGCCAGGAAGACCAGGGCCATGGCGAGGGTGCCCGCGACGACGGTGAGGGTCGTGGCGGCCGTACCGCCGTCGCCCGCCACGCGGGCGCACCCGCGCGCGGCCGCCCAGCCCGCCGCCGCCGCGCCCGCCCCCGCACCCAGCAAGCGCGTGTACGTCGAGCGCAGGGCCCCGTCGTCGAGCCTGCCGCCGGTGCGGCGGGCCAGCAGTCGGGCGGTGAGGGCGCATCCCACGAGGTAGGAGAGCGCGTAGGCGCCGGCCATGCCCGTCACCGCCCACCGCGCGGGCAGCAGCAGATGGCAGGCGGTGGCCAGCGCGATGTTCACCAGGCCGATCCACACGGCCATGTAGAAGGGCGTACGGGTGTCCCCGAAGGCGTAGAAGCCGCGGAGCAGCAAGTACTGCGCGGAGAACGGGATCAGCCCCGGTCCGAACGCCTGGAGCATGTGTCCGAGCGGCAGGGCGGAGGCCGCGTCGGCGGCGCCGTGGGCGAAAAGCAGCCGGGCGATGTCCGGGCCGAGCGCGGTGAACAGGAAGGCGGCCGGCACGATGACCACTCCGCTGATCCGCAGGGCGCGTGACAGGTCCGCGCGCAGGTCGGCGATCCGGCCCTCCGCCGCCGCCTTGCTCATGCGCGGCAACAGCGCCGTGACCAGGGAGACGGTGGCGATGGACTGGGGCAGCATCCAGATGGTCTGGGCGTAGCTGTACGCCGTGTACCCGACGCCGGACTTCGGCAGCGCCTGGTCGGCGGCGTTGGCGTAGTTGGTGACCACGGCGAGCGCCACCAGGTTGGCGAGCACGAACAGCAGCGTCCACTTGGCCGCGTGCACCCCGGAGCCGAGGCCGGTACCGCGCCAGTCGAAGCGCGGCCGGAACCGGAAACCCGCGGCGCGCGCGAAGGGGATCAACGCGAGGGCCTGTACGGCGAGCCCGGCGGTGGTACCGATGCCGAGCCAGCGCACCTGGGCGTCGGTGACCTCGGCGACGGTCCGGGGGACGGTCATGAGGCCGAGATAGCCCGCGAACATGCCGATCAGCACGATGTTGTTGAGCACCGGCGTCCACATCATCGCGCCGAACTTCTCACGTGCGTTGAGCACTTGGCCGTAGATGGCGGCGAGGCCGTAGAAGAAGATCTGCGGGAGGAGGAACCGGGCGAAGGTGACCGTCAGTCGATATGCCTGGTGCCGCCCCGGACTGTCCCGCATGTACAGGCCGACGATGTCCGGCGCCGCCCACACCGCGAGCGCCGTCCCGACGGCCAGCACGCTGACGACCAGCGTCACGAGCCGCTGCTCGTAGGCCCGTCCGCCGTCGGCGTGCGTGGCCCGCGCCCGCACCAACTGCGGAACCAGCACCGCGTTGAGCGCCCCTCCGACGATCAGCGTGTACAGGCTGGTCGGCACTGTGTTGGCCGTGTTGTACGTGCTCGCCAGCAGTGCGGTGCCGAGCGCGGCGGCCTGCAACACGTTCCGTACCAGCCCCGTGGCGCGGGAGACCACGGTCCCCACGGCCATCATGAGCGACGATCGCGCGAGGCCGCCCTGGCCCGCCGTCCTTTTCCTCGCATGCCGAGCCCGGCTCCGCTCCCCCGTGATCACGGCCTCAAACTACGGCAGGCGTATTTTTGCCGCCCGGTCCACCGGCGAACTCCGGCCACGTCCCGAAGCGGTGTTGACGTGATGGCCACGTCCGGTTCAGAAAAAGTCGGTGAGGCGTACAACCGTTCGTAGGTGTCACGTGTCTTTCTTGCGAGCCAACAGGCTCACTACATCGTTCAGAGCCCGCATACCCCCCATGCGTCCTGCGCGCGGCTCTCTCCAGTGGGGAAAACAGATGCGTATTCGTGCCAGCCTGGCCGCCGCGACGGTGTCCGGCGCCGTGGCGCTCACCGCGCTTCTCGCTCCCGCCGCGCAGGCGGCGGACAGCCCGAAGATCCCGCAGGGCTTCACCTCGAAGCCGTCCGTCGGACGCAACGCGCCGGCCGACGAGACCAACGGCGACATCACCATCACCAAGGTCACCGACAACGCCAACCAGGACGTCGTCGTCGGCGTCGGCAAGAAGACCTTCAACATCTACGTCACGGCCACCGACCCGTCCGGGATTTCCACCGCGGACGCCATCCTGTGGCACGGCGACAGCCTGGACCAGGGCGGCTTCGACGGCGCGCTCTACACGGACAACGCCGCCACGTGCGACCACTGGAGCGCCACGTCCGCCACCTGCAAGATCACCATCACGGCCACGGCGGGCACCGACCTCTACGACAGCGCCCTGAACGGCCGGTGGAACGTGGCCGTCTACGCCGAGGCCAACAACGGCGACTACGTCGAGAAGGACTTCTACAAGAACCGCTGGGTCAAGCGCGCCGCCAGCTTCAGCGGTTTCAACGCCGCTCCGGAGCCCGTCACCAAGGGCAGGACCATCACGGTCAGCGGCACCCTGAACCGCGCCAGCTGGTCGTACCTGAAGTACTACGGCTACGGCAGCCAGTCCGTCCAGCTCCAGTTCAAGCCGGCGAACAGCAGCACCTACAGCACGGTGAAGACGATCAAGAGCTCGTCCACCGGCTACCTGAAGACCACCGTCACCGCTTCGGTGGACGGCACCTGGCGCTTCCACTACGCCGGTAACAGCACCTCCTCCGTCGCGGACGCCTACGACTACGTCGACGTGCGCTGACCCTTCGCCGGAGACGGCGGCATGACCGAGGCCCTGTGGATCGCTCCACAGGGCCTCCGGGTTCAGGCGCGAGGGTCGGTCACGCCCAGGTGATCAGCCGCTTCGGCTGCTCCAGGATCGCGGCCACGTCGGCCAGCACCTTGGAGCCGAGCTCGCCGTCGACCAGGCGGTGGTCGAAGCTCAGGGCGAGGGTGGTCACCTGGCGCGGCTTGACCTTGCCCTTGTGGACCCACGGCTGGAGCTTGATCGCACCGACGGCGAGGATCGCCGACTCGCCCGGATTGATGATCGGCGTGCCGGTGTCGACGCCGAAGACGCCGACATTGGTGATCGTCACCGTGCCGCCCTGCATGGCGGACGGGGAGGTCTTGCCCTCGCGCGCGGTGGACACCAGCTCGCCGAGCGCGTCGGCCAGTTGCGGCAGCGTCTTGGCCTGCGCGTCCTTGATGTTCGGGACGATCAGGCCGCGCGGGGTGGCCGCCGCGATGCCCAGGTTGACGTAGTGCTTGAGCACGATCTCCTGGTTAGCCTCGTCCCAGGACGCGTTGATGTCCGGGTTGCGCTTGATGGCGACCAGCAGGGCCTTGGCGATCAGCAGCAGCGGGTTGACCCGCCGACCCTGCATCTCCTTGTCCTGCTTCAGCTCCTCGACCAGCTTCATGGTGCGGGTCACGTCCACCGTCACGAACTCCGTGACATGCGGGGCCGTGAACGCCGAGCCGACCATCGCCGCCGCGGTCGCCTTGCGCACGCCCTTGACGGGAACGCGGGTCTCCCGGGCGCCGTCGTACGTGGTCACGGGAGCGGGAGCCGCCGGGGCCGCCGCTTGCGCGGGCGCGGCGGCGGGGGTGGCCGGGGGCGCGGCCGCCGCGTGGACGTCCTCGCGCGTGATGATCCCGTCCGGGCCGGACGGGGTGATCGCGGCCAGGTCGACGCCGAGGTCCTTGGCCAGCTTGCGCACCGGGGGCTTGGCCAGCGGGCGGGGGCTGCCCGCCGCCGGGGCGTGGCCGTTCAGCTCGGGCTCGGCGGCCGGGGCCGGGACGGTGACCTCGGGGCCCTTGCGGGGGCGGCGCCTGGTGGCGGAGGTCGCCACGCCGTAGCCCACCAGGACCGGCTGCCGGGCCGCGGGCTTCGCTTCCCCGGCCGGGGCCTCCGGATCCGGGGCCGGAGCCTGCGGTGCCGCGGGCGCCGCCTCGGGCTGTGCGGGGGCCGGAGCCGGGGCCCCGCCCGCCACCTGCACCGCGATGATCGCCGTTCCCACGTCGACCGTGGTCCCCTCGGGGAACCGCAGCTCGCGGACCACGCCGTCGTAGGGGATGGGCAGTTCGACGGCCGCCTTGGCGGTCTCGACCTCGCACACCACCTGGCCGTCGGTGACCGTGTCGCCCGGCTGGACGTACCACTTGAGGATCTCGGCCTCGGTCAGGCCCTCGCCCACGTCGGGCATCTTGAACTCGCGTACGGACGCGTCCGTCATCGTCGTCACGACCCTCTCCCTCAGTACGCCAGCGAGCGGTCGACGGCGTCGAGCACGCGGTCCAGGTCCGGCAGGTACTCCTCCTCCAGGCGGGCCGGCGGGTACGGGGCGTGGTAGCCGCCGACCCGGAGCACCGGGGCCTCTAGGTGGTAGAAGCAGCGCTCGGTGATCCGGGCGGCGATCTCCGCGCCGGAGCCGAAGAACACCGGCGCCTCGTGGACGACCACCAGGCGGCGGGTCTTCTCGACCGAGGCCTGGATGGCGTCGAAGTCGAGGGGGGAGACCGAGCGCAGGTCCAGGACCTCCAGGCTCTTGCCCTCCTCGGCGGCCGCGGCGGCGACCTCCTGGCACAGCTTCACCATCGGACCGTAGGCCGCGAGGGTCAGGTCGGTGCCCTCGCGGACCACCTGGGCCTTGTGCAGCGGGGCGGGGATCGCCTCGACGTCCACCTCGGCCTTGTCCCAGTAGCGGCGCTTGGGCTCGAAGTAGATCACCGGGTCGTCGCTCTGGATGGCCTGCTGCATCATCCAGTAGGCGTCCGACGCGTTCGACGGGCTGACCACCTTCAGGCCGGCGACGTGCGCGAACAGGGCCTCGGGGGACTCGGAGTGGTGCTCGACCGCACCGATGCCGCCGCCGTAGGGGATGCGCACGACGACCGGCATCTTGACCTTGCCGAGCGAGCGCGCGTGCATCTTGGCGAGCTGGGTGACGATCTGGTCGTAGGCCGGGAAGACGAAGCCGTCGAACTGGATCTCCACCACCGGCCGGTAGCCGCGCAGGGCCAGGCCGATCGCGGTGCCGACGATGCCGGACTCGGCGAGCGGGGTGTCGATGACCCGGCTGTCGCCGAAGTCCTTCTGGAGGCCGTCCGTGACGCGGAAGACGCCACCGAGCTTGCCGACGTCCTCGCCCATGACCAGGACCTTGGGGTCGGCCTCCAGGGCGCGGCGCAGCGACTCGTTGATGGCCTTGGCCATCGCCATCTTCTCGGCCATCTCAGTGACCCCCTTCTGCGTCCGCGAACGACGCCTGGTAGGCGGCGAACTGGGCCCGCTCCTCGTCGACGAGCGCGTGCCCGTCCGCGTACACGTTCTCGAAGATGGCGAAGTGGCCCGGGTCGGGCATGGCGCGGACCGCTTCGCGCACTCGCTTGCCCAACGCCTCGGACTCGGCCTCGAGTTCCTCGAAGAATCCCTCGTCCGCGTGGTTTGACGCCTCCAGGTGGCGGCGGAGGCGCAGGATCGGGTCCTTGGCCTCCCATGCCTGGCGCTCCTCGTCGCCCCGGTAGCGGCTGGGGTCGTCGGAGGTGGTGTGGGCGCCCATGCGGTAGGTGAACGCCTCGACCAGGGTCGGACCCTCGCCGTTGCGGGCGCGCTCCAGGGCCCACCGGGTGACCGCGAGGCAGGCCAGCACGTCGTTGCCGTCCACGCGCACGCCCGGGAAGCCGTAGCCCTGGGCGCGCTGGTAGAGCGGCACCCGTGTCTGCTTCTCGGTCGGCTCGGAGATCGCCCACTGGTTGTTCTGGCAGAAGAACACCACGGGCGCGTTGTAGACCGCGGAGAAGGTGAACGACTCGGCCACGTCGCCCTGGCTGGAGGCGCCGTCGCCGAAGTAGGCGATGACCGCCGAGTCCGCGCCGTCCTTGGCCACGCCCATCGCGTAACCGGTGGCGTGCAGCGTCTGGGAGCCGATGACGATCGTGTACAGGTGGAAGTTGTTGCCGTTGGGGTCCCAGCCGCCGTTGTTCACGCCGCGGAACATGCCGAGCAGGTTGGTCGGGTCCACGCCGCGGCACCAGGCGACGCCGTGCTCGCGGTAGGTCGGGAAGACGTAGTCGTCCTCGCGGGTGGCCCGGCCGGAGCCGATCTGGGCGGCCTCCTGGCCCAGCAGGGACGCCCACAGGCCCAGCTCGCCCTGGCGCTGGAGGGCGGTGGCCTCGGCGTCGAAGCGACGGGTGAGCACCATGTCGCGGTAGAGACCGCGCAGGTCTTCGGGGGTGATGCCGGCGACGTAGGAGTCGTACTCGGCGTTCTTGACCCGCTTGCCCTCCGGCGTCAGAAGCTGCACGAGCGCGGGCTCGGTGCCCTTCTTCGCGCCGGCGCGCGGGGCCCGGGTCGTGCTGGTGGTGCGCTTGGTGCCGGTGGCTCCGGACTTGGTCCCGGCCGCGCCGGTCTTGCTGCCGGTCGTGCCGGCCTTGCCTGCGGCGCTGCGCTTGCGCGCGGCACTGCTGTCCACGGTCACGTGTGCTCCTCCGTCGTTCCGGCCCCCGGGGTTGCCGGTAGGCCAGTGCGGCTCACCTGTTTCGACCACGGGGCACGGGGTGGGTGCCACTCGGCCGGGAACAGGCGTGACAGGTGCCCCGGCGAGCGCCCTGCGACCATTACGTTACCCAGTGCTCCACATTTCTGTGAAACCCCACTTGACCTGCGATTTTGCTTGGATTTCCAAGTAAATCGAGGTGACCCGGAAGCGCGCTGGTCACAGCCTTGTGGCAAGGCCGGAGCACCCGAACGTTATCCCGGTCACCCAGGCGACGGGAAGGGTTCTCCGAGGGAAGACCGGCCTTCGCGTTCTTTCGCGGGAGGGAAACTCCGAAACCTCGGAAAGGCCGCACGGCCGACGCGGACAAGGCGAATGTCCACCGTTCGACCCGGTTCACCCTGTGACCAATTGCGACCGGCGACGACTGACTGTGAAAGGCCCAGCTCACGGGGCGTTTTTCGTGCCTTAGCATCTGCGGCGTGCCGCGCCCTTGTGTACCACCCCCCACCACCCACGCGCCCCCTGTGAGCGCCCTGCTCCGCCTGTACGACGCCGCCGGAGCGCCCCTTGCCTGCGAACCGGTGGACCAGGGGCTCCTCAACCACGGCTACCGGCTGTGCACCACGCGCGGCCGGTATTTCCTCAAGCACCACTTCGACCCCGACACCGCCGACCCGGCCGCCATCGAGCGCCGGCACCGGGCCACCCTGCGCCTGGCCGCCCTCGGCGTCCCGGTCGCCGTGCCGCTCGCGCACCGTGAGGGCCGTACCGTCGCCGTCGTCGGCGGCCACGCCTACGCCCTGCACCCCTGGATCGACGGCGGACACCGCCACGGCGGCCAGCTCACCCGCTCGGAGAGCGCGCGCCTCGGAGCGCTGCTGGGCGCCGTGCACGCCTGTCTGGAGCGCGTGATGCCGCCCAAGGGACGCACCCGCCCGGCCGCCGGCCCGCATCCCGTGGAGAGCGCCGACCCGGCCGACACGTTCACGCTCATCGACCAGCTGCTCCTGCGGGTGCGCCGGCACCGCCCGGCCGACGCCTTCGACGCGCTGGCCCGGCACCGGCTGCGGGAACGGAGGCTGCTGCTGGAGCGGCACGCGGACCGGCGCCCGCCGCCCGGCGGCCCGGTCGGCTGGGTGCACGGCGACTTCCACCCGTTCAACCTGCTCTACAAGGACGGCGCTCCGGCGGCCATCGTGGACTGGGACCGGCTCGGCGTGCAGCCCCGCGCCGAGGAGGCCGTACGCGCCGCCGCGATCTTCTTCGTGCGCCCCGCGGGCGCCCTGGACTTACCGAAGGTGCGGGCGTACGCACGCGCGTACCGGCGCGCGGCCGATGTCACGCCCGCCGAGCTGGCGGCGGCCGTGCGCCGGGTGTGGTGGGAGCGCCTGAACGACTTCTGGATGCTGCGCTGGCACTACGAGCGCGGTGACACCCGCGCGGACTGCCAGTTCCCGGCCGCCTCGGCGCTCGTGGTGTGGTGGACACAGGAGTACGACGCGGTGTGCGACGCGTTCACCCGGTGAGCGGGCGGATGTGCGGGTTTACCGGGTTCTCGCCGGCAAAAGGCGGCGGCCACCCGTCACCCGGTGGGCAGTCCCGCCGTCCCGCCGGACGCCGCGTTGCCGTCGGTGGTGGAGCCACCGGTGTTGCCCGCGTCCGTGCCGCCGTCTCCCGTGGTGCCGGTGCCGCCGTTCGTGCCACCGCCACCCGTGGTACCGGTTCCGGTGCCGCCGTTCGTGCCACCGCCACCCGTGGTATTGGTGCCGCCGTCCGTGCCGTCACCGGTCGTGTCGCCACCGGTCGTCGTGTCCGTGGACTGCGACGACGAGGGCTGCGGCCCCGTCGACCGGTCGGTGGCACCGGTGGACGGCGGAGGCGAGTACGACGGCGGCCACTGGGACCCGGAACCGGTGCTCGATCCGTCGCCGGTCGAGGTGTCCGTGGACGGCCCGGTGTTCTCGTCGCTCGGGCTCGAACTGGCGGAGTCGTCGTCGGTGCTCTTGGTGTGCGTGGCCGGCGGCTTGGTGTCGGTACCGGCGCCGCCGCCACCCGCCGCGCCCTTCAGCGCCAGCGCCACGCCCGCCGCGATGGCGATGACCGCGAGCACGGCGAGGATCCACAGCTTGCCGCGGCCGCTGCCCTTGTTGCCGTGCCCCTCGAAGCCGCCGTCGTCGCCGTGGCCGTAGCCCTGCGGCAGCAGCGGCTGCGGGATCTGCGTGGTGCCGGAGCCGGCCATCGGATGCGCCATGGCGGTCGTGCTCGCGAAGCCGCCCGCGGGGGTGTGCCGGCCGTCGGGCGCCGCCACCGGGCCGGTGTTCCAGGTGCCGGTGTGGCCGCCCTGGTCGTACAGCATCTGGAGGCCGTACTGGACCAGGCCGCGCATCTCCTCCGCCGTCTGGAACCGGTCGTCCGGCTCCTTGGCGAGCGAGCGCATGACCAGGCCGTCCAGCTCCGGCGGGCAGGACTCGAGGACCTGGGACGGCGCGATCGGCGTGTCCTGGACGTGCTGGTAGACCACGGACAGCGGGGTCTCGCCGGTGAAGGGAGGCCGCAGCGCGAGCAGTTCGTACAGCAGGCAGCCGGTCGCGTACAGGTCGGAGCGGTGGTCGACGGCCTTGCCGAGCGCCTGCTCCGGGGAGAGGTACTGGGGCGTGCCCATGACCATGCCGGTCTGGGTCATCGTGGACTGCGCGCCGTGCAGGGCGCGGGCGATGCCGAAGTCCATCACCTTGACGGCGCCGCTGTCGGTGATGATCACGTTCGCCGGCTTGATGTCGCGGTGCACGATGCCGTGCTGGTGCGAGTAGGCGAGCGCCTCCAGGACGCCGGAGACGATGATCAGCGCCTGCTCGGGGCCGGGCGCCTCCGCGTTCATCAGCAGATCGCGGATGGTGCGGCCCTCGACCAGCTCCATCACGATGTACGGCACCGACTGGCCGCCCACGACGTCCTCGCCGGAGTCGTACACGGCGACGATCGCATGATGGTTGAGCCCGGCGACCGACTGTGCCTCACGCGTGAAACGCGCCTTGGAGACGGGGTCCTCGGCCAGGTCGGCACGGAGCAGCTTGACCGCGACCGTACGGCCCAGACGGACGTCCTCGGCCGCGAAGACCTCGGCCATGCCGCCCCGGCCGAGGCGGTGCGTGAGCCGGTAGCGGCCGTCGCCGACCAGCCCTGAGTTGCCCCAGTTCTCCGGTCCGTCCGACATGCCGCCGCCGCCAGACGCCTCCGGGTCGGACGGGCCCTGGGCGCGCTGCGTCTGTGCCATCAGTCCTCGCCGTCGTTTCTGCCCGCGGTGCGCGCGGTGTTGTCACGGTCTCCGTCGGCCACGCTACAGCCTCCGTGGGGGCCACCGGTTCGGAACCGGAACCGGGACCGACTCTGCGCCGGACCGGCCATGAAACCCTCAGCACGGGCCGTCGTGCAAATTCTGTGTGCTGGTCGCGCGCCCCCTGTAACGCTTGCGCGACGCTTCCTGCCCGTACGGTCACGGAACGGGCACCGAGCTTGACGTGTCAGTGCCCTCGGGCAGACTTGGCCGGGAATGACACATTCGATCAAGGCCTGTGCGACGCGTCAGGGTGCCGGACGGCCGATGGGGGACGCGGAGAGATGAGCCAGGACGGCACACACGGCCGGTATGCGGGGCAGGGTCTGGCCGGTGGCCGCTACCAGCTGCGCGACTTGCTCGGCGAGGGCGGCATGGCCTCGGTGCACCTCGCGTACGACGCCGTGCTGGACCGCCAGGTCGCGATCAAGACACTCCACACCGAGCTGGGCCGGGAGCAGGCCTTCCGCGAGCGCTTCCGCCGCGAGGCCCAGGCCGTGGCGAAGCTCACGCACACCAACATCGTCTCCGTCTTCGACACCGGCGAGGACGACCTGGGCGGCCTGGCGACGCCGTACATCGTCATGGAGTACGTCGAGGGCCGCCCGCTGGGCTCGGTCCTCGAAGAGGACATACGGCAGTACGGCGCCATGCCCGCCGACAAGGCGCTGAAGGTCACCGCGGACGTGCTGGCGGCGCTGGACATCAGCCATGAGATGGGTCTGGTCCACCGCGACATCAAGCCCGGCAACGTGATGGTGACCAAGCGCGGTGTGGTCAAGGTCATGGACTTCGGCATCGCGCGCGCCATGCAGTCCGGCGTGACGTCGATGACGCAGACCGGCATGGTCGTCGGCACCCCGCAGTACCTCTCGCCCGAGCAGGCCCTCGGCCGCGGGGTGGACGCCCGCTCCGACCTGTACTCGGTCGGCATCATGCTGTTCCAGCTGGTGACCGGCCGGCTGCCGTTCGACGCGGACTCCCCGCTGGCGATCGCGTACGCGCATGTGCAGGAGGAGCCGGTGGCTCCGTCCTCCATCAACCGCTCGCTGCCCCCGGCGGTGGACGCGCTGGTCGCCCGCGCGCTGCGGAAGAACCCGAACGAGCGCTTCCCGAGCGCCGACTCCATGCGCGAGGAATGCCTGCGGGTCGCCGCCTCCCTCCAGGCGGCCGCGCCGAGCATCGCGCCGGACGCCGGTCCGCGGCAGAGCGGCGCGGGCGTCGGCTCCGCGGTGTTCCCGCCGGTCGACCAGGCCCGGCAGACGCCCCCCGGACCGGTGCAGACGCCGTACCAGCCGGGACCGTACGGCCCCCAGACCCCGGCGCCGGCCACGCCCGCGTCGTCCTACGGCTATCCGCAGCAGGCGGGCTACCAGACGCCCCCGGTGGGCTACGGGCCGGGAACGCCGCCGCCGTACGCGCAGCCGCAGCAGACAGCCGTGCAGGGGTCCGGCTCGCGCGGCGGCAAGGGCAGCAAGGCCGTGATCACCGGGGCGATCGGGGTGTCGCTCGTCGCCGTCGTCGGCCTGGTCGTCGCACTGACCATGAACAGCGGCGGCGGCGATGACAACGCGGGTGGAGGCGGCGGCGCCAGCACCTCGGCGTCGCCCCCCCACCAGGCGGGTTACCGGGGCCCGGACACCAGCAGGGTGATCGACAAGACCAAGTGCACGGAGCCGGAGGAGTCCTACGACGACCCCCACAAGATCCAGCTCCCCGATTTCCGCTACAAGGACATCAACTCCGTGAAGGCCTGCTTCCAGGCCGCCGGCTGGACCCTCCAGGTCAAGAAGGTGGACGACAACACCTGGGGCGACGGGACCGTCCTCGACCAGTTCCCGTCCGAGGGCACGGATGTGAACGCGAAGGATCCGGGCACCATCGAGCTGAGCGTGTCGACGGGCAATCCGCCGCAGCAGTGACGCGCGCATGAGAAGGGGCCCGGCGGTGACCGACCGCCGGGCCCCTTCCCCGTGTCCGCGATCTACAGGTACACGGGCCTCCAGGTGCGCGTACCTATAGGTGCACGCACCTACAGGTACGCGGACTTACAGGTACGGGCCGCCCGAATGGCCGCCCGCGTGCTGGTCGTCGCCCTCGGGGCCCGACACGCCCGGCGGGAGCGCCCGGCGCATCTGCTCCAGCTGGGCGCGCGCGGCCATCTGCTGGGCGAACAGCGTGGTCTGGATCCCGTGGAAGAGACCCTCCAGCCAGCCCACCAGCTGTGCCTGCGCGATCCGCAGTTCGGCGTCGCTCGGGGTGACGTCGTCGGTGAACGGCAGGGACAGCCGCTCCAGTTCCTCGACCAGCTCCGGCGCCAGGCCGTCCTCCAGCTCCTTCACCGAGCTGGCGTGGATCTCCCTCAGCCGGACCCTGCTGGCCTCGTCGAGGGGAGCGGCGCGCACCTCCTCCAGGAGCTGCTTGATCATGCTGCCGATCCGCATGACCTTGGCGGGCTGCTCGACCTGCTCGGTGACCGGAATCTCGCGGGATTCGTCGTCCCCGCCGCCTTTGCCGCCGAGCGCCAGCCCGTCCTGGCCCACGACGAGGATCTGGGGATTCTCCGGCGATCGTTCGTTCCTCGGCATCTCCATGCCGTCATTCTCTCGCATCCGCCCACCTCACCACCGTGGCGCCCCCCGCTGGGGCGGAACCGTCGTTTAGACCCGTCGGCCCAATCCGGAATGCCCCGAGAGTCCGGCGATGTGAGGCTGTTCGCGTCGGTTCATCATCGATCACGCCCTCACGCCAGGCGGGCTCCGGGAGGTCACCGACGTGACTCCAAGGCTGCGACTCACCCACCGCTGTCTGCGGCTGCTGTTCGTGCTGACGGCGGCCCTGCCCGCCTGTGGCACGACCGCCGCGTACGCCGCCGAGGCCGGCCCCCCGCGCTCCCCCGCCGCGGGCCGCCCCGCCGTCGCCACGCCCACGGCCTCCCCCTCCGGTCACCCGGGCGGCTCGGGCGGCGCCGGAGGTGCTCCGGCGGCCGGGAACACCTCCGGCTCCGGCCACTTCGGACACGATCACCAGGACCGCCCGGCGGGCGGCCACGACGGCGCCGACCCGCAGCACCCGGCACCGGCGCCCCGGCCCTCGGGCTCCGCCTCCGCCCCGTACGACGCGCCGTCCGGCGAGCCGTCCCGCGCGGGGAGCGGGGCCGGGGAGGGGAAGCTGCGTCCGGGGCGGCACGACGGCCCCTGGGCGCAGGTGGAGGGCGACGAGGACGCCGTCCCCGGCTCTGCCGCCGCACAGCCGGCGGAGCCGGAGACCGCGGAGACCCCGACGGCCTCACACCCGCCCCAGGATGCGGGACTCGATCCCACGGGGACACCGGGCAACTCGGCCGGGCAGAATGCCGCCCGGCCGAGCGAGGACGCGAGCGAACCGACCCTGCGGATCCTGCCGCTCGGCAGCGGGCTCGTCCTCATCGGCCTGGGCCTGGGCCTGGCCTTCCTGGCGCTCCGGCTGCGCAGGAGCTGAGGCCCCGGCGCGGTCCTACGGGGCCACCAGCAGCACCTTGCCGATGTGACCGCTCTCCTCCAGCACCCGGTGCGCGTCGGCGGCCCGCGACATGGGCAGCTCACGGTCCACCACCGGGCGCACCTGCCCCCCGGCGAGCAGCGGCCAGACGTGTTCGCGCACCGCGGCGACGATGGCCGTCTTCTCCTCCACGGGCCGTGCCCGCAGCGAGGTGGCGGTGACGGCGGCCCGCTTGGCCAGCAGCGCGCCGATGTTCAGCTCGCCCTTGGCGCCGCCCTGGAGTCCGATGATCGCCAGGCGCCCGTTTACCGCCAGGGTCTGCACATTGCGGTCGAGGTACTTGGCGCCCATGTTGTCGAGGATGACGTCGGCGCCCGCGCCGCCGGTGGCCTCCTTGACCTCGGCGACGAAGTCCTGCTCCCGGTAATTGATCAGGATGTCCGCGCCGAGTTCGGCGCACCGCTCCAGCTTCTCCTTGCTCCCGGCGGTCACCGCGACCTTGGCACCGACGGCCTTGGCCAGCTGGACCGCCATGGTGCCGATGCCGCTGGACCCGCCATGCACCAGCAGGGTCTCGCCCGGCCGCAGATGGGAGATCATGAACACGTTGGACCAGACCGTGCAGGCCACCTCGGGCAGCGCGGCGGCCTGTACGAGGTCGACGCCCTCCGGCACCGGCAGCAGCTGTCCGGCCGGTACGACGACCTTCTGGGCGTAGCCGCCGCCCGCGAGCAGCGCGCACACCTCGTCGCCGACGACCCAGCCGGACACTCCGGTGCCGATCGCGGCGATCCGGCCGGAGCACTCCAGGCCGGGGTAGGGGGAGGCGCCGGGCGGCGGGTTGTAGAAACCCTGCCGTTGCAGGACGTCGGCACGGTTGACGGCGCTGGCCACCACCTCGACCAGCACCTCGCCCTCGCCGGGCACCGGATCGGGAACCTCGTCCCACACCAGCGCCTCGGGACCACCAGGTTCGGGAATCGTGATCGCATGCATGTGCGCGACGCTACTCCCCCTGACAGGCCGGGCGATTCGCGGCGCTCGACGGTTCCCCTCAGTCTCCGGGCAGTCGGCGGGGATGCGGCGTGCTCTGGCTGCCGGGGCTGACAAGCCGACGACGACGGTGTGATCGCGCAAGACGGACCTCCAGCGTTTCCTCGAAAGTACCCCAACGCCATGGACAAGGGCCTTGCACAACGCACCGGTCACGCGTTGGTCATCCGCTGGCCTTGTTTCCTCTCTGACCATTGGGCTCGCTGTCGTACAGAAGGCCACGGACACCAGCCCGGCGGGGCGCGGCGACGCCGAGAGTTTCAGGATCGCCGAGTTGGGGCGTCGTCCGGTCCGAGGTCGGCCGTTATCGGTCTCCTGGTGCCCCGGTTCGATATGCCAGCTGGAGCGGGCCGTCCGGCCGGTGAACTCTTGCTTGCGCACGGGCCGTTGCAAGGCACACGACTACCCCGGATCCGGCACGTGTCAATGGCGGCGCCATGCGGTCGGCACCGGCGTCTGGATACCGCGAAAGCGCGGTGCCTGATGACAACTGCGGTTCACGCACAGGAGTCAGGCTCCACAGCCACCACCGGCAAGCTGCCGCGCACCGGACGGCGTTGGGACTGGCCGCTGTTGATGGTCTGCGCCGTGTCCGCCCTCGCGGTGGGCCTGCTGTCACCCACCGGCACCACGCAGGAGGCATGGGGCCTGGCCGCCGCGTTGGGGTACGGCTGCTCGGCACTGGTCGCAGCGAGGTCGTTCGCGCCGTGGGCACCGGCTCCCGCCGTGGTCGCGGTCGTCGGTGGGGTCGTCGCGCCCCTGCTGTACCTGACCGTGATCAGCAAGGAACAGATGGAGGTCGGCGTCGTGGAGCGGGCGGCCGACTTACTGTTCGCCTCCGGTAGCCCGTACCACCCCACACCGCACGCGGTGCGGGACTTCAATCCCTACCTTCCCGGCATGGCGGTCTTCGGTATACCGCACATGCTGTGCGGCGGCCTTCCGTTCTCCAGCGCCCGGTTGTGGTTCCTCGTCGGCTTCCTCGCAGCCGTGGCGGGCGCGCTACGGATGCTCACCAACGGCCTGGGCGCGGGCGCCACCCGGATCAGCACTCCGCAGGGAGTCACAGCCAGGACAGGCGTGTTGTGGCTGATCGCCTGTCCCGTTGTCGCGCTGCCGCTCACCTTCGGTGGTGTGGACCCACCGGTCATCGGATTGACATGCCTGGCCCTGGCCTTCACGCAGCGGGGCGATGCCGGACGTGCCGGGCTGGCTCTGGGCGCGGCGGCCGCGCTGAAGTGGACCGCCTGGCCAGCCATCCCGGTGCTCCTCGCCGTGCTGGCGGTGCGCGGAGGGTGGCGTGCTGCGGTCAAAAGTGCGGCGGGGGCAGTGGGAATCGCCCTGTTCACCGTCCTGCCGGTGGCCTTGGTGGACAGTGGCGCCTTCTACCGCAATGTCGTCCTCTACCCGTTGGGGCTCGGCCCCACGGCATCGTCCGCACAGAGCCCCTTGCTGGGACATCTGATCGCTGTACTGGTCCCCCACGGCAAAACCCTCACGATGGGCCTCATCGCGCTGAGCGCGATGGCTGTGGGTCTCTCGCTCCTGATCCGCCCACCACGGACCGCCGTGGCCGGCGCCGACAGGCTGGCACTCGGACTGGTCCTCGCGATCGTGCTGTCTCCCGCCACCCGCGTCGGCTACGCCATCTATCCGATCGTCCTGCTGGCTTGGCCCCGCTTCACCGCTGCTCTGTCGGCTGGTGCGCTGCTTGGACGGCAGCCGGGTCCCGGCTCCCGGACCATTGCGGCCGGATCGCTGCTGTCTGGTTCGAGGAAATCATGAACCGCCTCAGCTCCGTCCCTCACCATGACAGAGCCAGGGACCGCTGGGCGTAAAGGTCGGCTGCCGCTTCGTCCGACACCGGGTGATGTCGGAGCAGACTCCAGCATCACGACACCGACAGCAGAGGAGACGCACGATGAGCGCCCCACATCGACCAGGGCCGGGCAAGTCTCGTCTCCCGCTCCTGCGCTCCCTCCGGTACTGGTCGAGAACCGAGGACGGTCAATCAGTCCGTTTGCCGGTCGGAGCGACGCTGCCGCCCCTGCAACAGGTACTTCGGCGTCTGGCTCTGGCTCTGCTGCTGCTCGTCCTCACGACGCTGCTCGTCTGGGTGGACCGTACCGGCTATCGAGACAGCGCAGACAGCACAGTGGACCTGCTCGACTCGGCGTACTACGCGACCGTCACGCTCTCCACCACCGGATACGGCGACATCACCCCGGTCAGCCACGGGGCCCGGCTCACCAACATCCTCGTCATCACGCCCCTGCGCGTCCTGTTCCTGATCATCCTGGTCGGCACCACGCTGGAGGTCCTCACCGAACGCACGCGGAACCAGGTCCGGATCGAGCGTTGGCGCGTACGTATCCGTGATCACGTCGTCGTGGTCGGCTATGGCACAAAGGGCCGTCACGCCGTCGAGACTCTTCTGGGGCAGGGGAAGTCGAGGGACCAAATCGTCGTGGTGGACCCGCAGAAGAAGGCCGTGGACCTTGCCACCGGTGATGGGCTTGTCGCAGTCCACGGCGACGCCACGCGCACCGAGACGCTGAGCAGCGCAGAACTGCACCGGGCGGCGCACATCATCGTGGCTGCCCAGCGCGACGACACAGCGACCTTGGTCACTCTCACCGCTCGGCAGCTCAATACGAGAGCCTCGATCGTCGTCGCCGTACGGGAAGACGAGAATATTCCGCTACTGAAGCAGAGTGGCGCCAACGCCGTGATCACCAGTTCCAGTTCGGCGGGCCGGCTGCTAGGCGTGGCCACGTCCAGTACGTGCGGACGTCCTGGAAGACCTGATGACGTACGGGAGCGGACTGGATCTTGTGGAGCGCCCGGTGTCCACGGAGGAGGTAGGACGCTCTCCGCGCCAGAGTCCTGATCTCGTCGTAGCCGTCATGCGGCGCAAGGAACTGCTGGACTACACGGATCCCCGAGCTCGAACCCTCCAGGCCGGAGACCGCTTGATCACCATTCAGTCCCCCGTGCAGTCGACTGCGCCCAACCGTCCGCCTGGTTGACGAAAGAGCCGGATTCTTCAGCGCCTCGGGCGTGTGGAACAGCACACCCAGGGGCGCGATGCGCAGCCGTTCGGCGACCTGGCGCAGCGGGCGCTCCACCACCTTCACCGGCAGTTTCACCCGGTGGATGACTGGGCGTTCGTCCGCCGTTCGGGTGTCGTCCTGCGGAATCCCGGCGGGGTCGGGTGTGTCGCCGTCCACGTTTCACGTGAAACATACCCCGATTCCCCCGGTCGCCCAGGGCAAGTCCAGCAGCTCCGTCTCCTCGCCCTGCCGGGCCCCGCCCGGCGGTACGACGGCCAGCGCGTCGGCGGCGGCGATGCCGCGCAGCATGGCCGGGCCGTTGTAGTGCAGCGGTACGGCGCGGTCGCCGCGCAGCACCACGGGGACGAGCCGGGTGTCGTACGAGTGCCCGTGTACCGCCTCCGTCAGCGGCAGCGTGTACGGCTCCGGGGCGGGGCGCGCGGCGAGGGTGCGCAGCAGCGGCTCGGCGAGCGTGATGAGGCCGGAGACGGCCGCGAGGGGGTTGCCGGGGAGGCCGACGAGGTGCTGGTCGTCCCTGGTGCGGGCCAGCAGCATGGGGTGGCCGGGGCGCACCTTCACGCCGTCGACGAGGAGTTCGGCGCCGATGCGTTCCAGGGTGGGGTGGACGTGGTCGTGTGGCCCGGCGGCGGTGCCTCCGGTGGTGACGACCAGGTCGGCGGTGGAGGCGGTGATCGCCTTGTGCAGGGCCCTGGCGTCGTCGCGGATCCGGCGCACCGCGACGACCTCGGCACCGAGCGCCCGCAGCCAGGGCGGCAGCATGGGGCCGAGCGCGTCCCGGATCAGCCCCTCGCTCGGCAGCCCCTCGGTCAGCAATTCGTCCCCGAGGACGAGGACTTCGGCGCGGGGGCGCGGGACGACGGTGACGGTGTCGTAGCCCGCGGCCGCGGCCAGGCCGAGGACGGCCGGGGTGATCTGGGTGCCGACGGGCAGCAACTGGTCACCGCTGCGGCACTCCTGGCCACGCGGGCGGATGTCCTGGCCGTGGACCATCTCGCGGGTGGCGTGCAGCCGGCCCTGGGCGTCCGTGCGGCCGTGCTCGGTGCGCAGCACGGCGGTGGTGTCGGCGGGGACGCGGGCACCGGTCGCGATGCGGACGGCCTCGCCGTCGGTGAGCGGCGCGGGCTGGGAGTGCCCGGCGAGCACGCCCCCCTCGCGCACCGCCCAGGGTCCGGGTCCGGCGACCGCCCAGCCGTCCATCGCGGAGGTGTCGAAGGAGGGCAGGTCGGTGAGTGCGTCGAGGGGCGCGGCGAGGACGAGGCCGAGGGCGTCGACGAGGGGGACGGAGACGGGGGTGTGGCGGGGGGCGGGGCCGGTCGCGGAGGTCGTTCCGGCGGGCCGGGCCGCGCGGCTGGACCGGGCGGCCCGGGCGGCCCGGGCTGCGGTCTCGCGGGCCTGGGGCCAGGGGGTGGCGCGGTGCCGTTCCGCCGGGGCGTGCGGGTGCGGCTCGGCGTGCCGCGTGTCCCGTGCGGGGCCGGTGCCGTCGTCCTTGGGCTCCCTCACGAGGGCCAGGGCCTCCTCGACGTCGAGGTCGTCGCCGTCCTCCACGGGTGCCCCGTTCCGGATTCCGGGCGCGGTCATCCGGCGTCCGGGGCGCTCGGGCCCCCGCCTTTCCCGGCCTCCGCCGCCTCTTCCTCCCAGCGCAGGGCCAGCGCGGCGGCCTTGCGGGCGGCCTCGGCGACGGCCTCGGGGCCGCCCTCTCCCCGAGCCGCGGCGTAGCCGACGAGGAAGGTGGTCAGCGGGGCGGCGGGCCGGGCGACGCCGTGCGCGGCGTCACGGGCCAGGTCGAGCAGGACGTTCGTGTCGACGTCCAGGTCGATGCCCAGCTCGTCCTTGACTGCGGAGATCCATTCATCCAACACGTGCCCATGCTCCCTGATGCGTGCCCTGGCGTTGACGATGTCGTCCCAGGTGTCGCAGTCGAAGGACGCGTGCGGGTCCGGGACGCGGGTGAGGTTGAGGGCGCCGGTGAGCCGGCGCAGCGGCAGCCCGGCGAGGCCGTCGTGCGCGGCGGCGAGGGCGGCCAGTTCGCGGCGCAGCGCGGTGGTGCGGTACGCGGCGACGAGTGGCTGATCGCGGCCGTCCGCGTCGGTGAGCAGCGCGCCGTCGGCCCCGCTGTCGTCCAGGGCGGTCAGCAGGCGGTGCAGCGTGCCGGCTCGCAGGAAGGGCAGGTCGGCGGAGAGGACGACGGCGCGCTCGGCCGTGGTGTCCCGCAGCCCGGCCGCCAGCGCGGCGACCGGTCCGGCGCCGGGCGGCTCCTCGCGTGCCCAGCGCACCGGGCGGGCGGTGGTCCGGGGCGCGGCGACGACGACGGTCGTCCGAGCGCCCGCGCAGGCCGTGAGCACCCGGTCGAGCAGGGCCCGGCCGCCGACCCGCACTCCGGGTTTGTCGGCCCCGCCGAGCCGCCGCGCGGCACCGCCGGCCAGCACGACGGCGTCGTACGGCGGGGGCGCCGCGCGGCTCCCGGAGACGGCCGCGGCCTGGGCGGCGGCAGGCGGCCCGGCCGTAGTGGCCGTCGGCCCGGCGGCGGCGTTGTCGGTCACTTTCCGAGTATGCGGGCCGGGCCGACCGCAGGGAACCACGGGCTCACGGGAGCCCGGCGGGTCACAGGGTGCGCAGCAGCACCGCCGGCTGTTCCACGCAGTCCGCCACGTACCGCAGGAAGCCGCCCGCCGTGCCGCCGTCGCACACCCGGTGGTCGAAGGTGAGCGAGAGCTGGACGACCTGGCGCACCGCCAGCTCGCCCTCGTGCACCCACGGCTTGGGGACGATCCGGCCGACGCCGAGCATGGCCGCCTCGGGGTGGTTGACGATCGGCGTGGAGCCGTCGACGCCGAAGACGCCGTAGTTGTTCAGCGTGAAGGTGCCGCCGGTGAGTTCCGCCGGGGTCAGCGTCCCGGCGCGGGCCGCCTCGGTGAGCCGGGCGAACTCTCCGGTCAGCGACTCCGCGTCGCGGGCATGGGCGGCCCGGACGACCGGCACGACCAGGCCGCGCTCGGTCTGCGCCGCGAAGCCGAGGTGGACATACGGGTACCGGACGATCTCGCGGGCCTCGGTGTCGACCGAGGAGTTCAGCTCCGGGAACCGCGCGAGGGCCGCGGTGCAGATACGGGCGAGCAGCGCGACGAGCGAGATCTTCGGGCCTCCCGCCGCGTTCATCGCGGCCCGCGTCCGCATCAGTTCCGTGGCGTCTGCGTCCACCCAGCAGGTCGCGTCCGGGATCTCCCGGCGGCTGCGGGACAGCTTGTCGGCGACGGCACCGCGGATGCCCCTGAGGGGGATGCGCTCCTCGCTGCGGACCGTCACCGAGACCGTCGTCTCGTCCCGGCCGGGCGCGGCCGCGGCGGGGGTCCCGGTCGTACGACCGCCGTCCTGACGATCGCTGTCCTGACGACCGGCATCCTGGCCCGCGCCGGCCCGCAGGGCGCGCTCCACGTCGGCGCGCAGGATCAGTCCGTCCGGGCCCGAGCCCGCCAGTCGCCGCAGATCCAGTCCGCCCTCGCGGGCCAGCCTGCGGACCAGCGGGGAGATCACAGGCACGGGCCCGCTGGGCGGCACCGCTGCGACGGGCAGGCTCGACACCGGCGCGGCGGCGCTGCCGTTCACGCCCGAGCTCGCGCCCCTGGTGCCGTTCGCCGCGGCCTTCGCGCCCGTGGCTCCGTTTCCGCGCGTGCCGCCGCCGGTCAGGGCCGCGGGCCGCACCCTGCGGCGCCGGCCGGGGGCCTCGGACGTGCCGTAACCGACCAGGACGTTGCCCGATCCGGCCGTGGGCTCCGGGTCCGGTTCGCCGACCGCGACCGTCAGGAGCGGGGAGCCGACCGGGAGTTCGGTGCCCTCGTCGCCGTAGCGGGCGGTGACCACGCCGCCGTAGGGGCAGGGAACCTCCACCGACGCCTTGGCCGTCTCGACCTCGACCACCGGCTGGTCGACGGCGACCACGTCACCGACCTGGACCAGCCAGCGCACGATCTCCGCCTCGGTCAGTCCCTCGCCGAGGTCGGGCAGCTTGAACTCCAGCACCTGTGCCATCAGCCCTCGGCCTCCCACTGGAGCCGGGCCACGGCGTCCAGGACGCGGTCCACGCCGGGCAGATGGTGCCGCTCCAGCATGGGCGGCGGGTAGGGGATGTCGAACCCGGCCACACGCAGCACGGGGGCCTCCAGGTGGTGGAAGCAGCGCTCGGTGACGCGGGCCGCGATCTCGCCGCCCGGCCCGCCGAAACCGGTGGACTCGTGCACCACGACCGCGCGGCCGGTACGCCGCACGGAGGCGCAGACCGTCTCGTCGTCGAACGGCACCAGGGAGCGCAGGTCGACCACCTCCAAGTCCCAGCCCTCGGCCCGCGCGGCCTCGGCGGCCTCCAGGCAGACGGGCACGGAGGGGCCGTAGGTGATCAGCGTGGCGCTGCGGCCGGTGCGCCGGACCACCGCGCGCCCGATCGGCTCGACCTCGGCCGGCTCCTCGGGGTTCCAGGTGTCCTTGGACCAGTAGAGCCGCTTGGGCTCCAGGAAGACGACCGGGTCGTCACAGGCGATGGCCTGGCGCAGCAGGCCGTAGGCGTCGGCGACGGTCGCGGGCGTGACCACGCGCAGGCCGGGGGTGGCCATGTAGTACGCCTCGGAGGAGTCGCTGTGGTGCTCGACGCCGCCGATACCGCCGCCGTAGGGGATGCGGACGGTGATCGGCAGGGGCATCCGGCCGCGGGTGCGGTTGCGCATCCGGGAGACATGGCTGACCAGTTGCTCGAACGCCGGGTAGGCGAACGCGTCGAACTGCATCTCCACGACCGGGCGCAGGCCGTACATGGCCATGCCGACGGCGGCGCCGAGGATGCCGGCCTCGGCGAGCGGGGTGTCGGTGCAGCGGTCCTCGCCGAACTCCTTGGCGAGCCCGTCGGTGACGCGGAAGACGCCGCCGAGGGTGCCGACGTCCTCGCCGAGCACGTGCACGGACGGGTCGGCGGCCATCGCGTCGCGCATCGCGCGGGTGAGGGCCTGGGCCATGGTGGCGGGCTTGACGGCCACGGTGGTCATCGGCGGTCGCCTTCCTGCTGGTCGGGCCCGTCCTGCTCGGCCGCCAGCTCGGCCCGCAACAGGTCCCGCTGTGCGCGCAGTTGGGCGGTGGTCTCGGCGTAGACGTGGTCGAAGAGGTCCATCGGGTCGAGCTGGGCGTCCTGGTTCATGCGCTCGCGCAGGTCGGCGGCCATGGCCTCGGCGTCCTCCCGGGCGGCCTCCAGGCCGGCCTCGTCGATCAGGCCGCGTTCGGTCAGTTCCGTCTCCAGCAGGCGCACCGGGTCGTGCGCGCGCCAGGCCTCGACCTCGGCGTCGCCCCGGTAGCGGGTGGCGTCGTCGGCGTTGGTGTGCGCGTCGATGCGGTAGGTGACCGCCTCGATCAGCGTCGGTCCGCCGCCCGCGCGGGCGTGCCGGACGGCGTCGGTGAGCACCTCGTGCACCGCGGCCGCGTCGTTTCCGTCGACCAAGCGGCCGGGCATGCCGTAGCCGACGGCCTTGTGGGCCAGGGAAGGCGCGGCGGTCTGCTTGGCGAGCGGGACGGAGATGGCGAAGCCGTTGTTCTGCACCAGGAAGACGACGGGTGCCTGCCATACGGCGGCGAAGTTCAGCGCCTCGTGAAAGTCGCCCTCGCTGGTGCCCCCGTCGCCGACCATGGCGAGCGCGACCACGTCGTCGCCCTTGAGGCGGGCGGCGTGGGCGAGGCCGACGGCGTGCGGCAGCTGGGTGGCCAGCGGGGTGGAGAGGGGGGCGACCCGGTGCGCGTACGGGTCGTAGCCGGTGTGCCAGTCGCCGCGCAGCAGGGTGAGGGCCTCGACCGGGTCCACGCCGCGGGCGACGACGGCCAGGGTGTCGCGGTAGCTCGGAAAGAGCCAGTCGCGGTCTTCGAGGGCCAGGGCGGCGGCGACCTCGCAGGCCTCCTGGCCGGTGCTGGACGGGTAGACGGCGAGGCGGCCCTGCTTGGTGAGCGCGGTGGCCTGCGTGTTGTAGCGGCGGCCGCGCACCAGCTGGGCGTGGAGCCTGCGGAGCAGATCGGGATCGGCCTTGGCGGCCGCCTCGGTGCCGAGGACGCGGTACGGCTCGGCGTCGGGCAGCAGCGGCGCGGGGTCCATACGGGGCTGCCAGGCGGGCGGCGGCGATGGCCGGTACGCGCCCCGCTGCTCCAGAATTGTCATGACGGCACCTCCTCGTGGGAGCGGCTACGGGAGGCGTGTCGGCTGTGACCCGCCTCACCTACCGATTGTTCGGTCGCCGGCACATTTTGGCTACAGGCGCCTCCAGGCTGTGGACAAACGGTTCTCCACAGCCTGCAATGAACGCAGGACGTCCACGGCGATGAAGCGGGGGGACATGGCACCTGAACAAATGGCCGAGACGGCGCAGGAGGCGCTGCCGCCGCCGGCCCGGCCGCTGGACGCCATCGACCAGGACATCCTGCGCATCCTCCAGGCGGACGGCCGCGCCTCGATACGGTCGGTCGCCGAACGCGTCCACGTCTCGCGGGCCAACGCCTACGCGCGCATCAACCGGCTGGTCGAGGACGGGGTGATCCGGGGCTTCGGCGCCCGCGTGGACCATGAGCGGGCCGGGCACAGCACCTCGGCGTACATCACGCTGAAGATCGTCCAGAACACCTGGCGCACGGTCCGCGAGCAGTTGCGCCAGCTGCCCGGCGCCTCGCACATCGCGCTGGTGGGCGGCGACTTCGACGTCCTGCTGCTGGTGCACACGCCCGACAACCGGGCGCTGCGCGAGCTGGTGCTCACCCGGCTCCAGGCGATGCCGGAGGTGCTGAGCACCCGCACGCTGCTGGTGTTCGAGGAGGAGGACCTGGAACCGGACGCCTAGGCGCCCTTCTCCGGAACCGGCCAGGCCGATTTTCCGACTCTCCAGGCCGATGTTCCGGCTCGCGCCAGGCCGTTTATCCGGCTCGACCAAGCCGTCTTTCCGGATCATCGCAAGATCGCGCCGCCCCGCGCGGCCGGAGGCCGGTCAGGCCTTGCGCAGGCCGGAGAAGACCAGCTGGACGACCGCGTCGGCCACCTCGCGGCCCGAGGCGCCGCGGGCCTCCGGCCGGTACCACTCCACAATGGAGTTGATCATGCCGAAGACCAGCCGGGTGGCCAGCCGCACCTCCACGTCGGGGCGTACGTCCCCGTCGGCGGCGGCCGCCTTGAGCAGCTCGGCGACCCGGTGGTCGAAGTCGCGGCGGCGCTCCAGCGCCCAGCGCTCGGTGGCGGTGTTGCCGCGCACCCGCAGCAGCAGCGTCACATAGGGCAGTTCGGCTATGAGCACCTCGACCATGCGCCGCACGACGTGCTCCAGGCGCTCCACGGGCCGCCCCCCGCGCGCCGCCGGCTCCTCCAGGATGGCGAAGAGTCCGTCCAGGGCGCGGCTGACGGCCCGCTTCAGGAGCTCCTCCTTGCCGCTGACATGGTGGTAGATCGACGACTTGGAGATGCCGGCCGCCCTGGACAGGTGCTCCATGGAGGTGCCGTCGTAACCGCGCTGGTTGAAGACCTGGACGGCGACGGTGAGCAGCGTCTCGGGGGTGTACGTGTCGCGCCTGGGCGTGGTCATGAGGTGCCCTCCCGCTTGTCGTCGGCGTAGGCGTGGCGGTAGAGCGCGAGGGAGGGCGCGTAGCGTCCGGAGGGGTCGCGCTCGTGCATCGCGTCCAGGACGTCGTAGGCGAACTCGTCGCCCAGCCTGCGGTCCCATTCGAAGGGGCCGAGCGGGTAGTTGACGCCCAGCCGCATCGCGGTGTCGACGTCCTCCTCGGTGGCGACGCCCTTGGCGACCGCGTCATGGGCGAGGTCGATGATCCGGGCGACCGTGCGCGCCACGATCATGCCGGGGACGTCGCCGATGACGCTGACGTCCTTGCCGAGCGCCTGGAACAGGCCGACGGCCTCGGCGAGGGTGGCCGGCGAGGTGTCCTGGGAGGCGGACAGGGCGATACGGGTGGCCTTGCGGTAGTCGAGGGCGAGGTCGAAGTAGACGACGTCGCGGAACTCCACCGAGGTCTGGCCGTCGGCGAGGACCAGCTGACCGCCGCCGGGCAGCTCCAGGTGGCCGTCCTCGTCGTCGTCCTCCTCGCGGACCTCGATGCCCGCCTCGCGGATCAGTGTGAGCAGTTCGGCGGCGGGGCCGAGACCGCCCCCGGCGAGCACATAGGCGGGCGGCTGCTCCTTGTCGGCGGTCTGCGGTTCGGGCTTCTCGGCGCCCTCCCCGTAGTCGTACCAGCCGTGGCCGGCCTTGCGGCCCAGGCGGCCGGACTCCACCAGGCGGCGCTGGGCCAGCGAGGGGGTGAACCGCACGTCCTGGAAGAAGGACTGCCACACCGAGTGCGTCACCGCCTCGTTGACGTCCTGGCCGATCAGGTCGGTGAGTTCGAACGCGCCCATACGGAAGCCGCCCGACTCGCGCAGGACCGCGTCGATGGTGGCCGGGTCGGCGCCCTGGGCCTCGTAGACGGCGAACGCCTCGGCGTAGAAGGGCCTGGCGATGCGGTTGACGATGAAGCCGGGGGTGTCCGCGCAGGCCACCGGGGTCTTGCCCCAGGCGCGGGCGGTCTCGTACGCGCGCGTGGCCGAGGTGACGTCGGTGGCGAACCCGGAGACGACCTCGACCAGCGGCAGCAGCGGCGCGGGGTTGAAGAAGTGCAGGCCGAGGAAGCGGCCCGGATGGCGCAGGGCGCCGCCGATGGCCGTCACCGACAGCGAGGAGGTGTTGGTGGCGAGCAGGCAGTCCTCGGCGACGATGTCCTCCAGCTCGCGGAACAGCTGCTGCTTGACGTCCAGCCGCTCCAGCACGGCCTCCGCGACGAGGCCGCAGTCGGCCAGCTCCGCGAGCGTATCCGCGGGTTCGAGCCGGGCACGGGCCGCGTCCCGGACGGTGGCGTCGAGCCGGCCCTTCTCCACCAGCCGGTCCAGGCGGGCGCCGATCGCCGCGGCCGCCTCACCGGCCCGGCCGGGCGCGGTGTCGTAGAGCCGCACCGGATGGCCGGCGACCAGTGCGACCTGGGCGATGCCCTGGCCCATGGTGCCGGTGCCGACGACTGCCACGGGGCTGCTGAGGTCGAGTGCTGTCATGTGCGCGATCCTCCCGCACGGGGTTTTCCACAGATGCGGCGGACCCCCCTTGAACCGACCGATCGTTCGGTTACTCTAGCCCTGACCGTCCCATCCCGCTGCTCTTTCCGCCAGGTCCTGAACTCGAAGGCGAGTTCTCCAGACGAGGAGTTGGTCCCGCATGGCCGCCGAACTGACCGTCCCCGAGCTGATCGCGAAGCACCGGCCCACTCTCGACCAGGCCCTGGAAGCGATCCGCACGCGCGCGTACTGGTCCCCGCACCCCGAGCACCCCAAGGCGTACGGCGAACACGGCAGCCTGGACGCAGCCGCGGGCAAGGCCGCCTTCGACGCCCTGCTGGGCACCCGCCTCGACCTCGGCCAGGCGGGCACGGACGACTGGGTGGGCGGCGAGGTCTCGCCGTACGGCATCGAGCTGGGCGTGAGCTACCCGCACGCGGACCTGGACGTACTGCTGCCCGCGATGAAGGCCGGACAGCCGGCCTGGCGGGACGCGGGCCCCGAGGTGCGCGCCGTGGTCTGCCTGGAGATCCTCAAGCGGATCAGCGACCGGACGCACGAGTTCGCGCACGCGGTCATGCACACCAGCGGCCAGGCCTTCATGATGGCGTTCCAGGCGGGCGGCCCGCACGCCCAGGACCGCGGCCTGGAGGCGGTGGCGTACGCGTACGCGGAGCAGGTCCGCACCCCCGGGTCCGCCGAGTGGACCAAGCCGCAGGGCAAGCGCGACCCTCTGGTGCTGGCCAAGGACTTCACGCCGGTGCCGCGCGGCATCGGCCTGGTCATCGGCTGCAACACCTTCCCGACGTGGAACGGCTATCCGGGCCTGTTCGCCTCTCTGGCGACCGGCAACGCGGTTCTCGTCAAGCCGCACCCGCGCGCGGTGCTGCCGCTCGCGCTGACCGTACGGATCGCCCGCGAGGTGCTCTCCGAGGCCGGTTTCGACGCCGAGCTGGTCGCCCTGGCCGCCGAGCGTCCCGGTGAGGGCATCGCCAAGGCGCTCGCGACCCGCCCGGAGATCCGGATCATCGACTACACCGGTTCGACGTCCTTCGGCGACTGGCTTGAGGCCAGCGCCCGCCAGGCACAGGTCTACACGGAGAAGGCCGGCGTCAACACGGTGATCGTGCACTCCACGGACGACTACAAGGGCATGCTCTCCAACCTGGCGTTCTCGCTGTCCCTGTACAGCGGCCAGATGTGCACCACCCCGCAGAACCTGCTGATCCCGCGGGAGGGCATCCACACCGACCAGGGTCCGAAGACCTTCGACGAGGTCACCGCCGACCTCGCCCGCGCGGTCGACGGCCTGCTCGGCGACGACGCGCGGGCCAACGGGCTGCTGGGCGCGATCGTCAACCCGGACGTCAAGGCCCGTCTGGAGGCCGCGGCGGGCCTCGGTGAGGTCGCCCTCGCCTCCCGGGAGATCACCAACCCGGAGTTCCCGGACGCGGTGGTGCGCACCCCCGTGATCGTCAAGCTGGACGGCGCCAAGCCGGACGCCGAGGCGGCGTACATGAGCGAGTGCTTCGGCCCCGTCTCCTTCGCGGTCGCCGTCGACTCGGCGACCGACGCGGTGGAGCTGCTGCGGCGCACGGTCCGCGAGAAGGGTGCGATGACGGTCGGCGCGTACACCACCGACGGCGAGGTGGAGCGGGCCGTCGAGGAGGTGTGCCTGGAGGAGGCCGCCCAGCTGTCCTTCAACCTCACCGGCGGGGTGTTCGTGAACCAGACGGCCGCCTTCTCCGACTTCCACGGCTCGGGCGGCAACCCGGCGGCGAACGCGGCCCTGTGCGACGGCGCCTTCGTGGCCAACCGGTTCCGGGTGGTCGAGGTGCGCCGGCAGGGCTAACGGGTGGGGGCCGTCGGGGGAGCGCGTCCCCCGACGGCCTCCCTCTTCGTCTTCTCCCCGTCGGGATTCCCTTTCGGGTTTCTCCCCGTCGGGTTTCGTTTCCCGACGGCGGCGAAGGCTAGGCGGCGGGTGCGCCCGCGGTGGCGCTCCAGTGGTACAGCGTCATCGCCACGCTGGTGGCGAGGTTGTAGCTGGAGACCTGGGGGCGCATCGGCAGCCGCAGCAGGTGGTCGGCACGCGCGCGTACCTCCGCCGAGAGACCGGTGCGCTCCGAACCGAACGCGAGGACGGCGTCGTCGGGCAGCTCGGTGCTCCGGATGTCCTCGCCCTCCGGGTCCAGGGCGAACAGCGGGCCGGGCGGCAGTTCGCCGACGCCGAGGCGCTCCACGGCGGTCGCGAAGTGCAGGCCCGCGCCGCCGCGCACCACCGTGGGATGCCAGGGATCGAGCGTGCCGGTGGTGACCACACCGGTCGCCCCGAAACCGGCGGCCAGCCGGATCACGGCGCCCGCGTTGCCGAGGTTGCGCGGGTTGTCGAGGACCACCACGGGGGCGGTGCGCGGCATCCGGGCGAGCGCGGCCAGCTGGGCCTCGCGTGAGGGTCGTACGGCGAGCGCGGCGACCCCTGTCGGATGGGGGCGGGCCACGAGCGCGGCGTACGTCTGCTCGGGCACCTCGGTGAGCAGCGCGTCCAGGGTCTCCCGTACGTCCCCGGCCAGTTCCCCGGCCAGGGCGAGCGCGGCCCTCCGGTCGGTGGTGACCGCCACCGGCACCTCGGCGCCGAAGCGCAGCGCGTGCTTGAGGGCGTGGAAACCGTCGAGCAGTACGGCACCGCCGGCGTGCTCGCGCCAGCGGATCAACGGGTCGGTCATGCCGTGAACCCTACGCGTCCGGGCGTGCTGTCCTCCGGGGAGCGGGGCGCGGGCACCGTACCGTCCGCGCCGCCGTCCTTGACGAACCGTCCCCGCGCGCGAGCCGCGAGGGCCCCGAGCCGGCGCAGGAAGGAGGTCGGCAGGAAGACCGCGTCCGCGGTGATCATCGCCAGCGAGAAGAACGGCAGGCCGAGTACGACCGCGATGACGAAGTGCTCCAGCATCACGAAGACCAGCAGCACGTTCTTGACCCGCCGGTTGAGCAGGGTGAAGGGGAAGGCGACCTGCACGATGACGGTGCCGTACGCCGCGATCATCAGCATGGTGCCGCTGGCGGACATCAGATCGGCGAGGGCGGGCCAGGGCGAGAAGTAGTCGAGGTGCAGCGGGTAGTAGACGGCGGTGCCGTCCTGCCAGCGCGAGCCCTGGATCTTGTACCAGCCGGCCGTGGCGTAGATCAGGCAGGCCTCCGCCATGATCACCACGAGGGCGCCGTTGTGCAGCACGTTGGCGATCACGTCCAGCAGGATCCGCGGCTCGGCCGTACGCGCCAGGCGCTGGACCAGCCACCACAGGCCGAGCCCCGCCCACGCAGCCCACAGCAGGACGGGGATCAGCCAGGAGTTGTCGAAAAGCAGTCCGGCCGCGGTCACCGTGACCAGCGCGATCCCGAGGAGGGTCCACAGGATGAGGCCGGTCCAGTCGGTGGGGGTCCGGTCGGGGAGCGCCAGGCCGGGGGTGGATTGGCCGGTGACGGCCGGATCGGGGGCGGCCCGGCCGTCGGCGGCCGTCCGGTCGGCGGGAATTCGGTCGGCGGGAATGCGGTCGGCGCTCGCCCTGCGCCGCGCGTCGAGGGACCACACCTGCCCGCAGCGCGTGAACACGAGGTAGATGGCCATCAGGTGCAGCACGTTGTCGCCGCCGTCGCCGACGAAGACGCTGCGGTTCTGGAGCGACAGGACGCCCACCATGAACAACACCGAGGCCGTACGGGTGCGCCAGCCGAGCAGCAGCGCGGCGCCGGCGAGGACCGCGAACAGGTAGAAGCACTCGAACCACAGCTGCCCGCTCGACCACATGAGCGCCGTGAAGGCGTGGTTGTCCATGATCAGCTGCCGGCCCATGTTCCAGCCCCAGGGGCCGACCGGGCCGTACAGCTCCTGGCGGTGGGGGAACTCGCGCAGCAGGAAGAACAGCCAGGTACCGGCGAAGCCGATCCGGATCACGGCGCTCTGGTACGGCCCGAGCGCCGCCTCGGTGACACGGGCGAGCCCGCGCGACAGGGCCTTGGAGAACTGGTTCACCGCACGCCTCCGGCGGCCTCGTCGGCGCTCACTGTCCACCAGGGCAGCACGCGGTAGAGGGGCTTGTCGGACACCTGTTCACCGCTCCATGAGGGGGGCTGCACATTGATGGTGCAGGAGCGCACCTGCACCCGCTGTATGACACCGATCCGGCTGGTCGGATCGGTGCGGTACAGGCGCATCACCGCGATCCGGCGCAGGTACTGCTCCGACAGGGCACCGCGCATGCCGACGGGACGGTTGTCCGCGGTGTGCGTCGCGGTGAGGAAGTCCCAGGCGCGGCGCAGTTCGTTCTGCTGGGTGTGGCTGGGCGCCGGGTTGTGCTCGATGGCGGCGCCGTCCTGGGCGGACAGGTCGGTCCAGCCGGTGGTGCGCACACTGCCGTCCTTCATCCGCACCTCGGCGCGCACCTGCACGGCGATGTTCTGTTGCAGCGGATTGGGGGCGAACAGCTTCCAGTTCTGCTCGAACTCCGGGAACACCCACGCCTCGACGGCCTTCTCGTGCTGCTTCGACACCGTGTTCTGCGGCGCGAGGCTCAGGAACACCATCAGCAGATGCACCCCGACGCCGACGCCGACGACGGCGACCACCAGCGCGGCGACGATCTGATAGCGGCGGGAGAGGGCGGCGAGACCGCGGCGGGCCGGGTCGTGACGCGGGACCGCGCTCTGCGGACGCTCCTCGTGCTCCGGGTACTCCGGGTGCTCTAGGTGCCCCCCGTTCTCCGGGGGCTCCGCGTGCTT
Source organism: Streptomyces sp. AM6-12 (assembly GCF_044327085.1). NCBI lineage: Bacteria > Bacillati > Actinomycetota > Actinomycetes > Kitasatosporales > Streptomycetaceae > Streptomyces > Streptomyces sp. AM6-12. The sequence continues at coordinate 3,647,982 of NZ_JBIQWN010000001.1, forward strand.
CTCGTTCTCCGGGCGCTCCGCGTGCTCCTCGCGCTCCGGTTTCTCAGGGCCTCCCGGATTTTCCGGGGCCTCTGGGTTGTCCGGTACCTCTGGTTTCTCCGGGGGACGCGCCCCGGCCGGCCCGTCCGGGCCGCGCGCGGCCCCCGAGTCCTCGTCGTACGCGTCCATTCCGCCCCGTTCCCCAATTCCGGCTCAGTCGTGGGTCGGCCCACCGGGACGGCCCCGCGGAGCCGCCCCATCCGATACGGCCGCCCGGCACGGGCGCCGCACGGTGCACGAGCGCCCATCGCGGCACATGCACGGAACGGTACTCAGCCCCTGCCGCCGAGCGCAGCCCCGGGGGCCGGACCCTCTCGTCCCCGCACGCTTCGTCCACAGCCACCGCCCACCCGGAAGCCCCTCGCCCACGGATTCCACCGGTCCGCACATTCCGCCGGACCGGTCCGCACTTCGCATGCGTCGCCGCACTTGTCCACAGGTTCCGCGCGGAGTTTTCCACAGCGGTTGACACTGTCCGGCGGCCCGGCACACCATTGATTCGCACGGACCGAACGATCGGTCGGGAGAGTCCCACCGCAGAGCCCGAGGTCAGGGGGATCGCATGGCCACAGCAGCCGCGCAGGGCACGGCCCGCCCGGAGGCGGACGGCGCCCGGAACACCGCCGGGGACGAGGCGGAATACCAGCGCGTCTTCGACGCGGCCGTGGCCGCCGACGAGCGCATCGAGCCACGCGACTGGATGCCCGACGCCTACCGCGCGACCCTGGTCCGCCAGATCGCCCAGCACGCACACTCCGAAATCATCGGGATGCAGCCGGAGGCCAACTGGATCACCCGCGCGCCCTCCCTGCGCCGCAAGGCGATCCTGATGGCCAAGGTCCAGGACGAGGCGGGACACGGCCTGTATCTGTACAGCGCGGCGGAAACCCTCGGCACCGGCCGGGACGAACTGCTCGACAAGCTGCACAGCGGCCGCCAGAAGTACTCCTCGATCTTCAACTACCCCACGCTGACCTGGGCCGACGTCGGCGCGATCGGCTGGCTGGTGGACGGCGCCGCGATCACCAACCAGGTACCGCTGTGCCGCTGCTCCTACGGCCCGTACGCCCGCGCCATGGTCCGGATCTGCAAGGAGGAGTCCTTCCACCAGCGCCAGGGATACGAGCTGCTGCTCGCCCTGAGCCGGGGCACCCCGGAGCAGCACGCGATGGCCCAGGACGCGGTGGACCGCTGGTGGTGGCCCTCGCTGATGATGTTCGGCCCGCCAGACGACGAGTCCCAGCACTCCGCCCAGTCCATGGCCTGGAAGATCAAACGCCATTCGAACGACGAGCTGCGCCAGCGCTTCGTCGACATCTGCGTCCCCCAGGCCGAATCCCTGGGACTCACCCTCCCCGACCCTGACCTGAAGTGGAACGAGGAGCGGGGGCACTACGACTTCGGCCCGATCGACTGGACGGAGTTCCGGGAAGTCCTCAAGGGCAACGGTCCCTGCAACGAACAACGCCTGACCCAGCGCAAACGCGCCCATGACGAGGGCGCGTGGGTGCGCGAAGCGGCCGCCGCCCACGCGGCCAAGCACAGCGGTGGCACCGAGGCCGCCGGACACCTGACGATGGGAGCGGAGCGAGCATGAGCACCACCGACTGGCCCCTGTGGGAGGTCTTCGTGCGCTCGCGGCGCGGCCTCTCCCACACCCACGCCGGCAGCCTGCACGCGCCCGACGCCGAGCTGGCGCTGCGCAATGCCCGCGATCTGTACACCCGCCGCGGCGAGGGCGTCTCCATCTGGGTCGTCCCGGCCACCGCGATCACCGCGTCCTCGCCGGACGAGAAGGACCCCTTCTTCGAGCCGGCCGCCGACAAGCCGTACCGGCACCCGACCTTCTACGAGATCCCGGAAGGGGTGAAGCACCTGTGACCGCCGCCGGCCCCGCGACCGTCCCGGTGACCGCCGCGCTCGCGCTCGGCGACGACGCCCTGGTGCTCTCCCACCGCCTGGGGGAGTGGGCCGGGCACGCCCCCGCCCTGGAGGAGGAGGTCGCCCTCGCCAACATCGCCCTCGACCTGCTCGGCCAGGCCCGCGTGCTGCTGTCCCTGGCCGGCGACGAGGACGAACTGGCCTTCCTGCGCGAGGAGCGGTCCTTCCGCAACCTCCAGCTGGTCGAGCAGCCGAACGGCGACTTCGCCCACACCATCGCCCGCCAGCTGTACTTCTCCACCTACCAGCACCTGCTGCACGCCGAACTCGCCGCCGGTGACGGCCCGTTCGCGCCGCTGGCCGCGAAGGCGGTCAAGGAGGTCGCCTACCACCGCGACCACGCCGAACAGTGGACCCTGCGCCTCGGCGACGGCACCGAGACCAGCCATGAGCGGATGCGCCGCGCCTGTGACGCGCTGTGGCGTTTCACCGGGGAGATGTTCCAGCCCGTGGAGGGACTGGACGTCGACTGGGCGGACCTGGAGTCCCGCTGGCTGGAGTCGGTCACGCGCGTACTCGGCAGGGCCACCCTCACCGTCCCCGAGGGGCCCCGCACCGGAGCCTGGTCAGCGGGCGCCGGCCGCCAGGGCATCCACACCGAGTCCTTCGGCCGGATGCTCGCCGAGATGCAGCATCTGCACCGCAGTCATCCGGGGGCGTCATGGTGACCGCCACCGCCCTGGAGGCGGAACTCCTGGAGCTGGCCGGTTCGGTCCCCGACCCCGAGCTTCCGGTGCTCACACTCCATGAGCTGGGCGTGGTGCGCGCGCTGCGCCTGCACAGCCCCGATGCCGCCGAGGTCGACCTGACCCCGACCTACACCGGCTGCCCGGCCATCGAGGCGATGTCCCTCGACATCGAACGGGTCCTGCGGGAGCACGGCCTGCGCGAGGTCTCGGTGCGTACGGTGCTCACGCCCGCCTGGTCGACCGACGACATCACCCCCGAAGGCCGCCGCAAACTCCGGGAGTTCGGCATAGCTCCCCCGAGGACCCGCAAGACCTCTGGCCCTGTACCACTGGCCCTGGGCCCGACCCGCACCGGCGACACCGCGACCACCGGGGCCGTCGGCACCACCGAGGCCGAGGCCGAGCCCGTCCAGTGCCCGCACTGCGGCTCGGCCGACACCGAACTGCTGAGCAGGTTCTCCTCCACCGCGTGCAAGGCGCTGCGCCGCTGCCTGTCCTGCCGCGAACCGTTCGACCACTTCAAGGAGTTGTGATGGCGCGCTTCCACCCGCTCCAGGTGGCCGCGGTCGACCGGCTCACCGACGACTCCGTCGCCCTCACCCTCACCGTCCCGCCCGAGCTGCGCGCCGAGTACCGGCACGCACCCGGCCAGCACCTCGCGCTGCGGCGCCGGGTGGACGGCTCGGAGGTGCGGCGCACCTACTCGATCTGCTCCCCCGCGCCCGCCCCGGACGGCGAGGGCCCGAGCAGCCTGCGCGTGGGGGTGCGGCTGGTGGAGGGCGGCGCCTTCTCCACCTACGCGCTGAAGGAGATCAACCTCGGGGACGAACTGGAGGTGATGACCCCCGCCGGCCGCTTCACCCTGGAACCCGCGCCGGGCCTGTACGCGGCGATCGTCGGCGGCAGCGGCATCACCCCGGTGCTGTCCATCGTCTCCACCCTGCTGGCGCGGGAGCCGGAGGCCCGGTTCTGTCTGGTCCGGAGTGACCGTACGGCGGCGTCCACGATGTTCCTGGAGGAGGTCGCCGACCTCAAGGACCGCTACCCCGAGCGGCTTCAGCTGGTGACCGTGCTCTCCCGCGAGGAGCAGCAGGCGGGCCTGCCGTCCGGCCGGCTCGACCAGCCGCGTCTCACCCAACTCCTGCCCGCGCTGCTGCCGGTGGAGCGGGTGGCGGGATGGTTCCTGTGCGGACCCTACGGACTGGTGCAGGGCGCCGAGGGGGCGCTGCGCGGCCTGGGCGTGGACCGCGCCCGGATCCACCAGGAGATCTTCCACGTGGACTCGGGACCTACCGCGCCCGGCACCGCGCCGGGAGCCGCGCACAGCACGGTCACCGCACGGCTCGACGGACGCGGCGGCACCTGGCCGGCGCAGGAGGGCGAGTCCCTGCTCGACACCGTCCTGCGTAACCGCCCCGACGCGCCCTACGCCTGCAAGGGCGGCGTCTGCGGCACCTGCCGGGCCTTCCTCGTCTCCGGCGAGGTGCGCATGGACCGCAACTTCGCCCTGGAAGAGGAGGAGACGGACGCCGGGTACGTACTGGCCTGCCAGTCCCATCCGCTGACCGAACAGGTGGAACTGGACTTCGACCGCTGAGGATCACACCACGGAACGCACCGGGGCTTCGGCGCGGACCCGACTGCCCCCTGCACCGCTACCACGCCCATGGACAGGCACCTGGAACTGGCGCCTGGCCGCCCGCGAGCGGTCTGCGAGCGAGGGGGCAGATGAGGTGAGTGGGGCGAGTGGGCTAGAGGACGTGGCCGGGACGGCCGTCGTCGGTGATCACCGGGCGGCCCGCGGCGGCCCAGGACTGCATGCCACCGTCGATGTTCACCGCGTCGATGCCCTGCTGCACCAGATACATGGTGACCTGGGCGGATCGGCCGCCGGAGCGGCAGATCACGTGAACGCGGCCGTCCTGCGGGGCGGCCTCGGTCAGCTCTCCGTACCGGGCCACGAACTCACTGGTCGGGATGTGCAGCGCTCCCTCGGCGTGGCCCGCCTGCCACTCGTCGTCCTCGCGGACGTCCAGCAGGAAGTCGTCGTCCTTGAGGTCCGTGACACCGACGGTGGGCACACCAGCTCCGAAATTCATGCCTCCGACGCTACCCGACGACGGACGCGGTTCAGTCCTGCGCCAGCAGGACCGCCAGTTCCTCCTCACGCCGGGTGATGTCGGCGCGGAGCTTGTCGGCGATCTCGTCCAGCAGCGCGTCGGGGTCGTCCGGGGCGAGGCGGAGCATGCCGGCGATGGCGCCGTCCTCCAGTTCGCGGGCGACCAGGTTGAGCAGCTCCTTGCGCTGGGAGAGCCATTCGAGGCGGGCGTACAGCTCCTCGGCGGGGCTCGGGCGCCGCTCGGGCGGTACCGGTCCCGCCGCCCATTCCTCGGCCAGTTCCTTCAGCAGGGCCTCGTCACCGCGGGCGTAGGCGGCGTTGACGCGGGTGATGAACTCCTCGCGCCGGGTGCGCTCGTCCTCCTCCTGCGCCAGGTCGGGGTGGGCCTTGCGGGCGAGGTCGCGGTACAGCTTGCGGGCCTCCTCGCTGGGCCGTACCCGCTCCGGGGGGCGTACCGCCTGGTCGGTGAGCATGGCGGCGGCCTCGGGATAGAGGCCGTGGCCGTCCATCCAGCCGTGCATCAGCTCCTCGACGCCGGGGATCGGCAGGACGTTGGCGCGGGCCTCCTGGGCGCGGCGCACATCCTCCGGGTCACCGGTGCGGGCGGCCGTCGCCTCGGCGATCTCGGCATCCAGTTCCTCGAGGCGCAGGTAGAGCGGGCCGAGACGCTGTTCGTGCAGCCGGGAGAAGTTCTCGACCTCGACGCGGAAGGTCTCCACGGCGATCTCGTACTCGATCAACGCCTGCTCGGCGGCCCGCACGGCCTTCTCGAGCCGCGCCTCGGGGCGGGGGGCGTGGGGTTGTTCGGCTTCCGGGGTGCTCACCCGCCCAGCGTAGTCGCTGCGCTCGGCGTGAAGCCGGGACGGAGGGGGGCGGCCGGGTCGGAGCCGGATTCATGGGGTGGGCGGGGTGCGGGGGCGGAACGGCGTGGGAGAGGTGGGCCGGTTGACGGGTGCGGGTTCGTGGTGGCCGGTCGCTCGTTTCCCCGCACCTCGGGGGGCGCCCCCCTCCCCCTCCCCCTCCCTCCCCTCCCCACACGTGCCCCCCGCCCCGCCCCCACCCCCCCTACACACCCAGCTCCGCCGCTATCCGGCCCGCCCGTATCGCCGTGAGCAGGGTCGTGTGGTCGGACTCCGTGAGGTCCGCGTAGGTCAGGGCGAAGGTGGCGATGGCGTTGTCCAGGTCCTCGTTCTTGCCGCAGTAGCCGGCGATCAGGCGCGGGTCCGCGCTGTGGGAGTGGGCGCGGGCCAGCAGGGCGCCGGTCATGCGGGCGTAGTCGTCGAGCTGGTCGGCGGCGAGGGCGGCCGGGTCGACGCTGCCCTTGCGGTTGCGGAACTGCCGTACCTGGAAAGGCAGTCCGTTGACCGTGGTCCAGCCGAGCAGGGTGTCGCTGACCACCTGCATCCGCTGCTGCCCGCGCACGACCCGTCGTCCTTCGTGCGCGACCGGCGGGGTCGCGAAGCCGGCGGTGGCCAGGTGCGGGAGCAGCGCGGAGGGGCGGGCCTCCTTCACCTGGAGGACCAGCGGATGCTCGCGGTGGTCGAGGAGCAGGACCACGTACGAGCGGGTGCCGACGCTGCCGGTGCCGACCACGCGGAAGGCCACGTCGTGCACCGTGTGCCGGGCGAGCAGGGGACTGCGGTCCTCGGGCAGGGTCGTCAGGTACTGCTCCAGGGACGCGGCGACCGCGGCGGCCTCGGCGTCCGGTATCCGGCGCAGCACCGGCGGGGCGTCGGTGAAGCGCCGCCCGCCGTCCGGGTGCGGTTCGGTCGACTTCGCCGCGAACCGGCCACTGGTGTTGGCCCGCGCCTTCTCCGAGACCCGTTGCAGGGTGCCGAGCAGGTCGTGGGCGTCGGCGTGGGAGACCAGTTCCTCGTCCGCGATGGCGTTCCACGCGTCCAGCGCCGGGAGCTTCGCCAGCAGCCGCATGGTGTGGCGGTAGGCGCCGGCCGCGTCGCGCGCCGCGGCACGGCAGGTGTCCTCGTCGGCACCGGCCTCGCGACCGGCCAGCACCAGGGAGGTGGCGAGCCGCTTCAGGTCCCACTCCCAGGGGCCGTGCACGGTCTCGTCGAAGTCGTTGAGGTCGATGACGAGGCCGCCGCGGGCGTCGCCGTACAGCCCGAAGTTGGCGGCGTGCGCGTCGCCGCAGAGCTGTGCGCCTATCCCGGTCACGGGGGTGCGGGCCAGGTCGTACGCCATGAGTCCGGCGGAACCCCGCAGGAAGGCGAAGGGGGTGGCCGCCATCCGGCCCACGCGGATCGGGGTCAGCTCCGCTATCCGGCCGGCGTTGGACTCGATGACGGCACGCACCGCGTCCGGGCGGGCGGCGTCCGGTTCGAAGGTGGCATGGACGCGGCGCGGCACGCTTGTCCGCAATGCCCTGCCCTCCTCCTTGGGCGAGCCCTGCCGGGGCCACGCGGCGAACCCGCGCACCCGTGGCAGCCTGCGCGCCCCGTCCTCGGGCCGCTTCCCCAGCTCCCCGCGCTCCTCCTGCCGCGGCTCCCTCATCACGCCCGCACCGCTCCCGGTCACAGCGACCGCCTCCCCCGTACGCATCGAGACGAACATCAACTCGGCACGACCGTACAACCGGTGCGGGAAACCGCATCAGCTCCTGTGGACAACCCGGCGGCTGTGGATAACTCACGCGCGCCGGGCCGCCCGCCCGTCACGGAGAAGCCCGAGAAGTCCGAGAAGTCCGAGAAGTCCGGTGCCCCGACGGCCGGTTCACCGTTCCGCCGGTGCCTCTCCCGTCTCTCCGCCCAGGTTCTCCGCGAGTTGGAACAGCGCGGGCAGGGCGTTCCCGATGGCTTCGCGGGCGTCGTCGTCCAGGGCGCCGAGTGCGGCGTCGATGCGGCGTTCGTGCGCCGTGGTCCAGGCCGCGAGCTTCTCGCGGCCGGCGTCGGTGAGGGTGACGACGGAGGCCCGGCGGTCGGCGGCGTCGACGTCCCGCGCCACCAGTCCCGCGCTGATCATCTGACCGATCAGCCCGCTGACCGTGCTCGGCGCCAGGCGCCGGCGCGCGGCGAGGTCGCTGATCCGTGCGGGGGAGTGCTCCCCGAGCACCTGGAGCAGTTCGACCTGCGCCATGGGGAGGGTCTCCCACGGGTAGTCGGTGCGGATCGAGGAGCGCAGCGCGCGGCGCAGCCGGGTGACGGCCTCGGTGAGCAGACGGGCCTCGGGGGCCCCTGCGGCCGGGCCGGGCCGCGTCTCACCGGCCGGGCCGGTCCGCGTCTGGGCGGCGGGACCGGGCGCGGAGACGTCGGGGCGTGGCTGCGCGGACATGCGGAAAGCCTAGCCGGGCGGCATCCGGAGACGGCCGGTCCGTCCGGGGCTCGGACACCCCCGACGCCGGCCACCAGGGGGCGGGGGCTCACCAGGGGACGGGGCTCACCAGGGGACGGGGCTCACCAGGGGGGCGTAAGACGGGGCCTCTCATCGGAGGTCTCCGGGATCACCTGGAGTGAAGGCGCTCCGGGGTCATTCAGGGAGAGGCTTCTCGGGGCGCGCCCCCTCCCCCGCTCCGAACCAAGCCGCCCCGACCGCCACCACCGACGCCGCCACCAGGACCACCGCGGCGGCCTCCTGGCTCCCGTCCCGCCCGGCCGCCGCCCCGCCGCCCCCCATCTGCACCGCGAGCGTGACCAGCGCGACTCCGAGCGCCGTGCCCAGCCCCCGTGTCATGTTCACCAGGCCGCCGCCCGTCCCGGAGGACCGTGCGGGTATCGCGCCCATGATCAGCGCGTTGTTGGCCGGGGTGAACATCCCCAGCCCCAGCCCGGTCACCGCGAGCAGTGGCACCAGTTCGCCGATCCCCGGCGGCACGACCAGCAGCGCGGCCATGGCGGCGGTGAAGACTCCCGCCCCGGCCAGGCACCGCCCCCGGTCCGAAAGGCCGCGCGGCAGCACCCGGTCGCCCCCGGTCGCGGCCAGCGCGAACCCGGCCGGCAGCGCGGTGAGCACCAGCCCCGCGGTCAGCTCGGAGGCGCCGCGCGCGGTGAGTACGACCGGTACCAGCACCAGCGGCCCGAACAGCACCAGGTAGCCGCTCAGGGCGCCCACCAGGCCGTACGCCACCGCCCGTACCCGCAGCAGGGCGAGGTCGAGCAGGGGCGCGGCGGCCTGCCGCTGGCGCCGTACGAAGGCCCATCCCGCGACGGCCGCGACCACGAACAGCGCGGCCACGCCCCAGCCGGGCACCGGCAGCCCGGAGGCGGCGGAGACGCCCATGAGGGTCCCGGTGGTGGCCGTTGCGAGCAGCAGGAGTCCCGGCCAGTCGAAGCGGGTGACCTGGGTGCGGGCGCGGGTGCGGGGCAGCAGATAGTGGCCGCCGACGAGCGCGACGACGCCGACGGGCACGTTCACCCAGAACACCCAGCGCCAGCCCAGGGTCGACACCAGGGCGCCCCCGACCGTCGGTCCCAGGGCCAGCCCCAGGGCCTGCGCGGCGGCCTGCACCCCGAGCGCGCCGCGCATCCGCTCGCGGGGCGCGCTGGTGGTCACCAGCGCCACGCTGTTGGCCTGCATCATGGCCGCGCCGGCCGCCTGGACCACGCGGAACGCCACGAGGGCCGCCAGCGAGGGCGCGAAGCCGCAGGCCGCGGAGGCGAGGGTGAAGACGGCGAAGCCGTAGAGGTAGAGCAGTTTGCGGCCGTGGGCGTCGGCCAGTCGTCCCGCGGGCACCAGCAGCGCCACGAGGGCCAGCAGATAGGCCAGCGAGACCCATTCGACGGCCGCGAGCGAGGCGTGGAAATCGGTGCGCAGACCGCCGTAGGTGAGCGTGACGATGCTGGCGTCGAGCTGGCCCATGAAGGCGCCGAAGCACACCGCGGCCACGGCCAGCCACCAGCTGTCCGGCCGTGCGCGGACCGCCTCGGGGCGGGCCCGCTCGGAGGTGAGCAGGGCGAGCCCGCGGCGTAGGGACGGGTGCGGTCGCGTGTCGGTGCCCATACCCCCAGATTACATCGGTCACCGAAATACTTGGCTAGCGTTCTATTTCGATCACGGCAACGGGAGCCGCCCGTCTCGTTCGGCGAACGCACCGGGAAACGGCTTCCTGCACGCACCCCCGGAACGCGGGACGCCGGTGTGGCTTCCGCCACGGTTTCCGCCTCGCAGCAGGTCGGCGGATCGATCGGGACCGCTCTGCTGAACACCGTCGCGAGCAGTTCGGGCCACCCCTGAGCCGCCCGGCACCTTCAGCAGGCCAGGTCCCTCGGCAAGACCGGCTTCACCGATCACGCCGCCGCCCACGGGTACACGGTCGCGAGCTGGTGGGCCGTGTCGATCCCCGGCATCGCCGCTCTGGCCGCCTTCACCCTCGTCCAAGGTCCCGGTCAGGACGCCGGAACATCCGCCGCCACCGACACGGAGAAGACGACAGCGCCCGTCCTGCACGGCTGAGGTCACCCCACACCCCCATCAGCAGCCGGGACTAAAGCGCCTTCTCTCAGCCGGAGGTGAAGACCGCCTTCATCACCGACCCGTCGGACACCCGGACCAGTGCCTCGGCATGGTCGCTCAGCGGGAACACCGTCACCAGCCTGGCGAGGGTTCGGCCTCGGCGATGGTCCGCCGGAGCGCGGCTTCGAATCTCTCCGCGTCGACGGGGCCGCGGATCTCCAGGTACTCACCGATACGAGACTGCCGCCCTTTCGGATTCAGCTGCTCGGCCGGCCATATCTCGTGCTGGGGCAGCCGAAAGCGGCAGACGTGTGCCGTCCAACTCCCCCCCGTAAATCACGTTGTGCAGATGATTCAGAGACTGGACCGCACCGCTAAACTCCCCCATGCACCAGACCAGCCCCACTTCATACGGCCGGCGGTGCAGTTCCCCAAATGATGGCGTACGTCACACCGGATCAGCCCGGTCGCCCTGGGGCTCAAATCGAGGTGAGAGACGCGCCAACTCTCAGTAAAAGGGATCCCGTGACCTTGCCTGGGGCCCGGCGCGCTGCGGAAGATCACCCATTGGCGGGATTGACCATCCTGCTGTCACGGGGAGCACACGGGGGCACAATTGAATTTTCACATACTCGGCCCGCTTCAGATTTCGACGGCCGACGGCACCATCTCGCCCGGCGCTTGCGGTCCGTCAAGAACCGGATGAAGCAACGCCGTTGGGCACCGCTGCCCACCGGCGGAATGACCCCCGTGGCCATGGTGGCCGGACAGGACGGTGTGGCCGATGCGTGACACGACCGGGGAACCGGCGACGCCCCGCCAGGCGGGGCGGCCGGACTACGGGCCGGCAGCTGCCGCGGCGCAAGCCCTGTACCGCTTCCTCACCGCCGAGGCCGCCGACCGGGAGCATCTCGCGCCGCGCGTGGTCGCCGCCGTGGGCCGCGCACGGCTCGACGAGATCGTGGACGCCACGCTCGCGCGCATCGGAGACGTCACCGGCATACGCGACAGCCGCGACGGCCTGGTGATCGAGGGCACCACCGGCCGAGCCCTCGCCTTCGCCGTCAGCCAGGACGGCCTGCGACTCGACGAGTTCCTGATCCAACCGGGGGCGTACCGGCCACCGCGCCTGCGCATCCCGCCGGAGGTACGCGGAGCGTTCGCGTGGAGCGTCCTGGCACTGTTGCTCGTCCTGCGCATCGCAGCGTGCTGGGATGCGCCCTCCCGCATCGTCTGGTGCGGGCGGGCGCTCATGGTGGCGGCCGGCTACGTGGCCCTGGAGGGCCGGTTCACCCCCGCTCGGCTTCCGTGGTGGATCCGCCGGCCCGTGGAGGCCGGGGCGCTCGTCGCCCTCGCCTCCGCGTGGCGTCTGGCCGGGCTGCCCGTCTCCGGTGGCAATGCCGCCGAACCCGTCGTGGGCCTCGTCCTGGTCGGCGTCTTCTGCGCGTTGCTCGTCCGGGCACGACGCCACCGCTGGGGAACAGCCGTCTCCCGCCCCCTCGTGTTCCCCCTGCGGGGCGGCAGTTGGTACATCGCGCAGGGCGGAGGGCGCGGCCTCAACCACCATTTCGCCTTCACCGAACAGCGGGGTGCCCTGGACATCATCCAGGTCGGCCCCGGCGGCAGCCGGTCGCGGAACCGCGCCAAGGGCGTGTCCGGCAGGAACGAGAGCTACCTCGTCTACGGGAAGCCTGTGCACGCGCCCTGCGACGGCACCGTCGTCTCCGCCGCCGACCACATCGCCGATCAGGACCCCGGCACCATCCGCTACCAGCCCCTGTACGGCAACCACGTGTGGATCGACACGGGCTCCGAGATCGTGAAGCTGGCTCATCTGCGCCCCGGCACCGTGACCGTGGCCAAGGGCGACACCGTGCGCGCCGGGCAGGTGCTCGGCCAGATCGGCAACTCGGGCAACAGCACCGAGCCGCACCTGCACATCCACGCCGAACGCGACGGCATCGGCCTCGACCTGGAATTCGAAGGAGTCTCGGGCCCGCTGTGCCGGGGCCGGACCATCCGCACGTAGCACCCCGTTCCTGAGCGGCCGGCGTCCGGTACGGCGAGAAGCCCCGTTCGTGCCGGACTGCTCTGCGCTGCGCGCCCTCCGGCGCTCCCACACCAGAAGGTCCGTATACGTGTTCCTGCATGCCCTCATACGCCCGCCACGTCATCCGCGCCGCCGGTCCCTGGTCGCAGCGGCCTGCGCCGCGCTGCTCGGCACCGCCGGGTTCCTGCCCGCGGCCCACGCGGCCGACCGGCATCCGCTGACGGGATCCCGGCCCGCGTTCGCGACGCCTGCCACCGACTCCGGCCCGGTGCCCGGCGATCGGCACATCGATGCGCGGGTCTACCTCGACTCCCGTGACCCGCAAGGGCTCGTGGCGCTCCTGCGTGACATCACCGATCCCCGCAGCCCGCACTACCGGCACTACCTCACCCCGGCCGAGTACCAGCGGCGCTTCGGCCCGACCACTCATCAGGTCCGCGCCGTGACCGCCTGGTTGTCCGGGTCCGGGTTCACCGTCACCGGCCGCACCTCCCACTACCTGGCCATCGAGGGTCCCGCCCGCGCCGTCCAGCGGGCCTTCGGTACGGGCCTGCACAGCTACCGCACCGGCCGCGGTACGAGCGACGCCCCCACCGGCGACCTCAGTGTGCCCGCCTCCCTCGGCGCCACCGTGCTCGGCGTGTCCGGCCTGTCGGCCCCTGGCGCGGCCCACCCGCTGTCCACTCCGTCGCCCGCCCTGAACGTACCCGCGGACGGCGCCGTCTGCTCCGGGCACTTCGGTGAGAAGCCCGCCACCGACATGCCCAAGGCGTACGGCAGGATCTCCACCTATGCGCCCTGCCCCTACACCCCCGCCCAGCTGCGCCACGCCTACGGGGCCGGCACCAAGGGCGCCACCGGGCACGGCTCCACCATCGCCATCGTCGATGCCTACGGATCGCCGGACGTGGCCGCGGACTCCGATCGCTACACCCGCGCCACCGGCGACCGTCGCTTCCGGCCGGGCCAGTACCGCCAGCATGTGACGCCCGCCGACTGGCATGTCGGCGCCGCCTGCGCGCCCCCGCGCACCTGGGCCGGCGAACAAGCCCTCGACGTCGACCTCGCCCACGGCCTGGCCCCGGACGCGAACATCCTGTACGTCGGCGCGAACTCCTGCCTCGACAACGACCTGATGGACGCCGAGTCGTACATCATCGACGGCCGCCGGGCGGACGTCATCTCCAACTCCTGGGCGGAGATCATCCACTCCAGCCCCGGCCACCTCACACCCGCGCTGGTGGCGTCGTGGAACCTGCTGTTCGGGCAAGCCGCCGCCGAAGGCATCGGTGTCCACTTCGCGGCGGGCGACTGCGGCGACTCCTCGCCCCGGGCAGCTCAGACCGGCGTCAACTGCGACCCGAAGACCACCCGCGCCCAGGCCGACTTCCCCAGCGGCTCCCCGTGGGTGACCTCGGTCGGCGGCACCACCCTCGCCCTCGACCGGCACGGCGACTACGCCTGGGAGACCAGCATGGGCGACGAGTTGTCCATCCGCACCGACACGGGCAAGGGACCCTGGGGGCCCATCCCCGGCGTCTTCGCCTTCGGCGGCGGAGGAGGCGCGAGCGACTTCGCGCAGCCCTGGTACCAGCGCGGCCGCGGCACCGGCGACACCGGGCACCGCACGACACCCGACGTCGCGATGGAGGGTGACGGGGCACTGCCCGTACTGGTCGGGTTCACCGACGCGGGAACCTTCCACCTCATCGGATTCGGCGGCACCTCCGCGGCGGCGCCCGCCTTCGCTGCCGTCCAAGCCGACGCACAACAGGCCTCCGGGCACCGGATCGGCTTCGCCAACCCGCTCCTGTACGCACTCTCCGGTTCCCGCCCCCAGATCTTCCACGACGTCACCGACCGGCCCGCGAACGCCGGATCCTCGCCCCTCACCGTGGTCCGCGACGAGGGCCCCGACACCGACACCTCCGCCGGCGCCCAGCGCTACATCCTCTACACGCTCGGCCGTGACTTCGGCCTGCCCGCGCACCACGGCTACGACGACGCCACGGGCCTGGGGTCCCCCGCGCCGGGATACCTGCGCTGGTTCCAGCACACCAAGGGCGCCCTGCGGTGACCGCCGACGCCATCGTCGTGGGAGCAGGGCCGAACGGCCTCGCGGGCGCCGTCACGCTCGCCCAGGCGGGCCTCTCCGTGACCGTCCTGGAAGCCGCCACCACCATCGGCGGCGGGACGCGCAGCAGCGAGCTCACCGTGCCCGGCCTGCTCCACGACCATTGCGCCGCGGTGCATCCCATGGCCGTCGCATCGCCCTACCTGCGTACTCTCGGCCTCGAACGCCACGGGCTGCGCTGGGAGCACACCGAGACCGCCCTCGCCCACCCCCTCGACGGCGGCCGTGCGGCCGTGCTCCAGCGCGAGCTGGCCGCGACCGTGCGGGGTCTCGGCGTCGACGGCCCGGCCTGGCGTCGTCTGTTCTCACCCCTGACCGCCCGCTACGACGCTCTGAGCGAAGACCTCATGGGCCCCTTGGCGCGGCTGCCCCGTCACCCCGTCCTGACGGGCAGGTTCGGGCTTCTGGCGGCCCAACCCGCGCAGTGGACCCTGCGCCGATGGCGGGGCCAGGCGGCCCGTGCCCTGTTCGCGGGGGTCGCCGCCCACGCGCTGCAACCGCTCGCCGCCCCCGGCAGCTCCGCCATCGGACTCATGCTCACCGCCGCCGCGCACCGGCACGGCTGGCCCGTCGCCCGCGGGGGCTCTCAGGCCATCGCCGACGCGCTCGCCGCCCGTCTCGTCGAACTCGGCGGCACCATCGAAACGGGCACCCCCGTCCGTTCCCTGCGAGACCTTCCCCCCGCCCGCACCATCCTGCTCGACCTGGCTCCCCACGCGGCGGCGCGGGTGTGCGGTCCGCGTCTTCCCGCCCGCGTCCGACGCGCCTACACCCGCTACCGGCACGGGCCCGCCGCATACAAGGTCGATCTGGCGGTGGAGGGAGGCGTGCCATGGCGCGCCGAGGTGTGCCGCACGGCGGGCACCGTCCACCTCGGCGGCACCGCGGAGGAGATCGCGGAGGCCGAACAGGCGGTGTCCCGCGGGCGGATGCCGCGAAGCCCCTTCGTACTGGTCGCCCAGCAGCACCTCGCCGACTCCGGGCGTTCGGCCGGCGACATCCATCCCGTGTGGGCATATGCGCACGTCCCGCACGGCTACGACGGCGACGCGACGGCCGCCGTCCTGGACCGGATCGAGCAGTACGCCCCCGGACTGCGCGACCGCGTCGTCGGCCTGTCCGCCCGCACCCCGGCCCAGCTGGCGGCGTACAACCCCAACTACGTCGGCGGAGACATCCTCACCGGCGCCAACACCCTCGCCTCGCTCGCGTTCCGCCCGCGCCCGGCCCTCGACCCGTACGCGACGGGCATCCCCGGCGTCTACCTGTGCTCGGCGGCGACGCCACCGGGCGCGGGCGTGCACGGCATGTGCGGCCACAACGCCGCGAGCTCGGCACTGCGAGAACTCGGCCGGGCGTGACCGACACCTTCCTCCGGCAAGGACCCTCCACGAACAATCCGGCCACACCCCCAGGCATGAGACCTTCCTCACAGAGAGCAGAGGCCAGAAACGAATGCCACGGCATACGCAAACAAGAATGGGCGGCATCGCCATCGCGATGCCGCCCATTCCCTCTGTGCGCGAGGGGGGAGTTGAACCCCCACGCCCTTGCGGGCACTGGAACCTGAATCCAGCGCGTCTGCCTATTCCGCCACCCGCGCATTGGGTGTGTCTTCCGGCTTCGGCCCTTTCGGGTTGGCCCCTTCCGACATGCAGAACATTAGCACGTCGTACGGGGTGGGTTCACATCCCTTTCCCGGGGCCCCTGACCAGCCCCTTACCGCACAACCCACCGCGACCCACCGCACAACCCACCGCCCACCGCGCGCCCCACCACACCCCGCCCCGCGAACGCCCGACCCGAACCCCGACCCGGACCCCACCGCCGCGTCCCGCCCCGTCCCGCCGCGCCAGCCCGTGCGCACCGTGACCGTCCCCACACCCGTGACCATCCGCACAGCGCACGGCCGTTTCACCGCGTATCAAGGAGTCCTGGTTCACGTATCAACCTCGTACCGGTCCCGGTCATCTCCCCAGGAGAGGGGCGGGGGCGGGGCCGGGTGCGGGACACTGGTCTTCGCCCGGCTCTACGATCCATGCCGGGGAGGAGTTCCAAGCGGAGCCGCTGGGGGAACCGGCTGTTTGCCGGGGGCGTGGATACGATCAGTAAGCAGTACCGGCGGTACCGGCAAGGCAACGCACAGAGCACCACAGGCAGCACCACACGCACCACACGCACCACAGAGCAGGACAAGGAACCGACAAGGGACGGAGGAGGTGCCCCATGGGAGTCCTGAAGAAGTTCGAGCAGCGTCTCGAAGGTCTGGTGAACGGCACCTTCGCCAAGGTCTTCAAGTCCGAGGTCCAGCCCGTGGAGATCGCCGGCGCGCTCCAGCGCGAGTGCGACAACAACGCGACGATCTGGAACCGCGACCGCACCGTCGTACCCAACGACTTCATCGTGGAGCTCAGCGCGCCCGACTACGAGCGCCTCAGCCCCTACTCCGGCCAGCTCGGGGACGAGCTGGCCGGCATGGTGCGCGACTACGCGAAGCAGCAGCGCTACACCTTCATGGGCCCGATCAAGGTGAACCTGGAGAAGGCCGAGGACCTGGACACCGGGCTGTACCGGGTGCGCTCGCGCACCCTCGCCTCCTCCAGCGACCAGCAGGCCCCCGCGCACGGACCGGGCCCCGCCGCGGCACCGGGCCGGCCGGGCGGGGCCGGAGCCGGCGCACCGGGCCAGGGCGGTTACGGCTATCCGCCCGCCATGCCCGCCGGCGCGCCCCCCATGCCCGCCGCCCCGCCGCCCGGCACCCGCCCCGGCGGCTACGGCTACCCGCAGCCCGCCACCCAGCGCCCCGCGGCCGCCCCGATGAGCGGCGGACGCACCCGCTACTGGATCGAGATCAACGGCACCCGCCACCAGATCTCCCGCGCCACCCTGGTGCTGGGCCGCAGCACCGAGGCCGACGTACGGATCGACGACCCCGGCGTCTCCCGCCGGCACTGCGAGATCCGCACCGGTTCGCCCTCCACGATCCAGGACCTCGGTTCCACCAACGGCATCGTGGTGGACGGGCAGCACACCACCCGCGCTACGCTCCGCGACGGCTCGCGGATCGTCGTGGGCAGCACCACCGTTATCTATAGGCAAGCCGAAGGGTGAAGCGGGGGCAATGTCAGAGCTGACCCTCACGGTCATGCGGCTGGGTTTCCTGGCCGTACTGTGGCTGTTCGTGATCGTGGCCGTGCAGGTCATCCGCAGCGACCTGTTCGGTACGCGCGTCACCCAGCGCGGATCGCGTAGGGAGGCCGGGCGGGCGGCCCAGCCCGCGGGCGGCCGCCAGGCCCGGCAGCAGGCCGCGCCCCCGCAGCAGCGCGGCCAGCAGGCCGCCGGCGGCGGCCGGCGCGGGCGCAACACCCCCAGCAAGCTCGTCGTGACCGAGGGCACACTGGCCGGCACCACCGTCGCGCTCCAGGGCCAGACCATCACCCTGGGCCGGGCGCACGACTCCACCATCGTGCTGGACGACGACTACGCCTCCAGCCGCCATGCCAGGATCTACCCCGACCGCGACGGCCAGTGGATCGTCGAGGACCTGGGGTCGACCAACGGCACCTACCTGGACCGGTCCCGGCTGACGACCCCCACGCCGATCTCGCTGGGCGCGCCGATCCGCATCGGCAAGACCGTCATCGAGCTGCGGAAGTAGTGCTACATCATGAGTGAGCGCGAGCGGAGCGAGCACGCGGCGGGGGACCGTCTTCCGGTCCCCGGCGCGCTCCCGACCGGAGGGTGGGCAGTGTGGCTCGACACGACCGGCTGCATTCGGAGCCGACGGGCGAGGTGCGCATGAGTCTGTCACTGCGCTTTGCCGCCGGTTCGCACAAGGGCATGATCCGCGAGGGCAACGAGGACTCCGGTTACGCCGGTCCCCGCCTGCTGGCGATCGCCGACGGCATGGGCGGCCAGGCGGCCGGCGAGGTCGCCTCCTCCGAGGTCATCTCCACGCTGGTCACCCTCGACGACGACGTGCCCGGCTCCGACATCCTCACCTCCCTCGGCGTGGCCGTGCAGCGCGCCAACGACCAGCTGCGCTCCATGGTCGAGGACGACCCCCAGCTGGAGGGCATGGGCACCACGCTCACCGCGCTGCTGTGGACCGGGCAGCGGCTCGGCATGGTGCACGTCGGCGACTCGCGCGCCTACCTGCTGCGCGACGGGGTGCTCACCCAGATCACCCAGGACCACACCTGGGTGCAGCGGCTCGTGGACGAGGGCCGGATCACCGAGGAAGAGGCCACCACCCATCCGCAGCGCTCGCTGCTGATGCGTGCCCTCGGCAGCGGCGACCACGTCGAGCCCGACCTGTCCATCCGTGAGGTCCGCGCCGGCGACCGGTACCTGATCTGCTCCGACGGCCTGTCCGGCGTCGTCTCCCACCAGACGATGGAGGAGACCCTCGCCAGCTACCAGGGCCCGCAGGAGACCGTGCAGGAGCTCATCCAGCTCGCGCTGCGCGGCGGCGGCCCGGACAACATCACCGTCATCGTGGCCGACGTCCTCGACCTGGACACCGGCGACACGCTCGCGGGCCGGCTGTCCGACCAGCCGGTCGTGGTCGGCGCGGTCGCCGAGAACCAGAGCCACCTGCACGACAACGGGATCATGCAGACCCCGGCCGGCCGCGCCTCCCACCTGGGCCGCCAGGGCCACGGCGGCGGCGAGTTCGGCCCGCCCGGCTCCGGCGACACCACCGGCTACATCCCGGCGGGCAGCTTCGACGACTACGCCGACGGCGACTTCACCAAACGCAAGAGCCGCAGATGGCTGAAGGCGTCGCTGTACAGCGCCCTCGCCCTCGCGGTCATCGGCGGCGGCCTGTACGGCGGTTACCGCTGGACGCAGACGCAGTACTACGTCGGCGCCAACGAGGAGCACGTCGCGCTGTACCGCGGGATCAGCCAGGACCTGGCCTGGGTGTCGCTGTCGAAGATGCAGCAGGACCACCCGGAGATCGAACTCAAGTACCTGCCGTCGTACCAGCAGAAGCAGGTCAGGGCCACGATCGCCGAGGACGGCCTCAAGGAGGCCCAGTCGAAGATCCAGGAGCTGGCCGTGCAGGCCTCCGCCTGCAGGAAGGAGGCGGAGCGCCAGGACGCCGAGCGCACCCAGCCGGGCAAGCCGCACACGGGCAAGTCCAGCGGGAGCAAGTCCAGCGCGGACGGCGCCACCGGCACCCTGTCCACCGCCGCCTTCACCCGGACGACCGCGACCACGAACCCCAAGACGGGTCCGTCCGCGGGCACGCCGGGACCTTCGAAGTCTTCGTCCACGACCCCGTCCGCGACCCCCAGCCCCGGCCCCACCCTCTCGGAGGATGAGCAGAAGGTCGTCTCGCTGTGCGGTAAGCAGTAGGCAAGCCGTGAGAGGCCCTGTCACACGATGAGCAGTACGACTAACTCGCCGACACACCACACGTCCACCATCGGCGCGATCGGCGCGCCGAGCCGCCGCAACACCGAGCTGGCCCTGCTGGTCTTCGCGGTGCTGATCCCGGTGTTCGCCTACGCCAACGTGGGCCTGGCCATCGACGACCACGTACCCTCCGGCCTGCTCAGCTACGGCCTGGGCCTCGGCCTGCTGGCCGGCGTGGCCCATCTCGTCGTACGGAAGTTCGCCCCGTACGCCGACCCGCTGCTGCTGCCGCTGTCCACCCTGCTCAACGGGCTCGGGCTCGTCGCCATCTGGCGGCTCGACCAGTCCAAGGCGCTCCAGCAGATCCATGTCGCGGGCGGCAAGGCGACCAACCAGCTGATGTACACGGCGATGGGCATCGCCCTGTTCGTCGCGGTGCTGTACTTCCTCAAGGACCACCGCACGTTCCAGCGCTACACGTACATCTCCATGGTGTGCGCGCTGCTCCTGCTGCTGCTCCCCCTGGTTCCGGGGCTGGGTCTGAACGTCTACGGCGCCAAGATCTGGATCTCCGTCGGCGGTTTCACCATCCAGCCCGGTGAGTTCGCCAAGATCGTGCTCGCGATCTTCTTCGCCGGCTATCTGATGGTGAAGCGCGACGCGCTGGCCCTGGCCAGCCGCCGTGTCATGGGCCTCTACCTGCCGCGCGGCCGCGACCTCGGTCCGATCCTCGTGGTCTGGGCGATGTCCATCCTGATCCTGGTCTTCGAGACCGACCTCGGTACGTCGCTGCTGTTCTTCGGCATGTTCGTGATCATGCTGTACGTCGCCACCGAGCGGACCAGCTGGATCGTCTTCGGTCTGCTGATGTCCGCGGCCGGCGCCGTCGGCGTGGCGAGCTTCGAGCCGCACGTGAAGATGCGTGTGCAGGCATGGCTCGACCCGATGAAGGAGTACAAGCTCTCCCAGGCGGGCGTCACCGGCCACTCCGAGCAGGCCATGCAGGCCCTGTGGGCGTTCGGTTCCGGCGGCACCCTGGGTACCGGCTGGGGCCAGGGCCACTCCGAGCTGATCAAGTTCGCCGCCAACTCCGACTTCATCCTCGCCACCTTCGGCGAGGAGCTGGGGCTGGCCGGCCTCATGGCGATCCTGCTGCTCTACGGCCTGATCGTGGAACGCGGCGTGCGCACCGCCCTCGCCGCCCGCGACCCGTTCGGCAAGCTGCTCGCCGTCGGCCTCTCCGGCGCCTTCGCGCTCCAGGTCTTCGTCGTGGCCGGCGGTGTGATGGGCCTCATCCCGCTGACCGGTATGACCATGCCGTTCCTCGCGTACGGCGGTTCGTCCGTGATCGCCAACTGGGCGCTCATCGGCATCCTGATCCGCATCAGCGACACCGCCCGCCGCCCGGCGCCCGCCCCCGCAGCCAACCCCGACGCCGAGATGACCCAGGTGGTCCGCCCGTCATGAACAAACCCCTGCGCCGGATCGCGATCTTCTGCGGCCTGCTCGTGCTGGCCCTGCTCGTCCGCGACAACTACCTCCAGTACGTCAAGGCCGACAGCCTGCGCAGCGACCCGCTCAACCGCCGGGTCGCCATCGAGCGCTACTCCGCGCCGCGCGGCGACATCATCGTGGACGGCAACCCGATCACCGGCTCGGCCGAGGTCAAGCACGGCGACTTCAAGTACAAGCGCACCTACAAGAACGGGCCCATGTGGGCCCCGGTGACCGGCTACTCCTCCCAGGCCTTCGACGGCAGCCAGCTGGAGAAGCTGGAGGACGGCATCCTCACCGGCAACGACGACCGGCTGTTCTTCCGCAACACCCTGGACATGATCACGGGCAAGCCGAAGCAGGGCGGCAACGTCGTCACCACGCTCAACGCCGCCGCGCAGAAGGCCGCGTACAACGGGCTGAAGGCCGTCGGCGGCAAGGGCGCGGTCGCCGCGCTCGACCCGGCCACCGGCAAGATCCTGGCGCTGGCCTCGTACCCGTCGTACGACCCCTCGGCCTTCGCGGGGAACACCGACGAGGACGCCAAGGCCTGGAACAAGCTCCAGAAGAAGAACGACCCGGCCGACCCGACGCTCAACCGGGCGCTGCGCGAGACCTACCCGCCGGGCTCCACCTTCAAGGTGGTCACCGCGGCGGCCGCGCTGGAGAACGGCAAGTACACCTCGGCCGACCAGCCGACCGACTCGCCGCTGCCGTACATCATGCCGGGCACCACGACCCCGCTGCCCAACGAGGGCAACCTGCCCTGCAAGAACGCCACCATGCGGATCGCGCTCCAGTACTCCTGCAACACCGTCTTCGGCAAGATCGGCGCCGACCTCGGCAACGCCAAGATGCTGGCCGAGGCGAAGAAGTTCGGCTTCGACGCGGAGCAGTTCACCCCGGTGCGTTCCAACGCCTCGGTGTTCTCGGACAACATGAACGCCTCGCAGACCGCGCTGTCCTCCATCGGCCAGTACAACACCGCCGCGACCCCGCTCCAGATGGCCATGGTCGCCTCGGCGGTCGCCAACGACGGCAAGCTGATGAAGCCGTACATGGTGGACGAGCTGGAGGCCTCCAACCTCGACCCGGTGGAGAAGACGAAGCCGCAGGAGCTGAGCCGGCCGCTGTCGCCGCAGAACGCGCAGATCCTCCAGTCGATGATGGAGACCGTGGTCGAGAAGGGCACCGGCACCAACGCCCGGATCCCGAACGTCAAGGTCGGCGGCAAGACCGGTACCGCCCAGCACGGTGTGGCCAACAGCGCCAACCCGTACGCGTGGTTCATCTCCTACGCCAAGCTCCCCGACGGCAGCTCCCCGGTGGCCGTGGCCGTGGTCGTCGAGGACGAGCACGCCAACCGCGACGACATCTCCGGCGGCGGTCTGGCCGCGCCCATCGCGAAGAGCGTGATGGAGGCGGTCATCAACTCCAAGAAGTGACGACCATCACATCGCTTTCCCAACGACGCACGTTGCGGTACCGGTCCGGTATCGGGATCCGAGCTTGGCCAGGTCATACAAAGCGAGCCGGGTACCGTAGGCCCGGACGGCAGCCTCGGCGCACAGCGATGTGACGGCCGGGACCGACGGAGAGGGCTGGTAGGTAGCTATGGATGAGCCGCGTCGCCTCGGCGGCCGGTACGAGCTGGGCCACGTGCTCGGCCGTGGTGGCATGGCCGAGGTCTACCTCGCGCATGACACCCGGCTCGGCCGCACCGTGGCGGTGAAGACGCTGCGCGCGGACCTCGCGCGCGACCCGTCCTTCCAGGCCCGGTTCCGCCGGGAGGCCCAGTCGGCCGCCTCGCTCAACCATCCCGCGATCGTCGCGGTCTACGACACGGGCGAGGACTACATCGACGGGGTCTCCATCCCGTACATCGTGATGGAGTACGTCGACGGTTCCACCCTGCGCGAGCTGCTCCACTCCGGCCGCAAGCTGCTGCCGGAGCGCGCCATGGAGATGACCATCGGCATCCTCCAGGGCCTGGAGTACGCCCACCGCAACGGCATCGTCCACCGCGACATCAAGCCGGCCAACGTCATGCTGACGCGGGGCGGCCAGGTCAAGGTGATGGACTTCGGCATCGCCCGTGCGATGGGCGACTCCGGCATGACGATGACGCAGACCGCGGCGGTCATCGGCACGGCCCAGTACCTCTCCCCCGAGCAGGCCAAGGGCGAACAGGTCGACGCCCGCTCCGACCTGTACTCCACGGGCTGCCTGCTGTACGAGCTGCTGACCGTCCGGCCGCCCTTCGTCGGCGACTCTCCGGTGGCCGTGGCCTACCAGCACGTCCGCGAGGAGCCGCAGGCGCCCTCCGTCTTCGACCCCGAGATCACTCCCGAGATGGACGCGATCGTCCTCAAGGCGCTGGTCAAGGACCCCAACTACCGCTACCAGTCGGCCGACGAGATGCGCGCCGACATCGAGGCGTGCCTGGACGGCCAGCCGGTCGGCGCCACCGCCGCGTTGGGCGCGGTCGGTTACGCCGGTTACGGCGACGACCAGGCGACCACCGCGCTGCGCCCGGAGTCGCCCGCGGCCGCCACGGCCATGCTCCCGCCGATGAACGGGGACGACGGCGGCTTCGGCTACGACGACCGCCCCGACCGGCGCCGCCAGCAGCCGAAGAAGTCGAACACCTCCACCATCCTGCTGATCGTCGCCGGTGTCCTGGTGCTGGTCGGCGCCATCCTGATCGGGAAGTACGCGTTCAGCGGGCACGGTGTCAACGACAAGCCCTCGGTGCCCAATTTCGTCGGCATGTCCGAGAAGGACGCCCGCAACACCGCGGCGAACGTGGATCTGAAGGTCTCCGTCTCCGACCGCAAGCCCTGCGAGAACGAGCCCAAGGGCATGGTGTGCTCGCAGGATCCGGCGAAGGGCAGGAAGGTCGCCAAGAACACCACCGTCGACCTGGTGATCTCCACGGGCGCGCCCAAGGTCGCCGTGCCGAACGTCCTGGGCCAGACCTTCGATGCCGCCCAGACGGCCCTGACCGGGGACAAGTACCAGTTCAAGGTCAACCGCAAGGACGAGGTCTCCACCCAGCCGGCGGGCACCGTCATCAAGCAGAACCCGGACCTCGGCACGGAGGTCGAGAAGGGCGCCACGATCACCCTCACCGTCGCCAAGGCGGAGGAGAAGGTGACCATTCCGGGCGATGTCGTCGGCAAGTCCTGTGCCGATGCCAAGGCCGAACTCCAGGGCATGGGCCTGGTGCCGACCTGCAACGACCAGCCGACCGACAACCCGGACGACGACGGCAAGGTCCTGTCGATCAACCCGCCGGCCGGTCAGCAGGTCGCCAAGAACACGCCCGTCGCGATCAACGTGGGCAAGGCGCAGAACAACCAGGTCCAGGTGCCGGGCATCCAGGGCAAGAAGCTCGGCGACGTGAAGCAGATGCTCGCCCAGGCGGGTCTCTCGCTCGGCAACGTCACGGGCGACAATGACGACAACGCGCTGGTCGTCAGCTCGAACCCGGCGCCCGGCACCACGGTCAACAAGGGCCAGACCGTCGACGTGACCGCCATCGGCGGGGGCGGCCGGGGCAACAACGGGGACAACGGGGACAACGGCGGTCCCAACATCTTCGGCGGCATGAACGGCTGACCCGGTCCTGCGAACGCCAGGGCCCCTGCCGGAATCTTCCGGCAGGGGCCCTGGCGTGTTCCAGGCGAACGCTCAGCGCAGCTCCGGCGGGGGCGTCCGCTTGCTGTCGACCTTCTGCACCCGGACCAGTTCGCCCCACACGATGTAGCGGTAGCGCGAGGTGTAGACGGGCGTGCAGGTGGTCAGCGTGATGTAGTGGCCGGGCTTCGTCCAGCCGGACTCCTTGGGGACCGCGTCGACGACGCCGACGTCGTACTTCGAGGTCTCCGGGAGGATCGAGGCGACCTTGTAGACGTACCAGTCGTCCCGCGTCTCGAAGACGATCGGGTCGCCCTTCTCGAGCTTGTCGATGTTGTGGAACTTCGCGCCGTGGCCGTCGCGGTGGGCGGCCAGGGTGAAGTTCCCCTTCTTGCCGGTCATGGGGAGCATCGCCTTGACCGGGTCGGTGTAGTAGCCGGCGACGCCGTTGTTGAGGACGTCGGTGCTGGTGCCCTTCTCGACCAGGACCGAGCCGTTCTTCATCGCGGGCACGTGCAGGAAACCGATGCCGTCCTTGGTGTCCAGCGCGCCCGGCCCGCCGGCCGCGCTCTGTGCCCAGTGCTCGCGCACCTTCTCGGCCTGCTTGTCGGCCTTGCGGTCCGCCAGTACGTTCGTCCACCACAGCGAGTAGACGACGAAGAGGCCGAGCAACACGCCCACGGTGATGAGCAGTTCACCGAAGACGCTGACGGCCTGCGCGATCCGGCCCGGACGCCGGCGCGGCTCGGCGGGTTCCGGGTCGGACGCGGCAGTGATTTCCTCGGTCGCTTCGTTCTCGTCGGCGGTCGCTGCCACAGTGTCCTAGCCCTTACTCGATGAGCGCGTCCGGCTTGCCCTTGCTGCGGGGGCGCACCTCGACCATCTTGCCCCAGACGATCAGCCGGTACTTGCTGGTGAACTCCGGTGTACAGGTGGTCAGGGTGATGTAGCGGCCGGGCTTGGTGAAGCCCGAGCCCTTCGGGATCGGGTCCAGCACGCCGGTGTTGGACGGCGAGGTGACCGGGAGGGTCGACGTCACCTTGTAGACGTAGTACGTGTCCTGGGTCTCGACCACCACGGGGTCGCCGGGGGTGAGCTTGTTGATGTACCGGAACGGCTCGCCGTGGGTGTTGCGGTGCGCCGCGAGCCCGAAGTTGCCCGTCCTGGCGTCCGGCATCGCCGTCTTCAGCGGCGCCTCGCCGTAGTGCCCGACCATGCCCTTGTCGAGGACCCTGGTGGTGCTGACGCCCTCCGCGATCGGCGCCACCACGTCCAGCTTGGGGATGTGCAGGATGGCGAAGCCCTGGCCGGGCGCGAACACACCCGGGGCGCGCTTGCCGCTCGCCCAGTCGTCCTGGAGCTGATGGGTCGCGCTGCCGGCCTGCGCGTGCGCGCGGACGTTGGTCCACCACAGCTGGTAGGTGACGAACAGCAGCATCAGCACGCCGGTGGTGATGAACACCTCGCCGATCACCCGGCTGGCGATCACACCGGGTCCCGGCTTGGCCAGCCGCGCCCGCCGCCGGGCCTCGACCCGTGTCAGCGGGCGGTCCGGATCGTCCTCCGCCCAGGCGGGAGCGGCGGTGGCGGCGGGCACACCGGTGGGCGCGCCCGCGGTCACCGGGTCCCGGCGCCCCCCGTGCCGCTTGGCCGCCTTTCTGCGGGCCGCACGGCCGCCGGGAGCGGGTGCGGGTGCGGGAGGGGCCGCTGGGGCTCCAGAAGCCCCTCTGGGCCCCACGGACGCCGGGTCGGCGGCCCGCAGCACCATCGTCTCCGCGTCGAAGGGGGCCTCCTGGGGCGCACCGCCGTGGGACTCGTACGGTTCCCCGCCGCCGTACAAGTCCTCGCGCTCGGGGCGCAGGGCGGTCACGCCGTGGCCCTGCCCACCACCGGGGCGAGCCCCGCCGACCTCGCCACGGCACCCTGGTCGCCGCACTGAGCCAGCCAGTTGGCCAGCATCCGGTGGCCGTGCTCGGTCAGCACCGACTCCGGGTGGAACTGCACGCCCTCGACGGGCAGTTCACGGTGGCGCAGGCCCATGATGATGCCGTCGTGCGTACGGGCCGTGACCTCGAGCTCGGCCGGGACCGTCGCGGGCTCGGCGGCCAGGGAGTGGTAGCGGGTCGCGGTGAAGGGGGAGGGCAGCCCGGCGAAGACGCCCTTGCCCTCGTGCTCGACCGGGGAGGTCTTGCCGTGCAGCAGCTCGGGCGCCCGGTCCACCACCCCGCCGTACGCCACCTGCATGGACTGCATGCCCAGGCAGACGCCGAAGACCGGGACCCCGGTGGCCGCGCAGTGGCGGACCATGTCCACGCAGACGCCGGCCTGCTCGGGGGTGCCGGGGCCGGGCGAGAGCAGGACGCCGTCGAAGCCGTCCTGGGCATGTGCGGTGGTCACCTCGTCGTTGCGCAGCACCTCGCACTCGGCACCCAGCTGGTACAGGTACTGGACGAGGTTGAAGACGAAGCTGTCGTAGTTGTCCACGACGAGAATGCGCGCACTCACTGGTTGTCCACCGTCACATCGTTGAAGGGCAGCAGCGGCTCGGCCCACGGGAAGACGTACTGGAACAGGACGTACACCACGGCCAGGACCAGGACGACGGAGATCAGCAACTTCACCCATACGTTTCCCGGCAGATGCCGCCAGATCCAGCCGTACATGCCGTCCTTGCCGTCCCTTCCGTATCCCTACGGCACCAGACACCCGCCGTACGTCACCAGACTAGCGGCGCGGCCCGTCCGGTTCGCCCGACTCCACAGGGTCGGTGACGCCGGCGCCGGCGGGGGCGGTTTTGTGCGGCCCTTTGTCGATCCGATACGCGCGCGAGGGCTACTGCACGGGCTTCGCGTAGTGCAGGTCCACCGTGCCGGAGTAACCCGGCAGCGTCACCGTGCCGTCGTCGGTGACGTTCCAGCCGAGGCCGTAGACGTTGACGTACACCATGTAGGTCTGGATCGCCTTGCTGTCCGCGAGCGACTTCTGGAGCCGGCCCGGGTCCCCGATCGCCGTGATCTTGTACGGCGGTGAGTAGACGCGGCCCTGGAGGATCAGCGTGTTGCCGACGCAGCGGACCGCGCTGGTGGAGATCAGCCGCTGGTCCATGACCTTGATGCCCTTGGCGCCGCCCTGCCACAGGGCGTTCACCACGGCCTGGAGGTCCTGCTGGTGGATGACCAGGTAGTCGGGCTGCGGCGGGGGATAGCCGGGGAGCTTGGCGGTGGCGTTGGGCGGGGCGTCGTTCAGGGTGACGGTGACGGCCCTGCCGGTGAGCCTCTGGGTGCCCGCGCCCTTCTCCAGGCCGGTCAGCCGCCGGTCCTGGGCCTTGGTGCTGCCGCCGTCGCTCTCGGCCAGGGATTCCACGCCGTCGCGCAGGGCGGCGTTGGACTCGTCCAGGTCCTTGTTCTTGCGGCTGCGCTGCTGGATCAGGTCGGACAGCTTCAGCAGGGAGCCGTCCTGGCGGATGTCGGTGCCCTTGGCGGTGTCGAAGCTGGTGAAGAAGATCAGGCCGGCGAGCGCGAAGACGGCCGCGGTGAGCATCCGCACCGGGCGCACCCGCGGCCCGCGGCGAGGGCCGGAACCCATTGCTCCCGTACCGGGGGAGTCGGCAGAATTGCTCAACGTACCCTTACTCTCCTTCGGCGCCACGGAAGCACTACGCTAACGGACGCCCGGGGGAGCACACAGAGTCGTCGTGTTGGCCACTTGTACGCTGCCCGAGCCCGATCAGTTACCTGCGCGGCCACGCAGCGCATCGACAGGAGAGACCCTCGTGCCGAAGTCACGTATCCGCAAGAAGGCCGACTTCACGCCGCCGCCGGCGAAGCAGGCCGCGGCGATCAAGATGAACAACCACGGCTGGGTCGCCCCGGTCATGCTGGCCATGTTCGTCATCGGCCTGGCCTGGATCGTCGTCTTCTATGTGACCGGCGGCTCGCTGCCCATCGACGCGCTGGACAACTGGAACATCGTGGTCGGCTTCGGCTTCATCGCCGCCGGATTCGGTGTCTCCACGCAGTGGAAGTGACGCGGACCCGCTGAGTTATCCACAGGCCTGGGGATTTCCACACCCCCCTGGGGAAAAGACTACGATCTGTGGATAACTCATCGAGGGTTGACACCGGTACGACTGCATTACTGGTGCCCATACAGGCGTTCGCACCCACCCCTACCTGCGAAAACACATCCGAGCGGTCGTAGGCGCACCTGATGCCGCACCGTGTGCACAAGATCATGCACCCGCTGTGGACAACGGTTCGGGATCAGGTGAGCTGGGCGGTCCTGACCAGGGTGAGTACGGCCACCACCACGAGCACCAGCGCACAGGTGCCGTACTGCACGAGCGCCCGGTTGCGGCGCGGGGCGTGCACCATGGCGTACCCGGTGACGAGCCCCGCCACCAGGCCGCCGACATGGGCCTGCCAGGCGATGTTGAAGCTCGGGGTGAACGTGATGATCAGGTTGACCACCAGCAGCGCGAACAGCGGCCGCATGTCGTAGTTGAGCCGCCGCATCAGCACGCCGGTGGCGCCGAAGAGGCCGAAGATCGCTCCGGAGGCGCCGAGCGAGGGCGCGTTCGGGGCGGCGAGCAGATAGGTGAGGGCGCTGCCCGCCAGGCCCGAGGCGAAGTACAGGGCGAGATAGCGGGCGCGGCCGAGCGCCGCCTCCAGGGGGCCGCCGATCCACCACAGGCTGAGCATGTTGAACAGCAGATGCGTGAACCCGGCATGCAGGAACATGGCGGTCAGCAGCCGGTAGTACTGCCCCTCGGCGATGCCCTGCACCCCTGGGATCAGGGGGGTGTACGCCTGCCCGATCACCTCGAAGCGCTGGGTGAAACTCTCGCCGACGGCCAGCTGCACCAGGAACAGGGCGATGTTGACCCCGATCAGCACCTTGGTGCACAGCCGGGGGTCCGCCGTCATGGTGCCGCCGGCCAGGGTGCGCGGGCGGGCCGCGGCCATGGCGCGGGCGGTGCCGCCACCGCCCGGCGGGTGCGGCTGGGCGGGGCCCCCTCCGTGGACGCACTCGGGACACTGGAAACCGACCGAGGCGCTGACCATGCACTCGGGGCAGATGGGGCGCTCGCAGCGGGTGCAGCGCACCCCGGTCTCACGGTCCGGGTGCCGGTAGCACACGGGCACGCTCCGGGCGTCCGGTGCGCTGCTTGCGATGTGCTCCATGATCCCCTCGCTCCTCTGGCACTCCCCGGCACATACCCCGCCCCGCCCATCCTTACGGACGAGCGGGGCGTTTGGTTCCCCGTGGGGCGTCCGGGTCAGCCCTCGCGGGTCTCGACCACGACCGACTCGATCACGACGTCCTGCGCGGGACGGTCGTTGCGGCCGGTCTTCACGGCCGCGATCTCGTCCACGACCTTCTGGCTGGCGGGGTTGGTGACCTCGCCGAAGATGGTGTGCTTGCGGGTCAGCCAGGTGGTCGGCGCGACGGTGATGAAGAACTGCGAGCCGTTGGTGCCCGGGCCGGCGTTGGCCATGGCCAGCAGGTACGGCTTGTCGAAGGACAGGTCCGGGTGGAACTCGTCCTCGAACTTGTAGCCCGGACCGCCGATGCCGGTGCCCAGCGGGTCACCGCCCTGGATCATGAAGCCGCTGATGACACGGTGGAAGATCGTGCCGTCGTAGAGCTTGTCCTTGCTCGTCTTGCCGGACTTCGGGTGGGTCCACTCGCGCTCGCCCTTGGCCAGCTCGACAAAGTTCTTGACCGTCTTGGGCGCGTGGTTCGGGAACAGCCGGACCTCGATGTCGCCGTGGTTGGTCTTCAGGGTGGCGTAAAGCTGCTCAGCCACGATCTGCCTTCCGTCGTCTTATGTCGTCTTCCTGTGACGCTCCGATCCTCGCACGGGTGGGTACTCACGGCGCCAGTCGGCCAACCGAAGGAGCGAGCGGCACCCGTATGCCTGTCCCGCATGCCGCATGCCGCGTCGACAGGCATGATCCGTAAAAGGGTGGAAAGTCGAATTCCGTACGCCACCGAGGAGGAGGAAACCGTGACCCGCATTGACAGCGTGCGCGCCGCGACCGGCTCGGCGAAGGACAGCGTGCTGCACGCCGCGGAAGTGGTGGCGCCCTACGCCGACACGGCCAAGGAGCGTGCCGCGCTCTACGCGCAGGAGGCACGCGTACGGCTCGCGCCCGTGGTGTCGCAGGCCGCAGAGCAGGCCCGCGCGCAGTACAACGCCCAGCTCGCCCCGCGTCTGGAACAGGCCCGGCGCACCTATGTACCACCGAAGGTGGACCTCGCCGCACACGAGGCCGCCTGCCGTACCCGCAAGGCCGCCCGGCAGGCGGCCGAGTACTCGCGTCCCCGGATCGAACAGGCCGTGGCCGCCGCCGCGCCGGTGGCCGACGAGGCCGCGGCACGGGGTGCCGCCGCGCTGGCCGCGCTGCGCGGCCAGGTCTCCGCGCAAGACATCCAGAAGCTGGCCCGGCGCAACGCGCGCAGGTGCCGGGCTGGCCGCGCCGCGAAGATGCTGGCGCTGGCCACTCTGGTGGCGGGCGGTGCCTTCGCGGCATGGAAGTGGTGGGAGCGCCAGGCCAACCCCGAGTGGCTGGTCGAACCGCCCGCCGCGACGGAGGTCCCGGAGCCGGGCGGCGGCCTCGGTTCGGTGGACGGGAGCGGCGGCGAGGAGCAGCCCTGAGCATCTCCCCGGAAGCGGGCTCCTTCCGCCGGAGGGGGCCCGTTTCACGTGAAACGTCCGCTGCGACGGGCCGCGGTCCTACCGGGCGCGCTCGATGTGCGACCTGGTCAGGGCGAACAGGATCAGCAGGTCCAGGGCCATGACGGGGATCGCCCACGCCGGGTAGTACGGCACGAACATGAACTGGGTGATCAGGCTGATCCCGGCCGCCACCACGCCGGCCCCGCGGCCCCAGCTCATCCCCGCGAGCAGAGCGAAGCCCGCGACGACGAGGACCATGCCGATGACGAGGTGGATGATGCCCCAGGGTGTCAGGCCGAAGTTGTAGGCGTATCCGGTCGACGTGGCGAACAGTCTGTCGTTCGCGATGCCCGCCGCGCCCATGAGGATGCTGAGCGGTCCGCTGAGCATCAGCATGATCCCGGCTGCCAGTGAAGCGCTGTCGACCGTACGGCCCCCGTGCCCGTGCTGTGTCTTGTCGGATGCCACCGTCATGGGCGTCGCCTTCCTGTGCGGCACGGCCGGCCACGCACAGCGGCCGTGCGGAGCCAGCCACGCTCTCCCTGACAGGATCACCGCAAGAGGCCCGCCCTGCGACCGGGGGCCCGCTCGCGCGGGCGGGCCCGCGACGGGGCACTCCGATGGGGCGCGGTGCCGCGGCGCGCTGCCGGGCCGGCGTCCCCGACGGCGACCGTGACCGGGGCGGCGAGGCGAGGACGCGGCGGCCGGGCGCGGGGGCCCCGGCCGAGGGAGCGCCGCCGGTCCCGGTGCCGTTCCCCCGCCGCCCCCGGCCGCCGGTGCTCCGGGCCGGTGCGACGGTACGCGCCAAGAGGACGGCGAGACCGGCCGGGCAGAGGACCGCGAACAGGGCCGCCAGCAGCGCCGTCAGCACGGCGCGGACCCGGCCCCGCGGTCGTGGTCTCATCGCATCCGAAGAAAATCTCACGACCCCTTGCTAAAGGATTACTGGCGCCGCCCTGACCCCGACACCCCGCGCCGCCCCCGGAAAGCCCCCCGGTCGGCGGAACCCGGCGTGCGCGCACCGGTCACCTCTGGTAGCGGGCGCGGCCCACGGCGGCGGCCACGGTCAGCGGGACGCTGAGCAGCGCGGCCGTCAGGAACATGCCCGGGTAGGCGTGGCGTTCCGCGGCCCCGGCGGCGAGGGCGCTGGCCAGGGCGCTGCCGACGTAGAGGGCCACGCCGAACATCGCGACGCCGGTGGCGCGGGCGGTCGGGGACAGGGCGGTGGCCCACGACTGGATCGTGGAGTGCATGAAGGACCAGCCGCCGCCGAGCAGCAGCGCACATCCCACCAGCGCGGGCACGGACAGGCCGACCGCGGCCAGGCCGAACGCCACCGCCATCTGAGCCCCGCCGACCACGATCAGCCGTACCGGCGTCCAGCGCCCGACCAGCCGCTTGACCAGCCGTGCCGCCGCCATCGACCCCACGCCGTACAGCGCGGACACCACGCCGGCCAGCGTCGCCGAGGCGCCCTGTGCCTCCAACGCCGGCGCGAGGTACGTCAGGAAGCCCAGCAGGACGGCGCCTTCGAGCATCGCGACGGCCATGACGTACCACTGCCAGCGGGAGCTGAGCACCACCTTGAACGGAGCGAACAGCGCGCCGGGGGCCGCGCGTGGCGGTTCGGGCAGTCGGCGCAGGGCGACGACCAGGCAGGCGGCGATCACGCCGGGCAGGGCGAAGACCAGCCGCCAGCCGGCGTAGTGCGCGAGCGCCCCGGCGACGACGGTGGCCACGGCGGTGCCCAGCGCGAACGCGGTCATCAGCTCGCTCAGCGGGCGCTGGCGGACCGCGGCGGGCACGGTGTCGCCGACGTACGTGATGGAGGCGGCGATGGAGGCGGCGAAGCAGGCGCCGGCCGCGACGCGCGCCACGATCAGCACCGTGGCGTCGGGCGCGAGGACCGACAGCAGCGCGGCGGCGGTGGCCCCGGTCAGCGAGATCCGCATGACCCGCACCCGGCCCAGCCGGTCGCTGGCCAGGCCCCAGACCGGCTGCATCAGGCCGTAGGCGAGGAAGTAGCCGCTGGCGGCGAGCATCGCCGTGGTCAGCGGGACACCGAGCTGGGTGCCGATGAGCAGCAGCATCGGGGTGATGCAGAAGCGGTCGAAGTTGCTGACGAAACCGGCCGCGCGCAGCAGGCGTAACGAGGCGGCGGGCATCGCCCGAGCGGCCGGGTCGTCACCGGCGGTGGCCGCGGGGGGCGTTGGGGTGCGGGGTGCGTCGGCGGTCTCCATGGGGCTCCTTGTCGTGCCTGACGGCGTTTGCCGGACAAGATCCAGCTCACCACCGCGGCCTGCCGGGACGAGCCCGTAGCCGATTACCCTTGCTCACACCCTGGGCGCGGTGCGCCGGTCCGGGGAGCAGGCCGGCGGTGCGGGGAGGAGCGGGGGCGTGCACGGCAGCGGACCCGACGGACCAGGCCGGGAACTGGGCGCCTTCCTGCGCTCCCGCCGCGAGCGGCTGAAGCCCGCCGACGTGGGGCTGCCCGGCTCGCCGCGGCGCCGTACGCCGGGGCTGCGGCGCGAGGAGGTCGCCGCCCTGGCCGGGGTCAGCCGGTCCTGGTACGCGTGGCTGGAGCAGGGCCGGGTCCACACCTCGGCGCAGGTGCTGCGGTCGGTGGCGCGGGCGCTGCGGCTGAACGCGGACGAGACCGCGCACGTGCTGTCGTTCGTGGAGCACGCGGGACCGGCCGAGCGGCCGCCCGGATGGGTGTCGCGGAACCTGCTGTCGCTGGTGGAGTCGCTGGCGCCGAACCCGGCCGCGGTGCTCGACCCGCACTGGGACCTGCTGGCCTGGAACGCGGGGTACACGGCGCTGCTCACCGATCTGGCGCGGCTGGCGCCCCGGCAGCGCAACCTGCTGTGGCTGGTGTTCCGCTGGCCGCCGAGCCGTACGCTGCTGGCCAGTTGGGAGCCGGAGGCACGGAGTCTGCTCGGCCAGTTCCGGGCGAAGGCCGCCCGGCATCCGGAGGACGGCCGCTACGCGGAGATCACCGCGGAACTGCTGGCCGACCCGGACGCGGCCCGCTGGTACGGCCGCCGGGAGACCGCGGCGTTCCATCCCGCCGTACGCCATTTCCGGCACCCGGTCGCCGGCGACCTGCGGCTGCGGTACGTGAAGCTCGCCGCGGTGGACGAGCCGGGCCACCATCTGCTGGCCTACCTGCCCGACGACAGGACGACGAAGGAGGCACTGGACTCCCTCACCGGCTGAACCGGCAGGTGCGGACGGCCGAGGGCCGGTGCCGAGTGCCGCGACGACGATGCACGACTGGAGCAGTGGCCGTAGCCCTCACGCGGGCGACGCGCGGCGCGAAAAAGAGCCCTCCGGCCGGCGATTCCGCAGGCCAGCGGGCCCGCACGCAGGCGTGCCGTGGTGTCCCCGTATTCAGGGCGGTGGGAAAGCACCGCCGAGTGGGTGAGCGTGCGGGCCACGGCGGTATGCCGTGGTCGGCTGGATCGCCGCGAACGCGCCGAAGCCCCGGCTGATGCGGTGACCGATCGCGTCGCCCGCACCGCCCGGAGCTTCGATGTGCCGTCACGCTGCCGGCAGTCACTCATCCCGTCATCGGTTGCTCTTCCTGATGCTCACGCGGTGAACGACCCGGCCGGCGCCCTCGGGCAGTTCGGTGGCGGAGTGGAACGCGATCCTGGTCTTCCACATCACGAGGTCGCCCTGGGTCCACTTGTGGCGATAGATGTTCTCGGGATTGCCCAGGAATTCATCTATCGCGTCGAACCAGCGCTTGTTGTCGTTCGCGTCGAACTGGTCGACCGCCTCGGTGTAGCCGGACGACCCGTACGCGTAGCGCTCTCCGGTCGGCTCGTCGACCGGCGTGAGCGGATGCACGGCGGGCGGATATTCCTTGTCGACAACCGCGCGGAACTCCGGCAGAGACAGCCCGACATGCTCGGGACGCATCCGGAAACGACGGCTGTGAAGGTGCGTCGCGGTAGCCTGCCCGGCCTTCTCACGGAGGTCGGCCGGCAGCGCATCCAGCACGTTGATCGCGCTGGCGAACAGGGTGTCGCCGTGGCCTTCGGGCACCTGGACTCCCTGCAAGAGGGTGTATTCCGGCGGGTCGGGGAGGTAGGTCGAGTCCTGGTGCCAGAAGTTGCCCACGCGCGCGACGCCAATGGGCTTGCCGTCCTTGACCACGTTGGACGAGATCATCAGCTCCGGATAGTCCGGGTGGCGGTACCTGCTGATGTTGAACGGAACCGGTTCCCCGATCTTCCGGGCGAACTCGATCTGCTGCTCGGGGCTCAGTGGAGTCTCCCGGATGACCACCAGGTGCGAGGTCTCCAGAGCGTCGACGATGTCGGAGACGATCGTCGCATCGTTCAGTGCCTCCGCGGTCAGTCCGCGGTACTCGGTGCCGAACCTGTCGGAGATCGAGGACTTGGTCACGGATGTTGCGCCCATGGGTGGTTCCTTTCTTTCGTGGTGACGGTCAAATCGGTGAAGGGGCCGTTCTCACGCTGCGGAGTCCGGACCGACGGTGGACACCAGTTGTGCGACGAGCGTGCGCTTGAGGACTTTTCCGCTCGGCCCCAACGGGAGGGTCTCGGTGAACTCGACACGGCGCGGGTACTTGTACGAGGCGAAGCGCTGCCTGCCCCATTCGACGATCTCGTCACCGACCTCGGGTGTGGCTCGCTCCGGCCGCGACGGCACGACGACCGCCCACACCTCCTCCCCCAACACGGGGTGCGGGACGCCGATGACCGCAACCTGGGAAACAGCCGGATGTCCGACGAGGACCTCCTCGATCTCCCGCGGGTAGACGTTGTAGCCCCCACGGAGGATCAGGTCCTTCTTCCGGCCCACCACCGAGAGATAGCCGTCCTCGTCCAGCCTGCCGAGATCTCCGCTGCGGAACCAGCCGTCGACGATGACCTCGGCGGTCATCTCCGGCCAGCCGAGGTAGCCCGCCATGACGTTGTCACCACGCACCACGATCTCGCCCGTCTCGCCCACCGGCAGGAGCTCGATGCCGGCGGTGTTCGGCCGGGCTATCCCCACCGTGACGTTGTCGAGGGGAACACCGACCGTGCCGGGGCGGCAGACGATTCCGGGGTGGTTGTAGGAGACGCTGGTCGAGGTCTCGGTCAGGCCGTAGCCCTCGTACACGGGGCAGGCGAAGACGCGCTGCACATCATGGAACGTCTTGACCGGGAGCGCCGATCCGCCGCTGTAGAGCCGGTCGATCCGGGGCACCGCCCCGCCCTTGTCCACCGCGTCGAGCAACCCGAAATACATCGTGGGCACGCCCATGAACACCGTGCACCGATGCTCCTGCATCAGCTTGAGGGCTTCGGCGCCGGAGAACCGCGGCATCATCACGATGGTGATCCCCGCGTGGAAGCCGGTCAGCATGGAGCAGATCTGTCCGAAGCTGTGCGGCAGCGGCAGCCCCCCGAGCAGCACGTCGTCGCTGCGGAACGCGAACGGGGTGGTGGCCATGGTGTGGACGTTGTGCAGGATGTTGCGGTGGGTGAGCGTCACGCCTTTCGGCTTGCCGGTCGTGCCGGACGTGTAGAAGACGACGGCGGCGTCGTCCGGGTCGCGCGCGACGAAGTCGTCGAGCGGCGCCGTGTGCCGTGCCGCCCCCTCCAGGTCGACGGCGCCGTCCCGGGGCGTGCCGACCGTCAGCAGCAGGGTGCCCAGCGGCTGGGCCGCCTCTCGCGCCGGACCGATCAACGAGTCCGCGCACACCAGGAAGCGGATGTCGGCGTCAGTGAGTACGTGCGTGATCTCCGCTGCCGTCGACCTGACGTTCAGCGGAATCACGACGGCGCCCGCCGCCAGCACGCCGAAGTACACGAGCGGGAACTGCGGGTCGTCCACCACGAGCATGGCGACCTCGTCGCCGGGCCGGACCCCGTTATCGCGCAGGACCTGCGCGTACCGGCGCGCGCACTCCCACAGCCACGCGTAGCTGAAGTGCTCGGACCCATGGATCAGGGCCGGGTGAGCGGGCCGCAGGACCGCGGTGTCGGCCAGCACGGCCGCGACCGAGCCAGTCACCGCGGTCTTCTTCTGCGTCGCCATTGTGTTCCTGCTCAGCTCGTCTTCTCCCAGCGATGTCGGTGCAATGCGGCTGGCACGGGCGCGGTCATGCACCATGCCGGTCGCTCGCCGTCGCGATGTCCAGTTCTTTCCAGATGCCGCCGAGCACGTGGGCGAGGTTCTCGACATCCTTCGGGTCGTGTACCGGGGACGGCGTGATCCTGAGGAGTTCCTCACCGGCAGGCACGTCGGGGGAGGCGATCGACTGAACGTAGATCCCGTGCCGGTCCAGCAGCATTTCGGACGCCCGTCGGCAGGCCTCGCTGTCCCCCACGACGGCGGAGACGATGTGCGAATCGGTCGACAGACACGGGATGCCGGCCTCACCGAGCAGACGGTGCAGAAGTTGCGCGTTCTCCGCCAGAGCCGTCCGCTCGGCCTCGGACGCCCTCAGATGACGGACCGACTCGAGCGCGCCCGCCGCGATCGCAGGTGGCAGCGAGGTGGTGAAGATGAACGAGCGCGACGAGGTGCGGACGGCGTCGATGAGTGCGGCCGGGCCGGTGATGTAGCCGCCCATGACGCCGTAACCCTTGCCGAGGGTGCCCATCACGACCGTGAACTTGTCCGCAAGGCCTGCACGCGCCGCGATTCCGGCGCCTTGGGGACCGTACATGCCGACCGCGTGGACTTCGTCGATGTACGTCGTGGCACCGTACCTGGTGGCGAGTTCGGATATCTCGGCCACCGGCGCGATGTCGCCCAGCATGGAATGGACGCTTTCCATCGCGATCAGCTTCGGACGGTCAGTGGGCGCCGCCGCCAGGAGCTCTTCCAGGTGAGCGACATCATTGTGGCGGTAAATATATTTCTCCGCGCCACTGTGACGGATTCCGTCGATAATCGACGCGTGATTCCTCGCGTCGGAGAACACGATGGTGTTCTTGGGCGTTCCTGCCAGGACGGTGAGGGCGCCGTCGTTCGCCGTGTACCCGGAAGCGAAGATGAGGGCGGCTTCCTTGCCGTGGAGGCCCGCCAGCTCCGCTTCCAGAAGGACGTGGAACCGGTTGGTTCCGCCGATGTTCCGTGAACCACCGGAACCGACACCGTGGTTGTCGATCGCGGCTTTCATTGCCTCGGCAACCTTGGGGTTCTGCCCCATACCGAGATAGTCGTTGCTGCACCAGACCTGGATCTGCGAATCCACCCCGTCCTGCCATGCGGTGGCCTGCGGGAACATTCCGAAGCGGCGCCCGACCTGCATGTGCTCGATCCTGCGCCCGGACGAAGCCGCTCCGGTGGCCCCCTTGGGATACGACTCCAGATGCAGGTTCATTTCGATCGCCTTTCCAATCTCAAGGTGAAGAACTGTGAGAGTCGAATTGCCTGTCATCAGGCACCGGATTGCCGTTCCGATATGTGACTCGCGAGGACCGTGATCCACCGGTCGAGTGCCGTCCCATTCTTGCCCGCATAGCGGGGCTCGAAAAAGCACCTTCGACCGGGTGAAGCGGCGCATCGATCGGCTACCCGATCGGGGTAGCCGATCCAGGACGACGTACCGTGCCAGGCGATCGCCGGTCTCCGTCACCTCACCGGGACGCGGATCGAATCGGCGATGCCCGGGAGTCGTGACGGACGGTTCCGGCCCTTGAGGCTCCCCGGTGGGGAGTGTGGATGCGAAGGAGAAGAAGGAGTCGATCGGCGACTCGACCTGACGCCCCGTCAGCCTTTGTCGCCGACGAGTTCGCCGGCGCCCTTGACGTCTGCGGCCGCCGACTGCCGGAGGGGCGGAGGTCCGAGTCGGCGGACCGGGGCTTCGTACACACCGTGAACAAGCGGCTCCCGATCCGCCGGGGGCATCTCGGCCTGCCGCCCGCCGAGTTCAAGATCCAGACCGGGCTCGAGCATCCGCCGGTCCACGTCGGCCACGAACGAGATCTTCCTCGACCAGTTGGTCTCCCGCGCGGTCGCCCAGGTCGGGGAGCGAGGCCGGTCACCGGCGGCGGGCCGCCTCGGCACACGTGTCAGAGGTTGGTCTTCACCCGGCTGTCCTGGACCACCGGCTCCGCGGGCTGCCGGTCCGGACGCAGGGCGATCACCAGCAGAAGCGCGCCGCACAGGGCGATCAGCATGGTCCCGGCGGCACTGATGTGCATGGCCTTGATGAACGCGTCGTTGGCTACGCGCACCAGGGAGGGCTGGTGGATCGCGGCGGCGGTGTGCCGGGCCTGCTCGGCGGAGATCCGCGCCCGTGCCCGCACCTGCTCGGGGTACCCACTCAGCGAGCCGTCGACCGCGTGCCGGTAGGCGAGCGACATGATCGTGCCGCCCACCGCGATCCCCATCAGACTGCCGGTCTGGCGCACGGTGTTGAGGACGGCCGATCCGGCACCGGCCCGTTCCAGCGGCAGGACGCTCATGAGTCCCCCCGTCACCGGGCCGATCACCATGCCGATCGACAGACCCTGGACCATGTAGGCGATCTCGTTGAAGACCAGCGGGGTGTGCAGCCCGAAGAGCATGTTGCAGCCCATGGCCAGCCCTGCCGTGGTCAACGCCGTCGCGGTGACCCTGCGGAGCGTCCAGCGGCGAGCCAGCCGGACACCAAGCGGTGCCCCCACGATCGCCCCCACCGCGGTCGGGGAGAACGCCAGCCCGGCTTGCAACGCCGAAAACTCGCGTGCGCCCTGCAGGTAGAAGGCGCCGTAGAAGCTGGCGGCGGTCATGGCGAACATCAAGAGCCCGAGCGCCACGTTGGCGAGGCCGAACATGCGCTGGGCGAGCAGCCGGGGGTCGAAGCTGGGCTGCCGGTGGCGCAGTTCCACGAGCACGAAGCAGGTCAGCAGGACCACTCCGACGACGATCGGGCCCCAGACCGACACCGGGCTCCAGGAGGCCACCTGCCCCGCGCGGATCAGTCCGTAGGCCAGGGAGGCGAGCCCGCTGATCGACAGCAGCAGCCCGGCCGGGTCCAGCGGACGCCGGGTGGGGCTGCGGAAGTTCGGGACCAGCGTGGCGATCCCGATCAACGACAGCACCGCGATCGGGATGTTGACCAGGAAGATCGAGCCCCACCAGAAGTGGCCGAGGAGGACGCCGGCCAGCAGCGGGCCCGCCGCGATACCGACGCCGGCGGATGTCGACGAGATACCGACCGCGGTCGCCCGGGCGGGACCACTGAAGGTCCACATGAGGATGGCCACCTGCGCGGGCATGATCAACGCGCTGCCCAGACCCATCACGGCCCGAGCGGCGATCAGTTGGTCCGCGTCGCCCGCGTACGCAGCCCACACCGAGGCGCCGGCGAAGACCACCATCCCGGTGGCGAGCACGGTCCGGTGACCGAACCGGTCGCCCAGGGCGCCGGAAGTGAA
The DNA here is from genome assembly GCF_044327085.1 of Streptomyces sp. AM6-12. NCBI lineage: Bacteria > Bacillati > Actinomycetota > Actinomycetes > Kitasatosporales > Streptomycetaceae > Streptomyces > Streptomyces sp. AM6-12. The sequence continues at coordinate 3,688,931 of NZ_JBIQWN010000001.1, forward strand.
CATCAAGGTGGCGAAGACCAGGGTGTACGAGCCGGTGGCCCACTGCAGTTGGCTGGGGCTGGCACCCAGACCGCGGACCGGATCGGCGAGGGTCTCGAAGGCGGTGGTGAGGATGGTGTTGTCCAGCCAGATCAGCAGCGAGGACAACAGGAGCACGGCGAGGATCAACTGCTGCCGGGACTTCGGCAACGTTGGAGGCGTCGTCATGGAGACCTTCGGTAGGATCGACAAGAACCTGACGATTTGATTGTGTGGAATCGCCGGGAACGTGTCAATCCCTGATGATCCGTCACCCGATCGGCGAGCCCGGCGGCATCCGCTTCCCGCCGCGGTCCGACCAGGGGTACCCGGACGGCTACTCCGGTCGGGTGACCGCTTCGATGCGCCGCTCCAGCCGGTCGAACGTTCTTTTCCACGCATCCCGTGAACCGGCAGGATCGGATTGCACCCGGGCCAGCAGATCGCGATCCACCGGGGTATGTATCGAGAGGCAGGGTCATGACCCCACAGGACCAATGGTGGCTCGAAAGCGACAGCTATGTTGCGGATATCCTCTCGGTGTTCGCAGCGGCGCCGGATCGCCTCGCCATTTCCTGGCGCGGCCGAGCTTTCTCCGGCGGTGAGTTGATCCGGTCCACCACCGAGATATTCCACGCGCTGCACGCCCGCGGCGTGGGGAAAGAAGATGTCGTAGCGATTCTGGTCGCTCCCAACAGTCCCGAGATGCTCACCGCTCGGTATGCCGCGCATCTGCTCGGCAGCACCGTCTGCTATCTGCGGTCCACCAATCCGGGAAGCAGTTCGACGATCCTCCCGCTCGATCACCAGATCCAGATCCTGCGCGACACCACGGCCTCGACGGTGTACGCGGACGCCGAGAACGCGCAGCGCGCACTTGAACTCTCCGAAGGCGTCGGCGGACTTCCGGTGACTCGCGTCGGCACCGGCCACGACGCGGCCAGCCGAGCCGACACCCCGCAGGCCGCGCCGTGGGACCCGAGTGCCGTGGCGGTGATCGGGTTCACCAGCGGGAGCACCGGCCGGCCGAAGGGCATCCGGCTCTCCGGCCGAGTCTGGAACGGCGGGGTCCGCGGCATGGTGGCGGCCGATCGCGCAGCGGTGGACGTAAAGCTGCTGGTGACGACGCCACTGAGCCACACCGTCGGCACCATGGCCGACGCGGCCCTGGCCCTGGGCGGAGAGGTCCACCTCCACGAGCACTTCGATGCCGGACAGTTCATCAAGGCAGTCGAAGAGTCGGAGATCTCGTGGACCTTCATGGCGACGGTCCAGCTGTTCCAGCTACTCGACCACCTGGAGGAGCTCGGGGCGCACGACCTCGAATCCGCCGGCCTGTCCTCGCTGAAGCGGCTGATCTACAGCGGCAGCGCGGCGGCACCCGCCAGGATCGCGCAGGCCGTCCGCATCCTCGGCCTCATCCTGGTGCAGGCCTATGGCACCTCGGAGACCGGTCGTATCACGTCGCTCAAGCGCGAGGAACACCTCGACCCGTGGCTGTCGACCACCGTCGGCCGCCCTTTCGGTGAGGTCGAGGTCGTCGTCGGCGACCTGGTATCGGGAGCACCGGTGCCCGCCGGGGAGGTGGGCCAGGTCCGCGTCCGCTCACCGCACCTGATGGACGGCTACACCGGCGACCCGGAGCTGACCGCGAAGGTCCTCCGGGACGGCTGGTACTACACCGGTGACATCGGCTATTGCGATGAGAAGGGCTATCTGCACCTGCTGGGCCGGGTCGCCGAAGTGGTCAAGGTCAACGGGGTCAAGGTCCACCCGCTGGTGGTCGAGCGGGAAATCCTTTCCCTGCCGGAAATCCGGCATGCCGCGGTCTACGGCGTGCAGGACCGGGACGGTTCCGAGCACCTTCACGCCGCGCTCGTCTGCGACCCCGCGGCGGAGGTCGACACGGAGAGCATCCGCACCCACATCGCCGAGTCGCTATCGGTGCTGCACGCGCCGGAGAAGATCACGATTCTCAGCGCGTTGCCGCTGAACGACAACGGAAAGCCCGACAAGCTGCGCCTGCGGCTGCTCGAGGCCTGATCCGGGGAATTCGACGCCCGGACTCCCCCACTTCGACAGAGAAGGCGAACGGAATGAACGTGCATCTGGAATCGTATTCCGACGGCCCCATCGCCGCAGATGTCGCCACCCGCCGGCGCGAGTTCCTGGAAATCGCCCGCCACTCCGGCAAGTTCCCCACCGCCACCGCGCGGCAGGACGGGGGAGACCGGCAGATCAGCGTGTGGTGCAGCAACGACTACCTCGGCATGGGCGAGAACCCCAAGGTGATCGAGGCCATGACGAGCGCGATCCAGGCCCACGGTGTGGGTTCCGGCGGTTCCCGCAACATCGGTGGGACGAACCAGTACCACGTGCAGCTGGAGCGGGAACTCGCGGAGCTGCATGACAAGGAGGCCGCCCTTCTCTTCACCTCCGGCTTCACCGCCAATGACGGAGCCCTCACCGTGCTGGCCGGACTGCCGAAGGACACCGTCGTGTTCTCCGACGCCGAGAACCACGCGTCGATCATCGACGGCCTGCGGCACAGCGGCGCGCAAAAGCATGTCTTCCGGCACAATGACGTCGCCCACCTGGAGGAGTTGCTCGCGGCCACTCCCGCCGACCGTCCGAAGCTGATCGTCCTGGAGTCGGTCTACTCGATGTCCGGCGACATCGCGCCGCTGGCCGAGATAGCCGAGGTCGCGAACCGCTACAACGCCACGACGTACCTCGACGAGGTGCACGCGGTCGGCATGTACGGCCCCGAAGGCGCCGGCATCGCAGCCCGGGAGGGTATCGCCGACCAGTTCACCGTCGTCATGGGCACCCTCGCCAAGGGCTTCGGCACGGTCGGCGGCTACGTCGCCGGACCGGCGGCCCTCATCGAAGCCGTCCGCACGCTGTCACGTGGGTTCATCTTCACCACATCGCTGCCGCCGGCCATCGCGGCCGGATCGTTGATCTCGGTCCGCCACCTGCGGAACTCCGATGTCGAGCGGCAGTCCCTGGCCGAGAACGCCCAACTGCTGCACCGTCTGCTCGACGAGGCGGACATCCCGTTCATATCCGCGGACTCACACATCGTGTGCGCCTTCATCGGGGACGACCGCACCTGCAAGCAGGCATCCAGTCTGCTGTTCAAGCGATACGGGATGTACGTGCAGCCCATCAACGCCCCCAGCGTGCCGGCCGGTCAGGAGATCCTGCGGATCGCTCCGTCCGCAGTGCACACGCGGTCCGACGTCGAGAACTTCGCCGAGGCGCTCCGCGACATCTGGAAGGAGCTGAACATCCCGTCGGCGAGCGACCGGCTGCTGAATCAGCAGAGCTGATTCGGACGTCCCTTCCCCGGCCTCGTGCGCCCGAAACACCTGTGACGGAGCGCACGAGGCCGTCGCACATCCGCCTCCGCTCGGGGTCCGGCGCCGCGGCAGGCACCGCAGGCACCTGCCGCGGCGGGAGAGCCGGCCGGCACAGCAGATTCTTTGGCACCTACCTGCCAACGGCCGGGGTAAGTCGCCCGGATGGCCATAGCATCAATGCGAAAGGCAATCCAAGGGGGAAAAGACATAATGGGCGAGCGAGGGTGCGCAGTTGTCACCGGTGGCTCCCGGGGAATCGGCCGGGCGGTCGCCGTCCAGCTGGCGGCGGACGGATATGACATCGCCTTCTGCTATCGCTCCGGCGGCGACACGGCCGTACAGGTCGAGAAGGCAATCCGCGACCTGGGCGTGGAGTGCTATCACGCGCCCTGCGATGTGGCCGACCTCGAGTCGGTGCAGGCGTTCCTCAAGACCGCGGAAGAGAAGCTCGGCGACATCGTCGCGCTGGTCAATTCAGCCGGCATCGTCAAGGACAATCCCATGGTCCTCATGCCGCCTGCGGACTGGCACGCGGTCATCGACACCAACCTTTCAGGTACTTACAACTTCTGCCGCAGCGTGGTCTTCGGATTCATGAAGCGCAAGGCCGGTACCATCGTGAACATCTCGTCGGTCGCCGGCGTGTTCGGTAACCCGACCCAAGCCAACTACTCGGCGGCGAAGTCTGGTATCCACGGCATGAGCAAGGCGCTCGCCAAGGAAGTCGCCGGATACGGCATCCGCGTCAACGTGGTCGCGCCCGGCTTCATCGAGACCGACATGACTTCCAAGCTCACCGAGAAGGCGCGGAACACCGCGCTCGGGATGATCCCGATGAAGCGGATCGGCGAGCCGAAGGATGTCTCCGACCTAGTCTCCTTCCTCGTCTCGGAGCGTGCCGCCTACATCACCGGCCAGGTCATACAGGTCGACGGCGGAATCGTCTTCTGATGCCGGGAGCACGCAGCCGCGCCGTGCCCCTGGACGCGGTTGACGACGTCGTTCAGGTCAGCGACTCCGAGATCACGGCGACAAAACTGGTCCACGCCGGCGACCCGTATCTCGAAGGGCATTACCCGGACTTCACGATCTACCCCGGCGTGTTCATCATGGAATCGGTGAACCAGACGGTCGACGCATACGTGGCACGCACGTTCGGCGCCGATCGCATCGCGGATCTCACCACGGTCACGTCCGCGCGTTTCACCTCGCCGGTCCTGCCGGGTGACACGTTGCAGGTGACGTGCAAGCTCGTCGTCCAGGACGATGGCCTGGACGTGGACGCGAAGTGCCGCAACGCCCTCGGCGCCACCGCGGCGAGACTGAAGCTGGCGTATCGAATCAAAGACGGGGGCATCCGGTGATCGACCACGCCGGAATCCGGAACATCATCCCGCATCGCCACCCGGTCCTGCTCGTCGATAAGGTCCTGGAGTTTTCTCCATTCGACCGCATCGTCACCGTAAAATCCGTTTCCGGTAGCGAGCCCTGCTATGCGAGAATGTCCGAAGGTCTCGGTTCGAGCGCTTTCGCTTATCCGAAACCGCTACTCATCGAATCGTTCGGCCAGAGTGGTGCCGTGCTCTGGCTGGAAAGCATAAAGAGCCGCGGCGAGAGCCTGAACGGCACCCTTATATTCGCCGCATCCAGAAACGTCGAATTCCATCGGCCAGTCTATCCGGGTGACACCGTACGGCACACCCTGAAGATCGACCAGCTGGTCGGCGACAACGCGTTTCTGTCCGGCCAGAGCTTCGTCGGCGACGATCCCGTCATGACCGTCGGCGAGGCCATCGCGGTCGTGCGCCCTAACGAGAGGATTGCCCGCCGGGCATGACGCCCCGTTGGCGGAAGACCCGTGGAGTCGACACCTGTTCGTCGGCTCGGCGATTCTACAGCGTATCCAGCAGCGAACAAACAACCCAGGAAGTGGTGACGCAATGACGACCGCAATCAACCAGCAGCTGATGGACGAACTGCGCGAGATGATCGCGGAGGTTCTCGAGGAGGAGCCCGAGAACATAACCGAGACCAGCCTGTTCATCGAGGAGCACGAGGCCGACTCGCTCCGGGCGATCGAGATCCTGGCCCGCATCGAGAAGAAGTACAAGGTCTCGCTGCCGCAGGAGATCCTCGCCGACATGGTGAATCTGCGGGCCGTGTACAACACCGTGATCGAGTACTCCGACGGGAACCTCTGACATGACCCGCCGAGTGGTGATCACCGGCCTCGGACCTCTGTCAACCATCGGTGTCGGTCCGGACGCATTCGCAGCCGGCCTGCGCGCCGGCGCAATCAACAGCGGGCCCATCCGCAGTTTCGACGCCTCCGGATTCCCGCACAACATCGCGAACGAACTGGGCGACGTTCACCCCTCGGATTACGTCACGAACATCGACCCGGATGCCTGGGGGCCGGCCAGCCTCGCCGCAGCGGCCGTGGCGCGGCTCGCGGCCGACGACGCCGGACTCGACCGCGCCGAACTGCGGCGTGGTCGGGCGGGATCGGTCTTCGGCACGACCGGAGGCGAGACCCGCCTCCATGAGGACGCCTACGAAAGGTGGCTGGCCAAGGGCCCTGCCGCCGAATTCGGTGACCTTGTGCCGAAGATCCCCGCCTACCGACTCGCCGTCGCAGCCAACCGCGAACTCGGCATCGACGGCGAGGCGGTGACGCTCGCAACCGCGTGCTCGGCGAGCAACTACGCGATCGGTTATGCCTACGACATGATCGCGGGCGGCGACTCCGACTACATGATCGCCGGTGGCTCGGAGGCCATGTGCGCGTTCGCCGTGGCCGGTTTTTACCGGCTCGGCGCACTCGCGAAGGACGTGTGCACGCCGTTCGACGCGAACCGCAAGGGCATCCTCATCGGTGAGGGCAGTTCCGCCCTGCTGCTCGAGTCGCTGGACTCGGCACTCGCCCGAGGCGCCAGGATCTACGCCGAGGTGCTCGGTTACGGGCTGAACTGCGATGCCAACCACATGGTTTCGCCGCTGGCCACGTCGATCGCCGAGTGCACTCGCCGGGCCCACGAGAACGCCGGGGTGAAGAAGGACGAGATCGACTACGTCTGCGCACACGGCACCGGTACACCGTCGAACGACTCCGCCGAGGTCGCCGCCATGCGTGAGGTCTTCGGCGACCAGCTCCCGCCGATGAGCTCGATCAAGTCGATGCTCGGTCACTCCATGGGCGCGGCAAGTGGTTTCGGGGCGATCGCGTGCTGCCTGGCGATCCGGGACGGTTTCGTCCCCCCGACCATCAACCTCAACACGATCGACCCGAACTTCGAGGGGATCGACGTGGTGCCCAACGTCTCGCGGGAAGCCGACGTGCGGATCGTGCAGAACAACGGGTTCGCCTTCGGCGGCAACAACGCCATCACGATCTTCGGGAGGTACGAGTGAGCGCCATGGCCGTGACCGGATGGGGGGTGCTCTCCGCCATCGGCACCGGGGCGGAGGAGTTCTCCCAGGCATGGGGCGAGCGCCGCAGCGGCCGCAAGGACGTGACGGAGATGTTCGAGCAGAAGCTCCCGTCCCAGACTGCCTGCGCCATCCCCGACTTCGACGTCAAGGCACATCTGGGCCGGAAGGGAACCAGCTTCTTCGACCGCTCGACGGCGCTGTCCGTGGTCACCTGCAAGCTCGCCCTCGAGGACGCCGGACTGGCCCGTGACGCGAAGGACGCGAAGAGCGAGAAGGCCGACGGCGGCATCGGGCTCGTGCTCGGGCTGAGCAGCGGTGGGCCCCAGGCGATGTCGGACTTCATCCACGAGATGTACACCAGTGAGAAGCCGTATCTCGTCAACCCGCTGCTTTTCCCCTACGCGGTGATGAACGGCGCGGCGAGCGCCACGGCGATCTGGCACAACCTCAAGGGCGTCAACGCCACGGTGTCCGGCGGTCAGATGGCCTTCCTGACTGCGTTGCGGTACGCCCGCAACAAGGTGCGCAGCGGCTATGTGAACGCCGCGGTGGCCGGTGCGGTCGAGGAGTTCTCTCCGACCCGGGCCTGGGCGTCGCACCAGGCGCGTGGCGCCGGGGAGGATCGCGTCGACCTCGGCGAGGGCGGTGCCTTCTTCGTGCTCGAGGACGCTGAGACCGTGCGGACGGCCGGCCGCGGCCTCGACGCGGAGATTCTGGCGGTCGAGTGCGGTCTCTACGGAGAGCCTGGCAGCAAGGACGACCCGGCCGTCGGCATGACGGAGTGCATCATCCGGGCGCTCGAAGCCGCCGGTGTCGAGGCGAGCGACGTCTGGGCCGTCGCGCCGTCGCTCTCCGGTTCGCCGAAGCGCGACCGAGTCGAACTGGTGGCCATCACCGCGGCGCTGGGCACTGACACCCCGAACCTCCTGCCGGTCAAGGAACTGGTCGGAGAGACGTACTCTGCGGCCGGCGGCCTGCAGTTGGCCGCGCTGCTCGCGGAGCACCGCAGGAACCCCGAGCGCGACGGCGCGGTTTCCCTGGTCACGTCACTCACCTCCGAGGGGATGGTCGGCGTAGCCGTGGTCCGAGGGTGGAGCCGTGCGACGAGCGCGTAGCGCCTGGGAACCTACCGCCCGCTCGATAGTCGACGGCGTGCCACTGACAGCGCACAGCCCGGCCCATCGTCCGACGATGGTCATGCTGCACGGCCTGGAGGACGACTGGCAGAGCTGGAAGCCGATGGCGGACGAGCTCGGCGACCGGTTCCACTGCTACGCGATCGACCTGCCGTGGCGGGCAGGCGGCGGCTACGAGTGGCGCGCGGGCGGGACGGCCGCGCAGTGGGTTGAGAACGCCCTGGCACTGATACCCCAGCCGATCTCGGTGCTCGTCGCCCATTCCATGGGCGCGAACGCCGTGCTGCACTGGCTCGCGTCGGGCACGCCGCGGCGGGTCGACGCCTTGGTGTTGCTGTCCCCGTTCTATCGTCTGGCCTCCGCCCCGGTGGACTGGGCCATGTTCGACCGCTCGCTCGCCGACTTCAGGACCGTGATGGCGGCCGGGCTGCGGGCGCGTCTCGGTGAGCGCGCCGAGCGGCTTGAACCGGAGATCGTCGGCCTGATGGCCGAGAAGGCCCTCGACCGCATCGGTCCGGAGGGCTTTCTCAGCCTGTTCGACATCTTCATCTCCTCGTCCGGAATCGACCTCTCGTCGAGCACCGTGCCGACCCTCGTGGTCGGCGGCTCGTCCGACCCAGGCATCAGCGGTCCGCGCGCCGAGGCCCTGAGCCGCGACATGCCGACCGCGGAGATCCGGCTCGAGGACGAGCTGACTCACTTCTGTCACATCGAGCAGCCCCAACGGGTGTCCGAACTCGTCTCGGAGTTCCTGCTTCGCCGCCTGTCCTCCGTCCTGGAGGCCGGGCGGCGGCCCGCACTGGAAGGAGTGCACCTGTGAGGCACCGCTATCCACCGAAGTTCTACTTCTCCCTGCACAGCCCCTACAGCTGGATGGCGAGCAGGCTGCTGGCCGAGCGCTGCCCGGACGCGCTCGAGGCGATGCAGTGGATCCCGTACTTCTATCCGGACGAGCAGACCTGGAAGTCGATGGCGGAGAGGGGGATCGAGCTGCACTACGCGGACATGAGCAAGGCCAAGCACCTCTACATCCTCCAGGACGTCAAGCGGCTGTCCGCGCGGTTCGGCTTCGACATGGCCTGGCCGGTCGACCGCGAGCCGTGGTGGGTACTGCCCCACCACGCGTGGCTCGCCGCCAAGCGGACCGGCGACCAGAACACTCTGTACTGGGCGCTGGTCGAGGCCCGTTGGGCTCGCGGTGAGAACATCTGCGACCGGGAGACAGTGCGCAAGATCGCCGACGCGGCCGGGCTCGACGGTGAGGCGCTGAGCGCCGCGCCCGAGGACCCGGAGCTGCGCGAGGAGGGCATGGCCGCGCAGGAGGCGGCCTACCTGGACGACGTGTTCGGCGCGCCGTACTTCAAGATCGGCCCGCAGCGGTACTGGGGCCTGGACCGTCTCGACGACTTCATCGCGGGCTTCCGGCAGTGGCAGCAGAAGGGCAAGGCGGCATGACGACGCAGCTGAACGCCGACCGGACACCGGAGGCGGAGAGCGTGACCGGCCTACGGCGCCCGATACCGGTCGTCGTCGACATCGACGACGATCCGATGGAAGGTATTCCGGCCGAACTGGTCGACATGGTGGGCGCGTTCGAGCGGGACACTGCGGGCGGCTGCGGCTGATGACGTCCATACCCGCACAGACACACTGGATCGACGGTGCCTGGACCACCGGGCACACCCGGTGGATCGACGTGGTCGACCCGACGACCGAGGAGCGCCTGGCGGCCGTGCCGGCGGGCACCACAGCGGACGCGGAGCTCGCGGTCGCGGCCGCCGCGAAGGCCTTCGGCCACTGGTCTGCCGTCCCGCTTGAGGACCGCGTAGCCGCAGTACGGGCCGTCGCGAAGGGGCTGGCGGCCCAGCACGGCGAAATCGCCGCGACGATCACCGCGGAGGTCGGTATACCGACGTGGTTCTCGCAACGGGTACAGGCGAGCCTGCCGGCCGCCACCTCGGCCGCGATGGCCGGCGTCGCGGAGGAGTTCGCCTGGACCGAGCAGATCGGGCACTCCACCGTGATCCGCGAGCCGGTCGGGGTCGTCGCGGCGATCACCCCGTGGAACTTCCCGCTGCACCAGGCCGTCGCCAAGGTCGTACCGGCGCTACTGGCCGGGAACACGGTGGTGCTGAAGCCGAGCGAGATCGCCCCGCTGACCGCGCGGTTCCTCGCCGAGATCACCCGCGAGGCGCAGCTTCCCGATGGCGTCCTCAACATCGTCCACGGCGAGGGCCCCGTGGTCGGCGAGGCGCTCGCTACCCACCCCGACGTCGACATGGTGTCCTTCACCGGATCGACGGCGGCAGGCAAGCGGGTCGCGGCACTCGCCGCGGGGACCGTCAAGCGGGTCGCCCTGGAACTGGGCGGCAAGTCCGCCAACCTGGTGCTTCCGGACGCCGATCTCCTCGCCGCCGTCCGGGCCGGCGTCGCGAACTGCTTCATGAACAACGGCCAGATGTGCTGGGCCTGGTCCCGCATGCTGGTCCCTGCCGCGCTCCACAGCCAGGCGGTGGAGGCAGCGGCCGCGGAAGCGGCAGCCTTCAGCGTCGGCGATCCCACCCTTCCGGACACCCGCCTCGGCCCGCTGGCGTCCGCCGCCCAGCGCGACCGGGTGCGGAGTTACATCGAGCGCGGAATCGCCGACGGCGCACAGCTCGCGGCCGGCGGCCCGACACCGCCGGACGGCCTCGAACGCGGCTACTTCGTCCGACCGACCGTGTTCGGCAGGGTCGAGCCGATGGACGTGATCGCGCAGGAGGAGATCTTCGGGCCGGTGCTGTCGATCATTCCGTACTCCTCGGAGGACGAGGCGGTGGAGATCGCGAACGCCACCCGGTACGGCCTGGGCGGCGCGGTGTTCTCCGCGGATCCCGACCATGCGCTGGCCGTCGCCAAACAACTTCGCACCGGACAGGTCGACATCAACGGCGCGGCCTTCAACGCGGTCGCCCCGTTCGGCGGCTACCGCCAGTCGGGAAACGGCCGCGAACTCGGCCGCTTCGGGTTGGAGGAATTCTGCGAGGTCAAGTCAATCCAACGATCGGCATCCGTGTGACGGTCGCTGCAGGGAAGTGAGGCACCGTGCCGACCCGCACGCTCAACGACGGCATCGAGATCATCCTGATGATCCGGGATGACATGCGGCGCTACGGGGTCGAGGGAATGTTCCGATCCCTCGACCCCCGGCTGACGACGCATGCCTGCACGGACTTCGGTGAGCTCGCCGGATTCTCCAACGGCCAGCTGATCGTCTCCTCCGACGATGCCGCGGGTCCCATCTCCGACGAGACCGCCGGCACCCTGCGCGCGCACGGTATCCGTATGCTCATCCTGGTCGACTCGGCCGCCCCGCTCGACCAGTCGTGGGCCGATTGCGCTCATGGCTTTCTCGACTGGGCGGACCTCCGTCCGGAGACACTGCGCGACGCGATCGCCGACGTCGCGTCCGGGCGGTTCCACATGTCGGAGACTCTGGCACGGCGGTCGGTGACAGCACCCGAGCAGGCCGAGGGCGACTCCACCGCACGGCGGTCCTCGATCTCGCTGACGGCACGTGAGCTCCAGGTGCTGCGGCTGATCGCCGGCGGGCTGAGCAACCGGCAGGTCGCGCGCTCGCTGAGCATCTCCGAGCATGGCGTCAAGCGCCTGGTCGGAATCGTCCTGGCCAAGCTCAACTGCCCGAACCGCACCCTCGCGGTGGTCCGGGCCATCGAGTTGGGGCTCCTCACCCTCTGAATCGGCCGTTGCCCGGAAAGGAGCATCGACTCATGTCCCAGGTCCACCGCGGCCGTCACACCGCGCACATCGAGGGCGACTTCGTCGTCTTCCTGATCGGCATGCATGTGAACCGCCCCTGGCGGATCCACAAGTGGTGGCCGGTCTTCCGCTCGATGTTCGGCATGGTCAAGGACCTGCGCGAGCACCCTGAGAAGGGCGCCCTGTGCAGCTACTTCGCGCTGATCTCCGGCGTCGGGCCGACAGTCGTGCAGTACTGGCGCAGCTTCGAGCATCTCGAGGCCTTCGCCCGGAACACCGACGACCCGCATCTGCCGTCCTGGCGGCGATACAACCAGCGGGTCCTCACGTCCGGGGACGTCGGCATCTGGCACGAGACGTACCTGGTGAAGGACGGGCAGTACGAGACCGTCTACGCGAACATGGGACGCATCGGGCTCGCCCGGGCCGGCGAGCTGAAGCCGGTACAGGCCAAGGGCCACACGGCCGGGCGCCGGCTCGGCCGCACCACCGAGGACGACTTCCCCGACGGCACCCGCCCTGGAGGCGGCTCGCCGGCGTAGTGCCCGCAAGTGCCGTGGCCGGGGACCACCTCACGGCTCCCGGCCGTCGTATCGGGCCGACGGCCTCACTCCTTGGGCGCCGGCCCCTCGGTCTTCTCAGTCCTCCCGGTCTTCGACGGCCGGTCCGATGGAAAGGTGACGCACGATGAACACTGCCACGGCGAGCGAGGCACTGCTGCCGCCCATCGACAGGTCGTGGCGGACCTGGGCAGGCGCTCTCGGCGGCCTGGTCTCCACTCTCATGCTTCGGCACGCAGGCGACCAACTGACCGTGGACCTGGCGCCCAGGGCGCTGCACAGCTCGTTCCTCGCCCCGGTATCGGACCGCCCGCTGTTGGTGCGGTCGGAGGTGGTGCGCCAGTCGCGGACCAGCGCCGTGGTGCGCTCGACGCTCGAGCAGCACGAACGGCCGGTGGCACTGGCGACGGCACTGTTCGGCGCCCTCGGGGACAAGCCGACGCTGCAAGCGTCTGCGGCGCCGGTCGTGCCGTCGCCCGAGGACTGCCCGGACGCCGGTTTTCCGGCCGAGATGTTCCCGTACGCCGCCCACTTCGAGACCAGGATGGCGGGCGAAGAACGGCCGTTCGGCGGGGGCACGCACCCCGAGATGACCGCCTGGCTGCGATTGCAGGACCCCGACCTGCCGATTACCGCGGCGGCGCTGGTCCTGCTCGACGCGATGCCTCCAGCGGTATATGCGGCGGCCTCCGAGTTGGTCGCGGTACCGACCGCCGAGTACTCGGTGCACTTCACCGACGGCCTGTCGTTCGCCAAGAGCAGCGACTGGGCGCTGGTCCGGGTCGGCACGGACCAGTCGAGCGACAGGTGGACAGTAGAGTCCAGCAGCCTGTGGAACGCGGACGGCACCCTGCTCGCCGTCGGTCGGCAGACCCGTCAGTTCCTGCGTCCGGCAGCGCCCGGCGGTGCCCTCAAGGTGCCGCCCACCTGGTGGCAGCGCGCCTGACCGTGCCCGCCCGCAATCGTCCGGGATTCCTCCCGAAAGAGAACGCTGAATAAACAGAAAAAGAAAAACCTGCCTCCCCCCGGTCGCCCGAGGGTGGAGGGCAGGCGTCAGGCCGAATACCGGTACGACAATTCCTCGTCGCGGTCACCACGCCTCAGCAGACCGTCCCGCAGTGCATGCACGCCGGCTTGAAACCGGGAATTCGCATCGAGTCGGCTCATGAGTTCGGCCACCCGCCGCCGATAGGTTCGCAGCGATATCCCGAGTCGGCGGGCGGCAACCTCGTCCTTGGACCCGCCGGCCAATTCGTTGACGATCTGCAGATCCGCCTCGTCGAACTCGGATCGGGGGCAGCGCAAATAGCTCACCGGCTCGCTGGCGCCATTCCAGACGGCTGAGATCAACGACTGGAGGTTCTTGATCACCGGCGGCGCCCAGATCGCCAGACACTGCTCCCGAGAGAGACCCACCTGGGTGCGCATGAAGGCGACCTGGGAGTCCACGATCACGAGTTCCTGCAGCTTGGTGTCGGTGACCCGGACCCGGATGCCGCACTCCGCGGCGGACAGCAGGTAGTCCGGAGTGCACCAGCTGGGGAGGTCGTCGCAACGATAGAGCTCGCGCACGGCGACTTTGCGCCGTGCCGCGTCACCCACTATTTTCTGGACCGTCCGGCGCCGTTCCCTGGAATACCATTCCGATTTCAGTGCCGATATCATCACGTCGTGACGGGCCCGCATGACGGATTGCAGAGCGGATATCCGCATCTCGTCCGCAGTATCGAATTGCTCGATGAGCCTGCTCTGTTCGACTCCCGAAAGTATTTCCGCACGAGCCACCTGATGCGCGTCTGAAGGCGCCAGCAAGATTCCCCCATGAGTTTGACCCCTGAACTTGCTCCCTCAAACTATACCGGCCTACAACTTCACTCAAGTGTGATCTATGCCAATTTCGTGCAGATAATCGGGGGCTGACAGGGGTTCAGCGGCCGGCCGCAGCGATGCTTTCAAGCCACTCACGGATCGCGGCTCGCTGCTCTGGCGTGAACGCGGCTTCCAATTCGTCTTCGCAGCGGTCGACGGCCTTGCGCGCATCGGCCAGGCGTGTCCGTCCGGACTCGGTGACGAAGATCTGATGGCTGCGCCGGTCGGACGGATTCGCCCGCCGCTCGATCAGCCCCTCCTGCTCGAGCCCGACAAGCATCTCGTTGGCGGCCTGCCGGGAGCTCGCCACCTCCCGGGCAATGTCCGCCGCCGACATCCCGGGCCGCACCTCGGCCATCAGCAGGGTGGCGTACTGCGAGGTCGACAGACCGAACGCCGTCAGCTCCCCGGCGATCGCCGACCTCATGTTCAGCCAGGCCCTGCGCACCAGGAAGGTCAGCGAGCCGACTGCGGCCCTGCGGGGATCCAACGCTCCGACTCCTCGACTAGTGGCAGGTTCTTGACGATGGCCCGAAACCACCGGGCTTGTCAAGGCCTTGTCGAACAGAGCAACGCCCACCCGCCGCCCCGGCGCCCCGGCCTCGTTCTGTGACCGGTGACGACGTTCGGGCCGGGCGATTGGCCGGTCGGAGTGCGGGCGGTGAGGCAGGTGATCTAGACGATGGTCCCGCAGCACCAAAAAGACCCTCCGACCGGCGTTTCCGCAGGTCAGAGGGCCCTTGAAAAGTGGAGCCTAGGGGAGTCGAACCCCTGACATCCGCCATGCAAAGACGGCGCTCTACCAACTGAGCTAAGGCCCCGAGGATGGGGGTGGCCTCCGGTGGGGGTGTCCCGGCCGGGTGCCGGGGACCAGAGTACCGGGTCACCCCCCGTATCCCGCAAAAAGATTGGGGGTCCCCGCGCATGACCACGCTCCGTAAGATGCTCAACCGTGGTTCGCTACAGCGAACCGCGGTATTCAGGGGAAGCGATGGGGAGACGCAATGGACGCCGCACAGCAGGAAGCCACCGCAAGAGCGAGAGAGCTCCAGCGGAACTGGTACGGGGAGCCGCTGGGGGCGCTCTTCCGTAAGCTGATCGACGATCTCGGGCTCAACCAGGCCCGGCTCGCGGCGGTGCTGGGGCTGTCCGCTCCCATGCTCTCCCAGCTGATGAGCGGCCAGCGGGCCAAGATCGGCAACCCCGCGGTGGTCCAGCGCGTGCAGCTGCTCCAGGAGCTGGCGGCGCAGGTGGCGGACGGCAGTGTCAGCGCGGCCGAGGCGACCGAGCGGATGGACGAGATCAAGAAGTCCCAGGGGGGCTCGGTGCTGAGCAACACCGCGCAGTCGACGAACGGTTCGGGCGCGCCCACCGTCAAGCGGGTCGTCCGCGAGATCCAGTCGCTGCTGCGCTCGGTGGCCGCCGCGAGCGACATCATCGAGGCCGCCGATGCGCTCGCCCCGACCCAGCCCGAACTCGCCGAGTTCCTGCGGGTCTACGGCGCCGGCCGCACCTCCGACGCGGTCGCGCACTACCAGTCGCACCAGAACTGAAAAGCTTGCCCGGCACCGGGGGGAGCCGGGCGGGGCGGGCCCGAGGGGGAGGAGCTGCGGCAGTCATGGGCGAGGTGTTCAACGGCCGGTACGAACTGGCCGACCCGATCGGGCGCGGCGGCGCGGGCGACGTGTGGCGGGTGTGGGACCACCGGCGGCGGCGCTATGTGGCCGCCAAGGTGCTCCAGCAGCGCGACGCCCACTCCCTCCTGCGCTTCGTGCGTGAGCAGGCCCTGCGGATCGACCACCCCCATGTCCTCGCCCCGGCCAGCTGGGCCGCCGACGACGACCAGGTGCTGTTCACCATGGACCTGGTCGCGGGCGGCTCCCTCGTCCGCCTCGTCAACGACTACGGCCCCCTGCCGCCGGCCTTCGTGTGCGTGCTGCTCGACCAGTTGCTGTCCGGGCTCGCCGCCGTGCACGCCGAGGGTGTGGTGCACCGGGACATCAAGCCCGCCAACATCCTGCTGGAGGCGACCGGTACCGCGCGGCCCCGGCTGCGGCTCGGGGACTTCGGCATCGCCATGCGGTTCGGCGAGCCGCGCCTGACCGACACCAACCTCGTGGTGGGGACGCCCGGTTACCTCGCTCCGGAACAACTGGCTGGTGCCGAACCGGACTTCACCGCCGACCTGTTCGCCGTGGGCCTCGTCGCCCTGTATCTCCTGGAGGGCGCGAGGCCCGACGCCGGGGAACTCGTCCGGTACTTCACGGAGCACGGCACGCCGGGCCCGCCGAAGGGCATCCCCGGACCGCTGTGGGAGGTCGTCGCCACGCTGCTCCAGCCCGATCCGCAGGCGCGGTACCGCTCCGCCACGGGGGCCCGCAAGTCGCTCGCCGGCGTCATCGAACTCCTGCCGGAGCCGGCCCTGGACGACGAGCCGATCGAGATCTTCGACCAACTCCCGCCCTTACCGCCGGGTTTCGGCCCGCACGGCCCCCTGAGGAAGTCCCCGGCCCCCGGCCCCGCCACCACCCCCTTCCCGGACACCAGCCCGCCCCCGGCCACCCCCTCCCCGGCCACTCCCTCCGGCCCCGGCGGCTCCCTCTCGGACACCGGAAGCTTCCGCCTCCCGCCGCCCCCGCTCGCCGATCCCACTCCGCCCCCGCCCACCACACCCCCGCTGCCCGCCATCGCCCCCACGCCCGGCCACGGCTCCTGGCCCCCGCACCCCGTGCGTCCCGGCGACAGCGTCACCGCCGCCTACACGCCCCCGGCCACCCAGGCGCCGCCGGTCCCCCCGGCTCCCCCGCCCGCCACCCCGCGGCCCCCGGTCCCGCACGGCCGCCGTGCCCGGCGCAGGACCGGCCCCCCGGCCAGGGCCGTCGTCCCGATCCTGCTGCTGGCGCTGGCCTGTTACGCCGTGGGCTTCTGGGCGCTGAGCCGCGTCTGAGCCCGCCGGGCCGCCAGCGTCCACCCGCCGAGCACCAGCAGCAGCGCGGTCCCCAGCCCGATCCCGCCGGCCGCGACGGCCTTCATCCCCGGCGAGCCACCGCCCCCGGCGCCGTCATCGCCCTTCCCGCCGACCGGCGGCGCGCCCTCGTCCCACGCCGTCGGCGTGAAGACGCCGGCCGGCTCCGGACGCCCGGCGTAGCCGGGACCGGCGTGCGCCCGGCCGTCGACCCGGACCCGCAGCGTCACGTCGTACGGCCCCTGCCCGAACGCCGCGGTCACCTGGTCGCTGAGGTGCAGCACCAGGTAGTAGTCCCCGGCGAAGCGCAGGGCGCTGACGGCGGCGGGGGCGGCGTAGCGGTTGGCGTACTCGACCGGCGGCAGCGGGGCGAGGGCGACCGGCTTGCGGACGCCGGTGTAGCCGAGGGAGACGTCGTCGGCCAGGCCGCGCACGGGGTCGTACAGGGAGAGGTCCAAGGCGCCACCGACGTACCCGTGCCCCGCCGCGCCGCCCAGTTCGGCGGCGGCCGAGAGCCGGCGGCCCCAGTCGAGCGGCACCCTGTAGAACAGGGTCTGACCGGGCACGAGGGTGGTCCGCCAGACCCCCTGCCCCAGCGGCCGGGCCGCCGCGAAGCCCGCCCCGCCGGAGCGCTCGCGGGCCTCGCCGGTGACCGGCTCGGGCGAGGCGGAATCCCGGATCCGGGGCGGGTCGGTGGGTCCGGGGGAGGCGAGCCGGGGTTCCGTCGCGGGGGCCAGCTCCAGGTCCCAGGGCGCGGATGTGCCCCCGCTGTCGAGGCGTTCGACCAGCACGGAGTACGTCCCCGCGCCCTGGCACAGCGCCCGGCCCGCCTCGCGTCTGCCGAGGGCGGTGACCGGACGCGGACTGAGCCCGGCGCCGAAACGGGCCGTGGCGAAGGAGCAGGCCGTGCCGTGCGCGTCCCGGACGGTGACCCGGATGCCGTCGGTGGAGCTGACATCGGCGCCCGCAGGCGGTACGGCGGTGACGGGTACGTACGCCGTGGCCGTGGCGTCGGCGAGGTCGAGGCGGTAGGTGAGCCGGCCGTGCGCGGGCAGGGAGCCGCGGTAGACGCGGCCGGGGTCGAGGCGCGGGGCACCGCCGGCGGAGGCCGTGCCCTGGACGGGCCGGGCGCCGGGGGCGAAGGCGTAGGTGCCGGGGCCGGTGGCGGCGGACGCGGCGCCGGCCGGGACCAGGCCCGTACCGCACAGCCCCACGGCCAGCAGCACGGCGGCCGGGCGCCCCCGCCGCCTCGCCGTCAGCCGGTAACGCCCCGCCGTGTCCCTGCGCCCCCGCACGCGCCCACCCCCCGTGACGTCCTGTCCTCGCGGCCCATCCTGCCCCGCCGGCCACAGCACCATCAGGGCGATGGACGCAGCCGTCCGAAAGGCATCGCCCGGCGCCCGCCCGGTGCGGCCACGCCTACCGCACCTCACAAAAGGCCGCAACCCCACGCAAAGACCCCGGCCGCTTGGTGCGACCGGGGCCTGCTGAAATCTGGAATCGGACTCACGAACCCGTGGGCACGGAGTCAGTCGCCTCCGTCCACAGGTCCTGCTCGGCGCGATCCGCCTGAATCTGGCGGTACACGAGGAGTCCGCCGATGGCGGCCAGTGCGACCAGGAGCAGCTTCTTCACCGCGCGACCTCGTCTTTCCTTGACGTAGGGGACCTCTGGCGCCCGACTATACACACCGGCCGATATCGATCGGTGACCTGCGTCCGGCCCCAACTCCGGCCCCGGCCAGCGCAATAGCCCAGGTCGGGCGCCCCCGCGAACCGGAGGGTGAGCGCGCCTGGACGGACGGTCACTTTGCTGCCTCTTCGCGCGTACTGACCGGGATTTAGGGGTTTTCCGACCTTCTTACGGCCATCCGAGTGGTGTTCATCAGAACAACGCCGCGCCACGGGCGTCGGTCCACCACTTCACGGTCCACATACACATCATGAGGAAAGTACGCAAATCGCCCAACCCGAAAGTGAGGGGCCATGGACCGGAACAAGGTCATGAAGCTGTGGACTGCCATCGTCACCGCCTTTCTCGCACTGTGCACGACGCTCGGATTCATGAGCGCCGCCACCGCCACGGCGACCGCCGCGCCGCACACCGAGAGCCCGCGCTCCGAGACCGCGCCCCGCACGGTCCCGGCGATCCCGGCACCACGCCATGGGTCCTGGTCCGCGACCAAGGCCCTGCCCCCCACGATGAAGCAGCGGATCAGGGCCGAGGCCCACGGCAAGTCCCCCAGCTGCCGGCACCGCCCCCTCGACGACAGTCAGCTGACACCGGACGAGCACGAGGCACAGAAGAACCGCGAGGCGCAGGAGACGGAACGGACGGGCCAGGAGACCGAGGGCCACCGCTCCGCCACCTCGCTGGACTGCTGAACCGGCCCTCCTCCCCTTCGGCACCGCGACGTCTCGACAACCCGGCGACTTGCGTACGCACGGTCGACACGAAAGAACCCCCGGCCCCACGGCCGGGGGTTCCGCGCGTTCCACGGGGGTCCGGACCGCTCCGGGCGGCACCTGAGACGATGGCCGCGACATCCCGGAGAGGTCTTTGAGAGGTGGTGAGTGCTGCCGTGACCCGGCGCGCCACCGTTGTCACCGTCATCACCGCCGTCCACGCCCCGTCGGCCCGGTTCCTGCCGGACGCCTGGGCGTCGCTGTGCGCGCAGGAACTGCCCGGCGGCGCCGGCTGGGAGTGGGTGATCCAGGAGGACGGCACGACGGACGAGGTCCGCCCGTACGTCCCCGAGGACCCGCGGGTCGTCTTCCACCAGGGCAGACCCGGTGGTCCGGGGATCGCCCGCACCATCGCGCTGGCGCACGCGCGGGGCGCGTATGTGAAGGTCCTGGACGCCGACGACCGGCTCACGCCGGGCGCGCTCGCCCGCGACCTCGCCGTACTGGAGGCCGATCCGGGCCTCGGCTGGACGACCTGCCGGGTCCTGGACCTGCTGCCCGACGGCTCCACGGCGGGTTTCCCCGGCGACCCGGACGAGGGCCCGCTGGAGCGCGGCACCGTGCTGCGGCACTGGAAGGCGAACGACTTCCGGCCGCCGGTCCATCCGGCGACCCTCTGTGTGCGCCGGGAGCTGCTGGCCGCGCTGGGCGGCTGGATGGCGCTGCCCGCCTCCGAGGACACCGGGCTGCTGCTGGCACTGGACGCGGTGAGCCGCGGCTGGTTCTCGGCCGAGGCCGGGCTGCTCTACCGCAAGTGGGAGGGGCAGGCCACCGGCCAGTCCTCCCACGCCGACCCCGCCGAGCGCACGGCCCGCGCGGCGGTCGCGGAGGCGAGGGCCCGCGCACTGGCCGGCCTCGGCTGGACGTACCCGGCACGGTGAGGGCCGTACCAGTGCTCCCGGCGCGCTCCTACTCCCCGAGCACGATCGCCTGCGAGGGACACCGTTCCGCCGCCTCCCGGACCCCCGGTTCGCCTGCGGCCTCCTCCTTGCCGGGGAGCACCACGCCGTAGCCGTCCTCGAAGGCGAACACGTCCGGCGCCCGGAACGCGCACTCCGCGGAGCCGTAACACGCGGCGCGGTCGACGGTGACCTTCATACGTCCTCCAGCCGTGGGCAGTTCGGCAGTTCGGGTTCCAGGACGTCACTGCCCGGCCGGACGGCCCCTCAACCGGCCGCGTCGCCGCCTCAGCTTGTCCCCTGCCCGCCGGCACCGGTCCCTCCCCTCGTGGGGACCGGTGCCGGGCGGTGCGGGACGTCGATCCGCGCCTCGTCGGCGTAGTGGCGCGGATCGAAGCATGGGAGGTGACGGGGTCGTGGGGGTGGGAAGTGGGAGTGGGGGTCGTCCGGGCGGGCCCGGCTCAGATGAAGGATCGCCGGCCGCTCGCGGCCTGGGGTGAAAGTCGACCGAAAATGTGCAACGCCATGAGGTGTCTCTCCGAGCGCCGGGCCGTTGGCCTGTCCGGACGGTGCGTGACGGTTCCGCTACCGGGGTTGCGATCCTGCCACGTGGCACCACCGGGGAGCAGGCCCCGGTCTCCGGCGCAGGGCTTATCCGCAGGTCAGCCGTATAAGGTGAGTTTTCCGGTCCGGACGTCCGCAGGCAGGGGGAAGTGAGGGGTGGGACCTTGGGTTCCGACTCAGGGGCACGCACAGCTTTCGCCGAGCGCCTCGCGCTGCTCTACAAGGAGGCCGGAAACCCTCCCCTGAAAAGCGTCGCCGAGGCGGTCGCCCGGCTCCAGCGGGTCGACGAGCGCGGCCGTCCGGTGCGGGTGTCCGCGCAGCGGATCAGCGACTGGCGGCGGGCCAAGAACGTGCCGGCCCAGTTCACCGCCCTCGCGGCGGTGCTCCAGATCCTGATCCCGGAGGCGCGCCGCACCCGCCCGCAGCCGGTCTCCGCGGGCCTGTACGACCTCGCCCACTGGCAGCGGCAGTGGGAGCGCGCGCTGGCCGACCCGGTGGGCGACCGGGCCGCGCCGCCCGCCGCACCGGCCGAGGAGAACGGCCGGCCGCCCGGACAGGCCCCGCCGCTCACCGGTGGCGTGTGCCCCTACCGGGGTCTCGCGCCGTACCGGCAGGAGGACGCGCGCTGGTTCTTCGGCCGGGAGCGCAGCACCGAGGCGATCATCGCCCAGCTGCGCACCGCGGGCCGTACCGGCGGCCTGGTGATGCTCGTCGGCGCCTCGGGCGCGGGCAAGTCCTCGCTGCTGAACGCCGGCCTGGTCCCGGCGATCGCGGGCGGCGCCCTGGCCGACGCGGGGCTCACCCCGCAGCCGGACGACGGCACCGGGCAGCGGGCCCCCGTCGTCCAGCTGGTGCCCGGCGCCGACCCGCTCGCCGAACTGGTGCGCCGTATCCCCGACCTCGCCCCCGTGGCCGCGGAGGCGAGGGCGGCCGAGCGGGCGGCGGCCCGTGAGGAAGGCGCCGCGGCGACGAGCGCCCAGGTGCCCCGGATCATGCGCGGCGCCCGTGCGGCGGTCGTGGAGTGGGCGCGCCGGGAGGCGCCGCCGGGGGTGCGGCCGGTGGTCATCGTGGACCAGTTCGAGGAGGCGTTCACCCTCTGCCCGGACGAGGCGGACCGCCGTACCTTCATCCAGCTGCTGCACGCCTCCTGCACCCCGCCGTTCGGCGCGTCGGGGCCCGCGCCCGTCCTGGTCGTGCTCGGCATCCGGGCCGACTTCTACGAGCAGTGCCTCGGCTATCCGGAGCTGGCCGACGCGCTCCAGCACCGGCACATGGTGCTCCCCCCGCTGACCAGCGGCGAACTGCGCGACGCGGTGACCGGGCCGGCCAAGGCGGTGGGCCTGGAGCTGGAGCCGGGCCTCGCCGAGCTGATCGTGCGCGAGGTGAGCGCCGACGGCCCGCGCGGGGCGCACGACGCGGGCGTGCTCCCGCTGCTCTCGCACGCCCTGCTGGCCACCTGGCAGCGCCGCAAGGCCGGGAAGCTGACGCTGGCCGGCTACCGCGCGGCGGGCGGCATCCAGGGCGCCGTCGCCGCGACCGCCGAACGCGCCTGGTCGGGGCTTGACCCCGCCGCCCGTACGGCCGCCCGGCTGCTCCTGCTGCGCCTGGTGCGGCTCGGCGAGGACACCGTGGCCACCCGGCGGCGGGGCACCCGGCGGCAGCTCTCCCAGGAGTCGGCGGACCCCGGCAAGACCGAGGAGTCCCTGGAGGCGCTGGTCCGGGCCCGCCTGGTGACGCTGGACGCGGAGACCGTGGAGATCACCCATGAGGCGCTGCTGCACGCCTGGCCCCGGCTGCGGCACTGGATCGACGACAACCGCAACGACCATCTGCTGCGCCAGCGCCTGGAGGAGGACGGCCGGGCCTGGGAGGACTCGGATCGGGACAGCTCACTGCTCTACCGGGGCTCCCGGCTGGAGCAGGCCCGCGCCTGGGCGCGCTCGGCGGGGGACACGTATCTGACCCGCAGCGCGGTGGAGTTCCTGGCCGCCTCGGTACGGCTGCGCAAGCGCACGGTGTGGCTGAGCCGGGCGGCGGTGGCGGCCCTGGTGGTGCTCGCGCTGGTCGCGGGCGGCTCGGCGGTGATCGCCTGGCAGCAGCGCGACGACGCCGTGTTCGAACAGGTGCTCGCCGAGGCGGACCGGGTGCAGCACACCGACCCCTCGCTCGCCGCCCAGCTGGACCTGGTCGCCCACGATCTGCGCCCCGGCGACCAGGGCACCTACAGCCGCCTGATCTCCATCGTGAACGCACCGCTGGCCACCCCGCTGTCCGGCCACACCGGGGCCGTCTACCTGACCTCCTTCAGCCCCGACGGCCACACCCTGGCCACGGCCAGCTACGACCGGACCGTACGGCTGTGGAACGTGTCCGACCCGACCCGGCCCCGCCCCCTCGGCAAGCCCCTGACCGGGCACGCCAGCTGGGTGAGCAGCGCGGTGTTCCGTCCCGACGGGCGGGTGCTGGCCAGCGCGGGCGACGACGGCACGATCCGGCTGTGGAACGTGCGCGACCCGGCCCGCCCGGCCGCGCTCGGCGCACCGCTGACCGGCCACTCGGGCACCATCTACCTGGTCGCCTTCAGCCCCGACGGGCACACCCTCGCCTCCGCCGGGGAGGACGGCACGGTCCGGCTGTGGAACGTCACCGATCCGGCGCACCCCAGCGCGCTCGCCGTGCTGCGCGGGCCCACCGCGGCCGTGCGCAGCGTCGCCTTCAGCCCCGACGGGCGCACTCTGGCGGCGGGCGGCGACGACCGCAAGATCCGGCTGTGGAAGGTGACCGACCCGCGCCGGCCGGCCGCGCTGCGCGTGCTGCGCGGCCACACGGACATCGTGCACTCGGTCGCCTTCAGCCCGGACGGGCACACCCTGGCCAGCGGCAGCGCGGACGACACCGTGCGGCTGTGGAACATCGCCGACCCGGCCTCCGCGGCACCGCTCGGCGCGCCCCTGACCGGGCACACCGGGCCCGTCTGGTCGGTGGCGTTCAGCCCCGACGGCGGGCGGCTCGCCGCCGCGAGCGCGGACAGCACGGCCAGCCTGTGGAACGTCAGCGACCCGGACTCCCCCTCGCAGATCGGCGAGCCCCTCGCGGGCAGCAGCGGCGAGATGTACGCGCTGGGCTTCAGCCCCGACGGCCGCACCCTCGCCACCGGCAGCGGGGACGCCAAGGTGCGGCTGTGGTCGATCCCGACCTCGGACATGATCGGCCGCAGCGGGGCGTTCAGCCCGAACGGGCGGATGCTGGCCACGACCGCGCGCGACGGGCGCGTGCGGCTGTGGAACGTGGCGCGTCCGGGGCGGCCGGTGGCGCTGGGCCCGCCGTTCCGCAGCGGCGAGGGCGCCGACACCCTGGCCTTCTCGCCGGACGGCCGCACCCTCGCCGTGCTCACGGGCGAGCAGAAGGTGTACCTGTGGAACGTCTCGAACCCGTCCCACCCCTTCCGGCCCGGTCCGCCCCTGCCGCTGCGGACCCGCTTCATGGGCCCCGACGCGCTCGCCTTCAGCGCCGACGGGCACACCCTGGCCACGGCCAACGACGACCGCACCATACGGCTGTGGAACGTGTCCGACCCGGCCCGCCCGGCCCCGCTCGGCGCCCCGCTCACCGGCCACCACGGCTACATCAACGCGCTCGCCTTCAGCCCGGACGGGCACACCCTGGCCAGCGGCAGCGCGGACAGCACCATACGGCTGTGGGACGTGTCCCGGCCGGCCGCGGTGAAACCCCTCGGCGCCCCGCTCACCGGGCACTCCGGCCCGGTCAACGCGCTCGTCTTCACCCCCGACGGGCGGGCGCTGGCCAGCGGCAGCGACGACGACACGGTCCGGCTGTGGAACGTCAGCGATCCCACCGCGGCGCGACCCATCGGCGATCCGCTCACCGGCCACACCGAGGCGGTCACCTCGCTGACCTTCGACGCGGACGGCAACACGCTGGCCAGCGGCGGCGACGACAACACGGTCCGGCTGTGGAACGTCACCGACCCCGGCGCGGCGCGGCCCATCGGGCAGTCCATGACGCCCAACGCCAAGACCGGCACGTTCCTGTCCTTCAGCCCCGGCAGCCGCGTCCTCGGCGTCTCCAGCGGCCCGGACACGGTCCGGCTGTGGGACCTGGACGCCGGCCCAGCCATCGACCACATCTGCTCGGTCACCCGCGGCGTCCTCACCCCCGACAAGTGGCACGAGTACCTCCCGCGCCTGTCCTACGACCCTCCGTGTGGCAACTGATCGGCCAACTTCCGCTTTTTACAGCCGACTTGGCACCACAGCGGCGCCAACCTTGTTACCCTTGGCCATAGCCCGATCGCTGGTGCATCCCCCGTCGCCAGCGATCGGGCCTTTCGCGTTCCCGTCCGCACCTGCACTCCGATGCCGGCCGGGGAGGTCAGCCGCGCATGCAGAAGACCCCCAGTCGGTATCGACTGAGGGTCTTCTCGCTGGTGGGGCTAACAGGATTTGAACCTGTGGCCTCATCCTTATCAGGGATGCGCTCTAACCAACTGAGCTATAGCCCCGCCGCGCTTTGCGGTGTGTGTCCCGCGCGCTGACTCCTGAAGATTAGCGCACGACCACGTCAGTCCCAAAATCGGTTCCCGGCGGGCGTCACTCGTCCTCGGCGAGGGTCAGTTCGATGCCCCCCGCGAAGCCCGCGGAGAGGTTGTAGATGAAGGCGCCGAGCGTGGCGAGCGCGGTGGCCAGGACGACGTCGATGGCCGCGATGACCGTCGTGAACATCAGGACGTGCGGAAGCGAGAGGAAGGACTGGAGGTCGAATCCGCTCGCCTCGTTAGCGCCCGTCGCCTCCGAGATCGTCCCGCCGACCGTGGAGAACACGCCCATCGCGTCCATGACCATCCACAGCACCGCCGAGGCGACGATCGTGCAGATGCCGAGCGCGATGGAGAGCAGGAAGCTGACCTTCATCACCGACCACGGGTCGGCCTTGGCCACCCGCAGCCGCGCCTTGCGGGTACGCGGCGCGGTGCGCACCCCGGTGCGCGGGCGCCGTACCCCGCCGGCCGCCTGCTGCGCCGGATAGGCCTGCGGCGGGTGGTACGGCCCGGCCGGCTGCTCCGGGCGCCGCTCGCCGGGGAGCGGAGACGACGACTGCGCCTCGCCGGCCGCGGCCGAACCTCGGGTGTCCGTCACAGTTCCCCCCTGGGGTGCAGACGTGCCGGAGGCGTCCGCCGCGGACGCCCGCACCGGCTTCAGGTTGGTCGTCTGCGGGTCGCCGGCCGACCCCGCATGCGCGGCGGAGCCACGGCCGCCGCCGTCCGTCTCCGTACCCGTGGAGGTACCGGCCGATCCGGCGCCCGTGGCTCCGCTCACGATGACTCACTCCTCGTGCTACTCGGCCGAGGGCGCCTCACCCTCGTCCGTGCCGGTGGCCTGGGCGGCCTCGGCGGCGATGTCGTCGGCGTCCTCGCCGTCGACCTCCTCCGCCTCGCGCCCCGCCTCGGCGTTACGTGCGATACCCACCACGGCATCGCGCTTGCCCAGGTTGATCAGTTGGACGCCCATGGTGTCACGGCCCGTCTCCCTGACCTCGTTGACTCGCGTGCGAATCACACCACCGGACAAAGTGATCGCGAGGATCTCGTCGGTCTCCTCCACGACCAGCGCCCCGACGAGCGAACCGCGGTCCTCCACGATCTTGGCGGCCTTGATGCCGAGGCCGCCGCGGCCCTGGACGCGGTACTCGTCGACGAGGGTCCGCTTCGCGTACCCGCCGTCGGTGGCAGTGAACACGAACGTACCGGGTCGCACCACATTCATCGAGAGAAGCTCGTCGCCCTCGCGGAAACTCATCCCCTTGACGCCGGAGGTGGCGCGGCCCATCGGGCGAAGGGACTCGTCCGTGGCGGTGAACCGGATCGACTGCGCCTTCTTGCTGATCAGCAGCAGGTCGTCGTCGGCCGAGACCAGCTCGGCACCGATCAGCTCGTCGTCGCTGCCGTCCTCCCGCTCCCGCAGATTGATCGCGATCACACCGCCGGAGCGGGGCGAATCGTAATCCTTCAGAGGCGTCTTCTTGACCAGGCCGGACTTGGTGGCCAGCACCAGGTACGGCGCCGCCTCGTAGTCCCGGATGGCGAGGATCTCGGCGATCGCCTCGTCCGGCTGGAAGGCCAGCAGGTTCGCCACGTGCTGGCCGCGCGCCTCCCGGCCCGCCTCGGGCAGCTCGTACGCCTTGGCCCGGTACACCCGGCCCTTGTTGGTGAAGAACAGCAGCCAGTGGTGCGTGGTGGAGACGAAGAAGTGGTCGACGATGTCGTCTTCCTTCAGCTTCGTGCCCCGCACGCCCTTGCCGCCGCGCTTCTGCGCCCGGTAGTCGTCCGTCTTGGTCCGCTTGACGTAACCGCCGCGCGTGACGGTGACGACGATGTCCTCCTCGGCGATCAGGTCCTCGATGGACATGTCGCCCTCGTACGGGATCAGCTTGGTCTTGCGGTCGTCGCCGTACTTCTCGACGATCGCGGCCAGCTCCTCGCTGACGATGCCGCGCTGGCGCACCGGGGAGGCCAGGATCTGGTTGTACTCGTTGATCTTCGCCTGGAGCTCGTCGTGCTCCTGGACGATCTTCTGCCGCTCAAGGGCCGCCAGGCGCCGCAGCTGCATCTCCAGGATCGCGTTCGCCTGGATCTCGTCGATCTCCAGCAGGCCCATCAGGCCGGTGCGCGCGACGTCGACGGTCTCGCTGCGCCGGATCAGCGCGATGACCTCGTCGATCGCGTCCAGCGCCTTCAGCAGACCGCGCAGGATGTGCGCGCGCTCCTCGGCCTTGCGCAGCCGGAACCGGGTCCGGCGCACGATGACCTCGATCTGGTGCGTCACCCAGTGCCGGATGAACGCGTCCAGGGACAGCGTGCGCGGCACACCGTCGACCAGCGCCAGCATGTTGGCGCCGAAGTTCGTCTGGAGGTCGGTGTGCTTGTACAGGTTGTTCAGCACGACCTTGGCGACCGCGTCCCGCTTCAGGACGATCACCAGCCGCTGGCCGGTACGGGACGACGTCTCGTCGCGGACGTCCGCGATGCCGCCGATCTTGCCGTCCTTCACCAGGTCGGCGATCTTCTGCGCCAGGTTGTCCGGGTTCACCTGGTACGGCAGCTCGGTCACCACCAGGCACTGCCGGCCCTGGATCTCCTCGACCTCGACCACCGCGCGCATCGTGATCGAGCCGCGCCCGGTGCGGTACGCCTCCTCGATGCCCTTGCGGCCCACCACCAGGGCGCCGGTCGGGAAGTCGGGGCCCTTGATGCGCTCCATGAGCGCGTCCAGCAGCTCCTCGTGCGAGGCCTCGGGGTTCTCCAGGTACCACTGGGCGCCGGCCGCGACCTCGCGCAGGTTGTGCGGCGGGATGTTGGTCGCCATGCCGACCGCGATGCCGGCCGAGCCGTTGATCAGCAGGTTCGGGAAGCGGGCGGGCAGGACGGTCGGCTCCTGGGAGCGGCCGTCGTAGTTGTCCGTGAAGTCGACGGTCTCCTCGTCGATGTCGCGGACCATCTCCATCGACAGCGGCGCGAGCTTGCACTCGGTGTACCGCATGGCCGCCGCCGGGTCGTTGCCCGGCGAGCCGAAGTTGCCGTTGGAGTCCACCAGCGGCATCCGCATCGACCACGGCTGGGCGAGGCGCACCAGGGCGTCGTAGATGGAGGAGTCGCCGTGCGGGTGGTAGTTGCCCATGACGTCGCCGACGACACGGGCGCACTTGTAGAAGCCGCGCTCGGGGCGGTAGCCGCCGTCGTACATCGCGTAGAGCACGCGCCGGTGGACGGGCTTGAGGCCGTCCCGGACGTCGGGCAGCGCGCGGGACACGATGACGGACATCGCGTAGTCCAGGTACGAGCGCTGCATCTCGGTCTCGAGCCCGACGGGCTCGACACGCATGGCGAGTTCGCCGCCCTCTTCGGGGGTGACTGGAGTGTTCTCGTCGGCCATTGCTGGTGAAGATCCTTCCCTGTGCGGTCAGCTGAGACCGACTCAGATGTCGAGGAAGCGGACGTCCTTGGCATTGCGCTGGATGAACTGGCGGCGCGCCTCGACGTCCTCGCCCATCAGCACCGAGAACAGGTCGTCGGCCTGGGCGGCGTCGTCCAGGGTGACCTGGCCGAGCACACGGTGCTCTTGGTCCATGGTGGTCACGCGCAGCTCCTCGGCGTTCATCTCGCCGAGACCCTTGAAGCGCTGGATGGAGTCCTCGCGGACGCGCTTGCCGCGCTGGCGCCCCATCTCGATCAGCGCGTCGCGCTCGCGGTCCGAGTACGCGTACTCGACGTCGTCCCGGCCCCACTTGATCTTGTAGAGCGGCGGGCGGGAGAGGTACACGTGCCCGGCCTCGACCAGCGGCCGCATGAAGCGGAACAGGAAGGTCAGCAGCAGGGTGCTGATGTGCTGGCCGTCGACGTCGGCGTCCGCCATCAGGATGATCTTGTGATAGCGGAGCTTCTCGATGTCGAAGTCCTCGTGCACACCGGTGCCGAAGGCGGAGATCAGCGCCTGGATCTCCTGGTTCTGCAGGATCTTGTCGATCCGGGCCTTCTCGACGTTGAGGATCTTGCCGCGGATCGGGAGGATCGCCTGGTACTGCGGGTTGCGGCCGGACTTGGCCGAGCCGCCGGCGGAGTCGCCCTCGACGATGAAGATCTCGCACTTGGTGGGGTCGTTCGACTGGCAGTCGGACAGCTTGCCCGGCAGGGACGCCGACTCCAGCAGGCCCTTGCGGCGGGTGAGGTCACGGGCCTTGCGGGCGGCGACCCGCGCGGTGGCGGCCTGGATGCCCTTGCGGATGATGTCCGCGGCCTCGTTCGGGTTGCGGTCCAGCCAGTCGTTCAGGTGCTCGTAGACCGCCTTCTGCACGAAGGTCTTGGCCTCCGTGTTGCCCAGCTTGGTCTTGGTCTGGCCCTCGAACTGCGGCTCGCTGAGCTTGACCGAGATGATCGCGGTCAGACCCTCGCGGATGTCGTCGCCGGTGAGGTTGTCGTCCTTCTCCCGCAGCAGCTTCTTGTCGCGCGCGTACTTGTTGATCAGCGACGTCAGCGCGGCGCGGAAGCCCTCCTCGTGGGTGCCGCCCTCATGCGTGTGGATGATGTTGGCGAAGGAGTACACGCCCTCGCTGTAGCCGCTGTTCCACTGCATCGCGACCTCGAGGGACAGGCTCTTGTCCTTGTCCTCCGCCTCCAGGTCGATGATGGTGGGGTGCACCACCTCTCCCTTGCGGGAGTTGAGGTACTTCACGAAGTCGACGATGCCGCCCTCGTAGTGGTACGTGACCGACTTGACCTCGGCCTTCTCGTCCGCGCCCGCCTCGTCCGCGCCGCTGGTGGCCTTCGCCGACTCGCGCTCGTCGGTGAGCCTGATGTTCAGGCCCTTGTTGAGGAAGGCCATCTCCTGGAAGCGCCGGGACAGCGTCTCGAAGGAGTACTCGGTGGTCTCGAAGATCTCCGGGTCGGCCCAGAAGGTGACCGACGTGCCGGTCTCCTCGGTGGCCTCGTGCCGGGCCAGCGGCGCGGTGGGCACGCCCATCTTGTAGTCCTGCGTCCACCGGTACCCGTCGGTCTTGACCTCGACGGAGACCTTGCCGGACAGGGCGTTCACGACGGACACGCCGACGCCGTGCAGACCGCCGGAGACGGCGTAGCCGCCGCCGCCGAACTTGCCGCCCGCGTGCAGCACGGTCAGCACGACCTCCAGGGCCGGCTTGCCCTCGGAGGGCACGATGCCGACCGGGATGCCGCGGCCGTTGTCGACGACGCGGACGCCGCCGTCGGCGAGGATCGTCACGTCGATGAAGGTCGCGTAACCCGCCAGCGCCTCGTCGACCGAGTTGTCGACGACCTCGTACACCAGGTGGTGCAGTCCGCGCTCGCCCGTGGAGCCGATGTACATGCCGGGCCGCTTGCGGACCGCGTCCAGCCCTTCGAGCACGGTGATGGCGCTGGCGTCGTACGAGGCCGCCGGGGCCTCGGCGGGCACGCCGGCGTCGGTGGACGGGATGTTCTCGTTGGGGTTGCCGGAATCGGCCACGAAGCGCCCTTTCTGGCACTGGCACAGCACGAGCCGGGCTCCTGGGGGCACCCCCTGTGGGGGACGGCTGCCGGAGCGGCTGCGGCATGTTGCGTTGGTAAGCCTTGATCAGCGTTGCTCAGCTTTTCCCGGGCGGTCCCCACATTGGGGCGGGATTGTCTTCCAGTCTACCGGTAGCGCTGACATCGATGGGGGTTTGCCGGTACCTGAGTCCCCATGTGCCGCCCTGAACCGGTCTCGGGCGGGTACCGATATGCGGAAGGGGGCTCCAAGAGCCTCACAGCGGCACTCAGCGCTTCGGGCCGTCAACCCTTGGCTACTCCGGGGTCGGTACGCCTCGCGCACCGGTGCGCACCAGGGCGCACGGAGGGCGAAACCGCAGGACAGAGGGGGGCGGCGAGGCACCGGGACGTGAGGTACGTCACCCGTAGGTGTCGCCCGGACCCGTGCTTCCCGGCGCCCGCAGCGGGCCGTAGCGGCGGACCGGGCCGCCGGGACCGAGCACCTTGATCAGCCGGACCGTGCCATGGCCGAGATCCTCGTTGAGCCGCGCGACCAGGGCCGGCGCGAGCAGCCGCAGCTGGGTCGCCCAGGCCGTGGAGTCGCAGGCCACCACGAGCACCCGCTCGTCCTCGTCGTAGCGCTGCGGCACACAGTGCTTGGCCAGGTCCTCGCCGACGATCTGCGGCCAGCGGCCCATCACCCCGCCCACCGCCGCCGGGGTCTCCCAGCCGCGCTCGGTGATCAGCCGGTTGATCGCCGAACCGAGCGCCATCGGGTCGCGGCCGTCGGCCCGCGCCCCGGAGCGCAGCCCGCCGCCCCGCCGGGCCTGCTTCTTCTGCCGGGCCGCGTCGCCGCGCGCGCGGGCCTGCTCCTTCGCCGCGCGCAACGCCACGCGCGCGAGGTCCACACCGGAGGGCCCGGCGTTCTTCGCGGGGATGTCCTGCTCGCCGCTCATACGGGTTCCACCGTCCCGCCGGAGACCGCGTACCGCGCCCCGGCCAGCACCTTGGGGACGTCGTCGGCCACGGCGGCGGTGACCAGCACCTGCTCGCCGGGCGCCACCAGCTCGGCCAGCCGCTCCCGGCGGCGCGCGTCCAGCTCGGCGAAGACGTCGTCCAGGACGAGGACGGGCTCGTTGCCCTCGGCGCGCAGCAGCTCGTACGAGGCGAGGCGCAGGGCGAGGGCGTACGACCAGGACTCGCCGTGCGAGGCGTACCCCTTGGCGGGCAGCCGGCCGAGTTTCAGCACCAGATCGTCGCGGTGCGGGCCGACGAGGGTGACGCCCCGCTCGATCTCCTGCTTGCGCGCCTCCGCCAGGGCGGCCAGGAGTTGCGCGTACAGATCCTCGCGACTGTGGGCCTCGCCGGGCGCGGACGGCTTGTACTCCAGCGCGAGCGGGCCGCCGCCGGGGGCCAGCTGCTCGTACGCCTTGTCGGCCAGCGGCCGCAGCGCGGCGATCAGGTCGAGCCGCTGGGCGAGCAGCTCGGCACCGGCGCGCGCGAGGTGCTGGTCCCAGATGTCGAGGGTGGACAAGTCCAACCCCCTCCGCCCGCCGTGCCTGCGTGCGAGGGCCGCGGTCTTCAGGAGCGTGTTGCGCTGCTTGAGCACCCGCTCGTAGTCGGAGCGCACCCCGGCCATCCGCGGGGACCGCGCGGTGATCAGCTCGTCCAGGAACCGGCGCCGCTCTCCCGGGTCCCCCTTCACCAGGGCGAGGTCCTCGGGCGCGAACAGCACGGTCCGTACGATGCCCAGCACGTCGCGGGGTCTGCCCTGCGGGGACCGGTTGACACGGGCACGGTTGGCGCGGCCGGGGTTCAGCTCCAGCTCGATCAGCTGCTGCCGGTCGCCCTGGCGGACCTGCGCCCGGATGACGGCGCGCTCGGCGCCCATGCGCACCAGCGGCGCGTCGGTGGCGACCCGGTGGCTGCCCAGGGTCGCCAGGTAGCCGACCGCCTCCACCAGGTTGGTCTTGCCCTGGCCGTTGGGCCCGACGAAGGCCGTGACGCCCCGGTCGAGCGGCACCTCGGCCCGCGCGTACGAGCGGAAGTCGGCCAGCGAGAGATGCGTGACGTGCATGGTCGGTGCGCCGACCTCCTTCCGCGCGACGTACGGGCCGATGAGACGTGCGGGCTGACGTACGAGCTGACGAACGGGTTGTGGATCGCCGGGCGACCCTGTGGACTACTTCTTCTCTACGGCGTGGCCGCCGAACTGGTTGCGCAGCGCGGCGATCATCTTCATCTGCGGCGAGTCCTCCTGGCGGGAGGCGAACCGGGCGAACAGCGACGCGGTGATCGCGGGCAGCGGCACCGCGTTGTCGATCGCGGCCTCCACCGTCCAGCGTCCCTCGCCGGAGTCCTGTGCGTAACCGCGCAGGCCGTCCAGGTGCTCGTCCTCGTCCAGGGCGCTGACCGCGAGGTCGAGCAGCCAGGAGCGGATGACGGTGCCCTCCTGCCAGGAGCGGAAGACCTCACGGACGTCCGTGACGGAGTCGACCTTCTCCAGCAGCTCCCAGCCCTCGGCGTAGGCCTGCATCATGGCGTACTCGATGCCGTTGTGGACCATCTTCGCGAAATGGCCCGCGCCGACCTTGCCGGCGTGCACCGCGCCGAAGTCGCCCTCCGGCTTGAGCGCGTCGAAGACGGGCTGCACCCGCGCGACGTGCTCGGCGTCGCCGCCGTACATCAGCGCGTATCCGTTCTCCAGGCCCCAGACGCCGCCGGAGACGCCGCAGTCCACGAAGCCTATGCCCTTGGCGGCCAGCTCCCCGGCGTGCTTCTCGTCGTCCGTCCAGCGGGAGTTGCCGCCGTCCACGACCACGTCGCCGGGCTCCAGCAGCTCGGCGAGCCGGTCGACGGTCGACTGGGTGGGCTCGCCGGCCGGGACCATCACCCACACCACGCGCGGAGCGCTGAGCTTGTCCACGAGTTCTTCCAGGCTGTGGACATCCGCGACGTCGGGGTTGCGGTCGTATCCGACGACGGTGTGGCCCGCGCGGCGGATCCGCTCGCGCATGTTGCCGCCCATCTTGCCGAGGCCGACGAGACCGAGCTCCATCAGTTGTGTTCCTTAGGGTCGCTGCTGGCGTCTGGGGCACGAGAGTGCCGCCCCGAGCCTAAACGGCCCCGTTCACGCACAGTTGTGGGCTCCGGCGCTCATCCGGCGCCACCCGGCGGGGGAGCCGGGCGCCCTCGGGGACGCCCGGCTCCGTGCACACCTGTGGACGACGGCCGGCCGCGGTCAGCCGCTGAGCCGCACCGGCATGATCAGGTACTTGTAGGCCTCGTCCGCCTCCGCGTCCAGCGCCGGCTTGCCGCTGAGCAGCGCGGGCTTGGTGGACGTGGTGAACGACAGCTGCGCGACCGGCGAGTCGATCGCGCTCAGGCCGTCCAGCAGGAACGTCGGGTTGAAGGCGATCGAGATGTCGTCGCCCTCCAGCTGCGCGTCGACCCGCTCCACAGCCTGTGCGTCGTCACTGGAACCGGCCTCCAGGATCAGCACGCCCTGCTCGAAGCTCAGCCGCACCGGGGTGTTCCGCTCGGCCACCAGCGCCACACGCTTGACGGCCTCCACGAACGGCGCCGTCTCGATCACCGCGATCGAGTTGAACTCCGTCGGGAACAGCGTCCGGTACTTGGGCAGGTCGCCCTCGAGCAGGCGGGTGGTCGTACGTCGGCCCGCGCCCTCGAAGCCGATGAGGCCCTCGCCCGCGCCGGAGCCCGACAGGGCCAGCGTCACGCTGTCCCCGGCGCCGAGCGACTTCGCGGTGTCCAGCAGCGTCTTGGCGGGCACCAGGGCGACCGCGGAGGCCTCCGGGTTCTCCGGCTTCCACAGGAACTCGCGGACCGCGAACCGGTAGCGGTCGGTGGACGCCAGGGTCACCGTGTCGCCCTCGATCTCGATGCGGACACCGGTGAGCACGGGCAGCGTGTCGTCACGGCCGGCGGCGATGGCCACCTGGGAGACGGCGGCGGCGAAGACCTCGCCGGGCACGGTGCCGGTCGCGTTCGGCATCTGCGGCAGCGCCGGGTACTCCTCCACCGGGAGGGTGTGCAGCGTGAACCGGGACGATCCACAGACCACCGTCGCCCGTACACCGTCTGTGGAAATCTCCACCGGGCGGTTGGGCAGCGCACGGGAGATGTCGGCCAGCAGCCGGCCGGAGACCAGGACGGTGCCCTCCTCCTCGACCTCGGCGTCGACGCTCACCCGCGCGGAGACCTCGTAGTCGAAGCTCGACAGGCTCAGCTGGCCGTCCTCGGCCTTCAGCAGCAGGCCGGCGAGCACAGGCGCCGGCGGACGGGCAGGCAGGCTGCGTGCCGCCCAGGCCACTGCCTCCGCCAGTACGTCGCGTTCCACCCGGATCTTCACCGTAAGCCGCCTCCTGCTGTTGCTTCTGAGTCCTCCGACTCGGTGTCACCGCCCACTGCGAAGGGAAGGACACCGGGGACCAGTCTGACGCACCGCACTGACAGTAGGTGCCCGTCGGGGTCAAGTCGGTCCGAGCGGCAGTCGGGCTCGAAACAGCGAGTTGTGCACAGCCCCCGCTTCAAAGCGATTGCCGAGCTCTCTCTAGTCGGGAGTAGTAGTAGGGCCTGTGGATACCGTGGATAACCACGTTTGCCCAGCTCAGCGTGTGTTTTTTGTCCACCGGGCCTGTGGGTGGAGGCGGTGGACAACTGCGGGTGTCTGTGGAGAACGGAAAGTTCTGCACACCTCGCCCACAGGACGAGGGCAGTTCTCCCCAGCTGTGTCCCCAGGAATACCCAGGTTTCCCACACCCCAACCCGGCACCTTTGTGTGACGCCTTTCACTCGACGCGGTGAGAGGGTGCGTCGCGTTGCCGAACAGTGGACAGCGATGTGGAGAAGCCGCGCCACACTGGGGACAACCGCCCCCAGCCTGTGGGTTGCCGGTGGACAACTTCATGCACACCCTGTGGACGATCTCTTCGTCCACAGCCTGTGGATCATCGTCGTCCACGATTCCACAGCCATCTGAGCTGCACCGACGCGATCTCCCCGGCTTCCCTGTGGACACACCTCGGGACAACTTCACCATCCCCACCGTGTGGAAGAAAGAAAGTCCCCGAATCTGTGGAGGGAGGCCGTAACCCGACGAGAAATCGAACAGCTGGCGACGTCTGTGGACACCCGCGGTGGCGAGCGGACCGCCGCACCGGGCTGTGCGGGGGCCGTTCTCCGGCCGTTCTGAGTACGGGAACTGAGTAGGGCGACGGTGCCGGCGGCCCCGGTGGCGGCGTTGGGATGGCTCCATGACGCCCACTCGTTCCGCCGCTCCCGCCTCCCGCCGCTCGTTCCGGGCCGTGGGACTGTCCGCCGCCGGGGCCGTCGGGGTGCTCCTGGTCCTGGGGATCGCCGCGGGCTGCGGCGCCATGACGGGCGGACCGGTCCGTTCCGAGGCGGAGTTCCTGGCGCACGTACGCGAGACGCGGGCCGCAGGCGAGGACACGGTGCGCTTCCTCGGCTCGGATCCGGACTCCGTCATCCTGGACGAGTCCAGGAGCAGCACGTCCTGCGTGGACGACCTCGGAGTCGACGGAGACGGCATCAGCCGGGACCAGCCGGCCGTCTCCTGGGCCCCGGACTTCCCGGACGGCGACGCCGGGTACCGAGCGGCGGTCGCCGGGCTCCGCGGGCGGTGGTCCGAGCGGGGGTGGAAGGTGACGACGGACCCGGTGACCGACCCGGTCACCGGCGAGGCGACCGGCCTGCGGGAGATCCGCACCACCGACGACCACGGCGTCACCCTGTCGCTGAGCCCCGGCCGACGCCCCGGCGAGGGCCGCCTCGTCGCCGACGGCGGCTGCGTCCGCCACGAAGGCATCTGGGAGACGGACGACCGGGATCTCTACTGACGGCTGCTGAAGGGTGGGCGCTGGGGGCACTCCGGGTGGAGGCACCCGGCCAGCGCCGGTAAGCCTCATCCACCCCCGGCAAGCCCCGGGTACCCCCTGAGAAGCCGGTCGCGAGCTACCCGTTCTTGATCCGGTTCGTCAGCTCCGTCACCTGGTTGTAGATCGACCGCCGTTCCGCCATCAGCGCCCGGATCTTCCGGTCGGCGTGCATGACCGTCGTATGGTCCCGCCCCCCGAACTGCGCCCCGATCTTCGGCAGCGACAGGTCCGTGAGTTCCCGGCACAGGTACATCGCGATCTGCCGGGCCGTCACCAGCGCCCGTCCCCGCGAGGTCCCGCACAGATCCTCGACGGTCAGCCCGAAGTAGTCCGCGGTCGCCGCCATGATCGCCGTGGCCGTGATCTCCGGCGCGGAGTCCTCCCCGCCCGGAATCAGGTCCTTGAGCACGATCTCGGTGAGCCCCAGGTCCACCGGCTGCCGGTTGAGCGAGGCGAACGCCGTGACCCGGATCAGCGCGCCCTCCAGCTCGCGGATGTTCCGCGAGATCCGGGACGCGATGAACTCCAGCACCTCAGGCGGCGCGTTGAGCTGCTCCTGCACCGCCTTCTTGCGCAGGATCGCGATCCGCGTCTCCAGCTCGGGCGGCTGGACGTCGGTGATCAGGCCCCACTCGAAGCGGTTGCGCAGCCGGTCCTCCAGTGTGACCAGCTGCTTGGGCGGCCGGTCGCTGGAGAGCACGATCTGCTTGTTGGCGTTGTGGAGCGTGTTGAAGGTGTGGAAGAACTCCTCCTGCGTCGACTCCTTGTCCGCGAGGAACTGGATGTCGTCCACGAGCAGGATGTCCATCTCGCGGTACCGCTTGCGGAAACTGTCGCCCTTGCCGTCGCGGATGGAGTTGATGAACTCGTTGGTGAACTCCTCGGAGCTGACGTACCGCACCCGCGTGCCCGGATAGAGACTGCGCGCGTAGTGCCCGATGGCGTGCAGCAGATGGGTCTTGCCGAGCCCCGACTCCCCGTAGATGAACAGGGGGTTGTACGCCTTCGCCGGCGCCTCCGCGACCGCAACCGCGGCCGCGTGCGCGAACCGGTTGGACGCGCCGATGACGAACGTGTCGAAGAGGTACTTCGGGTTCAGCCGCGCCGTCGGCTCGCCGGGGCCGCCCGCGGGCGACGGCTTGGCGGCCATCGGCCCGGCCGCCCCCGCGGAGGAGCCGTCCGGCCGCCCGGTCCCGCCCCGGTGCGCGGGCCCGCCGTCCATCGGCTGCTCGGGCAGCTCACGGCGGACGGGGTCACGCTGGTCGTACTCGGCGCGCGAGGACTCGTAGTCGGAGCGGTCGTAGTCCGGCCGCTCGTACTCGGAGCGCGGCTTGTCGTAGTCCGGACGCGACGGCTCGTACTCCTGGCGCTCGCCCCGCTCCCCGCGCTCGCGCGGGCCGTCGTACTCGCCGCGCTGCTGCTCGTAGGAGGGCCGGTCCCGGTAGTCGTGGACCGGCGGCCCGTAGGGGTCCTGCGGGTGGGAGCGGGAGGACGGCGAGGCGTACGGGTCGCGCTCGGGGAAGCCGAGCCGCTGCTGCTGCCAGCCGTAGTCGTCCTGTCCGCCGCGCGGCCAGGCGCCGGGCTCCGGACGCTGGTACTCGGCGGGGTAGGCCGGGCGCGCCGTGGGCAACTGGTCCCCGCGCGAGGGCGGTTCGCCGCCTTGATGCTGCTCCGCGCGGTGTCGGCCGTAGCCCTCGTACGACGGACCGGAGGGCAGCTCCGGCTCCTCGTAGCGCGCGGGGGCCGGTTGCGGCGTGCTCGGCGCCGGGGGCTCGCCCGCGGAGTCGTCGACGGTGATCGCGATGCGGATGGGGCGGCCGCACTCGCGGCTCAGCGTCTCGCTGACGACCGGCGCGAGACGGCCCTCCAGTACGCCCTTCGCGAATTCGTTCGGTACGGCGAGCAGGGCGGTGTCCGCGACCAGCGCGAGCGGCTGGCAGCGGCGGATCCAGTGTTCGTCCTTGACCTCGACACCCTGTCCGCGGCCCTCGCCGAGGAGCTGCTCCAGTACGCGTGGCCACACTGCGGCAAGATCGGCAGGTACGTCAGCCACAGGGCACGCTCTCTCACGGGGTGAATTTCGGGTGGTCGGCGGGGCAAACCCGCCGGGGCGGGGGACAAAAGAACGAATCGGAGTCCAGCCACGGTAGTCAGCGCGGCCGGTAGCATTCAAGTTGTTGTCCCCAGCCTGTGGACAGTGTCTCCCAGCGACACTCGGTTTGACCGGATGGCGTAGCCCCGCGTACCGTAACCAGGTCGAGTTGTCGATGGCTGCTGCCGCCTGCCTCCGATGGGCACAGATCGCGTCAGGTGATCGGGAAGCGGTGCACTCGGGCGTGACGCGAGCTACTCGTGGGCGCACGGTGACAGCCAGGACGGCACCCCGCCACTACCGATTCTTTCTGGAGCCCCCGAGTGAGCAAGCGCACCTTCCAGCCGAACAACCGTCGTCGCGCGAAGACCCACGGCTTCCGGCTGCGTATGCGCACCCGTGCCGGCCGCGCGATTCTCGCGTCCCGCCGTAGCAAGGGTCGCGCCCGTCTGTCCGCCTGATCCCGGTCAGGTCATGACATCGTGCTGCCCACCGACAACCGGCTGAGGCGGCGCGAGGACTTCGCGACCGCTGTACGACGAGGTCGCCGGGCTGGTCGCCCGACCCTCGTCGTCCACCTTCGTAGCGGTGCCACGGACCCGCACGCGCCTGGGGAGAGCGCTCCTCCGACGCGTGCGGGTTTCGTCGTCAGCAAGGCCGTGGGTGGCGCGGTCGTGCGCAACAAAGTGAAGCGCAGACTGCGTCATCTGATGCGTGACCGAGTCGCACTTTTCCCTCCCGGTAGCCTGGTAGTGGTACGAGCGCTGCCCGGGGCGGGCGACGCCGACCATGCACAGCTGGCCCAAGACCTGGATGCCGCCCTACGGCGGCTGCTGGGAGGGGGCACGCGATGAAGTACCCGCTACTGGCTCTGATCAAGCTGTACCAGTGGACGATCAGTCCACTGCTCGGGCCGGTGTGCAAGTACTACCCGTCGTGCTCCCATTACGGCTACACGGCCATCGACCGGCATGGTGCGATCAAGGGCACGGCACTCACCGCCTGGCGCATCCTCCGGTGCAATCCGTGGTCGCTGGGCGGTGTGGACCATGTCCCGCCGCGCAAGCGTCCGCGGTGGCACGAAATGCTGCGCGACGCCTGGCGCGCACGCCGGGGCGGGCCCTCCGCCGCCGAACCGGCCACCGAAGCGAAGCCCGAGGACTTTGTCTCCGAGCTTCCTCCGAGCCCGGCCGCAGAGACCTCGTCCCATGCCCAAGGAGCATGATTAGTGGACACGATTGCCAGCCTCTTCAGTTTCATCACCTGGCCCGTCTCCTGGGTCATCGTCCAGTTCCACACGGTGTACGGGGCGATCTTCGGACCTGACACCGGGTGGGCCTGGGGCCTGTCCATCGTGTCCCTGGTGATCCTGATCCGCATCTGCCTGATCCCGCTCTTCGTGAAGCAGATCAAGGCGACTCGCGCGATGCAGACGCTCCAGCCGGAGATGAAGAAGATCCAGGAGCGCTACAAGAACGACAAGCAGCGTCAGTCCGAAGAGATGATGAAGCTGTACAAGGAGGCGGGTACCAACCCGCTCTCCTCGTGCCTTCCCATCCTGGCGCAGTCGCCGTTCTTCTTCGCTCTGTACCACGTGCTCAACGGCATCGCGTCGGGCACCAAGATCGGTTACATCAACTCCGACCTGCTCGCCAGCGCCCGCCAGGCGCACATCTTCGGGGCCCCGCTGGCCGCGAAGTTCCTGGACGGCGCCGACACGGTGCAGAAGCTCGGCGCCTCGCTGACCGACGTCCGCGTCGTCACCGCGATCATGATCGTCCTGATGTCGGCGTCGCAGTTCTACACGCAGCGCCAGCTGATGACGAAGAACGTCGACACCACGGTGAAGACGCCGTTCATGCAGCAGCAGAAGATGCTGATGTACGTCTTCCCGATCATGTTCGCCTTCTTCGGTATCCGCTTCCCGGTCGGTGTCCTCGTCTACTGGCTGACCACCAACGTGTGGACCATGGGCCAGCAGATGTACGTCATCCGTAACAACCCGACGCCGGGCTCCAAGGCCCAGGCCGCGTACCTGGAGCGCCTGACCAAGCACGTCACGCACCACGGCAAGGTCGGCCGCCGCAGCGAGAAGGCGATCATCAAGGCGATCGTCGCCAAGGGCCGCGAGCGCAACGAGTTCGAGCGCAAGTTCATCAACGCCCTGAACAAGGCCGGCCTCGCCGCCCAGGCGGACGGCACCGTGGTCAAGAGCGTGGCGGCCGAGACCGAGGCGGGGACCGAGGACGGCGCGATCACCACCGCCGGTGCCGCCCCGCGGCGCCAGCAGCCGAAGCGCCAGAGCAAGTCCCAGCGCCAGTCCGGCGGGACCAAGCAGGCGGGCGACTCCCCGTCCCTGGAGAAGTCCGACTCTGCCGGTCAGCCCGACTCGTCGGAGAAGACCGACCAGCCGCAGGACAGCAAGCCCGCCGCTGCCCAGCAGGCATCGAAGCCCGGCACGGGCGCCCGCAGCAAGGCCCAGAGCGGCCAGCGCAAGGGCGGTCCGCAGCGGCCCAAGTCCCCGTCCAAGAAGTAAGAAGGAGCCCAGCCCGTGACGGAAGGCACCACCTCCGCCGCTGCCGAGGGTGCAGACACCCTTTCCCGCCTGGAGCAGGAGGGTGAGATCGCGGCGGACTACCTGGAGGGTCTGCTGGACATCGCCGACCTCGACGGCGACATCGACATGGATGTCGAGGCCGACCGGGCCTCCGTGTCGATCATCAGCGACAGCGGCAGCCGGGATCTGCAGAAGCTGGTCGGCCGGGACGGCGAGGTGCTGGAGGCCCTTCAGGAGCTGACGCGTCTGGCCGTGCACCGGGAGACCGGTGACCGCAGCCGGCTGATGCTGGACATCGCCGAGTACCGGGCCACCAAGCGGGCCGAGCTGTCCGAGCTGGGCGCCCAGGCCGCCGCCGATGTGAAGAGTTCCGGCGAGCCCGTGAAGCTGCGGCCCATGACCCCCTTCGAGCGCAAGGTCGTGCACGACGCGGTCAAGGCCGCCGGGCTGCGCAGCGAGTCCGAGGGCGAGGAACCGCAGCGGTTCGTCGTCGTGCTGCCCGCCTGATCGGTCCCCCTTGTTACACCGGCCCCGTCTGTTGAGCAGGCGGGGCCGAACTTTGTCAGCCTGGTAGTTCTGGTGGCCGGTGCGCGAAGCACCGGCGCTGTACGGAAGGACGGTCCCCGTGACGGAGGCAGCGGAGCTTCCCCCCGCGCCCGAGCAGGCGCGCGAAGTATTCGGTGATCGCTTCGCCGATGCGGTGCGCTACGCGGAGCTGCTCGCGGAGGCGGGCGTGCAGCGAGGTCTGATCGGCCCGCGGGAAGTGCCCCGCCTGTGGGAGCGGCACATCCTGAACTGCGCGGTGCTCTCCGAGGCCGTCCCCGAGGGCGTGACGGTCTGCGACGTGGGCTCCGGCGCCGGGCTGCCGGGCATCCCGCTGGCCCTGGTCCGCGAGGACCTCAACATCACCCTGCTGGAGCCCTTGCTGCGGCGCACCAACTTCCTCACCGAGGTCGTCGAGCTGCTCGGCCTGGACCATGTCACCGTCGTGCGGGGACGTGCCGAGGAGGTCCTGGGCAAGCTGGCGCCGGTCCATGTGGTGACCGCCCGCGCCGTGGCCCCGCTGGACCGCCTCGCCACCTGGGGGATTCCGCTGCTGCGCCCGTACGGCGAGATGCTGGCCCTCAAGGGCGACACCGCCGAGGAGGAGCTGAAGGCCTCGGCCACCGCGCTGAGCAAGCTCGGTGCGGTGGAGACCTCGATCCTCCATGTGGGCGAGGGCATCGTGGACCCCCTTTCCACGGTGGTCCGGGTCGAGGTCGGGGAGAGCCCCGGCGGTGTGCGCTTCGCCGCCAAGCGGGCGAAGGCCGCGCGCACGGGCCGCGCACGCCGGCGTCGCTGAGCAGACCGGACGTACTCCACACAAGCTGCCCGCCCACGCACGACGGAGTGTCGCGGGGTCCCGGTCGCCGGTGCTGTGCATCGTTGTTTCACGTGAAACGTCGCTCACTGTTGCACGGCATCATCAGTCGCGGCCGCGCGGCCGAACCCCGCGACCGGAAACCCCTCGGTTCTCTCGGAGGAGGCTCGGGCCCCTCCGCCAAGCCGGCTCCGTCCCCCGCAGAGGGCACGGAGTTGTCCACAGAGGTGGATTTCTCCACAGAAGACCCGGCCTCGCTGGTTCATGACCCCGAAGGCATGGGAGGCTCTGTTCATTGCGAGCCTGAAGTCGAGGAGAGTGAATCCTTGCGGTCCGACGCCAACATCGCGGGACCGATGACCGATCCGGTCCCCGGTCCCCGAACCGAGTCGATGGGGACGGATGTTTCACGTGAAACACCGCCCCCGATGGACGACACCCCCATCGGTCGTGCGGCCCAACTGGCCGTGGAGGCTCTCGGTCGCGCCGGCGAAGGTCTGCCGCGACCGGAGCAGACGCGTGTCATGGTGGTCGCCAACCAGAAGGGTGGCGTGGGCAAGACGACGACGACCGTCAACCTTGCCGCCTCGCTGGCTCTGCACGGTGCCCGTGTGCTGGTGATCGACCTGGACCCGCAGGGCAACGCGTCCACGGCCCTCGGGATCGACCACCACGCCGAAGTTCCGTCGATCTACGACGTGTTGGTGGAGAGCAAGCCGCTCGCCGAGGTCGTTCAGCCGGTACCGGACGTCGAAGGACTCTTCTGCGCCCCGGCCACCATCGATCTCGCCGGAGCGGAGATCGAGCTGGTGTCCCTGGTGGCCCGCGAAAGCCGCCTGGACCGCGCGATCCAGGCGTATGAGCAGCCGTTGGACTACATCCTCATCGACTGCCCGCCCTCGCTCGGCCTGTTGACGGTCAATGCGCTGGTCGCGGGCCAAGAGGTCCTCATCCCGATCCAGTGCGAGTACTACGCGCTGGAGGGCCTGGGCCAGCTGCTGCGCAATGTCGATCTGGTGCGGGGGCACCTCAACCCCGCCCTGCATGTATCGACCATCCTGCTCACCATGTACGACGGCCGGACGCGTCTCGCCTCCCAGGTCGCGGAAGAGGTGCGCAGCCACTTCGGCGAAGAGGTGCTGCGGACGAGCATTCCCCGCTCGGTCCGTATCTCCGAGGCGCCGAGCTACGGG
Organism: Streptomyces sp. AM6-12; assembly: GCF_044327085.1. Lineage (NCBI taxonomy): Bacteria > Bacillati > Actinomycetota > Actinomycetes > Kitasatosporales > Streptomycetaceae > Streptomyces > Streptomyces sp. AM6-12. The sequence goes on from NZ_JBIQWN010000001.1 coordinate 3,733,119, forward strand.
CAGACGGTGCTGACTTACGATCCTGGATCGAGCGGCGCCCTCTCGTATCTTGAGGCGGCCCGAGAAATCGCGCTGAGGGGCGTTGGCATCAGCTATGACGCGAGCCAGGCCCATGTCGGTGCCCAGAGCGACCCGAGCATGGTGGAGGGGATCCAGTGAGTGAGCGACGGAGGGGGTTGGGCCGAGGTCTGGGCGCGTTGATCCCTGCTGCCCCGGTCGAGAAGAACCCGGTGCCGGCCGCGTTGGGCGGCGGTGCGTCCGCCTCTCCCGCGGGCGTCCCGGTCCTGACGGCGGAGCGCGGGGTTGCCGCGGCGAAGGTGGCCACGCTGCCGTCGCCTGCCCAGGAAGACGAGGAGCGGCCGGCCGGCCCGGACGCGGAGACGCTCGCGCCTCCGCTGGGCGCCCACTTCGCCGAGATCCCCCTGGACGCGATCACGCCGAACCCGCGCCAGCCACGCGAGGTTTTCGACGAGGACGCCCTGCACGAGCTGATCACCTCCATCCGGGAGGTCGGTCTGCTCCAGCCGGTCGTCGTACGGCAGCTGGGCACTGGCCGCTATGAGCTGATCATGGGCGAGCGCCGCTGGCGCGCCTGCCGTGAGGCCGGCCTTGAGGCCATCCCGGCGATCGTCCGGGCCACGGAGGACGAGAAGCTCCTCCTGGACGCGCTGCTGGAGAACCTGCACCGCGCGCAGCTGAACCCGCTGGAAGAGGCCGCCGCCTATGACCAGCTGCTGAAGGACTTCAACTGCACGCACGACCAGCTGGCCGACCGGATCGGTCGCTCCCGCCCCCAGGTCTCCAACACCCTGCGGCTGCTGAAGCTCTCGCCGACGGTGCAGAAGAGGGTCGCCGCCGGGGTGCTCTCCGCCGGGCACGCACGGGCGCTGCTGTCCGTGGCGGACTCGGAGGAGCAGGACCGGCTGGCCCATCGCATCGTGGCCGAGGGGCTGTCGGTGCGGGCCGTCGAGGAGATCGTCACCCTCATGGGCTCCCGGCCGCAGAAGCCGCAGCGGCCCAAGGGACCGCGGGCCGGCTCCCGGCTCTCCCCGGCGCTGAACGAGCTGGCGACCCGGCTGTCGGACCGCTTCGAGACCCGTGTGAAGGTCGACCTGGGGCAGAAGAAGGGCAAGATCACCGTGGAGTTCGCCTCCATGGAGGACCTCCAGCGGATCCTGGGCACCCTCGCCCCGGGCGAGGGCCGGGTCCTGCCGAACGATCTCCAGGAGAGCGCCGAGGACGACCAGGACGACTGATCCCTGGACGCTTCGATCCCCTGGGATCATGCGACGAGCGGGCGTGTCCGGTGTGTACCGGAACACGGCCCGCTCTTTGCTTTGCGGCAGTATCGAGTGAATCGCATCCTGGATACGATGCGAGTGTTCAGGGAGCGCAGTGCTCGGACGGCCGTTCGCACCGCGGCGGCCGGTGAGGGAAGCGAGGAAGGGCCTTCATGGGGCGTCGGCTGGTGCCGCTCACACTGGACAACCTTCAGGACCTTCCGCAGCGCTGCCGCTCCTGTGTCTTCTGGGAGCTGGACCCTGTCAGCGGGGAGGCGGCGGTCAAGGCCGGTATGGCCGCCGAGGAGAAGGAATCCTGGATCTCCGCCGTCCTGCTCGACTGGGGCTCCTGCGGCCGCGTGGTCTATGTCGATGACGCACCGGTGGGCTATGTGCTCTACGCCCCTCCCGCCTATGTCCCGCGTTCGTCCGCCTTCCCCACGAGCCCGGTCTCACCGGACGCCGTTCAGCTGATCACGGCCTTCATCAAGCCCGGCTATCAGGGCCAGGGGCTCGGCCGGGTGCTGGTGCAGACGGTGGCCAAGGATCTGCTGCGCCGGGGCTTCAAGGCCATAGAGGCATTCGGTGACGCCCGCTGGAGGGAGCCCGCCTGTCTGCTGCCGGCGGACCATCTGCTGGCCGTGGGCTTCAAGACGGTACGGCAGCATCCGGCGCATCCCCGGCTGCGGCTGGAGCTGCGGTCGACGCTCTCCTGGAAGGAAGACGTCGAGATGGCGATCGACCGGCTGCTGGGCGCGGTCCAGAAGGAGCCGGCGCTGCGGCCGTTGTAGTGGCACTTCCCTAGACGGTTACGAACGAAGGGGCCGACCCGTGGAGGTCGGCCCCTTCATGTTTCACGTGAAACATCACTCGGCGATGAAGTCCTCGAGGTCGCGGACGATCGCGGCCTTGGGCTTGGCGCCGACAATGGTCTTGGCGACCTCGCCACCCTGATAGACGTTCAGGGTCGGGATGGACATGACGCCGTACTTGGCGGCCGTGGCCGGGTTCTCGTCGATGTTGAGCTTGACGATCTCGATCTTGTCGCCGTGCTCGGCCGCAATCGCCTCCAGCGAGGGGGCGATCTGGCGGCAGGGACCGCACCAGGCGGCCCAGAAGTCCACCAGGACGGGCTTGTCGTTCTTGAGGACGTCCTCGTCGAAGGAGGCGTCGGTCACGTTCTTCAGGGCGGCCACGCTGGGCTCCTTAACTTGATCGTGGGGTGGGAGAGGGGAGGAAGCTGAGAGGAGGGTCAGACCGCGGCGGTCTTCTCGGGCTCGGCCTGGTCCTCGTCCGCGAGGGCGGCGAGGTAGCGCTCGGCGTCCAGGGCGGCGGAGCAGCCGGTGCCGGCCGCGGTGATCGCCTGGCGGTAGGTGTGGTCGACCACGTCACCGGCGGCGAAGACACCGGTCACATTGGTGCGGGTGGACGGGGAGGCGACCTTCAGGTAGCCCTCCTCGTCGAGGTCCAGCTGACCCTTGAACAGCTCGGTGCGCGGGTCGTGGCCGATCGCGATGAACAGACCCGTCACGGGCAGCTCGGACAGGTCGCCGGTCTTGAGGTTGCGCAGCTTCAGGCCGGAGAGCTTCTGCTCGCCCTGGATCTCGGCGACCTCGCTGTCCCAGACGAACTTGATCTTCGGGTCGCCGAAGGCGCGCTCCTGCATCGCCTTGGAGGCGCGCAGGGTGTCCCGGCGGTGGACGATCGTCACGGACTTGGCGAAGCGCGAGAGGAAGGTGGCCTCCTCCATCGCGGTGTCGCCGCCGCCGATCACGGCGATGTCCTGGTCCTTGAAGAAGAAGCCGTCGCAGGTGGCGCACCAGGAGACACCGCGGCCGGACAGCGCATCCTCGTTCGGGAGGCCGAGCTTGCGGTGCTGGGAGCCGGTGGTGACGATGACCGCCTTGGCCTTGTGGACCGTGCCCGCGGTGTCGGTGACGGTCTTGATCTCCCCGGTGAGGTCGACCGAGACGATGTCGTCCGGGATCAGCTCGGCACCGAAGCGTTCGGCCTGCGCCCGCATGTTGTCCATGAGGTCGGGGCCCATGATGCCGTCACGGAAGCCCGGGAAGTTCTCCACCTCGGTGGTGTTCATCAGCGCGCCACCGGCGGTGACGGCGCCCTCGAACACCAGGGGCTTCAGCGACGCACGGGCGGTGTAGAGCGCCGACGTGTAGCCTGCGGGCCCGGAGCCGATGATGATCACGTTACGGACATCGCTCACGGCTTTATTCCTCGTCTCTGGTCTGCGTCAGTCGACCGGTGGAAGTCCCTTTCGGGGCTCTCACCCCACCCAACGGATCCTACGGGGCGCGCATTCCCGCTGTGTCCGGGCACACGCGTGCGCGAGACGACTGGCCGGGACGCGGATCAGGGACGGGCGACGGGTTGCTTCAGCAGAACCTTGCCGGCGGAGACGGACCGCTGTCCGACGCAGGCGGCGTCGACCACGTAGGCCGTGACGCGCGCGCTGTCCCGACGGTCGGGGAGGACGACGAGATAGGCACTCTTCCCGCCGTATGTACCGGCCTTCGCCGCCAGGGCCTGTTCGCCCCGCGGCACCGCGAGCCGGACGCAGTCGGGGACGGCGACCTGGGGCTGGAGGAGGGTGTGCGCGCTCTCGCCCGTCTGCGGGGTGTTCTGGTCGGCTCCCGGCTGCTGGCCTCCCTCCCGCTGAGGGCTTTTCTTCGCGGTCAGCAGCTCCCGTACCTGGTTCTGGACGCTGCTGCCCGAGAACGCGTCGGCGGACGTGCTCGGCCTGCCGTGGGCCGTCGGGGAGGATGTACCGCCGCCGAAGGACTGGAGCACCAGCGCACCGGCGCCCAGGACGGCGGCAGCCAGCACACCGCCCAACACGGCGGTCCTGCGGTGGCGTCCGGGCCCGTTCTTCTTCCGGCCCGGCCCGGTCGCGGCCTGCGGACGGCCGATGGGGCGGTCGGTGGAGCGGCTGGCGGACCGGTCCGCCGGAGCGGTTGCTTCGTGTGCGGCAGTGGTCGATGTTTCACGTGAAACATCGACCGCGGTGTCCGGTCGGGAAGCGATGAGCGGTGCCTCGGCGGCCAGGGCCGCATCGATGCGCTGGGCCACGTCGACCGGCATGGGCTCCGTCGCCTGCGCGGAGCCCAGCAGCCTCCGGATCTCCTCCAGGGAGGTGTAGACCTCCGCGCAGGGCTCGCAGGCGTCCAGATGGCGCCGCACGTCCGTGCTGCGGCCGGGCGGGAGGAGACCCTCGGCGAGGTCGGAGATCTCGGTGACGTCCGGGTGCCCGGCCGTGTCCGTCGTCGATGTCACGCTCGCCCACCTCCGCCCTTCGCTACAGCTGAATCGGTCGTTCCCGTCTCCGGGAGACTCGCTTCGCAAGCCCCCGTTGCGGATGGGACGGATGTCCCTTGCACCCGGTTCCGGTCGGGACGCAGATGGGCGAGCAGGGGCAGCAGCCGGGCTCTGCCGCGGGCGCACCGACTCTTCACCGTGCCCGTCGGCACATCGAGGATCCGGGCCGCCTCGGCGACCGGGTAGCCCTGCATGTCCACCAGGACCAGCGCGGCCCGCTGCTCCGGCGCCAGGGTGCCCATCGCCTCGATGAGCTGACGGTGCAGATCCTTGCGCTCGGTCGGCGCGGACGCGGACTCGTGCGGCTCCAGCAGCTGCTCCAGCCGCTCGGTGTCGTTCACCGGGGCTGTCTTGCGCGAGGCCGCCTTGCGGGCACGGTCCAGGCAGGCGTTGACCGTGATCCGGTGCAGCCAGGTCGTCACCGCCGACTGGCCCCGGAAGGAGCCCGCGGCCCGGTAGGCCGACACCAGGGCGTCCTGCACCGCGTCGGCGGCCTCCTCGCGATCCCCCAGCGTGCGCAGCGCGACCGCCCAGAGCCGGTCCCGGTGCCGTCGGACGATCTCTCCGAAGGCACCGGGCTCGCCCCGCACATGGCGGGCGAGCAGCTCCTGGTCGCTCACCCCGTCGTATCCGGCACCCTCCGCCATCTGCCCCTCCGGTCCGGGTGAGACGTCAGCCCGTGAACTTCACTTCGCCGATGGCCTGCTTGTAACCCGCTCTGGAGTACAGCTCGGAGTCGTAGCCGGACTTCGGCAGGGCAGTCAGCCAGACGAGGACGTACCGCGTCTTCAGCTGCTTGGTGACCTTCACATCGGCGGTGGTGCCGGTGGTGGTGACACTGCCGATCTTGGTCATCGAGTCCAGCGACGACGGGGTCAGCGAGTCCGCGGCGTACAGCTCGACCGTGGTGTGGTCGCCGCCGTAGCGCAGGCTGAGTGTGGCCGCGTCGAGCTGGGTGGCCGAGCCGAGGTCGTAGACGATGCCGACGCCCGGCTTCAGCGGCGCGATGGGCGGACCGTCGTTGAAGGACTTGGTCTTCCAGTAGGTCGAGGGATTGCCGTCGTACGTCTTGGCGACGTTGGCGGGGCTCTGGGCATCGCCCTCGGCGACGAACTCCTGGCTGCCCTGGATCTTTATCGGCGCCGGAGGCTGCTTGCCGGTCTTGTCGCCGCCGTCCGTGGTGCGGCTCTTGTTGGTCTCGTCGGACTTGCCGCTCTGGTCCATCAGCGCGTCCGCCAACTGCCAGCTGCCCAGGCCGAGAGCGGCGATGAGAAGGGCGGAGACCGCCCACTTCAGGGCCTTGCCGGTACGGCTCTGGAGCGGGGGCGGCGGAGCGGCGATCGGCTGGGGAGCACTGGGGTGCGGCGCTTGACGGCCGTAGGTGCCCTGCTGGTAGGTCGTGCGCTGGTACTCCGGCGGCGCGGTGAACACCGGCTCCGGCGGGCGGATGCGCGGCATCTCGCCGATCGCCTTCACCAGCTCCTCCGGCGTGGTGCACGGCGCCTCGTGCCGGGACGCGGTGGCCCCGTCGTTGGCGAGCGCCCGCATGGCCAGTTCCGACAGACCGCGGTGGACTCCGGCCCGCACCTGGTCCGGCGCGATGAGGCCGATGTCCTTGGGGAGGCCCGACAGACCGTAGGCGTCGTCCTCGTAGGGCCAGCGCTGGGTCAGCGCCGCGTACAGCAGGGCGCCGAGCGCCTCGGTGTCGGTGCGCTGCGGGGTGTCGGAGCTGATGCCGCGCAGCGCGGCGTTCACCGCGAGGCCGCGGATGCGCCACTGGCCGGTCGAGGCACGCAGCACGGCGTTGGGGTTCAGCCGCAGATGGGCGAGGCCCTCGCGGTGTGCGGCGGCCATGGCGGAGGCGACCTGACTGACCATCTGGTACGCGTCGTGCGGCTCCAGCGGACCAGCCGTGAGCAGCGTGGTCAGCTCGGTGGCGTCGGGCAGCCATTCGTGGACGACGTAGACGAGGTCGTTCTCCTCGACCGCGTCGAGGACCTGGACGAAGCGCGGGTCGCCGAGCAGTGCGGAGGAGCGGGCCGCGGCGAGGACCGAACGGGCCCGCGCGTGGTCCGCCGGCAGGACGTGGACGCCGACGGCGCGGCGCAGTTTCTCGTCGACCGCACGCCAGCTGCTGAATCCGTCCAGTCGGGTGACGCACTCCTCCAGCCGGTAGCGTCTGGCGAGCTTGTGACCGCTGTGCAGTTCGGGCGGCGAGGTCTGCTGGAGGGAACCCTTCGCGTCGCTCCCCCGCCCCCCGTCGCCGTCCGTGTCCCGCTGCGGGTTCTTGGCCACCCCGTCGGCCGTGGACTGGTCCGCCTTCGCGGTCAGCGGCTGCTCGCCGCTGTTGTCTGCCACGTCGACGGCAGCCGTGCTCCGTTCCGCCACCGTCGTCCCTGCCTCCCCATCCGTTGCACGCTGTCCGACGCCGAAACCAATTGTGCCCACAGTCCGCCGCTATGCACGACACACGGCGGCGGACGATGGTTGTGCGCTTACCCCCGCCTCAGCGGCCCAGCCGCCCGCGCACCATGCCCACGAGCGAGTTCAGTTCGTCGATCCGCATCCGGCGGGCGGCGACGAAGAAGACACCGAACAGTACGGCCCCGCCGACGACCAGCGCGGCGAAGGAGCCGATGACGCCCTGGCCGAGGGTATGCCCGATGCCGTAGCAGGCCGCGCCGCTGAGCAGGGCCGCCGGTACCGAGGCGATGCACAGCCGGGCGTACGTCCGCAGCACCCGCGCGCCGTCCAGGTCGCCGCCGAGGCGCTTGCGCAGCCGCCGCCAGGCGACGATGACGCCGATCGCGTAGGCGATGCCGTACGCGGCCGCCATGCCGGCGACCGCCCAGCGGGCCGGCAGCAGGAAGAAGCACAGCGCCGAGGCGCCCGCGTTGACCGCGGCGACGATGACGGTGTTGTAGAAGGGGGTGCGGGTGTCTTCGTAGGCGTAGAAGGCGCGCAGGACGACGTACTGCACCGAGAACGGGATCAGGCCGAGGCCGAAGGCCATCAGCATGTAGCCCATGTTGGTGGCCGAGCCGACGCCCGAGCTGCCGAAGATCAGGGTGCACATCGGGATGCCCAGCGACACGAAGCCGAAGGCGACCGGGACGATGGCGACCGCGGTGGTCCGCAGGCCCTGGGAGATGTCGTCGCGTACGGCGCCGCCGTCGCCCTCGGCGGCCGAGCGGGCGATGCGCGGCAGCAGCGCGGCCATCAGGGAGACCGTGATGATGGCCTGCGGCAGGCCCCAGATCAGCTGGGCGTTGGCGTAGGCGGCGAAACCGGTGCCCGAGACACCGGAGTCCTTGCCGGCCGCGGTGGACAGCTGGGTGACGATCATGGCGCCGGCCTGGTTGGCGAGGACGAACAGGAACGTCCACTTGGCGAGCGCCGCCGCCTTGCCCAGTCCGTGGCCGCGCCAGTCGAACCTGGGCCGGATCCGGAACCCGGTCTCGCGCAGATAGGGGATCATCGCCAGCGCCTGCACGACCAGGCCGAGCAGCACACCGACGCCGAGCAGGCGCTGACCCTGCGGCGGGATGTTCGTGACCGTCATGTGGGAGTGGGCGGCGGTGCCGTAGACCCAGATGAACATGCCCAGCGTCACGATGATGACGATGTTGTTCAGGACCGGGGTCCACATCATCGCGCCGAACTTGCCGCGCGCGTTGAGAACCTGACCCATCACCACATGGATGCCCATGAAGAAGATCGAGGGCAGGAAGTAGCGGGTGAAGGTGACCGCGACCTCATTGGCCGCCGGGTTGCTGGCGACCGGATTGGAGATCAGGCGGACCAGCAGGGGGGCCGCGAACATCGCGAGGACGGTCAGCGCGGCCAGTGCCACCATCACGAGGGTCAGCAGCCGGTTGGCGAAGGCCTCGCCGCCGTCCTCGTCCTCCTTCATCGAGCGGACCAGCTGCGGTACGAAGACCGAGTTGAGGCCGCCGCCGACGGTGAGGATGTAGATCATCGTCGGCAGCTGGTAGGCGACCTGGAAGGAGTCGCCGAGGAAGCCGAGGCCGAGCGCGGAGACGATCAGCGCGGAGCGGACGAAGCCGGTGAGCCGGGAGACCAGAGTGCCCGCCGCCATCACGGCGCTGGACTTCATCAGCCCGCCGACCTTGCCGCCCTTCTTGGCGGGTGCGGCGGTCGCCACGGAGACGGCGGGTGCCATGACCGTCTCGGCCGGCCCGGACCCGGCCGGGACACCGGGGTCCGGGGTCCCGGCCGGTGCGGGCGCCGGGGGCTGCACCGGGTTCTGGGCGGAGGCGTAGGACGCGGCGGGCGCGGCCGGGTATCCCTGCCCGGCGTACGGATTCTGCTGCTGCGGGTGCCGGCCGTAGGCGGGTGAGTACTGGCCGCCGGGCGCCGCTCCCATACCCGGCGCGGCGGCCGGGCCCGGAACGCCCGGCGGGTCCATCGGCGCGTGCCCGCCGCTGTGCTGCTGGTCCTTGAAGAGGTGCGCGAAGGCGTCCGGCTCGTGGTACTCCTCGCCGGAGTTCGACACCAGGTCGTCCACACCCACGAACTGGGTGGTGCGCGGGTCGTCGCCGTAGGGCAGGTGGGGTGCCGCGCCCTCCGGCTCGGGCGGTGGGGTCTGCGCCCACACCCGCGGGTCGGGCGCGTACGGCGACTGGGCGGGCTGTCCGTACAGCGGCTGCTCGTGGGCGCCCGGAGGCGGCGGGGGGTGCGCGGCGCGGTCGTAGAGCGCCTCGGCGACCGGGTCCTGGGCGGTCAGGTCGTGTGCCCGGTAGGGGTCCTGGTCGTAGGCGTCCTGGAGGTACATGTCCGCCGCTTGCTGCGGCGGTACCTGGCCGGGCTCGGGCGGCGTCTCGGGGTAGCCCGAGCCGGCCGCGCCCTGGCCGCGGTCACCGTCGTACGGCGCGTTCATGCCTTACCCCACCTCATCGTCCCGGGCCCACCGGCCACGACATCGCTCAACGGTCCACTCTCTCACCCGTCCCGGACGGGTCGGTGCTTTCCGGTGCGGTGTCCGGCGCAGGGTCACTCGGCTGCTCCGGGTCGTCTGCCCCGGCGGCGGAGTCGGACTCTTCGGGGAGACGATCTCCGGGTGCGCCGGGGTTCCCCGGCTCGTCGGAGGGCTCTCCGGCCGTGCCATCGCCGCCCTCCCCGCTCTGGCGGGCGGCGGCGCGCTTGCGCTGGGTGTACATGCGGAAGCCGGCGAGGACGAGGAGCAGCACACCGCCGCCGATGACCAGCATCACCGTGGGGGTGACCTCGGTGACCTTCACATCGAAGCTGACGGGGGCGCCGTACTCCTGGCCGTCCTCGGTGTACAGCTGGGCGATCACCGTGGCGCGGCCGTTGGCATTGGCCGAGGTGGTGAACTTCACGGACTGGGCGTGGCCGCCGGCGATGTCGACGGGCTGCTCGTAGTACGCCTTGCCGCCGATCTTCAGTCGGGTCGGCTGGGTCGAGGTGAGGCGCAGTACCAGGTGGCCGACCGGCTGGACGAGGTTGTTCTGGACGGTCACCGGGATGGTCGCGCTGCGTCCGGAGAGCTTGGTCTCGGACTTGTCGATCAGCCGGACCTGTCCGGCCAGATCGTCCAGCCAGGACTTGACACCGCTGCGGAAGCCGTCCCCGGCCTCGGACTGGCCGCGCCACGAGGTGGACATCCCGCGGTTTATGGCCCGCCCGAAGGGGGTGACCACGCGGGACTGGTCGGAGAGGATCACCTGGAAGTCGTCGAGCTTGTCCTGGGTCCGGGCGATCTGCTGGAAGGCCGAGGCCGGCAGCTCCTGCCGGCGCAGGGACGAGGGATAGGCGGACGTCGACGGGATGCGCGTGGTGGCGTTCGGATCGGGCTTGGCCTTGGCCGCCGCCGTCAGATCCTGCGCCTGGGACCAGGTGCCGCCCTGGAGCGCCCGCACGGCCGCGGCCATCGCCTTCGCCTGGGCCGCCGTGGGCAGGCGCTGCGGGGCGACGACGATGCTGCGCTGCTGGTCCGTCTGCGCGTTGATCTCGAGACTCTGGGCCAGGAACTCCTGCACGGCGAGCGTGGCGGAGTCCGCCTTCGTCAGATCGCCCTCGAAGGCCGTGGACAGCTTGGCGTCGGCGACGACCGCCGTGGTGCCGCCGCCGACCGGGCGGGCGGCGGAGGGCGTGTACGACAACCCGGCCGTCTCCTGGAGGCTGTCGCTGCGGGCGATCACCCGGTCCGCCCCGGCGGAGGTCGCGACCCGCATGATCGACGGGTCCACGGCGCCGTCCACCGGCCACGCGTAGTCGGTGCTCGGGGTGACGTGGAGCACGGTCTTCACGGTGGTGGCGGCGACGTCGGTGGCGTCCTTGAGATGGCTGAGGGAGCCGGTGACGCTGGTGCCGCGGTGGGCGAGGGAGGCCAGGTCGGGATCGGCGAAGGGCAGGGCGACGACCTCCTTGCCGACCACCGCCTTCTGGAGGTTCGCCAGCCACTGCTTGGCGAGCGCCTGGTGCTCCTTGGGGCCCGCGACGGTGGTGTCGCCGGCGCCTTGCAGCCGGTAGTTGCCCGATGCCATGGCGTCCACGGAGGCCAGCAGGTCCGGGTCGATCACCCAGGTGACGTCCAGGTCTTTGCCCAGGCTCACCAGCTGGTCCAGCCGGCCGCCCGGCGCGAGCTCCTTGGCCAGCTCGTCGTCGAGGAACACCGGCGTCTGAAGCTCGCCGGCGCCCGTCTTGGCCGTCATGTGGACGGTGGACAGCAGCGGCCACAGGACCGTCGTCCTGCTCCGCGGGTCGGCGTCGGACGACTGCCACGGCAGGAACGTCCGCTGGCCGCCGAGCACCTGCTGCCAGGGCTGGGCGGAGGTCTGCCCGGACAGGGCGACCCCGAACTCGTAGACACCGTTCGCGCCGAGGTCGAGCTTGTCCACCGGCACGGAGATGCTGAAGTGCTGGGCGACGCCCGGCGCCAGCTTGGCGAACTTCTGCTCGTACTTGCCGCCGACCTCGGAGCCGTTGACGCCCTGGATGTCGTCGGGGTGCCGGGCCACGTCGTCGATCCCCGAACGGGTGTTCAGCATCGGGCCGACCCGCAGGCCCACATGGGCGCCGATGACGGTCTGCTTGCCGTTGTTGGTCACCGTGCCGGCGACGGTCAGGGTGTCGCCGTCCGTGGGGGCGTTGGGGGCCAGCGAGTCCAGGGCGACGGACACCTGGTCACCGGACGCGGCCGCGGCGGGCGCGGCGGCGGGCAGCTGGAGCAGCCCTGCCAGCAGGGGCGCCCCGGCGAGCAGGGCTCCGGTGCGCCGCAGCCACCGGCGCGCGGGTGAGGCACTGGTCCCCTGGAAGTCAGCCGCCTCGGCCACGCGCTCGCCCGTCCCTCGTCGTCTCAGTGGTCGTCGGAATGTGCGTCCCCGCATGGTAACGAGACGCGCTGAGCGGAAGTGCCGCGGTCCAGGTCACAAGATCGCCGGGTGAGGACAACCCGTCCCCTATATCCAGTATCGAGGGGAGAGTGTCCGTACGCCGCAAGAGCTGCGCTTGCACGGGTATGCCGGAAGCCGTCCGGGAACCGCTGCGGCCGGGCCCCGGCCCGAATGGGGGCGCCCCGGAGCGTCCGGGGCACGTACCCTCTTCTGTTGTGCCGAATCCCAACGAAGACACTCCCTCCGCCCTGAGCCAGGCGCAGCAGCGCGCGGTCACCGAGCTGCTGCGGGTGGCGCCGGTCGCCGACGATCTCGCCCGCCGATTCCGGGAGGCGGGGTTCTCCCTCGCCCTGGTCGGCGGGTCGGTGCGCGACGCACTGCTCGGCCGGCTCGGCAATGATCTGGACTTCACCACCGATGCCCGTCCCGAGGACGTGCTGAAGATCGTCCGGCCGTGGGCCGACGCGGTCTGGGAGGTGGGGATCGCCTTCGGTACCGTCGGCGCGCACAAGAGCGCACGGGTCGGGGACACCGGCATGACCTTCCAGATCGAGATCACGACCTATCGGTCGGAGGCGTACGACCGCACCTCGCGCAAGCCCGAGGTGTCCTACGGCGACTCCATCGAGCAGGATCTGGTCCGCCGGGACTTCACGGTCAACGCGATGGCCGTGGCCCTGCCGGAGAAGGAGTTCATCGATCCGCACGACGGCCTGGCGGACCTCGCGGCCCGTGTGCTGCGGACGCCGGGCACGCCGGAGGAGTCCTTCTCGGACGACCCGCTGCGGATGATGCGGGCCGCCCGGTTCGCAGCCCAGCTGGACTTCGAGGTCGCCCCCGAGGTCGTCGCCGCCATGACGGACATGGCCGGGCGCATCGAGATCGTCTCGGCGGAGCGGGTCCGGGATGAGCTGAACAAGCTCATCCTCTCCGACCACCCGCGCAAGGGGCTGACCCTGCTCGTCGACACCGGGCTCGCCGCCCAGGTGCTGCCCGAGCTGCCGGCCCTGCGCCTGGAGAGCGACGAGCACCACCGGCACAAGGACGTCTACGAGCACACGCTGATCGTTCTGGAGCAGGCGATCGCGCTGGAGGAGAACGGCCCCGACCTCACGCTGCGGCTGGCCGCGCTGCTGCACGACATCGGCAAGCCGCGCACGCGCCGCTTCGAGAAGGACGGCCGGGTCTCCTTCCACCACCACGAGGTGGTCGGCGCCAAGATGACCAAGAAGCGCATGACCGCTCTGAAGTACTCCAACGAGCTGGTGAAGGACGTCTCCCGGCTGGTCGAACTGCATCTGCGCTTCCACGGCTATGGCACCGGGGAGTGGACGGATTCAGCGGTCCGCCGCTACGTCCGTGACGCGGGTCCGCTGCTGGACCGCCTGCACAAGCTGACCCGCTCCGACTGCACCACCCGCAACAAGCGGAAGGCGGCCGCGCTGTCGCGGGCCTACGACGGCCTGGAGGAACGCATCGCCCAGCTCCAGGAGCAGGAGGAGCTGGACTCGATCCGCCCGGACCTCGACGGCAACCAGATCATGGAGATCCTGGGCGTCGCTCCCGGCCCGGTGATCGGCAAGGCGTACAAGCACCTGCTGGAGCTGCGGCTGGAGAACGGCCCGATGGAGCACGACGCCGCGGTGGCTGCGCTCAAGGAGTGGTGGGCCGGACAGGAGTGAGGGGATCGGCCCGGCGTATGTTTCACGTGAAACATACGCCGGGCCGACCGCGCCGAGGGTCGATGTTTCACGTGAAACATCGACCCTCTTTCCGTCTCCCCGCTCCCCGGAGTGGCCGTTCGACGTACGTCAGCAGCGCGGCGACGAACGCATAGATCACGGCGGCCAGCATGACCAGCAGCGGGGATCTGCCGTCCGGCGGAAGCATCAGGGCCGCCACACCGGCCGCGCCGACGAAGGCCACGTTGAAGAGGACGTCGTAGACGGAGAAGATCCGCCCGCGAAAGCCGTCGTCCACGCAGGACTGGACGATGGTGTCGGTGGCGATCTTGGCGCCCTGGCTGATCAGTCCCAGCACGAAGGCGGCGACGAGCAGCGGTGCGGTGGCAAACGGCAGACCGAGCGCGGGCTCCAGCACCGCGGCCGCCGCCGAGCACACCACGATCCAACGGAGCGGCCCCAGTCGTCCCGCCACCCAGGGGGTGACCGCCGCCGCCACGAAGAACCCGGCACCGGACAGGGCCAGCGCCAGACCGAGCAGCCGCAGCCCTTCCTCGGGGCCGGACGCGAGGGTGTAGCGGCACAGCATGAGCAGCAGGACGAGTAGCGCGCCGTAGCAGAAGCGCATCAGCGTCATCGAGGCCAGCGCCCAGGCCGCCTCCCTGCGCCGCGGGGCGGCCAGATGCCGGATGGCGGCGAGCAGATCGCGTGCCGTGTCGGCGAGCGCGGTCATGAGGTGCGGTTGCAGCTGCTGCCGGTCGGGGCCGAGCAGGGCGGGCGCCATGCTCAGGGAGACCAGTCCCGCGCAGAGATACAGCAGGGCGCCCAGCAGCACCACCGCGGCGTCGGAGCCTGAGGACAGCAGCCGTACCCCGAAGGCGAGTCCGCCCCCGGCCGTCGCGGCGAGGGTGCCGGCCGTCGGGGACAGGGAGTTGGCGATCACCAGCCGCTCGGCGTCGACCACGCGGGGCAGGGCCGCGGACAGCCCGGCGAGGATGAAGCGGTTGACGGCCGTGACGCACAGCGCGGAGGCGTAAAAGAGCCAGGCGGGGACATCGCCCGCCATCAGCGCGGCGGTGCCGACGGCCAGCAGGGCGCGCAGCAGATTGCCGTGGACGAACACCTGGCGGCGCCGCCAGCGGTCCAGCAGGACACCCGCGAAGGGGCCGACGAGTGAGTAGGGGAGCAGCAGCACCGCCATCGCCGAGGCGATCGCGGCCGCCGAGGTCTGCTTCTCCGGGGAGAAGACCACGTAGGCGGCGAGCGCGACCTGGTTGACGCCGTCGGCGCCCTGGGACAGCAGACGGACGTACAGCAGGCGCCGGAAGTACCGCAGGCGCAGCAGGACGCGCAGATCACGGACGACGGGCATGGGGCACAGCCTCACACATGCGGAAGGTCCCCGGGCCGGGACCCGGGGACCTTCACAGCCCTGGCAGGAGCGATTTTGTACGAGCCGTTCCCCGTGGCGCGCCCTGCTCCGAGGAGCCGGCGCGCCACGCCGTCAGGCGGTGCCGAGCTTGAGCGCCCTGCGCCGCGCAGCGCTTGAGCGCCCTGCGCCGTGCCGGACTAGCGCTCGACGTCGCCGCGGATGAACTTCTCGACGTTCTCGCGGGCCTCGTCGTCGAAGTACTGCACCGGCGGGGACTTCATGAAGTACGAGGACGCGGAGAGGATCGGGCCGCCGATGCCGCGGTCCTTGGCGATCTTCGCGGCGCGCAGGGCGTCGATGATGACACCCGCGGAGTTCGGGGAGTCCCAGACCTCGAGCTTGTACTCCAGGTTCAGCGGGACGTCACCGAAGGCGCGGCCCTCGAGGCGGACGTAGGCCCACTTGCGGTCGTCCAGCCAGGCCACGTAGTCGGACGGGCCGATGTGGACGTTCTTCTCACCGAGGTCCCGGTCGGGGATCTGGGAGGTGACGGCCTGCGTCTTGGAGATCTTCTTGGACTCCAGGCGCTCGCGCTCGAGCATGTTCTTGAAGTCCATGTTGCCGCCGACGTTCAGCTGCATCGTGCGGTCCAGGATGACGCCGCGGTCCTCGAACAGCTTCGCCATGACGCGGTGCGTGATGGTGGCGCCGACCTGGGACTTGATGTCGTCACCGACGATCGGCACACCGGCCTCGGTGAACTTGTCCGCCCACTCCTTGGTACCGGCGATGAAGACCGGAAGGGCGTTGACGAAGGCGACCTTGGCGTCGATGGCGCACTGGGCGTAGAACTTCGCCGCGTCCTCGGAGCCGACCGGCAGGTAGCAGACCAGAACGTCGACCTGCTTGTCCTTCAGGACCTGGACGACGTCGACCGGCTCAGCCTCCGACTCCTCGATCGTCTGGCGGTAGTACTTGCCCAGACCGTCGAGGGTGTGACCGCGCTGCACGGTGACGCCGCTGTTCGGCACGTCGCAGATCTTGATGGTGTTGTTCTCGGAGGCGCCGATCGCGTCCGCGAGGTCGAGGCCGACCTTCTTGGCGTCCACGTCGAACGCGGCCACGAACTCGATGTCGCGCACGTGATAGTCACCGAACTGCACGTGCATCAGGCCGGGGACCTTGGCCGCCGGGTCGGCGTCCTTGTAGTACTCGACTCCCTGCACCAGCGACGCGGCGCAGTTGCCCACGCCGACGATGGCTACGCGAACCGAACCCATTCCGGTTGCTCCCTGTGTGTACGAGTGAGGCCCTGACTGGGACTCACGTGGCGGTGTCGCCGGGCGTATCCGTCCGGGAAGTGCTCCCGCGACGGGGCAGGCCGCCCGTCGATCCAGTGGTGTTGTCCTGTTGAGCGGGCCCCCCGGACGCGGAACTTCTCAGGTCGCGTCCGGCTCGCTCGCTCTCGATGAGCTCGTTCAGCCAGCGCACTTCGCGCTCCACGGACTCCATCCCGTGGCGCTGGAGCTCGAGTGTGTAGTCGTCCAGGCGCTCCCGCGTCCGGGTCAGGGAGGCGCGCATCTTCTCCAGGCGCTCCTCCAGCCGGCTGCGCCGGCCCTCCAGCACGCGCATGCGCACATCGCGGGAGGTCTGCCCGAAGAAGGCGAACCGTGCGGCGAAGTGCTCGTCCTCGTACGCGTCAGGACCGGTCTGCGAGAGCAGTTCCTCGAAGTGCTCCTTACCTTCCGCCGTCAACCGGTAGACGATCTTGGCGCGGCGTCCGGCGAGGGGAGCGGCGAGGGCGTCCTCGTGGGTGTTGCCCGGTTCCTCCGTCAACCAGCCGTTCATGACCAGCGTCTTGAGGCAGGGGTACAGGGTCCCGTAGCTGAAAGCGCGGAACACACCCAGGGACGTGTTGAGTCGTTTACGCAGCTCGTAACCGTGCATAGGGGACTCGCGCAGCAGGCCGAGCACGGCGAACTCGAGGATGCCGGAGCGCCGGCTCATCATCGCCTCCTCCCGGCCCACGGCTCCCACCGCAGGTCTCCCAGTGCCTTCTCAGCGTCTTTATCTCGCGCTGATGTATCGACTCGATACATCACGACGATAGAACGGTGTCCCGCATGCGACAAGAGGGACGGTGGTGAACGGGATCACATAACCGATTCGTAGGATGCAACTTGCCTGGTTTGCGGTGAACTTCGGGGCTCGGCGGGTTTTGGCGGTGCGTAGTCTGTGCGGCATGCAGACCACCGGGAACCATGCGACGCCTGGGGAGCGTCGTCGTCCCCGGTGCAGTACGGGTGAAATGCGCGACCGACCACATCCGTACGTCGGGGGGACCGGAAACCAGCCGCCAGTCCAGGCGCGCAAGGGTGCGCCTGCCCGAGGAGTAATCGTTCGATGAGCGAGCACCGTCGCAAACCGCCGCAGCCGCAGGGAGGCGGACGTGCCGCGGCCCGACGCGGCCAGCCCGGTTCGTCCCCCGGCCGCCGCGCGGCACCGCGAGGCGCCAGCGGATCGCCTGCCGACTCTCCGGGAGACGAGGGGCGGTCGTACGGCGGCCGTGCCGAGGCCCGGCGCGCGGCCCAGAAGAGCGGTGGCGGACGCCGCAGATCCGAACCCGGGGGCCGCCGCGGCGGTCCGGGCGGCCCGTCCGGACCCGGACGCGGCCGGGGGCGCACAGCTCCGCCCGGCAAGAAGCGGATCATCGACTATCCCCGCACGGGCAAGTACGGATGGCGCCGTTGGGTGCCGTCCTGGAAGCTCGTGTCGGGCATGTTCATCGGCTTCATCGGCTGTCTGGTGGCTGTCGCCGGCATCGGGTACGCGATGGTGAGCGTCCCCGACGTGGCCAAGACCGCGCAGGCGCAGAACAACGTCTACTACTGGTCCGACGGATCGGTGATGGTCGCGACCGGCGGTGAGATCAACCGTCAGATCATCAACTACGAGGACATTCCCAAGGAGATGCGCTACGCCGTCATCTCCCAGGAGAACAAGACCTTCGAGACCGACAGCGGCGTGGACCCGAACGGCATCGCCCGCGCGCTCTTCAACATGGCGCGCGGCGGTCAGACCCAGGGTGGTTCGACGATCACCCAGCAGTACGTCAAGAACGCCATGCTCGACGACCAGTCGCAGACGCTCTCCCGGAAGTTCAAGGAGATCTTCGTCGCGATCAAGGTGGGTGCCACGGTGCCCAAGCCGAAGATCATGGCCGGTTATCTGAACTCGGCGTACTTCGGCCGCGGCGCCTACGGCATCCAGGCGGCCTCGCGCGCGTACTTCAACATCGACGCCAAGGACCTCAATCCGGGTCAGTGCGCCTTCCTCGCGGCGATGCTGAAGGGCGCCACCTACTACGACCCGGCCGGCGCGACCTCGCTCGACCCCGCCGCCACGGCCGAGGCGAACAAGAAGCGCGCTCTGGCACAGATGCAGGACACCCTCGACAAGATGGTCAAGTACGGCCACTTGAGCGCCGCCGAGCGTGCCAAATACACGACGCTCCCCCCCTCGCAGAACCCGCGGTCGAACAGTCGGCTCAGCGGCCAGATCGGTTACCTGGTCGACCTCGCCAAGTCGTACCTGATCAACAACAGCGACAAGACGCACATCACCGCGGACGATCTGCAGAAGGGTGGCTACCGGATCCACACGACCTTCGACAAGAAGAAGGTCAACGCGCTGGAAGCCGCCATCAAGAAGGTCCAGAAGGCGAACATCAAGCCCAAGGAACGTCCGAAGTACGACACCTACGTCCAGTTCGGCGGCGCCTCGGTCGACCCGTCGTCGGGTGCCATCAAGGCCATCTACGGTGGTGAGGACGCGACCAAGCACTTCACCGACAACGCCGACTCGACCGGCGCCCAGGTGGGTTCGACCTTCAAGCCCTTCGTGCTGGCAGCCGCGATGAAGTGGGGTGTGCGCGACCCGCACGGGCCGCCGGACCAGGGCCTGGACCAGCGCACGATCGCCTCTCCCAAGAGCCTGTACAGCGGCAAGAACGGGCTCAAGATCGAGAAGTACGACCACACCGTCTGGACGGACAAGGACGGCAAGGAGTGGTTGCAGACCAACGACGGCGATGACTCCGTCGGCAGCCCACCGGACTACAAGATCGACCTTCGTGAGGCGATGCAGTTCTCGGTGAACTCCGCCTATGTGCAGCTCGGCATGGACGTGGGCCTGGACAAGGTCGAACAGTCGGCGCTGTCCGCGGGCCTGCTCAAGGGCAGCCTGGCCAGCTCCAACTACCCGTCCTTCTCGATCGGCACCTCCGACCCGAGCGCCATCCGCATGGCCGGCGCCTATGGCACCTTCGCCAACAGCGGCAAGCAGAACGACCCGTACTCGGTCGAGAAGGTCGAGAGCAAGGACGGGGTCGTCTACACGCACGAGGTGAAGCCGAAGGAGGCCTACCCGGCGAACGTGGCGAACAACGTCACCGACGTCCTGCGGACCGTGGTCGACAAGGGCACGGGCACCAACGCCCAGCTGCCGGGCCGCGAGGTGGCCGGCAAGACCGGTACCACCGACGGCAACAAGTCGGCCTGGTTCGTCGGCTACACCCCGCAGCTGTCCACCGCGATCAGCATGTTCCGCCTGGACGACAACGCGAATAACAAACAGCGCACGTTCCTGCAGATGTACGGAACGGGTGGCCAGAAGCAGATCCACGGCGCCTCGTTCCCGTCGGAGATCTTCCACGACTACATGACCCAGGCGCTTCAGGGGCAGCCGGCGCTGAGCTTCCCGATCCCCCAGCCCATCGGCCAGGTCGTGAACGCCGAGCCGAGCCCGTCGCCGTCCCCGTCGATTGAGCCGAGCCCGTCCACCAGCCCGTCGACGAGCCCGTCATCGAGCCCCAGCACCTCCCCCAGCCCGTCGAACAGCCAGAGCTGTGGCTTCTTCGGCTGCACCGACGGCGGCAACGGCAACGGCGGCGCCAACGGCAATGGCAACGGCGGGGACGGCACCGGAGGCGTGGACGGCGGGCCGTCGCCCTCGACGTCCACCGACCCCGGCACCGACGGAGGCACCCGCGGCAACGGGAACGGCAACGGCAACGGGAACGGAGGCACCCTCTGGGGAGGCGCGACGGGCTAGCCCGATCGGTCCGACCGATTGGCGGCCGGATCGCCCGCCGTGCCTGTTTCACGTGAAACATGGGCCGCCGCACTCACCGGGTGCGGCGGCCCTCCGCGTTTTCATGGACTGGTACGGCAGGATGTGGGGCATGCCCAGCGCAGAGACGACACCTCCGGGCGTGTACGAGCCCGAGCCGGAGCGGCCCGCCCCACCGGAACCGGAACCGGTGCGGCCGACCAGGGAGGACGAGGTCGCCGCGGCCGGCAGTGAGCTGGTCGGAGGCCCCATCGGGCGGTACGCCCTGCTCGGAACCTCCTGGTGGACGCCCGTGAGGGTCGTCGCACTCGTGGCGATCGGCATGTTCGCCCTGGGCCTGGTCCAGAAGGCGCCGTGCTACCACAGCGCCTGGTTCTTCGGCGCCAGCTCCCAGTACACCAAGGCCTGCTACTCCGATATCCCGCACCTCTACCAGGGCCGCGGCTTCGCCGATCACCTCGTGCCCTACTTCGACCGGCTCCCAGACGATCTCTCCGGCGGCATGGGGTATCTGGAGTACCCCGTACTGACCGGTGTGTTCATGCAGGTGGCCTCGTGGCTGACCCCGCACAGCGGCGGCATCCAGCACCAGGAGCAGTGGTACTGGTTCGTCAACGCCGCGCTGCTGATGGTCTGTACGGCCGTGCTCGCCGTCTGCGTGGCCCGTACCCACCGGCGGCGCCCCTGGGACGGCCTGCTGGTCGCCCTGGCGCCCGCCGCGGTGCTGACCGCCACCGTCAACTGGGACCTGCTGGCGGTGGCGCTGACGGCCGCCGCGATGCTGATGTGGTCCCGCAGCCGCCCGGTCGCCTTCGGCGTCCTCCTGGGGCTCGCCACGGCCGCCAAGCTCTACCCGGTGCTCCTGCTCGGTCCGCTGCTCGTGCTGTGCTGGCGGGCCGGCCGATGGCGGGAGTACGGACAGGCCGTGGCGGGAACGGTGGTCGCCTGGCTGGTGGTGAACCTGCCGGTGATGCTGTTCGCCTATCCCGGCTGGTCGAAGTTCTACTCGTTCAGCCATGACCGGGGCGTCGACTTCGGCTCGTTCTGGCTGATCTGGTCCCAGAACTCGGATCACCCGCCCAGCACCGACTTCGTGAACACCGCCGCCACCGTGCTGATGGTGCTGTGCTCCCTCGGTATCGCCGTGCTCACGTTCACCGCCCCGCGCCGGCCGCGCTTCGCCCAGCTGGCCTTCCTGATCGTGGCGGTCTTCGTCCTCACCAACAAGGTCTACTCGCCGCAGTACGTGCTCTGGCTGGTGCCGCTGGCGGCCCTCGCGCGGCCCAAGTGGCGGGACTTCCTGATCTGGCAGGCGTGCGAGGTGGCGTACTTCCTCGGCATCTGGATGTACCTCGCCTACACGACCAGCGGAGACGCCCACAAGGGGCTGCCGACACACGGCTACCAGTGGGCGATCGCGGTGCACCTGCTCGGCACGCTGTACCTGTGCGCTCTTGTCGTACGCGACATCCTGATGCCGGAGCGGGACGTGGTGCGCCGGTCCGGGGACGACGACCCCTCGGGCGGGGTGCTCGACGGGGCGGAGGACGTCTTCGCGTTCGCCGCGGTGGCCCCGCCGCCCCTGCACGCCGGCCGGCCCGAGGCGCCGCAGGTGGAGTGGGGCAGGCCGGAATCGGCGTCCCCGCCGGGCTGTTCGCTGTGAGCGAACAGCCCGGCTGAACCGTCCACGCAGGTTCGTCCCGAGGCGGGAGCCGAGAGCATGAAGAAGGCCGTACACGGAGCTCCGTGTACGGCCTTCCCGCTGTTGTCGGCCGGCGCTGTGGACCGGCAGGCCGCGAGGCCGGTGTCAGCAGTCCACGATGCGGTCGAACTGCGTGGTGGTGTGCCGCAGATGGGCCACCAGCTCGTCGCCGACCTTGGGCTCCGGGGCGTCCGAGGGGACGAACAGGATCGACACCTGCATGTGCGGCGGCTCGGCGAACCAGCGCTGCTTGCCGCCCCAGACGAACGGGGAGAGGTTCCGGTTGACCGTGGCGAGACCGGCGCGGGCGACGCCCTTGGCACGCGGCATGACGCCGTGCAGCGCCTTCGGGGCCTCCAGGCCCACCCCGTGCGACGTACCGCCCGCCACGACCACCAGGAAGCCGTCGGAGGCCGCCTTCTGCTGCCGGTAGCCGAACCGGTCGCCCTTGGTCACCCGCGTGACGTCCAGGACGGCACCGCGGTACTGGGTCGCCTCGTGGTCCCCCAGCCACAGCCGCGTGCCGATGCGGGCGCGGAACCGGGTCTGCGGGAACTGCTGCTGGAGCCGGACGAGTTCGTCGGCCTTGAGGTGGCTGACGAACATCGTGTGCAGCGGCAGCCGGGCCGCGCGCAGCCGGTCCATCCAGCCGATGACCTCCTCGACGGCGTCCGAGCCGTCGGTGCGGTCCAGCGGCAGATGGATGGCGAAGCCCTCCAGACGCACGTTCTCTATGGCCTGGTGCAGCTGCGGCAGGTCCTGCTCGCTGATGCCGTGCCGCTTCATCGAGGACATCACCTCGATGACCACACGGGCGCCCACCAGGCCGTACACACCGTCGATCGAGGAGACCGAACGCACGACCCGGTCGGGCAGCGGCACCGGCTCCTCGCCGCGCCGGTAGGGCGTCAGCACCAGCAGGTCGCCGCCGAAGTAGTCCTTGATGCGCGCGGCCTCGTACGTGGTGCCGACGGCGAGCAGGTCCGAGCCGAGCCGGGTGGCCTCCTCCGAGAGCCGTTCGTGCCCGAAGCCGTAGCCGTTGCCCTTGCAGACCGGGACCAGGCCCGGGAACTGCTCCTGCACGTGCTTGTGGTGCGCCCGCCAGCGCGCGGTGTCGACGTAGAGCGTGAGCGCCATGGCCGGACCCGGACCCTTTCTCGTGGCTGAGGTGTATCGGGGGTGTGAGTGCTGTGCACCCTATGGAATCAAACGTCGGCGGCTCAGCGGCGCGACATGTAGATGTCGAGCGCCTTGTGGAGCAGCTTGTTCAGCGGGAAGTCCCATTCGCCGAGGTACTCGGCGGCCTGTCCGCCCGTGCCGACCTTGAACTGGATCAGGCCGAACAGGTGGTCCGACTCGTCCAGCGAGTCGGAGATGCCGCGCAGGTCGTAGACGGTGGCCCCGAGCGCGTAGGCGTCGCGCAGCATGCGCCACTGCATCGCGTTCGACGGCCGGACCTCGCGGCCGATGTTGTCGGAGGCGCCGTAGGAGTACCAGACGTGCCCGCCGACGATCAGCATGGTGGCCGCGGACAGGTTCACGCCGTTGTGCCGGGCGAAGTACAGCCGCATGCGGTTGGGGTCCTCGGTGTTGAGGGCCGTCCACATACGCTGGAAGTACGACAGGGGGCGCGGCCGGAAGTGGTCACGCACGGCCGTGATCTCGTACAGCCGCTGCCACTCGGCGAGGTCCTGGTAGCCGCCCTGGACGACCTCGACGCCGGCCTTCTCGGCCTTCTTGATGTTGCGCCGCCACAGCTGGTTGAAGTTCTTGTGGACCTCTTCCAGGGAGCGGTTCGCCAGCGGCACCTGGTAGACGTAGCGCGGCTGGACGTCGCCGAAGCCCGCGCCGCCGTCCTCGCCCTGCTGCCAGCCCATGCGGCGCAGCTTGTCGGCGACCTCGAAGGCGCGCGGCTCGATGTAGTCGGCCTCCAGGTCGCGCAGGCGCTTGACGTCCGGGTCCTGGATGCCCTTCTTGATCGTCTCGGCGTTCCAGCGCCGGATGATCACCGGCGGGCCCATCTTCACGGAGAAGGCGCCCTGCTGCTTCAGGTGCGCGAGCATCGGCTGGATCCAGTCGTCGAGGTTCGGCGCGAACCAGTTGATGACCGGGCCCTCGGGCAGATAGGCGAGGTAGCGCTTGATCTTGGGCAGCTGGCGGTAGAGCACCAGGCCCGCGCCGACCAGGTGACCGGTGCGCTCGTCGAACCAGCCGAGGCTCTCCGAGCGCCACTCCGCCTTCACGTCGGCCCAGGCCGGGACCTGCATGTGGCTCGCCGACGGCAGGCTCTGGATGAATGCCAGATGCTGCTCTCGGCTGATGGTCCTCAGGGTCAGGCTCATGTCGGGGCGCTCCTCGGGCTGGTGTGTCCCCATGGGTACAGGGGCTCCGGCTCTCGCGCCGAAGCCTACTGCGCCCGCTGAGCGCCCCGATGGGGCGGACGGCTTAGAAGGGGCCGCCCGCGCGGGACGGCCCGCACGGAGATCGTCTTCGCACAGGCCGCTCCGGGAGGAACCGGGTCGTCAGAAGAGGCCGCCGAACAGCCCGCCGTGCGCCATGCCGATCAGCAGGCCGACGCCCGAGGCGCCGAGGCCCAGGATCAGTCCGAAGCGCTCGCGCGTGGTCACCGAGACCCACTGCCCGTACGCGCCGGTGAAGATGCCGACCAGGCCGGCCCAGGACGTGAGCAGGTGCAGGCCGGGGAAGAACGAGGTGATGAAGGACAGCAGGCCCAGGACCAGCGTCACGGCCATCAGGATGTCCGGGAGCGGATGGGTCTTGCCGTCGCTGGCGAACAGGGATCCGGCGGTGTTGGGCTGCAAAGCCTGTGCCATGGGACACCTCCTGCGGAAGGCGGCGCATCGTAGCGCCGTACACACCCGACGTGTACAGATTGTCGGCCCTCACGGCCGGATTTCAACCGGAAGCGGGTGTGCGGGTAGTCTGTACCGTCTGCACCGGTGTCTGCCCGGATCCGCGGCGGGGAATCCTCGCGGAGCCCTGATCGTCAGCGCAAACCTCTGATTGTCAGTGCCGGCCGATACCGTTGCGAACGCATTCGACCCTCCTGCCACGGAACGACCGTGGCCGCTGAGTCCAAAGGAGGTGGGTTCCACATGCGTCACTACGAGGTGATGGTCATCCTCGACCCCGATCTCGAGGAGCGTGCTGTCTCCCCGCTGATCGAGAACTTCATGTCCGTCGTCCGTGATGGCGGCGGCAAGGTGGAGAAGGTCGACACCTGGGGCCGTCGTCGTCTCGCCTACGAGATCAAGAAGAAGCCCGAGGGCATCTACTCGGTCATCGACCTGCAGGCCGAGCCTGCGGTCGTCAAGGAACTCGACCGTCAGATGAACCTGAACGAGTCGGTCCTCCGGACCAAGGTCCTCCGTCCCGAGATGCACTGAGCTCCGGCTCAGCTGATCCCGGGATTCGAGTAGCAGCAAGCAGCCAGCAGCAAACCCGCCGAGAGGTTCCCCCATGGCAGGCGAGACCGTCATCACGGTCATCGGCAATCTTGTCGACGACCCCGAGCTGCGCTTCACCCCGTCCGGTGCGGCGGTCGCGAAGTTCCGCGTCGCGTCCACTCCCCGCACCTTCGACCGCCAGACCAACGAGTGGAAGGACGGCGAGAGCCTGTTCCTGACCTGCTCGGTCTGGCGCCAGGCGGCGGAAAACGTCGCCGAGTCGCTCCAGCGAGGCATGCGCGTGATCGTGCAGGGCCGGCTGAAGCAGCGGTCCTACGAGGACCGTGAGGGCGTCAAGCGCACGGTCTACGAGCTGGATGTCGACGAGGTCGGCCCCAGCCTGCGCAACGCCACGGCCAAGGTCACGAAGACCTCCGGCGGTGGCGGCGGCCGCGGTGGCCAGGGTGGTTACGGCGGCGGTGGCGGCCAGCAGGGCGGCGGCTGGGGCGGTGGCTCCGGTGGCGGTCAGCAGGGCGGCGCTCCCGCCGACGACCCCTGGGCGACCGGCGCTCCCGCCGGTGGCAACCAGGGTGGCGGCGGCTGGGGCGGTGGCTCCGGCGGCAGCGGTGGCGGCGGCTACTCGGACGAGCCTCCTTTCTAGGGCTCGTATCCCAAACTTCTTGATCACACAGGAGAGACACCATGGCGAAGCCGCCTGTGCGCAAGCCTAAGAAGAAGGTCTGCGCTTTCTGCAAGGACAAGGTCACGTACGTGGACTACAAGGACACGAACATGCTGCGGAAGTTCATTTCCGACCGCGGCAAGATCCGTGCCCGCCGCGTGACCGGCAACTGCACGCAGCACCAGCGTGACGTCGCCACGGCCGTGAAGAACAGCCGTGAGATGGCGCTGCTGCCCTACACGTCCACCGCGCGATAAGGGAAGGGTGACCGACTCATGAAGATCATCCTCACCCACGAGGTCTCCGGCCTCGGTGCCGCCGGCGACGTTGTCGACGTCAAGGACGGCTACGCTCGCAACTACCTGATCCCGCGGAAGTTCGCTATCCGCTGGACCAAGGGTGGCGAGAAGGACGTCGCGCAGATCCGTCGTGCGCGCAAGATCCACGAGATCCAGACCATCGAGCAGGCCAACCAGGTCAAGGCCCAGCTCGAGGGCGTGAAGGTCCGTCTGGCCGTTCGCTCCGGCGACGCCGGTCGTCTCTTCGGTTCCGTCACCCCGGCCGACATCGCGTCCGCGATCAAGGCTTCCGGTGGCCCCGAGGTCGACAAGCGCCGCATCGAGCTGGGCGCCCCGATCAAGACCCTGGGCTCCCACGAGACGTCCGTGCGTCTGCACCCCGAGGTGGCCGCCAAGGTCGCCATCGAGGTCGTCTCGGCGTGACCCAGCGCTCGGTCTGAGCAGCTGAGAGAGGGGCCGTACCCATCGCGGGTACGGCCCCTCTTCCATGCCCGGCGCGTCCCGGGGGGCGCCCGGCGCATGTTTCGTGAAACAGCCAGCGGACCGTGCCGGCCATCGGACCCTGTCGGTCATCGGCTCGTGCCGGTCAGCGGGTCGCGCCCGTCACGAGCCAGCGGCCCGAGCGGCTGCGCCACCAGAGGGTGGCCATACGAACGGTCATCATCAGCGTCATCGCGGCCCAGACCGCGGTCAGCCCGCCGCCCAGCGCCGGAACGAGCAGGGCCGCCGGTACGAACACCGCCAGGGTCACCAGCATCGCCCCGGCCAGGTACGGTCCGTCGCCCGCGCCCATCAGTACCCCGTCCAGGACGAAGACGATCCCGCAGACGGGCTGCGACAACGCCACCACCAGCAGAGCGGGCAGCGCCGTGGCCGTGACTGCCGGGTCGCTGGTGAACAACGGCAGGAGGAGCGGCCGGGCGGCGACGACCAGCAGTCCGAGTACGACCCCGGTGGCGATGCCCCACTGGACCATCCGCCGGCAGGCCGCGCGGGCGCCCTCGGCGTCGTCCGCGCCGAGGTAGCGGCCGATGATGGCCTGCCCCGCGATCGCGATGGCGTCGAGCGCGAAGGCCAGCAGGTTCCACAGGGACAGAATGATCTGGTGGGCGGCGATGTCCGCGTCCCCGAGACGGGCCGCGACCGCGGTGGCGATCATGAGGATCGCGCGCAGCGACAGGGTGCGGACCAGGAGCGGGACACCGGCCTGTGCCGAGGCCCGGATCCCGGCCGCATCCGGGCGCAGGGACGCTCCGTGCCGGCGGGCGCCGCGTACGACCACGGTCAGATAGACGGCCACCATGGTGCACTGCGCGATGACCGTGCCCCACGCGGAACCGGCGATGCCCAGACCGGCGCCGTAGACCAGGCCCACGTTGAGGGCGGCGTTGGCGATGAATCCGGCGACGGCGACATAGAGCGGCGTCTTGGTGTCCTGGAGACCGCGGAGCACTCCAGTGGCGGCGAGCACCATGAGCATGGCCGGGATGCCCAGGGAAGAGATGCGCAGATAGGTCGTGGCATAGGGGGCCGCCGTGGTGGAGGCGCCGAAGAGGTCCACGATGCGGGGCGCCAGGGGAAGGACGACGGCGATGACGGCGACCCCGAGCAGGAGCGCGAGCCAGATGCCGTCCATGCCCTGACGGATGGCACCCTGGCGATCGCCCGCGCCCACCCGGCGGGCGACAGCGGCCGTGGTGGCGTAGGCGAGGAAGACGAAGACGCTCACGGCGGTGGTCAGGAGGGCGGAGGCGACGCCGAGACCGGCGAGCTGGGCGGTACCGAGGTGGCCGACAATGGCACTGTCCGCCATGACGAAGAGAGGCTCGGCGACGAGCGCGCCGAAGGCCGGGACGGCCAGCGCGACGATCTCTCGGTCGTGCCGCCGACGGGTGGCCTCGGGGATCTCGGGAGCCTGGGTCATGGGCGCTAATGTAATCGTCCACAGGTAAGAGATGCAATTGCACTGTGACCCTTACTTATGATCCTGGTCGCCGTCTGCTCGCGCACCGTTCGAACCGATCTTGGTCCGACCGGGAAAGTTTTTCTTCTGCACAGCCGGTGGACGCCGAACCCGCAGGTCAGAGACGTGACGTTATGGGGATCGAGGGCTTGTTCACAGGGCTGTCCACCGGGTCGTGCACAGGTTTCGGCGAGTTCTCCACAGCATCCGGGCCGTCGTCCACATGGCCTGTGGATAACCAGATTGGCTGACGGTGCCGCGGGGCCTACCGTTGTCCGGCGCCCGCTCCTTCTCCGGGCCCCGGCAGGCCATGCCTCCGGAGCTTCGGAAACGGCACAAAACCGACGCGCCTTGAGCGGAGTTGGGCCTCTCGATTTGTCAGTGTCGTGCCGTACAAAAGAGGACACGGCGAGGTCCGCCGTGTGACGGGAGGAGGTGGCTCGGTGAGCATTTCCGAGCCCTTGGACGATCCGTGGGCCGACAGCGGACCCAGTGATCGTCTGCCGGCCTCCCGTCGGCGACCCGAGGGCGGCCGGGGTCGTGACGAGCAGCACGACCGGGGCCGCGACAACTCCGGCTGGGACGGCGGCGGTTCCTCCTTCGAACGGGTGCCCCCGCAGGACCTCGACGCCGAGCAGTCGGTGCTCGGCGGCATGCTGCTGTCCAAGGACGCCATCGCCGACGTCGTCGAGATCCTCAAGGGCCACGACTTCTACAAGCCCGCGCACGAGACGATCTACCAGGCGATCCTGGACGTCTACGCCAAGGGCGAGCCGGCCGACCCGATCACCATCGCCGCGGAACTCACCAAGCGCGGTGAGATCAACAAGGTCGGCGGCGCCGCGTATCTGCACAGCCTCGTCCAGACCGTGCCGACGGCGGCCAACGCCGAGTACTACGCGGAGATCGTCCACGAGCGCGCCGTACTGCGCCGCCTGGTCGAGGCCGGCACGCGGATCACGCAGATGGGATACGCGGCCGACGGCGACGTCGACGAGATCGTCAACAGCGCCCAGGCCGAGATCTACGCCGTCACCGAGCAGCGCACCAGCGAGGACTATCTGCCGCTGGGCGACATCATGGAGGGCGCGCTCGACGAGATCGAGGCGATCGGCTCGCGCAGCGGCGAGATGACCGGGGTGCCCACCGGGTTCACCGACTTCGACTCGCTCACCAACGGACTGCACCCCGGTCAGATGATCGTCATCGCGGCCCGCCCCGCGATGGGTAAGTCGACGCTCGCACTGGACTTCGCGCGGGCCGCGTCGATCAAGCACAACCTGCCGAGCGTGATCTTCTCGCTCGAAATGGGGCGCAACGAGATCGCGATGCGCCTGCTGTCCGCCGAGGCCCGCGTCGCGCTGCACCACATGCGGTCCGGCACCATGACCGACGAGGACTGGACCCGGCTCGCCCGCCGGATGCCGGACGTCTCCGCCGCCCCGCTCTACATCGACGACTCCCCGAACCTGTCGATGATGGAGATCCGGGCCAAGTGCCGCCGCCTGAAGCAGCGCAACGACCTGAAGCTCGTCGTCATCGACTATCTCCAGCTGATGCAGTCCGGCGGCTCCAAGCGCGCCGAGAGCCGCCAGCAGGAGGTCTCGGACATGTCCCGTAACCTCAAGCTCCTCGCCAAGGAGCTGGAGATCCCGGTCATCGCGCTGTCCCAGCTGAACCGTGGCCCCGAACAGCGCACCGACAAGAAGCCGATGGTCTCCGACCTGCGTGAGTCCGGCTCGATCGAGCAGGACGCCGACATGGTCATCCTTCTGCACCGCGAGGACGCCTACGAGAAGGAATCCC
Source organism: Streptomyces sp. AM6-12 (assembly GCF_044327085.1). NCBI lineage: Bacteria > Bacillati > Actinomycetota > Actinomycetes > Kitasatosporales > Streptomycetaceae > Streptomyces > Streptomyces sp. AM6-12. The sequence goes on from NZ_JBIQWN010000001.1 coordinate 3,763,154, forward strand.
CCCGCGCCGGTGAGGCCGACCTGATCGTCGCCAAGCACCGTAACGGCCCCACCGCCACCATCACGGTCGCCTTCCAGGGCCACTACTCGCGCTTCGTGGACATGGCACAGACCTGACCGGCGCGGTGTAGGGCCTCGAATCCCGTGGCACAGTTGGGCTGGAGGTGCGTGGCTGCTCAGCGCCTCGTCTCGTACCTGGTCAGGACCACGCCGCCGGGGAAAGTCCGCGTCTCCACCAGGTTCAGGTTCACCCAGCTGTCCAGCGTGGTGAAGAACGGCGTGCCGCCGCCCACCAGGACCGGATGGGCGGCGATCACGTACTCGTCGATCAGCCCGGCGCGCATCGCCGTCCCGGCGAGCGTCGCGCCGCCGATGGTCATCGGGCCGCCGTCCTCGGCCTTGAGCCGGGTGATCTCGGCGATCGCGTCGCCGGTGACCAGGCGGGTGTTCCAGCCTGCCTTGTCGATCGTCGAGGAGAACACCACCTTCGGCGTGTCTCGCCAGTTCCGCGCGAACTCGATCTCCGCCGGGGTGGCGCCTGGCTGCTGGTCGCCGGTCGGCCAGTAGGAGCTCATCGTCTCCCACAGCTTGCGCCCGTACAGCGACAGGCCACTGGCCTTTTCGTGGGCGAGCCACCACTGGAACAGCTCGTCGCTCGGCGGTCCGCTCCACCCGATGTCGTCGCCAGCCGCGGCGGTGCAGCCGTCCAGGGTCACGTTCATGCCATAGATCAGTTTCCGCATGGTCCAGCCTTCCGTCCGTGGAGTACGGCGTAAGGACCGGCGCGGCGCGGGGAACTCATCGGCGCGCGGTCCGCTTCATCGCATCGGGCTCCCCCCAAGGGCCTCCAACTGCTCCTTCGTCCATGAGAGCCCGCCGGTCCGCAGTTCGTCGACCACGGCGCGCACCCCCCATCTCCGCGCCGTCGAAAGCGCGTGGAACTGACGCACTGCCTCCGGAATGTCCGTACCGGTCGGCCGTGTGCTGCGCAACCTGCTGACGCTGGTGGGCATGAAGCTGATCGTCCCGGAGAAGCCGGCCTGGCAGTTGGAAATGGATTCGACGCCCGGCGTTCCAGCAGGTGGACTGGGGGGATGACGACTTCACAGGATGCGCTGCTTCCGGGTACGCGGCGCGCGTTGCTGCACAGGGTCGCCGTCGCGCAGAGCGAGGGGCGGGCGCCGTCGTTGGTCGCCGCGGTGGTGCGGGACGGGCGGGCCGTGTGGCACGGGGCGCGGAGTTCGGTGGCCGGGCAGGCGCCGGACGAGAACGTGCAGTACCGGATCGGGTCGATCACCAAGACCTTCACGGCCGTACTGGTGCTGCGGTTGCGCGACGAGGGCCTGCTCGACCTCGGCGATCCGCTGGACAAGCATCTGCCGGGCACCGGCGTGGGGGAAGCAACGATCGCCGAACTGCTCGCGCACACCTCCGGAGTGGCGGCCGAGTCGCCCGGTCCCTGGTGGGAGCGGACGCCGGGCTCACTGCGGCCCGAGCTCCGCGATGTGCTCGGCGAGAAGCCCCTGCTGCACCCCGTCGGCCGCCGGCACCACTACTCCAACCCCGGCTACACACTGCTCGGCGAGCTGGTGGAGGAACTGCGCGGCGCCCCCTGGGAAGAGGTGCTGCGCCGGGAGATCCTCGAACCGCTCGGCCTGCACCGGACCACTACTCAGCCACAGGCCCCGTACGCGGGTGGCTGGGCGGTGCACCCGTGGGCCGACGCCCTGCTGCCGGAGCCGGTGGAGGACCTCGGCCGGATGGCGTCCGCGGGCCAGCTGTGGTCCACCACGGGCGACCTGGCGAAGTTCGCGGTGTTCCTGACCCGCGGTGACGACCGGGTCCTCGGCGCGGAGTCGGTGCGCGAGATGCGGACCCCGGCGGCGCCGGCCGAGGCCGCCGATGTGGTGGACGGGGTCACCTACGGCCTCGGCATGCAGCTCCATTCCCGTGACGGGCGGCTGCTGGTCGGCCACTCCGGCTCGCTGCCCGGCTTCCTGGCGAACCTCACCATCAGCGTGGAGGACGACGTGGCCGCGGTGGTGCTCGCCAACTGCACCGGCGGGCCGTCCTTGGGCGCGGTGGGCGACGACCTCGTACGAATCGTCGCCGAGGCGGAGCCCCGTATCCCCGAGCCCTGGCGTCCGTTGCGTGAGGTCGACCCGGCGGTGCTGGAGCTGGCCGGGCAGTGGTACTGGGGGACCGGCGCCTTCGGCCTGCGGGTGACGGCCGACGGCCTCATCTCGCTCGGCCCGCTGACCGGCGGCGGTCGCCGGTCCCGCTTCCGGTCGAACGGCGACGGCACCTGGACGGGCCTGGAGGGTTACTACGCCGGGGAGCTGCTGCGGCCCGTGCGGCGATCGGACGGGTCCCTGAGCCACCTCGACCTCGGCTCGTTCGTGTTCACCCGGAAGCCGTACGACCCCGAGGCTCCGGTTCCTGGCGGCGTGGACCCGCAGGGGTGGCGAGGCGTCAAGTAGGACTACAGCAGGAGGGGTTGCACCGCAGGGTCGCATGTTTCACGTGAAACACGCGGTGCAACCCCTCTGTGCTGTCCCGCTCTCCGTCATCGGAGCGAACGTCAAAGGCGCAGCTTGAAGCCCTCGTGTGAGGCGGTGAATCCGAGTCGCTCGTAGAAGCGGTGGGCGTCGGGACGCTTCTTGTCGGATGTCAGCTGCACCATCACGCAGTCGAGTCGCCGGGCCGTGTCGATGGCCCACTGGATCAGCTCGGTGCCCAGTCCGCTGCCGCGTTCGTCGGCGTGGATGCGAACCGCCTCGATGAGCGCACGGGTCGCGCCCCGGTGGGACAGTCCGGGGATGATCGTGAGCTGGAGCGTACCGATCACCCGGCCGTCGCGCACAGCGACGACGAGGTGCTGGTTCGGGTCCGCCTCCAGTCGCTTCAGCGCCGCCCGGTATGGGGTCAGATCGTCGGGAGACTCCCGCTGCGCACCCAGTGGATCGTCGGCGAGCATCGCGACGATCGCCGGGAGGTCGCCGGCGGACGCGGCCCGTATCTCGAGATCAGCCATGCCTGCACCCTACGCGGGGACGTTCAGCGACTCCACGGCCCGTACCAGCGGCGCCAGTTCGGCATTCTCGGAGGCGTCGTCCAGGGCCTCGCGCAGGGCGCCGTCATTGGTGGGGCGCGCCTCCTCGAGGAGCCGCAGTCCGGCCTCGGTGACGTTGGTGTAGATGCCGCGCCGGTCGGTGGGGCACAGATACCGCTCCAGCAGACCGCGGTCCTCCAGGCGGGTCACCAGACGCGTGGTGGCGCTCTGGCTGAGTACGACCGCCTCGGCGACCTGCTTCATCTGGAGGTGCCCGCCCTCGCCGTCGTGCTGCCGGCTCAGCACGTCGAGCAGAGAGTACTCGCGCACGCTGAGGTCGTGCTTCGCCTGGAGAGCGCGCTCGATGTGCGCCTCGATCTTTCCGTGCAGCGCAGAGAGGGCGCACCAGCCATGGGCGAGGGCGGTGAGCGCGGGGTCCGTCGCTGTCATGGGCGTTCTCCTCCGTCTCGGAGCGGTTGCTCCTAGCGTAGTCCACTCTCTGCAATATCCAGCGTTTGCATTTAAACCGCGTCTGCAAGTATTGTCATTGCAGGTAAAGCGCTCATGCAATCGTCTGGGAAGGTGTACCCCACATGCCTCTCGCGCTTCTGGCCCTCGCGATCGGGGCCTTCGGAATCGGCACCACCGAGTTCGTGATCATGGGCTTGCTGCCCGAGGTCGCAGGCGACTTCGGCGTCTCCATCCCCACGGCCGGCCTGCTCGTGACCGGTTACGCGCTCGGCGTGGCCGTCGGGGCCCCGCTGATGACCGTGCTCGGCACCAAGATCCCGCGCAAGCGGATGCTGATGCTGCTGATGGGCCTCTTCATCGCCGGAAACCTGCTGTCCGCCCTCGCGCCCGCGTTCGCGGTCGTGGTGATCGGACGGGTGGTCGCCTCGTTCTCCCACGGCGCCTTCTTCGGCATCGGTTCGGTCGTCGCGGCCGAGCTGGTCGCGCCCCAGAAGAAGGCCGGCGCCATCGCCATGATGTTCACCGGTCTGACGGTCGCCAATGTCGTCGGCGTCCCGATGGGCACGCTGATCGGCCAGCACGCCGGCTGGCGTGTGACCTTCGCGGTCGTGGCCGCGCTCGGTGTCGTCGGCCTCGCCGGCGTCGCCAAACTCGTGCCCGACCTGCCCCGGCCCGAGGGCGTTCACATGCGCCACGAGCTGGCCGCCTTCAAGAATGCCCAGGTCCTGCTCGCCATGGCGATGACCGTCCTCGGCTTCGGTGGCGTCTTCGCGGCCGTCACCTACATCGCGCCGATGATGACCCATGTCACCGGCTTCGCCGACAGCTCGGTCACCTGGCTGCTGGTCCTGTTCGGACTCGGCATGGTCGGCGGCAACCTGGTCGGCGGCAGGTTCGCGGACCGCGCCCTGATGCCCATGCTCTACATCTCGCTCGGCGCCCTTGCCGTCGTCCTCGCCCTCTTCACCCTGACCGCCCACAACAAGATCGCGGCCGCCGTGACCATCGCCCTGATCGGCGCCCTCGGCTTCGCCACCGTCCCGCCGCTGCAGAAGCGCGTCCTCGACCACGCCCACGGCGCCCCGACGCTCGCCTCGGCCGTGAACATCGGCGCCTTCAACCTGGGCAACGCCCTCTCCGCCTGGCTCGGCGGTCTGGTGATCTCGGCCGGCCTCGGCTACACGTCCCCCAACTGGGTCGGCGCCGCGCTCGCCGCGGCCGCCCTGGTCCTGGCCGTCCTCTCGGCCGCCCTGGAGCGCCGCGACGCTCCGCACGGCACCACCGTGGCCACCTCCGGCACGCCCGCCGAGCGGCGCACCGCCGTCCACCACTGAGCCACCCGGACCAGGACCCGGCCACCCGCACCGCACCACGACCCGCAGCCACCGGACCACGGCTCGCAGCCACTGAACCACGGCTCGCGGCCACCGCACCGAACCGCTGTGCGGCGCCCCGCACAGCGACACCCCCACAGCACCACCGAGGAGAACCTTCCATGACCACCACCGCCGTCGCCCCGCTCACCACCGAGGACGCCGAACTGCTCGTCGCCACGGCCCGCCGGGCGGCCGAGGAGGCGGGAGTCACCGTCAGCGTCACCGTCCTGGACGCCGGCGGTCATCTGCTCGCCTTCCGCCGGGACGACCAGGCGGTGCTGATCTCCGGCGAGACCAGCACCCGCAAGGCTTACACCGCGCTCCAGCTGAACGCCCCCACGGCCGACCTGGTCGACGCCGTCCAGCCCGGCGGCCTCTTCCACACCCTGCCCACGGCCCTCGACCGGCCGCTGCTGTTCATCGCGGGCGGAGTCCCCGTCCACCGCGCCGGCCGGCTGATCGGCGCGGTCGGTGTCGGCGGCGGCACCCCGCAGCAGGACCACGGCTTCGCCACCGCGGCCGTAGGCGCCCTCGTCTGATCACACCGACCGCAACCGGCAGGCCCCGCCGCTTCGAGCGGCGGGCCTGCCGGTGTCGTACGAGGTCTCAGCCGGCGGCGACCGTCAGCGGGGCGAACCGGCGCGTCCAGTCGCCCGGGAGCTCGGGGATGCCGTAGGTCATCACGGAGTTGTACGTCACCGAGGCCAGGCCCCGAGCCTTGGCCCAGGCCCGCAGGTCCTCGTGGCGTACGTCGATGTCGGTGCGCAGGGGGCGGTCCGTGCCGGCCGCCAGCGAGGCGATGAGCGCCTGTGCGGTCTCCGTGTTGCGGGCGATCAGCGGGCCGACGACATGGGTGTCCATGGTGGGCCACGCGGCCGCGTATCCGGTGATCCGGCCGTCCTCCTCGGCCACCCGCAGCTGGTCCGCGAAGGCGGGCAGCCGCGCGATGAGCGGTGTCCGATCGGCGCCGAACACCTCCTCGTCCAGCCGCAGCATCGTGGGGAGATCCTCCGCGGTGGCGGCCCGCGTCTTCATCCCGAGGTCCGGACCGCCGGGGGTGAAACGACCCCTGAGCATCTCCGCCCGCCCCGTCACCTTGAAGCCCAGCTCCTCGTACAGGGGACGGCCGCTCTCCGTGGCGTACAGGGTCAGCGGGGTGCCGTCCATGACGGACACCACATGCCGCATCAAGCGGCGCCCGACACCCCGGCGGGCGTGGCGCTCGGCGACCAGGACCATGCCGACGGCGCCGAGCTCGGGCCGCCCCCAGGAGCCGTACTCGGTGATGACGCACGCGGCGACGAGACCGCCCTGCGGGTCGTCGATGCCGAAGCCCCGGCCGGCGGTGAGGAGGAAGCCCCACTTGTGTTCTTCGCGCGGCCACCCCCGGTCCTCGGACAGGTCGGCGCAGGCGGTGAGATCGCGCAGCGTCAGACGGCGGATGGGCAGTGCGTCGAGGGAAGGAGTTGGCACGCACGTCAGGCTGTCCGAAGCAACCCCCCGGCGTCCACCGGTTTCACGTGAAACATCGCCCCGTCGGCCACCCGGCGGGGAGGTGCCCCCTATCCCAGATCGGGAGCGTGCATGGCCCGCACGCCCTCGATGTTGCCGTCCAGATAGTGCCGCAGCGACAGCGGGACGAGATGGACGGACGCGATGCCGACGCGGGTGAACGGGACGCGGACGATCTCGTACTCACCGGCCGGTTCCTCCACCTCGGGGCCATGGCGCAGGGACGGGTCCATGGACTCCAGCCGGCAGACGAAGAAGTGCTGCACCTTCACGCCGGTCGCGCCGCCGTCCTCACCGATGTGCTCCACGGTGTCCACGAAACACGGCACCACGTCGCTGATCTTGGCGCCCAGTTCCTCGTACACCTCCCGGTGCAGGGCGTCCACGACGGTCGAGTCTCCGGGTTCGACCCCGCCTCCGGGGGTCACCCAGTAGGGATCGACACCGGGCTTGGTGCGCTTGATCAGGATCAGGTCGTCACCGTCCAGCAGAACGGCGCGGGCGGTGCGCTTGACCACGGGTCGGACGGTCATGGGAGAAATGTGGCCCGGCTGGTTCCACGTGAAACATCGCAAAGCGGAACCGGTTGCGCGCGCTCCGTGGCCGGGTGCGCGTCAGCCCCACCCCGCGGCCGCACGCAGCAGCCCTTCATGGGCGCGGGCCACGGGCGGCAGGGCGAGCGTGCCCGTGCGGACCACCAGGAAATAGGTGCGCAGCGGCGGCACCACCGGGTCGTGCAGGGCCACGACCGCGCGCCGGTCGAGGGCCGGTGCGCAGAGATAGCGGGGCAGTACGGCCAGACCCGCGCCCGCGCTCGCACAGGCGAGCACGGCCCGCAGATCGGGGGCGACGACCGTGCCGGGGGCGGCGGGGCGGGCATCGAAGACGGAGGCCCAGTAGTGGGAGACGAACGGCAGCGACTCATGGACGTCGACCACGGGCAGATCCTGGAGAGCGGGCGCTCCCTTCAGCCGTAACGCGTCCGGGTCGAGGTGCTCCGCCCAGCGGGGAGCGGCGACCAGTACATGCTCCTCGTCGCAGAGCGGGGTCGAGGTGAACAGGGCGCCGCGCGGCCGGGCGGCGCTGATGGCCAGGTCGTGGTGGCCGGCCGCGAGCCCCTCCAGAACCTCGTCCGGGGTCCCGAAGGAGGCGCGCAGCGCGAAGCCCCGGCGGCCCTCTCCGGCCAGTTCGGCGAGGGCGGGCAGGGCCCGTTCGGCGGTGAACTCAGGGGGCCCGGCCAGGTGCAGCGTCGTCGGCGAGGACTCGTCGTCGAGTGGGCCCTCGGCTATCTCCACCAGCGCGTCGAGGTGGGGCGCGGCCTTGTGCGCGAGTTCGTCGCCGATGGTGGTCGGGGTGACCCCGCGCGCCTGGCGCAGGAAGAGGGGCTTGCCCAGCTGACGTTCCAGGGTGCGGATCTGCGAGGTGACGGCGGGCTGGGAGAGGCCGAGCAGGGCCGCGGCGCGGGTGAAGGAGCCGGCCCGGTGCACGGTGACGAAGGTGCGCAGCAAGGCCAGATCCATGGCATGCCCTCCCCTGCCCCCGCCTTCGGCTGGCCCCGGCAGGCGTCAACTATAAATATGTCGATAGGCTCCTGTCGCTAGCGTGATTGGACACTGACAGAGAGTCAACTAGCCTGGACAGCACGGTTCTTCGCGAACGGAACCGGAGACGGTCCGAGCCACGAGGGGGGAGGCTCGGACCGTCGTACGACATCGGGCCGTACGGCACCGCCCCGGCCGGTCACTCCGCCGACTCGTCCAGGGCGCGCAGGATGTCCGCCACCAGATCCTCGGGGTCTTCCGCGCCGACGGACATCCGGATGAAGCCCTCCGGGACGGCGTCTCCGCCCCAGCGGCCGCGCCGCTCGGCCGTGGAGCGCACCCCGCCGAAGCTCGTCGCGTCCTCCACCAGGCGGAGCGCGGCGAGGAAGCGTTCGGCGCGCGCACGGGTGGGCAGCGTGAACGACACGACGCAGCCATAGCGGCGCATCTGCCGCGAGGCGGTCTGGTGCGCGGGGTCGTCCGGCAGCCCCGGATAGCGCAGACCGGTGATCTCCGGACGCTGCCGCAGGGCCTCGGCGACGGCGAGCGCGGTGGCGTTCTGCCGGTCGACGCGCAGCTGGAGCGTGGCGATGGAGCGGTGCGCGAGCCATGCCTCCATCGGCCCGGGGATCGCTCCGACGATCTTGCGCCAGCGGCGTACGGCGGCCATCGCCCCGGCATCGCGGCCGGCCACGTACCCGAGGAGGATGTCGCCGTGCCCGGTGAGTTGCTTGGTGCCGCTGGCCACGGTGAAATCGGCGCCCAGGGCCAGCGGGCGCTGACCGAGCGGGGTGGCGAGGGTGTTGTCGACGGCCACCAGGGTGCCCTGGGCGTGCGCCGCGACCGCCAGCCGCCGGATGTCGCAGACATCGAGCCCCGGATTCGACGGGGACTCGATCCACAGCAGCCTGGCCCCCTCCAGGGCCTCCAGCTGGGCGTCCCGGCCGGTGGGTGCGGTGCGCACCTCGACGCCGTAAGCCTCCAGCTGGGCGCGGACCAGCGGCAGCGCCTGGTAGCCGTCGGACGGCAGCACCACCGCGTCGCCGGAGCGCAGCTGGGAGAACAGCACGGCGGAGATCGCGGCCATGCCGGAGGCGAACACCAGCGTCTCGACATCCTCCCGTCCGGGCGCTTCCAGCTCGCCGATGGCGTTCTCCAGCAGCGCCCAGGTGGGGTTGTCGTCACGGCCGTAGGAATACGGTCCGGTCACCTCGCCCGGCAGATGGAAGTGCGCGGCGAACACGGGGCCGGGCAGCGTCGGCTCGTGCTTGACCGGCTCGGGCAGCCCGGCCCGCACCACACGCGTGCCGTCGCCCACCGGCCCCTCGTCGACGGGCCCCTTGTCCCAGGTTGCGTCGCTCATGCGGCCCGTCCCTCCAGGTGCTCCCGTACGGCGGCGAGCAGACCGGCGCTCGCCTCCTCCACCATCTCAAGGCATTCCTCGAAGCCCTCCGGCCCGCCGTAGTACGGGTCCGGCACGTCGAGATCGCCGCCCGGCGGCTCGTCCGGTGCGAGGGCGCCGGGCGACCAGTGGGCGTACGCGCGCAGCAGGCGGACCTTGCGCGCGTCGTCCTCGGTGGGCGCAAGGCGGCGCAGGGCCCGCAGATGACCGGCGTCGAGGGCGATGACGAGGTCCCGGCGGGCGAACCAGGACGGCTGGAACCGGCGTGCGATGTGGTCGCAGTCGTAGCCGCGGTCCTGGAGGACGGCGACGGTGCGCGGGTCGGCGGCCTCGCCCTCGTGCCAGCCGCCGGTGCCCGCGCTGTCGATCTCCACCAGATCCGCCAGCCCGGCCTCCGCGACCCGCGCGCGGAAGACGTGCTCGGCCATCGGGGAACGGCAGATGTTGCCGGTGCACACGAAGCAGACGCGGTAGGTCATGAAGGCTCAGTCCTCGTCCGGCAGGATCAGGTGCAGGGCCCAGGAGACGACCGAGATGATCAGACCGCCGAGCACGGCCGTCCAGAAGCCCTCCACGTGGAAGCTCAACTGGAGCTTGCCGCACACCCAGGACGTCAGCAGCAGCATCAGCGCGTTGACGACCAGGGTGACCAGGCCCAGGGTCAGAATGAACAACGGGAAGGTGAGCACCTTCAGGACCGGCTTGACCAGCGAGTTCACCAGGCCGAAGATCAGTGCCACGACGATCAGCGTGCCGGCCTTCTTGGCGGTGCTCGCTCCGGTCAGCGTGATCTTGTCGAGGAGCCAGACCGCCACCGCGAGGGCGCCCGCGTTCACGATCGTCTTGACTACGAAATTCTTCATGTGTCTGATCGTGGCAGACCGGATCGGCAGCGAGCAGTGAGGCGAGGGCGACGAAGCGAATGAAGGCATTCCGGCTGGACGACCTGGAGGCGGAGCGCGCCGTCAACGAGGGTGCCTATCTTCAGTTCCTGCGGGAGCGGAACATGTCGGTCGGCCTCTACGCTCTCGACGCGGGCGCGCACGACCCGCAGCAGCCGCACAAGCAGGACGAGGTGTACTTCGTCGTCAGCGGCCGGGCGTCGATCACCGTCGGCCTGGAGACGACCGAGGTGGCGCGGGGCAGCGTGGTGTACGTACCCGCGGGTGTCGCCCACAAGTTCCACCACATCAGCGAGGATCTGAGGGTTCTCGTCGTCTTCTCTCCACCCGAGGCGTGAGGGTCGCTCTCCGGGTTCCCTAGGGGACGGTTCAGGGAAGGACAAGGGCTGCGCGGCCCCCGTGGGTCCCTCCCGCGGCTCTAGCATCGAGGGCAGGACATCGAGACCGTACGCGACGTACACGTACGCACGAGACGAGAAGGACGAGGGCCATGCGAGGGATCTTCGCGGGACTGCCGTGGTGGGTGAAGTGGGTCGCGGTGCCGGTCATCGCCCTGGTCGTGTTCGGCGGCCTGATAGCGAGCATCGTCGGATTCGTGATCGGCCTGCTGTTCAAGGCGCTGGTCTTCGTGGCCCTGGTCGGCGGCCTGATCTACATCGTGCGCAAGTTCATGTCCAACTCCTCCTCCCACGGCGACTGGTGAGGCACACGGGAGCCGGTGACCGGTAAGGGGGTGCCGGTTCCCTCGGGGGAGGGAAGTTTCCCCATGAGCCCGGCCGCACGCGGGGGCGGGCGGTTAGAGTCCGGAACTCCCGCGGGGTGCGGCCCCGCGGGTGGCGCAGAACCCCCTCCGTGCTCCCCGCCCACGCACGGGCTGCCCCCTCGCGCTTCCGGAGTAACCCTTGGCCACGGTCGACACCGCACCGGCGAAAACCCCCGCACTCCCCGCCCAGCCACGCCCTCGCACCCCTCCCGCCCGGCGGCCGTCCGGGATGGCCGTCCCGCCGCAGCCGGCCCCCACGACCACCCTCATCGGCTCCGTACAGCGCGCCATGCGGCTGCTGGAGACCGTCGCGGCCCATCCGTACGGCGCCCCCGCCAAGCAACTCGCCCGCGCCACCGGCCTGGCCCTGCCCACCACCTACCACCTGCTGCGCACCCTGGTGCACGAGGGCTACCTGCGCCGCGACAAGGGCCTCTTCTACCTCGGTGACGCGGCCGAGCTGCTGAGCAGCAGCGGGGCACGGGAGAAACGTCGCGGCAGGGTCGCGGAGACGCTCGCCCACTGGCGCGATTCCATCGGCGCCCCGATGTACTACGCGATGTACCGGGACGGAGAGATCGAGGTTCTGTGCGTCGCCGACTCCCGTGAGTCACCCGCGGCCGAGGAGTGGGCCGACTTCCGCGAGACCGGGCACGCGCACGCCATCGGGCAGTGCCTGCTCTCCCAGCTGGACGAGGGCGCCCGGCAGGATCATCTCGCCCGCTACCCGGTCCAGGGCCTCACGCCCTACACCGTGCGGGACAGCGACGCCCTGCTGCGCCGGCTGGCGCGGGTGCGGCGCATGGAGACGGTGACGGAGCGCCAGGAGTACGCGCTGGGCACGGTCTGCGCGGCGGTACCCATCACGGTCGGCACGACCGCGGTCACCGTGGCCATCTCCCTCCCGGCCCATCAGGCCGACCGGCTGCTGCCCGCGGCCCAGCGGCTGCAGACGGAGATCGGACGGCATCTGGGATCCCTGACCCTCTCTATCAGCATCTGAAAACTTACTCCTTGTGATCCACCGTGTACTTTCAGCAAGATTTACCACGGTCAGAGGGATCAAACCCGGCCAGTCGATGTCATATGACGGGGTAGGCGATGCGCGAGTCCGTACAGGCAGAGGTCATGATGAGCTTTCTCGTCTCGGAGGAGCTCTCCTTCCGCATTCCGGTGGAGTTGCGCTACGAGACCGGCGATCCCTACGCCGTGCGGCTCACCTTCCATCTGCCCGGCGATGCCCCGGTCACCTGGGTCTTCGGCCGGGAACTGCTGATCGACGGCGTCGGGCGTCCGTGCGGGGAAGGGGATGTGCGGATCTCCCCGGTCGAGACCGAGGTGCTGGGCGAGGTACTGATCCGGCTTCAGGTCGGCGGCGACCAGGCCCTGTTCCGCTCGTCGGCGTCGCCGCTCGTGGCCTTCCTCGACCGCACGGACAAGCTGGTCCCGCTCGGGCAGGAGGGCGCGCTCGCCGACTTCGACACGCATCTGGACGAGGCGCTGGACCGCATTCTGGCCGAGGAGCAGAGCGCGGGCTGAGACACCGCGGGACGGAGCGCGGACGCTCCGCTCGGCGGTACGGGGCTTTGCAGGAACGCTTCTTCAGAAATTTCCACACCCTGTTGGATGGAGCCGGCCAGGCTGGGCCGACCAGGGCAGGCCGGGCAGCCCGCCCCGCCCCGCCTCACCGCTTCCGGCGCCGACCCCGGCCGCCGCGAGCCGGCAGGGCCCGGGTACCGGTGGAGGTCTCCGGTTCCGGGGCGCTGCGATCGGCCGCTACCACCAGGGCGGCGAGCGCGGTGGTGACCGGGACCGAGGCGACCAGGCCGATGGAGCCCACCAGGGTGCGCACGATCTCCTCGGCCACCAGCTCGCTGTTGGCCACCGTCCCCACGCTGCTCTGCGCGATCGAGAACAGCAGCAGCAACGGCAGTGCGGCGCCCGCATAGGCGAGCACAAGGGTGTTGACGACGGACGCGATGTGGTCGCGGCCGATGCGGATGGCGGCCCGGTACAGACCGCGCGGGCCCATCGTGGGGTTGGCCTCGTGCAGCTCCCATACGGCGGAGGTCTGGGTGACCGTCACATCGTCCAGGACGCCGAGCGATCCGATGATGACACCGGCCAGCAGCAGACCGCTCATATCGATCTTCGGGTACAGCCCGTGGATCAGACCGGTGCTGTCGTCGGTGTTGCCGGTCAGGGCGGCCCAGCCGATGAACACCGAGCCGAGCAGACCGATCAGGGTCAGCGAGATCAGCGTGCCGAGCACCGCCACCGACGTACGCGCCGACAGGCCGTGGCACATGTACAGGGCGATCAGCATGATGGCGCTCGACCCGATCACCGCCACCAGCAGGGGGTTGGAGCCCTGGAGGATCGCGGGCAGGATGAACTGGTTCAGCACTAGGAAGCTCACCGCCAGCGCCACGAGGGCCATGACACCGCGCAGCCGGCCCACCACCACGACGGCGAGCGCGAAGACGCCCGCGAGCAGCGCCATGGGGAACTTGCGGTTCACATCGGCGACCGAGTACTGGAGGTCCTTGGGGGCGGTGGGCTCGTAGGCGGCGATGACCTGCTCGCCCTGGTGCAGCTGCCGGGGCTGGTCGGGCTGCACGATCTCGGTGAACGTACGGCCCTTGTCCTTGCCGGTGTCGACCCGGACCGTCGCCTTCTTGCAGGACCCGCCGGACTGCTGACCCGCCGAAACGCCGCCGGAGGCATCACCGCTCGGCGCCCCGCCGCCCGCGCTCCCCGGCGCGCAGCTCACCTCGACCACACGGATGACGGTGGCCTGTTGGGTCTGCCGGTCGAAGCCGACGCCGCTGTGCTTGTGCGAGGGGGCGCCACCGGGCCAGAGCACCACCAGACCGACCACGACCGCCGCGGTGAACGGGACGAGGATCGCCGCGATCACCTTGCGCAGATGCCGGGACACGGGCGCGGCGGGCCCATGGCTGTGACCGTGCCCGTGCCCGCGACCGGCGCTGTGCCCCTGCCTCTGATCCTGTCCGTGCCCCCGACCGTGCCCGTGCCCCTGTTCCTGTCCGTGTCCCTGTCTGCGGGCCGGAGCCGGGCTCTGGGCCGGGGCTCGCGCGTGGCCGTGGTCGTGGCGGTGGCCCTGGCTCAAGGGCTCCGAGCCGTCGGGCCGGCGCGGGCCGGGCGGCTGGTACGGGTCCTGGTCCATCCGGGTCATCGCCAGATCATCGCAAGAAGCGGGGAGGGCCCACTGTTCATCGCGTCACGGATGACGCTAGCGTGGAGACACCTTTGCACACGCGGGAGCTCGGAGCACCGGGCTGAGAGGGCGCTGACCTCCGTAGAGCGATGTTTCACGTGGAACATACGAGTTCCCCGAGAGACCTCGGACGACGGAAACCGCTGCGTCGACCGCCGAACCTGTTACCGGGTAATGCCGGCGTAGGGAGTAGGTCTCATGACCAACAAGGACGCACGCACGCCTGCCTCCGCCCAGGACGACATGTCCTCGGAGGCCGGGAAGTCCATCGGCTGGCACAAGGCGTACGTCGAGGGCTCACGCCCCGACCTGCGCGTGCCGGTCCGTCAGGTGCACCTCACCAACGGGCAGTCGGTCACGCTGTACGACACGTCGGGCCCGTACACCGATCAGCTCGTCGACACCGACGTCCGCCGGGGGCTGGCGCCGCTGCGGGAGAACTGGATCATCGCCCGTGGCGACACCGAGGAGTACGCGGGCCGTCCCGTCCGTCCCGAGGACGACGGGATCAAGCACACCTCGCCGCGCGGCGGGCTGCGGAACCTGGACGCGGTCTTTCCGGGCCGTCCGCGCCAGCCGCGCCGGGGCCGTGGCGGACAGGCGGTGACGCAGCTCGCGTACGCGCGCCGGGGCGAGATCACGCCGGAGATGGAGTTCGTGGCCCTTCGGGAGAACGTCTCCCCCGACGTGGTGCGCGAGGAGATCGCGGCGGGCCGGGCGGTGCTGCCGGCCAACGTCAACCACCCGGAGATCGAGCCGATGATCATCGGCAAGCGGTTCCTGGTGAAGGTGAACGCCAACATCGGGAACTCCGCGGTGACCTCGTCCATCGAGGAGGAGGTGGAGAAGATGACCTGGGCGACCCGCTGGGGTGCCGACACGGTCATGGACCTCTCCACCGGCCGCAACATCCACACCACCCGCGAGTGGGTGCTGCGCAACTCCCCCGTCCCCATCGGCACGGTGCCGCTGTACCAGGCGCTGGAGAAGGTCGACGGCAGGGCCGAGGAGCTGACCTGGGAGATCTACAAGGACACCGTCATCGAGCAGGCCGAGCAGGGCGTGGACTACATGACCGTCCACGCGGGCGTACGGCTGCCGTTCGTGCCGCTCACGGCCAACCGCAAGACCGGCATCGTCTCGCGGGGCGGCTCCATCATGGCCGCGTGGTGCCTGGCGCACCACAAGGAGTCGTTCCTGTACGAGAACTTCGAGGAGCTGTGCGAGATCCTCGCCGCCTACGACGTCACGTACTCGCTGGGCGACGGGCTGCGGCCCGGCTCCATCGCGGACGCCAATGACGAGGCCCAGTTCGCGGAGCTGCGCACGCTCGGAGAACTCGGCCGGATCGCCCGGCGGCTGAACGTGCAGACGATGATCGAGGGCCCCGGGCATGTCCCGATGCACAAGATCAAGGAGAACATCGACCTCCAGCAGGAGATCTGCGACGAGGCCCCGTTCTACACGCTCGGTCCGCTGACCACGGACATCGCACCGGCGTACGACCACATCACCTCCGGCATCGGCGCCGCGATGATCGCCTGGTGGGGCACGGCGATGCTCTGCTACGTCACGCCGAAGGAGCACCTGGGCCTGCCCAACCGGGACGACGTCAAGACCGGGGTCATCACCTACAAGATCGCCGCCCACGCGGCCGACCTCGCCAAGGGGCATCCGGGGGCGCAGGACTGGGACGACGCGCTGTCGGACGCGCGCTTCGAGTTCCGCTGGGAGGACCAGTTCAACCTGGCCCTCGACCCGGACACGGCCCGCGACTTCCACGACGAGACCCTTCCGGCCGAACCCGCCAAGACGGCCCACTTCTGCTCCATGTGCGGCCCGAAGTTCTGCAGCATGAAGATCTCGCAGGACATCCGCCGCGAACACGGTGGCAATCGGACCGAGATCGAGGAGGGCATGGCCCAGAAGTCGAGGGAGTTCGCCGAGGCGGGGAACCGGGTGTATCTGCCGGTCGCGGACTGACGAGGGCATGGGCGCCGCTCCGGCCGGGCCACCGGTTCCGGAGCGGCGCCTCGTCGGGCCGCAGGCCGCCGCCCGGCCGGATCAGTCCGGCTGGCGTTCCGGGTCGGCGTGGTCGGAGCCGGAGTAGTGGGGGTGGTCGGCGAGTGCCTCCTGGAGGAAGGGGATGATGCCGCGTTCCAGGAGGGCGGTTTCCCAGGCGGTTCTGGCTCTGGCGACCTCGGCGGCGGCGGCGTCGCGGGCCCGGGATTCGGGGGAGGAGCCGTTGCGCAGGGCGGTGAGGAGGAGCCCTGCGGCGGCGACGAGGATCGCGGCCACGGTCAGGGCCCCGAACACCCAGCCGGCGGTGAGCATGGTGCCGGCGAAGGACTGCCCGGGGGCCAGGGTTCTCAGGATGTAGCCGATGAGCAGGAATATCACCGCCGCGGTCGCGGACAGGAGCGGCGCCAGGACGGCGACGACCGCGACCGCGCCCGCGCCGTGCGCGGCGGCGAGGTCCGCCGCGGCCGGGTCCGGCTCGGCGGGCGCGGCACCGGCCGCACTCGGGGCCTGCTCGGGGTGGCGCAGTTCGTCGCGTATCCGTACATAGCGCTGGTACTCGGTGGCCGCGGCCGCCGTGATGAGCGCGGAGGCGGCGATGGCCATGGTGCGCAGTTGCGCGGGGTTGAGCCGCTGTCCCACGGCGGCCAGTTCCGGTCGGTGTGGTGCGGAGCGCAGAACCTCGTCGAGGAGCCGCTCGAACTCCCGGCGGTCCTCGCTCCGCAGGTGCTGCGGAAGGCTGTTCATGTGCATCCCCCGATGCTCCGTAGGGCTTGGGGCTCGCGCAGCGGCGAGCCGTCGGGCAGAGACGGAGGGGAGCCTGCTACGGATAAGCCGATGGTAGAGCCGTGACGGCGCGTGGTGACAGGGGATTGCCGGAAATTGCGTCCCGGCCTGCGCGTACTCCGGTATGGCGGGGCCGCTCAGGCGAAGGATCAGTGAACCAGCGGGAGTTGCCTCACCAGCAACTTTCCGGCCATGGTCACCCCGCCGTCCATGGCGATGGCGAGCCCGTCGGCGTAGACATGCGGACCCTCGACCACCGGGTCGTCGCTCTCCTCGCCGTCCTCGGAGCCCACTTCGCCCAGCAGGTAGGGGATGGGGCTGTGGCCGTGCACGATCCGGGTGCCGCCGTAGGTGTCCAGCAGGGAGCGCACGGCGTCGGCACCGCCCTCGTCGCGGAAGGAGAAGCGCTTGGTGAACTTGCGGAACAGGTCCCAGCACTCGTCCGCGTCATTGCGGGTGAGCCGCTCGCGGACAGTGTCGTTGACGGCCTCGATCGAGTCGCCGTAGTCGAGGTAGGCGGTGGTGTCGGAGTGCACCAGCAGATAGCCGTCGACCTCCTCCAGCGCGTCGAGGCGGGCCATCCACTGGAGATGGTGGTCCTGGAGACGGTCCATGTCGGTCTTCTGGCCGCCGTTGAGCAGCCAGGCCGCCTGGAAGGTGGCGGTGCCCGCACCGGAGTTGACGGGCGTGTCGCCGAATCGCTTGGCACCGAGCAGCAGCAGTTCGTGGTTGCCCATGAGGGCCTTGCAGTAGCCGCCGGCCGCGGCCGCCTCGGCGGACAGCCGCATCACCAGGTCGATGACGCCGATGCCGTCCGGGCCGCGGTCGGTGAAGTCGCCGAGGAACCACAGCCGGGTGGTGCCGGCGCACCACTGGCCCGCCTCGTCGATCAGCCCCTGTTCCCGCAGGGCGGCCATCAGTTCGTCGAGGTAGCCGTGCACATCACCGACGACGTAGAGCGGTCCGGGGCCGGCCGCGGGGCCCGCGGCCGGGGCGGCGGGTGCCGTGCCGACGGGGACCTGGAGCGTGTCGCCGCGGTGGACGACGGGTAGATCGCGCTGGGTGGGTGTGTACCCGTCGGGGTACGACTCCTCGGCGGGCGGCGCGGTCTCGTCCTGCTGGGCGTGGGGGACGTACGCACCGGTCTCGTGGACGTACGCGGGCACCCGGAAGTCGCGTAGCGTCGCCGTCCGCTCCACCTCGGGTCCCTGACCGGCCCCCTGAGTCATCAGACCCCTCCACCATCGCGCCGCATCTGCACCGCTTCGGACTGCCTGGTCGCAGCGGTCCGCGGTGTCGTGGGCCCATCATAGGAATGCGCGTCGCGCCATGTGATGACCCAGGGGTGGTGAATCGGAACAAGACTCCGCTTCGCCGTGGTTTTCGTCCCGTTTGTGCAGGTGTTCGCCGACGGTCGGGGACCGCCGACCCGGTGCGGCCCGCGCGGCGTCACCGCCGAACGGGCTCCGCGCCGCCACCGCCCGGCCCGCGCCCTACGTGTCGTCCGGGGTCCGGGGCGGGCTGACCGTCGTGCGCGGGGGCCGCCGCTGGGAGGAGGTGCGCACGATCAGTTCGGTCGGTATCACCTGCTCGACCGGCTGCTCCGACTCCACGCCCTCGATGGCGTCGATGAGCAGCTGGACGACGGCCGTGCCGATGCGGCGCGGCTTGAGGGAGAGCGTGGTGACAGGCGGCTCGGTGCTGGCGTACACGGTGGACTCGCTGCAACACACCAGCAGCAGGTCGTCCGGGACGCGCAGCCCGTAGCGGCGGGCGGCGGCGAGCAGATCGGTGCCGTTGGGGTCGAACAGTCCGTAGACCGCGTCGGGCCGGTCGGGGCGGGCGAGCAGCCGGTCGGCGGCGACGGCGCCCGCGCACGGGTCGTGGGCCGGATAGGACTCGTAGACCGGGTCCTGGCCGACCCGTTCGCACCAGTGCAGATAGGCCGTGGTCGACAGATGGGTGTACGTGTCGGTCGAGGTGCCCGTGAGCAGGCCGATGCGGCGGGCGCCGGCGGCGGCGAGGTGGTCGAGGATGCCGAGGACGGCGGCCTCGTGGTCGTTGTCCACCCAGGCGGTGACCGGGAGCGCGCCGGCCGGGCGGCCGTCGGAGACGACGGGCAGGCCCTGGCGGACGAGTTCGCTCACCACCGGGTCCTGGTCGGAGGGGTCGATGACGACGGTGCCGTCGAGGGCGACGTTGGACCACACGTCGTGGCGGGAGGTCGCGGGGAGGATGACCAGGGCGTAGCCCCGTGCCAGCGCGGCCGAGGTGGCGGCCCGCGCCATCTCGGCGAAGTACGCGAACTCCGTGAAGGTGAAAGGTTCATCCCCGTACGTGGTCACGGTCAGGCCGATCAGCCCCGACTTGCCGGTACGGAGGGTGCGGGCGGCGGCTGAGGGGCGGTACCCCAGCCGGTCGGCGACCTCGCGGACATGGCGGCGGGTGGCGTCCGGGAGCCGGCCCTTGCCGTTGAGGGCGTCGGAGACGGTCGTGATGGAGACCCCGGCGGCGGCGGCCACGTCCCTGATGCCCGCCCGGCCCGGCCGGCTGCCTCGACGTGAGGTTTCCGCGCGGCTCACCTGGTGCTTCCCTGCTGCTGTCATGGCGAGCCGATAGTAGGGCTCATGCGGTGGGGTAGTGCGGACGCATATGCACTCGTTGACAGGCACGTTTCTGCATGGCTTAGGTGCGCTAACTGGCTCTGAATCCAAGGAAGTTGGGCGCTTTCTTTGCAAGAGATAGCGTAACGGCACGTACGAGCCTGCCAATGGTCCGATGTTTCGAAGAGGTCTCAACTCACCTGCACGGGTGATGCGCGCTACGGCGCGAGCCACCGGCGCATAGATATATGTACGACGCGCCCCCCGAAAGTTCCGCCTTCGGGGGCCGATGCCCGGTGATGCCCTTGTTGCGACGGGGGCCCGAGAGCTTTGCCCATGGCCAGTACTCAGGGCAGCCGAATCCTCATATGGTGAGCAGTATTGGAAGCCGGCGGCGTCGACGGTCCGCCGGGGGTCGCGAGGAGGACTGCGGTGAGCGAGACGAGCCCCAAGCTGCGCGCGGAGCTGGCGGGTATCCCCACCTACAAGCCGGGCAAGCCGGCCGCGTCCGGGGGACCGGTCGCGTACAAGCTGTCCTCGAACGAGAACCCGTACCCGCCGCTGCCCGGTGTGCTGGAGAGCGTGACCGCGGCCGCCGCCTCCTTCAACCGCTACCCCGACATGGCCTGTACCGCTCTGACGGAGGAGCTGGCGGAGCGCTTCGGGGTGCCGGCCGCCCATGTGGCCACCGGCACGGGCTCGGTGGGTGTCGCCCAGCAGCTGATCCAGGCCACCAGCGGTCCCGGCGACGAGGTGATCTACGCCTGGCGGTCCTTCGAGGCGTACCCGATCATCACGCAGATCAGTGGGGCCCGCTCGGTCCAGGTGCCGCTCACGCCCGGCGATGTGCACGACCTGGACGCGATGGCGGAGGCGATCACCGACCGGACGCGGCTGATCTTCGTCTGCAATCCGAACAACCCGACCGGCACCGTGGTGCGGCGGGCCGAGCTGGAGCGCTTCCTGGACCGGGTGCCGAAGGACGTCCTGGTGGTGCTGGACGAGGCCTACCGGGAGTTCATCCGCGACCCCGAGGTGCCCGACGGCGTCGAGCTGTACCGGGAGCGGCCCAACGTCTGCGTCCTGCGGACCTTCTCCAAGGCGTACGGCCTCGCCGGGCTGCGCGTCGGTTTCGCGATCGCCCATGAGCCGGTGGCCGCCGCGCTGCGCAAGACGGCGGTGCCGTTCGGTGTGAGCCAGCTGGCGCAGGAAGCGGCGATCGCCTCGCTGCGCGCCGAGGACGAGCTGCTGGGCCGGGTCGGCTCGCTGGTCTGCGAGCGCAACCGCGTGGTCGACGCGCTGCGCGCGCAGGGCTGGACGGTGCCGGAGACCCAGGCCAACTTCGTGTGGATGCGGCTCGGGGACCGTACGACGGCGTTCGCACAGGTCTGCGAGGAGCACGGTGTCGTGGTCCGGCCGTTCGCGGGCGAGGGTGCCAGGGTCACGATCGGCGAGGCCGAGGCGAACGACATCTTCCTGAAGGTGGCGGAGGCTTTCCGCAAGGAGCTGTAATCCTGCTCACGAGGCACCTGTCGTCCGCCTCATGAAGCAGCTGTAATCCGGCTCACACCGGAGACGACCACGGGCGCCCGGCTCTGCCGGGCGCCCGTTTCACGTGAAACGGGACATCGTCGACATCTCCGCTGCTCACGGCGGGGGTTACCCACGGTCCGGAGATCCATGCCTGCGGGACGGCCCCTGCGGAGGGGCCTCTCGGGGACGTCCGGGATCTTGACTGCGGGGCAAGGGAACGACCCCGGACTTCCTGGCCGAAAACCAGTGCGCCATAATGGCTTGTGAATGTGAACGCGTTCACAAGCGCGTCCCGTTTGCCCCGTTTGTAGGTGACATACGGGGCGAATCGCCGCAGTACCACGGCGCAGTAAGGAGAGTGACGACGTGGACCTGGCTTTGGCGCCGGAGACGCTGGCGCGCTGGCAGTTCGGCATCACGACCGTCTACCACTTCCTGTTCGTCCCGCTGACGATCTCCCTGGCCGCCCTCACGGCCGGGTTGCAGACGGCCTGGGTGCGCACGGAGAAGGAGAAGTACCTCAGGGCGACGAAGTTCTGGGGCAAGCTCTTTCTGATCAACATCGCGATGGGCGTGGTCACCGGCATCGTGCAGGAGTTCCAGTTCGGCATGAACTGGTCCGACTACTCGCGCTTCGTCGGTGACATCTTCGGTGCCCCGCTCGCCTTCGAGGCCCTGATCGCGTTCTTCTTCGAGTCCACGTTCATCGGGCTGTGGATCTTCGGCTGGGACAAGCTCCCGAAGAGGATCCACCTGGCCTGCATCTGGATGGTCTCGATCGGCACGATCCTGTCGGCGTACTTCATCCTCGCGGCCAACTCCTGGATGCAGCACCCGGTCGGCTACAAGATCGACAAGGCCAAGGGGCGCGCCGAGCTCACCGACTTCCTGGCGGTGCTCACCCAGAACACCGCGCTGAGCCAGGCCTTCCACACGCTGACCGCCGCGTTCCTCACCGGTGGCGCCTTCATGGTCGGCATCTCCGCCTACCACCTGGCCCGCAAGAAGCACATCCGCGAGATGAAGACCTCGCTCCGGCTCGGTCTGATCACCGTGGTCATCGCCGGCATGCTCACCGCGGTCAGCGGCGACACCCTCGGCAAGGTCATGTTCAAGCAGCAGCCGATGAAGATGGCCGCCGCCGAGGCGCTGTGGGACGGCCAGAAGCCGGCGCCGTTCTCGATCTTCGCCTACGGCGATGTGGAGAAGGGCCACAACACGGTCGCGATCGAGATACCCGGCCTGCTCTCCTTCCTCGCCAACGACAACTTCTCGTCGGAGGTCCCCGGGATCAACGACGTCAACAAGGCCGAGCAGCAGAAGTTCGGGCCCGGCGACTACCGGCCCAACATCCCCGTGGCCTTCTGGGGCTTCCGCTGGATGATCGGCTTCGGCATGGCGTCCTTCGCCATCGGCCTGGCCGGGCTCTGGCTGACCCGCAAGAAGTTCATGCTGCCGGAGCACCTGCGCGTCGGCGAGGACGAGGTGCCGCACCTGGTGCTGTTCCGCAAGAAGGCGCTCGGTTCCCGGCTGACGCCCTGGTACTGGCGCATCGCGACCTGGACCATGGCCTTCCCGCTGATCGCCAACTCCTGGGGCTGGATCTTCACCGAGACGGGCCGCCAGCCGTGGGTCGTCTACGGCGTGCTGCAAACCAGGGACGCGGTCTCCCCCGGCGTCTCCCAGGGCGAGGTCCTCACCTCGATGATCGTCTTCACCTCGCTGTACGCGGTCCTCGCGGTGGTCGAGGTCAAGCTGCTCGCGAAGTACATCAAGGCCGGCCCGCCCGAGCTGACCGAGGACGACCTCAACCCGCCCACGAAGATCGGCGGCGACACCCGTGGCGCCGACAAGCCGATGGCCTTCTCGTACTAGGCCGAGGGAACAGTCATGGAACTTCACGACGTCTGGTTCGTCCTGATCGCCGTCCTGTGGACCGGCTACTTCTTCCTGGAGGGCTTCGACTTCGGGGTCGGCATCCTCACCAAGCTGCTGGCCCGCGACCGGTCCGAGCGCCGGGTGCTCATCAACACCATCGGGCCCGTCTGGGACGGCAACGAGGTGTGGCTGCTCACGGCGGGCGCCGGGACCTTCGCCGCCTTCCCCGAGTGGTACGCCACCCTCTTCTCCGGCTTCTATCTGCCCCTGCTGGCCATCCTGGTCTGCCTGATCGTGCGGGGCGTGGCCTTCGAGTACCGGGCGAAGCGGCCCGAGGAGAACTGGCAGCGCAACTGGGAGACGGCGATCTTCTGGACCTCCGTGCTCCCGGCGTTCCTGTGGGGCGTGGCCTTCGGGAACATCGTGCGGGGTGTCAAGATCGACCGGCACTTCGAGTACGTCGGCAGCGTCTGGGACCTGCTCAACCCCTACGCCCTGCTCGGCGGGCTGGTGACGCTCACCCTGTTCACCTTCCACGGGGCGGTGTTCACCGCGCTCAAGACGGTCGGCGACATCCGGGGGCGGGCACGGCAGCTCGCCCTGTGGGCCGGTCTCGTCGCGGCCGTGCTGGCGGTGGGCTTCCTGCTGTGGACGCAGGCCGACAGCGGGGACGGCAAGAGCCTCGTCGCCCTCGTCGCGGCGGTCGTGGCCTTGGTGGGCGCGCTGGCCGCCAATCAACTCGGGCGCGAGGGATGGGCGTTCACCCTGTCCGGCCTCACCATCGTGGCGGCCGTGGCGATGCTCTTTCTGTCGCTCTTTCCGAACGTCATGCCGTCCACCCTCAACCCGGAGTGGAGCCTGACGGTCAGCAACGCCTCGTCCAGCCCGTACACCCTGAAGATCATGACCTGGCTGGCGGCGATCGCCACCCCGTTCGTCGTGCTCTATCAGGGCTGGACCTACTGGGTGTTCCGCAAGCGGATCGGCACGCAGCACATCGCCGAACCCGCGCACTGAGTCCGCCGGGGGTGTGTTTCACGTGAAACACACCCTCTGGACCGAAGGGCCTGTTTCACGTGAAACCAGTCGATCCCCGTCTGCTGCGGTACGCCCGCGCCACCCGCCTCTTCCTGGTGGCGGTCGTCGCCCTGGGCGCCGTCGGCGCCGGACTCGTCATCGCCCAGGCGATGCTCATTGCCGAGGTGGTCGTCGGCGCCTTCCAGCACGGGCGCTCCCTCGCCGAACTGACCACTCCCCTGCTGCTGTTGGTGGCGGTGGCGGTGGCGAGGGCCCTGGTCGCATGGCTCACCGAACGCGCCGCCCACCACGCGAGCGCGGCGGTGAAGTCGGAGCTGCGGGGCCGGCTGCTGGAGCGGGCGGCTGCGCTCGGTCCCGGATGGCTCGGCGACCGGCGTACCGGCTCGCTGGTCAACCTGGCCACACGCGGGGTCGACGCCCTCGACGACTACTTCTCGCGCTATCTGCCGCAGCTGGGGCTCGCGGTGGTGGTGCCGGTGGCGGTGCTGGCGCGGATCGTCACCGAGGACTGGTTGTCGGCGGCGATCATCGTCGCCACCCTGCCCCTCATCCCGCTGTTCATGATGCTGATCGGCTGGGCCACGCAGGCGCGGACGGACCGGCAGTGGCGGCTGCTGTCCCGGCTGTCCGGCCACTTCCTGGACGTGGTCGCGGGGCTGCCCACGCTGAAGGTGTTCGGCCGGGCCAAGGCGCAGGCCGAGTCCATCCGGCGGATCACCGGCGAGTACCGCCAGGCGACCATGCGGACCCTGCGGATCGCCTTCATCTCCTCCTTCGCGCTGGAGCTGCTGGCCACGCTGTCGGTGGCGCTGGTGGCCGTGACCATCGGCATGCGGCTGGTCCACGGCGACATGGATCTGTACATCGGGCTGGTGATCCTGGTGCTGGCGCCGGAGGCGTATCTGCCGCTGCGTCAGGTGGGGGCGCAGTACCACGCGGCGGCGGAAGGGCTGGCCGCCGCGGAGGAGATCTTCGAGGTGCTGGAGACGCCGGTGCCGGTGTCCGGGACCGGTGCGGTGCCGTCGGGGGCGGTGGCCTTCGAGTCGGTCACGGTGCGGTATCCCGGACGGTCCGCGGACGCGGTGAGCGAGGTGTCGTTCACCGTGGAGCCCGGCGAGACCGTGGCGCTGGTCGGGCCGAGCGGGGTGGGCAAGACCACGCTCCTGAACGTCCTGCTGGGTTTCGCACGGCCCGCCGCGGGACGGGTGCGGGTCGGCGGCGTGGACCTTGCCGAGCTGGATCTCGCTCAGTGGCGGTCGCGGATCGCCTGGGTGCCGCAGCGACCGCATCTGTACGCCGGGACGATCGCGGAGAACGTGCGGCTGGCGCGCCCGGACGCGGACGAGGGCGCGGTGCGGGCGGCGTTGCGGGACGCGGGGGCGCTGGACTTCGTGGACGCGCTGCCGGAGGGGGCCGGCACGGTGCTCGGGGAGGACGGGGCGGGGCTCTCGGCGGGGCAGCGGCAGCGGCTGGTGTTGGCGCGGGCGTTTCTGTCGGATCGGCCGCTGCTGGTGCTGGACGAGCCGACGGCGGCGTTGGACGGGGTGACCGAGGCGGAGGTCGTCTCGGCGGTACGGCGGCTCACGGTGGGCCGCACGGTGCTGGTGGTCGTGCACCGGCCCGCGCTGCTGGAGGTGGCCGACAGGGTCGTACGACTGGAGCCCGCCGGCTCCTGCCCGACGCGTGCGGGTAGGGACACCGGGCCCGCCAGGGGGCCCCGCTCCCTGGACCCCCGCCCTCGCCCACCCGCCACCCGAAACCCGGCACTGGAAGGTGACCCCGAGGCACTGGCCACCGGGTCCCTCGAGCCGTCGCCGGTGTCCGGCTCGCCCGAGGCGGCAGACCGCACCCGCAGCCCCCTCGGCTGGGTCCGGGGGCTCGCCGGGGCCCGGCGGGGGCGGTTGGTGCTTGCGATGGTGTTGGGGAGTCTCGCGCTCGGGAGTGCCGTGGGGCTGATGGCGACCTCGGGGTGGCTGATCTCGAGGGCGTCGCAGCAGCCGCCGGTGCTGTACCTGATGGTGGCGGTGACGGCGACGCGGGCGTTCGGGATCGGGCGGGCGGTGTTCCGCTATGCCGAGCGGCTGGTCTCGCACGATGCCGTGCTGCGGATGCTCGCCGACACCCGTGTCGCCGTCTACCGGCGTCTGGAGCGCCTGGCGCCCGCCGGGCTGCGCAACGCCCGCCGCGGTGATCTGCTGACCCGCCTGGTCGCGGACGTGGACGAGCTCCAGGACTACTGGCTGCGCTGGCTGCTGCCCGCCGCCGTCGCCCTGCTCGTCTCCGGAGCGACTGTCGGCTGCACGGCCTGGCTGCTCCCCGAGGCGGGCGCCGCCCTCGCGGTGGGCCTGCTCGTGGCCGGGGCCGGTGTGCCCCTGGTCACCGCGGCCGCGGCCCGGCACACCGAACGCCGGCTGGCACCCGCCCGCGGTGAACTCGCGACCCGCGTCACCGACCTGCTCACCGGCACCGCCGAACTGACCGTGGCCGGCGCACTGCCCGCCCGTGCCGGCGCGGCCCGGCGGGCGGACCGGGCGCTGACCCGGATCGCCTCCCGCGCCGCCGCCGTCACCGCGCTCGGCGACGGGCTCACCGCGCTGGTCTCGGGCCTGACCGTGACGGCCATGGCGATGTTCGGCGTCCAGGCGGTGGTGGCGGGGCGGCTCGGCGGCGTCGCGCTGGCCGTCGTCGTCCTCACCCCGCTGGCCGCGTTCGAGGCCGTACTCGGGATGCCGCTCGCCGTCCGTCACCGGCAGCGGGTGCGGCGCAGCGCGGAGCGGGTGCGCGAGGTGCTGGACGCGCCGGAGCCGGTGCGCGAGCCCGAGCGGCCCCGGCAGGCCCCCGCGACGCCGTTCCCGGTGATCCTCAAGGGGCTGGCCGCGCGGCACGAGGGCCAGCGCGAGGAGGCGCTGGCCGGGCTCGATCTGACGCTGGAGCGGGGCCGCCGGATCGCCGTGGTGGGGGCCTCGGGAGCCGGCAAGACGACCCTCGCCCAGGTGCTGCTGCGCTTCCTCGATCCGTGCTCTGGCTCCTACACCCTCGCCGGGGTGGACGCCCGCGAGCTGTCCGGCGACGACGTGCGGCGGCTGGTCGGGCTGTGCGCCCAGGACGCGCACCTCTTCGACAGCTCGGTGCGGGAGAACCTGCTGCTGGCCAGGAAGGGCGCGACCGAGGCCGAACTGCGCGGGGCGCTGGCGCGGGCCCGGCTGCTCGACTGGGTGGACGGACTGCCCGACGGCCTGGACACGCTGGTCGGCGAGCACGGGGCCCGGCTGTCCGGCGGCCAGCGGCAGCGCCTCGCGCTGGCCCGCGCGCTGCTCGCCGACTTCCCCGTGCTGGTCCTGGACGAGCCGGCCGAACACCTGGACCTGCCGACGGCCGACGCCCTCACCGCCGATCTGCTGGCCGCCACCGAGGGCCGTACGACACTGCTGATCACCCACCGGCTCGCCGGTCTCGACGAGGTGGACGAGGTGCTGGTGCTCGACGCGGGCCGCGTCGTCCAGCGGGGCCCCTACGCGGAACTGGCCGCGGTGGACGGTCCGCTGCGCGCGCTGCTGCGCCGCGAGGCGGAGACGGAGTCACTGGTCGGAGCCCGGTGACGCCCGAGGCCCCGCCGGGGGACCGGGCGACCCGGCGGACGGTGACATGGCGGACGCGCCCACCCGCGGTCGCGCCGCTCTAGCCGTACTGGGCGAGCAGGCGCTCGATCACGATCGCCACGCCGTCCTCCGTGTTGGCGGCGGTGCGGCCGGAGGCGGCGGCGACCGCGTCGGGATGGGCGTTGCCCATGGCGTACGACTGCCCGGCCCAGGTCAGCATCTCGATGTCGTTGGGCATGTCCCCGAAGGCGACGACCTCCTCGTGCGAGATGCCGCGCTCGGCGCAGCACAGGGCGAGGGTGCTGGCCTTGGAGACGCCGGGGCCGCTGAGTTCCAGCAGGGCGCTGGGGCTGGACCGGGTGACCGTGGCGCGCTCGCCGACGGCCAGGCGGGCCAGGGTGAGGAAGGCGTCGGGGTCCAGGGTGGGGTGGTGGGCGAGGATCTTGAGCACGGGCTGTGCGGCGGTCGGCCCGTCCGGCGCGAGCAGTTCCTCCGCGGGCAGCCGGTGGCCCGGCACCTCCATGTGCAGCCGGGGATAGGCGGGCTCCTGGTGGAAGCCGTAGGTCTGCTCGACCGCGAACACCGTGCCGGGCGCGGCCTGGCGCAGCAGCCGGACGGCGTCCAGGGCGTTGGCGCGGGCCAGCTCGCGCACCTTGGTGAACCGGTGGGCGCCGGGACCGCCGTGCAGGTCGACCACGGCGGCGCCGTTGCCGCAGATGGCCAGCCCGTGGCCGTGGACATGGTCGCTGACGACGTCCATCCAGCGGGCCGGGCGGCCGGTGACGAAGAAGACCTCGATGCCCGCCTGCTCGGCGGCGGCCAGGGCGGCGACGGTCCGCGGGGAGACCGACTTGTCGTCGCCCAGCAGGGTGCCGTCGAGGTCGGTGGCGATCAGCCGCGGGCGGATCGCGGCGGCGGGGGTCCCTGGTTGCCTGGTCGCTGAGGTCATCCGGTCATTCTCGCGCATATGCCCGCACGGGCGTGCGGAACTGTGCACAGATGAGACACAGATGACGCTCCAGGTGCCCCTGCCGTCCCACGAGTCGTCCCGGACACCTCAGCCCAGCTGGGCGAGGCCCTCCATGGCGATCCGCTCGAAGACCTTCTCGTCCGCGGCGAAGTCGGAGTCCGGGATGGGCCAGTGCAGGACGATCTCGGTGAAGCCGAGGTCCCGGTGGCGGCCGGCGAAGTCCACGAACGCGTCGAGCGAGCCGAGCGGGCGGCCACGGTCCGGAGTAAAGCCGGTGAGCAGGATCTTCTCCATGCCGGCGGCGTCCCGGCTGACCTCCGCGCAGGCCGCGGACAGCCGGTCGAGCTGTCCGCGCAGCGCCTCGACCGACTGCTCCGGGGTGCCCGTCTCGTACAGCTTCGGGTCGCCCGTGGTCACCCATGCCTGACCGTGGCGCGCGGCGAGCCGCAGCCCGCGCGGGCCGGTGGCGGCGACGGCGAACGGCAGCCGGGGGCGCTGGACGCAGCCCGGGATGTTGCGTGCCTCGTCCGCCGAGTAGAAGCGGCCCTCGTACGTCACCGCGTCCTCGCTCAGCAGCCGGTCGAGCAGCGGCACGAACTCGGCGAACCGGTCGGCGCGCTCGCGCGGGGTCCACGGGTCCTGGCCGAGGGCGGTGGCGTCGAAACCGGTGCCGCCGGCGCCGATGCCCAGAGTGATCCGGCCGCCGGAGACGTCGTCCAGGGAGATCAGTTCCTTGGCGAGGGTGACCGGGTGGCGGAAGTTCGGGGAGGTGACCAGGGTGCCGAGGCGGAGCCGCTCGGTGGCGGCCGCGGCGGCGGTCAGGGTGGGGACGGCACCGAACCAGGGGCCGTCGCGGAAGCTGCGCCAGGACAGGTGGTCGTAGGTGTACGCCGTGTGGAAGCCGAGCTGCTCGGCGCGCACCCAGGTGGCGCGGCCACCCTCGTGCCAGCGGCGGTACGGCAGGATCACGGTGCTCAGACGCAGACTCATGCGTTCGAGGGTAAGCGGTGGGGCGAGGGGGCGCGGGCGCGGTCAGCGGGGGCCGGGGAAGCGCAGGTAGCGCGGGGGAACGGCGGCGGTCAGCCAGACGCCGTTGGCGCTGACGTGGAATACATGGCCATCGCGGTGCATGGCGCCGGCGTCGACCACGAGGACGACGGGGCGGCCCCGGCGGGCGCCGACGCGGGTGGCGGTGTCGCGGTCGGGGGAGAGGTGCACGGCGTGCCGGTCCATGGGTTTCAGACCGGTGGCCCGGATGGACTCCAGGGCACGGGGGTGCGTGCCGTGGTAGAGGTACGGCGGTGGAACGGCCGGTGGCAGGCCCAGGTCCACGGAGATGGTGTGGCCCTGGTTGGCGCGGATCCGGGTGCCGTCGATCGTGAAGCGCTGTTTGTCGTTGGTGGCGACGACCTGGTCGAGTTCCTCGCGGGTGAGGGGGAAGCCGTGCTCGGTCGCCGCGGTGATCAGGGTGTCGATGTCCACCCAGCCCGCGGGGTCGGGGGTGAGGCCGATGCGGGCCGGCTGGTGGCGGAGGTGCCGGGAGAGGTACTTGGAGACCTTGACCATGCGTCTTTCGTCCATGGGTTCAGGGTGGGCGAGAGACGCGGATCACGCAGGTTGTTTTCCGCGGACAGGTTTGATCCACAGACAACCCCGGTTATCCACAAGGGGATTGGCGAGGTTGTGGACAACTGATTCCCACAATGGGGGTGTTGGGGACCACGACCGTCGGGCACGCACCCCGGCACGAACGCACGCACGCACGCATACACCCACGCACACCCGGCCCGCGCCCCCCAGCACCCCCACCCAGCTCACACTTTCGGCTCCACCCGCGCCAGCCGGCGCAGCGCCCCTGGCATCACCCGCGACAGGAAGTGCGCGCCCCGCGCCTCCGGTGTCACCGGGACCACCGGGCGGTTGTGGACCACCGCGTCCAGGATCGCCGAAGCCACCTTCTCCGGGGGGTAGTTGCGCAGGCCGTACAGGCGGGCGGAGTTCTTCTGGAGTCGGCGCTCCTCGGCCGCGTCGGCACCCGCGAAGCGTGCCGTGGACGTGATGTTCGTGTTGACGATGCCGGGGCAGATCGCCGTGACACCGATGGACTGCGAGGCCAGTTCGGCGCGCAGGCACTCGGAGAGCATGAGGACCGCCGCCTTGGAGGTGCTGTAGGCGGGCAGGACGCGGGAGGGCTGGAAGGCGGCGGCAGAGGCGATGTTGACGATGTGACCGCCCTGGCCCCGCTCGGCCATCCGCGCCCCGAACAGCCGGCAGCCGTGGATCACGCCCCAGAGGTTGACGTCGAGGACCTTGCGCCAGTCCTCGGTGGTCGTGGCGAAGAAGGACCCGGACAGGCCGATGCCCGCGTTGTTGACCAGCACGTCCAGCACGCCGTATGCCCGGTGGACCCGCTCGGCCAGCTTCTCCATGGCCTGCTCGTCGGAGACGTCCGCCGTCTCGGCCCAGGCCTCGGGCGCGCCGATCAGCCGGGCGAGCTCCGCCGTGCGGGCCGCCGCCTCCGCGTCCCGGTCGACGGCCACCAGCCGCGCGCCCGCCTCCGCGAACGCGAACGCCGTCGCCCGGCCGATCCCGCTGCCCGCGCCGGTGATCAGCACCAGTTGCCCGCCGAACCGCGCCGCGTGGGGCCCGGTCGCCCCCGGCTCGGGTCGGCCGCCCTCCACCGACACGATGAACTCCTCGATCCAGGCGGTCAGCTGGTCGGGCCGGGTCCGCGGCGCCCAGTGCTTGGCCGGGAGCGTGCGCCGGGTCAGCTGGGGCACCCAGCGGTCCAGGTCGTCGTAGAGCCGCTCGGACAGGAACGCGTCGCCCTGGGGCGTGATCAGCTGCACCGGCGCGTGCGCGAACGCGTCCGAGCGGGGGTGGCGTAGCCGTGGGCGCACGTTGTCCCGGTACAGCCAGGCGCCGTGGGCCGCGTCGGTGGGCAGGGAGGCGGTCGGGTAGTCACCGGTGG
Organism: Streptomyces sp. AM6-12; assembly: GCF_044327085.1. Taxonomy (NCBI): domain Bacteria; kingdom Bacillati; phylum Actinomycetota; class Actinomycetes; order Kitasatosporales; family Streptomycetaceae; genus Streptomyces; species Streptomyces sp. AM6-12. The sequence continues at coordinate 3,794,810 of NZ_JBIQWN010000001.1, forward strand.
GGACGCCCTCGGTCCGCTCCAGGAGCCTCGGCCAGTGCTTGCCGAGCGGGCCGCGCCAGGCCAGCTCCGGCAGGGCCGGGGTGTGCAGTATGCCCACGTACCAGGACTTGGCGCCCTGGCCGAGCAGTTGGGCCAGGCGGCGGGGCGTCGGGCGCTTCAGGCGGTCGTTGATCCAGTGCCCGAAGTGGTCCAGGGACGGCCCGGAGATGGTGGTGAAGGAGGCGATACGGCCCTCGGTGCGGCCGACCGTGACGAACTCCCAGGACTGCACCGAGCCCCAGTCGTGGCCGACGAGATGCACCGGGCTCTTTGGGCTCACCGCGTCCACCACGGCCAGGAAGTCGTCCGTGAGCTTGGCCAGCGTGAACCCGCCGCGCAACGGCCGCGGTGCGGTGGAGCGGCCGTGGCCCCGGACGTCGTACAGGACCACATGGAAGCGCTCGGCGAGGCGCGGGGCGATCTCGGACCACACCTCCTTGCTGTCCGGATAGCCGTGCACCAGGACCACCGTCGGCTGCCGCGGGTCGCCCAGTTCGGCCACGCACAGTTCGATTCCGCCGGTCCGTACCGTGCGCTCGCGCGCACCCTTCAGCGTCGTCACTTCTCCTCCGCCCAGCGCCGCACGTGCGGCAGGTCGTCATCCAGCCAGAACGCGCTCTCCTCGGGGTCCTTCGAGTCGGTGACCACGAGGATCTCCTCGAACTTCGCCCCCGTGCCCCTGAAGCCCAGGTGCGGTTCCACCGCCCACAGGCCCGGCCGCGGCGGATGGTCCGAGAAGCGGTACGGCGACCACAGCGGCGACCAGCCCTCGCGGTGGCCGTGCAGCGCGTCCGAGGCCAGGCCCTTCAGGGACTGGGCGCCGAATCCGAAGAGACGTGGCGACCAACGGCGCTCCCGCACCCGGTCCACCTTGTGGGCGATCACCCCGAAGGGATAGGCGCGGTGCCGGTTGGCGTAGCCCTGCCGGACCATCAGCCGCTCCACGTCCTCGTAGATCTCGCGCAGGGAGCGCCGCTCGCGCACCTCGCGCAGGATCAGCTCCCGGTGCGCCTCGAGGTCGGCCATCAGCCGGTCCTGTACGGGGTTCACCCCGAGGGACCCCGAGTAGCCGATGTCCGCCGTGTATCCCTCGAACACCGGGGCCATGTCCAGGATGAACGGCATGCCGGGCGCCAGCTCGCGGTCGGTCGGGAAGAACTGGAGCGGGACCCGGAAGTTCACGAACGCCGTACGGTCCCCGAACCAGGCGAAGGGCAGGTGGAACCAGTCCCGCACCCCGCGCTCGCGCAGCCACTCCCGCTGCATCCGCGCCGCCGCACGCTCGGTCACCCCCGGCTCCAGGCGCGCCGCGACCGCCTCCGCGCACTCGTAGGCGAGGCGCTGCACCCTTCTGAATCCCCGCAGCTCGGTGGGGAGTTCACTGCTCACTGCCGTCGTCATGCCGCCTCGTCCCGTGGTCCGGCCGATTCACGTCGGCTGCGGTACGCATTCGTAACTTGACAGGCAGAATCTCGCAGTTGTTAGAGGTGGCGTCAATAGGAGGGGACGGAGGCCGGGGACAACTCCGGGTGACCCCTAGGGATGGGCGGCCCCTAGGGCCCTGTAATACCTGGGGCGGACGCGAAGACGGCTCTGTGGTCTGATGACCCGCGTGGCCGGCATCACTACCGTTCACCGGGTGACTGTGATCGCGACCGAAAGCCTGAGCAAGCGGTTCCCACGGGTGACCGCGCTCGACCGGCTGTCCGTGGACATCGGCCCCGGGGTGACCGGACTCGTCGGGGCCAACGGCGCCGGCAAGTCCACCCTGATCAAAATCCTGCTGGGGCTGTCCCCCGCCACCGAGGGCAGTGCCCGGGTGCTCGGCCTGGACATCGCCACCGAGGGTGCCGCCATCCGCGAACAGGTCGGCTACATGCCGGAGCACGACTGCCTGCCGCCGGACGTCTCGGCGACCGAGTTCGTCGTGCACATGGCCCGCATGTCGGGGCTGCCGCCCACGGCAGCGCGCGAGCGCACCGCGGACACCCTGCGCCACGTCGGCCTCTACGAAGAGCGCTACCGCCCCATCGGCGGCTACTCCACCGGTATGAAGCAGCGCGTGAAGCTCGCGCAGGCCCTGGTGCACGACCCCAAACTGGTCTTCCTGGACGAGCCGACCAACGGCCTCGACCCGGTCGGCCGCGACGAGATGCTCGGCCTGATCCGCCGCGTCCACTCCGACTTCGGCATCTCCGTCCTGGTCACCTCGCACCTGCTGGGCGAACTGGAGCGGACCTGCGACCACGTGGTCGTCATCGACGGCGGCAAGCTGCTGCGCTCCAGCTCCACCACCGACTTCACGCAGACGACGACCACCCTCGCGATCGAGGTCACCGACAGTGACACGCACCCCGACGGCACCGCCGCGGTCCGCGAGGCGCTGCGCGAGCGCGGGGTGGAGATCCGGCACGAGGGCGCGGGCCTGCCCGGCGCCGGGCACATCCTGCTGCTGACCGCCGCGGGCGAGGAGACGTACGACCTGGTGCGCGACGTGGTCGCCGACCTCGGACTCGGCCTGGTCCGCATGGAGCAGCGCCGGCACCACATCTCCGAGGTTTTCACGACCGACGCCGCCGAAGGCAGCGGTGACGAGCAGCGGAAGGAGGCCCTCGGCCATGGCGGTTGAGCAGCCCCTGACCTCGCCTCCGGGCGAGACGACCCGGATCCACGACATCGGCTACCGCGGCTACGACGGACCGCGCCTCGGCCGCGCCTACGCCCGCCGCTCCCTGTACTCGCAGTCCCTGCGCGGCGCCTACGGCCTCGGCCGCTCGGCGAAGTCCAAGGTGCTGCCCATGCTGCTGTTCGCGGTCATGTGCGTGCCCGCCGCCATCATGGTCGCCGTCGCGGTCGCCACCAAGGCGCACGAACTGCCGGTCGCCTACACCCGGTACGCGATCATGCTCCAGGCGGTCATCAGCCTGTACGTCGCCTCCCAGGCGCCCCAGGCCGTCTCCCGCGACCTGCGCTTCAAGACGGTGCCGCTGTACTTCTCGCGGCCGATCGAGACCGCCGACTACGTGCGCGCCAAGTTCGCCGCGCTTGCCTCGGCGATCTTCGTCCTCACCGCCGCTCCCCTGCTGGTGATGTACGTAGGGGCGCTGCTGTCCAAGCTGGGCTTCGCCCACCAGACGAAGGAATTCGCCGAGGGACTGGTCGCCGTGGCCCTGCTCTCCCTGCTGTTCGCCGGCATCGGCCTGGTCATCGCCGCCGTCACCCCGCGCCGCGGCTTCGGCATCGCCGCCGTGATCGCCGTCCTGGTCATCACCTACGGGGCGGTCTCCACCCTCCAGGGCATCGCGGAGGTCCAGGGGCACTCCGGGGCGATCCCGTGGATCGGCCTGTTCTCGCCGGTCACCCTGATCGACGGGGTGCAGTCCGCCTTCCTGGGCGCCACCGCCGCAAACCCCGGAGGCATCGCTCCTTCGAGTGGAGAGGGCATCGTCTACGTCCTCGTCACCCTCGCACTGATCGCCGGCGGCTACGGCCTCCTGGTGCGCCGCTACAAGAAGGTGGGACTGTGACGACCCTCAGCATCGACCATGTCTCCCGCTGGTTCGGCAACGTGGTCGCCGTCAACGACATCACCATGACCATCGGACCCGGCGTGACCGGACTGCTCGGCCCCAACGGCGCCGGCAAGTCCACCCTGATCAACATGATGGGCGGCTTCCTCGCCCCCTCCACCGGCACGGTCACCCTCGACGGGCAGCCGGTGTGGCGCAACGAGGGGATCTACCGGCACATCGGCATCGTCCCCGAGCGGGAGGCGATGTACGACTTCCTCACCGGGCGCGAGTTCGTGGTCGCCAACGCGGAACTGCACGGCCTCGGCGACAAGGCCGCCCAGCGGGCCCTCGCCACCGTCGAGATGGAGTACGCGCAGGACCGCAGGATCGCCACGTACTCCAAGGGCATGCGCCAGCGCGTGAAGATGGCGAGCGCCCTGGTGCACGACCCCTCGCTGCTCCTGCTGGACGAGCCGTTCAACGGCATGGACCCGCGCCAGCGCATGCAGCTGATGGACCTGCTGCGGAAGATGGGCGACGAGGGCCGCACCGTGCTGTTCTCCTCGCACATCCTGGAGGAGGTCGAGCAGCTCGCCCGGCACATCGAGGTCGTCGTCGCCGGACGGCACGCGGCCAGCGGCGACTACCGCCGGATCCGCCGCCTGATGACCGACCGCCCGCACCGCTACCTGGTGCGCTCCAGTGACGACCGGGCCCTGGCGGCGGCGCTGATCGCCGACCCGTCCACCGCAGGCATCGAGGTCGACCACACCGAGGGCGCGCTGCGCATCCAGGCCGTCGACTTCGGCCGCTTCACCGCTCTGCTGCCGAAGGTCGCCAGGGACCACGGCATCCGGTTGCTCACGGTCTCGCCGTCGGACGAGTCCCTGGAATCCGTGTTCTCGTACCTGGTCGCGGCGTAGGAGGCCGAAGATGTACGACCCCACAGTCGCCCGACTCACCTACCGGGCCCTGCTCGGCCGTCGCCGGGCCCTCATCCTCGGCGCGCTGCCGCTGCTGCTCATCGTGATCGCCGTGGCCGTCCGCGCGCTCAGTGGTGCCGACGACCAGACGGCCGCCAACGTGCTCGGCGGGTTCGCGCTCGCCACCATGGTGCCGATCATCGGTGTCATCGCGGGCACGGGCGCGATCGGCCCGGAGATCGATGACGGCTCTGTCGTCTATCTGCTGGCCAAACCCCTGAAGCGGCCGACGATCATCTTCACCAAGCTGATCGTGGCCATCGCGGTGACCATGGTGTTCTCCGCGGTGCCCACGATGATCGCCGGGCTGATCCTCAACGGCAACGGCCAGCAGATCGCCGTCGCCTACACGGTGGCCGCGCTGGTGGCCTCCATCGCCTACTCCGCGCTGTTCCTGCTGCTCGGCACGGTGTCCCGGCACGCGGTCGTCTTCGGCCTGGTGTACGCCCTGGTCTGGGAGGCGCTGTTCGGATCCCTGGTGCCGGGGGCGCGCACGCTGAGCGTGCAGCAGTGGGCGCTCGCGGTCGCGCACAAGGTGACCGGGGGCGACCTGGTCACGTCCGACGTCGGGCTCACGACGGCGGTGGTGCTGCTGGTCGTGGTGACCGTGCTGGCCACCTGGTACGCGGGCCAGAGGCTGCGCTCGCTGAAGCTGGCGGGAGAGGAGTAAGGGGTTTCCGGGGCCCCGATCTTTGACGGGGACTTCATCCCCGGCCGGGCACACTGGGCAAACCGGGACGTAGGGACAGGAGGCCGGGGATGACGGAGGAGACAGCGGGGGGCGGTGGGGCGTTCGAGAGGGACGCCTTCGAGGGGCTGGTCCTGGACGAGGACTTCGTGCGGTCCGCCGAGGCCGCCGAGCCCTCCGCCCGTGCCCGGATGCTGGCCGCCCGCTGGCGCGCCGAGGCCCCGGAACCCCAGCCCTGGCGCTCCGACGAGCCGCCGGCGGGATGGTTCTTCAGCCGGGCCCGGCGCCGGGGATGGCGTCGGCGGCGATGAACCTCCTGCGCCCCGCAGCAGGGCGCGGGGAACCGCGTGACCAGCCGGCCACGGCGGACACCCCCGGAGGCGCTACGTCAGCAGACCTTCCAGCACCTCGGCGATGCCGTCCTCCTCGTTCGAGGACGTCACCTCGTCGGCCACCGCCTTGAGCTCCTCGTGCGCGTTGGCCATCGCCACGCCCCGCGCGGCCCACCCGAACATCGGGATGTCGTTCGGCATGTCGCCGAAGGCGATCGTGTCCGCGGCCTTGAGGCCGAGGCGGCGCGCGGCGAGGGAGAGCCCCGTCGCCTTGGAGAGGCCGAGTGGCAGCAGCTCCACGATGCCCGCGCCGGCCATCGCGACCGAGACGAAGCCGCCGGCCGCCTGCCGGGCGGCCTCCGCCAGCTCGTCGTCGCCCAGCGTCGGATGCTGTATGTAGATCTTGTTCAGCGGCGCGGCCCAGAGGTCGGACGCGTCGGTGAAGGGGACCGCGGGCAGCGGCCCCGCGACGGCGTACCCCGGCCCGACGAGCACCTCGCCGTCCAGCCCGTCCCGGCTCGCCGCGAGATGCAGCGGGCCGACCTCTGCCTCGATCTTGGCCAGGGCCACCCCTGCCAGCTGACGGTCCAGGGTGACGGACGTCAGCAGGCGGTGCGCCCCGGCGTCGTAGACCTGTCCGCCCTGGCCGCAGACGGCGAGGCCGTCGTAGCCGAGGTCGTCGAGGACATGGCGGGTCCAGGGGACGGCCCGGCCGGTGACGACGATGTGCGCCGCGCCCGCCGCGGTGGCCGCGGTGAGCGCGTCGCGGGTGCGCTGGGAGACCGATCCGTCCGCGCGCAGCAGCGTCCCGTCCAGGTCGGTCGCGACCAGCCCGTAGGGGAAGCTCACCGGGCCACCGGCTCCAGGACCTCCCGGCCGCCCAGGTAGGGGCGCAGCACTTCGGGGACCCGGACGGAACCGTCGGCCAGCTGGTGGTTCTCCAGGATGGCGACGATGGTGCGCGGTACGGCGCACAGCGTGCCGTTGAGCGTGGCGAGCGGCTTGACCTGCCCGCCCGTCGCCCGACCACCACCCCTGCCGGAGGTCGCTTCGCTCCCGCCGGCCTTCTCGCGGACCCGGATGGACAGGCGGCGGGACTGGAACTCGGTGCAGTCCGAGGTCGAGGTCAGCTCGCGGTACTTGCCCTGCGTCGGGATCCACGCCTCGCAGTCGAACTTGCGGGCGGCCGAGGAGCCGAGGTCGCCGGAGGCGACGTCGATCACGCGGAACGGCAGCTCCAGCGAGGACAGCCACTGCTTCTCCCACGCGAGCAGGCGCTGGTGCTCGGCCTGGGAGTCGGCCGGGTCGACGTACGAGAACATCTCGACCTTGTCGAACTGGTGCACGCGGAAGATGCCGCGGGTGTCCTTGCCGTGCGAACCGGCCTCGCGGCGGAAGCAGGGCGAGAAGCCCGCGTAGCGCAGCGGCAGCTTGTCGGCGTCGAGGATCTCGTCCATGTGGTACGCCGCGAGGGCCACCTCGGAGGTGCCGACCAGGTAGAGGTCGTCCTTGTCGAGGTGGTAGACGTCCTGTGCGGCCTGGCCGAGGAAGCCGGTGCCTGCCATGGACTGCGGGCGGACCAGCGCCGGGGTCAGCATCGGGGTGAAGCCGGCCGCGGTGGCCTGGGCCATCGCCGCGTTGACCAGGGCCAGCTCCAGCAGGGCGCCGACACCGGTGAGGAAGTAGAAGCGGGAGCCGGAAACCTTGGCGCCGCGCTCGACGTCGATCGCGCCGAGCAGCTGGCCCAGCTCCAAGTGGTCCCTGGGCTCGAAGCCCTCGGCGCCGAAGTCGCGGATGGTGCCGTGCGTCTCCAGGGTGACGAAGTCCTCCTCGCCGCCGACGGGCACGTCGGGGTGGACGAGGTTGCCGAGCCGGAGCAGCAGCTCCTGGGTCTCGGCGTCGGCCGCTTCGCGCTCGGCGTCGGCGGCCTTGACGTCGGCCTTGAGCTGCTCGGCACGCTTGAGCAGTTCGGCCTTCTCCTCGGCGCCGGCCTTGGGGATCAGCTTGCCGAGCTGCTTCTGCTCGGCACGCAGTTCGTCGAAGCGGACGCCGGACGACCTGCGCCGCTCGTCGGCAGACAGGAGGGAGTCGACGAGCGCGACGTCCTCTCCACGGGCGCGCTGCGACGCGCGCACACGGTCGGGGTCCTCACGGAGCAGGCGAAGGTCAATCACAGGCCCAAGGCTACCGGTGCGGGGATGCCGCTCACGAATCACTATTGCGGCGCGCTTCGATTTGCGGCTTACCGTGCGTTATGCGCTAATTGCCGCGCGTGTCAAGGGAAAGTGTCTCACTCCCTGGGACGGGGCATACGTCGGGCGCCTGGTTGACTCGATTTCCTTGTGGCGAGCGGGACTTGGCGGCCCGGTTGTCCACAGAAATCCACACCCGCCGACGAGTTATCCACAGGGTGTGGGGAAGGTCTGTGGATGTGGGAATTGATCATTCCGGATCCGTTGGCCGGCTTGCAGAATTCCCCGGCCAAAGTGGATCGACACCCACTTTCGGGTGGAAAACGGTCGCCCCAAAAGATGAACCAAAGGAAACGGGTGGACGAAGGGTGAGTCGACCGGCGGCCACCCCGTCCGCGCACCGTGGGGCGATTTGTCGACCGGGTCGCGCTTCGCTGTCGACTTGTCCCCAGGTCGAGAAGAGTGCCTGTGGATAACTCCTGTGGATAACTAGAAGCGGCCGTCCTGGCAGCGTGCCACCCAGTCCGCGGCCCGCATGAACTCCTCGTCCGAGGTCCCCGGCCGTACGGCGCGTGCTTCGTCCGGCGTGATGTCGGCGCGCGGGTACGAGCCGAGGAAGCGCACTTCCAGGCAGAGCCGCTTCAACCCCATGAGCGCCTCCGCCATCCGGCGGTCGGAGATATGGCCCTCGGCGTCCACGCAGAAGCAGTAGTTGCCGATGCCCTCGCCGGTCGGCCGGGACTGGAGCAGCATCAGGTTGATGCCGCGCGAGGCGAACTCGCCGAGCAGGTCGCGCAGTCCGCCGGGGTGGTCGGTGCGCTGCCAGAGCACCACCGAGGTCTTGTCGGCGCCGGTCTTCGCGGCGGGCCGGGCCGGGCGGCCGACCAGCACAAACCGGGTCTGCGCGTTCTCCGCGTCGTGGATCCCGGTCTCCAGGGCCTCCAGGCCGTACCGGGCGGCGGCGAACTCGCCCGCGAAAGCGGCGTCGTAGTGGCCCTCCTGGACCAGCCTCGCCGCGTCCGCGTTCGAGGCGGCCGACTCCCAGACGGCGTCGGGGAGGTTGGCCTTCAGCCAGTTGCGCACCTGCGGCTGGGCCGCGGGGTGGGCGGAGACCGTCTTGATGTCGGCGAGCCGGGTGCCCGGCCGGACCAGCAGCGCGAAGGTGATGGAGAGCAGCACCTCGCGGTAGATCGTCAGCGGCTCGCCCGCGACCAGTCCGTCCAGGGTGGCGGTGATGCCGCCCTCGACCGAGTTCTCGATCGGCACGAACGCGGCCTCGGCCTCGCCGGCCCGCACCGCGTCGAGCGCGGACTGCACCGACACGTACGGCGTCAGCTCCCGGGTGGCCGCCTCCGGCAGGGTCCGCAGGGCCACCTCGGTGAAGGTGCCCTCGGGGCCGAGATACGCATAGCTCGCTGGCATGGTCCTCACCCTAATGGCCGCGGGCCGTCGTAGCTCAGGCGTCTCAAGATGACCACTCGAACGGTGGTTTGGAAACGGAAACTCCGCAGAGTCGGCGGAATACAAGCTAGGGGAATCGGCCAGGGCCCGGCTCAGCCCTCCAGCAGCCGCTGGCCCACGTACTCGCCCTTGGCCGCCCCGCCCGGCACCGCGAACAGCGCGCTCGCCTCGTGCCGGATGAACCGCGACAGGGCGTCGCCCCGGTCGAGCTTGCGCTGCACCGGCACGAAGCCGAGCAGCGGGTCCGCCTGCCAGCACACGAAGAGCAGCCCGGCGTCCGGCACCCCGTCGGCGTCGATGCCGTCGTGGTACGAGAACGGGCGCCGCAGCATCGCCGCCCCGCCGTTCTGGTCCGGCCGGGTGATCCGCGCGTGCGCGTTGAGCGCGATCACGTACTCGCCCTTGGCGTCGGTCTTCTCCAGCTCCATCGGGGACGTCTCGTGCCCCCCGGTCAGCGGCGCCCCGTCCGACTTGCGGCGCCCGATGACCTGCTCCTGGGCGGGGACGGACAGCTTCTCCCAGTCGTCCAGGAGCATGCGGATCCGGCGTACGACGGCGTAGGAGCCGTTCGCCATCCACGCGGGTTCGCCCGAGGCGGGCACGAAGATCTGCTTGTCGAAGGCCCGGTCCGCCGGCTTCGGGTTGCCCGTGCCGTCGATCTGGCCCATCAGGTTGCGGGCCGTCATCGGGCGGGCGGTGGCGCCCGGCGTGCGGTTGAAGCCGTTCATCTGCCAGCGCACCCGCGCGGTCGCCCCGGCGTCCTTCTGGATCGCGCGCAGGGCGTGGAAGGCGACCAGGGCGTCGTTCGCGCCGATCTGCACCCACAGATCGCCGTCGCTGCGCGCCTTGTCGAGGTGGTCGGAGGAGAAGGCGGGCAGCGGATCGAGGGCGCTGGGCCGCTGCTTCTCCAGCCCGGTGCGGGCGAAGAAGCTGTGCCCGAAGCCGAAGGTGACCGTCAGGGAGGAGGGTCCCGCGTCCCGCGCCACATCGGTGTCGCCGTGCGGGGCCGGCTCGCCCGCCATCAGCCGCTCGGCCGTCGCCGACCAGCGGCGCAGCAAGGCCGCCGCCTCCTTGCGGCCCGCGCCCGCCGCCAGATCGAAGGCGATGAGATGACCGCACGCCTGGAGACCCTCGGTGATGCCGGGCTGGTGTTTCACGTGAAACATCGCGCGGTCGGTGCCCACCGAGGTGAGCGGGGTGGCCGGGGCGGGTGCCGCGGCATAGCCGACGGCCCCGCCTGCCGCGCCGAGCACCAGCCCGGTGGCGCCCGCGGTGCCGAGCAGGGCGCGCCGGGAGACGCCCCCGGAACGGGCCTCATGCGCCGGGGCCTCGGGGCTGCGGGCCTGCTGGGTGGACTGGTCGGTCATGGTCTGGTTCAGCCGATCTGCGCGTTCTTGGAGACGGTCACTTCGTCAATGTCGGAGGTGCGGACGGTGACGGCGACCTTCCAGTCGCCGGCCATCGGGATCTGCACCCCGTCCGCCGAATAGTGGCCGGTAGTGATGTGTTCGGGAGTCACGGAGAGCGGGCCGATCTTCTTCGCCTCCAGGGTGAGGGCGATCGTCACCTCGGGGACGTCGAAAAGCTGCCCGCCGGGCTTGCGGACGAACAGGTGCAGCGAGTTGGCGCCCGCGTGGGCGGGGTCGATGTCGAGGGCGACCACGCCCTTGCCGTTCGTACCGCCCGTGTCGAAGGGCAGGCTCAGGGAGAGGCTGCCGTTCGTGGGCGCGGTGACGGTGCCGGTGGCGGCCCTGGCCTCCTGCTCGGTGCGGCCCGGCTCGGTCTGTGTCAGCGCGGTGGTGACGGCGAGCAGGACGACCGCGACGGCGGCCTCGGCGAGCACCGAGCGGCGCAGCCCGAAACGCCCCGCGTCACCGTCCCGCAACCGCTTGCGCCGGGCGGCCTCAACGGCGACCCGCTGCCGGGCGAGCTGGGCGGCGCGACGGGAGTCGCCGGGAGGTTCGGGAGCACGGCCGGGTTCGGCCGCGTCAGCCGTGGCGGGGCCCTGCCCGGCCGGGTCCGCCGCGCCCGTGTCCGTCGGCTCCCTGTCCGCCGTCCTCGCGTGCGCGTCCGCCGTTCCGGTGCGCGCCGTTTCCGCGTCCGCCGCCTCCGTGTCCTGGCCGGCGATCGCCTTCGCCGCGGTGACGGACTCCTTCTCCGCCCCCACCCCGCCCACGGCCTGCTCCCCTTCCGCTGCCCGCTCCTCCTCTACTGCCCGCTCACCCTCAGCGCCCTGATCCGCCAGCCGTCCGGTCCAGCGCCGGGAGACCGACGCGATGCCCACCATGACCGCCACCAAGGCGATCTTGGCCAGCAGCAGCTGTCCGTACCGGGTGTCGGTGAAGGCGGACCAGGAGCCGAGCTGGCGCCAGGACTGGTAGACGCCGGTGGCGACGAGGGCCACCACGGAGCCGAAGGCCAGCCGGGAGAAGCGGCGTACCGCGGCGGCCTCGACCGGGCTTTCGGCGGGCGCCCGGTACAGGGCGACCAGCAGCGCGGTGAGCCCGCCGAGCCAGGCGGCGACGGCGAGCAGATGGACGACGTCGACCGGCATGGCGATGCCCGGCTGGAGTCCGACCGAGGCGTGCTCCGACACCGCCCAGCTGGTCGCGAGCCCGGCCGCGACCACCACGCCCCCGATCCCCAGACCGAAGGCCAGGTCCCGCTTCTCCGCGCCCTCCTCGCGCCGCTGGTACGAACCGAACAGGACGGCGATGAACAGCGCGGCGGCGGCGAGCAGCAGCAGCCGGGAGACCAGCGCGGCCCCCGGCTTGGTCTCCAACACCTGACCGAGCAGCCCGAGGTCGAAGACGTCGGCGACCTTCCCGGAGGTGGTGTACGAGCCGCGCAGGAGCAGCAGCCACAGGGTGGCCGCGGTCAGCGCCAGCCAGCCGCCGACGACCAGCCGTTGCAGCGCCCGTACGCCCGCGCCGCGCCGCCAGCACAGGAGCACGAAGGCGGCGCCGCCCACGAGCACGATGTAACCGGCGTACGACACGTACCGGCCGACCTGGTAGAGGGCGCCGACGACCCCGCCGCCGACGGTCGGACCGGTGCCGGAGACCACGGTCCGCGAGGGTGCCCCGATGGAGAAGGTGTAGGCGCCGGCCACCGGATGGCTGTCGGCGGACACGACCTCGTAGGTGACCGTGTACGTGCCCTTGCCGAGGCCGTCCTTGAGCCGCACGGCGTACGTCGTCCCGCGCACGTTCGCGGGGGCGCCGGTCTGGACGGGCTTGCCCCGGGGGTCGAGGACGCGCAGCGAGTCGCCGTTCATCGCGACCTTCTCGGAGAAGGTGAGCGAGACGCGGGCGGGCGGCTGCTGGACCACCACCCCCTGTGCGGGGTCGCTGCCGGTCAGCGCCGCGTGCGCAGAGGCCGGTGCGGCGCCCGTGAGCAGTGCGGCCAGGGTGGCGAGGAACAGCAGCACCAGGTTCCGCGGGCGGGGGGTGATGGTCCGGGTCACGGTGGTCCCTTCCCTCAGTTGCCGGTCGTCGGGTGGTACGTGGCGGACTTCACCGGCATCGTGACGGTGACGGGACCGCTCTTGGCGAAGGTGAGCTTCAGGGTGACCGTCTGGCCCTGCTTCGGCCGGTGCCGGAGCTGCTCGAACATCAGGTGGTTGCCACCGCTCTTGAAGACGAGCCGGCCGTGGGCGGGTACGGCGAAGGAGGACTGCTCGCGCATCTCGCCGCCCATGGTGCTGTGCATGGTGACCTGGCCGGCCGCGTCGCTGGTCACCTTGGTCAGCTCGTCCTTCGTGCCGCCCTTGTTGGTGATCGTCAGGAAGCCGGCGGCCATGTCGGCGGAGACGGGCTGCGGCATGTAGCTGCCGCTGACCGAGAGTTCGGCCTTGGTGGTGTCCGAGGAGCCCGAGCCCGAGCAGCCCGCGAGGGCCAGCGCGCCCGCGAGTGCCGTGGCCAGGACGAGGGGTCGGCGGTTCACGGCTTGGCTCCCTTGACGAGCTTGGGCAGGTCCTTGATGTAGTCGTCGACCGTGGCACTGTCGTTGATCATGACGTACCCGCCGTCGGTCTTCGGCGAGAAGGCCATCACCTGGGTGCCGTGCACGGAGACGAGCTTGCCGTCCTTCTTCGTCGTCGGCTCGACGGAGATGCCGAGGGAGCGGGCGGCGGCCTGGACGGACTTGAAGTCACCGGTCAGACCGATGAACCGCGGGTCGATGCCCTTGAGCCAGCTGCCGAGCGCGGCCGGGGTGTCGCGGCCGGGGTCGGTGGTCACGAACACGACCCGCAGGTCCTCGCGCTGGGCCGGGGTCAGCGACTTCTGGGCGGCGACGGCGATGTTGCTCATCGTCGTCGGGCAGATGTCGGGGCAGTGCGTGTAGCCGAAGTAGAGCAGGGTCGGGTGGCCCTGGGTCTCCTTGCGGAGGTCGTACTTCTTGCCGTGCGTGTCGGTGAGGACCAGGTCGGGCTTGACCCAGGGCCGGTCGAACACGATGGCGGGGCCGTTCTGCCCGGATTCCTGGGAGACCGAGGAGATGGGCGACTGGCTGCCTGCGGTGTCCTGGCTGCCGCAGGCGGAGAGGGTCAGGGTGGCGGCGGCGAGCAGCGCGGCCGCGGCGAACGTCTTCTTGCGCATAGAGAAATGTCCCAGATGTGAGAACTCCGGCGCGCGCCGGGGTCGTACGGGGGCCAAGCCTGGCACGGCCCCGGCGCGCGCTGCGGAACGGTGGGGCTAGGCGGTGCGGCGGCGTCCGGCGAGGACGCCGTAGGCCACGCCCGCGGCGCCGACGACGATCCCGGCGACGCCGAGCACGCGTGCGGTGGTGTCACTGCCGGCGCCGGAGTCCGGGGCGGCGGCGTTCTCCTTCGTGTCGTCGGAGGCGTTCTGGGCGGCCGCCGTGCCGTGCTCGTCGGCCGCGGCGGTCAGCTGGAGCACCGGGGCCGGGTTCTGCGGCTCGTCCTGGCCCGCCTGCGGCACCTCGATCCAGCGCACCACTTCCTTGTCGGAATACGTCTGGAGCGCCTTGAACACGAGCTGGTCGGTGTTGTCGGGCAGGGCGCCGACGGAGAGCGGGAACTTCTGGAAGTAGCCGGGCTCGATGCCCTTGCCGTCGGCGGTCCAGGTGACCTTGGTGACGGCCTGGTCGATCTTCTCGCCGTGCACGCTCAGCGGCTTGGCGAGCTTGGACTTGGTGAGCTGCACGCTCCAGCCCGGAATGGGCTGGGCCATGACGGAGGCCAGCGGATGGTCGGCGGGGAGGTTCACCTCGACCTTGGTGGTCGAGGCGTTGTCCCGCTCGTTGGGGACCTTGAAGTCGACGACCGCGTAGCCGCCCTTGGCCGCGGCGCCCTCGGGCTGCACGGTCACATGCGCGAAGGCGGGGGCGGACAGGGCGAGCACCGCGGTACCGGCGACGGCGGCACCGGCGGCGAGGCGGGCGGCCGTGCGGCGGGTGGTGTTACGGCCGGCGGCGACGCTGGGAACGAGCTGGGAATCCTGCATGGCAGGAGCACTCCATGGTGAGAGTTCCGGTGAGGAAGAAAGGCGCGCGGGCGCGCGCGGGCCGCGCGACGGCGGCCACCTCCTCGGATCCCGGAGCTGTCTCAGGGCACGGGGCGGGCGCGTCGCGTCAGGCGGCGAGTCGCAGTGCGGCGGCGGGCGGACCGCGCCGGATCACCGAGTGGTGGAGTACGAGGGTGGCGGGGGCGGGCCGCTCGTCCCGGTCGCCCCGCCGGGCGCGCGGTGTGGGCTCGGCCGCGGTCAGCAGCCCGGCGCACAGGGCACCCACCAGGGCGAGCGCCGCGCGCAGGGATCGTACGAGCGCCGCCTCGGCGACTTCGTGGGCCGAGTGCGCCGACAGTTCGAGCAGCCGCAGCACGGCCAGGTCGCCGCGGCGCAGCAGCCAGCCGACGGCGACGGCCGCGAGCAGGTGCCCGAGCAGCATCGGCAGCGAGGGCAGCAGCGCCGCCCAGGCGCCGGTGGCAGCGGCCGTGTGCGGCAGGGGCACGGGGGCCTCGGCCACAGGGCGGCCCGAGGGGTCGATGAGGCGGGCGGCGAGCAGCAGGTGGAAGGCGTGGCCGGGGGAGAGCGCGGCGGCGTTCGCCCCGCACAGCAGCCGGGAGGCCTGTTCGACCAGCGCGGCGTCGCCGAGCGCGGTCCCGCCCGGAGCGCTCTGCCCCATCGGCATGCCGCCCATGGCCATGCCCGCTCCGTGCTGGCCCAGTCCGAACAGCGTGTGCAGCGCGGTCTGGCCGAGGGCGAGGAACGCGGCGATGCCCGGCAGCGAGCGGGCCCGCCCGGCGAGCGGGACCACGAGCAGCAGGGAGCCGAGGAAGCCCGCGCCGAGCGTCCACAGCGGCACGCTCGCGCAGGAGGCCAGGGCGTGCCCGGCCGCGGCCAGCACGACGCAGACCGCGGCGAAGACCGCGGCCCGCAGCATCCGGAGCCCGGCTCCGGGACGCGCCGTGCGCGCGTGAAGGGCAGACATGGCGGCCTCATCATCGCACCGCGCCCCGCGCCGCCCAACGCCAGGTCCGGTCAACACCTCCCCCGGCCGGCCCGAGAGGTACGTCCCGACATACACCGATATCTCCCAGGACGCATCGGCTGTATGGGCGCAGTCACGTCAACGGGGTGCTTACGGCCATCTATGGGCGGCAATAGGTATCGGTATGTCGAGCCGCGGCCTGGAGGCTGGAGCATGAGCATCTGGTGGTCACTCCATCTGCGGCGCGAGGCCGCGAGCGTGCCGCTCGCGCGGCGGCTCCTGATCGGCACCATGGAGACGGCCGGGGTGGACCCGGAGATCTCCTACGACCTCTCCGTCGCCCTCAGCGAGGCGTGCGCGAACGCCGTCGAGCACGGCGGCGGCGAGGACACCCCGTCGGTGTACCGGGTGACCGCGTACCTCGACGGGGAGAAGTGCCGGATCGAGGTGGCCGACTCCGGCCCCGGCTTCCAGCACACCCGCGAACTGCGCCCCGCCCGCCCCGACGCCGAGCACGGCCGCGGCCTGTGTCTGATCCGGGAACTCGCCGACCACGTCCACATCGGTCCCAAGCCCGGCCGCCGCGGCACGGTGGTCAGCTTCGACAAGATCCTCAAGTGGCGCGACGACGCTCCGCTGCTGGCGGTGTGACCCGAAGGGACACGGCGAGCACGCCGGACCCGCGGACGACGACGGCCGGGCACCCCGCGGTGCCCGGCCGTCTGACGGCGAAGGTCAGCCCTTCAGCGCGGCCATCCACGCCTCGACGTCCGCGGAGCGTCGCGGCAGGGCGGCCGAGAGGTTCCGGTTGCCGTCCTCGGTCACCAGGATGTCGTCCTCGATCCGGACGCCGATGCCCCGGTACTCCTCGGGCACAGTGAGGTCGTCGGCCTGGAAGTACAGGCCGGGCTCGACGGTGAGCACCATGCCCGGCTCCAGCACGCCGTCCACGTACGTCTCGGTGCGCGCCACCGCGCAGTCGTGGACGTCCATGCCGAGCATGTGACCGGTGCCGTGCAGGGTCCAGCGGCGCTGCAATCCCAGCTCCAGGACGCGCTCGACCGGCCCCTCGACCAGGCCCCACTCGACCAGCTTCTCGGCCAGCACCCGCTGGGCCGCGTCGTGGAAGTCGCGGTACTTGGCGCCCGGCTTCACCGCCGCGATGCCGGCCTCCTGGGCCTCGTACACCGCGTCGTACACCTTCTTCTGGAGTTCGCTGTACGTGCCGTTGATGGGCAGCGTGCGCGTGACGTCGGCGGTGTAGAGGGTGTGCGTCTCCACGCCGGCGTCGAGCAGCAGCAGGTCGCCGGAGCGGACCGGGCCGTCGTTGCGGACCCAGTGCAGGGTGCAGGCGTGCGGTCCGGCGGCGCAGATCGAGCCGTAGCCGATGTCGTTGCCCTCGACGCGGGCGCGCAGGAAGAAGGTGCCCTCGATGTAGCGCTCGCTGGTGGCCTCGGCCTTGTCGAGGACCTTCACCACGTCCTCGAAGCCGCGCACCGTGGAGTCGACGGCCTTCTGCAGCTCGCGGATCTCGAAATCGTCCTTGATGAGGCGCATCTCGGAGAGGAAGACCCGCAGTTCCTCGTCGCGCTCGGCAGTGACCTTGTCGGTCAGGGCCGCCTCGATGCCGGCGTCGTAGCCGCGCACGACGCGCACCGGGCCGGTGGCCTCGCGCAGCTTGCCGGCCAGCTCGCGCACATCGGCGGCGGGGATGCCGTACAGCGCCTCGGACTCGGTGAGGGAGTGGCGGCGGCCGACCCACAGCTCGCCCTGGCCGTCGAGCCAGAACTCGCCGTTCGCGCGGTTGGAGCGGGGCAGGAGGTAGATCGTCGCCTGGTGGCCCTCGTCCGCGGGCTCCAGCACGAGGACGCCGTCCTCGGTCTGGTTGCCGGTGAGGTACGCGTACTCGACGGAGGAGCGGAAGGCGTACTCCGTGTCGTTCGAGCGGGTCTTCAGGTTGCCCGCCGGGATCACCAGGCGCTCGCCCGGGAAGCGCGCGGAGAGCGCGGCGCGGCGGCGCGCGGTCTCGGCGGCCTGCTCGATGGGCTTCAGGTCACGCAGCTCGGTGTCGGCCCAGCCGGACTGCATGTTCTCGGCCAGCTCGTCGGAGACACCTGGGTACAGGCCGTTCTTGCGCTGCTTGATGGGCTCCTCGGACTCGGCTTCCGGGGTCGCCGGAATGAGTTCGTCGGCCACGTGTTCCTCCTCGGTACGGCGTGTGATCTCCCCCGGAGCGGTCCGTGCGGCTCGCCACGAGGGGTCACTGTGTCCGAGCCGGGGACCTCCATCATCGTACGGTCGTACCGGGACTGGCCAGGAGCGGTCGTCCGGCCATGCCTGGCAGCGGCCGGTCGCCGAGCGGTCGTGCCGGGCCGGGTCTCCCGCCGCCGGCTGCCTCAGTCGAAGCGGGCCGCCAGCAGCACCACGTCCTCCCTGCTGTCGGCGGCCTCCGGGCCGTCCGGCAGCACCATGCGCAGCACATGGTCGGCGATGGCTCCGGGGTCCTGCCGCAGCGCCCGCGGGACGCTCGCGGCGGCCGAGTGCAGCCGGGCGAAGGCGCGGTCCATGCGGTCACCGCTTCGGTGCAGCAGCCCGTCGGTGTAGAGCAGCACCGTCTCGCCCGCCTCGGCCTCGATCTCCGTGCTGGGCGCCTCCCAGCAGGAGAGCATGTTGAGCGGCGCGGAGACGGAGGTCTCGGCGAACTCGGTGCGGCGCTCCCCGATCAGCAGCGGCGGGCTGTGACCGGCGCCCGCCAGGGTGATCCGGCGCAGCGCGGGCTCGCAGTAGGCGAACAGGGCGGTGGCCGAGCGGGCGGGCTCGGTCAGCCGCAGCAGCAGCTCCAGATCGGACAGGACGGCGACCGGATCCTCGCCCTCCATCACGGCGTACGCGCGCAGCGAGGCCCGCAGCCGGCCCATGGCGGCCACCGCGCTCGGCCCCGAACCGCTGACCGAGCCGACCGACAGGCCGAGCGCCGCGTCCGGCAGCGGCAGCGCGTCGTACCAGTCGCCGCCGCCGCGCGGTCCGGTGCGGTGCCGGGCGGCGAGCTGGACGCCGGGCACGCGGGGCAGCCGGGAGGGCAGCAGCTCCCCGGTGATGGTGGCCACGCAGGCGCGGGTGCGCTCCACCTCCCGCAGCCTGGCCAGGTGTTCGGTGGCGTGCCGGATGTACAGGCCCGCGAGGTGGCGCTGCCGTTCACGGGGCTCGGCGGGTTCGTCGTAGAGCCAGACGGCGGCGCCGAGGCGGCCGGCGTTGTCGGTGGCGAGCGGCAGGGCGTAGCTGGCGGCGTAGCCGAGGCGGGCGGCGACCTCGCGGTGCCGGGGGTCGAGGTCGTCCTCGGCGAACAGATCGGCGTGGACGACCTCGGCGGTGCCCGCGGTGTCGTACGGCAGCGCGCCGCGCGGCACGGTCTCCAGGTGGCCGAGGTCGGCGCGGCCGAGGCCGAGGCCGCGGGTGGTGCGGGGGCCGCCGTCGCCGGGGTCCAGCACGACGAGACCGCGGCGGGCGCCGACGAGGGCGGCCGTGGCGCCCAGCAATTCGTCGAGAGCGGGCTCCAACGCGCTGGTGCGGACGAGCCGTTCGGTGAGTTCGTGCAGCGTGGTGAGGTCGGAGACCCAGCCGGCGAGACGGTCCTGGAGGAGCGTGCCGGGGGCGGCGACCGGGGGGTGCGGGGCGGGGACGGCGGGGACGGTGTCCGCGAGGGTGCCCGCGGTGGCCTCCGGGACGGGAGAGGCGGGCGCGACAGTGTGGGCGGCCGTGGGAACAGGGGGATCGATTCCGGCCACTTTCGGGGGGTGCGGGGCGCTCATGGCGCGCGGCCTTCAGACTGGTGCACAGTGCTCAAAAGCATCGCAAACCCCTAGGTGATTCTGCGCCGCTAGCAGTGTCTCCACATGTACACGCACTCGTGAGGGGATGTCCAGCATTGTCCTGCGGGGATTCCTGGTGTCCGCGGGACTGGTGGGTGATTTCCGGGAACCCCTTGCCTTACCGCCAAGTTGGCTCAAAACTGCCTGGGGGAACGGTCCACTGCGGTCGACTGGGCTCGCTCCACGGAGCGTCACAGCGGTCGTGATGGGTACGTACTCAAAGAAGGCCAGGGGTGGTTGGGGACCACCCGGAACCTGGCGACGGACCCGGGCGTCATAGCCACCGACGGCCGAGCCCCATCCTCCCGTGGCGGAGGCGGAGAGAACCACGCGCGACGGCAAACGCCATGCTTCGCCACCCCCGCGCCGTGACCGTGCCTGCCTTGACTGCCGTGGACGCGGCCGCGACCGACGCTCGAACCCCTGGGGATCCCCCGCCGTGTGCGGGGATGTGATGCGCCACCAGGTACGCACAGTGCAGTGATCGACTCATGTTGTGATGTGGACCACGGTGTTGCCAGCGGTGCAACGGAAAGGAACGAGCGCTCATGCGCGAGATCCTCGGAAGGCGACGCAGGCTCCTGTCCAAGCGACGGAACGACGGGACGCCTGAGCCGGTCAGCGCGGCCCTGACCTTCGCGACGGAGTGGCAGTGGCCCGTACTACCGGGCGTGGCCCCGGACCCGCAGGACCGGGCCCGCTGCGGCTGCCCCGACCCGGAGTGCACGGTGCCCGGCGCCCACCCCTTCGACCCCGGCCTGCTCGCGGCCACGACCGACGCGCGCATGGTGCGCTGGTGGTGGACCAACCGGCCGAGCGCGCCCGTCATCCTCGCGACCGGCGGCAAGGCACCCTGCGCGGTCAGCCTGCCCGCGCTCGCCGCGTCCCGCGCCCTCGCCCTGCTCGATGCGCGGGGCATGCGCCTCGGCCCGGTCGTCGCCTCGCCCACCCGCTGGGCGCTGCTCGTCGAGCCGTACTCCATGGAGCAGTTGGGCGAGCTGCTCTACGCCAAGGACTACGTCCCCGGCTCGCTGCGCTTCCACGGCGAGGGCGGCTATATCGCGCTGCCCCCGTCCGAGACCGGCGCGGGCGCGGTGCGCTGGGAACGGGCGCCGCTGCCGGGTTCGGCCGCGCCCTGGGTGCCGGACGTCGAGGCGGTGGTGGACGCCGTGGTCGAGGCCCTCACTCGTACGGGTGTGAGCGCGCCCGAGTTGTAGGCCTCTCCGGCGCGCACGGTGCGGGCGGGTGTGCCCCGCTCGTTATGTTCCGCCCATGCTGCGAATTCTTGGGGGCCATGGAACGCGTCGGCGGCGCGACGGGGGACGCCGGCGCCCGGACGGCACAGGGCCGGGGTACGACGGCGGAGCGGATCGGGTGCCGGTGGGGGATGGCGGCGCCCGCGACCGGGCGCCGGCGGCGGACGGTGGTGCGTGTGACCGGGTGCCGGTGGAGAGCGGCGCGCGTGACCGGGTGCCGGTGGACGGGCAGGCCGGGCCTCAGGTGCCGGGCGACGACGGGGCGGGTCCCCGGACGCCGGTCAGCGATGGCATCCGGACGCCGGACGGCGCCGGGGCGGACGCGGGCACCGAATCCGGTTCCCGGATGCCGGCTGAGGCCGGGGCCGGCCTCCGGTCGGCGGTCGAGGACAACTCTCGGCGCGGGCACGGTTGTTCGCCCGGGTCCGGAGGCGCGCCCGGTGACGGCGCCGACCCGCGGCCGAAGGGCGGGCTCCGGCGGGCGCGGTACGGAAAGGCCGATCCGCGGCGGGTGCATCTCGTCGGGCTGGCGTGTGTGGTGACGGCCGCCGTGGTGCTGCCGCTGACCGTGGCGTCCGCCGGGCAGGTCCGGGACGTGAGCGACGTCCTGCTGCCGGGCGCGCCGCGGCACGGTGACAGCAAGGACCCCTCGGCCGCGCCCGGCCGCTCGCCCGGACTGCTGGGCCTGGGACTCGCCACCGCCGCCCGCTGCGGCCCCCAGCTCAGCTCCCCCGAGGGCATCGAGGCGCAGACCTGCGTGCTGATCCAGGGCGCCGACACCTGGGCGCGCACCTACTACCGCAACGCCACCGGGAAGGCGCTGGACGCCGAGCTGAGCCTCATGGGCCCCGGCGGCCGTACCACGCGTACGCGCTGCGACACGGGCACCGACGACGAGCCCGCCACCTGTGAGACCCCCCGCGAGCACAGCCGGGGCGGGGCGGACGCGTACACGGCCGTCGCGGAGTTCGCCGAGGGCGGGCCGCGGGGGGCGCTGCTGCTGCGCTCGGGCAGCAACTCCGGTGGGCCGGACGACGCTTGACGTCGCTCGGTGCGCCGGACGCGGGCATGAAAAGACCCGGTTGCTGGCGACGGGGGATGCACCAGCAACCGGGCTACTGGAACGGTAACAAGAGATCCGCCGTTCGCAAATTCCGACTCAGGCATTCGGCCATCGAATTCCCACCGATTCCCGTGTCGGGGCGGGGAGTTGTGACCGGATTCACCCGCCGGTGACCCGGTGTCATGACTGACCGACCAGTCAGTCATGACACCGATGCGGGTGCCGTCAGCTGAGCGTGACCTGCCGGTTGGTCAGTCCGCCGCGGGCCCGGCGCTCCTCCGGAGTGAGCGGCTCCTCGACGGCGAGGGCGGCGGCCAGGCGCTCGGCGAACTCGGCGGCCGGCTTCTCCACGTCCTCCGCGCGGACCTCGCTCGGCAGGTCCCAGACCGGCACGGTGAGGCCGTGAGCACGGAAGGAGCCGACCAGCCGGGTGCCCTCGCCGAGGCTGGAGCGGCCCTGCGCGTGCAGGCGCGCGAGAGCGTCCAGAAGCCGCTCCTCCGGGTGGGGCATCACCCAGCGCAGGTGGTTCTTCTCGGGGGTCTCGCACCAGTACGCGGCGTCCACGCCGGACAGCCGCGCGGTCGGGATCGCCGCCGCGTTGGCCCGCTCCAGGGATGCGGCGACCTCCGGGGTGGCGTTCTCCGCGTCCGGCACCCAGAACTCGAAGCCGCCGTGCACGACCGGCTCGAACGGAGCGTCCGCCGCCAGCAGGTCCTGGAGCCGGGGGCCGCCGGCGGGGGCGCGCCGGCCCTGCACCGGGGTGCCCGGCTCCGCCTCCAGCGCGCGCTGGAGGGTGTCGGCCAGGTCGCGGCTGATGTCGCCGGAGGACGTGTCGTTCTGAAGACCGATCAGGATCGAGCCGTCGTCGCGGCGCAGGGCGGGCCAGGCCATCGGCAGCACCGTGGCGAGCGTGACCGAGGGGACGCCCTCGGGCAGGCCGGCCGCGAGGGTCAGCTCGGCCGTGGCGGCCGGGACCAGCTCGCGCAGGGCCACCCAGTCGCACTCGCCGGGCAGCCCCTCGAAGGGGCGGTGCACCAGCTCGGTCACCGCGTGCGCGGCGGCCCGGCCGTGGCACGCCTTGTAGCGCCGGCCGCTGCCGCAGGGGCAGGGCTCGCGGCCGCCGACCACCGGAATGGCGCCGTCCGCCCCGCCGGTCGGCTGCGGGCTCTTGGCCTTCGTCTGGGGTCGCTTCTTGGCCATCGTGGATGTCTCCCGGTTACGGCGCTTCTCGTACGGCGGGAGCCTAGCCGCTCGCACCATCCCCGACGGGAACCTGTGGACAACGGGGTGCGGGGGTGTGCGGGGAGGCCGATGGTGTGATGTTGTGCTTGCCGCTTGCCCGCCCCGGATCCTCAGCACCCGCCCCCGTAACCCCGGAGCCCCAACACCCGCGCCCCCGCCCCCCGTAACCCAGTACCCACCCCAGCTCCCCGGATCCCCGGCCCCGGCTCACCGCTCTCAGGCCAGGTCCTCGAACACCTCCGTGAGGTCGAGGCCGGACAGGTCCGGTGGTGCCGATGCGGTGAGCGCGGCGGTGGCGTGGTCGCGGCGGCAGCGGGCATCCGGGTCGTGCACGTCTCCGTGGACCACCACCCAGACCGTCACCTCGCCGCGGACGTCGTCCCGTACTCCCCAGTCGTCGGCGAGCGCGGTGATGATGGCCAGCCCCCGGCCGCCGTGCGCGGTCACCGAGGGGGTGGCCGGCGCCGGGCGGGTCGGGCCCCCGCCGTCCGTGACCTCCACGATGAGCCGGCCGTTCGTGTCCACCCGCCACGCGGCCCGCACGTCACCGCCGTCGTATCCGTCGCCGTTGATCGCGCCGCTGCCGCCCAGCGGTCGGCCGTGCTTGCACGCATTGCTCAGCAGTTCGGAAAGGATCAGTACGGCATCGTCGACCACCGATTCCGCCACGCCTCCGCCGCGCAGCTGCGCGCGCATCCGGCGCCTCGCGTCCCCCACGCCCGCAGGGCCATGGGGTACGGCCATGCACGACGACGTGGGCACCTCCTGTGCCACCACCAACGCCACCCCCGAGACCTCCTTCGCCCCACGCCACGGTGTGGATGCCCCAGTGATCTGTGCCGGAAACCGGCCAATCCCCTTCCGCTGACGCATTCACCGGACGCGCACACGATCTGAACGCGCCGGAGCACTCCCCGTGACGGTGCCGACGGCCGACCGGGGGGTAAAGGGGGTAAACCAGGGCGTCAATAAACAGGGTCAGCGGCCGAGCTGGTCCAGCACCGCGCGCGGCCGGTTGGTGATGATGGCGTCGACGCCGAGCCCGAGGCAGAGCTCGACGTCCTCGGGCTCGTTCACGGTCCACACGTGCACCTGGTGCCCGGCCCGCTTCAGCCGCTCCACGTATCCGGGGTGGTTGCGCACGATGCGCACCGAGGGCCCCGCGATGCCCACACCCGCCGGCAGCCGTCCGTCGCGCAGCCGGGGCGAGAGCCACTGCACCAGGTAGACCGTCGGCAGGGTCGGCGCGGCCGCGTGCACCCGGTGCAGCGAGCGTGCCGAAAAACTCATGATCCGCACGGGCGACTCGGCGGCCGTGGCGGGCGCCGCCAGATTGAACCGCCCGAGCAGGCCCAGCAGCTTCTCCTCGACCTGGCCCGCCCAGCGGGTGGGGTGCTTGGTCTCGATGGCCAGCTCGATGCGCCGCCCGGCGTCCGCGACCAGTTCGAGCAGCCGCTCCAGGGTGAGGACGGAGGTCTCCTCGCGGTCCTCCGGGCGGTGCTCCCAGTCGGGCTCCTCGACCCGGCCGCGATAGGACTCACCGGTCTTCCACGAGCCGAAGTCCAGCGCGGCGAGATCGGCCAGCTCCAGGGCGGAGACGGCGCCGCGGCCGTTGGAGGTGCGGTTCACCCGCCGGTCGTGGACGCAGACCAGGTGGCCGTCGGCGGTCAGCCGCACATCGCACTCGAGGGCGTCCGCGCCGTCCTCGATCGCCTTGCGGTAGGCGGCCAGGGTGTGTTCCGGTGCGTCTTCGGAGGCGCCCCGGTGGGCGACGACCTGGACGGAGAGCTGTCGTGCGTGGGTGGTCACCGCGTCATGGTGCCACCACCGCGGGGTATGCGTGGGGGCGCTCGTGCGCCCGAGCGGCGAGCGGTGGCACGCGACGGGCCGGTTTATGTAACTTTTTCCGTGAATGCCCTTTGTAAGGGCTGGCCCGCGACCCACAGCCACGGCTTATGGTGCTCTGACGGCCCGTGGGAAAAGCTGACTGCATACAAACTGGAACAGTGAACGCAGGACCATGCGCAGCCGCATCGTGACAGGCCACGACCAGCGCGCACGCGCCGCCGAGCGTGCACGAACGTGACCGAGCGCGACCGAGGACTAACAGCCGTGGATCGAGGAGTAGAGCTGTGAGCACCGAGAACGAGGGCAACGCGGTACCCCCGGCCCCGTCCGCACCTCCCGTGCCGGTGGCCTCTCCCGACGCGTCCCCGCGGGCAGGCACCTCGCCGGAGGGGAACGAGGGGCCGGCGGGCCCGGAGCACCAAGCGGACCAGCGGGCGGGGCAGGCCCCTCAGGCCCCCCAGCCGCACCAAGGGGCCCAGCCCCCGCAGCCGTACCACGCACCTCAGGGGGGCCAGGGCTACCCCGCCGCGCCGGGCGGTCCCGAGCCGACCACCTCCCTGCCGCCGGTTCCGGGGACCGCCCCGCAGCCTCCCGCCGCCGGTCCCGAGGGCGCCTGGCCGCCCCCGCCGCCGCCCGGCACGCCGACCTACGCCGACGGCGCGGGTGGCGGTGCCGCCTGGGGAGCGTCGTACCAGCAGCCCGCCCCCAAGCCGCGCGGACGCGGTGGACTGCTCGCCGCGGTCCTGGTGGCCGCGCTGGTCGCGGGCGGTCTGGGCGGCGGCCTCGGCTACACCCTGGCCAGGAACAACGACAACGGCGGCTCCACCACCGTCTCCGCCTCCGACAACGGCGCGGCGCAGGTCAAGCGCGCCCCCGGCACCATCGCCAACGTGGCGGCCAAGGCGCTGCCCAGCACCGTCACCATCGAGGCCGAGGGCTCGAACGGCGACGGCGGCACCGGCACCGGCTTCGTCTTCGACAAGCAGGGCCACATCATCACCAACAACCACGTGGTGGCGGACGCCCTCGACGGCGGCAAGCTGACCGCCACGTTCCCGGACGGCCGGAAGTACGACGCCGAGGTCGTCGGCCACGCGCAGGGCTACGACGTGGCGGTCATCAAGCTCAAGAACCCGCCCTCCGACCTCAACCCGCTGCCGCTCGGCGACTCCGACAAGGTGGCCGTCGGCGACGAGACGATCGCCATCGGCGCTCCCTTCGGCCTGTCGAACACGGTGACGACCGGCATCATCAGCGCCAAGAACCGTCCGGTGGCCTCCAGTGACGGCAGCGCCACCAGCAAGGCGTCGTACATGAGCGCGCTCCAGACCGACGCGTCCATCAATCCGGGCAACTCCGGCGGCCCGCTGCTGGACGCCTCCGGTGCGGTGATCGGCATCAACTCGGCGATCCAGTCCTCGGGCAGCGGCGGCGGTTTCGGTTCCGGGGGTCAGTCCGGTTCGATCGGCCTCGGCTTCGCCATCCCGATCAACCAGGCCAAGTACGTCGCCCAGCAGCTGATCAAGACCGGCAAGCCGGTGTACGCCAAGATCGGCGCGTCCGTCTCCCTGGAGGACTCCTCGGACGGCGCGAAGATCACCGACCAGGGCGCGAACGGCGCCGCCGCGGTCGAGGCGGACGGCCCGGCGGCCAAGGCGGGCCTCAAGCCCGGCGACGTGATCACCAAGCTCGACGACTCGGTGATCGACAGCGGTCCCACCCTGATCGGCGAGATCTGGACCCACAAGCCCGGCGACAAGGTGACGATCACCTACAAGCGCGGCGGGCAGGAGCACACGGTCGAGCTGACCCTCGGCGCCCGCGTCGGCGACAGCTGACCACCCCCTCCCACCGGGGCCGTTGTCCCCAACGCCCCCGCGACCGCTCCCGTGCCGGTACGCTGTATCCCGCTCCGCCCCAGGTGGGCGGCGCGGGGAGGTGTGCCCGAGCGGCCTAAGGGAACGGTCTTGAAAACCGTCGTGGCAGCGATGTCACCGTGGGTTCAAATCCCACCGCCTCCGCAGAGGTCATAAGCGTCAGAAGGGGCCCCCTCGCGAGGGGGCCCCTTCTGACGTGTGTGGAGTAGCGACATATCAGGTTCAGACGAGCGTTGCCGGACCGATCAGCGGCTTTGTTGTGGTCTTTGTTCCGCTGCAGAGGTAGAGTCCTTCGCTGCCCTCGACCCACGAGTACTCACCGATGGCAGGGGAGTGCTTCAGGATCTTAGTCCTGAAGAAGCCTTGGTAGAGAAAGGCTTTCTTTCCCGCGGGCACCGTGAACGAAATACTCTCGGTTGTCGACTTGCTCGTCTCCGCACTGAAAGTGAAACTGAACCCGAACGTCTTCGAAGCCTTGGCGATTTCGAACGATCCTTCGATCGTGTATTGTGCGGAGACCGTCAATGATTCGCTGTGGGTGAATCCTTCAGTGACGGACTTGGTGTATGTCGCCTCGGCCTCACTTGCACTGTTGTCGATGCAGCAAAGGCTTTTCAGGTCCGGCGCGTAGAACACGACAGCGCGGCGCTCGTTCGTCGAAGACATGATGCTGACCGACTTGTCGAACGTATTCTTCCCGGCGTACGGGAGATCATCGAAGATGGTGAACTCTTCGATCTCGTCCGGCTCGCCTTCCATTTCACTTTCTGTGGGATTTCTCTGGAGTGTCACGGCGGCTCCTGGGTTAGCTGGTGATCGGGCAGAGCTTCTTGTCGTCCTGGGTCTGGTCGTAGACCGTTGTCGTGTTCTTTTCCGGACCGCTGCTGTTGTAGACAGTCGGGTACAGAATCGACCTGATAGTGAAGTCGAGAGAGGCGTCGTGCCGCGTAGCACTCTTCTTGCTTTTGTAGTTTTTGATCTGGAGTCGCCACGTGACGGACAGGACTCCCACGCCTTGGTTCGTTTTTCTGCTCGGGTTCCTGACCAGACAGACGAGAACTTCCCGATCGACACCCTCTCTTCTCGTGTCGTAGTCATTGCTCTCGAAACTCTCGTCCTGCAGCGGGCTGATCTGGTTGGTCAGGGTTGCCTCGATCCCCTCCTTGGAGATCCCTTCGACAATGGCGGCCGAGAGATTGCTCCCGAATTCTCTGTACTCCTTCTTGATGGCCTCGGCGCTCGTCCCCTTAAGTTTGTAGGACTCTTTCCTGTATCCGGTCTGTCCCCAGCGCCTGTCCGGCTGTTCGCCCTTCTTGCAGGAAGTCCTGTCGCTCTTCGGCTTTTTCTGATTCAGGGCCTCCCAGCGCTTGGCGACCACGAGTTCTGCGAGATCGCTCGTGGTCTTCCGTCCTGCCTGGTCGTCCACTGCCCAGGTACCAGAAGCGGTAGGCACAATGTTCTGCTCGGCCAACGTGGCGAGGAAATACACGCCCTCAGGATTGTTCTCGGCGAATTGCTGAGCAAAGTCTCGATCCCCGTAGTTCACTCCTGCGAGCTGACTGACGAACTGCTGTCCTCCCGGATTATCCTCCAGAATGAAATCGAGGAAGCTGTCCAGGCCGTCATGTCCGGAGATCGACTCCGAATCGATGGTGCCACCCTCAAGGCTGTAGCTCGACACTTCGTCGATGAAGGATGCGGCAGCCGCCGGTGCAACGGATCCCGCGGGAACTCGCTCCGCGATGCAGAAGACCTCTGCTGTGCCACCAGTGGGAAGCTGCCCCCTGATCTCGTCGATATAGCGATGCAGCGTTCTCTCAGACGTCTGCTCGCAGGTGAGGCCCACCTTGTTGAGTTCTTTCTGGAGACCTAGCGCTTCCACCTTGCTCGGCGTCGTCTCCCGCATACTCATAGGTTCTTCGAGTACCTCATCCGGCTCCCCTTCTTCTTCCTCCCAGGGGGCGGCGTAGTTAATAGATGATTCCATGGTTCCCTTCATTCTCGGACGGCATGGCAGGAGCCCGTGTAGACATCAGCGTCGAAACCATGACTCCCATTTTCTTGGCAGATCACAGGCCATACCGCCGAGAAATCACTCGCATGCGTGAGATCCTGCGGATCTCGCCCGCCGCTGCCGGGCCACATCCGCATCCCAGCGACTCCGCACCGGCCATGCGTCACGTGGAAGTCGACAGTGCGACTTCGGCGGCGCTGACTCCGGCGACGGATCGACCGGCGCCGCTGCCGAGAACGTACCCGGGTCGGTCGGCGACTCCGTGTCCCTGCTCCTGCCCTGGCAGCCGCCGGGCCGGCCGGACACCAGTGACGGCCTGCGGCTGGATGTGAACCGCTCCAGTGAGTCCGGCGTACTGCGCGTCCGCCACATCGAGGTGGGCGGCGTCTCCGGCCGGACGGCGCCTGTGGTCGTCGTCATGACCGCGTTGCGGAACTCCTGGGCCAGGACCGCGACTTCCCTCGCATGGGACAAATGCGGGCTATGCTTTACTTGATCTTGACCAAAGGGTGCGGAGGGGGAATTCTCGTTCGGCCGCGCCCGATTGCACTACGTCGACAGGAGACGAGGCGTGCGGAACAGCACAACTCGCCGTCGGACAACTCGGTTCGCCATCGCCGCGATATCCGCCACCGCGGGAGCGGCCCTTCTCGCCACCGCCGTACCGGCCGGCGCCGCCACTCGGACCGGGGACACCGCCGACCGGGCGGTGACGGTCGTGGAGAAGGCAACCGGAACGGTCGACATCGCCAACTCCACACCCGCGCCCGGCACTCCGGCGAAGGCCGAGACCCGCACCGAGCGCGGTCTGGTGACCGTCAGCACGCCGGCGCGGGCGACCGGCAGCGTCACCGCCACCAGCGAGGCGGCCGGCTCCCTAGCGCTCACGCTGCCCGGCGCCAAGGGGGCCGAGGGGGTGAAGGCGGGTGCCGGCACCGTCGTCTACCCCGATGCCGCCTCCTCCACCGACGTGGCGGTCCAGCCGACCACCGATGGCGGCGCGCGGGCGCTGGTCACGCTGAAGGACGCAAAGGCGCCGGAGGAACAGCGCTTCGGGCTCGAGCTCCCGCCGGGCGCCGAGATCAGCGGGGACGGTGAAGAGGGCTTCGAGATCACCAAGGAGACCGCCGAAGGCGTGCACCTCACGCTCGGTACGATCGAGGCTCCCTGGGCGAAGGACGCCAACGGACGGCCGGTGCCCACCGGTTACCGACTGGACGGCACCAGCATCGTGCAGACGGTGCGGGTCGACGACGAGACGGCGTTCCCGGTCGTGGCAGATCCCAAGTTCACCTGGGGCATCGTCACCGGCACCGGCTACTTCAACAAGGCCGAGACGAAGAAGATCGCGAACAACGGAGCCCTTGTGGCGATGGGCAGTTGGGCCCTGCCGCCCGGGCTCAACGCCTACGTCACCATGCACGCCGCGGCCATTACCAAGGTGGCGCTGAGCGCCAAGGCGAACAAGCGCTGCATCAAGATCAAGTTCGCCGCCGGTCTCTTCGTGCCGGGTGAATACTCCGGCGGCTACTGCAAGTAAACCTGGGGTTGCTGACCATGTGGATTCTGTACAGCGCCTGTTGCGCCGTCCTCGTCTCGGTCGTGATCCGACTGTTCGCCGGGCGGACGTCGGCAGTGCAACCGTGGCGTGACGTGACCTCCATTGTCACCGGCGTCGTCGTCGGAGCGGTCGTTTACATTGCCGCGACCATGGCAGCCGGCGCCGACACAGCGATTGCAATCAGCTCGGCGTTGCTCTGGCTGACAGCCACGATCACCAGCGTGCACGCCTTCCGGGAATCCCGAGGCTCCCACAGCTGACCCAGGGCCTGTCTTCCGGATCTTGCCGAGCCGAGCCGACCTGATCCGGAAGAAAGGCCCTGGTCGCACCCCGGCGGCGGGCCGCTTCGTCCGCACCCTCCCGGGCCACCGCCGCTCGACGCCGGTCGCGGAGACGGGGCCGGCACGCAGGCACGGCTCAGGGCGGACGAGGGGATTTTTCCCGCCGCCGTCACCGTCGGTCGGCCGGGACCTCGGCCTCCGGTCGCTCCGGCTTCTACGGCGAGCTGCCACGCCTCCTCGGCGCCCTGGTCCGCACCTCGGCCCTCGCCACCGACTGCGAGAGGGACGGCGCCGATGTGAACCAGGCGTCGGGGGCGGCTCGGCCCCCGGCGACCGACGGCACCAGGGTGCCGGCATCGGGCCTCGTCCTGGCCGTGGGTGGACGGTCCCCTCCGGGTAGGACCCCAGGGGGCCGGCGTACCCCTGCTCCACCTTCAGGAGGTGGTGCCGTCCCCACCCGTACAACCTGAGGGGGACCCCGCTTCGGCACCTGCGGCCGATCCCCGCACGCGCGGCCCGCTCATAGCGTGGAGGCATGACCACACCCGTCTGCACCAGCGCCTCGGCAGCGGCCGCTCCGTACCCGTCGTTCACGTCGTACGTGCGGGCCCGCCGACCCGTCCTGCTGCGCGCTGCGCGCTCGCTGACCGCGAACCCCTGCGACGCCGAGGACCTGTTGCAGACCGCGCTGGCCAAGACCTACGCCGCCTGGGAGCGGATCGAGAACCAGCGGGCGCTCGACGGCTATGTGCGCCGCGCCCTGCTGAACACGCGGACCTCGCAGTGGCGCAAGCGCCGGGTGGACGAGTTCGCCTGCGACGAGCTGCCCGAGCCGGAGCCGCTGTCCGACGACGACCCTGCCGAGCGGCAGGCGCTGCACGACGCGATGTGGCGGGCCGTCATGAAACTGCCCACCCGGCAGCGGGCCATGGTCGTCCTGCGGTACTACGAGGATCTCAGCGAGGCCCAGACCGCGGAGGTGCTGGGCGTCTCGGTGGGCACGGTGAAGTCGGCGGTGTCGCGGGCGCTCGGGAAGCTGCGGGAGGACCCGGAGCTGGGCCTGGCGCGGTAGCCGCCTCCAGACGAGCTTGCAGCCGGGGCCGGCCGTCCAGGGACGCGGCGGTCTTCCGCTTCCGGGCGCCAGTGACATTCCACCTAGTGACATACCGCACGGTATGTGCGCAGAATCAGCGCACACCCCCCTACTACCGCGTAGGCACCGTCGCCGGGAGGACTCCGTGCTGAGCACCATGCAGGACGTACCGCTGCTGATCTCCAGGATCCTGACCCACGGGTCGACGGTCCACGGGACCTCGCAGGTGACCACCTGGACCGGTGAGCCCGAGCCGCGGCGGCGTTCCTTCGCCGAGGTCGGCGCCCGCTCCGCCCAGCTGGCCCACGCCCTGCGCGACACCCTCGGGGTCACCGGCGACCAGCGCGTGGCCACCCTGATGTGGAACAACGCCGAGCACGTCGAGGCGTACTTCGCGGTCCCCTCCATGGGTGCGGTGCTGCACACCCTCAACCTGCGGCTGCCCGCCGAGCAGTTGGCGTGGATCATCAACCACGCCGCCGACCACGTGATCATCGTCAACGGCTCCCTGATCCCCATGATCGCCCCGCTGCTGCCGCGGCTGACGACCGTCCAGCACCTCGTGGTCACCGGCCCCGGCGACCGCGCCCCGCTGGCCGGCGCCGCCGTCCAGGTGCACGAGTACGAGGACCTGATCGCGGACCGGCCGACCCACTACGACTGGCCCGAGCTGGACGAACGCCAGGCGGCCGCCATGTGCTACACCTCCGGCACCACCGGCGACCCCAAGGGCGTGGTCTACAGCCACCGTTCGGTCTACCTGCACTCCATGCAGGCGCAGACCACGCAGTCGATGGGTCTGGCGGACAGGGACACCACGCTCGTCGTCGTGCCCCAGTTCCACGTCAACGCCTGGGGCCTGCCGCACGCCACCTTCCTGACCGGCGTCAACATGCTGATGCCGGACCGCTTCGTGCAGCCCGCGCCGCTCGCCGAGATGATCGAGCGGG
Source organism: Streptomyces sp. AM6-12 (assembly GCF_044327085.1). NCBI lineage: Bacteria > Bacillati > Actinomycetota > Actinomycetes > Kitasatosporales > Streptomycetaceae > Streptomyces > Streptomyces sp. AM6-12. Next base: position 3,827,524 of record NZ_JBIQWN010000001.1, read on the forward strand.
AGCGGCCGACCCACGCGGCGGCCGTGCCCACCATCTGGCAGGGCCTGCTGGCGGAACTGCTCGCCCGCCCCCGTGACGTCTCCACCCTCACCCATGTCACCATCGGCGGCGCGGCCTGCCCGGCCGGCCTGATGCGGGCCTTCGACGAGCTGGGCATGACCGTCGTGCACGCCTGGGGCATGACGGAGACCTCCCCGCTCGGCACCGTGGCCCGCCCGCCGGCCGGTGCCCTCGGCACGGACGAGGAGTTCGGCTACCGCCTCACCCAGGGCCGCTTCCCGGCCTCCGTCCAGGCCCGCCTCACCGGCCCCGACGGCGAACGGCTGCCCTGGGACGGCGCGTCGGCCGGCGAGCTGGAGGTGCGCGGTCCCTGGATCGCGGGCGCCTACTACAACGGCCCCGACGCCGAACCCCTGCGCCCCGCCGACAAGTTCAGCGAGGACGGCTGGCTGAAGACCGGCGACGTCGGCGTCATCTCCCCCGACGGCTTCCTCACCCTCACCGACCGCGCCAAGGACGTCATCAAGTCCGGCGGCGAGTGGATCTCCTCCGTGGAGCTGGAGAACGCGCTGATGTCCCACCCGGACGTCGCCGAGGCCGCGGTGGTCGCCGTACCGGACGAGAAGTGGGGCGAGCGCCCGCTGGCCACGGTCGTCCTGCGGGAGGGCGCGGGCGCCGACTTCCAGACCCTGCGCGCCTTCCTCGCCGAGGAGGCCCACATCGCCCGCTGGCAGCTGCCCGAGCGCTGGACGATCGTGGAGTCGCTGCCGAAGACGAGCGTGGGCAAGTTCGACAAGAAGATGCTGCGCAGGCGGTACGCGGAGGGCGCCCTGGACGTCACCCGGCTGTGAGCCACGCGAAGGGGCCGGGCAATCGCCCGGCCCCTTCCACGTGCCTGCCCACCTCGGCTAGTTGGTGCCGATCCGGGACAGCAGGTCCACGATCCGGGACTGCACCTCGGTGCTGGTGGACCGCTCCGCGAGGAACAGCACCGTCTCGCCCGAGGCCAGCCTGGGCAGGTCCGCGTGCTCGACGGCGGCCGTGTAGACGACCAGCGGGGTGCGGTTGAGCTGCCCGTTCGCGCGCAGCCAGTCCACGATCCCGGCCCGCCGCCGGTGCACCTGCATCAGGTCCATCACCACGAGGTTCGGCCGGAACCGGCCCGCCAGCGCCACCGCGTCGCTGTCGCTCGCGGCCCGCGCCACCTGCATCCCGCGCCGCTCCAGCGTCGCGGTCAGGGCCAGCCCGATCTCCTCGTGCTCCTCGATCAGCAGCACCCGCGGCGGATGCTGCTCGCTGTCGCGCGGGGCGAGCGCCTTCAGCAGGACGGCGGGGTCGGCGCCGTACGCCGCCTCGCGCGTCGCCTGCCCGAGCCCGGCCGTGACCAGCACCGGCACCTCGGCGGCGACGGCGGCCTGGCGCAGCGACTGGAGGGCGGTGCGGGTGATCGGGCCGGTCAGCGGGTCCACGAACAGCGCGGCGGGGAAGGCCGCGATCTGCGCGTCGACCTCCTCGCGCGAGTGCACGACCACCGGCCGGTAGCCGCGCTCGCTCAGCGCCGCCTGTGTGGTCACGTCCGGCGCGGGCCACACCAGCAGCCGGCGCGGGTTGTCCAGCGGCTCCGGCGGCAGCTCGTCGTCCATCGGCTGCGGCCGCGGGGGGTCGGCCACCTCGACGGCACCGCCGGGACCGTCCAGCGGCTCGGGACCCTCGGCCGCGTCGGCGTCCGGCGCGCCGATGGCGTACGACCGTCCGCCGCCCTCGGTCCCCGGCGCGAGCCGCGACGCGCCGGGCAGCGACGACGTCTGCGCGGGCGCGGCCTCGGCCGACGGCTCCTGCCGCGTGGCTGGATCGGGCGGCGTGCCCAGCTTGCGCCGCCGCCCTGAGCCACCCGGCGCGTGCGGCGGCGGCGTCGCCTGCCCGGCCTGCCGTACGAACGGCACGCCCTGCCCGAGCGTGCGCACGCTGATGGCCCGGCCCTGGGTGGAGTCGGGGTCGTCCGCGGGGCCGCCCCCGGTGGCCTCGGCGGGCAGCGGCAACGGCTGGGCGGCCCGCCGCGGCTGAGCGGCGGGCAGCGGAGTGCCGGCCGCGGGCGTCGCCTGCGGCGGTACGGGGGTCCCGGCGGCCGGGGTCGCGGCCTGCGGGGGTACGGCGGTGCCGGGCGCCGGCGGCTGGGCCGGTCGAGTCGGCTGGGGCGGTTGTACGGGGGTGCCGGGGGCCGGGGTGGCCGGCGCGGGCCCCGGTGCGGTGGCCTCGGCGGGCAGCGGCAGGGGCTGCGCGGCGGGGGTGCCGGCGTCCGGGGCGGCGGGCTGGGCCGCGGGCGGCTGCGGGGCCGGTACGACGGGCTGCGCGGGCGCGGGCCGACCGGCGGTCGGCGGGGCGACCTGGGGCACGCCCGGAGCGGTAGCGGCAGCAGGAGCGGCGGCCGGGGTGCCCAGGGTCATCGGAGCCGACGCGGGCACGGTGACCGCGGGCCCGGTCTGGAGGGGGATGCCCTGCCCGTTCGCGCCCTGAGCCTGTGCCGGAAAGGCCGTTCCGGGGAGGCCGCCCTGTGCCGGGACCACCGGGTGGGCCGCTTGGGCGGGAGCCGGCACGGTGATCGCGGGTCCGGCCTGGAGGGGGATGCCCTGGCCGTTCGTCCCCTGCGCGGGAGCGGGGTGCGCGGGAGCGGTCGGGGCCGGAGCCGCCGAGGCCGTACCGGACTCCGCGGCCCGGGCGGCTACCTGTGCGGGAGGTGCCACCGCGCGGCGGCGCCGGCCGGTCGGCGCGGTCGTCGGATGCGGCTGCGGCGGAGTGTGATCATCGGCCTGGCCCAGCGGTACGGCGTCGTGCCGCCCCTCAGCACCGGGCACGCCCGCACTGGGCACGCCCGCACCGGGCACGCCCGCACCGGCCGGCGGCATCGGAACCGGCCCGGCCCCCGGCGCCACGGCTTCCGCCGCCTGCGGGCCGCGGTCGGCCGCGGCGGGCGGCAGGGCGAAGACCGTACGCTCGCCCGTCTCCTGCGCGGCGGCCCGCTCGGCCGCGGCGGCCAGGGCACGGCGCCGCCGCCCGGTGGGCTGCCCCTCCTCGGCGGCACCTTCGGCGCCCGGCGCGCCCTGGGCGTTCTCGCCCCGGCCCACCGGCAGCGCGGCCTGGGGGACCGGCTCGGCACCGGGCCGGGCGTGCCCGGCGGGCGCGGGCACGCCCCCCGGCGGCACGGTGCCCCCGAGTCCCGTACCGGACGCGGCGGCCCCCGCGGCATGCTCGGCCGCGGTCACCACGGCACCCTCGCTCACCCCGTCGGTACCGGCGTCGGCGCGGGCGGGGTCCAGCTCGGCGGGCCGTCCGCGGCGCCGTCCGGTACCACTGGAGCCACCCTGCGTGGCCTCGGCCGGAACCTCGGTCGTCTCGTCGGCGGGTCCTGCCGCGCGCCTGCGACGGCGTCCGGTGGGCGCGGGGCCGTCACCGGACGGCGTGCCCGAACCGGTCAGATCGGCGTCGAGGAAGGCGTCCGTGGAGCCCCGCCGGGCCCGCCGCCCGCCGTCGAAGGTCTCGTCCGCGGTCTCGGCGGGCTCCGCCTGGGCGGGCGGTGCCGTGATGGCGCCCGCGCCACCGCCGAGCGGCACCTCCAGGACGTACGCGTTGCCGCTCATGCCCGGCACCTCGTGCGTCTGGAGCACCCCGCCGTGGGCGCGCACGATCCCGCGCACGATCGGCTCGTGCACCGGATCGCCGCCGGCGTACGGCCCGCGCACCTCGATCCGGGCGACCGAGCCGCGCTGGGCGGCCGCGACGACCACGGTGTTGTCGAGGTAACCGCCCGTGGAGACGGGCGCGTTGCCGGTCGCGTCGACGCCCGCGACGTCCGCCACCAGGTGGGCGAGCGCGGTGGCGAGCCGCTGCGGGTCGACCTCGGCCTCGATGGGCGGCGCGTGCACCGCGAACTGCACCCGGCCGGGGCCGATCAGCTCCACCGCGCCGTCCACACCGGCGGCGACGACGGCGTCCAGCATCACCTTCGTCCGGGTGATGTCCTCGCTGCCCGTGTCGATCCGCTGGTAGGCGAGGACGTTGTCGATGAGGGTGGTGATCCGGGAGTACCCGGCGGACAGGTGGTGCAGCACCTGGTTGGCCTCGGGCCACAGCTGCCCGGCGTCGTCGGCGGCCAGCGCGGCCAGCTCGCGGCGCAGCTCGTCCAGGGGGCCGCGCAGCGACCGCCCGAGCAGGGTGAGCAACTGCTCGTGCCGCCCGGCCAGCGCCTCGTACCGGTCCTTCTCCCGCTCGCCCAGCGCGGCGTACCGCTCCTCGCCCGCCGCCAGCTCCTCCGCGTGCTGCTCGCGCAGCCCGGCCAGCTCCCTCTCGTACTCCTCGCGCAGCTCCCCGACCTCGGTGGCGTGCCGCTGGCGCAGCGCGGTGAGGTCGGCGGCGTGCTCCTCGGAGAGTTTCTCCAGCTGCTCGGCGTGCGCCTGCTCCAGCGTGGCCTTCTCGTCCACCAGGGAGTCGAAGGGCCGCCGGTCGGTGAAGGTCATCACGGCGCCGACGAGCTGGTCCCCGTCGCGCACCGGCGCGGTGGTCAGGTCGACCGGCACCTGGTGGTCGCCCTTGGCCCACAGCACCTGCCCGCGCACCCGGTGCTTGCGCCCGGAGCGCAGGGTGTCGGCGAGCGGCGACTCGGCGTACGGGAAGGGGGAGCCGTCCGCGCGCGAGTGCAGGACGAGGTTGTGCAGCTCCTTGCCGCCCAGCTCGCCCGCCCGGTAGCCCAGGATCTGCGCGGCGGCCGGGTTGACGAGCACGATCCGCCCGTCGGTGTCGGTGCCGACGACGCCCTCGGACGCGGCGCGCAGGATCATCTCGGTCTGCCGCTGCGAGCGGGCCAGCTCGGCCTCGGTGTCGACGGTCCCGGACAGGTCCCGGACGACGATCATCAGCAGCTCGTCGCCCGTGTAGCCGTAACCGTCGTACGCCTGCTGCCCGTTCTCCAGGTTCGCGCTGGTGACCTCGACCGGGAACTCGTGCCCGTCGGTGCGCCGGGCGACCATCCGGGCCGGCTTGGTCCTGCCCTGCGGGTCCCGCTGGCCGGGGCGCCGCATGGAGCCCGGGATGAGCCGCGAGTCGAACTCGGGCAGCAGATCGAGCAGCCCGCGCCCGACGAGCGCGGTGCCGGGCGCCTCGAAGGCTTCCAGCGCGATGGTGTTGGCGTTGACGACGGTGCCGTTGGCGTTGACCAGGACCAACGCGTCCGGCAGAGCGTCGAGTATGGCTGCGAGGCGAGCAGCGCCTCGGGATGGCCTGCTGCTCACGAGACGCTTCCTCCCTGTTACCGCACCTTGCCGACCGCTCCGGCCATCTTGCCAACCGGCCCGCGACGTGTCACGCGAGGGAGTCTATGCGCACGTGTTGTGCCGGGGGCGTCGGATGAGAGGGAGGTCCCACGGGGAAGTGACGCCGATGCGGTGACGACCGGACCTCTGACCCGGCTTTATCCGATCTTCGGCAGCAGCGGCACCATCTTGTTCCACCGGTCGATCTCGCACCCGTTGTTCCGGTCGTACGACGCGTCGACGGGCCGCCCCGCCCAGCGGCCGGTGACCCGCGCGGTGGCGGGGCCGCCGGAGATCATGGAGCAGATGGTTCCGGGGGGCACCGGCGCGAAGAGGTCCCGCCCCCACTGCGTCTGCGCGTCAAGCTGCCGACAGGCACCCTCCGCGTCCGGGTGATGGCCGCCGGCGGGATGACAGAACAGCTCGTACGTCCCGTCCCGCCCGGCCCCGGCATGCCGTACGACGACGGTGAGGTGATCCCCGCCGCGCCCCTGCCCGAGGGCGGCGGCGGGCCCGGCGCCCAGCGGTACGGCGGCGGAGGCGATGGCGACGGCGGCGGTGACGGTGGTCATGGCGGCGGTGGTGGCGGTGACGGCGCTGTTCGCGGCGGTGGCGGCGAGCCCGCCGCGGCGGACGCGCTCCACGACACCCGGCAGACCCGGCAGACCCGGCAGACTCGACAGAAGAGAACCCATGCCCTCCTCAACGCCCGACCTCGGCGGACGTTGCGCCACCTTTCCCCGGGAAACGCCACCCCGTCGAAGAAGCCCTTTGCCCTGCGGCCCGCCTGCCTAGTACCGTGGGGCTCGATTGGTGACGGGCCCTGCGGCTGTGTCATCATCTGCACGCACCACTCGCGCGCTCGCGTGAGCGGTTGTGCTGGAGGCGTCGCCTAGTCCGGTCTATGGCGCCGCACTGCTAATGCGGTTTGGGCCTTAAAGCCCATCGAGGGTTCAAATCCCTCCGCCTCCGCCCCAACCGAAGCCCCAGTCCCCTGGACCGGGGCTTCGTCGTTCCCCCTCTTAGGCGTTTCCGCAGGTCAGAGGGGTCGCGGGGAACGGATTTCACATGACGGCGGCAGTCATGTAATGTTCTTCCTGTCGCCGGGACGGGCCGAAAGGAACGGAAACGGAGACAAGAACAAAAGAACAAGCACTCGTAGCTTAACGGATAGAGCATCTGACTACGGATCAGAAGGTTGCAGGTTCGAATCCTGCCGAGTGCACAGCAGTTCAGAGGCCCCGTGGAGTGATCCACGGGGCCTCTGGCTTTTGTCTTGACGGCGATGTTTGACGGCAACCGCCTCAGCGGGCGGAAGTGGGGTCGATCAGACGGCTACCGGGATGCCCGCCGTGCCGTCGTCATCACCCGGATCGTTGCCGTCACCCCTCAGTGCATCCCCGACGCGGTCGAAGGCGGAGCGCTGGGAGTCGAGCCGTACGAACGTGTAGATGTCCATGGTCACGCGGATGGAGCTGTGGCCCAGGACTTCCATGATCATTCGGGCGTCGGCGCCCTGTTCGTGGAGCAGGGACGCACAGGTGTGGCGCAGGTCGTGGAAGCGGACCCTGCGCACGTCGGCGCGGGCGGACAGGGCCTCGAAGGACCGATTCAGGTTGCGCGGCTCGATGGGGGTCCCGTTCTTCGTGGTGAAGACGAGGCCCTGACCCGTCCCCTTCCAGTTGGTACCGGCGGCCTTCCGGTCCGCTATCTGCTGGGCGCGCTGGGCGCGGAGCGCGGTCACGCACTCGGCCGGCAGGGCGACACGGCGGGCGGAGCGCTGAGTCTTCGGCGCGACGATCAGCAGTTCGCCGCCGACCCGCTGTAGGGCTTGCCGGACGGTGAGGACGCCTTCATGAAGATCCACGTCCGACCAGCGCAGCCCCAGCAGCTCACCCCGACGCAGGCCGACACGGACCGCCAGCTCGTAGACGGCCCACAGTCGGTTGTCACGGGCCGCCGCCAGGAGCTGACGCCCTTCCTTGGCAGTGAGCGGTTCGATCTCGCGCTTCGTTCCCATGCTCAGCTCAACGTTCCGGGCGACGTTGCGCGGCAGCTCGTCTTCCCGTACGGCGTGCTGGAGGGCAGCCCGCAGGATCACGAGCAGGAAGCGCACGGTCCGATCAGAGGGGAGCTTCTTGCAGCACCTGCCGAGGGCGCAGCAGCGCCGCTTGTGCTCCGGCCGCTTCTTGTCCTTGCCCTGCGCACAGCACTGGCAGGTGGCCGCCGTCTTGGCCAGGAAGGCGCGGATGTCGCGGGCGGTGAGCCGGGCCAGCTTCTTCCTGCTGAACTCGGGCGTCACGTAGTTGCGGAGGAGCGATTCGTAGTTGACGTACGTCGTCCTGCGCACCTTGCCCTGGGCGACGTTCACCAGCCAGTACGTCAGGTACTCGCCGATGGTCATCTTGCTGGTGGCGACCGGCAACCCGTTGAGGGAGTCGGCCTTGAGCTTGGTCAGCTTCTCGTGTGCCTCTTCCCAGGTCTTGCCGTAGACACTGCGCCGCTTGTAGGTGCCGTCCGTCGTCAGAACGTAGGCACTGCCTTCCCAACGGCCGTCTTTCCGCTGGTAGATGGTGCCCTCGTTGTTGGCGTTCTTCTTCGGCTTGGCCATCAGGCGGCTTCCTGTTCAGTGCGAAGGGATACGTAGGCGTCCAAGGCGGCCTCGCTGATGCGGCGGCAGCGGCCGATCTTGAAGGAGGCGAGTTCGCGGGAGCGGATCAGGTCGTGGACCTTCCAGCGGCTGATGCCGAGACGTTCCGCGACCTGGTCCACGGTGAGCACGGCCGTCGTCATGCGGGCACAAGTCCTTCCTGCTTGAGGCGTTGGGTGCGGGCGATGTCGTGTCGGACCTGGGCGGCGAGGAGTTCTTCGCCGGGGCGGTAGCCACTGCTGAGGTAGGTCCAGAAGGAGGCGGTGACGAGGGTGGTCTCGTCGGTGGCGGGGAGACCGGCGCGTTCGCGGGCGGCTTCGGCCTGAGCGAGGCGCCAGGCGCGGCGTACGTCGCGGAGGGCGCCGAGGGTGGTGGAGTAGGCGCGGGATTTGCTGGAGAAGTGGCCGCGGAAGCCGAGCATGTGAGCCCACTTCCAGAGTTTGAGTTCGGCGAACTCCGGCAGGTGGCCGAGGGCCCAGGCGGTACGGATCATCTGCCGCACGTGCTGCTGGACGGGCAGGTCCTTGATGGGTTCGGCTTGTCCGGTGCCGTGGCAGTCGACGCACCGGTTTGGGAGGCGAGAGGGGCCGGGTACGTAGCCGCGACCGGCGCACGGGCGGCACATCAACGTGCGGTCCACGGTCCCCGCACCTTCAGCGTTCTTGGTCGCGTACTTGGCGATGTATCCGGCGACCTTGGCGTCTGTGTACTCGGAGACCCTCGCGTCGGTGAGTTCGCCGTCGCCCAGGGCGGTGATGGGGTCGACTTTGTACCGGCGCCCCCAGGCGATGACGCGTTCGCCGATGGAGTCGGATTCGATGGTGAGCCGGGCGCGCTCGACGGCCAAGCCCACGGCGCTGCTCAAGGCGTCGAAGGTGGCCCAGGCAGGGGGCTCGGTGGTGTGGCCGTCGGGTCCGTCGAAGCGGATCACGGCGTGGAAGTGGACCAGGCCGCGCTTTTGGTACTCGGCGACCTTGGCGAAGGAGACGCGCAGGGCGGAGTTCAGTGCCTTCTGCGTCATGCCGAGGTGTTCGGCCAGGGCGCGGCGCAGATAGGTGGTGAAGCGGGCCCACAGCTGCCCGGCGTGTGCGTTCCAGAGCACGGCGCCGGCGTAGTCGTAGGTGGCCGGGTTCAGTGGGGTGCCGAGTTCGGGGGCGTCTTCGGCGTGAGTGTCGCCGCAGGCGCAGGGGCGGGGCTGTCTTGCGTTGGTGGTGGGGCGGTTGTGGACCGGGCCGAAGGAGGGGGCGGTGAGGGTGACGAAGGCGCGGGGGTGGTCGCGGACGGTTTCGGCGACGTTCTTGCCGCCGGAGAGTCCGGCCTTGATCAGGTGGTAGGTGTCGGCGGCGTAGACGCGGGAGCAGGCGGGGCAGCGGGAGGCGCGGCGGTTGCCGCAGGTGGTCAGCAGGCGTCCGGTGGGTTCGTCTTCGGAGTGGTAGGAGCGGACCACTTCCTTGGTGGCGGTGTCGGTGGTGATGGTGAAGCCGTGGAGGTTGACGGGGCTGGTGCAGCCGCGTAGGTCGCGGACTTGCTGCTGTACGCGGTCGAAGTCGTGGGTGTTGGCCAGTTCGATCAGGTCCCGCAGACCGGGGCTGACGACGTGCCGCAGGTCGAGGGGGCGGCGCATGAGTGGCGGGGTCTCCTTTCCGGCGCGAAGGTGGTGCCTGCGGGCAGCAGCGAACAGTGCGCTCGGGCTGCTGCCCGCAGGCATGACGGGTTGGGCCCATGGACGGGCGAGGTGGAGGGGTGCCGGGAAGGCCGGCGGAGGGTGCGGCGCTACAGGGCGGCGTGGAGGACGGTGGCCATGGGCAGGCCGATGCCGAGTCGCCTCTTGAGCTGGGCCGCTGTGATGGGTTCGCCGTGCTCGGCGTGGTGGGACGCGGCGATGGAGCGTGCTTCGGCGAGCAGCGGCTCAGGGACCTTGACCGTAGGCGCAGGCACGGCGGGGGCCGGGGCGCTGGGCGTGGTGACCGGTGCGGGTTCCGGCGTGACGGGTGAGGCGGGCATCGGCGCGGGTTCCGGCGCAATGGGGGCCGCGGCGTGTTCTCGGGCGGGTTCCGTCTCGGTCGCCGAGTCTGGGGCGGGCTCGTGGGTCGGTTCGGTCTCGACGGCCGGGGCCGGGGCGGCTGCGTCGGTGGTGACCGTGTGGAAGGAGCGCAGGAGTTGCGGGCCGACCGCTCCCCAGCCGAGGAGCAGCACCGGGGCCACCGCGTCGACGGCGGCGCGGCCGTAGTGCTGGGCGGCGATGGGCTCGGCGATGTTGAGGGCCAGGGTTAGCAGCCCGGAGACGTGCATGAGGCGAGTAGCCGCCTTCATCTGCTCTGACGGGACACCGCGCAAGGAGAGGTAGCGCAGGGCGACCAAAAGACCGACCACGGACAGGTCGACCATGGGGGCGATCAGGGGCGCGATGGGGGCGGGGACGCCGAGGCGCAGGGCCAGGGACCAGACATTGCCGAAGGAGAAGACGAACGCCAGGGTGGCGATGATGCCCATGACCACGGTCACGGTGCGCTGGGTGATCCGGTCCTCAGACATTGGGATTTCACCTCCTCTCGTGGTGTCGATGGGACTCGGCGGGGGCGGTCACGGCCTGGGGGCGAGGCCGGCCAGGCGGGCGACGTTCGGGCCGAGGTAGGTCTCCAGGACCCGACGTTCGTTGGCGTTGGCGATGCGGTAGGCGGCGATCCCGATCCGTTCGGCCAAGTCGAAGTCCTGGGCGGTGATCGCCTTACGCATGTGCCGGATGTAGACCCTCATGAATCGGCGCATGTCAGGCCGCCAGTGGCGTGGAGCTGTCGTCGTCCGGGTCTTCCTTTGTGAGGTCCACGACCGTCCGTCCTGTCAGGTCCTCCAGGAGCCGGGCCGGGTGGCGCACCAGATGGGCAGTGGCTTCGGCGACACGGGCGGCGTCCTCATCGGCGACATAGGGAGTGCGGATGCGGATGAAGCCGGGGCGGCCGTGCTGGGACATGACCGCGACACCGACATACGCGGGGTCCTGGAGGAGGACCGGGCTCGCGTCGGGCCACTCGCGGATGTCGTCGCCGAGCGCGGCCACGGCAGCGTCAGCAGTCTTCTGCGCGAAGGACAGACCGACCGGGCAGACATCGCGGATGAAGGTGGGGATGGCGTCCCCGGTGGTCTTCTGCGTGGTGAGCAGGGTCAGGAAGCCGACCGAGCGGCCCTTCTTCACCAGGTCCTCCGTGAGCCGGGCATTCTCCGCCGCGAACGCCGCCAGCCGCTTCGTGGCAGGGTCGGAGCCCTTGTGGTCACGGAAGTAGGTGTGAGCCTCGTCGATAACTATGACGATCAAGGGCCAGTCAGCCGACGGACCGACGTGCCACATGTTCTTCCTGCCCAGCACCTTGCGGATGCTCGCGGAGCGGGCACGGCGCAGCTCCACCAGCTCCTTGAGGAGCTTGTTCGCTTCCTCCAAGTCATCCCCGCAGAACGCGGACGCCCGCTGTACGAGATCGGCGTAGTCGCCCTCGTGGGCGTGGGACACCTTCCCGTCGAAGAAGACGAACTGCATGGCCGGCGAAGGCGCCCAGTCACAGACCAGCCGGTTCACACATGAGGTCTTCCCAAAGCCTGGCAGACCGCCGACAGCCACTCCGGGCACTTCCTTGAGGGGCACGAGGACGGGCATGCCGAACTCGTCCACCCCCAGGTCCCACGTCGCGTACTCCTCGGGCGGGCGGCCGGTGGGCACGTGAACGGTCGGCGTGATCAGCGGGTCCACGCGCACCCCGCGCAGCATGACCTGTCCGGGCTTGTCCCCCGGCAGAGCGGACACTCGGGTCATACGCCAGGCATCCGCCAGGTACGGGGTTGCCTTCTGGTACTCGGCCAGGCCGACGCCCGGCAGACAGGTCGCCCGAGCGATCACCCCGAATGCGTCATGCGTGACCTTCAGCGCGGGGACCAGGATGCGAGGCTTGACGGGCTTGCCGTCCGTGTTCGCCAGCGAGGCCAACGGGGTCGGCATCCTGTCCGTGGCGCACAGCTTCAGCATCTGCGCGAGCCGCTTCCACGTCCGCCGCACCCGCACGGCCTGCCGGATGGACTGCCGCGTCATGGCATCGGCCCGCAGGTAGCGCACCACCCACCACACCGACCAGCCGACCAATACCCCCAGAGCCACGCAGACGACCAGAGGGATGTAGCCGAAGACCCCTCCGGTCAGGCCGTTGTCCTTCATGTCTTGCTCTCCTGAGAGTTGTAGAGGAATGCCGCGAGGGCCGTTTCGAGCGCTGCCCGATCCGGGTTGGCGAGGCGGGGAAAGCCGTAGCCGACGAGCACGGCCGCCACCGAGTTGATGGGGGAGTCACTGAGCCGGGCATCCGGCCCGGCGAGAGGCAGTGGGTAGCCGCACTCGACGCCGGACCGGAACGCAGAACCGCTCAAGCCGCCTCAGCGGCCGAAGCCGAGCCGCCGACCAGGTTCAGGCGGTCCGCGCGGTAGGCGATGCCGTCCGCCAGTGACCCGTTGAAGATCCGGGCCCACGGAGTGGCGAACAGTTCCACCGGTGTGACCGGCACTCCCGGCTTGAGGCCGTTGGGGAGACCGGTCTCCGGAACCGTGATCTTCAGGGCCTCGGCGCGGTCCTCCTCCATGAAGAAGAGGGTGACCGTGAACAGCTTCGCGCCGGTCTCACGATCGGTCGCGAACTGGGTCTTCTCGGCGTCCGCGTACTTCGGCACCGGCAGGTTGCCGACCATGAACGACGCGGACGGGAGCAGGCCAACACGGATACGAGGCATGGGTGTTGTGTCCTTTCGGTAAGCGCTCCGCCGGGCGGCGAGGCGTGACCTATAGAACCTCGCTCACCTAGCACTGTCAAGTCACAAGGGTGAGCTAGGTGCAGGATGACACAGTTCAGCTATGTCAGCGGGGTGTGCTAGGGGAGCTAGGAGTCGCTACCCTTGGGATATGAGTCCCGCGCCAGAGAAGAAGCAGGATCGCCGGCCGCCGTATCAACACGCAGCCGACGAGCTCCGGCGTGACATCAAGCAAGGCCGCTTCAAGCCGGGCGAGCAGATGCCGTCCGTCCGTGAGCTGCAGGAGCGGTTCGGTGTAGCCAACATGACCGCACGAAGCGCGCTGAACGTGCTGCGGGACGAAGGGCTGATCTACACCATCCATGGCCGCGGCAGCTTCGTCGCCGACGTTGCCGACGGTACAGGCGAGTTCACCATCGACTACAACCCGCCCGCCTGGTACCTGGCCAAGAAGGACAAGGAAGGGCCGGACGAAGAGGTCGAGGAGAGGGAGCCCGGCAGCGAATCCACCGGGTCTACCCTCATCAAACTGCTGGCCGACCTACGCGACGAGATCCGAGCACTCAGCGCGGAGCACCAGGAACTGCGTCGGGAAGTCGAGGCCCTGAAGAAGGCCCAGCAACCGCCGCCTTCCTGATCGCCACACTCCTGAGCCGAGCGACCTCCTGCCGCATCTGCGTCGCTTCACGGCCGAGCCTCGTCACCGTGGCCGTCATCTCGCGGACCAGTGCGACCACCTCTGCCGCCTCCCGGCTGTGAATGGCGATCAGCTCCCTTTCTGAGTCGCGTATCTGCTCGGTCATATCTCCCCGTTCACTGCGGTGCCGTTGTCCTGTTCAGCCAGCCGCCGCGGACTCGCCCGAAGGCTTGCCCAGCGGTCATCCTTCGCCGGATCAGGGCTTGCCCGTGCTGCTCGGCAAGCCGTAATCGCGGCCGTTGCTAGGTCTATCTGCCAGACCGGACACCTACGTGGTGTGCGGCGCAGCGCTCCCGCGAGGCGGGAAGAATCCGCCCGTTGGATGCTCCTGTGGCCCACGTCACTACCTCTTCTCCAGTTCTGCGGCTGGGGCGGATCTCTGGCCCCATCTGCTACAGGTGTCGGAAACCTCGTCGGTGTGACAGCCGCTCGGAAGGAATCAGTTCAGCGCTCACCGCCGACCAGCACGCCGACCATCAACCCCGACCAAGATCACGAAATAGTCACGGAATGGCAGGGGTGCCCCGACCAAGCCCGCAATGGCATCCTGCAAGCTCTCGCCTGTGGATAAAGTTCGGCGATCGTGGGAATAGACCGGCATGAACACGGATCTATCGGTCCAAGTACGGCGTCCCGACCGGCTAACGGGTGAGCAGTCGAGGTCTATACATGCCGCGCGTCCGGTCAGTAGCTCAGCGCAGCGGAGCTGTTCAGAGTTTCTTTACTGGATCAAGGCGGCCCGTGGCCGCCGCCGCTCCCTGTCTCCGCCACCGCTCCGGCGGCCCCCCGCCGCTCAGCGCGCAGCACCGCCAAGGCTGTCGACCAGGGCAGGAGGAAACCCGACCTCCCCGAGCACCAGGACCAGGCCGGCGCCGACCATGCGTGACCCCCCTGCCCAACCGGCCACCGCTCCAAGCCGGATGGGCCGCAGAGCCGCATGCGGTGCCCATGCGTCATGCAGCGCTGACAACGCTCCGGCCGGAATGGGACCGAGGACCGTGACGCATTGAAGAAGCGTGGTCGAGGCCGACGGGTGGTTGCTGGAAACACACGTGACGGGTGCTCGTTCGGCGCACCCGCCGTCGTGGCTGACTTTCGGTGGCTCAGGTCAGAACTCCTCTCCAACTCGACAACCAGGAACCGGGGTTCCAGCAGCACCCGCATACGAGCACGCCAAACGCCCCGGTACCATCGGCACCGGGGTCCTGACCAGGGATTCCGCGACCGGGCCACCCTGAATGCTGTCCAGGCGGAGGGGTGGTCCGGTCTTCTGCTTGTGGGTCTACGGCTCAGCTCAGGGCCTTACCAACCTCGTAGATCGTGGGCCTGTCCTCGGGCGCCGGACTGAGCATGGCGTCGATCAATTCGCCCAGCTCGCCATGCACCTTCACAGGCCGGCGCTTGCCACTCGCGACGGCTTGTCTCTGCTCGGAGCGCGGCGCGTCGTCCGGGTACTCGACGGGCCGCCAGCCCGTGGCGGAAATAAGCAGGGACGCGCCGAGCGCATAGATGTCCGCTTCCTGCGTAGGCTGCGCCTCTCCGATCGCAAGCACGCTGCGCGCGATCTCCGGCGCCTCGTAGTGGACGAGGCAGCCGCGGAACGGGAAGTCGTACCCCTCGGGTACGTGCCCGCCGCGTGCCAAGGCCAGGTCGATGAGGTGCGTGCGATCCGGGCCGATGATGAAGTGTGCGGGTTGCACGTCGCCGTGGGCCCAGCCCTTGCCATGTAGCTCGGCCAGCGCCTCTACGCAGCCGAGGGCCGCGCTGGTATGAGGTTCCGTACGAGAGTCCGGCTCACGACAAGGCTTCCACAACTCGTACAGGTCGAGCCCTTCGTGCCACGGCTGGAAGTTCCAGGTGCCCAACTCCCATTCGCCGTACGCGAAGTCATCAAGGCCGAGTCGGTACAGCACGGCCCCTTCGCGTGCGGGGGCGAGTGCCGTCCAGGGCTGTGCGGGCCAGTCGGCCGTCGCCTCGATCGGGTAACCGACCTTCACGGCGTACTGCCCCCGATGGCTCTCGACCTCCCAGACCATCGAGCCCCGACGATTGACGACCAGGCGCTGAGCCCTGGGCATCAGTGCGTCGAGCACGACGATCGGCAATTCAGGGGGTGTCCCGGACAACGTCTGTTCTCCTTCCGGGCGGCGCGGCCGACCCGACATCGAGGCCGGCCGCGTCGCTGGTGTCGTGTCGCTACGTCTGACCGTACGGACGGCCGCAGTCCGCGTCGCACTGCGCGAGGTTCGTGCCGTCCACGGTCCAGAGATCGTCGAAGACCATGAACCCGGCCACCTTCATCGCGTGTGCGGACGCGGCGACCTTCTTCGGGTCACGGGGCCCTCCGCCCGGCATGGGGTTGTGGTGGAGGAAGCGGCCCGCGTACCGGTCGCAGAGCGCGGCGTACTCCTTCGTGTGCAGGATGAGTGCGTGCAGACCGAGGTCCACGTCGTCGGACGGGACCATGGGGACGGTCGCGGTCGCGGCGGTGACCACGAAGGCCACCGCCTGGTCCGCGATCCGCTCGGCCCGTTCGCGGGACTGCCCGTCGTGGACGATCACGAAGTGGGTGAGGCTGTCGAACAGCTCCTCACCAGCCACCGCGCGACCGGTCTTCTGATCGTTGGCCGTTGCCGTCATGCGAATACTCCTTGAGTGTCGCTGTGTTCTGGCACTTGCGCCCGCATCGGTCGCCGAGGCACGGCCTATGACGACCGGGGGATGGAAGGCCGACCCCGAACGGGGAAGGGGGAGCCAGGGAAGGTGGCACCCCGTTCGGGGCGGCCGGTCTACTGGCTGGTGCCGAGGGCCATGCCGATCACCAGGCCACACGATCCGCTGATCATGATGATGAACAGGGCCCCGGCATACCGACCGATGGCGCGCATCACAGGCCGTCCCGGCTGTTGCCGTTCTTGATGGCCAGGCGGGCGCTCAGTTCTTCCCGCGTGGTCGGGGCCACCACGTTGTCCGGCAGGGCATCCCACTCGACGCCGCCGCCGACGGGCCTTATCTGCACCCGGGCGCCGACCTCGCCCATGACGACGCCGATACGTCCACTGGCAGTGTCCTTCGCCAGTTCACCGATGCCTGGTCTGGTCTGCTGGTTGCTCGCCATGCGGACGAGCATCCTGCCGCTCATCAGGACGTCGGAACCTCCGACAAACCCCACTTCGGGACGTCCCGCGTCGGGTAGAACGTCCCTAGTGCCGTCCCCGACTGTTAGGAGAGATTGGGATGCCGAACGAGAGGTTACGTGCTGCCATGGCGGTCGGCGGATGGACGTACGCCGCCCTTGCGGACAGGGTCGAAGTCGATCCCAAGTCCGTTGAAAGGTGGGTCAACCTGGGGCGTACGCCGCGCCGAGCCACGGCCATGCTGGCAGCGGAAACACTAGGAGAAGACGTGCACGCTCTATGGCCCGCGCTCCGGCAGGCACGTCCTGCCCGCGCTGTCAGTCCGGAACTTGTGGCCCTCTACGGCCAGCGGGCGGACATCCCTGTGTCCACCTTCGTGGACATGCTGACCCAGGCGCGCGAGCGCATCGACGTGCTGGTGTACGCCGCCGTATTCCTGCACGAGGCGTACCCGCGGCTCAACGACTTGTTGCGAGAGCGAGCGGACGACGGGTGTGCGGTCCGTATCGCGATCGGCGACCCGGACAGTACGAATGTCCAACAGCGCGGCGCAGAGGAGAGGTTCGGCCACGGCATCGAGTCCCGTTGCCGACTCGCCCTCATGCACTACCGCCCGCTTGCCCGGGTACCTGGCATCGAGGTGCGCACCCATGCCACCACGCTCTACAACTCGATCTATCGTGCGGATGACCAAGCACTGGTCAATGCTCATGTCTGGGGCGTGAACGCCTACGGCGCTCCCGTGTGGCATCTCCGACGCAGCGGGAAGGGCGGCATGTTCGACACCTACGCCAGCAGCTTCGACGCGGTGTGGGAGACCGCGACGCCGGTACGAGAAGGGTGACCATGGCACGGACCGAGTACTACGAAGACCCAGCGGCACCAGAGCCGAACAGCCTGGTGGTCGCCGCGTCCGCCGTGGTCACCGACGGCGACGGGCGCATACTCCTTCAGCGCCGCAGGGATAACGATCTGTGGGCGCTGCCAGGTGGCGGCATGGAGATGACCGACTCACTCCCAGGAACGGCCGTCCGCGAGGTGAAGGAAGAAACCGGACTGGACGTAGAGATCACCGGGCTCGTGGGCACGTACACCGACCCTCGCCACGTCATCGCCTACTCGGACGGTGAGGTGCGAAGGCAGTTCAACGTCTGCTTCACCGCCCGCGTGGTCGGGGGCCGGCTCGCGATCTCGGACGAGTCCACGGAGCTGCGGTTCGTCCAGCCGGAGGAGATCGATCAACTGCCAATGCACCACACGCAGCGGCTCCGGATCCGTCACTTCCTGGAACACCGCGAACGGCCCTACCTCGGCTGACCCCGTAGACCGCGGTGAACGGCAACTCTGGTGGAGGCGACTCACAACTCACCCTCCAAGTCGTTGGGAGGGCACATTGACAGCTGTTCAACCCGACAGCCACTCTGCTCAACCTGCCCTGATAGGTGTCTAACTTAGGAACTCGTGCTACTTTGAGGCGTCGTCAGTTGAGGTCAGGGGTATGTGGGGCGGGTTCAACTCCCGTAGCGCTGATCTTGGTGCTCGTTTTGGTCGCAGTTGGTCTGAATTACGGAATCCAGTTCCTGAAGAGAAACAAGCCGGAGTCCGATAGTCCATCTTCGAACGAAAGGAGTGCATCATGACACAAATCAGGATGACATTGATCGCGGGCATGCAAGTGGCCGAAGCGATCGCCACGAACGGCGTTGCCGGCGCACTCCTTACCTGAGCTGACGAACAAGAGCCCCGCATGCGCAAGCTGCGGGGCTCTTGCTGTTTTTGTTTCGCTAATCGCCAGATTAGGCAACCTTCGAGAATGAGTACCGGTCCTTGATTGTGTGAGCGAAGTAGCGGCCGTGACTAGAAGCCGACATCAGGCCACTATGGACACTTTCTGGGACGGAAAAATACCTGTAGATCCCAGAGTGAAATTCGATCTCTAGCACCATCTCTGCCGGTTCGTAGCCGACCGATATGATGTTGGAAGAGGTAACTGGAAGTCTCTCCATCACTGCCCCTGTCTCGCCATGGCTTTTGCATTCTGGATGATCTGCTTAATGACGAACGGCGGCTCTCCACCTGCCTCGAATGCTGCTCGTGCGTAGGTGTAGGTGTTCTTCTCGCTGTACCCGATGTCGGACTGAATCAGTTCCTCGACCTTCTCTCCCCACTCGGGCCAATCGGATTTAAGCGTTTCCTCCAGGCAGTCTGCGAATACTGCGTAGCCAATATCTGCGTGAGTGGGGGGCAGATCTGGTATGCTCGATTGTCCGAGATACATGAGAAGGCGGTGATTCTCCGCACGCTCATTCAGTTCTGCGTTGCGGATATCTCGCGGTTTCCTTCCATTCCTTTCCATTCTGACGCCAACCCCGGCATCGGCATCAAATACTGCGAAACATGGAATTCCGAGCAGCGTAAGGATGGCATGGCTTAGGTAGATAGCTGTCTTGTGGCCGGCCTCGGCAACATGAACGCCTTCCACCGCCAACGGGGCTCCATCGCGTGTAGCGGCTCCTTCCAGGACCGCCTTGTCGGTTTCCCCCTCTACTAGTACAACGGCAGAGGCGAAGAGGGCCTCAGGTAGCCTGTTTAGAATTGCCGCCCCAATTTGCTTGCGAACTCGCTCCTCAGGCACGAAACCTGACAACTTCTCGATCACGTCATCAACTCGCACATGGGCAATGGAAATGGCCCTATGGCTGGAACTGTTCCGCACACGGCTGATTCTGCGGATTTCGTGAAAGTGATGTGGGTCAACGAAGATCGGATTATGGGTGGCGTATGCCACTTGGGCCATTTGGTTCGGATCTTCAGCGATCTTACGTAGCACCTGGGAGAAGGCTCGGGCCTGTACGGGATGCTGGTATAGCTCTGGTTCCTCGATGGCCAAGCACACAGCCTTGGATCGCGATCCCTCGCCACCACGATCCGAAAGAAGTTTTAGTGCGGCAATAATCATGGCACGCTGGAATCCGTGCCCTTGACGCTCGACGGTTGTTTCGACAGGACCATCAATAATACTAACCTTGAAGGATGCCCGGACGGGCTTGTAAGGGTTGTCGACTGGCGAGACCGTCACGTTTCTACCTGCCGAGAAAACCTCGACTGCCTTGGTTAGTTCTTTGGAGATTAGATCCAACTGTGGGGCAAAGTTTTTGGTTGAAATGCGCGCCCGTTCCAGATTCAATCGTGCATCGAGATCCGCCAATTCGGCATCAGCGATCTTTCTGTCCACGGCGCGTTCGATGATTCGCCCAAAAATCGCAGATCGGGTGTCAGTCGACTCCTCAAGCGCTCGCAGGTCTGCGCTCACGAGGATGAATTCGAATAGGCTTGCGAGCTTCCCCTTTCCGGCAAAGCCGAAGAAGTTATTTGCCTGGATGTCGGACTCTACGAGCCTATCGGGGTGATTTCTTTCCCAAACGATCATCGCCTCTTCCACCAGTGCTTCACTGCCAGCTGATGGAAGTTCAAGATCGGGCCGTTCCTCGCGTAGCGAATTGTAAGCTTTCCGCTTGGCGGTAGCGTTTGGCTGACTGCGGACCGCTTCGAATGGCGGGAAGGTCATCCCTTTTCCGGTGATCTTGTCTTCGCCGTTATCCCATGTGCGCCAAATTACGAGACTGTCCACCCCGTCGGGGGCGTAGTGGCCTAGCTCTTCCCGATCTTGCGTGGTGAGTGAGTCAAACTCAACTTCTACAAGGATGCGACTGCTACCTGCCTCAACGCACAGATCGTCGAGATCTAGGGACGTTCCCTTTTCTCCGTTGAAGAACCAATCGAGCGCGCGCAAGATAGTTGATTTGCCAACTCCGTTGGGGCCGATGATGGAAGTGACACCATCAAACCGTACTTCGGCCAACTGAAGGCAGCGGAAATTCTCAATCCGCGCTCGGATCATCCTCATGCCAACTAATCATGGAGCCGGTCTCTGGCCACAGACAACCCGTTTCTCTATATCAGTAACTTTGACCGCTTTAGCCTGACTAGTCACAAGAGTCTGTGTTCTAATGTGCTGCCAGCCTGGGGGTGCGGAGGGGGCAGGCGGGTTGGCCCGATGCGGTGGAAGTCCGCATCTGGCTCGTCCTGGTCGCTGCGAGTCCGCCCCTGATGCGCGAGGCCAGGTCGAACCGCCGTTACACCATCGCTCGGAGGTGACGGCAGCATTGACGGCAACGACGGCACACGGGCGCACATGATCGCCAATCTGTGCAAACGGAGCGAGGGGCCGCAGGCAGTCTTCACAGTGCGGTGCCCGATCCTACGGATCAGAAGGTTGCAGGTTCGAATCCTGCCGAGTGCACATCGGACCAGAGGCCCTGTGGAGTGATCCACAGGGCCTCTGGCTTCTGTCTTGACCATGGGAATCGACCGGGCGGAGCTGAGTACTCCTACTCATGCGTCCGCCTCGCCCGCGCGAGCAAGGTGGCGGGTATGGACTTACCCATCGCTCCTCCGGCCTTCGACGCGACCACCGGCCCGCGAGGGCGTGGCCGTGCCGACCGGGGCGCCGACATCGGGGCCGGGTGCGGGCTGGTGTTCCTGGAGCTGATCGCCTTGGCGGTGATCTTCGGTCTCTGGTTCCTGTCCGGGTTCAACCTCGATCCGGGCAAGACCGTCACGACCGACCCGTTGTGGAACTACCTGGCCGCCGCCGGAGGTGTCGGAGTCCTCGCCGTCGTGGCGGCCGCGATCGCCGCGCGGGCCGGAGCCGCCGTGACGGTCGTTACCCAGGCCGTCATGGCCGCTCTGATCTGCGTCATCGTCGTCGGTGGGGCCGCGGCGCAGTCCCACCAGGATCGGTTATGTCATGACACGCCGTCAGTGGCGGGCTGCAAGGGCAACAACCAGACGGCCGCAAGAGCACCGGTCGAGCCCCTGAAGCAGAGGCACCGGAGAGATTCGGCGGGGCGGGACGGCCCGGTGTCAGGGTCCGGAGGGGTGGACGTCGTCCAGGCTGTCGACGAGCGTCACCGGGGGTGGATGCGGGGGCACGGGTACCTGGATGAGGATGGGCACGTAGACCATGTCGCCGTGCCGGTACTCGGCCTTCCACGAACTCCGGTAACAGGTGGTGGCGTTCGGGCTGCGGTGTGTCGCGTAGCACCGAAGGGCCGTCCCGGTGGATTCGGCCTGCGAACCCCGTGCCGGGGAGAACGCCGTACAACAGGAGGCGGCGACCAGGAGACTGATGCCCAGCGAGGTTGCTTTCCGCATCGTCATCAACCCCTTCCGGGTCGCGGAGACACTCGTCAGCGTTTCGGGTCGTGGAGTTTGCGCGCGGCCTCCTGCCGGGAATGGACGCCGAGCTTGGCCAGCACCGCGCCCACGTGGTGCCCGGCGGTCTTGGGCGTGATGTAGAGGCGGGCGGCGATCTCGGCGTCCGTGAGACTCTCGTCCAGCAGCTTGAGCACGTCCATCTCGCGGGTGGTCAGCCCGTACGGATTGGCCAGGGTGGCCCTCCGGGGGCCGCGCCTGACAGGGCGGACACCCCGGTCACGCATCACGGCGCGGGTGCGCGCCACGGCCGGCCGGGCGCCGAGCGCCTCGAAGGCGGCCAGTGCCTGGTGCAGCGCCGGCGCGTCGCCGGACAGACGGACCAGCGCGGCCTCGTACGGGCAGCCGAGGCTGTCCCACTGAGCGGCCGCGCCGTCCCAGTCACCGGCCAGTTCCATTGCGTAGGGCCCTGCCGCGGGCACCCGCGGGGGTGTTCCTCCGGCGCGGCGGATCCAGCAGGCCAGCGGCCCGGACAGCCAGGGATGGCTTCGATCCGCCGAGGCGTCCAGCCCGCGCCGGGCCTCCGCCCGTACCCGTTCGGGATCGCCGCCGAGCCAGGCCGCCTCGACTCGGGCCTCCCACCCGAGGCCCGTGTCCAGCAGGCAGCCCGAGTCGACCAGTCCCGCCGCCTGCTCCAGCAGTGGCCATGCGGGGCCGCTGTCCTGGCGGGCCCGCACCAGGCCCAGCACGGTCAAGGCCATCGCCCGGACGGCGGGTGGTGAACCGGTGTGGGAGAGGACCCCCTGCGCGGCGTCGGCGGCCTGGGCCCACAAGCCCCGGTTCAGCAGCCCCCAGCTGCCCCAGGCCCTCGTGCACAGCAGCTGGGGCAGCAGATCGTGATCGAGGCAGTGGGCCTCCGCCCGGTCCACGGCCGCGGTCGTCCGGCTGGTGTCGCGCCGGAGTGCGGTGAACCAGCACATGACGGACGCCAGGAAGCCGGCGTCCTCCGGAGGAACCTGCGCCATCGCGCTGGACACCGCCTGTTCGCAATCCTCCCAGCCGGACTCTCCGCCCAGCATGTCCGCGGCCGCCGCGTGGAAGCGGGCCTGGACGACGACCCCCGCGTCGCCGAAGCGCTCGCCCAGAGCGATCGCCTTCTCCGCACGGGCGGCGGTCACCCCGGGTCCTTCATGCCTGTGGCAGGACAGCTGACAGAGGTTCAGGTACGCCCAGGCCAGTTCCCGGCTCGGCCCCAGCCCTTCGAGGACCCGTACCGCCTCCAGGCCGGTCCGCCCGGCCTCGACGGTCCGCCCGAACGGCCACAGCCAGTACGACAGCCGGCGCAGGTCGTCGCCCTCGCGCAGCCGGTCGCCCAGAGCGCGGCGCAGCTCCACCGCCGTACGGCGGGAGGCGATCCCTTCGTCCAGCCGACTGGACGCGAGACATGCCAGCGAATGGCCTTCCAGCAGGGCGGCCCTTCGACCGATCGGCAGAAGGCCGGCGTACCGCAGGGCGCGGGCGTACTGAACGGCTGCCTCCCGGTGCGCGCCCGACGCGAGCGCGTGGTCGGCCGCGGCGGGTGCGTACTCCAGTACGGCGGCCGCGTCGCCGGCGCCGTCGGCGTGCTCGGCCAGCAGCGTCAGATCGTCCGCGGTGAGCGGGCGCGACCGCCCCGCCGTCAGCGCTTGCCGGTGTATCCGCAGACGGTGGGCGGCGGGGACGCAATCCAGCACCGCCAGCCGGGTCAACTCATGGCGGAACTCGGCCAGCTGTCCGTCGGTCCGCACGATTCCGCTGGCCACGGCCTCGTCGAGGGCCTCCTCCGAGGCGGGCAGCAGATCGGCCAGGAGGGGCAGCGGGACGCGGCGTCCCAGGACGGCCAGTGTGTCGACGACCCTTCGTGCGGTGGTCGACAGGCCGGCGAGGCGGCCGGCGACCGCCTCGCGCACGGTGGCGGGGACGGACTCCGTGGGGGCGGCCAGGACCTCGGTGACGATGAACGGATTGCCTGCGGAGACCTGGTACAGCTCGTCGGCGTCGACGGTGTGTCCACGGGCCAGCCGGGCCACGGCCCGGCGGCTCAGCGGGGTCAGGTCATGGCGGTACACCCACGGGTAGCCGGCCAGGGTCCCCAGGAGAGAGGTCACCTTGTGGGTGCGGCCGACCTCGTCGTCGCGGTAGGTGGTCACCACCAGCGTCGGAAGGCCCGGCAGCCGCCTGGCCAGGTATCGCAGCAGGTCCATCGTGGCCTCGTCGGCCCAGTGGACGTCCTCCACGACCAGCAGACTGGGGTAGCAGCTCAGTTCGGCGAGCAAGCAGTCGAACAGCTCGTCGGGACGGCAGGTACCGGCCAGCACGCCGGTCAGGGCCGCGCGCACCGCATGTCCCAGCCGCGGGGCGAGATCCAGCAGAGGACCCAGAGATCGGGGCGCGGCCAATGGATCACAGGCTCCGGCCAGTATCCGGATTCCGGGTTCGGCGAGTTGGGCGAGGCGGTTGACGACACTGGTCTTGCCGATTCCCGCCTCGCCGCGCACCAGGGCCAGTCGGCCAGGACCGACCACAGTCTCCCGCAGGTGACCGGTGAGGTCCTGGATCACGGCCTCTCGCTCCAGCAGGTCCATCACCAGCCAGTTTCCCTCTGCCGTCGGAGCCGTGCAAAAGATCCAGACCGATCAAGGCCAGCGCGGAAGGTGGGCAGGCGCGGGGAGTGAGGACTGGGACATGGGGTGCGCCGAGGTGGAACTTGGGGTGCCCACCCGATGTGCGTCCGACCGCGGCGGAGTCATGCTGGCGAGAGCGCTGCGCGCCTGGGTTCCCGGTTTCCCGGTCTGTGCCGCTCACCGGATAGCGGAGCCGGCCCAGGGCGAATCGCCGCGACGCGATCGATTCGCCGAAGTCGAACGGACCGTCCCCTCGGATCGAATCGGGCTTCGACCCGCCTGATCCGTCTCAACGAAAAGGGATCACCATGCTCAAGAAGATCGCAAAGCGTACGGCAGTGCTGACCGCTTCGGCGGCCCTGGCCGCAGGGGGTGCTCTGGTCCCCTCCTCTGCCTTCGCGGCTCCGACGCCGACAGTCGCTCACGTGACGACGCCGAACGACAACGGAGGCGGGAACAACAACAACAATAACAACAACAACGGACGAGGCGGGCGTCACAACAACAACAATAACAACAACAACGGCCGAGGTGGGCGTCACAACAACAACAACAATAACAACAACAACGGCAGGGGCGCGAACAACAACAACAATAACAACAACAACGGCAGGGGCGCGAACAACAACAACAATAACAACAACAACGGCGGGGGCGCGAACAACAACAACAATAACAACAACAACGGCGGGGGTGCGAACAACAACAACAATAACAACAACAACGGCGGGGGTGCGAACAACAACAACAATAACAACAACAACGGCGGGGGTGCGAACAACAACAACAACAATAACAACAACAACGGCGGGGGCGCGAACAACAACAATAACAACAACAACGGCTGAACTTCACAGCCCGGCGACCGGTGAAGTCTCACCCGGTCGCCGGGTTGTTCTGTGCCGCCCTCGACGGCGAGGGCTCTCTCGTTTTCTGCTGGAGGCGCTGCCTCAGTTCTGGTGGCAGTTGATGTTCTGGTTCCCGGTGAACGTGTTGCCCGATCCTTCCTGCCCCTTCGGGTAACACACCTGGAAGTTGATGAGTGACTTGCCCAGCAGTGAGAGGATTCCCGTGTCGCTGGCCTGAGCCTGGCTGTCGCCGTTGTTGTTATTGTTGTTGTTATTCGTGCCGCCTCCGTTGTTATTGTTGTTGTTGTTCGGGCCACCCGTGTTGTTATTGTTGTTGTTATTGGTGGTCTGCGTCCCGGTGGTGCTGCCACCCAGTCCCGCGGTCCCCATAGAGAAGGGCATCCGCAGCAGCGGAATGTCGCCCAGAAGGGACAGCAGGCCCCCGCCGCTCTGAGCCTGGGCGCCACCGGCGCTGAAGATAATTGCCGCCGTGGCGGCGACGCTGACCGCGGCAAATCGCTTGGCGAGCTTCAATCGACCGACCTTCCGTCGTCTCTGGAGCCGAATCCCGTGCTTTGCCGGCAAGGATGGCCAACGGAAGGCGCCGAACGATTACTAGGCGCGCTGCGGGGCCCTTCTTTTCCCCCGTACAGCCCCTGTCACACCCACCCCCTACCCTCACGAGTGATGGCACAGATGTGGAGATGCTCCGGGCTTCGCTGGACCGGCGACGGGCTCGTGCTCGCCTGGGAGGGCGGCCGGGACAGCGCGCTGGGGTGGGGGAAGCGAATCGAGTTCGCCGTGCCGGACGGGAGCGGGCGCGTCTGCGTGGGGGCGCGGGGGCACGCGTGCCCGGTGCGGGCGGCCGTGCCGGGACGCGGCACCGGCGCCCGGTGCGAGCAGTGCGCGCGGCTCGACCGGGCGCACTCCGTGGCCGCCGACGCGATCGCCGACGACCCCCGGCCGTACCGGGTGTATCTCGCCTGGTTCGGCCCCGGCCTGCTCAAGGTCGGTATCACGGCCGTCGAGCGGGGGCCGGCGCGGCTGCTGGAGCAGGGCGCGGTCTGTTTCAGCTGGCTCGGAACCGGGCCCCTGATGGCCGCCCGGCGTACCGAGGAGATGCTGCGCGCCGCGCTGGGCGTGCCGGACCGGATCGCGTACGCCGAGAAGCGGGCGGTGCGGGCGCGGCTGCCGGGGACGGCGCCGGAGCGGGCGGCCGAGGTGCGCGCGCTGCACCGGCGGGCCGTCGCGCTCGCCCAGTGGCCGGAGTCCCTGCGGGCCGAGCCCTGCGAAGTGGTCGACCAGGTGCGGGCCTTCGGGATCGACGGTGTACCCGCCGCCTTCGGCGAGGTCACCGAGCTGGTCCCCGGTGGCGCCATCGGCGGGGAACTGGTCGCCGCCGCCGGGCCCGATCTTCATCTGGCGGTGCACGGCCGGGGGGTCGTCGTGCTCGACACCCGGCTGATGCGGGGCTGGGGGCTCGTGCCCTCACCGCGGGTCGGCGATGAACTCACCCTGCCCGTACGCGAGTTCCCGCGCCCGCAGGACGGGCTGTTCTGAGGGACCACCCAGGCGTTGCCTGAGTGGTGGCTGTGTGTTTCTCAGGAAAAACCAAGACTGGTGCAACACTCCTCTCAGAGGGCCTCGACAGTGTGGCCGCCATGACCACGACCTCGCCCCAGGGGCGCACCGAACTGCTGAGGCCGGACGGGAGCCCCGTCCGCGTGCTGGTGGTCGACGACGAGACGTCGATCACCGAACTGCTGAGCATGGCCCTTCGCTACGAGGGCTGGCAGATCAGAAGCGCGACGGACGGTCAGGGAGCCCTTCAGACGGCCCGCGAGTTCCGGCCCGACGCCGTCGTCCTCGACATGATGCTGCCGGACATGGACGGGCTGGCCGTCCTCGGCCGGCTGCGCCGTGAACTGCCGGACGTGCCCGTGCTGTTCCTGACCGCCAAGGACGCGGTGGAGGACCGGATCGCGGGGCTCACCGCCGGCGGCGACGACTATGTGACCAAGCCGTTCAGCCTGGAGGAGGTCGTCGCCCGGCTGCGCGGGCTGATCCGCAGGTCCGGCGCGGCCGACCGGCGCTCCGAGTCCGTGCTCGTGGTCGGCGACCTCACCCTGGACGAGGACAGCCACGAGGTGACGCGGGGCGGTGACAACATCCACCTCACCGCCACCGAGTTCGAGCTGCTGCGCTTCCTGATGCGCAACCCGCGGCGCGTGCTCAGCAAGGCGCAGATCCTGGACCGCGTCTGGTCGTACGACTTCGGCGGCCAGGCCAATGTGGTCGAGCTGTACATCTCGTACCTGCGCCGGAAGATCGACGCCGGCCGCGAGCCCATGATCCACACCCGGCGTGGCGCCGGTTACCTGATCAAGCCCGCCGTGTGATGAGCGGACCTGGCCGGCCCCGGCCCGCCCCCCGGCCGAGTCCGGTACGACGGTCCATGGGGCGGCCGTCCCGCACCCCCCGCACCCTCTGCTCCCCCCGGTCCCCCCGCACCCTGCGCACCCGCCTCGTCGTCGCCTCCGTCGTCCTGATCGCCGTCGTCTGCGCGGTGATCGGCACCGTGACCACGCTGGCCCTGCGCTCCCATCTGTACACCCAGCTGGACGGCCGGCTGGACGAGGTCGGCAAGCGGGCCTCCGGTGCCTTCGCCCCGCCGGGGCAGGGCAAGGGGCCCGGCGGACCCGGCGGCGGACGGGCGCCCACCGGCATCAAGCTGGACCAGTTCGTCGCCCTGGGCCCGCAGCCGCCGTACACGGTCGTCGCCGTGGCGGCAGGCGGCACCGCTACCGAGGGCAAGGTGGGCCGCAAGTCGACGTCGGCGCCGTACACCAGCGCCCACGATCTCGACGCCGCCCAGCTCGCGACCCTCGGCACCGTGCCCCGGGACCGCCACGCGCACACCCTCGACCTGCCCGGCCTCGGCAGCTACCGCGCCGAGTACGCCACCGGGCCCAACGGCTCCTTCTACGTGGCCATTCCGACCGACGACACCGACGGCATCATCAACACCCTGATCCTGGTGGAGGTCTGTGTCACCGCCGCCGGGCTGCTCGCCGCCTGCCTCGCCGGGACCGTCATCGTGGGTGTGGCCACCCGCCCGCTGCGCAGGGTCGCCGCCACCGCCACCCGCGTCTCCGAACTGCCGCTGCACAGCGGCGAGGTGAACCTCAGCGAGCGCGTCCCGGACGCCGAGTGCGATCCGCACACCGAGGTCGGACAGGTCGGCGCCGCGCTGAACCGGATGCTCGACCATGTGCACGGCGCGCTTCAGGCCCGGCAGCAGAGCGAGACGCGGGTACGGCAGTTCGTCGCCGACGCCAGCCATGAACTGCGCACCCCCCTCTCCTCCATCCGCGGCTACGCCGAACTGACCCGGCGCGGTCACGAGCAGGTCGGCCCCGACACCCGGCACGCCCTCGGCCGGATCGAGTCCGAGGCCGGGCGGATGACCCTGCTGGTGGAGGACCTGCTGCTGCTCGCCCGCCTGGACACGGGCCGACCGCTGGAGTTCGGGCGGACCGATCTGGTCCCGCTCGTCGTGGACACCGTCAGCGACGCCCGGGCGGCCGGCCGGGACCACACCTGGCGGCTCGCGCTGCCCGACGAGCCCGCGCCGGTCCGCGCGGACTCCGCCCGGCTCCAGCAGGTCCTGATCAACCTGCTGGCCAACGCCCAGCGCCACACCCCGCCCGGTACGACCGTCACCGCGCGGGTGCGTCGGCAGGGTCCGTGGGTGTGCGTGGACGTCGAGGACGACGGGCCGGGAATTCCGGCCGCTCTGCTGCCGCACGTCTTCGAGCGGTTCGCCCGCGGGGACTCGGCCCGGTCGCGGGCCACCGGCTCCACCGGGCTCGGGCTGGCCATCGTGCAGGCCGTGGCGGCGGCGCACGACGGCGCGGTGAGCGTGGAGAGCGCGCCCGGCCGGACCGTGTTCACCCTGCGCCTGCCCGCGCTCGGCACCCGGACCGCCGACTCCAACCCCCTTGCACACGAGGAAGGTTCGCACTCACAGCCGTACCACAGCGCCACCACACCGGTGCGACAGGACGTCTGACGAGAGTCGGTTCCATGCGAACCGACTCTTCTCCCGACTCGCCCCCCGGCGCCCTGCCGGCCCGGGAGCACCTGCCGGCCTCGGCCGCCGGTACGGCCGTCCTGGACGTGGTGATCCCCGTCTACAACGAGGAGCAGGACCTCCAGCCCTGCGTCCGCCGGCTGCACGAGCATCTGACGCGCACCTTCCCCTACGCCTTCCGCATCACGATCGCGGACAACGCCTCCACCGACACCACCCCGCTGGTCGCGGCGCGGCTGGCGGCCGAGCTGTCCGGCGTGGGCGTCGTACGCCTGGAGCGGAAGGGCCGGGGGCGCGCGCTGCGCACCGTGTGGTCCGCGTCCCGCGCGCCGGTCCTCGCCTATATGGACGTCGATCTGTCCACCGACCTCAACGCCCTGCTGCCGCTGGTCGCGCCCCTGATCTCCGGCCACTCGGACCTCGCGATCGGCTCCCGGCTCGCCCGCTCCTCCCGCGTGGTGCGCGGGCCCAAGCGCGAGCTGATCAGCCGGGCGTACAACCTGATCCTGCGCGGCTCGCTCAAGGCCCGCTTCTCGGACGCGCAGTGCGGCTTCAAGGCCATCAGGGGCGATGTGGCGCGGGTGCTGCTGCCGCTGGTGGAGGACACCGGATGGTTCTTCGACACCGAGATGCTGGTGCTCGCCGAGCGGGCCGGGCTGCGGATCCACGAGGTGCCGGTCGACTGGGTGGACGACCCTGACTCCACCGTGCACATCGTGCGCACCGCGACCGAGGACCTCAAGGGCGTGTGGCGGATCGGCCGGGCGCTCGCCACCGGTTCGCTGCCGCTGGACCTGCTCGCCCGGCCCTTCGGCGACGACCCGCGCGACCGCGAGCTGACCGGCGTGCCGAAGGGGCTGGTCCGCCAGCTGGCCGGATTCTGCCTGGTCGGCGTCCTGTCGACCCTCTTCTACCTGCTGCTCTACAGCGGCTTCCGGCAGCTGTGCGGGCCGCAGCCCGCCAACGGTCTCGCGCTGCTGGTCTCGGCCGTCGCCAACACGGCCGCCAACCGCAGGCTCACCTTCGGGGTGCGCGGCCGGGGCGGCGCGGTCCGCCATCAGGCGCAGGGCCTGCTGGTCTTCGCCATCGGACTCGCCCTGACCAGCGGTTCCCTGGCCGCCCTCGACGCGGCCGGCGGCCACCCCGCGCACTCCACCGAACTGGCGGTCCTCGTCACCGCCAACCTCGCCGCGACCGTACTGCGGTTCCTGCTGTTCCGCGCCTGGGTCTTCCCGGACCAGCGGCAGCCGCTCGCCACCCACACCCCCGAGGGGTCCCGATGAGCACCTCCTGCGACCGCCCGCTCGACGCGTCCGAGGGGCGGGGCGGCACGGCCGCGGCGGCTCCGCCCCCGGCCGCCGCAGACGGGGACGCGCCCCGGCGCTCCCTCCCGCACCGCCTCTGGCGCGGCCGCCCCGAGGACCCCGGCTGGGCGCGCCCCGCCCTCCTCGGATTGCTCGCCGCCACCCTGCTGCTCTACCTGTACGACCTGAGCGCCTCCGGCTACGCCAACTCCTTCTACGCGGCTGCCGTCCAGGCGGGCAGTACGTCCTGGAAGGCGCTGTTCTTCGGGTCGCTGGACGCGGGCAACGCCATCACCGTCGACAAGCCCCCGGCCTCGCTGTGGCCGATGGAGCTGTCGGTGCGGATCTTCGGCCTGAACTCCTGGGCGATCCTCGTGCCCGAGGTGCTGATGGGCGTGGCGACGGTGGCCGTCGTGTACGCCGCGGTGCGCCGCCGGAGCGGTCCGGCGGCCGGGCTGATCGCGGGCGCGGTGCTCGCGCTCACCCCGGTCGCGGCGCTGATGTTCCGGTTCGACAACCCGGACGCCATGCTGGCCCTGCTGATGTCGGCGGCCTGCTACTTCCTCGTCCGCGCGCTGGAGGACGGCCGGACCAGGTGGCTGGTGTGGGCCGGGGTCGCGATCGGTCTCGCGTTCCTCGCCAAGACCCTCCAGGCGTTCCTGATCCTGCCGCCGCTCGCCGTGGTGTACGCGGTCTGCGCGCCGGTGCCGCTGAGGAAGCGCCTCGGCCAGCTGGCCGCCGCCACCCTCGCGCTGGTGGTGTCCGGGGGCTGGTGGGTCGCGATCGTCGAGCTGTGGCCGGCCTCGTCCCGCCCGTACATCGGCGGCTCGCAGCACAACAGCTTCCTGGAACTGACCTTCGGCTACAACGGGTTCGGGCGGCTGAACGGCGAGGAGACCGGCAGCGTCGGCGGGGGCTCCGGCCCCGGTGGCGGTACCGGCGGCGGGATGTGGGGAGCGACCGGCTGGGACCGGATGTTCGGCTCCGAGGTGGGCGGCCAGATCTCCTGGCTGCTGCCCGCCGCGCTGATCCTGCTGGTCGCGTCCCTGGTGGCGACCCGGCGGTACCGGCGTACATCGGTCACCCGCGGCGCGCTCCTGGTCTGGGGCGGCTCCCTGCTGACCACCACGGCGGTGTTCAGCTACATGGCGGGCATCTTCCACCAGTACTACACCGTGGCCCTCGCCCCCTGTCTGGCCGCCGTCGTCGGCATGGGCGCCGGGCTGCTGTGGGAGCGGCGCCGCGCGGTGTGGGCGGCGCTCGCGCTCGCCGCGTCCGTGGTGGCGGCCGGTGCCTGGGGCTATGTGCTGCTCGACCGCACCCCGGCCTATCTGCCCTGGCTGAAATGGCTGGTTCTGATCGGTGGTCTGGTGGCGGCCCTCGGCCTGATCTTCGCCGGGCGCCTCACCCGGCCCCTCGCCCTGGGCACGGCGGCCCTGGCGCTCATCGCCGCGCTGGCCGGCCCGACCGCCTACACCCTGAGCACGGTGGACTCCGGGCACGAGGGCTCCATCCCGACGGCGGGCCCGGCGGGCGCGAGCATGATGGGGTTCGGCGGCGGGCGGGGTCCCGGCGCCCGGCCCGGCGGCGCTCCGGGCGGCTTCGGCGGCGGACACATGCCGGGACAGCAGGGGCAGCAGGGGATGCCGGGCGGCGGCCAGGGCATGCCGGGCGGCCGGACCGGCAACGGATTCCCCGGCGTCGGCGGCGGTACGCGGGGTGGTGCCCCGAACGGCGAACGCGGTGCCGGCGCCGGCGGCTTCGGCGGTCTGCTGAACGGCGCGGACGTCGGCTCGGCCGCCAAGGCGCTGCTGGAGAAGGACGCCTCCCGGTACACCTGGGTCGCCGCGTCCATCGGCTCGCAGAACGCGGCCAGCTACCAACTCGCCACCGGCGACCCGGTCATGGCGATCGGTGGCTTCAACGGCACCGACCCGTCACCGACACTCGCGCAGTTCGAGAAGTACGTGGCCGAGGGCAAGATCCACTACTTCATCGCCGGCGGCGGCATGGGCGGCGGCACCGGCCCGGGTGGAGAGGACACCGGGCGCGGCGGCACCAGCGGCACCGGCTCGCAGATCAGCTCCTGGGTCCAGAGCACCTACACGAAGGTGACCGTGGGCTCGGCCACCTTCTACGACCTCACCCGGCGCACGGGGAACTGAGCGGGGACGGCGAAGCGGAACGACGTCCCTGTACCGGTACGGCGGCACCAGGGACGACCTGCTCGAACCCGCTCCGGACGGGGCCTGCGGCGAACCGCGCCCGCCCGGAGGGGAGGACGCGGCCGGCGCTCACTCCCCGCCGACCAGCCGTGCCGGGAAGCCTCCCGTCGCCACCGGGCCCCACCGCTCGGGCGTCACCCGGATGATCGATTTGCCCTGCTTGCGCATGGCCGCCCGGTACTCGTCCCAGTCCGGGTGCTCACCGGCGATGTTGCGGTAGTACTCGACCAGCGGCTCCACCGAGTCGGGGCTGTCGACGACCTCGGCGGTGCCGTCGACCTGTACCCAGGGGCCGTTCCAGTCGTCGCTGAGCACGAGCAGGCCCACCCGCGGATCCCGCCTGGCGTTGCGCGTCTTGGCCCGCTCCGGGTACGTCGAGACCACGATGCGGCCCGAGTCGTCCACCCCGCAGGTCAGCGGCGAGGCCTGCGGGGAGCCGTCGGCGCGGCGGGTGATCAGCAGCGCGCGGTGGCGGGGTCGTACGAAGTCCAGCAGCTCGTCCAGGCTGACGCGGGTGTTCGTCGCGATGTTCGGTGCCATACCGGCAGCCTAGGGCGCGGCACCCCGCCCCTGCCTGACCCTGCTGGGGACAGGCACCGCGCGTCGGGGGCCGGGGCTTCGTCCAGACGCCGGTCCAAGGTCACTTCACCGCAATGGAGCAGCTAGAGTTCTTCTGTCCTGTGCTCGCAGTCGGGAATGTGCTGCGGAGCTCTCCTGCGCATGGCCGCACGGTCATGTCATCCGAGAGGTTCGTGGTGGCCGCATCCGACTTTCCTGTGCCCGACTCTTCCGCGTACGACTTCTCCTCGTACGACGTTTTTGGGTCGATCCATGCTCCGGGCGGTCTCGACCTGGCCGAGGCCCTGACCGCGGCGGCCCGTGAGCTGCACGAGAGCGCCTCTCCCGGTGCCACGCTCGAAACCGCGGTCCGGCTCGCAGTGCATCTGCTGCCTGGCGCCGAGCACGCCGGGGTCTGCGAGATCGAGCGCGGGGAGAGCCTGCGCACGGTCGCCTGGAGCGACGACATCGTGCGCGCCGCCGGCACCTCCGACCTGCCGCACTGGGAGCGGCTGTGGGAGGCACCGGTGGTGCGGGCGGACAGCGGCGGCGCGGACGGCGAACCGCAGGAGCTGCGCTCGGTGCTGTCCATGCGGCTGCGCGCCGACCGGCGTCGGCTGACCGTGCTGACGGCCTACTCGCGCGAGCCCGGCGCCTTCGACGAGACGGCGGCCCGGCTCGGCCGGCTGTTCACGGCACACGTGAGCCTCGCCCTGAACTCCGTGACCGTGCGCGAGCAGTTGACCGCGGCCATGCACACCCGCGACCTGATCGGACAGGCCACCGGCATCCTGATGGAACGCCTGGACATCGACGCCCAGGCCGCCTTCGAGAGCCTGGTGCGCGCCTCCCAGCGGGAGAACGTCAAGCTGCGCGACCTGGCCCGCCGCATCGTGGGCGCGACGGACAACTGAACCGCGAAGGGCCCGCCGACCGGATGCCGGTCGGCGGGCCCTTCGCGTGCGGATCAGGCGGACGGCAGGCTCTCGCCCTGCACCGCCTGGATGTCCAGCTGGACCCGCAGCGTGGTGCCGATGGCCGCGATGCCGGCCTGGAGGACCTGGTTGTAGTTCATCGCGAAGTCCTCCCGGTGCAGTTCCGCCGTGGCCCGGAAGGCGGCGCGGGTGCCGCCCCACGGGTCGGCGCCGGTGCCGAGGTAGGCGAGGTCCAGGTCGACCGGGCGGACCACGCCGTGCAGGGCCAGTTCGCCGTGCACGGTCCAGCGGTCGGAGCCCGCCTGGGTCAGCCCGGTGGAGCGGTAGGTGATCTCCGGGTGGTTCTCGATGTCGAGGAAGTCACCCGAGCGCAGGTGCGTGTCGCGCATGCCGTTGCCGGTGTCGATGGACCCGGCCTTGATCACCGCCTCCACCCGCGACTTGGCGACGTCGTCCGGGGCGATCTCGATGGTGCCGCCGAACTCCGTGAACCGGCCGTGCACGCTGGAGATCCCCAGGTGCTGGGCGACCGCGGCGACGGAGGAGTGCGCCGGGTCGATGGTCCAGGGGCCGGGCGGCGGCAGCTCGGTGCCGCCCTGCCGGGCCAGGGTCACCGTGCCGATCTCGGCCCGGCCGCTCGCGGTGACGATCGCGCTGGACGCGGCCGGGGCGTACCCGACGGCGGTCACGATCACCGTGTACGCGCCCGGTGCCAGCTCGGTGGCATCCCGTACGGCCCCCTCGGCGTCCGCCTCGGCCCGCAGCACCTGCGTACCGGTCATGTCGGTCACCGTGACGACCGCGTGCGACACGGCCCACCCGTCCCGCGTACGGATCTTCGCGGTCAGTCCCATCCCGTTTTCTCCCTGCAAGGACTTGCAAATCGGTCGTAAGAGAACCGGCCCGTGGCGCCGGGCACCTCCGCTCGGAGCGTGCCCTGCCACGGGCCGGGCCGAACTACTCGCCGGGGTGGGCGAGTTGGATGTCGTGACCGTCGGCACCGGTGCCGGTGACGGTCAGCGCGGTCGCCACCGGCGGGTAGCCGGTCGCGATGACGGTGTACTCGCCGCTGTCCAGGTCGGTGAAGGCGTACGCGCCGTCCGCACCGGTGGTGGCGCTGCCGACCACGTTGCCGGCCTGGTCGACCAGGGTCACCCGCGCGTCGGCCAGCGGGCCGTGCGGGGCCCTGACGACGCCCTGGAGGCGGGCGCCGGCGTCCAGGTCGACGTCGATCCGGGTGATACCGGTGACGGCCACCTCGACGGGCAGGGCGCGAGGCCGGAAACCGCCCGCGTTGACGGCGACGGTCACCGGCCCGGGCACCAGGTCGGTGAAGGCGAACTCGCCCTGCTCCCCGGTGGTGGCGGTGGCCAGCAGGTCACCGCGCACATCGGTGACGATCACCATGGCGTCCTTGACCGGCAGCGCGCTCCCGCTCGCCCGCACCACACCGGTCAGCCCGCTGGTGCCGCTGAGCAGGATGTCGTACGACAGGGGCTCCTCGCCCACCACGATGGTGGAGGCCTGCGGCTGGTAGCCGTCGGAGGAGGCGATCAGGACGTAGCTGCCGGTGCCGGGGGCGGTCAGCGCGTAGGAGCCGTCGGTCCGGGCGACGGAGCGGCCGAGCTGGCGGCCGGCCAGCGAGATCAGGGTGACCGCGGCCCCCGGCACCGGGGCGCTCTCGGCGCCGCGGACGAAGCCGTGCACCGGGGTGCCGTCGCCGCCCGAGCCGGGCTCGGCGATGGTCGCCACGGCCGTCATCGGCGCGGCGGAGGCGGTCGCGGTGGCCAGCGCCTCGGAGGCGCCCACCACCGGGGCGGGCGCGGTCAGGCTGGGCACCTTCTCCTGGACGGGCTCACCCGGCACGTTCCGCATGGTGTTCTCCACAGTGCTCTCCAGCGTGTTCTCGACGGTCCCCGCCTTCTCCTGCGCGGCCTGGGTCAGCGCGCCGGTCGTCCGCAGCGGGACCTCCTTGATGAACATCACCACGACGAAGGCGACCAGGGCGCAGGGCGCCGCGTAGAGGAAGACGTCGGCGATGCCGTGCCCGTAGGCGCTTTCCAGCCAATGACGGATCGGCAGCGGCAGGCTGTTCATGTCGGGCAGGTCGCCGCCGCCCACGGCCTTGGCCGCGGCCATCCGCTCCTTGAGGCCCAGCTCGCCGATGCTGTTCTTGGCGTAGTGGCTGATCCGGTCCGACATGACCGAGCCGAGCACGCCGACGCCGACCGCACCGCCGAGGGAGCGGAAGAAGCTCACCGTGGAGGAGGCGGCGCCCAGGTCCTTCGGGGCGACCTGGTTCTGCGTGGAGAGCACCAGGTTCTGCATCATCATGCCGACGCCGATACCCAGCAGCGCCATGTAGATGGAGAGCTGCCAGTAGGGGGTGTCGTAGCGCATCAGGCTCAGCAGGGACAGGCCCGCCGTGAGGAACAGACCACCGGCGACCAGCCAGTTCTTCCAGCGTCCGGTGCTGGAGATGATCCGCCCGGAGACCATGGAGGCGACGAACAGACCACCGATCATCGGGATGGTCATCACACCGGACATGGTCGGGGACTTGTCCCGCGCCAGCTGGAAGTACTGCGAGAAGAAGACGGTGCCCGAGTACATGCCGACACCGACGAACAGCGAGGCCACCGAGGCCAGCGAGATCGTGCGGTTGCGGAACAGGCGCAGCGGGATGATCGGCTCGGACGCCTTGGTCTCGGTGAAGACGAAGGCCAGCGCGAGCAGGATCGTGCCGCCCACCATCACGTACGTCTGCCAGGACAACCAGTCGTACTTGTCGTTGGCGAAGGTCACCCAGATCAGCAGCAGCGAGGCGGCCGCGGTGATGAAGAAGGCGCCGAGCCAGTCGACCTTCACCTGGCGCTTGGTGACCGGCAGGTGCAGGGTCTTCTGGAGCACGAACAGCGCGATCACCGCGAAGGGGATGCCGACGAACAGGCAGTAGCGCCAGCCGAGCCAGCTGGTGTCGGTGATGACACCGCCGAGCAGCGGGCCGCCGACGGTGGCCACGGCGAAGGTGGCGCCGGTGTAGCCGGAGTACCGGCCGCGCTCGCGCGGGGCGATCATCGCGGCCAGGATGACCTGCACCAGGGCGGACAGACCGCCGGCGCCGAGGCCCTGGATCGCACGGGCGGTGATCAGCATCGCCGGGTTCGGCGCCAGACCGGCGATGACCGAGCCGGCCACGTAGATGACCAGGGATATCTGGACGAGCGCCTTCTTGCTCATCAGGTCGGACAGCTTGCCCCACAGGGGCACGGAGGCGGTCATCGCCAGCAGGGCCGCGGTGACGACCCAGGTGTACGCGGACTGGCCGCCGCCGAGGTCCTTGATGATCGTCGGCAGTGCGTTGGTGACGATCGTGGACGACAGGATGGCGGCGAACAGGCCGAGCAGCAGACCGGAGAGCGCCTCCATGATCTGCCGGTGGGTCATCGGGGCGTCGCCCGCCGAGGAGCCTCCCCCGTGCTTGGCGTGAGCCCGCACACCGGCTGGTGTGGTCGTTGCCATGGGCTTCCTTTTCTTACGTGCTTGCGGGTGTACGGGTGGTCTCTTCGACTACGGGAGCGGACGGCCGGGCCGAGGGGGGCCGGCAGTCGCCGAACGACGAGCGCAGGCGGGTCATCAGCCGGGTGAGCTGGGCGACCTCGTCGTCGGTCCAGTCACCGAGCCGCTCCGCGAGCAGCCGCGAGGTCCGCCGGGACAGCTCGTCCAGCTGCTCCTGGCCCGCGGCGGTCAGGTGCAGGATGCGCGAGCGCTTGTCCGCCGGGTCCGGGAGCCGCTCGATCCAGCCCCGTGCGGCGACGTGCGCGACATGCCGGCTGGTCACCGACAGATCGACGGCCAGCAGCTCCGCGAGCTTGCTCATGCGCATGCCGCCGTGCCGGCCGAGCAGCGTCAGCACGGCGGCCGAGCCTCCGGGGCACTCGGGGGGCAGTACCCGTACGAGATCCCGTTTAACGGCGCCGACGGCGCTGAGCTGACGCGCAAGCTCGTCAAACTGCGCATGCTCGGCCATCACACCTCCCGTATTCGTTGCTTGGGGCAACCATAAGGTCCATTGGTTGCTACAGGCAAATAAGCGGCCCGGAACCTGTGTAAAACCTTGGCAAAGGCATAGCGTTGCGGATGTGAATATGCAGGTGGGTCCGCGAAGGGTGTCCCCGTCTGTCCCGGTGGCCCCCCACTTGGGCGCCCCGGCCCGTCTTCGCTAAGGTCTCGGGCCATGGCTAACACCCAGGGCCCCCAGGGCAATTACGACCCTGCCGGCAGCACTCAGATGTTCCGCGCGTTCGTCGACGAGGCTCCGCAGGGGCGTCAGCAGCAGGCGGCCGCCGCCTCCTCCGGTCCGCGCGTCGGCGTGATCATCGGCGTCATCGTGGCCCTCGTGGTCGTGGCCGGCGTCGCCTGGCTCGCACTGAAGTAACCCGCGCGCCCGGAGGGGAACCGCCTTCTCCGGGGTGGGACAGGCGGGGCGGGGGTCGTACGACCGTCACCCG
The DNA here is from genome assembly GCF_044327085.1 of Streptomyces sp. AM6-12. NCBI lineage: Bacteria > Bacillati > Actinomycetota > Actinomycetes > Kitasatosporales > Streptomycetaceae > Streptomyces > Streptomyces sp. AM6-12. Next base: position 3,866,446 of record NZ_JBIQWN010000001.1, read on the forward strand.
CCCCCTTGTGCACACCCGCGCCGCCCGTCCCCGCCGGGGAGGGCGGATGGGGTGTGCTTTGTACGGGGGCTGACCTCGGTGTGCGCGGAAGCGGTGCCCTGGAGCCGGCGTACGCCCCCGTGACCGGGCCAGGACACACGACGGCCGCCGAGGCTCCCGTGCGGGCGCGTCGGCGGCCGGGTGGCCATGGCGTCGTACGAAGCGTCCCGTGACGGTGTTGTCGTCCGGCCGTGTTGGCCGACGCTCCGTCAGCGGGGGCCCTCAGTCCGAGATCAGTCCCTCGCGCAGCTGGGACAGGGTCCGGGTGAGCAGCCGGGAGACGTGCATCTGGGAGATGCCGACCTCCTCGCCGATCTGCGACTGGGTCATGTTGGCGAAGAAGCGCAGCATGATGATCCGCCGCTCCCGCGGCGGGAGTTTGGCCAGCAGCGGCTTGAGGGACTCGCGGTACTCCACGCCCTCCAGGGCCGTGTCCTCGTAGCCCAGCCGGTCGGCCAGGGAGCCCTCGCCGCCGTCGTCCTCCGGTGCCGGGGAGTCCAGCGAGGAGGCGGTGTACGCGTTGCCCACCGCGAGGCCGTCGACCACGTCCTCCTCGGAGACGCCGAGGACGGCGGCCAGTTCGGTGACGGTCGGGGAGCGGTCCAGCTTCTGCGACAGCTCGTCGCTGGCCTTGGTGAGGGCCAGGCGCAGCTCCTGGAGGCGGCGCGGGACGCGCACCGACCAGGAGGTGTCGCGGAAGAAGCGCTTGATCTCGCCGACCACCGTCGGCATCGCGAACGTCGGGAACTCCACGCCCCGTTCGCAGTCGAAGCGGTCGATCGCCTTGATCAGGCCGATGGTGCCGACCTGGACGATGTCCTCCATCGGCTCGTTGCGCGAGCGGAAGCGCGCCGCCGCGTAGCGGACCAGCGGCAGGTTCAGCTCGATCAGGGTGTCCCGGACGTAGGCGCGCTCCGGGCTGTTCTCGTCCAGCGCGGCCAGGCGCAGGAACAGGGAGCGGGACAGGGTGCGGGTGTCGATGGCCTCGCCCATGGCGGGGATGGCCGGGGCAGGCACGGCGTCGAGGGACGTGACGCTCTCGATGCCGTCGATGCCGTCGAGTGCGTCGAGCTCCTTGGGCGCCGCCTCGCTTTTCGCGGGCGTCAGCACTTTCGAGCTGCCCTGTTCTGCGGACATGCCACCCCCTTCGGGTCGCGGGACGGTCGCGGCCGCGCCGTCGGACGAGCAACGCAGCCTTCACCTGAATACCGGTGCCGGAGCCCCGGCAAACGCATCTCCCGCAGAATGTCACATGTCGGCAACGCGCTGTAGTGACATGTCGACACGCGAGATGCGAATCACCGCTGGATAAAGGGGGTCTGACGGTCTTTCCGGTCGTCGTCACCGGCAACAGCCCTGGTGAGCGAATCGCTCGCGGCGGTGAGCGCTCGATCGGGTTTGCGATGCAGAGCTGTTCGGGTGTGTGCTTCGGTGCGCCCACCGTGCGACCACCGACTCGTCCGGTATGCACCTGGCGCCCTGTGATACGGCGGGCCTCTCGTGGGGCGCCCGTGGCCGCCGGTTACGCGTCGATGCGGTTCGCCGAGCGCAGCCGCTGGAAGCTGCGGGCGAGCAGCCGGGAGACGTGCATCTGGGAGACGCCGAGTTCGGCGCTGATCTGCGACTGGGTGAGGTTGCTGTAGTAGCGCAGCAGCAGGATCCGCTGTTCGCGCTCGGGGAGTTGGACCAGGAGGTGGCGGATCAGGTCGCGGTGTTCCACGCCGTCCAGGGCCGGGTCCTCGTAGCCGATGCGGTCCAGCAGTCCGGGCATCCCGTCGCCCTCCTGCGCGGCCTCCAGGGAGGTGGCGTGGTACGAGCGGCCCGCCTCGATGCAGCTGAGCACCTCCTCCTCGCTGATCCGCAGCCGCTCGGCGATCTCGGCGGTGGAGGGGGAGCGGCCGTGCAGCGTGGTCAGGTCCTCGGTGGCGCTGTTGACCTGCACCCACAGCTCGTGCAGCCGGCGCGGCACGTGCACGGTGCGGACGTTGTCCCGGAAGTACCGCTTGATCTCGCCGACGACGGTCGGCATGGCGAAGGTCGGGAACTGCACGCCCCGGTCCGGGTCGAAGCGGTCGATGGCGTTGATCAGGCCGATGGTGCCGACCTGGATCACGTCCTCCATGGGCTCGTTGCGGGAGCGGAAGCGGGCGGCGGCGTAGCGCACGAGCGGGAGGTTCGCCTCGATCAGCGCCCCGCGTACGCGGTTGTGCTCCGGAGTGCCGGGGGCCAGCTCCTTCAGTTCGGCGAAGAGGACCTGGGTCAGGGCCCGGGTGTCCGCGCCGCGGCGTTTCCCTGGGGGCACAGAGGCGGGGACGGGGGCCTCCTCCTGGGGCGGCGCAGTACTGGCCGGCACGGTCAACGCCACCTCTTCGGTCAATCATCCGTCAAAAGCGGTCATAGCATCACAAGACATGTGCACTGTGTGCAAGCACCGGGTAACGCCGTGTTGTGTTCAATCATTGACAAGTTGGGGCGTGAAACGCGCGAAAGCCCCCCGCCTGCGCGGCGGGAGGCTTCGGGGAAGCTCGGGGGGAACCGGTCCTAGAACTCGTAGTCCGCGATCACCCACGTGGCGAACTCGCGCCACAGGGCGACGCCCGCCTGATGGGCCGGATGGTCCAGGTAGCGCTGGAGGGCGGCGGTGTCCTCGACCGAGGAGTTGATCGCGAAGTCGTAGGCGATCGGCCGGTCGGTGATGTTCCAGGCGCACTCCCAGGAGCGCAGCTCCTCGATCTGGCCGGGCAGCGTCCGGAAGGCCGCCACGCCCGCCTCGACCCGCGGATCGTCGCGCTCGACGCCCTCGTTGAGCTTGAACAGGACCAGGTGGCGGATCATGCGGAGTACCTCAGCTCTTTCCTCCGTTGGCGGCCCAGGTCATGAAGTCCCCGATGGCCCTGGCCGCGTCCGATATGCCCTCGAAGCCTATCTGGACATAGCTGGCCGCCTTGGCCGGGTCCGTGATGATCACGTACAGCACGAAGACCACGAGCGCGTACAGAACGATCTTCTTGGCGTTCACCGCCACCGCGGCCCTCCCCTGTGTCCATGACCCGACGGGCCCCTGCTTGTCGGCGGCGAGTGTAACGTTCAGCCCTTTATCGGGGACCAACGGCCCGCCGCGCAAGGCGATTTGGGCGCACGCGGAAAGGGCCCCGCCATAAGACGAGGCCCTTTCGGAAGCGGTAGCGGAGGGATTTGAACCCTCGGTGACTTGCGCCACACTCGCTTTCGAGGCGAGCTCCTTCGGCCGCTCGGACACGCTACCGAGGGAGACCTTACAGCACGGTAGGGCGTGGTTCGAAATCGGTATTCAGCGATCCCGGAAAAACTCCGTGAGGAGCGCGGCGCACTCGTTCGCGAGGACGCCCTCGACGACCTCCGGGCGGTGGTTGAGCCGCCGGTCGCGCAGCACGTCCCACAGCGAGCCGGCGGCACCCGCCTTGTCGTCGCGGGCGCCGTAGACCACCCGGTCCACGCGGGACTGCACCAAGGCGCCCGCGCACATGGTGCAGGGCTCCAGGGTGACCACGAGCGTGCAGCCGGTCAGCCGCCACTCGCCGAGGCGCGCGGCGGCCCGCCGGATCGCGAGGACCTCCGCGTGGGCCGTGGGGTCGCCGGTGGCCTCGCGCTCGTTGTGCCCGGTGGCGAGCACCGTCGTACCGTCCGGGGACAGCACGACGGCGCCGACCGGGACGTCCCCGCCCCGGACGGCGGCCCCGGCCTCGGCCAGGGCGAGCCGCATCGCGTCCCGCCAGGGGTCGCGCACCGGGTCCGGTGCCTCGCGGATGCCGGTCACCGGTCGTCCCGCGGTCAGCGGACGGTCTCCAGCACCTCCGAGGCGCCCAGGGCCTCGGCGATGGAACCGAGCGCGTCGTCGGCGTCCAGGGAGCGCAGTTCCTTCTCGCTGATGCCCAGGTCGTCGAGGATCCCGCTGTCGCCGACCGGGCTGTGCGGCACCGCCTCACCCGTGCCGACCGGCTCGTCCACGTCCTCGTCGGCGGCCTCGGACTCGCCGTCCTCGGTGCCGTCGAGATCGAGTTCGTCCAGGTCGGGCCCGTCGGTCGTACCGGGTTCCCGGCCCAGCAGCTCATCGGTGAGCAGCAGCTCGCCGTAGGCGCTGCGGGCGGCGGCGGCCGCGTCGGAGACGTAGATCCGGGGGTCTTCCTCCCCGTCGACGCGGACGACGCCGAACCAGGCGTCCTCCTGCTCGATCAGGACGAGCACCGTGTCCTCCTCGGGAGAGGATTCACGGGCCAGGTCGGCCAGATCCGACAGGGTCTCCACATCGTCGAGCTCTGTGTCGCTCGCTTCCCACCCGTCTTCGGTGCGCGCGAGCAGTGCGGCGAAGTACACCGTGACTCTCCCACTGGTCATAGGCGTGCCGGTTGGGGGTCCCCCCGGCGGAGGTTCTTGGGCGGAGAGAGCTGGGCTCCGAGCCCCACCCACTCGGAATCGTGGCAGAAACAAGGCGTTCAGGGGACGTCTTCGGCTCCCTGTGTCTGGCGGTTTCGAGCGTGAATCGTCACAGAGTCACCAGCGCTCTCATTGCGGCCACCTGCGGATCGTACGCGGCTTTGCCCAGGGCTCACGCACGCCCACCGCGGAAACGTCGGCGCGGCCGGCGATCTTCCTCACCCGCTTCTTGCCCAGGGGTCCCAGCTCATGGCCCCGGCCTCACCAGCGGAAGGTGCGCATCCGCATCGCGTGGCGCAGCCGGGCCGCCTTGGCGCGTCGCGGCTGGACCCGCGCGCGCAGGGCGCGGGCCTCGGCCAGCTCGCGCAGGAACCTGGCCCTGCGGCGGCGCCGCTCGGCCTCGGCCTCGGGACCCTTCGCCCCGGTCACGTCCGCGTCGTCGGGCTTGTCAGGCAGGTCAGACACGTCACACCACCTCAGTCCGTCCCTGTCACCCTGCCCCGGACGAGCGGTTTGACGCCAGCGCCGACCGGTGCGGGGGCGCAGGTACCGTTATGGGCATGCGTCTCCACGTCGTCGACCACCCCCTGGTCGCTCACAAGCTCACCACGCTGCGCGACCGGCGCACCGACTCCGCGACCTTCCGGCGGCTCGCCGACGAACTGGTCACCCTGCTCGCCTACGAGGCCACGCGGGACGTGCGCACCGAGATCGTCGACATCGACACGCCGGTCGCCCGCACCACCGGCGTCAAGCTCGCCCGCCCCCGCCCGCTGGTCGTGCCGATCCTGCGCGCCGGTCTCGGCATGCTCGACGGCATGGTCCGGCTGCTGCCGACCGCCGAGGTGGGCTTCCTGGGCATGATCCGCAACGAGGAGACCCTGGAGGCCTCCACGTACGCCACCCGGATGCCGGAGGACCTCTCGGGCCGCCAGGTCTACGTCCTGGACCCGATGCTGGCCACGGGCGGCACGCTGGTCGCCGCCATCCGCGAGCTGATCCGGCGCGGCGCGGACGACGTCACGGCCGTGGTCCTGCTGGCCGCGCCCGAGGGCGTCGAGCTGATGGAGCGCGAACTGGCGGGCACGCCGGTGACGGTGGTGACGGCCGCGGTCGACGACCACCTCAACGAGCACGGCTACATCATTCCGGGCCTGGGCGACGCGGGGGACAGGCTGTACGGGGCGGCGGAGTAACAGAGCCAGTCAGTACCGCGGGTTCCCCACGCCCCCGAAGGGGCGTGGGGAACCGCGCGCTCAGCCACAGGGGACCCGCACCCGGCGACGGACCCTCAGCACCCCTTCTTCGCCGGGCCGACGGCGGTCGTCGGCGCGGTCAGGGCGGTCACCGCCTTGTCCGCGTCCGCCGCCTTCACCAGCCCCTTGAACCCGTCCCCGAGGATGAGGTCGAGCGTGGCCCCCTTACGCCCGTCGGGGCGCTGCTGCGCGCCCGCTACCTGCGCGCCGAGCACCGGCAGGGACGTGTCGACCGCGGACGTCGGCCCGAGGACCACACCCGTGCCCTTCACCTTCTTGTCGTACTGCGCGCTGGCATTGCCGACATCGCCGATCTTGAACCCGCGCTTCTTCAGCTGGTCCGCGGTGTCCTTGGCGAGCCCGGTGCGCGCCGTGGCGTTGTAGACGTTCACGGTGATCCGGCCGGGCGGGGGCAGCACCTTCCCGCCGTGCGCGGTCGCGGTCCGCGCCGTGTCGGTCTTGCCCTTGGCCGGGCACCGCTTCGCGGCCTCGGCGGTCGACCCGCCCCCGCTGAAGACGTCGATGAGCTCCAGCGTGCCCCAGCCGATCAGGCCGAGCGTGCACACGGAGGCCAGCACGGCCGCGACCATCCGGCCTCGCCGCCGGGGACGGCGCATCCGGGGGTACTTCCGCCCCGTGATCCGGTATTTGCCGCCCATGCCGGGGGGAGTCAGCATGCTCATGAACGCAGCGTAGTGCGCCGGGGCGGTGATGCCTATCGGATGATCAGTCGAGGGCGCTCAGTGGAACCCGAAAGGGTCAATCGGCGGGTGCCGCGGGGCTGGACCGGCGGGTGCCGTGGGGCTGGCGGGCGCGGCGCGGCCCGGCCGACCGGTGCCGGTCAGCCGAGTTCGAGCACCCGCGCGTGCAGCACCTGGCGCTGCTGGAGCGCCGCGCGCACCGCGCGGTGCAGGCCGTCCTCCAGGTAGAGATCGCCCTGCCACTTCACGACATGTGCGAAGAGGTCGCCGTAGAACGTCGAGTCCTCCGCGAGCAGGGTCTCCAGGTCGAGCTGCTGCTTGGTCGTCACGAGCTGATCGAGGCGGACCGGGCGCGGCGCGACGTCCGCCCACTGCCGGGTGCTTTCCCGGCCGTGATCGGGGTACGGCCGGCCGTTTCCGATGCGCTTGAAGATCACACGGAAAGCCTACCGGCCCAGACGTTCCGGGCGCAGCCATGGCGCCCGAGTACGACCCTTGAAAAGGTTCCGCAAACAGCACAAATACCGCTTTTCGGTGGCAGGGGCCGTGACGAGGGAGCAGGGGGATCAGATGAGCGACCGCGACGCAGGCCCCGACGCGGGCACCGGCACAGACCCCGGCGCGGGCGCCCACGCGGTTCCAGAGGCCGCCCCCGACCCCGCCCGGAAGATCGCCGCCGGGTACGCCTTCTCCGGCCCCGCCCTCGACCTCGGCGCCCTCCTCCTGTCGGCGCGGGGCGTGGCGGTGTTCCTCGCGGACGTCAAGGGCGACCTGTCCGGCATCGCGCGCTCCGGCCGGGAGAGCGACCGGGTACGGCAGCGGTCCGGCGAGGTCGGCCAGAGCTGGACCCCGGCCGGCTTCCCGGCGGAGTTCTACGCGCTCGGCGGCATCGGCCACGGCATCCCGGTGCGCGCCACCGTCACGAGTTTCGGCCCGGTGCTGCTGTCCAAGGTGTTGGGCTCAACCAGACCCAGGAGCAGTCCCTCGGCCTGATCTTCCACTACGCCGACACCAAGGGTTTGGAGCTGATCGACCTCAAAGACCTCAGGGCGGTCGCCGCCTTCCTCACCTCCGACGAGGGCAGACCGGAGCTGAAGGGCATCGGCGGGCTCTCCACGGCCACCGCCGGGGTGATCCTGCGCTCGCTCACCGCCTTCGAGGCGCAGGGTACGGCGGACTTCTTCGGGGAGCCGGAGTTCGACACGGCCGGCTTCCTGCGCACGGCGGACGACGACCGGGGCGTCGTCTCCGTCCTCGAACTGGCCGCCGTACAGGACAGACCCCAGCTGTTATCCACCTTCCTGATGTGGCTGCTGGCCGACCTGTTCCACGACCTGCCCGAGATCGCCGTACGACCTGGAGGAGCTGCTCCCCGGGCTCGGCACCGGCGAGGCGGTGGTGACCGTGCTCGGCGAGAGGGGCGCGCCCACCCCGGTCGCCGCCACCCGGCTGCGCGCCCCCGAGTCCCTGATGGGCCCGCTGGACCCGGCTGCATTGGACGACGCGGTACGGAACTCGCCGCTCCACGGCCGTTATGCACAGGCTGTGGACCGCGAGTCGGCGTACGAGAAGCTGAGCGCCGCTCCGGCGGCGGCACCGGCGCCCGCCGCCCCGCGCGAGCGCCCGGCGAAGGAGGAGCCCTCGCTGGTCGAACAGGTCGTGGGCAGCGGGATGTTCAAGTCCCTGGCCCGCTCGGTCGGCACCCGGCTGGGCCGCGAGATCACCCGCTCCCTGTTCGGGACGGCGCGCCGGAGGCGGTGAGGTCCGGAGGCGCGGGATGCTCCCCGAGGCCCGGGAGGCGGGTCGGAGGTCCGGGAAGCGGGCCGGAGCCGGTGAGCCGGTGCGGGGCGGCCGGAGCCGGCCGGGCCGGGTCAGACGGTCTGCGGGACCTGTTTCGCCCGGTGCCGGATGCGGAAAGCGGTGACGATCTCGGCGATGCCCACCACGACCAGCCAGATGCCGCCGACGAGGGTCAGCACGGCCACCGACCGGAAGGGCGAGTCGATCAGCACGATCCCGGCGACGAAGGTCAGGACGCCGAGCACGATCTGCCAGCCGCGCGCGGGCATCCGGGGGTCGGAGATCGCGGCCATGGTGTGGGTGATCCCGCGGATCAGCCAGCCGATGCCGATCCACAGGGCGAGCAGCAGGATCGACTGCATGGGCCCGCGGAAGCAGAGCAGGCCGAGCAGGATCGACAGCGCGCCGCTGATGAACGCCAGCACCCGCAGCGAGGTCGCCTGGTGGGTGCCGAAGGCGGCGGTCAGCTGGAAGACACCGCTGACCAGCAGGTAGAGCCCGAAGAGGACCCCGGCCACGGCCAGCGAGTGGCGCGGCCACACCAGGACCAGGACGCCCAGGATCAGCGAGGCAATCCCGGTGACCAGGACCACCTGCCAGGCGGCCTTGGCCAGGGCGTGCAGCGGGCCCTCGACCGGCGGTTCGGCCTCATGGCGCCCGCGGCGCGCCTGCGGATCGTGCGGGGCGCCCGGCGGGTGGCCGCCGTGGACGCGCTGGTCGTCGTACTCACGGCCCCATTCCGGGCCGTGCTGCGATGCCTCGGTCATGTTCCATGCTCGGAACGGTTCCGCGCGTTCCGCCACCCGAGTGGGCCACCAGGCGTACCTCCGGGGCCCCTCTCCCGCCCCTCTCCGGGTCTACTTCCGGGCCGCCTTCGTCGCCTTGGCCGCGGCCTTCATCTCCTGCTTGTGGGCGCGCACCCTGGTGAGCGAGTCCGGTCCGGTGATGTCGGCGACGGACCGGTAGGAGTCCGGCTCGCCGTAGGCGCCGGCGGCCTCGCGCCAGCCCGCCGGTGCCACGTGGAGCTGCTTGCCCAGCAGCGCGAGGAAGATCTGCGCCTTCTGCCGCCCGAATCCCGGCAGGCCCTCCAGGCGTTGCAGCAACTCAGCACCGCTGTCCACACCGCGCCAGACGGCCTCGGCGTCCCCGTCGTAGTGCTCGACCAGGTACTGGCACAACTGCTGGATGCGCTTGGCCATGGAGCCGGGGTAGCGGTGCACGGCCGGTTTCCCGGAGAGCAGCGCGGCGAACGCCTCCGGGTCCCGCGCGGCGATCTCGTGTGCGTCCAGGTCCTCGGTGCCGAGCCGGTCGGCGATGGTCCGGGGCCCCTTGAACGCCCACTCCATCGGCACCTGCTGGTCCAGCAGCATCCCGATGAGCGCGGCGAGGGGCGAGCGGCCGAGCAGCGCGTCGGCCGCCGGGTCCTGGGCGAGGTGCAGGGTGACGTCCATGGGTCGATGATCCCGCGCCGCGGGTGATCGCGCGTCGCGTACGATGCCCCCGTCGAAAATTAGGCAAGGCTTACCTAAGGATTGGAAGGTTCGGGGTGACCAGCGAGACCTACCGCGACGCCTTCGGCATCCCCCACCTGCGCGCGGCGGACGTCCACGCACTGGCCCGTGCCCAGGGCCGGGTCACCGCGCTCGACCGGGCCTGGCAGCTGGAGGTCGAACGGCACCGCGCCCAGGGCACGTCGGCGTCCTTCCTCGGTCCCGGCGAGGTCCCCTGGGACGTCCTCGCCCGCCGGGCGCGCCTGGCCGACACCGCCCGCCGCTGCTTCGCCGCGCTGGAACGCCGGGACCCGGAGACGGCGCGCTGGGTACGGTCGTACACGGACGGCGTCAACGAGGGACTGCCGGCCGGTGCCCGCCGCGCCCCGGAGTTCGCCCGCACCGCGCTCACCCCCGGCCGCTGGGAGCCCTGGACCCCGCTCGCCGTCTGGCTCTCCACCCACCTGCTGTTCGCGGGCTTCCCGGCCAAGCTCTGGCGCGAGCAGGCGATCCGGCACCTCGGCCCGGACGCGGTGGGCCTGTTCGCCGCGGACGGCCCCGGCACGGCGGGCAGCAACGGCTGGCTGCTCTCCGGCGCCCGCACCGCCACCGGTCACCCGCTGCTGGCCGGCGACCCCCACCGCGTCATCGAGGACCCCGGCGTCTACCAGCAGATCCGCCTGGCCTGCCCCGAGTTCGACGTCCTCGGCCTCGCCGTCCCCGGCATCCCCGGCCTGCCCCACTTCGGCCACGCGGGCGCGGTCGCCTGGGGCATCACCAACGCCATGGCCGACTACCAGGACCTCTACCGCGAACGTCTGCGCCGCGCGGGTCCCTCGGTCGAGGCGCTGGGCCCGGACGGGCTCTGGCACCCTGCGCACGCGCACACCGAGACGCTGGAGGTCGCGGGTCAGGCACCGATCGGGCTCGAGGTGATCGAGACGGAGCGCGGGCCGGTGATCGCGGGAGGGCCGGAGGCGTCGTACGACCCGCGGGCCGCGGACGGCGCAGCCGGGGCTGGCGCGGGGGGACCGGAGGTGTCGTACGGCCCGTGGGCCGCCGAGGGCGCAGCCGGGGCGCTCGCTCTGCGGTACCCGCCGCGCGTCACGGCGGACCTCGGCTTCAGCGCCCTTCTCCCGCTGCTGCGCGCGCGGAACGTCGTGGACGTCGACCGGGCCCTGGACGCCTGGTGCGAGCCGGTGAACGTGGTCCAGGCGGCCGACACCGCCGGGGGCACGCTGCACCGCGTCGCCGGGCGCGTCCCGCTGCGCGCCCGCGCCAACCGCCTCCACCCCGTGCCCGCCTGGCGCCCCGGCCACGACTGGCAGGGCTGGCACGAGATGCCGTACGCCCCCGTCCCCGACGGCATCGCCGTGATGGCCAACCAGCGCGGCCCGGCCGCCCCGCTCGGCGTGGAGTTCGCCCCACCGCACCGCGCCGACCGCATCCGCGCCCTCCTCGGCGCCGGCCGCCGCTGGAGCGCCGGGGACATGGCCGCGATCCACACCGACACCCACCTCGCCTCCGCCGCCCCCCTCCTCGACCGCCTCGCCGCGCTCGACGGCCTCACCCCGGCCGCGACCGGCCTGCGCGACCGCCTGCTCGCGTGGAACCGCCGCATGGACGCCGACAGCACCGACGCGGCGGCCTACGCGGCGCTGCGCACAGCCGTCGTACGACTCCTCGCCGCGCAGCCGGCGTTCGCGCCGCTCACCCGGCCCCCGGCGTACCCGGAGGCGCTGCGCCCGTGGCTGGCGCTCGTCCCGCGCATCGGGTACGCCCTCGAACACCTGCTGCGCGCCGAAAAGTTGTACGGCATCGACCGAACGGCCTTGATCCGCATGGCCCTTGAGGCCGTGGCGGCCGAAACTCCAACCGGTGCCTGGTCCGACGCCCACCGACTCTCCCCCTGGCAGGCCCTGCCGGACGGCCCGGCCACCCCCGGCCTGGCCGGAGACCACGACTGCGTGCTGTGCACCTCCGCCGTGCCCGGCCTCACCGACCGCGCCGCCCGCGGTCCCGCCGCCCGCTGGGTCTGGGACCTCGCCGACCGGGACGCCAGCCGCTGGGTGGTCCCCTTCGGCGCCGACGGCGTCCCCGGCAGCCCGCACCACCACGACCAACTCCCCCTGTGGCTGCGGGGAGAACTCACCCCCGTCGTCACCGGCTGGAACCGGCTCACCCCCGACCGCACCCTGGAGCACCCGCATGACCACTGACACGCACGAGACGTCGTACGAGCCGTACGAACAGCACGTCGACGGCTTCGGCGCCGTCCGTATCCGCCCCCTGGACCCCGCCGCCGACGCGGACGTGATCCACGCCTGGGTGAGCGAGGAACGCGCCGCCTTCTGGGGCATGACCGGCCTCACCCGCGACCAAGTGGCCGGGATATACGTCCACATGGCCACCCTGGACACCCACCACGCCCACCTGGTCACCAAGGACGGCGCCCCGGCCGCCCTGTTCCAGACGTACCAGCCCACCGCCGACCGTGTCGGCGAGTGCTACGACGTCCGCCCCGGCGACCTCGGCGTACACGTCCTGCTCGCCCCCGCCGGCGCCGCCGGAGCCCGCCCCGGCTGGTCGTCCGCGCTGCTCACGGTCCTGACGACGTACGCGCTGACCGCGCTCGGCGGGCGCCGGCTCGTGGTCGACCCGGACGTCCGCAACAGCAAGGCGATCGCCCGCTTCGTCCGCCAGGGCTTCGTGCCCGGACCCGCAGTCGTCCTGCCCGAGGTGGACCTCCCGGACGTGTACCTGCCCGAGAAGCACGCCCAACTCGCCTTCCTGGAAGCCCGGTAGCGCGGCGGTAGCCTTCCGGGGGTGACGACTGAGCAGGAGCTGATCGCGCACTACGGACTCGAACCGATCCCCCGGGAGGGCGGCCTGTTCCGGCGTACCTGGGCGGGGCCCGAGCGGGCGGACGGCCGTCCCGAGGGCGCCGCCATCGTGGCCCTGCTCACGGCCGGTGACTACTCCGCCCTGCACCGCCTGCCCTACGCCGAAACCTGGCACTTCTACCTCGGCGACCCGCTGGACCTGCTGCTCCTCGCCCCCGACGGCACCACCCGCACCGCCGTCCTCGGCCCAGCCCTGAGCGCCGGCCAGCAACTCCAGCTGACCGTCCCGGCCCGCACCTGGATGGGGGCGCGGGTGGCCGCGGGCGGCGCCTGGACGTTCTTCGGCTGCACGACCGCCCCCGGCTTCACCTACCCGGACTACGAACACGGGGACGCGGCCGACCTCACGGCGCGTTACCCCGCCGAGGCCGCCCGGATCAGGGAACTGTGCCGCCCATGAGCCTCCTCGACGGACAGACCGCCCTGGTGACCGGCGCGGGCGGCGGCATCGGCCGCGCCATCGCGCTGCGCTTCGCCGAGCACGGCGCGGCGGTCGCCCTGCACTGCCGTACGGCGCTCACGGCGGCCGGGGAGACGGCCGACCAGATCCGGGCGCAGGGCGGCGCGGCGGTCGTCCTGCGCGCCGACCTCACCGACGAGGACGCCTGCCACCGCCTGGTCCACGACACCCTTGAGTGGTCCGGCGGCCGGCTCACCGCGCTGGTCAACAACGCGGCCGTACAGCCGGTGCGGCCGCTGCCCGGCATGACCGCCGCCGAGTGGCGCGCGGTGCTCGACACCGACCTCACCGGCGTCTTCGCGTGCACCCAGGCCGCCGCGGCCCACTTGCGGGGCCACGGAGGCGGCACCATCACCCACATCGCCTCCATCGAGGCGGGCCGCCCCGCCCCCGGCCACGCCCACTACGGCGCGGCCAAGGCGGCGGTCGTGGCGCACGCCCGCGCGGCCGCCCAGGAGTACGGCCCCGACGGCATCCGGGTCAACACCGTCTCTCCGGGCCTGATCGACCGCCCCGGCCTGTCCGATGCCTGGCCGGACGGCGTCCGCCGCTGGCTCGCCGCCGCGCCCGCCGGCCGGCTGGGCCGCCCCGAGGACGTGGCCGACGCCTGCGTCTTCCTCGCCTCCCCCCTCGCCTCCTGGATCACCGGGCACGACCTGGTGGTGGACGGGGGCGTGTCGGCGCGGCCCAGCTGGTGATCGGTGCGGGAAGCATCACCACGACGGTGCCGCCACCCCCTCCGGGCCCACGGCAATGTCAGTGGCCGGTGACAGACTCCGGTGCCATGAGCGATCAGGTGCTTTTGAGAGACGTCGAAGAAGCCGATCTGGAGGAGTTCCTCGCACAGGAACACGACCCCGAGGCCGCCCGGCGGTCGAAGTTCGTGCCACGGGAGCGGGAAGCCTTCATGACCCACTGGAGGACGAAGGTCCTCGGCGACCCCACCGTCTTCGTACAGGCCGTCACCGTCGACGGCCGGCTCGCGGGCAACGTGGTGGCCTGGTGGCACGGGGACCGGCGCTTCATCGGGTACTGGCTCGGCAGCCAGTACTGGGGGCGGGGCGTCGGCACGCGGGCACTGACGCTGTTCCTGGAGCGCGAGAACACCCGCCCCCTGTACGCCGATCCGTTCGGCGGGAACACCGGTTCCGTACGGCTGCTGGAGAAGCACGGCTTCCGGCGCACCGGTACGGTCCGGCACGGCACGGACGAGCACATCATGCTGGTGCTCGACGAGATGAGGTGACGGAGGTCAGGTGACGGAGGTCAGGTGACGGGGGCGGCGGCCTCGACGCTCCTGCTCGCCCGCCATTCCAGGGCCTGGGGCTCCTCGGTGAACTCGATCAGATGCTGTCCGGCGAACCGGTGCAACGCGTCGCGCACCTCCACCGGGGTCGCGTAGAAGAACTCCTTGCGGCTGTTGACCTGGTTGACCCGCCGGGACGCGAAGTGCCGGTGCAGTTCCGCCTCCAGGCCGACTGCATCCTTGCTGAAGATCAGCGCGTGCACGTCGAAGCGGAAGGGAACGGCCGCTCCACTCAACTCGTAGACCCGCTCAAGGGGTTCGAGCCGGCGTGTCATGCCGATCTTCACGATGCGGTCGCCGAAGGCGCCGATGTTCGAGATGACGTACACATAGCCCGTGCGGACGTTGGCCGCACGGGACTCGACGTCCTGGAGCGAGCTCTCGATCTCGGCCAGCTTCGCTTCCAGCTCCGCGGCGCCCCCCGCGTCCCCGCGCTCGCGCAGGCGCTCCAGCGCAGCCTGGTAGTGGCCGAGTTCCTTGTTCAGCTTCTCGCGCTGCCGGTCGAGCTCCCGCTGGACGGCCACCTCCTCGCGCTCACGGGCGCGCGCCTCGCGCTGGGCCTCCTTCTCCTCGTCCTTCTTCTGGAGGTAGTCGGCGGTGAGTTCCAGCTCCCGCACCCGTGCGTCGTGGTACTCGTCGGTGATCCGGATGTGCATGGTGGCGCCCAGCCTGGCGATCGTCTCGCGGCTCTTGTAGAGCCGGTCGACCAGGGAACCGAGCCGGTACGGCCGCATGGACCGCACCGCGTAGTCGGCCTCGGCGTTGTAGGCGCGCAGCATGAGCTTGGAGAAGTCGCGGACCATCTTCTGGCCCTGGCGCTTGGAGCCGTTGACCGTCCAGTCCGTGGCGGAGTGCACGGCACCGCCGGCGCGGGCGAGCGACTTGATCTGGTTGCGCAGTGTGTCGAGGCGGCTGCGGTAGGCGATCGCGTCCTGGAGGACATGCCGATAGGCGTAGATCCCGGCCTCCTGCAACAGGGCGGTCTCGTCGGCGTTGACGATCAGTGCCCGCAGTTCGGCGAGCCGGCGTTCGGCGCCGGACACGTCCGCGCGGTGCCGGTCGGCCTCCTCGCGCAGCCGGTCGGTCGCCCTGGCCGCCTCGCGGGCGTCGGCGAGGATCTCCCTCGCCGACGCCCGCGCGTCCGCGACGATCCCCCGCGCCTCCTCGGCGGCTTCGGCCACCGTCCTCTCCCGCAGCGCGGCGGCCTCCGCCTCGACCTGCCGCACGAGCTCGGCGACGCGCGCGGCATCCAGCCCCTGCGTCCGCGCGATCCAGTCCCGCAGCTCCTCCACCTCGGCTAGGGACTCCGACCGCCGCCGCCTGAACAACCGGCTTTTGCGTGGGGAGGGGATGGCGGGGGCGATGGGGGCGGCGGGGGGTGGGAGAGCGCCGGGGGCGGCGAGGGTCGGGGCGGTGCCGGGCGCGGCGCTGGCTGTGGGGATGCCGGGTGTGGCGCTGGCTATGGCGGCGCCGGCTGGGAGAGTGCCGGGCGTGGCGGTGGCTGCGAGGGTGCCGGTCTCTGGGACCCACAGCTGCCAGCCGTCCGGAGCGGCCGGCCACGATGGATCGGGCCGCCAGTCCGGCGGCGGCGTCCATCCCGCGGGCGGCACGGGCCAGCCCGGCGGCGGATTGAAGCGGTACACGCTCATTCCCACCCCCCAGTGACATGCGCAGAGCGCGATTCTCCGGGCGATCGGCGACGGGAGTGCCCGCCTGTCCCGCCTTGTGACCTTCTTGTGATCGCACGGCACCGACGACCGCACAATGTCGAAGGGCCCCCTGTTTCCAGGGGGCCCTTCGACATCGTGCCCGGTGAGGCACTGGCGGAGGATACGAGATTCGAACTCGTGAGGGGTTGCCCCCAACACGCTTTCCAAGCGTGCGCCCTAGGCCTCTAGGCGAATCCTCCGGTCGGAACATTACATGACCGAGGAGGGTGCTCGCGAACTCGTTCCCGCAGGCCCGGATCGGGTACTCTCTGCGTAGCCCCTCACGCGGCGCTATCTGACTGAACTCCCCCAGGGCCGGAAGGCAGCAAGGGTAGGTCGGCTCTGGCGGGTGCGTGGGGGGCGTCTGCGTTGCCGGGGCTTCGGCGGGACCGGTTGTCAGTGGGCGCCTATAACCTCGTAAGCGTGTCGTCTCTCGCGCTGTACCGCCGCTACCGTCCCGAGACCTTCGCCGAGGTCATCGGGCAGGAGCATGTCACCGACCCATTGCAGCAGGCGCTGCGCAACAACCGGGTCAATCACGCGTACCTGTTCAGCGGACCGCGTGGCTGCGGGAAGACCACGAGCGCGCGCATCCTCGCCCGCTGCCTCAACTGTGAGCAGGGTCCCACCCCCACCCCGTGCGGCGAGTGCCAGTCCTGCGGCGACCTCGCGCGCAACGGACCGGGTTCGATCGACGTGATCGAGATCGACGCCGCCTCCCACGGCGGCGTGGACGACGCCCGTGAGCTGCGCGAGAAGGCCTTCTTCGGCCCCGCGGGCAGCCGGTACAAGATCTACATCATCGACGAGGCCCACATGGTCACGTCGGCCGGCTTCAACGCCCTGCTGAAGGTCGTCGAGGAGCCGCCCGAGCACCTCAAGTTCATCTTCGCCACGACCGAGCCCGAGAAGGTCATCGGCACCATCCGCTCGCGGACCCACCACTACCCGTTCCGGCTCGTGCCGCCCGGCACCCTGCGGGACTACCTCGGCGAGGTGTGCCAGCGGGAGGACATCCCCGTCGAGGACGGCGTGCTGCCGCTCGTCGTGCGCGCCGGCGCCGGCTCCGTCCGTGACTCCATGTCCGTCATGGACCAGCTCCTCGCCGGCGCGGGCGCGGACGGTGTGACGTACGCCATGGCCACCGCCCTCCTCGGCTACACCGACGGCTCCCTCCTCGACTCCGTCGTCGAGGCCTTCGCCACCGGTGACGGCGCGGCCGCCTTCGAGGTCGTCGACCGCGTCATCGAGGGCGGCAACGACCCGCGCCGCTTCGTCGCCGACCTGCTCGAACGCCTCCGGGACCTGGTGATCCTCGCGGCCGTGCCGGACGCCGCCGACAAGGGGCTCATCGACGCCCCGGCCGACGTCCTGGAGCGTATGCAGGCCCAGGCCTCGACCTTCGGCGCCGCCGAGCTGAGCCGCGCCGCCGACCTCGTCAACGAGGGCCTGACCGAGATGCGCGGCGCCACCTCGCCCCGCCTCCAGCTCGAACTCATCTGCGCGCGCGTCCTGCTCCCCGCCGCCTACGGCGACGAGCGTTCCCTCATGGCCCGCCTCGACCGCATCGAGCGCGGCGTCCACTTCAGCGCGGGCACCGGCGCGCCCGCCATGGGCTACGTCCCCGGCCCGGAGGCCCACGGCGGCGCCCCGGCTCCGATGGTCCCGCCCGGCGGCGGCCCCGCGGCGGCACGGGCGGCGGTGCGGGGAGCCGGGGGGCCGGGTGGAGCGGGTTCCGGACCCGGTCCCGATTCCGGTCCGGGGGCTGGCGGCACGACTCCGCCTGCGCCCGCGCCCACGCCCGCCCCCGCGCCTCCCGTTCCGGTGGCGCCCGCTCCTGCTCCCGCCCCCGCGCCTTCCGTTCCGGTGGCGCCCGCTCCTGCTCCCGCCCCCGCGCCTTCCGTTCCGGTGGCGCCCGCTCCTGCTCCCGCCCCCGCCGAGCAGCCGGCCCCGGCCGCGCCGGCTCCCACTCCCGCCGCTGCCCCGGCCGCCGCCCCCGGCGCCTGGCCCACCGCCGCGCCCGCGGGAGGCGGACGGCGCCCCGGTGGCTGGCCCACGGCCGCCGCGCCCGGCGCTCCGCAGCAGCAGGCCCCCTCGGCCGGCCCCCAGCCGCCGGCCCAGCCCGCGCCCGCCGCCTCCGCGCCCCCGTCCCCTCAGCCCCCCGCGGCCGCCCCCGCCGGGGGCCTCGACCCCCGCATGCTCTGGCCGAACATCCTGGAGGCCGTGAAGAACCGCCGACGCTTCACCTGGATCCTGCTCAGCCAGAACGCGCAGGTCACCGGCTTCGACGGCACCACCCTCCAGCTCGGCTTCGTGAACGCCGGGGCGCGTGACAACTTCGCGAGCAGCGGCAGCGAGGACGTGCTGCGGGCCGCGCTCGCCGAGCAGTTCAACGTGCAGTGGAAGATCGAGTCGCTGGTCGACCCGTCCGGCGGTGGCTCCGCATCCCCGGCTCCGGGCGGCTCCCCAGGCGGCTCCCCGGGCTTCGCCGGTGGCGGCGGCTCGGGTACTCCCGGTGGCGGTTACGGCGGTGGCGGCGCGTCCGGCGGCGGTGGATACGGCTCCTCGCCCGCGCCCCGCCCCAGCGCGCCCTCCCAGCCCGCCCCGCAGCCCTCCGCCCCCCCGTCCGGCGGTCCCGCTGCCCCGGCATCCGGCCCGACCACCCCCCGACCCTCCGCCCCCGAGCCACCTCCCGTCTCCATCGAGGACGACATCCCCGAGGACGACGACCCCGACCTGGACGAATCCGCCCTCTCCGGCCACGAACTGATCGTCCGCGAACTGGGCGCGACGGTGGTGGAGGAATTCACCAACGAGTGAGTGGTCGAAGGGGGACCGAAGGAGCGAGGGAGCCGAGGCTGTGGCGCGCTGAGGGGCGGGGGATCTCTGGGGTAAGGAACCGAGGACCCTTCGAAGCCGACGGTCCCGGCAACCCCCTAGGGGAGCGGGGAACTGCGCGATCAACCACCACGGCCCCGCACCCGACGACCGGCCGCACCTGCGAGCCGCACCCGACGAACAAACGGAGCCGACCTCACCCACCCCCCTGTATGAACATACGACTTCCCCGCCCCCCGGTCTTCGGCAACCTTGCCATTAGGCTGACCCCGTGAACGTCCTCGTCATCGGCAGCGGCGCCCGCGAACACGCCCTGTGCCGCTCCCTGTCCCTCGATCCCGACGTCACCGCGCTGCACTGCGCCCCCGGCAACGCCGGCATCGCCGAGGTCGCCGAGCTGCACGAGGTCGACGCCCTCGACGGCGCCGCGGTGACCGCCCTGGCGCAGCGCCTCGGTGCCGAGCTGGTCGTCGTCGGCCCGGAGGCCCCCCTGGTCGCCGGCGTCGCCGACACCGTGCGCGCCGCCGGCATCCCGGTGTTCGGCCCGTCCGGCGAGGCCGCCCTGCTGGAGGGGTCCAAGGCGTTCGCCAAGGACGTCATGGCCTCGGCCGGGGTACCGACCGCCCGGTCGTACGTCTGCACCACCGCCGAGGAGGTCGCCCACGCCCTCGACGCCTTCGGTGCCCCCTACGTCGTCAAGGACGACGGACTCGCCGCCGGCAAGGGCGTCGTCGTCACCTCCGACCTGGCCGCCGCCACGGCGCACGCGGCCGCCTGCGAGCGCGTGGTGATCGAGGAGTTCCTCGACGGCCCCGAGGTGTCCCTGTTCGCGGTCACCGACGGCGAGACCGTCGTACCGCTCCAGCCCGCACAGGACTTCAAGCGCGCCCTGGACGGCGACGAGGGTCCCAACACCGGCGGCATGGGCGCCTATTCGCCGCTGCCGTGGGCCGACCCGAAGCTGGTCGAGGAGGTGCTGCACACCGTGCTCCAGCCGACGGTGGACGAACTGCGGCGCCGCGGTACGCCGTTCTCCGGACTGCTCTACGCCGGTCTCGCGATCACCAGCCGGGGCGTGCGGGTCATCGAGTTCAACGCCCGCTTCGGCGACCCCGAGACCCAGGTCGTGCTGGCCCGGCTGAAGACCCCGCTGGCCGGGCTGCTGATGGCCGCTGCCACCGGCAACCTCGCCGACCTGCCACCGCTGCGCTGGAGCGAGGACGCGGCCGTCACCGTCGTCGTCGCCTCCCACAACTACCCCGGCACCCCGCGCACCGGCGACCCGATCACCGGTCTGGCCGAGGTCGCCGCCGAGGACGCCCCGCACGCCTACGTGCTGCACGCCGGCACCCGGCAGGACGGCGACGCGGTCGTCAGCGCGGGCGGCCGCGTGCTGTCCGTCACCGCCACCGGCAAGGACCTGACCGAGGCGCGCGAGCGGGCGTACCGGGCGGTGGGCCGGATCCGGCTCGACGGCGCGCAGCACCGCACGGACATCGCGGCGAAGGCGGCCGCCGGGGCGCTCTGAGCGCCGCTCCGACGCCTCCCATCTCCTGTTTCACCCCCGCAGGCCCCGGATCGGCGATCCGGGGCCTGATCTTTACTGTCTGTCACCCGGCTCTGACCAAAGCCATTCCATCGAGTGAGCAATCGTCCATCCTGCTGACGTGGGCCGGGGCCGCAACTAGGGTGCCGCGCAAGCGTTCCGGCGCTTGGCGGACCGGCCGTACGCGCTTGGCGCACCGGCATTGCGCACTTGGCCCACCGGCATTGCGTTGTCAGTGGCGGATGCCACAGTGGGGGAGTGAGCAGCACCAGCACAGCACGGCATCGGCAGGGGAGGGGGTGAGGTCGGCACGTGAGCGGAATCGGTGTGGAAGCGGGCGCGCAGGCCGCGCGCTCTCGGGCCCTCGCGGTGTTGCGGGTCCGGGGCCGGGCCCTGGGCGTGGCCGTGCTGCCCGCGGCCGCGGAGGTGATCCTGCTGGCCGGCGCGGCCACGGGACATCTGGTCGGTCCCGGCTGGGACGCCGCCCGCTGGGCCGTGGGCGTCCTCGCGGTCCTCGTCCTGCTGGCCACCGCCGGCATCGCCCTGGTCCTCACCCGCGCCCGCCCCGCCATGACCCCCACGGTGCCGGTCGCCGAGGAGTCCGCCCCGGACCTGTACCGGATGGTCCGCGACCTCGCCGAGCGGCTGGACGTCCCGGCGCCCTCCGCCATAGCCCTCACCCCCGACTGCGACAGCTGGCTGGAGGACCGGACGCACGCGGCGCACGGCCCGCCCGCCCGGCCGGCCCCCGGTGAGACGGACATACCGGGTGAGGGGCGCCGCCCCCGCCGGGCCCCCGTCGCCCCGGTCCTCGTCATCGGCTCCCCGTTCCTGTGGTGGATGCGGGTCGGCGAGCTGCGCGCGGTCATCGCCCCGGTCGTGGCCGGTACGGGCCCCTCGGCACACCCCGACATAGCCGCCGCCCGGCGCTTCGTGCGCGGGCTCGACGCCACCCTGGCCATCGCCGCCACGCCGGGCCGGGGGCCGCTGGCCCGCGGGGCGCGCGCGGTCCTCGGCCGGGTGGCCCGGCTGCTGCTGGGCGCCTGCCGTGAGCACGCCGCGCAGATGGAGCGCGGGGTCGCCGCGGCGGCCGCCGAGCGGGCGCAGTCGGTGGACTACGGACTGCGGATCGTCGCCCAGGAACAGGTCGGCCTCGCGTACGCGGGCTGGGACCGGCTGCTGACCCGAGTCGCCCTGCCCGCCTGGCGGATGGGCCGCTGGCCCTCCCGGCTGGACGCGGGCGTGGTGGCCGCGCTCACCGAGCTGTCCCGGCGCGACCGGCTGGCCGAGGGCTTCACCTCCCGCCTCGGCGAGCGGCCCGCCTGCGATCTGCTGGAGGAGCCCGGCAGCGTGGACGAAGCCACCTCGCTGCTCGCCGCGCGCCTCTTCCACGGCGGCCCGGCCGGACCCCGCGCCGACTGGGCGCCGGTGGACTGGCAGTCGTACCCGGAGGAGGTCGTGGACCGCACCTGGCGCGCCGACGCGGCCCGGCTGCACCGCGTCCTGGACTCCCTCGCCGCCCGCCCCGCGCGGCACACCGCCGCCCCCACCCTGGCCCGGATCCTGGACCACCTCACCGAGCCCACGGCCCCCGCCGACGCCCCCGGCGAGACCGACACCCCCGGCACCACCGACTCCCCCCGCGAGCCCGGCGGCCCGGCGACGACCGCCCCCGGAACCACCCTCGTCCCCGCGCACCCCGACCCGGACGACCGCCCCGCCCCGGACCCCCGCCCGGCCCTCCCGGCGGCCGACGACCTGCTCGACGCTCCCGAGCCCGCCCCCACTCCGGACGCCACCCCCGACGCCACCCCCACCCCCACCCTCGGCGCCGAACCCGTGACCGATCCCGACGCCGATCCCGACGAGGACGACCCGGGCACCGGACGCAGCGCCGCCCTCGCCGCCGGTCTCAGCGCCGAGGTGGCACGTGAGGAGAGCGCCGTACCGCGGGGCGCCACCGCCGCGGGCCAGAGCCCGCCCAGCACCCTGTGGGACGGTGGCGCGCTGCCCCTCGTCCCCCTCCAGCCGCCGCGCACCGCCCGCGAACTCCTGACCGACCACGTCACGGCGATGGTGTGCTGCGTCGCCGTCGACACCGCGGGCGCGGTTCCGTCGCTGGACTGGCTGGACGGCCCGTCCCTGCTGCTGCACGGCGAGCGGGTGGCGGACCTGACCCCCCGCGTGCTGAGCCTGATCGAGGAGGGCGATCCGGGCCCGCTGCGTGACTGGCTGGCCGCCGCGGGGATACGCCCCGAGAAGCCGATACGCCTCGTCTGACAGCCGAGCCGCCTCGCTCAACGGGAGCCCCAGCTTCCACTTCAGGTCAATTCGCAACGAATAGTGACCGAGCCCGTGCGTTATGTGATCTGCTGGTACCCATCACGCACCTGGCAAAGGCATGCGACATACGACAGCACGGCCGAGCACCGCGAGCACCACCCACCACAGGAATCGGGGGGCTCGGGGAGGGGAGCGACCATGGCCTCGGACCACATCCGCCGCTGGGAGTCCGGAGCGATCGCGCACGCCGTCACGGATCCCTTCGGCCTGGGCCCCGTGCCCTGGCTGCGCGGCAGCGAGACGTACTTCGACGACACCGGCCACGTCGTGCCCTGGTACGTGGACGCCGTGCCCCAGCAGCACACCCGCGGTGATGTGCGCATCCCCGTGCCGCGCACCTCACCGGGCGGCCCCCGCTCGGCCGACGACGTGCACCGCCAGATCAAGGGCTTCACCGCCACCGGCGCGGTCGCGCCCGGCGAGGCGATCGACTTCCACATCACGGTCGACCCGCCGCAGGAGTTCTCCGTCGACATCTACCGGATCGGCCACTACGCGGGCGACGGCGCTGCCAAGATCACCACCAGCCCCCGGCTGTCCGGCATCGTGCAGCCCCCACCGCTGGCCGCCGACCGCACGGTCTCCTGCCACCACTGGTGGCTGTCCTGGCGCCTCCAGGTGCCCGCTCACTGGAGCATCGGCGCCTATGTGGCCGTGCTGACCACCGCCGACGGCTACCGCTCCCACGTGCCGTTCACGGTCCGCGACGACCGCCCGGCCGATCTGCTCCTGCTGCTGCCCGACGTGACGTGGCAGGCGTACAACCTGTACCCGGAGGACGGGCACACCGGCGCCAGCCTCTACCACGCCTGGGACGAACAGGGCGCGCTGCTCGGCGAGGCCGATGCGGCGACCACGGTCACCTTCGACCGGCCGTACGCGGGCGCGGGCCTGCCGCTGCACGTCGGGCACGCCTACGACGTCATCCGCTGGGCCGAGCGCTACGGCTACGACCTCGCCTACGCCGACGCCCGAGATCTGCACGCCGGCCGGGTGGACCCCACCCGCTACCGGGGCCTGATCTTCCCCGGCCACGACGAGTACTGGACGGGGCCCATGCGCCGCGCCGCCGAGCGGGCCCGCGACCACGGCACCTCGCTGGTCTTTCTCTCCGCCAACACCATGTACTGGCAGGTCGAGTTGGGGCCCTCGCCGTCCGGGACGCCGGACCGGCTGCTGACCTGCCGCAAGCGCAAGGGCCCCGGCAAGCCGGTGCTGTGGCGGGAGATCGACCGGCCCGAACAGGAACTGATCGGCATCCAGTACGCGGGCCGGGTGCCCGAACCGTGCCCGCTGATCGTGCGCAACGCGGGCCACTGGCTGTGGGAGGCCACCGGGGCGTACGAGGGCGATGAGATCCCCGGCCTGGTCGCGGGCGAGGCCGACCGGTACTTCCCGCGCACCGCGCTGCCCGCCCACGACGAGCGCATCCTGCTCGCCCACTCCCCCTACACCGACGCCGGCGGCACCCCGCGCCACCAGGAGACCTCCCTTTACCGGGCCCCGTCCGGCGCCTGGGTGTTCGCCTCCGGCACCTTCGCCTGGTCCCCGGCCCTGGACCGCCCCGGCCATGTGGACCCCCGTATCCAGCGGGCCACGGCCAACCTCCTGGACCGCATCTGCAAACGCGACTGAGGAGCCGGCGACCGGTCCCGGCCGGTCCCCGACCGACCCCTGGCCGGAACCGGACACCCCCGTAAGGGAGAATCGAGGCAGTTGGACAGAACCACGGGGAGGAACCGTGTCCGGATTCGTAGAAAAGCCCGAGCCGATCCAGGTTCCGGGCCTGGTGCACCTGCACACCGGAAAGGTGCGGGACCTGTACCGGAACGAGGCGGGCGACCTCGTGATGGTCGCCAGCGACCGCATGTCCGCCTACGACTGGGTGCTGCCCACGGAAATCCCGGACAAGGGCCGTGTCCTCACCCGGCTCTCCCTGTGGTGGTTCGACCAGCTGCGCGACCTGGCCCCGAACCATGTGATCTCCGAGGAACTGCCCGCGGGCGCCCCCGCCGACTGGGCGGGCCGGACCCTGATCTGCACGTCGCTGAAGATGGTCCCGGTCGAGTGCGTGGCCCGCGGCTACCTCACCGGCTCGGGCCTGGCGGAGTACGGTGAGTCCCGGACCGTGTGCGGCCTCGCCCTCCCCGAGGGCCTCGTCGAAGGCTCCGAGCTGCCCGCCCCGATCTTCACCCCGGCCACCAAGGCCGAGGTCGGCGAGCACGACGAGAACGTGTCCTACGAGGAGGTCGCCCGCCAGGTCGGCGCGGACACCGCCGCCCAGCTGCGCCAGGCCACCCTCGCGGTCTACTCGCGGGCCCGCGACATCGCCCGCGAGCGGGGCATCATCCTCGCGGACACCAAGTTCGAGTTCGGCTACGACGGGGACACCCTCGTCCTCGCCGACGAGGTGCTCACCCCGGACTCCTCCCGCTTCTGGCCGGCCGACCAGTGGCAGCCGGGGCGCGCGCAGCCGTCGTACGACAAGCAGTTCGTGCGCGACTGGCTGACCTCCCCGGAGTCCGGCTGGGACCGGAGGAGCGAGCAGCCCCCGCCGCCGCTGCCGCAGCAGGTGGTGGAGCGCACCCGCGCCAAGTACCTGGAGGCGTACGAGCGTCTGACCGGCACCAGCTGGTCCTAGAGACACGAAGAAGGCCCCGATCCAGTGGACCGGGGCCTTCTTTGCGGAGCGGACGACGAGGCTCGAACTCGCGACCTCAACCTTGGCAAGGTTGCGCTCTACCAACTGAGCTACGTCCGCAGTGCGCCGTGGCGCGACAGCTACTATACCCAACCCCGCTCGCGCGCGAGACGCACCGCCGTATGCCGGTTCTCGGCGCCGAGCTTGGTGACGGCCGAGGAGAGGTAGTTGCGCACGGTGCCGGGGGACAGCGCGGCCCGCTCGGCGATCTCCGCGACCGGCGCCCCGTCGGCGGCCAGCTCCAGCACCTCCGCCTCCCGCGCGGTCAGCGGGGAGTCCCCGGCGGAGATCGCGTCGGCGGCCAATTCCGGGTCCACATATCGGTTTCCGGCGTGCACGGTCCGGATGATCTCGGCCAGCCGCCGCGCGCTGACCGTCTTCGGCACGAACCCGCGCACCCCCGCCGCGAGCGCCCGCTTCAGATGCCCCCGGCCGCCCGTGCCCGGTGACGATCAGCACCTGGCAGCCGGGCAGTTCGGCCCGCAGGGATGTGGCCACCCTCACACCGTCCGCGCCCGGCATCTGGAGATCCAGCACCGCCACATCGGGGGCGTGCGCCCGCGCCATCGCCAGCGCCTCGGGGCCGGTGGCGGCCTCCGCGACCACCAGCAGATCGTCCTCCAGCGAGAGCAGGGCGGCCAGCGCGCCCCGGATCAGATGCTCGTCGTCGGCGAGCAGCAGCCGTACCGGATCACTCATGACGTGATGTCACTCACTTCCCGCGCCTCGCGTGGCGCCCCTGTCGGCAGCGGCACCTCGGCCACCAGCCGGAACCGGTTCCCGCCCGCGATCCCGGCCGTCAGCGTCCCGGCCACCACCGCGAGCCGTTCCCGCAGCCCGGCGAGCCCCGACCCGCCGCCGGAGTCCGCTCCGCCGCCGGTGTCCGCTCCGCCGGCCGACGCCCCGTCGTTCTCCACCGTCAGCACCGCCCGCCCCTCGCGCACCGACAGCCCCACCGCACACCGCCGCGCGTCCCCGTGCCGCAGCACATTGGTGGTCGCCTCCCGCACCACCCAGCCCAGCGCCGACTGCACCCCGGCGGGCAGCCCGGCCGGCTCCGCGCGCACCTCGCACTCGATCCCGGCGGCCTCCAACACACCCCGCGCCCCCGCGAGTTCGGCGCCCAGGTCGGCCTCGCGGTAACCGCGTACGACGGCCCGTACCTCCCGCTGGGACTCCTGCGCGATCCGCTGCACCTCGATCATCTGCTCCACCGCCTCCGGCTGCCCCCGCCGGGCCAGTTGGACCGCCAGTTCACTCTTGAGGGAGATCACCGAGAGGTTCCGGCCGAGGACGTCGTGCAGATCGCGCCCGAACCGCAGCCGCTCCTCGGCGACCGCCAGCCGGGCCTGGATCTCCCGTCCGCGCTCCGCCTCCCAGAGCACCGCGAGGGTCCAGGCGCCGCAGCGGGCGGCCAGCAGCGTGAAGGCGGTGGCGAACGCGACGGCCATCGCGGTCGCCACCACGCCGAGACCGCTGGGGTGGGCCAGCAGCAGAACACCCGCGAGCACCGCCGACAGGGCGGCGGACCGGCGCAGGAAGACCCCCACGGGGACGGTGAACGCGTAGGTCATGCCGAAGGGCACCAGCACCGCGCCGAGCACCATCCGGCTGGTGGGCCCGTCGAGCCTGCCGAGCGCGACCAGCGCCACGAGCAGGGCGAGGGCCAGGGCGAGCAGCAGGGCCGCGCCGCGGTGGGCCCGCGCGGGCAGTTCGGACCGGCCCAGGTAGTGGTCGAGCGCGGGCCGCGTGAGCCGGCAGGCGACCAGGCACTGGAGCAGGCCGACGGCGATCAGCAGGACGCCGAGCGCGAGCGACGCCGGGTGCCGGACGAGGCCGGATGTGATCGGGGGCAGCAGCCAGCTCAGCGGGAACAGCCAGATGGTGCCGTTCCAGGTGACCACGCTCTGCAGCTCGACCCGCTCCGCCTTGCTCCGCTCGCCCCAGTGCCGCCGCTGCCAGCCCCGCAACCGCTCCAGCACGCGCCGTACCCCCGTCCTCAGCGCCGTGGTTCCCAGCGGAACCACCGTCGTACAGCAAACACCGCCAGCCCGGTCCAGGCCAGCGCGGTCGCCATGGCGTCCAGTGTGGCCTGGGTGCTCGACTGCCCGGTCCAGCCGGCCCCGACGAGCCGGATCGCAGGGGACAGCGGGAGCAGCGCGCAGACGGACGCGAGCCGGTCCGGCATGGCCGCGGCGGGGACCGCGATCCCGGAGCCGAGCATGGACACGAGGAGCAGGGGCACCGCGGTCACCTGGGCGCTCTCGGTGGTCCGGGTGAAGGACGCGGTGACGGCGGCGAGCGCGGCGCTCACCACCAGGCCGGACAGCAGTCCCGGCAGGAGCAGCCAGGGCGCCCTCGGCGGACCGGTGTGCAGCAGCAGGGCGCAGCCGGCGGTCGACACCAGGGCCTGTGCGAGGCCGAGTCCGACGGCGGGCAGGGCGGTGCCGGTGAGGATCTCGGTGTCGGAGAGTTCACCGGTGCGCAGCCGCTTGAGGACGAGTTCCTCGCGGCGGGCGACATACGCGCCGACCAGGGCGGTGTAGACGGCGAAGAGGAAGGAGAAGCCGATGGCGGCCGTCAGCATCGCCGTGCCGGTGTTCACGCCGTGCGCCTTCAGATCGAGCCGCGCGTACGCCCCCCGCACGGTGAACGGCAGCGCGAGCGGCACCAGCAGCGCGGTGAGCACGGCCCCCCGGTTCCGTCCCAGCAGCGTGAGTTCGGCCCGCGCGAGCGCCGCCAGCCGCCGTCCGGCCGATGTCGTGCCGCCCTCGGCCACCCGGCCGCTGCCCGAAAACATCGTTCCCCCGCTCATGCCGCCGCCTCCTGCTGCCGGGTGTCGTCTTCGCGTTCCTCCGCGATCCGCAGGAACGCCTCCTCCAGGGAGGCCGAGCGCACGTCGAGGGCGTGCAGCCGGACACCGCTGCGTTGGCGAGGACGCCGGTCGCGGTCCGCTGGGGGTCGGTGGTGCTCAGGCGCACGGTCCGGCCCTCGTGCTCGTGGCCGCAGACGCCGAGCGCGGCCAGCGGGGGCAGATCGCCGGGCAGGTAGCCCTCCGGGAGTCGGAACGACATCCGGGAGGGGCGCCCCGCGGTGACCTCGGCCGGGGTGCCGGCGGCCGCGATACGGCCGGCGTGCAGGATGGCGAGCCGGTCGGCCAGGTTCTCGGCCTCCTCCAGGTAGTGCGTGGTGAGCAGCACGGTCGTACCGGCGTCGCGCAGCGCGCGCACCAACTCCCAGGTGTCGCGGCGGCCTTCGGTGTCCAGGCCGGTCGTCGGCTCGTCCAGAAAGAGCACCTCGGGGTCGCCGAGCAGGGCGAGCGCGAGGTCGAGGCGGCGCCGTTCGCCACCGGACAGCTGCTTGACCCGCACCCCGCGCCGGTCGTCGAGTCCCACCCGCGCCAGCACCCGGTCGCCGGGCCGTGCCCCGCTGGTGCAGCCCGCCCACATCCGAACCGTCTCGGCGACGGTCAGCTCGGTGGGGAAGCCGCCCTCCTGGAGCAGTACGCCGGTCCGGGGGCGTACGGCGGCCCGTTCGCGGTAGGGATCACGGCCGAGGACCCTGATCTCGCCGCGGGTCGGCGCGGCGAGCCCTTCGAGGAGTTCCATGGTGGAGGTCTTGCCCGCACCATTGGTGCCGAGCAGCGCGAAGATCTCCCCGCGCGCCACGGAGAAGCCGACTCCGCGCACGGCCTCGAATCCGCCGCGGTAGACACGTGTGAGGCCGCTGACCTCGATCACGCGATCGTGCCCTGGGATGTCCATGCCTTCAGCGTCCCGGCGGGCGGGGGCGGCCGGCAGTGCGGGATGTCATCGGCCGGCATGACAAATGTCAGCGGGCTTCGGACGGCACTTCCCGGCGCACGAAAAAACCCCGGTCGCGAAGACCGGGGTTTTCCCTTGGAGCGGACGACGAGGCTCGAACTCGCGACCTCAACCTTGGCAAGGTTGCGCTCTACCAACTGAGCTACGTCCGCACTGCTGCCGATCGGCTCCCACCGATCGGTGCGAGCACCAGCCTACCTGATCCACAAGAGTGGTCCGGACGGCCGGTGCCAGAGCGGGTGACAGGAATCGCACACTGCGCCTTCCCCCTGGAAGGGGGATGTTCTACTACTGAACTACACCCGCACGATCCTCGGGGTTTCGGCCTACCGGCCTCGCCCCTCGGCGTGTCTCAGACATTAGCTGATCAACAGGGGGGTAGCGCAAGTCGGCTCCCCCACCAGCCGTCCGCGCGCCGACCGCACGTCGTCCGGGCATCCCCGTACGGCCCCAAGTGCACGGTCTCCAGGGCCCGCTGACGGACCCTGGAGACCGCCCCTTCGCGGGCCCTGTCACGCCTCACTGCGCGCTGCTGAACGCCTCGTAGACCTTCTTGGGGATGCGCCCGCGCGCGGGCACGTCCATCTTGTTGGCCTGGGCCCAGGCGCGGACGGCCGCCGGGTCGGGAGCCACCTCGGTCTGCTTGTACGCCTTACCTGAGCGCGACCGCTTGCGGCCGGCCTCGACGTACGGCGCGAGCGCCTTGCGCAGTTTCTTGGCGTTGGTTTCGTTCAGGTCGATCTCGTACGACTTGCCGTCGAGTCCGAAGGCGATCGTTTCCGCCGCTTCCGAGCCGTCGATGTCGTCGAAGAGAGTGACCACGACCTTTTGCGCCACGAATATCGGTCCCTTCGTGCGGCACGTCGATACAGCTCACCGGCGTTGACGTGCCGAGTATCGGCTATTGCCAATTCATTTGTACAGTGCCCGGCAATGCAAAGTGAAGCCCGACTAAATCCGTCCGCGTGTCCGAAGGCAATAGCGGTTGCGGACGGCCCGTCGAACTTTCCCAGAACTTTTCACGGCTGCCGGTCTCCGACACCCGATCGTGATGCGCCTCACGTAGTTTCCTCCAACTCTACCCGCGTAGAAATTTTGTGCGGGTAGTCTGAAGGAACCTGCTCAGCACCACACATCGGGAGTGCCAGTGGCACGCGTCGTAGTCGACGTCATGCTCAAGCCGGAGATCCTCGACCCCCAGGGCCAGGCGGTCCAGCGTGCGCTGCCGCGCCTGGGATTCGAAGGGATCTCGGACGTCCGTCAGGGAAAGCGTTTCGAACTGGAAGTTGACGGCCCGGTCGACGAGGCCGCGCTCGCCCGCATCCGCGATCTCGCGGAATCCTTCCTCGCCAACACCGTGATCGAGGACTTCACCGTCAAGGTGGAAGAGGGCGCGGAAGTCGCGGAGGCGGCGAAGTGACCGCTCGTATTGGCGTCGTCACTTTCCCGGGGAGCCTGGACGACCGGGACACCCAGCGCGCGATCCGTCTCGCGGGCGCCGAACCGGTCGCCCTGTGGCACAAGGACAAGGACCTCAAGCAGGTCGACGCCGTGGTCCTGCCCGGCGGTTTCTCCTACGGCGACTATCTGCGCGCCGGTGCCATCTCCCGTTTCTCGCCGGTCATGGACACGGTCATCGAGCAGGCGAAGGCCGGCCTCCCGGTCCTCGGCATCTGCAACGGCTTCCAGGTCCTCACCGAGGCCCACCTGCTGCCGGGCGCGATGCTGGGCAACGACCACCTCCACTTCATCTGCCGCGACCAGAAGCTGCGGGTGGAGAACGCGGAGACCGCTTGGACCGGCGACTACCGCCGGGGCCAGGAGATCCACATCCCGCTGAAGAACATGGACGGCCGGTACGTCGCCGACCCGTACACGCTCGACAAGCTGGAGGCGGAGGGCCGCGTCGTCTTCCGCTACCTGGACGTCAACCCGAACGGCTCGCTCAACGACATCGCCGGCGTCACCAACGAGGCGGGCAATGTCGTCGGCCTGATGCCGCACCCCGAGCACGCCGTCGAGCCGCTGATCGGTTCGGGCCGTACCGACGGCCTCCCCTTCTTCACCTCGATCCTCAAGAAGCTGGTCAACGCATGAGCCGGACTCCTCTGGACACGGTCGAGCACGCGGCCGCGACCCCCGACGTCGAGCTGCCCTGGGCCGAACTCGGCCTGAAGAAGGACGAGTACGAGCGGGTGGTGGAGATCCTCGGCCGCCGCCCGACCGGCGCGGAACTCGCCATGTACTCGGTCATGTGGTCCGAGCACTGCTCGTACAAGTCCTCCAAGGTCCATCTGCGCCAGTTCGGCGAGAAGGCGCCCGAGTCGGACGCGCTGCTCGTGGGCATCGGCGAGAACGCCGGCGTGGTGGACGTCGGCCAGGGCTACGCGGTCACCTTCAAGGTCGAGTCGCACAACCACCCCTCGTACGTGGAGCCCTACCAGGGCGCGGCCACCGGCGTCGGCGGCATCGTCCGCGACATCATCGCGATGGGCGCCCGCCCGGTCGCGGTGGTCGACCCGCTGCGCTTCGGCGCGGCCGACCACCCCGACACCAAGCGCGTCCTGCCGGGCGTGGTCGCGGGCATCGGCGGCTACGGCAACTGCCTGGGCCTGCCCAACATCGGCGGCGAGGTCGTCTTCGACGCCTGCTACCAAGGCAACCCGCTGGTCAACGCCGGTGCCATCGGTGTGATGCGGCACGAGGACATCCACCTCGCCAAGGCCTCCGGCGCGGGCAACCAGGTCATCCTGTACGGCGCCCGGACCGGCGGCGACGGCATCGGCGGCGCCTCGATCCTCGCGTCCGAGACCTTCGACGACGCCAAGCCCTCCAAGCGCCCCGCGGTGCAGGTCGGCGACCCCTTCCAGGAGAAGCTCCTCATCGAGTGCACCCTGGAGGCGTTCCGGGAGAGGCTGGTCGTCGGCATCCAGGACCTGGGCGCGGCCGGACTCTCCTGCGCCACCAGCGAGCTGGCGTCCAACGGCTCCGGCGGCATGCGGGTGACCCTGGACGACGTCCCGCTGCGCGACTCGACTCTCTCGCCCGAGGAAATCCTCATGAGCGAGTCGCAGGAACGCATGTGCGCGGTCGTGGAGCCGGCGAAGGTCGGGCGCTTCCTGGAGATCTGCGAGAAGTGGGACGTCATCGCCACGGTCATCGGCGAGGTGACCGACGGCGACCGGCTGGAGATCTTCTGGCACGGCGAGAAGATCGTGGACGTCGACCCGCGCACGGTCGCGCACGACGGCCCGGTCTACGAGCGCCCGTACGCGCGCCCCTCCTGGCAGGACGAGCTCCAGGCGGACGACGCGGGCAAGCTGCCCCGCCCGGCGACTCCGGAGGAGCTGCGCGAGCAGGTCCTGAAGCTGGTGGCGTCCCCGAACCAGGCGTCCAAGAAGTGGATCACGCAGCAGTACGACCACTTCGTGCAGGGCAACACGGTGCTGGCGCAGCCCGAGGACTCGGGCATGATCCGCATCGACGAGTCGACCGGCCTCGGTGTCGCCATCGCGACGGACGGCAACGGCCGTTACGCCAAGCTGGACCCGTACACCGGCGCCCAGCTGGCCCTGGCCGAGGCGTACCGGAACGTGGCCACGACGGGCGCCAAGCCCCTCGCCGTCTCCGACTGCCTGAACTTCGGCTCGCCCGAGGACCCGGCGGTGATGTGGCAGTTCGCGGAGGCGGTACGCGGCCTCGCGGACGGTTGCCGGCAGCTCGGCACCCCGGTGACCGGCGGCAATGTCTCGCTCTACAACCAGACGGGCGAGGCGGCGATCCACCCGACGCCGGTCGTCGCGGTGCTCGGCGTGATCGACGACGTCGCCCGCCGCACCCCGGTCGCCTTCCAGGAGGAGGGCCAGCTGCTCTACCTCCTCGGCGACACCCGCGAGGAGTTCGGCGGCTCGGCCTGGTCCCAGGTGATCCACGACCACCTGGGCGGCATGCCCCCGGTGGTCGACCTGGAGCGGGAGCGGCTGCTGGGCGAGATCCTGATCTCCGCCTCCCGCGACGGCATGATCGACTCCGCGCACGACCTGTCGGACGGCGGTCTGATCCAGGCCGTGGTCGAGTCGGCGCTGCTGGGCCGGAAGGGCGCGCGCCTCATCGTCCCCGACGGCCTCGACGCGTTCACCTTCCTCTTCTCCGAGTCGGCCGGCCGCGCGCTGGTGGCCGTGCCCCGCTCGGAGGAGCTGCGCTTCACCGACATGTGCGGCGCGCGCGGCCTGCCGGCCACCCGCATCGGCGTCGTGGACGGCGACGCGGTGGACGTCCAGGGCGAGTTCACCCTCCCCCTGGCCGACCTGCGCGAGGCCCACGAGGGCACGATCCCCTCGCTGCTGGCGTAACCACGAAGGCCCCGCCCGGAACCTGCTTCCGGGCGGGGCCTTCGTGACGGTTCAGCGGACGTAGTTCCTGAGGATCTCCGTGTCCAGCTCGATGTCCATCGGGCCGGGGACGAGCACCTTCTCCCCGAACTTCGCGGTGTGGACGTCGCGGTAGCCACCGATCTGCCGGTCAGGGTTGCTGTGCACGGTCACGGTGCGGGCATCCCGGCCGATCAAGAGATACAGCGGGATTCCTGACTGCCCGTACGCAGTCGGCTTCTCGTGCCGGCCCCGCCGGTCGGTGTCGGAGTCGTACGAGGTGACCTCGACGACCATGAGCACGCCCTCAGGTCCGGCCCACTCACCGTGCCCCGCGAAGTGGCCTTCCGGTACGAGCAGCGCATCGGGCCTCGCCTGCATACAGCGCCGTGCAAGCCAGGTCACGATGGTGTCGTCTCGAACTCCTTCACCGACATCTGAGCCGTGCCCTCGCCCCTGCTCGTCATGCCGCGCCCCCTTCCAGGCGGAAGCCAGTGTTGCCCGTCCCCGGCCGCGCGGCGTGGATTCCGCCGGTGCTCACCCACACGGGTGAGTGCGCATAAGCTCCCGCCATGCCCCAGGCCAAGAAGCGCGCCCGTACCTACGATCCCGTCCGGACCCGTGCCGCGGTCCTCGGTCAGTTCGGTGCGGTGCGGGACGCCGTACACAAGCTCACCGGCGAGCAGTTGGCGGCGGCCACCCGGCTCGACGGGTGGCGCGTGCGGGAGTTGGTCGTGCACATCGGGATGGCGCTGACGGCCGTGCACCGGGCGCTCGCGCTGCCCGAGCCGGCCAGGGCGGACGCCGTGCTGCTGGACTGGCCGTTCGCCACCGCCGCCAACTCCGCCGCCATCGACGCGTTCACCCGGAACCTCGCCGCCGAACATCCCGACCTCGACGCCTATCTCGCGGACGTCGACGCGTCCCTGCGCGGTCTGCTCGCCGAGCACCCCGGCAGCCGGCTGCTGACGACCAACGCCGGCGTCCTGTCCCTGGACGACTACCTGGTCACCCGAGCCGTCGAACTCGTCGTGCACACCGACGACCTGAACGCGGCCGTACCGGGGCTCGACGTGCCGTACGACCGGCAGGCGCTGGCCGCCACCACCCGGCTGCTCGCCGACGCGCTCGCGGCGAAGGCGCCCGGCGGGTCCACGGAGGTGCGCGTGCCGCCGTTCGCCGTGGTGCAGTGCGTGGCGGGGCCCCGTCACACCCGCGGTACCCCGCCCAACGTGGTGGAGACCGACCCGCTGACATGGGTACGGCTCGCCACCGGGCGGCTGGACTGGCGGACGGCGGTGGACGACGCCAAGGTCAGCGCGAGCGGGGAGCGGGCCGACATCGGGGGGCTGCTGCCGGTCATGTCCTGAGGGAGCGAGGAGAGCCGGGGGAACCGGTGGGGGCCACCGGCCGTCGTATCCGTATGAAACGGACGAAAAAGACTGCCGTCCTCGCCCTTCTCCTGCCCCTGGCGGTGGCCTGTGGCGCCGCGCCCGCGCACAGTGGAGCGGTGACCGCGGACGAACCCCTGACCGGCGTCGAATGGCGCGTCGTGAGCGTCACCGCCGGGGGCGCGACGCACCCCGCGCCCGCCGCCGCCCGGCTGCTCCTGCGCGACGACGGAACCGCCGCCGGCAACCTCGGGTGCAACAGCTTCAGCGCCCCGGCCACCGTGCACGGCGACCGCGTCACCTTCGGGCGGCTGCGCACCACCAAGATGGCCTGCGACACCGCCCGGATGGCGTTCGAGCGGCTGCTCGGCGGGCTGCTCGGGGACCGGACGCTCACCGGCGTGCCCGGCCACGGCACACTCACGCTCACCACCAGTCACGGCGACCACGTCAACCTCACCCGCAGCACGCCACAATGATGTGCGACACCTCACTCACGCATCCGGCCAAACCGCCCCGCAGGGCGTCGCGGGCGCCCGGCGAAAATCCGGAGTGACGGCGGACACGCCGCGCTGACCTGCGTAGACGCGGAAAACGACAAGATGATCCGTAAACCGGTCGGCCGTTACGACCGCGTATCCCCAATTCGGACCAGTGGTCGATCTCGCCTACACTCGGTGCTGTGCCACGTGGTGACGGTCGACTCAATCACGACCTGCTCCCCGGAGAGAAAGGCCCCCAGGACGCGTGTGGCGTCTTCGGTGTCTGGGCTCCGGGTGAAGAGGTCGCAAAGCTCACGTACTTCGGGCTCTACGCCCTCCAGCACCGGGGTCAGGAATCCGCGGGAATCGCGGTCAGCAATGGCTCCCAGATCCTCGTCTTCAAGGACATGGGCCTGGTCTCCCAGGTCTTCGACGAGACCTCTCTCGGCTCCCTCCAGGGTCATATCGCGGTCGGACACGCCCGCTACTCGACCACCGGTGCCTCCGTCTGGGAGAACGCCCAGCCGACGTTCCGCGCCACCGCGCACGGCTCGATCGCGCTCGGCCACAACGGCAACCTGGTCAACACGGCGCAGCTCGCCGAGATGGTCGCCGAACTCCCGAACGAGAACAACAGCCGCTCCAGCCGGGTCGCGGCCACCAACGACACCGACCTGCTGACGGCGCTGCTCGCCGCCCAGGTCGACGAGGACGGCAAGCCGCTGACCATCGAGGAGGCCGCGCAGCAGGTCCTTCCGAAGGTCCGGGGCGCCTTCTCGCTCGTCTTCATGGACGAGCACACCCTCTACGCCGGCCGTGACCCCCAGGGCATCCGCCCGCTGGTCCTCGGCCGCCTGGAGCGCGGCTGGGTGGTCGCCTCCGAGTCCGCCGCCCTGGACATCTGCGGCGCCAGCTTCGTCCGCGAGATCGAGCCGGGCGAGTTCGTCGCCATCGACGAGAACGGCCTGCGCAGCTCGCGATTCGCGGAAGCAAAGCCCAAGGGCTGTGTCTTCGAGTACGTGTACCTGGCCCGCCCGGACACCGACATCGCCGGCCGGAACGTGTACCTCTCCCGCGTGGAGATGGGCCGCCGGCTCGCCAAGGAGGCCCCGGTCGAGGCCGACCTGGTGATAGCGACCCCGGAGTCGGGCACCCCGGCCGCCATCGGCTACGCGGAGGCCTCGGGCATCCCGTTCGGCGCCGGACTGGTCAAGAACGCCTACGTGGGGCGCACCTTCATCCAGCCCTCGCAGACCATCCGCCAGCTGGGCATCCGGCTGAAGCTCAACCCGCTCAAGGAAGTCATCAAGGGCAAGCGCCTGGTGGTCGTGGACGACTCGATCGTGCGCGGCAACACCCAGCGCGCCCTGGTGCGCATGCTGCGCGAGGCGGGCGCCGCCGAGGTGCACATCCGCATCTCCTCGCCGCCGGTGAAGTGGCCGTGCTTCTTCGGCATCGACTTCGCCACCCGCGCGGAGCTGATCGCCAACGGCATGACGATCGACGAGATCGGCACCAGCCTCGGCGCCGACTCGCTCGCCTACATCTCCATCGACGGCATGATCGACGCGACCACCATCGCGAAGCCGAACCTGTGCCGCGCCTGCTTCGACGGCGAGTACCCGATGGAGCTGCCGGACCCGGAGCTGCTCGGCAAGCAGCTGCTGGAGACCGAGCTGGCGGCCGGCCCCGCAGAGACGGCCGCGGCCGACGCGATCCGTCGCCCGTAACACCCCCGCAGTACGACACGAAAGCTCTCACAGTCATGTCTGAGACAACTGGTGCCAGCTACGCAGCGGCGGGCGTCGACATCGAGGCGGGCGACCGCGCCGTCGAGCTGATGAAGGAGTGGGTCAAGAAGACCCGGCGCCCCGAGGTCCTCGGCGGCATCGGCGGCTTCGCCGGACTCTTCGACGCCTCCGCCCTCAAGCGCTACGAGCGCCCCCTGCTCGCCTCCGCCACCGACGGCGTGGGCACCAAGGTGGACATCGCCCGCCGCCTGGGCGTCTACGACACCATCGGCCACGACCTGGTCGCCATGGTCATGGACGACATCGTGGTGTGCGGCGCCGAGCCGCTGTTCATGACCGACTACATCTGCGTCGGCAAGGTCCACCCCGAGCGGGTCGCCGCCATCGTCAAGGGCATCGCCGAGGGCTGTGTGCTGGCCGGCTGCGCCCTGGTGGGCGGTGAGACGGCAGAACACCCCGGGCTGCTCGGCGAGGACGATTTCGACGTCGCGGGCGCCGGTACGGGCGTCGTGGAGGCCGACCGGCTGCTCGGCCCGGATCGCATCCGCAAGGGTGACACCGTGATCGCCATGGCGGCCTCCGGGCTTCACTCGAACGGGTACTCCCTGGTGCGCCACGTCCTGCTGAACACGGCGGGCCTGGCCCTGGAGTCGGAGGTGGCCGAGCTGGGCCGCACCCTCGGCGAGGAGCTGCTGGAGCCCACCAAGATCTACTCGCTGGACTGCCTGGCCCTGACCCGTACGGCCGATGTGCACGCCTTCAGCCACATCACCGGCGGCGGGCTCGCGGCCAACCTGGCCCGCGTGATCCCGGACGGTCTGCACGCCGTGGTCGACCGCACCACCTGGACGCCGGGCGCGATCTTCGACCTGGTCGGCAGGACCGGGAACGTGGAGCGCCTGGAGCTGGAGAAGACGCTGAACATGGGCGTCGGCATGATGGCGATCGTCCCGGAGGAGTCCACCGAGGTG
The DNA here is from genome assembly GCF_044327085.1 of Streptomyces sp. AM6-12. NCBI lineage: Bacteria > Bacillati > Actinomycetota > Actinomycetes > Kitasatosporales > Streptomycetaceae > Streptomyces > Streptomyces sp. AM6-12. The sequence goes on from NZ_JBIQWN010000001.1 coordinate 3,904,740, forward strand.
GCCCTCGCGACGCTGGCCGACCGGGGCGTCGAGGCCTGGGTGGCCGGCGAGATCACCGAGCGCGGCGACAAGGAGAGCGGCGCGGAGCTGGTGGGGGACTACGCGAACTGACGCCTACGGTGTGGTGCCCGCGGGAACCGCTCGCGGGTAGCACAGAAGCCGGTCGGTGGCTGTGCCACCGACCGGGCTTGTGCTCAGTACAAGGTCAAGCGCCGCGACGATGTTGTGAAGGGCCCTCGTCCTCGTCCTCGTCGTCCTCATAGAGGTCGGCGTAACGGGAGTAAAGGTCGTCCTCGTCATCGTCATCGTCCTCGAACGGCTCGCCGTTCGGCGGCTGGCTCGAAGTTGATGCGCCCAGTTCACTGGCCAGACGTGACAGGTCAGTCCCACCGCTGTTGTACTTCAGCTGGCGGGCGACCTTTGTCTGCTTGGCCTTGGCCCGGCCGCGCCCCATGGCTCGACCCCCTCGGTGACGGGGCTCGACGGCCCCAGAGTCTGACACGCGTTCATGATCTGGATCGGACTCTCCATGGAGAGGCCGGTCCGTAGGGCTTCCACGGTACCTGAGCCCGCGCCCATACGGTACGTCGCCCGCAGCACGCGCGTGTGCACAGAACCTTCGAGGTGCCCCGTCCTCGCTGGTCAGTGGCGATTTTAACCACTTATCGGGGAACGACCCGCCGAGGGAAGTGAGAGTTCTCTCTAACTCGCCCCCGGCGGGTACCGCTCATGTGTGCGAAATCATGCGCGTGAGGCCCTGCGTGCGGTGCTCACCGCAGTGCTCCATGTGGTGCTCCATGGGGTGCTCCGCATGGCGCTCAGCGCCCGGTGTGGCCCGCGCGTGCCTCGGCCATCCGCTGCTCGGCGATCCGGTCGGCCGCCGCGGCCGGCGGAATCCCGTCTTCCTTCGCACGTGCGAATATGGCCAGCGTGGTGTCGAAGATCCTCGCCGCCTTCGTTTTGCACCGCTCGAAGTCGAAGCCGTGCAGCTCGTCGGCCACCTGGATGACCCCGCCCGCGTTCACCACGTAGTCCGGCGCGTAGAGGATCCCGCGGTCGGCGAGGTCCTTCTCCACGCCCGGATGGGCGAGCTGGTTGTTGGCCGCGCCGCACACCACCTTGGCGCTGAGCACCGGCACGGTCTCGTCGTTCAGGGCGCCGCCGAGCGCACAGGGCGCGTAGATGTCCAGGCCCTCGACGCGGATCAGCGCGTCGGTGTCGGCGACCGCCGTCACCCCCTCGTACTGGTCGAGGATCCGCTGGACGGCGTCCGGACGGACATCGGTGACGACGACCTTGGCGCCCTCGTCCAGCAGATGGCGCACCAGGTGGTGGCCGACCTTGCCGACCCCGGCCACGCCGACCGTGCGGTCGCGCAGCGAGGGGTCGCCCCACAGGTGCTGGGCGCAGGCGCGCATGCCCTGGTAGACGCCGAAGGAGGTCAGCACCGAGGAGTCGCCGGCGCCGCCGTTCTCCGGGGAGCGGCCGGTGGTCCAGCGGCACTCGCGGGCCACCACGTCCATGTCGGCCACATAGGTGCCGACGTCGCAGGCGGTGACGTAGCGCCCGCCGAGGGAGGCGACCATCCGGCCGTAGGCGAGGAGGAGTTCCTCGGTCTTGTCGCGCTCCGGGTCGCCGATGATCACGGCCTTGCCGCCGCCGTGGTCCAGACCGGCCATGGCGTTCTTGTACGACATCCCGCGCGCGAGGTTGAGCGCGTCGGCGACGGCCTCGGCCTCGGTGGCGTACGGGTAGAAGCGGGTACCGCCGAGGGCGGGGCCCAGAGCGGTGGAGTGGAGCGCGATCACGGCCTTGAGGCCACTGGCGCGGTCCTGGCAGAGCACGACCTGCTCATGACCGCCCTGCTCCGAGTGGAACAGGGTGTGCAGGACATCAGCAGGCGCGCCGGTTACGTCGGTCACTGTGGTGACTCCTGTGTACTAGCGGCGAGTGGGGTCAGCTCCCGTACGGGTGGCGGGGGCTGGTGGCATGAGCGTAGAGCCTGCGTCCGGCCGCCGTCCGCGCAGTGTTCAGGATCACTCGCACGGGCTCACCGCGCCCCGCGGGCCGTGGCACGATTTGCAGTGTTTCCAGCCGGTCCCGATGGGGAGGGAGCAGGCGTGCCGAAGGTGTCCTCCGTGGTCGTCCCCTATGCCGCCTACCTGCGCGTGTACGAGCCGCTGGGCGCCTTCCCGCAGCCGGAGCGCGACCACTGGGCGCGCTACGCCCGCCGCCCGGACCGGCCCTCGTACCAGGACGAACTGCGCCGCTCCCTGGCCGACTTGGTGCCGACCCCGCCCATCGCGGTGCCGGTGCACGAGAGCGGCGACGCCTTCGTGCTGGAGGTCGAGGGGGTGGTCTGCGTATGCCCCTGGCGGACCCGGCTGCGCGGCTGGCAGGCGCTGGAGGAGCTCGGCGACGAGCTGCCGCCGCCGGTGCTGGACGCCGTGCTGCCGCCGGTGGTGCGCCGGCAGGCGGCCCTGGACTACGAGCGCTGGCTGGGCCGCAACCCGGACGCCCGCCCGTGGATCCGCACGGCGACCTGGCAGGTGCCGGTGAACTGGTTCGTGCTGGTCGCGGACGAGGAGCGGCAGTACGACAAGGGGAGCGCCGAGGAGCCTCCGGCGCTGCGCTACCGCACGCCGATGGTGCAGGCCCGGCGTCGGGTGGCCAGGGCGCTGCGCACGCTGAAGGAGACCGTGGCGGAAGGGCCGCTGATCGACGGCCTGCTATACATCGGCCGCTGGCTGGAGGAGTTCCATCCGCGTTCGCTGGTGGAACTGGACTACGGCGGTCTGGTGCATGTGCTGCCGGCCGACGAGCTGGCGGACGACCACTCGGCGGCGGACGTGGCCGAGGGCATCGAGGCGCTGCGCCAGGGCGACGAGGAGGCGGCCGCGGAGGCGTACGCGCGGCTGGTGGAGCGGTGGCGCCCGGTGCGGGACCGGCGTTCGGCGAACTGACGTTCAAACAGAATCCGCCGGAACGTGATCCGCGCCACAGCTGAGACGGTGCTCAACGGCGTACGGTCAAGCGCGCTTCCCTCACCTGACGGGGCATCGGCCACGATCCGGACGTTTGCGTCAAGGATGCCCGAAAGGTGATGGACTGCACGTACGGGGCCCTTGCGCCTCTTCCCCCTCCTCATGCCAAAATAGGACAAGGAGTCCGGGGAGGGTTCCTTCCGCCCAAGTGTGGTGCACTATGGGCGGAATCTTCGCATTGCAAGCTTTGGGGGGTCTGGTGCCTCCTGATCGCCCTGTGACTGATCGTCACGGTGGCGTGACTGTCCGCTATGGCATGGTCCATCGGCTTCCGTCGCTGATGAACACCTGGGAGGGCAATTCCGTCGGTTTGGCCGACCGGGCTGGACAGATGGTGTAGTTGTAGTGCCGAGGACAAGCCGTTCGTCCTATAACCGACTCGACTCGCGTCCGCCATTTCGGGCAACGCGGGTCAAGGTGCAGAATTTAGAGGAAAGAACCGAGAAGGTTCGGTTCTCCCGAGGAGGCCGCTCATGACCGCTCGCACCCCTGATGCCGAGCCGCTGCTGACCCCGGCTGAGGTCGCCACCATGTTCCGCGTCGACCCCAAGACGGTCACGCGGTGGGCGAAGGCCGGCAAGCTCACGTCGATCCGCACGCTCGGCGGGCACCGCCGCTACCGCGAGGCCGAGGTCCGCGCCCTGCTCGCGGGCATCCCGCAGCAGCGCAGCGAGGCCTGACCGAGCAGCGGAACAACTGAATACAGGGCGAAACGGCGGGCCCCCCAACCTGCCGAGGCGCCCGAAACCCTAGCTTCAAACGACGCGGGACCTGCCCCAACAGGCCTCACGCCCGAGCCGAAGAGAACGTTGTAGGCAAGCGACACAGGGTGCGTCGTCGATCGCGCTGGACTCCGCCGGGTCCAGCGCGATCTGTTTTGTGCGCTGGTCGGGGGTGGGGTGGGGGTCAGGGCGGGTGCTCGGGGCGCACTTCGGTATGGGGTGCAATTGCACATATTAAATTGACCCGTTGTAGGACGGGTGTAAGTTCCGCTCTCCTGAAAACTTATGCGGTGACACCCGTCACATGCCGGGCCACTTGTTGCCTCGGGCGCCGGTGAGCTAATGGAAGCACCGGTTCCAGTGTCCGCTGTGCGAACGGGAGTTGAGGGCGTGCGCCGGTCACGCCGTACGGGACCGGGCTCGCTGGTCCTCGGTCCGCTCCGCGGGGCCGGCGCTCGTCGCCGACCGCAGGGGCCTTGCTCCTTGGGCACCGACCCCGACGGACCCCGTCAAGGCCGCGCGCCACCAGGACCCCCCGGAAGCGCCCAGAAGCGGACGTGCGGGCTCGGACGGGCTTCTGCGGGGTTTGCCGACTGTCGTTGCCCTCAGGGGCCGTTGAGGCGGCGCGGCCGCGACGGGGCCGGGCGGCCTTCGCCTCAAGGAGACACGAGTAGGGCCCGCGATCCTCCGCGAACATGGGTCTTGCCGCTGCTGCGGTCCTGACGGGTTCTGCCCCGGCCGATCGCGGCTTCGCCGCGGGCGCGGCCCCCGTCTTGACGGGTGGCGAGATGGGGCATGAAGTAAGGCCCGCAGTCCTCAAGGGATGCGGGCCTTACTGTTACTGCGGTCCTGACGGGATTTGAACCCGCGGCCTCCACCTTGACAGGGTGGCGAGCACTCCAAACTGCTCCACAGGACCAGGTTTCGCGGCGCTTTGCCTGGTGCGTTGTGCTGCGAGATGAGACTGTACAGGAGGTGAGGCCGCCTGGTCGAACTCACCCCTTGTGAGCGGCCGGTTACGGCGCGAGCGCGTCGATCGCCTTGGTGATCCGCTTGTCCGAGACGGGGTACGCCGTGCCCAGCGCGTGCGCGAAATAGCTGACCCGCAGCTCCTCCAGCATCCAGCGGATGTCCAGGACCTGCTGCGGAACCGGCCGCCCCTCGGGCAGCTGCTCCAGCAGCCAGGCGTACTCGTCCTGCATCTCGTGGACCTTCTCCATGCGCGTGGTGTCCCGCTGCACGTTCGTCGGCATCTGCTGGAGCCGCCGGTCCGCCGCCACCAGGTACCGCATCAGATCCGGCAGCCGCCGTATCCCCGCCCATGTGACGAACCCCGGCTTCACCAGCGCGTCCAGCTGCTTGCGGACGTCCGTGAGGTTCGCGAGCAGCGCCGGGCTGCGGACGGCCTTCAGACGCCGCTCACAGGCCCCCCACGCGGCCAGCACCTGCTGCACCTGCCCGACCGTGCGCACCGTGGTGTCCACGATCTCGGCTCGCACCTTGTCGTACAGCTTCCGGTACGACTCCTCGTCCCACGCGGGGCCGCCGAAGTCGCCGATCAGCTTGTCCGCCGCGGCCATCGCGCAGTCGTCGAACAGGGCCTGGACGGAGCCGTGCGGGTTCGCGGACAGCCCGAGCTTCTGCTGGTTGCTGAGCTTCTCGGACGCGAACTTGGCCGGGTTCACCGGGATGTTGCGCAGGATCAGCCGCCGGGTGCCCTTCCACATGGCCTCCGCCTGTTCGGCCTCGGTGTCGAAGAGTCGTACGGAGACCGTGTCGCCGTCGTCCACCAGCGCCGGGTACGCCTTCACCGGCTGCCCGGCCCGGCGTGTCTCGAAGACCCGGCTCAGCGTGCCGATCGTCCAGTCGGTCAGCCCCTCGCGTTCCAGCGCGGGCCCGCCCTCGCGGGACGCGGTCGCCGCCGCGGCCTGGGAGAGGGCCTTGCGCGCCTTCGGTTTCAGCCGCAGCTTCAGCGCCTGGAGGTCCTTGTCCTCGGCCAGCTTCCGGCGCCGTTCGTCGACGATCCGGAACGTGATCCGGAGATGCTCGGGCACCTTGGACCAGTCGAAGTCCTCCGCCTCGAACGGCACCCCGACCATCCGCTTGAGCTCGCGCGCCATCGTCACGGTCAGCGGCTCCTGGAGCGGGACCGCCCGCTCCAGGAAGGCCTTGGCGTAGTTCGGCGCGGGCACGTAATGGCGCCGGATCGGCTTGGGCAGGGACCGGATCAGCTCCGTGACGACCTCTTCCCGCAAGCCGGGGATCTGCCAGTCGAAGCCCTCGTCCGTGACCTGGTTGAGGACCTGGAGCGGGATGTGCACGGTCACACCGTCCGCGTCCGCGCCCGGCTCGAACTGGTAGGTGACCCGGAACTTCAGGGCGCCCTGCCGCCAGATGTCCGGGTAGTCGGCCTTGGTGACCGCCTCCGCGGACTCGCGGATCAGCATCTCCCGCGCGAAGTCCAGGAAGTCCGGCTGTTCATGCCGCTTGCGCTTCCACCAGGAGTCGAAGTGCGCGCCGGAGACGACGTGTTCGGGGATCCGCTGGTCGTAGAAGTCGTACAGCGTCTCGTCATCCACCACGATGTCCCGGCGCCGCGCCCGGTGTTCCAGCTCCTCGACCTCGCTGAGGAGCTTGCGGTTGTCGGCGTAGAACTTGTGGTGGGTGCGCCAGTCGCCCTCCACCAGCGCGTTGCGGATGAACAGCTCGCGGGAGACCTCGGGGTCGATCCGGCCGTAGTTCACCTTGCGCTGGGCGACGATCGGCACGCCGTACAGCGTGACCTTCTCGTACGCCATCACGGCCGCCTGGTCCTTCTCCCAGTGCGGCTCGCTGTACGTGCGCTTCAGCAGGTGCCCGGCGAGCGGCTCGACCCATTCGGGCTCGATCTTCGCGTTGACCCGCGCCCACAGCCGGCTGGTCTCCACCAGCTCGGCCGACATCACGAACTTGGGCTGCTTCCTGAACAGCGCCGAGCCGGGGAAGATCGCGAACTTGGCGTTGCGGGCGCCCAGGTACTCGTTCTTGTTGCCCTCGCGTACGTCCTTCATCCCGACGTGGGAGAGCAGCCCGGCCAGCAGGGAGACGTGCACGCGGTCGGCAGGCGAGTCCTCCTCGGCGAGGTGGATGCCCATCTGCTTGGCCACGGTCCGCAGCTGGGTGTAGATGTCCTGCCATTCGCGGATGCGCAGGAAGTTCAGGTACTCCTGCTTGCACATCCGCCGGAACGAGCTGGAGCCGCGCTCCTTCTGCTGCTCGCGGATGTACCGCCACAGGTTGAGGTAGGCGAGGAAGTCGCTGGTCTCGTCCTTGAAGCGGGCGTGCTGCTGGTCGGCCTGCGCCTGCTTGTCGGCGGGGCGTTCGCGCGGGTCCTGGATGGACAGGGCGGCGGCGATGACCATGACCTCGCGGGCGCAGCCGTTCTTGTCGGCCTCCAGCACCATGCGCGCCAGGCGCGGGTCCACGGGCAGCTGGGCCAGCTTGCGGCCGGTGTCGGTGAGCCGCTTGCGCGGGTCCTTCTCGGCGGGGTTCAGCGCGCCCAGCTCCTGGAGCAGCTGGACGCCGTCGCGGATGTTGCGGTGGTCCGGGGGATCGATGAAGGGGAACTTCTCGATGTCGCCGAGGCCGGCCGCGGTCATCTGGAGGATGACGGAGGCCAGGTTGGTGCGCAGGATCTCCGCGTCGGTGAACTCCGGCCGGGCGAGGAAGTCGTCCTCGCTGTACAGCCGGATGCAGATGCCGTCGGAGGTACGGCCGCAGCGGCCCTTGCGCTGGTTGGCGCTGGCCTGGGAGACCGGTTCGATGGGCAGCCGCTGGACCTTGGTGCGGTGGCTGTAGCGGCTGATCCGGGCGAAGCCGGGGTCGATGACGTACTTGATGCCCGGAACGGTCAGCGAGGTCTCGGCGACGTTCGTGGCCAGCACGATCCGGCGGCCGGTGTGCGGCTGGAAGACCCGGTGCTGCTCGGCGTGGGACAGCCGGGCGTACAGCGGCAGGACCTCGGTGAATCTGTATTTCTTCTTCTCCAGCGCGTCCGCCGTGTCGCGGATCTCCCGCTCGCCGGAGAGGAAGACGAGGATGTCGCCCTTGCCCTCGGCCTGGAGCTCCTCGACCGCGTCGCAGATCGCGGTGATCTGGTCCCGGTCGGCGTCCTCGGAGTCCGCTTCGAGGAGGGGCCGGTAGCGCACCTCCACGGGGTACGTCCGCCCGCTGACCTCGATGATCGGGGCGTTCCCGAAGTGCCGTGAGAAGCGCTCGGGGTCGATGGTCGCCGAGGTGATGACGACCTTGAGGTCGGGCCGCTTGGGCAGCAGCTGGGCGAGGTAGCCCAGCAGGAAGTCGATGTTGAGGGACCGCTCGTGGGCCTCGTCGATGATGATCGTGTCGTAGGCGCGCAGCTCGCGGTCGGTCTGGATCTCGGCGAGCAGGATGCCGTCCGTCATCAGCTTGACGAAGGTGGCGTCCGGGTTCACCTGGTCGGTGAAGCGCACCTTCCAGCCGACGGCCTCGCCGAGCGGGGTGCGCAGCTCCTCGGCGACGCGCTCGGCGACGGTACGGGCGGCGATCCGGCGGGGCTGGGTGTGCCCGATCATGCCGCGCACGCCACGGCCCAGCTCCAGGCAGATCTTGGGGATCTGCGTCGTCTTCCCGGAACCGGTCTCACCGGCGACGATGACGACCTGGTGATCGCGGATGGCCGCCGCGATCTCGTCCTTCTTCTGGCTGACCGGCAGCTGTTCGGGATAGGTGACGGCCGGCACGCGCAGGCGCCGCTCGGCCATCCGGCCCGCTGCCTTGTCGAGCTCGCCCTCGATCTCGGCGAGCACGGCGTCACGGGCCTCGGGCTTGCGGATCTTGCGCGCGCCCTCGAGCCGCCGCCCGAGCCGGTGCGCGTCACGCAGCGACAACTCGGTCAGACGGGCGGCGAGGGAGCCGAGGGCGGGGGCTGGATGCGTAGACATACGCGATCCAGGATCTCACCTCGGCCGAAACGGAGTCGACCGATTTGCCGCCGGTCGACGGCCTCGCGCCCGAAGGGGCGCGGGACTGTGCCGATATGCAGCCCCGCCGCGTGGGCGCGAGCAACCACCGGCGACCCGCGCCCGGCGATCAACAGGCACCCGTCGCGCCGAGATGCCAGAGTTCCCCTATGTCCGATTCGCGTACGCCCGATTCGCACTGGACGACGTTCAAGCGGTCCCCCTTCCTCCCCGCCACCGTCCTGCTCCTCCTCATCTCCGCCGCGGCCGGCCTCTTCGCGGGCTCCTACACCTACGCCATGGCGAACCCCACCCCGCACAGCATCCCCGCCGCGGTCACCGGCGCCTACGGCAAACCACCGGCGCGCACCTTCCTCGCGGGCATGGAGCGCGCCCTGTCGGCCTCACTGAAGCTGCACCCGTACCCGGACCGGGCCGCGGCCGTACGCGCCGTGGACCGGCAGCGCGTCTTCGCGGTGGTCGACGCACCCGCGGGCGCCGGGCCGGTCAGGCTGGACGTGTCCGCGGCCTCCGGGGCGACCGTCGCCCAGCTCCTCGGCCAGGCCGCGGCGAGCGTGAGCCGGGCCACCGGGACGCCCGTGGTGGTGCACGACCTCAAGCCGCTCCAGCAGGGCGACCCGCGCGGACTGGCGATCTTCTACGTCTCCCTCGCCGCCGTGGTGATCGGCTTCATCGGCGCGATCCAGCTCAGCGTGCACGCGAAGGCGCTGAACCCGCTGGAGCGCATTGCCTTCACCGTCGGCTACGCCCTGCTCGGCGGGTTCACGATCGGCGCGGTGGTCGACTGGTGGCTGGGCGCGCTGCGGCTGCCGTTCATGGAGTCCTGGCTGATCCTCGCCCTGACGATGTTCACGTCCGGCATGGTCTTCACGATGTTCAACACCCTGTTCGGGCGCTGGGCCATGCTGCCGACCTGGGGCCTGATGGTGCTGCTCGGCAACCCCTCGTCCGGCGGCGCCGTCTCCTGGCCGCTGCTGCCGTCCGCGCTGGGCGCGATCGGCCGCTGGCTGCCGCCCGGCGCCTCGGTGAACGCCCAGCACACCGCGGTCTACTTCCGGGGCGACCAGCACGCCTTCCCGTTCCTGGTACTGGCCGGCTGGTCCCTGCTCGCCTGCGCGGTCTTCCTGATCTGGCGCCACCGCCACCCGGGCGGCCGCTCGACGGGCCCGGCCAAGGAGGTCGGGACCTAGGAACCGGCCTAGGAGCTGGAGGTGGGCGCCGCGGGGGCGGGGATCGCGTCGGTGCCCACGGGGGGTGCGGGGACCGCGGGAGCCGGCGCGGGGGCCGGCTGCTGGACCGGGCCGGCGGCCAGGGTCATGGACCGGGCGGTGTTGGACACCGCCTTGATGCCCAGGTAGGCGGTGGTCATGCCGCTGACCGCGGTGAAGGCGGCGGTGAGGATGCCGACGACCACCGAGGTGTCGCCGTTCAGCCGCCAGACCCCGACGGCCGCCACGGCGGCGATCGCGACATTGCTGGCTATCACCGCCAGCATGCCGTACTTCGCCTTCTTCTTTTCGAGCTCGATCTCGGTGCCGCTCATGGTCCCCCCGACCTGGCTGGAGTGCGACGCTGTCGTACGACGACGAAGGCCCCGTTCGTCGAACGGGGCCTTCGGGTGGTGGCTGGGGCCGGGGTCGAACCGGCGACCTATCGCTTTTCAGGCGATCGCTCGTACCAACTGAGCTACCCAGCCACGAGGTTTCACGTGAAACCTCAGCGGTCCTGACGGGATTTGAACCCGCGGCCTCCACCTTGACAGGGTGGCGAGCACTCCAAACTGCTCCACAGGACCAAGCTGTTTGTGTGCAACAGTGTCGCACACGGTTCTGCGTGCCCCCAACGGGATTCGAACCCGTGCTACCGCCTTGAAAGGGCGGCGTCCTAGGCCGCTAGACGATGAGGGCTATCGGCCCGCCTGGGCGCTTCTCAGCGCGTCGGGGACGTGAGAAGCATATGGGATGGCGAGGGGGATCGCCAAAACGGTTTACGGGCGGCCGGGGGCGGGCGCCTTCCCGGTGGGCGCGGGGGCGGTCGAGACGGGTGCCGCGCCGGGCCGGTTGTCGTCCGCCAGATGGCGGCTGACCTCGGCCGTCGTCAGTCCGAGGCCGCCCAGCCGGATCGCGTCCCAGGCCTGGAGCCGATGGCTGTCGCGGTCGAAATAGAGCACCGACGCCTCGATCGGCGCCGGGTACTTCCCCTCCACCGCCCGCAGCCCGCTGCCCCCGGTCGAGCCCTCCATCCGCAGCCGCGTCCCGTACGGAAGCTTCTCGTCCCCCTCGTGGTGCAGATGCCCGCACAGCACCAGCGGCACCTCCCCGTCCGTCTCCCGCGCCGCCACCGGCTCGTGCGCGATCGCCACGTCCACCGGGGTGCCCGCGGCCCGCTGGGAGCGCAGCGCGCTGTCCAGCCGGTCGCCGGCCAGCCGCTCGGCGGCGTCACCGCCGGGCACCACCGCGCGGTCCGGGGTGAACTGCGGATCGCCGATGCCCGCGAAACGCAGTCCGCCGACCGTCTGCGCGTGCCCGTCGTCCAGCACATGGACGTTCTTCATGTGCTCCAGATGGCGCTGGGTGACCTTGGAGTCGTGGTTTCCCCGCACCCAGACGTACGGCACGCCCAGCCCGGCGATCGGGCCCAGAAAGCCGTTCTCCGCCGCCGTGCCGTGGTCCATCGTGTCGCCGGAGTCCACGATCACGTTCACCTTGTACTGCTTGACCAGCGAGGCGATGATCTTCCAGCTCGCCGGGTTCAGATGGATGTCCGACACGTGCAGGACCCGGATGGTGGAGGGGTCCGGCTGGTAGGCCGGGAGCGTGGACGTGACGTCGTACAGCTTGGTCACGTTCGTCACCAGGCGGGCCAGCTCCTCCTGGTAGACGTTGAAGTCGGTGACGATGCTGCGCGCGTTGCCGATCACCGAGGGCGCGGAGGAGAGCAGCCCCGAGAACCTCGGCTCCAGCACGGACTTGGGGTTCCAGGTCGCGTACGCGGAGGCGCCCGAGGCGGCCAGCAGCGCGAGGGCCAGCCCGGCGGCCGTGAGGGCCCGGCGCGGGCGCCGGTAGACGGCGAACCCGAGGACGCCCGCGCCGGTGACCACGGCGACGCAGGAGCGCACGGCGAGGTCGAACGTGCCGTGCTCCACGTCGTGCACCACCTCGTCCTGGAGGCCGGAGATCCGTTCCGGGTGGTCGACCAGTTCCTGGGAGCGCAGCGGGTCCAGCTGATCGACGTTGACGTCCAGGCGGACCGGCGCGACATGGCTGTCCAGGGTGAGCGCGCCCAGCGGGGACACATTGATCTTCGTGCCGCCGGTCAGCGAGGGGCGCAGCGCCATCGTGGTGTTCATCGGCCCGACCGGCGTCCGTACGTTGCCGACGACCAGCAGCCCCAGCCAGGCGCCGACGAGCACGACCAGGGTGAGTCCCAGCGCGCCGGGCCAGGGCCGGGGACGGGCGGCCAGCTCCAGCTCGGGGAGCGGCCGGGGGCGGGGGGCCGGGGGGCGGCGGAAGAGGGCTGCGACGCGGTTCGGCATGCGGTTCAGGACGGCGGCGGGGACGCGGACCATTGGTCCCGTATGCCCATGTGCGGGGGCGGATATGCGGGTTGGCCGGCTCGCGCGCGGGGCGCCGTGGGGAAGTCGGCCAGGCTCGGAGGCTGCGGAGGGGTTCGCCGTCTCGTGGGCGGGGCCGTCCGGCCGGCGGGTGGCGGTCGTCCGGCGCGTGGTGATCGGCCGCCTCGTGCGGGGCGACCGGCCGCTCCCGTGCGCGCGGACCGGGTGGGCGGCGGGGGCGGACCGGTGCGGGAGCCGGCGGCCCCCGGTGCGCGGGCCCGATCGCCCGTGCGGCGTCGCGGGACAGGACGATGTCGCCGGCGGCCCCTGTGTGCGAGCGGTCGACGGCCCCCGTGCGCGGGCCCGGTCGCCCTCGCGCGCGTCGCACAGCCGCTCTCGTACGGCCCTCCCGTGCCCGACAATGGCCCTGTGCTGGAGATGACGCGCGAGGAGTTCGAGGAACTGGTGGCCGAGGCGCTCGACCGGATCCCGCCGGAGCTGACGCGGCTCATGGACAACGTGGCGGTGTTCGTCGAGGACGAGCCGCCCGCCGCCGACCCCGGTCTGCTCGGCCTGTACGAGGGCACCCCGCTGACCGAGCGGGGCGAGTGGTACGCCGGTGTGCTTCCCGACCGGATCACGGTCTACCGGGGGCCGACGCTGCGGATGTGCGACACGCGCGAGGACGTCGTGGCGGAGACCGAGGTGACCGTGGTGCACGAGATCGCCCACCATTTCGGCATCGACGACGCCCGGCTGCACGCCCTCGGTTACGGGTGACGAGGCGTCAACGCGGCCGTACGGGACGCGGGTACGGCCGTAGCGGCCGTACGAGCCGCGTGACTTGATGCGTACGCGGCGCGTGTCCTCCCGCGGGCGACGGGAGTTGGACAGGTTGACCCCGTTCCCTGTCCCCGGAGGTGGCCGCCGTGCGCCCCTTGCCCGTACCCGTACGTCTGGTCGTCACGGCACTGGCCGTCTCCACCGCCGCCGGCTGTGTGAACGTGGGTGATGCCGGGAGCCGGACCGCGCCCTCCCACTCCGCGGGGCGGCACGGCGGAGCCGGAGCGGCGGGCGCCGGGCCCGCTGCGGACGGCGTGGCCGCCCCCGGACGCATCGCCCCCGGCGGCGACGGCAAGCACGGGCACGGCGGCAAGCGGAAGCCGGGGGAGTCCGCCCCGGCGTCCCCGTCCGGCGCGTCCGGCGCGGACAGCGCCCCCGCGGACCCCGCGAAGCCCCGCAAGACCCCCGGCGCCCCGCCGGCCCCGCCGCGGGCCCAGCCGACCCCCGGACCCACCACCGCCCCGCCCCCGCCGCCGGCGACCACCCCGCCGCCCGACACCCAGCCCCCCTCGGCCGAGCCCTCCTCCTCGGCGCACGAGGACCCCGGCCCCCAACTGGTCCAGCGGGAGCCGGCCCCCGCGGCGGGCGTCCCGATGTGACCGGACACACGCTGCCGAGCGGGCCATCGGTTTGCCTTCATGGGGGGAGGGTGCGTATGGTGGTAGATCGTTTGATCCCATTTGCCCGGCGCCACCACAGAGCGCGCCGTGTGGCGCGTACTCTCCCTTGCCGTGGCGGACCGCATTGAGGCGGTCGTGTGCGAATCACGGAGTTGACGGGCGCGTGCCGACGAGACTCCGGAAGGTTTCGCATTCGCATGTCCGTGTCCAGTTTTGACCAGATCGTCGTGCCCGAAAACGAGAACGAGAACGAACTCGTGGACGAGACGACCGAGGCCACTGAGACCCAGGCCCCCGAGGCCCCCCAGACCCCCCAGATCACCTTCGCCGACCTCGGGCTCCCCGAGGGCGTCGTGCGCAAGCTCGCGCAGAACGGCGTGACGTCCCCCTTCCCGATCCAGGCCGCGACCATCCCGGACGCCCTGCTCGGCAAGGACATCCTCGGCCGTGGCCGCACCGGCTCCGGCAAGACCCTCTCCTTCGGTCTGCCGACGCTGGCGCAGCTGGCCGGCGGCCGCACCGAGAAGAAGCGCCCCCGCGCGGTCATCCTCACCCCGACCCGCGAGCTGGCCATGCAGGTCGCGGACGCCCTCCAGCCGTACGGCGACGTCGTCGGCCTGAAGATGAAGGTCGTCTGCGGCGGCACCTCCATGGGCAACCAGATCTACGCCCTGGAGCGCGGCGTCGACATCCTCGTCGCCACGCCGGGCCGGCTGCGCGACATCATCAACCGCGGCGCCTGCTCGCTGGAGGACGTCCAGATCACCGTCCTCGACGAGGCCGACCAGATGTCCGACCTGGGCTTCCTGCCCGAGGTCACCGAGCTGCTCGACCAGGTCCCGGCGGGCGGTCAGCGCATGCTGTTCTCCGCCACCATGGAGAACGAGATCCAGACCCTCGTCGACCGCTACCTGAAGAACCCCGTCTCCCACGAGGTGGACGCGGCCCAGGGCGCGGTGACGACCATGTCCCACCACATCCTCATCGTGAAGCCCAAGGACAAGGCGCCGGTCACCGCCGCGATCGCCTCCCGCAAGGGCCGCACGATCATCTTCGTCCGCACCCAGCTGGGCGCCGACCGCGTCGCCGAGCAGCTGCGTGACGCGGGTGTGAAGGCCGACGCGCTGCACGGCGGCATGACCCAGGGCGCGCGCACCCGCACCCTGGCCGACTTCAAGGACGGCTACGTCAACGTCCTGGTCGCCACCGACGTCGCCGCCCGCGGCATCCACGTCGACGGCATCGACCTGGTCCTGAACGTGGACCCGGCCGGCGACCACAAGGACTACCTGCACCGTGCGGGCCGTACCGCGCGTGCGGGCCGTACCGGCACCGTCGTCTCCCTGTCGCTGCCGCACCAGCGGCGCCAGATCTTCCGTCTGATGGAGGACGCCGGCGTCGACGCGGGCCGGCACATCATCCAGGGCGGCGCCGCCTTCGAGCCGGAGGTCGCCGAGATCACCGGCGCCCGGTCCATGACCGAGGTGCAGGCCGAGTCCGCGGGCAACGCCGCGCAGCAGGCCGAGCGCGAGGTCGTCCAGCTGACCAAGCAGCTGGAGCGCGCCCAGCGCCGCGCCGCCGAGCTGCGTGAGGAGGCCGACCGCCTGGTGGCCCGTGTCGCCCGCGAGCGCGGTGAGGACCCGGAGACCGCGGTGGCCGAGGCGCAGGCGTCCGCCGCCGAGGAGCTCGCGGTGGCCGAGGAGCCCGTCGCGCAGCAGGCCGAGCGCGAGGAGCGTCCGGCGGCTTCGGCGCCGTACGAGCGCCGGGAGCGCCGTGACGACCGTGGTGGTGCGCGTGGCTTCGAGCGCCGCGATGACCGCCGTGACGACCGTCGTGACGACCGTGGTGGCCGTTCCTTCGAGCGTCGTGACGACCGTGGTGGCTTCCGCCGCGACGACCGCCGTGACGACCGCCGAGACGACCGTGGTGGCCGTTCCTTCGAGCGCCGCGACGACCGTCGTCCGTTCGACCGTGATCGCCGTGACGACCGTGGTGGTGCGCGTGGCTTCGAGCGCCGCGATGACCGCCGTGACGACCGTCGTGACGACCGTGGTGGCCGTTCCTTCGAGCGTCGTGACGACCGTGGTGGCTTCCGCCGCGACGACCGTCGTGACGACCGCGGTGGCCGTTCCTTCGAGCGCCGTGACGACCGCGGTGGCTTCCGCCGGGACGACCGCGGCGGCCACCGGGGCAGCGACCGCCCGTTCAACCGCGACCGCCGCGACGACCGTCCGGGCTTCCGCTCCGGCGGCCACGAGCGCCCCTACGGCCGTCGTGACGACCACCGCGGCACCGGCGGCACCGGCTCCTCCTTCGGCCGCCGTGACGACAAGCCGCGCTGGAAGCGCAACGGCTGACGCACAGCGCCGTACGCACCGCGAAGGGCCCGCACGACCGATGTCGTGCGGGCCCTTCCGCGTACCGCCCCCGAGTGACGCATGTCACGCCCGTGACGGGGGAATTGCTGGGGGCATGACAGAAGACGCGACAGGCGACGCCACACGGGACGTCACAGGTGACACGAAGGGCGCCGCGCCGGCGGGCGGGCTCTCGGACGAGGAACGGCTGGCCCAGCTCGGTTACACGCAGGTCCTCGCCCGCCGTATGTCGGCGTTCGCCAACTACGCGGTGTCCTTCACGATCATCTCGGTCCTGTCGGGCTGTCTGACCCTCTACGCCTTCGGCATGGCCACGGGCGGCCCCGCCGTGATCACCTGGGGCTGGGTCGCGGTCGGCCTGATGACGCTGCTCGTGGGGCTGTCGATGGCCGAGATCTGCTCGGCGTACCCGACCTCGGCCGGCCTGTACTTCTGGGCCCACCGGCTGGCACCGGCCCGCTCGGCGGCCGCGTGGGCGTGGTTCACGGGCTGGTTCAACGTGCTGGGCCAGGTCGCGGTCACCGCGGGCATCGACTTCGGCGCGGCCTCCTTCCTCGGCGCATACCTGAACCTCCAGTTCGGCTTCGAGGTCACGCGCGTGCGAACCGTCCTGCTCTTCGCCGCGATCCTGTTGCTGCACGGCCTGCTGAACACCTTCGGCGTGCGGATCGTCGCCTTCCTGAACAGCGTGAGCGTGTGGTGGCACGTGCTCGGGGTGGCGGTCATCGTCGGCGCGCTGGCCCTCGTACCCGACCACCACCGCTCGACGTCCTTCGTCCTCACCCACTTCGTCAACCGGACGGGCTGGGGCAGCGGTGTCTACGTCGTGCTGCTCGGCCTCCTGATGGCCCAGTACACCTTCACCGGCTACGACGCCTCCGCCCACATGACCGAGGAGACGCACGACGCGGCCACGGCGGGCCCGAAGGGCATCGTGCGCTCCATCTGGACGTCCTGGATCGCGGGGTTCGTGCTGCTGCTCGGCTTCACCTACGCGATCCAGTCGTACGACAGGGAGCTGACGTCCGCGACGGGCGCGCCGCCGGCCCAGATCCTGCTGGACGCGCTCGGCGCCACCTCCGGCAAGCTGCTGCTCCTGGTGGTGATCGGCGCCCAGCTGTTCTGCGGCATGGCCTCCGTCACCGCCAACAGCCGTATGATCTACGCCTTCTCCCGCGACGGCGCGCTGCCCTTCTCCCGCCTGTGGCACACGGTGAGCCCGCGCACCCGCACCCCGGTGGCGGCGGTCTGGCTGGCCGCGCTCGCCGCGCTGGCCCTCGGCCTGCCCTACCTGATCAACTCGACGGCGTACGCGGCGGTGACGTCCATCGCGGTGATCGGCCTGTACCTCGCCTACGTCGTCCCGACCTTCCTGCGGGTCCGCAAGGGCGCGGCGTTCGAGCGGGGCCCGTGGCACCTGGGCCGCTGGTCGGGGGTGATCGGGGTGATCTCGGTCCTGTGGGTGCTGGCGATCACGATCCTCTTCATGCTCCCGCAGGTCTCGCCCGTCACCTGGGAGACCTTCAACTACGCCCCCGTCGCCGTCCTGGTCGTCCTGGGCTTCGCCGCCACCTGGTGGCTCGTCTCCGCCCGCCACTGGTTCCTCGCCCCGGCCCCCTCGGACCCCGTCAAAAACTAGCCATCCCGCCCCGCGACGCGGCCGGGTCCCCCCTACCCGATCGGAGACCCGGCCTCCTGCGGCTATGCTCGGACAGGCAACATCGCCTGGGCCCTTAGCTCAATTGGCAGAGCAGTGGACTTTTAATCCATTGGTTGTGGGTTCGAGTCCCACAGGGCCTACGGAATCGCCCCCAGCTCAGGAGCAGTTCGAGCTGGGGGCTGGTCCGTTTCGAGGGGGGCGGGGATGATTCTGTTGCTGTCGGGGAGCCTGCGGGCAGGTTCCGTGAACGAGCTGCTGTTGCGGACGGCGCAGGTGGTCGCGGCCGATGCGGGTGTGCGGGCCGTCCGGTACGACGGGCTGGGGCGGCTGCCGCACTTCAATCCCGATGACGACCGGGACCCGCTGACGGCGGCCGTGGCCGAGCTGCGGGCGGCGATCGGCGCGGCGGACGGGGTGCTGATCTGCGCGCCGGAGTACGCCGGGACGCTGCCGGGCGCGTTCAAGAATCTGCTGGACTGGACGGTCGGCGGGACCGAGATCTGCGACAAGCCGGTCGCCTGGGTCAATGTGGCGGCGCCGGGGCGCGGGCAGGGCGCGGAGGCCACCTTGCGGACGGTGCTCGGGTACACCGGGGCGGCCATCGTGGAGGCGGCCTGTGTCCGGGTGCCGGTGGGGCACGGGGACGTGGGCGAGGACGGGCTCGTCGCGGACCCGGAGATCCGCCGGCGGGTCGGGGAAGTGCTGGGCCTGCTGACGGCGGCCGGGGCGGGGGCGGCGTGACACCGGGTTCCGGGAGCGTGCTGAATCTGTGGCGGCGGCGGCTGGGCCGGGTGCCCGAGTCGGTCTGGGAGCGCACCGGCCTCCAGGTGCTGATCCTCGCGGACAACGGGCTCACCGACCTGCCGGACGGCATCGGGCGGCTGCGCTCCTTGCGGACCCTGGACCTCGGGCACAATCGGCTCCCCTCGGTGCCCCCGGCGATCGGGGAGCTGACCGGGCTCGACGGCTGCCTCTACCTGCACGACAACGCGCTCGCCGAGCTTCCCGGGGGAACTGGGGAAGCTGACGCGGCTGCGGTACCTCAACATCGGCGAGAACGCTCTCACCGCCCTGCCCGAGAGCATCGGACGGATGGCGGCCCTGGTCGAACTCCGGGCGCAGCACAACCGGTTGGCCGCGCTGCCGGACACCATCGGCGCCCTGCGCGCCCTGCGCGAACTGTGGCTGCGGGGCAATGAGCTGATGAGCCTGCCCGCGTCCGTGGCGGGCCTGCGCGAGCTGCGCCACCTCGACCTGCGGGAGAACGCGCTGACCGAACTGCCGTCCTGTCTGGCCGGATTGCCGCTGCTGCGGCAGCTGGACGTGCGCGGCAACCGGCTCACCCGGCTGCCCGGCTGGCTCGTGGACCTGCCCGCACTGGAGAAGCTGGACCTGCGCTGGAACCACGGCCTCCGGGAATCGCCGGTGACAGCGGAACTGGAGCGGCAGGGCTGCGTCGTCCTGCGCTGACCGGGCCTGCGGCGGTGGTACCGCGTTGACCGGGCTCGCGCTGACCGGGCCTGCGGCGGTGGTACCGCGTTGACCGGGCCCGCGATGACCGCGCCCGCCGGTGTCCCGGCGGGCGCGGTGGCCTCATCTGACGTCGTACGGTCCCTGTGTCTTGGGATTGCGGCGGCTGTGTGCCGCGTGCCGGGGGCGGGTCACCTTGGAGGAGACCTGGCCGACGATCTCCCAGAAACACACCAGGGCGGTGATCGGCGGAATTCCGAAGATGATCAGGGAGAGCGGGGAATGCGCCGTGTGACAGACGCACAGGGCGACCGCCATGGTGGAGGCGCCCAGCAGAACTCCCCAGGATCTTCTGGCACCTCGGTTCTGGACCGTCGCCCGCAGAATGGAAAGCGCCGCCACGAGCCAGGGCCCGTACACCGTCAACGGCCACCATTGTGCGAGGCGCATCGGCAGTACGGAGGAAGCGGTGGCGCGGAGTTGGGCGTAGGAATAGGAGAAGGACCAGCCCAGCATGCACAGCGCGCACACCGAGATGGTGGCGATCAGCAGCGTGACGGGCGCGCCGCGCTGATCGTCGCGCAGCAACCCGGGCTCGGTGCGGATGCGCCGGCGATTCTTCCGGTGGCTGGACCTGCCGTGGGGCGGGGTGGCCGGGTCGGGATTCGCGGCGGACGCGCCGGACAGCATCTGGGCCAGTTCCTCGACCGGGTCCCACTGCATCTCGAGCGTGCTGAACTCGTAGTCACACATAACGTCTTCATCGTGAATCCTGTCCATCGGCTGAGTCCTAGAGCCTCACCATCGCCCGCAGGTACTCACTCTCCAGCTGGCGGATTCTTCTCAAGAAATCGTCAAGAAGATCGGAACAGCCGTCGGTGAACACCTCGCCTTCCTTGCTTTCCACCCGGAATGTGACCGGCGAGTGGAGATTCAGCGCTGCGCGTCTCTCTGTGCGTGCCACGGTCAGCTAACGAGCCTCTCGGGAGCTGAGGGTGTGGGGCATTCGGGTGCTTCTGTAACTCGAAAGCGGGGTTCGGCGGTCCTATGACAGCAACGGGCGGAAATAAGAATGCTTTTAGGGCGGGCCGGGCGGCGCGTGCCGTCCCCCTGGGCGGGCCGGGTCGGCGGCGGGCCGCACACTGGAGTCGATGAGCACCGAGCGAGCTTTGCCCGAGTCCGCGCCGTACCCGTACGTGCTGCTGTCCGCCGCCGTCTCCCTCGACGGCTGCCTGGACGACACCGGCCCGCAGCGGCTGCTGCTGTCCGGACCGGCCGACTTCGACCGGGTCGACGCGGTACGGGCCTCGGCCGACGCCCTCCTGGTCGGCGCCGGCACCCTGCGCGCCGACAATCCGCGGCTGCTGGTTGCCTCCGCCGAGCGGCGCGCGGCCCGGCTCGCGCGGGGCCGGCCGGAATATCCGCTGAAGGTCACCGTCACCGGCACCGGCGATCTCGACCCCGCGGCCCGCTTCTGGCACACCGGCGGCGACAAGCTCGTCTACACGACCGACGCGGGCGCCGCACGGGTCACCCGTCTCCTCGGCGGCGCCGCCGACGTCGTCGCACTCGGCCCGGAGCTGGACTGGCGGGCCCTGCTCGGTCACCTGCGAGCCGAGCGCGGGATCGGCCGGCTGATGGTGGAGGGCGGCGCGGCCGTGCACACCCAGCTCCTCCAGCAGGGCCTCGCCGACGAGCTCCAGCTCGTGGTCGCCCCGCTGATCGTGGGCGATCCGGCCGCCCCACGGCTGTTCGGTCCCGGCCGCTACCAGGAGGGCCGGCTGCGGCTCGTCGAGTCCCGCCGGATCGAGGACGTCGTCCTGATGCGCTACGAGCCCACCGCGCCCGGCACCGGCCCGGTGCCCACCGCCGCCGACCGGCACTGGCTGCGCACCGCCTGCGAACTGGCCGCGCTGTGCCCGCCCTCGCAAACGGCCTTCAGCGTCGGTGCGGTCGTGGTCGCCGCCGACGGCACCGAGCTGGCCCGCGGCCACTCCCGCGAGGGCGGGGACCCGGTGGTGCACGCGGAGGAGGCGGCGCTCGCCAAGACCGACCCCGCCGATCCGCGGCTGCCCGGCGCCACCGTCTACAGCAGCCTGGAGCCCTGCGCCCGCCGCGCCTCGCGCCCCGCGCCCTGCGCCGAGCTGATCCTGCGGGCGGGGGTGCGCCGGGTGGTGACCGCCTGGCGGGAGCCGGACACGTTCGTGGTGGCGGCCGACGGCACCGGGGTGCTGACGGCCGCGGGCGCCGAGGTCGTCGTCCTGCCCGAGTACGAGCCGCTGGCCAAGGGGCCGAACCGGCATCTGGCCGGCCGATCCGGAGCCCCGTCGTAACCGGTGTGCTTTCCGCCCTGGTGATGGCGTACAGTAGAGACATCGCCGCGGGGTGGAGCAGCTCGGTAGCTCGCTGGGCTCATAACCCAGAGGTCGCAGGTTCAAATCCTGTCCCCGCTACTGATATCTCAGGGCCGGAATCCAGTTCATGGATTCCGGCCCTGAGTGTTTTCCGGACCCCGAAGGGGGGTTACCCCCAGTGACCGTTCGACCGCCCAGCGCATAAGATCTGAGTCACCATCAAAAACCGGGTGACTCCTGAACGGCGGTCAACTCGCCCGGATTGGCGGGCCGCTGGGCGGTAAGTCCACGGGTTTGAACCTTAATGATCAAGCCGAACGGCTTGGAAAGTTCCCCTCCGGTCTATTAACGTTCGATAACGCAGCGCGGTCGTCCCAGCCGTCACCCGAGGCGGCTCCGTGCGCACGCGCCGAATCCCGCGAGGGAACCGGGGAACCACCACCTTGGGGTGAATCACGCGGACACCACCGCGGACTCAGCCGAGTCCACGAGCGGTATACGCGCGTAGGAGACCTTCCTGCTCCGAACCCGTCAGCTAACCCGGTAGGCGGAGGAAGGAAAGGAGCACGCCCCCGTGGCGTCCAACCGTCCCGCCCCCGAAGCACCGTTCGTGCCCGCTCAGCGCGCACCCGAGTCGTTCGGTCCCGGCCCCGACGGCGACGGACCCTGGGAGGAGTGGAACCCCGGCGAGGAGTCCGTCGCCCCGGTCCGCGGCCGCCACCGCGTCGCCAAGCAGCGCGGCGGCTTCGCCCGCAGCTCCACCGTCCTCGGCGTCGGCGTGATCGCCGCCGTCGGCGCGGGCGGCATCGCCAGCGCCAACCCCGGCAAGCCGCCGGTCTCCGTCTCGATGCCCGACCTGCCGGACGTCTCGGTGCCGCACCTGTCCACCGTCGAGCACTTCCTCGGCGACGACTCCGCCGAGACGCCCAAGGCCGAGACCGCCACCGCGCTCACCGACCTCGGGCGGACCACCGAGGGCGCCACGGACACCGGCGCGGGCGAGGCCCTGCGCAACCGGATCATGGCCCAGGCCGAGCAGCAGCAGGGCCAGGCCGACAGCAAGGCCACCGCCGCGATGGTCGCCGCCGCCCAGCAGCAGAGCGACGCGGCGGCCGCCAAGGCGGAGAAGGAGGCCGCCGCCAAGGCCGCCGACGCCAAGGAGCAGGCGGAGGCCGACGCCAAGAAGGCGGCCGCGGCCAAGCGGCTGGCCGCGCTGGCCAAGCAGTACACGCTGCCCGTCGTCTCGTACACGATCACCGGCACCTTCGGGCAGCCCGGCGCCATGTGGTCCTCCGGCTACCACACCGGCCTCGACTTCGCCGCCCCCACCGGCACCCTGATCAAGGCCGTCCACGGCGGCACCATCACCCAGGCCGGCTGGGCCGGCGCCTACGGCTACCGCACCGTCCTCACCTTGGACGACGGCACCGAGCTGTGGTTCTGCCACCAGTCCTCGATCAACGTCTCGGTCGGCCAGAAGGTCGCCACCGGCGAGGTCATCGGCCGCGTCGGCGCCACCGGCAATGTCACCGGCCCGCACCTGCACCTGGAGGTGCACCCGGACGGGCAGCCGACCGCCGTCGACCCCGCGCCCTGGCTGCGCGACAAGGGCCTCAACCCCTGACGGAACCGCGCCGGTTCCCGCACCGGCGGCGGAATGCGGTCATCCGTCGCCGGTGTTGATGTGGAGCATGACTTCTCTGCGCACACTGGGCTCATCCGACCTCGAGGTCTCCCCGCTCTGCCTGGGCGGCAACGTCTTCGGCTGGACCGCCGACGAGCAGACCTCCTTCGCCGTCCTGGACGCGTACACGGCCGCGGGCGGCAACTTCATCGACACCGCCGACGTCTACACCGCCTGGATCGAGGGCCACCAGGGCGGCGAGTCCGAGACCGTCATCGGCAAGTGGGTCAAGGCCCGCGGCAACCGCTCCGACGTCGTCATCGCCACCAAGGTCGGCCAGCACCCGCAGTACCGGGGCCTGTCCGCGGCCAACATCAAGGCCGCCGCCGACGCCTCCCTGGCCCGCCTGGGCACCGACTACATCGACCTCTACTACACCCACTTCGACCAGCCCGAGGTGCCGGTCGAGGAGATCATCGGCGCGCTGGACGAACTGGTGAAGGCCGGCAAGGTCCGGCAGATCGCCGCGTCCAACATCAGCGCCGAGCGGCTCAAGGAGTCCCTGGACTTCTCCACCCGCGAGAACCTGGCCCGCTATGTGGCGCTCCAGCCGCACTACAACCTGGTCTCCCGCGACACCTACGAGGGCCCGCTCCAGGACCTCGTCGCCCGCGAGGGCCTGTCCGCGGTGCCGTACTTCGCGCTCGCCGCGGGCTTCCTGACCGGCAAGTACCGGCCCGGCGCCACGGTGGACAGCGCCCGTGCCGGCTCGGCCGCCAAGTACGCGGAGACCGAGCGCGGCCAGAAGGTGCTCGCCGCCCTCGACGAGATCGCCGGCGCACACGGGGCCGCGCACGCCACCGTCGCCCTCGCCTGGCTGGCCGCCCAGCCGACCGTCACCGCTCCGATCGCCTCGGCCCGCACCCTGGAGCAGCTCCCGCCGCTGCTGGCCGCCGGCGAGCTGAAGCTGACGGACGACGAGCTGGAGAAGCTGACGGCCGCCTCGGCCTGAGCAGCCAGGGCTCGCAGGTCACATTTGGTACGGGTGGTACGACGGGTACGACGGGTACGGCGCAGCCGGGTAGCCGTACCCGTGCCCCTGCGGCTGCCCCGGCCGGATGTACGCGTGCCCGTACGGCGCGGGCGCCCACCCCATCGGGATGTGGGCGGCGGCCGACCTGAGGGCCGCGTACTCCAGGGCCGGCCGGGCGGCCTCCCGGCGCTGCCACAGCTGATCGAGCAGTTCCCGCTCGCGGATGGCGAAGTCGGCGCCCGCCCGCCCCTGGCGGCCCTGCCGGCGCAGCAGCGCGAGGGCGGTGGCGTACGTCTCGTACTGGGCGACCGCCCGTGCCGTGGGGCGGCCGGCGTGGTGGCGGGCGTAGTCGCGGGCCATCCGGCGGGCGCGCATCGAGCCGAGCGCGAAGGGCTCGGCCGGGCCCAGCCAGCCGGCCAGCACGTACGTGGGCAGCTCCTCGCGCACCGTGCGCAGCTCCCGCTGCCGGGTCCAGACCGCGAGCCAGGTCAGCAGCCCGAACGCCGGCAGCATGAAGGCGCCGTAGACGGCGAGGAAGCCGTACTGGCCGAAGCCGGCGGAGCTGTTCCACAGGGAGTGCATGCACATCGCGAGCAGCAGACCGCTGAGCGGGAGCAGCACCCGCCGGGCGCGCCCGCGGGCCCCGTACAGCGCGGCGAGGCCGAAGCCGATGCCGGTGCAGGTGGTGAACAGGGGGTGCGCGAACGGGGACATCACGATGCGCACGAAGAAGGTGGCGGCGGTGACGGAGACGATGCCGTGGCCGCCGCTGATCCGGTCGGTGCCGAAGGCGGTGCCGAGATAGAGGATGTTCTCGGTGAACGCGAACCCGGTGGCGGTGATCCCGGCTATCACCATCCCGTCCACGATCCCGGTGAACTCGCGCCTGCGGAAGAGGAAGACCAGCAGGACGGCCGCCGCCTTGGCGGACTCCTCGACTATCGGGGCTATCAGGGTGGCGCCGAGGGTGTTGGCGCCCGCCGGGTCCGCGGTGGAGGTGGCTATCCACTTGGTCGCGAAGCTGTTCGCGACGATGGCTATCAGCGCCGCCGCGAACGCGCCCCAGCAGAATGCGAACACCAGGTTCCGCCAGGCGAACGGCGCCACCCGGTCCAGCCAGCGGAACGCGGTGACCAGCCAGGGCACCGGCAGCACCGCGAGGCCGAGACCCACCAGGAACCCTTCGGTGCCGGTCTCCTTGCGCACCAGCGCCAGGATGACCAGCCCGGACATGGCCAGCAGCGTGATCAGCGCGCCGTACCGCACCCACCGCAGCTGCCACCAGTGCGGGTGGCGCAGCGTCTCGCCGCCGGGGCTCGGGGGGTACATCGGGTACGCAGAACTGGTGGCCACGGCATCGACCCTAACGGTGGCGGGACGCGGGGCTGAGCGGTTTACCTGCGGCGGAACAGGAGATCGTGCACCACATGACCCTTGTCCAGCCCCTGCCCCTCGAAACGGGTCAGCGGCCGGAACGCGGGCCGGGGCGCGTAACCGCCGTCGGGCTGGATGTTCTCGTAGGAGGGGTGGGCGGTGAGCACGTCGAGCATCTGCTCGGCGTACGGCTCCCAGTCGGTCGCGCAGTGCACCAGCGCGCCGGGCCGCAGCCGGGTCGCGGCGAGGTCGAGGAACTCGGGCTGGATCAGCCGCCGCTTGTGGTGGCGCTTCTTGGGCCAGGGGTCCGGGAAGTAGACCCGGAGTCCGGCGAGCGCGTCGGGGCGGAGCATCTCGCGCAGCAGGATGATCGCGTCCCCGTTGCCCACCCGGATGTTGTCCAGCGCGTTCTGCTCGGCGAGGTTCAGCAGATTGCCCTGGCCGGGGGTGTGCACATCGACCGCGAGCACATTGGTGTCCGGGTCGGCGGCGGCCATCTGCGCGGTGGCCTCGCCCATGCCGAAGCCGATCTCCAGGACCACCGGACGGTCGTTGCCGAACAGCTCGGCGAGGTCGAGCACCCGCTGTCCGTCGATGTCCAGTCCCCAGGCCGGCCACAGCCGCTGGAGCGCGTCGGCCTGCCCGCTCGTGACCCGGCTGCGGCGCGGCTGGAAGCTGCGGATCCGCCGCTCGAAGTGCGAGCCGGCGGGATCGGCCTTCGGGCCGTCCGGGAAGCGCGGCTCGCCCTTGGCCCGGCCGGGCCGGGGGGCGGCACCGGGGGCGTCCGGGGCCGGCTCGGACAGGACGTCGGGGGTGTTCAGCGCATCAGACACAGTACGAACGAGTCTACGGGCGTCCGGCGGATATGCCCGCGCCGTCGGCCACGGCCAGCATCTCCAGGGCCCGGCGCGCGACCTCCCGGCCGATCGGCAGGGACGCGGTGGCCGCCGGGGACGGCGCGTTCAGCACATGCACCGCGCGGGGGCCCTCCTTGATCAGGAAGTCGTCCACCAGCGAGCCGTCCCGCAGCACCGCCTGCGCCCGCACCCCGGCCGGCGCCGGCACCAGGTCCCCGGCCCGAACCGCGGGCAGCAGCCTGCGCACCGCCGCCAGGAAGGCGTCCTTCGACAGCGAGCGGTGCAGCTCACCGGCGCCGTAGCGCCAGTGCCGCCGGGCTATCGCCCACGAGCCCGGCCAGGCCAGGGTGCCGGCCAGCTCCCGCGGCCGCACGACCCTCCAGTCGTACCCCTCACGCGCCAGGGCCGGTACCGCGTTGGGGCCGATGTGGACGCCGCCGTCGATGCCGCGGGTCAGATGCACGCCGAGGAACGGGAAGGCCGGGTCCGGCACCGGGTAGACCAGGCCGCGCACCAGCTCGGGCCGCGCCAGCTCGTAGTACTCCCCGCGGAACGGCACGATCCGCACGCCCGGCTCGTCACCGGTGAGCCGGGCCAGCTCGTCGCAGTACAGCCCGGCGCAGTTCACCAGCACCCGCGCGCGCACGACCTCGCCGGCCGCGGTGCGCACGGCCACGCCGCGCTCGGGGCGCCGGTCCACGCCGGCGACCCGCGCGCCGTAGCGGATGTCGGCGCCCGAGGCGCGGGCGAGCTGCCGGGCGACGCCCGTGTAGTCGCACACGCCGGTGCTGCCGACGTGTATCGCGGCCAGCCCGCGCACCTCGGGTTCGTACTCCTCGATCTGGGCGGCACCCAGCTCGCGCACCGGTATTCCGTTCTCCCGGCCGCGCTGGACCAGGGCGTGCAGCCGGGGCAGCTCGGCGCGCTCGGTGGCCACGATCAGCTTGCCGGTGACGGCGTGCTCGATGCCGTACTCGGCGCAGAACGCGACCATCTCGGCGGCGCCGCGCACCGCGTACCGCGCCTTGAGGGAGCCCGGCCGGTAGTAGATCCCGCTGTGGATCACCCCGCTGTTGCGGCCCGTCTGGTGGCGCGCCGGGCCCGGCTCCTTCTCCAGCACGGTCACCCGTGTCCCCGGCGCCGCACGGCCGATCGCGTACGCCGTCGACAGCCCGACGATCCCCCCTCCGACCACGAGCACATCGCAGTCGTACGCCCCGACCGGCACCTGCACCACCTCCCACGTCGATAGTGCACTGCGCCACTGACAACGCCTTCAAACACGGGATGCCGCGGTACGGCCGACGCGCGGGGATGTCTTTACGCGGGCGCCATCAGCAGGGGCCGGGCCCGCTCCCGCAGCTCGACCACGCGCGGCTCGTCGCCGTACGCCTCCAGCCGGTGCAGCAGATCCCGGACGTACTCGGTGGTCCGCGCCGAGGAGATCCGGCCGGCCACCTCGACCGCCCGCACCCCCTGCTCGCAGGCAGCGTCGAGGTTGCCGGACTCCAGCTCGGCCACCGCGGAGACGACCAGGCGCAGCCCGTGCGAGCGCACGAACTCCTCCGTCGGCTTCGACAGCGCCTGCTCGGTGAAGCGGCGCACCTGGCGCGGCAGCTTCAGGTCCCGGTAGCACTCGGCCGCGTCGGCGGCGAACCGGTCGTAGCCGTAGAAGCCGAGCCACGAGGGATCGTTGTCCCCCTCGCGGGAGCGCTCCAGCCAGCTCTCCGCCGCCTTCAGCGCCGCGCCCGCCGCCTGGGCGTCCCCGGCGCGCGCGTGGGCGCGCGCCTCGACCAGCCGGAAGAAGCTCATCGTGCGGGCGGTGGCCAGCCCCCGGTTGCGTTCGAGCGCGGCCTGCGCGAGGTCGACGCCCTCGTCCCCGAACCCCCGGTAGGTCGCCTGGAGGGACATGGAGGCGAGGACGTACCCGCCGAGCGGTACGTCGGCCGCCGCGCGGGCGAGCCGCAGCGCCTGGATGTAGTACCGCTGCGCCGCCTCCTGCTGGCCGGTGTCGAAGGCCATCCACCCGGCGAGCCGGGTCAGTTCGGCGGAGGCGCCGAACAGCGCCCGGCCGACTTCGTCGGAGTACCCGCCGAGCAGCAGCGGCGCCGCCTCGACCCGCAGGCACTCCGGCACCATGGACGAACGCCAGTCGCCGCCCCCGTACTTGGAGTCCCAGCGCCTGGCGTCCTCGGCGGCCTCCCGCAGCTTGCGGACGTCGCTGTGGCCGACTCTGACCGGTGCGCCGGTGCCCTCGGCGGCGCCGTCCGCCCGCGCGACCGAGCTGTCGGCGGGGGTTATCAGCCAGCGCGAGGCGGGCGTCGCGTAGGCGCTCACCGCGAACGATCCGGCCAGCGACTGCCAGATCCCGCCCGAGCCGGCCCGGCGTCCGGCGAGGTCGAGGCGGTACAGCTCGGTCGCCGAGCGCACCGCCTGCGCCACGTCCCTCGGGAAGGCGAGGCCGACCTCGGGCGCGGGGTCCGCGTCCGCCAGGCCGATCTCGTGGAGCGGCACCGGGCGGCCGAGCTTCTGTCCGATGGCGGCCGCGATGAGGTGGGGCGCGGCGCCCTGCGGCACCATGCCCTTCGACACCCAGCGCGCCACGGACGTCTTGTCGTAGCGAAGTGTCAACCCGCGTTGGGCGCCAAGGTCGTTGACGCGGCGCGCGAGTCCTGCGTTGCTGATTCCCGCGAGGGCGAGAACGGCGCCGAGCTTTTCGTTCGGCCCGCGTTGCTCCCTGGACATGCGCCACCCCTCGACACAGACGGCCGCCGCGCGGGCATAACCGTGCGGCATTCGTAAACCCAGCGTAGTTCGCCGCATCCCAAGCGTTAAGGGGCATTGTTCCGGATGGCGGGATTGTGGTCCGTACGGGAGTGCGGACCAGTACGCACCGTGCACGGACGGCCGTCGCGTGCCCCCGCGTGTGTGGCCGTGCGCCCGGCCGTGCGCTCTCCTGTGGCCGGCTCGTGGGCGGTTACCTGGTCCTGCGTGGGTCGGCCCGCTGTACTGGATCCAGCGGGCTGGGGGACACCGCCGCCTTCATCCCCGCGGGTGGCGGACCGGTCCGGGAGGCGGATGCCGTCTCCCGGACCGTGCGTGCGTCCGGGGCGACGCGCGAGCCGCGAGCCCCTACGGAGCGTGCTCATCTCCCCTGTCACTTCTGCTATTTGGCTGAAAATCGTCCCGGAGTCGACGGGGACATTTCTGCTCCGACCATGCAACTTGGGGGCGTGAAAGGCGTTATGGGGGAGTGTGCAGGGGGCGCATTCGCGTCGCGCCCTGCCTGGTGAGTGGCCACCCGAGCGCCGGCCCGCCCGCGGCGCCCGGCCGCCGACCGCCTTCTCCCTCCGCCGTTCCGGGCGGTGTCACCACACCTCTCCCACGCGTCCTTCGTGGCAGCATGGGGACCGGTTCGATCGGTGCACTGGTTGTCCCCGGGCTGTGGAGGCACGATGCGGTGGTTGGTGGGGTGGAGCAGCGCCGCCGGGGGCGCGGCCGGGCTCGGCTCCGCCGGTTCGCCGGGCGCCGCGGGCTCGCTGGGTTACGACGGCGAGACCCTGCACCCGGTCGGCTCCCAGCTCCTGTGGGGTGACCCCGACCCGCTGTGGGCCGTCGGCGACTGGCGCCCGGACGAGGTGCGCGTGATCAAGGCCGACGAGCAGAACCGGATCGCCGTCCTCGGCATCTGCGGCGCCTCCGACGAGGAACTGCGGCGCGGCCTGTTCACCGCGCGCGGCGGCGCGCTGCGCCATCTGACCAACTGGCCCGGCAGCTACACGGCCGTCGTCCAGGTCGGCCGCCGCGTCACCGTCTGCGGCGACCTCGCGGGCGCCCGCCCGGTCTTCCACACCCCGTGGGCGGGCGGCACGGCGTACGCCACCGCCGCGCTGCCGCTCGCCGACCTCATCGAGGCCAACCTCGACTTCGGTCATCTGGCCGCCCTGCTCGCCGCCCCGGACGTCCCGGCCGCGCTGCGCGACACCACCCCCTACGAAGGGGTACGGCGCATTCCGCCCGGACACGCGCTGGTGCTGCGCGCGGGGGCGCGGGAGATCGCCGGGTACGACCCGGTCTCCTCGCTCGCCGTGTCCGCACCCCCGGCCGATCCCGACCGCGCGGTGGACGCCGTACGCGACGCCCTGGTGGAGGCGGTGCGCACCCGGCTCTCGGCGCCGCGGCACGTGCCCGACCTCGATCCGGGTCCGGTGCCCGGGATGGGGCCCGCCGAGCGGCGCGCCCGGCGCGGGATGCCGGTGCCCGGAATCGGCGCCGACCTGTCCGGCGGGCCGGCCTCCGCCACCCTCGCGCTGCTCGCCGCCGGGCTGCCCGGGCGGCCCGGCACCCTGCTCGGGCACGGCGCCGGCGAACGCCTCCTCGCCGTCACCTTCAACGACCTCGCCGTCGGCGGCCGCGAGGCCGAGGTGCAGCGGGCGGCGGCGCTCGCGGCCGACCCGCGGCTGCACCACGTGGTGGTGACCGGCGGCGAGGAGGCCCTGCCCTACGCCGACCTCGACGGCCCCCTCACCGACGAGCCAGGACCCTCGCTGGTCACGGCCGGGCGGCACCGGGCGCGGTTGGCCGCGGGCAGCGCGGACCACTTCACCGGGCACGGCGCGCGGCAGGTCCTGGACGCGCACCCGGCCCGGCTCGCCGACCTGCTGATGGACCGCAGACGCCGCCATCTGGTCCGGCCGGTCGCCGCGCTCGCCCGTGCGGACGGCTCGGTCCTGGTCTCCGCGCGCGTGTACGGCGCGGCCCGGCGGCTCGCCCGCACGCCGTACCGGGCCGGCCTGGAGGAGCTCGCCGAGCGGCTGATGCGGCGGCGGTTCGAGGAGCCGAGGGGGGCGGTCGGGGCATCGCTCGCGGCGCTGACCTGGGCCGCGCCGGGTCCGGCCGCCCGGTGGCTCACGGGGGAGGCACTGGCTGAAGTATCGGTTCTGCTCGGGGTGGAGGGGGACCGGTCGGGTACGGGGGCGCAGCGGCCCGGCGAGCACCGGGCACGGGCGGCGCTCGCCCGGTACGCGGCGGACCTGCGGGTGCTGGAGCAGTCCGCGGAGGTCCGTTCGCAGCGGCTGCACGCGCCGTTCCTGGACAACCAGGTGGTCCGCGCGTGCCGGGAGCTGCCGGAGGCGCTGCGGGTACGGCCCGGTGCGCGGGCCGAGATCCTGCGCACGGTCCTGGAGAGCACCGGCATCACCGAACTGCCGCCCGGCTGGGGCACCCCGTCGCACGCCTCCTCGGCCGCGGCCGCGCGGGCGGGCCTGCGGCTGTCCGCCGACCCGCTGCTCGACCTCTTCTCCCGCCCGCTGCTCGCGGACGCGGGGCTGGTGGACGGGGGCGTGGTCCGCAAGGCGCTCCGCTCGGCGGCGGCGGGGTCCACGGTGGAGGGGCTGGCCGACCTGGTCTCCCTGGAACTGTGGCTGCACCGCCTGCTGGCCCGCCGGGGCACGTGCTGGACGGGAACGCCGGCGCGGTCGCGGGCGGTGCCGGCGGGGATCCAGCGGCGGAGGGACGCGCTGGCCTCCGGCGCGTGAGGGTTTCGGCCGGGCGCGTCAGGGGTGGGGGTGCGTGCGGCGGGGTGGCGTCCGCGGGTGCGTCGTGGCTGGTCGCGCAGTTCCCCGCGCCCCTAGGGAACTGCAGCGCTGCTACCCGTGTGGCGCCGCCGTTCCGCCCAGCCCCCGCCCGCAAACCCTTCGTCCGGAACTCCCGTCACCCGCGACAATGACCCGGTGCGGTACAGAATTCTCGGCATCACGCAGGCAGCGGACCCTGACGGCACCCCCGTCCCCCTCACCGCCCCCCGTCTCCGTACCCTCCTCGCCGTCCTCGCCCTGCGACCCGGCCGCACCACCACCCCCGCCACTCTCATCGAGGAGATCTGGACCGACGCCCCGCCCCAGGACGCCCCCGCCGCCCTCCAGGCCCTCGTCGGCCGGCTCCGCCGCACCCTCGGCAAGGACACGGTCACCTCCACCCCCGGCGGGTACCGCCTCGAAGCCACCGAGGACGACATCGACCTGTACGTCTTCGAACGGCTCACCCGCACCGGCACCGCCGCCCTCACCGCCGGCGACCCCGCCACCGCCCACCGCACCCTCACCGACGCCCTCGCCCTCTGGTACGGCCCGGCCCTCGCCGACCTCCCCGACCGCACCGCCGCCACCCGCCCCGAGGCGCTGCGCCTGGAGGCGACCCGTGCCCGTGCCGCCGCCGCCCTCGCCCTGGGCCGCGCCCGAGAGGTCGTACCGGAGCTGCGGGAGATGACCGCGGCCCACCCGTACGACGAACCGCTGCACGCCCTCCTCATCCGCGCCCTCACCGCCACCGGCCGCTCCGCCGACGCCCTCGCGGCCTACGAGTCCGCCCGCCGCACCCTCGCCGACACCCTCGGCACCGACCCCGGCCCCGAACTGCGCGCCCTGCACGCCGGGTTGCTGGCGCAGGAGCACCGCCCCGCCGCACCTCCCCCGGCCCGCGGGGGCAACCTCCGCCCCCGGCTCACCTCCTTCGTCGGCAGGGAAGGCGAACTCGACGCCGTACAAGCCGACTTGAAGCGGTCCCGGCTCGTCACCCTCACCGGCCCCGGCGGCTCCGGGAAGACCCGGCTCGCCGAGGAGGCCGCCGCCGCCCTCGCCCCGGCCTGGCTGGCCGAACTGGCCCCGCTGGACCAGCCGGACGCGGTGCCCGGTGCCGTGGTCAGTGCCCTCGGCCTGCGCGAGACCGTGCTCCGCAACCCCGAGCTGGCCGCCCAGCAGACCGACCCCACCGCCCTGTTGATCGAGTACTGCGCCCCGCGCGCCGAACTCGTCGTCCTCGACAACTGCGAGCACGTCATCGACGCGGCCGCCGCCCTCGCCGAGACCCTCCTCACCCACTGCCCGCGCCTGACCATCCTCGCGACCAGCCGCGAACCCCTGGGCGTGCCCGGCGAATTGGCGCGCCCGGTCGAACCCCTCGTCCCGGAGCAGGCGCACCGCCTCTTCACCGAACGCGCCAGGGCCGCCCGCCCCGACGCCGACGCGGTGCTCGGCGACACCGCCGCCGTGGCGGAGATCTGCCGCCGCCTGGACGGGCTGCCGCTCGCCATCGAACTGGCCGCGGCGAGGCTGCGGTCGCTCACCCCGCGGCAGATCGCCGACCGCCTCGACGACCGCTTCCGCCTGCTCACCTCCGGCAGTCGCACGGTGCTGCCCCGGCAGCAGACCCTGCGCGCGGTCGTCGACTGGTCCTGGGACCTGCTGGACGAGCGAGAGCGCAACGTGCTGCGCGAGGTCTCCGTCTTCGCCGGCGGCTGGGACCTCGCCGCGGCCGAGGCCGTGTGCACCGGACCGGTGGCGGACCTGATCGGGGCGCTGGTCGACAAGTCCCTCGTCCTCGCCACTCCCGGCGGCCCCGGCGGCATGCGCTACCGCATGCTGGAGACCATCCACGAGTACGCCGCCGAGCGCGCCGCCGAGACCCCCCACCTGCGCGCCGCCGCCGAGCGCCGCCACCGCGCCTGGGCGCGCGCCCTGGTCGAGGAGGCCGATCCGCGGCTGCGCTCGGCGGACCAACTCCACTGGATATCCCGCCTGGAGAGCGACCTGGACAACATCCGCGCCGCCCTCGACCGCGCGGTGCGCGCCGGCGAGGAGGCGGAGGCGGGCGCGCTCGTGCGGGCCATGTGCTGGTTCTGGTGGCTGCGCAACTACCGCCAGGAAGGGGTGGCGCGGGTACGTCAGGTGCTCCGCCTCGGCGCCGCCCTCGACGCCGGGGCGGCGGCCGACCCGGCGACCCTG
Source organism: Streptomyces sp. AM6-12 (assembly GCF_044327085.1). NCBI lineage: Bacteria > Bacillati > Actinomycetota > Actinomycetes > Kitasatosporales > Streptomycetaceae > Streptomyces > Streptomyces sp. AM6-12. The sequence goes on from NZ_JBIQWN010000001.1 coordinate 3,939,053, forward strand.
ATGGCCCGCACCGAGTCGGCCGACCACGTGGCCGCCCTGCTCGCCGCACCCGACGCCGAGGCCGCCCACCCGCTGCGCGAACTCCGCATGGACCTGCGGCTGTTCGAGCTGTTCCTGACGGCGGGCGGCGGCCTGGACCGCCTGGCCGGCGACGAACGCACCCCGCGCTATCTCGCTCTCGTCCGGGCCGCGTACCAGCCGGGCGGCCCGGTGGCCGCCCGGCTCCCCGGCGTCGTCTGGCCGATGACCGCCTACTACCTGGGCGGCCCGGACGACGCCGGCCGGGACATGGCCCCGGTGGTCGCCAACTGCCGTGTGCACGGCGGCGATTGGGAGCTGGGCGCCGCGCTGATGCTCCGCGCCCATGTGCTGGTCGACTCGCCGGGCAATCTGCGCGGGGTGGACGAGGACCTGGCCGAACTGCGGGTGCTCAGCCGCCAGGTCGGGGACCGCTGGATGCGGGCGCAGGTGTGCAGTGCGGCCGGCGAGGCGGAGATGGCGCGCGGCCGGTTCGCGGAGGCCCGCGGGGAGTACGAGGAGGCGCTGCGGCTCGCCTACGAGGTGGGCGCGTACGCGGAGTCGCCGTTCCTGCTGGCCCGCCTCGCCGACATCGCCTTCCGCTTCGGCGACCGGGACACCGCGCTGGCCGCCCTGGACGAGGCCGGTACCGCCGCGGACCGGTACGCGGTCCCGGAGTCCCGCGCCTTCATCCTGCTGATGCGGGCCTGGATCACCTTGTACGACGGCCGGATCGCCGAGGCCCGGACACACTTCGAGGCGATGCGGGACGCGGCGGGACCCGAGCCGGCCCCGCCGCAGTTCGTGGCCGCGCTGCGGACCGTCGAGGCGCTGCTGGTCGCCGCGGAGTCGGGTCCCGAGCACGGTCTGCCGATCCTGGCGGGGGCGCTGGAGGAGGCCGTCGCCGTGCGCTGCGCCGAGTCGATCACCGGTGGCATGGTGGACGCCGCGGCCGGTCTGCGCGCCCGGCTCGGGGACCTGCCGGGCGCGCTGCGGCTGTACGCGGCCGCCGACCACTGGCGCGCCGGCCGCCCGCGCAGCGAACCCGAGCGCACCGAGGCCGCCCGCATCCGTGCCGGGGCCCGCGCCGCCCTGCCCGCCGAGCGGTACGCGGCCGAAGAGGCCCGCGGCGCGGGCTACGACGAGGCCGACGTGCTGCGCGAACTGCGCCGGGCCACCGTGAGATGACCGCCGCCGGGCGACCCCGGCCGCCTGTCGGACGGTCCCTGCCGCCCGCCGGGTGAACCGGGCTACCGGCAGGTGAACCGGGACCGAGCCCAGTCCGCCAGCGCCATCCGGTCGAAGGGGGCGCGGTGCGGGCGCACCACGAGCTGCACGGTCCGCCGCCCGGTGAGGTCCACATGGACGGGGACGGCCCGGTCGCGGCCCTTGACCAGCCCCGACTGCCACAGCGGGACCCCGTCGGCGTAGACGGCGAAGGTCACCTTGCCCAGGCCGAGGGTCATGTCGTCCACGCCGGCCACCGCGTCGTACGCGGTGCACTGCCGGTTGAGGTCGATGGTCACGGAGGACTCGCCGCGCACGGTCGCGCCGTGCGCGTACCGAGTGCCGCCGACCTCCAGGCCGTACCGCTGCCACACCCAGCTGCTCGCGCCGAGCGCGATCTCGGGCCGGGTGCCGTCGCCGCTCACGTCGTAGCCCAGCTCGCTGAGCTGGTAGACGACGGGGGGCGCCGGGGGAGGGGGCTTCGGGGTCGGGGTGGGTCTGGGCGTGGGCGTGGGCTTGGGGCTGGGCTTCGGGGGTGCGGGCTTCGGCGACGGCTTCGGCGGGGGTGCCGGGGCCGGGGTGGGCGCCGGCGCGGGTGCGGTGGGCGCCGCCGGCTTCGGCGCCGGCTTCGGGACGGGCTTCGGCTTCGGCGGGGCGGGCGTCGGGGGAGGCGTGCGCACGACGACCGGCGGCGGCGCGGCGGGCTTGGCGACCTCCTTCGCCGGATGGCCGTCGTACACCAGGCCGAAGGCCACCGCGGCGGCGGCGACCGCGACGACACCGGCGGCGATGCCCGCCTTGACCGGCGCCCCGATCGCTTCGGAGGCGGCCCCGCCCGCGGCACCGGACCCGCCGGAGGACCCGCCCGCCGCGGCGGCCGCCCCCGCGGCACCCGCGGCCCCGGCCCCCGCGCCGCCCGCGACCAGGCCGAGCGCCTTGGCATACCCGGCGGCCCCGAACCAGCCGATGACCGCGACCGGCACGACCGCGGGAATGCCCCCCGCGACCTCCTCGATCTGCGCCGCCGCGAGCCGGCACCTGGCGCACTCCTCCAGATGCTTGCGCAGGCCCCGCTCGGCGCGCACGCGCAGCTTGCGGCGGGCGTAACCGCCGAGCTGGTCGGCGTAGCGGGCGCACTCCGCGTCCTCGGTGAGGGTGGTGCTGACATGCGCCTGGAGGTACGCCTGCTTCAGCCCCTCGCGGGCGCGGCTGGCGAGCACGCGGGTGCCGTTGGCGTCCAGCCCGAACAGGACGGCGACCTCGCTCGGGGACTCGTCCTCCACCTCGGTGTGCCACAGCACGGCCTGCCAGCGCTCGGGCAGCGAACGGAACGCCCGCATGGCCATGGACTGTTCGGCCTCGTGCAACGCCCGTACGTCGGCTCCGAGTTCAAGGGTGTCGTCGTCGGACACCGCCGAGGAGCGGGCGGCCTGCTGGGCGAACGTGGCGAAGTCGTCCACGAGTTGCTCGCGCCGGGCCGAGCTGACCCAGTGCGCGGCGACCCGTCGTACCGAGGTCAGCAGATAGGCCCGTACGGCGTGCTCGGGACCGGAGCCGCCGCGCACGGCCTGGAGCATCCGGGCGAACACCTCGGCGGTCAGGTCGTCGGCGGTGTGCGCGTCCCGGCAGCAGGTGCGCGCGTACCGGCGCACCGCGGCCGCGTGCCGCCGGTACAGCTCCTCGTACGCGGAGTCGTCGCCGCCCCGCATCCGCTCGATCAGCTCGGCGTCACCGGCCGGCATGCCCCGCTGCACCGGGACGTGCCAGTTGCTCGTCCGGCGCCCCTGGCTGGGCACCTGGGCCCCGGCGCCCTCGTCCTCACGCGCCCCGTCAGCACTCATCGCGGAACGCCCCCGCCCCAGCCCGACATCACCGCCTCAGCGTGCCACATCGTCATTTCTTCAACGACCCCCTCCGCCTCCTGTCACCCGTCCGAGGGGACTCGCGGAGAAACGCCCACGAAAAGAGGAGCCAGGCGAAAGGCCGCCCGCGCCCTCCGAGTGTGAAGATCGCTCGGGTGACGCGGGCGGCCGGAAATCCCCGCCGACGGCGCGGTCAGGCGATCGCCGGCCGGGACCGCAGACCCTCCAGCAGGATGTCCAGCAGCCGCGCCGAAGCCGCCGCCTGCTGCGCGGCATCCGGCAGCGACGGCGCCGCCGTGGCGATCACCAGCAGCACATCGGAGACGGACACATCGGCCCGCAGCTCCCCGGCCGCCCGCGCCCGCTCCACCAGCCGCCCCACGACCGCGAGCAGCTCCCCGGCCCCGGCGTCCTCCGCGGGGCCGGACTCCTCCCCCACGAGCCGCAGTTCACCGGTGGGGGGCTGGAGCCGCTGCTGCGGCACACGAGTCTCCCCGACGACCGGACCGACCGAGCGGACCCCGTCCACCGGATCCCCGGCGCCCTCCGCCGAGCCGACCCGCAGCACCTGCGGCGGCAGCAGCCGGCCCGCCCCCGACGCCACCGACGTGCGCAGGAACCGGGACAGCGCCGACCACGGCTCGTCCTCCTGCCCCAGCGCCGCCCGCGCCTGCTCGGTGAGCCGCGCCGTCTCCTCCTCGGCTATCCGCCGGACCAGCACGTCCTTGCTGGGAAAGCGCCGGTAGACGGTGCCGACCCCGACCCGCGCGCGCCGCGCCACGTCCTCCATCGGCGCGCCGTAGCCCAGCTCGCCGAACACCTCACGCGCCGCGCGCAGCACGTGCTCCAGATTGCGCTGTGCGTCCACCCGCAGCGGTGTCGTCCGCGCCCCGTCCGCGCGCCCGTTCGCCGTCGCGACCGCCGGCACCGCCGGCAGCGTCGAACCTGCGGTCGCCACCGCGGTGGCGGTCGACCAGTGCGTGTCCTGCATATGCATGTGTTTCCCCCCGGTGCATGACGTCTCCCCCCGGAGACACTCCCCGTCACTGATGCCGGAATGCGCGAAGGGGAACCGGTCGCCGCGGGCCGACCCGTCACAGAGCCCGAACGACCACAACCCCCACACCCCGTCGACACGAACATAGTTGAGAGGGAGTCAATTCAGAAGGGGCAGGTTCCGCACACTGCGCCCCCCGATCGGAGTACGAGCCGTATACGTCCCGATTCCCGGCGCGTCCGCCCGCGCATCCGCCCCCGCTGACCTGCCCCCTTTCCACCGCCCCGGGCGCCGGGCCGGCACCGCCCGCCACGAGACCTCCGGTCACACAAATTGCCGGGCCTGTGGACAAACAACAGCGCCGGGTGCGTCATGGGATGGTGAAGGAACGTGCGCGCATTCTGGTTGTCGGCGGCGGCTACGTCGGGATGTACACGGCCCTGCGCCTCCAGCGGAAGCTGAAGGCCGAGCTGCGGCGCGGGGAGATCGGCGTCACCGTCGTCACCCCCGACCCGTACATGACGTACCAGCCCTTCCTGCCCGAGGCGGCCGCGGGCTCGATCTCCCCCCGCCATGTCGTCGTACCGCTGCGCCGTGTCCTCGACCAGTGCCATGTCGTCGTCGGCGAGGCGAAGGCCGTAGACCACGCGGCGCGCACCGTCACCGTCACCACCCTCGCCACCGCCGACGCGGGCCGCACCGAACTCTTCCGCTACGACGAACTGGTGCTCGCCCCCGGCTCCGTCGCCCGCACCCTGCCCATCCCCGGCCTCGCCGAGCACGGCATCGGCTTCAAGACCGTCGAGGAGGCCATCGCGCTGCGCAACCACGTCATCGAACAGATGGACATCGCCTCCTCCACCCGCGACCCCGCGATCCGCGACGCCGCCCTCACCTTCGTCTTCGTCGGCGGCGGCTACGCGGGCGTCGAAGCCCTCGCCGAACTGGAGGACATGGCCCGCTACGCCGCCCGCTACTACCACAACGTCCGCGCCGAGGACATGCGATGGATCCTCGTCGAGGCGAGCGACCGCATCCTGCCCGAGGTCGGCGCCGACCTGGGCCGCTACACCGTCACCCAGCTGCGCCGCCGCAACATCCAGGTGCTGCTCGGGACCCGCCTGGAATCCTGCGCCGACCGGGTCGCCGTGCTCAGCGACGGCCAGCGCTTCCCGACCCGTACGGTCGTCTGGACCGCCGGCGTGAGACCGCACCCACTGCTCGCCGCCACCGATCTGCCGCTCACCCACCACGGCAAGCTGCGATGTACGGCCCGGCTCACCGTCGACGGCACCGAGCACGCCTGGGGCGCGGGCGACGCCGCGGCCGTACCCGACGTCACCGCCGCCGGACCCGGCACCCTCACCGCGCCCAACGCCCAGCACGCCGTACGCCAGGCCAGGGTCCTCGGTGACAACCTTGTCCACACCCTGCGCGGCGAACCCCTGGAGACCTACGCGCACGCCAACGCGGGTTCCGTCGCCTCCCTCGGCCTGCACCAGGGCGTCGCACAGGTCTACGGGCGGCGGCTGAAGGGCTACCCTGCCTGGTTCATGCACCGCGTGTATCACCTCAGCAGGGTGCCCACCGTCAACCGCAAGGCCCGCGTGCTCGCCGAATGGGTCCTCTCCGGACTCTTCAAACGGGAGATCGTCTCGCTCGGTTCACTCGAACACCCGCGCGCCGAGTTCGAACTCGCGGCCAGGGGAAAGCATCCTCACGACCCGAAGGGGTCGTCCTGACCGGATCCAGGAACTCCACGGCCCGCCCCACCGTCTGACGGATGTCGCCCGCCGCGGCCGGCTCCCTGCCAGACTGCCCCACGACATCGGACGGGCTCCCGCCCGCCCTAGCACCCACGAGGCCTTGCCCACAGTGAACTTCACGCGCTGGAGCGCCCGGCTCCCCGGAACGCAGCGCCGCGCCGCCGCGCGGACCGAGACCGCGGTACCCCCGGACCGGCGAGGGGAAGGCTCCGTGCCCGCGGCCCGCACCGGGGGCCCCGCCGACGGGTCCGGCCCGCTGCCCGCCGTCGACGCGCTGCCCGCCCGCGACGTCCTCGACCGCGTCCCGGCCCTCGTCGCCCTCCTACACGGCCCCGACCACCGCCTCGCCTACGTCAACGAGGCCTATACGACCGCCTTCGGCACCCGCCCCACCGGCGCCCCCGCCCGCGAGGCCCTGCCCGAACTCGCCGGACTGGGCCTGCTCCCGCTCCTCGACCAGGTGCTGCGCAGCGGCCGCCCCCGCACCCTGAAGTCCCGCCGCGCGGTCGACGGCCGCTCGTACACCTTCACCTGCACCCCCGTCGCCGAGGGCGGCGACGGGGGCGACGGCGCGGTCCTGGTCTTCGCCACCGACGTCACCGACCACGCGGAAGCCGCCGAGCGGCTGCGCGCCAGCGAACGCCGCCAGCGCGAGACCGCCGTCACCCTCCAGCGCTCCCTGCTCCCGCAGGACCTGGAGGAACCCGACGACCTGCGCATCGCCGCCACCTACCAGCCCGGCGGCACCGAGGCCGCGGTCGGCGGCGACTGGTACGACGTGATCACCCTCGGCGGCGGCCGCACCGCGCTCGTCATCGGCGACGTCATGGGCCGGGGCGTGCGCGCCGCCGCCGTCATGGGCCAGCTGCGCACCGGCGCCCGCGCCTACGCCCGCCTCGACCTGCCCCCGCACGAAGTGCTCCAGCTCCTCGACGGCCTCGCCACCGAGATCGACCCCCACCAGATCGCCACCTGCGTCTACGCCGTCCACGACCCCAACGAGGGCCGGCTGGTGTACGCCTCCGCCGGACACCTGCCCATCCTGGTCCGCGACGAGAACGGCACGGTCTCCCGCGCCGACGAACCCACCGGACCGCCCCTCGGCACCGGCGGCTGGATGCACTCCTCCGGCTCGATCGCCCTGGCCCCCGGCTCCACTGCGGTCCTCTACACCGACGGCCTGGTGGAGCGCAGGAACGAAGACCTGGACGAGGGCATCGCCGCCCTGGAACGCGCCCTGGCCGGTGCCACCGGCTCCCCCCAGGTGATCTGCGACCGCCTGGTCCGCTCGGCCGGCGTCACCGCCGACCATGACGACGACGTGGCCGTGCTCGTCCTCCAGCACCCGGCCCGCACCGGTCCCGACGGCGACCTCTTCCGGGGCGCGGCCCTGGACCTCCTCGGCGGGGTCGAGGCCGCCCCGCGCGCCCGCGCCTTCGCCTCCGGCGTCCTGACCAGCTGGCGCTTCCCCACCGAACTGCACGACCTCGGCGTCCTCGCCACCAGCGAACTCGTCGCCAACAGCCTCCAGCACGGCACCCCGCCCATGCGCCTGCGGCTGCGCCGCACCGACCGCCGCCTCATCGTGGAGGTCACCGACGGCGACGACCACCTCCCCCGGCGCCGCCGCGCCGAACCGGCCGACGAGTCCGGCCGGGGCATCGCCATCGTCGCCACCATCGCCTCCGCCTGGGGCTGCCGCCGCACCCCGGACGGCGGTAAGGCCGTCTGGTGCGAGTTCCCGCTGCCGAAACCGAGACCCTGACCGGCGACGCGGCAAGCAGCCGGGGCACGATCCAAGCCGCGCACGAGCGGCCACCACGACGCGAAGACCGGTGGGCACGCTCGCGCACCCACCGGTCTTCACCAATTCACCCGCGGAGCGTCACGCCTCCGCGGCCACCGGCTCCGCGGGAGCCCCGCCCCGGCTGACCACACGGCTCCCCCGCACCGACCACGGCCGGTCCTGCGCCACCGTGAGCTGCCGCCCGAGCCGCAGCGCCAGATACGTGATGCCCAGCGAGAACAGCACGAAGGTCACGATGTACGGCGCGTGCAGCGACGCCCCGAGAGGACCGCCCACCGCCGGACCGACGGCCAGCGCCAGCTGCTTGACCAGCGCGAACGCCGAGTTGTACTGGCCGGCCAGACCCTCCGGCGCCAGATCGGCGACCAGCGGGGCGACCGTCGGCGACAGCATCGCCTCGCCGAGACCGAACAGCGCGTACGTCGACACGAACGCGGCTGTCGCCATCTCCTGGCTGCCGTGCCCGAGCCCCGCGTACCCCGCGGCCAGCCAGGCCACCGCCCAGACCAGGCCCACCAGGGCGATCACACGGGTGCGCCGGGCACGCTCCACGAACCGCAGCACGGCGAACTGGGCGACCACGATCATCAGCGTGTTCGCGGCCAGGGCCGTGCCCAGCGTGGAGGTGGATATCCCGGCGGCCTCCACGCCGTACGCGCTCAGACCCGACTCGAACTGCCCGTAGCAGGCGAAGAACAGCACGAAGCCCAGCACGCACAGCTGCACCATCGCGCGGTTGCCGAGCAGCCGCTTCCAGCTGCCCTTCGCGGACGCGGGCGCGTCCTCCACGCGGGGGGAGTGCGGCATCCGCACGGTCGCCATCACCACGACCAGCAGCAGGAACATCGCCGCCTCGATCGCGAACAGCAGGGTGAACGAGGACACGCGCGTGGTGTCGACCAGGTGACCGCCGATGAGGCCGCCGATGCCGAGGCCCAGGTTCTGGAGGAAGAACTGCATCGCGAACGCCCGGGAGCGGGTGTCCGCGCTGGAGCAGTCCACGATCATCGTGGCCAGCGCCGGCTGCATCACGGCCTGGCCGGCACCGAGCGCCGAGGCGGCGAGCAGCACCGACCAGGCGCTGCCCGCGAGCCCCAGGCTCAGCGCTCCGAAGGCGGCGGTGACCAGGGCGGCGAGCAGGACCGGCAGCGGGCCGCGCCGCACGATCGCCCGGCCGGCGAACGGCAGCACGATCAGCGCGGCCACGGCGAAGACGGCGAGCACGAGTCCCGCCGTCATGGCCCCCAGTCCCCGCACCTGCGCCACATAGACGTACAGATACGGAACCGTGAAGCCGAGTCCGAATGCGCTGAGTGCGTTGCCCACGTGGATCCGGCGCATCGCAGCGCCCATCGCCCTGGTCACGTTCACCTCTTTCACTAGTTAGGAGTGAAGACTTCAAAGCTAAAGTTCGAAGCTAAAGAGTACACAGTGAAGGACTTCAAGGCAAAGCGGCCGCGTGCCATACTCGGGCCATGGCCGACACCGCCGGCATCACAGAGCCGACCCTCGAAGAACAGATCGCCGCCTACCAGCGCGAGTTCCAGGACCTCGACCCGCAGGTCGAGAAGATCGTGTCGGCCCTGTCCCGGCTCAACCGCCGGATGAACGTCGCGTACGGCCGCCAGACCGCCGCCCTCGGCATCAGCAACGCCGAGTGGGAGGTGCTCAAGGCGCTGGTCCTCTCCGGTGCCCCGTACCGGCTGGGCCCCAGCGACCTCGCCAAGCGCCTCGGCCTCACCCCGGCCGCCATGACCCACCGGATCGACCGCATGGTCACCGAGGGTCTGGTCACGCGGGAGCGCGACGAGGCCAACCGGGTGCGGGTCATCATCGAACTGACGCCCGAGGGCCGCGAGAAGTGGCTGGAGGCGATGCGCCTCGCGACGGTCTTCGAGGAGGACCTGCTCCAGGACCTCACCCCGGCCGAGCGCTCGGTCCTCGGGGAGGTCCTCACCACGCTGCTGCGCCGGGTGGAACACGCCCAGCCGGACGCCGGCGGCCGCCTCAGCGACCTCGACTGAGGCAGCGGAAAAGATCTTGACAGGGGATGGTTGACACGCCCCGGTCCGGTCCGTAGAGTTCTTCGGGTTGCCGCAGAGCCGTAGTGTCTCCGCGGTGGCACCTCAGCCGCTTCGAGCGGTACCTCTCACACCAACAGCGCGATCTCCCTCCGGGTTGATTTCGGCATGCCTGAATTCAATTCGAATAGGGATTCGGCGGCCCGATTGGGAATTGCCGGAGTGATCCGCTAAGGTTTGAGACGTCGGAACGGCCCAACGGTCGGGAAGACAAGCCCCGCTGACTGGGGGTCAGACACCGAAAGGGTCTGATAGAGTCGGAACCGCCGGAAAGGGAAACGCGAGAGCGGGAACCTGGAAGGCACCGAGGAAATCGGATCGCGAAGATCTGATAGAGTCGGAAACACGAAGGGAAGCCCGGAGGAAAGCCCGAGAGGGTGAGTACAAAGGAAGCGACCGTTCCTTGAGAACTCAACAGCGTGCCAAAAGTCAACGCCAGATATGTTGATACCCCGTCTCCGGTCATCACGATCGGGACGTGGTTCCTTTGAAATAAACACAGCGAGGACGCTGTGAACGGTCGGACTATTCCTCCGACCGTTCCGCTCTCGTGGTGCTCACCGGATTACCGGTAAACATTCACGGAGAGTTTGATCCTGGCTCAGGACGAACGCTGGCGGCGTGCTTAACACATGCAAGTCGAACGATGAAGCCCTTCGGGGTGGATTAGTGGCGAACGGGTGAGTAACACGTGGGCAATCTGCCCTGCACTCTGGGACAAGCCCTGGAAACGGGGTCTAATACCGGATATGACCGTCTTGGGCATCCTTGACGGTGTAAAGCTCCGGCGGTGCAGGATGAGCCCGCGGCCTATCAGCTTGTTGGTGAGGTAACGGCTCACCAAGGCGACGACGGGTAGCCGGCCTGAGAGGGCGACCGGCCACACTGGGACTGAGACACGGCCCAGACTCCTACGGGAGGCAGCAGTGGGGAATATTGCACAATGGGCGAAAGCCTGATGCAGCGACGCCGCGTGAGGGATGACGGCCTTCGGGTTGTAAACCTCTTTCAGCAGGGAAGAAGCGAGAGTGACGGTACCTGCAGAAGAAGCGCCGGCTAACTACGTGCCAGCAGCCGCGGTAATACGTAGGGCGCAAGCGTTGTCCGGAATTATTGGGCGTAAAGAGCTCGTAGGCGGCTTGTCACGTCGGTTGTGAAAGCCCGGGGCTTAACCCCGGGTCTGCAGTCGATACGGGCAGGCTAGAGTTCGGTAGGGGAGATCGGAATTCCTGGTGTAGCGGTGAAATGCGCAGATATCAGGAGGAACACCGGTGGCGAAGGCGGATCTCTGGGCCGATACTGACGCTGAGGAGCGAAAGCGTGGGGAGCGAACAGGATTAGATACCCTGGTAGTCCACGCCGTAAACGGTGGGCACTAGGTGTGGGCAACATTCCACGTTGTCCGTGCCGCAGCTAACGCATTAAGTGCCCCGCCTGGGGAGTACGGCCGCAAGGCTAAAACTCAAAGGAATTGACGGGGGCCCGCACAAGCGGCGGAGCATGTGGCTTAATTCGACGCAACGCGAAGAACCTTACCAAGGCTTGACATACACCGGAAAGCATTAGAGATAGTGCCCCCCTTGTGGTCGGTGTACAGGTGGTGCATGGCTGTCGTCAGCTCGTGTCGTGAGATGTTGGGTTAAGTCCCGCAACGAGCGCAACCCTTGTCCCGTGTTGCCAGCAGGCCCTTGTGGTGCTGGGGACTCACGGGAGACCGCCGGGGTCAACTCGGAGGAAGGTGGGGACGACGTCAAGTCATCATGCCCCTTATGTCTTGGGCTGCACACGTGCTACAATGGCCGGTACAATGAGCTGCGATACCGTGAGGTGGAGCGAATCTCAAAAAGCCGGTCTCAGTTCGGATTGGGGTCTGCAACTCGACCCCATGAAGTCGGAGTCGCTAGTAATCGCAGATCAGCATTGCTGCGGTGAATACGTTCCCGGGCCTTGTACACACCGCCCGTCACGTCACGAAAGTCGGTAACACCCGAAGCCGGTGGCCCAACCCCTTGTGGGAGGGAGCTGTCGAAGGTGGGACCAGCGATTGGGACGAAGTCGTAACAAGGTAGCCGTACCGGAAGGTGCGGCTGGATCACCTCCTTTCTAAGGAGCAATAGCCGACTGCAAGCAAGTGTCTTGCACGGTTGCTCATGGGTGGAACGTTGACTACTCGGCACACTTCGGATGGCTTCTCTTCCTAGTACTGCTTCGGCGTGGAACGGATGAAGGATGCAGCGGAGGGTGTCGGGCACGCTGTTGGGTGTCTGAGGGAATGATCTTTTCCTCAGTCGCCGGCCCCAGTGCACTCGGACTCGTTGGTGGGTTCGGGGTGATGGGTGGCTGGTCGTTGTTTGAGAACTGCACAGTGGACGCGAGCATCTGTGGCCAAGTTTTTAAGGGCGCACGGTGGATGCCTTGGCACCAGGAACCGATGAAGGACGTGGGAGGCCGCGATAGTCCCCGGGGAGTCGTCAACCAGGCTTTGATCCGGGGGTTTCCGAATGGGGAAACCCGGCAGTCGTCATGGGCTGTCACCCTTGCCTGAACACATAGGGCAAGTGGAGGGAACGAGGGGAAGTGAAACATCTCAGTACCCTCAGGAAGAGAAAACAACCGTGATTCCGGGAGTAGTGGCGAGCGAAACCGGATGAGGCCAAACCGTATGCGTGTGAGACCCGGCAGGGGTTGCGTGTGCGGGGTTGTGGGATCTCTCTTCTACGGTCTGCCGGCCGTGGGGCGAGTTATAAACCGTTGATGTAGACGAAGGACATGCGAAAGGTCCGGCGTAGAGGGTAAGACCCCCGTAGTTGAAATGTCAGCGGCTTGCTTGAGAGACACCCAAGTAGCACGGGGCCCGAGAAATCCCGTGTGAATCTGGCGGGACCACCCGCTAAGCCTAAATATTCCCTGGTGACCGATAGCGGATAGTACCGTGAGGGAATGGTGAAAAGTACCCCGGGAGGGGAGTGAAATAGTACCTGAAACCGTGTGCCTACAAGCCGTGGGAGCGTCGGAAGCACTTCGGTGCTTCTCGTGACTGCGTGCCTTTTGAAGAATGAGCCTGCGAGTTTGCGGTGTGTTGCGAGGTTAACCCGTGTGGGGAAGCCGTAGCGAAAGCGAGTCCGAATAGGGCGGTTGAGTAGCACGCTCAAGACCCGAAGCGGAGTGATCTAGCCATGGGCAGGTTGAAGCGGAGGTAAGACTTCGTGGAGGACCGAACCCACCAGGGTTGAAAACCTGGGGGATGACCTGTGGTTAGGGGTGAAAGGCCAATCAAACTCCGTGATAGCTGGTTCTCCCCGAAATGCATTTAGGTGCAGCGTCGTGTGTTTCTTGCCGGAGGTAGAGCACTGGATAGGCGATGGGCCCTACCGGGTTACTGACCTTAGCCAAACTCCGAATGCCGGTAAGTGAGAGCGCGGCAGTGAGACTGTGGGGGATAAGCTCCATGGTCGAGAGGGAAACAGCCCAGAGCATCGACTAAGGCCCCTAAGCGTACGCTAAGTGGGAAAGGATGTGGAGTCGCACAGACAACCAGGAGGTTGGCTTAGAAGCAGCCACCCTTGAAAGAGTGCGTAATAGCTCACTGGTCTAGTGATTCCGCGCCGACAATGTAGCGGGGCTCAAGCGTACCGCCGAAGTCGTGTCATTGCAGCATATAGCCCTAACGGGTGTTGTGATGGGTAGGGGAGCGTCGTCTGCCGGGTGAAGCAGCACCGGAAGGTAGTTGTGGACGGTTGACGAGTGAGAATGCAGGCATGAGTAGCGATTCACACGTGAGAAACGTGTGCGCCGATTGACTAAGGGTTCCTGGGTCAAGCTGATCTGCCCAGGGTAAGTCGGGACCTAAGGCGAGGCCGACAGGCGTAGTCGATGGATAACCGGTTGATATTCCGGTACCCGCTGTGAAGCGTCAAACATCGAGCATCGTGATGCTAAGGCCGTAAAGCCGCCCCGGAGCCTTCGGGCAAAGGGGAGTGGTGGAGCCGCCGGACCAAGCGGTTAGTAGGTGAGTGATGGGGTGACGCAGGAAGGTAGTCCATCCCGGGCGGTGGTTGTCCCGGGGTAAGGGTGTAGCCCGAGTGGTAGGTAAATCCGCCACTCATCAAGGGTGAGACCTGATGCCGAGCCGATTGTGGTGAAGTGGATGATCCTATGCTGTCGAGAAAAGCCTCTAGCGAGTTTCATGGCGGCCCGTACCCTAAACCGACTCAGGTGGTCAGGTAGAGAATACCGAGGCGTTCGGGTGAACTATGGTTAAGGAACTCGGCAAAATGCCCCCGTAACTTCGGGAGAAGGGGGGCCACACCTGGTGACGATCTTTACGGTCTGAGCTGGGGGTGGCCGCAGAGACCAGCGAGAAGCGACTGTTTACTAAAAACACAGGTCCGTGCGAAGCCGTAAGGCGATGTATACGGACTGACGCCTGCCCGGTGCTGGAACGTTAAGGGGACCGGTTAGCTTGGATTCGTCCAGGCGAAGCTGAGAACTTAAGCGCCAGTAAACGGCGGTGGTAACTATAACCATCCTAAGGTAGCGAAATTCCTTGTCGGGTAAGTTCCGACCTGCACGAATGGCGTAACGACTTCTCGACTGTCTCAACCATAGGCCCGGTGAAATTGCACTACGAGTAAAGATGCTCGTTTCGCGCAGCAGGACGGAAAGACCCCGGGACCTTTACTACAGTTTGATATTGGTGTTCGGTTCGGCTTGTGTAGGATAGCTGGGAGACTGTGAAGCTCATACGCCAGTGTGGGTGGAGTCGTCGTTGAAATACCAGTCTGGTCGTGCTGGATGTCTAACCTGGGTCCGTGATCCGGATCAGGGACAGTGTCTGATGGGTAGTTTAACTGGGGCGGTTGCCTCCTAAAGGGTAACGGAGGCGCCCAAAGGTTCCCTCAGCCTGGTTGGTAATCAGGTGTTGAGTGTAAGTGCACAAGGGAGCTTGACTGTGAGACCGACGGGTCGAGCAGGGACGAAAGTCGGGACTAGTGATCCGGCGGTGGCTTGTGGAAGCGCCGTCGCTCAACGGATAAAAGGTACCCCGGGGATAACAGGCTGATCTTCCCCAAGAGTCCATATCGACGGGATGGTTTGGCACCTCGATGTCGGCTCGTCGCATCCTGGGGCTGGAGTCGGTCCCAAGGGTTGGGCTGTTCGCCCATTAAAGCGGTACGCGAGCTGGGTTTAGAACGTCGTGAGACAGTTCGGTCCCTATCCGCTGTGCGCGTAGGAGTCTTGAGAAGGGCTGTCCCTAGTACGAGAGGACCGGGACGGACGAACCTCTGGTGTGCCAGTTGTTCTGCCAAGGGCATGGCTGGTTGGCTACGTTCGGGAGGGATAACCGCTGAAAGCATCTAAGCGGGAAGCCTGCTTCGAGATGAGGACTCCCACCCACTTGATGGGGTAAGGCTCCCAGTAGACGACTGGGTTGATAGGCCGGATCTGGAAGCCAGGTGACTGGTGGAGGTGACCGGTACTAATAGGCCGAGGGCTTGTCCTCAGTTGCTCGCGTCCACTGTGTTGGTTCTGAAACCACGAACAACCAAAGTGCCGGTTGTTGATAGTTTCATAGTGTTTCGGTGGTTATAGCGTTAGGGAAACGCCCGGTTACATTCCGAACCCGGAAGCTAAGCCTTTCAGCGCCGATGGTACTGCAGGGGGGACCCTGTGGGAGAGTAGGACGCCGCCGAGCAATCATTCCGGGGAACCCCCGCACCATTGGTGCGGGGGTTTTCTGCATTCCGGGCCTGTTGCGGGTGATCTCAGAACGTCACATCGGCCGTCTTCATCGTGCCAGCCTCACGTCCCGGTGCGGACTGGCCGCTCCAGTACAGATTGGTGTGCGCGATCACCTGCTCCGGGGCCGGGGCGCCGTACTCCGTGAGGTCCTCCGTCGTGTGCGCGTCGGCGACCAGCGTCGTGTCGTAGCCCCGCACCAGGGCGCCGTGCAGCGTGGAGCGGACGCAGAAATCGCTCTGGGCGCCCGTGACCAGCACCCGTCCCACCCCGCGTTCGGCGAGGACGGATTCCAGGTCGGTGTCCTCGAAGGAGTCACGGTAGCTCTTGGCGACCAAGGGCTCGGTCTCCAGGCGCTTCAACTGCGGGACGATCTCCCAGTTCTCGGTTCCGGGCACCAAGTCCTCGTCCTGGTGCTGCACCCACACCACCGGGACACCCGCCGAGCGGGCCCTGTCGATCAGGGCGTTGACGTTCGACAGGACATCGTCCAGGCCGTAGGAGCCGGCGACGACGCCGTTCTGGAGGTCGATGACGAGGACAGCGGTGTGGGGTCGTTCTCGAAGAATGGTCATGCGACGAGATTATGGGGTGCCGAGGGCCTGCCGCAGCACTACGGTGGCGGGCATGACCAGGATGACCAGCCAGGATTACGTCGTACGAGCCATACGTCCCGCGGAGTGGGAGAAGGTGAGGAGCCTGCGGCTGGACGCGCTGCGGGACCCGGCCGCGCCGCTCGCCTTCCTGGAGGGATACGAGGAGGCGGCCGCGAAGGACGACCTCTTCTGGCAGGACCGGGCTACCGGCTCGGGCGAAGGGTCGGCGACGGCGCGACAGTTGGTCGCCGAGCTGCCCGACGGCTCGTGGGCCGGTTCGCTGACCGTGCTGATGGAGGAGGCCGGCACCGAGGACTGGGCCGGCCTCCCGGTGGAATGCCGGCAGGGACATGTCGTCGGCGTGTACGTGCGGCCCGAACACCGGGGGAACGGGCTGATCAAGACTCTGGTCGACGCGGGCGTGACCTGGGCGTGGGAGCGCGGTGCCGAGCGGGTGCGGCTGCTGGTGCACCAGGACAACGAGCGGGCTCAGGGCGCCTATCGCAAGGCGGGGTTCGTGCCGAGCGGGGCGCGCGTGCCGTTCTTCAGGGACACGACACAGGACGAGCTGGAGTTCGTCCTAGACCGTTAGCCCCGGCAGTCCGGGCAGGCCCGGCAGCTCCTGGTGCGGCCAGCGGGCGCGGGCCTGTTCGCGCGAGCGGAACAGGGCGAGCGTCGGCAGCCCCTGTTCGTCCCCGCTGTCCAGCAGCTCCGGGAGCTGGGGGAAGGGGGCGACCGCGGCGATGTCGTCCAGGACCAGGGTCAGTGGTGGGTCGAGCCGACCGGAGGATGACCCTGCGGCCATGTGCCGGCCGTGCTCGACCACGCTGGAGACGAGGGCCGTCAGCAGGGGCATCGCGCCCGGCGTGCTCCTCGGGTCCTCGATGGATTCACCGACTACGTAAAGCGTGCCCCCTTCGTCGGCGAAGGAATCCAGGGCGAGCGCATCAGTTCGGTTGGGAGTGCACGCCTCGCGGATGTTGACCGTGGAGAGCGCAGCGAGCGCCCTGCCAGCCAACTCCTGGGCGATGTCCCGGCGTTCCGGATGGGCAGTGAGGGCGGCCTCCAGCTCACCGGCGGCACCGGCGGCGGCCTTGGGATGCGTGCGCAGGATGCGTACGGCGTCCTGCACCTGGCTGCCCTGGGACCAGCGGTGCACATGGCGGACCGTGCGGTTCTCCAGCGCGGCGGCGTGCAGATAGCTGCGCAGCAGGGTGGTCGCCGTGTCCACCACGGCCTGGTCGATGCGAGCGGTGGGCCGCACGGGGGCGAGGAGCGCGGTCGCCCGCTGGAGCGCGGTCTGCTTGTCCGCGCAACCGGCCGTGGGGGACCAGTGGAGGCGGGCCGGGGTGTCGCAGCGGTGTGCCGGGTCGTAGAGGTGGGTGGGGCCCAGCTTGGCCCTGGCGTCCTTGGTCTCCGCCCACAGGGACGGGTCCGAGGTGACGACGAGGACGGGCCCCGCCGCGTCCCGTACGGCCTGGGCGGCGGCCGTACGGCGGGTGTCCGGCGGCGCGATGAGGATCTTCTCCCGCCCGGCCACCGGTTGCCCGGCGGAAGCGGGGAATTGGTCCAACGGTGCTGTGGCGGGCGGCTGTTCGGCGGCGGCGGGCGGTTGCGGCATCTCGTGCCGCTGCACCGGAACCTCGTACCTCGGCGGCACCTCCGCAGGCGGCGGCGTGACCACCGGGGCCGCGGCCACCGGGGCCGGGGGCACCGGCTCCGGTACGAGCCTGCCCGCCCGTGCCCGCGCCCGGCCTGCCCGCCATCGCGCCACCGTCCCCAGCACGAACACGGTGGCGACGAACAGGACCATCAGCTGGGCGATGAACAGCCCCCAGAACAGGCCCCAGCCGGAGAGCCGGGACGCGGGGGTGTCCGGCCAGGCGCCGGCGAGGTCGTGCGGCCTGCCGATCAGATGGCGCATGGCCAGGGGGGTGCGCAGGAAGGTGACGCCCGCGGGCCAGGCGCCCTGGGCGAAGAGTGCCGACAGGCCCGTGGCCGTCCACACCAGGACGGTGATGCCGAGCAGGAAGGCGAGGAGGCCGAGCAGCAGCCCGTCGGGGATGCCGCCCTGGCCCTGCCGCACCTGCGGCCCCCGGTCTTCCCGTGGTGCGCGAGCGTCCGGTCTCACCTGCCGTGCCCCCCTACGCCACCGTCGACTCGGAGTCGCCGAGGTGCTGCTCCACGAAGGCCGCGGCCCGCTGCTCCGCCTCCAGCTCGGCGGCGCGCAGAGCGTCGTCCCGCGCACGGTCGCTGGAGGACTCGGTCATCGCGCGGTCGGTGAAGACCAGCGGGCGCTCGGACTCGGTGATGAGGTGCTTGACCACCTGGACATTGCCGTTGACGTCCCAGACCGCAATGCCCGGTGACAGCGTCGGGATGATCTCCACAGCCCAGCGCGGCAGCCCGAGCACACGGCCGGTGGCTCTCGCCTCGTCGGCCTTCTGGGCGTAGATCGTCCTGGTCGAGGCCATCTTCAGGATGGCCGCCGCCTCTTTCGCGGCCGCGCCGTCCACCACGTCGGACAGATGGTGGACGACTGCCACGAAGGACAGGCCGAGGCGCCGGCCGAACTTCAGCAGGCGCTGGAACAGCTGGGCCACGAACGGGCTGTTGATGATGTGCCAGGCCTCTTCGACCAGGAAGATGCGCTTCTTGCGGTCGGGCCGAATCCAGGTGTGCTCCAGCCACACGCCGACGATCGCCATCAGGATGGGCATGGCGATGGAGTTGCGGTCGATGTGCGAGAGGTCGAAGACGATGAGCGGGGCGTCGAGGTCGATGCCGACCGTGGTCGGGCCGTCGAACATGCCGCGCAGGTCACCGTCGACCAGCCGGTCCAGGACCAGGGCGACGTCCAGGCCCCAGGCCCGTACGTCGTCCAGGGCGACGTTCATCGCCTCGGCGGACTCCGGCTCGGGGTGCCGTAGCTGCTCCACGATGTCGGTGAGGACCGGCTGGCGGTCGACGATGGTCTCGTTGACGTAGGAGTGGGCGACCTTGAGGGCGAAGCCGGAGCGCTCGTCCAGGCCGTGGCCCAGCGCCACCTCGATGATGGTGCGCAGCAGCGCGAGCTGGCCGGTGGTGGTGATCGCCGGGTCCAGCGGGTTGAGGCGGATGCCGTGGTTCAGGGCGGCCGTGGGGTCCAGCCGGATCGGCGTTATCCCCAGCTCCTCGGCGATGAGGTTCCACTCGCCGACCCCGTCCTCGCCCTGCGCGTCCAGGACGACGACCTGCCGGTCGCGGAAGCGCAGCTGGCGCAGCACGTACGTCTTCTCCAGTGCCGACTTGCCGTTGCCGGACTCGCCGAGGACCAGCCAGTGCGGGGCCGGGAGCTGCTGGCCGTAGAGCTGGAAGGGGTCGTAGATGTAGCCCTTCCCGGAGTAGACCTCGCGGCCGATGATGACGCCGGAGTCCCCGAGTCCGGGCGCGGCGGTGGGCAGGTAGACCGCCTGGGCCTGGCCCGTGGAGGTGCGCACCGGCAGCCGGGTCGTCTCGACCTTCCCGAAGAGGAAGGAGGTGAACGCCTCGGTGAGGACGGTCAGCGGATCCCGCATCGGCGAATCAGCCCCTACCTTCGGATGCCGGTGGCGAAAGGAAGTGTGTTCACGAAGGCGCGGTGGTGCTCCCGGTCGCACCACTCCAGCTTGAGGTACGACTTTCCGGCCGAGGCCCTGATCGTCCGCTTGTCGCGGGCGAGGGCCTCCGGGGTGCGGGCGGAGACGGTGATGTAGCCGACGAGGTTGACGCCCGCGGCGCCGCTCGCGAGGTCCTCGCCGCGCTGGTCGAGCCGGTTGTGGGCGGCGATGTCGCGGGGGTCGACGGTGCGGTTCATCTTGGCGGCGCGGGACGCCTCGGCCACGTCGTTGGTCTTCTCGGTCAGCATGCGCTCGATGGCGACCTCGGTGGGTTCGAGGTCCATGGTGACGGCGACGGTGCGGATCACGTCCGGCGTGTGGACCAGGAGCGGGGCCAGGAAGTTCACGCCGACCGGGGTCATCGGCCACTCCTTGACCCAGGCGGTGGCGTGGCACCAGGGGGCGCGGGTGCTGGACTCGCGGGTCTTGGCCTGGAGGAACGTCGGCTCGGTGGCGTCCAGTTCGGCCGGCCAGGCGTTGCGCCGGGTCATCGCCTGGATGTGGTCGATGGGATGGTCCGGGTCGTACATGGAGTGGATCAGGGAGGCGAGCCGGCCCTGGCCGAGTGGCTGTCGGACGCGGATGTCGGCTTCCTGGAGGCGGGAGCAGATGTCGGTCAGCTCTCGGGCCATGACGACGGCGAGCCCGGCGTCCCGGTCGAGCTTGCGGCCGGACTGGGGGCGGGCGGCGCGGGCCATCGCCTGGGCCTCGGCGGCCAGTTCACGGCTGTAGTGCATGCAGGCGACGAGGTAGGCGCGGTGCTGCTCGCTGCTCGTGGACACCATCGACTGGAGTTGGTCGTAGGAGTGCTGGAGCCAGGCCGGGGCGCGGTCGTCGCCGCGCTGGGCGACGTCCTTCGCGTGCGCGTCGGGGTCGGCGGGCAGGGTGCGGGCGAGCATCTGGAGCCGGGTGACGAAGCCGTCGCCGTTGGCGACGTGCTTGAGCAGGGTGCCGAACCGGTCGACCAGGGCCTCCTGGTCCTCGGAGTCGCGCAGGCCGACGCCGGGGCCCTCGATCTCGATGGCGGCGGTGACGGTCTTGCGGTCGGCGTGCAGCAGTACGGCGATCTCGTCCGGGCCGAAGGGGGCGGCGAGCCAGCTGATGCGGCCGATGCCCGGCGGCGGCCCGATCTCCACTTCCTGGCCGTCGAGGCGGGTGCCGGCCTCCATGACGGCGGAGCGGTAGGTGGCGCCGCGCTTGACGGTGCGCTTGTAACTGCGGTTGATCTCGAACCACTTGTAGAAGGTGCGGCGCTTGTACGGCACGTACACCGCGGCGAGCGCGAGCAGCGGGAAGCCCATCAGCAGCACGATCCGCAGCGAGAGGGTGGGCACGAGGAGGCCGCACATCATGCCGAGGAACGCGCCCACGATGATCAGCGCGATCTCGCCGGACTCGCGGTTGCGGCCGACGATGGCGTTCGGCCGGGCGCGTCCGATGAGATACGTACGGCGGGGCGTGACCGGATGGGACAGGTGGGACTCGGTCGTCAACGCCCTTCACCTCCCGTGCGGTTGTTGCGGGTGTTGCCTGCGTGCGGGGTGTTGACCGGGCTGGGGGCCCGTGGCGCGGGGGTGGCGGAGGGGACGGCTCCGCCGCCCCCGCTGGGGGTACGGCCGCTGTGCGCGGCGACGCCGCCGGTGGCGGGGTTGGCCGGGCGGGGGGTGCTGGAGCCGCCGCCGCTCTGTGCCGCGTTGCTGTCGGCGCGGGTGCTGTGGGTCTTGATGCCCTGTGCGACGAGGGAGGCGGGGGAGCTGATGACGGCGGCGGCCTTGCCCTCGGCGCCCTGCATGATGCGGTTGTTGCGGCCGGCCGCGATCTCGTCGCCGAAGCCGGGGACGAAGCGGTAGATGGCGGCGCTGGCGAAGATGGCGAGCAGGATGATCGCGAGGCCGGAGACGACGGCGGAGAAGGCGTCGGGGCCGTTGCCGGAGGAGAGGGCACCGGCGAGGCCGAGGACGATCACGATGACCGGTTTGACCAGGATGACGGCGATCATGATGCCGGCCCAGCGGCGGACGTGGCCCCACATGTTCTTGTCGACGAGGCCCGCGTAGACGACGGTGCCGAGGAGGGCGCCGACGTAAAGGAGGGCGGCGCGGATGACGAGCTCCAGCCAGAGGACGCCGGCGGCGAGGATGCTCACCAGGGAGACGACGATCAGCATGATGGGGCCGCCGCCGATGTCGGTGCCCTTGCTCAGGGCGCCGGAGAACGTGCCGAAGAACGTGTCCGCCTGGTCGCCGGTGGCCTTCGCGAGTACGTCGGTCACGCTGTCGGTGGCGGAGACGACGGTGTACAGGATCAGCGGGGTGAACGCCGAGGCCATCACCGTCAGCCACAGGAACCCGACGGCCTCGGAGATCGCGGTCGTCAACGGCACGCCGCGGACGGCGCGCTTGGCGACGGCGAGGAGCCAGAGCAGGAGCGTGAGGATGGTCGAGGCGGCGAAGACGATGGCGTACTGCTGGAGGAACTTCTGATTGGTGAAGTCGACGTTGGCGGTGTCCTTGACGGCGGAACTGAGCTTGTTGATCGTCCAGGAAGCCGCCTTGGCACAACCCTGCGCAAGCGAGGAGAGGGGGTCGAGGGTGTCGGAGAGGGGGTTGGAGCCGGATCCGGTGCCGCCCTTGGATCCGCTGTTGCCCTGCTCGCAGTACTGCTTGGCGGGGCCGCGCACTAGGTCACAGTGACTGGTGCTTGTGGTGGGCGATGGGGATGGTGCCGCAAAGGCACGCGTGGCCAGAAGCACCGTGGCCGTCTGCAGGGAGGCGAAAACAGCAGTGACCTTGAGGAAGCGCTGGTTAGCGCGCATACGTGAACCCTCCGTACTCCTCGACGGCCTTCGTCATGTCCGTGGCGGTGGAGGCCTGCTGATCGCGACCCACAGGAACGGGCCCGTCCTTCTGCTGGAAGTCGCTGACCTTCCAGTCGTTGTTGACCCACTTCAGTTCGTAGGTCGTGGTGAACCAGCTCTCGGTCACCGGATTGATCGAGGAGTCACCTGAGAGGCCGAACAGCGAGGTGTACCAGACCGCGACCGTGGCGGTGTCTCCTGAGAAGTCGGTGGTCTTGGTCCCGACAGGAATGACCCGAGAGATGAAGGTCTCGCCCTTCGGGGCGATGCCGTCTTTTGACAGGCCGATGTTGGAGAGAAACTTTGCGCTGGTGTAGACGCTGTCCAGTGCCGCTTGTTTGTCTTTCGCGGAATCGGGGGTGTAGAGCCTGTCGATGAGCGCGTGCCGCGACGCGGTGTTGAACATGTCCGCCGAACCCAGAGCCACCGCGTAGTTCGCCGCCGCGCTCTCCGCGCCCTGTTCCGTATGTGCGAAGTTCGAGGGGATGCCGTTGGTTTTGGTTTGGACGGGGTGGGTGCCGGTGGGGGAGGTCGGGGAGGTCTGGGGGAGGGAGGACTTTCGGGTCGGGCTGTTCGACCCTGGATGGTCTCCGCGGTTCGCGAAGGCGATTGCCGCGATCAGGAGGACGACCACACCGACGACCGTGATGAGTCCGCGGGAGGGGGAGCGGGAGGGGCGGCGGGGGGCGCCGCCGTAGGGGTCGTGGTCGGGCAGGCGGGTACGGGTGTGCCCCGTGTCGCCGTAGTCGGAGTAGCCCTGCTCGTCTCCGTGACTCATGCCGTGTACGCCCCCTCCACCTCGTAGACATACGACGGTAGCCGTGCTGGTTCCCGCGCGGGCGCGGTGTGGTGACTCGACATCAGGGAGACGCGACCTCTAAGGGGAGGGGAACAGGGGGTGCGCTAGACCGCCATGCCGTAGACGATGGTGAACAGCGTGCCCAGGGACCCGATGATGAAGACCCCGGTGAGCCCGGCGATGATGAGACCCTTGCCCTGTTCCGCGCTGAAGGTGTCGCGCAGCGCCGTCGCCCCGATACGCTGTTTGGCCGCACCCCAGACCGCGATGCCGAGGCAGAGCAGGATGGCCACCGCCATCACCACCTCGATCATCACCTTGGCCTCGTTGCCCAGGCTGCCGAAGGGCCCCCAGTCCGGAGCGATCCCGCCGATGATGGTGTTGATGTCTCCCTTGTCGGCCGCAAAGAGCATGTAAGTCACCGCCCCTGGTGGGTAGTTCCGCGAGTCCTCTGCGGTGTGCAGAGGTCAGGCTTCATTGTCGCCGACAACCTCGCCGTCGTATGTCGACTTGACGTCATTGACGGCTGGGTTTCGTACGAATACCTCGTATGGTCACTCTGTGTATCACGGCAGGTCACCGCGGGCAACGAGATCCGACCGGAACCTGCCATGTGGTTCCGTCGTTGACCTCCTTTACGCCCCCGCCCGGTTCCTGACGGCCGGTCGGGTGAGAGGCCGTTTCGATGGTCTCACGCGCGGGCGGCGGAGGACGGCCGAGGGCCCCGGCGGCGGATGCCACCGGGGCCTGTGAGCGGGTGGGTTGACGAGCGGTCAGCCGGTGAAGGCCGAGACCCCCTCGGGGGTGCCGACGCCGGTCGGGCCGTCGTAACCCGAACGGGCGGTGCACAGGTAGCTGCCGCCGCACGAGCCGTTGCTGCCGCTGGTGACGTCGTTCAGCGCGGAGGTGCCGGCCTTGGCGTACGGGAACTTGGCCGGGTAGCTGCCGCTGCTCGGGGTGCCGGCCAGGGCGTAGACGGCGGCGATGATCGGGGAGCTGGCACTGGTGCCGCCGAAGGTGTAGAAGCCGGCGGTGACGCCGTAGGAGTCGTACACCGAGACGCCGGTCGCGGGGTCGGCCACGGCGGAGACGTCCGCGACGGTGCGCTTGGCGCAGCCGGTGTCGGTCTGCCAGGACGGCTTGGGGTCGTAGGCGGAGCAGCCGGATCCGGTGCCCTCGGTGCTGGAGGTGTTCCAGACCGACTCCGACCAGCCGCGGGTGGTGGAGGACTTGGTGAGCGCGGTGCCGCCGACGGCGGTCACGTACTGGGAGGCGGCCGGGTACTCGGCGCCGTAGCCCTCGTCGCCCGCGGAGACGGTGATGGCGACGCCCGGGTGCTTGAAGTACGAGGAGTCGTAGCTGGTGTCGGAGGAGGACTCCGAGCCGCCGTAGCTGTTGGAGACGTACTTGGCGCCCAGCGACACCGCTTCGTTGACGGCGGTGCCGAGGTTGGCCATGGTCGCCGACTTGGCCTCGACCAGCAGGATGTTGCAGTTCGGGCAGATCGCGGAGGCCATGTCGAGGTCGAGGGATATCTCCTCGGACCAGCCGGAGTCGCTGGTGGGCAGGGAGGTGGTGGAGCCGGTCTGGCTGACCTGCTTGAAGCAGCCGCTGGCCTTGGTGCAGGCGGGCAGGCCGTAGTACGAGCGGTACTTGGCGAGGTCGGCCTCGGCGTTCGGGTCGTTGTAGGCGTCCACGATCGCGATGGTCTCGCCGGCGCCCTTGGACGCGGCGGCGGAGGTGAGGCCGTAGGCCGACTGGAGGTCGGAGGGGCCGTAGCCGGAGGGCGTCGTGGCCTTGGGGGTGATGCCGTCGGCGGCCTGCTGCTGGAAGGCGGTGAGTCCGCCGGTCACCCGCAGCGAGTCGCAGGCGAGTTCGCCCTGGTGCTTGGGGGTCGCGCAGGGGGTCTTGGCCCAGGACGCCTTGGCCGGTGCGGCGGTGGCGGCGTCGGCCTGGACGGCGGTGCCGAAACCGGCGAGGGCCAGCGCGGCGGCGGCCGCGAAGGCGGTGCCGAGGCGGCGCCGGCGGGCGGCGGCCGTGGGTTCGGCGGTGGGGGACGTACGCATGAGTGCAGCCTCCAGGTGTTCCGGATATGGGGAGGGAACCGGGGCGTTGCTGGTGCGTGCGGCGGTACGACGAAGACGATGACTTGTTGAGTACGCGACAACAAGAGTCCGTGGCCGTTCCGTGGGAATCCTGGCTTCCGCCTTACCGAACGTTGCCGCCGCCTTGACCCGACTCACAGGAACGACGGCCGGAAAAGGCGCCACCGGAAACGGCCGGAGGGCGGGTCACGGCCGGCTGCCGTGATCCGCCCTCCTTCTTGCCCTGCCGCCGAGGGGACCCCACGTCCCCCTCTGGACCGGCGGCGCCCCCGTGACCCGACGGGGTGATCGCGTCCTCGGGACGCCTGCTCAGCCGGTGAAGGCCGAGACGCCCTCGGGGGTGCCCAGGCCGGTCGGACCGTCGTAGCCGGACCGGGCGGTGCAGAAGTAGCTGGTGGAGCAGGAGCCGTTGCTGCCGCTGGTGACGTCGTTCAGCGCGGAGGTGCCGGCCTTGGCGTACGGGAACTTCGCCGGGTAGCTGCCGCTGCTCGGGGTGCCCGCCAGGGCGTAGACCGAGGCGATGAGCGGGGAGCTGGCGCTGGTGCCGCCGTAGGTGTTCCAGCCGGTGCCGTCGGCGCCGTAGCTGTCGTAGACGGAGACACCGGTGGCCGGGTCGGCCACGGCGGAGACGTCCGCGATCATGCGCTTGGCGCAGCCGGTGTCGGTCTGCCAGCTCGGCTTGGCATCGTAGGCGGAGCAGCCGGAGCCGGTGCCCTCGGTGCTGGAGGTGTTCCAGACGCTCTCGCTCCAGCCGCGGGCGTTGGAGGCCTTCTTGAGCGCGGTGCCGCCGACGGCGGTCACGTACTGGGAGCCGGCCGGGTACTCGGCGCCGTAGCCCTCGTCACCCGCGCTCGCCGTGATGACGACGCCCGCGTGCTTGTAGTACGACGAGTCGTAGCTGGTGTCGGAGGAGGACTCCGAGCCGCCGTAGCTGTTGGAGACGTACTTCGCGCCCAGCTTCACGGCCTCGTTGACCGCGGTGCCGAGGTTGGTCATCGACGCGGACTTCGCCTCGACCAGCAGGATGTTGCAGTTCGGGCAGGCCGCGCTGACCATGTCGAGGTCGAGCGAGATCTCGCCGGCCCAGCCGCTGTCGGCGGTCGGCAGCGAGGTGGTCGAGCCGGTCTGGCTGACCTTCTTGAAGCAGCCGTTGGCCGTGGTGCAGGCGGGCAGGCCGTAGTACGAGCGGTACGTCGCGAGGTCGGCCGCGGCGTTCGGGTCGTCGTAGGCGTCCACGATGGCGACGGTCTCGCCGGCGCCCTTGGACGCGGCGGCGGAGGCCAGGCCGTAGGCCGACTGGAGGTCCGAGGGGCCGTAGCCGGTCGGGGTGCCGGAGGAGGCGTCGGGCTTGATCGTCGCGGGCGCGACGCCCTTGGCGGCGGCCTGCTTCTCCATGAAGGCGGTGGTGCCACCGGTCACGCGCAGGGCGTCACAGGAGGCGTAGCCCTTCTTCGGGGTCGCGGCACAGGCGTGCGTGGTCCGCACATGGGCCTTGGCGACCTGGGTGGCGATCGTCCGGGCGCTGACCTGGTGGGGAGTGGCCGCGTTCGCCTGGGCGGCGGCACCGAGGCCGGCGAGGGCGAGCGCGGTGGCGGCAGCGGCGGCGGAACCGGCGCGGCGCCATCTGCCGGATATGTGGGGGGTGCTGTGCGTACGCAAGGTACAGCCTCCTGGAGGTGGTGGGGCAGAGGCCTGCGGTGGGGGTCCAGCGGCGTGTTCGCCGATGGGGGCGGCGGCCCGCGATGACCTTCGCTTGTTGAGTACGCGACAACAAGGGGCTTTCGGAATACTGACTTCCGCGTTACCCAAATGGGGTGTCCGGCTTACTGATCAATGACGGGGCGATGGCGGGGAGATGACCGACTGAGCAGGTCAAGTGGGGTACGCGGAGCGTGAATTGACCAAGTGGGCGCTGTTCAGCGGGGCTTGAGCCCGTACAGCAGCAGATGGACGTGTTCGTCCAGGCCGGCCATGGCCTCGTCCGCGTCCAGTGCGCAGCTGGCGATGAGGGCGGCCAGACCGTGCAGATTGGCGGCGGCGGCCAGCGCGATGCGCTCGGGGTCGCCCGCGACGATCTCGCCGCTCGCCTGGGCGTCCGCGAACAGCCGGGGGAGCGAGCCGAAGGTGCGGTCGACCGCCGCGACGAGCTGGGCGAGCTGTCGGGGCGGTGCTTGCGTGTGAACATCAGCTCCAGCAGCTCGGGATGCTCGACGGCGAAGCCGAGGTAGGCGCGGGCGATCGTCACCATGCGCCGCCCGAAGTCCGGACCCGCGTCGTACGCCTCCGTGAGGACGCGCTCCAGCCGCTCGTACCCCTCCATCGCCAGGGCGTCGAGCAGGGCCTGCTTGTCCTTGAAGTGCCGGCCCGGCGCCGGGCCACCGACCCGTCCGGGATTTCCACCGCGGACGCCATCCTGTGTGGCTGACGCCGGTGTCGAGGGTGCGCTCGGCGGCATTTGTAGTCGCTGCCTACATTGAGACCATGGCTGAGACGACCGGCGCGCGCTCGGCGCGCAAGTGGAACGTGCACCGCATCCCCGACCAGACCGGTCGTACGGTCGTGATCACCGGTGCCAACAGCGGCCTCGGCCTGGCGACGGCCGAGGCGCTGGCGCGGGCCGGGGCGCATGTGGTGTTCGCCGTGCGCGACGTCGCGCGGGGTGGCGCCGCCGCGGCGCGGGTGGCCGGCAGCACCGAGGTGCGCCGCCTCGACCTCGCCGACCTGGACTCGGTGCGCGCCTTCGCCGCCGGCTGGGACCGCCCGCTGGACGTGCTGATCAACAACGCGGGCGTGATGATGCTGCCGGAGCAGCGCACCGCGCAGGGCTTCGAGATGCAGTTCGGCACCAACCACCTCGGGCACTTCGCGCTGACGAACCTGCTGCTGCCGTACGTCACGGACCGCGTGGTGACGCTGGCCTCCAGCGCGCACCGCTGGGGCGATCAGCGCATCCACTTCGAGGACGTGAACCTGCGCGGCCGCTACAGCCCGATGCGCGCCTACGGCCAGTCCAAGCTGGCGAACCTGCTGTTCACCCTGGAACTCCAGCGCCGCCTGACCGAGTCCGGCTCCGGCGTGCTGGCACTCGCCGCCCACCCCGGCTACGCGGCCACCAACCTCACGAGCCACCACGCGAACCCCCTGATGCGTGCCGCCATGGCGGTCGCCGACCGGGTCGTGGCCCAGAGCGACCGGGCCGGCGCCCTGCCCACGCTGTTCGCGGCCACCGAGGACATCCCCGGCGCGTCCTACGCCGGCCCCGACGGGCTCGGCGAGTTCCGCGGCGCGCCGACCCTGGTCGCCCGCAGCGCGGCGGCGAGCGACCCGGAGGCGGCGCGGCGGCTGTGGACCCTGTCGGAGGAGCTGACGGGGGTGGAGTGGAAGGCGGCCGGGAAGGGGTGAGGGGAGCGGGGGCCGGGTGATCGGGAGGGGAAAGCCGTAGGGGACGGGATACGGTGCGGGTAAGGGATGTCCCGGGACCTTCCGGGAATCGTCAGCACGCACCACGGACCGAGACCGACCCCCATGACCTCGGCAGAGACGGGCGGCAGCAGCGCCGGCCCGGCGAACGGCGGCGGCCCCGCGCCCGGCGGCGGCCCCGTGTCCTTCCGGCTCGACGGCCGTACGGCCCTCGTGACCGGGTCGGCGCGCGGCCTGGGCCTGGAGATGGCGCGCGGCCTGGCCGGGGCGGGCGCGCGGGTGGTCCTCAACGGCCGTGACCCGGCGGCCCTCGCCGCGGCGGCCGGGCGGCTGCGGGAAGCGGACGGGTACGACGTCACCACCGCCGCCTTCGACGTCACGGACCGGGCGGCCGCCCGGGCGGCGGCCGAGGAGCTGGGCGACCTCGACATCCTGGTCAACAACGTGGGCCACCAGGACCGGCGGGGCGTGGCGGAGATGACACCCGGGGATCTGAACGCGCTGCTCGACGCGGACCTGACCTCGGCGTACGCGCTGAGCCAGGCGGTGGCCAGGTCGCTGGCCGCCCGCGGGGTGCCGGGCCGCATCGTCAATGTCTCCTCGGTGGTGGGGCAGTTGGGCCGTACGGGTGATGTCGGCTACGCCACCGCGAAGGCGGGCCTGGACGGTCTGACCCGCGCGCTCGCGGCGGACCTCGGACCGAGCGGTACGACCGTCAACTCGGTCGCGCCGGGCACCTTCGCCACCGAGGTCAACGCCGGACTGGTGGCGGACCCCGACTGGCAGCGCTGGCTGCGCACCCGTACCGCGCTGGGGCGCTGGGGCCGGCCGGAGGAGATCGCCGGGATCGTCGTCTTCCTGGCGAGCGACGCGGCCTCCTTCATCACCGGGCAGACCATCGCGGTGGACGGCGGGATGACGACGACGTTCTGACACGGGGGGAGCGGTGGGGAGGCGGCTGCGGCGGGGGGACAGTAGCGTGGTGCCCGCACCGGCCATCGGGAGGTTTCTGCGGGAATTCTCAGCGAAGTCGGAGCGGGTTTCTCACCTTCGTGAGACAGAGTGAGGGCTGATGAAGCGCATCTCACGCATCTCGGTCACCTCGCGTCCCGCGTTGCTCGGGGCCGTGGTGATGCTCGCCCTGACCTCGGCGTCCGTGGCGTCCGCCGACGATGGGCCGGGACCCTTCGGGGTCACCGCGGACGCGGTCGGGTCCGTGCGCGAGGCCCGGATCGGCGCGCTGTTCGACGCGGACGGAGCGGCCCGGCCGGCCGGCAAACACTTCTGCACGGCCTCGGTGGTGCACAGCCCGCGGGGCGACCTCCTCGCCACCGCCGCGCACTGTGTGAGCGCCCAGGACCGGGACCTGGTCTTCATACCGGGCTACCGCAACGGGCAGGCGCCGTACGGGGTGTGGCGGGTGACCCGGCGCTTCCTGCCCGACGGCTGGACACGGGACCAGGACGAGGACAGCGACGTCGCCCTCGTCACCGTGGCCGATCTCGACGGGCGCACCATCGAACAGACGGTCGGCGGCAACCGCTTCGTCACCGGTGCGACGACCGGCGCGACCGCGGTGACGGTCACCGGCTACCCCGACTCCCGCGAACTGCCCATCCGCTGCACCAACAAGCCCCGCCGTCAGAGCGCCACCCAGCAGCGCATCTACTGCCCCGCCTTCACCGGCGGTACCAGTGGCAGCCCCTGGATCAACGGAGACCACCAGGTCGTCGGCATCCTCGGCGGCCACGAGGAGGGTGGCTCCACGGACGACGTGTCGTACAGCGTGGTGCTGGGCGCGCAGGCGGCGGAGCTGTACCAGGACGCGACGACGGCGGACTGACGCCCCTCGCCGCGGTGACGGGGTCGAGCAACTTCCGGTGTTCGGACGGGCGTTCTCGTGCTCGGCCGCCGCGGCTCCTACACTGCACTCGGCGGACTGGCCGACGGTGAGGGGCGGTTGACGGTGCGTAAGGCGTGGATCGTCGGTGGTGCCGTCGTGGCGGGCGGCCTGAGCTTCGTCATGGTGCTCGTGGTCGCGGTGTACCTGGTCGCCGGGAATCTCGTGGGGGGCCTGACCGCGGGCGGGCGGGCGCTGGCCAAGGGGGCGGTACCGGCGGCGTACCGGCAACTGGTGCAGAAGTGGGGGAACCTGTGTCCCGCACTGACCCCGGCGCTGCTCGCCGCGCAGCTGTACCAGGAGAGCGGCTGGAACCCCACCGTGGTGAGCCCGGCCGACGCCAAGGGCATCGCGCAGTTCATCCCGAGCACCTGGGCGACCCACGGCATCGACGGCAACGGCGACGGCAAGCGCGACATCTGGGACCCGAACGACGCGATTCCGTCGGCGGCGTCGTACGACTGCGAACTCGCCAAGTACGTCAAGGACGTTCCGGGCAACGTCTCCGACAACATGCTCGCCGCGTACAACGCCGGGGCGTACCGGGTCATCCAGGCCGGCGGGGTGCCGGGCATCAGCGAGACGCAGAACTACGTGCGGCGCATCAACAGCCTCGCGGAGAGCTTCGCCGCGCCGCCCAGCCGGCTCGACCCCACCCGGCAGGCGGCCGGCGCGATCAACTTCGCGCAGCAGAAGCTCGGTACGCCGTATCTGTGGGGCGGCGAGGGCACGGCGGCGCAGGGCGGGCGCTTCGACTGCTCGGGGCTGACGCAGGCGGCGTACGCGAGCGTCGGGATCAAGCTGCCGCGCGTGGCGAACGACCAGTACAACGCGGGCCCGCATCCCTCGCGCAGCCAGCTGCTCCCCGGCGACCTGGTGTTCTTCTCCCACGACCCCAACGACTCGCGGGCCATCCACCACGTGGGTATCTACGTCGGCGGCGGGTACATGATCGACGCGCCGCGCACGGGGGCGGTGATCCGGTTCGATCCGATCGACGGAGCGGATTATTTCGGTGCCACTCGGGTGACCGAAGATGGCGCAAAAGCGCTCCCCACGACGGTGTAAACCGCGCGTGAACCTACCCCCTGAGCTGCGATGATGAGTCTCTCTTCGATAACGTCTACGTGATCTTTCGGTGGAGAGTGGAACGCATTGGTGGTGACCGTGCGTTCCTGTTGACGGGGGTCGGTGCGACGCACACGAGGTGCGTCCGGGAAGACGACGAAGGGGCCGCAGCACCATGGCTGTACTCGCCGAATCCGGATCGAACCCCGACGTCGAACTGCTTTACGACATCAACGGTCTGGCCGGCAGTGCGCCGCACTGGTTCGACCGGGTCATGGAGTTCGTGGGTGAGTACGGCCTGCTGCTCGCGATGGTGCTGCTCGTGGTGTGGTGCTGGTGGTCCGTGCGCCGCCGGGGCGGAGCGGACGCGGCGACGTCCGTGGCCGCGCTGGTGTGGGCGCCGCTCGCCGCCGGGATCGCGGTGCTGGTGAACATCCCGATCCGGGGATTCGTGTCCCGGCCGCGGCCCTTCGTGGACCATCAGGGGCTCGATGTCCTCGTCTCCGGCAAGACCGACTTCTCCTTCGTCAGCGATCACGCGACCTTGACGATGGCGCTCGGCGTGGGGCTGTTCGTCGCCAACCGCAGGTTCGGCATCGCCGGGATCGGACTGGCCCTGCTGGAGGGGTTCTGCCGGGTCTACATGGGCGTGCACTACCCGACGGACGTGATCGGCGGCTTCGCCCTCGGCACCGCGGTGACCCTGCTGCTGGCCCCGCCGGCCTCCGCCCTGCTCACCCCGCTGATGAAGGCGGTGGAGCGGACCCCCAGGGTGTCCTGGCTGGTGCGCCGCCGGACGCCCGTGGACGTACCGCTGGTACCGGGCGCCCGCCGACCGGTCGAGCCGATGGACTCGGAGGAACGGGACCTGGCGGCGTAACCGGCCACGGCGCTCCCGCGGCCGGGAACGCCGCTCAGCCGATGCCCCGGACCCGCCGATCCCCCGGTCCCGCCCCTACACCCCCTGCGCGTACGAGAAGAACCTCGACGGGTCGTACTGCTGCTTCACCTTGGCCAGCCGCGCCGCCGCGTCCCCGTAGTACGCCTTCCGCCAGTCCGTCAGCGTCGGGTCCGTGTAGTTCTGGTACGCCGCGCCGGAGGCGTACGGTGCCATCGCGCGATGCGCCGAGGTCAGCCACGACTGCGCCGTGCTCCCGGACGCCCCCGCGGACCAGGACGCGATGTACTGCGCCAGCATCCGCGAGCGCCGGTGCACGAACGCCGTCGCCGTCGGCGCCACCCGGTTCACCGCCCCGCCCAGCGCCGTGAACGCGATGCTGCCCCCGCCGCCCCGCACCCCCGCGATCTGCCGCAGCACCGTCTGGATGCCGGCCGCGGACAGGGACCGGTCGAAGAAGTCGGAGCGGGCCGCGTACGTCTCCCGCCCGAGCGCCCCCTTCTCCGAGCGGCCCGGCGTGCTGCCCGGCAGATGGCACTGGGCCTGCGCGGAGAAGGAGGAGCACCCGGCGTAGATCTCCATCGCCTCCTCGTAGCCCCGCCGGTGCAGGGAGACGGAGGTGGCGTTGGCGCCGGCCTGGTGGGCGAGGCGGTCCACCGCGTTCTTCAGCTCGCCGTAGGTGCCGATGGAGAAGCAGGAGACGGAGATCGTCGGCGTCCGGCCCGGCACGCACGCCAGGTGCAGGGAGGACCAGATCTCGTCCGGCTGCGTCGGCCCCCACTCCTGCCACGCCTTGAGCACCGCCGCCGCCTTCGACCACGGCCAGGACAGATACGCGGTGACCGCCTGCGGCGCCGGGTGGGTGCGGAAGCGCAGCTCGGTGACGACGCCGAAGTTGCCGTTGCCCGCGCCGCGCAGCGCCCAGAAGAGGTCGGAGTGCTGGGTGGCGTCCGCGGTCAGCTGCTTGCCGTCGGCGGTGACCAGGGTCGCCTGGGTGAGGCTGTCGCAGGTCAGCCCGTACGCGCGGGAGACGACCCCGTGGCCGCCGCCGAGCACCAGGCCGGAGACGCCGACCGTGGGGCAGGAGCCCGCCGGTATGGTCACGCCCTTCGCGGCCAGCCCCCGGTAGACGTCGATCAGCTTCGCACCGGCGCCGACCACCGCCTCGCTGCCGCTGACCCGTATCCGGTTGAGCCGCGAGACGTCGACGATCAGCCGGCCGTCGCCGGAGGAGTACCCGGCGTAGGAGTGGCCGCCGTTGCGTATCGCCACCCGTATGTGCCGGCTTCTCGCGTACGACAGGACGGTGCGGATGTCGGCGGCGTGCGCGACGTAGGCGACCGCGGCGGGCTTCAGGCCGTCGAAGCGGGTGTTGTACAGCTGGTGCGCGGTCTTCCACTGGGCGTCGCCGGGCCGCACCAGGGAGCCGTCGAGGTCACGGCCGAGGGCGGCCCAGTCGGCGGCGCCGCCCGCGCCGGCCACGCTGCTCGCGCCGGTGGTCTTCATCGCCGTGAGCGACGCCGAGGAAGCCCCGGACCCGCCCGAGGCAGGTGTCCGGTCCGCCGCGGAGTGGCCCCCGCCCGTACCGCACGCGGTCAGTGCCGTCGTCGCCAGCGCGGCCGCGCCGCCCGAGATGAACGTACGCCGTTCCATGTGTCCGTCGCCTTTCCGCGGCCCGAGTGGCCTCCGGGAGACGAGACGACGCTGTGTACACAAGGGTTCCCCCGTACGGGTGCCGGACATCGCAAATGTGTGCGTCCGCCCCGCTCGCCGGAACCGGCGCGTGCCCTCCCCGTGAGCATTCCGTGACCTCACCGGGCCGACGGCAGGGGTTCACCCGTCGTTCACGTATGGCCTTCGGCGGCTTCACCTGATCTGCCTAATTTCGGCCTTACCCGGTGCGGAGTGCGGTTCGGATGCGCTCCCCGCACCCACGACTTCGCACGCCGCCGACCGCGGCGGCTCCTGGAAGGAACTCCCGAACGTGAAGCTTCAGCGCAAGAACCGGCTGCGCGCCGTGACCCTCGGTGCTCTCGCCGTCTCCGGCGCCCTGGCCCTGACGGCGTGCGGCTCCGACGACAACGGCGGCGGTTCCAAGCCCTCGGGTGGCGCATCGGCCTCCAACGCCTCTTCCATCAAGTGCGACGGCGCCAAGGGCCAGCTGCTCTCGGACGGTTCTTCCGCGCAGAAGAACGCGATCGACGCCTGGGTCAAGAACTTCTCGCAGGCTTGCGGCGTGCAGATCAACTACAAGGCCGGCGGCTCCGGCGCGGGCGTGACCTCCTTCACCCAGGGCCAGATCCCGTGGGCGGGCTCCGACTCGGCGCTCAAGCCCGAAGAGGTCGCCGCCTCCAAGAAGGTCTGCTCCGGCGGCCAGGGCATCGACCTCCCGATGGTCGGCGGCCCGATCGCCATCGGCTACAACCTCAACGGCGTGGACAACCTGGTCCTGGACGCCCCGACGCTCGCCAAGATCTTCGACGGCAAGATCACCAACTGGAACGACGCCGCGATCAAGAAGCTGAACCCCTCGGCGAAGCTTCCCGACCTGAAGATCCAGGCCTTCCACCGCTCGGACGACTCCGGCACCACGGACAACTTCACCAAGTACCTGAAGGCCGCCACCCCGGAGAACTGGAAGTACTCGGGCGGCAAGACCTGGCAGGCCAAGGGCGGCCAGTCCGCCGCGCAGTCCTCCGGCGTCGCCCAGCAGGTCAAGCAGACCAACGGCGCCATCGGCTACTTCGAGCTGTCGTACGTCGGTGACGGCATCAAGGCCGTGAGCATCAACACCGGTGCCGCCCAGCCGGTCGCCCCCAGCACCGAGAGCGCCACCAAGGCCATCGCCGACGCCAAGGTCATCGGCACCGGCAGCGACCTGTCGCTCCAGCTGAACTACAACACCAAGGCCGACGGCGCCTACCCGATCACCCTGGTGACGTACGAGATCGCCTGCGACAAGGGCAACAAGGCCGACACGCTGCCCACCGTCAAGGCGTTCCTCACCTACATGGCGTCCGAGGACGGCCAGAAGCTGCTCAGCGGCATCGACTACGCGCCGATGCCCGACGCGATCATCAGCAAGGTCCGCTCCACCATCGCGGGCCTGAGCTGACCTGATCCGAGAGTGCGGCCCGGTCCCACGGCCTCCCCGCGGGCCGGGCCGCACCGTCCGGTGCACCGCCGCCACGAGCCACGCGCCCCCACCGGGGCGAGCGGCTCCGCAGACCGGAGAACCCGATGGACATAACGAAGACAACCGACGCACCACCCCCCGCATCCCGGCCGGCCACCCGCCCGGAGAAGACCGCGAACCGCAGCGCCACCCGCGCCGGTGACCGCGTCTTCCTCGGCCTGTCCCGCGGCTCCGGCATCCTGCTCCTGGTGATCATGGCCGCGATCGCGGTCTTCCTCACCTACCGCGCGTCCCTCGCGATCAGCAAGGACCACGGCAACTTCCTGACCACCTTCGAGTGGAACACCAACCTGATGCCGCCGTCGTTCGGCATCGCGGTGCTCGCCTTCGGCACGGTGGTCTCCTCGGTCATCGCCATGGTGCTGGCCGTGCCCGTCGCGGTCGCCATCGCGCTGTTCCTCACCCACTACGCCCCCCGCAGGATGAGCGGCCCGGTCGCCTACGTGATCGACCTGCTCGCCGCGGTGCCGTCCATCGTGTACGGCCTGTGGGGCGCCCTGATCCTCGTACCGCACCTGAACGGCCTGTTCGGCTGGCTCAACGAGTACCTCGGCTGGACCGGGATCTTCTCCTGGCAGGGCGGCGCGCCCCGCTCGATGCTCACCGTGGGCATCCTGCTCGCGATCATGATCCTGCCGATCATCACCAACGTGAGCCGCGAGGTCTTCCGGCAGGTCCCGCGGATGCACGAGGAGGCCGCGCTGGCCCTCGGCGCCACCCGCTGGGAGGTCATCCGCATGTCGGTGCTGCCCTTCGGGCGCTCCGGCGTGATCTCCGCCTCGATGCTCGGCCTCGGCCGCGCGCTCGGCGAGACGATGGCCGTCGCCACGGTCCTCTCCCCGACCTTCGACATCCAGACCAGCCTGCTCGACCCGGGCGGCGGCACCTTCGCCCAGAACATCGCCAGCAAGTTCGGCGAGGCGACCCAGGACGGCCGGGACGCGCTGATCGCCTCCGGCCTGGTCCTGTTCGTCATCACCCTGCTGGTCAACGGCGCGGCCCGCGCGATCATCGCCCGCCGCAAGGAGTACTCGGGGGCCAACGCATGAGCACCGCAGCCGTCACCGACAAGCGCGGCGGAT
Organism: Streptomyces sp. AM6-12; assembly: GCF_044327085.1. Classification (NCBI taxonomy): domain Bacteria; kingdom Bacillati; phylum Actinomycetota; class Actinomycetes; order Kitasatosporales; family Streptomycetaceae; genus Streptomyces; species Streptomyces sp. AM6-12. The sequence goes on from NZ_JBIQWN010000001.1 coordinate 3,976,109, forward strand.
CGCTGCGCAGCGCCAGCCTGCCGAAGTGGTCGCCGTGGGCGATCGCCGGTGGCTCGATCGTGGTCGCGGTGGGCATCGGCGCGGGCGCCGGCCTGACCAGCCACATCCAGTGGGGCCTGATCGCCGCGCTGCTGTTCATCCTCGGCACCTACGTCATCGCCTCCGCGGTGGAGGGCCGCCGCCAGGCCAAGGACCGCATCGCCACCTCGCTGGTGTGGGTCGCGTTCCTGCTCGCCGTGGTCCCGCTGGTCTCGCTGATCTGGACCACCGTCAAGCGCGGTGTGAAGGTCCTCGACCCCTACTTCCTGACGCACTCCATGGGCGTCGTCGCCGACTCCGAGCCGGGCGGCGGCATCTACCACGCGATCATCGGCAGCCTGGAGCAGGTCGGCCTCGCCACCCTGATCGGCGCGCCGGTCGGTGTGCTCACCGCGATCTACCTGGTGGAGTACGGCCGGGGCGGTCTCGCCCGCGCGGTCACCTTCTTCGTCGACGTCATGACCGGCATCCCGTCGATCGTCGCGGGTCTGTTCATCCTCAGCCTGATGCTGATGGCGGACATGCAGCCCTTCGGCTTCGCCGGCTCGCTGGCGCTGGCCATCCTGATGATGCCGGTCGTGGTCCGCTCCACGGAGGAGATGCTCAAGCTCGTCCCGAACGAGCTGCGCGAGGCGTCCCTGGCGCTGGGTGTGCCCAAGTGGCGCACCATCCTCAAGGTGGTCCTGCCGACCTCCATCGGCGGCATCACCACGGGCATCATGCTGGCCATCGCCCGTATCGCGGGTGAGACGGCGCCGGTCCTGCTGCTGGTGTGGGGCAACTCCTTCATCAACAACAACCCGTTCTCGGGTGCCCAGCAGGCGCTGCCGCTGTACATCTACCAGCAGTACTCGCAGAGCTCGGGTTCCACGGCGGCGTACGACCGCGCCTGGGCGGCCTCGCTCACGCTCATCGCCTTCGTGATGATCCTCAACCTGGCGGCCCGCGGCATCGCCCGCTGGAAGGCTCCCAAGATCGGTCGCTGACGCGGCCCCACAGCGACTGACGGAAGTAGTGAAGTAGTCATGGCCAAGCGAATCGACGTAAGCGGACTGACCGCGTACTACGGCTCCCACAAGGCGATCGAGGACATCTCGATGACCGTCGAGCCGCGCTCGGTGACGGCGTTCATCGGCCCCTCCGGCTGCGGCAAGTCGACGTTCCTGCGCACCCTGAACCGCATGCACGAGGTCACGCCGGGCGGCCGGGTCGAGGGCAAGGTGCTGCTCGACGACGAGGACCTGTACGGCAACGGGGTCGACCCGGTGTCGGTGCGGCGCGAGGTGGGCATGGTCTTCCAGCGCCCGAACCCGTTCCCCACGATGTCGATCTTCGACAATGTGGCCGCCGGTCTGCGGCTCAACGGCAACTACCGCAAGAGCGAGCTGAACGACATCGTCGAGAAGTCGCTCAAGGGCGCGAACCTCTGGAACGAGGTCAAGGACCGCCTGAACAAGCCGGGCGCCGGGCTCTCCGGCGGCCAGCAGCAGCGGCTGTGCATCGCCCGCGCGATCGCGGTCGAGCCGAAGGTGCTGCTCATGGACGAGCCGTGCTCCGCGCTCGACCCGATCTCCACGCTCGCGATCGAGGACCTGATCGGTGAGTTGAAGGAACGGTTCACGATCGTCATCGTCACGCACAACATGCAGCAGGCGGCGCGCGTCTCCGACCGCACGGCCTTCTTCAACCTCGCGGCGGTCGGCCAGCCGGGCCGGCTGATCGAGATCGACGACACGGAGCGGATCTTCTCCAACCCGTCCGTGCAGGCGACGGAGGACTACATCTCCGGCCGCTTCGGCTAGTCCGTCCCGATTTCCTCGCGGTGCTGCATGGCGGTGCCACCACGAGGATGCAGAAGGGCCCGCCCCCGGCTTCCGGGGGCGGGCCCACTGCGTTCCCCGCCCGGCGGCGGGGAACCGAGAGTTACAGCGCCACCAGCTTCACCACGCCGAAGGCCAGCGCCGCGACCAGTGCGGCCGCCGGCATCGTGATGAACCAGCCCAGGACGATGTTCTTGGCCACGCCCCAGCGGACCGCGTTCACCCGCTTCGTCGCGCCGACGCCCATGATGGCCGAGGTGATGACGTGGGTCGTGGAGATCGGCGCCTTGAAGAGGTACGCCGTACCGAACATGATCGACGCGCCGGTCGCCTCCGCGGCGAACCCCTGCGGCGGGTCCAGCTCGATGATCTTCCGCCCGAGCGTCCGCATGATGCGCCAGCCGCCCGCGTACGTGCCGAGCGACAGCATCATCGCCGAGACCAGCTTCACCCAGACCGGGATCGGGTCGTTGTAGGTCGCGTGCCCGGCGATGACCAGGGCCATCACCACGACACCCATCGTCTTCTGGGCGTCCTGGAGACCGTGGCCGAGCGCCATGCCCGCCGCGGAGACCGTCTGCGCGATGCGGAAGCCCCGCTTGGCCTTGTGCGGGTTGGAGCGGCGGAACAGCCACATGATCAGCAGCATCACGAGGTAGCCGACGACCAGACCGACGACCGGCGACAGGAACATCGGCACGATGATCTTGTCGACCACGCCGTCCCAGTGGACCGCCGTACCGCCCGCGAGCGCCGCCCCCACCAGGCCGCCGAACAGCGCGTGCGAGGAGGACGAGGGCAGGCCGAAGTACCAGGTGACCAGGTTCCAGGCGATCGCGCCGAGCAGCGCGGCGAAGAGGATGCCCATCCCCGTGCCGCCCGACGGCGTCTCGATCAGCCCCTCGCTGACCGTCTTGGCGACGCCGGAGCCGAGGAACGCGCCGGCGAGGTTCATCACGGCGGCCATCGCCAGCGCCGCCCGCGGGGTCAGCGCCCGCGTGGAGACCGAGGTGGCGATCGCGTTCGCCGAGTCGTGGAAGCCGTTGGTGTACGTGAACAGGAGCGCGACCGCTACGGTCACGATCAGAGCCAGGGTGTCCATCGACGCCTCAGGACTCCTTGACGGCGATGGTCTCCACCGTGTTCGCCACGTGCTCGAACGCGTCCGCCGCCTCTTCCAGCACGTCCACGATCTGCTTGAGCTTCAGCACCTCGATCGCGTCGTACTTGCCGTTGAAGAGGTGCGCCAGCAGCTTGCGGTGGATCTGGTCGGCCTGGTTCTCCAGCCGGTTGACCTCGATCCAGTACTCGGTGAGGTTGTCCATGGTGCGGAGGTTCGGCATCGCCTCCGCGGTCAGCTCGGCCGCGCGGGCCAGCACCTCGATCTGCTGCTCGACGCCCTTGGGCAGCTCCTCGACGTTGTAGAGGACGACGAGGTCGACGGCCTCCTCCATGAAGTCCATGATGTCGTCCAGGGAACCGGCGAGGGCGTAGATGTCCTCGCGGTCGAACGGCGTGATGAACGAGGAGTTCAGCTGGTGGAAGATCGCGTGCGTGGCGTCGTCACCTGCGTGTTCCGCTGCCCGCATACGCTCTGCGATCTCGGCCCGGGCGGAGGAGTCCGCCCCGAGCAGTTCCATCAGGAGTTTCGAGCCGGTGACGATGTTGTCCGCGGAAGCGGCGAACATGTCGTAGAAGCTCGTCTCCCTGGGGGTCAGACGAAAGCGCACGTGGGGTCCTCGGGGTGCTTCGGTTTCGGTCAGGCTGATGCTAGGCGCATCATCCGGCCACGGCTATCGGGCCGCCCTCCAGTGTCGCCCATCGGGCAGAGCGATCATCACGGGGGCGTACCAAGGCCCCCCATACCCAGCAAAATTCGGTACCATATACCCAGTAGGGGTATGCCGGGTGATATGTCCCCCGGTGTGTGACCGAGAACACCCGTCCCGAGATGGAGGCCCGCTATGACGACCACCGAGGCCGGCGCCACGGCAGCCTCCGGGCAGACGGACCGCGCCGAGCACGCCACGCACGGTTACCACAAGCAGAAGGACGAGCACCTCAAGCGGCTGCGCCGGATCGAGGGGCAGATCCGGGGGCTCCAGCGGATGGTGGACGAGGACACCTACTGCATCGACATACTCACCCAGGTCTCGGCCTCCACCAAGGCGCTCCAGTCCTTCGCGCTCCAGCTGCTGGAGGAGCACCTGCGGCACTGCGTGGCGGACGCCGCGCTCAAGGGCGGGGACGAGATCGACGCGAAGGTGGACGAGGCGACGAAGGCGATCGGCCGGCTGCTGCGCACCTGAGGACCGCGCGGGCGCTCAGCCGTCCCGTTCCCGCCGTTCCACTCTCAGCACCTCGTCGATGCACTCCATGCTGAGCCGGTCCTCGGCGGCCGAGGCCGCGATGATCAGCTCGCCGCACAACTCGATCTCGGCGAGGGCCACATGGTCCTGAACCGCCGTACCGCCGGCCGCCGCCACCCGCCTCACCTCTTCTCTGACGTCACCGAACTCCTAGGGTAGGAGGCGGTTTACCTACCGCGCATGGCACGGACGGGCTACTTCCGAGGTGGCGTCAAGGGACTAGTGCGGCACCGGGAGTGGCCGGATTCAGGCACCGTCGGCGCCCGAGTCCTCCGCGATCCGGCCGGCGTAGATGTCCCGCTCGCGGGGCAGCGCGACGACGGCGGGGGCGCCGAAGTCGAACAGCAGGATGGTCGAGGTGACGGCGACGGGGGTGCGTCGGCGGCCGTTGACGAAGCTGAAGCGCTGGCGCAGCTTGCGCAGCCGGCCCTGGTCGTCCAGGTAGGCGTCGAAGGGCACCTGGGCCGTGGCGAACCCTTTTGCCGCCGCGGCCAGGGAGCTGCGGACGTCCGCGGGCGCGTACCGGGCGGCGCGGGCGAGGTCCGCGGTGCCCCGGTAGTGCCGTACCGGAATGCCGCCGACCTCGGTGCGGCCGACGTAGCTCGCCCGCCGGGTGCCGCGCAGCACCTCGGCCGCGGTGTACGGGTCGGTGACGCCGCCGGTGACCAGATTGCCGTCGGAAAGCGTGGCCGTCTCCACCCGCACCCACTTGTCGGCGGGCACCCCCGCCCCCCGGTTCTTCATGAACAGGGCGCCGGGTGCGAGGAGTTCGGTGAGCGGCTGGTGCTCGGCGGCGCCCACCGGGTCCTCCGGGAGCACGACGGTCAGCCGGCCGAGCCGGTGGACGTAGTCGTAGACCCCGGTGCCGCGGATGGTGACGCGGGTGCCGCCCGTGGCCATCTCCATGGCGGTGCCGGCCTTGGAGCTGCCCGCGCCGGTCAGGGCGCCGGCCGCGCCGGTCAGCAGGGTGATCGGATCGCCCGCGCCGCTGCTGACGTCCTCGGCGGGGAGCCCGAGGTCCGAGCAGCCGCCTACGCCCGCGCCCAGCGCGAGCGCGAGGCCCAGCGCGCCGGCCGTCCTGCCCGCGCGCCGTCTGTACTGCCGCCGTTCCATCGCCCTGCCTTCCCCCAGCCGGTACGTCCGTTACGGCCCCCTGTCCTCCGGTTAACGACGAGTAGGGGACCGCCGTCACGCTCTGCCCTTGGCATCTCGGTACGGTGGGCGGCGTGGCGGAGCAGGACACGCGGGACCCGGACCATCTGACGACGACGACCGAACAGGGCCGCTTCTGCGTGGCCCGCTGCACCTGCGGCTGGCGTGGCCCGGCCCGCAGGGCGCGCAGCCAGGCGAGAACGGACGCGACCGAGCACGAGGACGGCCGCTAGCGGGCGTACGGCACGGCCGCTAGCGCGGAGTCGTCGCGATGGCAGTCAGGGCCGGGGGGATCAGGTCCCTGTCGTGGGGGTGGGTCAGGCGGGCGCGGGCCTCGGTCGGGGGGAGCCAGAGGAGTTCGGTGACTTCGGCGTTGGGGGTGAAGGCGCCGCCCGTGGACTCGGCGGCCCAGTAGGTGACCTCCTTCGGGCGGCCCGCGTGGTCGGTGTAGCGGGCGGTCGGCAGGGGCGCGCCGAGCCGGCAGGTGTGGCCGGTCTCCTCCTCGACCTCGCGCAGTGCCGCCGCCCGCGGCGTCTCGTCCCGCTTCAGCTTGCCCTTGGGCCAGGACCAGTCGGACCACTTGGGGCGGTAGACCAGGGCCAGTTCGATGTCACCGGCGGGCGAGCGGCGCCACAGGACGCAGCCCGCGGCCCGTACGGGGGTCCCGGTCATACCGTCTCCACCGCCTCCCGCTGCCAGGCCCGCTGGAAGGCGAACCGGGCCGCCTCCACCTCGTGCCGCTGGTCCGCGTGCAGGACGCCCAGGGCGTAGGCCGTGGCGGGGGCGATACGGGGGGTGCGGGCGGCCTGGGCCGCGGCGGCGGCCGCCTCGGAGGCGTCGCGGTGCCGGTTCAGGGCCTGCCCCGCCGTCAGCAGGCGGACGTCCACGGGGGTGCCGGGGTCCAGCACCTCGCGGGCGTAGCGGTGCAGGCGCAGCAGCAGTCGTACCTGGTGCCAGGGGCCGTCCTGGGGGTGCGGGGACGGGTCCGGGGACAGGCCGTGGATCAGGGCCTCCGCGTTGTACGGGTGGCCCGCGGTGAGCAGCGGCAGCGCGGCGATGGCATCGGTGAGCCGCTCCCGCGCGGCCCCGGCCAGCGGGCGCAGGTCGGTGGTGGCGGCGGCCGGGGCGAGCGGGACCTCGCTGGCGAGCACGGCGACCTTGTCGGCGACGGCGTGGAAGCGGCTGGAGCCGAGCGCCTGGAGGGCGGTGGAGTGGGCGCGGGTCCGGGCGAGGGTGAGCTGGCGGTCGAGCAGGGCGCCCGCCTTCGCCGCGCCCACCGTCAGATTGCCGCGCTCCGGCGGAGCGGTCGCGGGGCCCCCGGACACCGCCACCTGCTCGGGGAAGGCCGCCGCCCCCGACAGCCGGTGCAGCGCCTGCAACAGCCGCTCCAGCCGGGCCTCGTACGCGTGCTCCAGGGCCAGCGTGCCCGACAGCCACGCCAGTTCGGGACGCATCGACTCCGACCAGGCGGGGTCGAGCAGCGGCCGGTAGGTGTGCAGGCTGCCGCTGATCCGCCGGGCCGAGCGGCGCAGCGCGCGGACCGCGTCGGCGGATTCCTCGCCGGAGCACGTGGCGCCCCCGGTCTCCCGGTGCAGCCGCAGGGCGCGCAGGAACTCCGTCGCCTGGTTGCGCAGATAGCCCGCGAGGGCGTCCCCGGTCACCACCTCGGCCGTGGGGTCCGTCGGGTCAAGGTGTCGCTGTGCCACGCCGGCGCCTCCGGGCGTCTATGAGCATCTCCTGGATGTTGCGCAGGGGCTGGCCGTCCGCGTCCACCGCGTGCCGCGTCCACTCGCCGTCCGGGCCGAGGTGCCAGGACGCGGTGGAGTCGGACATGCCGGTGTCCAGCAGCCGGTTGATGGCCGCGCGGTGGCCGGGGTCCACGACCCGCACCAGGGCCTCGATCCGCCGGTCGAGGTTGCGGTGCATCATGTCGGCGCTGCCGATCCACACCTCGGGCTCGCCGCCGTTGCCGAAGGCGAACACACGGGAGTGCTCCAGGAAGCGGCCGAGGATCGAGCGGACCCGGATGTTCTCCGAGAGCCCCGGCACACCGGGCCGGATCGCGCAGATGCCGCGGACCCAGACGTCCACCGGCACGCCCGCCTGGGCGGCCCGGTAGAGGGCGTCGATGACGGCCTCGTCGACCATCGAGTTGACCTTGATGCGGATGAACGCCGGGCGGCCCGCGCGATGGTGCTGGATCTCCTTGGTGATCCGCGATATCAGGCCGTCCCGCAGCGACTTGGGGGCGACCAGCAGCCGGCGGTAGGTCTCCCGGCGGGAGTAGCCGGAGAGCCGGTTGAACAGGTCGGAGAGGTCCGCGCCGACCTGCGGGTCCGCGGTGAGCAGGCCGAGGTCCTCGTACAGCCGGGCGGTCTTCGGGTGGTAGTTGCCGGTGCCGACGTGGCTGTAGCGGCGCAGCGTCTCGCCCTCCTGGCGGACCACCAGCGACAGCTTGCAGTGCGTCTTCAGGCCGACCAGCCCGTAGACGACGTGACAGCCGGCCTCCTCCAGCTTCTTCGCCCACTTGATGTTGGCGTGCTCGTCGAAGCGGGCCTTGATCTCCACCAGCACCAGGACCTGCTTGCCGGACTCGGCGGCGTCTATCAGCGCGTCCACGATCGGGGAGTCCCCCGAGGTGCGGTACAGGGTCTGCTTGATCGCGAGGACGTCCGGGTCGTCGGCGGCCTGCTGGAGGAAGGCCTGCACGGAGGTGGAGAAGCTGTCGTACGGGTGGTGCAGCAGCACGTCCCGCTGGCGCAGCGCGGCGAAGATGTCGGGCGGGGAGGCCGACTCGACCTCGGCCAGGTCGCGGTGGGTGCCCGCGACGAACTTGCGGTACTTCAGCTCGGACCGGTCGAGACCGTGGATGCGGAACAGTCCCGTCAGGTCGAGCGGGCCGGGCAGCGGGTAGACCTCGGCCTCGGAGATCTTCAGCTCGCGCACCAGCAGGTCGAGCACCTCGCGGTCGATGGACTCCTCGACCTCCAGGCGCACCGGCGGCCCGAAGCGGCGCCGCATGAGTTCCTTCTCCAGGGCCTGGAGGAGGTTCTCCGCGTCGTCCTCCTCGACCTCCAGGTCCTCGTTGCGGGTGAGCCGGAAGGCGTGGTGCTCCAGCACCTCCATGCCCGGGAACAGTTCCTCCAGGTGCGCGGCGATGACGTCCTCGACGGGGACGTACCGGCCGGGGCTGGACTCCAGGAAGCGGGAGAGCAGCGGCGGCACCTTCACGCGCGCGAAGTGCTTGTGGCCGCTGACCGGGTTGCGTACGACGACGGCCAGGTTCAGGGAGAGACCGGAGATGTACGGGAAGGGGTGCGCGGGGTCGACGGCCAGCGGGGTGAGCACCGGGAAGATCTGGTGCCGGAACAGCGTGAACAGGCGGGCCTGCTCCTTGTCCGTCAGCTCGCTCCAGCGCACCAGGTGGATGCCCTCCTCCGCGAGCGCGGGGGCGACGTCCTCGTGGTAGCAGGCGGCGTGCCGGGCCATCAGCTCGCGCGAGCGGGCCCAGATCATCTCCAGGACCTCGCGCGGCTGGAGCCCGGAGGCCGAGCGGGTGGCCACGCCGGTGGCGATGCGGCGCTTGAGTCCGGCGACCCGGACCATGAAGAACTCGTCCAGGTTGCTGGCGAAGATCGCGAGGAAGTTGGCCCGCTCCAGCAGGGGCGTGTTCGGGTCCTCGGCCAGTTCGAGGACGCGCTCGTTGAAGGCGAGCCAGCTGCGCTCCCGGTCGAGGAACCGGCCCTGGGGCAGCGGGGCGCCGTCGGCCCGGGAGTCCTCGTACGCGTCGAGGTCCGCGTCGATGTCGGGTTCCAGGTCGGAGACCGCGGAGGTCACGGTGTGCGGCCGGCGCGCCGCGATGGAGCCCACCGGGGGCTGCGGGTGCTGAACCTCTGCCTGGGCGTCTTGCTGACTCATGAACCCATTCTTCCGCGCGACCGGTGCGACGGGCGCGTCGGAACGTGCGGGCGGGAGCGTCACGGTCCCGTTCCCCGCGGGCCCCTCGGGGGGCGGCGAAGGCTCTGGCACGACGGGTTTCATTGGCCGAGCGTCGCAAGCCCGTCTGAATCGATGGTTACGGCGACATGACGTGCGGGATAGCGGGGGGCGGCTCCCAGGGGGCCCGCGTCGCGGAAGCGACGGATTCCGTGGCGGTCCGGGCGGGGTCGTACAAGGTCGTACGGGTCCGAAAGCGCGGGTGCGGGACCGTACGGCAGCGTACGGTCCCGCACCCGGTGGAAGAAGGCGTCAGGCGGCGGCCCGCGCGGTGCGCAGCGGCCCGGTCTGCCGGCGCAGCACCAGGAAGCAGCCGGTGGCCAGCAGCGCGGCGACGGCCAGGAACAGCGCGCTGGTGCCGAGCTGGAGCCCCCAGAAGTGGGAGGCGGGGTGGTAGGTGCTGTAGCGGCCGGCGAAGCCCGCGTACGCGGTCTCGCACGACGCGGGGGTGCCGCACGACGGAATCGGCACATGGGCGCCGGAGCGGGTCACCATGCCCTGGTCGACCACCAGCCCGCGGCCGGCGAAGCCGTGGTTCACCGTGCTCTCGCGGGTGACCGCCGGCCACAGGTACGGCAGCGCTTGGTACGCCAGCCCCAGCAGCCCCCCGCTCACCGCCACCCCGACGACCAGCGCGGGCAGCGTCCGGCGCAGCAGCAGCCCGGCCAGGGCGCCGGCCGCGAGCCCGGCGAGGGCGAGTGCCACCTCGATGGGGCCGTTGGCGTGCAGGGTGAAGCGGTCGTACCACTCCTTGGCGGAGTCGATCCGGCCCTGCCCCGCGGCCCAGGCGCGGTGGTGCAGCCAGGCCAGCAGCCCGGTGCAGACGGCGACGCCGAGCGCCGGCACGGCGAGGCGCACCGCGAGCCAGCGCGCCGGGGAGGTGGCCTGGGTCCAGGCGAGGCGGGCGGTGCCGGACTCCAGCTCCCGGCCGGTCAGCGCGGCGCCCGCCCAGGCGGCCACCAGGAAGGGCAGCACGTTCAGGGCGATGGTGGCGTAGTTGTAGTAGTCCTTGTAGTGCATGATCGCGGCCTGGTCGTAGCTGCACCGCTCGCTCATGCCGCAGGCGTCGTACTGCCGCCAGCCCTCGGCCGCCGCTTCCGCGAGCGGGCCGGAGAGGGCGATCAGCAGGGCGGCCAGGGCGAGCCACAGCACGCCCCAGGTGTACAGCGCGGGCCGGTGCAGGCGCAGCAGCCAGCGGATCTGCCGGGGCCGGTCGGCGGGTGCGGCGGTCAGGGTCACGGCGCTCACGCGGCACGCTCCTTCGTGGGGTTCGGTGCGCCGGGGCCCCGCAGGTGGGCGAGGACCAGCTCCTCCAGGGAGGGCGCGGTGGTGCGCCAGTCGCCGGCGAGCGGTCCGGCCGGGCGGATCAGCGCGGTGAGCTGGCGGCCGGTGACGTGGGACTCGATCACGGTGTGCGGGCCGAGGTCAGCGCCCGCGGCGGCGCCGCTGATCCGCAGATGGGCGGCGAGCAGCTCGTCGATCTCGCCGGCCAGCCGGATCCGGCCGCCCGTGACCAGCAGCAGATGGTCGCAGGACTCCTCCAGCTCCGCGATGACGTGCGAGGAGAGCACGATGGTGGTGCCGTGCAGCGCGGTCTGGCCCATCAGCGTGCCCATCAGCTCGTGCCGGGCCACCGGGTCGAGGTCGGCCATCGGCTCGTCCAGGAACAGCAGTTCGGGGCGCTTGCCGAGGGCGAGGGCGAGCGCGACACGGGTGCGCTGGCCGCCGGAGAGGGTGCGGATGCGGGCGGCCGCGTCCAGGTTCCCGACGATGTGCCCGGCGAGGTCCGCGTCCCAGCGTCCGGGGTTGAGGTCGGCGCCCATGCGCAGCGTCTCCGCGACGGTGAGCTGCGGGTACAGGGGCTTGTCCTGGGCGACGTAGCCGACCCGCGGGCGGGCCTCGGCGGGGGTGGTGCCGAGGACGCTGAGGGTGCCCTCGGTCGGGGTCGTCAGCCCGGCGGCGAGGGCCAGCAGGGTGGACTTGCCCGCCCCGTTGGGGCCCACGAGGGCGCACACGCGCCCCCTCGGCAGGCGGAACGCGCAGTCCCGCAGGGCCCAGCCGCCCCGGCGGCCGAACCGTTTGCCCAGAGCGTCGGCCCGCAGGGCCGTGTCGCTGCTCATGACGGATCTCCCTGGAAGTGCTTGTCGAGTACGGCGGTGAAGATCGCGGCCACGTCCTCCCGCTCCAGGCCGGCCGCGCCGGCGCGGCGGGCCCAGTCCTCCAGCTCCGCGCGGAGCGGGGAGTCGGCGGGAGCGGTGCCCAGCGCTCGGCGCACGAAGGTGCCGAGCCCCCGCCGCGCCTCGACCAGGCCCTCCCGCTCCAGCTCGCGGTAGGCCTTGAGGACGGTGTTGGGGTTGATGGCGGTGGCCTCGACGACCTCGCGGGCCGTCGGCAGCCGGTCGCCGGGGCGCAGCAGACCGAGGCGCAGGGCCTGCTTGGTCTGCTGGACGATCTGGACGTACGTGGCGACACCGCTGTGCCGGTCGATGCGGTATTCGACCACGCGTGCATCACCCTTTCACTAATTGAGTAGTGAAAGGGTGATGCGAAGAAGGGGCGGCCGTCAAGGCGACCGCCCCTTGAGGTGCCTGATGCCCCTTATGTCACGTCTCGGTGCGGTACATCAGGTCCGTCTCGTACGTGCGGAATCCCAGCCGCTCGTACACCGCGACCGCGGCCTTGTTGTCCGCGTCGACGTAGAGCATCGCGGTCGGCAGGCCCTGCGCGGCGAGATGACGCAGGCCGATGGTGGTGAGCGCCTTGCCCAGGCCGCCGCCCTGCTCGCCGGGGCGCACCCCGAGCACATAGACCTCGCCGAGACCCTCCTCCGCGTGCACCTTGGTCCAGTGGAAGCCGATCAGCTCCCCGCGCCGCTCGGCGAGGAAGAACCCGGCCGGGTCGAACCACGGCTGGGCCTTGCGGTCGTCCAGGTCGCGCTGGGTCAGCGAGCCCTGCTCCGGGTGGTGGGCGAACGCGCCCGCGTTGACCGCGAGCCACGCGGCGTCGTCCTCGCCGGGCTCGAAGGCGCGCACGCTCACGCCCTCGGACAGCTGCGGCTCCGGCAGCTCAAGTCCCGTCAATTCGCGCCGCATCTGGCGCAGTTCGCGGAACAGGGTCAGACCGAGCACCTGGGCGAGATGGCGGGCGGCCGGGTGTCCGCCGTGCGCCCACACCCGAAGGCGCTTGCCGGAGGCGGCGAGCAGGGCCGTGCCGAGCGCGCGGCCGTGTCCGTGGCCGCGGTGCGCGGGGTGGATGACGAGTTCGGCGGCCGGCGCCTCCACCGGGTCGGTGTCCTCCAGCTGGGCGTAGCCGACGAGTTGGCCGTCGACGGTCAGCAGTAGGTGCGAGACGCCCTCGCGGGCACCCCCGCGCAGTTGCAGGCGGCCCTGCTCGGACACCGGCTGCTGCCCGTCGACCCCCGCGGCCTCGCCGAGCAGGGTGAGCACGGCCTCGGCCTGGTCCGGGGTGAGCGCGGAAAGGGTCTCGATGGAGCGGGCGGGAAAGGCCCGTACGGTGTCGTCGCTGCTCATGCGTACGAGAGTACGGGGCGGTCACCGGCGCCGCCGAGAACACCGGCCGGCGGCCCGCCCCGGTGTTCATCCCGAGGGCCGCGGGAAGGCGCTCAAGGTGTCCATGGCCGGCTTGTCCGTCCCGGCATGCGCACCGGACAGGCGGTGCACGAGGGGCCGGCCGGGGGCGGTGACGTCGGTGATGCCGCCGAGCGGACGTGGTCCTGTGCCGAGGTGCGCTCCGGGCCGCCGGGGCCGGTTACGGCTGTCCGGCCGTCTCGTTCGCGGCCGGTTCCGGCGGGGGCACCGGCGCTCCCGGCAGTCGTACGGTCGCCACCGTGCCGCCGCCCGGTGCCGGGGCCAGGGTGACCTCGCCGCCGCACTGCTGGACCGTACGGGCGACGATGGACAGGCCGAGGCCGGAGCCGGGCAGCGCGCGGGCGCCGGGGGAGCGCCAGAACCGGTCGAAGACATGCGGGAGTTCGTCCTCGGGGACACCGGGACCGTGGTCGCGCACGGTGAGCACGCCCCCGGTCAGCCGGACCTCGATGGTGCCGCCCTCGGGGCTGAACTTCACGGCGTTGTCCAGGATGTTGACCACGGCGCGCTCCAGCGCGGACGGCTCCCCGTACACGTACCAGGGCTCCAGGTCCGCCGTGATGGTCAGCTCCGGGCCGCGCAGCCGGGCCCGGCGCAGGGCGGCCTCCACGATGTCCTGGAACGAGGTGATCTGCGTCTGCTCGCCGCCCTGCCCCTGCGGCCGGGACAGCTCCTGCAAGTCACCGATCAGCGACGCCAGTTCGGTCACCTGCGCCGTCACCGAGGAGAGCAGGGCCTTGCGGTCCTCCGGCGGGAGCGGACGGCCGGTCTCCTCGCTGCGGGTGAGCAGTTCGATGTTGGTGCGCAGCGAGGTCAGCGGGGTGCGCAGCTCGTGCCCGGCGTCCGCGATCAGCTGCTGCTGCATCACGCGGGACCCGGCCAGCGAGGAGGTCATCGAGTTGAACGACCGCGACAGCCGGGCCACCTCGTCGTCGCTGTCGTCCTCCACGGGGATGCGGATGGTCAGGTCCTCGGTGCGGGCCAGCTGCTCCACGGCCTCCGTCAGCCGGTCGACCGGGCGCAGGCCCGCGCGGGCCACGGCGAGCCCGGCGGCGCCCGCTCCCAGCACGCCGACGCCGGAGACGAGGAGCAGGATCAGCGCGAGGTCGTCCAGCGTCTTCTGGGTGTCCTTGAGGGAGATGGCGGCCACCACGACGATGCCGGGGTAGGTCTCCCCCGGCCCCGTCGGGATGGCCATGTCCATGACCCGCACATCGTTTCCGGCGCTGTCGGAGCTGTCGTAGAAGAGACGCTTGCGGAAGTCCATGCCCTTCGCCGCGTTCTTGTCCGTCGCCGTCACCTTCAGCACGCCGTCGGAGTCCGGTACGACGCAGAACTTGCCGTCGACCGTCACCATCTGGAGGTACACGAAGGCCGGGGAGCGGCCGACCATGGTGGCCGGGGCCTGCGGGCAGGCGGCCAGCAGCGTGGTGGCGTAGTCGGGGGAGAACGGCCTTATGCTCATCAGCCGGTTGTCCACCTCGTCGTAGAGCTTCTTCTCCACGATGAACCAGCACGACACCGACACCGCCGCGACCGCGAACGCCACCGCCGCCGCGACCAGGACGGCCAGCCGGGCCCTGATCGGCAGCGAGCGGTAGCGCCGTACGAGCTTGTTCACTCGGCGCCGCCCTGCCGCAGCACATAGCCGACGCCCCGCACGGTGTGCACCAGCCGGGGCTCCCCGCCCGCCTCGGTCTTGCGCCGCAGGTACATCACGTACACGTCCAGCGAGTTGGAGGACGGCTCGAAGTCGAAGCCCCAGACCGCCTTGAGGATCTGCTCGCGGGTGAGGACCTGGCGCGGGTGCGCCATGAACATCTCCAGGAGCGTGAACTCGGTGCGGGTCAGTTCGACCTGCCGCCCGCCCCGCGTGACCTCGCGGGTCGCGAGGTCCATGCGCAGATCGCCGAAGGTGAGGGCCTCGTCCGCCTGGGCCGCCGGGGAGACGGCCGCCGCGTACGAGCTGCGCCGCAGCAGGGCGCGGATCCGGGCGAACAGCTCGTCCAGCTCGAACGGCTTGACGAGGTAGTCGTCGGCGCCCGCGTCCAGGCCGGTCACCCGGTCGCCGACCGTGTCGCGGGCGGTGAGCATGAGGATCGGCAGGGTGTCGCCGCCGCCGCGGATGCGGCGGGCCGCCGTCAGACCGTCCATCCGGGGCATCTGGATGTCCAGGACGACCAGGTCCGGCTGGTACGCCGCGGCCTTCTCCAGCGCGTCCGCGCCGTCGACGGCGACCTCGGTGTCGTACCCCTCGAAGGCGAGGGAGCGCTGGAGCGCCTCGCGTACGGCCGGCTCGTCGTCGACGATCAGGATGCGCTGGGTGTCACGGTCGCCTTCGGCGGGGCTCATGCTCGCGATTCCTCGGGGGGATGGGTCCTGTGGTGGATGGTGAGCTGTCCTCCAGCCTGCCATGGTGCCGGGCCGGGCGGCACGGATGCCGGGGGTCAGGCCGTGAGGGCGGCGAGATTGCGCATCGCGGTCAGCCGGTGCAGCGGCACCTTGTGGCCCCGGCGGTGGTGCCGGTCCGATGCGCTGCGGCGCAGCCCCATCAGCTGGGGGACGTGCGCCGGGGCGATCTCCGCGGCGCGGGGCTCGGGGGCGGCCGGCGCGTGCAGCCGGCGTGCCACGGCGAGGGCGAGGGTGAGATCGGCCGGGCCGAGGCCCGCTTCCCGGTGGAAAGTCAGCTGGATCATGATGTTCCTCCAGACACCCCGAGTGACACTGGACGGCCCCGGTGGGACCGGTGTGCGGCCCTGGTGGGGCCCGCGTGAGGCCCCGGTGGGGCCCTGCGAGCCCCGGTGGGGCCCTAGTTCCGCCCGCCCGAGCGCAGCTTGGCCAGGTCGGACTTGACCGTGTTGACGGGGATCGCGAAGCCGAGGCCGATGCTGCCCGCGTCCGAGGACGAGGACGCCTGCTGGCTCGACGAGTACATCGCGGAGTTGATGCCGATGATGTTGCCGGCCGCGTCGATCAGCGCGCCGCCGGAGTTGCCGGGGTTCAGGGAGGCGTCCGTCTGGATCGCCTTGTACGTGGTGGTGGACGAGCCGGTGTCGCCGTTGAACTCGCGTCCGCCGAACTGGAACGGCCAGCTTCCGTCGCCGCCCTGGCCCTGCCCCTGGCTCTCGTCCGTGGGCACCGTGACATCCCGGCCCAGCGCCGAGACGATGCCGCTGGTGACGGTGCCGGTCAGGCCCTCGGGCGAGCCGATCGCCACCACCGAGTCGCCGACCTGCACGCTGTCCGAGTTGCCGAGGCTCGCCGCCCGCAGCCCCGAGGCGCCCTCGAGTTTGATCAGCGCGAGGTCCTTGGAGCGGTCGGTGCCCACCACGTCGGCGGTGTAGCTGTGCCCGTCGCTGGTGCGCACCTTGACCGACTGCGCGCCCGCGATGACGTGGTTGTTGGTGATGACCTCGCCCTTGGACGAGATGACCACGCCGGAGCCGGTGGAGGAGCCGTCGGCGAGGGTGGCGTTGATCTCCACCACGCTCGGGCTGACCGCGGCCGCGATCGCGGCGACATTGCCCTTCTTGCCGGCCGGCACCACGGCGGTGCTGGTCCCGGTGGCGGTCGCGTCGCTCTTGCCCGCCAGCTCCTGGAAACCGTACGCGGTGGCGCCGCCGACCGCCGCCGCGACGAGCGCGACCGCCGCGAGGAGGGCCACGGGCCCGCGGGCCCGCTTGCGCCCCGGCTCCGGCGCCGCCTCCGGTCCGGCGGGCGGCAGCGGCGAGGTGGCCGTGGCCGCCGGCTCGTACGCCGGCGGGGGCGGCCACTCCGGGTTCACGGGAGCGGAGTAGCCGTGACTCTGACGGTGCGGACCCTGCGGGTCGTAGTCGTACTCGCCGCTGCGGCGGAAGCTCTCGGTCATGGAAGAAGCCTCCCCGGCGACCATGAGAGCTTCCTGAGTGCGTGCTGAGAAGCCCGGCAGAACCTCGTTTGCCCGATATAAAGACGCCCCTCGGGGCTCGGCGAGGGCTCTCACCGGCCTCTCAGAAGGCGCCGACGACGTTGTCAGTGCGCGCATCCGCAGGAGGGGCGCACCACCAGCCGGGACGGGAACGTCTTCAGCCGCTCGCGCCGGGACCCGGCCACCCGCAGCCCGTCGTCCAGCACCAGGTCGACCGCCGCCCGCGCCATCGCCGAGCGGTCGGAGGCGACCGTGGTCAGCGGCGGGTCGGCGAACGCGGCCTCCTTGATGTCGTCGAAGCCCGCCACGGCCAGCTCGCCGGGCACGTCGATGCGCAGCTCGCGGGCGGCCCGCAGCACGCCGATCGCCTGGTCGTCGGTGGAGCAGAACATCGCCGGCGGGCGCTGGGGCCCGGACAGGATGTCCAGGGCCGCGCGGTAGGCGTCGTACCGGTTGTACGGCGCCTCGAACAGCCGGCCCTCGGTGCTCAGGCCCGCCTCGGCCATGGCCCGCTTCCAGCCCTCCACGTGGTCGGAGACCGGGTCGCCGACGGCCGGGGTGTCCGCGGTGCCGCCCATGCAGGCGACGTACGGGTGGCCGTGTTCCAGCAGGTGGCGCACGGCGAGCTGGGCGCCGCCGAGGTCGTCCGTCACCACGGCGACGTCGTCGATGGCCTCCGGCCGCTCGTGCAGCAGCACCACGCGGGCGTCCCAGGCGTCGATCTCGGCGGCGGCCAGGTCGTTCAGCGCGTGGCTGACCAGGATCAGCCCGGAGACCCGCATCCCGAGGAAGGCCCGCAGATAGTGGACCTCGCGCTCGGCGATGTAGTCGGTGTTGCCGACGAGCACCATCTTGCCGCGCTCGGCGGCGGCCTGTTCCACGGCGTGCGCCATCTCCCCGAAGAAGGGCTGGCGGGCGTCCGGGATGATCAGCCCTATCAGGTCGGTGCGCCGGGACGCCATCGCCTGGGCGACCCGGTCGGGGCGGTACCCCAGCTCCTTGATCGCGGCGAGGACACGCTCGCGCGTGGCCGGGGCGACCGGCCGGGGTCCATTGTTGATGACATAACTGACGACGGCGGTGGAAGTCCCCGCCAGCCGCGCCACATCATCCCGAGTCACCTTGGCCACGCGCGGAGTCTACGCGGATTGACCCAGCTCGGGCAGGGTGTTCCACACCCCGGCTGTACGCGGGAAACCGTCGGAAGGTGTGGAGGGTCAGGCGTCCGCGTGGACCTCGGCACCAACCGGGGCGCCGGCCGCGCCCGCCTCGTCCGCCTTGGCCCGGTTCGCCTTCGCCCTGGCCTCGTCCCCGCCGCGGTCGCCCTTCTCGGGGGTGACGAACCGGTAACCGACGTTCCGTACGGTGCCGATCAGCGACTCGTGCTCCGGGCCGAGCTTGGCCCGCAGCCGCCGTACGTGCACGTCGACGGTCCGGGTGCCGCCGAAGTAGTCGTAGCCCCACACCTCCTGGAGCAGCTGCGCGCGGGTGAAGACCCGGCCCGGATGCTGGGCGAGGTACTTCAGCAGCTCGAACTCCTTGAAGGTCAGGTCGAGCACCCGGCCCTTGAGCTTGGCGGAGTACGTCGCCTCGTCCACCGAGAGGTCGCCGTTGCGGATCTCCATCGGCGAGTCGTCGTGCGTGAGCTGCTGGCGGCCCATCGCGAGCCGCAGCCGCGCCTCGACCTCGGCCGGCCCCGCGGTGTCGAGGAGCACGTCGTCCACGCCCCAGTCGGCGGTGACGGCGGCGAGCCCGCCCTCGGTGACCACGAGCAGCAGGGGACAGCCGGGACCGGTGGAGCGCAGCAGCTGGCACAGGCTGCGCACCTGCGGCAGGTCGCGCCGGCCGTCGATCAGGATGACGTCGGCGCCGGGGGTGTCGACCAGGGCGGGGCCCTCGGCGGGGGCGACCCGCACGTTGTGCAGGAGCAGGCCGAGGGCGGGCAGGACCTCCGTCGACGGCTGGAGGGCGTTGGTCAGGAGCAGCAGAGAACTCATACGTCTGGTTCCTCCTCGGTCCCTGCGAGAACTGTGCGGACGGGCACTGCTCTGCGTTCCCGAAGGCCCGTACACCGGGGGCACCCGAAGGGGCCGCTCCGTATACAACGCTTCCGAAAGCACAAAAGGACCCGGTGGCGACGCTGCCCGAGTCCTCTGCCCAGCAGAATAGCCCACATGAGCAATCGCCCGGCAGGAGATGTGGCAGGTTCCACCGTACGTCCGGATGCCGAGACAGGCAGACCAGGCCCTGTCCGGACATTCCTGCGCACGGCGGACGGCGTCCCGGTCGAGGCCGTATACGACGCGGGTGCGGCCGTATACGACTCCGACGCTCCCGTCCTGGTGATCGCGCACGGTTTCACCGGGGACGTGGACCGTCCGCATGTGCGAAGGGTGGCGGCCGGGCTCGCCCGTTACGGTGCCGTCGTGACCTTCTCCTTCCGGGGCCACGGGCGCTCGGGCGGGCGCTCCACGGTCGGCGACAAGGAGGTCCTCGACCTCGCCGCCGCCGTCGCCTGGGCACGCGGCTTCGGGCACGGGCGCCTGGCGACCGTCGGCTTCTCCATGGGCGCCTCGGTGGTGCTGCGGCATGCGGCGCTGCGTCCGGGCACGGTGGACGCGGTGGTCGCGGTCAGCTCGCCCGCCCGCTGGTACTACCGGGGCACCGCCCCGATGCGCCGGCTGCACTGGCTGGTCACCCGCCCCGAGGGCCGCCTGGTCGGCCGCTACGGCCTGCGCACCCGCATCCACCACCGGGACTGGGACCCCATACCGCTCTCGCCCGTGGAGGCGGTCCCCCGGATCGCCCCCACCCCGCTGCTGATCGTGCACGGCGACCGGGACGGCTACTTCCCGCTCGACCACCCGCGGATGCTCGCCGACGCCTCCGGCGGCCACGCCGAACTGTGGCTGGAGCCGGGCATGGGCCACGCGGAGCACGCCGCGGACGACGCCCTGGTGGACCGCATCGGGGACTGGGCCGCCCGCCGCTGCGGCTAGCCTGGCTTCCGTTACTTACTGACTTTTACCAGCCGTCGATTGAGGAACCAGATGCCCAAGGTCACGGTGCGCTACTGGGCCGCCGCCAAGGCCGCGGCCGGTGTCGCCGAGGAGCCGTACGACGCGGCCACCCTCGCCGACGCGCTCTCCGCCGTCCGCACCCGGCACCCCGGTGAACTCACCCGCGTGCTCCAGCGCTGCTCCTACCTGATCGACGGCGACCCCGTCGGCACGCGCGCGCATGAGACGGTACGGCTGGCCGAGGGCGGCACGGTCGAGGTGCTCCCGCCGTTCGCAGGAGGGTGAGTCGATGACCGACCAGCCGTATCAGGGCGGCCCCTACGAGGGCTACGACCCCTACCAGCAGCCCGCGCCCCCACAGGACTGGCCGGGCCACCCCGCCCCGCAGGGCGGCTACGACCCCCAGCAGACCCAGACCTGGCAGGGCCAGACCTGGGAGACCCAGACCCACGCACCGGTCCAGCCGGCGGCCGAGGCGACGGCGTACCTGCCACCGGTGACGGGCTATCCGGGACCGGACCAGGGTCAGGGGTACCAGCAGGGCGGGCAGGGGACGCAGCCGCAGCATCAGTGGGCGGGGCAGCAGCAGGCGGGGCAGCCTGGGCCGATGCCGCAGCCGCAGCCGCAGCCGGTGGCGGGCCCCACGCAGGCCGCGCCGGTCTCCGCGCCCGAGTCCCCGGCCGGGGCCGCCGGGGAGCCGTCGGGCGACGAGCCCTCGTACGGCCCCGCGACGCTCGCCGGCAACTCCCGGATCACCGACGCGCAGCGGGCCCGCCTGGAGGGCCGTTCGCCGATCATCGAGCCCGGCATGCAGCCGGCGCTGCTCACCGCGCTGCTGGGCCTGCTGCTGGCCGCGGCGGCGGGCCTCGGCTCGTACGCGCTGGCCGTCCCGCTGGTGCTGCTCCAGGCGGTGACGGCGGCGGGCTGGTTCCGGCTGAACGGCATGTGGCCGGCCCGGCAGGGCATCGCGCTGGCGTTCGCGGGCGGCCTGGTGGCCGACGTGGCGGTCCTGGCCGCGGGCCGGGGCAACGCCCCCGCCGCGATCCTGGGCACCCTCGGCGTGTGGGTCCTGCTCTCCCTGGTCCTCCAGCTCCGCTCGCACGCCTCGCCGGACGAGCGGATGTACGGCCTGATGGCGACGGTCGCCTCCGCGGCCCTGGCGATCCTGGCCACCGGCTACCTGGGCGCCGACCCGCACGCCACCTCGGTGGGCGCGGCCGCGGTGGCGGTCGCCGCGCTGGCGCGTGCGCTGCCCCTGCCGACCCCCGCGTCGGTCGTGGTCGCGCTGCTCGCCGCGGCGGGCGCGGGCATCGCGGTGGGCGGCATGACCGGCCTCGGCACCCGGGGCGCCCTCCTCGGCGCGCTGGCCGGCGCCTGCGCCCTGGTCGGCCACCGCGTCGCCGGCTACGACTACCCCTCCCGCTTCGTCCACTTCACCGCGGGCGTCGCCCTCCCCCTGTCGGCGGCGGCACCGGTGGTGTGGGCGCTGGGGCGGGTGCTGGGCTAGGGCCTTTCACCGCTGAGGCGAAGGGCGCTCTTGACCGACCTCCGCTGCCGGATGATGGTCGTCGCACGTCGTGGAGACCACAGGAGGCGGAGGCGGTCATGGCCTTACGGTTCATACGGCTGCCCATCCGTATGGTGCCCGCGCTGAGGGAGGCGTGTGATGTCGCGGACCGACTCGGCGTTCACTGATCTGCTTGCCGAGACGCGGCACTCGGCCGTGCATCTGGAGATGCGCGACTCCTACGGGATCGGGGAGGAGGCGGCCGAGTTCGAGCGATGGCGTTCCGGCTGGCGGCCCGAGCCGGACCCGCAGACGTGGTGGAACGACTTCCACACCTGGGTGCGGGACGCGGCGGCCCGAGGGGTCGCGTTCCGCAGGGCGCGCATCGTGTCCGAGCCGGTGAGCGACTACATCCGGTACGAGCACGCCTGTACGTACCAGAACGTGGCGGCGGGAGAGACGGTCCGCTGGCTGCCCCGCCGACAGGCCTCGGACATCGCGCTCCCCGGCAACGACTTCTGGCTGTTCGACGGACGCGTGATCATGTGGAACCACTTCACCGGTGACGGAGGTTCGGCCGGCCCGGAGCTGGACGAGCGTCCCGAGGTGGCGAAGCTGTGCGCGTCGGCATTCGACGCCGTGTGGGAGCGGGCGATCCCACACGAGGACTACCGGATCCCGTAGGTCGGCTGCGGGAGCTCAGGAAGGACGCGGGCCTTACCGGTCACGCCCTGGCCGAGGGCGCCGGCTGGTACAAGTCCACCGCTTCGGCCTGACAGTGAGTGCCACCGGCGAACGGGCCTGGCTGGACAGCCCGTCCACCGAGTCCTGGCAGCTAGGCATCAGCCCTGCTTGACCCCGTCCACGAACGCCTTCCAGGCGGGGGCGGTGAAGAGGAGGGGGGTGCGGGTGGTGTCCTTGCTGTCGCGGACGGGGATGAGGGGGAGGTTGTCGGCGAACTCCAGGCACTCGCCGCCGTCCTGGTTGCTGTAGGAACTCTTGCGCCAGTCGGCGGTGTGGAGGAGATCGTCGGAGACCTCGACGCAGGCACCGCCGTCCTGGTTGCTGTAGCTGCTCTTACGCCACGTGATCGCGTTCGGGTCGATGAATCGCACGGCGGTTTCTCCAGCGGTCTGAGGTCGGATTACTGCCCGGCCTTGACCCCGCTCACGAAGGCCGCCCAGGTGGGGGCGGTGAAGAGGAGGGGGGTGCGGGTGGTGTCCTTGCTGTCGCGGACGGGGATGAGGGGGAGGTTGTCGGCGAACTCCAGGCACTCGCCGCCGTCCTGGTTGCTGTAGGAACTCTTGCGCCAGTCGGCGGTGTGGAGGAGATCGTCGGAGACCTCGACGCAGGCACCGCCTTCCGAGTTGCTGTAGCTGCTCTTACGCCACGTCAGGCTGCTCAGATCGATGGCTCGCATGGCGCTTCCTCCAGCATCCGCAAGATGAACTTCCGCGAGGCAGCAGGATCCAGGACCGCGTCGCGAATCGCATCATATCTGCGCTGTAGGTCCTCAACTCCGTTTGCGTCCTCGATGAGTTCGCCGCTCACGACGGTCTCCACGTAGGCGACGGTACGGCCGTCCGGGAGCCGCAGGAATGTCACAGCGGTGTCCATCAGACCATGCAGCCCGGCGCCAAACGGCAGCACGTAAAGGGTGATGTTCGGGCGCTCCGACAGCATCACCAGGTGCTCCAGCTGCCGCCGCCACATCTGTGGATCGCGCAGCGAGTTCCGTAGCGCCGCCTCGGAAAGGATGACGCGAAATGGTGAGGCGCATTCCCCGTGCAACAGGCTCTGGCGGTCCATACGTGCGTCAGCCTGCTGCTCCACTTCATTGCGGGTGAGGCCGCCCGTTGCGAGCAACTCCAACGCGTACTCGCGGGTCTGAAGCAGACCGTGCAGGACGCTGCCGCCGTAGTGCCACATGCTGAGAGCTATGGCCTCCAGCGACATGTACCGCCGGAAACGCTCCTTGAACTGCGTCGGGTCCGCCTTCGCCAGCTCCCACAGTGTGAGCAGCTTGTCACCCGTGCCGTAGAACGTGTCCAGCGCGGCCACCGTCTCCGGGCCGCCGAGCGACTGGCCCTTCTCCATCTTGCTGAAGAGGGTCGGGTCCCAGCCCACCTGCGCGGCCAACGCCCGGAAGGTCAGCTGGCGTTCGTCCCTGAGTAACCGCAGTTCCTCGATGAAGCGAGCCCTCGGCTCCTGGCTGCGACCCGTGGTCGCCCGTCGCTGCGGCACCGCACCCTCCCCGGTTTGTGGAATTTGTGGCACATGGCCCGCGCGGCCTGGCACAAGGCGCCGTTCCATGCGTTTCCGCCGTCGCGCTGGGCCATCCTCGTATCAGGCCAGGAATACGCAGAGTAGTGCAACTGGCTCATTTCGTATAGAAGTTGGAGCAAAGGAGTAAATCAGGTGAGTACGAATCCGGTCACCCCGGCGGCCCGAGCCGACCTCTACGACCGCGCACGCCTCAGCGCCGAGGTGCGGATCGCGAACGAGCGCGCGCTGGCGGCGCCGCCGGACCCGGACGACCTGAGCCGACCGCCCCGCCCGGTGCCGGGCTGCTCGGCGTGTCTGGCGCTCGCGGAGCGGCGCGAGGTGGCGCGGGCGGAGTGCGACCGCAGCGCGGAGGCGGACGCGAACGTGCTGCTGCGCCGGCACCAGAGGGCGGAGCACCGCCCGTGACCAGGCCCACGACGCGCAATGAGGACCGCGCCCCGCTGAACCCCGGCTACGCGATCCCGCCGCCGCTGTTCCCGCCGACGCCCCGGTCGCCGGCGCACTGGCCGCTGCCGCCCGCGGTACTCGTGGCGCCCGCCCCCGAGGCCGTACCGCGCCGTCGCCACCGTGCCCGCAAAGTCGACGGCGCGTTCATGAGCGGTGCGCTGACCGTGCTCAGCCTGGCGAGCCTGCTGGTGACGATCGCCGTGGTGGCGGTCTGAGCCGCGCTCGCGCCGCGGGCTACGCTTCCCGCATGGCGAAGAAGCTCGTGATCAAGGTGACGGCCGGGGCCGATGCCCCCGAGCGCTGCTCGCAGGCGTTCACGGTGGCGGCGGTGGCCGTGGCCAGCGGGGTCGATGTCTCGCTGTGGCTGACCGGGGAGTCGTCCTGGTTCGCACTGCCGGGGCGGGCCGCGGAGTTCGAGCTGCCGCACGCCGCTCCGCTGCCCGATCTGATCGATTCCGTCCTCGCGGCCGGCCGCGTCACGCTGTGCACCCAGTGCGCGGCCCGGCGGGAGATCACGGAGAAGGACGTGCTGGAGGGTGTGCGCATCGCGGGTGCGCAGGTCTTCGTGCAGGAGGCGCTGGCCGACGACGCGCAGGCGCTCGTCTATTAGTCGAGTGGTTCAGGGGCGCGGACGCTTCTTGCCGTCCAGTTCGTCCCACCACTCGTCGGACTTGGGATCGCCGGAGGGGTCGTCCCACCAGCGGTCCTCCGGCCCCCGCCGGTTCGCGATCATCGCGGCGACCGGCGGGATCACCATGGCGACGACACACATGCCGACGGCCGCCGGGACGGACCAGATCCGTACGACTCCCCACGCCAGGACGAAGAGACCGATACAGATCCCCATCATGGCGAAGTACACGTGACGTCGCCGTGCGTACATGCCTCCAGGGTAGGCCGGGTCACCTCGTTCGGCGCCGCCGCGTACGACTTCAGCGCCGTAGAGGGGCCCTCGGATTGCCGTCCCACTGCGTGCCCTGTCACAAGTGATCGACATTTACCCTGCCCGAAGCCCCGCGGCGTTACCGTTGCGTAGCCGTGACCTACGCCGACCGGGGGGAAACACCACATGCGCGCCCTGCGAATACTGCTGATCGTCGTCGTGATCCTGGGCGGGCTGTTCGTGATCGTGGACCGGGTGGCGGTGCACTTCGCCCAGGGGGAGGCCGCGGACAAACTGAAGTCCTCGGAGAACCTGTCGACGACCCCGAGCGTGGACATCAAGGGCTTCCCGTTCCTCACCCAGGTCGCCGGCGGCTCGCTGGACGACGTCGAGGTCGGGATCAAGAGCTACGACGCGGCCACCGGACAGGCGGGGAAGACGATCCGCGTCGACGACCTCAAGGCCGACATGAAGGGCGTCTCCTTCAGCGGTGACTACAGCTCGGCCACCGCCTCCAGCGCCACCGGCACCGCGACCATCTCGTACGACGAGCTGCTGAAGACCGCCAAGTCGCAGCCCACCGACATCGGCCTCGGCATCCAGGCCAAGGTCGTCGGCCTCTCCGACGGCGGCAACGGCAAGATCAAGGTCGCCGTCAAGGTGAACGGCACCATCGCCGGCGCCATCCCCGTCGACCGCACGGTCTCCGTCCTGAGCACCGTCAGCGTCGTCAACAACAAGGTCGAGGTGCACGCCGACTCCCTCCCCTCGGTCGCCGGGCTCGGACTCGCCGAGGAACGCGTCCGTACGATCACCGACTTCCAGCAGGTCGTCGACCAGCTGCCCGGCGGCATCAAGCTGGACAAGGTGGAGGCCGCGCGGAACGGCGTGGAGATCAGCGTGAAGGGTTCCGACGTCAAGCTGGCGGGGTAGAGGCCGCGAAACGGCCCGGATGGGCGCCGTACGTCCGACAGGCGAGACGGTGACGTCCGTACCGCAGATGTGAGAGCGCACCCGAGCGCCCGAAGGCCCCTTCCACGGCCGCCGGGCGCTTTCTTCATCCCGCCATTCGGACGATCCTGTCTCGCCATACGACACACCGGTGACACGCGCGCCTCCGCGTACCTACGATCGAGGCCATGAAGCGTCAGGCGGATCTCACGAAGCGGCGGGCAGTCGACCTGTGCCGCGTAGCCGCCATGCTCTGTCGCCCCTTCTGATCGGGAGCCCCGCTTCCGCGTCATTCCCCCCGCCCTGCTGGGCACCCGTGCGCCGCCCGCACCCCGAGCGCGCGCCCCTTCGCACTCGCACGCCCCGCCGTAACTGCCCCGGAGGAGAAAGCATGAGTCGCAGCGACGTCCTGGTCGACGCCGACTGGTTGCAGGAGCACCTGGACGACCCGACCATCGCGATCGTCGAGGTGGACGAGGACACGTCCGCCTACGAGAAGAACCACATCAAGAACGCGATCCGCATCGACTGGACGAAGGACCTCCAGGACCCGGTGCGCCGTGACTTCATCGACCAGGAGGGCTTCGAGAAGCTCCTGTCGCAGAAGGGCATCGCCAACGACCACACGGTGATCCTCTACGGCGGCAACAACAACTGGTTCGCCTCCTACGCCTACTGGTACTTCAAGCTGTACGGCCACGAGAACGTCAAGCTCCTCGACGGCGGCCGCAAGAAGTGGGAGCTGGACGCCCGCGAGCTGGTCGCCGGCGACGAGGTCCCCGAGCGCCCGGAGACCACGTACAAGGCCAAGCCGCAGAACACCGCGATCCGCGCCTTCCGCGACGACGTCGTCAAGGCCATCGACGTCCAGAACCTGGTCGACGTGCGGTCCCCCGACGAGTTCTCCGGCAAGCTGCTCGCCCCGGCCCACCTGCCGCAGGAGCAGTCGCAGCGTCCGGGCCACGTCCCGAGCGCGCGCAACATCCCGTGGTCGAAGAACGCCAACGACGACGGCACGTTCAAGTCGGACGAGGAGCTCAAGGAGCTGTACACCGCGGAGAACGTGGACCTCGCCAAGGACACGATCGCCTACTGCCGCATCGGTGAGCGCTCCGCCCTGACCTGGTTCGTGCTGCACGAGCTGCTCGGCGTGGAGAACGTCAAGAACTACGACGGCTCCTGGACCGAGTACGGCTCGCTCGTCGGCGTGCCGATCGAGCTCGGCGCCAACAAGTAAGCGACCCCAAGCGACCTCTGGAGAAACAGCATGTGCGGAGCGAAGGCCGGCGGCCCCGACGCCTCGGCGATCAAGCCCGGTGAGACCACGATCCAGGGCCAGGTGACCCGCGACGGCGAGCCGGTGACGGGCTACGTCCGGCTGCTCGACTCGACCGGCGAGTTCACCGCGGAGGTTCCCACCTCGGCGACCGGCCAGTTCCGCTTCTACGCGGCCGAGGGCACGTGGACCGTGCGCGCGCTGGTGCCCGGCGGCTCCGCCGACCGCACGGTCGTCGCGCAGCAGGGCGGGCTCGCGGAGGTCGCCATCGCCGTCTGACCGGCGGACGACGCGGAAGGGCCGCACCCCTGGGTTGGACGCCAGGTGGGGTGCGGCCCTTCGGCACGTCCGGGCGCGTCCGGGCGCCTTCTGGCTTTCCCGAATCGTGATCCCTCCGCCTACAACTCCATGCACATGCCATGGGTCTGCTGTGCGTGCGCGGGCCATCGGATCCCGCGTTCCGTACGGGAGGGGATGTCTTGGAGACACGGGAGAAGCCGGGCCCGGAAGCCGGGCCGACGGAGGAGGGCGAGGGGGAGAGACCCGTGGCCCCGGTGCGGCGACGCGCTCGTACCGCCGCGCTGATCGCCGCGGCCGCCGCCCTCGGGATCGTGGCGGGGGGCTGCGTCGGCTACGTCGTGCAGGCCGGCCGGGTGCCCACGAAGCTGCCGCCGCTCTCGCAGCCGGTGCTGCGGCAGGGGAAGGGGGCGGTTCCGGTGCTGACCGCGGCCGAGGACCGGCAGGTCAGGACCGACGGGGATCTGCGCAAGCTGCTGCTGCCGAAGCCGCGCGGGGCGCGGGGCAGCGTTCTGGCCGAGGGCACGGACGGCTGGTTGGACCTCGCGGGGTACGCGGGTGACTTCCAGGACCCCGCCGCGGCCTTCCAGAACCAGCTGGTGGACGAGTTCCGGCGCGCCGCTGTCACCAGCTGGCAGGCCGACGGCGGCTACGACATCGAGATCAGGCTCGTGCAGTACCGCCAGGAGACGAAGATGGCCGCGCACGAGGAGGCGGACCACGAGCAGTACTGGGCGTCGATCGAGCCGGACACCGAAGACCTGTCGGTGCCGGGTACCGGGGACGGGATGGCGTACACGCATCACCGGCCGCAGGCCGAGGCCGGGCACCGGTCGTCGTACCTGGGCGAAGCAATCGCCTCGCGCGGCGGCATCCTCATGGAGATCTGGGTCTACGGCTCGAAACCGGTGCCGATGAAGACGGTCATGGATCTGGCGAAGCGGCAGGTGGGACGGCTGTGAACAGGACAGTGGGCAAGCGGATCCGGGTCGGCGCGCTCGCCGTCGCGGTCGTCGCCGGGATCGCGTCCACCGCCGTGGTCGTCGCGGGGGCCGACCGGGACCCGGGTGCGCCCGGGTGGAGGTTTCCGCCGGCGGCCGCCGCGAAGGGGAGCGGGCAGGAGGCGCCCGGGCTCCGAGAGATGCTGCTGCCGTACACGCAGGGCGCGTACGGATACGGCCGGGGGCCGGACATCGAGGGGTACGGCTCGGACGTCGAGCTGAGCGGACGCCAGGCCACCGCGCTGCGCAAGCAGGCGGTCACGGACTGGCCGGCGGACACGCGGCGCAAGCTCGACGAGCTGATCGACAAGCAGCACATCAGCGGCATGGCCATGCGCAGCTACGCGAGCATCGACTCCTGGTCGGTGAACGGGCGGCACTCGTTCGTCATCGACTTTCAGCTCATGCGGATGGAAAACCGTGATTCTGTGCGCGCGATGGACGCGAGCCAGAAGGCGCTGTTCTCCGTCCTTGACGTCTTCCGCAAGGGGCCCGCGATCCAGGGGCACAAGGAGGCCGCCTGCTTCCTGATGCCGAAGGACGACGGGGAGAAGCTCGACCGGATGTTCTGTTCCGCCGCCGAGGGCGATGTCCTGGTGGGCGTCCAGGTCTCCGGGCACCGGCCGCTCGACGGCACCGCCATCGCCCTGTTCATCGGGCGCGAGCTGGACCGCGTCAAGGACAAGGACCCGGGGGAGGCCGTATGAGTGAGCAGGAGGTCGAGGGCCGTATGGCTGAGCAGGTCGTGGCCGGGCAGGAGGACGCGGGGCTCCGGGCCGAGGGGATCGCGGACACGAGGGGCGCGGACGCGGCGGGCGCGGACACGGGTGTCCGGGAGCGCCGGCGGTTCGGCGGGCTGCTGCGCTGGGCCGCCGCCGTCGCCGTGTTCGCGGTGTGCGGTGCCGGGACGGCGTACGGCGTCACACGGATCCAGCGCACCGACGTGCCCGGTCTCGCCACCGCCTCGGACGGCCGCTGGGACTACCCGGAGCTGGTCCGCCCGCCGCTGCCCGCCGGCCGCCCGGCGCCCTTCGCCGCCGCCAACACGGCCGCCGCCCACTACGCCGACCTGCGCCGGCTGGTGCTGCCCGCGCCGAAGGGCGCCACGGCGGACAAGGCGCTGGCGGGAGACCACGGATGGGTGAAGCCGGGGACGTTCCTCGCGGAGTACGCGACCAAGCAGGACCGGGAGGCCCTCGCCGGCACGTTCACCGACCAGGGACTGCGGCACATCGCCGCCCGCGGCTGGACCACGCCGGACGGCACTCGCACCCGGATCTATCTGCTCCAGTTCGGCACCGGCCTGATCGCCGGGGACGTCCAGCAGACCGACTTCGCCGGCTCCGACCAGGCGCCGTACGTCCTGCGCGGGGCGCCCAGCACGGTGGCGGAGGACCTCCCGGGGCGTGCCGCGGTGCCGAACGTGTCGGTGTCGGCGTACGAGGAGACCACGCCGTTCGGCGCCGAGAACGTGCGGCAGGCGTACCTGGTCGCCGGGGACGTGCTGGGGCTCGTCGTGCAGTCGCGAAAGGGCGGCACGCACACGGTGCCGTTCCAGCAGACGGTCGTGCTCCAGGAGCAGCTGCTCGGCTGAGGCCCACCTCGGAAAGAGAGCCGGGGCCCGGCCGCGTAAGCTGGGGCCCGGCTCTGTCGTATGCCCACCCTCGCTCAAGGAGCACCCGTGGAGATCTTCTTCGAAACCCTGCTGGTCCTGGTCTGCGTCGGCGTGCTCGCCTTCGCCTACCTGACCGTGAAGAAGCTGTACCAGGGCCAGCGCTGACCCTCCCACCAGGAAAGCTCCGCTCATGATCGAGATCCCGTCCGACCTGCACAAGGACCTCGTCCCGCTCGCCTTCCTCCTCGGCGACTGGGCCGGCGCTGGCGTGCACGACTTCCCCGGCTCCGAGAAGTGCAACTTCGGCCAGGAAGTCACCTTCACCCACGACGGCCGGGACTTCCTGGAGTACCACTCCCGTACCTGGGTGCTGGACAACGACGGCAACAAGGTCCGCCCGCTGGAGACCGAGTCCGGCTTCTGGCGGATCGACGGCGACCGCAAGGTCGAGGTCACGATGACCCGCGACGACGGCACCATCGAGATCTGGTACGGCGAGATGGCCGCCAAGAAGCCCCAGATCGACCTGGTCACGGACGCCGTCGCCCGGACCGCCGACGCCCGCCCCTACACCGGCGGCAAGCGGCTGTACGGCTACGTCAAGAGCGACCTCATGTGGGTCGGCGAGAAGCAGACCCCCGAGGTCGAGCTGCGCCCCTACATGTCCGCCCACCTGAAGAAGGTCGTCACCCCCGAGGACGTCGAACGCTGGGCCAAGGCCCTCCCGGACGACATGCCGGACGACGGCATCGCCTTCTTCAAGTAGGCCCGCGGGCACCTCACGGCTCTCCGTGGCGACGGGCGTGGTCCTAGACTCGTCGGTGTGGTGAGCACCGACTGGAAGAGCGACCTCAGGCAGCGCGGTTACCGGCTGACTCCGCAGCGCCAGCTTGTCCTCGAAGCCGTGGACACCCTGGAGCACGCGACCCCCGACGACATCCTCGTGGAAGTGAGGAAGACGGCGTCGGGGGTCAACATTTCCACCGTCTACCGCACCCTGGAGCTGCTGGAGGAGCTGGGCCTGGTCAGCCATGCCCATCTGGGGCACGGCGCGCCGACGTACCACCTCGCCGACCGGCACCACCATCTGCACCTGGTGTGCCGCGACTGCGAGAGCGTGATCGAGGCGGACGTGAGCGTGGCGGCGGAGTTCACCGACAAGCTGCGGCGGCAGTTCGGCTTCGACACCGACATGAAGCACTTCGCGATCTTCGGCCGCTGCAAGGACTGCTCCCTGAAGAGTTCAACTACCACGTCGTAGGCTTGCGCGTATGAAAAGCCCCCTGCTGTCCCTGCCCGGCGCCGTCCCCGCCGAGGGCGTGGACGAAGGCGTCGCCGCCCACTACGGCGATCTGTTCCGCGAGCAGCGCGCCCTCGCCGAGGGCACCGGATTCGTCGACCTCTCGCACCGCGGTGTCGTCACCGTCACCGGCGAGGACCGGCTGAGCTGGCTGCACCTGCTGCTCTCCCAGCACGTCAGCGATCTGCCGGCCGGCCAGGCGACCGAGGCGCTGATCCTCTCGGCCAACGGGCACATCGAGCACGCGCTGTACCTGGTGGACGACGGTACGACGGTCTGGGCGCACGTCGAGCCCGGCACGCGGCAGGCGCTGGTCGCCTACCTGGAGTCGATGAAGTTCTTCTACCGGGTGGACGTCGCCGACCGCACCGACGAGTTCGCGGTGGTGTACCTGCCCGCCGGGTCCATCGCCGAGGCGCCCGAGGACGTCGTCGTACGCGAGACGCCGTACGGCCGTGATCTCTTCCTGCCGCGCGCGGAGCTGGAGTCCTTCGCGGCGGCGCACGGGCCCGCGGCGGGCCTGCTCGCGCACGAGGCGCTGCGGGTGGAGCAGCACCGGCCGCGGCTCGGCTTCGAGACCGATCACCGGACGATCCCGCACGAGCTGGGCTGGATCGGCACGGCGGTGCATCTCCAGAAGGGCTGCTACCGGGGGCAGGAGACCGTCGCCCGCGTGCAGAACCTCGGCAAGCCGCCGCGTCGGCTCGTCTTCCTCCACCTCGACGGCAGCGATGTGCACCTGCCGGCGCCGGGCACGGAAATCCGGCTCGCGGAGGAGGGGCCCGAGGGCCGCAAGATCGGCTTCGTGACGTCGTCGGTACGCCATCACGAGCTGGGTCCTGTGGCGCTCGCGCTGGTCAAGCGGAACGTACCGGTCGACGCGGGACTCCTGGCCGGGGAGACGGCGGCGGCGCAGGAGGTCGTGGTCGAGCCGTAGCGCCCCCGGCGGGCCGGGCCGATCACGTCCCCGCGCGGCCCGGGTCCACCACATCCCCGCGCGGCCCGGGTTGGCTACATCTCCAGCAGCACCGTGAACGGCCCGTCGTTCGTCAGGGACACCCGCATCGTCGCGCCGAACCGTCCCGTCGCCACCGTCGCGCCCAGTGCCCGCAGCTGGGACACGACCTCGTCCACCAGCGGTTCGGCGACATCGCCGGGGGCCGCCGCGTTCCAGGTGGGGCGGCGGCCCTTGCGGGCGTCGCCGTAGAGGGTGAACTGGCTGACGACGAGCAGCGGGGCGTCGATGTCGCTGCACGAGCGCTCCCCGGACAGCATCCGCACCGACCAGAGCTTGCGGGCCAGCTGCGCCGCCTTCTCCTTCGTGTCCTCGTGGGTCACGCCGACCAGGACGCACAGGCCCTCGCCCTCGATCGCGCCCACCGTCTCGCCGTCCACGACGACGCTCGCGCCGTCCACTCTCTGCACCACCGCTCGCATGCGGACCATGATGCCGGGTACGCGGGCGGCGGTCACAGGCGGACCTTATGGAACCCTTACCGCCCATCCGGGGCTGTTCGGGGGCACTCGGTCACATATGGTGCGCCGGGGGTGGCACGATGCTGTCACACGCCGGTCGAGGGGACGGTCCGAACCACATGAGCACATTCAGCACCAGTGAGCTGCCCATCCCGCAGGGGACGTACCGGCCGCCCGTGCAGCGGGCCGACGAGCCCGTGATCGCACCGGCGCCGGCCCGGCAGGCGGCACCCGAACCGTCCCGGCCGGGCCTGCCCGAGCTGTCCGGGCTGAGCCTGTCCGAACTGCGCGCGCTGCGCCGCGACGCCCAGCGCGACGAGGCCGATCTCAGCTATGTGCGGCGGCTGTTGCAGGGCCGGATCGACATCCTGCACGCGGAGCTGGCCCGCCGCGGCCGGGCGGCGGTGCCCGCGCCGAAGGACGCCTCCCTGGTCGAGCGGCTCCCGGAGATCCTGCGCGACGCCCCGGCCCGCCAGCGCTCCTCGGCCCGCCATGTCACCGTCGGCACCCCGCGGGGCGAGGAGGTACGACGGCTCGCCGCCGAGATGCTCGCCGAGGTGGAGCTGAGCGACCTGAGCGCCCGCACGGATCTGGAACTGTCCGCCGCGCTGGGCCGGTTGGTTCGGTACGAACACGAGGTGTCGGGGCGGCGGCAGCGGCTCCAGCACACCGCCGACGGGTGCGGCGGGGAGATCGCCCGCCGGTACCGGATGGGCGAGGCGCAGGTGGAGGACCTGCTGGTGTGACGGACCGGTGACGGGGCCAAGGCGCGGAAATCGGGAGGACATCCGGCGGGACGGATGCCTACCGTGGGCCCATGAGCGACGTCCGCACCGCCACCGAGGCCGACTTCGACGACTGGCAGCGCGCCCTGGCCGTGGGGTTCACCCAGCCTCCGGCCCTGGCCCGTGAGCAACTAGACGCCCGGCGGCGGAAGTTCACACCGGGCCGCTACCGGGGGGCCGTCGACGGCGGGCGCTGGGTGGCCACCTTCCGGTCCTTCGAGCAGGAGCTGACCACGGTGGGCGGCGGTGTGGTGCCCGCCGACGCCATCAGCGGCGTGACCGTCAGCCCGACGCACCGCCGCCGCGGCCTGCTGAGCCGCATGATGGCCCAGGACCTCGCGGCGGCGCGGGAACGCGGGGACGTCGTCGCGACCCTGCTCGCCGCCGAGTACCCGATCTACGGCCGGTTCGGCTTCGGTCCGGCCACCTGGATGTCCCGGTGGGCCGTCGACGTACCGCGGGCCGGCCTCGACCCCCGCTGGTCCGGCCCGGACGACGGCGGCCGGATCGAGCTGCTGGACGGTGCGGAGGTGCGCAAGCTGGGCCCCGAACTGTTCGACCGGTTCCGCCGCGCACAGCCCGGCGCGGTCAGCCGGGACGAGTTGTGGTGGGAGCAGTTCACCGGCGCGCTGCGCGTCCACTCCGACTACGTGGAGCCGGTGCACGCCCTGTACCGCTCGGCGTCCGGGGAGGCCCAGGGCCTGGTGACGTACCGCAGCGACAACACCTGGACCGGACAGCAGCCCGACCAGACCGCGCGGGTGGAGCGGCTGTTCGGGACCACCCCGGCGGCCGAGCGCGCGCTGTGGCACTACATGTGCTCCATCGACTGGATCACCAAGGTCGACACCGGCGGGCGCGGCCCCGACGACCTGCTCCCGCACTTCCTGCCCGACCCGCGCGCCGCCCGGATCACCGATCACGCGGACCTGCTGTGGGTGCGCGTCCTGGACGTCGTACGGGCCCTGGAGGCGCGTGGCTACGACCGGGAGGGCACGCTGGTGCTGGAGGTCCTGGACGACGGCGGTTACGCGGGCGGGCGGTACCGGCTGGATGCCTCGCCCGAGGGCGCGTCCTGTACGGCCACCACCGCGAGCCCCGATCTGACGCTGGGCGTCCAGGAGCTGGCCTCCGTGTGGCTCGGCGGGGAGTCGCTGCTGCGGCTGGCCGCGCTGGGCCGGGTGCGGGCAGAGCGAGAGGGCGCCGCCCGGCTGGCCGACGCCCTGTTCCGCTCGCCCGTGCGCCCCTGGTGCCCGGACGACTTCTGACCGCTCCCCTCGTCGGCGGCGCTGATCCGTACATCCGTAGCGAGCTGTTCAGTTGTGGCTGTGCTGTGCGGTGTTCAGTTGTGGCTGTGCGCGTCGTGTTCAGTTGTCGGCAAGCTTGACCATGTCAGCCGAGTTGGCTGCCAACTTATCTCTACTTATCTCCGTTGGAAGGCGTCTCATAACCACCTGTCGGTGAACTGCCGGAAGTTGGCGGGAAGTTGTATGGTTCGCCCGTGGACCCGGAGCACGCCTCCGCCAGGGGACCCCGCGCGTCCCGCGCGTCCCACCGGGAGATCGCCGACGAGCTGCGCAGCCGGATCGGCTCCGGCGTACTGCGCGCCGGGCAGCGCATGCCCACCCAGGCCGAGCTGGCCGAGGAGTTCGGTGTGGAGCGCGGCGCCGTCCGCCGGGCACTGGACATCCTGCACGCGGAGCGACTGCTCACCGGGGTGTCCAGGGGCAGCCCGGCCAGGGTGGCCGAGGGGGCGTGGCCGGGGTGGTCCGCCGCGCCGCCGCAGCCCACCGTGGTGGGGCTAGGACCGCGGGTCGCGGCCGCCTTCGCCGCCCCGCACGTGCGGATCGACGCGCTCTGCCTGACCTCCGTGTCGCTCACGCTGGCCGTCGGCGAGCAGCTCCGGCTGATCCATGCGGGGGAGCTGGAACCGGCCAAGATCGATGTGCCGGTGCTGCTGCCCAGCCGCCGGATCGAGCTGGCCTTCCCGGCGCCGGTGGACCCGGTGCGCGCGGGCGACGGCGGACTGCTGCACGAGCGCTGGCTGGCGGTGCGCAACGCCCAGGGCATGGTGCTGCGGCAGAACCTGCTGGCCCTGCGCACCACGCACGGCATCGAGGTGCGGCTGACCTTCCGCGCCCTGCCGTTCACACCCCCGGTCAAGCTGGACCTGCTCAACGAGGACGAGGCGCTGCTGGCGTACTACACCCTGGACCGCCGTGAGCAGGAGTTCGGCGCGGAACCGCTCCAGCTGTACGACGCCGACGGCACGCGCTCGATCCTGTTCGCCTTCGGGCCGGGCGCCTCGGTTCTCAGATCGCGGGGCCGGTCAGGAGGGCGAGAGCGGGCACGGCGAATTCCCCTTCGCAGGTGGAACTTCCGCCAACTTGGAAATTCGGCAACCAACTCTGTTTGAGTTGCCCCAACTTGGTGGCACTACATAAACAACTGCTCGGCAACTTTCTTGAGATGGACGGAAGTTGTAGCGTTTGGGTGGTGACCCAGGAGCACATGGCAGTCAACGGCAGCGGCAGGCGCACCCCGCGGGAGATCGCGGGCGTCCTGCGCGAACGCATGCGCACCGGGATCCTGCGGCCGGGCGAACGGCTGCCCACCCAGGCCGAGTTGGCGGAGGAGTTCGGCGTCGAGCGCGGTGCCGTGCGGCAGGCCCTGCGGATGCTCCAGCAGGACGGTCTGCTCACCGGCGTCACCAAGGGCAGCCCGCCGCGGGTCGCCGAGCAGCGGTCCGGGGCCGAGGAGCCCCAGCCGACCATGGTGGCCCTCGCGCCCCGGCTGACCGACGCGTTCGCGGCGCCGCGGGTGCGCATCGACGCACTCTGCCTGACCGCGCAGAGCCTGATCCCGGCCCTCGGCGAACCGCTGCGCCTGATCCATGAGGGCAAGCTGCGCCCGGAGCGGATCGACGCCCGGATCCTGCTGCCCTCGCGGGAGATCAGCCTCGCCTTCCCGGTCTCGGTCGACGCGGGGAGCGCGGAGGACGACGCGGTGCACCAGCGCTGGCTGGCCATGCGCAACGCCCAGGGCCAGGTGCTCCAGTACAACCTCCAGGCCCTGCGCGGCACCCACGACATCGACGTCCACGTCACCTTCCGGGCCCTGCCGTTCACCCCGCCGGTGAAGCTCTACCTGCTCAACGGGTCCGAGGCGCTGTTCGCGCACTACATGATCACGCGCCGCGCCGAGTCCACCGACAGCGGGACGCTGGAGATGTACGACGCGGTCGGCTCCGAGTCCCTGCTCTTCTCCTTCGAGCGGCGCGCCGGGCAGCGGGACGCGGCGTTCGTGGAGGAATCGCAGAAGTGGTTCGACGCCCTCTGGGAAACCATCTCCTCGGACCTGACACTCTCCTAGTGACTTCTGATACGACTTCTGATGCGAGCGAGATCGAGAAGCTTCGTGTACTGATCACTTCCGCTCGGGTCGTGCTGTGGGACTTCGACGGACCCATCTGCCGGCTGTTCGCCACGCACAAGGCCGAGCGGATCGCCGCGGACCTGGTGGCCTGGCTGGAGCGGCAGGGGCTGCACGGCCTGCTCACCCCGGCCGAACGCGGCACCCTCGACCCCCAGGTGGTGCTGCGCGCGGTGGGCCGCCGCCGGCCCGGCAGCGACCTCGTCACCGGCCTGGAGGAACGTCTCACCCAGGAGGAGCTGCGCGCCGCCGCCTCCGCGCTGCCCACCGCCTGGGCCGACCCGCTGATCCGCACCTGGACCGCCGTCGGCACCCGGCTCGCCGTCACCACCGACAACTCGCCCCGGGTGGTGCGCAGCTACCTGGAGAGCCGGGGCCTGACCGCCTGCTTCGCCCCGCACCTGTACGGCCGTACCGAACACCTGCACCACCTCAAACCGGCCCCGCACTGCCTGCTGCGCGCCCTCGCCGCCATGGGCGCCGCCCCCACCGCCGCCCTGATGATCGGCGACGCCCCCTCCGACCTCGCCGCGGCCCGCGACGCCGGGGTCCCCTTCCTGGGCTACGCCCGCAACGAGGCGAAGGAGAAGCCCCTGCGCGCGGCCGGCGCCGAGCACGTCGTACGGTCGCTGGAACCGCTGTTGCGCCTGCTCAGGGGCGGGCGCGTGGTCGGCTAGCATGCGGATGCGCGGCCGGTCACCGTCCGGTCGCGGGCATGCGGGCGCGGGGTGCGGCGAGGAGCCGGGCCCCGGTCGCCGGATCGGCACAGCCGAGCGGCGGACCACCCGTTGGGCTACTCCACCGCGCCCGGCGGCCGTACCGGCCGCCACGGGGGAATAGCGTTTCCCCGGACCTGTCGTCCGGCATGTCCTCCCCTTGTGCGATCGACCTCCGGAGCGGCCAGTGGGCGCACCGTCAGTTCCCCCTACCGTCGCGGGGGAGCGCGCCACGACCATGCGGACCGACGCCGCCTGCCGCGCGTTCGCGGCCCGCGCCGCGGCCGGGCGGCCGGTCCGCGAGGGCCCGCGCCACCGTGACCACGTCCGGCCGCTGACCGAACCGCTCGCCGGTCTGCTCGGCCGCGCTCCGGGCACGCCGGTGACCGTGCGGCTGCCCCGCCCGGACGCGGCACCGGCCGTGCGCACCTGGGACGGCGAGGCGGAGATCCTGCGCGCGGTCCACCGGGTGCTGCCGGGGGCCGCCCCCGAGTGTCTGGCCGCCGGGGAGGGTTACGTCATCCACAGCCATGTGGACGGCGAGGTGCCGCCCCCCGAGGACGTCGCCGCGCTGCCCGCCGCCCTCGCCCAGGTGCGCGGCACCGCGCTGCCCCCGCTGCCCGCGCACTGGCCGCGCAACCACACCGACTCCCAGGGCTTCCTGCGCACCCTCGCCCACCTCGCGGACCGGCAGGTCCGGGGAGTGAACTGGCAGGCTTACGGCGGCCTGTTCACCGCGCTCGGCGTCCCCGAGGACGCGCTCGCCCGGTTCGCCGACCGGGTGCCCGCGCTGACCCGCCGCCCGTACGTCCTGCTCCACGGCGACCTGCGCCGCTCCCAAGTGGTCTTCAGCGAAAGTGGGTTGTGCTGCACGGGCTGGGAACTGGCCAGCTTCGGCGACCCGTTGTACGACCTCGCCGTCCACCTCGTACGGTCCCGGTACCCGGAGCGCGAGCGGGCGGCCGTGGTGCGCGCCTGGGCCGAGACGGTGGCCCGTGCCCGGCCCGCCGCCGTCGCCGGGCTCGCCAGGGACCTGCCCCACTACCTCGCCCTCGAACACGCCCAGTCCCTTTACGCCGACGTCATCGGGGCCGTCCGCGCCCTGGTCCGCTCCTTCGGCCCCAAGCCCCTGGAGCGGGCCACCGCCACCGTGGGCGACGCCCTGCGCGCGGCCGCCGAACCGCTGCGGCTCGGCCGGGTGCCCCGAGACGAGGAGATCGAGCGGATCCTCTTCCGGCGCGGCGCCGCCCGGCCCGCCGCGCGCCCCCGCGCCATCGTCTGGACACCGGACCGGCGGGTCCCCGAACACCCCGACTTCCCGCACCGCGCGGTCGCCGACGCCCTGTTCCTGGAGGGCGCCGCCCCGGCCGAGCGGGTGTTCAAGGGCGCCGCCCACCTCACCACCGTGCTCCGGGTGCCCGGCACCGGCTTCCCCGTCGTGGTACGGCGCGAGGCGACCGTCGTCCTGCGCCGCGAGCGCAGCTTCCTGAGCGAACACGCCGTCCTCGCCGCCATCGAACGGTCCGGGGTGCCGGTCGCCGCGCCCCGTGTGCTCGCCCTGGGCACCAGCCACGCCACCGACCCCGCCCACCGCTACCGGGGCGACCGGTTCGCCGTGCACACCTACGAGGGCGCCCGCGACCTCGGCCGCCGCCCCGACCACCCGGTCGACGGGCTGCGCCCGCACGAGGCGGACCACCTGGTCGACCAGCTGGCCGCGCTGACCGGCGTCGACCCGGCCGGCATCGACCCGCTCGGCGGCCGTCCCGGCTTCTACGGCTGGCTCAGCGAACAACTCGTCGCGCTGGTCGAGGCGCTGCCGGAAGGGTCCCGGCAGACCGCCCGCCTCCTCGGCCTGCCGGACGCGCCCCGGCTGCGCGAGATCCTCGCCCGCCACCACGTCACCGACCGCGCGCCCGCCCTGCTGCACGGCGACCTCAACCCCTGGAACCTGGTGCGCCGCGACGACGGCCCCGCCCTCACCCTCATCGACTGGGAGATGGCCCTGGTCGGGGACCCGCTGTACGAACTGGTCCGGCACATGCACCTCACCCCGACTCTGCCGGAGATCCGCGACCGCATGTTCCGCCGCTGGGCGGCGCGCCTGGACGCCCGGTACACCCGCAACTGGCAGGAGGACTGGCGGGTCTACCGCTGGATCGAGCTGGTCCGCTCGGCCTACGTCGACCTCGACCGCCTGGTCACCGGATCGAGCCTGGACGCGCCCAACGTGCGGCGGGCGGTGGCGTCGTACGGCATGACGCTCGCGGCGGCGACGGCCTCGCTCGGGCTGTCCCGGCGCGGGCGGGGGCTGCCCCGGCCGGGTCTCGGCTGAGCCTTGCGTAGGCTCGCCCCATGGGTGAGACGGAACCGCGCGAGCCGGGTCTGCGGGAGCGCAAGCGGCAGCGGATGTACCAGGAGGTGTCCGACACCGCCGTACGGCTGTTCCTGGAGCGGGGCTTCGACGCGGTGTCGGTGGCGGAGGTGGCCGCCGCCGCCGGGATCTCCAAGCCGACCCTCTTCCGGTACTTCCCGGCCAAGGAGGACCTGGTCCTGCACCGGATCGCGGACCACGAGGACGAGGCCGCGCGGGTGGTCGCCGGCGAGCCGGACCCGGTGGCCGCGCTGCGCCGGCACTTCCTCGCGGGCCTGGAGCGGCGCGACCCGGTCACCGGGCTCAACGACCACCCCCAGGTGCTCGCCTTCCACACCCTGCTCTACGGCACCCCGGCCCTGGTCGCGCGCGCCTACCGGCACCAGGAGCGCTCGGAGGCCCGGCTCGCCGAGGCGCTCGGCGGGGACCTGGACGCACGGCTCGCGGCCGGGCAGATCATCGCCGTGCAACGGATCCTCGCCCTGGACAACTGGCGGCGGATCGCGGCCGGGGAGAAGGTCGAGGACGTGGCGCCGGACGCGGTGCGGGCGGCGGAGCGGGCGTTCGGGCGGCTGGCGGGGGTGCCGGCCGGACCCGCGCCGCAGTGAGAGAGGGTTAAAAATTTAACTGGGTAACGACTTGTCGTAGGGTGGGCGGCATGACGCCACGCCCCGCCCTCACCGACGCCCTGCGCGCCGAGCGCGCCCACCACGACGCCTGCCGGGCCGGCCTCGCCGCGATGGTCGAGGGCGCCGCGGAGCAGGTCGTCGTCGGGGAGGACGTCTCCGCCTCCGGCGCGGACGCCGAGGTGCTCGGCCACCGGCTGCGCAGCCAGGCCAAGGCGCTGCGCGAACTCCCGCCGGGCCCCCTGTTCTTCGGCCGCCTGGACTTCGCCCCCGACCACCCCGAGCACGGCGGGCTCCGCTTCCACCTCGGGCGGCTGCGGATCACCGAGAGCCCCGCCGCCCCGCCCCTCGTGGTCGACTGGCGGGCCCCCGTCTCCCGCGCCTTCTACCAGGCGAGCGCCCGCGACCCCCAGGGCGTGGTGGTACGGCGGCGGTTCGGCTGGGCGCCCGGCAGCACCGGGGAGACGGCGGACCTCACGGGCTTCGAGGACGAGCACCTGGGGGAGGACCCTTCCGGGGACGGGGCGCCGCGCCCGGGCGGCATCGTCGCCCGTGAGCTGGAGCGTCCCCGCGTCGGGCCCATGCGGGACATCGCCGCCACCATCCAGCCCGAGCAGGACGACCTGGTGCGCGCCGCCCTCGCCGACTCGGTGTGCGTGCAGGGCGCCCCCGGCACCGGCAAGACCGCCGTCGGACTGCACCGCGCCGCCTATCTGCTCTACACCCACCCCAAGCGGCTCAGACGCTCCGGCCTGCTGATCCTCGGCCCCAACCGGACCTTCCTCGCCTACATCTCCGAGGTGCTGCCCGCGCTCGGCGAGAGCGGGGTGCGCCAGTCCACCCTGCTGGACGAGATCGCCCGCCACCCGGTCACCGGCACCGACCCGGCGCCCACGGCCGCCCTCAAGCACGACCCGCGGATGGCCGAGGTGCTGCGCCGGGCGCTGTACGCGCGCGTGAGCACGGACGGGGTGAGCGACCTCGTCGTGCCGGACGGCTCCTACCGCTGGCGGGTGCGCGCCAGCGAACTCGCCGCGATCGTACGGGAGGTGCGCGCGGAGGAGCCGCCGTACGCCGTCGGCCGCGAGCGGGTGCGCACGCGGGTGGTACGACGGCTGCGCGAGCTGGCCGAACGGCGCTCCGGGGTGCTGCCGGCCGCCTGGGTACGGCGCATGGAGCGCGCCCGGCCGCTCACCGCCCAGCTCGACCTGGTGTGGCCGAAGGTCCGCCCGGAGGAGGCGCTGGCCCGACTCCTCACCGACGAGGAGGAGTTGGCCCGCTCGGCGGACGGGATCCTGACCCCCGGCGAGCAGGCGGCACTGCTGTGGGCGCGCCCGCCGCGCTCGTTCAAGTCCGCCCGCTGGTCGGCCGCCGACCTGGTCCTCCTGGACGAGCTGTCCGGGTTGATCGAACACCCCGAGGGCTACGGGCACATCGTGGTGGACGAGGCGCAGGACCTCTCGCCGATGGAGTGCCGGGCCGTCGCCCGCCGGGCCGCCTTCGGCTCGCTGACCGTCCTCGGCGACCTCGCCCAGGCCACCGCGCCGTGGGCCGCCCGCGACTGGTCCGCGCAACTGCGCCACCTCGGCCGGCCGGACGCGGCGGTGGTGTCGCTGACCACCGGGTTCCGGGTGCCGGCGGCGGTCGTCGCCCTGGCCAACCGGCTGCTGGCCCGCCTGGAGGTGGCGGTGCCGCCCGCCCGGTCCCTGCGCACCGACGGCGAGTTGACCCTGCACCCGACCGACGACGTGCTCGCCACCACGGTTGCCGCCGCCCGCCGCGCCCTCACGCGGGAGGGCTCGGTCGGCGTGATCGCGGCCGACGCGGACGTGCCGGCCGTGGCCGGGGCCCTCACCGGCGCGGGCCTCGAACCCGCCACCCCGGACGCGCGCGGCGCCCGGCTGACCCTCGTCCCGGCGAGCGTGGCCAAGGGCCTGGAATACGACCACGTCATCGCGGTGGAACCGGCCGCCGTGACCGAGGCGGAGGAACGGGGCGCGCACCGGCTGTACGTGGTGCTGACCCGGGCGGTGTCCCGCCTGGACGTCGTGCACGGCCGGCCGCTGCCGTTCTGAGCGGGCGCGCCGGGTA
The DNA here is from genome assembly GCF_044327085.1 of Streptomyces sp. AM6-12. Taxonomy (NCBI): domain Bacteria; kingdom Bacillati; phylum Actinomycetota; class Actinomycetes; order Kitasatosporales; family Streptomycetaceae; genus Streptomyces; species Streptomyces sp. AM6-12. Next base: position 4,019,083 of record NZ_JBIQWN010000001.1, read on the forward strand.
GCGTGCCGGACATGACCGAACCCGCCGCCGGAACACCGGACTTCGCCGCCTTCCGGGACATCCCCACCACCACCCTCGCCGATCTGCTCGGCGTGGAGCAGGTCATGGACATCGGGATACGGCCGCTGTGGGGGCCGGTGCCCCGTGTGGCCGGCCCGGCGTTCACCGTGAGCTGCCCGCCCGGCGACAACCTCATGCTGCACGCGGCCATCCACCGCGCGGCCCCCGGCTCGGTGATCGTGGTCGAGTCCGGCGATCTGCGGTACGCCCTGGCCGGTGGCAACGTGTGCGCCGTCGCCCAGCGCAACGGCGTCGCCGCCTTCGTCGCCGACGGACTGATCCGTGATCTCGGCGAGGTACGCGACATGGGCTTCCCCGTCTTCGCGCGGGGGATCGTGCCCATTCCGGGCGCCAAGAAGGTCACGACCCCCTTCGGCCGTCCCGTGCGCTGCGGGGGTGTGCGGATCGAGGCCGGGGACGTGGTGGTGGCCGACGAGGAGGGCGTGGTCGCCGTCCCGGCCACCCGCGCCCCCGGCATCCTCACCGCCGCCCGCGCCAAGCTCGCCAAGGAGGCCACGCAGACCCTGGACGACTGGGAGCGGGCGCACCGGGCACGGATCGAGGAGATCCTGAAGGAGCAGGGATTCGAGGGGTGAGGTGAGGGGCGGGGCGGAAGGGCGGGCCGTGCGGTCCGAGGCCACGCCCGCGTCAGCGCCGTTCGCCCCTCCGGCAGCGGATCCCGGTGATCCGCCCGGTCAAGCCCCGCCCCTCACGCCCCCACGTACTCCGCCAGATGCTCCCCGGTGAGCGTCGAGCGGGCCGCGACCAGGTCGGCCGGGGTGCCCTCGAAGACGATCCGGCCGCCGTCGTGCCCGGCGCCGGGGCCGAGGTCGATGATCCAGTCGGCGTGGGCCATGACCGCCTGGTGGTGCTCCACCACGATGACCGACTTGCCGGAGTCCACCAACCGGTCGAGCAGGGCCAGGAGTTGGCCGACGTCGGCCAGGTGGAGGCCGGTGGTCGGCTCGTCCAGGACGTAGACGCCGCCCTTGTCGGCCATGTGCGTGGCCAGCTTCAGGCGCTGCCGCTCGCCGCCGGACAGGGTGGTGAGCGGCTGCCCGAGGGTGAGGTAGCCGAGGCCCACGTCGGCGAGCCGGCCAAGGATCTTGTGCGCCGCCGGGACGTGCGCCTCGCCCGCGCCGAAGAACTCCGCCGCCTCGGCCACCGGCATCGCCAGCACCTCGCTGATGTCCCGCCCGCCGAGCCGGTACCGCAGCACCGACGCCTCGAACCGCCTGCCCTCGCACTCCTCGCACGTCGTCGCCACCCCGGCCATCATCGCGAGGTCGGTGTAGACGACGCCCGCGCCGTTGCAGTTCGGGCAGGCGCCCTCCGAATTGGCGCTGAACAGGGCGGGCTTGACCCCGTTGGCCTTGGCGAACGCCTTGCGGACCGGGTCCAGCAGGCCGGTGTACGTCGCCGGGTTGCTGCGCCGCGAGCCGCGGATCGGCGCCTGATCGACCGATACGACGCCCTCGTCGGCCGGGATCGACCCGTGCACCAGCGAACTCTTGCCGGACCCGGCCACCCCGGTGACCACGGTCAGCACCCCGAGCGGGATGTCCACGTCCACCCCGCGCAGGTTGTGCGTCGTCGCGCCGCGGATCTCCAGCGTGCCGGTGGGCTTGCGCACCGTCTCCTTCAGCGTCGCCCGGTCGTCCAGATGGCGCCCGGTGAGCGTGCCCGCGGCCCGCAGCCCCGCGAGGTCGCCCTCGTAGCAGACCGTGCCGCCCGCCGTGCCCGCGCCGGGGCCGAGGTCCACCACATGGTCGGCGATCGCGATCACCTCGGGCTTGTGCTCCACGACGAGCACCGTGTTGCCCTTGTCGCGCAGCCGCCGCAGCAGCGCGTTCATCCGCCGCACGTCGTGCGGGTGCAGGCCGATGGAGGGCTCGTCGAAGACGTACGTCACATCGGTGAGCGAGGAGCCGAGGTGCCGGACCATCTTCACGCGCTGCGCCTCGCCGCCCGACAGCGTGCCCGAAGGCCGGTCCAGCGAGAGGTAGCCGAGGCCGATCTCCACGAACGAGTCGAGGGTGCCGCGCAGCGACTCCAGCAGCGGCGCGACCGACGGCTCCGTCAACTCCCGTACCCAATCGGTCAGATCGCTGATCTGCATGGCGCACGCGTCCGCGATGCTGATCCCCGCGATCTTCGAGGAGCGGGCCGCCTCGGTCAGCCGGGTGCCGTCGCAGTCCGGGCACACGGTGAAGGTGACCGCACGGTCCACGAACTCCCGGATGTGCGGCTGCATCCCCTCCCGGTCCTTGGCCAGCATCGACCGCTGGATGCGCGGGATCAGACCCTCGTAGGTCATGTTGATCCCTGCGATCTTCATCCGGGTCGGCTCGCGGTGCAGGAAGTCGGCCAGTTCCCGCTTGGTGTACGAGCGGATCGGCTTGTCCGGGTCCACGAGGCCGGACTCGGCGTACAGCCGGAAGTTCCAGCCGCCGGCCTTGTAGCCGGGCACGGTCAGCGCGCCCTCGTTCAGCGACTTGCCGGCGTCGTAGAGCTGGGTGAGGTCGAGGTCGGTGACGGTGCCCCGGCCCTCGCAGCGCGGGCACATGCCGCCCGTGATGCTGAAGCTGCGCCGCTCCTTGACCTGCCTGCCGCCGCGCTCCACGGTGACCGCGCCCGCCCCGCTGATCGAGGCCACGTTGAAGGAGAACGCCTTGGGCGAGCCGATGTGCGGGGTGCCGAGCCGGCTGAAGAGGATGCGCAGCATGGCGCCCGCGTCGGTGGCGGTGCCGACGGTGGAGCGCGGGTCGGCGCCCATCCGCTGCTGGTCCACGATGATCGCGGTGGTCAGCCCGTCCAGGACGTCCACCTCGGGCCGCGCGAGGGTGGGCATGAAGCCCTGTACGAACGCGCTGTACGTCTCGTTGATCAGCCGCTGCGACTCCGCGGCGATGGTGTCGAACACCAGCGAACTCTTGCCGGAGCCGGACACTCCGGTGAACACGGTCAGGCGGCGCTTGGGGATCTCGACGCTGACGTCCTTGAGGTTGTTCTCGCGGGCTCCGTGCACCCGGATCAGGTCGTGGCTGTCGGCGGGGGCGGCGTTGGCGGCGTCCATGCGGGCCACGGTAGCCGGGCCCACCGGCCCACCGCTTCTTCGATCCTGACCGGCTCCGGCGCCCGCCCTCCCGCGCTCACGTCCGGGGCGGCTGGGCCGCGCTGTGCCGCTGGTAGTAGCGGGCGACGCGGGCGCGGTTGCCGCAGCGGGCGGGGGAGCACCAGCGGCGGCGGGGGTGCGCGGGCAGGAAGACCAGCACACAGCCGTCCGCCTCGCACTCCTTGAGCCTGCCGATCGCCGGATCGGTGAGCAGCCCGGCCGCGGCCTCGGCCAGCGCGGCGGCCACGCGGACACCGAGCGGGCCGGTGCGGCGGGGGACGGCCGTGACGCTCGTCCCGTCCCAGCCGAGCTCGCGCACGGCCGGCGCGGCCCGCTGGGCCTCGGTGAGCCCGCGCAGGGCGGTAGCGGGGGGCTCGGCCCCGTCCAGCAGCGCCCGGACGACGGCCTCGGTGTGCTCTCGTACGGCGTGCACGGGAACCAGGTCGTCCGGTACCGGCTGTCCATCGGTGCCGCTCTCCGGCAGCCGGTCCGCCTCCAGCTTCAGCCACCGGGCCAGCTGCCGGGGCGTGCCGAGCAGGTCCATCCGGCCGTCGCCGCTCACCGGACGGGTGTTGACCAGATCCAGGGCCAGGGCCTCACCGGCCAGCGGTTCGCTCTCAGTCATGGGCTAATGCTAACTCCATCGATTGACACATTAGCCGGACAGGAGTAGCACTGACTGCACTAATGCATCTCCGTGCGAGAGAGGCATGTGAAATGACAGGCACAGGCACTCTCCCCCTCCCGGCTCTCCCTCTCCCCGCGCGGACCGCCCACCGGTTCGCCGAGGTCGACGGGGTGCGGGTCTTCTACCGGGAATCCCTGCCCGAGCGCGCCGACGCCCCGGTGCTGCTGCTCCTGCACGGCTTCCCCACCGCCTCGTACCAGTTCCGCCGCCTGATCGACGCCCTGGGCGGCCACTACCGGCTGATCGCCCCCGACTGTCCGGGCTCCGGGCGCACCGTGGCCCCGGACGGGTTCACCTACTCCTTCGAGCGGCTCGCCGAGATCGTCGAGGGCTTCACCGAACGCCTGGGGCTGACCCGCTTCGCGATGTACCTCTTCGACTTCGGCGCCCCGGTCGGCTTCCGGCTGGCGCTGCGCCACCCGGAGCGGATCACGGGGCTGATCGTGCAGAACGGCAACGCGTACGAGGAGGGGTTGTCGGATGCGGCCCGCGCCTTCACCGCCCTCACCCCCGGCGCTCCGGGCGCCGAGGAGGCCGTACGCGACCTGCTCAGCCCCCAGTCTCTCCGCGCCCAGTACGAGGCCGGCACCGCCGGCCCCGAACTGATCGCCCCCGAAGGCCCGCTGCTCGACCAGCACTTCCTGGACCTGCCGGGCCGCCGCGAGGCGCAGCGCGCGCTGTTCTACGACTACAGGACCAACGTCGCCGCGTACCCCTCATGGCAGGCGTGGCTGCGCGAACACCAGCCTCCGACGCTGATCACCTGGGGAACCGGCGACCCGTTCATCCTCGTCCCCGGCGCCCGCGCCTACCTGCGCGACCTCCCCGCAGCCGAACTCCACCTGTTCGACACGGGCCACTTCGCCCTGGAGGACCACCTCCCCGAGATCGCCCCCTTGATCTCCGCCTTCCTCACCCGATGCGCGGCGGCGCACTGAGCCCTCCATCGCGCCGTACCGGCCGCGTACGCACCGTGGTTCTTCTCGGGTGGGTGTCGGGGGCAGGCGGCGCCCCTCCGCTTCGGCACACTCCTGCAAGCAGGTGCTTGCAATTGTTAGCGGAGAGGGGCATGGTGGAGGCATGGCATCGCTGAACGTCGGCAATCTCGGTGAGTACCTGCGCGAGCAGCGGCGGAACGCCCAGCTGTCGCTGCGGCAGCTCGCCGAGGCGGCCGGGGTGTCCAATCCGTATCTGAGCCAGATCGAGCGCGGGCTGCGCAAGCCGAGCGCGGAGGTGTTGCAGCAGGTCGCCAAGGCCCTGCGCATCTCCGCCGAGACGCTGTACGTCCGCGCCGGCATCCTCGACGCCGAGCGGGACCGGGACGAGGTGGAGACGCGCGCCGTCATCCTCGCCGATCCCTCGCTCAACGAGCGGCAGAAGCAGGTGCTGCTCCAGATCTACGAGTCCTTCCGCAAGGAGAACGGATTCGGGGCCGGCGAACCCGCGGGTGAGGACGGCGCGGAGCAGGGAACGGACACCGACGATGCCGGTTCGCGGCGGACGGCCGGCTGACGCCGGACCAGGGCACCGGGCGCCCACCGCGAACCCACACCACCTCAGCCGAACGCGAGATCCGGGAGGACCTGATCACCATGGCCATCACCGACGACCTGCGCAAGACCCTCAGCGACCCGACCCCGCTCTACTTCGCCGCCGGCACCGCCGACCTCGCCCTCCAGCAGGCCAAGAAGGTGCCCGCACTGGTCGAGCAGCTGCGCACCGAGGCCCCGGCCCGGATCGAGAAGGTGCGCGGCACCGACCCGAAGGTCGTGCAGGAGAAGGCCACCGCCCGTGCCAAGGAGGCCCAGGAGACCCTCCAGGCCAAGGTCACCGAGCTGATCGGCGGCTTCGACGTGGACCTGAAGAAGCTCGGCGAGCAGGCCCAGGACCTCGCCCTGCGCGGCGTGGGCGTCGCCGCCGAGTACGCCGTCAAGGCCCACGAGACCTACGAGAAGGTCGCCGAGCACGGCGAGCAGGCCGTGAAGACCTGGCGCGGCGAGGCCGCCGAGGAGATCGAGGACCTGGCCATCGTCGTCGAGGGCAAGCCCGAGCCCGTCGAGGTCAAGGACGAGGCCGGCCGCCCCAAGGTCGCCACGCCCGAGGTCGCCGCGGAGAAGAAGGCCGCCGCCAGGAAGGCCCCGACCGCCCGGAAGACGACCCCGGCCAAGAAGCCCACTCCGCCGGCCAAGTGACCGCGCGGGCCGTGACGGACCGGGCATCTTTGGGGTGTCCGGCCCGTTCCGCCCGTTCTATGGGTACGGTTGCGGCAAAGGGACCGAGCAGCGGACAGGGGCGGTGGCGAGCATGCTGATGTTGGGCTTCGCGGGATTCATGGGGATCCTGAAGATCGTCCTCATGGCCCTGGCCGCGTTCGCGCTCGTCGACGCCGCCGTGCGCCGCGAGGACGCCTTCCGCGCGGCCGACAAGAACAACAAGGTCTTCTGGCTGATCATCCTGGCCATCGCCCTGGTCGTCAGCATCCTGTTCTCGATCCTGTCCATCCTGCCGATCGCCGGCGCGGTGGCCAGCATCGTCTACCTCGTGGACGTCCGCCCCGCCGTCAGGCAGGTCACGGGCGGCGGCAAGGGCTTCGGCCGCCGCGGCGGCAGCAGCAGCGACGGCCCGTACGGCCCCTGGAACGGCGGGCGCTGAAAGCCGCCCGCCGCTCTGGAAGCCCCGGCAGGGACGCGGGGAACAACGGCGGGAGCGGACCCCTGCGCCGTCACGCCAGCCGGTCCAGCAACACCACCGCCACGTCGTCCGTCAGCTCGCCCCCGTTGAGCCGGCGCACCTCCTGCACCGCGGCCCGCAGCAGCTCCTCGCCGCGCAGCCCCTCGGCGAACTGGCGGCGGATCATCTCCACCATGCCGTCCTGGCCGAGCCGCTCCCCGCCGGTTCCGACGCGGCCCTCGATCAGCCCGTCGGTGTAGAGCATCAGGCTCCACTCGGCGCCCAGCTCCACCTGCATCCGCGACCAGCGGGCGCCGGGCAGCAGCCCGAGCGCGGGACCGTTGTTGTCGTACGGCAGCAGCCGCGCGGGCATGCCGGGGCGCACCAGCAGCGGGGCCGGATGGCCGGCCAGGCACAGGCCCGCGTGGCGGCCGTCCGGCGCGATGTCCACCGTGCACAGCGTCGCGAAGATCTCCTCGTCCGCGCGCTCGTGCTCCAGCACCTCCTGGAGCGTGCCCAGCAGCTGGTCCCCGCACAGCCCCGCGAGGGTCAGCGCCCGCCAGGCGATCCGCAGCTCCACGCCGAGCGCGGCCTCGTCCGGGCCGTGCCCGCAGACGTCGCCGATCATGGCGTGCACCGTGCCGTCGGGGGTGCGCACGGCGTCGTAGAAGTCGCCGCCGAGCAGCGCGCGCGAGCGGCCCGGACGGTACCGGGCCGCGAACCGCAGCGAGGAGCCGTCGAGCAGCGGCGTGGGCAGCAGCCCCCGCTCCAGGCGCCGGTTCTCCTGCGCCCGCAGCCGGCTCTCGGTGAGCCGGCGCTCGGCGGTGTCGGATCGTTTCCGCTCCACCGCGTACCGGATGGCGCGGCTGAGCAGGCGGCCGTCCAGCTCGTCCCGGAAGAGGTAGTCCTGCGCGCCGACGCGCACGGCCTCGGCGCCGCGCTCGGCGTCGCCGGAGGCGGTCAGCGCGAGCACGGCGTGCCGGGGCGCGAGCTGGAGGACGTGGTGCAGCACGGCCAGCTCGTCGTCGGTGTCGCTGCCACCCGGCGCGGGCAGCGCCAGGTCCAGCAGGATGCAGTGGACGTCGTCGGTGAGCAGCCGCTCGGCCTCGGTGAGGTTGCGGGCGGTGCGCACACGGATCGGCTTGCCGGCCGAGTCCAGAAGTTCGGGCACGATCGGCGAGCCGACCGGGTCGTCCTCGATCAGCAGCAGGGTGAGAGTGGCGCCGCTCACGGTCGCGGCGTCGCGGTGGGCCTCTTCCTTGAGGGGGCCGCCGACGGCGCCGGCGGCCTGCGCCTGACCACTCTCCACGGCCGGGATCGCTCTCTGCCGCGGTACGGGTACGGGCATCGTCCTGGGTTCCTTCCCTCCCCCCGAGGGCGCGGCGGTGTCGAGGGGTCTCGACCCACCGTCGGGTGACCATAGCGGGTGCGGCCACCCCGATGGAATGGTGTGAGCCGCGTCGCTCCGGCTCGGGCCGCTGTCATATGCCGCTTTCCGTACCGCAGTTGGACAGGGAACCGGGCCCCGAGGAATGACGAAGCTCACGTCCTGCCCCGGTTTGCACGGGGGTTGGCGGTGGAGTGGGTCACATGACCCGCGTCACCGGGACGAAAGCCGTATAACGCGGCTCACGCGACCCCACTCACAGCCACGCTCGCCCGGACCGACGGCAGCGGGTGTCGGGCCCCGGCGGCCCGCGTCGGCGGAACCTCGGCCGGATCGACGGAAGCCCGCGTCGGCGCGACCCCGGCCGGGCCGAAGGAAGCCCGCGTCGGTGCCCCCCGGCCGGACCGACGGAAGCCCGCGGCGGCCCGCCTCGGCGGTCCGCCCCGGCGGCCCGCGTCGGCGGAACCTCGGGCCGCCCCGGCAGCACGCCTGGCCCACCCCGGCAGCACGCCTGGCCCGCCCCGGCAGCACGCCTGGCCCGCCCCGGCCGCGGAACCTCGGAGCCTCCAGCCCAGGTACCGGCGGCGCCCGCCGGCCGGACCGTCGGCGCAGCCCGCCCCCGGACCCCCGCGCTCCGCCCCCGGCATCACGCGTCCGGTCGTACGACCCCCAGGATCGGCATCGAACCCGCCCCCGCGACCGTCACCGAGCGCCCCGGACGCGGGGCCTGGATGATCGTGCCGTCCCCTATGTACAGGGCGACATGGCTGGCGTCGTCGAAGTAGATGACGAGGTCGCCGGGCCGCATGTCCTTGACGTCGATGTGCTTGAGCTGCTTCCACTGCTCCTGGGAGGTGCGCGGGATGGGATGGCCGGCCGCGGCCCACGCCTGGGAGGTCAGCCCCGAGCAGTCGAAGGAGTCCGGGCCCGCGGCGCCCCACACATACGGCTTGCCGAGCTGGGCGGTGGCGAACGCCACGGCCTTCTCGCCCGCCGCGGACGCCTTGCCGTGGATCCGGTCGAGGATGCCGGTGTCCAGCCACGCGGTCTGCGCCTTCACGGCGGCCTGCTGCTCCAGCTGCGCGAGCCGCTCCCGCTGCTTCTCCTCCAGCGAGGACTCCAGCTTCTTCGCGGCGTCGATCTGCTGCTGGATCTTCTTCTTGGCGCGCGCCTTGGCCTTGCGGTCGGCGTCCAGCTTCTTGCCCTGGGCGGCCGCGTCGGCGGCGTAGTCCCGCAACTGCTGCTGGGCGTCGGTCCGTTCGCCGATCAGGTGGTTGGCCGCCTGCTGGCCTTGCAGGACGAGCCCCGCGCCGTCCAGGAACTGATCCGGGTCGTCGCTGAGCAGGAACTGCGCGGTGGGCGGCACCCCTCCGGTGCGGTACTGCTCCCGCGCCGCCGCGCCCGCCTGGTCCTTGAGCTGCGCGAGCCTGCGCTGCCCGGCCGCGATCTTCCTGGCCAGCGCGGCGATCTCGGCGGACTGCTTCTTGGCCTTCTCCTCCGCGGCGTTGTACGCGTCGGTGGCCACGGCCGCGTCGTGGTAGAGCTTGTCCAGCTTCTCGCGGACCTGCTCCAGATCCTTGTCCGGGACGGGTCTCGGGCTCGGCCCCGCCGTCGGACCGGCGTCCCGTGGGGGTGCCGGCGCGGCGAGCGCCGTACCCGGTGCCGCGAGGACGGCCACCGCGCAGACCACGGTCAGGGCGGCCGCGAGCAGACCGCGCTTGCCCGTACCCATACTTACCCCCCAGCTGATTTACCGTCAGTAACTTACGGGTGCCTGAGGGATCGTGCCACGGCCGCGCGCAAAGCGACAGAGGCCGTGAGGAAAGTCGGATTCCCCCCCCCCGCACGGCCCTGACGACGATCACCTCGCCCGTCTGACGAACGACGCGCCGGGTTCGTTCCGCCGCCCGCCCACCCGAAGGGGTGGTTTCGACGGCTCCGCCCCACTCCGCCCCGCTCCGGCCCCGCCTCAGCCCCGCGGCGCCAAAGCCCCCCACGCCACGGTCACTTCACCCTGCCGCCAGCGGACCGGCGCGTCCGTCACCGGCCAGTCCGCGGTCAGGTCGCGCACCGCGCGCAGCCAGCGCTGCCGGGCGCCGTACGCGGCGTACGGCGCGGCGGCCGCCCAGGCGCGGTCGAAGTCGCGCAGGAAGGCGTGCACCGGCTCGCCGGGCACATTGCGGTGGATCAGCGCCTTCGGCAGTCGTTCGGCGAGGTCGGAGGGGCGCTCCAGGGAGCCGAGCCGGGCGGCGAAGGTGACGGTCCGCGGCCCCTCGGGCCCGAGCGCCACCCAGACGTGCCGCCGCCCGATCTCGTCGCACGTCCCCTCGACCAGCAGCCCTCCGCGCGAGGCGCCGCCCGCCGGGGCCAGCCGTGCGCACAGCCGCTCCCAGACGGCGGCGACCTGGTCCTCGTCGTACTGGCGCAGCACGTTCGCCGCGCGGATCAGCAGCGGGCGCCCGGCCACCGGGACCTCGAAGCCGCCGTGCCGGAAGACCAGCCCCTCGCGCTCGTAGGGCCGCGCCGCCGCCACCCGCTCCGGCTCGATCTCGATGCCGACGACACGGGTGGCCGGGGCGGCGGTACGCAGCCTGCCGAGCAGTTCCACGGCGGTCCAGGGGGCGGCGCCGTACCCGAGGTCGACGGCGACCGGCTCGGCGGCGCGGCGCAGCTCGGCGCCGTGGACGGCCGCGATCCAGCGGTCCATGCGGCGCAGCCGGTTGGGGTTGGTGGTGCCGCGCGTCACGGTCCCGACGGGGCGGCGGGCGGCTGCGCGGGTCGACATGAGTACGAGGGTAAAGGGGGATAGGGCCGAGCTAAGAAGGGTAATGATTCGGCAAAGCGGCTTGTATGGGAAATGGCCGGCCACCCGTCCGCTGTTGCACCTGCCTGGAGGGCGCAGGCGAGTCCTCCGTCCGGCATGCCCGCAGCAAGGAGGAACGCCAGGTGAGCCAGTACGCCAGCAGGCTCGGGCGCCGCTCCCCGTCCGCCGCGCCCCGGCTACGGCTGCTCCGCCGGCCCCGCCGGGTCGCGATGCTCTCCGTCCACACCTCGCCCCTGCACCAGCCCGGCACCGGCGACGCGGGCGGCATGAACGTCTACATCGTGGAGCTGGCCCAGCGGCTCGCCGCCCTCGGCATCGAGGTGGAGGTCTTCACCCGCGCCACCGCGGGCGATCTGCCGCCCACCGTCCAGCTCGCCCCCGGCGTCCTGGTCCGGCACGTGGACGCGGGCCCGTACGAGGGCCTCGCCAAGGAGGAGCTGCCCGCCCAGCTGTGCGCCTTCACGCACGGCGTGATGCAGGCCTGGGCCGGCCACCGCCCCGGCTACTACGACCTGGTCCACTCCCACTACTGGCTCTCCGGCCACGTCGGCTGGCTCGCCGCCCAGCGCTGGGGCGTCCCCCTGGTGCACGCCATGCACACCATGGCCAAGGTCAAGAACGCCAACCTGGCCGCCGGCGACCGTCCCGAGCCCGCCGCGCGGGTCATCGGCGAGACCCAGATCGTCGCCGCCGCGGACCGGCTGATCGCCAACACCGAGGAGGAGGCCGGCGAACTCGTCCGCCACTACGACGCCGACCCCGGCGCGGTCGCCGTCGTCCACCCCGGCGTCAACCTGGAGCGCTTCCGCCCCGCCGACGGCCGGGCCGCCGCCCGTGCCCGCCTCGGCCTGCCGAAGGACGCCCTCATCCCCCTCTTCGCGGGCCGCATACAGCCTTTGAAGGCCCCGGACGTGCTGCTGCGCGCGGTGGCCGTCCTCCTCGACGAACGCCCCGAGCTGCGCTCCCGCATCCTCGTCCCCGTCGTCGGCGGCCCCAGCGGCAGCGGCCTCGCCAAGCCCGAGGGCCTCCAGAAGCTCGCCGCCCGGCTCGGCATCGCGGACGTCGTACGGTTCCGCCCGCCCGTCGGCCAGGAGCAGCTCGCGGACTGGTTCCGGGCCGCGTCCGTGCTGGTCATGCCGTCCTACAGCGAGTCCTTCGGGCTGGTCGCCATCGAGGCGCAGGCGGCCGGCACCCCGGTGCTCGCCGCCTCGGTCGGCGGGCTCCCGGTCGCGGTGCGCGACGGCGAGACCGGCTTCCTGGTCGAGGGGCACGAACCGGCCGACTACGCGCGCGTCCTCGCCCGGTTCGCCGACGAGCGGGCCCTCACCGCGCGCATGGGCGACGCCGCCGCCCGGCACGCCCGGTCCTTCGGCTGGGACGCGGCGGCCGCGGCGACCGCCGACGTGTACACGGCCGCGATCCAGTCGTACCGCCGTCGCGTACGCTCCCACCATGGGTGATGTCGAGAAGGCCGGACAGGTCCTGGAGGCCGCTTTCCAGGACGCCGAACTGGAGTGGGAGAACCCCGAGCCCGGCACCTACGTGGTCAAGCTGCCCGGCACGCAGAAGCTGTCCACCACCGTCTCCTTCCTCGTCGGACGGCACTCCCTCTCTCTGAACGCCTTCGTCGTGCGCCACCCCGAGGAGAACGAGGCGGGCGTGCACCGCTGGCTCCTGGAGCGCAACCTCAAGCTGTACGGCGTGAGTTACGCCGTCGACCGCCTCGGCGACGTCTACGTCACCGCACGCCTCCCGCTCGCCTCCGTCACCCCCGACGAGATCGACCGCCTCCTCGGCCAGGTCCTGGAAGCGGCCGACGGCGCCTTCAACTCCCTGCTGGAGCTGGGCTTCGCGACCTCCATCCGCAAGGAGTACGCCTGGCGCGTCTCCCGCGGCGAGTCCACCCGCAACCTGGACGCCTTCAAGCACCTCGTCGAGCGCCCGGCCGAGTGAGCTCCGGGGGCCCCGACGCCGGCCGCGCCCCGCTGCGGTAGCGGCCCGGCGGCACCCCGACCAACTTCCGGAAGTGCCGGGTGAGATGGGCCTGGTCGTAGAACCCCGTCAGGGCCGCCACCTCGCCGGGCGGCAGCCCGTCCAGCAGCAGCCGGCGGGCCCGGCCGACCCGGCGTGACATCAGGTACTGGTGCGGGGCGATGCCGTACGCTCCGCTGAACGCCCGTACGAGGTGGGCGGGATGGGCGTGCAGCGCCCCGGACGCCTCCGCGAGCGAGAGGCCGTCGGTGAACCGCGTATCCAGCAACTCTCTGAGCTGGCGCGCGAGTCGCGGATCTCGTCGGGGCCTCGGCGGTTCGGCGCGCCGCCGCAGATGCGCCCGCAGCCGCTCCCCGACGAGCGTCAGCCTGCTCTCCGCCTCCAGCTCGTCGCCGGGCCGGGCGAGGGCCGCGTGCAGTTGCCCGACCCGCAGCCGCAGCACCGGATCGCGCAGATCGGGCCCGTCGACGGCCGCCCCGATCAGCTCCTCGCCGAGCCGGCTGCTGTCGAGGTAGACGACCCGTTTGCGGAAGCCGCCGGGGGTGGCGGGGGAGCCGTTGTGCGGCACGTGCGGGGGCAGCAGGCTGACCGTGTCGAGAGGGGTGCCGTGCTCGTGCCGGTCGAGGTCGTAACGGACCGCGCCGTCGTCCACGATGAGCAGCGTCCAGGCGTCGTGGACGTGCATCGGGTAGGCGTACTCGGTGAAATGGGCGTGGAAGACCTCGGTGACGCCCGGCACCCGCGGACGCCACGCGCTCACTTCCCCGCCCGGAGCCCCGCCCGGAACTCCCCGCGCGGCCCTGCTCGCGGCCATGCAAACAACGTACAAGACCGTGCGGCGGCACGATCGGCAGTCTCATCCCATGAGCACCCTGACCCCTGGGCCGATCCCGGCCGACGCCCCCGGACCGACCCCCTCCGTCGCCGCCGAACCCCTCCGCTTCGACACCAAGATCGCCGTGCTGCTGCGTGCGGACCTGGCCCCCTGGCAGCGGTTGAACGTCACCGCGTTCCTGGTCAGCGGCCTGGGCGCGACGCTGCCCGAGGTGGTCGGCGAGCCCTACGAGGACGCGGACGGCACCCGGTACCTGCCCATGTTCCGGCAGCCGGTGCTGGTCTTCGAGGGTGAGAAGGAGACCCTGCGCGCGGCCCACGGACGGGCGCTCCGCCGCGCCCTGCCCTGCGCGGTGTTCACCGCGGACCTGTTCGCCACCGGCAACGACCGCGACAACCGCGCGGCCGTACGCGCCGTACCGACCGCCGATCTGGATCTGGTCGGGCTCGCGGTGTACGGCCCGCGCAACGCGGTGGACAAGGTGCTGAAGGGGGCGCGCATGCACCCCTGACGCGCGCCCCCGACGGGGGAGCGGCCGGACCCCCGTACCGGCCGCCCCCCGGCTTCCCGCGGTCAGTCGAACATGCCGGGCTGGTAGTCGCCCGCGGGCTGCCGGACGAGCACGTTCACGCGGTTGTACAGGTTGATGACGGCGATCAGGCCCACGAGAGCGGCGAGCTGCTCCTCGTCGTAGTGCCGGGCGGCCTGGGCCCACGCCTCGTCGGTGACCCCGCCGGCCGCGTCCGCGATCCGGGTGCCCTGCTCGGTCAGCTCCAGCGCGGCACGCTCGGCCTCGGTGAACACCGTGGCCTCCCGCCAGGCGGCGACCAGGTGCAGCCGCTGCGCGCTCTCCCCGGCGGCCGCGGCGTCCTTGCTGTGCATGTCGGTGCAGAACCCGCAGCCGTTGATCTGGCTGGCCCGCAGCTTCACCAGCTCCTGCGTCGCGAACGGGAGGGTGGAGTCCGAGAGAACCTTCCCGGCCGAGTTGACGTACTTGAGGAACTTGCCGGTGACAGGGTTGGTCATCAGGTTCAGACGGGCGTCCATGGTGCTGCGCTCCTGTGTCGGGTCGTACGGCTCGCTGCTGCTTCACCTCATGGACGGAAGGGGGCGCGGCGAATGTGACAGGGTCGTGTGTGACCTGCGTCACACAGCCGGTGGGTGCTGTCACATGGCCGGCGAGCGTTCCGGAGCGGCATCGGCGGCGGGGACGACCACCGGCCCGTCCGTCGTACGGCCTTCCTCCTCGCCCCCGCGATCGCCGAGGCCGCGCATCAGCAGGGCGTACCCGAGCCCGGCGGCCATCCCGAGGACGGCGCACGTCCCCCACAGCCACCTCGCCCCGAACCGGTCGAGGACCAGGCCGGACATCAGGGGCGCGACCAGGGCGGCGACGGACCAGGACAGGGTGTACACGCCCTGGTAGCGGCCGCGGCCGTGCACGGGGGAGAGGCGGACGACCAGGCCGGTCTGGGTCGGCGCGTTGACGATCTCGGCGAGGGTCCACACACAGACGGTCGCCATGAAGGCGCCGACGGACCCGGCGAAGGCGGTGAGTCCGAAGCCGTACCCGGCGAGGACCGAGGAGACGACGAGCAGGGTGCGCGGGTCGCGGTGCTCGATGAACCGGGTGACGGGGATCTGGAGGGCGACGATCAGGACGCCGTTGGCGGCGATGGCGACGCCGTAGTCGGCGGGCGTGAACCCGGCGCGGCCCATGGCGACCGGCAGCGCGACGTCGCCCTGCTGGAAGATCAGTGCGACGAGGAAGGACAGGCCGACGACGGCCATGTAGCGTCCGTCGCGCAGCACGGTGCCCAGGCCGGTCCGGGGCTCGTCCTCGTGGATCGGGGCGGCGGGCCGGGACTCGGGGACCTTCAGGAAGACGACGAGGGCGCAGGCGGCCGTCATGCCCGCTTCCAGGAGGAACCCGGCGAGATAGCTGAACTCGGCGATGAATCCGGCCGCCGCGGCGGAGACGGCGAAACCGAGGTTGATGGCCCAGTAGTTGAGCGAGAAGGCCCGCACCCGGTCCTCGGGCCGCACGATGTCGGCCATCATCGCCTGCACGGCCGGGCGGGAGGCGTTGGACGCCACGCCGACGAGGAAGGCGACGCCGGCGATGGCGACCGGGCCGGTCATGAACCCCAGCAGCGCGACGGAGGCGGCGGTGGCCGACTGGGCGACGAGCAGGGTGGGCCGCCGCCCGACGCGGTCGGCCATGACCCCGCCCACGAGCGAGGCCACGACCCCGCCCAGCCCGTGCAGGGAGGCGACGAGACCGGCGTACGAGGCGGAGTAGCCGCGGTCGAGGGTGAGGTAGAGGGCCATGAAGGTGGCCACGAAGGCGCCGAGCCGGTTGACGAGGGTGCTGGTCCACAGCCACCAGAACTCACGGGGGAGCCCCGACACGGCTGTCCGGGCGGCGCGTCCGAGACGGGCGGCGGGCATGAGGGGACTCCCTGGGCGGTATACGGCTGACGCCTGGATCGGTAAGCGGCTGCTGGCGCTCGCACAACTTACTAACGGGGTCTGACATCGACCACCGGATTAACCGGCGGACGCCAGGCGCCCCCGGCGTTCCGCCCACCGGTCGGCCGCGCCGGCGCCCGGTGGGCGTGGATTACGCTCTGAGGCATGGCCGACGCACCGTACAAGCTGATCCTCCTCCGCCACGGCGAGAGCGAGTGGAACGCGAAGAACCTGTTCACCGGCTGGGTGGACGTCAACCTGAACGAGAAGGGCGAGAAGGAGGCAGTCCGCGGTGGCGAGCTCCTGAAGGACGCAGACCTGCTGCCCGACGTGGTCCACACGTCCCTCCAGAAGCGCGCGATCCGCACCGCCCAGCTGGCCCTGGAGGCCGCGGACCGCCACTGGATCCCGGTCCACCGCAGCTGGCGCCTGAACGAGCGCCACTACGGCGCCCTCCAGGGCAAGGACAAGGCGGCCACGCTGGCCGAGTTCGGCGAGGAGCAGTTCATGCTCTGGCGCCGCTCGTACGACACCCCGCCGCCCCCGCTGGCCGACGACTCCGAGTTCTCCCAGTTCGACGACGCGCGCTACGCGACCCTCCCGCCGGAGCTGCGCCCGAGGACCGAGTGCCTGAAGGACGTCGTCTTCCGGATGCTCCCCTACTGGTACGACGCGATCGTCCCGGACCTCCTGTCCGGCCGCACGGTCCTCGTCGCCGCCCACGGCAACTCCCTGCGCGCCCTGGTCAAGCACCTGGACGGCATCTCGGACGCCGACATCGCGGGCCTGAACATCCCGACGGGCATCCCCCTCGCCTACGAACTCGACTCGGACTTCAAGCCCCTGACTCCGGGCGGCAAGTACCTCGACCCGGAGGCAGCCGCGGCAGCAATCGAGGCGGTCAAGAACCAGGGCAAGAAGAAGTAACCTCCGCCGATCAAGCCCCCTGCCTGCGGTTTCTCCGCTGGGAGGGGGCTTGTTGCTGCGCTGGGGTGTCCGGCTCTACGACGGTCATGTCGCCGGGCGCTGGTACGACAGGACGTAGGCGTCCGCTGCCATGACGGTGTCGCAGACCTCGACCGCCCGCCCCTCGGTGTCGAGGGCGGTCCGGACGAGGTGGATGACGGGGACGCCGGGTGCGAGCCGGAGCGTCTTCACCTCGGCCGGGGTGGGCATCCGTGCGCGGATCTCCTCTTCGAAGTGGTCGAGGTGACGGCCGAGTTCTTCGAGGCGGGCGTAGATGCCGCCGGGTCCGGGATTGGGTTCGGCGATGGGCGTTCCGCGGGCGACGTCGACCGGCAGGTACGAGGCGGCAAACCCGACCGGCTTCCCGTCGAGCAGGTACCGACGCCGCCGCACGAGAACCCGCCGCACGGCCCCGAGCCGTGGACCCAGGGCAAGAAGAAGTGGCCCGAGTGCATCAGACTCCGCTATCTACCGGCGTCCCTGCAGGTGAGGGACCTGATGTGTGCCCGGTTCCCTATGTTCGCGATGCTCGCTTGCGGGGGCGTGACCACCTGTGCCAGCGGCCTGTGAAGAGCCGCTCAACGATCAACATCAGTACCAAGCTCGCGCCCACGATGCCGCAGCCCTGAAAGAACAGGGTGCTGAATAGTGCCTTCCAGAGGGTTATAGCAACGATGAGGCAGCCCACTACAACTGCGAGGGTGCTCACGAGTTGAAGCAGCACGTAGAGCGGTGCAAGCGCGTTGCGGACACCCCCATACGACTGAGGCTGTGGTTGCTCCCCATGCACGTGTACTGTCAGATGCTGATCACGTCCAGCTTGGTACACACGCCCGTCGCCCTCGGCATGGCCGTACATCTGCCGCCAAGAGCCTTCCTGGTCACGCTGGCCTGGGGCCATCATCCTCGTCTCACCTGGCGCTCATCGCTCGCTGATGAACTGGTTCCCGCCTGCTTGGTACACCCGGCCGTGGTCACGGGCCTCGGCGTTGAAAGTGCTGTTCGTCTTGTGTGAGCCGGCTTCCGTAAGTCTGGACAGCAAGCCTTCGAACTCTGCCGCAGCGGCCCGGTCCTCCAGGAAGAGCGTCAGCATGCGCCCCTGCCAGGCTGACTGAATAGCCTGACGTATGGGTTGGATCTCCGTGTAAGGAGCGGCGAGCAGTGCAGAACGCGACGTCTCAAGATCTCGTTCCAGCTCGGCAGCGGAGTCTGGGCGGAATCGGCGCCACAGATCAACGACGCCTGATCGCAGCGTCTGCCAGCCATCTGTTGCCATGGCCGATACGACGGCCGAGCCGCCTGCGCTGGCCAAGGCGATGAGCGTCGGCTCCACGATCTTCCCTCCCCGTTTAGGCCCAGTGGACCGATCCTAGCGACCAACTCCGGCACTTTGTGCGGCACTTCTCGTCTGTCGCTGGTCGTTATTGACAACCTCACCCCCTGGGTGACTTGGACGACAACCCGGCGTTAGGGCGGAGGAGCGTGCCACATGGGTGCCAGATCGTGCGGGGAACCACGGGGAACACCGGGGGGGTGCCTCTATGTCTTTCGTCAAGGCACCCTTGTCGGGTTTGGGGTGGTCCGGGGTTGCTGGGTTATGCGGCGAGCTCGATGTCCGTGCGCGTCCGGGATTCGTAGAAGGTGCCGTCGCGGAGCATGGCGAACAGGACGCTGATGCGTTGGCGGGCGAGTCGGAGGAGGGCCTGGGTGTGGGTTTTGCCGCGGGCTCGCTGGCGGTCGTAGTAGGTGCGGGAGGCCGGATCGGCGTTCATGCAGGCGAAGGCGGACAGAAACATCGCGCGTTTGAGCTGCCGGTTGCCGCCTCGGGGTGCGTGTTCGCCGTGGATCGAGGTGCCGGACGACTTCGTGGTCGGGGCGAGTCCGGCGTAGGAGGCGAGGTGGGCGGCGGTGGGGAAGCCGGTGCCGTCGCCGACGGTGACCAGCAGGACGGCGGCGGTCCTGACGCCGACGCCGGGCATCGACGTCAGGACCGGGGAAAGAGGGTGGGCCTCCAGCAGCGTGTTGATCTGCGCTTCCATCGCCCGGCGCTGGGTGTGGACGGCGGCCAGGGATGCGGCCAGGGAGGGGATGACGATGTCGAGGGTGCCGGTGCCGGGGACGGTGACGGTCTGCTCGTCGAGTGCGTCGAAGACATCGTCGATCAGCCGCTGGGCCATGCGGGGAGCTTTCGGGCGGATCAGCTCGACGAGTCTGCGGCGGCCGGCCTTGCGCAGGGCGGCCGGAGAACCGTAACGCTCCAGCAGCCAGGTGACGGCCTGGTGGTCCAGACGCGGTCCCAGGACACGTTCCAGGCTGGGGTGGAACTGGGTGAGCAGGCCGCGTATCCGGTTGGACGTGCGGGTGGACTCGGCGGCGAGGTCTTGGTCGAAGCCCACCAGGACCGTGAGTTCGGCGGTGATCTCGTCGGTCAGTTCCAGCGAGCGCAGGGTGTGCGGCATGGTGCGGGCCGCGTCCGCGATCACCGCGGCGTCCTTCGCATCGGTCTTGGCCTCGCCCGGGTAGAGATCGGCGATCCGGCGCATGGCCAGTCCGGGCAGGTAGGCCACTTGGCAGCCCGCGTCGCGGGCGACGGTCAGCGGAAGGGCGCCGATCGAGGCGGGCTGATCGACGACCACCAGGACGGTGCCGAACTTGTCGCGCAGCTTGTCGAAGACGGCCCGCAGCCTGGGTTCGCTGTTGGGCAGCGGTTTGTCGAAGACCTTCTTCCCGGCCGGGGTGCGTCCGTGGCCGTGATGGGCGCTCTTGCCGACGTCCAGGCCCAGGAACACGCCAACGTCTTCGATCTCGAACATCGTGCCCCTTCCCAAGGGGTGTTGACGGTGCCGGCCTCGGCTCGGGTGTCGTGCTCGCGCATCCACGTTATGCAGACCTGCCGCCCGCGAACTGCCCGGCGTTGCGCCGGACCGGACGGTGGCCGGACCTCTGATCAGCGTCTCCGACGGACACCTCCCGGGCCCGGTGACACCACCCCCCAGGTCATGCCTTCGACAGGGGGACACAGTCATACCGGGCCCGGAGGCCAGCGGCCCTCTTGCAGGACCGCGAAAAAGATAACGGGGAGTCCAGTGGCCAAGCAGGCGACGAGACCGCGTCACCACAGGTCAGCCCAACAGCCGGGCGTAGATCACCTCAGCTTCCCAGGTTGAGGGTCGGCCGGTCACCGCCGTGAGGCACTGGCCATCGAAACAGGCAGCGTGGCCGAGGCCGGCGGGCGGGGGTACAGCGAGGCATACGCGTGCGGGGTCGATTGGCGCACCCACCATCGTGGCGGGCTGTCGTCGGCTGAGGTTTGGGCTGGGCGCGTCGAAGGTGGCGGCCGTCAGGCGAGCGCGGCGAAGCTGGGCCGTCCGGGGACGCTCGGCAGTGGCCAGGGACAACCAACGACGACCACCAGGCGCACGAGCCCACTGCCTCTGACCAGCAAAAACCCAGCTCTCCAAGATCCCCGACAACACCCAGGGCAAGGATAAGTAGCTCCCGCAATTAAGCCCCTTACCTGCGCTTGGCGCGGGTCAGGGGCGTTTTTAATACCAGGTTCGACTGGGCCTCGATAGTCGTTGCGAAACCCGTTGTTGTTTCAGAGCCGCGGCAAGATCTTTTCGCGTACTCCTCGCGGGCCGATCACCACCATCAGGGCCACCGGATCCTCGGAGTTCTTCTTGACCGATACGTCACCCCGCTGGTCGGACACGGGTCCGTACGTACGGGACGAATAGCCAATCACCATCGCCGACTTGCCGCAACCGAGCGAGGCCCACGTGTCGGATCCGCTCGCACCTCCCGCTGAGGCGAAGCTGTAGGGGCCAGCGGGGTACTTGGCGCTGCCGTCCGAATCATTTGCAGGCCATGCCGACGTCACGTGAAGTAACGCGCGCTTGGGATCCGACGCATCAGTCACCCGCAGCCCGCAGGAGTCCCCCTGGATGTACGCAATCAGACGATAAGGTCCCTTACGCACCTCGCCGATCACCTTGGGGACGTGAGGATCCGAAGGAAATTCGTCCGCTGCGATGTTCTGTGCCTCACTCGCGTCGACGGACTTGAGTTGATTCAGTCGCGGGAATTGGTCGACTGATGATTCATGCGTCTTTCCATCCCCGCCTCCGGAAGTGCACGCGACGCAGGATAGCAAAAGGGCCACCCCTAAGACTGTCTTTCGAAAAATCTGCGCCATGGAGTCGCCCTTTCGCGTGCCGAAGCTAATGACTGCTGACTAGTCTAGCCACTGATTGAAGCATACGCCGATGGGCTTATATACATCGACCATTCGGGTGAAGCCGTGCCAGGGGACCTGGACGCGATAGTGTTCCAAGAGAGTGTATGCTTCGACGGTCCCATACTTTCCCTTGGGCACCTCATAACGGGTTTCATTTGTGACTTTGTAGGTATTTGTCACGCTGAACCCCACAGAGACAGTGATCCACCCCTTGCTGATCCCGGCGTCTCCGCTGAGTTGGACCGCCCGTTCCTTGCTGACGGACAGCACCAGAGTAGTCTTGCCTTGGCCGCTCGTCTTGGAAATCACTTCTGTGCTGCACGACTCGCCCAAATCGACGCGCCCCAACGTCTGGGGGGGAGCAGCGGAAAGCGACCGTGCGGCGGCGTTCGGCTTGACTATCAACTTGGCGCCGGGCTTAGAGAGATTTCCGGGTATCTTGGTTCCGGGCTCGAAGAACTTGGTGACGGGACTTGTGGTGGCGATATCCGTCCCACTTTGGGCCGCAGCCGGGGAAGCTGAGCTGACCCCTAACCCTACACTCATCACGACTGCACCAATGAGTGTGCCGATCTTTGCTGTCCGCTTCATGGTCCCCCCCCTGGGCCTAGGTCTTGCCAAATCATGGCTAATTTTCCGTGCCGGCCAACAAAGAAGAACATAGCGGTTACATGGAGTCTCCCTCAATTGAATTGAGGGAGATCTGATAGTGGACTGATTGATTCCGGCAATAATTTATGCGCGGGTCTACTGTTGTCAGTCCCGGCTCGCTATGTATGACGGCGGATCGATCTGTAAGAAGGGGGGGCGGAAGACCGTTGTACGCGGTTGCCCGGCCAGCGCGGTGCCCGCCGCGCCAACTCCGTGCTGTGCCCAGTCCAGCTTGATCCCGGCGTGTGTCAAAGGCGGCGGGGCTGCTCTGGCAAACTCCGCGTCCTCCACCGGCCCACTGCGTCTTGTCGCCCATGTCGAAGTACTGGGTCATCGCGGCATCGATCAGGTCAAGAGCCGGATCACTGATCGATTCCGTTCAGGAATGACGCTGGAGCATTGGGCGCGGCCTGACGCACAGTGGCGGCATGAGCGAGCATTCCGAAGTGGCTGTCAGGCCCGTCGAGGCCTTCGAAGCCCCCTATTACGCCGCTGTGTTCACCGCGATCCCGACCGAGGACCGAAGCGGTTACAGCGAGACCAACGCGCGCATGGAAGACCTGGTGAAGGACGTCCCCGGATTCCTGGGGGCGGATCATGCGCAGACGCCCGGCGGGTTGTCCATCACCGTCGCGTACTTCCGTGACGCGGACGCCCTCACGGAGTGGCGGAGCAACGCCGAGCACCGTGCGGCACAGGAGCGCGGGCGGGCCGAGTGGTACCAGAGGTACACGCTGCACGTGGCGAAGGTGGAGCGCAGCCACGGGTTCAAGCGGGAGTAGGTCCCGGCGGCGCCGTCACGCCGACGGCGCGATCTCGGCTGAGCCCGCCGGTTGCCGCGCCACCCGGACGCCCGAACCGGCCTCGCTTTCGACCAGCTGCGGCTGGACCCGTACGGGCGCGGTGCCGTACGGAAAAGGGCCGGTACGAAAGGAGTTCGTACCGGCCCTACGACGGCTCTGCCGTCAGCCGCACTGGCAGGGCGCGCCCGACTGGCAGCCGCAGCTGCAGCCGGAGCCGCAGCCGCACGCGGCGACCAGCGGCAGGCCCCTGATCTTCGCGGGCTGCTCGGTCTCGCGCTCCTGCGCGGGGTCGGGGGTGGTGCTGGGGGAGTCGGTCATGGGTCCCTCCTAGACGCCGGGGCCTAGTTGCCGGGGCAGGCATGCCCTCACCCATTCCATGCCCAGTCGACCGGGCGCATCAACGGCGCACGGATGCGCCACAGTTGGCCCCAGGGAGCAACCGACCCCCGCACGCGGCTCCCCACCTACGGCATCTCACCTACGTCACCCGACCTCTCGCCCCCGCCCCCGGCCCCGGCCCCCGCCCGGCCAGGGCCTACGCGCCCTCCACGCCCGTCACCGGCTGGATGTCCGACTGGATCTCGTCCGCGTGCTCACCGGTGACCAGGTACACCACACGCTTGGCGACGGCGACCGCGTGGTCGGCGTAGCGCTCGTAGTAGCGGCCGAGCAGGGTGACGTCCACGGCCGTCTCGATGCCGTGCTTCCAGCGGTCGTCGATGAGGTGCTGGAAGAGGGTGCGGTGCAGCAAATCCATCTCGTCGTCGTCCTGCTCCAGCTGGAGCGCGAGGTCGACGTCCTTGGTCACGATGACCTCGGCGGCCTTGGCCATCAGGCGCTGTGCGAGCTGGCCCATCTCCAGGATGGTCGCGTGCAGGTCCTGCGGGACGGCGCGCTCGGGGAAGCGCAGCCGGGTCAGCTTCGCCACGTGCTGGGCGAGGTCGCCGGAGCGCTCCAGGTCGGCCGACATGCGCAGCGACGTGACGACGATGCGCAGGTCCGTCGCCACCGGCTGCTGCCGGGCCAGCAGCGCTATCGCCCGCGCCTCCAGGTCGTGCTGGAGCTCGTCGACCTTCTGGTCCGCCTCGATCACGCTCTCGGCGAGCTTGAGGTCGGCGTCCAGCATGGCGGTCGTGGCGCGTCCGATCGCCGAGCCGACCAGCCGGGCCATCTCCACCAGACCGTCGCCGATCGAGTCCAGTTCCTCGTGGTACGCGTCCCGCATCAGGGTTCCCTCTCGTCATACGTGTTCCGGGGGTCGTGTCCGGGGGCCCGGCGGCAGAACCGGCGGTGCGAACCCCCACGCTCCCACGTTGTGCCCCGTACGCGTCCGTTTCCGGCTGCCCAAATGAACCGGTACTGGCCCCTAGGTGAACTCTGGGCGACGAGTGTTCGAGGTCGCACCCGATCGGCTGTGGGCATGTCGTACCCCATGCCTAACCTGGTGACATGGACGTGAACGCGGCGGTCGCCGCAGCGGCAGCGATCGCCGGGGTGCTCACCGGTGTCATCGCCATGCTGGCGTTCCGCTGGAGCGAACGCGACCAGAAGCGACCGACCAGGACCTCCTTGCACACCGATCCCGTACTCCCGCCTGGCGTGGACACCGTTCTCTCGGTGCTGCGCTCCTCCGCCGTGGTCCTCGACGAGGCCGACGCCGTCGTCAAGGCCAGCTCCGCCGCCTACGCCCTCGGGCTGGTGCGCGGGGGCAAACTCTCCATCGAGCCCATGCTCCAGATGGCCCGCGACACGCGGCGCGACGGTGAGATACGCCAGGTCGAGCTGGATCTGCCCCGGCGCGGCAGCGGACGCGGCGAGGCCCTCGCCGTCTCCGCGCGGGTCGCGCCGCTCGGCTCCCGTCTGGTCCTGCTGCTGGTCGAGGACCTGACCGAGGCCCGCCGGATCGAGGCCGTACGACGCGACTTCGTGGCGAACGTGAGTCATGAGCTGAAGACCCCGGTCGGCGCCCTCTCCCTGCTGTCCGAGGCCGTCATGGACGCCTCCGACGACCCCGAGGCCGTGCAGCGCTTCGCGGGCCGCATGCAGATCGAGGCGACCCGGCTGACCAACCTGGTGCAGGAGCTCATCGACCTGTCGCGGGTGCAGAACGACGACCCCCTGGAGGACGCCGAGTCCGTCCAGGTGGACGAGCTGGTCGCCGAGGCCGTGGACCGCTGCCGCCACCAGGCGGGCACCAAGCAGATCACCATGGTCACGAATGTGGGCGCGCCCGAAGGGCTCGATCAGGGTGGTGGCGGGCGACGGGCGGGCGGCACCGCCGACCTGCACGTCTGGGGCAACCGT
This sequence comes from Streptomyces sp. AM6-12, assembly GCF_044327085.1. Lineage (NCBI taxonomy): Bacteria > Bacillati > Actinomycetota > Actinomycetes > Kitasatosporales > Streptomycetaceae > Streptomyces > Streptomyces sp. AM6-12. Next base: position 4,044,087 of record NZ_JBIQWN010000001.1, read on the forward strand.
GGCCAGCTGGCCGCCGCCCTCGGCAACCTGGTCGAGAACGCGGTGAACTACTCCCCGGCCCGCACCCGCGTGGGCATCGCCGCCCGCCGGGTGAGCGCCCCCGGCGGTGACATGATCGAGCTGGCCGTGACCGACCAGGGCATCGGCATCTCGGACAAGGACAAGGAGCGCATCTTCGAGCGCTTCTACCGCGTGGACCCGGCCCGCTCGCGGGCCACCGGCGGCACCGGCCTGGGGCTCGCCATCGTCAAGCACGTGGTCGCCTCGCACGGCGGGGAGGTCACCGTCTGGAGCGCCGAAGGCCAGGGCTCCACCTTCACGCTCAGGCTGCCGGAGGCGGGCGGGGCCCGCGACCGCGCACTTCAGCATCCGGATCCCGGCCTCGGCGACGAGACCGGTCCCACCGAGCCATCCCCGTACGAACCGCTTCCCTCCCCGGAGGTCCTTCCGTGACCCGAGTGCTCGTCGTCGAGGACGAGGAGTCCTTCTCCGACGCTCTGTCCTACATGCTGCGCAAGGAGGGTTTCGAGGTCGCCGTGGCGGCCACCGGCCCCGACGGCCTCGACGAGTTCGAGCGCAACGGCGCCGACCTCGTCCTGCTCGACCTGATGCTGCCGGGCCTGCCCGGCACCGAGGTGTGCCGCCAGCTGCGCGGCCGCTCGAACGTCCCCGTGATCATGGTGACCGCGAAGGACAGCGAGATCGACAAGGTCGTCGGGCTGGAGATAGGAGCCGACGACTACGTCACCAAGCCCTTCTCCTCCCGTGAGCTGGTCGCCCGCATCCGCGCGGTGCTGCGCCGCCGCGGCGAGCCGGAGGAGGTCACCCCGGCGGCCCTGGAGGCCGGCCCGGTCCGCATGGACGTCGACCGGCACGTGGTGACGGTCGCCGGCGCCAAGGTCGACCTGCCGCTCAAGGAGTTCGACCTGCTGGAGATGCTGCTGCGCAACGCCGGCCGGGTGCTGACCCGGATGCAGCTGATCGACCGGGTCTGGGGCGCCGACTACGTGGGCGACACCAAGACCCTGGACGTCCACGTCAAGCGCTTGCGCGCCAAGATCGAGCCGGATCCGGGCGCCCCGCGCTACCTGGTGACGGTGCGCGGCCTGGGCTACAAGTTCGAGCCGTAAGCCGCGAGGCCTGTGCGAAAGGGCGGCATCCCCGAGGGGGTGCCGCCCTTTCGCATGGCGCGCGGACGAGGGCCGTACGACCGCTCAGTGACCCGTGCCGGACGACTGCGAGGCGGAGTCGCTCGGGGGCGTGTCGGGGCCGGTGGAGCTGGTGGCGCCCGTCGAGCCCGCGGCACCCGTGCTCGCGGACGGGTTCGGCTTGCCGTGCTTGCCCGGCTTGGTGTTGCCCGAGGCGGTGGCGCCGGGGGCCGGGGAGTTGGTGGCCGGGGCGGACGGGAGCTGGGACGGGCCCCACTTGTCGAAGTAGCTGGTGGCCGGGACCACGAAGGCGCGCAGGCTCACCGCGCCGGCCTTGCTGAAGGTGAAGGTGACCGGCTGGGCGTTGCCGTCCTGCACGCTCTGGTGGCCGCCGGGGATCTCGGCGGAGGCGTTGCCCTGGCCGCCCAGGATCAGGGAGCCGTGCGCCGGGACGGTCAGGCTGCCGCCCTTGGCCGGGGTCAGCTTCACGGTGTCGCTGGTGCCCGGAATGCTGATCGACTGGAGGGTCTCGTCGCCGTTGCCCGAGTTGAACAGCGTCGCGGAGACCACGGCGGGGCCGGTCGACTTCGGGTCCGGCTGGGTGATGACCAGGGCGTTCTGGACCTTGATGTCGCCGACGCTGGTCGCCGCGTTGTCCGGCTTGACCTCGAGCGTCTGCGAGTCGTTGCCGGCGCCGCAAGCGGCGAGCGAGGCGATCGAGAAGACAATGGCGGACGCGGCGAGGGCGCCGCGTCGAAGGCTGCTGCTCACGGCGGCGGCAACTCCTTGAACGCAGGGGCGGCTTCCCTTGTAAAGCCACCCTAAGTGTCTGTCGGCGGCTTCAGGTTACCGAGCCGTCCCCACGCGATCGCACCCGACCCTCCCCCTCACGCCGGGCTTCCCGCCAGGTGGGGGTACGTGGGCCGACGGCACCCCGGCCGCCTCGGCGGTCACAACGGCCGCTCCAGCCGCTTTGCCGGGTGGCGGTGCGCCATTCGCATAACCGCGCGCAAAATTTCCGTGAAGGAATGCGCGGGCGTCCCGAAATTGATCACCGGATCACCCGTCCGGCCGTCACTGACCAATTCTTGAATCGGCTCACATGGCCCTGCGGCCTCCGAACGGAGTAGCGGAAGTCGTACGCTAGGAAGCGGACAAATCGGGATGTTTCCCCGCTTGGAGTGCGTGCGTGAGGTGCGTGACGTACGCGTTTCACCCCGTCCGGACAGCCCCTCCCACCTGCGAATTCCCGCTTCCGGGGGCCCTTCGCAGCACGTTCCGGTTGCTGTTGTCAAGCCCCGAGATATGCCCTGACCTGCGAAAACGCCATTCAGAAGACGCCGTATCCGTGTTACCCTGGATAGCCACGGAAGGGGTACCTGTCACATGACGTTCAAGGTTGGCGACACCGTGGTCTATCCCCATCACGGGGCCGCGCTGATCGAGGCCATCGAAACTCGCCAGATCAAAGGCGTGGACAAGACCTACTTGGTGCTGAAGGTCGCCCAGGGTGACCTCACGGTGCGTGTGCCAGCGGACAATGCGGAGTTCGTCGGCGTGCGTGATGTGGTCGGTCAGGACGGACTGGACCGGGTCTTCGAGGTGCTGCGCGCGCCGTACGCCGAGGAGCCCACGAACTGGTCCCGTCGCTACAAGGCAAACCTGGAGAAGCTCGCCTCCGGTGATGTCATCAAGGTCGCGGAAGTCGTGCGTGACCTGTGGCGTCGCGAGCGCGAGCGCGGACTGTCCGCCGGTGAGAAGCGCATGCTCGCCAAGGCCCGCCAGATCCTGGTGAGCGAGCTCGCTCTCGCGGAGAACACGAACGAGGACAAGGCCGAGGCCCTGCTCGACGAGGTGCTCGCCTCCTGACGTGCCCGTGCCGTGGGCGGCGATTCCCGGTCAATGGCCGATGAACTGATCGGTCCCTGCCCGTCGCCCCCACTCCCGCACGCTCAGCACAGTGCTCTCGCACATTCTCAGCACAGCGAAAATGCCGCGGTGCCCGATGACATTCGTTTTTGTCGCCGGGCGCTGCGGCATGTTCGTCCCCGCGGCGCCGTCTGCGGCGTACCCCCCGGAAAGCCCCTGAAAACGAAGCGGGCCCCCGATACTCGAGATGCCGGGCCCTGGGTGGGCGCTCGACCAGGGTCACGGAAAGGGTCCGGTCAGGGCGTCGCGCCCGGCACTCCTGAAGGCCATACCCAACTAGGTCGAGCACACAAACCTGACAGGAACCGATGTCTGACGAATCGCCTTCCTCGCCCTCCGCGCCGCCCGCGCAGGCCCCCGTCGCCGCCGTGATCCCGGCCGCCGGCCGGGGCGTACGGCTCGGACCGGGCGCCCCCAAGGCGCTGCGGACGCTCGGCGGCACGCCGATGCTCATCCACGCGGTCCACTCGCTGGCCGCCTCCCGCCATGTCTCCCTCGTCGTCGTGGTCGCCCCGGCGGACGGGCCCGGCGAGGTGAAGTCGCTGCTCGACGCGCACGCGCTGCCCGAGCGGACCGACTTCGTGGTGGTGCCCGGCGGCGACACCCGCCAGGAGTCGGTGGCGCTCGGCCTCGCGGCCGTACCGCCGCAGTACGGCGTCGTCCTCGTCCACGACGCGGCCCGCCCGCTGGTCCCGGTCGACACCGTCGACGCCGTGATCGAGGCCGTGCGCGCCGGCGCCCCGGCGGTCGTGCCCGCGCTGCCGCTGGCCGACACCGTCAAGGAGGTCGCGCCGGCCACCGAGCCCGGCGCGCCCGAACCGGTCGTGGCCACGCCCGAGCGGGCCCGGCTGCGGGCGGTGCAGACGCCGCAGGGCTTCGACCGGGTGACGCTGGTGCGCGCGCACGAGACGGTGACCGGGGACGTCACGGACGACGCGAGCATGGTGGAGCAGCTGGGCCTGCCGGTGGTGACGGTTCCCGGACACGAGGAGGCGTTCAAGGTGACCCGCCCGCTGGACCTGGTCCTCGCCGAGGCCGTCCTGGCCCGCAGGAGGCTGAACGATGGCTACTGAGACGGTGCTGCCCCAGGTCGGCATCGGCACCGACATCCACGCCTTCGAGGAGGGCCGCGAGCTGTGGTGCGCCGGCCTGAAGTGGGAGGGCGAGGGGCCGGGGCTGGCCGGGCACTCGGACGCGGACGTGGTCGCGCACGCCGCCTGCAACGCGCTGTTCTCCGCGGCCGGGCTCGGCGACCTCGGGCAGCACTTCGGCACCGGGCGGCCCGAGTGGTCGGGCGCGTCGGGGGTCACGCTGCTCACCGAGGCCGCGCGGATCGTGCGCGCCGCGGGCTTCACCATCGGCAATGTCGCCGTGCAGGTGATCGGCCCCCGCCCGAAGATCGGCAAGCGGCGGGACGAGGCCCAGAAGATCCTCTCCGAGGCGGCCGGCGCGCCGGTGTCCGTCTCCGGCGCCACGACCGACGGGCTCGGCTTCCCCGGACGCGACGAGGGGCTGATGGCGGTCGCGACGGCACTGGTGGTGCGGACGGCCTGAAACCCGCGCTCTCCTGGTGCGGGTGAGCCGGGAGCGTGCGAGGGTACCCGGAGAGTCACCGTCCGCGGCCCTTATGGAGGTACCCATGCCCGCCGCCCTGTCCGACCGGCTCAAGTCCCTGCTCGACGGCAAGGTGTTCATCGTCGTCGGCACCGTCCAGCCCGACGGCAGTCCGCAGATGTCGCCGGTCTGGGTGAAGCGCGACGGCGAGCAGCTCCTCTTCTCCACCACGGTCGACCGCCGCAAGAAGCTGAACCTCGACCGCGACCCCCGCGTCACCGTCGTCGTCATGAACCCCGAGCAGCCCTACGAGTACGCCGAGATCCGCGGCACCGCCGAACTGACCACCGACGGCGGCCAGGCCCTCATCGACGAACTGAGCCTCAAGTACACGGGCAAGAAGTACGCCGAGTTCAACCCCGAGTCCTCCCAGGACGCCGAACGAGTCGTCGTCCGGATCACCCCGCGCAAGGTGGTCGGGCGGCTCTGAGCGCCGGGCGGACGCGGGCGGAGGGGGCGAAGGGGCGGACGCCGCGCGGACAGGCGCAGTGAACAGCGGACAGGGCGCCGTAAACAGGGGAAGGGGCGTGAGGCACTAGGCAGGGCCCACTACTCTGGAGTGGTGACTATTCGCCTGTACGACACCAGCGCCCGGCAGATCCGTGACTTCGACCCGGTCAAGCCGGGCTGTGTCTCGATCTACCTGTGTGGTGCCACCGTGCAGGCGGCCCCGCACATCGGGCACATCCGCTCGGGCCTCAACTTCGACATCATGCGCCGCTGGTTCGAGTACCGCGGCTACGAGGTGACGTTCGTCCGGAACGTCACGGACATCGATGACAAGATCATCTCCAAGGCGCGCGAACAGGGCCGCCCGTGGTGGTCCATCGGGTACGAGAACGAGCGGGCGTTCAACGACGGCTACACCGCCCTGGGCTGCCTCCCGCCGAGCTACGAGCCCCGTGCCACCGGCCATGTCACCGAGATGGTCGAGATGATGCGGGCGCTCATCGAGCGCGGGCACGCCTACGAGGCCGACGGCAGCGTGTACTTCGACGTGCGTTCCTGGCCCGGCTACCTGGAGCTGTCCAAGCAGGACCTGGACGAGATGCGCCAGCCTGCCGAGGAGGGCATCACCGGCAAGCGCGACCCGCGTGACTTCGCGATGTGGAAGGCGACCAAGCCGGGCGAGCCGGACTGGGAGACGCCGTGGGGGCGGGGGCGGCCCGGCTGGCACCTGGAATGCTCGGCGATGGCCCACAAGTACCTGGGTTCCGCCTTCGACATCCACGGCGGCGGCCTGGACCTGATCTTCCCGCACCACGAGAACGAGATCGCGCAGGCCAAGGCCTTCGGCGACGAGTTCGCCCGGTACTGGGTGCACAACGCCTGGGTCACCATGAGCGGCGAGAAGATGTCCAAGTCGCTCGGCAACAGCGTGCTGGTCTCCGAGATGGTCAAGCGCTGGCGGCCCATCGTGCTCCGCTACTACCTGGGCACCCCGCACTACCGGTCGACCATCGAGTACAGCGAGGAGGCCCTGCGCGAGGCGGAGGCCGCGTTCGGCCGTATCGAGGGCTTCCTCCAGCGGGTGACCGAGCTGGCCGGCAAGAGCGTCGAGCCCGCCGCCGAGGTGCCGCCCGCCTTCGCCGAGGCGATGGACGACGACCTGGGTGTCCCCGGTGCCCTCGCGGTGGTGCACACCACCGTCCGGCAGGGCAACAGCGCGCTCGCCGCCGACGACAAGGACGCCGCGGTGGCCCGCTTCGCCGAGGTCCGCGCCATGCTCGGCGTCCTGGGCCTCGACCCGCTGGACGCGCACTGGGCCGGCGAGTCCGGTCAGGGCGAGGACCTGCACGGCGTCGTCGACAGCCTCGTGCGGCTCGTCCTCGACCAGCGCGAGTCCGCCCGCGCCCGCAAGGACTGGGCCACCGCCGACGCCATCCGCGACCAGCTCGCCCAGGCCGGACTGGCCATCGAGGACAGCCCGCAGGGCCCGCGCTGGACTCTCGGGGCGCGTTAGCCACCGCGGGCGCCCCTTGATCGATTGTGCCGCCCGGCCGTCCGGGCGGCACACTGCATAAGACGTACGTACGAACAAAGCTCACGGAACAGGTGACTCATGGCCGCGAACAACCGCCGCATGTCCGGCAAGAAGGGCGCGCAGGTCGGCAGTGGCGGCCAGCGGCGCCGGGGCCTGGAGGGCAAGGGCCCGACCCCGCCCGCCGAGATGCGCAAGGGGCACGCCAAGCAGCGCGCCGCCGCCGCGAAGGTCCGCCGCTCGCAGGGCCGCCCGCAGGCGCGCCGGGGCGCCGGCAGGTCGGCGTCCGAGCTGGTCGTCGGCCGTAACCCGGTGGTCGAGGCGCTGCGCGAGGGCGTCCCCGCGACGACCCTGTACGTGCAGCAGTTCATCGACAACGACGAGCGCGTCCGCGAGGCCCTCCAGCTCGCCGCCGAGCGCGGCGGCATCAACCTCATGGAGGCCCCGCGCCCCGAGCTGGACCGCATGACCAACGGCCTGAACCACCAGGGCCTGGTCCTCCAGGTCCCGCCGTACGAGTACGCGCACCCCGAGGACCTGCTCGACGCCGCCGCCGACGAGGGCGCCGATCCGCTGGTCGTCGCGCTCGACGGGGTCACCGACCCGCGCAACCTCGGCGCGGTCGTCCGCTCGGTCTCCGCGTTCGGCGGCCACGGCGTGGTCGTGCCCGAGCGCCGCTCGGCCGGGATGACCGCCGGCGCCTGGAAGACCTCCGCCGGTGCCGCCGCCCGCACCCCGGTGGCCCGCGCCACCAACCTCACCCGCGTGCTGGAGCAGTACAAGAAGGCGGGCGTCACGGTCGTCGGTCTGGCCGCGGACGGCGAGGCCGAGATCGGCGAGCTGGAGGCCCTGTCCGGCCCGGTCGTGATCGTGGTCGGCAGCGAGGGCAAGGGCCTGTCCCGGCTCGTCGGCGAGACCTGCGACTTCCGGGTGCGCATCCCGATGCCGGGCGGCACCGAGTCCCTCAACGCCGGTGTGGCCGCGGGCATCGTGCTCTACGAGGCCGCCCGCAGGCGGAGCTGAGCCGTCGCGACGACGCGCCGACGGGACTGAACACCCGTCCGGAACTTCACCCTTACGCGGGAATTCCGGCGTCCATATGGCGTTCGACGCTGCTTTGACGGGGCCCGGACACATCCGGCCGGTCAAAGCAGTGTCCTAACTCCACGTCACTCGGTTAGATGAGTGTGGACACCAGAACACCCCGCACACCCACGGGGGACCGCTCGTCGGGATTCGACGACGCTCCCGCGCTGAGCATGGTGAAGGTGCCGAGCGACCCGGCGCAGATCATCGTCAACCACGCCAGCTTCCGCGTGCAGCTGGGCGCGGCGGCCGGTCGCACCCGGTCCGCCCGGATCGCCCGCCATCTCAGCGCCGCCCAGGACACCGCCCGGATGCCCGTCGCGGCCTCGGCGGCCCGTCCCGGCGCCGGCCGTCGCCGTCCCGTCGTGTGGAGCGGCCGCTCCGCGCCGGACGACACCGGCGCCCACCGGCTCCTCCAGGCCGTGCGGGGCAGCATCGTCCGTCACGCCGAGGAGTCCGACACCGGCGCCACCCGCGTCATCCCGCGCGTCGGCACCACCGGCTACGACGAGACGTACGACGCGCTGGACCCGACCGTCGAGACCCCCGTCGTCGGCCACCAGCGCACCTCCGCCGACGACGAGGGGGGCACCCGCCTCCTGCCGCACATGCGCACCGGGTCGTACGACCAACCGCCTTACCCACGCCCGGACTTCGGGCGCCAGGACGAGTACGAGGGGTACGACGGCGACCCCACGGAGCCGTTCCCGGCGTACCCCGCGGACCACGACGCCGACTCCGGCGACGACCTCGACGCCCCGCGCCCCGCCAAGCGGCACGGGGACGACCCGGCCCGGCACGCGTACTACCCCGGCCGCCGGATGAACCTGGGCGTGGTGCTGCTCCCGCTGCGCATCTTCCTGGGCTTCATCTCGATCTACGCAGGCATGGGCAAGCTGTGCGACCCCGTCTACTTCGACGGCGGCAAGCGCGGCTCCATGGTCACCTGGCTCAACACCCTGCACCCCTGGGAAGTCGCCGAGCCGCTGCGCCAGTTCGCGCTGCACCACCCGGTCGGCTCCGGGCTGGTGATCGCCTTCCTCCAGGTCGTGGTGGGCGTGCTGACGATCCTCGGCTGCTGGCAGCGGGTGGCCGCGGTGGTCGGCGTGCTGCTGTCGGCCGCGCTGATCGTCACGGTGAGCTGGAAGACGGTCCCGGCGTACGACGCCCCGGACATCATCTACCTGGCCGCCTGGTCCCCGCTGATCATCGCCGGCGCCCCCGTCTACTCGGTGGACGGCCGGCTCGCGGGCAGCGCCTGGCGGCGGCTCGGTCCCCGCTCCGACATCTGGGAGCTGCGCCGCTACGTGCTGCGCCGCGGCGCCCTGATCACCGCGCTGACCGTCGGCGTCACCCTGCTGGTGGGCTCGCTGCTCGGCGGCGCGGTCCGCGATTCCAGCCGCGTGGTCGTCCCCGGCCCCGGCGAGGCCCCCCGCAACAACGTCCCCGGCTCCCCGCTCCCCGGCGAGCCCGGCGCCCGGCACAAGAGCACCCCGTCGGCATCCACCGCCCCGTCGGGCGGCGCCACGGCCGGCGCGAGCCCCTCCGGTTCCGCCACGCCTCCGGGCGCGAGCCACACGGCGGGCGGTACGACCACCACCCCGAGCGCGACCCAGGGCACCACGGGCCGGCTCCCGTCCCGCCAGTCCGCCCCCACGGGCGGCGCCCCCAGCACCACGGCGGGCCCGACCGGCACCGGCGGCAGCTCCACCACCTCCGGAGGCTCCGCTCCGGGCGGCACCTCCACGTCGAGCGGCGGCTCCTCCACGGGCCAACCGGGCGTGCTGGGCGGCCTTTTGGGCTGACGGACGGCGGACAGGAAAGGGGCCCGGTACCGCGTGCGGTACCGGGCCCCATGTCATGCGGAGACGCGTGCCACCTCTGGCTGTCGGCTACCGGCTACCGGCTACCGGCCCGAGCCCGCCAGCTCCTTGGCCGCCTCGGTCAGATCCTTCGCCGTGTCGATGGCCCGCCAGTACGCGCCCTGCGGCAGCGGGAAGCCCGCGAGCTTCCGGTCGCGGGCGAGCCCCGGAAACGTGGTGCGCTCATGGTCGCCGCGCTCGGGCAGCAGGGTGGTGAACTCCGGCGAGAAGACGTACACACCGGCGTTGATCTCGAACGTGGACGGCGGGGCCTCGATGAAGTCGGTGATGTGCCCGAAGCCGTCGGTCCGCACCGCGCCCCAGGGAATCCGCGGCCGGGCCAGCGCCAGCGTCGCCACGGCGTCCCGCTCGGTGTGGAAGTCGGCCATGTCCCGCAGGGAGAAGCGGGTCCAGATGTCGCCGTTGGTGGCGTACCAGGGCCGGTCCGGGTGGGGGAGATGCGCGGCGGCGAACCGGAGGCCGCCGCCGCGGCCGAGGGGCTCGGTCTCCACGACGGTGCGCACGGAGACCGGCAGCCGGGCCGAGTCCAGCCAGTCCTGGAGGACCTCGGCGAGGTGGCCGCAGGAGACCACCACGTCCGTCACGCCTTCCTCGGCGAGCCAGGCGAGCTGATGGCCGATGATCGGAGTGCCCGTGCCGGGGATCTCGACCATCGGCTTGGGCCGGTCGTCGGTGTACGGACGCAGCCGTGAGCCCTGGCCACCGGCCAGGATCACGGCTTGAGTGGGGCGCGACGCGGCGTTCGGATGGGTCATGAACCGCACTGTACGTGGCGCCCCGTGCCCGGTTCAGCCGCGTGCGGCCAGCACCCCGGTCGCGAAGGAGGTGTCGCACACCGGGCGCGCGTACGACTGGGCGCGCGAGGCGCCGTAGATGCGCACCGCGGCCCGGCCGAGCGAGCGGGCGATGGAGGTGCAGTGCCGGGCGAGCGAGGGATGGCCGTTGACGGCCTCCTGGAGGTGGGTGAGGACCACGCCCGGATTCTTCTCGTGCAGCTCGCTCAGCAGGTGGTCGCGCAGCACGTCCTCCGGGGCGTGGGCGGCGGCCTTCGGGGCGGTCTGCGCGGTGATGTCCGAGGCGGTGAGCACCGAGCCGGCGGGGCTTCCGGTCCAGTTGACCCGGGTGACCGCGAGGGTTCCCGAGAGCACCAGGACGACGGGCAGGACGAGGGCGAGGGAGCGGCCGACCCGGCGGGCAGGGCCCCGGTGGCTGCGTCGCGTCTGAGTGGTGGTGGAGTGCTTCACGCGCCTGAGGGTAGCGGCCGGTAATGACGCGCGGACATTCCGTCACTCTTACGGGGGATGAGAAAGGGCGGTTTTCTGGGTAACGAGTTGACGCCCGGACCCGTAACGATCATGCGAAGAGGGCCCCGCGGAGTACCGCGGGGCCCTCTGGCGGGACGGTGCCGGGGCGGGCTCAGTCGGACAGCCGCTCGCCGGTGGACGTGGAGAACACGTGCGTCTCGCCTGGGCGCGGGACGACGTGCAGGGTGGCGCCCTTCTCCGGCACCTGGCGGCCGTTCACGCGCACGACCAGCTCCTTCAGGTCGCCGTCGATGTCGGCGCTGCCGTACACGTAGCCGTCGGCGCCCAGCTCCTCGACGACGTTCACCGAGACGGCGAGGCCGGCCGGGGCGTCGGCGGCGTCCTTGGTGAGGGAGGCCGCCGCGCCGCCGCCGTGCTCCACGACGTCGAAGTGCTCGGGGCGCACGCCCACGGTCACCGTGCGGTCACCCTTGTCGGTGGCGGCCTTGAGGGCCTCGCGGTTGACGGGCACCACGCTGTTGCCGAACTTCACGCCGCCGTCGGTGATCGGGACCTCGACCAGGTTCATGGCGGGGGAGCCGATGAAGCCGGCGACGAAGAGGTTGGCGGGCTTGTCGTACATGTTGCGCGGGGTGTCGATCTGCTGGAGCAGACCGTCCTTGAGGACCGCCACGCGGTCGCCCATCGTCATGGCCTCGACCTGGTCGTGGGTGACGTAGACGGTGGTGATGCCGAGCCGGCGCTGGAGCGAGGCGATCTGGGTGCGGGTGGAGACGCGGAGCTTGGCGTCCAGGTTGGACAGCGGCTCGTCCATGAGGAAGACCTGGGGCTCGCGCACGATCGCGCGGCCCATCGCGACCCGCTGGCGCTGACCGCCGGACAGCGCCTTCGGCTTGCGGTCGAGGTACTCGGTGAGGTCGAGGATCTTCGCGGCCTCCTCGACCTTCTGCCGGATCTCCGCCTTGTTGACGCCGGCGATCTTGAGCGCGAAGCCCATGTTGTCAGCGACGGTCATGTGCGGGTAGAGCGCGTAGTTCTGGAACACCATGGCGATGTCCCGGTCCTTGGGCGGCAGGTGGGTGACGTCGCGGTCACCGATGCGGATGGCGCCGGCGTTGACGTCCTCCAGACCCGCGAGCATCCGCAGCGAGGTGGACTTGCCGCAGCCGGACGGGCCGACCAGGACGAGGAACTCGCCGTCCTCGATCGCGATGTCGAGCTTGTCGACGGCGGGCTTGGTGGAGCCCGGATAGATCCGGGTCGCCTGGTCGAACGTGACAGTGGCCATGGTGAATGGGCCCCCTTCTACCGGCAGGAACGTGCCGGACGATCCGTTGTAGGAAGGTGGTTGCGCGGTCCACGCGAGTGAACCGCTCCGAGACCGTACCCGGCGGTCGCGCGGTCTGTCAGTACATGGACGCCGGTGAACTTCGCGGAAATTTTCGACGGGCCCACCAGGTGACGTGGGTACACTGCACAGGCACACCCGCGCAGCACGCGCGACCCGCCTCCTTAGCTCAGCTGGTCAGAGCGCCGCTCTTGTAAAGCGAAGGTCGTCGGTTCGAATCCGACAGGGGGCTCCACCGAGGTCCAGGTCGGACGGCTTCAGACCTGGACTTTCACGTCCTCGGCCGTGCAGAGCCCGGCGATGGTGCCGACCTGCGGCCGCGTCGGCGGCGTATGCACGCAGGAACCGGTCCGCCTCCGTGTGGCATTGCTGCGTGCTGGTCTTGCGCCATGCCGGAGGCCGGCCGGTGTGTCCGCGGCGACAGCGCCAAGGGGATGAGGTCGCCATCGACACCCCCCGGAGTCGGCCCTGGGGCACAGGTTTCATGGTCAAAGAGGGGTTTCGGAGGGGACGCCGGTGGATCTACCGTCGACCTCAAGGGTCTCGGGTCTCGTGTCAAGGGGTGCCGGTGAAGTCTCACGACAGGAAGCGCACCGCTGCGTCGGGTGTCCGGGAACGAAGTGAGCGTGCGCCTGCGCCAAGCGGGTTGATGGGCTTACAGGCCACCGTCGGAAACGAAGCGGTGCTGAGGATGATGCGCCGCGAGCAGGAGAGAGACGGGCGTCGGCGCGATGAGGCCGTGGGACGCTCGGGCGGTGCCCGGCTCGCGGTGACGGCGGTCCAGCGCACGGAAGCGACGGACACGGCCGAGCCGCTCGCCGCCGAGGCAGCCGGTCCGGCGCAGGAGGCGGTGCCGGAGGGCAAGGCGATCATCGCCCGTCTCAGCCAGTCGATCGAGCAGCACACGGTCCAGGCGACGGCCAAGCGGAACGTCTTCGCGCCCGGCACATGGTGGCCCGAGCAATGGATGGTCGAGGGGCCCGCCCGGCTGCGCAGGACCCTGGACCGGCGGGTGATGCGGGGCGAGGTGTTCAACGAGCAGGACCTGGCCGACATCAGGCAGCTCTCCGGGACCGATCCGCAGTGGCTGAAGGAGGTGGGGATCGGCACGTACGACGAGGCCGAGAAATACGCCGAGGGGCCGTTCGGCGACTGGTTGAAACTGGCCGCCGGCAAGCGCGTGCTGACCGCGACGCTGGCCATCCGGAAGAACCACCCGATCCTGCGGGACCCGGCGGTCCGCACGCCGACGGACCCGGCCTACACGCTCGGCCGGTTCATGCGCACCCAGGCGCCCGGCACCGCGCCGGAGGAGCGGCAGGTGCTGGAGCAGGAGCGCGACCGGCAGATCCGTGACACGGCCGTCGACACGCTGCACCCGGAGGGCATGGCGCCCGAGCGTCGGCACAGCGGTGCCATCCCGGCGGAGGGCACTGTGCTGGGCAAGGGCAGGACGGCCCCCGACTACGTCAAGAAGGACGCCCAGGGCCGCGAGATGCTCACCAGGATCCTCCTCGTCCTGCGTCACGGGCTTCAGCTCTACAGCCCGGCGGAGGGCCGGCACACGGCCGATTACGAGCAGGACGTCGTCCGTGCCCTGGCCCATGGCGGTCGTGTCAACATACGTATCCCGGCGCTGAGTTCGAAGGACGAGCCCGCCTATTCGCTACCGCACTTCCTCGGCGTGTCCAAAGACGACACCAAGGGGGAGACCGCCCAGGGCGTGTCCGAACGGGGCTTCGCCACCCACCGCACCTCCATCGGCCCCAACAAGGACGGCAAACCCGGCAAGTTCAAGGAAAAGGGCGGCGTCCTGGCCTCCCTCACGAACAAGGTCGCCGTCGGCGCCGCCAGCCCGAAACTGTGGGGCCAGGACATCTCCGGCGGCGGACTCGGCTCCAAGGACTGGAACGGCGACATGGTGCTGCCGAACGGCTCCTACGGTCACGTCCTGCTGGTCTACCACCGTCCGACCATGGAGAAGGACGGCTCCCTCCAGATCGGTATCGAAACCATCGCGCCACACGCGGACAGCCCGGTCGGCTACGAGCACGACTTCCGCTCCACCGAGGCCACGTCCAACCCGGAGTCGGTCCTGCACGGCCACAAACGGGACAAGGTCGGCTCCGGTGGTCTCGGCAAGAACGAACGCCTGGTCGACCTCAGGGAAATGGGCTCATCCCACCCCAGCGGCGACTGGCGGGCCTACCTGGACGAGATCAAACGGGACTGGGACCAGGCACTCGCCGAAACCGAAGAGGCCTCTCCGCAACGCCGTGCTCTCTACGAGCAGTTGGTCGGACCACGGGCCCGCCCGTGACCCCAGACGGCAGCGCATGGCACAGGGCCGCCCGGTTGGGCGGCCCTGTGGGGTTGCCGGGGTGGGTCAGCAGGTCAGCGCCTGTGTAGTACGGCGTTCAGGGCCTCGCGGAGGGTGGCCTCGGGGTCGGGGGAGGCGCTTTCGGCGCGCCAGGCGACGAAGCCGTCCGGGCGGACGAGGACCGCGCCGTCGGTGCCGACGCCGTGCAGCGCGGCCCAGTCGTCGCCCTCGGTGTCGTACATCAGGTCGGCGTCGCCGCCGGGGCCGATCCGGTAGGCGTCGAGCCGTACCCCGTCCAGGGCGGCGACGCGCCGGGCGGCGTCGTACCAGCCCGCGTCGTCCGGGGCGTCGGTGAGCAGCACCATGGAGCGCTCGTACAGGTCGAGGGTGGACAGGCGGCGGGCGGCCTGGCGCAGCCACAGGTGGGGGGCGCGGGTGCCGGGGCGGCCGGTGAGGGAGAGGGCGTCCGGGACGACCGGCGCCTCGGGGTCGGTGCCGACGGCGGCGCCCGCGGGGTAGTGGTAGCCGAGGACGACGTTGAGGATGCCGCCGCGCTTGGCGCCGCCGACGCCGGGGGCCGGGGCGAAACCGGGGTGGCTGTGCTCGACGGAGCGGGCGGAGGCGCGGGCGCTGGTGGCGACGGCGACCGGGCGGCGCTCGGCGCCATAGCTGTCCAGGAGCGCGGGGCCGGCCCAGCCGTCGAGGACGGCGGCGAGCTTCCAGGCGAGGTTGTGGGCGTCCTGGATGCCGGTGTTGGAGCCGAACGCGCCGGTCGGGGACATCTCGTGGGCGGAGTCGCCCGCGAGGAAGACCCGGCCCCGCGCGTAGCAGTCGGCGACCCGTTCGGCGGCGCGCCAGGACGCCATTCCGGTGATCCGCACATCGAGGTCCGGCACGCCGACCGCGGCGGCGATGTGCCGCTGGAGCCGCTCCTCGGTGAACTCCTCCAGCAGCTCGCCGTGTTCGGGGTGCCAGGGGGCGTGGAAGACCCAGCGCTCCTTGTTGTCGACGGGGAGCAGGGCGCCGTCGGCGTCCGGGTGGGTGAGGTAGCAGCAGATGAAGCGGCGCTCGCCCACCACGTCGGCCAGCCGGGTGGAGCGGAAGGTGACGCTGACGTTGGCGAACAGCTCGCCGGGGCCGCTCTGGCCGATGCCGAGGGCGCGGCGGACGGGGCTGCGGGGGCCGTCGGCGGCGACGAGGTAGTCCGCCCGGACGGTGTAGCGCTCCTCGGTGGAGCGGTCGCGGACGACGGCGGTCACTCCGTCGGCGTCCTGTTCGAAGGACTCCATCTCGTGGTGGTAGCGCAGGTCGCCGCCGAGTTCGCGGGCGCTGTCCACCAGGACGGGTTCCAGGTCGTTCTGGCTGCACAGGCACCAGGAGGTGGGGCTGAACCTCCGCAGGCCGCCGCCGGGGTCGATCTCCTTGAACAGCCACTCGCCGGCGTCGCCGACCAGGGTCGGGGTCTGGAGGATGCCGTGGTTGTCGGCGAGCAGGGAGGCCGCCGCCTTGATGTCCGGCTCGATGCCGGCCACCCGGAAGAGTTCCATCGTGCGCACGTTGTTGCCGCGTCCGCGCGGGTGGTGCGAGGTCCCGGAGTGCCGCTCCACGAGCAGGTGGCGCACGCCGAGGCGGCCGAGGAACAGGGACGTGGACAGGCCCACCAGTGAACCGCCCACGATGAGGACGGGAACCCGGTGGTCGGCTGTGTGATGCATCGAGCCTCCAGAGGCAGGGGTGCGTACAAGGCGCCTGTGAGTCTCTTGCCCGGTATCACCGTTGTTGGGGCCATTTGCGCACGGGATCACCCACGTGGTTCCTACGAGTCGCGGGCTTACCGGCATCGGCACAGGATCAAGAAGCGCTGACGTCGCGTCACGGCGGTGACCGGCGCACCCGAGATCCCCCGCCAAGGAGATGCCCGCACCATGACCACCACCTCTGAACGCCTGTCAGAAGTACCGGCGCGCGACGCGTCGAAGCGTGTCTCCCAGTCCGTGTTCGACGGCTCGAGGCTCCGGGTCGTCCTGCTGGTCGACGTCTACGACGGCGCGCAGCAGCAGTTCCTGGAGGCGTACGAGCAGCTCTGCAACCAGGTTGCGTCGGTGCCCGGCCATGTCAGCGACCAACTCTGCCAGTCCATCGAGAATCCATCCCAATGGCTCATCACCAGCGAGTGGGAGAGCGCCCCGCCGTTCCTCACCTGGGTGAACAGCGAGGAGCACGTGCGGATGGTGGAGCCGCTGCACTCCTGCGTGCGCAACACCCGCTCGCTGCGCTTCCACATCGTCCGCGAGACCGGCCGCGCCTACGAGACGGACGCGCCCGCCCGCGGCCGGCTCCAGACCGAGGTGCGCATCGGCGATGGAGTGATCCGGCACGCGCTGACCTTCACCGTGAAGCCCGGCACCGAGGACAAGGTCGCCAAGCTGCTCGCCGACTACGCGGCGCCCGAGCCGCGGGTGGACGACTCCACGCGGCTGCTGCGCACCTCGCTGTTCATGCACGGCAACCGGGTGGTGCGCGCCATCGAGGTGCGCGGCGACCTGCTGGCGGCGCTGCGGCACGTGTCGCGCTCGCCCGAGGTGCGGGCCGTCGAGGAGGCCATCAACCCCTATCTGGAGCAGGACCGGGACCTGAACGACCAGGAGTCGGCCCGGCTGTTCTTCACCCGTGCGGCGCTGCCCGCCGTGCACCACGTGATGGCGGACGACCGGCCCGAGGGCACCCGGCGGGCCCTGTACTACCCGGCCAGGGCGGGCCGCGGGATGAAGCTCGCGGAGCTGCTCGCCAAGGCGGACTCGGCGGCCGCCGACGACCCGTCGAGCCAGGTGCTGCGCAGCACGGTCTTCGAGCGCGAGGACGTCGTGGTGCGGCTGGTGGACCTCGCCGCCGAGGGCGCGGACGTGGACCCGCTGCCCGGCGATGCCGCGCTGGCCGCCGAGGTGCGCGAGCTGCTGGCCGGTGAGGCCGCCCGGATGGAGCTGATCACCGACCGCCGTTCACCGGCCGTCTGAGCGGCCCCACCCGCTCCCCAGGCCCCACCCCGCTTCCCACGCCACACCGGCCCCCAGGCCCCACACCCGCTCCCCACGCCACACCCGGAAGCCCGATCACATCCACCGGAGGAACGTCGTGATCAAACCCCGTCCCAGAATCGTGGACCTCAGCGAGGTCGAGCCCAACACGCGGCGCGGCGGTGATCTGCGCGCCATGCTCACCCCGGCCACGGTCGGATCCACCAGCGGCTTCATGGGTGTGGCCATCGTGCAGCCCGGCGACCGCATCGGTGAGCACTACCACCCCTACTCCGAGGAGTTCGTCTACGTCGTCTGCGGTGAGCTGGAGGTCGACCTGGACGGCGAGCCGCACGTGCTGCGCCCGGAGCAGGGGCTGATGATCCCCATCGACATGCGCCACCGGTTCCGCAACGTCGGCGACGTGGAGGCGCGGATGGTCTTCCACCTCGGCCCGCTGGCGCCGCGTCCACAGCTCGGGCACGTCGACACCGAGGAGACGTCGGTGATCGGCGCGGCCGCGGTGCTGACCGAGCCGGGGGCCGAGCGGGGTGCCGAGCCGGCCGGGGCGGGCGCCGACGGCGGAGGGGTCCGGTCATGAACCGGCGCGTGGCGGTCACCGGCATAGGCATCGTCGCTCCGGGCGGCATCGGCACCCCCGCGTTCTGGGATCTGCTCGCGAACGGCCGGACCGCGACGCGGGGCATCACCTTCTTCGACCCCTCCCAGCTGCGTTCGCGGATCGCCGCCGAGTGCGACTTCGACCCGGCGGCGCACGGCCTGGACACCGAGCAGGTGGAACGGGCGGACCGCTACATCCAGTTCGCCCTGGTCGCGGGCGACGAGGCGGTCCGCGACTCGGGCCTGGACCTGGCGCGGGAGGACCCCTGGCGGATCGCGGTGTCGGTGGGCACCGCGGTCGGCGGCACCACCCGTCTGGAGCACGACTACGTGCTGGTCAGCCATGGCGGCGAGCGCTGGGACGTGGACCCCGAGCGGGCCCAGCCGCAGCTGCACCGGGCCTTCACCCCGGCGACGGCGGCCTCCGCGGTGGCGGAACGTTTCGGCGCCCAGGGTCCGGTGCAGACCGTCTCCACCGGCTGCACCTCGGGCCTGGACGCCGTCGGATACGCCTTCCACACCGTCCAGGAGGGGCGGGCCGACATCTGCATAGCCGGTGCGTCGGACTCGCCCATATCCCCCATCACCATGGCGTGCTTCGACGCGATCAAGGCCACGTCACCGAACAACGACGACCCCGCGCACGCCTCCAAGCCCTTCGACAACAACCGTGACGGCTTCGTCATGGGCGAGGGCGGCGCGGTGCTCGTCCTGGAGGAGCTGGAGCACGCACGGGCCCGCGGGGCGCACGTCTACTGCGAGCTGGGCGGCTACGCGACCTTCGGCAACGCCTACCACATGACCGGTCTGACCAAGGAGGGCCTGGAGATGGCGCGGGCCATCTCGACCGCCCTCGACCAGGCCCGGCTCGACCCCACGGCGATCGACTACGTCAACGCGCACGGCTCCGGCACCCGGCAGAACGACCGCCACGAGACGGCGGCCGTCAAGCGGGCGCTCGGGCAGCACGCCTACGACACCCCGATGAGCTCCATCAAGTCCATGGTGGGCCACTCCCTCGGGGCGATCGGCGCCATCGAACTGGTCGCCTGCGTGCTGGCACTGGCCAAGCAGGCCGTACCGCCGACCGCGAACTACGAGACCCCCGACCCCGAGTGCGACCTCGACTACGTGCCGCGTACGGCCCGCGAGCGGAAGCTGACCAGCGTGCTCTCCGTGGGCAGCGGGTTCGGCGGCTTCCAGTCCGCGGTGATCCTGACCCGGCCGAGGGAGTGAGGACGAGATGAGCGAACCCCAGGACCGGCGTGCGGCCGTCACCGGCATCGGCGTGGTCGCGCCCAACGGCATCAGCACCGACACCTTCTGGAAGGCCACCCACGAGGGACTGAGCGTCCTGGACCGGGTGACCCGCGAGGGCTGTGAGCGCCTGCCGCTGAAGGTGGCCGGCGAGGTCCGCGCCTTCGACGCGGCGGACACCATCGAGGAGCGCTTCCTCGTCCAGACCGACCGCTTCACCCACTACGCCATGGCCGCGGCCGACTTCGCGCTCACCGACGCCCGGCTCGGCCAGGCCGACACCGACCAGTCGCCGTACTCCATCGGCGTGGTCACCGCCGCGGGCTCCGGCGGCGGCGAGTTCGGCCAGCGCGAGTTGCAGCGGCTGTGGGGCAAGGGCAGCCGGTTCGTGGGGCCGTACCAGTCCATCGCCTGGTTCTACGCCGCGAGCACCGGCCAGGTCTCCATCCGCCGCGGCTTCAAGGGCCCCTGCTCGGTCGTCGCCTCCGACGAGGCCGGCGGTCTGGACGCCCTCGCGCACGCGGCCCGTGCGGTGCGGCGCGGCACCGACGCGATCGTGGCCGGCTCCACCGAGGCCCCGCTCGCGCCGTACTCGATGGTCTGCCAGCTCGGCTACGCGGAGCTGAGCCGGGCGAGCGAACCGGAGCGCGCCTACCGGCCGTTCACGAAGGACGCGTGCGGTTTCGTGCCCGCCGAGGGCGGCGCGATGCTCGTGGTGGAGGCCGCCGGGGCCGCCCGCGCCCGCGGCGCCGACATCCGGGCCTTCGTCGCCGGGCACGCGGCCACCTTCACCGGCGCCTCCCGCTGGGAGGAGTCCCGCGCGGGCCTCGCCCAGGCCATCCGGCAGGCGCTGGCCGAGGCCGAGTGCGCGCCCGAGGAGGTCGACGTCGTCTTCGCCGACGCCCTCGGGGTGCCGGCGGCCGACCGGGCCGAGGCGCTGGCCATCGCCGACGCCCTCGGCGCGCACGGCGGCCGGGTGCCGGTCACCGCGCCCAAGACCGGCACCGGGCGCGGCTACTGCGCGGCCCCCGTCCTGGACACCGCGGCGGCCGTCCTCGCGATGGAGCACGGACTGATCCCGCCGACCCCGAACGTCCACGACGTCTGCCACGACCTCGACCTCGTCACCGGCCGCGCGCGCGTCGCCCAGCCGCGTACCGCGCTGGTCCTCAGCCGCGGCCTCATGGGGTCGAACTCGGCGCTGGTGCTGCGGCACCCCAGCGCGCGGTGAACAGCAAAGGAGGAGAGCAATGTCCAAGATCACCGTCGAAGAACTCGCAGCCCTCATGAAGAAGGCGGCCGGGGTCACGGTCAGCCCGGAGCAGCTCAACGAGAGGCCGGACACCGGCTTCGACGTCCTCGGCGTCGACTCGCTCGGCCTGCTCGGCATCGTCGGCGAGCTGGAGAACGAGCACGGCACCCCGATGCCGGTGGACGCCGAGCGCTGCAAGACCCCCCAGCAGTTCCTCAACCTCGTCAACAACACGCTGATGGCAGGAGCCTGACATGGCAGGACACACCCAGAACGAGATCACCATCGCGGCCCCGCTCGACCTGGTCTGGGACATGACCAACGACCTGGAGCGCTGGCCCCAGCTGTTCAGCGAGTACGCGGCCGTCGAGGTGCTCAAGCGGGAGGGCGAGAAGACCACCTTCCGGCTCACCATGCACCCGGACGAGAACGGCACCGTCTGGAGCTGGGTCTCCGAGCGCGAGCCCGACCGCGCCACCCGCACCGTCCGGGCCCGCCGGGTGGAGACCGGGCCCTTCGCCCACATGGACATCCACTGGGCCTACGAGGAGGTCCCGGCCGGCACCCGCATGGTGTGGACGCAGGACTTCGCGATGAAGCCGGAGGCCCCGGTCGACGACGACTGGATGACCGACAACATCAACAAGAACTCGAAGGTCCAGATGGCCCTGATCCGCGACAAGATCGAGAAGGCCGCCGCCGGACACCGGACCGCCCCGGCGCTCGCCGACTGAGCGCCATCGCACCCGAAGGGAAGTACCGTGCACCAGGCCCTGATCGTCGCCCGGATGGCTCCGGGCTCCGCCCCCGACATCGCGAAGATCTTCGAGGAGTCCGACCGGGGGGAGCTGCCCCACCTCGTGGGCGTCACCCGGCGCAGCCTCTTCCAGTTCGGCGATGTGTACATGCACCTCATCGAGTCCGAGCGCGAACCGGGCCCGGCCATCGCCAAGGTCACCGAACACCCCGAGTTCCGGGACGTCAGCGAACGGCTGACGGCATACGTCAGCGCGTACGACCCGGAGACCTGGCGCTCTCCCAAGGACGCGATGGCGCGCCGCTTCTACGTCTGGGAGCGCTCCTGATACGCGCGTTCGATCCGGACGGACGTCGGTCGCCGGGCCCGTGGTGCGACGGGCCCGGCGACCGACGGTCCGGATACGGCCTCGCGGTCACGCCCTCACACGGCACTCGAAGGCGTGCAGGTACGGGTTCACCGGCCGGGCGCCGTCCACGTCGAGCCCCGCCGCGGTGAGCCGGCGCACCATGCTGTCGGTGGTGTGCTTGGCCCCGCCGACGTTGAGGAGCAGCAGCAGGTCCATCGCGGTGCTGAACCGCATCGACGGGGTGTCGTCGACCAGGTTCTCGATGACGATCACGCGGGTGCCGGGGCCGCCCGCCTGGACGACGTTGTGCAGCAACCGGGCCGTGCTCTCGTCGTCCCACTCCAGGATGTTCTTGATGACGTAGACGTCCGCCTTGACCGGGATGGCCTCGCGGATGTCGCCCGGCACGATCTGCGCGCGGCCGGCCAGGTCGCCGCCCTCGCGCAGCCGCGGCAGCGCGTTCTCCACCACGCGGGGCAGGTCCAGCAGACTGCCGTGCATCTGCGGGTACTTGTCCAGCAGGCAGGCCACCACATGGCCCTGGCCGCCACCGAGGTCGGCGACGGACGCGGCGCCCGACAGGTCGAGCAGGGCCGCGACCTCCCGCGCCGACTGCTCGCTGGAACGGGTCATCGCCCGGTTGAAGACGTCCGCGGATTCCGGCGCGTCCTCGTTCAGGTAGGTGAAGAACTCCTTGCCGAACAGGCCCTCCACCACGTTGCGGCCGCTGCGCACCGCCTCGTCCAGCTTGGGCCAGGCGGCCCAGGTCCACGGTTCGGTGCACCACAGCGCGATGGCGCGCAGGCTGTTCGGGTCGTCCTCGCGCAGCAGCCGGGACATGTCGGTGTGCGCGAAGGTGCCGTCGGGCCGCTCGGTGAAGACGCCGTAGCAGGTCAGGGCCCGCAGCATGCGGCGCAGCGGGCCGGGTTCGGCCCCCACCCTGGCCGCGAGGGCCTCGGCGCTCTGCGGGGTGTCCCCGAGCGCGTCGGGCACGCCGAGGCGGGCGGCGGCCCGTACGGCGGCGGACAGGGCCGCCCCGAAAGCGAGTTCGCGCAGCCGCATGGGCGGGGGCGGGGCGGTCGGGGCCTCGGCGGTGGCCCGGTTCGGCGGTGCCGTCTCAGCGGTGGTCATCTGCCGCCTTCCTTCGTTCTCGGCGTGCGTCGGTCCAGCGGGGGCGGGGTCGGGCGGTCAGCACAGGCCGGCGGGCTTGGAGACCCGGCAGGCGTTGTGGTCGAAGGTGTTGCCGATGCCCTTGGTCTCGGTGTTCACCAGGTCCGCGGGGGCGTTGCCGGCCAGCGCGTTGCCGCTGACGCGGTTCTGGTCGTTGGTGACGCCGACGAAGCTCTTGAACAGCACGATGCCGCCGGACAGCGGGGACTTGCCCGAGTTGCCGGTGACCCGGTTGCCGTCCACCACGGTCTTTTCGGCGCCGGTCAGCACGATGCCGGAGCCCTGGATGGCGGGCAGCCGGTCGGTCTTGGGGCAGTACTTGTTGTTCTCGGTGACGTCGTTGTAGGCGACCTCCAGGTCACCGGCCTTGGGCTTGTTCTCGTCGCCCACGACGAAGACGCCCGCGCAGTTGCCCTCGATGTGGTTCTCGGCCACCGAGAGGTTGCGCAGCCGCCGCACCGTGACGCCGATGCGGTTGTCCTCCAGCCGGTTGTGGTCGATCACCGTCCGCCGGGTGTCGAGGGCGCCGGCCTCCTCGGTGATGGTGTTGGCGAGGAAGACGCCCGCGTCTCCGTTGCCCTGCGCGTAGTTGCCGGTGATGCGCCCGTGCACGGACCGCTCCTGGGCGATGCCCCACACGGAGTTCCGCACGGCCTGGACGCCGTGCACGGTCATGGTGTCGGTCGCCATGCCGAACACCCCGGCGCGGGCGAAGCCGGTCACCTTCAGGTCGGCGACGGTGACGCCCTCGACGTTCGTCGTCTTGGTGCCGATCACGCAGATGCCGTTGCCGCCCTCGGCGCAGCTCTTGGTGGCCTTGGTGTCCTTGGTGACCTTGCTCGGCGCCGGGCCGGCCGTCGTCTTCGCGGCGGGCTCGATCACGGTGCGCGCGCCCGTCCCGCGCAGGGTGACGCGAGGCGTGCTGATGGTGACGCTCTCCTTGTAGGTGCCGGGGAGCACGAGCACGGTGTCGCCGGGCCGCGCGCGGTTCACGGCCTGCTGGATCGATTCACCCTGGTGGACCACGAGGGTCTGGTGGAGGGCTGCCGCGGGGGCGGCGCCCGGTCCGATTCCCGTACCGACGAGGGCCGCGACGGCACTCGCGGCGTAAGCGAGGTGACATCTCTTCATACTGGGTACGTTATGACCGAATAATCCGTAGATGTGCGGAT
Source organism: Streptomyces sp. AM6-12 (assembly GCF_044327085.1). NCBI lineage: Bacteria > Bacillati > Actinomycetota > Actinomycetes > Kitasatosporales > Streptomycetaceae > Streptomyces > Streptomyces sp. AM6-12. The sequence goes on from NZ_JBIQWN010000001.1 coordinate 4,068,253, forward strand.
AGGCCAATCGGCGGCGTGTCCGCGCGAGTCGACGCATACTGGCGGCGTGACCCGAGCCGGCCCCCTCCGCCGTGGACTCGGGGCGGTCGCGGGCTACGTCCGCAGCGCCCCGGGCACCTACGTCTGGCTGGCGGTCCTGTTCGTCACCACCGTCGCGGTGCACCACATGTCGCCCGGCTTCGAGCAGCACTTCCTGCGCCGCAGGTCCACCAACATCCACGAGCTGTCCCGCACCCCGCTGCGGGTGCTGGTCACCAGCGCGATGTGGATCGACGGCGGGCACTGGCTGCCGTACGCGTTCCTGTACACCGTCTTCCACGCCCCGGCCGAACGCTGGCTCGGCACCGCCCGCTGGCTCCTGGTGTGCGCGGCCTCCCATGTGCTCGCCTCCCTGGTCAGCGAGGGGCTGCTGCTGAAGGCGATCCGGGACGGCATCGCGCCCCACTCGGCGGTCAACACCCTGGACATCGGGGTCAGTTACGCCCTGGCCGGCGTCGTCGCCGTGCTCACCTACCGCATCGCGCCCCCCTGGCGCTACGCCTACCTCGCCGTCGTCCTCGCCGTCTTCGCGCTGCCCCTGGCCGGGTCGCCCACTTTCACCGACACCGGACATTTCCTCGCCATGCTGATCGGCCTGGCCTGCTATCCGCTGACCAGAGGCCGCGGAAAAGCATGGAATCCGAAGGAGACACTGACCCTGCTCAGGGGTTAGGTTCCCGGCCATGAGCAGCTCGGCGAGCAGTGTCGTGAACGGTGGCATCTCCTTCTGGTACGCGGACGACGGCCTTCCGGCGGTGCGGGAGCCGCTGCCCGGTGACGCCACGGCCGACGTGGTGATCGTCGGCGGCGGTTACACCGGCCTGTGGACCGCGTACTACCTGAAGAAGGCCGCGCCCTTCCTGCGGATCACCGTCCTGGAGCAGAAGTTCTGCGGCTACGGCGCCTCCGGCCGCAACGGCGGCTGGCTGTACAACGGCATCGCGGGCCGCGACCGCTACGCGAAGCTGCACGGCCGCGAGGCCGCGATACGGCTCCAGCAGGCGATGAACGACACCGTGGACGAGGTGATCGCGGTCGCCGGGGCCGAGGGCATCGACGCCGACGTGCACAAGGGCGGTGTCCTGGAGGTGGCCACGACGCCCGCGCAACTGGCCCGGCTGAAGGCGTTCCACGAGCACGAGCTGTCGTACGGCGAGAAGGACCGGGAGCTGTACGGCGCCCGGCAGACGGCCGAGCGGATCCGGGTCGCGGACGCCGTCGGCTCCGCCTGGACCCCGCACGGCGCCCGGCTGAACCCGGCGAAGCTGGTGAAGGGGCTGGCGGCGGCGGTCGAGGCGCTGGGCGTGGTGATCCACGAGATGACCCCGGTGACCGAGATCCGCCCCAAGCACGCCGTCACCCCCTACGGCACCGTCCGCGCCCCCTACGTGCTGCGCTGCACCGAGGGCTTCACCGCCTCCCTCAAGGGCCAGAAGCGGACCTGGCTGCCGATGAACTCCTCGATGATCGCCACCGAGCCGCTGACCGAGGAGCAGTGGGCGGCGATCGGCTGGGCGGGCCGGGAGACGCTGGGCGACATGGCGCACGCCTACATGTACGCGCAGCGCACCGCCGACGGCCGGATCGCGCTGGGCGGGCGCGGGGTGCCGTACCGCTTCGGCTCCCGCACGGACAACGACGGCCGCACCCAGCGCGCGACGGTCGAGGCGCTGCGGGACATCCTGGTGCGCTTCTTCCCGTCCCTGGCCGGGGTCGCCGTCACCCACGCCTGGTCCGGTGTCCTCGGTGTGCCGCGCGACTGGTGCGCCACCGTCACCCTCGACCGCGCCACCGGCCTCGGCTGGGCCGGCGGCTACGTCGGCTCCGGGGTGGCCACCACCAACCTCGCCGCCCGCACCCTGCGCGACCTCGTCCAGCAGGACTCCGGGCAGGCCGGCCGCACCGAACTCACCGAGCTGCCCTGGGTCGGCCACAAGGTCCGCAAGTGGGAGCCCGAGCCGCTGCGCTGGCTCGGCGTCCACGGCATGTACGCCACCTACCACACCGCCGATCAGCGCGAACGCCGCCGCCCGGCGACGGAGTCCTCGCGGCTGGCGAAGGCGGCGGACCGGGTGGCGGGACGGCACTGAGGGGCCGGCCGTTGATCCCCTGACGAAAGCGGAACGCGATCATGACAAAAGCGCGACGCGGGGCGGCCAGTATGATCCTCGCCGCACATCGACCAGATGAACGACCGCGTCCGCTTTGCCACGGCATCCGTGCGGCGGGCCCGCGTTCGTCTACGGGGAGAGGTTCTTTTTTCATGCGTATCCGTGTCGCCACCCGCGTTCCCGCCGTCGCCGCGATAGCCGCCTGCGGCCTGCTGCTCACCGGGTGCAACGACGACTCCGGCTCGGGTGCCGGCTCCGCGCCCTCACCCGCGCCGAGCGCGTCGGCCGCCGGCGGCTCCGCCCCCTCGGCGTCGCCCTCGCAGCCGGCCGCCGGGAGCAAGGGCGCGGCCACCGGCACCGCCGTGCCGGTGAACAAGACGATCGACGACGACGTGATGGGCGAGAAGGCCACCGTCATCAAGTACGTCAAGGACTTCCAGCCCTCGGCGGCGGCGAAGGCCAAGTACGCGGCGCTGGCCGACGAGAAGGTCGTCCTGGTCGACGTCAAGGTCACCGCCAGCTCGAAGTACTACGACAGCTTCGGCGCCACGTCCTTCTACCTCACCGGCATGCCCAACGGCATCGACCAGGCCAGCACCACCATCCTCGACGACGAGATCAAGGCGGCCGGCTACCCGCCGCTGAAGGACGCCGAGACCGGCAAGACCTCCACGGGCTGGGTCGCCTTCACGCCCACCAAGGACGCGGACAAGCTCGTCCTGCGCTACAAGCGCCTGGCGGCCAAGGCGTCGGACGGCACGGACATCACCGCGAAGAACTTCGACGTCCCGCTCGACTGACGCGTACGGAACGGGGCGCGTCGCATCGGGGCGCGTCCCGGCCTCAGCCCACCGGCTCCCGCACCGGCCGGCCGGCCCGCGTGCCGTGCTTCGGGGCCGGGGCGGTCACCATGAGGCCCGCGGTCAGGGCGGAGACGAGCATGATCAGGGCGGCGCAGCCGATGGCGACGGCGTAGCCGTGCACGGTGCCGGCCGGGACCGCGCCGGGCCGGTGCGGTCGGGCGGCAACATAGGACGCGGCACTGGTGGTGGCGATCGTGTTCAGCAGCGCCGTACCGATCGAACCGCCGGCCTGCTGGGCGGCGTTGACGGTCGCGGAGGTGATCCCCGCGTCCCGCGCAGCGACCCCCGCCGTCACGGTGGCGAACACCGGCATGAAGGTCAGCCCCATGCCGAGCCCGAGCAGCAGCAGGGAGGGCAGGATCTCCCCGGCGTAGGAGGAGCGCACGGTCAGCCGGGTGAGCAGCAGCAGCCCGCTCGCCGCCAGCAGCATCCCCGGCACCAGCAGCCGCCGCGGCGGCACATGGGGCAGCAGCCGCGCCGAGATCTGGGTGGCCCCGGCGAGGATCATGGCGGTCATCGGCAGGAAGGCGAGCCCGGTCCTGAAGGGCGAGTAGCCGAGGATGACCTGGAGGTAGTAGGTCATGAACAGGAACACCCCGAACATGCCGATCACCGCGAACGCCATCGTCAGCAGGCAGCCCGCCCGGTCCCGGCTGCGCAGGATGCGCAGCGGCAGCAGCGGGTCGGGCGCGCGCGCCTGCCACCACACGAACGCCGCGAGCAGCGCCACCCCGGCCGCCAGCACCGCGAGCACCAGCGGGGAGGCCCAGCCGCGCGGCTGGGCCTCCCCGACGCCGTAGACGATCGCGGCCAGACCGCCGCAGCCCAGCAGCGCGCCGGGCACGTCGAGCCGGACGTCGCCGTGCCCCGGCCGGTCGTGCAGCAGTGTGAACGCGCCGAAGACCGCGAGCGCCGCGATGGGCACGTTGACGTACAGGCACCACCGCCAGGTCAGGTACTCGGTGAGCACCCCGCCGACGATCAGCCCGATCGCCGAACCGCTGCCCGCCAGCGCGCTGAAGACGCCGAACGCCCTGCCGCGCTCGCGCGGATCGGTGAACATCGTGGTCAGCAGGGACAGCGCGGAGGGCGCGAGCACGGCGGCGAAGGCCCCTTGCAGCGCGCGGGCGCCGAACAGCATCCCGGAGCCGGTCGCCGCCCCGCCGAGCGCGGAGGCGAGCGCGAAGCCGGCCAGACCGGTCACGAAGGCGCGTTTTCGGCCCACGAGATCGGCGATCCGGCCGCCCAGCAGGAGCAGCCCGCCGAAGGCGAGGGTGTACGCGGTGATCACCCACTGCCGGTTGCCGTCGGACATGTGCAGGGCGCGCTGCGCGGAGGGGAGCGCGATGTTCACGATCGTGGCGTCCAGGACCACCATCAGCTGGGCCAGGGCGATGACGACCAGCCCCCACCAGCGGTGCGGATCCGTACCCTCCGCGGCGGCCCGGGACTCACCCGTTCGGCCGATGCTCATCTGGCCAGAACAGCATGGATCGGGACGTATCGCATCTGGGTGACACGAGGTGGACGGCGCGGGTGGGGGCGATTGTCAGTGGCGGGGTGCAGCATGGGACCCATGGCGAGGGGAACGACCGGCGGGAGCCGGGTGGGACGGGGCGCACGGCGGCCGGAGCTGCGGCTGCCGGAGCTGCGGCCGTGGACCGGCGGCGGGCTCGGCCCGGACGGGGACTACGACGGGCTGGAGTTCCGGGACGCGGATCTGACGGGCCAGGACGCGGCGGGCGCCCGGTTCATGGACTGCGCGCTGCGGGGCTGCGCGGCCGACGGGACGCGGCTGCGCCACGCCCGCGTGCTCGACTGCGCGCTCACCGGCCTGCGCGGGGTCGGCACCGATCTGTCCGAGGCCACCCTGCGCGACGTCGAGCTGACCGACCCGCGCCTCGGCGGCACCCAGTTGCACGGCGCGGTGCTGGAGCGGGTCGTGGTGCGCGGCGGCAAGATCGACTACCTGAATCTGCGCACGGCCCGGCTGCGGGACGTCGTCTTCGAGTCCTGCGTCCTGGTCGAACCGGACTTCGGCGGCGCCCGCCTGGAGCGGGTGGAGTTCGTGGACTGCGCGCTGAAGGGCGCGGACCTCACCGGGGCCACGCTGAAGGACGTCGATCTGCGCGGCGCCGCCCCGCTGGAGATCGCGCGGGGTCTGGACCGGCTGTCCGGCGCGGTGATCGGCACCGGCCAGCTCCTCGACCTGGCACCGGCGCTGGCGGCGGCGCTCGGGATACGCGTGGAGTAGGCGGCGTACCGGGGGCGGCGGGGTCTTACGCGACGCGGGGGAAGCGGGCCTGGAGGGTCCAGATCGCCGGGTTCTCGCCCAGGTCCTCATGCAGGTCGACGAGGTCGGCGACCAGGTCCTGGAGGAAGTCCCGTGCCTCGCGGCGCAGTTCGGCGTGGGAGAAGGAGAGGGGGGCCTCGTCCAGCGGCTGCCAGTCGGCCGTGATGTCGACCCAGCCGAAGCGGCGCTCGAACAGCAGCCGGTCACTGGACTCGGTGAAGTCCAGCTCCGCCCGCTGCGGCCGGGCGGCGCGGGAGCCCATCGGATCCCGGTCGAGCCGTTCCACGATGTCGCACAGCGCCCAGGCGAAGTCCAGCACGGGCACCCATCCCCAGGCCGTGGACAGCTCCCGGTCCGTCCTGGTGTCCGCGAGGTACACGTCCCCGCAGAACAGATCGTGCCGCAGCGCGCGGACGTCCGCGCGGCGGTAGTCGGTCTGCGGGGGGTCCGGGAAGCGGTTGGAGAGGGCGTAGCCGATATCGAGCACGGACCGATGGTGTCACGGCGGCGCGGGACCGCCGGGCGCGGTCCCGTTCCCGGATTCCGGCCCTTCCTGTGAGCCGCCTGTGTACCTGAGCCGTTTGCGCAGGCGGACGGCGTGCACAACGGTGCTGGACGCGCCGCCGGAGCCGACTCCCCCCGTGATCGGCTTCCGCCTAAGATCGCTGACATGTCCAGATCCGTACGCCTGGTACCGGCCGCCGCGGTCGCGCTGGTGCTCACCCTGGCCGGCACCGGGTGCGGGAGCGGGGTGCGCGGCACACCGGGTGGCGCGGGCGTGCGCGACCCCTACTTCCCGAAGGCGGGCAACGGCGGGTACGACGTCGGCCACTACGCCCTCACCCTGGACTACACCCCGGCCACCCACCGCCTCACCGGTACGGCGGTCATCACGGCCCGCGCCACCAAGGACCTGTCCGCGTTCGACCTGGACCTCGCCGGGCTGCACGTGGACTCGGTCGGCGTCGACGGCCGGGACGCCCGCTACAACCGGGCCGGGCAGGAACTCACCGTCCGCCCGCACGACGATCTGCGCAAGGGTCACACCTTCCGTACGACCGTCCGCTACTCCGGCGTCCCCGGCACCCTCACCGACCCCGACGGCTCCGCGGAGGGCTGGCTGCGCACGGCCGACGGCGCGCTCGGGCTCGGCGAGCCGGTCGGGTCCATGGCGTGGTTCCCCGGCAACGACCACCCCTCCGACAAGGCCACGTACGACATCACCGTGACCGTCCCGCAGGGCCTGCAAGCCGTGTCCAACGGCGAGTTGGCGGACCAGTCCACCCGCGGCGGCCGTACCAGCTACCACTGGCACACCGCGCAGCCCATGGCCAGCTACCTCGCCACCGTCGCGATCGGGCACTTCGACCTCACCCGGTCCAAGGGCCCCGGCGGGCTGCCCGTGCTCACCGCGGTCGACCCGACGCAGGCCGAGGCGAGCGCGGGCGTCCTCGCGAAGCTGCCCGAGGTCGTCAAGTGGGAGGAGGACACGTTCGGGCCGTACCCCTTCTCCTCCGTCGGCGTCATCATCGACCGGCCGGACGACGCGGGGTACGCGCTGGAGACCCAGAACCGCCCCTTCTTCCCCGGCGCGCCGGAGCTGAGCACCCTCGTTCACGAGCTGGCGCACCAGTGGTACGGCGACTGCGTGACCCCCGAGTCCTGGCGGGACATGTGGCTCAACGAGGGGTTCGCCACGTACGCCCAGTGGCTGTGGGACGAGGACCACGGCGGGGACACGGCCGAGCAGACGTTCCAGTCCTACTACCGGGCCCACGACAGCGCGATCTGGGCCTTCCCGCCCGCGAACCCCTCCGGCGCCGCGCACATCTCCGGGTCGCCGGTGTACGAGCGCGGTGCGATGGTGCTCCACAAGATCCGGCAGAAGGTCGGCGACAAAGCCTTCTTCGCCCTGCTGCGCGCCTGGCCGGCCGCCCACCGCTACGGCAACGCGAGCACCGCGGACTTCACGGCGTTCGTCGAACGCCGCTTCCCGGACCAGGACTTCGGCGAGATCTGGAAGGACTGGCTGTACGGCGACGGCAAACCGGCCCACCCCTGACCGGGGCGCGGCCGCGCGGGCCGTCCTGCCCCCTTCCCCGGTACTCGGGTGGGGAAGGGCGCAGGCGCGGTACGTCAGACGTTGACGCCGAAGTCCTGGGCGATGCCGACCAGGCCCGAGGCGTAACCCTGGCCCACCGCGCGGAACTTCCACTCCGCGCCGTTGCGGTACAGCTCGCCGAAGACCATGGCGGTCTCGGTGGCGGCGTCCTCCGACAGGTCGTAGCGGGCGATCTCCGCGCCGCCGGCCTGGTTGACGATGCGGATGTAGGCGTTGCGCACCTGGCCGAAGTTCTGGCCGCGGTTCTCCGCGTCGTAGATGGAGACCGGGAAGACGATCTTGTCGATGTCGGCCGGGAGACCGGCCAGGTTGACGTTGATCGCCTCGTCGTCGCCCTCGCCCTCGCCCGTGCGGTTGTCGCCGGTGTGCACGATGGTGCTGTCCGGGGTCTGCTTGTTGTTGAAGAAGACGAAGTGGGCGTCCGAGTAGACCTTGCCCTGCGCGTTGACCGCGATGGCGGAGGCGTCCAGGTCGAAGTCCGTGCCCGTGGTGGTGCGGACGTCCCAGCCGAGCCCCACGGTGACGGCCGTCAGGCCCGGAGCCTCCTTGGAGAGCGAGACGTTGCCACCCTTGGACAGGCTTACAGCCATGTTGGGAGTCCCTTCCTAGTTGTCCCTGTGCGTGCCGACGAAGCTACCGGCACCCGGAAGAACGTCCAGGGGGGTCCCCGTGGTTCCGGGCCTCTTTACCTTTTTTACCCGGACTTCTCCGCGGCTTCCGGGAAATCCGGATGACGTGGACGGGCCCCGGCCGGGAACATGGAGGGCATGTCCGGTCCTTACGTCATCCGCGGCTCCGTCTCGCTCCCCGAGGCCGAGCTGATGTGGCGTTTCTCCAGGTCGTCGGGGCCCGGTGGGCAGCACGTCAACACCAGCGACTCCCAGGTGGAGCTGCGCTTCGACCTCGCCGCCAGCGAGGCGCTGCCGCCGGTGTGGAAGGAGCGCGCCCTGGAGCGGCTGGCCACCCGGCTCGTCGACGGGGTGGTGACCGTACGGTCGTCCGAGCACCGCTCCCAGTGGCGCAACCGCGAGACCGCCGCCGTCCGCCTCGCCGCCCTCCTCGCGGAGGCCACCGCACCCCCGCCCAAGCCCCGCAGGCCCACCCGGATACCGCGGGGCATCAACGAGCGCCGGCTGCGGGAGAAGAAGCAGCGCGCCGAGACCAAGCGCGGGCGCTCGGGACGCGACTGGGGGTAGGGACCCCGCCGCGCGCGGTGAGGCTCAGCCCAACTGCCGGTAGCGGCCCCGGAAGTACGTCAGCGGGCCGCCCTCCGCGCTCGGTACCCCTGCCGTCAGCACCCGGCCGATGACCAGGGTGTGGTCGCCCGCCGCCACCCGCTGCTCCGTGCGGCACTCCAGCGTGGCGAGCGCGCCGCCGACCAGCGGGGCGTGCGTGACCTCGCCCCGCGTGTAGGCGATGTCCTCGAACAGCAGCCGGTCGCTGATGCGGCCCTTCATGGCGAAGCGGCCCGCGATGTGCCGCTGGCTCTCCGCGAGCACCGACACCGCCCACAGCGGCTGTTCGGCGAGCAGGTCGTCCATGCGCGAGCCCTCCCGCAGGCTGACCAGCACCAGCGGCGGATCGAGGGAGACCGACAGGAAGGCCGTCGCGGTCATGCCGACGTCCTCCACGCCCGGTGCGTCAGGGTCGCCGGGATCGAGCGGCGGTTCCTGCGCGGTCACCAGGACCACACCCGCGGCCAGCCGGGACATCGCGGCCCGGAACTCGTCGTTGCTCACCCCCTCAGCATGCCCGGAAGCTGCGAGGGCGGCGGGAGAAGGCGTCTTCAGCACGCCGGAAACGCTAGTCTGCGCTCTGCGCCCGACGCATCGGGCCCGAGCCCGAGCCGGGTCCTAGGACCAGCGGCGGAGCGGGACCGGAAAGAGGCCATACGGTGAACGCACGGAAAACGCTGAAACCCCGCCCAATTGTTCATGTTTTGCTGTGACTTGAGTCACAAGGGGCAGGAATTGTTGACCCTGTGTACCGGGTGAGCAGCGCGCTGTGATTCAGTGGCGGTGAAACTGCTGGAGCAACCACGAGGCGCCGAAGACGACGACCCTTGATTCGCTGCGAGGTCTCGGGGGGAGGGCGAGCATGGAGACCGAGTCGGAGCCGTACGTCCGCCTTGCGTCCCTGCGGCAGCTGCACCAGGTCATGGCGGACATGAACACGGCGCGCAGCCTGGCGGACACCTTGCAGACCGTCGCCGACGGCGTGGTCAACGCCCTCGGATACGAGATGGCGGGCGTGAACCTGGTACGCCCCGACGGCGATCTCGTCGTCGCCGCGTTCGCCGGCAACTCCGCGGCCGAAGCCCTGATCACCGGCCGGGTCGGCTCCCGCGAGGCCTGGGACCGGCGCCTGGGCATGGGCGAGCGCTGGGGCGACCTCGTGTTCATACCGCACACCGAGGGCTGGGTGCTGGACGACGACGATGTGCCCCAGTGGTTCACCGACGGCCCGGCGCCGCGCTTCAAGGACGAGTGGCACCCCTCCGACCGCCTGTTCGCCCCCATGTACACACCGGGCGCGCCGGGCGGCTCCAGCGGCGAACTGCTCGGCGTCATATCCGTCGACCGCCCGCGCAACGGCCGGCTGCCCGGCGCCTGGGGCCGCGAGGCCCTCCAGATGTACGCCTTCCAGGCCGCCATCGCGATCAGCAACGCCCGGCTGCGCTCCAACATGCAGCGCGCCCTGGTCCGCCTGGAGCGCGAGCAGCAGGCGCTGCGCGCGAGCGAGGAGAGCTTCCGGCAGGCGTTCGAGTACGCGCCGTCCGGCATGGCCATCGCCGAGATGGGCGGCGAACAGCACGGCCGCATCCTGCGCACCAACGACGCCCTGTGCCGGCTGCTCGGCCGCCCGGCCTCCGCGATGCGCCGCTACTCCTTCTCGGACCTGGTGCATCCCGAGGACATCGGCACCCTGCTGCGCACCTCGGCCGAGGGCGGCCGCGCCGAGCTGCGCCTCGGCCGCCGCGACGGCAGCTACGTCTGGGTGTCGCTGCGCAACAGCGTGGTCGCGGACGCCGCCGACGGGCCCCGCTTCCTGCTCACCCACGTCGAGGACATCGAGGAGCGCAAGCGCCGCGAGCTACAGCTCGCCCACCGCGCCTCGCACGACTCGCTGACCGGCCTGCCGAACTCCGCCGAGCTGCGCTCACGGCTCGCCGCCCGGCTGTGCCGCCGCCCGCCGCACGCCCTGGAGTCCCTGGACGCGGCCTACGGCCACCCCGGCTTCGACGGCCCCGCCGGGCACGGCTTCGACTTCGCGCCCGGCACGGAGACGTACGACGGCTTCGACCACCATGTGCACACCGTCGCCCCCGAGGGCGAGCAGGACGACGGCACCAAGGGCCTCGCGGTGCTCTTCTGCGACCTGGACGGCTTCAAGTCGATCAACGACCGGTTCGGGCACAACGCGGGCGACGCCGTCCTGATCGAGGTCGCCCGGCGGCTCTCCCAGGGGGTGCGCGACGGCGACACGGTGGCCCGGCTCGGCGGCGACGAGTTCGTGATCCTCGCCGACGGGCTCGGCCGCGCCGACGCCGAGGACCTGGCGGTACGGCTGCGCAACGAGATCATCCAGCCGATCCGGGCCGAGGGCCGGGCGGTCCGGGTGGGGGCGAGCTTCGGCATCGGATGGGCGCACTGCGGCATGACGGCCGACGAAGTGCTGAAGTCCGCCGACGAGCGGATGTACGTAGAGAAACGATCTCGTCCCAAACAGCACCGCCGCGCGGGATGAGCCCCAGGTCAGCGAGTTGATGCGGTCTGCGTCACCCGTTTGGCTCAGGTGATGGGGGTCCCCCCGTTCGAGCGAAGTCGAGAACGGGGGAGGGTAGGCTCGCTTTTCCAGCCATGACCGTATCCGTTCGCACCTGTTGAGGAGTACCAAGGGATGACGCCCGGCGACAACGGCGCGAGCACGCCCGAGGAAGACGACCCGTTCGGCTATCTGTACGCAGACGGCCAGGCCAGGGGAGCCCAGCCGCCCTCCGGCGGTTACGGCTACCCGAACTCGGTCAGCAGAGTGCGCACGGTCGGCGAGCGTCAGTACGGCCAGCAGCAGCCCCCTCACGTTCCGCAGCAGGGCGCCTACGGCCAGCCGAACGCGCACTACCAGGCCCCGGAGACGCTCCCCGGCGGAGCACCGCCCGCGGGCCGCGCCCCCGCCCCGCAGCCCGGCCCCGGCCGCCGCGGCCCCAACACCAAGGGCCTGCTGATCGGCGCGATCGCGGTGGTCGCAGCGGTGGTCATCGGCATCGGCGTCGCCATGATCCACGGCAACTCGGACGACACGTCCGACAGCCAGGCGAACACCACCCCGACCCAGAGCCAGTCCACGGACCCGACCCCGACGAGCAGTAGCTCGGCCGGTTCGGGCCTGCCGAAGGCCGATGCCGCGGACAGTTCGGTGCAGCTGTCGGGCGGCGCCGCGCCGGCCACCGACGTCAAGGGCTCGCGCGCCGCGGGCGGCAAGTACGTGGGCGGTCTGAACCAGGTCGGCGCCTCCGTCACCTGGAGCGTGGACGTCCCCTCGGACGGCGACTACACCCTCTTCACCGGGTACAGCGCCACCGGCGAGGACCAGTCGATGACGGTCACCGTCAACGGCAAGGAGTACGGCAGCAAGCTCGGGCTGCGGAACTGGCGGCACGCCGCCGACAACGACTTCGCCCAGGGCTGGACCCGCTCCTACGTGTGGCCCACCCTCAAGAAGGGCAACAACACCATCTCCATCTCCTGCCAGCCCGGCGACAAGTGCAACGTCCTGCTAGACCAGCTGTGGCTGAAGGCGGGCCGGGTCACCAGCTGAGCCCGGCGCGGCTCAATGACCGGCCTGCCCGGTCACCGTGACCCGTCCCAGCAGCTCCTCGTACGTCGACCGGTCGAACTCGCCCGCGGCGGGCGCCCGGACGGTGGCCGCCGCGAGGGCGACGGCGTGGGCGAGCCGGGCCGGCCAGGGCAGGCGGCTCACCAGGCCGGACAGCAGCGCGGCGACCGCCGAGTCGCCCGCGCCGGTCGGATTGCCGTGCACCCGGCCCGGTGGGGTGGCGCGCCAGCGGCCCTCGGAGGTGGCGGCGAGGAGGCCGTTCGGACCCAGGGAGGCGACGACCGTGTGGGCGCCCCGGCGGCGGGCGTCCTCGGTGGCGCGCAACGGGTCGTGGGAGCCGGTGAGTTCGGCCAGCTCGTCGGCGTTGGGCTTGATGATGTCGGGGCGGGCCGCCACCCCGCGGCGCAGCGGCTCGCCGCTGGTGTCCAGCAGCACCGGTACGCCCAGGGAGCGCGCCGTGCGTATCAGGCCCGCGTACGCCCCCACCGGCACTCCCGGCGGCAGGCTGCCGCACAGGGCCACCGCCGAGGCGCTGGGCACAAGTTCCGCGTAGCGGTCCAGGAAGGCGGCCCACTCGGCGGGCGTGATCTGCGGGCCCGGCTCGTTCAACTGGGTCGTGTCGCCGGAGATTTCGTCCACCACCGCGATCGTGCGCCGGCTCGCCCCCGCCACCGGCACCAGCGCGTCCGTCAGGCCCCCGGTCCCGGCGAGCCGGTCCCGTACCGCCCGGCCGGTGCCGCCGCCCGCGAACCCGGTGACCGTCACCTGGTGCCCGAGCGCGGCGAGCACCCGGCCCGCGTTCACGCCTTTGCCGCCCGGACGCTCGATGACCTCCGAGACCCGGTGCGAGGCGTGCGGACGCAGTGACCGCACCCGATAGGTGATGTCGAGAGCGGTGTTCAGCGTGACCGTGAGGATCACCCGGTCTGCCTCCCTCGAAGCCGTCGTTCCGGGCCCCGATCATGCCAAAGAGACGGCGGCCGGCCCAGTCGCGGGGCGGCCGCCGCCGGAGGAGAAGCCGGGCTTATCAGCCCAGTTGGGGAGCGACCACCCACTCGCCGCGCCGCATCACGCCCCGCACGTCGAAGTCCGCGTCCAGCAGCACCAGGTCCGCGTCCTTGCCGGGCTCCAGGGAGCCCACGCGGTCGGAAAGGCCCAGCAGCCGGGCCGGGTTGGCGGACAGCGCCTTCACCGCGTCCTCCACCGGCAGCCGGTCCACGGTCACCGCCCGCTTGAACGCCCGGTCCAGGGTCAGCGTGGAGCCCGCGATCGAACCGCCCTCCACCAGCCGCGCCACCCCCTCGCTGACCTCGACCTCCAGCGGGCCCAGCAGGTAGCGGCCGTCACCGGCACCGGCCGCGTCCATCGCGTCCGTGATGAACGCCACCCGGTCCGCGCCCGCGTGATGGAAGGCCAGCTCCAGGGCGGCCGGGTGCAGATGCGTGCCGTCGTTGATCAGCTCGACCGTCACCCGCTCGTCCTCCAGCAGGGCGGCGACCGGGCCCGGCGTCCGGTGGCCGAGGGCGGGCATCGCGTTGAAGAGGTGCGTGGCGACCGTGGCACCCGCCTCGATGGCGTCCACCGTCTGCTCGTACGTCGCGTCCGTGTGCCCGATCGCGGCGATCACCCCGTGCTCGGCGAGCAGCCGTACCGAGTCGATGCCGCCCGGCAGCTCGGCGGCCAGGGTGAGCATCCGGGCCTGCCCGCGCGCCGCGTCGATCAGCTTGCGCACCTCGGCCGGCTCCGGGTGGCGCAGCAGCGCCTCGGAGTGGGCGCCCTTGCGGCACGGCGAGATGAACGGCCCCTCGAAGTGGATGCCCGCGATGTCGCCCTGTTCGGCCAGCTCGCTGAGCAGCCCGGCGCGGCTGACCAGCAGGTCCATCTCGTCGGTGACGGTGGAGGCGACGAGGGTGGTGGTGCCGTGCTCGCGGTGGGTGCGGACGGCGGTGAGGATCTGCTCGGCGGTGCCGGCGAAGGAGGCTCCGCCGCCGCCGTGGTTGTGGAGGTCGACGAAGCCGGGGACGAGCCAGTGGCCGGTGACGTCGACGGTCCGGGCGCCGGCCGGGGTCTCGCCGGTGATGCGCCGGCCGTCGATGGCCACGGTGCCGTTCTTCACCGTGCCCGTGGGAAGTACCACGTTCGCGCCGGTGAGCACCTGTGGGTGCGTCGCGGCTCCTGTGGGGCTGGCCATCAGGTGTCTACCTCCGGAGTAGAAGTGGTCGTCAGCAGATCCCGCGCGAGCAGCCCCGCGCCCAGGCAGCCGGCGGTGTCGCCGAGGGCGGCGGGGACGATGGACGGCAGTCTCTGGAAGGTGACCCGGCACCGGACGGCGTCCCGCAGGGGCTGGAACAACACTTCCCCCGCCTCGGCGAGACCGCCACCGATGATCAGCGTGCGCGGGTCCAGCAGGGTGAGCGCGGTGACCAGGCCGTCGGCGAGCGCGTCCACCGCCTCCTGCCAGACCCGCCGGGCGTCCGGGTCGCCCGCCGCGACGGCCCGCGCGCAGTCGGCCGCGTCCGCCTCCGGGCCCCCGCCGGCCGCCGCCCAGGCCTCGCTGACGGCGGACGCGGAGGCGTACCGCTCCAGGCAGCCGCGCTGTCCGCAGGGACAGGGCGCCCCGCCGGGCCGTACGACGACATGGCCGATCTCGCCCGCGAAGCCGTGCGCCCCGGACTCCACCCGGCCGTCGATCCCGATCGCGCCCGCGATGCCGGTGCCGAGCGGCACGAACAGGAAGCGGTCGGCGCCCCGGCCCGCGCCGATCCGGCCCTCGGCGAGGCCGCCGGTGCGCACGTCGTGGCCGAGCGCGACGGGCACCCCGAGCCGCTCGGCGAGCAGCTCGCGCAGCGGTACGTCCTTCCAGCCGAGGTTGGCGGCGTAGACGGCGGTGCCCCGCGCCTCGTCGACGATCCCGGGGACCGCGATGCCGGCGGCGGCCGGCGGGCCGTGGTGCTCGGTGCCGTACGCGAACAGGTCGGCGGCGAAGTCGAGGATGCCCGCGACCACCGCGTCGGGGCCGCGCTCGCGGCCGGTGGCGCGGCGGGCGCGGTGCAGCAGGGCGCCGTCGTCCCCGACGAGGGCGGCCTTCATCCCGGTACCGCCCACGTCCAGGGCGATGACATGTCTCACGGGGACAGTGTGGCCCGCTGACCCGCAAGAGGTCTAGTCCATTCACGTGGTGTAGACCTTAGGCGTTCATCTCATGAATCGTTCGAACAGCAGGGTTGGGATTTTGACGGTGCGTCGGCGTACGGCAGGAATGGTCGCGATGGTGTCCGCGATGGGCATGACCGCGCTCCTCGGCGGCTGCGGGAGCACGGGCTCCTCCGATGTGACCCTCAGACTCGTGGCCGCGGACTACGGCGACTCGGCGGCGAACAGTTCGCAGAAGTACTGGGACTCGCTGGTCAAGGAGTACGAGACGACGCATCCGGGCGTGAAGATCCAGGTCAGCGTCTACTCCTGGAACGACGTCGACCGCAAGGTCAAGGAGATGGTCGACGCGGGGCACGCGCCGGACATGGCGCAGATCGGCGCCTACGCCGACTACGCGGCCGCCGGGAAGCTCTACGCGGCCTCCGACCTGCTCTCCATCCGCACCCAGGCGGACTTCCTCTCCCAGCTGGCCGACGCCGGCCAGTGGAGCCATACGCAGTACGGCATACCCTTCGCCGCGTCCACGCGGGTGCTGTTCTACAACAAGACCCTCTTCTCGAGCGCCGGGATCACCCCGCCGACCAGCTGGGACGAGCTGGCCGCGGACGCCAAGGCGCTCAAGGCGAAGGGCGTGAAGTACCCCTTCGCGCTGCCGCTCGGGCCCGAGGAGGCGCAGGCCGAGACGATGCAGTGGCTGCTCAGCGGTGGCGACGGCGGCACCGGGGGCACGGGCTACACCGACGACATCGGCAGCTACACCATCGACTCCGAGCAGAACGTGCGGACCTTCACCTGGCTGAAGGACGACCTGGTCGCCAAGGGGCTGACCGGGCCGGTGCCGCCGGGGAAGCTGAACCGGGCGCAGGCGTTCGCGGCGTTCGCCGACGGTCAGGTCGGCATGGTCGACGGGCACCCCACGCTGATCCAGCAGGCCGAGGCGAAGGGCGTGCGCTTCGGCATGGTGCCGACGCCGAGCCGGACCGGGCGGGCGCGGGCGTCGATGGGGGTGACCGACTGGATGATGGCGTTCAAGCAGAACGGCCACGCCGACCAGATCGGCGACTTCCTGAACTACGTCTACAGCGAGAAGAACGTCCTCGACTTCTCCCGCGACTACGGGCTCCTGCCGGTCACCACCTCCGCCTCCAACGCCATGAGCGCGTCGGACGCGGCCCCCGACAAGGCGCTGCACCCCTTCCTGGACCAGCTCCCCACGAGCGAGCTGTACCCGGTGGGCAAGACGTCCTGGGCGGCGGTGAGCGCGGCCGTGAAGCAGGACATCGGCCAGGCCGTCGCGCCCGGCGGCGACCCCGCGTCCGTCCTCACCCGCCTCCAGGCCACGGCCACAGCGGCGGACAGCGCGGCCAGCGCCGGCTGAGCGCTACGGTTTCCCCATGGAACCGGGCGACACGGAACTGGGCGACCGCGAGAAGGCCATCCTCGCGCTGGAACGCCGGGGCTTTCCCGGCCCCGGCGCGAAGGAGCGCGCCATCCGCGAGGACCTGCGCCTCTCCCCGGTCCGCTACTACCAGCTCCTCAACGCCCTCCTCGACGACGAACGCGCCCTCTCCCACGACCCCGTCACGGTGAACCGCCTGCGCCGGATCCGCGAGACCCGGCGCTCGGAACGCTGAGCCGGACCGACCCCCCCGGCCGCCCGGCCGCCCCCTGCTCCCCCGACCGACCGAGCGAAGGCCGCGGGCCGCCCGCGACGCCGACTTCGCGCGGGGCGGGGCGCGACGCGGGCTTCGCGCGGGCCGGGGGTGGAGCCCCTGGCGGGGGCTGGGGCGGAGTGCCGGCGGGAACGCGGGCCGGGGCCCAGGCGTGACATGCGGCGCCGCTGGATAGTGTCGGTACATGGACCCTCTGCCGACCCCCGCCACCCCGGCCGGCCGGGACGGACTCGCCGCGCTGCTCACGAACCCCGGCACCGCGGTGATCGGCCTGGACTTCGACGGCACCCTCGCCCCGATCGTCGCCGACCCCGAACAGGCCCGCGCCCATCCCGCCGCCGTCGCCGCCCTGACCGCCCTCGCGCCCAAGGTCGCCCACATCGCCGTGATCACCGGCCGCCCGGCCGGCGTCGCGGTCCGCTACGGCGGCTTCGCCGGCGTCCCCGGCCTCGACCACCTCACCGTCCTCGGCCACTACGGCGCCGAACGCTGGGACGCCGCCACCGGCACCGTCAGCGCCCCCGCCCCGCACCCCGGCGTCGCCGCCGTCCGCGCCGAGCTGCCCGGCCTGCTGGACCGGGTCGGCGCCTGGCGGGGCACCTGGATCGAGGAGAAGGGCCGCGCCGTCGCCGTACACACGCGCCGCGCCCAGGACCCGCAGGCCGCGTACGAGGCCCTGCGCGCCCCGCTCACCGACCTCGCCACCCGGCACGGCCTGATCGTCGAACCCGGCCGCATGGTCCTCGAACTGCGCCCGCCGGGCATGGACAAGGGCGTCGCCCTCGGCGAGTACCTCCGCGAGACCGGCGCCGGCTGTGTCCTCTACGCCGGCGACGACCTCGGCGACCTGCCCGCCTACGCCGCCGTCGACAAACTCCGCGCCGAGGGCACACCGGGACTGCTCGTGTGCAGCGGCAGCACGGAGGTCGCCGAACTGGCCGAGCGGGCCGACCTGGTGGTCGACGGCCCCGAGGGCGTCGTGCGACTCCTCACCGCGCTGGCGGCTCAGCTGGACTGATCGTCCAGGGCGTGCAGCTGGTCCAGGAACCACCGGTCCGGCGGCAGCGCCGTGCCCGCCGCGGCCAGCCGCTTCGAGCGCTCGGCACGCTCCGCCGCCGGCATGGTCAGCGCCGTGTGCAGCGTCTCGGCGGTGCCCGTGACGTCGTACGGGTTGACCGTGAGCGCGTCCTCGCCCATCTCCTCGTGCGCCCCCGCCTCCCGTGAGAGCACCAGCACGCACCCCTCGTCGGAGACGACCGGCACCTCCTTGGCGACCAGGTTCATGCCGTCCCGGATCGGGTTGACCAGCGCCACGTCGGCGAGCCGGTACGCGGCCAGGGAACGCGCGAAGTCGTCCTTCACATGCAGCACCACCGGGGTCCAACCCGGCGTCTCGTACGCCGAGTTGATCTCCTCCGCGACCCGCCGCACCTCGGCCGTGTAGTCCCGGTACACGGCGAGGTCCTGCCGGGAGGGATACGCGAACGCGACGTGCACGACCTTCTCCCGCCACTCGGGGTGGTCGTCCAGCAGCTGCCGGTACGCCAGCAGCCCGCGCACGATGTTCTTGGACAGCTCGGTGCGGTCCACCCGGACGATCGTCCGCCGGCCCTCCCCGATCTCCGCGCGCAGCGCCGCCATCCGCTCGTCCACGTCCGGCCGGTGGGAGCGCTCGCGCAGGAAGTCGGCGTCCGCGCCCAGACCGTGCACCCCGATCCGGGTGCCCGCGGGGATGCCGGGCCCCAGCACCGCGTGGCAGCACCCGGTGAACGCGTCCGCCCAGCGCCGGGTGAGGAACGCCGCCCGGTCCGCGCCGAGGATCCCGGTCAGCAGTTCCGCCGCGATGTCGTCCGGCAGCAGCCGGAAGTACTCCGCCGGAGCCCACGGGGTGTGCGAGAAGTGGCCGATGCGCAGATCGGGCCGCAGCCTGCGGAGCATCCGCGGGGCGAGCGCCAGGTGGTAGTCCTGGATCAACACCGCCGCGCCGTCGCCCGCCTCCTCGGCCAGCGCCTCGGCGAACGCCTGGTTGTACGCCTGGTACGCCGCCCACTGCCGCCGGAAGTCCGCGTCGAAGACGGGCTCCAGCGGTGTCTGGTACAGCATGTGGTGCACGAACCAGAGCACCGAGTTGGCGATCCCGTTGTACGCGTCGGCGAAGACCTCCGGGTCGATGCCGAGCATCCGCACCCGCTGCCCGCCGGTGTCCGCCT
Organism: Streptomyces sp. AM6-12; assembly: GCF_044327085.1. NCBI lineage: Bacteria > Bacillati > Actinomycetota > Actinomycetes > Kitasatosporales > Streptomycetaceae > Streptomyces > Streptomyces sp. AM6-12. Next base: position 4,087,556 of record NZ_JBIQWN010000001.1, read on the forward strand.
CCGGCAACAGGCCGCCCCCGGCGCGGCGCACCGCCTCGCGGTCGCCGTCGCCCAGCGCGGCGCACACCCAGACCGCGTTCGTCTCCGGACCGATCGCCGACAGGCCCGAGACCAGCCCGCCACCGCCCCGCTTGGCGCGCAGCGAACCGTCCTCGTCCGCCTCGTACGAAACCGGGCCGCGATTGGACGCGACCAGCACCTCAGCACCGTGCGTGGAAGCCATGGTCCACAACCTAGCCCGACCTGGGAACACTCAAACCCGCGGACCCGGTCCGAAGCCGGTCGTATACGGCCGCCCGCGCGCTTTCACGCCACCCGGCGCCGGGCGTACTCCGCGATCTGCGTCATCGGCGGCCGCTCCTCGGTGTCCACGGCGTACGTGCGCGGTTCGAAACCGGTCACGCCCCGCTCGAACTGGGTGAGCGCGGGGCGCACGAGATGGCCGCGGGCCAGCCGCAGCTGGGCCGTGCGGTAGATGGCCGCCGCCATCCGGCCGAGCGCCTGCCCGTCCTGGTGCCGGTGCTTGCGCACCCCGACGTCCACCTGGGCCAGCGCGTCGAGCCCCACCAGGTGCAGGGCGTCCACCAGCATGCCCAGCTCGACCCCGTACCCGACCGGGAACGGCAGCTGTTCGAGCAGCGAGCGCCGGGCCGCGTACTCCCCGCCCAGCGGCTGTACGAAGCCCGCGAGCTGCGGCCAGTGCATGTTCAGCAGCGGGCGCGCCATCAGCTCGGTGACCCGGCCGCCCTGCCCCGCCGCACCGGCGAGCGGTCGGTCGTACATCGCCTTGACCAGCTGGACGTCCGGCTCGGTGAGCAGCGGGCCGACGATGCCGAGGACGAAGTCGGAGGAGAACTCCCGCAGGTCCGCGTCGACGAAGCAGATGATGTCCCCGGTGGCGACGAGCAGCGAGCGCCACAGCACCTCGCCCTTGCCCGGCACGGCCGGTATCCGGGGCAGGATCGCGTCCCGGTGCACCACCCGCGCGCCCGCCGCGGCGGCGACCTCGGAGGTGCGGTCGGCGGAGCCCGAGTCGATCACCAGGACCTCGTCGACGAGCGGCACCCGCTCCATCAGATCGCGCCGGATCACCGCGACGATCTCGCCGACCGTCTCCTCCTCGTCGAGGGCGGGCAGCACCACGCTGATGGTCTGGCCGGTGCGCTGCTTCGCGGCGAGGACCTGGTGCGAGGGACGGTCGCGCACGGACCAGGAGCGGTTGCCCATCCAGCGCTCGACTTCTTCCAGCACGGTCCCCGGCTCCTCACGCTCGCCTCGCGGTCTCGTCTCGCGGTACGGACGACTATCTCAACTCTCCAGGCCTTCGGTTACAGTCTTGAGCAACGCCGATGACCATCGCATGTCGGGGGTCGCGTGCGGACATGCCGCAGCAGTGCGGACACAATCGAATACCGCTCATCCAGAGGGGCAGAGGGACACGGCCCGATGAAGCCCCGGCAACCCTCCAGCCGCTTCTCGTTCTCATAGCAGCGAGGCTCCCGGCTAGGGAAGGTGCCAAATCCGTCTCACGGCGAAGTGCGTCGTGAGGAAGATGAGGAGAAAGGGCCTCGCCTCTCATGGCTGTGCAGACAGTTGCCACCTCCGGTACCTCCACCGTCGACCTCGGCCCCGCCGCCGCCCTCAGCTGTCGCGAATGCGGCCACCGCGTCCCGCTCGGCCCGGTCTTCGCCTGCGAGGAGTGCTTCGGCCCGCTGGAGATCGCCTACGACTTCTCCGGCTACGACACCGGGGAACTCCGCAAGCGGATCGAGGACGGCCCCGCCAGCATCTGGCGCTACGCCCCGCTGCTGCCGGTCCCGGCCGACGTGGCCGGCAAGCCGAACCTCCACCCCGGCTGGACCAAGCTGGTCAAGGCCGACAACCTGGCCCGCGAACTCGGCGTCACCGGCGGTCTGTACGTCAAGGACGACTCCGGCAACCCGACCCACTCCTTCAAGGACCGGGTGGTCGCCCAGGCCCTGGAGGCGGCCCGCGCCTTCGGCTTCACCACCCTGTCCTGCTCCTCCACCGGCAACCTCGCGGGCGCCGTCGGCGCCGCCGCCGCCCGCGCGGGCCTGCGCTCCTGCGTGTTCATCCCGCACGACCTGGAGCAGGGCAAGGTCGTCATGGCCGCGGTCTACGGCGGTGAACTCGTCGGCATCGAGGGCAACTACGACGACGTGAACCGCTTCTGCTCCGAGCTGATCGGCGACCCGGCCGGCGAGGGCTGGGGCTTCGTCAACGTGAACCTGCGGCCGTACTACGCCGAGGGCTCCAAGACCCTGGCGTACGAGATCTGCGAGCAGCTCGGCTGGCGGCTGCCCGACCAGATCGTGGTCCCGATCGCCTCCGGCTCCCAGCTCACCAAGATCGACAAGGGGCTGCGGGAGCTGATCGAACTCGGACTGGTCGAGGACAGGCCGTACAAGATCTTCGGGGCCCAGGCGGAGGGGTGCTCGCCGGTGTCCACGGCCTTCAAGGCGGGCCACGACGTGGTCCGGCCCCAGAAGCCGGACACCATCGCCAAGTCCCTCGCGATCGGCAACCCGGCCGACGGGCCCTACGTCCTGGACATCGCCCGGCGCACCGGCGGCGCGGTGGAGGACGTGACGGACGAGCAGATCGTGGCCGCGATCAAGCTGCTGGCCCGCACCGAGGGCATCTTCGCCGAGACGGCGGGCGGCGTGACCGTCGGCGTCACGAAGAAGCTGATCGAGAGCGGGGTGCTCGACCCGGCGAAGACCACCGTCGTCCTGAACACCGGCGACGGCCTCAAGACCCTCGACGCGGTGGCCGGCACCGGCCTGACCGCCACCATCCGCCCGACCCTGGACTCCTTCCGAGAGGCTGGCCTCGCATGAGCGTGACCGTTCGCATCCCCACCATCCTGCGCACCTACACCGGCGGGCGGTCCGAGGTGGCCGCCGAGGGCGCGACCCTCGCCGAGGTCATCGAGGACCTGGAGAAGAACCACACCGGCATCGCCGCCCGTGTCCTGGACGACCAGGGCAGGCTGCGCCGGTTCGTGAACGTGTACGTCAACGACGACGACGTGCGTTTCGAGCAGGGCCTGCAGACCTCCACCCCGGACGGCGCGGGCGTCTCCATCATCCCGGCGGTGGCCGGCGGCTGCTGACCGGACGACCGGACGTTACCTTCGGTAATGACGGTCACCGAAGGTACGTCGGATTGCCCTCTCCGTGAGAGAAGCGGAGGGGGCAATTCTGCGTGATTGAGCGCGGTACAGTTGGGGAAGGCGCCCTGAGTTGATCGAGGGTTAGCCCTCGATTCTCCTCCGCGGGCCCGATAAGAAGCAGCCAATATGCACGGGCTTTCCGCGGCTTTTGTGACTTTTATGGGGCCCGACTTGCCCTGAATTCTGATGATTTCTCCCTACATTCCGGATCGTTCTCGTCCAGATTTCTCGTCCAATTGACCTGTTGCAGAGGGCAGTTGGACAGATACATTCAGCCGCGGTCGACGCGTTCCGGCGCACGCCCCCGACGCATTGGGGGGCGAGGTCTGACCCGGATCCGCGAAGTGCGGATCTGTGCAAGGGCCAGTAATAGGGGAGTTAGGCATGGCTCAGGGCACCGTCAAGTGGTTCAACGCGGAGAAGGGGTACGGCTTCATCGCGGTCGACGGTGGTGCGGACGTCTTCGTCCATTACAGCGCCATTCAGATGGACGGCTACCGCACCCTGGAGGAGGGCCAGCGAGTCGAGTTCGAGATCTCGCAGGGCCAGAAGGGTCCGCAGGCCGACATGGTTCGCGTCGCCGTCTGAACGTTTCTCCACCGAAGGGCCCGCACCTCGCACAGGGTGCGGGCCCTTCGGCGTGCCCGGCCCCGGACGGTGTTCGCCCCCGGCTGACCCGCCCGCCGTGGCGCCCGGGGCGCTTGCACTCGGGCATGCCGAGTGCTAATCATTGGCGTTAGCACTCTGAAGGTGAGAGTGACAACGAAGGACCGGGTCGGTGAGGTCCGCGGGCCACGTGGGGCAAGGAACCACAGGCCGGCGAGCCGTCCGTCGCGGGCGCGGGCGCGGTCCGAAGGAATCACCCCCAGTCCTGGAGGGACCACTTCACATGGCCAAGATCATCGCGTTCGACGAGGAGGCGCGGCGCGGCCTCGAGCGCGGCATGAACCAGCTCGCGGACGCCGTCAAGGTGACGCTCGGCCCCAAGGGTCGCAACGTCGTCCTCGAGAAGAAGTGGGGCGCCCCCACGATCACCAACGATGGTGTCTCCATCGCCAAGGAGATCGAGCTCGAGGACCCGTACGAGAAGATCGGCGCCGAGCTGGTCAAGGAAGTCGCCAAGAAGACGGACGACGTCGCCGGTGACGGTACGACCACCGCGACCGTGCTCGCCCAGGCCCTGGTCAAGGAAGGCCTGCGCAACGTCGCCGCCGGTGCCAACCCGATGGCTCTGAAGCGCGGTATCGAGAAGGCCGTCGAGGCCGTCTCCGCCGCCCTGCTCGAGCAGGCGAAGGACGTCGAGACCAAGGAGCAGATCGCCTCCACCGCGTCCATCTCCGCCGCCGACACCCAGATCGGCGAGCTCATCGCCGAGGCGATGGACAAGGTCGGCAAGGAAGGCGTCATCACCGTCGAGGAGAGCAACACCTTCGGTCTGGAGCTCGAGCTCACCGAGGGCATGCGCTTCGACAAGGGCTACATCTCCGCCTACTTCGCAACCGACATGGAGCGCATGGAGGCGTCGCTCGAGGACCCGTACATCCTCATCGCGAACTCCAAGATCAGCTCCGTCAAGGACCTGCTCCCGCTCCTGGAGAAGGTCATGCAGTCGGGCAAGCCGCTGCTGATCATCGCCGAGGACGTCGAGGGCGAGGCCCTGTCGACCCTGGTCGTCAACAAGATCCGCGGCACCTTCAAGTCCGTCGCGGTCAAGGCTCCGGGCTTCGGCGACCGCCGCAAGGCCATGCTCGGCGACATCGCCATCCTCACGGGCGGCGAGGTCATCTCCGAGGAGGTCGGCCTCAAGCTGGAGAACGCGACCCTGGACCTCCTGGGCCGCGCCCGCAAGGTCGTCATCACCAAGGACGAGACCACCATCGTCGACGGTGCCGGCTCCTCCGAGCAGGTCAACGGCCGGGTGAACCAGATCCGCGCCGAGATCGAGAACAGCGACTCGGACTACGACCGCGAGAAGCTCCAGGAGCGCCTGGCCAAGCTCGCGGGCGGCGTCGCGGTCATCAAGGCCGGTGCCGCCACCGAGGTGGAGCTCAAGGAGCGCAAGCACCGCATCGAGGACGCCGTGCGCAACGCCAAGGCGGCCGTCGAGGAGGGCATCGTCGCCGGTGGTGGCGTGGCCCTGCTCCAGGCCTCCCAGGTCTTCGAGAAGCTGGAGCTGGAGGGTGACGAGGCGACCGGCGCCAACGCCGTGCGCATCGCCCTGGAGGCCCCGCTGAAGCAGATCGCCGTCAACGCCGGCCTCGAGGGCGGTGTCGTGGTGGAGAAGGTGCGCAACCTGACTCCGGGCCACGGCCTGAACGCCGCGACCGGCGAGTACGTCGACCTGGTCGCCGAGGGCATCATCGACCCGGCGAAGGTGACCCGTTCCGCGCTGCAGAACGCCGCCTCCATCGCCGCGCTGTTCCTCACCACCGAGGCCGTCATCGCCGACAAGCCGGAGAAGGCCGCCGCGGCCGCTCCGGGCGGCATGCCGGGCGGTGACATGGACTTCTGATCGACCTCCGGTTGATCAAAGTCCTTACCGAGGGCGGCACTTCCTGTCAGGGACAGGGGGTGCCGCCCTCGGGCGTGTCCGGGGTCACAGACGACGGCTGCCGGGGGCGGGAATGCCGGCCCGCACCGAGTGAGTTACTTAAGCGTCTGCAACAATGCGCATTCACATACCGCCCGGTCAGCAGCTTTCCGAGGAGCCCTCACGTGACCGTCGACACGCAGCCCGCCTCCCGCGCGGCCCAGGTACTCTCCCGCCCCATCACCCTGGGCGGCCTCACCGTCCCCAACCGGATCGTGATGGCCCCGATGACCCGGATGTTCTCGCCGGGCGGCATCCCCGGCGAGGACGTGCGCTCGTACTACTCCCGGCGCGCCGCCGCGGGCGTCGGCCTGATCGTCACCGAGGGCACCTACGTCGGCCACGAGTCGGCCGGCCAGAGCGACCGGGTGCCGCGGTTCCACGGCGAGGAGCAGCTGGCGGGCTGGGCGAAGGTCGCCGAGGACGTGCACGCGGCGGGCGGCACCATCGTCCCGCAGCTGTGGCACATCGGCATGGTCCGCAAGGACGGCGACGCCCCCTTCCCGGCCGCCCCCGCGATGGGCCCCTCCGGTCTGGTCACCGCGGGCGCCGAGCCCACCGGCAAGGCCATGACCCAGCAGGACCTGGACGACGTCATCGCCGCGTTCGCCCAGGCCGCCGCGGACGCCGAGCGCATCGGCTTCGACGGCGTGGAACTGCACGGCGCCCACGGCTACCTCCTCGACCAGTTCCTGTGGGAGGGCACCAACCGTCGCACCGACGCGTACGGCGGCGACCCGGTGGCCCGCACCAAGTTCGCCGCGGAGATCGTCGCCGCGGTCCGCGAGCGGGTCTCGGCCGGCTTCCCGATCCTCTTCCGCTACTCGCAGTGGAAGCAGCAGGACTACACCGCCCGGCTCGCCGAGACCCCGCAGGAGCTGGAGGCGGTCCTGACCCCGCTCGCCGCGGCCGGCGTCGACGTCTTCCACGCCTCCACCCGCCGCTACTGGCTCCCCGAGTTCGAGGGCTCCGACCTCAACCTCGCGGGCTGGACGAAGAAGCTCACCGGCAAGCAGACCATCAGCGTCGGCTCGGTCGGCCTCGACGGCGACTTCACCGGCGCGTTCGCCGGCCAGGGCTCCCCGGTGCAGGGCATCGACGACCTGCTCGACCGGCTGGAGGCCGAGGAGTTCGACATGGTCGCGGTCGGGCGGGCGCTGCTCCAGGACCCCGAGTGGGCGGCGAAGGTGCTCGCGGGCCGGGTGTCGGAGCTGGCGCCGTACGACGCGGCGTCGCTGAAGACCCTCAGCTGAGGGCCCGGATCGCGCGGCCGGGGGTTCAGATCCCGCCGATGTTGCCGTTCAGCGGCTCGATGTCGACGCGTACCGGGGTGCCCCACACGCGGAGCACCTCGTAGTCGGTGAACTCGTGCACCAGCCGGTACGCCATCGCGGGCCGCGCCCCGCGCCGCTGGGCGGCGAGGTACGCCTCGGCCTCCCGGCGGTCCCGGCGGGGGGTCCCGCACAGCTGCCACTCCTGGCCGTTCCACAGCTCCGGCAGCCAGCGCTGCTGGGGCTGCGGGCGGTCGCCCCGGACGCCGTAGCGCGAGGGCGCGGTGGCCGCCGGCCCGGCCGGGCTCGGCCGGCCCCCGTACTCGGAGCGGCGGGCGGCCCGGCGCCGCGTCTCGCACAGCAGGCACAGATCGGGGGCGCTCTCGTCCACCGGGCCGTGCGGGTGCTCGGCGCACCGGGTGGCGGGCGCGTTCGTCCCGACGCTCTCCTCCAGCAGGTCCAGCGCCCTGCGCAGATCCGTCCTGATCTCCTGGAGCCGCCCGTCCGGAGTGTCGGCGGTCAACGCCTCCCCGTGCTCCCCGAGCAGCCGGAGCGCTCGGCCTAGGGCGGTCAGCTGGGCGTGATTCATGGTGGTGGGTTCCGGTCCGTAGACGAGTTCCTGGCGCGTTCTCGCTCCCCAGTGTCCAGGATGCCGCCGGGCGGCCGGGCAGGCTGTGGTGGGATGGGGCCATGGCGACCTCACCGGGGCGGCTGACCGAAAGGCTCCGCCGGTTCAACGACGCCCACCCCTGGGATCACAACGCCCACTATCACCCGTGGCTGCTACGGCAGTTGCCCCCGCGGTTCGGCCGGGCGCTGGACGTGGGGTGCGGCGCCGGGGAACTCGCGCGGCTGCTGGCCGGGCGGGCGGACCGGGTGGAGGCGGTCGACTCCGACCCGGCGATCCTGGAGCGGGCGCGGGAGCACGGCGGGCCCGGCCCGCGCGTCCGGTACACCCTCGCCACCGCCCCCGACGGGCTGCCGCCCGGCCCCTATGACGTCATCACCTGTGTCGCCGTACTGCACCACCTCCCCCTCGCCGAAGCCCTCATCCGGTTCCGCGCGGAGCTGGCGCCCGGCGGGACGCTGGTCGTCGTGGGGTGCGCCCGCGACGAGGATGTGCGCGGGGTGCTCTCCGTGCCGCTCAACGCGCTGATCGGCTGGGTGAAGAACCGGGGGCGGCCCGCGGCGGAGCGGCCCGCCGGGATGACCGCGCCGGTGCGGCCGCCGGAGACGGACTTCTCAGAGATCGCCGGGCAGGCCCGTCGGCTGCTGCCCGGTGCCCGGCTGCGCCGGGGCTTCTTCTGGCGGTACACCCTGGTGTGGCGCGCGCCGTGAGAGGGCGAGCCAGGTGGCCAGGAAGCCGACGGTGTAGCCGGTGAGGAGGCCGCCCGCGTAGACCGCCGCGGTGGCCGCGAGGCCCCGGTTGCCGGACAGCAGCGGGAACAGGGCCCACCCCGAGGGGCCGATCGCCGTCGCGCCGACCTTCGTGCCGAGCATCGCGAAGGCGCCGATGAAGGCGCCGCCCGCCGCGCCGCCCGCGCAGGCGGTCAGGAAGGGGCGGCCGAGGGGGAGGGAGACGCCGTAGATCAGCGGCTCGCCGACGCCGAGCAGCCCGGCGGGCAGGGCCGAGCGGATCGTCGTACGCAGGCCGGCGTCGTGGCGCAGCCGGACGTACACCGCGAGGGCCGCGCCCACCTGGCCCGCGCCCGCCATGGACAGCAGCGGGAGCAGCACGGTGTAGCCCTGCTGCTGGATCAGCGTGGCGTGGATGGGGATCAGGGCCTGGTGCAGGCCCAGCATGACCAGCGGGAGGAAGAGGCCGCCCAGCAGGAGGCCGGCCAGCGCGCCCGTCGTGGTCAGCAGCCAGTTCGCCGCCGTGCCGATCGCGGTGGCGACCGTACCGGCGGCGTACATCAGGCCGTACAGCGTGATCAGGCCGGGGACGAGGACCGTCACCGTCGGGGTGAGCAGGACGTCCAGGGTCTCGGGGACGCGGCCCCGGCAGAACCGTTCCACCCGTGTGGCCAGGAAGGCCGCCGCCAGCGCGCCGAGCACCCCGCCCTGGCCGGGGGCGAGCTGCGTGCCGAACACGGTCACCTTCGCCACGCCCGGATACACGACCACCGCCGCCACGGCGGCCCCCAGAACCGGTGTGCCGCCGAACTCCTGGGCCGTGTGGTAGCCGACGAACACCGCGAGCAGCGCCATGAACGCGGAGGCCACCGTGGTGAGCGCGGGGGTGAGGCCGGGCAGCCAGCCGGCGTTCTGGAGCACCCCGTTGACGCCGGCGAGGATGCCGCAGCCGATCAGGGCGGGGATGAGCGGCACGAAGACGGCCGCGACACGGCGCAGGGCGGTCTTGACGGGGGTGGGGGCGTGGCGGCGCGGTCCCTGCTTCAGGGCGGTCACGAAGGGGGCCGGGACCGCTCCGCTGGGGGCGGGGCCGGAGGCAGCCGCTCCGGTGGGGCCCGGACCGGCGGGAGCGGTTCCGGGGGAGGCCGGGGCGGGATGTCGTCCGAGGACGGCCGGGTCGGGACGCAGGCGCTCCCCGCCGTGTCGGCGTTCGTCGCCGTGGCGTGGCTCGGACCCGAGGGCCACCCGCGCCCGTACCTGGTCCGTCACCGCCTCCACCACTCCCGGCCCCAGCACGATCTGCCACATGGTCCCGTCCTCCACCACGCCCAGCACCCCCGCCACCGCCCGCAGCCCCGGCCCGTCCGCCGCGTCGGCGTCCGCGAGGGTGAGCCGCAGCCGGGTCATGCAGTGGGTCACGGCGGTGACGTTGGCGGGGCCGCCCACGTGGGTCAGGACGGCGGTCGCGGTGGAGGCGGGGTCCGTGTGCACCCCCTGAGCGTGCGGGTCAGCCGCTCGCGCGGGCCAGCGCGGCGCGCAGATGGCCGCCGGAGTCCTCCAGAAGGCGGTCGGCCGCCGGGCCGTCGACCCCGGCGAGCAGGACGAGGATCGCGGTCTTCACCTCACCGCCGGACTCGGTCAGCGCCCGCTCGATCTCCGCGTCCTGCGCGCCCGTGGCCAGCGCGACGATCCGGCGCGAGCGCGCCCGCAGCTTGGCGTTGGAGGCGCGCACGTCGACCATCAGGTTCCCGTACGTCTTGCCGAGCCGGATCATCGTGATGGTCGACAGCATGTTGAGGACGAGCTTCTGCGCGGTGCCCGCCTTGAGCCGGGTCGAGCCGGTGATCAGCTCGGGCCCGACCACGATCTCGATGCCGTGCTCGGCGGCGGCCGCGAGCGCGCTGTGCTCGTTGCAGGCGAGCCCGATGGTCAGGGCGCCCTGGGCGCGGGCGTGCTCGACCGCGCCGACGGCGTACGGGGTGCGGCCCGAGGCGGAGACGCCGACCACGCTGTCCTCGGGGGTGAGCTTGAGCGCGTCGAGGTCGGCGCGGGCCAGTTCGTCCGAGTCCTCCGCGCCCTCCACGGAGGAGACCATCGCCGCCGGGCCGCCCGCGATCAGGCCGACGACCTGGGCGGGATCGGTGTTGAATGTGGGCGGGCACTCGGAGGCGTCCAGGACGCCGAGGCGCCCCGCGGTCCCGGCGCCGGCGTAGATCAGGCGCCCGCCCCGGCTCATCCGCGCGGCCACCGCGTCGATGGCGGCGGAGATACGGGGGAGCTGGCCGGCGACGGCGGCGGGCACGCCCGCGTCCTCGCCGTTCATCAGCCGGGCGATGTCGAGGGTGGGCAGTCGGTCGATGTCGGCGAGTTCGGGTCGGAAGGCCTCGGTGGTCAGCGAGGCCAGCTGGCTGCGCAGGTCATGGGCGGTCATGCAAGCGGCTCTCTCGGTCTCGGATGCCGGTCGGTGTTCCCCCGGTGCCGGTGCTCACCCGCGGTCGGCGCGGGCGCTCACCGGGTGCTGCTGCGGTGCCGGTGCGCCAGCGCCTCGTACGACGCGGCGAGCGAGGGCGCCGCCGTCTCGTACGTGCGCTGGGCCACTCCCACGAACAGGCAGTCCACCACCAGCAGTTGGCTCGTCCGCGAGGACATCGCGGCCGGGCGCAGCTCGCTCTCCCGCGAGGTGGCCGTGGTCAGCACGTGGTCGGCGTACTGGGTGACCGGTGAGTCGGGGCGGCCGGTGATGGCCACGGTGGTCGCCCCGCGCTCGAAGGCGGCCCGCAGCGGCTCGATGACGTCCCCCGTCGAGCCGGAGTGGGTGATCGCGATCGCCACGTCGCCCGAACGGAGCTGGACGGCGTTGGTCACGGCGAGATGCGGATCGCTGTGCGCGTGCGCTATGAGCCCTATGCGCAGCAGCTTCTGGGTGAGGTCCTGGGCCACCAGCCCGGACGCCCCGATGCCGTACACATCGGTACGGCGGGCGCCGGCCAGCGCGGTGACGGCCGCGCCGAGCTGGCCGGTGTCGAGCCCGGCGGCGGTGTCGGCGAGGGTCTGCTGCTCCTCGTAGGCCAGTTTGGCGACGACGTCGGCGATCGGGTCGTCCACGGCGATGTCGGTGGTGATGGCGGGCGCCCGCCCGGACTGCTGCTGGGCGGCCAGCCCCGCGAGGGCGAGCCGCAGGTCACGGTAGCCGGGGTAGCCGAGCAGCCGCGCGGTGCGCACGACGGTGGCCTCGCTGGTGCCGGTCAGTTCGGCGAGGCCGGTGACCGTGAGGGCGGCGCAGCCGGCCGGGTCGCCGGCGACGGCCTCGGCGACGCGCTGCATGGACCGGGTCATCGACGGCGCGAGGGTGCGCACCTTGGCGGCGAGCGAGCCCACCGGACTGCCGAAACTTTCCTTCACGTCCTGGGTCACCTCTGAAAGATATTTTCGGTTCGGTGTCCGGGTCAAGAGTGCGCACAATGGCTTGCATGGAGCCCATCAGTCCCCTTGAACAGGCCCTGCACGCGGCCCGTGCCCTGGTTCTCGCCGATCTCGTGGCGGGCCGGGTCGCGGAGGCGGACGTGGTCTCGCTGGTCGAGGACTCCGTGGCGCAGCGGCGCTGGTGGGTCGAGCAGTGGCCGGACGGCATGCACTACGTGGCCGGTCTGGTGGCCCAGGACGTGCAGGACGCGCTGCTGGAGCGGTACGGCCGCTGGCCGCTGTGCCCGGTCTGCGGCACGGGCGACCCGCACGCGCTGGAAGTGGAGCCGGAGCTGGGCCCCGACCCGCACTGGGTATGCCACCAGGCGGGCGTGAAGGTCGCGGCGGTCGGCCTGCTGGGCTCGGCCCTCGGCGGGACGCCGTCCTCGTGAGGCGCCCGTGACGGTCTACATCGACCCGCCGACCTGGCCGGGCCACGGGCGCCTGTGGTCGCACCTGGTGAGCGATGTGTCGTACGACGAACTCCGGCTGTTCGCCGACGGGCTGGGGGTGCCCCGGCGGGCCTTCGACCGCGACCACTACGACCTTCCGGCGCGCCGGTACGCCGACGCGGTGGCGGCCGGCGCGGTGGAGGTCGGCAGTCGCGAACTGGTGCGGCTGCTGCGGGAGTCGGGGCTGCGGCGCCCCAAGGGACTGGTGCGGCGGGGGCTTTCGTAGCCGCCCCGCGCGACTACCGGTCCGCGCTCACGCGCGCAGCTCGTAGGCCAGGAGCCGGTCGTCGAGCGCGCCGGCCGGCCGGAAACCGGCGCGGGTGAGGACCGCCTGGGAGGCGGTGTTGGTCCGCTGCGCCCTCGCGTACAGCGTCCGTACGTCGTCGCGGGCCAGCGCCCACCGGGACAGCGCGTGCAGCGCCTCCGTGGCGTACCCCTGGCCGCGGGCGCCCTCGACCAGGTTGTAACCGATCTCCGTCCGCCCCTCCTCGTCCGGGGCGCCGTGGAAGCCCAGGGCGCCGACCGCGCGGCCGTCCTCGGCGCGGACGAGGGCGAAGACGGTGAACTCGGGCCGGTGGGCGCCCGCCTCGTACGCCTTGACCAGCATCCGGGCGGCTTCCCGCGTGCCCTCCTCCGGTTCGCCGCCGGCCCACTCGAAGCCGCCGTCGCCGCCGAGGGCGAGATCGCGGGCGGCGGCCGGGCGGACGCCGCTGAGGGTCAGGCGCTCGGTGGCCAGGACGAGGTTGTTGTGCCAGCGCCACCCGGTGACCGGGGCGCGGCCGGGCAGCTCGCCGCGGCCGGTCGCCCACAGCAGGGTCGGCCAGGGCTCCGGGCCGGGCTGGACGTGCGGGAAGATCGTGGCCAGGACGGATTCGGCGAGCCCGGCGGAGGGCTCGTAGGGCAGGCCGAGGCCCTCGGCCATGTCGTGGGTGTGCAACAGGACTTCGGCGACGCCCATCGCGGCGAAGCCCACCCGGTCGGCGCTGCGGAACGGGTAGGGGTGGAAGGCGCGGACGTCCGGCGGCGCGGTGGTCACGGCGGCGGCGAGCAGCGCGCCGGTGGTCTCCAGGACCTGGAGCAGCCCCGTGTTGCCGGTGCCCTCGTCCAGCCTCAGTTCGAAGGGCACGTAGGCGTCCCGCGCGCGCCCGGCCAGATTGGCGGCGTACGCCACCAGGTCGTCCGCCACGTGCACGGCCGTGGTGTGGCAGTCCCACTCGACCCGCCCGGCGCGCACGCCCCGCCAGTCCCGGTCCACCGCCCCGCGCAGCACGGCCAGACAGCCGGCCACGGCCTCGGTCACATGTTCCCCGCTCATCGCGCGCATGGGCGCACCCTAGGCGGGGGCCGCCGTCACGGCGACAGCATTTCCAGCTCGGCGGCGAGGTTGTAGCGGGCGGTGGCCTCCCAGTGCTCCTGGCCGTAGGGGGTGCGGAACAGCCGTGGCAGCGCGAGGAGTTGACGCAATACTGCGGAACGCCCCTGCCGGAAGGCGTCGTTCGGGACGAAGTGGTACTCCTCGCGGACCTCGGCGGTGTAGGCGGCGTACGCCGACGGGGGCGCGGCCAGGATCGCCAGGTCGGCGTCGCACAGCACCTGCCCGTCCCGGTCGTCCGCGGCCGGGTCGTGGGTGACGGTCAGCCGGACCAGCCGGGCCACCTCCGCGGCCTTCGCCCCCGGGACCCCGGCCTCGGGCAGCGCGCGCTCCGCCAGCCGCGCCGAACGCTCCTCGTTCTCGGACCGCTCCGGCAGGTACACGGCGTCGTGGAACCAGGCGGCCAGCCGTACGACGTCGGGGTCGGCCGCGTGCGGCTCCAGGGTGTCGATGTGGTCGAGGACGGCGGTGAGGTGGGCCGGCGTGTGGTAGCGGCGCTGGGGCTCCTGCCAGCGGGCGAGCAGGTTGTCCGCGTAGGGGCCGGGATCGGGACCGCCTCCGGGAGCGCGGACGGCTTCCAGGGCACGGGCGAAACGGAGGCGGAGGGCGTCGAGGTCGGCCATGGGCTCATTCTCGCGTGACGCCGGGTGGAGGGGACGGAGGGGACGGCGGAGCCGCGGTCGAGCGGTTGGTGGCGGCTGGACGGAGCGGTGGGCGGGGGCGGGGTGGCGTACTGGCGCGCGCCCGGCCACGTACCCTTAAATTGGACTAGACCTCTACTGGATCTTTGGCCGCGACGAATGGGGTGCCATGAGCAAGCGTGCAGTCCTGGAGGTGATCGCCCTCGACATCGAGGACGCGGTCGCCGCCCAGGCCGGAGGCGCGGACCGGCTGGAGCTGGTCACCGAGATGGCCGCCGATGGGCTCACCCCGTCCGCCGCCACCGTCGCCGGCATCCGTGCCGCCGTCGACATCGACCTGCGCGTGATGCTCCGCCTGGCGGACGGGTTCGCGGCCGGTGACGTGGCGCGGCTGCTGGGGGTGGTGGAGGAGATGCGGGCGGCCGGCGCCGACCAGTTCGTGCTGGGGTTCCTCGACGCGGACGGGGCGGTGGACCTGGCCGCCGTGGAGCGGGTGGCCGGGGCGCTGGAAGGCTGCCGGTGGACCTTCCACCGGGCGATCGACCGCGCCGCCGACCGCGACGCCCTGCGCAAGCAGCTCGCCGACCTGCCCGGCCTCGACACCTACCTCACCGCGGGCGCCGCCACCGGCGTGGACGAGGGCCTGCCGACCCTGCTGGCCGAGTACGGCCGCCGCGGCGAGCCGGGCTACGGCCAGACCCTCCTCGTCGGCGGGGGCCTGCGCCTGGACCACGTCCCGCCGCTGCTCGCCGCGGGCCTCGACGCCTTCCACATCGGCGGCGCGGCCCGCCCCCAGGGCTGGCACGGCCCGGTCTCGGAGGGCGCGGTCAAGGAGTGGCGCAGAGTACTGGACGGCGCGACCGACCGGGACTGAGGCGGCGCGGCCGGGCGGGGGTGGGGCCGCGTGGCCGGGCGGGGTGAGGTCGTGTGGCCGGTCGGTGGCGGTGTGGCCAGCCAGGGTGGGGCGGCGCGACCGGCCGGGACTGAGGTGGTGCGGCCGGGCTGGGTGAGGTCGCGTGGCCGGTCGGGTCGGGGACGGCGTGCCCGGTCGGGACTGGGGTGGCGCGGCCGACCGAGGTGAGGTGGCCTGGCACGCCGGGGCTGGGGGGGGGTGTGGCCGACCAAGGGCGGGACGGCGTGGTCGATCGGGGGTGAGGTGGCGCGGCCTGCCGGGGAGGTGGCGTGGTCGACCGGGGCGAGGCCGTCTGGCCGGCCAGGACCGGGGCGGCGTGCCCCGGTCTGAGGCGGGCGGGGGCCGTTTCCCGGTTTCCGGGTGACGCCGTCAGGCCGGCTGCTCGTGGCCGCGCTCCGCCGCCAGCCGGGTGAAGGCCTTCGCCAGCGGGGGCTTCTGGATCCGGCGGATCAGCCACGCGACGGTACGGATGCCGAACTCGGTGCGGGGCGCCGCCTGCCGCACCCGCCCCGGAAACAGCCGCTGCGCGGCCTGGACGCGCGGACGCATCGCGGTCTCGTAGGCGGTGAGCGCGTCCGCGAGCCGGTGCGGCAGCCGCAGGGCGTCGGCCGCCTCGACGGCGTCGGCCAGCGCCGCCGCGCCGTGCAGCGCCAGCGCCGTGCCGAGACCGCTGAGGGGGCTCGCGCACCAGGCGCTGTCCCCGAGCAGGACCACCCGGCCGTCGGACCACTTCGGCACGTGGATCTGGTCGAACGTGTCGAGGGCGAAGTCGGGCGCGAGCCGCGCGGCGGCGAGCAGTTCGCGCGTGCGCCAGCCCACGTCCGCGAACACCCGGTCCAACAGGGCGAACTGGGCCTCCCGGTCGTGCCGCGGCGGCAGCGCCGACGCGGCGAAGGTGAACCCGATCTCCTGCTGGCCCGGATGCCCCGGCCGTGCCTCGACGGAGCGGCTGCCCGGCGCGTTGTGGGTGATGAACCAGCCGTCGACCGAGGGGGTCCGGGGCGTCTCGTCCATGGTGAACCAGGCGTGCGCGAGGCCCAGCGAGCGGCGGCAGACCTCCTCGGGCCCGAAGCGCAGCCGCCGCACCCGCGAGTGCGCCCCGTCCGCGCCGATCACCAGGTCGAACTCGGCGGGCGGCGCGTTGCGGAACCGTACGGACACCCCGTTCGGGGCGTCCTCCAGCGCCTCCACGGTCTCCTCGAACAGATGCGTGACCTGCGCGCCGGCCGCGTCGTGCAGGACGCGGGCGAGGTCGGAGCGGAGCAGTTCCTCCTTGGAGACGTAGCCGTTGCCGCCGAACGCCTCGACGGGCATCGTGGCCAGCCGGCGCCCCTCGCCGTCCACCCAGGCCGCGCCGCGCTGGTCCACCAGCCGGGCGAGGACCTCGTCGAGCAGACCGAGGCGGGCGAGCACCTCACGACAGCCGCCGCGCAGATCGACGGCCTGGCCGCCGCCGCGCAGCGCCGGGGCGATCTCCGCGACGGTGACCTCCCAGCCGGCCCGTCCCAGCATGAGCGCGACGGTGTCCCCCGCGATCCCCGCACCCACCACAAGTACCCGAGGCATGAGCCCCACCTTCCTAATGCGAAACGGTCGCGTTTGAGAGTACGCCGAAAAACTCCCTAACGCGAATGGGTCGCGTTAGAGAATGGGATTCGGCCACTAACGCGAGTGTGTCGCGGTAGCATGGACGCATGACGCAGGCAGCAGGGACGATCCGTCCGGGAGGCAGATCCGCCAAGACGCGGGACGCGGTGCACGCGGCGGTCCGGGAACTGCTCGACGCCTCCCCGGACGGCACGGTCACGGTCGCCGAGGTGGCCGAGCGCTCCGGGGTGCACCCCGCGACCATCTACCGGCGCTGGCGCACCCCCGAAGGGCTCGTCCTCGACACCCTCTTCGAGGAGCTGAGCCGGCGCTCGCCGCTCCCTGTCACCGGGGACCTGCGCGCCGACGCGCTGGTCTACACCCGCCACCTGCTGGCGGACCTGCGCGCGGACCGGAACCTGATGCTGGCCAGAGCCGTCGCCGCGGCCACCCGCTCGGGGGTGCTCGGGGCCGACGCGCTGAACCGGTTCGTCGAACCCCGCACCCGGCAGATCGAGGCGATGCTCACCGCCGCCGGCACCGGCGAGCTGGATGTCCAGGACGTGCTGGAGCTGATCCTCGCCCCCGCCTACACCCACGCCCTGCTGGGCGCCCCGCTGGACACCGACGCCGACGCCGAACGGCTGGTCGACAACCTCCTCGCCGTCCTCGCCCGGCGCAGGGCACGCGCGGCGGCGTCCTCGGGGGACGACACCTGAGCCGGTCGTACGAGTGGGCGTGCGAGTCGCCGTACAAGCTGTCGTACGAGCCGTCGCAGACGCGAACCGCCCCGCCCCCGGCCGATCTCTCGGCGACGGGGACGGGGCGGTCGTGCGCGATGTACCGGGTGGTCGCTAGTCGACGTCCACCGGGCCGTCGTCCGACTTCTTGTCGCGGCGGGCGCTGAGCTGGAGCAGGCCGTTGTCCCGCGGCTGCTCGGAGTGGTTGCCGTCGGACTCCTGGCCGCTGAGGTTCTGGCGGACCGAGTCCAGGATGGTCAGGCCCTGGGAGACCAGGCCGGCCGCGATCTCGCCGAGGCCGTCCGCGCCGTTCAGCACGTTGACGTTGGCGCCCGCCAGACCGCCGGCCGCCTCCTTCACGATCTGCGGCAGCTGGTCGATCAGCATCCGGTCCAGCGCGACCCGGTCGTACGACGCCGCCGCCTCGGCCTGGATCTTCATCCGCTGGGCCTCGGCCGCCGCGAGGATCCTGACCCGCTCGGCCTCCGCCTCCGCGGGCTTGACGACCTCGGACACCAGCTGCTTCTGCCGCAGCAGGGCCTGGCGCTCGGCCAACTCCGTCTGCGCGTCCAGCACTTCCTGCTGCGCATGGGCCTGCGCCAGCGGACCGGCCTGCGCCGCCTGGGCCTGCGCCCGGTCCACCTCGGCCGAGTACTCGGCCTTGACGACGGCGGTCTGCCGGGCGTACTCCGCCTGCCGGCGCGCCGCCTCCTGCTCCGCCTCCACCGCGGCCTGCGTGGCCTGCGCCTGGGCGATCTGCGCCTGGCGCTGGATGGCCGCCTTGTGCGGGGCGGACATCGCGTCGATGTAACCGGTGTCGCCGTCGTCGATCGACTGGATCTGGAGCGAGTCCACGATCAGACCGATCTTGGCCATCTCCATCTTGGAGGTGTCCAGCACCTCGGCGGCCAGCTTCTGCCGCTCGGTGACGATCTCCTCGACGGTCATCGAGCCGATGATGGCGCGCAGATGGCCGGCGAAGATCCGGCCGGTGAGCACCGACATCTGGTCCTGGTCGGAGAGGAAGCGCTGACCGGCGTTGATGATGCTTTCGTGGTCGTTGCCGACCTTGAAGGCGATGACGGCACGCACGTGCAGCGCGATGCCCTGCTTGGTCACACAGGTCTCGGTGACCTCCGACTCGCACATCGCCAGCGAGAGGAAGCGGGTCTTGCGGAAGAACGGGACCACGAACTTTCCGTGGCCCGTCACCACTCGGAACGGCGCGCCCCCCAGTCCCCGTCGTCCGCCCGAGATCAACATCGCCTCGTCCGGCGCGGGTACGCGGTATCCGAACATTTTCTCGTACTCCTCAGCTGGCGCCGACGGCGTCGCCGCCGAGCGCGTCCAATGGGTCGGCCCATTCGATGACGCCGACCTCGCGGCATCCCCGTGATTCGATCACGAGGACCGTCGCTCCCGGCGGCAGGGGATCCTCCGACCAGGCGAGAAACGTCTCGGATCCGCCCCGGACCCGGACCAGCACCTCGCCGGGTCCCGCGGGTCCACGCGTTCCGATGAGGACTTTCCCCGTGCAGCCGATCACGGCCTCGTCCTGCGTCATCACCGGCCGTCCTCCTCGCGCTGGCCTCGGTATTCCGACGATAGTCCCCCTCGGCCCGTGCACCAACGGGCGGGAGGTCACAGCACGCGCACGGACTCGGCCAGCTGCTGCGGCAGGGGCGCCGTGCGGGTCACCACGAGGCCGGAGACCGCTCGGGTGAGGGCCACGTACAGCCGCCGCAGGCCGGTGCGCTCGTCCGGTTCGCCGTCGACCACCGCCCGCGGCTCGTCCAGCACCACGTAGTCGTACTCCAGGCCCTTGGCGAGCGAGGCCGGCACCAGGGTCAGCCGCTTCTCGCGGGTCGTCTCCTCACCCGGCGCGAGGTATCCGATCCCGGCCGCCGTCAGCGCCTCGGCCAGCGCGGGGACCCGGGCGTCGGCGGCGATCAGACCGGTCGAGCCCTCGTTGCCGAGCA
Source organism: Streptomyces sp. AM6-12 (assembly GCF_044327085.1). NCBI lineage: Bacteria > Bacillati > Actinomycetota > Actinomycetes > Kitasatosporales > Streptomycetaceae > Streptomyces > Streptomyces sp. AM6-12. Next base: position 4,107,115 of record NZ_JBIQWN010000001.1, read on the forward strand.
ACTCCTCGCAGGCGGCGACTACTTCGTCCGCGCCCTCGATCGCGCGGACCTCGAAGAAGCCCGGGTTCTCCCGGACGGAGGCGACCGGGGTCAGACCCGGCGCGATGTGCGGGAGCAGCCGGGAGGCGTACGTGATGACGTCGGTCGGCACCCGGAAACCGGCCGTCAACTCCTCGATCACGCCGTCCGGTTTGCCGAGGTGGGCCAGCGCCTCCTGCCAACTCCGGGTCGCCCAGGGCGTCGTACCCTGCGCCAGGTCGCCGAGGACGGTCGCGCTGCCCGTGGTGCAGCGGCGGCCCACCGCCCGGTACTGCATGGGGGAGAGGTCCTGCGCCTCGTCCAGGACCACATGGCCGAGCGAGTGGGTGCGCTCGATCAGGTCGGCCGCCTCGTCGATCAACACCGCGTCCGCGGCGGACCATTTGGCCGACTTCACGCTGCGGGCGGGCTTGGCCCACAGGATCGTCTTCCGCTCGTCCTCGTCCAGCAGTCCGGCGGCGTGCTCGGCGAGGAACTCCGGCTCGGTGAGCAGCCGCAGCACCAGCTTCGCCGGGTCGACCGCGGGCCAGATCGCCTTGACGGCCGCCTTCACCGCGCTGTTGCGCGCCACCGCGTCCTGCACCCGGTCGTCCGGCGCCTCCCCGGCCCGCTCCATCCGCACCAGCACCGCGTGCGCGATCCGCTGCGGCAGGGCCTCGCGGGCGGCGCCGTACCGGATCTCCCGGTCCCGCAACTGCCGTACCAGCTCCTCCAGTTCGTACGCCGGAATCCGCCAGCGCCGGGAACCGCGCACGACCACCACGGGTTCCGTCGGCAGGGTCACATGGGAGTACAGGGCCCGGCGCAGCACCTCGGCCATCCGGGCGTCGCCCTTGATCACCGCGGCGGCCGCGTCGTCCGTGCCGCGCACCTCCACCCGCGCCACCAGGTCGTCCACGGTGGCCTGCTGCACGGACAGCTCGCCCAGTGCGGGCAGCACCTGCTCGATGTAGTGCAGGAAGGACTTGTTCGGGCCGATGACCAGGGTGCCGGTGCGGGCGAGGCGCTCGCGGTGTGCGTACAGCAGATACGCCACCCGGTGCAGGCCGACGGCGGTCTTCCCGGTGCCGGGGCCGCCCTGGACGCAGACGGTGCCGCCGAGCCCGCTGCGGACGATCTCGTCCTGCTCCGGCTGGATGGTGGCGACGATGTCCCGCATCGGGCCGACGCGCGGCCGCTCGATCTCCTGCTGGAGCAGCTTGCTGGTGGTGGCCGCCTCCGCCGGGTCGGACAGCCGCTCGTCCTCGTACGCCGTCAGCTCGCCGCCGGTGTAGCCGAAGCGGCGGCGCAGCCCGATGTCCATCGGGTCCTTCTTGGACGCCCGGTAGAACGGCTGGGAGACCGGCGCGCGCCAGTCGATGACCATGGGATCGCCGTCGGCGTCGTGCACATGCCGGCGCCCGATGTAGAACTGCTCGCCCGACGCGCCCTCCGCCTGGTCCACGCCCGGAGCATGCAGGTAGTCGAGGCGGCCGAAGAACAGCGGGGTGTCGCTGAGGTCGGCCAGCGCCTTGATGCGGTCGTCGATCTGGCGGCCGAGCACCGCGGCGTTGACCCAGTTCGCGGTGACGTCGCGGATGTCCAGCGCCTCCACGTCCTCGCGCATGGCACGCAGCGCGGCACGCGAGTGGGCGAGGTGCGCGCGCTCGCGGGAGAGCGGGTCCCCGGCGGGGTCGATGGCCTGTTCGTGAGCGGACGTGGACAAGGGGGTGCCTCCGGTGGGCCTGCTGCGGGCGGTACGACGGTGACGGTGCCGTGCGGGACGGCGTGGCCGTCCGGTTTCCGTCCGGGCGGCGGCACTCCCGGAGGGGAGGCGGGCAAGGGACGGGATTTTAGTGAGGGAGCACGGGGAGCGCCAGTGAATATTCACCGAGGGGACCGCGAGGACCGAGGGGACCGAGGGGTGCGGCCGGGGGCAGACGGCGGATCACCCAGCTGACGGCTCGACCGGCGCCCACCGGGGCCGGGGCCGGGGTGCCTCGCGGCCCTGAGACGGCAACCGGTCCGGCTGCCCACGGCGGGGCTGCCGGACCGGTGGTGGTGGAGCCGTTACGGCCTCAGTGCCGGCCCTTCTTGTCGTCCGGGCCGGAGCCGTAGCCGTAGCCGTGCTCGCCGCCCTCTTCGCGGCGCTCGTTGGTGACGGAGACCGCCACCGGGGCGGTGCCGCTCGCCTCGGTCACGGTGAACGGGCCGAAGACCTGGTTGGCGGGCAGGACGTAGCCCTCCGGTACGGCCGTCTCGCGGAGGTAGTACAGGCCGAGGGGCAGCTCGTCGAAGGCGCAGTGGCCGGCCGCGTCGGTGGTGCAGGCGGCGCCGGTGCGGGTGTCCGGGTTGGGGCCGGTGGTCTGGAGGCCGTCGACGCCGTTGGTCTCCCGCCACGCCTCGAAGACGGCACCGGCGAGCGGGGCGCCGCTCCGGGCGTCCGTCTTGGTCAGCTCGATCGCTCCGTTCACCGGCGGCACCGGCGTAAGCGTGTCGCGGACGGTGGCCCCGACACCCGCCGACGCGTTCTCGGCGCTCAGCGTGAGCGGGCCGAAGACGTCCGGGTCGGGCAGCTCGTAGCCCGCGGGCGCCATGGTCTCGCGCCAGTAGTAGGTGCCCGCCTCGGCCGTGACGGCGCAGCGGCCGCCGGCGCCGGTGGTGCAGTCGGTGACGTGGGTGTCCGGGTCGGCGCCACCGGTCTGGAGCCCGGGCTCGCCGTTGGTCTCCCGCCACAGCTGGAACCCGGCGCCCGCCAGGGCCGCGCCGTTCTCCTCGTCGACCTTGTGGACGCGGACCTCACCGGTCACCTGCGGGGTCGGCGCGCAGTCGGGCAGGTCGCCGTCGAACGGGTAGGCGTGGATCTCCTGGCCGCCGCCCCCGGTCGCGGCACTGGTGTGGGTGAGCGAACCGGTCGTGAAGAAGCGGCCGTTGATGCCGGGCAGGGTGACCGTGGTCATGGACGACTGGTCGCCCATCAGGAAGCTGCCCTGCATCTGCCCGGTGCCGGCGAGGTCCACGGTCGTGGCGTCGGGGAAGTTCCACAGCAGGCGCTCGCGGTAGGCGTTGAGCGGGTCGGTGCTGTCGTCGATGCCGCCGCTGTACGTGCGGATGGTGCGGTCGGCGCCGTAGACGTTGACCAGCACGGTGGCCCCGGCCGGGATGCCGCGGAAGACGATGCCCTGCTGGGCGCCGTTCGGGCCGGTCAGGTCGAAGTCCACGTCGAAGACCTGGAGCGCGGAGGTGCCGTCGCCGGTGAACACGGTCTGCGAGCCCTCGTTGACCGCCCTGCCGGTGGGCTGCCGGTGGGCGCCGCCGACGCGGGCGTAGCACTGGCTGGCCGCCGTCAGCTCGTCGCGCAGCGCGGTGTACGGCCGCGCCGCCGCCGGGTCGTGCACCAGCCGCCCGGTGACCTGGCCGCTCTCGGTGCCGGCGTAGCGCACGGTGCCCTGTTCGCCGATGAGCCCGCCGGTGGTGTCCAGGCGCTGGCCGCTCGCGATGGTCACGTCGCCGCCGGTGGTCAGGAAGTCCGTGTCACCGGGCGGGGGGACGCGCGAGCCGACGCCGGCGATGCCGAGGTTGTACAGGGCGCTGCCGCCGGCTTCCTTGTGCTGGTCGAAGTCGTTCAGGACGACCACCCGGCCCTCGGCCTCGGCGGCCCGGCCGCGTACCAGGAAGTCGTGGCCGACGAAGATGTTGATCGCGGCGTCCCGCCCGGCGAGCGGGCCGTTGCCGACGCCCGGGAACGGGTCGGGGCAGCTGCCGGGGACACACGGGCCGAGCCCGCCGGGCAGGGTGGCCGCGGCGGCGGGGACGGCACCGAGGCCGAGGGCGAGCGCGGGCACGGCCGTCGCCACGACCGCCCAGGAGGCACCGGTGGTGCCCACACGTGAACGCAGCGCCCGCAGGCGCTGGGTGATGATGCTCATGCCCGGCATGTTCGCCGGGCCGGGCCGTCTCCGGCGGCGATGACACATGGCCGGGGCGATCACCGCGGCAAGGTCATGCGAACGGGGCCGCCCGGTACTCCGCACGGCCCCCAGCCGCATACTCCGGACGGCCCCGGAACCCTGCTCCCCACGGCCCCAGCCGTGTACTCCGCGCGGCCCCGAGTCTCTTGCGCCGTGCGGCCCCTAGGGGGTGCGGGCGGGCCGGGCCTAGGGGGCGGGTGGGGGTCGGGTCCACCCGCGGGTGCAGGCGGGGGCGCCTGGAATTGGACCCGTGGACCGATACCGCGAAGGGGCCCGGAGTTCCACCATGGAGTCATGAGCGCAGCAACCGTTTCCCCTTCCACTCCCCATCCCCCGACCGGAGCCACGGCGGTGGACGGCGCCCCGCGCCACCTCCTGGGCAGCGCCCTGCGCGCGCTGAAGGTGTTCGCACAGGCGGCGTTCGGCGTCGTCATCCTCGGCGAGTACGGCGAGGAGGCGGGCATACGCCGGGCGTGACGGCGGCACCCGTCACCCCCGGCCCTCCGCCTCCGAGAGGATCTCGTCCGCGTCCATGATCCGGTAGGCGTAGCCCTGTTCGGCCAGGAACCGCTGGCGGTGCGCGGCGAAGTCCTGGTCGATGGTGTCGCGGGCCACGACCGAGTAGAAGTGGGCCTGGTGGCCGTCGGCCTTGGGCCGCAGCACCCGGCCGAGCCGCTGGGCCTCCTCCTGGCGGGAGCCGAAGGTGCCGGACACCTGGATGGCGACCGTGGCCTCGGGCAGGTCGATGGAGAAGTTCGCGACCTTGGACACCACCAGCACGTTGATCTCGCCCTCACGGAAGGCGTCGAAAAGCTTCTCGCGCTGGGCGTTGGAGGTCTCGCCCTTGATCACCGGGGCGTTCAAGTGCTCGCCCAGCTCGTCGAGTTGGTCGATGTACTGACCGATCACGAGGATCTGCTGGCCCGCGAACCGGCGGACGATCGCCTCCGTGACCTTCCGCTTGGTGTCCGTGGTGGCACAGAAGCGGTACTTCTCCTCCGTCTCGGCCGTCGCGTACGCCAGCCGCTCGGACTCCGTCAGGTTCACCCGGACCTCGACGCAGTCGGCGGGCGCGATATAACCCTGCGCCTCGATCTCCTTCCAGGGCGCGTCGAACCGTTTGGGCCCGATCAGGGAGAACACATCCGACTCACGGCCGTCCTCGCGCACCAGCGTGGCGGTCAGCCCCAGCCGCCGCCGTGCCTGGAGATCGGCGGTGAACTTGAAGACGGGAGCCGGCAGCAGATGCACCTCGTCGTAGACGATCAGTCCCCAGTCACGCGAGTCGAACAGCTCCAGGTGCGGATAGACGCCCTTCCGCTTGGTCGTCAGCACCTGGTAGGTGGCGATGGTGACCGGGCGGATCTCCTTGCGGGTCCCGCTGTACTCGCCGATCTCGTCCTCGGTCAGCGAGGTCCGCTTCACCAGCTCGTGCTTCCACTGCCGGGCGGAGACGGTGTTGGTCACCAGGATCAGCGTGGTCGACTTCGCCTCCGCCATGGAGGCCGCGCCCACCAGCGTCTTGCCCGCACCGCAGGGCAGTACGACGACACCGCTGCCGCCGTGCCAGAAGTTCTCCACGGCCTGCTTCTGGTACGGCCGCAGGGTCCAGCCGTCCTCACGCAGGTCGATGGGGTGCGCCTCGCCGTCCACGTAGCCCGCGAGGTCCTCGGCCGGCCAGCCGAGCTTGAGCAGCGTCTGCTTGATCTGCCCGCGCTCGGAGGGGTGCACCACCACGGTGTCCGGGTCGATCCGCGCGCCGACCAGCGGGGTGATCCGCTTGGACTTCAGGACCTCCTCCAGGACCGGCCGGTCGGTGGTCGTCAGGACCAGTCCGTGCGCGGGGTGCTTGGAGAGGGTGAGGCGGCCGTAGCGGTCCATCGTCTCGGCGATGTCCACGAGCAGCGCGTGCGGCACGGGGTAACGGCTGTACTCCACCAGCGCGTCCACGACCTGCTCCGCGTCGTGCCCCGCGGCCCGCGCGTTCCACAGCCCGAGCGGCGTCACCCGGTAGGTGTGGATGTGCTCGGGCGCCCGCTCCAGCTCGGCGAACGGCGCGATGGCGCGTCGGCAGTCGTCGGCCCGCTCGTGGTCGACCTCCAGGAGCAGGGTCTTGTCGGACTGGACGATCAGTGGACCATTCACGCGCGGCACACCCTTTCCACCACGGCCTTCACGGGGACGACGGCCTTCACCGGGACCAAACCTCCAGTGTGCCCCATCCGGTGGCGATCACGGCGGGCCAAGGGCCACCGCGACCGTCCCCGTTCACTCCCCGGCCAGCTCGGCCACCCCGGTGATGCGGTGCAGCGGATAGGTCCGGACCTCGTCCGCCGTGTGGTCGTACGCCGTCACGAAGCCGCCCTCCACACGGACCGGCGCGATGACGCGCTGGCTGGCGGCGCCCTCGGCGTTGACGTAGCCGATCCACAGGGAGTCGCCGGTGAGCACGGCCGCCTGCACGGTGGCCAGGGTCTCGGCGGCGGACGTGCGGGGCAGCTCACCGGCCGCCGGATCGGTGCCGACGGGCTTGCGGGGCGCGGTGGCGGCCAGGTCACCGGCCCGGATGGCGCGGATCGCGGCGGACAGGAGCGTGGCGTCGGGCGGCGGCGGGCCGTCCGGCACCGGCTCGGGCGCGGTCCGGGGCGGGGTGCGGTGGGCATGGGCGCGGGTGATCAGCACATCGCCCTCGGCGGACTCGGCGGCGGGCGCGAAGCCCATCGCGCGCAGGCCCTCCAGCAGGGCGGCCGGATCGGTCTGGGCGGCCAGCACGGTCGGGGCGAGGCGGCGCAGGCGCAGGGCGGTGGCGCGCTTGTCGGCGAGGATCTCGTTCAGCAGCGCGTCGTCGTCGCAGCGGACGTAGGCGGAGGCGGCGCCGATCCGCAGATGCCCGTGTCTGCGGGCCACGTCGTCGATCAGGTAGGCGAGCGGCTGCGGGACCGGGGTGCGCGAGTGCCGGGCGAGGAAGTCGTGCAGATCGGCGGCGGTCCGCCCGGCGTCCAGGGCCCGGCGCACCGACCCCGGAGTGAACCGGTACACCGTCGCGCCGCCCTTCGACTCCACGTCCGCGAGCACCCCGAGCATCTCCGCGAGCGGCCGCTCCAGCGGCCCCGGCGCGACCGCCGTCAGATCGGCCTGGAGGAGGACGTGGTCGAGGGGCTCGGGCAGGAGCGGGGCGAGCAGCCGGGCGGCGGTGGCGGTGGCGGCGGCCTGGTCGGCGGCGGAGAGGGGGGCCGGGGCGGTGGCAAGGGGCGTGGTCGGGGCGGTGGCGGTCGGGGCCGCCGCCGGGACCGGGGCGGATGTGTGGTGGTGATGGACGGGGAGCTTGTCGCCGGGGCCATCAGGGCCACTGGGCTCACCCCTGCCGGCCGGGCCACCCGCACCGGTCACGCCGACCGCGCCGGTCGGACCAGCCGCGCCGGTCGGGCTACCCGCGCCGGCCGCCGGTGCCCCCAGCAGTGCCCTGCCATGGGTGGACAGCGCGCCGCGTCCCGTCACGCCCAGGAGTTCCGCCTCCGTGAGGGTCCAGCGGGCCAGGCGGGTGCGCAGGTCCTCGGCGGGGGCCGCGGGGGTGTCCCTGGCGGGGCGGGGGGTGGCCGCGGTGCCCCGCAGGGGGCGTTCCCAGTGCAGGCGGGACAGGATCGACTCCGGGACGGGGGCGGCACCCGCCGGGAGGCCGGCCAGCAGGGTCAGCACCCGGTGCCGTACCTCGGGCGCGGCCGAGCGGTCCAGACCGGGGCCGAGCGCGGAGAGGGTGCGGTCCTTCGCGTCCCGGCCGCCGACCAGGCCCGGCGCGCGGGTCGCCGTCAGCCAGACCCCGGCGAGCAGCGCCCAGCGCTCGGCCGGGGGACGCTCCAGCCACTCGTCGTAGAAGGGGGTGGCGGCGTACCGCTCGTCGGCCTCGCCGTCGGAGGCCAACAGGCCCGCCGCGTAGGCCAGTTCGACCCAGAACGCGGCGACCGGCTCGGGCGCGTCCAGGGCGACGGCGGTCCGCTTGAGATCGCGCACGCTCAGCCCGCCGGCCCGCAGCACCGCCGGCCCGCCCTCGTCCCAGTCCTTCAGCAGCTCCTCGACGGTGGCGAGCGCGGTGTGCGCCTGACCGGCCGCCGTTGCGTCCACAACCTGTGGACGGTGGGTCGCGGCCGGCTCCACCGCGGGCGGCAGCGGCTCGGTCTCCCGGTGGGCGCGGCCCGCGCGCAGATGCAGGGCCACCTCGCGGGGGAGTACGACGGTGCCGGGTGCCGTCGGCAGCAGCAGGCCCCGGTCGAGCAGCCAGCGCAGATGGGCGGCTGGTTCCGGGGTGACCTGGCCGTACGGCGGCCCCCACACCAGCCGGGACAGCACCTCAAGGGAGCCCTCCGGCGCCTTGGCGAGCAGCCTGGCCATCTTCTTCCGGTGGGTGAACAAGGCGGTCAGCGCGTTCACCGCCGACACCGAGTCATGGGTCGAGGCCAGCCCCGCCGTGGTCACGATCTCCTGGATCCGCCCCGGAGACATGCCCGAGGCGGCCTCGTGCACGGTGGGCCCGAGCCCGGTCGGCGAGGGGTGCTGCGGGGACGGCGCGAGCAGCTCGCGGGCGGTGCGCACCAGGCGCAGCCGCTCGTCGTCGCCCCACACCAGCGCCTGTTCGCGCAGGGTGGCGAGGGCGCGGGGGAGCGCGGCGGCCACCGTCTCGTCTCCGGCGTCCCCGGCCATCAGCCCGAGCAGGGCCCGGTACGAGGCGGGGTCCGGGGCGACGGCCAGCGCCTCGGCGGTTTGCAGCGCGAAGCGGTCCAGCCGTTCCAGGGCCCGCAGCACCGAGGACCGGGTGCCGGCACGGGTGGCCAGCTGGGTCAGATCGGTGGGGACGGGCGCGATGAGGTCCGGGCGGCTGCGCAGCAGCGCGGCCAGGGAGGCGTCGTCCCTGGCGCGGAGCGCCTCCGCGAGGGACCGAGGGGCTGGGTTGGCCTCTTGGCTCATCCGGCCAACGGTAGCGGGTCACCCCCGGCCCTTCAGCCGTGGCGGGCGGGGCCCCGCTCTGCGCTACCGTCCTCACGGGGTTTCAGTCGGCGTCTCCCCGGAGGGATTCCGTGGGCATCGAAAGCGACAAGGTCGTCTACGAGTACCTGAGCCGCGTCGGGGACATCGCTCAGCAGCGGCAGCTGCCGTCCTCCGCGCGCATGCGGCTGGTCTCGGAGCTGCGCAACGAGATCGACCGCGACCGGGCCAGGGCGACGGTGGACAGTCCCGCCGCGGTCCGCCGCATCCTGGACCGCCTGGGCACCCCGGACGAGGTGGTCGAGGCCGCGGGCGGCACCGGGCCCGCCGGGGGCGGGGCCAGCCCGACCGCCGCCATACCGGCGCAGCCCGCGCCGCGGGAGCGGGAGCCGGAGCGCGCGGCGCCGGGTGGGGAGCGTCCGCGGGGTCTGCGCCGGGTCGTGCCCCGGCCGCGTCCCGCCGGGTCCCGGCCCGAGCCGTCCGTGCCCGCGGACGCGCCGCCCGCCGCCGCGCACGAGCTGTGGCAGGCCGAGCCGGTGCGCGACTGGTGGCGCACCTCCGACGGTGCCTTCGGCGGCGCCGGGCACAGCCCCTTCCTGGACACCGACCCGGTGCCGGGCTTCGTCGGCGGGGTGGAGATCCCGGACCTGCTGCGCCGCCCGCCGCACGAGCTGGAGAAGGAGCGGGAGGAGCGGGAGAAGGCGGCACAGGCGCCTCCTCCGGCCCCCGCCCGGCGCTTCGGGCTGTTCCCGCGCCGGACCACGGCCGCCGCCCAGGCCCCGGACAAGGCGCCCGACGTCGCGTCCGACAGCGCGCCGGACGCCGGGACCGCCGCCCCCGCCCGCCGTCTCCTGCCCGGTCCCGCCGCCGGCTGGTCCAACCCGTTCCTGCTGCTGGCCGCCGCCGCGCTGGTCGCCGGGGCGGTGCTCGGCAACTGGTTCGCGCTGCTCGCGGGCTGGGCGATCGTCTACGCCTCCCGGCGGCTGAGCCCGTCCGAGAGCAAGTGGGCCGTGCTCGTGCTGCCCGGCAGCGCGGTCGCGGCGGGCCTGGTGTGGCTGTGGGGACGGCAGAGCGGCCGCTGGGGCGACCCGATCGCCCAGGGGCAGATGAGCGACGCCGTCACCCAGACCTGGCCCTGGGTGGTGCGCGGCGCGGCCGTCGCCTCGGCGCTGTACGTGGTGTGGCGCTCGCAGCGCAGAGGCTGACACCGGCGGCACGCCAACCGGCGGCCTACCGGGACAAGGCCGGACGCCCGCGGCGCGGCACCCGATGCCCGTGAACAGCGGCTGACGCCCGTGGCGCGGGCACCGGATGCCCGCCGGGCAGCGGCCGACGCCCGTGAACAGCGGCTGGCCCGCGTGAAACAGCGGCCGACGCCCGTGGGGCAGCGGCCTACGCCCGCGGGGTAGCGGTCGGCGTCCGTGGTGGGGAGGCCGGATGGAGGGCGGCGGGCTGTCGTACCCACCTGGCACCATGTCCCCCATGGCCTCCCTCACCGTCGGCTTCGACCTCGACATGACCCTCATCGACTCCCGGCCCGGCATCCGCGCGTGCTACGTGGCGCTGGCGGAGCGTACGGGGACGTACATCGACGCCGATCTGGCGATCACCCGGCTCGGCCCGCCGCTGGCGGACGAGCTGGTGAACTGGTTCCCGGCCGAGCGGGTGCCCGCGGTGGCCGACCTGTACCGGGAGATGTACCCGTCCATCGCCATCGCCGCGACCCCCGCCATGACGGGCGCCCGCGAGGCCATGGCGGCGGTGCGCGCGGCCGGCGGCCGGACCATGGTGGTCACCGCCAAGTACGAGCCGAACGCGAAGCTGCACCTGGCCCACCTCGGCATCGAGCCGGACGTGGTCGTTGGCGACCTGTGGGCCGAGCAGAAGGCGCAGGCGCTGCGCGAGTACGGCGCGGGAGTGTACGTCGGCGACCACACCGGCGATGTGCGCGGGGCGCGTACGGCGGGCGCGCTGTCGGTCGCCGTGGCGACCGGGCCCTGCCCCGCGGACGAGCTGCGCGCCGCCGGGGCGGACGTCGTCCTGGACGACCTGTCCGCCTTCCCCGCGTGGCTGGCCGATTACCGCCCCTGACGGCTCCGGCTCCGACGGCCCCCCGGCGCTGCCGCGGCCCGCTCGCTACCGGGACGCCGCGGCGCTCCTCGCCTGCCGCCGGCCGGCCGCGATCGACCGCAGCACCCCCGCGCCGGCGACGAGGAACCCGATGCCCATGAGCATGCACAGTCCGTACATGTAGGTGGGAAACGGCTTGGTTCCGAGGAACAACGGGACCATCGTGACCAGGGTGGCCAGGGCTCCGACGAAGAACACGATGGCGCCGGCACGGATCAGTCCGTCGCCGGGCCCGGCGGAATTCGCTTGGGTTTTGTCACGCACCGGACCAGGGTAGTTCCTGCGCGAGAGAACGACCGGGCGACGTCTTGTCACCGGGTCCAAGACCATTAGCCTTGATGACGGCGGGTCACGGTCGACCCGCTCTAGTGCTATCAAGAGCCGTTTCCGAAGAAGTTTTCCCGACGAGTACGAGGACGAGGACAGACGTGCCTACCGGCAAGGTCAAGTGGTTCAACAGCGAGAAGGGCTTCGGCTTTCTCTCCCGCGACGACGGCGGTGACGTCTTCGTCCATTCCTCGGTTCTCCCCGCCGGAGTCGATGTGCTCAAGCCGGGACAGCGCGTGGAATTCGGCGTGGTCGCCGGCCAGCGCGGCGACCAGGCGCTTTCGGTGACCGTGCTCGACCCGACGCCCTCCGTGGCCGCCGCCCAGCGCAAGAAGCCCGACGAGCTGGCCTCGATCGTGCAGGACCTGACGACCGTCCTCGAGAACATCACCCCGATGCTGGAGAAGGGCCGCTACCCCGAGAAGGCCTCCGGCAAGAAGATCGCCGGGCTGCTCCGCGCGGTCGCCGACCAGCTGGACGTCTGACCGGCGCCCCCTCTCCAGCAGACCCCTGCCGGGCGGGCTCCCGTCAGGGAAACGCGAGCGCGTCCGGGCCGAGGGGCGGCACCAGCCCCTCGGCCGCGGCGCGGGTGAGCAGCCCGCGGATCGCCGCGTAGCCGTCCTCGCCGAGGTCGGCGGTGAACTCGTTGACGTACAGCCCGATGTGCTGGTCGGCCACCGCCGGATCCATCTCCTGGGCGTGCGCCATGACATACGGCCGGGAGACCTCGGGCGCGTCCCACGCGGCCCGCACGGAGGCGCGCACCGCCTCGGCGAGTCCCTTCAGCGCCTCGGCGCCCAGCGACCGCTTGGCCACGATCGCGCCCAGCGGGATCGGCAGCCCGGTCGTGCGCTCCCAGTGCTCGCCCATGTCGGCGAGCTTGTGCAGCCCGTAGTTCCGGTAGGTGAAGCGGGCCTCGTGGATCACCAGTCCCGCGTCCACCGTGCCGTCCCGTACGGCCGGCATGATCTCGTGGAACGGCATGACCACGATCTCGCCGACTCCGCCGGGCACGGTGTCCGCCGCCCACAGCCGGAACAGCAGATACGCCGTCGACTTCTCGCTGGGCACCGCGACCGTACGGCCGGTCAGGTCGACCCCGTCCTCCCGCGTGAGCACCAGCGGCCCGCAGCCCCGGCCGAGCGCGCCGCCGCAGGGCAGCAGCGCGTACTCGTCGAGGACGTACGGCAGCACGGCGTACGACACCTTCAGCACGTCGAACTCGCCGCGCTCGGCCATGCCGTTGGTGATGTCGATGTCCGCGAAGGTCACGTCGAGCGCGGGGGCGCCGGGGACGCGGCCGTGGGCGAGGGCGTCGAAGACGAAGGTGTCGTTGGGGCAGGGCGAGTAAGCGATCTGCAACGGCTCACTGGTCATACGGGTTCCAACTCTCCAAGGCGGGCGCGAACTTCCCGAAGGCCGCGGTGAGGGCGGCGAGGGCGTCGCCGATGCGCCAGGCGGCGCGGTCGCGCGGCCCGACCGGGTTGGAGATCGCGCGGATCTCCAGCACCGGCACGCCCTGGGCGTCGGCGGCCTCGGCGACTCCGAAGCCCTCCATGCCCTCGGCGAGCGCGCGGGGATGCCGGGCGCGCAGCGCGGCGGCGCGGGCGGCGGTGCCGGTCACGGTGGACACGGTCAGGACGGTGCCGTTGCGGGCGCCGGTGGCCTCGGCCACGGCTCGTACGAGTGATTCCGGCGGGCGGTGGGTGACGGTCCCGAAGCCCAGCTCGGTGACCGGGAGAAAGCCGTCCGGGGTCTCGGCGCCCAGATCGGCGACGGTGATCGCGTCGGCGACGACGAGCGAGCCGAGCGGCGCATCGGGCACGAAGCCGCCGCCGATCCCGGCCGAGACGACCAGGTCGTAGGGGGTTCCGGCGAGCGCGGCGGCGGTGAGCGCGGCGGCGGTGGCGGCGGCGGCCCGCGCGGGCCCGACCCCGGCGGCGAGCAGATCGGTCACGACGGCACCGGCGCTCGCACCGGCCGGACCGGCACCGGCGGCCGTACGACCCGCGTCGGCGTCGGCCGGCGTACGAGTCGGACCGGCACCGGCCGTCGTACGGATCACCACCGCGCCCGGCAGCCGTACCTCGTCCCCGGACTCGGGGAACGCGCGTGCCACCGCGTCCCGTTCGGCCGGGACCGCGGTGGCCACGAGGATGCGTGCGGACGTCGTGATCAGGCCTTCTTCAACTTGAAGGACCACACGCCCTTGGTCGGGCTGGAGCCCATCTGGATCACCAGCGTGTTGGTGTTGCCGCCCGTGCCGTACTGCTCGTTGAAGAACGCGTTGCCCGGCAGGGTGCGGTACGTCTCCTTGCTGAGGCTGGTGAACGGGCGGCCGTTGACCAGCACGGCCCAGCCGGCGTCCGCGATCTTCGGGTCGACGCCGATGCGGACCGTCGAGTCCTCGCCGACCGAGATGCCCTTCGCGTCGGCGGACTTCTTGGCGCAGTCGGTCAGGGCCTTGGCGTCGATCGCCTTGCCGTCGTTGTAGCAGACCGCCTCGGAGTGCACCGAGTCCCGGCCGACGGTGATCGTCGCGTTGGGCGTCGGCTTGTCGCAGGCCGACAGGACGAGCAGTCCGGCGGCAACGGCGCCGGCGGCGGCGACGGCGCGGCGGCGCCGCACAACGCGGTGTACTTCAGCGGCTTCGCCGCGGGGCAGCGTGGTCATGGCCGAAAGATTATCGGGCGCCCGGAGCCGTCCCCCCACGCGGGGTGCGGCGTGCCCGGTTCGTTACGCCAGTCGTGTCCGCGACAACCCAGGCGTGCCCGGTTCGTCATGCGACCTGCCCCTTTACGACACCGCCCCTTCACTCCCGCCGTCCGGTCACGCCACCCGCGCGCGGGGCCGGCCGCCGTACCGGGCGGAGGCGATCAGACCGCGCAGGGTGCCCAGCCAGCCCACGGCCACGAATGCGGCGCCGGCCAGCAGCCCGAGCGTGCCGTCGAGCGGCATCACGATGCCGACCGCGCCGCCGAACACCCACGCCATCTGGAGCAGCGTCTCGGAGCGGGCGAAGGCCGAGCTGCGCACCAGCTCCGGCACGTCCCGCTGGATCAGCGCGTCCAGCGCCAGCTTGGCCAGCGCCTGCGCGCACCCGGCGACCGCCGCGAGACAGGTCACCAGGACGGTCCCGAAGAACACCGCGGCCACGAGCGCCATGCCCAGCGCCGCCGCGACCACGGTCACGATGATGATCTCCGGCGCCCGTGATCTCAGCCACGCCCCCACCGCCGTGCCCAGCGCGTTGCCCGTGCCGGCCGCGGCGCCCACCAGGCCCAGCGAGACCACCGCGCTCTGGCCGCCGAGCGGGTGCTCGCGCAGCAGGAAGGCGAGGAAGAAGATCAGGAAGCCGGACAGGCAGCGCAGGGCCGCGTTGGCGCCGAGGGCGTGGGTCACGGCGGGCCCGACCGTGCGCAGTCCGGGCCGCTTCACCCTGGTCCGCGGCAGCCGCCTCTCGTCGGCCGCGAGCAGCGCCACCACCTCGCCGCGGGCCGAGTCCACCTTGGGCGGCAGCGAGAAGGACAGCGCCGTACCCCCCACGAAGATCACGAAGGCGCCGTAGAGCGGCCAGGGATCGCCGAGCCGGTGCAGCCCCGCCGCGATCGGCGCGGCCACCCCGGTGGCCAGCAGCCCGGCCAGGGTGACCCTGGAGTTGGCCTTCACCAGCGAGAACAGGGGTGGCAGCAGCCGCGGTACGACGGCGCTGCGCACCACGCCGTACGCCTTGGACGCCACCAGCACGCCCAGCGCCGCCGGATACAGCTCCAGGCTGCCGGTCGCCACCGCGCCGGAGATCAGCAGGGCGAGCAGCGCCCGCGCCAGCATGGCCGCCGCCATCGCGGCCCGCCGCCCGTGCGGCAGCCGGTCGAGCAGCGGGCCGATCACGGGGGCGAGAACCGTGAACGGCGCCATCGTGATCGCCAGGTACAGCGCGACCCGCCCGCGCGCCTCGTCGGTCGGCACGGAGAAGAACACGGTGGAGGCCAGCGCCACGGTGATCATGACGTCCCCGGCGCCGTTCACCGCGTGCAGCTCGATCAGCTTGCCGAGGCCCGACTCACCCGCGCCGTGCGCGTGGGTCGCCCGGCGGATGCCGCGCGCGGCGCCGGTGACCGGGGAGTGCAGGGCACGCCCGACGGACCGGGCGGCACCGCCCACCCGGCGCGCACCGCCACCCCGAACCCCACGCCTGTCCGCGGTCGCCACGAGGTTCATAGTGCCCCGAGATGCCGCGGGATAGTGCCGATACGGCACGTATGGCGGCGAACCGTGCCCCCGGGGTGGGGGAGAATGCCGCCGAGCGGCAATGAATCCTGTTCGGTGTAGCGTGCGTATCTCAGCCATAACGCAGAATGGATGGCAGAGGTGCGCCCGAGCGCGCGGATGATGCAGACGTCGATGCGGTCCTGAGGTCCGCTCCGTCGGCCAACCCGCCTAAGGCAGCCGCCTTGACGAGACGGCGTAGGAGAGAAGCGATACCTGTGAGCGCAGCGACAACGCGAAGCCGCACCCCCGACCGCCTGTGCGCCGAGGCGGTCGACCTCGCCCGCGCCGCCGCGGAGGAGGCGGCCGCGCCCGGTGTGGTCGGCGAGCACTCCGGACTCGTCTCCGAGGGCGACCGTGTTGTCACGCACTTCTTCGAGTGCAAGGAACTCGGCTACCGGGGCTGGCGCTGGGCCGTCACCGTGGCCCGCGCCTCCCGCGCCAAGGTCGTCACGCTGGACGAGGCGGTCCTGCTCCCCGGCCCCGACGCCCTCCTCGCCCCCGAGTGGGTGCCGTGGAGCGAGCGGCTGCGCCCCGGCGACCTCGGCCCCGGCGATCTGCTCCCCACCGACCAGGACGACCCGCGTCTGGAGCCGGGCTACATCGGCGAAGACCAGCCGCCGGTCGACTCCGCGGTGTCCGAGGAAATGGCGGAGCTGGCGGAGGCCGAGGACGCGGACGTCGCGCCGGGCGCGCCGGCCGTCCAGCCGGCGGTGCCCTCGCGGGGCACCATCGCCGCGGTGGCCGAGGAACTGGGCATGCGCAGAGCGCGTGTTCTGTCCCGTTACGGCCTGCACACCGCGGCCGACCGCTGGGAGGAGGCGTTCGGGCCGAAGACGCCGATGGCCCAGGCGGCGCCGGCCACGTGTCTGAGCTGTGGGTTCCTCGTGCCCATCGGCGGCTCGCTGGGCCAGGCGTTCGGTGTGTGCGCCAACGAGTTCGCCCCGGCGGACGGCCGGGTGGTCTCCCTCGCGTACGGCTGCGGCGGCCACTCCGAGGCGGCGGTCATGCCCAAGCCCCCCCAGCCGGCCACGCCGGTCATCGACGAGACCCGCGTCGAGCCCTTCCCGCTGCACCCCGCCCGCGACTCGGGTTCGGTCCCGGAGACGACGGACGAGGAGACGGCGGAACTGGGCCACTCGTGACCCTGGTCCGGCCCGCCCGCGAGGCGGACCTGACCGGTTTCCTCTCCCTGGCGGCCGAGGTGGAGCACTGGTTCGGCCCGATGACGGACGACCCCGGTTTCACCGAGGCGGTGCGGCGGGGCGTCGGCCGCGGCACGGCGCTGGTCGCCCGGGCCGCGTCCGGGGATCTGCTGGGCGCCCTCCTCTTCGGCGGCAAGCCCCCGGTGCACAAGGTGCACTGGCTGGTCGTCACGGAACGGGCCCGGTGCGGGGGCGTGGGCCGCGCGCTGCTGGCCGACGCGATCGACCGCTTCGTCCGTCCCCGTTATCTTTTTCGCGGTCCTGCAAGAGGGCCGCTGGCCTCCGGGCCCGGTATGACTGTGTCCCCCTGTCGAAGGCATGACCTGGGGGGTGGTGTCACCGGGCCCGGGAGGTGTCCGTCGGAGACGCTGATCAGAGGTCCGGCCACCGTCCGGTCCGGCGCAACGCCGGGCAGTTCGCGGGCGGCAGGTCTGCATAACGTGGATGCGCGAGCACGACACCCGAGCCGAGGCCGGCACCGTCAACACCCCTTGGGAAGGGGCACGATGTTCGAGATCGAAGACGTTGGCGTGTTCCTGGGCCTGGACGTCGGCAAGAGCGCCCATCACGGCCACGGACGCACCCCGGCCGGGAAGAAGGTCTTCGACAAACCGCTGCCCAACAGCGAACCCAGGCTGCGGGCCGTCTTCGACAAGCTGCGCGACAAGTTCGGCACCGTCCTGGTGGTCGTCGATCAGCCCGCCTCGATCGGCGCCCTTCCGCTGACCGTCGCCCGCGACGCGGGCTGCCAAGTGGCCTACCTGCCCGGACTGGCCATGCGCCGGATCGCCGATCTCTACCCGGGCGAGGCCAAGACCGATGCGAAGGACGCCGCGGTGATCGCGGACGCGGCCCGCACCATGCCGCACACCCTGCGCTCGCTGGAACTGACCGACGAGATCACCGCCGAACTCACGGTCCTGGTGGGCTTCGACCAAGACCTCGCCGCCGAGTCCACCCGCACGTCCAACCGGATACGCGGCCTGCTCACCCAGTTCCACCCCAGCCTGGAACGTGTCCTGGGACCGCGTCTGGACCACCAGGCCGTCACCTGGCTGCTGGAGCGTTACGGTTCTCCGGCCGCCCTGCGCAAGGCCGGCCGCCGCAGACTCGTCGAGCTGATCCGCCCGAAAGCTCCCCGCATGGCCCAGCGGCTGATCGACGATGTCTTCGACGCACTCGACGAGCAGACCGTCACCGTCCCCGGCACCGGCACCCTCGACATCGTCATCCCCTCCCTGGCCGCATCCCTGGCCGCCGTCCACACCCAGCGCCGGGCGATGGAAGCGCAGATCAACACGCTGCTGGAGGCCCACCCTCTTTCCCCGGTCCTGACGTCGATGCCCGGCGTCGGCGTCAGGACCGCCGCCGTCCTGCTGGTCACCGTCGGCGACGGCACCGGCTTCCCCACCGCCGCCCACCTCGCCTCCTACGCCGGACTCGCCCCGACCACGAAGTCGTCCGGCACCTCGATCCACGGCGAACACGCACCCCGAGGCGGCAACCGGCAGCTCAAACGCGCGATGTTTCTGTCCGCCTTCGCCTGCATGAACGCCGATCCGGCCTCCCGCACCTACTACGACCGCCAGCGAGCCCGCGGCAAAACCCACACCCAGGCCCTCCTCCGACTCGCCCGCCAACGCATCAGCGTCCTGTTCGCCATGCTCCGCGACGGCACCTTCTACGAATCCCGGACGCGCACGGACATCGAGCTCGCCGCATAACCCAGCAACCCCGGACCACCCCAAACCCGACAAGGGTGCCTTGACGAAAGACATAGAGGCACCCCCCCGCCACGGTCGAGGTGGTCACCTTCGGCCCGGACCACCCCGGCGCGGTCCTGAGCGGCGCCCGCGCCTTCTACGAGTCCCTCGCCTTCACCCCGGCCGAACCGGCCCCCGACGGCCCGGAGGGCGGCTCCCGCCAGGTCTACCGCAAGGCGCTGCGCTGACTGCGGCCGAGGGTTTACCGGGCCGGTGTGGGTTTTCTGCGGACTCGTGAGGGTCTTCTGCGGGCTGGTGAGGGTGTCTGCGGACCGGCCTGACGGAGCCGGGGGCATTCTGCCGGTGCGCGGTGCGCGGTGCGCGGTGCGCGGTGCGCGGTGCGCGGTGCGCGGTGCGCGGTGCGCGGTGCGCGTGTCCGGTGCCCGGTGCTCGGCGTCCGGTGCGCGAAAGGCGAGGCGGCGCGCGGTTGCCGGGGCGGCTCGGTCTGTCGGGGAGGTGCGGCGGGAGGGCGGCGTTGGCGGTAGGGCGGTGCTGCCGTGCCGGTGGCCAGTTGCCGGGCGCGCTCGACGGGTTGGTGAGGCACGCCCGCCCGACCTTGCCGGCAGAGCGGCGGAGCCGACCGCGGGGCGGTGCCGGGCTGCTCCCATGACGTGCGCGACCGCCCCCGGCACACACTCCGGCCACGCCCCCACCCGCCCCGCCCGCCGCGCACTCCACCGGCCCCGTGTCCCGCTCCTCCCGTACTCCGCTCGCCTCGTGCCTTACCGGCTGCGTGCCTCACTCGCCCCACGCCTCACCGGTAGCGTGCCGCACCGGCTTTGTGTCTGTCTCGCTTCGCGTCTCGTCGGCTGCGTGCCTGACTCGCCGCGTGCCCCACCGGCTGCGTGCCTGACTCGCCTCGTGTCCCGCTCGTCTCGTACTCCGCTCGCCTCGCGTCTCACCGGCAGCGTGCGCCCCACCGGCTACGTGCCTGACTCGCCCCCCGCCCCACCGGCCTCGTGCCTCACCCAACCCGCGCCCCACCGGCCTCGTGCCTCACTCATCCCGCCCTCCACCCGCCCCGCGCCCCGGCCACGTCCGAGGCCCGAGTCCCAAACCCGCACCCCAGTCGTGGCATCCGTGCGGCTCTCGTCCACCGGGGCTGCCCGTCGCCCGCCTCTCGGCCGACCGAGTCGGGTGGGTGGGCGAGGAGTCGGGGTGGGGGTCCCGCGCTGTACCTTCTTCCTCACGTCGACGAGGAGTGTGAACGTGAGCAGCAAGTACGTGCGGCCGGCGGCCGAGGGTGCCGATCCCTTCGGGACGGCCCGGCTGCGTCGCGGTGTCATCGACGCCTGGGCCACCAGCCCCGCCCGCTTCCGCGAGGACGCCAACGCCGAGGAAGACCTCGTACTGGGCGGCTACCGGGACCGCCTGGTGATCGAGCTGGCGCAGAACGCCGCCGACGCCGCCGCCCGTGCCCACGTGCCGGGCCGCCTCCGCCTCACCCTCCGCGACGGCGTCCTGATCGCGGCCAACACCGGCGCCCCCCTGGACGCCACCGGCGTCGAGTCGCTGTCCACGTTGCGCGCCTCCGCCAAGCGCGACGCCGACTCCCCGCACGCCGCCGTCGGCCGCTTCGGCGTCGGTTTCGCCGCCGTCCTCTCGGTCACCGACGAACCCGCCCTCGTCGGCCGGCACGGTGGCGTCCGCTGGTCCCTCACCGAGGCGCGCGAACTGGCCGCCGACGCCGCCCGGCACAGCCCCGGACTCGGTGACGAGGTCCGCCGCCGCGCCGGCCACGTCCCGCTGCTCCGGCTGCCCTTCGCCGCCGAGGGCACCGCCCCCGACCCGTACGACACCGCCGTCATCCTGCCGCTGCGCGACGCGGCCGCCGCCGACCTCGCCGAGCGGCTGCTCGACGCCGTGGACGACGCGCTCCTGCTCACCCTGCCGGGTCTGGCGGAGGTCGTCATCGAGGTCGGCGACGACGCGCCCCGCACCCTGCGCCGGCACACCGAGGGCGCCCTCACCGTCGTAGCGGACTCACGGGAGGGCACGACCCGCTGGCGCACCGCCGCCGCGCACGGCCCGCTCGACGCGCACCTGCTCGCCGACCGCCCGGTGGAAGAGCGGCTGCGGCCCCACTGGTCGGTGACCTGGGCCGTGCCCACCGACGACCAGGGCCGCCCGGTGCGCCCCCGCACGTCCCCCGTCGTGCACGCCCCCACCCCCAGCGACGAACCCCTCGGCGTCCCCGCCCTGCTCATCGCCTCCTTCCCCCTCGACACCACCCGCCGGCACACCGCGCCCGGCCCGCTCACCGACTTCCTGGTGCAGCGCGCGGCCGACGTGTACACCGAACTGCTCGCCGGATGGCGCCCGGTGACGGAGGCCGCCGTCGACCTCGTGCCCGGCCCGCTGGGCAAGGGCGAGCTGGACGGCGCGCTCCGCCAGGCCCTCCTGGAACGGCTGCCGCGCACCGCCTTCCTGCCGCCCGCGCTGCCCGGCGGGGGCGGCGAGGACGAACTGCCCCAGGCCCTGCGGCCGCGGGAGGCGGAGCTGGTGGAGGGCGCCGGCGCCGAGACCGTGCGGGTGCTCGCCGAGGTGCTGCCCACCCTGCTGCCCGCGGGGCTGGAGCGCCGCGCCGAGCTGCGCGCCCTCGGCGTCGCCCGGCTCCCGCTGGCCGACGCCGTCGACCGGCTCGCGGGCCTGGAGAAGGAACCCGGCTGGTGGTGGCGGCTCTACGACAGCCTCGCGGGCGTGGATGTGGAGCGGCTGTCGGGGCTGCCCGTGCCGCTCGCCGGCTCCGGAGGAGGACGGACCACCGTCGGTCCCCGCCATGTGCTGCTGCCCACTCCCGACGGTGCCCGCATCGACGCGGACGTGCTCGCCCGGCTCGGTCTGAAGGTCGCCCACGAGGACGCCGCCCACCCGCTGCTGGAGAAGCTGGGCGCGTTGCCCGCCACCCCGCGCGCGGTGCTCACCACCCCCCAGGTGCGGGCCGCCGTCGCCGTCTCCCTGGACGACGAGGGCGCCCTCGGCTGGGAGGAGGACGCCCCCGACGCGGAGGAACTCGCCGACACCGTCCTCGGATTGGTGCGGGACGCGGGCCTGGAGCCCGGTGACGAGCCCTGGCTCGGCGCCCTCGCGCTGCCCGACGAGGACGGCGAACTCGCCCCCGCGAGCGAGCTGGTCCTCCCCGGCAGCCCCTTCGCCCGCGTGATCCGCGAGGGCGAACTTGCCGCTGTGGACCAGGAGTTGGCGGACAAGTGGGGCGAACAGCCGCTCACCGCCTGCGGGGTGCTCGCCACCTTCGCGCTGGTGCGCGCCACCGACGTCGTCCTCGACCCGGACGAACTGGAGCCCCGTGAGGGCGACTTCGCCGAACCCGACGACGCCGGGCTGCTGGACGCCGTGGACGTGTGGTGCGAGGACATCCTCGACCGCTTCCCGGACAGCCCCGTCCCGCCGGTCGCCACCGAACTCGTCGCCGTCCGCGATCTCGACCTGGTGGACGACGACCACTGGCCCGAGGCCCTCGCCCTGCTCGCCCGCCCGCCGCTGCGCGACGCCCTCACCCAGCCGGTGCGCGTCCTGCTGCCCGACGGCACCCACGAGCTGGTACGGCCGTACACCGCCTGGTGGCTGCGTGGGCACCCGGTGCTGGACGGCCGGCGCCCCGCGGGCCTGCTCGCCGCCGGCGGCGACCCGCTGCTGCGCGGCCTGTACGACGAGGCCGACGCCACCGGTTTCGAGGACGAACAGGTGCTGCGCGCCCTCGGCGTACGCACCTCGGTCGCCGCCCTGCTGGACGAGCCCGGCGGCGCCGCCGAACTCCTGGACCGGCTCGCCGACCCGGGCCGCCCGGTCACCGGCGCCCAACTGCACGGGCTGTACGGCGCGTTGGCGGAACTCGACCCGGAACAGGTGACCCTGCCGGACGAGTTGCGGGCCGTGCTCGACGGGCGGGTGACGGTGGTGGACGCCGCCGACGCCGTGGTCGTCGACTCCCCGGACCTGCTGCCCTTCACCTCCGGCGTGCCCCTGCTGCCCGTACGCCCCGCCCGCGCCGCCGAGCTGGCCGAGCTGCTCCAGGTGCGGCGGCTCAGCGAGTCCGTCACCGGCGAGGTGCACTCCGAGGGCACCGAGCACGACGTGCCGGAACCGGTCCGCGTCCTCCTCGGCCCGTGCACGCCCCCGACGTACGTCGAGCACGACGAACTGATCGTGGACGGTGTGGAGATCGACTGGCGGCTCACCGACGACGGGGTGCTGCACGCGGCCACCCTGGAGGGCGTCGCCGCCGGACTCGCCTGGGCGGCACGGCAGTGGCCGCGCCGCTTCGAGGTCGCCGCCCTGCTGGAGGACCCGTCCCGGACGGAGGAACTGGCGCGGGACCGCTGGTTCGACTGACCTCCAGAGGTTCCTTACGAAAACCACAACTTCCGTACAACCGTTCCCCCGCGTGCGTTGTCTGATCTTGCGGAGTCGTCCGACTCCCCATCTACTTCGTACGCAGGGGAACCGCACATGCGTCTTCGTGCCACCGTGGCCGCCGTCTCCGGCGCCCTGGCCCTCTCCGCCCTCGCCCTGCCCGCGGCGCACGCCGCCGGGCAGGAGCGGGTGCCCGCGGAGAACTCCGCGAGCAAGGTCGCCCACGCCGCCCAGCACCCCCAGGGCCGCTCGACCTTCGCCGTCGCCGCCTCGGGCACGCCCTACAAGCTGAACGCCACCTTCTCCGCCGTGAAGGTGAACAACGGCAAGAACATCGCGGCCGGCACCACCAACGTCGTCAAGGTGCCCGTCTCCTTCACGCTGACCCACGGCACCGAGGTCAACATCCACGCCAAGGACTTCGTCGCGGCCGTCGAGCTGTACCGCGGCACCTCCTTCGACGACTCGATCTTCTACTTCGACAGCGCGGTCTCCACCTGCACGGACACCTCCAAGACGGTGGCCTCCTGCAAGACCACCGTGGCCATCGACCCCAGCGAGCTGCTCAGCGAGGACGCCGGCGCCTGGAAGGCCGCCGCCTACGCCGTCGCCTTCAACGGCCAGAACCCCACCAAGCCGGCCGACATGACCAAGGTGGGCGTGGCCGTCAAGGACCCGACCAACTCCTTCAACCTCCAGCGCTGGGCGACGCTGAACACCGACGCCGCCCCGGAGCCGGTGAAGAAGGGCAAGACGGTCACCGTCACCGGCAAGCTGGCCCGCGCCGACTGGGAGGACGGCAAGTACCACGGCTACGCCAACCAGCCGGTCAAGCTCCAGTTCCGCAAGAGCGGCTCCAGCACCTACACCACGCTGAAGACCGTGAAGACCAGCTCCACGGGCACCCTGAAGACCACGACCACCGCCACGGTCGACGGCTACTTCCGCTACGCCTTCGCGGGCACCACGACCACCCCGGCCACCACCGCCACGGGTGACTACGTCGACGTGAAGTAAGCAGCTCAGGTGAGTGAGCCCCGCTAGCCGGGGAAGCGGCGGTCGACCCATTTCCACAGGAACTCCAGGGCGGCCGCCGCCACCACCGCCACCCCCACCGCCGTCCACGGCATGGCGAGTCCCACCAGCCGGACCGCGAAGAAGTCCGAGAGCGCGGGCACCACCAGCACCAGCAGGAACGCCACCGCCATCGAGGCCACCAGCGCCACCCGCCACCACGTGTAGGGCCGGGCGATGATCGCCAGCACCCACATGGAGACCAGGAACAGCGTCAGCGTGGCCGCACTGGTCTCCGCCGCCAGCCGGCCGGGCCCCGTGTAGGAGTGCCGGGCGATCAGATACGTCACGAAGGTCGCCACCCCGGCCACCACGCCGCCCGGAATCGAGTACCGCATCACCTGGCGCACGAAGTGCGGTCTGGCCCGCTCGTTGTTGGGCGCCAGCGCCAGGAAGAAGGCCGGGACGCCGATGGTGAGCGTGGACAGCAGGGTCAGATGGCGCGGCAGGAACGGGTACTCCACCCGCCAGCACACCACCAGCACCGCGAGCAGCACCGAGTAGACCGTCTTCACCAGGAACAGCGTCGCCACCCGCGTGATGTTGCCGATCACCCGGCGGCCCTCGCCGACCACCGACGGCAGGCTCGCGAAGCTGTTGTCCAGCAGCACGATCTGCGCCACCGCACGGGTCGCCTCCGAGCCCGAGCCCATGGCCACGCCGATGTCGGCGTCCTTCAGGGCGAGCACGTCGTTCACACCGTCGCCGGTCATCGCCACCGTGTGCCCGCGCGACTGGAGGGCGCCCACCATGTCCCGCTTCTGCTGCGGGGTGACCCGCCCGAAGACGGTGCCCCCCTCCAGCTCCCGCGCCATCTCCGCCCTGTCCTCGGGCAGCCGACGCGCGTCCGTCGCCGTCCCGTCGAGGCCCAGCTTGGCCGCGACCGCGCCGACCGAGACCGCGTTGTCACCGGAGATGACCTTGGCCGCCACCCGCTGCTCCGCGAAGTAGCGCAGGGTGTCGGCCGCGTCCGGGCGCAGCCGCTGTTCGAGGACGACCAGGGCGGTGGGGCGGGCGCCCTCGGCCGGCGCCGGGTCGTCCAGGTCCCGGCGCGCCCGCGCCAGCAGCAGCACCCGCAGCCCCTGCTCGTTGAGCCGCTCGGTCTCCGCGAGCGCGGGGTCGCCGGCGCCGAGCAGCACGTCCGGCGCGCCCAGCAGCCAGGTGCTGGTCTCCCCGTCGCCCTCGCTGAACGCGGCCCCGCTGTACTTGCGAGCCGAGGAGAAGGGCAGCGACTCCACGCAACGCCACTCCTCGCTGTCCGGGTAGGCGTCGATGATCGCCTGGAGCGAGGCGTTGGGCCGGGGATCGGACTCGCCGAGCGCGCCGAGCACCTTGCGCACGTACGACTCCTCCGCGCCGTTCAGGGGGCGCAGCTCGGTGACGTCCATGCCGCCCTCGGTGAGCGTGCCGGTCTTGTCCAGGCAGACGGTGTCCACGCGGGCCAGCCCCTCTATGGCGGGCAGCTCCTGCACCAGGCACTGCTTGCGGCCGAGCCGGATCACACCGATCGCGAAGGCCACGGAGGTGAGCAGCACCAGACCCTCCGGGACCATCGGCACGATGCCGCCGACGGTGCGGGCGACCGCGCCCTTGAGGTCGTCGTTCTTCACCACGAGCTGCGTGACGACCAGGCCGATCGCGGCCGGGACCATCATCCAGGTGACGTACTTGAGGATCGTGGAGATGCCGGTGCGCAGCTCGGAGTGGACGAGGGTGAAGCGCGACGCCTCCTCGGCGAGCCGTACCGCATAGGCCTCCCGGCCCACCTTGGTCGCGGCGAACGCGCCGCCGCCGGCGACCACGAAGCTGCCGGACATCACCGGATCGCCCGGCCGTTTGACCACCGGATCGGCCTCACCGGTGAGCAGCGACTCGTCGATCTCCAGCCCGTCGGCCTCCGCGCACACCCCGTCCACGACGACCTTGTCGCCGGGCCCGATCTCGATCAGGTCGTCCAGCACGATCTCGTCGGTGCCGATCTCCACCGCCTCGCCGTCCCGGCGTACCGTCGGCCGGGCCTCCCCGATCACCGCGAGCGAGTCCAGGGTCTGCTTGGCCCGCCACTCCTGGACGATGCCGATGCCGGTGTTGGCGAGGATCACGAACCCGAACAGGCCGTCCTGGATCGGCGCGACGCACAGGGTGATCACCCACAGCACGCCGATGATCGCGTTGAACCGGGTGAACACGTTCGCCCGGACGATCTCCCCGAGCGAGCGGCTGCTGCGCACGGGTACGTCGTTGACCTGGCCACGCGCCCGGCGCTCCGCGACCTCCGCGCCGGTCAGCCCCGTCGCCCGGACCGCGGGCAGGGCCACCGGGTGCACCGGATCGAGTTCGGCGCCGGCGTCTATATGGCTCATGTATCCGACGGTACGTGGCCTTTGCCCGCCCGCCCACCCGGCCTTCCGCGGGCGGCCCGCCGGCTACTCCACGGGGGTGGATTCCGGCCGCTCGCGTGCCGCCCGCTTGATCGCGGCGTCCCGCTTGCGGACGTACCAGACGCCGATCAGCCCGAGCCCGCCCCCGGCCAGGCAGGTCCACAGCCACCACAGATGGCCGTGGTCGTGGAACCAGCCGTAGAAGGGGAGCTGTACGAGGAACAGGACGAACCAGACGATCGTGCCGCCGGTGATGGTGGCGACCACGGGCCCCTCAAGGGGCTCGGGCGCCTCGTGCTGGGGGTTCCACTTGGCCATGCCGGACAGCTTACGAGGCGATCGGAACCCGGCCGGTTCCGAGCGGGGTCTACGCGCGGAGATAGCGATCTAGTAGTCATACGTTCATACTGAAACCGTTTGTCTTTGACCGCTTCTAATCGTAGGAAACTCCAGGAGGGCTCGGGGGAACCCTCTGGTGATGAGGTCCCGCATGTCCACCTCGGCTCCTGCCAAGGTCCCCACCCCCGAGAAGCCGGGCGGCGCGTCCGCCGGCGGCCCCCTCGACCGCTACTTCAAGATCTCCGAGCGCGGCAGCAGCGTCGCGCGGGAGATCCGGGGCGGTTTCGCCACCTTCTTCGCGATGGCGTACATCATCGTGCTGAACCCGATCATCCTGGGCAGCGCGAAGGACATGTACGGGCACCATCTGGACAACGCCCAGCTGGTGACGGCGACCGCGCTGTCGGCCGCCTTCAGCACGCTGCTGATGGGTGTCATCGGCAATGTGCCGATCGCGCTGGCCGCCGGCCTCGGCGTGAACTCGGTCGTCGCCCTCCAGCTCGCGCCCCGGATGACCTGGCCGGACGCGATGGGCATGGTCGTCCTGGCCGGTTTCGTGGTCATGCTGCTGGTCGCCACGGGTCTGCGGGAGCGCGTGATGAACGCGGTGCCGTTCGGGCTGCGCAAGGCGATCGCGATCGGTATCGGCCTGTTCATCATGCTGATCGGCCTGGTGGACTCCGGCTTCGTCAGCCGCATCCCGGACGTCGCCCAGACCACCGTCCCACTCCAGCTGGGCACCGGCGGTCACCTCACCGGCTGGCCGGTGCTGATCTTCATCCTGGGCGCACTGCTCACCTTCGCCCTGATCGTGCGCAAGGTGCCGGGCGCCATCCTGATCTCCATCGTGGGCATGACCGTCCTCGCGATGATCATCAACGCGGTCGCCAAGATCCCCTCCTGGGGCCTGACGGTCCCGAAGTGGCCCGGCAACCCGGTCTCAACCCCGGACTTCGGCCTGGTCGGCCAGGTCAGCCTGTTCGGCGGCTTCTCCAAGGTCGGCGTGCTGACCGGCATCCTCTTCGTCTTCACGGTCCTGCTGTCGTGCTTCTTCGACGCGATGGGCACGATCATGGGCATCAGCGACGAGGCCAAGCTGACCGACGCCCAGGGCTACATGCCGGGCATCAACCGGGTGCTGTTCGTGGACGGCCTCTCGGTCGCGGCCGGCGGTGCCAGCTCCGCCTCGGCCACCACCGCCTTCGTGGAGTCCACGGCCGGCGTCGGCGAGGGCGCCCGCACGGGCCTGGCGAACGTGGTCACGGGCGGCCTGTTCGCGGTGTCGCTTCTCCTCACCCCGATCGCCACCATGGTGCCGTCCCAGGCGGCCACCCCGGCGCTGATCGCGGTCGGCTTCCTGATCCTGTCGAACTCCGTCAAGGAGATCGACTGGGCCGACTACACGATCGCGATCCCGGCGTTCGTGACCATGCTGATGATGCCGTTCACCTACTCGATCACCAACGGCATCGGCATGGGCTTCATCACCTTCACCGTGCTGCGCCTGGCCGCGGGCCGGTTCCGCGAGATCCCGGTGGCGATGTACATCGTCTCGGCGGTCTTCGCCTTCTACTACCTGATGCCGGCCCTGGGCCTGACCTGAGCCGATCCGTTCCACGGCGTCCCCGGGCGACACCCGTCACCCGTCCTCACCTGACGCCGTAGAACCTCTCCGTCTCCTCGACGGCGGTCCGGAACCGCTGGTCGAAGTCGTCCCGGATGAGCGTGCGGACCACATAGTCCTGCACGCTCATTCCTCTTTTCGCCGCGTGCTGCCGGAGCCGGTCGAGCAGCTCCCCGTCTATCCGCAGGCTGAGCACAGTGGTCCCCATGGCTACGAGGGTCGCCACTGCCGCCCCGCGGATGCGTCACTTTCCGGCAGCGGCTCACCCATATGGGTGATGGAAAGCCCCGGAGGGCTTCAGTGGCGGGCATCACGGGCACACCGGCGCGCCACGGTGGTCTTTAGTTAGAGTAATGAGTTACGCTAAGGACATGCCGGACCTCAACCATGGCGACGATGCTGCCGCCGTGAACTCCCTCCGCTCCGCCGTGATGCGGCTGTCCCGTCGGCTCAAGCACCAGCGGGTGGACGAGTCGCTGAGCCCCACCGAGATGTCGGTGCTCGGCACCCTGTCCCGCTGCGGCTCGGCCACGCCGGGCGAGCTGGCCCGCAAGGAGCATGTCCAGCCGCCCTCGATGACCCGCATCGTCGCGCTGCTCGAAGCCAAGGGACTGGTCCGTCTCGAACCGCACCCGGAGGACCGGCGCCAGAAGGTCGTCACCCAGACCGAGCAGGCCGAGACGATGCTCGAGGAGAGCCGTCGCAAGCGCAACGCGTTCCTGGCGAATCTCGCCGACGGCCTCGACGAGGACGAGTGGGCCAAGCTGCGCGCCGCCGCCCCCGTGCTGGAAAAACTCGCACACCTGTAAAGCAGCAGCCTGAGGAGGCGAATTCTGTTGAGTACGGGATCCGGAACACCTTCCGCCCCCGCACCGACCGCCCCTACTACCCCCGCCCGCAAGTCCTCGATGTTCAGCTCGCTGAAGGTCAGGAACTACCGCCTCTTCTTCATAGGCCAGGTCGTCTCCAACACGGGCACCTGGATGCAGCGCATCGCCCAGGACTGGCTCGTCCTGAGCCTCACCGGGTCCTCCGCGGCCGTCGGCATCACGACGGCCCTTCAGTTCCTGCCGATGCTCCTGTTCGGTCTCTACGGCGGTGTCCTCGTCGACCGGCTGCCCAAGCGCCCCGCGCTCCTGGTCACCCAGTCCGCGATGGCGCTCAGCGGTCTCGCGCTCGCCGCGCTGACCCTCACCGGCCAGGTCCAGGTCTGGCACGTCTATCTCGCCGCGTTCTTCGTCGGACTCGCCACGGTGGTCGACAACCCCGCCCGGCAGTCCTTCGTCTCCGAGATGGTCGGCCCCGACCAGCTGCACAACGCGGTCAGCCTGAACTCCGCGAACTTCCAGTCCGCGCGCCTCGTCGGCCCCGCCGTCGCCGGCCTCATGATCACCGGAGTGGGCACCGGCTGGGCGTTCCTCGCCAACGGCCTGTCCTTCGCCGCGCCGATCACCGGCCTGCTCCTGATGCGCGCCCGCGAGCTGTACCCGGTCAAGCGGACCCCGCGCGGCAAGGGCCAGCTGCGGGAGGGCCTCCAGTACGTCGCCGGGCGCCCGGAACTGATCTGGTCCGTGGTCCTCGTCGGCTTCATCGGGACCTTCGGCTTCAACTTCCCGGTGTGGCTGTCCGCCTTCGCCGACAACGTCTTCCACGTCGGTGCCGGCGGCTACAGCCTCCTCAACACCCTGATGGCCGCGGGCTCCCTGGGCGGCGCCCTGCTGGCCGCCCGCCGCGGCTCGGCCCGGATGCGGTTGCTGATCCTCGCTGCGCTCACCTTCGGGGCGCTGGAGATCGTGGCCTCGCTGGCACCCTCGTACTGGCTGTTCGCCGTGCTCATGGTGCCGATCGGGATCTGCGGCCTCACGGTCAACGTGACCGCGAACACCACCGTGCAGATGGCCACCGACCCGGCCATGCGCGGCCGGGTGATGTCCCTGTTCATGATGGTCTTCATGGGCGGCACCCCGCTCGGCGCCCCGGTCATCGGCTGGATCACCGACACCTACGGCGCCCGCGTCGGCTTCGCCCTCGGTGGCGTCGTCTCCGCGCTCGCGGCCGGTGTCATCGGCCTGGTCCTCGCCCGCGTCGGCGGTCTGCGGCTGTCGGTGGGCTGGGAGCGGGGCACACCGCGGCTGCGGTTCGTGCCGCGGCGGCGGGAGGAGCTCGCCACGGCGGCGTGACCGTCTCCGTGGCTGTCCGGAGGGTGCCGGTGCCCTATCGCACCCGCTGGGCCAGTACCTGACCCGGCCAGTCGTCCGGACCGTGGCGGAACGCCTCGGTCCGGACGAAGCCGTTCTTCTCGTAGAAGGCGACCAGCTTGCCGTCGTCGCCCGCGTAGCAGTCCACCCGCAGCAGCGAGACCCCGGCCCGCCGGGTCACCTCGGCCGCGTGGGCGAGCAGCGCGGCACCGGCGCCCCGCCCCTTGAACCGGCGGTCCGAGGCGAGCAGATGGATGTACCGCTCGGGCTCGCCCGCGGGCTCCAGATAGGCGCCGGGCGCGTCGCTGAGGGTGAGGGTGGCGGCCGGTACGCCGTCCACCTCGGCGAAGTACGGCGTGCCCGCGGCGGCGTACCGCCGTACCGTCTCCACCGCCCTGGGATCCGCCGACCAGGGCTCGGTGCCCCACTGCCGGGTGCGCCCCTGGGCCGCCAGCCACTCCACCGAGCTGTCCAGCATGGCCAGGATCAGCGGCACGTCGCCGGGGCCGCCCGCGCGGATGGTGATCGTCATGACGGCCATCATGCCCGCGCGCCTCTGGGATCGTGAAGGCATGAGACTCTTCGCCGCTGTGCTGCCGCCGGAGGGCGTCACCGCCGAACTCGCCCTGGAAGTCGACCGGTTGAAGCGGCTGCCGGGCGCCGACGGGCTGCGCTGGACCGGCCGCCCCGGCTGGCACCTCACCCTCGCCTTCTACGGCGAGGTCGCCGAGGACCTCGTACCCGAGCTGTCCGCCCGCCTGGCCCGCGCGGCCCGGCACACCGACCCCTTCGAGCTGTCTCTGCGCGGCGGCGGCCGGTTCGGCCACGGCCGCGCGCTGTGGACCGGCGCCGCGGGCGACGTGGACGCCCTGCGCCTGCTGGCCGGCCGGGCGGAGGCGGCGGGCCGCAAGGCGGGGCTGCGGCTGGAGGAGCACCGCCGCTACCAGGCGCACCTCACGCTGGCCCGCGGCCGGGGGGAGGTGGACGTACGGCCGCATGTGGAGCTGCTGCGCGAGTTCGCGGGCCGGAGCTGGCGGGTGACCGAGCTGGCGCTGGTGCGCAGCGAGCTGCCGAGGTCGGGGGTGCCGGGGGAGCAGCCGCGGTACGAGGCGGTCGGGCGATGGGTGTGCGGAGCGTCCGGTTAGGCTCGATGCGTGGACCCGAAAACCCGGAACCGGATCATGGCCGGTGCGCTTGTGCTCATGTTGGTGGTCGTCGCGGTGGCGGCGGCTGTCAGGTAGCGGTTGGTTTGTGCGCCCTGGGGGGCGGGGGACGCGGGTTCGCCGGCGGCTGCGGCCGTTCGTGGGCTGCTCGCGCGGTTCCCCGCCCCTCAGGCGGCGCCTGGACCCTCAGTGCGTCTACCAGGCGAAGGCCTCCGGGGAGGGGCCCGGCCCCGGGAAGATCTCGTCCAGGCCGGTCAGCAGCTCGTCGCTCAGCTCCAGCTCCACCGCCCGCACCGCCGACTGGAGCTGCTCCGCGGTACGCGGGCCGACGATCGGACCGGTGACGCCGGGGCGGGTGAGCAGCCAGGCCAGGGCGGTCTCACCGGGTTCCAGGCCGTGCTTGTCGAGCAGGTCCTCGTACGACTGGACGCGCGCGCGGGCGGCCGGGTCGGCGAGGGTGTCGGCGGCCCGCCCGGAGGCGCGGCGTCCACCCTGCACCTCCTTCTTGAGCACACCGCCGAGCAGCCCGCCGTGCAGCGGGGACCAGGGGATGACCCCGAGGCCGTACTCCCGCGCGGCCGGGATGACCTCCATCTCGGCGCGGCGCTCGGCGAGGTTGTACAGGCACTGCTCGCTGACGAGGCCGAGGGTGCCGCCGCGGCGGGCGGCGGTCTCGTTGGCCTGGGCGATCTTGTAGCCGGGGAAGTTGGAGGAGCCGGCGTAGAGGATCTTGCCCTGCTGGACGAGGGTGTCGATCGCCTGCCAGATCTCCTCGAAGGGGGTGTTCCGGTCGATGTGGTGGAACTGGTAGAGGTCGATGTGATCGGTCTGGAGCCGCTTGAGGCTGGCGTCCACCGCGCGCCGGATGTTCAGCGCGGAGAGCTTGTCGTGGTTCGGCCAGGCGTCGCCGTCGGCGGCCATGTTGCCGTAGACCTTGGTGGCGAGGACGACCTTGTCCCGGCGGTCACCGCCCTTGGCGAACCAGTTCCCGATGATGCTCTCGGTGCGACCCTTGTTCTCCCCCCACCCGTACACATTGGCGGTGTCGAAGAAGTTGATGCCCGCGTCCAGCGCCGCGTCCATGATCGCGTGACTGCCGGCTTCGTCCGTCTGCGGCCCGAAGTTCATCGTCCCGAGAACCAGTCGGCTGACCTTGAGCCCTGTGCGTCCAAGCTGCGTGTACTTCATGGTCACCAGCCAACGGCTTGGAGTGGGCTCAAGGCAAGGGCGGTCAGTCGCGGGGGAAATGGGTCGTCTTGATGAGGAGGCCGAGGGCGGTGGTGGTCATGTCGACGTCCGTCCCGTAGCTCACCCGCAATTCGCAGGCGTAGGAGTCCTCCTTGGGCTCCGTGTACACATGGCACCTCGCCTGATAGGGGTTGGCGATGAGGTACACGGGAACACCGGCGAGCGCGTAGGCGGCCTTCTTGGGGCCGTAGTCGTTGTGGGCGGTCCCTTTGGAGATGACCTCGGCGACGAAGTCGACGTCCTCGTGACGCCAGCGGCCTCTCTCGTCCTTCACCGCGCCCTCGCGCAACTTGGCCACATCGGGGCAGAAGCCGTTCTGGAACCCGGGGAAATCGATCCGGACGTCGGTGAAAACCCGTGTGCGGCGCCTGCCGAAGTGGTCTTCGAGCGCCCAGAGGATCTCGCGGATGGTTTCCCAGTGGATGTCCCGCTGCGGCGTCATGAAGACACTGCCCCCAACGATCTCCACCTTGTAACCCTCGGGGACGGGCATCCGCTCAAGGCGCTCGAACCACTGGTCCAGGCTCTCGGCGTTCTCGTCGGCCATCTTGATCTCGATCCTGTCTTCCAGGATGGTCATTATGGCGCTCCTCCCCGGCCGCCTCACGGACGAGGGCGACCGCGCGGTACAACGATACGCACCGTGACGAAGAGACGCCGGAATCCGGCCAAATCGCTCAGGCTGTTCTAGCCACGCACGCCTGCCCGATTCCCCACGCCTCCCGCATCGCCCCCGCGAACGCCTCCGCGATCCGCCGCTCGCCGCTCGCGTTCGGATGGGTGCCGTCGTACGTGTCGGCGTGGATGTCGTACGACGTCGGCGGCGACGCCAGCAGGATCGGCGACCGGGGTTCGTCCAGGTCGGCGACCGCCTTGGCGAGGAGCACGTTGAAGAGGGCGACCTGGTCGGCGAAGGGCGCGTCGGACTCGGCGCGGACGTTGGGGATCACCGGCAGCAGGACCATGCGGATGCGCGGGTCGGCGGCGCGGGCGGCGCCGATGAAGGCGCGGACGTTCCCGGCGGTCTGCTCGGCGTTCGTGTAGAAGCCGAGGTCGATGAGGCCGAGGGAGACGAGCAGCACGTCCGGCCGGCAGTCGCGTATCGCGTCGCCGATCAGCGGGGCCATGTGCAGCCAGCCCTCGCCCCAGCCCGCGAGATGGGCGCGGGGGAAGTCGGGGTCGGCGTAGGCGAGGGACGTCGCGGCGCCGGTCTGCTTGTCGTACAGCGTCTCGCGCGGTCCGACGAGGGTGACGGCGGGGTCGTACGTTGCGCGCAGGAGCTGCCACAGCCGGTGACGCCATGTGCGTTCGCCCGCGCTCCCGATCGTCATGGAGTCGCCCACGGGCATGAACCTGAGCACCCGATCATCATGGACGATCGGTACGGCGGGTGGGGTGTGAGGCCCGCCACGTGAGGCGCCCGGGGGGCGTCCGGGGGTGGCCGGAGGGGTGAACGCCGGGCGGTGATGGCAGGCTTGGGGGATGCGCCGACCGTTCGCCGTCCTCGCCGCCGTCCTGCTCGCCGGCGCCTGCGCGCTGCCCGCGTCCGCCGCGGAGGGCACCGGGGGCACCACGCGCACCGCGGGCACCAGGAGTGCCGTGAGCGCCGGGGACAAGGGG
Source organism: Streptomyces sp. AM6-12 (assembly GCF_044327085.1). NCBI lineage: Bacteria > Bacillati > Actinomycetota > Actinomycetes > Kitasatosporales > Streptomycetaceae > Streptomyces > Streptomyces sp. AM6-12. Next base: position 4,141,796 of record NZ_JBIQWN010000001.1, read on the forward strand.
TTCACCATGTCGGACCCGCGGATCACGGAGTCCAGTGGCCTGGCCGCCTCCCATCTGCATCCCGGTATCTACTGGACGCACAACGACAGCGGCGACGGCCCGTACATCTACGCCGTGGACGGCGCGACCGGGAAGACGGTGGCGCGGGTGACCCTGCGGGGCGTCGGCACCCCGCGCGACGTCGAGGCGATCTCGATCGGGCCGCACAACGAGATCTACGTCGGCGACATCGGCGACAACTTCGACGGCCGCTGGCCCTACGTGTGGATCTACCGCCTCCCGGAGCCGGAGGTCCTGAAGGACCAGACGATCACGGCGACGCAGTACGTGGTGAAGTACTCCAACGGCCCGCGCAACGCCGAGTCGATGATGGTCCAGCCCAAGACGGGCCGGGTCTACATCATCGACAAGAAGGAGGACGGCGGCCACCTCTACGAGGGCCCCGCCACCCTCTCCACCACCGGCGCCAACATCTTCAGGCCGATCGCCCCCATCGATCTCTGGGCGACGGACGCCACCTTCTCGCCCGACGGCACCCACTTCGCCGTGCGCGGCTACCTGGGCGGCATCTACTACTCCTGGAACGACGGCCACCCCAAGCGCGCCGAAACGCTCGACGTCCCCCTCCAGGGCCAGGGCGAGGGCATCACCTACTCGGCCGACGGCACGAAACTCCTCTACAGCAGCGAGGGCGCCGACAGCACGGTCGTCGCCAAGGACGCCCCGGACGCCCCGAAGTCCTCCCCGGACCGGGAGGGCGGCTCACCGGGCAACCCGGTGACCGGCGGCTCCAGCACCAAACTGGGCGCGGCGGCTGTCGTGGTCGTGCTGCTGGGCCTGTTCGCCCTGGGGCGCCGCCGCCGCAGCCGGTGACATGCCCAGCGGACAGGGGAGTCCGGGCCGCGCGGTTGGGCGAGCAGGCGACGAGGGAGACTCTGGTTGGACGACCCGGAATCACTCGACCTCTACCACCGCGTCTGGGACACCTTCGCCGAATCAGCCGTCTACGGCACCGAGGCCCAACAGGTGATCGCCCGCGTCCGCCGGAGCATCAGGGGCTGAGCACGTACGGCCGCACCACGTCGTCCGCGGCTTCCCAGAGGGGCGCGCAGGGAGGTTCGGTGCTCTGCCAGCATGCTTCGTCGCGCAGGATCGGCAACCGGAGGTCGGCCGCGCGGTTGCGTTTGGCCCAGCGTCGCCAGCGCGCGTCGTACGGGTTCGGCGGGCGCCATACGTACGGGTCCGGTGTCCGGACCTCCCGCGCGAGCTCCAGGTCCGCCACCTCAAGGTTGGGATGGCGGAACCTGGTGAGCGGCCGCGCGAGCGCGTCATAAAGCCGTCGGAACAAAGGTTTTCTCCGCGAGCGTGAACGTGGCCCACACGCACTTCGTGTACGGCTCCTGCCGGTAGCCCCAGGCCTCGGCCAGCGCCGCCACGAGCGCGAGTCCGTGTCCGCCCTCTTCGTCCGGCGCGCAGTCACGGGGGTGGGGAAGCCGGTCGCGGTCCGGATCCGAGACCTCCAGCCGTAGGACCTGCTCCTGGAGGGTGAGCGTGACCTCGACCAGGGCGCAGGAGAGAGACCGGACACGTCTCCGCCCGCCCGCTTGAAATCCGGGCTTTGCTGGACGCGTACGGCGTGCACGACCTCGAAGTCCGCAAGAAGCTGGAGGAGCTGGCTCGCCAGTCGAAGCGTCGGGGCTGGTGGCTGGAGCATGCCGCGCACCTGCGTCCGGATTACGTCGACCACATCGCGCTGGAGGACGACGCGACCTACATTCGGGAGTGGCAGCCGGTCATGGTGCCCGGTCTCCTGCAAACTCCGGACTATGCGGAGGCCGTCATCGCCGGCGGCCCGAACTACATGGAGCCCGAACGCGCCGCTCAGTTGGTAAAGGTGCGTGTGGCGCGACAGGCGAAGATCGAAGAGGGCGGGGCGTCGTACACGGCCATCCTCTGGGAGTCGGTTGTCGCGCATCCGCTGGTGAGCGTCGGCATCCACCGGGAACAACTGGCCGCGATCCTGGAGATCGGGAAGCGGAAGAACGTCACTGTTCAGGTGCTGCCGTTCGGCGCGGGCGTTCTGGCCGGTTACTCCTCCGCCTTCTCCTCCTTCAGCTTTGACGAGGAGCCGACGGTCCAAGCGGTCGCCATGGACAACCTGCGGGGCACCTCGGTTCTCGAAGGGGCCGAGGACCTCGCCGCTTACGCCAATGCATACGACCTACTACGATCGGCGGCGTTGACGCCGGACGCGAGTGCGAAGCTCATCCGGGGCGTACTGCGGAGCTTGAAGGAAGACACATCGTGACCGAGGTCGTAAGCCCCTTCTGGAAGTCGTCGTACTCGGGGCAGGAGAACGCCTGCGTCGAGGTCGCCGACACGGCCTCCGCCGGTCGAGCGGTCCGCGACAGCAAGCAGGACAACGGCCCCCTCCTCACCGTCTCCCGTGAAACCTGGGAGAACTTCCTGCGCCAGTTCGCGTAGGCCACGCACAACGGCCAAGGGCGCCCGGCGGATCCTCGCTCGGGCGCCGTCTCCTGCCGGGCGGTCATCGCGTTTCCCGAGTACGACTCGATCGAGGCACTGGACACCGACCTCACCGAGAGCAGGCCGTTGGAAGGACGAGGTCGGGCCGGAAGTGGGGCCCCACAAGGACTGGGTGGCCACGTACGCCCCGGTCTTCCCGGCAACAACACCGTGATGGAGGAGGCGTGGCGCAAGGTCCGTGCCGAGAGCCGTGCCGAGGACATCCTTCATATTCTCGGTGCGCGGGGCGTCGAGGTCTCGGACTCGGTCCGGGAGCGGGTCATGGCGTGCGTCGACCTTGATGTCCTGGGGACCTGGCTCGACCGTTCCCTCACCGTGACGAGCGCCGAGGGGCTGTTCGTCGGGGATGGGGAAGGAAGCGGCCGGGCCGGATGACGGCGAAGGGCGCCCGGCACTGTCGCCGGGCGCCCCTCATCGTCGTAGCCGGGAGGTCAGAGCTTCTCGATGACGTAGTCGATGCACTTGGTCAGCGCCTCGACGTCCGCCGGGTCGATCGCCGGGAACATGGCGACGCGCAGCTGGTTGCGGCCCAGCTTGCGGTAGGGCTCGGTGTCGACGATGCCGTTGGCGCGCAGCACCTTGGCGATGGCGGCGGCGTCGATGTCGTCGGAGAAGTCGATGGTGCCGATGACCGCGGAACGCTTCGCCGGGTCGGTGACGAAGGGGCTGGCGAACTTGACGTCCTCGGCCCAGTTGTACAGCGCCCGCGCCGAGGTGGCGGTGCGGCGGACCGCGAAGTCCAGGCCGCCCTGGCCGTTGAGCCAGTCCAGCTGCTGGCCGAGCAGGAAGAGGGTGGCGAGAGCCGGGGTGTTGTACGTCTGGTTCTTGCGGGAGTTGTCGATCGCCGTGGGCAGCGAGAAGAACTCCGGGATGTGCCGGCCGGACGCGTGGATCCGCTCCGCGCGCTCGATCGCGGCGGGGGAGAACACGCCGATCCACAGGCCGCCGTCGGAGGCGAAGGACTTCTGCGGGGCGAAGTAGTAGACGTCGGTCTCGGCGATGTCGACCGGCAGGCCGCCCGCGCCGGAGGTCGCGTCCACCAGGACGAGGGAACCCTCGTCGGCGCCGGCCACCCGCTGGATGGGCATGGCGACACCGGTGGACGTCTCGTTGTGGGTGAAGGCGTACACGTCGACGCCCGCCTCGGCCCGCGCCTCGGGGTGGGTGCCCGGATCGGTGGCGATCACCGTCGGCTCGGCCAGCCAGGGCGCGAGCTTCGCGGCCTTGGCGAACTTGGAGGAGAACTCGCCGAAGCTGAGGTGCTGGGACTTGTTCTCGATCAGCCCGTGGGTGGCGATGTCCCAGAAGGCGGTGGAGCCGCCGTTGCCGAGGACGACCTCGTAGCCATCGGGGAGGGAGAACAGCTCGGAGATCCCCTCGCGGACCTTACCGACCAGGTTCTTGACGGGCGCCTGGCGGTGGGAGGTACCGAGCAGGGAGCTTCCGGTGGCGGCGAGGGCGTCGAGCGCCTCGGTCCGCACCTTGGAGGGGCCCGCGCCGAAACGTCCGTCGGCGGGCTTGATGTCAGCGGGAATCTGGATGTCGGCCACGACTCGGAGCGTATCGGGTGGGCGAAACGGCACGGAACCGTGTCCGTCGGATGAGACAAGGGCACCAGGAGACTGACTTGTCGTGTCGTACGACGATCATGGGTGGGCTTGTACGACGATCAAGGCGGGGTTGTGGATAACTTTCGGTGACGGTCGGTGATCGGATGCATCCTGAACGCATGACGGACCACACGGACGGGACGGGCCCCTCGGACCCCGCACACCCCGCACACTCCACGCACCTCGCGGACTTCTCGGACCCCTCGGCCCTCTCCGCGCTCGAAGCCGACCTGCGCGCACGCCTGCGCGGCGACGTCCGCTTCGACGCCACCGCCCGCGCGCTCATGACCATGGACGCCTCCAACTACCGGCGCGTCCCCGCGGGAGTCGTCGCCCCGCGGGACGCCGAGGACGTGGCGGCGGCGTTGGAGGTGTGCCGGGCACGCGGCGTGCCGGTGGTCGCCCGCGGCGGGGGCACGTCGATCGCCGGGCAGGCCACGGGGACAGGGGTCGTACTGGATTTCACCCGCCACATGGACCGCCTGGTGGAGCTGGACCCCGGCACGCGCACAGCCGTCGTGCAGCCCGGCCTGGTCCTCGACGCCCTCCAGCGCGCCGCCGCACCGCACGGCCTGCGCTTCGGACCCGACCCGTCCACGCACAGCCGCTGCACCCTCGGCGGGATGATCGGCAACAACTCCTGCGGCTCCCACTCGGTGGCCTGGGGGACGACCGCCGACAACATCGCGGAGCTGGAGGTGCTCACCGCGCGCGGCGGGCAGCTGCGGCTCGGGCCGGGGTGGGCCGGCGCGCCCGAGGGGCTGCGGGAGCTGGCGCAGGGCGAGACGGCCCGGCTGCGCACCGGCTTCCCGGACCTGCCCCGCCGCATCTCCGGATACGCGCTGGACGCGCTGCTGCCGGAGCGGGGCGCCGACGTGGCCCGCTCCTTCTGCGGCTCCGAGGGCACCCTCGGCATCCTCACCGAGGCGGTGGTGCGCCTGGTCGAGGCCCCACCCGCCCGCGCGCTGGCAGTGCTGGGGTACGGCGACGAGAGCGCCGCCGCCGAGGCCGCCGCCGGCCTCCTGCCGCACGGCCCGCTGACGGTGGAGGGCATGGCCTGCGACCTGGTGCCCGCGGGGACCGGACTGCCCAGGGGCGGCGCCTGGCTGTTCGTGGAGACGGGCGGAGGGTCACCGGCGGAGGCCCGTGCGCACGCGGAGGAGATCGTGCGGGCCGCCGATGTGGTGGACGCCCTCGTGGTGACCGAGCCCGCCGCCCAGCGGACCCTGTGGCGCATCCGCGAGGACGCGAGCGGTACGGCGACACGGATGCCGGACGGCTCCGAGGCATGGCCCGGCTGGGAGGACTGCGCGGTGCCGCCCGCCCGGCTCGGCGCCTATCTGCGCGACTTCCGCGCCCTGCTCTCCTCCCACGGCCTGCGCGGCACTCCGTACGGCCACTTCGGCGACGGCTGCATTCACGTCCGCATCGACTTCGACCTGCTCACCCCGCCCGGCATCGGCCGCTTCCGGCGCTTCTCGGAGGAACTGGCCGACCTGGTGGTGGCCCACGGCGGCTCGCTGTCCGGGGAGCACGGCGACGGCCAGGCCCGCGCGGAACTGCTGCCCCGGATGTACGGCGCCGAGACGGTCCGGCTGTTCGAGCGCGCCAAGGCCCTCTGGGACCCGGACGACCTGCTCAACCCCGGCATGCTGGTCCGCCCCGCCCCGCTCGACGGCAACCTCCGCTTCTCCGTGCTGCCCGCCGGACCGGTGGACGTGGCCTTCGGCTACCCGGCCGACGGTGGCGACTTCCGCGCGGCCGTCCGCCGCTGCGTCGGTGTGGCCAAGTGCCGTACGACCTCGGCGGACGGCCCCGCCGTGATGTGCCCGTCCTTCCGGGCGACCGGCGAGGAGGAGCACTCCACCCGCGGCCGGGCCCGGCTGCTGCACGAGATGCTGGCGGGGGAGCTGATCACCGACGGCTGGCGCTCCACCGAGGTCCGTGACGCCCTCGACCTCTGCCTCGCCTGCAAGGGCTGCCGCACGGACTGCCCGGTCGGTGTCGACATGGCCACCTACAAGGCCGAGTTCCTGCACCACCACTACGCGGACCGCCGCCGCCCCGCCGCCCACCACAGCATGGGCCGCTTGCCCGAGTGGCTGCGCTGGACCGCCCGCACCCGTACGGCTCCGCTGCTCAACGCGCTCGCCGCCGTCCCGCCCCTGGCCGCCGCCGCGAAACGCCTGGCCGGGATCGCGCCCGAGCGGCGGCTGCCCCGGCTCGCCCCGCGGACCTTCACCGGCTGGTGGCGGCGCCGGAAGCCCGCGCCGGCCCAAGGCACCGGCGACCTGGTCGTCCTCTGGCCGGACACCTTCACCGAGCACCTGTCCCCCTCGGTCGGCCGCGCGGCCGTCCGCGTCCTGGAGGCCGCCGGACTCCGGGTGACCCTCCCGCCGACCCGGCCGCCGCGCCGGCCCCCGGCCCTCAACCCCACGGCCGCCGGCCCCACGGCCCCCATCTCCCCAGCCCTCAGCCCTCCGGCCTCCAGTTCTCCGGCCGCCGCCCCCCGGCCCCCGGCCCCACGGCCCCCAACTCCCCAGCCCTCAACCCCCCGGACCCCACCCTCTCAATCTCCAGCCCCTCGGCCCTCACCCCCCTGGCCGCCGCCCTTTCCCTCCTCCCCGCCCGCCGTGCCCGCGTCTGCTGCGGTCTGACCTACCTCTCCACCGGCCAGCTCGACCGTGCCCGTGCGGTGCTGCGCCGCACGCTCGATCTGATGGAGCCGGTGCTGCGCGCGGGCGTCCCGGTCGTCGTGCTGGAACCGAGCTGCGCGGCCGCCCTCCGCACCGACCTGCCGGAACTCCTGGGCGACGACCCGCGCGCGCCCCGGCTCGCCGCCGCCGTGCTCACCTTCGCCGAGGCCCTGGAGCGGCACGCCCCGCGGTGGACCCCGCCCGCCGTGGACCGCCCCGTCGCCGGTCAGACCCACTGCCACCAGCACGCGGTCCTCGGCGACGCCCCGGACCGCCGGCTGCGCGAGTCGGCCGGCCTCACCGGGGAACTCTCCGGCGGCTGCTGCGGCCTGGCCGGCAACTTCGGCTTCGAGAAAGGCCACTTCGAGGTCTCCAGGGCCTGCGCGGAGGAGCGGCTGCTGCCCTCGATACGGGAGGCGGCCGCGGACACCGTGGTCCTGGCCGACGGCTACTCCTGCCGCACCCAGCTGGAGCAACTGGGCGGAGTGCGGGGACGGCACCTGGCGGAGGTGCTGGCCGAAGCGCTGGAGCGGGACACGAGCGGAGGCGCCGGAGCGGGACACGAGCGGGAGGGAGGGGAATGACGGGCCGAAGGCGGAAGGCGCTGCTTCGATAGGTTGAGTGATCATTGAGCCGTGAAGGAGCCACGCGCATGAGCCTCGCCGTCCGTCCGGTCAGCCGGGCCGAACATCTCGCCTTCGTGGCGGCCCGCCCCTCGGTCAGCCACCTCCAGCTGCCGTCCTGGGGGGATGTGAAGCCGGACTGGCGGGCGGAGAGCCTGGGGTGGTTCGAGGCGGACGGGCGGCTCGTCGGGGTCGGGCTGGTGCTGCTGCGGTCGCTGCCCAAGGTGAAGCGCTACCTGGCGTACCTACCCGAAGGCCCGGTCATCGACTGGGACGCACCCGACCTGGAGCGCTGGCTGGACCCGATGCTGGCCCACCTCAAGCGGCTGGGCGCCTTCTCGGTGAGGATGGGGCCGCCCGTGGTGGTGCGGCGGTGGAGCCCCGAGGCGGTCAAGGCCGCCATCGCCGACCCGGACGCGCACCGGCTGCGGGACGCGCCGCCGACCTCCGAGGAGCCGGGGGCGCTCGCCCTCGTCGACCGGCTGCGCCGCATGGGCTGGCGGCAGACCGAGCCCGGCGGCGAGGACGGCTTCGCCGCCGGGCAGCCCCGGTACGTCTGCCAGGTGCCGTATGCCGGGCGGTCGCTGGAGGACATCCAGGGCGGGCTCAACCAGCAGTGGCGGCGCAACATCAAGAAGGCCGAGAAGGCGGGGGTGAAGGTCGTACGGGGGGACTACGAGGATCTGCCGGCCTTCTACGAGCTGTACGCGGAGACGGCGGAGCGGGACCGTTTCATCCCGCGCCCGCTGCCGTACTTCCAGCGGATGTGGACGGCCCTGACCGCCGAGGACCCGGACCGGATGCGGCTGTACCTCGCGCAACACGACGGCGAGGTGCTCGCCGCGGCCACGATGCTGATCGTCGGCGGACACGTCTGGTACTCGTACGGCGCCTCCACCAGCCGCAGACGCGAGGTGCAGCCCAACAACGCGATGCAGTGGCGGATGATGTGCGACGCCCATGAGCTGGGCGCCCATGTCTACGACTTCCGGGGCATCACGGACACCCTGGAGGAGTCCAACCACCTCCTCGGACTGCTCCGCTTCAAGGTGGGCGCGGGCGGCGGGGCGGTGGAGTACGCGGGCGAGTGGGACTTCCCTCTGAACCGCCTGCTGCACAAGGCGTTCGACCTGTACATGGCGCGCCGCTGAGGGAGGCGGCGGCCGGAGCGCCCGCGATGCGGGAGGGGTGCGTCTCAGGATCCAGGACAGTGCCATGGGAGGTTCACACTCCTGACGGGGTCTACTACCCTGGACCGGGTAGTACAGGGAGCTGTACATGATCTGAGCCGAGCACCGGGACCGCCGTGAGTACCGTCAACACCGTCAACGCCACCTCGGGGTCGTCCGCGACGACGCCCGGTCCGCCCGGCACTCCGGGCCGTCTCGGCTCGCTCGGACCGGTGGGGCTGGTGCTGGCCGGCGGAGTGTCGGTGCAGTTCGGCGGGGCCCTCGCGGTGACGCTGATGCCGAGGGCGGGAGCGCTGGGGGTGGTGACGCTCCGGCTCGTCGCGGCGGCGGTGGTGCTGCTGCTGTTCTGCCGGCCCCGGCTGCGCGGCCACTCGCGCGCCGACTGGGGCACGGTGATCGTCTTCGGTCTCGCCCTGGGTGCCATGAACAGCCTGTTCTACGAGGCCGTGGCGCGTATCCCGCTCGGTCCCGCCGTCACCCTGGAGGTGCTCGGGCCGCTCGCCCTCTCGGTCGTGGCCTCCCGCCGCCTGATCAACGTCGTGTGGGCGGCGCTCGCGCTGGGCGGCGTGTTCCTGCTCGGCGGCGGGGGCTTCAGCGGGGTGGACCCGGTGGGGGTGGGTTTCGCGCTGGGCGCGGGCGCGATGTGGGCGGCGTACATCGTCTTCAGCGCGCGCACCGGCCGGCGTTTCCCGCAGGCGGACGGGCTGGCGCTGGCCATGGCGGTCGCGGCGCTGCTGGTGCTGCCGCTCGGCATCGCCTCCTCCGGGGACCGTCTCCTCGTCCCCACCACGCTCGGCCTGGGCGCGGCGGTGGCCGTGCTCTCCTCGGTGCTGCCCTACACCCTCGAACTCCTCGCCCTGCGCAAGCTGCCCGCCGCCACCTTCGCCATCCTGATGAGCCTGGAACCGGCCCTGGCCGCCACCGCCGGTTTCCTCATCCTCGGCCAGTCCCTGTCCGTCCGGGAGATCGTCGCGATCGCCCTGGTCATCGCGGCGACCATCGGCGCGGTGCGCACCCAGGTGGGCCGGGCCAGGACGCCGGTGCTGGACGCGTAGGGCCGTCCCTGGCCCGGATCTCCCCGCGGCGGGTTGGCCGAATGGGCGGGGGTGGGCCGGGCCGCGGGCGGTGGCGCTGTGTACGTTGGCAGGGAGGGGTCCGTGGCGTCGAATGCGGCGTCGGCAACAGGCAGGGGAACAGGAACGCATGGCACGTGTCGCCGTCATCACCGCGCCCAACATCGGCTACCGCAACACCGGGATGCTGACCGTCGACCTGGCCTTCGAGGCGATGCGGCGGCGGATGGGGGGCGGCTTCGAGGCGAGCTGGTACACGCTGCACCTGCCGCAGACGGTGCCCCTGCGGGGCCTGCGGGAGGGCGTGCGCGGGGCGGAACTGCCCTTCCGGTTCCGGTCGTTGATCGACGAGGTGGACAGCCTGCGCGAGCACGACGCCGTCGTCTTCTGGGGCGACTTCCTGCACGCCCGGCACTACCTCACCCAGGACGCCTCCAACCGGCTCCTCGACTACGGGCTCGTGGAGGACCGGGGCGCCGCCCGTGCCCTGCTCAACCGGACCCTGCTGCTCGCCGACCAGCCTGACGGCCTGCTCGACCGCACCCTCGGCTACGGCGGCACGATCCTGCACAACACGCAGTCGGACTACGAGGACAAGGAGTACGGGCCCCTGTTCACGCGGCTGATGACGCGCAGCCGCCGGATCTGGGTGCGCGATCCGCTGTCGGCGGCCAAGCTCGGGCATCTGCGCGGGGACCGTACGACCGACCACTTCGGCTCCGACGCGGCCCTGCTGAACCGTCCCGGCGACCTCGACTGCCTTCCGGTCACGCCCTGGTCCCAGGATCTTCCGGAGGGGGGCGCGATCGGGGTGTTCCTCGGCGCCCGGACGAAGATCCCCGACTGGCTGCCCGGCTTCTGTCAGGGACTCGCGGAGCGGCTGGGCGCGCCCCTGGAGTGGCTTCCCTGGTTCGAGGGGGACGTCCCGCAGCGGGTCGGTCACCTCCCGGTCCGCCCCGGTGATCCCACCGTCGGCGATCTGCTCGGCGTCCTGCCCCGCTACCGCCTCGTCATCACCGACACCTACCACCTGTGCGTCAACGCCTGGGGCGCCGGCACTCCGGTGGTCTGCGTCGGCAGGCCCGAGCCGGTGCCGACGACCGACCGCGACTACCTGACGCTCAGCGACGTGAAGAAGCACGTGCTGCACATGGCGTACGACGCGGCCGACTTCTACGTGCCGGCCGTCGCCGACAGCCCCGAGGGGCGCGAGCGGCGGGCCGAGCGGATCGTCCGGCTCGTGGAGGGCGGGGGAGCGGCCGCCGTGGCCGACCGGATCCGCGAGCACGCCGAGTACTCGGCGGACTCCTTCACCGGGGCCCTCGCCTCGCTCCTGGGCTGATCCCGGACGCGCCCCCGTCCCGCGTACCCGGCGCAATAAATCATGCAAGCACGCTTGATTGTTTCCACCCCCGCTGCCATGCTCCCCTCATGGCCGACCCGACGCCCGTCATCGACGACCTGCGTGCCGAGAGCGACGAACTGGACCGGCTCGTCGCCCGGTTGACGCCCGAGCAGTGGGCGCTCGCCACCCCCGCGCCCGGCTGGACCGTCGCCCACCAGATCGCCCACCTCGCCTGGACCGATCGCGCGGCGCTGGCCGCCGTCACCGACCCGGACGCGTTCCGCGCGCTGGCCGCGAAGGCCCTCGCGCACGGTGACTCCTTCGTGGACGAGGGCGCCGAGGAGAGCGCCGGGCTGCCGCCCGCGGAACTCCTCGCGGCCTGGCGGTCCGGGCGCGACGCCCTCGACCTGGCCCTGCGCGCGGCCGAACCCGGCACCCGTTTCCCGTGGTTCGGGCCGCCCATGGCCGTCGCCTCCATGGCCACCGCCCGTCTGATGGAGACCTGGGCACACGGCCTGGACGTCGCCGACGCGCTCGGCGTCACGCCTGTCCCGACCGACCGCCTCGCCCATATCGCCCGACTCGGCGTCCGCACACGGGACTTCGCCTACACGGTCCACGGACTGACCCCGCCCGCCGAGGAGTTCCGCGTCCTGCTCACCGCTCCCAGCGGCGCGGTGTGGGGCTACGGCCCCGAAGACGCCCCGCAACGCGTCACCGGACCGGCCCTCGACTTCTGCCTCCTCGTCACCCAGCGCGCCCACCGCGACGACCTCGCCCTGACCGCCGAGGGCCCGGACGCGGACCGCTGGCTGGACATCGCCCAGGCGTTCGCGGGCCCACCGGGCAGCGGCCGGAAGCCGAAGACGGCCGAAGGCCCGGCGAAGGGATCGGACGGCCCGGCGGAGAGGTCCGGCCGGTGACCCCCCTGCGCATAGGCAACTTCTCCGGCTTCTACGGCGACCGCTTCGACGCCCTGCGCGAGATGCTCACCGACGGCGAACTCGACGTCCTCACCGGTGACTACCTCGCCGAACTCACCATGCTGATCCTCGCCCGCGACCGGCTGAAGGACCCCGGCGCCGGATACGCCCGCACCTTCCCGCGCCAGCTTGAGGAGTGCCTCGGCCTGGTCCAGGAGCGCGGGGTGCGGATCGTCACCAACGCGGGCGGGCTCAATCCCGCCGGACTGGCCGCGCACCTAAGGGAGTTGTGCGGTCGGCTCGGCATACCCCTGCGTGTCGCCCATGTCGAGGGCGACGACCTGACCGCCGGCCACCCCGGTGCGCTCGCCGCCCACGCCTACCTCGGCGGGTTCGGCATCGCCGCGTGTCTGCGGGCCGGCGCGGACATCGTCGTCACGGGGCGGGTGACCGACGCGGCCCTCGTCACCGGGCCCGCCGCCGCCCATTTCGGCTGGGGGCAGGGCGAGTTCGACAAGCTCGCCGGGGCCGTGATCGCCGGGCACGTGCTGGAGTGCGGGACGCAGGCCACCGGCGGGAACTACGCGTTCTTCCAGGAGGGCGACGTACGACGGCCCGGCTTCCCGCTCGCCGAGATCCACGCCGACGGCAGCAGCGTCATCACCAAGCACCCCGGCACCGGCGGTTTCGTGGACGTCGGCACGGTCACCGCGCAGCTGCTGTACGAGACCGGGGGCGCCCGCTACGCCGGACCCGATGTCACCGCCCGGCTCGACAGCGTCCGGCTGCGAAAGGACGGCCCGGACCGGGTGCGGATCGAGGGGGTGCGCGGGGAGGCGCCCCCGCCGGCCCTGAAGGTGGGGCTCAGCAAGCTCGGGGGCTTTCGCAACGAGGTCGTCTTCGTGCTCACCGGGCTCGACATCGAGGCCAAGGCCGCGCTCGTCAAGGAGCAGTTGGCGCCCGAGCTGGCGAAGGCACCGCCCGCCCACGTCAGTTGGGAGCTTGTCCGCACCGACCGCCCGGACGCCGGCACCGAGGAGAGGGCCAGCGCCCTGCTGCGGCTCGTCGTACGGGATCCGGACCAGCGGGTGGTCGGACGGGTGCTCAGCGGGGCGGCCATCGAGCTGGCGCTCGCCAGTTACCCCGGTTTCCATGTGCTCGCCCCGCCCGGCAAGGGCGACCCCTACGGGATCTTCGAGGACGCGTACGTGCCTCAGGAGGACGTGGCCCACACGGCCGTACTCCCCGACGGAAGTCCCGTACGGGTCCCCCCGCCCCCGGAGACCCGCCCCCTGGCAAAGACACCGCCCCCCGGCCTGCCCGACCCGCTCCCCCTAGGGGCCACCCGCCGCGCCCCCCTCGGTCTGGTCGCCGGAGCCCGCAGCGGGGACAAGGGCGGGAACGCCAACGTGGGGGTGTGGGCCCGTACCGACGAGGCGTGGCGGTGGCTCGCGCACGAGCTGACCGCCGACCGGTTCCGGGAGCTGATCCCCGAGAGCCGCGACCTGCCGGTCACCCGCCACGTCCTGCCCGGACTGCGCGCCCTGAACTTCGTCGTCACCGGCATCCTCGGCGCCGGCGTCGCCTCCCGGCACCGCTTCGACCCGCAGGCCAAGGGCCTCGGCGAATGGCTGCGCTCCCGCCACCTGGACATCCCGGAGGCCCTGCTGTGACCGTCCTCGACACGGCCCTGGACACCCACCACCCCGACTACACCGCCCACCGCGAGGCCATGCTCGGCAAACTCGCCGAACTGGCGGACGAGCACGCCAAGGCGCTCGCGGGCGGCGGCGAGAAGTACGTCCAACGGCACCGGAAGCGCGGCAAGTTGCTCGCCCGTGAGCGCATCGAGCTGCTGCTCGACCCGGACACCCCGTTCCTGGAGCTGTCCCCGCTGGCCGCCTGGGGCAGCGAGTACGCCGTCGGTGCCTCGCTCGTCACCGGCATCGGCGTGGTCGCGGGCGTGGAGTGCCTGATCACCGCCAACGACCCGACCGTGCGCGGTGGCGCCAGCAATCCCTGGAGCCTGAAGAAGGCCCTGCGCGCCAACGACATCGCGCTCGCCAACCGGCTGCCCTGCGTCAGCCTGGTGGAGTCGGGCGGCGCCGATCTGCCCTCGCAGAAGGAGATCTTCATCCCCGGCGGCGCCATCTTCCGTGATCTCACCCGGCTATCGGCCGCCGGCATCCCGACCGTGGCCGTCGTCTTCGGCAACTCCACGGCCGGCGGCGCCTACATACCCGGCATGTCCGACCACGTGATCATGGTCAAGGAGCGGGCGAAGGTGTTCCTCGGCGGCCCGCCGCTGGTGAAGATGGCCACCGGCGAGGAGAGCGACGACGAGTCGCTGGGCGGCGCCGAGATGCACGCCCGCGTCTCCGGGCTCGCCGACTACTTCGCCGTGGACGAGCGGGACGCCCTGCGGCAGGCGCGACGGGTGGTCGCGCGGCTCAACCACCGCAAGGCGCACCCCGACCCGGGCCCGGCCGAGCCACCCAAGTACGACCCTGAGGAACTGCTCGGCATCGTCCCCGGCGACCTCAAGATCCCCTTCGATCCGCGCGAGGTCGTCGCCCGGATCGTGGACGGCTCCGACTTCGACGAGTTCAAACCGCTGTACGGCACCAGCCTGGTGACCGGCTGGGCGGCCCTGCACGGCTATCCCGTCGGCATCCTCGCCAACGCGCAGGGGGTGCTGTTCAGCGCGGAGTCGCAGAAGGCCGCCCAGTTCATCCAGCTCGCCAACCAGCGCGACATCCCGCTGGTCTTCCTGCACAACACCACCGGCTACATGGTCGGCCGGGAGTACGAGCAGGGCGGGATCATCAAACACGGCGCGATGATGATCAACGCGGTGTCCAACTCCCGCGTCCCGCACCTGTCCGTCCTCATGGGGGCCTCCTACGGGGCCGGCCACTACGGGATGTGCGGCCGCGCCTACGACCCCCGCTTCCTGTTCGCCTGGCCCAGCGCCAAGTCCGCCGTCATGGGCCCGCAGCAGCTCGCGGGCGTGCTGTCGATCGTCGCCCGGCAGTCGGCGGCGGCCAAGGGACAGCCGTACGACGAGGACGCGGACGCCGCCCTGCGCGCCATGGTGGAGCAGCAGATCGAGTCCGAGTCGCTGCCGATGTTCCTGTCCGGGCGGCTGTACGACGACGGCGTCATCGACCCCCGCGACACCCGCACCGTCCTCGGCCTGTGCCTCTCCGCGATCCACACCGCCCCCTACGAGGGCGCGCGCGGCGGCTTCGGCGTCTTCCGGATGTGAGGTCCATGATCCAGACACTGCTGGTCGCCAACCGCGGCGAGATCGCCTGCCGCATCTTCCGCACCTGCGCCGACCTGGGCATTCGTACGGTCGCCGTGTACTCGGACGCCGACGCGCACGCGCTGCACACCCGCCGGGCGGACGCGGCGGTACGACTGCCGGGCGCGGCGCCCGCCGACACCTATCTGCGCGGCGACCTGATCGTGAAGGCCGCCCTCGCCGCCGGCGCGGACGCCGTGCACCCCGGCTACGGCTTCCTCTCCGAGAACCCGGACTTCGCCCGCGCGGTCCTGGACGCCGGGCTGACCTGGATCGGGCCGTCCCCCGAGGCCATCGGGGCCATGGCCTCCAAGACGCGCGCCAAGCGGCTGCTTGGCCTGGAACCCCTGGGGGAGGTCACCGAGGGGGACCTGCCGGTGCTGGTGAAGGCGGCGGCGGGCGGCGGGGGGCGCGGGATGCGGATCGTGCGCCGCCTGGACGAGCTCCGGGACGCCCTGGAAGGGGCGCGCGCCGAGGCCGCGAGCGCCTTCGGGGACGGCGAGGTGTTCGTGGAGCCGTATATCGAGAACGGCCGCCACGTCGAGGTGCAGATCCTCGCCGACACCCACGGCACCGTCTGGCCGCTCGGCACCCGCGACTGCTCCCTCCAGCGCCGCCACCAGAAGGTGATCGAGGAGGCCCCGGCGCCCGGCCTGCCCGAGCGCCTGGCACAGGAGCTGCGGACGCTGGCGGTACGGGCCGCGCGGGCCGTCTCCTACGTCGGCGCGGGCACCGTCGAGTTCCTGGTCGCCGACGGCCGCGCGCACTTCCTGGAGATGAACACCCGTCTCCAGGTCGAACACCCGGTGACCGAGGCGGTGTTCGGGCTCGACCTCGTCGCCGAGCAGCTCCGCGTCGCCGAGGGCCACGCCCTGGAGCCGGACCCGCCGGGCCCGCGCGGCCACGCGGTCGAGGTCCGTCTGTACGCCGAGGACCCCGCCCGCGACTGGGCCCCGCAGACCGGCACCCTGCACCGGCTCGCCGTCCCGCCCGGCGTCCGCCTCGACACCGGGTACACCGACGGCGACCCCATCGGCGTCCACTACGACCCGATGCTCGCCAAGCTCGTCGCCCACGCCCCGACCCGGACGGAGGCGATCCGCCGGCTCGCGGGCGCCCTGGAAACGGCGGTGATCCACGGCCCCGTCACCAACCGCGGCCTACTCCTGCGCTCCCTGCGTCACGAGGAGTTCACCTCCGCCCGCATGGACACCGGCTTCTACGACCGCCACCTCCCCGCCCTCACGGCGCCCGCCCCCGACCCCCTCGCCCCGCTCGCCGCCGCCCTCGCCGACGCCCACGGCCGCTCCCGCTTCGGCGGCTGGCGCAACGTGCCGTCGCAGGACCAGGTCAAGCGGTACGCGGTGGCGGAGGAGGAGGTTGAGGCGCGGTACCGGCACACGCGGCCGGGTCTCGACGCCGACGAGGTACGGGTCGTGCGCGCCGACGCGGACACGGTCGTCCTCGAAGTGGACGGCGTACGGCGGACGTTCGCGGTGGCGCGGTACGGCGACGAGGTCTACGTCAACGCCGAGCGGCTCATCGCGCTGCCCCGCTTTCCCGATCCCGCCGCACAGCTCGCTCCGGGCTCCCTGGTCGCGCCGATGCCCGGCACGGTCGTCCGTGTCGCCGAGGGCCTGGCAGAGGGCGCGGCGGTCACCGCCGGGCAGCCCCTGATCTGGCTGGAGGCGATGAAGATGCAGCACCGGATCTCGGCCCCCGCCGCCGGAACCCTGACCTCGCTGCACGCCAAGCCGGGACAACAGGTGGAGCCCGGCCTGTTGCTGGCAGTGGTGCGGCCGGCCTGAGGGGCAGGGGGCCGTATCGATGTGCGGCTACCGCCGCGTGAGCGCGAGCAACCACACACAACCCGCACCCGGAGGAATCGAATGACCACGCTCATCGAATCCGAAGAACACAAGGCACTCCGAGCCGCCGTATCCGCCCTCGGCACCCGCTACGGCCGCGACTACCTCACCCGCACCCTCGCCGAGGGCAAACCCCTCACCGAACTCTGGTCGGAGGCCGGGAAGCTGGGCTATCTCGGCGTCAACCTGCCGGAGGCGTACGGCGGCGGAGGCGGCGGCATCAACGAACTCTCCATCGTGCTCGAAGAGTTGGGTGCGGCCGGCTCCCCGCTCCTGATGCTCGTCGTGTCCCCCGCCATCTGCGGCACCGTGATCGCCCGCTTCGGCACCGACGCGCAGAAGCGGGCCTGGCTCCCCGGCCTCGCCGACGGCACCAAGCTCATGGCCTTCGGCATCACCGAGCCCGACGCCGGTTCCAACAGCCACCGCATCACCACCACCGCCCGCCGCGACGGCGCGGACTGGCTGCTCACCGGCCGCAAGGTGTTCATCTCCGGCGTGGACATGGCCGACGCGGTGCTGATCGTCGGCCGCGCCGAGGACGCCCGCACCGGCCGCCTCAAGCCCTGCCTCTTCATCGTGCCGACGGACGCGCCCGGCTTCCAGAAACGGCCGATCGACATGGAACTCAAGGCCGCCGAGAAGCAGTTCGAGCTGGTCCTGGACGACGTACGGCTGCCCGCCGACGCGCTCGTCGGCGACGAGGACGCCGGGCTGCTCCAGCTGTTCGCGGGACTCAACCCGGAGCGCGTCATGACGGCCGCGTTCGCCATCGGGATGGGCCGCTACGCGCTCGGCCGGGCCGTCGAGTACGCCCGCGACCGCACCGTCTGGAAGACACCCATCGGCGCCCACCAGGCGATAGCCCACCCCCTCGCGCAGGCGCACATCGACCTGGAACTGGCCCGGCTGATGATGCAGAAGGCGGCCCACCTCTACGACGCGGGCGACGACATCGGCGCGGGCGAGGCCGCCAACATGGCCAAGTACGCGGCCGGGGAGGCGTGTGTGCGGGCCGTCGACCAGGCCGTGCACACCCTCGGCGGCAACGGCCTCACCCGCGAGTACGGGCTCGCCTCGCTGATCACGGCCGCGCGCGTGGCCCGTATCGCCCCGGTGAGCCGGGAGATGATCCTCAATTACGTCTCCCACCAGAGCCTGGGCCTGCCCAAGTCGTACTGAGCCGCGGCTGCACGGTAGTCCCGCGGCGCGAACTCAGGGAGCGCATATGACCACGGCCATCGGACGGGCGCGCACGCGCGGCGTCGAGACCCTCAGCCTGGATTCCACCGGCACCCGCAACGCGCTGTCCGCGAGCCTCGTCGCCGCCCTCGACGGCGCGCTGGCCGAGTGCGGGGCGGACCCGGACGTGCGGGCCGTCGTCCTCACCCACACCGGCACCACCTTCTCGGCCGGCGCGGACCTGCGCGAACCGCCGCACCCGGAGGCGCTGGTCGCCCTGCTGCGCCGGCTCGTCGAGCTGCCCAAGCCGGTCCTCGGCCGGGTCACCGGGCACGTCCGCGCGGGCGGCCTCGGCCTGCTCGCCGCCTGCGACCTGGCCTTCTCCGGCGCGGCGGCCACCTTCGCCTTCACCGAGGTGCGCATCGGGGTGGCACCCGCGGTGATCTCGCTGCCGCTGCTGGAGCGCGCCGATCCGCGCGCCCTGGCCCGCTACTACCTCACCGGCGAGCGCTTCGGCCCCGCGGAGGCCGTGCGCACCGGACTGCTCACGGCCGCCGCCGAGGACGTCGACGAAGCCCTCGCGCCCGCCCTCGACGGGCTGCGCCGCTCCGCTCCCGAGGCCCTGGCGGAGACGAAACGGCTGCTCACGGCTAGGGTGCTGGAAACATTCGACCGGGACGCGGCCGCCCTGACCGCGCTCTCGGCCCGCCTGTTCGCCTCCGACCAGGCACGGGAGGGGATGACGGCCTTCCTGGAGAAACGGGATCCGGCATGGACGGTGTGACCAGATGAGTACGACGGCGGACCGCGCCCGCGGCCCACGGGAGGACCGCGACCGGCGGCCCAAGCAGGACCGCAGCCGGGCCACCAGGCAGCGGCTGCTGGAGGCCGCCGTCGCCTGTCTCGCCGAACACGGCTGGGCGGGCTCCACGGTGGCCGTCGTCGCCGAACGGGCCGGCGTCTCACGGGGCGCCGCCCAGCACCACTTCCCGACCCGCGAGGACCTCTTCACCGCGGCCGTCGAGTACGTCGCCGAGGAGCGCTCCAGCGCGCTGCGCGAACTGTTCCCGGACGGCGCGCAGGGCGATCGCCGGGCCGTCGTCACCGCCCTGGTCGACCTGTACACCGGCCCCCTCTTCCGGGCCGCCCTCCAGCTGTGGGTGGCCGCCTCCAACGAGGAGCAACTGCGCGGCCGGGTCACCGAGTTGGAGGCCCGCGTCGGCCGCGAGACCCATCGCATCGCCGTGGACCTGCTGCGCGCCGACGAGTCCCGGCCCGGCGTCCGCGAGACCGTCCAGGGCCTCCTCGACATGGCCCGCGGGCTCGGCCTCGCCAACGTCCTCACCGACGACACGGCCCGCCGCGAACGCGTCGTGGCCCAGTGGGCGGCCCTGCTGGCGACCTCACTCGGCTGACCCGCCCGCCCGACCCGCCCCGACCCGCCCGGCCGCCTGGTCCGCCTGGTTCGCCCGGTCCGCCCGACCGCTTGGTCCGCTTGGTCCGCCCGGCTGCCCGATCCGCCCGGTCCGCCTGCTTCGCCCGATCCGCTCGGTCCGCTCGGTCCGCCTGGGCCGCCGCCCGGTTCGCCCGGCGCGGGCAGCGCTTCCGCCGGTGGCCCGGTCGTCGCGGCGGAGTGAGCCGCGCCACATCCCTATCGCGGTGCGCGCAGTACTCTGGGCGCATGCTTCCGATGCTCGTTCGACGCCGCCACGTGGACTACGTGCGCGTCACGAGCATGGGCTGTCGGCGCCACGCCGCCTGATCCAGCCCCCCGACGCGCTCCGCGTCCCGCGTTCTCTTCCTTTTCCGGCATCCAGGGGGCCGCGTACCCCTGCGGCCGCCCGTGCCCCGTACACCCTGCGGACACACCATGACCTCGCACACCGCGACGACCGCGTCGTACGACCAGCTTCCCGTCATCGACCTCTCCGCCGCCGACCGCGGCCCCCGGAGCCGGGACCTGCTCCACGCCCAACTGCACAGCGCCGCGCACGACGTCGGCTTCTTCCAGTTGGTCGGGCACGGCGTGACCAGGGCCGAGACCGACGCGCTGACCAGCGCCATGCGTGCCTTCTTCGAGCTCCCGGAGGCCGACCGGCTGGCGCTGGACAACGTCAACTCCCCGCACTTCCGCGGCTATACGCGCACCGGCGACGAGCGCACCGGCGGCGCCCGCGACTGGCGCGACCAGCTCGACATCGGTGCCGAGCGCCCCGCGCGGGTGCCCGGCCCCGGCGAGCCGCCGTACTGGTGGCTCCAGGGCCCCAACCAGTGGCCGGCCGCCCTGCCCGAGCTGCGCACCGCGGCCCTCGCCTGGATCGACCGGCTCAGCGCGGTCGCCCAGCGCCTGCTGCACGAGCTGCTGACCGCCATCGGCGCCCCCGCCGACTTCTACGACCCGATCTTCGGCGACCAGGCCCATCCGCACCTCAAGCTGGTCCGCTACCCCGGCAGCGCGGGCGACGGCGCGGACCAGGGCGTCGGCGCGCACAAGGACTACGGCTTCCTCACCCTGCTCCTCCAGGACTCCGTGGGCGGCCTCCAGGTCCAGCGCGAGGACGGCCGCTTCCACGACGTGCCGCCACTCAAGGACGCCTTCGTCGTCAACCTCGGCGAACTCCTGGAGGTCGCCACCAACGGCTATCTCCTCGCCACCAACCACCGCGTGGTCAGCCCGCCCGGAGCGACGGAACGCTTCTCCATCCCGTTCTTCTACAACCCCCGCCTGGACGGAAAGGTCGCCCCGCTGCCCTTCCCGCACGCCACCCAGGCCCCCGGCATCACCACCGACCCGACCAACCCCCTGTTCGCCGAGTACGGCTACAACGAACTGAAGGGCAAACTGCGGGCGCACCCGCTGGTGGCGGAGCGGCACCACGGGAACCTGCTGACCCCGGCCTAGGAGACACCCCTCGAGGGGGCGCGGGGCGCGGTCGTCCACGCGCCCCGGCCGCCCCCCGCTACCGGGCGATGTCCGCGTACCCCTCGATGTCCTGCGGCCGCCGCGGCCCCGGCCCCACATACCGCGCGCTCGGCCGCACCAACCGCCCCGTCCGCTTCTGTTCGAGGATGTGCGCCGACCAGCCCGCCGTGCGCGCGCACGTGAACATGGACGTGAACATGTGCGCCGGCACCTCCGCGAAGTCCAGCATGATCGCCGCCCAGAACTCCACGTTCGTGGCCAGCACCCGGTCCGGCCTGCGGTTGTGCAGCTCCTCCAGCGCCGCCTTCTCCAGCGCCTCCGCCACCTCGAACCGCGGCGCCCCCAACTCCCGCGCCGTGCGCCGCAGCACCCGCGCCCGCGGGTCCTCGGCCCGGTACACCCGGTGCCCGAACCCCATGAGCCGCTCGCCCCGGTCCAGGATCCGCTTCACATACCCCTGCGCGTCCCCGGTGCGCTCGATCTCCTCGATCATCCCGAGCACCCGGGAGGGCGCGCCCCCGTGCAGCGGGCCGGACATCGCGCCGACGGCGCCGGAGAGCGCGGCGGCGACATCCGCGCCGGTGGAGGCGATGACCCGCGCGGTGAACGTGGACGCGTTCATGCCGTGTTCCGCGGCCGACGTCCAGTACGCGTCGACCGCGGCGACATGCCGGGGGTCCGGCTCCCCGCGCCAGCGGATCATGAACCGTTCCACGACCGACTTGGCCTTGTCGATCTCCCGCTGCGGCACCATCGCCAGGCCCTGCCCGCGCGCGGACTGGGCGACGTACGACAGGGCCATGACGGCGGCCCGCGCCAGGTCCTCGCGTGCCTGCCGCACATCGATGTCGAGCAGCGGCTTCAGTCCCCAGACCGGGGCGAGCATGGCGAGCGCGGACTGGACGTCCACGCGGATGTCGCCGGAGTGGACCGGGATGGGGAAGGGCTCGGCGGGCGGCAGGCCGGGGTTGAAGGAGCCGTCGACCAGCAGGCCCCACACGTTGCCGAAGGAGACATGGCCGACCAGGTCCTCGATGTCGACGCCCCGGTAGCGCAGGGCACCGCCCTCCTTGTCCGGTTCGGCGATCTCCGTCTCGAACGCTACGACTCCTTCGAGTCCGGGTACGAAGTCGGACATCAGACGGCTCCTCGGCTGGGCGGCGCGGTTTCGAAACGGGCCTGGCACCAGCACGATAACCCCGGATGTCGCGGAGGGAGAGACTTGACGACAGAGGGTGCCAGGCCCATTAGATACGGCAAGATGACCGCGTGACCGACCGCGAACCACTCCTGGATCCCGTCCTCGACCCCGCCGCGATGCGCAAGCAGTACCGGGCCGACGGACTCGCCGAACAGGACCTCGCCACGCACCCCATGGACCAGTTCGCACGCTGGTTCGAGGACGCGGCCCGAGCGGCCCTCCACGGCACGCTCTACGAGCCGAACGCCATGGTCGTCGCCACGGCGGACGCCGAGGGGCGGCCCAGCTCACGCACCGTGCTGATGAAGCAGTTCGACACCGAGGGCTTCGTCTTCTACACGAACTACGACTCCCGCAAGGGCCGGGACCTGACGGTGAACCCGCATGTCTCGCTCCTCTTCCCCTGGCACCCGCTGGCCCGGCAGGTCATCGTCACGGGCGGGGTCCGGCGCACCGGGCGGGACGAGACCGCGGCCTACTTCCGCACCCGGCCGCACGGCTCCCAGCTGGGCGCCTGGGCCAGCGCCCAGTCCACGGTGATCGGCTCGCGCGCCGAACTGGACGCCGCGTACGCCGAGTTGGCGGCCCGCTACCCCGAGGACGAACGGGTGCCGGTGCCGCCGCACTGGGGCGGCTTCCGCGTCGTACCGCAGACCATCGAGTTCTGGCAGGGCCGGGAGAACCGCCTGCACGACCGCCTGCGCTACACCGCCCGCCCCGACGGCGGCTGGCGGATCGAGCGCCTCAGCCCCTGAGGACCGCCTCGAAAACGCAGACGACCCGCGGGCTGGGTTCCTCCGGAGAGGAGCCGGCCGGACGTACCGGCAGCCCGCGGGTCGGGTGACTGCTTGGGATTGGGCCGGCCGCACGTATCTCTCACGTGCCGGCCCGGCACCGCACTGAGCGTGGTGACGAGCCGCTAGCCCGCAGCCACCTCACGCGTCCGGTATCCATACATTCGCCGAACCACCTCCCTTCCGTGTGCCTACAGCGTAGGAACCGGCCGGAGCGGACTCAACTGTTTTTTCCCGCGCCTCCGGCCGGGGCGCCCGGAACGCCCCGGACCACCGCCGGCTCGCCCGAATGGATGAGCCGCATCGGTGGTAGGACTGGTTGCTGTGACCGATCTTCCGCATCCCCCCGATCCCTCCGATCTCCCCGGTGTGCCCGCCCTCCGGACGGCCCCGGTCGAGGGCGACGCCATGCTGGAGCAGTGGCGGCTCGTGCACAACGCGGTGGTGCCGCCCGCCGCGATGTCACCGGCGCAGGCGCGGGTGCGCAGAGAGCGGTACCTGCTGGACAACGCGTACGCCGGGGACGTCCTCGTGGGCTGCTCGACCGTGCGGCCGCCGGTGGGGGAGGAGCGGGTGGCGACCGTGATCGCGCGGGTGCTGCCCGAGTTCCGGCGCCGGGGGTTCGGGTCGGTGATCTACGGGAACGCGCTGGACCGGGCCCGCTCGCTCGGAGCGGGCGTCGTGGAGACCTGCGTCCTGGCGGCGAACGAGGACGGGCTGCGGTTCGCCCTGCGGCGGGGCTTCGCGGAGGTCGAGCGCTACGTGCTGGACGGGGAGCGGGACGAATGGGTCGACCTGCGACTTCTGGTCACGGAACGCGGGGATTGATTCCCTCCATCTTGAGGGAACAGGATGTGGGCTGCGTCACGTTCGAGTTGAATGAGGGCAATGAGCGGAACGGGCGCCTTACGTGCGCCGACGCAGCGTGCAGGGGGTCCAGGTGAGTACTTCCCGGCGGAGTGGGGCCACCGATGAGCTGGGGCCCGACGAGCCCGGCGCGTCGGGGGAGTGCGGCGGCGCGGATCTGCTGGCCGCGCTGCTCGACGGCATGGACGCGGCGCTGTGCGCCTTCGACGCGGACGGCGTCATCACCCACTGGAACCGCGAGGCCGAGCGGATCCTCGGCTGGAGCGCCGCGGAGGCGGTCGGACGGCGCGGGTTCGCCGGCTGGGCCGTGCGCACCGCCGACGCCGACCAGGTACAGGCCCGCCTGCTCTCGGCGATGCGGGCCCACGGACGGCAGGTGCACGAGTTCGCGCTGCTGACCAAGGACGGCGGCCGGGTCCTCGTACGCACCCAGTCCGCCGCCGTACGGGGGCCCGACGGTGAGCCGGCCGGGGTGTACTGCGCCTTCAGCGAGGTGCACGCGCAGATCGACCTGGAGCGGTCCATCGCGCTGAGCGAGGCGCTGTTCGAGGACGCCGAGTGGGGTGTCGTCCTGGTCGACGCCGACCTGCGCCCCGCCGTCGTCAACGCGCACGCCGCGAAGGCCCTCGGCACCGGGCGCACGTCCGCGCTGGGGCGTCCGCTCGGCGACCTGCTCGCGCAGGGCGTGGAGGAGCTGGAGGCCGCGCTGACCCATGTGCTCGCCGAGGGAGCGCCGCCCGCGCCCGCCGAGGTGTGGGTGACTCTGCGCACCGCCGCCGAGGGCGAGCGGCGCCGCTGCTGGCGCAACGCCTTCCTGCCGCTCGCCTCACCGCTCGCCGAGGAACCCGTGCCGCTCGGGGTCGGCTGGCTGTTCACGGACGTCACCGAGGCCAAGCGGGCCGAGCAGGAGGCCGCGCTGCTGCGCTTCCGCACCAAGCAGCTGCACCGCGCGGCGCGCGCCGCCGCCGAGTGCGAGGACCCGCTGGAGGCGGCCACCGTCCACCTGGACTACGCCCTCGCCGGCTTCGCCGACCACGCCCTGATCGACCGGCTCGCGAACGCCCCGCGCGATCCGGGCGCGGCACCGGCGGGCGCGGTACGGCTGGTACGGCTCGCCGCCACGCCCGCCGGGGCGCCGGGCCCGAGCGTGCTCACCGGGGCCGCCGGGCTGCCCGTGCGCTACGAGCCGGGGCATCCGGCGCTGAGCTGCGTGGAGCGCACCGGGTGCGTGCGCGCGGAGGCCGGGTCGGTGCCGCCCGAGCTGGCCCGCGAGTGGGCGCTGCGCCGGCAGTGGCCCGGCGACGCGGTGCACGCCCTGTGCGCGGTGCTGCGCAGCCGGGGCCGCACGCTCGGCGTGGTGACCTTCCTGCGCGGCGCCGCCCGCACCCCCTTCGAGCGCTCCGACGCGTCGTACGCCGAGGACGTGGCGCTGCGGATAGCGGCGGCGCTGGACCTCGGCGGGGCGGTCCCGGCCGGGGAGGCTCAGCGGCGGTAGAAGATCCGGTCGCC
The DNA here is from genome assembly GCF_044327085.1 of Streptomyces sp. AM6-12. Lineage (NCBI taxonomy): Bacteria > Bacillati > Actinomycetota > Actinomycetes > Kitasatosporales > Streptomycetaceae > Streptomyces > Streptomyces sp. AM6-12. The sequence continues at coordinate 4,167,454 of NZ_JBIQWN010000001.1, forward strand.
GTACTCGTCCATCACGCGGGTGTTCCAGTCGTGGCCGCCGTCCACGTTGCCCGAGCGCAGCAGCGGGGGCTCGATGCCGCGGTCGGCGAGGGCGGCGGCGGTGGTGGCCAGGACGGCCTGCATCAGTGCCGTGGTGACCACGGTGGAGGCGGGGGCGAAGGGCGCCGGGATGGTGTCGAGGGTGAGCTCCGCGTCGCCGACCGCGATCTTCGAGTCGAGGACCAGGTCGCAGTGGTCCTTCAGGAAGGTGCCGGAGGAGTGCCGGGACGTGGTCTGCACCGCGTACGCCACCGAGGTCACGCCGATCACCGTGATGCCGAGGGCACGGGCGCGCTGCGCCATCTCCACGGGCAGCGCGTTGCGCCCCGACAGGGAGATGATCACCAGGGCGTCGCCTGAGCGCAGCGGCGAGGTGCCGAGGACGGCGCTCGCCAGCCCGTCGACGCGTTCGAGCGCGGAGCCGAGGGTGGCGGGGGTGACGTCCACGCCCACCACGCCGGGGACGGCGAGCAGGTTCATCAGGGCGAGGCCGCCGGCGCGGTAGACGACGTCCTGGGCGGCGAGCGAGGAGTGACCGGCGCCGAAGGCGAACAGGCGGCCGCCCCTTTCGACGGTGTCGGCGAGGAGGGTGCCGGCGGACTCGATCGCCTCCGCCTCCTCCTCCCTGAGCCGTCGCAGGAGGTTGATGGCGGCGTCGAAGAACAGGTCGGCAGGCGTGCCGTCGCTCATGCGGTGCCCCTTCGCAGCGTCTGTGTCGCGGATCACGGTGCGGTCTGGACCAGTGCGGTGTCAATACGGCCGCCGCCCGCACCGGCGTCCGGACCTGCCCCGCCCCCGGGACCCGCCCCGTTCCCCCGCTGACGCCCGGTTGTCGGTGGCATCCGGCAGAATTGGGTGGAGGCCGGCGCACGCGCCGGGTGCCGGCAGAGGTAATCGAGGGGCACGTATGTCCGGACTGATCGACACCACGGAGATGTATCTCCGCACCATCCTCGAACTGGAGGAGGAAGGCGTCGTCCCCATGCGCGCCCGGATCGCGGAGCGGCTGGACCAGAGCGGGCCGACGGTGAGCCAGACGGTGGCGCGGATGGAGCGCGACGGACTGGTCTCGGTGGCCAGTGACCGCCATCTGGAGCTGACCGACGAGGGCCGCAGGCTCGCCACCCGCGTGATGCGCAAGCACCGCCTCGCCGAGTGCCTGCTGGTCGACGTGATCGGTCTGGAGTGGGAGCAGGTGCACGCGGAGGCCTGCCGCTGGGAGCACGTGATGAGCGAGGCCGTCGAGCGCCGCGTCCTGGAGCTGCTGCGGCACCCGACCGAGTCGCCGTACGGCAACCCGATCCCCGGCCTGGAGGAGCTGGGCGAGAAGGACGGCGCCGATCCGTTCCTGGACGAGGGCATGGTCTCGCTCGCCGACCTGGACGCGGGCACCGACGGCAAGACGGTCGTCGTACGCCGCATCGGCGAGCCCATCCAGATGGACGCGCAGTTGATGTACACCCTGCGCCGGGCCGGTGTGCAGCCCGGATCCGTGGTGAGCGTGACCGAGTCGCCGGGCGGGGTGCTGGTCGGCAGCGGCGGCGAGGCGGCCGAGCTGGCGGCCGACATCGCCTCCCACGTCTTCGTCGCCAAGCGCTGAGCGCCGGACCGCACCTGGCCCCGGAATGACAGAGTGCCCCGGCGCCTCGCGGCGCCGGGGCCTGTCCTCCCCTGCTGCTGACCCGGAGCCCCGAGCTCTCAGGGTCAGTCCCCCTCGGACCGTTTTTCCCCGAGCGGTCCGCCTCCTGCCAGAAAGATCCCCTCCGGGGCGGCGATCATTCCTGACGTGGTGTCACTCGAATGAGGGGTGTTGCCCGCAGAGGCAGTATTTTCGAACTCGTGTTCGCGACAATACGTCCTCACGCGTACATCCGCCGCTCACCCCTTGCTGACCGCCGCCAGGATCTCCGGCAGCCGGCCCGCCGCCCGCGGGGCCGCGAGGCGCAGCCCGAGCAGCGCGATCCCGGCGCCGTACACCGCCCCGACGGGCAGCAGCAGCCAGGCGGGGCCGCCGTCCGTGCCATGGGTCAGCCAGACGGTCAGGGCGATGAAGGGGGCGCACAGGACGGCGGCGGCGAGCATCCCGCCGAAGAGGCTGATCCAGGCGAGGCCGGCCTGGCCGGGGACGACGTTCTTCATGGCCTCCTGCGGGATGGAGTACGGATACCGCGCCGACGCCCACGCCCCGGCCGCCAGCATCGCCCCGAGCAGCGCCAGGGACAGCCCGAGGACCCCCGGCAGCCTGGTCCAGGCGTCCATCAGGGCGACCGTCAGCACCGTGACGAGCGTGGCGTAGGGGAGGGTGATCAGCAGCAGCGCGAGGGCCCGGCCGCGCAGCTCCTCGTACGCGTCGCGCGGCGAGGAGATGGTCAGGGCCACCATCCAGAACGCGGAGGTGTCCTGCCCGAACTGGTTGTACATCTGGAGGCCGAGCAGCCCGGCGGCGAAGCACCCGAAGTACACCGAACCGATGTGCTGGAGCGCGTAGAACACCGGGACGAGCAGACCGACCGCCAGCGAGGTCACCCAGCCGGCCTTGGTCTTCGGATCGCGCCACACATAGCGCAGGGTGCGCTCCATGACCGCGCCGGTGCGCCCGGCCGGCAGCAGCCGCGCGAGCCCGCCCGTGCGCCGGCGCTCCGCGCGCCCGGAGCCGGCCGCCTGGAGCGTGGACCCGTCCGGCGTGGTCATCAGCCTGGTCATGCTCCGCGCCCAGACGACGAACAGCGCCACCAGAGCGGCCGCGGTGAGGGCGAGTCGGGCGAGCGCGATGCCGTACGAGCCCTCGCTCGCCGAGCGCACCGCCGCCACCGCCGACGCGGGCGGGACCCAGGACAGCACGTCCGCGACCGGCCGCAGCTGCCCGAGCCCACCCGAACTCAGGCGCCGGGCGCCGAAGTTGACGAGCTGGGTGCCGAGAGCGATCACCAGTCCGCTGAGCACGGCCAGATCGCGGCCCTTGCGGCTGGTGAGCAGCCGTACGTTGGCGGCGGCCACCGCCCGCGCGAGCGTCACGCACACCAGCAGCGCGAGCGCGAGGGCGACGACCGCGGTGAGCCAGCCCGCCGCGCCCCGCGCCGGCACCAGCACGCAGCCGAGCAGCAACAGCAGGGTGACCAGCGGCCCGACGCCGACCAGGGAGGACACCAGCAGCGCGCGCATCAGCGGCAGGGGCCGCAGCGGCAGCATCACCAGGCGGGTCGGATCAAGCGTCTCGTCGCCGGTCGGGAAGAACAGCGGCAGGAAGGCCCAGCCCAGCGCCAGGAGGGCCGTGGCGGTCACGGAGACCACCTCGCCGTGCGGCTGCCGGCCGAGCAGCACCATGCCGGGCAGCTGCGCGAGCGCGAACAGCAGCGCGAGGACGCTGGAGACGATGAACGCGTCCCGCCGCCCCCGCGACTGCCGCAGCCCGCCCCGCAGCAGCGACAGCTTCAGACGGACGACGGTGCCGGTGAGGTTCGTCATCGGGCCGCCCCGCCGCCCAGCCAGTCCAGATCGGAGCCGGTGTCGCGGCCGTTCGCCCCGACCAGCTCCAGGAACGCGTCCTGGAGCGTCGGGTGGTCGCCGCGCACCTCGGCGAGCGGTCCCGCGGCCCGGATGCGGCCGGCGGCCATCACCGCGACCCAGTCGCACAGCGACTCGACCAGCTCCATGACATGGGAGGAGAAGACGACCGTCGCGCCGGAGGCCGTGTACCGCTCCAGGACGCCCCGGATGGTCTGCGCGGACACCGGGTCCACGCCCTCGAACGGCTCGTCCAGGAACAGCACGTCGGGGTTGTGCAGCAGGGCCGCGGCGAGCCCGATCTTCTTGCGCATGCCGGTCGAGTAGTCGACGACCAGCTTGTGCTGGGAGCCGGCCAGGTCGAGCACGTCCAGCAGCTGGGTGGCCCGCTTGTCCACCTCGTCCCCCGGCAGCCCGCGCAACCGCCCGGTGTAGCCGAGGAGTTCCCGCCCCGACAGCCGCTCGAAGAGCCGCAGCCCCTCGGGCAGCACCCCGATCCGCGCCTTCACGGCCACCGGGTCCCGCCACACGTCGTGCCCGACGACCTCCACGGTGCCCTCGTCGGGCCGCAGCAGCCCGGTCACCATGGACAACGTCGTCGTCTTCCCCGCCCCGTTCGGCCCGACCAGCCCGATGAACTTCCCCGCGGGCAGCACCAGTTCGATCCCCCCGACAGCCACCTGCTCCCCGAACCGCTTCCAGAGCCCCCGTATGCACACTGCGGTATTGGTCATGTTCCGAAGCCTACGGCGCCCTGTTCAGCGCCCCGAAGGGGCGCGGCGAACCGCGCGGGAGACCACGACGCTGCCGCGGCCGCGGAACCGAAACCGGCGGACGAGTGGGCGGTCCGCTACCGATCGCTGCCGCACGCGTACGCGAGGGCCGAGATCAACTCCTCCACATCCGGCAGCCACCGGTTCGCCGGCGTCGGCCGCCGCGCCCACTGCACCGCCCCCCGCCCCCCGAACCGCGTGGGCGGCGCCGCCACATACGCCCCCTCGCCCAGCGCCACCAGATCCAGCGACGCCGGCACCCACCCCAGCTTCCGCACCAGCTCCGGCACCTTCAGCGAACCCCCCGGCAGCACGAAGAACTGCATGCGCCGGTCGGGAGAGAGCGCGACCGGCCCGAGCGTGAGCGACATCCGCTCCAGGCGGGCCAGTGCCAGGAACCCCGCGGTCTCCGGGACGGACAGTGCGTCGAACGTGCGCCCCGTCGGCAGCAGCACCGACGCCGTCGGCTGCTTCTGCCACAGCCGCCGTACCACCGTCGCGCTCCCCGTCGCCTGGGTCGCCCAGTCGGGGCGCGCGGGGTGCGCGCCCGGCGCGGGGCAGGACGCCTCGCCGCACGAGCAGCGCGGCATGCCGCGGACGGCTTCCAGCCAGGTCCCCGGGAACACGTCCCAGTGCCGCTCCTCGGCGTAACGCACGGCGGTTTCCTGCGGCGATTCCCCGCGCTGCTGCGGAATCTGTCCGGCAATCTGACTGTCTTCGGCGGCCGCGATCGTCTCTTCCACGCTCCACTCAACTCCCGCACCCACCGGGAGTTACGGCCCTTGCCCCGCCGGGGGAGGAGCATCGCCTGCCGCGTGGGGCGCATGGGCGCACCGGTGGGGGCGCGCGGGAGGAGGCGGGGAGTGAGTTGGGTAACCAGGAGGGGGGTTGGCATCCGCCGGTACCCGGCAAACCGCACATGTCACGCATTGACGGAATGTCAGCTGGGCAGTGATCTTCCCGAAAGGTCACGCTCCAGGGGTTCGCAGGGGGTAGGTACATGGCCGCACGGCCGCTCGTCGCGAGGCAGCCGAACGAAAGGTTGCAGGCACTCATCCAGGAAGCGGGGTGCTCCAACGCCGGTCTTGCCCGGCGGGTCAACATGTGCGGCGCCGAACACGGCCTCGACCTGCGCTACGACAAGACGTCCGTGGCCCGCTGGCTGCGCGGCCAGCAGCCGCGGGGCCGGGCCCCGGCGATCATCGCGGAGGCCCTTGGCCGCAAGCTGGGGCGCACGGTCACGATCGACGAGATCGGCATGGCCAACGGCAAGAACCTCGCCTCCGGGGTCGGTCTCCAGTTCTCGCCGACGGTGCTGGGGGCCATCGAGCAGGTCTGCGAGCTGTGGCGCAGCGACGTGGGGCGCCGGGACTTCCTCTCCGGTTCCTCGGTCGCCGCGTCCGCGCTGGTGGAGCCCAGCCGCGACTGGCTGATCTCCGCGCCGGACGCCCAGGTGGCCCGGCAGGCGGGCCCGCGCGTGGGCCAGTCCGACGTGGCGGCCGTGCGGTCCATGACCCAGGCGCTCACCGACCTGGACCACCAGTTCGGCAGCGGCCATGTGCGCCCGGTCCTGGTGCACTACCTCAACAGCGTCGTCTCCGGACTGCTCGCGGGCTCGTACCGCGAGTCGACCGGGCGCGAACTCTTCGGTGCCGTCGCCCGGTTGACGGAGCTGGCCGGATACATGGCCGTGGACACCGGCCAACCCGGCCTGGCCCAGCGCTACTACATCCAGTCGCTGCGCCTCGCCCAGGCCGCCGGGGACCGCGGCTACGGCGGGTACGTCCTGGCCGCGTCCATGAGCCACCTCGCCGCACAGCTCGGGAACCCGCGCGAGATCGCCCAGTTGGCGCGCGCCGCGCAGGAGGGCGCACGCGGCCATGCGACCCCCCGTGTGGAGGCGATGTTCCACGCGGCCGAGGCGCGCGGGCACGCACTGCTCGGCGACGCGCGCGCGGCGGGCGCCGCGACCGCGCGGGCGGTCTCCGCGATGGAGCAGTGCGACGAGGACTCCGGGGACGACCCGGTGTGGATCCGGCACTTCGACGAGGCGTACCTGGCCGACGAGTTGGCGCACTGCCACCGCGATCTCGGCCAGCCCGAGCAGTCCGCGCGCTACGCCGAGCAGTCCCTCGCAGGCCACCCCGCCTCTCGTGCCCGGCGGCGCGCGATCGGCTATGTGCTGCTCGCCACCGCCCAGGTGCAGCAGCGCGAGGTCGAACAGGCCTGCGCCACCGGCATGAAGGCGGTGGAACTGCTGGAGACGCTGCGCTCCAACCGGGGCGCGGAGTATCTGGACGACCTCCAGCAACGGCTCGAACCCTTCCGGGACGAGGCGGTGGTACGGGAATTCGGGGCGCGTCTGGATCTTCAGCAGGCCGCGTGAACACCGGCCCCGCGCACACGTGAACATGTGGCGAACACCACCCGGTGGGGCGGTCGGTGCCATATACAGCGTTGCGCGGGGCCGTTGTGTTACTGCCGCCGGGGGCGGGCGGATCGCGGGCCGAGGTGCGTGGCAAGGGGCTCCGGGTACCCGGTAGCGTGACCCGACGATTCACAAGGTCCCCCATTGGTAGGAGTCCCGGTGACGCAGAGTGGACAGGGCGAGGAGCTCTCGGCGCAGCCCGCGCACGAAGGCATCGTGCTGCCCTCCGACGGAGGAGAGCCCCTGCTGCCGGGCACGCACGCCACGCCCGCCGGCGGCCAGGCCTGGGGCGGATCCTGGGGGCCCGTACAGCAGACGCCGCAGCATGGAGCGCAGGGCCAGGGCTGGCCGCCGGCGCCCGCCCAGCAGTGGGGCGACCAGGGCGGGGCCCAGCCGCCGGCCGGCGCGGGCCCGCTGCCCCCGGAGGGCGCTCCGGCCCCGTCGTACGGGGGTCAGCAGCAGGCGTCGTACGGCGGTCAGCCGCAGGGCTACGGAGCGCGGGACCCATACCAGCAGCAGGGCCACCAGCCCCAGGGGCACCATCCCCAGCCGCCGCAGTACCCGGTCCCCGGTCAGGCCGCCCCGCTGCCCCCGGCCGCGGACGACGCCACCCACTATCTGCCGCCGGTCTCCGCCGCCCCCGCCGACGAAGGTGCCACGCAGTACATACCGCCGGTGACCGCCGGGGCGCTGCCGCCCGAGTCGCCCGGCGAGGAGACCCGCTATCTGGGGGGCAATCGCCAGACCCCGCCCCCGTCCGCATCGCCCGACGCCGAGGCCACGCAGTACATCCCGCCGTACCAGGCGCAGGGCCAGAACCCGGCGCAGGGCGGGGACCGGCAGCCGCCCGCCGAGTTCGACAACCTCTTCCGGGGCGGCCCGGCCGGCCCCGGCGCCCCCGCCGGCGCCACCGCGCAGCTCCCGCGCGTCGAGCAGCCGGGCGCCTACCAGCCGTCGTACGACGGACCCCCGTCGCCGTACACCCGCCACGACGACGGACAGGACGAGCGGCCCCGGCGCCGTCCGACGAAGGCGCCCCTGATCGCGGCCGTCGGCGTCGGAATCGTGGTGGTCGGCGTGGGCGCGGGCGCGCTGCTCAGCAAGAGCGGCGGCTCCTCGGGCAGCACGGACGACAACAAGACGGTGGCCGCCACCTCCGCGGCCCCGCAGAGCTCCGCGCCCGCCGCCGACCCCGCGCGCGCCCAGGCGGTCGAGCTGGACAAGCTGCTCGCCGACAGCGGCAGCAGCCGCGCCACGGTGATCAAGTCGGTGGCCGACGTCAAGCAGTGCGCGAGCCTCGACGGCGCCGCCACCAACCTGCGCAGCGCGGCCGGGCAGCGCAGCCAGCTGGTCACCCGGCTCGGCAAGCTCAGCGTGGACAAGCTGCCGGACAACGCCGCCCTGACGGCCGCCCTGACCAAGGCGTGGCAGGCCTCGGCCGCGGCCGACAACCACTACGCGGCCTGGGCCGACCAGATCAAGGCCGGCGGCAGGAAGACCTGCCACAAGGGGCACGCCAAGACCACCGACGAGGCGCAGGCCGGCAACCGCGAGAGCGGCACCGCGAGCCAGCAGAAGGCCAAGGCGGCGGCGCTGTGGAACGCCATCGCCGCCAAGTACGGCCTGACCCAGCGCCAGCCCACCCAGCTCTGACCGTCCTGACCTGGGAGGACGCGGACACGGGGCCTACTCCACGTCCGCGTTCTCCAGGGTGCCGGTCATGTCGGTGGTGCCGTCGATCCCGCCGGTGCCCTTGCGGGGCGCGACCAGCTCGCCGTCCCGCACCACCTGGAGGGTGACGTCGGCGTTCACCATCCGCGGGAAGCCGACCGAGGCCAGCTTGCCCTCGTAGGGCCAGCGCAGGGTGGGGGTGAGACCCCCGGTGGAGACCGCGAGGCCGCCGTCCAGTGTCTTGCGCACGGAGTCGGCGCTCACCGTGCCGTCGCCGATCTTCTCCAGGACGGCCTTCAGCACGGTGTAGGCGATCCAGGTGGTCTGCACCCCGGCGTCCGCGGGGTCGATGCGGTTGTCGCCGAACGCCTCCTTGTCGATCACCTGCTTCATCCGCGTCCAGCGGGCGTCGCTCGCGGGCGGGTACCAGCCGGTGACGTACGCCCCCTCGTACGGCCCGGACGAGCCGCCGGTCGCGTTGATCATCGTCTGGTCGACGCTGCCCAGCACCGTGCCGAGCCGCACCGCCGGATAGTCCGCGCGCTCGCGCCGGAAGGAGTCCATGAAGGTGTCCGTGCGGTCGCCGAGCGCGGGCACCACGCACCCCTTCTTCAGCGCGTCGCCCGCCGCGTACCGGAGCGCCTTGTCGGACGGGGTGCCGTACTCGGTGAGGTCCTCCGCCACGAGCTGGTCCTGCGCCTCGGGGTGCCCGCCCGCCTTCAGGCCGGAGTCGAGCACGGCGGGCAGCTCGTCGCCCGCGATGCTGTCGGGGCGGACCAGCGAGACCGGGCCGCAGCTCGCCGCGAGCGCCCTGCCGAGACCGGCGAGCAGCGCGGGCTGGCCGCCGTTGACCGGGTAGGACATCATCCCGGTGAACTCGTCGGTGGTGACGCCGTAGCCCCCGATATAAGGGATGCCGGCGCTCTCCAGCGGGGCGAGGAAGGAGTCGCCGAACTGGCTGTAGGAACCGACGACGGCGACCACGTCCTCCTCGGCCGCGCGCCGGGCGCAGTTGGCGGCGTCCACGCTGTCGTTGTGGTCGTTGCAGGTCAGGACCTGGAGCTTGCGCCCGTCGATGCCGCCCTGGGAGTTGATCCACTTGGCGTAGGCGAGGGCCATCGCGGGCATGCCCGGCTTGTTGGTGGCGCCGGTGTCCTGCGGTGCCCAGGTCATGACCTTGACGGTGTCCGCGGAACCCGTGACGGACGGGCGGACCCCGCAGCCGGCGGTGAGCGCGGCGCACACGGCCAGCGCGCCGAGGGACAGGGCACGCGCCCTGCCGGGGCGGGCGGCGGAGGGAAGGGGCGACGTGCTGGTGGTGCGGGGCCTGCCGGTCATGGTCCCGCACGATTCCCTCACACCGCTAACCCGCGAGTGATCCACGGCCGACGGAAGGTGACGCATGGGTGAATTGCGGGGGCCGGTGCGGCGCGCGGACCGATGAACGTACGATCGGTGACCGTGCAAGGTTCGGAGAACTCTTCCCGTCGCGGCCGCCGCTCCTCCACCATGGGCGGCATGCCTCTGAACGACATGCCGTGGTGGCGCTGGCGCACACAGGTGCGGTCGGCTCTGCACATGCTTTCCGACCCCGTCTTCCAGCGGGACGTCTGGCTGGCCGGCGTCGACGGCTACGGCGACGTCACCGACGCCGTGTACCGGCTGGTGGAGGACACCTGGCTGGACAACTGGTCCGCGGAGAAATACGTCGGCACCATCTTCCGCGACTCGCAGGAGGCGGCGCTCGTCGACACCGCCGTGCTGCGGGTGCTGCGGATCATGCACCAGGTCGGCCCGGACGCGCCGGTCTCCGCCTACGTCGACCATCCGGGCTGGCCGGAAGCCGTGCGCGCGGCGCGGGACGCGCATGTGCGGATGGCGGCCAGCGACGGCGAGGAGCCGGACACGCCGCCCAGGAGCCTGGAAGTGCTGCGCATCCTGACCCGGTCCGCGTAGCGGACGGCGGCTCGGTACCGGGGCCGCGTATGGGACCCTGAGTTGCATGAACGAGCAGTCCACGCCCGCCGCCGCCCCGGCCGACCAGTACGTCCTCACCCTGTCCTGCCCGGACAAGAAGGGGATCGTGCACGCCGTGTCCAGTTACCTCTTCATGACCGGCTGCAACATCGAGGACAGTCAGCAGTTCGGCGACCGCGACACGGGCCTGTTCTTCATGCGCGTCCACTTCACGGCCGAGGAGCCGGTCACCGTGGACAAGCTGCGCGCCAGCTTCGCCGCGATCGGCGACTCCTTCCGCATGGACTGGCAGATCAACCGGGCCGACGCGAAGATGCGCGTCCTGCTGATGGTCAGCAAGTTCGGGCACTGCCTGAACGACCTGCTGTTCCGGGCCCGGATCGGCGCGCTGCCGGTGGAGATCGCCGGCGTGGTCTCCAACCACACGGAGTTCGAGGAGCTGGTCGGCTCCTACAACGTTCCGTTCCACCACATCCCGGTCACCAAGGACACCAAGGCGGAGAGCGAGGCCAAGCTGCTCGACCTCGTCCGCGAGGAGCGGGTCGAGCTGGTGGTGCTCGCGCGCTACATGCAGGTGCTCTCGGACGACCTGTGCAAGCAGCTCAGCGGCCGGATCATCAACATCCACCACTCCTTCCTGCCGAGCTTCAAGGGCGCCAAGCCGTACCACCAGGCGCACGCCCGCGGCGTCAAGCTGATCGGTGCCACGGCGCACTATGTGACGGCCGACCTGGACGAGGGGCCGATCATCGAGCAGGAGGTCGAGCGGGTCGGGCACGGCGTGACCCCGGACCAGCTGGTGGCGATCGGCCGGGACGTGGAGTGCCAGGCGCTCGCGCGCGCGGTGAAGTGGCACGCGGAGCGCCGGATCCTGCTGAACGGGCGCCGTACGGTGGTCTTCGCCTGACCGTCTCACCGGCCGTCCGTCCGACCGTCGTACCGGGCGTTCGCCCGACCGTCGTACCGGGCGTTCGCCCGACCGCTTACCGGGCGGGTCGGTGTTTCACTGCTCGGCGACGGTGAAGTAGCGCGCGAACGCGGGTACGACGTCACGCTCGTCGATCTCCCCGTCCCCGTCGGCGTCCAGGGCCGCGGCGACGGTCCCGGCGATCTCCTGGGGCACCTGGCACACCCGCAGCACCCGCGTGGCGTCCCCGACGGTGACCCGGCCGTCGCCGTCGGCGTCCGCGACGGCCAGCGCCGCGTGCAGGAAGGGGCGGGCGATCTCGGCGAACCGGTCGGGGGTGTCGCGCAGCCGCTTGACCGCGCCGCCGACGAACTCCTCGCGGGTGATGCGCTGATCGCCGTCGCGGTCCGCGATCCCGGCCATGCCCTGCCAGAACGCCTCGGCACCGGCGTACAGCGCCTGCCCCTTGTCGGAGCGCGCGGCCACGGCGAACTCGGCGAGCAGCGCCTTGGCCACCGAGTTGAAGTCCTCGCGGGCGATGAATCCGTTGCCGTCCTGGTCGAAGGTGGCGAACCGGGCGGCGATCCTGCGCTCGTACTCGGTGCTGACCATGTCTGTTCGGGCCGCCTTTGCCTGTGCGTGGGGGAGGGGGGATCTCGCGGCTGCCGCGGATCTCGCGTTACTCGCACGGAGCGTACGGCCTGGGTGACGGCAAAGTGACGGAAAACCGATGGTTGTGCCAAGACCGGGGGAATTCCGCGACAAGAGTGTCGTCTTGTCGCAAAGTACGGCGCGTGCCCGGCTCAGGCCGACAGGGGGCCCGCTTCCTCGGTGGTGGCGGTGTCGAGGTCCGGGTGGCAGTCGAAGAGGCGGCGCACGCCGAGCGCGCCGAGCACCCGGTTGACGTGCGAGCCGTCGTCGGCGCCCCGGTCGGGCAGGATCAGCCGCAGCTGCCCCTGGCAGGAGCGGATCAGCCGGCGGGCGGCGATGAGCACGCCGACGCCGCTGGAGTCGCAGAAGAAGACGTCGGAGAGGTCCACGACGAGGCTGTGGTGGCCCTCGGCCACGACGTCGTGCACGTGTTGGCGCAGGACCGGCGAGGTCATGAGGTCCAGCTCGCCGCGCACCTGGAGCACGGCCCAGTCGTTTCTTTCGACGCCGGTCACATTGAATGCCACGGCCCAGCCCCTCCGCTCGCGGGTTCTCCCGGAACCGCCCGGAACCGGAAGCCGTTCCTACGTTTCATTCCGCGCGGCTGCCCAGCCGCGTTTCCCTGAAACTCGATGCGGCAAACCGCACATGATCGTTTAGGGGCTTGTTTCAGTCACTATCGATCCGGTTCGATCAGATATACACGTAGTGTCTGTGGGGAAAGTGTGAAGAGGGCACTATCACCTGCGGCGCTGCCGCGGCGCGCTTTGACACAAAGAGAGGTGCCCTGTCGGTGGCGCCGACTACATTCGGGACAACGGTCGCACGGACACCGGCGGGCCGGACGACGGGCGAGGGGAGGGGACCCCATGGCCAAGAAGGACGCGCCACCGCGCTGGGACCGCAAGATGCAGCAGCGGCTCGCCCGCGGTGAGGCGGCCGCCCTGGGCGAGGCGTACGACCGGTTCGCCTCCCTGGTGCACAGCCTGGCCCACCGCGTCCTCGGCGAGGAGAAGGCCGCCGACGCCGTCACCCGCGAGGTCTTCGCGCACATCTGGGAGCACCCCGAGACGTACGACCCGAAGCAGGGCCCGCTGCGCACCTGGATCGCGGCGGTGACGCACCGGGTGGCCGTCCAGCGCCTGCGGGACCGGGAGGAACGGGACCGGGAGGAGCGGGACTGGGAGGAACGGGACCGGGGCGGCTTCGGGGAGCCGCTGGGCGGTGAAGAGGAGGACCTGGAGAGCAAGGTGCGCCGCGCCTCCGTGGCCGCCCGCGCCGACTACATCGTGCACTCCATGCCGGTGCCGCTGCGCCGCGCGCTCGAACTGGCGTACTTCCAGCGCCGCGACTACCGCCAGACGGCCGCCGACCTGGGCGTCACCGAGGACGAGGCCCGCCGCCGGCTCCGGCTCGGCCTGCAACTGCTGTCCACCGCCCACGACGCCGGGGCCCCGCCGGGCTACGGAGGCGCGGCATGAGCGGGGCGGAGGAGTTCCGGGCGGAGTACGACGAGCCCCGTGAGCGGCGGATACCGGCGCCCCGCGCCCCGGTGGAGGACGGCGGAGACCCGCTGCCCGAGCCGGCCGGCCCGGGCGAGGAGGTGTCCGTGCCGCTCGACCTGCCGCACGACGTGCTGAAGTCACTGCTCGGCGCGTGGGCGCTGGCCGCGTGTTCGGCGGCGGAGACGGAGGCGGTGGAGCACCACCTGGGCGACTGCGGCGGCTGCGCCGACGAGGCCCGCCGGCTGCGCGAGGCGGTCGGCCTGCTGCACCAGCCCGAGACCCTCGACCTGGACCCGGCGCTGCGCACCCGCGTCCTCGACGCCTGCCTCGACCGCCGCCCGCCCCGCATCCCGGTCCCGGACTGGGCCGCGCCGTACGACGCGGAGGCCGCCCGCCTGGACGCGCTGCTCCAGGACTTCGGGGACGCGGAGTGGCATGCCCCGGTGCGGCTGCGGTGGTTCGAGGACGACGTCCAGACGAGCCGCCGTACGACCGTCGCCGGGGTGATCGCGCATCTGCTGGCCGTGGACGGCGTGATCGCGGCGGCGCTCGGACTGGACGACCCGCTCGGGGACGCGACCGGGGTGACGGGCCCGGCGGCCCGCACGGAAGCCTTCTGGCGGTCCACCCCCTTTCCGCCGACCCGCGCGGTCCACGCGCCCTGGCGCGAGCAGACGCACGCCCTGGTGAAGACGGTGTCCTTCACCGGCGGCAGCGCGGGCGGGTTCACCGTGCCCTACGGCGGCTTCGAACTCCCGCTGCACGACGCGATGCTGGACCGCGCGTTCGGTTGCTGGGTGCACGCGGAGGACATCGCGGTCGCGGTCGACTACCCCTACCGCCCGCCGGCCCCGCGCCACCTGAACAAGATGATCGAGCTGGCCGTCCGCCTCCTCCCGGACGCCCTGGCCGCCCGCCGCCGCTTTGGGCTGTCCACCCCGCCCCGCGCCACCCGGCACCTGACCGCCGCCGGCTCTCCCGGCCGCACCCTCCGCCTGGAGATCGAGGGCCCCTCCGGCGGCAACTGGCTGATCCCCCTCGACTCCCCGTCCGCCACCCCCTCCACCGACCTGGAGGTCGCCCATGTCGCCCTGGACGCCACCGAGTTCTGCCACCTGGCCGCGGGCCACCTCCTCCCGGAGGAAGCGGCGGCGGGCCAACTCGGCGACCGGGAGGCGATCAGGGATGTGCTGTACGCGACGGCGTCGCTGAGCCGGATGTGACCGGGGCCGGCCGCCGGCGCCGGACCATCCGTGGCTGAAGCGGGCGCGGGTACGGACCGAGCGGAAGCCATGGCCCAAGATGTCGCGGATCGTGGCGTCCCGGAATCACAGAGCGTCGATACCGGGTTGTGTCCTTCGCGGGGGCTCGTCACGGCTCGGAGTCGGGCGGTGCTCCGGTACCTTGTGTGGGATGCGAGTGGCTGCGAGCGCGGGCGGTGCCGGCGGTGCCCCTGGGGCGGCGCCGGGACATGCGGTGCGCGCCGCTGCTCGCCGGGCGGACCGGGCCGACGCCCCTGTCTGTTCGACTCCCCGGCGCGAGCGTCGCACAGTATGCCCTACGCGTACTCCTTCGCGAGGGAATATGCCCGAAGCGCTTGTTGGGGTGACTGTACGTCAACCATGCTGTGCGGCAAGGAGATCACATTCCGTGACCCTTGCTCTGGCTGTTGTCCAGACCATGCAGGAAATGGCCACGATCGTGGCCCTCGTGATCGTCGTCACGGCTCGCGCCGGGGCGGTTCGGTGGCGCGGGGTCGCGGTTTCGCCGGTTCGGATGGTGTGAGCGGTGCAGGTGCTTCAAGTGCAGCTGGAGATCCGGCCCGACCCCGCGGAGGTGGGGCGCGCGAGGAAGTGGGCGCGCTCGCGGCTCGACGGGCTGGGCATAGCGGCCGACGAGCCGGTGGCCGAGACGCTGGTCCTGCTCATCTCCGAACTGGTGACCAACGCCGTGGTGCACACCGGCCGTCCGGCGGTCCTGCGGCTCTCCCTGCCGGGCACGCGGGCAGCGGCCGCCCCCTCGCCCACGGTGCGGGTGGAGGTGACCGACACCTGCTCCCGCGCCCCCGTGCCGCGCTGCGCCGGCAGTGACGCCACCGGCGGCCGGGGCCTCGCCCTGGTCGACTGCCTCGCCGACCGCTGGGGCTGGAGCCGCGAGGGCGCCGGCAAGAGCATCTGGTGCGAGGTGGACGGCGGCGCGCGCCGCGAGGGGGACGCGGCGGTGGCGTACGACGGCGGTCCGTCCGCGTACGAGGACTTCGCCTTCGAAGCGGTCTGACTCCAGGGGTGTCGCGGTGCGCCGGGGGATGCCTCCGTGCGCGGGCGTCGTGAATCGGCCGCGTGTCCTGAACCAGCACCCCGGCATTGACGATCCGTGCCCGGCTGAACACGCTGGTGTGCGTCGATTCGCCGCGAGGGGACGGCGAGGGCCGGGCGGCGGCCATAGGTCCTCACCGGGAGCGGGTCGCACCGGAGGGCGGCGCGGGCATGCGGCTCAGGGGGTGACCGCGCCGCCAACCGGACTGTTCTCACCACGGATTGTCCAGAGAACCCCCGCTCTCTCCACAGCCTGTGGATAATTTCCCGGATATCAGCTCCGCTTGCGTGCACCGGCAGCCACAGATGGTCGATCTCGGGTGAAAAGAAGCAGCTCGAGCCGGATACGCCGCCCGTGCGCACTTCGGCGACGCCGCCGTGTAGCACCTCGTTCGGTGATTATTGATGCCAACCCGGCGAAGCCGGCGATGGCGCGGGAGTTCGGCGACCGACTTCGTAGCGGCGGACGGGATGCGGGAGATGCTGCCGACGGGGCCGACCACGTCGTCGAGGGCGTCGGACGGGGGGACTTGCTCCGGGCGGCCGTCGCCCCCCGACCGGCACGGCCAGGCGATCCCCCTCGGCGCGCCCCGGCTGTCGCGCGAACGGACGCGGAGTCGGGGCGGGTGCGGGCGAAGCTCCTTACGGCGCGCCGCGGAGATGCCGAAGCAGTGTCTCGAAGGAGGTCCAGCCTTCTGCCGACTCGCCGTCGCCCAGTGAGTAGTAGTAGCCGGGTCTGACCTTGGCGCCGAGCCGTAGGGGGGCGGTGGGGAGCGGCGGCCGGGCGGCGGCGTCCGCGCCGGCCTCGGCGATCTCGGCGGGGCCCAGGGCGTAGCCGAACGGGATGGGTGGCCGTTCGAAGCGTGGCGGCACGGTGAGGTCCGCTCGGGCCTCGCGCATGCGCGCGAGGAGGGTGCGCAGGCCGTACCGCGTGGTGAGTTCGGCGGCCAGGTTCCCGACGGCGGACACCGGCGGCTTGTCGCCGTCGCGGAAGCCGACGGCGAGGGTGACGTCCTCCTCGACTCCGTCCGGCGTGCGCAGCACGCGCAGGGTGGCGAGGGCGGGTCGATCGGCGGAGCCGACGACGACGGTCCAGGTCGGCCGCGGCGCTCGCTCGTACGCCAGATCGGTGAGGCTGCGCCGCGACCACGGCAGGTTGGCCGGTTCGGCGGTGCCCCAGCCCGTGGGGAGTTCGCCGGTGAGGGCCTGCCAGGCGATTTCCAGGGCACCACCGAGGACCAGGCGGGCGTCGGGCTGGTGAACCGTGCGGAAGCCGAGGAGGAGCTGGCGCTCCCCGGTGCGGGTGACGTCCACGAAGGTGGGAGCGACCGGTGTCTCGCCGTGGGCGTCCTTGGCGGTTTCGAAGGCGCCGTCTCGCCAGCGCAGGACGGCACCGGAACAGCCGTCGTAGTAGCCGCAGTCGGGGTCCTGGACGACCCAGCGTGTGGGCGGACCGGTGAGCACCGTGCTGGTGGGCAAGGAGAGCCGACAGTGGCGCGGTGTGACGATCTGGAGGGCGCGTTCGCTGGCGAGGGTGGCGCTTAGGGCCTCCGAGAGCCAGCTGGTCATGCCGATGACGGGCCGGTCCTGGAGGACCACGGCGACTTTCTCGGTGAGCACGTCGACGGCGGGCTGTGCGGCGGCGGGAGTGGGGACGGCCGTGATCCCGGACGTGTCGACGGGGTGAGCCGGGTCGTCGGCGCCAGGTGCGTTCGGCGGCCAGACGGTGCCGCCGAGCAAGGTCGTGAGGCGCGCTGCGAAGACCCCCGCGAGCCGTTCGGCCCCGGGCACCGCGGTCGAGGCGCGGGCCTCGGTCCACCACCTCGGCTTGTTGTCGGCGCGTGTGGTGCCGAGCAGCCGCTGCGCTTCTTCCGGGACATGGAGCAGCAGCGGGGCCTCGATCGAGACGAGGGGGCGGCCCTCGACGTCGCAGAGCTGGACGACCGCGCCTTCGGCTGCGGACCGGACATGGAGGTCGGGGCCCCCGGCGAGGAGACCGGCCAGGACGCTCCACGGGTCCGGCATGCGGTCGGTCAGCGCGATCACGTCTTTAGTCATGCGTTGTCCCCGCCGTGGTTCTCATGGTCGATCGTTGGTTCTTCGGCGAGCGCCGCCCGGATGGGGCCCGCTGAACGGTGCTGCCCCCTACTTGCCTTCGACTCAGCTCCGTTCACGTTACGGAGCCGCCACGATGTTGAGATTAATTCGCCTCCCGGTCCACATCGTCCAGCATCGCCGGGTCGAGCTCCACAATGGGTTCCGGCGCGAGATTGTCCTGCCACGTACGCAGCGGCACACGCCGCAACTCGAAGTCGGCCACTCCGTTCTCGACGAAGAACACACCGCCGCGCTCGTACAGCACAACGAGCGGCTCGTAGGGATCCGGCAGTCCCAGGGAGCCTCACCTCGGTGGATTCACGTAGTTCGGCCCAGTGAACGGCCGCGCCGGCACATGCGGCGGGCGATGAATTCCGGAACATTTTCGCTGGCGAACTCATCCAATCGCTCGATCAACCCGGGGTCGGCACGTGTCGAGGGGTCGATGCGTTCCGCGATATCGAAGAAGGGCCAGCGTTCGCTGCCGCCCAGGTATTCAACCCATAGGGCAGCGCGCCGAAGAAATGCGCGCATCAACAGGGTACGGGATGCGGCATTCCTGTCTCCTGTGGCGTAGTCGGCCCATTTGATGGCGGTCAACCGATCGGCCATCAACTCCGCCGAACCTGTTCGCGGCACATGTTCAGTCATTTTTTCTGAGTGAACGGAGTTACTTCCGCTTTCGGGCTTGGAAAGCTTCCAATTCGTCTGTAAGGGTCATGAGACGCACCTGCTCTACAGTTGGAACTACGTAACCCAAGGATTCGGCCTTGGCTCGGAAATCCTCCGGGAGTACGACATGATGCCTGGAAACGTAGAACCAGAGATCACCGCGCCATACCCACTCCCCGTCCGTGAACAACGACCCACCGCCCATGATGTCTTCGCCCGACCCGAGCACGTCGTCGACCACGCCCATGGAGGCGAAGAGCGTATGCCCACTGCGGAGGTAGGAGGCGATTTCGCTCTCGTTCGGCTGCGGTGTGCCCGCCACAAACGACCGGATGCTGCTGGTTGCCTCCGGGCACGACGGCCAAAGCTCGCTGTAGAAGCCGAGGACCTTCATCTTGACGCTTCCCTTCAACTACTAATTGGCGCTGGGGAGGAAGGTCCTCCAGTAACCACCATTCTGCACCTTCGGTTCTTGCCCCCTCGGCCGTGAGGGGTAGATTCCCACTTCATTCGTCGGGGCCATGACCGGAACGCCCAGTTCGTTCGCCAGCTGCTGTGCTGCAGGGATATCTGTTATGTCGTCGCGAACCCGACCTGTATGACAAGAGATAAGCCTGATGGGTTCTCCTTCATAACTAGGATTGTTCCTGATGGCCTCGACTATGTGGCTGGGATGCACTTCGCCTGGCGGGAAATCGACTCCAGCAGCATTCTTCCTGCCGGGCATGAAGAAGCCCCTGTCATTTCCGTGAACGATCACATCGTGATAGCCGTCGAGTCGAATTGTGAAATCCCGATTCAGTTGAGTCAAGCTGTCGTAGCCCACTGTAGTCAAGCGTGGCTGGTAATAGACGTGGTCACCAGTCGCGAGCACGACATCACCGTGCTCCTTTGGGGGAGCGGGGAGCCGGGATTCCGGCGCGTCTGGCGGGACGTAATCCGAGCGCATGGTGTGCGCGGGATCCGGCACGTGTTCCACCGCTCCGTGATCAGCTTCCCTGGTGGCGGAATGATCAACGTTGCCATGGCTGCCGTGATCGGCATCGTGCTCTTCCCCGTCGATTCCATCGCGGTCATGGCCGTGATCCGGGGCTTCGGGACGCCCAGTGTCGCCGTCGGTGCCGCCACCCGAGCGATCCGCCGGTGCTTCGTGAGCGCTACCCGGCGCCACGTTGCGGCCTTCGCCGGCCCTGCTGTTGACGGGCGGCGCAGCATGCTGTTCGCCACCGCCAACGTGCGCCGGGAGAGGGCGATCGGTATGGACCGGCACGTCCGACGCCGAGGACGTATGCGCCCGTGGCTCAACTCCACGGCGCGCCAGACGGTCCGCGGCCGAGGACTCGACCGGGATCGGGTTCTGGTGAGGGTTGCCCTCCGGGGAGGTCATGGTGCCGTTCTCGTGGAGGATCGAGCCGTCCGGGTAGCGGACCGACTTGTCCGAGACGGTGACGGGGGTGTGCGGATCGGCGCCGTGGAGGAAGTCACCGGCGGCACCGGAGTGGAGTTTCCTCAGGCTCGCCATCATGTCGCCGACCTTGAGCCTGGCGAAGCCCGCGCCCTTGCCGACGTAGGTCATCGGGTCCACGAGTCGGCCCGTCTTGCCGAAGGCGTCGGCGACCTTGGCGATGCGGCTGACCGAGGAGGCGGCCTCGCCCGCCTCGCCGGTCTTGGCGGCCAGGGAACCGGCCTTGCCGAGCTTGAGGGCGGACCCGGCGCCCAGGGTGAGGACGTTGAAGACCACGGTGCCGCCCGCGCGGGCGGGGTTCGTTCCCCATTCGTCGTAGGCGACGAGAGACTTGCCGAAGTCGCGCAGCGCCTTCTTCTGGCGGTCGGTATCGCTGTGGTCGGTCGGCCCGAACATCTTGTCCATGGCCCAGTCGTAGGGCGTCATGATGTACGCGCTGACACCGCCGAAGACGTCCCCGATGCCCTTCCACGTCTTCGTGAAGGTGTCCCAGTCGAAGACATTGACCATGTGGCCGAGACCCTTGATGGTGCCCCAGACGCCATCGACGAAGAAGCCTTTGAGGGCACCGCCCACGTTGTGCTTCGTCCAGTGCCAGGCGGCGGCCAGGCCGGTGTACTCCCGCTCATCGACCTTGCCCCAGGGCGTGTCGTCGGCCTTGGCCGCATCCTCGGCCTTGAAGCCGTACATGCCCTTCTTGTGCGAGCCGTCATCGGCGATCCAACGTGTGCCGCCGACCTGCCCGTCGATCTTCGTCGCGGTCGTGCGCTCGAGTTCCTGAAACTCGCCCCAGACACGGCCGATCTCGTGGACCAGGTGCGTGTTCTTGTCGATGCTCTTCTGGTCTTTCCGCCAGTCGTGGTCGCTCTCGACCGACGTGCGGAAGGCGGCCGCCTCGCTCCTGAGCTGCTCCATCCGCTGGACGAGCGGCCGGGCGTCCTTGGCGAAGGCCGACAGGGCGCCGCTGACCGTCTCCAGCTTCGTGGCGAAGGCGTCGGCCTTGTCCCGGACCGGGACGGTGGTGTGGAAGAGCTGGTCGGCTTCCGGGGCCGTGTAGCAGGACACCAGGCCCTGGAAGTCATTGTGGACGTCCCGGCCGGTGTCGCGGATACCGGACGCGGCCTTCTTCAGCGTGGCGGCGTCCTTCTCCAACTGGTCGAGATCACCGCTGAATTCCGGGATCTCGCTCAGGTCGCCGATCACTTGTGCTTACCCCGTTCAGCCTTGGCCGGAGGGAGCTTAGGGTCAGGAATGGCGTCGTGCTGGGCGTTGGCCGCCATCTTCAGGTCACCGGTGACGTACTCCTCGGTGGCCTTCGCCGCGCCGCCGATCGATGCGGCGGCACGCGCGGGGAGATAGCGCAGATCGTTGAACGTCTTGTCCGCGAACTCCTCCAGCGCTGCGGCGACGGGGCCCGGCGTGCCGCTCTTGGGCTCGACTCCGGGGACCATCGTGCCGGCCGACTTGGCGGCGCTCGCCAAGCCATCGCTGTAGGACGTGAATTCGCCCTCGAACTTTCCCGCCGTGTCCATGGCCTTGCCGAGGACGCCACGGACGGATTCCACGTCGATGTCCCACTTGGACACGGATGCCCCCCCATGTTGCGTGTGCCGACGGTCGACGCCGGACGCCGCCGATCATGGCACTCCGCTTCGAACGGACCTGATATGTCGGCTAAGTTCCTCCCGGGAAGCATAAGGCGATCAGCTGGGTGACGGCGAACCTGTTACGGGACCGTGCAGCTTGTTGCCAGTTCGGAGCGTTACCGCAGGGCAATGCGGACGCGGCCGTCAGACGTCCACGGCGAGTGACCGGAACGTCCGGCGGTAGGAGGTCGGGGTCACGCCCAGGGACTGTTGCATGTGCTGGCGCATCGACTGGGCCGTGCCGAAGCCGGAGGATCGGGCGACCTGGTCCATGGAGAGGTCGGTGGTCTCCAGCAACTGGCGGGCGCGGTCGATCCGTTGGCGGGTGAGCCACTGTCCGGGGCTGACGCCGGCCTCCTCGCGGAAGCGGCGGGTGAAGGTGCGTACCGACATGGCCTCCCGCTCGGCCAGGTCGCGCAGCTGGATCGGCTCGTGCAGCCGCTCCAGCGCCCACGCGCGGGCGCCGCTGGTGGTGGCGAGCTGGGGATCGGGCACCGGGCGCTCTATGTACTGGGCCTGCCCGCCGTCGCGGTGCGGCGGGACGACCATCCGCCGGGCCACGTCGTTGGCGACCGCCGTGCCGAAGTCGCGGCGGACCATGTGCAGACACAGGTCGATCCCGGCGGCCACCCCGGCGGAGGTCAGCACGTCCCCGTCGTCGATGAACAGCACGTCCGCGTCCAACTCGACCTGCGGGAACAGCCGCTGGAAGTGGTCCGCCTCGGCCCAGTGCGTGGTCGCCGGGCGGCCGTCCAGGCGTCCGGCGGCGGCGAGGACGTACACGCCGGTGCAGATGGAGGCGAGCCGGGTGCCGGGCCGGACCAGGGCCAGCGCGGCGGCCAGTTCCCCGGTCAGCCGGCCCTCCTCGAAGACCGGGCCCAGCTCGTACGACGCCGGGACGATCACCGTGTCGGCGCGGGCCAGCACCTCCGGGCCGTTCGGCACGTGGATGGCGAAGTCGGCGTCCGTCTCGACCGGGCCCGGCGGCCGTACCGAGCAGGTGAGGACCTCGTACAGGGGGCGGCCGTGCGCGTCCTTCGGGCGGCCGAACACGCGGTGCGGGATGCCCAGTTCGAAGGGGAGCAGGCCGTCGAGGGCGAGGACGGCGACCCGGTGCGGGCGGAACTCCCCGGCGGTGTCCGCCACCCCGTCGGCACGATCGGTACGCATGGCCCGATCCTAGCGAAGGCTGTCCTTCGGGCCACTCGATGCGCGGGAAGGAAATCCGGACGCTGGACGACGTGACTCAGACAAACCCCGCCCCCGCCCGTACCGCCGCCCCGCCCGGTCCGCGCCCCCGTACCCGCCCGCACCGCGCCTGGTTCGTCGCGGCCGTCACCTTCGTCACGATCACCGGCGCGGCCGCCTTCCGTTCCCTGCCCGGCCTGCTGATCGACCCGCTGCACCAGGAGTTCGGCTGGTCGCACGGCACGATCGGCGCGGCCGTCTCCCTCAACCTCGCGCTCTACGGCGTGACCGCGCCGTTCGCCGCCGCGCTGATGGACCGCTTCGGCATCCGGCGGGTGGTCGCGGTGGCGCTGACCGTGATCGCGGCCGGCTCCGGGCTGACCGTGTGGATGACGGCGGCGTGGCAACTGTGGCTGTGCTGGGGGCTGATGGTCGGGCTCGGCAGCGGCGCGATGGCGCTGGCCTTCGCGGCGACGGTCACCAACCGCTGGTTCACCACCCGGCGCGGTCTGGTCACCGGCATCCTGACCGCCGCGTCCGCCTCCGGCCAGCTGGTCTTCCTGCCGCTGCTGTCCTGGATGGTCGAACACCACGGCTGGCGGCCCGCCGCCGTGACCGTCGCCCTCGCCGCCCTGGCCGTGGTCCCCTTCGTCTGGCTGCTCCTGCACGACCATCCGGCGGACGTGGGGCAGAACCCGTACGGGTCAGCGGAGTTCCTGCCGAAGCCGCCCCCGGCGACGGGCGCCGCCCGGCGCACCCTCACGGTCCTGGCCACCGCCGTGCGCACCGGCACCTTCTGGCTCCTCGCCGGCACCTTCGCGATCTGCGGCGCCACCACCAACGGCCTGGTCCAGACCCACTTCGTGCCCGCCGAGCACGACCACGGCATGCCGGTGACGACCGCGGCCTCGCTGCTCGCGGTGGTCGGGGTGTTCGACGTCGTCGGCACGATCGCCTCCGGCTGGTTCACCGACCGCTTCGAATCCCGCCGCCTGCTGGCGCTCTACTACGCCCTGCGCGGCCTGTCCCTGGTCTTCCTGCCGATGCTGCTGGCGCCCTCGGTCCACCCGCCGATGCTGTTCTTCATCGTCTTCTACGGCCTCGACTGGGTGGCCACCGTCCCGCCCACCCTCGCCCTGTGCCGTGAGCAGTTCGGCGAGGACAGCGCGATCGTCTTCGGCTGGGTGCTCGCCTCCCACCAGATCGGTGCCGCCCTCATCGCCTATCTCGCCGGCCTCGCCCGCGACGTCTTCGGCTCCTACGACCTCGTCTGGTACGCCTCGGGCACGCTGTGCGCGGCGGCGGCGCTGATGTCCCTGGTGATCCGCAGGGTGCGCGCACCCGAGCCGGTCCCCAGCACCGGCTGACCCGCGCGGTGTCAACGGTGGCGCCCCGCGCGGGCCGCCACCGCCTTCGCGATCCGCCCCGCGTCCCGCGCCAGTTCGCGCAGCATCCCGCTGATCGGGTTGGTGTACCCGGTGAAGTACAGGCCGGGGGCCGCCTTCGGGGTCCGGCCGCCCCGTACGACCGGTTTCCCGTCCGCGCCGAGGACGTCCAGGTGCCCGACCAGCCCTTCGAGTCCCCGCGCGTATCCCGTCGCCGCGATCACCGCGTCCGGCTCGATCCGGGAGCCGTCCGCCAGGACCACCTTCCCCGCCTCGAACGACTCCACGGCCGCCACGACCTCCACCTTCCCGCGCCGCACCGCGTCCAGCAGGCCCACGTCCTGCACCGGGATCGCGCCCTGCTTCACCCTGCTGTACAGGCCGGTGCGGGGCCGGGGGAGGCCCTGCGCGGACAGGTCGGGCAGGAACAGCCTGGCCTGCTGCCGGGAGAGCTGGTCCACGAGGCGCACCGGCAGCCGCCGTACCAGCACGCCCGTGTACTGCGCGGGCCAGCCCAGGGTGGAGCGGCGCACGATGTGCGGGACGGTGCGCACCGCGAGGCGGACCCGCGCGGCCCCGCCCTCCACCAGGTCCACGGCTATCTCGGCACCGGTGTTGCCGGCCCCCACCACCAGCACGTCCCGCCCGGCGTACGGTCCCGCGTTGCGATAGGTGCCGGCGTGCAGCAACTCGCCGTCGTACGACTCCCGCCCCGGCCAGCCGGGGATGCGTGGGGTGTGGTTGTAGCCGGTGGCGACGACCACGGCGCTCCCGGTCAGCTCGCGGCCACCGGACGCGCGCAGCAGCCAGCCGGTGCCGTCCGGGGCGGGCTCGACGCGGTGCACCTCGACGCCGGTGACGATCTCCAGCTCATGGTGTTCGGCGTACTTCTCCAGGTAGCGCACCATGTCGTCGCGCGCGACCCAGCGGCCGAACCGGCGCGGGATCTTCAGGCCGGGCAGGGCGGACAGCCGGCGGGTGGTGTGCAGACGGAGCCGGTCGTAGTGGCGCCGCCAGGACGCGCCGACCGCGTCGGACTTTTCCAGCACCACCGCCCGTATGCCGCGCGCCCGCAGCGCGTACGCGGCGGCGAGACCGCCCGGACCCGCGCCGATGATGTACACCGGGTGCCCGGCGGGGGTCGGTGAGGGGTGCGTGGGGGTGGGGCGGGAGACGGCCATGAGCGGGAGCGTAATCATCCACCCGCTTGATGGGTCTCGGTCAAGACCGGAATTGGTTCCGGATTGATCACGGATGTGCCGGGTGTGTACGTGGATGGTGAGTCGAGGGGGTGGAAGAGGCGCTGACGGCGGGGATGCGGGTGGTGGCCGCGGACGGTAAACCGGTTTCCCGGACGGGGAGTCGAGCCCGACCATGAGTCCATGAGCCCCGAGTCCTGGCAACTGACCGACGACCTCGACGACTTCCTCGTCCGCGCGGGCGGCTTCCTGCGGTCCCGCCCGGCGGCGCACACCGTGCCGCTGACGGTGACCGACACCCTCCGCCGGCACGGACCGCACTACTACGGCCCCGAAGCGCCCCTGTTCGGCACCCTCGCGGCGGCGGACGGCACGGTGACCGCGACCGTGCTCCACACGCCGCCGTTCGCCCTCTCCCTCACCGCAGTCACGGCACCGGGGGCCGACGCGCTCGCCGATCGACTGGCCGAGCTGAGACCCGCGTTCACGGAGGTGGTCGCCGAGCGGGGGGCGGCGGAGCTGTTCGCGGCGGCCTGGCAGCGGCGGACCGGCCGGGAGGCGACCGTGCGCCGCCGTCAACGCCTCTACCGGCTCGACGAGTTGACCCCGCCCCGGCCCGCGCCCGACGGCCGCCCGAGGGTCGCCGGACCGGCCGACCGGGCGCTGCTGGCCCGCTGGTTCGGGGAGTTCGGGCAAGCCGTGGGCGAGAGCGCGGTGCGGGACACGGGGGCGTGGGCGGACGCCCGTATCTCCTACGGCGGCGTCACCCTGTGGGAGGCCGCCGACGGCACGCCCCTCGCCATGGCGGGGGCGACCAAGGAGATCGCGGGGCAGGTGCGGGTCGCCCCCGTGTACACCCCGGCGGAGTTGCGGGGACGTGGATACGCCGGAGCGGTCACCGCCGAGGTGAGCCGGGCCGCGCGGGCCGCCGGGGCGGAGGAGGTACTCCTCTTCGCGGACCTGGCGAACCCCACGAGCAACGCCCTTTACCAGCGGCTCGGTTACCGGGAGGTCGCGGACTTCGCGGTGTGGGCCTTCGGGGACTGACCTACCTCACGCCTCACGGCCACAGCAGCCCCCTGCTCCACCCGAACCCCGTGCTGCGGTACTCCAGCCGGACATGGGCGCGGTCGGGGGCGCCCTGGAAGAACTCGACCGTGTCGGGGCGCAGCCGGTAGAGGGTCCAGGTGGGGGCGGGCAGGGAGGGGTTCTCGCGGGCCTCGGCCCAGGCGGCTGCCGAGGCTTGGCGCAGCTCGTCCAGTGCGGCAAGGTCCTCGCTCTGGTGCCCGGTCAGCGCCGCTGCGAGGGCACCCGTGGAGCGCGCGTGCAGATCCGCCTGGCTCTCCTCCGGCGGCGCCGCCGTGACCGGCCCGCGCACCCGCACCTGACGGCCCAGCACCGGCCAGTAGAAGGTCAGGGCGGCGTACGGACGGGCGTCGAGCGCCCGGCCCTTGCGGCTCGTGGCGTGGGTGGCGAAGGACCAGCCGCCGGGGTCGGCGCCGTGCAGCATCACGATCCGGGCGTCCGGCCGTCCCTGCTCGTCCACCGTGGCCAGCGTCATCGTGTGCGGCTCCGGCTGCCCGGCGTCCACCGCCTCCCCGAACCAGCTCGTGAACAGCGGCAACGGGGTCGGCGGGGCCGTCTCCGGGTCGAACGGCGGCAACCGGGTCACCTCGGGCGACCAGACGCGCTGGGTCCGGAGCAGGGCGTGGAGATCGTTCTGTGCCATGGGGCCGAGTATCCAGGCCCGCGCCGGCCGGCCCGCCCCCGGCCCGCCACCCCCTCTCACCCGTTCGGGCCGCCCGCCGGCGCACGGGAGGGCATCCGGATGCGCGGGTGCCCGGTTCCGCCCAGGCTGGGAGCGGGGCCGGCGGGAGCGGGGCTGACGGGAGCGAGGGCGAGCGATGATCGTCACGGTGGTGGCCATGCCGCAGGGCACCATCGTGCGCACCGACCTGGCGGAGGCCCGCCGCAGGCTCGCCGCCACCCGCTATCTCCTGGTGGACGTGGAACTGCCGGAGGCGGGGGAAGGGGGCGCGGGGGAGGAGGGCGAGAGCGCAGAGGGCGCGGGGGAGGAGGACGAGCCGCTGGCCCGGCGGCTCGGGCTCGGCGGCGCGGACCTGGACTGGTTCGGGCGCCCCGGCGAGCCCGCCCGCGCCGACTTCCTCGGCGACATGGTCGGCCTGGTCGTCCCCGTCGTCCAGGGCGAGCGCATCGTCCACGCCCACGCCGTGGCCGGCGACCGCTATCTGGTCACCGCGCACCGGGGCCCCGCGTTCCTCGCGCCCGAGATCACCGCGCACGTACGGCGGGAACGGCCCCCCGACGCCGTGGCCCTCCTCTTCCTGGTGCTCCACTCCGCCCTGGCCACCTTCCGCCGGGCCGCGGTGGCCGCGCTGCTGGAGGTGGAGGAGCTGGAGGACGACATGTTCCAGCAGCGGCGCCCCGAGCAGGTCTACCGGCTGTCCCGGCTGCGCCGCCGCTCCGCCCTGCTGCACCACACGCTGCTGCCCTACCTCCAGGTGGTGGACGAGGTGATCACCCGCCGGATGCTGAGCCCCGACTTCCCGGAGGAGCGGCAGCGGCTCGCCCGCGAGTTCCAGCATGTGGCCCGCACCGTCCTCACCGACATCGAGACCCTCCAGGAGGCCGTGCGCCGGGCCTTCGGCAGCTACTCCTCCCTCGTCGCCGGCGAGCAGAACAATGTGATCAACCGGCTGGCCATCGTGTCCGTGATCTTCCTGCCGCTGTCCTTCCTGACCGGCTTCTTCGGCATGAACTTCGCCTTCCTGACGGACGAGCTGGAGAGCCGCGCGGTCTTCTGGCTGCTCGCCATCGGCCTCCAGGTGTGCGTGCTCGCCGGCGCCTTCTACGTCCTGCACCGCACCCGGATCTGGCGGCGGCTGCGGGACGAGGACTGAGGCGGGGGACCGGAGTCTTCCGGTCGGCCGAGTGGTCCTCCGGCTGGTGCGCGCCCCCGTGGCTACAGGGTCGCCAGCCGCTCCACCAGCAGGAACGCGCCGATGCCGAGCATGGCCGCGCCCGAGGTGCGGGTCACCGCGCGGGCCGCGGCCGGGCGGGCGGCGAGCAGGGCGCGGGCGAGGACGCCCACGGTGAGGTAGACGGCCGCGCAGCACGCCATGTGGAGCAGGCCGAGGGCCGCGGTCTGCGCGGGCACGGGCAGATGGGCGCCGCGCAGGGTGAGGAACTGGGGGAGGACGGAGAGGTAGAGCAGCAGGCCCTTGGGGTTCAGGCCGCTGATCGTGGCCCCGCGCAGGAAGGGGCGCCCCCCGGCCGTCCCCGCGGTGGCCCCGGCCGTGCCACCGGTGGACTCGCCGGCCTCCGGGGCGGCCGGGCGGCGCAGCACGCCCCAGCCCAGCCGGAGCAGATAGCCGGCGCCCACCACGGTCAGCGCCGTCAGCAGCCGGGGCGAGCCCGCGACGAGCACCGCGAGGCCGGCCGTCGCCAGGGCCGTGTGCAGGGCGTATCCGCAGACCAGGCCCGCCACCGCGCGCGGGACCCGGTCGCCGCGCAGGGCCGTCGCGATGACGTACGCCCAGTCGGCGCCCGGCACACACACCAGCAGCAGGTCCACGACGAGGAAGGAGAAGAGCAGTCCCGAGTCCATGAAGGGGACATTAGGCGCGATCGGCCCGAAAGTGTTCCCGGAGTTTGCGCAGGGTCCGCGCTTCTGCGCAAATATCTGCTCCATGGATGACGTGGACCGGAAAATCCTTGCCGAGCTTCAGCAGGACGGGCGGCTGACCGTGACCGAGCTGGCCGCGCGGGTGCGGCTCAGCGTCTCGCCGTGCCACCGGCGGCTGCGCGAGCTGGAACACTCCGGGGTGATCCAGGGCTACCGGGCGGTGGTGGACGCGACGGCGCTCGGGCTGAACTTCGAGGCGCTGGTCTTCGTGTCCATGCGGCAGGAGGACCGGGACACGGTGGCCGAGTTCGAGCGGGCGGTCGGCGAGCTGGAGCACGTGCTGGACGCGCAGCGGCTGTTCGGGGAGCCGGACTACCTCCTGCGGGTGGCCACGGCCGACCTCGCGGTGTTCCAGCGGCTCTACGACGAGCGGCTCGCGACGCTGCCGGGGGTGCAGCGGCTGACGTCGACGCTGGTGATGAAGCACGTCGTACGGGACCGGCCGCTTCCGGCGTGAGCGTCCTGGTGCCCCCGACAGCACGGCAGGCGGTGGCTCACCTCGGTGAACCACCGCCTGCCAGACAGGACTTGGCTGCTTCGGGGGACTCGGTGATCCCTGCGGGTGCTACTTCGACGGCTTGCGCCCCGTGACGCCCAGGTGGATCAACAGGGCCAGGTTGGGCTTGATTTCGGCCTGCTTGACGCCCCAGGAGGAGAAACCCTTCTGATGGGCGGCGACCGCGGCGAGCATGGCGACGAGGGAGCCGGCCACCGCGGCGGGGTTCACGTCCTTGTCCACCCGGCCCTTGGACTGGAGTTCCGCGATCGAGTCGGCGAGGGAGCTGTTCACCGAGTTCAGGATCTTCATGCGGATCTTGTAGAACCGTTTGTCCCCTTCGGCGGCACCGAGATCGACCACGCGCAGGATCGCGTCGTGCTTCTTCCAGAAGTCCAGGAATCCGTCGACGAGTTCCTGCGAAGTCTGCCAGCCGGACTTGCCGGCCCAGGAGCGTCCTTCGAGCAGCTCGGTCAATCCGGCGCCCTCGGCCGCCATTTGCTCGGCGATCTCCAGGACGGCGCCCTCGACGTCCGGGAAGTACTGGTAGAAGGTCGCGGGCGAAGTGCCCGCCTTCCGGGCGACATCGATGACCTTGACGTCCCGGTAGGGGGAGGAGCTGAGCATCTCGCTGAGGCAGTCGAGCAGCTTCTGCCGGGTCGCCTGCCCACGCCGACCGGCCACGCGGCCGTCGACGGTACGCACTTGTCCTGTCATGCCGTCAGCTTACCGAGGGGTGATGGGAGCGCGATTCGGCCGACTGCAAATGGGGTGCGCGGGCCCATCGAGCCTGGTGTGCCTGGTCTGCGGGCTGCGCGCCGCGCGGTTACTTTGACGACATGGCCGAAAACAGGGCATCCACGAACGAAGACCCGCACGGGGGTCGCAGCGGCGTCCCGGCGACGGGCGGAGGGGATGTCTCCGGGGGGCGGGAAGGCTCCGGCGCGCGGCCCGGCGGTGAAGAGACAGTCACACCAGCTCCCGCACCCACCGGAGAACCGTCCCCCGGGGAACCGCCCGCCGGTGAGTCGCCCACTGGCGAACCGGCCGCCCCCGCTCCCTACCCCGAAGGCACCCCCTGCTGGCTGGACGCGCAGTTGCCCGATCTCGAAGGGGGCAAGCGGTTCTACGGGGAGCTTTTCGGGTGGAGCTTCCGGGAGGGGGAGGCGGGGTCCGTGGGGGCCCGGCTGGACGGGCGGCCGGTGGCGCAGCTCGGGCGGAAGACGGACGGACGGATGCCCACCGTCTGGACCGTGTACTTCGCGACGCCGGACATCCAGACGCTCGGCCGGAGGATCACCGCGGCCGGCGGACAGCTGATCCTGCCGCCGTACCCGGTCGCGGAACTCGGCCGGGCCGCCCTCGCCGCCGATCCCGAGGGCGCGGTGTTCGGGCTCTGGCAGGCGCGCCGGCACCCCGGATTCGGGCGGCGGCACGAACCCGGCACCTTCGTCTGGGCCGAGCTGTACACCCGCGACACCACCGGCGCGAACACCTTCTACGGTGCCCTGTTCCACCACGCCCTGTTCGCCCCCGGCGCCGACCCCGACTTCGGCCGCGCCGACGTCACCGACGTCTTCCCTGCCGAGATGCCCCCGCACATCCTCGCCCACTTCCGCGTCACCGCCCTCGACGAGGCGCTCGGCACCGTACAGCGGCTCGGGGGCCGGGTGCAGGCGCCCCCGTTCGAGGCGTCGTACGGACGGGTGGCCGTCGTCACCGACAATCAAGGGGCGTCGTTCGCACTGCTGGAGCGGTAGGACATCCCGATTTGTCCCCTGGTTCGCAACCGGCCGCCCGGCCAGGAAGAATCGGGGTGCGTGCCGCCATGGCGGTGCGGTGGTGAGACGCTGCACTTCGGTCGCGTACAAAAGGGCTGGCGCGGCCAGCACGGGGAGGTGGCAGGCAAGTGGATCAGCTGACGCAGCACGATCCGCGGCGGATCGGGCCGTTCGAGGTGCTGGGCCGGCTGGGCGCCGGCGGCATGGGGCTGGTCTATCTCGCGCGTTCGGCGTCCGGCCGGCGCGTGGCGATCAAAACGGTGCGCACGGAACTGGCCGAGGACCAGCTCTTCCGCGTCCGCTTCACCCGCGAGGTGGAGGCGGCCCGCGCGGTCTCCGGCTTCTACACGGCCGCAGTGGTCGACGCCGACCCGCGGGCCGCCGTGCCGTGGCTGGCCACCGCCTACGTGCCGGCGCCCTCCCTCGAGGAGATAGTGAACGAGTGCGGGCCGCTGCCCGCGCAGGCCGTGCGCTGGCTCGCCGCGGGCGTCGCCGAGGCCCTCCAGTCCATCCACGGCGCCGGCCTGGTCCACCGCGACCTCAAGCCGTCCAATGTGCTGGTGGTCGAGGACGGCCCGCGGGTGATCGACTTCGGCATCGCCTCCGGTGTCTCGAACACCCGTCTGACGATGACGAACGTCGCGGTCGGCACCCCCGCCTACATGTCCCCCGAGCAGGCCAAGGACTCCCGCAGCGTCACCGGCGCCAGCGACGTCTTCTCGCTCGGCTCCATGCTGGTCTTCGCGGCCACCGGACACCCGCCCTTCCACGGCGCCAACCCCGTCGAGACCGTCTTCATGCTGCTGCGCGAGGGCCCCGACCTCTCCGGCCTGCCGGACGAACTGCGCCCGCTCATCGAGCTGTGCATGCAGATGGAGGCCGCCGCCCGCCCGTCCCCGGCCGACCTCCAGGCCCAGCTCGCGCCGCATCTGTTCGGCTCCGGCTCCGACGACAGCGGCACCGCCTCCGCCTGGCTGCCCGAGAAGGCCGTCGCCCTGATCGAGGGCCGCCGCGGCGGCCGGCCCGCCCCCAAGGCCGCCCCGGCGACGACCGGTCCGGGCCCGCGCCCCACCGGACCGGGGCCCCGCCCCACCGCGGGCCCGGCCATCCCGCCGCCCCCGGCCTACGACCCCCCGGTCCCGTCGGCCTCCTTCGCGGCCCCCGCCGCCCCCGACACCGGCCCCGTCCGCCTCGCCGGCGCCCCCGTCCCGATCGGCCCCGGACCCCGCGTCGCCGACGCCCGCGCCGCCGCCGTCAAGGCGCCGTCGCCGGAGGCCGGACTGGTCGCCAACTGGTCCCGCCCGCGCCCCGGAGTGGCCGGCCCCGACCCCGGCGTGGCCGCCGCGCCGCCCGGCCCCCCGGAGACGGCGAGCGGCTGGCGCCCCTGGCGATTCCGCATGTCGAACGACGTCTGGGGCACCCCTGCCGTCGACGGCGACCTGGTCTACGTCACCTCCTTCGAGGTGCACGCCCTGGACGTGGGTACCGGCCGGCGCCGTTTCAAGACGCGGGACGTGGCCTGGTCCATGGCCGTCGCGGACGGGCGGGTGCACGCCTCCGACGGCCCCACCCTGTTCGCGCTGGACGCCCGCGAGGGCACCGATCTGTGGCGGCTGTCCACGGACGCCTGGGTGTACTCCCTCCAGGCCGACCACGGCACGGTCGTCACCGGCACCCGCGGCGGCGGCGTCCAGGCGTGGGAGGCGTCGAACGGGCAGCGGCTGTGGGAGATCAGCGGCTGCCAGACCGACTTCGAGACTCCCGAGGCGGGCCCGCTCGTCCACGAGGGGACGGTCTACGTCTGGCAGGACGCCCGGCTGCGCGCGCTGGACGCCCGCACCGGCGAGGAGCGCTGGGCGTACCCCATCGGCGACGCGGCCTCCTGCGGCGGCGTCCCGGTCCGGATCACCCCGGCCCCGGACGGCTACGTCTACCTCTGCGCCGGCAGCCGGGTGCTCGCCGTCGACGCGGTCAGCGGCATGGTGCGCTGGCACTTCGAGGCCCCGGCGGTCTTCCTGAGCCCGCCCGCCTTCGCGCCGGGCCCGGCCGTCACCGGCGGCGGTGTCTACCTCGCCGACTACCTCGGCACGGTGTACGCCCTCGACGCCACCGACGGACGTGACCGCTGGCGCATCGCGACCGAGGCCCGGTCCTCCGTCGAGCCGGTCCTGGTGGCCGCCGGGCACGTCCACGTCGGCAGCGGCAAGGGCCTGTACACCCTGGACGCGGTCACCGGCACCCCGAAGTGGCGCTTCCAGGCCGGCGGAGACGTGGTGGGCGCCCCGGCGGTCGCGGAGGGCCGGATCCACTTCGGCTCCACCGACCACCTGCTCTACACCCTCAAGGCCGACGACGGCCGACTGCGCTGGAAGCTGGCCACCGGCGGCGAGATCACCGGTTCCCCGGTGGTCAGGGACGGGGTGGTGTACGCGTGCAGCAAGGACCGCTGTGTGTACGCGCTGGACGCGGAGAAGGGCACGGGTACGGCTCGTACGGCCTGACGCGCGGGGTGTGACGGCCGTCGTACCGGTTCACGGAAAGGGCTCCGGACGGCGGCCGTCCCAGGCCCGACGCTACCCGCAGCACCGGAACCCCGCCACGCGGTGCGGCCCGCGGCTGGTGGGGGAACCAGAGCGGTTTCCATTCCGGCCACGACGGCGATGACGAGCGCCGGTCCGCCGCGGTACGCCACGGTGGGACCGGTCGGCCGCGCCACCGCGATGAAGCTCTGCGCGACGGCCGGAGCCCCAACTCGGCGGACCCGGCAGGCATGTTCACGGTGTGTGTGACCTTCGTGGGCGGCGGCGGCGTCACGCGGTCGCCCCGGACACACCGCGGCCGCGGCGGCTCCCCCTCCGCGCCGCCGCGGCCTATCCCCCGATGTGGTCCTGCGGACCGCTCCCCCGTCACGGCCCCCGTCGGGCCGTACCCCCCTCGCGGTCCTCCGGACCATTCCCCCTCGCGGTCCCCCCGGACCGCCCCCCGTTGCGGCCCCCCCCGGACCGCCCCCCGTTGCG
The DNA here is from genome assembly GCF_044327085.1 of Streptomyces sp. AM6-12. Classification (NCBI taxonomy): domain Bacteria; kingdom Bacillati; phylum Actinomycetota; class Actinomycetes; order Kitasatosporales; family Streptomycetaceae; genus Streptomyces; species Streptomyces sp. AM6-12. Next base: position 4,201,876 of record NZ_JBIQWN010000001.1, read on the forward strand.
GCCCCCGGACCGCCCCGCGAACGTCGTCTGCGACAGCGGGCCGTCCCGAGAGCGCGGTGATCTCGCAGCCGGCCGACGTGGACATGCCTCGGCCGTGGCGGCTCCCCCTCCGCGCCACCGCGGCCGATCCCCGTTGCGGAGAAGGTCTAGCTGGGGCTGGACGTGATGTGGGTGTTGTCCGGCCGCACCGTGCCGCCGTCGGCGGCGTCCTTGATGTCGGTGATGTGGGTGTTGAGCGGCTCCACCGTCGCGTCGGCCTCGGCGTCCGTGATGTGCGTGTTGAGCGGCTGCACCGCCCTGCCCGCCTCGGCGTCCGTGATGTGGGTGTTGAACGGCTTGATGGTCGCCTTGTCCTTGGCGGTGTCGCTCATCAGGTGCTCCCCTTGGAATCGTGTTGCAGCTGGCGGGCCCATCCGGTCACTCCCCCGAAGGCCGACCGGATGGGCTGCTGGAGCCGCCACTCTAGATCGCGAGCCCGGCGGCCTCACCGACGGTCCGTGCGCCCCCCGACGCGACGGCCGATATCCAGGAGCATGTCTGAGGGCGATAAACGAACGATGAACGCGGGCCCGGACCGCGCGTCAGGCCGCGTTGGCCGGTGCCAGGAGCGCCTGTACCTCCGCCGCCTCCGGTGAGTTCAGCCGCTCGTAGATCTCCAGCGCGTCCCGCCAGCAGACTTGAGCCCGGCCGGTGTGGCCTATCCTGTTCAAGGCCTTGCCGAGCACGGTCAGCACATTGCCCCGGCGCCACTCGCCCCCGATGTCCCTGAGCTGGCTGAGGGCCAGCTCGGCGTGTGCGGCGGCCTGCGCGGGGCGGTGGGCGAGCAGATCCACCTCGGCGAGCCGGAAGAGAGTCATCCCCTCCCACAGCCGCTGCCGGCTCACCCGGAACACCGGCAGGGCCTGGCCCAGATGCGCGGCGGCGGCGTCCAGCCGACCGCTCCTGCCCAGCGCCAGCCCGAGGGCGTAGTGCCCGTTGGCGGCCTTCAGGGAGTGCCCGAGTTCCTCGTACATGTCGGTGCCCTGCCGCGCGAGGTGCACCGCGCTGTCGGCCCGCTCGGTCTGAAGGTGCAGCCGGGACAGGTTGCACAGCGCCGCCGCGGCTCCGGAGAGGTCACCGCACGCCCGGAATTCCCTGATGGCCCGTTCCAGGTATTCCTCGCCCTCGGCGTAGCGGCTCTGGTAGAAGCAGAACGCACCGAGGATGTTCGCCGCCCAGCAGCAGGGCAGCGGATCGTCGGCGGCCTCCGACAGGGCGAGCGCCTGTCTGGCCTCCTCGTCGGCCAGGGTGAACTGGCCCGACCAGTGCCGTGCGTTGGCCAGTACCAGGACGGCCCGGCCCTCGGCCCGGCCGTCGCGGGCCGCGTGGGCGGCGTCCCGCAGGGCGGCACCGGCGGCCTCGTACTCCTTGAAGTTCGCGCCCGACTCCGCGAGATCGACCGCCGCCCAGAGCAGATCGACCGCTCGGCGCAGCGTCGTACCGTCCGACGACTGCCGTACGCAGGCCAGGAGCGGTACCGCCTCGGCGTACAGCCAGTCCTGTGCGGTGCGCCGGTCGGGGAAGACCAGACCGGGGACGCGCGTCGGCTCCAGGTGGTCCACCAGCCGGTCTCCCGGCCGTTCGATCGCGTACACGCCCGCCGCCGTGGCCAGGTAGAAGTCCAGCAGCCGCGACATCGCCGCCCCCCTTTCGCTCGGCGGCTGTTCGTCGCGTTCGGCGCAGGCGCGGGCGTAGAGGCGGACCAGGTCGTGGAAGCGGTAGCGGCCGGGGGCGGCGGATTCCAGGAGGGAGGTGTCGACCAGGGACTCCAGGAGGTCTTCCGTCGACTCCGGCGGCAGGTCCAGGACCGCGGCGGCCGCGGCCAGGGAGATGTCCGGGCCGTCGGCGAGGCCGAGGAGGCGGAACGCGCGGGCCTGGGCACGGTCGAGCTGGCCGTAGCCGAGTTCGAAGGTGGCCTTGACCGCGAGGTCGCCCGCCTGGAGCTCGTCCAGGCGGCGGCGCTCGTCCGCGAGCTTCGCGGCGAGCACCGAGACCGTCCAGGTGCGCCGCGCCGCGAGGCGGGACGCGGCGATGCGGATGGCCAGGGGCAGGAAACCGCACGCGGCGACGACGTCGAGCGCGGCGTCCCGCTCGGGGGCCACCCGCTCCGCGCCGACGATCCGGGTGAACAGCGCCAGCGCCTCGTCCGGGGACATCACGTCCAGGTCCACCAGGTGCGCCCCGGCCAGCCCCACCATCCGCACGCGGGACGTCACCAGCGCCGCACACCCCTCGGTGCCCGGCAGCAGCGGCCGTACCTGCGCCGCGTCCTTCGCGTTGTCCAGCAGGACGAGGACCCGGCGGCCGTCGAGGACGGAGCGGTACAGCGCCGCCCGCTCCTCCAGGGAGTCCGGGATCGCCGAGTCGGCCGTGCCGAGGGCGCGCAGGAAGGAGCCGAGGACCGTCTCCGGTTCGGCGGGGCGGGAGCCCGCGCCCTGGAGGTCGACGTAGAGCTGGCCGTCCGGGAAGGAGGCGCGCGCCCGGTGCGCCACGTGCACCGCGAGCGTCGTCTTGCCGACGCCCCCGATGCCCGCCATCGCGGAGACCGCCATCACGCTGCCCTCCGTCTCGCCGGCCGACGCCAGCACCGCGCTGAGCTCGTCCACGAAGGCGGCGCGGCCCGTGAAGTCCGGTACGGAAGCGGGAAGTTGGGCCGGACGCACCGGCGCCGCGGTCGGCTCGGTGACCGGTGCCGAGGGCTCCGCGAGGGCCGGGTCGGCCTGGAGGATGCGCTGCTGGAGCTCGCGCAGTCCGGGGCGCGGGTCGACGCCCAGTTCCTCGGCGAGCAGGCGGCGGGTGTCGGCGTACACGGCCAGCGCCTCCGCCTGCCGCCCGCTGCGGTACAGCGCCAGCATCAGCAGCTCGCGCAGCCGCTCCCGCAGGGGGTGCGCGGCGGTGAGCGCGGTCAGCTCGGAGACCGCCTCCGCGTGGCAGCCCTGCTCCAGGTCCATGTCCAGGCGGGACTCCAGCAGCCCGAGCCGCCATTCCTCCAGGCGCACCCGCTGCGTCTCCGCGTAGGGTCCGGGCACCCCGGCCAGGGGCTCGCCGTCCCACAGGTCCAGCGCCTCGTTGAGCAGCGCGCGGGCGCGGGTCAGATCGCCGGTGCCGCGCGCCTTCTCCGCCTCCGCGCCGAGGTCCTGCGCCCGTACGAGGTCCAGCGCGCCCTCGCCGAGCCCGCGCACCGCGTACCCGCCGGACTCGCTCACCAGCACACCGGGGTTCAGGACCTTGCGCAGCCGGGACGCGTAGGTGCGGACCGCGGCCAGCGCCTGCGACGGCGGCTCGGGCCCCCACAGCGCGTCGATCAGCTCCGCCGCCGTGGCCGTACGGCCCTCGCGCAGCAGCAGGGCGGCCAGCAGGGCCCGCTGCTGGGGGGAGCCCGTGTTCAGGACCTCCTCGCCGCGCCAGGCCCGCACCGGACCGAGCACGCCGAACCGCAGCGTCTCCGGCTCCGCGCTCGCGGAACCCGGACGCCGCTGCTCAGGCACTCGCGGCCGACCGTCCATGCGTTCGCCCCCTAGGCATCACTGACATCCCTGTCAGTTTGCCTTGTTCAGGCTGGTTGCGTCAGCCGTGCGAGACACCGATCACAGACCGCCGCTCGGCAGTCCACAAGGCCCTCACACCCTCTTCGCACATACCGGGCCGCTCCCGGCAGTTGACTGCCCGTCGGGTGAGCGATGCCGCGGTCGGCGCGGCGGCATGGAGAGGTGCGGGTGATCGTGGTCACTGGGTGAAGAAGGACGCCGGGTGCCGGGGGTCCGCGGTGCAGACGAAGAGGCCGCCGTGGCCGCCCCGGCCGACGGTCATGCCGACCGGCTCGCGGGCCGGGTCCCCGGCCCCGTCCGCCGGTCCGTGTCCGCGTTCCTCCAGGGGCCGGAACCGGTGCGGCGCGCCGTCGGGCCCCCACGCGCCCAGCTCCCACTCGGCGGTGTCGAACTGGAGGAACAGCTCCAGCGGGGCCCCGCACGCACCGCATTCCAGGTCGTCCGGCCGGTCCGTCGTACACCAGTTCAGGAAGCCGCCGAGCTTGTGGCCGGGGACGGTGGTGAGGTCGTCGGGCAGGCCCCGCTCCGCCAGCCAGGCACGGAGACGCTCGGCGAGCGGGGACGGCAGCTCCTCGTCGCCGGGGTAGTCGGTGATCCGCTCCGGGTGCAGCACGCAGGCGCGCGGGATCATGTCCGGCCCGTACTCCCAGTGTTCCCCGGGGTCCGGCTGCTCGGTGAGCGGGTCCGTGACCGCCGCGGCCCGGCGCCAGTGGAGGCGGCAGGCCTGGCCCCAGCCTTCCGGGTGCGGCTGGTCGTGCCACTCCGGGCACCACAGGAGCTGGACGAGGTCCGTGCCCTCGGGGAAGCGGAGCCCGGGGAAGTCCGCGGCCGTCAACTGGGCCACCGCGACCAGTGGCAGCGTGTACGCCCTGCCGTTGACGTCCCGGTGCTCGGCGCACCGGGGCCACGCCTCGGCGGCCGGCCAGAGCAGCGGCCCGCCGATGTGGCTGTCGTACGGTCCGGGGGTGCCGCGGCGCGGGTGCAGCCGGACGGCGGTGCGGCCGTGCGGCAGCAACTCCGGGAAGTCCCGTGCGGGTTCGACGGCGGACGGCGCGGTGGTGAGCTGCACGCCGGGCAGTCTTCCGGCCACAGGCCGGTGGGGTCCACCCGGAGGGCCGGCCGCCGGGCCGTCCGGAAAGCCGGCCGTCGGCTCGCCGGGTCCTGCACGGAAGGGGGCGGCCGTCGGCGGGAGGGGACAGCCGGCGGGCCGTCGGGTCCTGCACGGAAGGGGGCGGCCGTCGGCGGGAGGGGACAGCCGGCGGGCCGTCGGGTCCTGCACGCGAAGGGACAGCCGGCGGGCCGCCAGGTCCCGCGCGGGAAGCAGCGGCCGTCGGCCCGTCAGGTCCTGCACGGGAAGCAGCGGCCGTCGGTCCGTCAGGTTCGCCCCGTCCGGCCGGTCCTCAGTCCGTCAGGTCGACCCGGATGGTCAGCAGGTCCGTCCCCAGGGCCCGTACCGCCGTGCTGTTGAGCCGGGGCAGTCCCCGCAGCCGGGCCCGTGGGTCGTCGTCCGGCAGCAGGTGGGCGGTGCCGTGGTGCCACCGTCCCGCAATCCGCACCCGGACCCGCGGATCGGCCTCGATGTTGCGCACGTACTGCGACCGGTGCCCGAACTCCGACACCAGCCAGAACGCCCCGCCGACCCGCCGCCCGCCCACCGGCGTCCGCCGCGGCACCCCGGAGACCCGCCCGGTCGTCTCCAGCACGGTCTGTAGTGGGAGCCGCCGGATCAGCGGATTGAGCCGGCGCTGGAAACCGGTCACGATGCGGTGCTTGCGCTGCTTGCGCTGCTTGCGGTCTGCTCGGCCGGTCATGGCTCCTGAACCTCCTGCGGAATCCTGCGGGGCGGCGGCTGCCCGGCCCAGGATGCCGCAACCGCCCGCCCCGCCGGCGCCGGAACCGCCGGGTCAGACCTCCCCGAGGAAGACCGGGTTGGTGAGCGCCGCCAGCGCCCCCGGCACCGGGCCCGCCGCCGTCTCGTGCCGCACCTCGGCGCGGACGTACGCCGCGTACGAGGGCGTCGTACGCCATTCGACCGTGCCCGAGCCCGACACCGGCAGCGGGTCGCTGGTGACCAGGGTGCCCTCGTCGGTGACGAGGCGGAGGGTGCAGCGCGGGGCGCCGGACACATCGAGGCGGACGGTCACCGGGGTGTCCGCGGCGACGGCCAGCCGCTCGCCGATGCCCGCCTGCCGGCCCCGGCCGCCCGTGGCCGTGAGGGAGACGGTCACCTTCCCGGACTCGGCGACGTAGCAGCGGCCCGCCCGGATGCCCTCCTGGACGGCCTCGCGGGTCAGATCGTCGGCGAGGACGACGGTCTGCGGGAGGCCCACCGCGTCGGGGTCGCGGTGGGCGTCGCTGTTGCCCATCGCCGGGAGCCAGCGGCGGCCCTGGCGCACCGAGGCGACCAGGAGGTTGTCCCACTCGGCCAGGGTCGCCTCGTCGTCGGGCGTGTAGGGGCCGTTCCACACCTCGACGGCGTCCGCCTCGGCGAAGCCGAACTTCCAGCCGCAGCCGACGCAGGTGGCGTGCGGATGGGCCGGGACGACCAGACCGCCGGCACGGCGGATGTCGCGGGCGAAGCGGGCCCAGCGGTTGTCGCGGGCCCGGTAGCGCCAGTCCACGAAGGTGCCGGGCTCGGTGCCGAGCGCCACCACATGGCCGTTGCGGGTGGTGATCTCCTCGCCGAGCATGATCAGCAGATCGTCGCCGGCCACGTCCGCCCAGTGCGGGTGGGAGGTATGGGTGTTGTGATCCGAGGAGTTGATGAAGTCCAGGCCCGCCGCCCGCGCGAGGGCCGCGATCTCGGCGGGGGTGCGGCGGCCGTCGGAGTACCAGGAGTGCAGATGGCAGTCGCCCCGGTACCAGGCCCGCCCGCGCCCCTTGGCACGGGAGGGCGGGTACACCGGGTGGGGCGTCTCACCGGGCTCGCCATAGGTCAGGGTGATCGTCAGCTCGTACGACAGTCCTTGTGGCGCCACCGTGTAGGGGCCCAGCGCGACGTGCCAGGTGCCCGCGCGCACCGGTCCCGGCACATAGCCCGGTGTCGCGTCGTCGGCCCGTACGAAGAACTCCGTGCGGGCGCCGCCCGACCAGCCACGGAAGCCCTCGCCGCCCAGTTCGGTGCCGCGCTGGTCGAAGAGGCCGATGTCGAGCGCGTTGCCCTGGGTGCCGGCCGGGACCGGGGGCCTGTCGTAGGTGTAGGAGACCCTCAACTCCCGCACCCCGGCCGGTACCTCGACCGGGACGTACACGAAGTCGGGGGCGCCGGGCGGCAGGGTGCCGCGCACCGTCCGGGTCTCCTGGCGCTGGCCGTCCGCCGCCGCGAAGCTCACGGTTCCCAAGGTAAGGGCGGCGGCGGCGCCCGTCACGAACAGCGCGCGCCTGGCGATTCCCGAGGCGTGATCGTGCGTGTCGTCACACATGGGCCTCATTGTGCGCGCCGGACGTGAACGCCCCTAGGCGTAATGGAGACCGGGTCCGGGGCAACCGGGGGAGGCCCCGCCCCCGCACAGCACAGCCGCCCCTCGTCCCGCATCCGTCTTGATCACCCCGTACGTATCGTGGAGTCATGACGACTCCCGCGACCCCCGGACCCGGCCGCCCCACCGAGAACTCCATGCGTCGCGCCCTCAAACGCGCCCGTGACGGCGTCGCCCTCGACGTCGCCGAGGCCGCGGTGCTGCTCCAGGCGCGCGGCGATGACCTGACCGCCCTCGCCGCCTCCGCCGCCCGTGTGCGCGACGCGGGGCTGGAACAGGCGGGCCGCCCCGGCGTCATCACCTACTCCAAGAGCGTCTTCATCCCGCTGACCCGGCTGTGCCGGGACAAGTGCCACTACTGCACCTTCGTCACCGTCCCCGGCAAGCTCCGCCGGGCCGGCCACGGCATGTTCATGTCCCCGGACGAGGTGCTCGACATCGCCCGCAAGGGTGCCGCGCTCGGCTGCAAGGAAGCCCTGATCACCCTCGGCGACAAGCCCGAGGACCGCTGGCCCGAGGCCCGCGAATGGCTCGACGCGCACGGCTACGACGACACCATCGCCTACGTCCGCGCCATCTCCATCCGCATCCTGGAGGAGACCGGACTGCTGCCCCACCTCAATCCGGGCGTCATGAGCTGGACCGACTTCCAGCGCCTGAAGCCGGTCGCGCCGAGCATGGGCATGATGCTGGAGACCACCGCCACCCGCCTGTGGTCCGAGCCCGGCGGCCCGCACCACGGCTCCCCGGACAAGGAACCGGCCGTACGGCTGCGGGTCCTGGAGGACGCCGGCCGCTCCTCCGTCCCCTTCACCTCCGGGCTGCTGATCGGCATCGGCGAGACGTACGAGGAGCGCGCCGAGTCGCTGTTCGCGCTGCGCAAGGTCTCCCGCGCCTACCACGGCGTCCAGGAACTGATCATCCAGAACTTCCGCGCCAAGCCGGACACCGCGATGCGCGGCATGCCGGACGCCGAACTGGACGAACTGGTCGCCACCATCGCCGTCGCCCGGCACATCATGGGCCCCGCCGCCTGCCTCCAGGCCCCGCCGAACCTGGTGGACGCCGAGTACGAGCGGCTGATCGGCGCCGGCATCGACGACTGGGGCGGGGTGTCGCCCCTGACCATCGACCACGTCAACCCCGAACGCCCCTGGCCGCAGATCGAGGAGCTGGCCGAGCGCTCCCGCACCGTCGGCTTCGAACTGCGCGAACGGCTCTGTGTCTACCCGGAGTTCGTGCGCCGCGGCGAGCCCTGGCTGGACCCCCGGCTGCGCCCGCACGTCGCCGCCCTCGCCGACCCGGAGACCGGCCTCGCCCGCCCCGGCGCGCTCCCCACCGGCCTGCCCTGGCAGGAGCCCGAGGACACCTTCACCCCCACCGGCCGCACCGATCTGCACCGCACCATCGACACCGAGGGCCGTACGGCCGACCGCCGCGACGACTACGACGAGGTGTACGGCGACTGGGACGCGCTGCGCGAGGCGGCCGCCCCCGGCATGGCGCCGCAGCGCATCGACACCGATGTGCGCGAGGCCCTGCGCACGGCCGCCGACGACCCCACCCGGCTGACCGACGCCGAGGCCCTGGCCCTGCTGCACGCGGACGGCCCGGCGCTGGACGCGCTGTGCCGGATCGCCGACGACGTGCGCACGTCGGCGGTCGGCGACGACGTGACGTACATCGTCACCCGCAACATCAACTTCACCAATGTCTGCTACACCGGCTGCCGCTTCTGCGCCTTCGCCCAGCGCCGCACCGACGCCGACGCCTACACCCTCTCCCTCGCCCAGGTCGCCGACCGCGCGCAGCAGGCGTGGGACGTCGGCGCGGTCGAGGTGTGCATGCAGGGCGGCATCCACCCCGACCTGCCCGGCACGGCGTACTTCGACATCGCGAAGGCGGTCAAGGAGCGCGTCCCCGGCATGCATGTGCACGCCTTCTCCCCGATGGAGGTGGTGAACGGCGCCACCCGCACCGGCATGTCCATTCGCGAGTGGCTGACGGCCGCGAAGGAGGCGGGCCTCGACACCATCCCCGGCACGGCCGCGGAGATCCTGGACGACGAGGTCCGCTGGATCCTCACCAAGGGCAAGCTGCCCACGGCCACCTGGATCGAGGTCGTGAAGACGGCTCACGAACTGGGCATCCGCTCCTCCTCCACGATGATGTACGGCCATGTCGACCAGCCCCGCCACTGGCTGGGCCATCTGCGCACGCTGGCCGGGATCCAGCGGGAGACCGGCGGCTTCACCGAGTTCGTCACCCTCCCCTTCATCCACACCAACGCGCCGGTCTACCTCGCCGGAATCGCCCGCCCCGGCCCGACCACCCGCGACAACCGCGCAGTGACGGCCATGGCCCGCCTCCTGCTGCACCCCTGGATCCCCAACATCCAGACGAGCTGGGTCAAACTCGGCACCGAGGGCGCGGCGGAGATGCTCCGCTCCGGCGCGAACGACCTGGGCGGCACGCTGATGGAGGAGACGATCTCCCGGATGGCGGGCTCGTCGTACGGCTCGTACAAGTCGGTCCGCGACCTGGTGGCCGTCGCGGAGGCGGCCGGCCGCCCGGCGAAACCCCGTACGACGCTCTACGGCGAGGTCCCCCAGGAGCGGCAGCGGGCGGCGACCGCCTCCGACGGCCACCTCCCGGAACTGCTCCCGGTGCTCGACTGAGCTCCCGGTACGCGGCGCGGGGGCGACTGAGTACGATGATCCGACCCCCGGACCGTGTGGGGGACCCATAGCGGAGGAGATGCGTACCCGTGGCTGCCCGACTGCCCTCCTGGGCCTGGGTCTCCGGCCTGACGGTGGGGGCGACCGTGGCCGTCGTCGCCCTCGCCGTGCAGGCGGACCACGGGCCGCATCCCACCGCCGCGAGCGTGCAGCCGGGCATATCGGCGTCGGCGAGCACCCACGGCCCGGCCAAGCCGAAGCCGCCGGCGGGGCCGCCCGCGCTGCCGGCGGACTCGGGGGACGGCCGCAGGATCGTGTACTCGCTCGGGGCGAAGCGGCTGTGGCTGGTCGACGCGACCGGCAAGGAGATCAGGACGTTCGGGGTGTGGCCGGGCACGGTGCCCCCCGAACCCGGCCGCTACTCGATCACACTGCGCACCCAGTCCCTCAAGGGCTCGGACGGCGTGGAGGTCGAACACGTCATGTACTTCACGAAGGTGGAGGACGTGAACATCGCCTTCTCCAACGCCCTGGACGGCGCCTCGCCGCCGCCGGCGGAGGGCAAGAAACTGGGCGGCATCCGCATGCGCAAGCAGGACGGCGCCGCCCTGTGGGCCTTCGGTGATCAGGGCACGAGAGTGGTCGTGGTCAAGTAGTAGTGGGGGAGGGCGGGGTCTCTTTGCCGCTGACGGGCAGGTGGTTGACGACCAGCGCCACCCCGGCGAGCAGGAAGACGCGGGTCGCGGAGTCCTCCCCGTTCCACGCCTTCGCCTGCCACATCGCGAACCACTCACCGCCGATCGCGATGAACCCGGCGCCGAACAGCAGCAGGAGCATCAGCAGCCCGTAGGTGGAAACGCGCCGCGCGAACGCGTCGTCGCGCCGCGCCGCCCACAGGTACGTCCCCCAGATCAGGACCAGCGCGGCCACCGTCTCCCACGTGATGATCAGGACGTAGGCGGTGTCCTGGAGGGCGGTGCTGGTGATCGCCCGCCACATCAGATCGTGGTCCTTGAAGGTGCTGTCCATCGCCAGTACATGCCGCACGAACTGCTGGTTCGTCCCGAAGTCCGTGATGTTGCCGAACGCGACGAGGGCGATGTACAGCGCGAGTATCCCGGTGAGCACACCGGCGGCCAGTCTGTGACTGGAGTGACGCCTGGGGTCGGTGGTGGTCATGGCTGAATTCTCCCCTGTCTCCAGGCATGTTGGCGCGTGTCCATTGCGCCATCATGGAGAGGGGCCTCGGGGGGAAGGGCGGGCGCGGGGATGGTGCGGGCACGGCCGTCGATGCAGGAGCTGATCGGACGGCGCAGACGGGCGGGCTTCATCGGCCGTGGCGGCGAACGGGCCGCGTTCCGCGAGAACCTGGACCTGCCGCCCGAGGACGAACGCCACCGCTTCCTCTTTCACATCCATGGCAATGCGGGCGTCGGAAAGACCTTCCTGGTAAGGGAGTTGGAGCAGACCGCGCGGGAACGCGGCGCGCTGACGGCCTACGTGGACGAGGCCGTGGGCAGCGTCCCCGAGGCCCTGTCCGCCCTGAGCCGCGAATTCGCCCGTCAGGACGCGGAGTTCAAGCGGGTCGACCGCGCGCTGACGTCGTACCGCGAACGCCGCCACGAGGCGGAGGCGGTGGCCGCCGGCCTGGACTCCGCGCCCCCCGACGGCCCCTCCCCGGTGACGGCCACGGCGGTGCGGGCGGGGCTGGTGGGCCTGGGCCTGATACCGGGCGCGGGGCCCTTCGTGGGGGCGGTCGACCCGGCTCAAGTGGCGCAGGCGGCCATCCGGTTGAGGCGTGGCCTAAGCGCCCGGTTCGGCAGCCAGGACGATGTCCAGCTGGTGCTGTCACCGGAACGGACCCTGACGCCGAAGCTGCTGGAGGAGCTGGAGTCCGCCGCGTCCGCGGTCCCCTGGATCGTGCTGTTCTTCGACACGTACGAACGGACGGGACCGTTCCTCGGCAACTGGCTGCACGACCTGATGACCACCGACCGGTACGGCAACCTGCCCGCCAACGTCATCGTGGTCACGGCGGGCCAGCAGCCGTTCGACCGGGCCCGCTGGGGTGGCTTCGCGGACTTCATGACGGAGATCCCGCTGGGCCCCTTCACCGAGGCGGAGACACGGGGACTGCTGGCGGACCGCGGCGTGGTGGCCGAGCCGGTGGTGGCGGAGGTGCTGCGGCTGACCGGCGGGCTCCCGCTGCTGGTCTCGACGCTGGCGGAACAGCGGCCCGGCAACCTGGAGGACATCGGGGATCCGAGCGCGACGGCGGTGGAGCGGTTCCTGAAGTGGGAGCAGGAGCCGGTCCGCCGGGCGGTGGCACTGGCGTGCGCGCTGCCGAGGAGCCTGGACCTGGACGTGTTCCGGGCGGCCGTGGACGACCCGGAGGCGGCGGACCTCTTCGGCTGGCTGAGCGGCCTGCCCTTCGTGGACGACCGCCGCGGCCGGCTGCGCTACCACGACCTGGTGCGGGAGACGATGCTGCGCCTGCTGCGCGGACGCTCCCCGCAGGAGTGGCGTCGGCGCCACGAGGCGCTGGCGGCGGTGTACGGCGACTGGTGCGAGACAGCGATCGAGGGCCTTCACGCCAGAGAGGTGTGGACCCGGAAACGCTGGCGTGAGCTGCTGCTGGAGCGGACGTACCACCTCCTGTGCGCCCGGCCGCGCGCCGAACTGGCCGACGCCCTCAGGCACGTGGCGGAGACCTGTCTGGCGGAGGAGGCGGAGAGCCGGCACTGGGCCCGCATGCTGGAGGAGGCGGGGGCGGCGGCGGACGACACGGAGCTGCGGGAGTGGGGGCGGCGCCTGCGGGAGGCCCTCGCGGACGACGAACGGGGTACGCGGGCCGCCGTCGACCTGTTGCTGGCCCGCCCCGGCCTCGACACCCTGGGCCGCACCGTGGTGCACGGAGTGCGCGCGATCCAGCTGACGACCGACGGCGAGTACCGGCGAGCGCTGGCCGAGCACGACCAGTGCATCGCACTCGCCGAACACCTGTCCGAGCCCGGTCCGGCCTTGTCCGGCCTGTACTTCGCCCGTGCCCGCGCCCACCGGCTGCTGGCGGACTACCCGGCCGCGCTGGCGGACCTGGACCGGGCGGACGCCCTGTCTCCCGACGACGCGACGACTCTCCAGGCGCGCGGGGAGATCCGCCGGATGACGGGCCGGACACAGGAGGCCCTCGCCGATCTGGACCGCGCCCTCGCCCTGAACCCCGGTGACCTGCTCGCCCTCGCGTCGAGAGCGGCCTGCCGGTACGAGCTGGGGCGCGCCGACGAGGCACTCGCCGACATCGGACACATCCTCGCCCGCGAAGAGAACAACTCCTGGGTCCTGACGCAGCGGGCGCGGATACACGCCGACCGGGAGGAGTGGGATCAGGCGCTCACGGACCTGGACCGGATCGCGTCCCGCGCGCCGCGGGACGCGGGGGCGGCGGCGGAGCGCGGCGACGTGTACCGGCGTGCGGGCCGCTACGAGGACGCCGTCCGCGAGCTGAGCCGTGCGGTGGAGCTGAGCCCGGACTACGCCTGGCCCCTGGCGAGCCGTGGCGTGGCCTACCACCGACTGGGCCGGTACGAGGTGGCACTTGCCGATCTGGACCGCGCCGTGGAGCTAGCACCCGACGACGTCTGGCCGCTGGTGCACCGGGCCCGCTGCCTGCGCGAACTCGGGCGTGCGGAAGAGGCGTTGCCCGGACTGCGGCGCGCCGTGGAGGCGGAACCGGAAGAGGCGGCGATCCGGGTGGAGCTGGGCTCGGCCTGCTGGCTGACCAGGCGGTACGACGAGGCCGTGCCGCAGCTGCGCCGGGCGCTGGAGCTGCGTCCCGGCGACCCGTCGGCTCTGGCGCTCCTCGGAGCCATCCACAGCGCCCGACAGGAGTACCCGCAAGCCTTCGAGCACCTGGACCGGGCGATCGCCGCCGACCCCGAGTACGGCTGGGCGCTGAGCGAGCGCGCCCGCGCCGCCCTGGTGGTCGGCCGCACCGGTCAAGCTCTGGCCGACCTGGACCAATGCCTCGCGCTGGACGCGTCGGACGACTGGGCCCGCATCCAGGCCATCGAGCTGCTGATGCGCTGCGACCGCTGGCGGGAGGCGTGCGAACGGCTCGCCGCGGCCGAGCACTTGGGCATCTCCGGGCTGGGGGCGCTGCGCGCGAGCGTGTACCGGCACACGCGTCAGTGGGCGGCGGCCCGAGCGGAGGCCGAGCGCATCCGCCCGCACAACCCGTTCGCGGGCGTGCTCTACCTCGCCCTGGCCATCGGCGGCTCCGACGGCCACGAAGCGGCCCGCTCCTGGTGGCGGGAGCTGCTGCGGCTGTTGCCGGAGACCGAAACGCAGGGCGTGAACCGCGACTTCGTCCGCTGTGTGGCGGCCTGCGCCCTCGCAGACTGGCCCACCGCCGATGCGGCCCTGACCCGCGTCCTGGCCGCCGACCCGGACTGGGCCGCCCTGTCCTGGTCGGCCACCCTCCTCACCGAACTCCTCGCCGCTCCCGGAGCCGACCGCCTCCGTCTGGTACCCCGCCTCGCGGCAGTCGAGTCGGCTCGGGACGCGATCCGGTCGCGCTACGCGGAGTGAGCCGCGAACGCCACGAACTCCGTCCAGCTGGCCTCGCCGACGGTGAGCCGGGCGCGGTCCTTGTCCTTGGAGTCACGGACGTGGACGGTGGCGGGCGCGATGGCTACTTCGACACAGTCGGGGCCGTCGTTGCTGCTGTAGCTGCTCTTGAACCAGATCAACGCGCGGGTGGTCACGTCTCTTCTCCCAGCACTTTTTCGATGAATGTCTCGGCTCGGGACGCGATTTAGTCGCGCTACGCGGAGTGAGCCGCGAACGCCACGAACTCCGTCCAGCTGGCCTCGCCGACGGTGAGCCGGGCGCGGTCCTTGTCCTTGGAGTCACGGACGTGGACGGTGGCGGGCGCGATGGCTACTTCGACACAGTCGGGGCCGTCGTTGCTGCTGTAGCTGCTCTTGAACCAGATCAACGCGCGGGTGGTCACGTCTCTTCTCCCAGCACTTTTTCGATGAATGTCTCGGCTCGGGACGCGATTTAGTCGCGCTACGCGGAGTGAGCCGCGAACGCCACGAACTCCGTCCAGCTGGCCTCGCCGACGGTGAGCCGGGCGCGGTCCTTGTCCTTGGAGTCACGGATGTGGACGGTGGCGGGGGCGAGGGCAACTTCGACGCAGTCGGGCTCGTCGTTGCCGCTGTAACTGCTCTTGAACCACGGCAAAGTGGTCATGCTAGGTCTCCCAGTACTTTCTCGATGAAGGCCCGCGACTCCCGAGGCGAGAGCGCCTGCGCCCGGATCATCCCATAGCGCATCTCAAGGATCCGAACGTCCGCGGTATCGCTGATCACCCGACCGTTCAGCTGGCCCGCCGTGTATCCGATGGTCTTGCCGTCACGGAGTTTCAGCACCCGGAACGGACCGCTCAGACCTGCGTGGTCTTCCCGATCGGTCGGCATCACCTGGATCTTGACGTGCCGAAGCTCGCTGATCTCCAAGAGGTGTTGGACCTGCCGTCGTAGTACCGATGGACCGCCGATGGGCCGCCGCAGTGCCAGTTCTTCCTGCACGAAGGTGATCAAGGGCCGAGGCGTGCGGTCGAAGACGGCCTTCCTCGCCATGCGTGCGCCGACGAGACGCTCGATCTCGTCATCGCTATAGGCGGGTTGACGCATCGCGTACAAGGATTGCGCGTACTCCTCCGTCTGGAGCAGGCCGTGGATCTGGAGACCGGCGTAGGCCCCAAGCTCCACGGCCTCGTCCTCCAACTTCTTCAGATCCCGGACGCTCTTCGGATATCGGGCCTTCTCCACGTCCTCCTTCATCGCGGACAACTTCCCACCCGCGCCGACCGCTTCGTCGGTCGCGTCCAGGAACTCGGGCTTGGGAGATCGCCGTCCGCGTTCCACGGACGAGACCATCTCCTCGCTGTACCCGATACGCGCGCCCAACTCCCCCTGCTTCAGCCCGGCGGCTTCCCGCCAGACCTTGATCTGCCGACCGACCGCTTTGAGAACGGCCTCGGCCTCTTCGTCCTCCATGCTCACCCTCCGTGTGTCCCATGTCACGCCCAGGCTAGGGAGAGACCGCATGCCGGATGGCCGGATCGGAGGAAATCACCTTCGGGAGCTCATCCTGGACGGTGTCGAAACAGGCTGCGGTGGGCGTGAACGAGCCGTGAGGGTCGTCCTCGTCCGCCGGGGGTCGTCCGTGCGGTCGATTAGAGTGCGGACCGTCGTGCGGGCGGACGGTGCCTGAGGAGGGTCTGGGTGGCGACGACGACCGGTGCCGTCTGGGGCCGTGCCGAGCAGCAGGACTTTCGCAGCAGGGTGCGCGGCACCCTGCTGGGCGGCGCCCTGGGCGACGCGCTCGGCGGGCCCGCCGACACCCTCACGCTGGAGGAGATCCGCGCGGCCCACGGCCCCGAGGGACTGCTCGACCTCGCCGCCGGGCACGGGCGGCGCGGCACCATCACCCACCACACCCAGCTCACCCTGTTCAGCGTGGACGGGCTGATCCGCGCGCAGGTGCGCCGTGACACCGGCGCCTGGCATCCGCCGACCGACCTGCACCGGGCGTATCTGCGCTGGGCCGCCACCCAGCGGGACTGGGGGCCGGACGAGCGGCGCGCGGAGGACGGCTGGCTGGCCCGCGAGGAGTGGCTGTACGCGCGCCGCGCGCCGAGCCGGGCGCTGCTCATCGGCTTCGGCGACGCGCACATGGGCACGCTGGACAAGCCCAAGAACCCGGCCGAACAGGGACCGGAGGCGGTCGCCCGCTCCGCGCCCTTCGGACTGCTGGTCGGCTGGGAGCCGCAGCTCGTCGCGCAGCTCGCGGTGGAGTGCGCGGCGCAGACCCACGGCCACCCGGTCGGATACCTCTCGGCGGGCGCGTACGCCGTGATCGTGCACGGACTCGCCCGCGGCGAGAGCCTGGACGGCGCCGTGCAGCAGGCCCTCGCCCTGCTCGCCGTCCGCCCCGGCCACCAGCCGGTCTCCGACGCCCTCCAGCACGCCCTCGGCGCGGTACGGCAGGGCATGCCGAACCCCGCGCGGGTGGAGGAACTGACCGGCGACGGCACGGCCGACGGGCTGCTCGCGGCGGCCGTCTACTGCGCCCTGGTCGGCGAGGACGTACGGCACGGCCTGTGCCTCGCCGTCAACCAGAGCGGCCCCTCCGCCGCCGCCGGCGCCCTCACCGGCGCCCTGCTGGGCGCCCTGCACGGCGAGACCGCCCTCCCCCCGGCCTGGATCGCCGAACTGGAGGGCCGCCCCACCATCCTCGAACTGGCCGACGACTTCGCCATGGAGATGACCCAGGGCCCCGCACTGCACGGCCCGGCCGGCTCGGCACCGGGCTGGCTGGCGCGGTATCCGAGGTAGCCGGTGCCCGAGGCAGGCCCCTACTTCAGGGCGTCGGGGCACGGTGTGCCCCGTGGGAGCTGGTAGGGCGCCGCCAGGCGGTACGTGCCCGCGCGGGGGGCGATCAGCATCGTCCACCGGTCGCCGTTCGCGTCCTGCGGGGTCTCCATCAGGCACCCGTTGACGTTGCGGTACTTCTGCTCCGTGCCCGGCGCCGAGGGGAGCGGCTGCGGCGCCTTCAGGCTCTTGCCGTGGGCGTCGACCACGCTGAGCCAGGGGGAGTAGGGGATCCGGATCAGGATGCGGCCGGCCTTGCGCACGTCCAGGGTCATCTCGCCCTGCTCGGCACGGTCCACCCGCGCGTTCGGCTCGGCCAGCGGGGTCGGATCGGTCACCCGGAACAGCTGCCAGTTGGCGTCGCCCCAGATCTGCGTCAGGTACGGCATCCCGCGCCGCAGCAGCTGCCGCTCGCGCTCGCCGCCGTCCCCGTCCGGGTTGTCCTTGGGCAGCACCACGAAGTGCACGGCCCAGCGCTGGAGCCACTCGTGGTAGTTCGCCGAGTTGAGCGTGTCGTCGTAGAACAGCGGGTTGCGCTCCATGTCGGCCTGCCGGTTCCAGCCGCGCGCCAGGTTGACGTACGGCGCGAGCGCGGACGCCTCCCGGTGCGAACGCGCCGGTACGACCTCCACGCGCCCCCGCTCCGCGCCGACCTTCTGCAACTGGTTGACCAGCGGCGCCAGCTCGTGCGCCCAGGACGCGGTCGGGGTGGTGTGCACGATGTCGTCCACCGACTTGTAGCCGATCCACCCGACGAACCCCAGGAACGCCACCACCGTCGCGTACCACTTGCGCGACTTCGGCACCGTGAACGGCAGCGCCGCGATCAGCGTCGCGCCCGCGAACAGCATCGGCAGCCGCGAGATGTTCGAGCCGATCTGCGAGCTGACCACCCACACCGCCACGACCATGACGCTGTAGACGGCCGCCGTCAGCCGGACCGTGGTCCACCGCTTCGGCACCAGGAACAGGCAGAGCAGCCCGTACAGCAGCGGCAGGCTCACCGAGCCGAGCGTCATCGGCTGGGTGCCGGAGAAGGGGAAGAGGAAGTACGACGCGGCCACCACCGCCGCCGGGGCCAGCCCGAGCGCCCACGCGCCCGGCCGGCGCTTCTGGAGGAACAGCGCGACCGCGACCAGGCCCACGAACAGCCCGGAGACCGGCGAGGCCATGGTGGAGAGCCCGGCCAGCGGGGCGGCCACCGCCGCCTTCGCCCAGCGTCTGTGCCGCCAGCGGTACGGCCAGCAGAACACCGCCGCCACCGCGCCGAGCGCGATCATCGTGCCGAGCCCGAAGGTCACCCGGCCCGACATCGCGTTGCACAGCAGCGCGAAGACCCCGGCCAGCGAGGCCCACAGGGGGTTCTTCACGGCCCGGCTGCGGATCAGGATCAGCGTCAGCAGGCCCGCCGAGACGGTCCCGGCGATCATCATCGTCGTACGGACGCCGAGGACGGCCATCAGATACGGCGACACCACGCTGTACGACACCGGGTGCATGCCCCCGTACCAGGCGAGGTTGTACGCCGAGTCCGGGTGCCGGCCGACGAACTCCGCCCAGGCGTCCTGCGCCGCGAGATCGCCGCCGCTGTTCGCGAACGTGAAGAACCAGATGATGTGCAGCACGCCGGCCAGCGCGGTGACCCACAGGACGGGGTGGCGCAGCATGCGGACGCGGAGCGGATCGAGGGGCGCGAGGAGGCGTGCGAGGCGGCCGCCGGGCGCGGTGGCGCCGGCGGCAGGGGTACGGCCGTCCTCGGGGGTGCGGGTGTCCGCACCCGGCGCATCCCTCATGTCCGTACGACCGCTCGGGCGCCGCGTACGACCCTCCGCGCCGGTGTCCGCCTCAGGCGCGGACAGGCGTATTCGTGGGCCGTTTTCCGGGCCCGGTCCGGCGTCGTCGGCGCGTGTCGGCTCCGCAGTGGCCACCTGAAGGCACTCCCCGTGTCCCGTCTTCTGTTCTCGGCCGTTTCCTTCGGTGTTCCCGGCCGCTTCTCTTCCAGCTTGCGGCCGTGTCCCGGGAACCGGCGACCTGCCCCGATTCGTGACGCTAGCACGCACCCCGCCACGGGGCCCTCGGGTGGGGCGCCGTGACGGGGTGCGCGCGGGCGTGCGGGGCGGGCGTCAGCCGATGCGGGTGAGCTTCGCGCCGAAGCCGGGCTCGGCCAGATCCCGCTGGAGGGCCACCGGGACCTGGACGCCGGCCGTGGTGCCGTCGCCGACCGTGAGGGTGCCGACGCGGGTGCCGGCCTTCGCGGTGTGCGGGACGGGGTCGGAGGCGAAGGACAGCTTGACCTTCAGGCCCGACCAGCCGACCGCGGTGACGTCCTGGGTGACCACGATCGGGGTCTTGCCGCCGAGCTGGTCGTCCACATAACCGACGACGTCGCCCTTCTTCAGGATCTTCGCCGAGGTCAGCGCGTGCTCGGCGCCGAGCAGCGCG
Source organism: Streptomyces sp. AM6-12 (assembly GCF_044327085.1). Lineage (NCBI taxonomy): Bacteria > Bacillati > Actinomycetota > Actinomycetes > Kitasatosporales > Streptomycetaceae > Streptomyces > Streptomyces sp. AM6-12. Next base: position 4,221,501 of record NZ_JBIQWN010000001.1, read on the forward strand.
GTCTTGCTGACCTGGTTGACCGTGTCCAGGATCGACGGCTTGTGCTGGCCGAGGATCGCGCCGACGACGGTCACCGTCTGCCCGCCGACCTTCTGGCGGGCGGCGAACAGGAGGTTGCCGCCGGCCGCGGTGGTGGTGCCGGTCTTGATGCCGATCGCGCCGATCCAGTAGGGGAGCGAGTTGTAGTTCGGCCAGTTCTGGCCGGTGGGGTCGGTCCAGCTGGCGGCGCTGGTGATGGCGACCAGGGCGGGGATCTTCACCACCGCGCGGCCGAGCCTCACCTGGTCGTGGGCGGTGGAGACGGTGGTCTCCTTCAGGCCCGAGGGGTCGGTGTACGTCGTACCGGTCATCCCCAGCTGCTTGGCGGTGGCGTTCATCTTCTTCACGAACGCCGCCTCCGAGCCCGCGTCCCAGCGGGCCAGCAGCCGGGCGATGTTGTTGGCGGAGGGGATCATGACGGCCGACAGGGCCTGCTTCTCCGTGAGGGTGTCGCCGGCGTGGACGGTGTTGAGGGTGGACTCGCCGCTCTTGTTGTAGCCGCCCTCCTTCTCCGCCGTGGCGTCCACCTTGATCCTCTGGCCCTCCTGGCCCGGCTTCAGCGGGTGGTCGCGCAGGATGATGTAGGCGGTCATCGTCTTGGCGACCGAGCCGATGGCGACGGGGGTCTGCTTGCCGAAGTTCCCCATCGTGCCGATGCCGTCGCCGTCCATCCAGCCCTGGCCCTCACCCGGCCACGGCAGGCTCACCGGGCCGCCGCCGAAGGTGTAGGTGTCCTTCGCGGTCAGCGCGAGGGTGGGGGACGGGAGCGGGCGCAGGGTCTGTACGACCGCGAAGATGATCACCAGCAGGAGGACCAGCGGGGTCCAGATCTTGACCCGCCGCAGAGCCGTGCGGACCGGGGTCTCCGGGGGCGGCGGGGTGTTGGTCAGCTCCGCGAGGAGGTCGAGCGGGGGCTTGGGGGGCAGCGGCTGCTGGGTGGTGCGCTCGGGGCCGACCTGGGGGACGGCGGTGGTCTCCTCGGCGGGCGCCGGCTTGGGCTTGGACCTGACGTCGTCCTTGAGCGCGACGAACTTGCTGGTGCGCTCGGCGTCGGTCTCGTCCCGCTTGCCCTGGCCGACCTTGAGCATGGTGGTGGGCTGGTCGACCTGGGGGTCCCCGGGGCGTACGGCCTTGAAGACGGTGGTCGGTTGGTCGACGCCGTCGGCGTCCTTCCCGGCCTCGGTCTTCCCCGCCTTCCCGGTTTCGGCCTCGGTCTTCGGCTTGGCGCCGGTCTTCGCGTCTGCGACGGCCGGGGTCTTCGGCCGAGCGTCGGCCTTCGTGCCCGCGTCTGCCTTCGCACCTGCGACCGTCTTCGTGCCCGCCTTCGCCGCCGCGTCGTCCGCAAGGGCCTCCGCCTCGGCGTCGGCGGTCTCGGCGTCGGCCTTGGCACGGGCGGCCCCAGCGGTGGCGTCGCGCGCCGGGTTCTTCTTGTCGGCGTCGGTGTCCGCGTCGGCCTTCGAGGCCTCCGCCTGCGCGCCGGTCTTCGCTCCGGTACCGGTCTTCGCCTCGGTGGTCTCGCTGTCGGCCTTGGTGCGGGTGGCGGCGGCGGTGTCGTCCGCCGGGTTCTTCTCGTCGGCGTCGGTGGCCGCGTCGGCCTTCGAAGCCTCCGCGCGGGAACCGGCCTTCGCTTCGGCACCGGCCTTCCCGCCAGAGCCGTTCTTCGCGGTGGCGCCCGGCTTCGAGCCCCCGGCCGCCTTGGTGCCCGCCGGAGACTTCGCAACCGTGCTGTCGGCCTGCGGGGACTTCCGCTCGCCCTCGGTCTTCGTGTCGCCCGTCGAGGACTTCGCCCCGGCACCGGTCTCGGAGCCGCTGCCGTCGGTGCCCGCGGACTTTGCCTCCGCGGGCCCAGAGTCGTCCTCCGCGTCGGAACCGGCGTCCGCCTCCGCGTCGTTGCCGTCGGCGGTCACCTCGGCGTCCGCGCCCTCGCCTATCGCCGCGCTCGCGTCGCCCCCGGCGCCCGTCTCCGTCGTACCCCCGGAACCCTCAGCGTCCTTCGCGGGCGCGTCCGTTGACGCCTCCGGGGCATCCGCGTCGCGTACCCACGCCGAGACCGCGTTGCGCAGGTCGGTGTCCTCCTCGACCGCGGGGGTCCGGAACACCTTCGTCGCGGTGTCCGTGCCGCCGTTCGAGGAATCCTTTTGCCCGGCACCGCCACCGGTACCGGCACCGGACCCCGCCCCCCGGCTCACCGCCACGCGGGGATCGGGGGCCTCGGGAACCGAATCCGCGTTCCCCGACATCGCTCCTGCCGACGACTCGCGCTGCTTCGACCTGTCGGGGGACTCGCCCGCCACCGATGCCTCCTCATACCCCGCACGCCTGCGCGCGCGCCCTGTCCGAACCATGTACCAGTGTCCTGTGTGAGGGCTTGGCCCCTGCGGTAGACGAGAACGACATACCTGCCGGTTCCCTCACGAACCGGTCACGCGCCCTCGACAGACCAATGTGAGAGGGGTCACCCTGTCATTCATCCACGCGGGGAGGCATGGATGGGCAGGAGCCGCAGAACACTTCCGGAGGAGCTTCTGCTGCTGGCACTGGACCCGGCCACGGGTACCACTGCGCAGCCGCAGTCGCTCGACCTCGGTCTGGCCGGTGCACAGCTAGTGGAGCTGGCGCTGGCCGGACGGATAGCCCCAGACGGGGATCGTATCGCCGTGGTGGTGCCACGGCCGACAGGAGATCCGACTCTGGACTGCGCGTTGGAGTTGCTGCGAAGGCGTGGCGCTCCGGTTCGCGCCGTCCACTGGATCGGCGGGCCCCGGCTGGGGCTGCGCCAGACCTACCTCTCGCATCTGGAGCGGTGCGGCATGGTCGCCGCGGTGCCGGGCCAGATGTGCGGGGTGCTGCCGACGACGCGCTACCAGGCGACGGAGACGGCCATCAGCCGGGAGATCCGCGGCCGGCTGGACTCCGCGATCCGCACCGGCGTCCCGCCGGACCCGCGGACCGCGGCGCTCGCCGCCCTGGCGCACGCCGTCGGGCTCGGCAAGCACCTGTATCCGGGCAACGAGGGCAGATCCTCCCGCTCCCGGCTGCGGGACCTGATCCGGCACGATCCGATGGGCGGGCTGGTCGCGCACGCCGTGATGGACGTGCAGAACGGCGCGGCCGCGCAGCCGCGCCGCGCTCCGGCCGCCACGGGGCGCCCCGCGCCGGGGTCCCGGCCCGTGGCCGAACCCGCGCACGGGGTGCCGATGCAGCCGCGCCACGGGTCCATGGCCCGCGCCGTGGCCCACTGAGCCGCCATCGCGCCGCGACGACCGTCCCCACAGGCCCGGTTCGGGAGCCGCAGGCCGAGCGGGGTGGCGGGACCTCCGGGTCCCGCCACCCCGCTCGGCCGTCTCCGCGGCCGTGCCCCGCCCCGGCGCGGCCCGCGTGAACCGGCGTCCGGACAGCCACCTGTGCGTGCCGCATATCGAGCGTTTCCCAGCGCTGGCAAGTGCCTTGGTGGCAATCTGCTCAGCAGCAGATACGGAAAGTGTCAGTACAGGCAGCAGCCGGAGGTGCGCGTCCCGTGGCGTCCAATGTCAATCCCACCGTAAGGCGGCGCCGGCTGGGCCAGGAGCTTCGAAAACTCCGCGAGCAGCGGAACATGACGGCCGAAGAGGTCGCCGAGCGCCTGCTCGTGTCCCAGTCGAAGATCAGCCGTCTGGAGAACGGCCGCCGCAGCATCAGCCAGCGCGACGTGCGCGATCTGTGCGGTGTCTACGAGGTCGAGGACCAGCGGGTCGTGGACTCGCTGATGGAGATGGCCCGCGACTCCCGGCAACAGGGCTGGTGGCACACCTTCGGGGACATCCCCTACAGCGTCTACATCGGCCTGGAGACCGACGCCGAGTCGCTGCGGGTCTACGAACCCCAGATCGTCACCGGCCTGCTCCAGACCCCGGCGTACGCCGAGGCGCTGGTGCGGGGCGCGCTGCCCGAGACCTCGGCCGCGGAGATCGAGAAGCGCGTGGGCGTGCGCATGCGCCGCCAGGACCGGATCACCAACGAGAAGGACCCGCTGCGGCTCTGGGTCGTCCTGGACGAGGCCGCGCTGCACCGGGTCGTCGGCAGCAAGCGCGTGATGCGGGAGCAGCTGGAGCATCTCCTCAAGCTGTCCGAGCTGCCCCATGTCACCGTGCAGGTCATGCCGTTCGAGGTGGGCGCGCATCCGGGGCTCAACGGCCAGTACGCGATCCTGGAGTTCGCGGACGCGGCCGACTCCAGCGTGGTCTACCTGGAGGGTGTCACCAGCGACCTGTACCTGGAGAAGGCCCAGGACGTGCAGAAGTACGCCGTGATGTACGAGCATCTGCGGGCCCAGTCGCTCAGCGTGGACGCGTCCCGGCAGCTGATCGACGAAACGGCGAAAAGGTACACGGAGTAGGGCCGACCGCGGCGGGCGCGTGATCCTACAGGGTGGGCGCGCTCCCGTGGAAGAGACGTTGGAATATGCCATCCGGTCGAGTGAACGCCCGCTCCGGCGGCGGCAGTTGCCCGGTAGCGTCGATCACGCCAATCGGTCATCGGGTTGGCGTGAACCGCACTACCGCAACTCGTACACAGGAGTGGACATGGCACTGATTCAGGGCGCTTCGGAGACGTGGCTGAAGTCCTCCTACTCCGCGGGCAACGGCGCCTGCGTGGAGGTCAAGTCGCCCGCCACCGCCGAACTGGCCGTCCGTGACTCCAAGGTCGCCGAGGGCCCGGTCCTGGCCTTCCCCGCCGACGCGTGGAACGCCTTCGTGGACTCGGTCAAGGCCTAAGAGCAGACGTAAGGGGGCCGTCCCCGGCCCTCCTCCCGACGCAACGACCGCACAACCGCACACGCACCACCCAAGAGCCCTCTCGACCAGTCGCCGTCCTTGCCGAGGGGGCTCGGTCGTGCCCGGCGGCCCCGGCGGTGCGGCCGCGTCCCTCCGACACGGCCGCACCGCCTCACCATCCCGGACTACTTGAGTGACCCCGGATCACTTCAGCGGGTCGCCGCCCCCTCACCGGCCCGGCACCGTCTCACCGGCCCGGCACCGCCTCACCGGCCACGTGCCCCCCTCGGCGGCCCGCCCCCCTCAGCGGGCCCGTACCGGGAACGCCACATCGCACACCGGGTCCTCGGGCCTGGCCGTCGCCCAGTCGGCGAAGTAGATCTCCCGGCAGGGGCCGGCCGGCTCCAGGCCCTCCCGGCCCAGCCACTGCTCCACCGCCTCGAACGCGGCGAGGATCTGCGGATGCGCCACCTGCGCCCTGGTGATCCGGACGTACGCCAGCCGGGCCGCCGGCTCCACCCGCACCCCCGTCGCCCGGCCCCGCCCCTGCCGCCCGGCCCACGCCCGCGCCGCCGCCTCGTCGGCCACCGGCACACACGCCTCCGCGGGCCCGTCGCTCTCCATCGACACCTCGGCGTGGTAGACGACGAACGGCGCCGCCACCACACCCCCGCACTCCCGGGCCGCCGCCTCCAGCCGGCCCAGCGAGGCGCCGATCCAGGCCGGCAGCTCGTCCGCCAGGGTGTGCCGCGACTCGGTGATCACCACCCGCTCCGGCACGTCCACCGTCTCGACCGCGTACTTCCCGTACATCTCGTCACTCCTCCCGGACAGCCGTCCACGGAGGTACTCGGCGAGGGTCCGCTGCCCGGCGATCCGGGCCTCCACGTCCGCCCAGTAGGCGCCCAGCAGCCGGGCCGCCTCCCCGTCCCCGGCCCCGATCACCTCGGCGATCCGCGCCAGCGGCATGTCCAGCTGCCGCAGCAGGGCCACCAGACGGGCGCGTTCCACCTGAGCAGCGCGGTAGTAGCGGTAGCCACTCGACTCGTCGACGTACGCCGGGGCGAGCAGGCCGAGGCGGTCGTACAGCCGCAGGGCCTTGGCGGACAGCCGGGCTCGCGCGGCGAACGCCCCGATGGTGAGCAGGTCCTCGTGCACCGATGTCATCGTCCGTCGCCGGGCGGTTCCTTCCCGCCCGGCGGCCAGGACGCTCCGCCCTGCCCCGGGGGCAAGGTCAAGCGGGGTCAGCCGAGCTGCGCCTCGATCGCCGCGACGACCTCCGGGGACTCCGGCTCGGTGCGCGGCGAGAACCGGGCGACGACGCTGCCGTCCCGGCCGATCAGGAACTTCTCGAAGTTCCAGCGGATGTCGCCGCTGTGGCCCTCCGCGTCCGCGAAGTCCACCAGGCGCTCGTACAGGGGGTGCCGGTCCGCGCCGTTCACCTCCACCTTCTCGGTCAGCGGGAAGGTCACGCCGTACGTCGCCGAGCAGAACTCGGCGATCTCCTCGGCGCTGCCCGGCTCCTGGCCGAGGAACTGGTTGCAGGGCACGCCCAGCACGGTGAAGCCGCGCTCGGCGTAGCGCTCCTGGAGCTTCTCCAGGCCCGCGTACTGCGGGGTCAGGCCGCACTTGGAGGCCACGTTCACGATGAGGACGGCCTTGCCGGCGTACTGCGGCAGGTTCGCGGCGCCGCCGGTGAGGGCGCCGATCTCGGTGTTCAGCACAGTGGTCATGGGCGCGATGGTATGCGCCGGGCCGGAGCCGGTGTCAGGCACCGGGGTGCCGGGTGCCGTCGCCGGCCGCGCGCCGCCGGGTGCCGGTCGCGCGGCTCCCCGCGTCCGCCCGGGGCGGCGCCGTGGCCGCCTCCACCACCGCGTCCCCGGCCGCCGTCCGCTCGTACAGCACCGACCGTCCGGTCCTGCGCCCCGCCACCAGCCCCGCCTCCCGCAGCACCTTGAGATGCCGGCCGACCGAGCCGAGACCCTGCCCCGTCACCGCCGTCAGCTGGCTCGTGGTCATGGGGGCGCCGAGCAGGGCCAGGACGCCCGCGCGGGCCGGGCCGAGCAGGGCCCCGAGGGCGGCCGGGACCGGACGGGCCCCCGCGTCGGCGAGGACGCCCGCGCAGGGGTAGACCAGGGCGTACCGCTCCCCGTCGTCCCAGGACACCCAGCCGTGCCGCTGCGGGGTGACCGGCACGAAGATCATCTCGGCGCCGGAGATCTCGCGCGGCGGGTACGCGTGCAGGTTGACCTGGAGCCGGTTCTGCCCGAGCCACCGGGTACGGCCGGGCCGCAGCGAGTCCAGCACGCTCACCCAGCCGCCCCGCCCGGCCTGCGCGGTCCGGGCCACCACATCCGCCTCCAGCACCCGCCGCTGCCGCCCCCAGTACGGCCGTACGGCTTCCCGCCACACCCACTCCAGGAGCGTGGCCGCCCGCTCGGGCAGGTCCGCGCGGTCCAGCAGGGCGGGCAGCGGCCCGGCGAGGGCGGTGCGCAGATGCGCGCGGGCGAGCTCCGGCGCGACGCGGCGGACCCGCTCGACCTCCGCGGCGAACTCCTCCCCGTCGCGGGGCGTCGGGGTGAGGAAGTCCGCGATCCACTCCCGCCCGAGGCCCGCCCGCACCAGCCGCTCCGTCACCGGGTCGGCGGTCAACAGCGCCTTATAGGCAGGCAGATGGTCGCGCAGCCACACCCGCTCACCGGGATGCGCCGCCTCGCCCGCGTGCAGCAGCTTCAGCCGCGCGAAGGTCTCCGCGAGCGGCGAGATCACGAACCGGCTGCGCGCGAGCGTGTCCGCGTTGAGCTCCCACCAGCCCACCGCCACCCCCGAACCGGCTCGTGCCGTAAGACCTTTCGCGCTGCCGCGAAACGATAACGCCCCGGCGTGCCCCGGCCGAGACTCCCCGGTGTGACCAGCTACCGATCCCTGTTCCGTACCTCCGAGTTCACCCCCCTCTTCCTCGGCTCCGCCGCGCAGACGGCGGCCGGCACCCTCGGCGCCCTCGCCCTCGGCACCCTCGTCTTCCGGGCCACCGGCTCCCCGCTGCTGTCGGCGATCAGCATGTTCGGCTCCTCCCTCGCCCAAGTCCTGGGCGCCACCGTTCTGTTGTCCGGCGCTGACCGGCTGCCGCCGCGTACCGCCCTGGCGGTGATCGCCCTCGCCCTCGCGGCCGGTACGGCAGTCCAGGCGCTGCCCGGACTGCCGGTCGGCGCGATCCTCGGCGCGCTCCTCGCGATGGGCCTGGTGACCTCGCTCGGCGGCGGCGTCCGCTGGGGCCTGCTGAACGAGATCCTCGCCAAGGACGGCTATCTGCCGGGGCGTTCGGTGTTCAACATGATGAGCGGGCTGACCCAGATCGCCGGGTTCGCCACCGGCGGCGCCCTGCTGGCCGCGCTGTCGCCCCGCTTCTGCCTGCTCCTGGCGGCGGCCCTGTATCTGGTGGCCGCCCTCGCGCTGCGCCTCGGCCTCACCGCCCGCCCGCCCCGCAGCGCGGGCCGTCCCTCCGCCTCGGCCACCTGGCGCGCCAACTCCACGCTGTGGTCGGACCGTTCGCGCCGCCTCACCTACCTCGGCCTGTGGCTGCCCAACGGCATGGTCGTCGGCTGCGAGTCCCTGTACGTGTCGTACGCCCCGCACGCGGCCGGCACCCTCTTCGCCTGCGGGGCGCTCGGCATGTTCGCCGGGGACGTCACGGTGGGCCGGCTGCTGCCGCCCGGAGTGCGCCGGAGGCTGGCGACCCCCCTGCTGCTCCTGCTCGCCACGCCCTACCTGGTGTTCGCCGCGCACCCGCCGCTGCCGCTCGCCGTGCTCTGCGTCACGCTCGCCTCCACCGGCTTCGGCGCGAGCCTCGTCCAGCAGGAGCGGCTGATGGACCTCACCCCCGGCGAACTCGCGGGCCAGGCCCTCGGGTTGCACTCGTCCGGCATGCTGACCATGCAGGGCGTGAGCGCGGTGGCCGCGGGCGCGGTGGCCCAACTGACCACCCCGGCGGCCGGGATGGCCCTGATGGCGGTGGGCTCCGTCGCCGTGACCCTCCTCCTGGCCGCCGCGGGCCGCCGTACCCCCCACCCACCGGTCACCCCGGAACCGGTGGCGGCGGAAGGAGCTGCTCGGCCCAGATGACCTTGCCGGTGGCGGTGTAGCGGGTGCCCCAGCGGTGGGTCATCTGGGCGATGATGTACAGCCCCCGGCCGCCCTCGTCGTCGCTCGCCGCGTGCCGCAGATTCGGGGTGGTGTGCCCGGTGTCGGAGACCTCGCAGGTCAGGGTGCGGTCGCGGATCAGGCGCACCTGGATGGGGCCGCCGACGTAACGGATCGCGTTGGTGACGAGCTCGCTGACGATGACCTCGGTGGTGAAGGCCAGCTCGTCCAGGCCCCAGGCGTCCAGCTGCTTGCTGACGCCGCTGCGCAGGGTGGCGACCGCGGCCGGATCGGCGGCCGGCTCCCACTGGGCGAGCCGGGTCCGGTCGAGCAGCCGGGTGCGGGCCAGCAGCAGCGTCGCGTCCTCGTCCACCGCCCCGGACAACATCGCGGTCACCGTCTGCTCGCTCAGCTCGCTCAGGGAGCCGCCCCGGTGCCCGGTGAGGGAGTCGGTGAGCCGGCGCAGCCCCGCGTCCGGCCGCTCGGCCGCCTGGAGCAGACCGGCGGTGAACAGGGCGAGGACGCTGCCCGGCGCGAGCCGCAGCTCGGTGCTCTGATACGGCAGACCGCCGACCCCCAGGGGCGGCCCCGGCGGCACGTCGAGGACCCGGGCGGTGCCCGTGTCCCCGGCCACCAGCACCGGCGGCGGACCGCCCGCACGCGCCATGCTGCACCATCCGGTGACGGGGTCGTACACCGCGTACAGACAGGTCACCATCGCCTCGTCGGCGGGAGGCGGTGCACAGCCCGGTGCGGGGGCGCGCTCCTGGGCGGTCTGCTCGGCGAGGTCGTCGAGCCGGGTGAGGACCTCGTCCGGGGCCAGATCGAGCCGGGCGAGGACCCGCAGCCCGGTGCGCAGCCGGCCCATGGTCGCGGCGGCGGGCAGCCCGTGCCCCAGCACGTCCCCGACGACCAGGCCCACCCGCGTGCCGGACAGCGGGATCACGTCGTACCAGTCGCCGCCCACCCCGGACCCGTTGTCGGCCGGCAGATAGCGGCACGCCGTCTCGCAGGCGGTCTGCGGGGGCAGCCGGCCCGGCAGCAGGCTGCGCTGGAGTTTGAGCGCCGTGCTGTGCCCGCGGGTGACGACCGGCAGCAGCAGGAAGCCGATCGCGAGCGTGCCGAGCCCCAGCACGGTCACCCCGCCGACCCGCCCCACCACCGGGAGGTCGACGGTGCTGGCGCCGTACCCCGGTTCGGCGTAGACGACGAAGGCGGCGTACCCGAACAGCAGCACCATCAGCAGCCCGCCGAGCCCCGGCATCACCCCCTTGCAGATCAGGTCGCGGGGGCTGCGGGTGAGGACCTTGCGGTGGTACCAGAGGCAGGCGAAGCCGGTCAGGCCGTACTGGAAGGCGATCGCGAGGCCGACGGAGTCGACCGAGTCGGCCAGCACGTTGCGGCTGAACGACGTCAGCAGGACCAGCAGCGCGACGGAGGCCACGCCCATGCCGAGCGTGGCCCAGGTCGGGGTGAGGAACCTGCGGTGCACCCGTGCGAACCGGGCGGGGACCGCCTTGTGCACCGCCATCGAGAAGACGGTCCTGGCCAGCGGCAGGATGGTGGTCTGGGCGGAGGCCAGCGCCGAGGTCAGCACCATCAGGATCAGCAGCCGGGACAGGAGCAGCCCGGTGCCGCCGCTGCCGAACACCGCTTCCCCGAGGGCGGAGAACACGTCGTCGTGGTGGGCGGTGTTGCCGAGCCCGATGCCGCTGGTGCCGACGCCCGCGAAGGACTGCGCCGCGGTGGCGACCAGCCCGTACATGACCAGCAGCAGCACGGGGGAGAGCACGGCGGCCCGGCCGGGGACGCGGGCGCTGTCCACCGTCTCCTCGTTGACGGACACGGCGGTGTCCCAGCCCCAGTAGATGAAGACGCCCGCGAGCAGGCCCGAGGTCAGGGCCCGTACGGAGGACACCTCGAAGGGGTTGAACCAGGACGCGGAGACGTGGATCGCGGTCGGCGGCGGGTCGGTGTAGACGCGGACCAGCGCGGCGGCGGCGAACAGCAGCAGGACGGTGACCTCCAGGCACAGCAGCCAGCGCTGTACGGCCGCGGAGACCGTGATGCCGACGTAGCAGATCGCGGTGAGCAGCCCGATCCAGACGATCCCGGCGACGGTCACCCAGAACCGGCTCTCGCCGAGCCCGTCCAGACCGACCAACCGGAACCCGTAGCTGCCGGCGATGGTGGCGAGGTTCGCCATGACGATGATGTTGGCGACGATCAGCCCCCAGCCGCCCATCCACCCGGTCCGCGGCCCGAACGCCCGCGTCGCCCAGGTGAAGGTCGTCCCGCAGTCCGCGTCGCTCGCGTTCAGCTCCCGGAAGGCGTACGCGATCAGCAGCATCGGCACGAACGCCAGCATGGTCACGATCGGCGACTGGAGCCCGACCCCCGCCACGATGATCCCCAGCGTGGCGGCCAGGCTGTACGCCGGACCGGTCGACGCCAGCGCCATGACGACCGAGGAGAACATCCCCAGCGCGTCCCCGCGAAGCCCCTTCCGCCCCACCCCGGACCCCGGAGCGGGCCGCCCCGCGGACACACCCCTGCTCCCGAAAAGCGTCACATTCGATTCCAACGCGGGGGTGGCCGCCGTGCAAATACAACGGGGGCGTCCGGGGCTCTCGGTGGGTTCGCGGTGCATATGCCGCGCTGGCGTCCGGGGCTGCTCGCGGTTTTGCCGTGCGTAGGCGGGGCTGGGGTCCGACGTGGATGCGGGGCTGGGGTGCGACGCTTATGCGGGGCTGGTGTCCGACGTGGATATACAGCGCCGGTGTCCGAGTTCCGTCGGCTGGTCTGGCGTGCGGCCGAGACGCCGACCTCAGGGCCTCGGCCACGGGCCGCCGGGCATATGCGGTGCCGGTACCCGAGTCCGGCCCGCTGGGCCGGTGCGGGGTGCCGGCCTGTGGGGCGCGTCTGCTGGGCTGGGGGGGACGTGGCGAGGGGCGACGGGTCCCGCCCCTTCCCTCCCCTTCGTGCCGACCCTTTCCTCTGCTCGCCTCCGCCCCCCTCCTGCCCTCCGCCTCCCCTTCCCGCCGTCCCCCGCTCCCCACGCCCCGGTCGCGGGCGCGTCCCCCGTGGGGCAGCATGAGGCCGTAACCGGGCGATCATGGATCAACCGGACATCGACGGGTCGGCCGGAAGGGAACGGATGCCATGGGTAGCGGCGTGTCGAGGGGCGGACGACGGCTGCGGTACCGGAGCGCGAGCGTGGCCGCGGTACTGATCACCACCGGCACCCTGACCCTCGCGGCCTGCGGCGGCAACAACAACAACGGCGGCGGTACGACCGTCAGCCCCCGCCCCACACCCCCCGCCACACAGTCCTTCACGGGCACCCCGCCCTCCCCCCTCTCCTCGGCCGCCTCCTCCGCCATCGCCTCGGCCCGCGCCTCCGCCTCCGCCGCGTCCGCCTCCGCATCGGCACGGGCCGACGAGTTCGAGGCCTCGGTCGCGGCGTCGGCCGAACAGGCGAACCAGGAAGCCCACAAACGGCTGGCGAACGTGAAGGGCCGGGGCAACGCCGCCTCCGACGTCTCCCTCAGCGGCATCCCCCGCGCCCAGGTGAACGACCTCCAGGCCGCCCACGTCAACATCCACAACTCATCGGACAAGACGGCCAACTTCGCGGTCCAGGTCGACTTCCGCGACCCGAAGGGCAAGGTCGTCGAGACCCGCTACGTCGGCGCGGAGAACGTCCGCCCCGGCCAGACGGTCCACCCCTACGCCATCAGCCACCAGCCCCCGCAGCCGATCCTGAAGCCGGAGGTGGCGAAGGCGGAGCGGTACTGAGAAGCGTCACCGCGGGGGCAGGATCAACACCATGGACTACCGACGTGCCGTCGTGGCCGACGCCCCCGCCATGGCCGAACTCTTCGCGGCCAACCACTACGACGCGCTCACGGAGCGGCAACGCGCGGAACAGGGCTTCGTCCAGGGTGCCCTCGACACCGACGCGCTGCGCTCGATGGCCGAGGACGGAAGCCTGCTCGTCGCGTACGACGACGGCCACCTGGCCGGCCTGCTCGGCCTGGCCTCCCCGGCCGACATCCCCAGTCCGCCCCCACCGGTCCGGGCCCTGCTCGCCGCCCAGGACACGCCCTCCTGGCAGGGCCGCCCCTTCCGAACCGTCCCCTTCCTCCTCTACGGCCCCGTGGTGGTCGCCCCCGCCTACCGCGGAAGGGGAGTGGCCCGAGCCCTGTTCACGACGGCCCTCCAAGTGGGCGCAGCACAAGCCGAACTGCTGCTCGCCTTCATCGAACTGTCCAACCAGGCCTCCTGCGCGTCCACGTGCACGCCTTCGGCATGACCCCCTTGGGCAACTTCACCCTCGCCAACCGCACGTACGGCGTCGTCGCCACCCCCACCCACCCGGCCCCGACTCCGGGCCCCTGAGCCGGCCGGCCACCCGGGCACGGGGACGGGCACCGAGCCCGATCACATGCGCCGCGCGCCTCCGCGGGCCACCAGTTCGGCAGCAGCCCCCGCGAGCGGGGCGAGGCTCAGACCGAGTACGACCATGTCGATGAACGACGCCCCCTGCACCCAGGCCCCCGCACAACCGACCACGAAGCCCACAACCACGGCACCCCGCCCGGCCGCCCCACTGACCGCCAGCAGCGAAGCCCGACCGGCCATGCGCCGCCGGTACTTCACCATGAGAATCACCGCGGCGGCCAACAGCAGACTGCCCGGTTCGGCAAAGGTGTCCATGGCCTATGTATAGCCCTTCCGCCTCTCCGCGAGTGCGGCGGACCTCATGTGAGGCAGCTCTGTTCACGCGGCTCCCAACCCCATTATTGGTGGTGTGAGTTGTCGCTAAGGCTGGCTCCGAGCCGCCGCTGCGCCGCCCAGGACATCCGCCACCTGGTCGCCGACACGGCAGCCCGCGACCGCCGACGTACCCTGCCGGAACTGCACCACTTCAGCCGCCAACTGGGAGTCCCCGCGTGACCGAACCGACCGCCCCGGACAAGGAGTCGCACTGGGACGTCGGTGTCGTCGCCACACCGCAGGGCCTCGGCTTCATCGACGCGACGGCGGTCGAGGCGCAGACCGGCTATCCGATCCGCTCCGCCTGGCGTTCACCGGGAGACCCGCGCCCCCTGCCCCCGGCGGACGCGATCGCCGTGGCTCCCGCCACCTTCAACACGATCAACAAGTGGGCCGCCGGGATCTCCGACACCCTCGCCCTGGGCATCCTGTGCGAGGCGTACGGCATGGGCATCCCGATCGGGACCCTGCCCTACCTGAACTCCGCCCAGGCTGCCCACCCCGCCTACCGATAGAGCCTGGACCGGCTGCGGGGTATGGGGGTCCTGACCGGTTCCTGCGCACCGCACCGACCGAGGGCCGGCGCGGCGGACAGCTTCTGCTGGGAGGAAGCGCTGGATCTGCTGAAGCCTCTGATCAGCCCGGAGCGGTGACTCGGTCCATGACTTGATAAGAGGGGCGCGTGCCCCTACGGCTGGCGGCCTCAAGGCACAGCTCCCAACCTTTGCCCGCAGCCCGTGTGTGCCATATGTGTGCTGCAAGCGCAGGAGCCCTCCCGCCCGCTGGACGGAAGGGCTTCTGACCTGGTGTTTCTCTGTGCCCCCGGCAGGATTCGAACCTGCGACACCCGCTTTAGGAGTTCGATCTACGCCCGCCCCTGGTGCCGCCGTCGGCTGATCCGACGGTCGCCCAGGGGTGCCGCTGTGTGCAGCCGTCCGGCCTCGTTGATGTCAGCCGTGGATGTCAGAAGTCGCCCTGTGAGCAGCGGCTAACGGTTGATCGGGATCTCATAGACGATCTCGCAATGGGCGGCGGGCACCACGATGTCCGCCGTCTCCACGGGCCGTCCCTGATCGCTGTAGTACGTCCGCCGGATGTGCGTGACGAGCGCGGCCTTCTGAATGCCGAGTATCGACGCCTCCTCGGCGGTCGCTTGCCTCGGCTCGGGCTGCTCCACGGCATGGCTGACAGTGACGCCGATCGCGGCCATGCGGTTCACGACGCCTGCCCCGGCGTGCGGCCCTCCCTCGGGGAGAACGACGAGAGTGCCGGCGGTGAGGTCGTACGGCTCCCAACTCGTCGACAGCTGCACGGGCCTGCCGTCGGCCAGGAACTCGTACGTCGTCCGGACGCACAGGTCGCCCTCGGCGATCCCGAGCCGCGCCGCGATGCCCGCCGGAGCCGGCACCTTGGCATCGGTCCGACTCTCCCAATCGCCTTGCCTGCCAACGGCCTTCATGTCTGCGCGGAACGGTGAACCGCTGGGCTGCTCCCGAGCCGATGACCGGACGACCCGGACCCGCTGCCGGGGCTCGGCGACGTACGTGCCCGATCCGGCCCGGCCCTCCAGCACACCTTGGGAGATCAGCAGTTCTTGCGCCCGGCGAACCACGTTCTCGCCCACACCGCACTCCTGGCCGATCTGGGCACGGGAGGGCAGACGGTCCCCCGGCTCCCATACGTGCTCCGCGATCCGCCGCCGGAGCTCGTCGGCGATGCGGAGATAGGGCGGCTGCTCAGGCATATGGAAAATCTAGTCCACTAGCTCTAATCTAGTTAACTAGCTTCACTGAAAGTGATTCGCCGGTGACGGAGGCTGCCCTGTGCCCGCTTCGGGAGTTACCGCGGCGGCCATCGCTGCCCGACTGTCCGCCGTCGGGCTCGTCGCGCGGGTGGAGGAGCACGACCGGTACGCGTCGGTCGAAGCGGAGGTGCCGGACTCGCTCTCCGGCGATTTATGGCGGGAGGTCCTGGAAGCGGTGGCGGACGCCGATCGATTCGGTCTCGTTGCCACCAGCCTGAACGGCCGCACCCTCTGGGCGGTCGTACGCAAAGCGGTCCCCACGACGGGCGATGTCGGGGGACCAGCCATCAGCGATAGGAGCTGAGTAGCGTGCTCAACCGTATCCGCCGTGCCGTCTCACTCACCAGAGCGCGGTACGCCCCCAAGGGCCGGCACCGCCGCCCCTTAACGCCCCCCCGGCTGCCGGCCGCCCCTGCCCTCCCTGTGTCCGCTGACGCGTCGACGGTCATCTTGGACTGGGCTTCCGACGGCCTGAACCATCGACACCCGCTCGTGGGGGAGGAAAATGCGCTCGTTCGCCCGTACGTCCTGGCCTGGGAGAAACGGGTCGAGCCGCGCGCGGTGGTAGTCGCTTCACACCTGCCTGCTGAAGCCTGGTCGTCCCTCGCGGGGGTTCGCTGATGCTTCCTCGTCGACAGACACACATCACCGATATCGCGGCCGTCCCCTACCGGTCGACCGCCTGCCGTATCGGCACACACATTGCTTGCGCGGAGTCTTCCCCGGTCTCCGCACCGATCGACCTGCCGGTTGTCTACGAGACATGCCACTGCGCGTGTCACTCGCCGTCTGACCGGGCCACGTCCACGGAGGTGGAGCGGTGAGCGGCCGGGCACCTGGCGGCGCGCTGGTATCCAACGTCGAGGTCACCGCGGCCACAGTGCAGCGTGGCGACATCATTCAACTCGGCGGCCGGGCATACCGGGTGATGGACCTCTTCCAGCTCTCCCAAGGCGCCAAGCAACTCCTCTTCGAGTCGGGTGAGCTGCTGACCATACACACGCGAACCCGGCTCGCCGCTGTTCGGATGCTGAGAAGGAGGTGACCGGCCCGTGTCTTCACGCCGTCACGAGATCGCCGATGATCTCCGGCATCAAATCGCAACCGGACGCATCAAGCCGGGCGAACGGCTTCCGTCCGAAGCCCGTCTGGCCGAACGATACGAGGTCAGCACAGTGACGCTGCGGCACGCCCTCGCGGTCCTCCAGGGCGAAGGCCTCGTCGAGAAGATCCACGGCAAGGGCAACTTCGTGCGCCGCCCACTTCGGAAGATCATGTACGTGGGTGGATGGGGGACGTTGGATCCGTGGACCGCTGCTGAACCGGCCCTGCGCGTCACCGTTCGTACCACCACGATTCAGGCACGCGGGCATCTGACGACTCTGCTGAAGGTGCCAACGGGCAGCCCACTCGCTGAGTTCTCCTGCGTCAGCCGCGAGGGAGAGTCACCACACGGATACGCCCGCATCTACATTCCGCGGGACCGGGCACCGGCCGGAGTACTGGGCGAAGAATCCGTGTGGCGGGAGACAGCCACGCGATTTGCCGTCCTGACCTCGCCTCCGACAGCTATCCGGGAGACGGTATGTGCCCGCCCACCGACACCCGACGAAGCATCGGCCCTCCGAATCGGCTCCGCCGGGGCAGTCCTTGCGATCACGCGCATCGCGACCGATTCAACCGGGCGAGTCGTCGAGGCCGCGCTACTTGCGTTCCCGGGCGATCGCGTCGACGCGGTCTTCACCACCCACCACGTGACCGATGAGAGGGAGACGCAAGGATGACAGCACAGCAAGAACTGCGGCTTCTCCCGTGGTCGGGGCCGGAGGGCAAGCCCTGCTACCTGAGCACCGGCGACAGCAGCGGCTACATGTCCCGTCTGGCGGACAACATCGAAGCGGTGCAACTGGGAACGGCGTTCGAGCTACTGGAGGAGGCCTCGGACACCCTCGACAACCAGGATGCAGGCCCAGCGGACCTGCGACGGTTGGCGAAGGAACTGACCGGAGCTTTGCGGGACGTGCTCCGCGTTGCGACGAGTCGCGGTGACCTGCTGGCGGTGAGCAACCCTCATCGCCCCTGAAGAGACCGGCTGCGATTAGCGGCTGCCGGCGGCGACCTTCCGTTCCATCACGACGGGGAGAGGACCCAGGCTCGAGCCTGGGTCCTCTCCCCGTTACGTCGTGCTGCCGCCGTGACTGTGCCAGACGCGAGGCCAGTACCTCCAAGGCGCATACAGCCGGTCCCAACGTCAGACACTCACGGAGGGGACGCTAGCTGGGTAGGCTAGGTCGCCACCAACCTAAGGATGCGACGATGCAAGACACTTCGGATGTGACCCGAAGGCTTTGGGCTCTGTGCGGAGTGCTGAGAAACGAAGGTGTGACCTATCACGAGTACCTGAATGAGCTCACGTACTTGCTGTTTCTCAAGCTTGCCCATGAGCTTGAAATGGAAAGCAGAATCCCGAATAACTGTCGCTGGGCTGAACTCAGCGAAAGTGCCGCCGATAGCATCCTCCCTCGATACACCAAAATTCTGGAGAATCTCGGCGCGGCCGATGACGATATCGTCAAAACCATCTTCGCGGATTCGAAGACGGGTATCAACTCCGGCGAATCCCTGAAACAGCTAGTCCAAGGAATTGAGGATATTGATTGGTATCGAGCGCGGCAAAATGGCCTTGGTGATGTCTATGAAGGGTTGATTCAAAAGAACGCGCAGGAGTCTCGTTATGGTGCGGGGCAGTACTTCACACCCCGACCAGTGGTCGAGGCACTTGTACATGTAACTGCGCCGAGTGATGACGACGTTGTGTACGATCCCGCCGCAGGTACTGGTGGGTTCCTGGTAGCGGCAGGCCTGGGCACCGCAGCCACCAACTCCTCGCCTCCTCAATTGGTCGGCATTGAGTTGGTTAGGGACGTGCAGCGCATGGCACTTATGAATCTTCTGCTGCATGGACTCGAAGGGAAGATTCTTCTCGGTGACGCTCTGCATCACGACGTGGGTGATAACGGCTATTCGGTCTGTCTCACGAACCCACCTTTTGGCGCAAAGGGTGCTCTAACTGCAGAGCAGAACGAGAGGCTTGAGTACCAAACTTCGAACAAGCAGTTGGCATTTCTGCAGCATGTCTATCAGAACCTGGCCGAGGGAGGGCGTGCTGCGATCGTCGTTCCCGACAACGTCTTGTTCGAAGGGGGGACGGCTGCCGCTGTACGGACCAAGCTTCTAGACAGCTACAGGGTTCACACCATTCTGAGTCTCCCGACAGGTATCTTTTACGCAACCGGCGTGAAAACTTCAGTGCTGTTCTTTTGCGCCGATGGATCTACTGAAGAAACATGGTTCTATGATTTGCGTTCGGGTCAGACGAGCTTCGGCAAGAGAAGGCAGTTGCTGGCTAGCGACTTGAACGAATTTGTCTCAGCCTATGGCGCTGACGCGTTCGGAAAAAGCCATCGGATCGAGACTGATCGGTTCAAGCGTCTAACACGTGAAGAGCTCGCTGCGCGTGGTGATCGTCTCGACTTCGCTCACGTGAAGTCTTCTGATAGGCCGACCGGTTCAAGTAGTATTGCAGATCTTCTTGATGACACCAGAAGCCTGCGCGAGGAACTTGACAGTGCCTTGTCTGGCATCTCTGAAATTGAGAAGATTCTTACGCGCCACTTCCAAGACCGCGAAGGGGAGGCACTCGGACGATGATAATTCCCGATGCCTTCCCTCCTACGTGGCGCTTCTGCCTGGTCAAGGAAGCCGGCGAGACTCTGGTTGGGCAACAACGTTCACCCGAGACTACAAGTGGTTCCGCAGATGATCGAAGAAATTATCTGCGTGTTGCGAACGTTCGTGATGACGCGCTAGACCTACAGGATCTAGCAACGATGAGCTTCGACGTTGAGGCCAGAGAGAAGTATAGGCTTGTAGACGGAGATATTCTCCTATGCGAAGGACAGAGTCGTGAGCTGGTAGGTCGAGCGGCGATGTATCGATCCGAACCTGATGAGCTTTACTTCCAGAACACGCTTATTAGGTTCCGTGCTCACCATGAGATTCTGCCAGAGTTTGCACTTCTGGTCTTCAGGGCATACCAACACTCAGGTGTTTTCGCGGAGATTGCCAAGGCTACTACTAACATTGCTCACCTTGGACTTCGGCGCTTCCAAGAGCTACCTTTCCCATTGCCTCCCCGAATTACTCAAGAGGCAATCATCGACTGCGCCCGCGACATACAGAGTTCGATCGACGCTGCTCTCACGGCGATGGGCAACATCATCGAGACAGCAACCGACCTTCCGGGAACGGCGAGAGACCTCCTCATCCTGGAGGGCGCGGAGCTTGGAAAGCCTGGAGAGTCAGACCCGAAAACACGGGTAATTTGGCAACAAGCAGCAGACGTTGTAGCTGAAGACTCACCCATTGTCTATGGGATCCTCCAACCCGGACCGCAAATTGACGACGGCTCAGGTGTTCGGTATGTTCGCGGCCAGGACTTGCAAGACGGTTTTATCTTGCAGGATCAACTGAGGAAGACATCGCAATCCATCGCTCAGCGATATGAGAGGTCATCACTGAAGCCGGGTGACGTACTACTTGGCATCATCCGCAGCCTACGTGTTGCCGTCGTACCGCAAGAGCTCAGCGGGGCGAATATCACTCAGGGGACTGCACGGATAAGACCTGGCGACCACTTGGATAGTGATTACCTAGCGCATTGGCTATCAAGCTCGGCCGCACAGGGGTGGTTTCGAAGTCGACTGCGCGGTATCGATATGCCTGGGCTGAATCTGCGTGATGTTAGGCAACTGCCTGTACCACTACGGGATCTGAATACTCAACGTCAGATCGCCGAAACCTTGAATGAGGTGACTTCGGCACACCAGAGTGTCATTAGGGATGCGCAAAGTGCCGTCGGCCGGCTCCAAGGGCTGGAGCGCGAGTTCACTGCCTCCTGTGCCTTCGGGGAAATGGCCAGGCGGATTACCCAGAGGACAGCGGGCGACGAGAGCGAGTCGTTGTCCTCGCTAATCTTGGCCCAGGTTAGGGAAGCGGCTTCAAAGCAGCGGAGAAAGCCTGCTGCTAGGGCGCCGAGGTCTACCAAGAACGGGAGTAGGCGCATTAGCCTCAAATCCTCCACCACTCCGGAAGAAATTCTAGCTGTGCTGCATGAGGCCTCGGGGCCCTTGGAGCCGGAACGCCTATTCCGGCAGCTTTCCCTCGCCGATAACGCAGTTGATAGCTTCTACGCCGCCTTGCGTGAGTTGAAGCAGTTGCGCAAGCTTGAAATAGCACGACCGAACGACACAGATGTCCAGATTTCGGTGGCAGACTAGATGCGTATCACACGTGTAAAAGTGGAGTCTTTCAAGAACCTGCAGGACTTCGAGATCCGACTCGATGAAAATGCCGCAGTTTCCGTGCTGGTGGGACGCAATGGCAGCGGGAAGTCCAACCTGCTAGAGGCTTTGACGATCATTTTTCGTGACATCGACCTCGGGCGGCGACCCGATTTCGTGTTCGAGTTGGATTATCTCATCAAAGGAAACGCAGTTTCCATTTCCTCGGAGCGGTCTCGAACCGGATATAGTGTTAAATGCCGCGTGAACGGCCGCTCGATGAGTTTCACCAAATTCTCAGGTAAAGACGGCCGTGAGTACCGACCGCAGCATGTATTCGGCTACTACTCAGGTCCGAGCAATCGTCTCGAAGAGCACTTCATTCCTCACCAGGAGCGCTTCTACAAGGATCTCCTTGACGGCATCGAGAGGCCGTTGCGACCCCTGTTCTACGCACGCAATGTGCACTCGAACTTCGTTCTCTTGGCCTTCTTCTTGGATCAGGACCCCGTAGTCCTGCGGTTGCTGCGTGACCACCTGGGTATCGAGGGTTTGGACTCAGTGCTTTTCGAGATGCAGAAACCCTCGTGGCCTGGCAAGAACGGAGATGAACGATTCTGGAACGCGCGTGGCACGGTTAGAGATTTACTCGATCGCCTCTACCGCCTCTCCCTGGCACCCATGAGATTGGAGCGCAAGGTAAGAACGGGATTGGCCCGATCTTCGCAGACGGAGCACCTCTACCTTTACCTTGAGGGTTTGTCGGAAGCCAGAGAGCTTAGAGCAGCCTACGCGAGCAACGGAGATTTCTTCAAAGCCCTCGAAAGTACTTACATCTCCGAACTCATTCATGACGTACGCATCAGGGTAAGAACTGCCAGGTCATCCTCTCCTCTCACGTTCCGGGAGTTGAGCGAGGGCGAGCAACAACTTCTCCTTGTCCTCGGGTTGATGAGATTCACGCGTGAGGAAGAATCCCTTTTCCTACTGGACGAGCCTGACACGCATCTGAACCCTGCCTGGAGCGTGCAATACCGGAAGTTCCTCGGCGAGTTTGGCGGGCTTGACGACGGTTGCCAGGTCCTGATGGCAACCCATGATCCGCTCGTTGTAGCCGGCCTGCTCAGACAGGACGTTCGTATTCTTGAGCGGCATGGCGATGGTCGCATAAGCGCCGTGGAGCCGTTGGAGGATCCTCAAGGAATGGGAGTCGGAGCGCTTCTAACGAGCGACGTATACGGGTTGAGGTCACAACTCGACCTTGAGACGCTCGACAAGCTGGACGAGAAAAGAAAACTGTCTGCTCGTCCTGACGATCAATTGACTGCTGAGGAGCAGGACAGACTCAATCAACTCGGTAACGAGCTTAGGCATCTCGGTCTGTTGATGGAAGACAGAGATCCAGAGTTTCAAGCCTAT
Source organism: Streptomyces sp. AM6-12 (assembly GCF_044327085.1). Classification (NCBI taxonomy): domain Bacteria; kingdom Bacillati; phylum Actinomycetota; class Actinomycetes; order Kitasatosporales; family Streptomycetaceae; genus Streptomyces; species Streptomyces sp. AM6-12. Next base: position 4,243,778 of record NZ_JBIQWN010000001.1, read on the forward strand.
CTCAAGGCTAAATCGGCGAGTCAAGCAACGCAGCGTCCTCTTGCTTTCACGCGGGAGGAAGTGGAAGAGAACTTTGAAGACGCTGTGGCGCTATTGAATGAGATCGAAGAGCAGGAAGACTAGTACTGTCGGGGGCGGTTCTTGATTTTCATTGATCGGCAGGAAGTGATCGCACGCCTTCCGGAAGGTTGGAAGGCTAAGGCGAAGAGCGTGACGGATGACTTGCTGCAGGCCGATGGAGCAGTAGCAAGGAAAAAGATCATCGACGATAATGAGGAACTGTGGCGTAGCATCAAGGGTGTCTTGGCGGCCGTGGGGCATCAGAAGTGCTGGTATTGCGAGACGGCCGATATCAGGTCGGACAACGCGGTTGACCATTTTAGACCCAAGGGAAGAATTTCCGGGGAGAGCAAGGAAGGATACTGGTGGTTGGCTTTCGATGTGCGCAATTACAGATTCGCCTGTACTTACTGCAATAGTCGGCGCCACGGAGAGGGTGGGACGACCGGAGGTAAGGCTGACTATTTCCCCTTGGCAGAGGGCTCACGCAGGGCAGACAGTTACTTAATTCCAATATCGGTCGAGATTCCGATGCTTCTTGATCCTTGTGATCAGTTCGACATCACCGCTATATGGTTCGATGAGACGGGCCAGGTGAAGGTGAATCCTGACGCAGAAGCGTTGGAGGAAAATGTATCCGACCGTGTGGATGTATCGCGCTCCCTATATCACCTAGATCATGTAAGGCTTATTGAGGCGCGGAAGCGTATTTTCCTGGAAGTGCTTCAGATGTGTGATCAGGCGGATGAAGCGCTCGTGAGCTATAAGGCGACTCGTGATGTCACGGCGCGAAGCGTATTCCACGAGTCAATTAACGCTCTTAGAAGGATGAAGAAGGAAAACGCTCCTTACTCGGCTGTTGCTAAGTGTGCTGTCAGGGGTTATCGCGGTAGTAGCCCCTCAGCCAAACTCATTGCTGAAGCTTCATAGGCGGAGCGGGTTTGGCCGGTGGCCTGCCCGGTCTGGGGTCGAGCATGATCAGGGGGCCGTACGCTGGTTGGCAACTCGGGCAGGCTTTGGGCCTGACCGCAATGTGAACGAGTGGCCCCCTGGTCTTGCTCGACGCGGGACCCGGACCGGGGAGGTGGCTAAAGCCGTGGAGCCGACCGGCCCCCGCCACGATGCACCCCTTCTCTGACCTCAGGCGGCTGTTTGCTGTTGCGCGCGGCACGGGCGCCGGCCGGGCTGGAGCGGGGCGGAGACAGGAGCGCAGGTCCGGCCGGGGGCCGGGCCGCGTGCGGTGAGCGGAGCGAGCCGCCTTGATGAAGGAGAGAAGGTTTTATCCCGCTGGGATGAGGTGCTTGCCGTCGTGGCTGCGTACGTGGGGGCCGTTGCCGTCCAAGGCGTCCAGGAGCCTGACCGCGAAGACCTCGGCCATGCGCTCGCTGACCTCGTCGGGCGTCAGCCAGGAGACAGCCGTGGACTCGCTTGAGGTGCGTTCGGTGCCGCCGGAAGGCTTGCAGCGGAAGACCAGGGCCACGATGCCGCGGGTCAAGTTCTTGTAGACGCCGGTCAGTTCGTCGACCTCAACGTGGATGCCTGTCTCCTCCAGGACCTCGCGGGCGACGCCGGCCTCGGGGGTCTCGTTGAGTTCGAGGATGCCGCCGGGGAGTTCCCAGGTGCCGTTGTCGGCTCGGCGGATCGCCAGGAGGCGGCCGTCCTCGCGCACCACTACTCCGGCCACGGACACGGAGTGCAGGGGGGAGGGTGTCGCTTCCTGTGGTTGACTCATGTAGAGGAGCATAGGAGGCAGGGAAGGACTATGGGAACTGCGGCTGGAGGGGGCGTGTCCGGGCCTCGGTACGTGCAGATCGCGGACGAGATCATGCAGCAGATCCGGGCGGGGATCCTGAAGCCTGGTGACATGGTGCCGAGTGAGTCTGAGCTGGTGGACCGCTACGGCGTCTCCGGCGGGACGATCCGTAAGGCCATGGTCGAGGTGCGGGCGAGTGGGCTGGTCGAGACCCGGCACGGCAAGGGCTCGATCGTGAAGAACCGGCCTCCGGTGCGGCACCGCTCCTCCGATCGCTTCCGGCGCTCGCTCCGGCAGGGTGGGCAGGCGGCCTACCTCGCGGAGTCCGCGCAATCCGGTGCGGCTGCCAAGGTCAGCGTCCTCTACATCGGGCCCATGGAGGCGCCCGAAGATGCCGCCCAGCGGCTGGGCGTCCCGGCCGGAGCACAGGTGCTGGCCCGCCGACGCCTCTACTTCCGTAACGGCACCCCGGTTGAGACCGCGACGTCGTACCTGCCCTGGGACGTGGTGAAGGAGATCCCGGAGCTGTTCTCCGAGAACCCCGGCGGCGGTGGCATCTACGCCCGGCTCGAAGACCACGGGCACGAGTTCGCGGAGTTCGTCGAGACGTTGCAGGCGCGGCCGGCCTCCAAGGCAGAGGCCTCGGAGCTGGCGCTCAGCCCCGGCGCGCCGGTGGTTCACCTGATCCGAGAGGCCCGTACGACCGAGGGTCTCGTGGTCGAAGTGTGCGACACCCTCATGGCCGCTGACCAGTTCGTTTTCGAGTACAGGATCCCTGCCGCCGACTGACGCCCGCTCAACTTCCCGCAACCCGTCGCGAGTTCTTCTTCGCGGCGGGTTGACTCATGTACAGGAGTGAGGCACTCTTCTTCATGTCACTCATATACATGAGTGGCGGAGTTCGGCATATGTAGAGGAGTGATCTCTGTGCGTCAGATTCCCGTCGACACCGCCGGTGCGGTCGTGATGGTCGCCAAGTCCCCGCAGGTCAAGGTCCGTGACCGCCGTACCGGCGAGATCGCCACCGACACCGAGACCGGGGCGAAGCTGATGACAGTCGACGTGATGTTCGCGGCGAACGAGGAGGTGGAGATTCTCTCCATCACTGTCCCGGAGCCCGGCATCACCGGCGACCTGGCCATGGGCACGCCGGTCGCGCTCACCGGTCTCATCGCCCGGCCCTGGGAGAACGACTTCAATGGTCAGAAGCGGCACGGCATCGCGTTCCGCGCGGTCGCGGTCACCTCGCTCGCCGACGCCGCCGCAGGGCCGAAGGCGGCCTGATCATGACCGGCTTCACGGTCGTCCTGGTGCTGGTCGTCGCCGCCGCGGGTCTTCTGCGGTGGCGGCGCCCCGCCTGGTACTGGTTGACCTTCGGGGTCACGCTGGCGGTGGTGCGGGTCCTGGTCCGGTACGGCTCGGTCATGGATGCGTGCGGGTTAACCGTGCCGCCTGCGCGGTGGCGGCTCGCTCTCGCCCGTGCCACCAACCGGCCGATACCGGAGTCCCGGGCCCCGCGCATCCTGCGGCTGCGGCCCACTCGTACCGGCCTGGTCCTGCGGCTCAAACTCCGGCCCGGACAGGACGCCTTCGACGTCGCCGCCGCCTCGGACCGGCTCCGGCACTCGTTCGCGATGTACGGCGTGACCTCGCGCGAACTGCGCTCCGGCGTCGTAGAGGTGCGGATGACCGGCTACGACGTGCTCAAGCGGGTGCAGATGCCGGCCAAGACCGACACCCGGCCGATGCGGGTACCGGTCGCCCTGCGGCAGGACGGCTCGGTGCACTACCGCGACTACCGGGCGATACCCCACGCCCTCACCCTCGGGGCTACGGAGTCCGGCAAGTCCGTCTACCAACGCAACCTGGTCGCAGCGCTCGCCCCGATGGACGTCGCCCTCGTCGGCATCGACTGCAAGCAGGGGGTTGAACTGTTCCCGCTGGCCCACCGGTTCTCCGCGCTGGCCGACGATCCCGACACCGCCGCCGAAGTGCTCGACGCGCTCGTGGTCAGGATGGAGCGCACCTATCAGGTCATCCGGGCTCAGCAGCGGATCACCGCTGACGTGCCGGATGCGGAGATCGCCGCCGACATCTGGGACCTGCCCGATCACCTGCGCCCGGTCCCGGTCGTGGTCCTGGTCGACGAGGTCGCCGAACTCGCCCTCTACGCCAACAAGGAAGAGGAAAAGCGCCGGGATCGCATCATCACCGCCCTGGTCCGCCTCGCCCAGCTCGGCCGCGCGGCCGGCATCTACCTCGAAATCTGCGGACAGCGCTTCGGCTCTGAACTCGGCAAGGGCATCACCATGCTCCGCGCCCAGCTCACCGGCCGTACCGCCCACCGCGTGAACGATGAAACCTCCGCCAACATGGCCTTCGGCGACATCGCCCCCGACGCCGTACTCGCCGCCATCCAGATCCCGGCCGAAATGCGGGGGCTCGCCATCTCGGGCGACTCCTCCGGAGGGTGGCACCGCATCCGTGCCCCGCATACCTCGCTCCGCCAGGCCGTGAACATCTGCAACCGGCACGCCGACCGGACCCCGGACCTGCCCGAACTGGCCTCGTTCCGGCCCGACTTCCCCGCCTCCACCGCGGCTCCCGTGTCGCTGGCCAAGGCTTCCTCAGCCGCCGTCTGATCCCTCTCGGATCCCCACCGGTCGGCGCGACCGCCTCCGCGCCAAGTCCCTACCTCTGCCATGCCCAAAGAAGGGAGACCCCGCCGTGTGCCCGAACTGCGAGGACTTCGCCCGTACCGTGCTCCTGCTCGGCCAACTCGCCTTGTACGCCGACATGGCCGGCGCCGACCTCGACTTCGTGGAAACCGTCAGCGGGTCACTCGCCGTCTCGCTGCCTGAGCCGCCGCCCGGTACGTTCCCGGACGGCTACGACTCCGACGGCGGCCCCGCGTACCCCGGTGACTCCTGATGGCTGCCCGTCACGGCCTCCGGGTCGACGCGGTCCTGGTCCAGGCCGTCATCGCCGGTGCCCTGTCCTTCGCCCACCTGCACGACCTGGCCTCCGCTGCCGGACAGAACGACTGGAAGGCCTGGGCCTACCCGGTCAGTGTCGACCTGCTCCTGGTCGCGGCCTGGCGACGGCTGCGCAGTGAGGGCCCGTCTCGGCTGGCCTGGTGCTGGTTCGTCGTCGCGCTGTTCGCCTCGCTCGGCGCCAACGTCGCCACGGCCGGGTTCCTGGACCTGGCCGACCCGCCCGCCCTGCTTCGCCTCGGCATCGCCGGATGGCCCGCGCTCGCCTTCCTCGGCGGAACGCTCCTCGCACACTCGTCGACTGCGGAGTCGGAACCAGTTCCGCCGGCGCTCGTCGTGGACGCGGACGAGGTCGTGCCTCCGGCCAAGCAGCCGGTACCGGACGCCGAACCCGCTTCGGTCACGGAAGCCGCGCCCAAGCCTGGCGCGGCCCCCGCCTCACCGGACCAGGTCCCCGCCCCGGCCCCTGCTCCTCCGGTCCCGGCCGTCCTGCTCGACCACGCCCGCAAGGTCGCCGACGAGTACCGCACCCGCACCGGATCTCCGATCGACACCGACACCCTGCGCTCCCGCCTCGGCGTCCCGCCTCACCTCGCCGACGCCATCGCCGCCCACCTCACCTGACCAGCAAGGGAGGAAGACCGCTGACCCGTGATCCGGCCGACCTGACCGCCTCCGACTACCTCGACGGTGCCCGCGAGATGACCGCTGCCAACCGGCCCTTCCTCGCCCACCTGCTCGCCGAGGAAGCCGCCCGGCGTACCGCCGACCCGGCCATCGCCGCCGGTATCCGCGCCAGCTTCCCCGCCCCGACCACGGCCCGAGAGGAGACCGACTGACATGCCCGCCCGCGACCACTTCCACTCCGTGATGCGCATCGGCCCGGTACAGATCGGCACGCACCGTGACCGCCACGGCCAGACCAAGTACGCCGCCGTGTGCACCGCCGACGGCTGCGGCTGGTCCTCCGACTACTCCAGCCAGTCCGCCGCCCAGCTCGCCGCCCGCACCCATCGCTGCCGCATCCGCTAGGAGGTCACCGCCATGCAGGTCCCGCTCTGGTTCGCGCTGCTCGTCGTCGGCTACCTCGGCGTCAAGCTCATCCGCCCGCCCGCCTGGCTCATCGTCGTACTCCTGCTCGGCGGCTTCCTCCTCGCCGACAGCGTCCTTGCCCCGGCCATCAGCGCCCTCGTCAAGTAGCCCGCCCGCGAGAGGAGATCACCGATGTTCCGCCCGAAGATCCCCACCATGCCTATGCCGACGGGCCTCACCACCCCACCCGCCGTCATCGAGCCGACCACCGTCACCCGGCCCATAGAGACTCCGCCAGCTGCCCCGACAGCTCCGACACCGTCCCGGCCCACGGTCCAGCTCACGCCCGGCACCACGCTCGCCCTCGTCGGCGGCGGCACGGCCGTCGTCCTGGTCCTCGGCGCCGTCCTGGTCTCGCTGCTCCTGGCTGTCGCGATCACCGGCGCCTCGGTCGCCGTCTGCGCGGTCGTCCTGCGTTCCCTGCTCGCCTCCGACGCCAAGCGTCGCTGACCGGCACCCGGGCGGCCTCGATACCGCCAAGCATCCGCCGCCCGGGCGCCGTCCCGCTCCGATCTCGCAACCGGAAGGAACCCCCAGCATGGCCCACCGCGCCTCATCCGCGACACCGAGGGCGCCCATGCCGGACACGCTGCTCGACCCGATCACCCTCGGGGACGTGCTCCGGGTGGCCTCGGCCTCCGACTACGCCCGCTGGGAAGACCAGATCCGCCGCACCGGCGGCTGCTCCGATCCCATCCACCTCACCGGCTGGGTCCTCCACAAGGACAAGACCACCGGCGAGACCCTGCACCACTACTCCACCGAGAACGAGCCTGGCGGACGCCTCCGCCTCGCCTGCGGCAACCGCCGCGCCTCCCGCTGCCCCGCCTGCGCCTGGACCTACGCGGGCGACACCTACCACCTGATCCGCGCCGGGCTGGCCGGAGACGACCGCCGCGACGTCCCCGCCACCGTCCGCGATCACCCCCGTGTCTTCGCCACCCTCACGGCCCCATCGTTCGGCCCGGTCCACAATCGCCCCGACCACGGCACCTGCCGCTGCGGCACACAGCACGCGGCCGACGCCCCGGAGCTGGGCACCGCCCTCGACCCGGACACCTACGACTACACGGGCGCCGTGCTGTTCAACAACCACGCGGGCCAGCTCTGGCAGCGCTTCACCACGCGCCTCCGCCGCGAACTCGCCGCCCGCGCCGGCCTGCCCCGCCGGGAACTCGCCGAACACCTTCGCGTCTCGTACGGCAAGGTCGCCGAGTTCCAGAAGCGTGGCGCCCTGCACTTCCACGCCGTCGTACGCCTCGACGGCCCGGACGGTCCCGGGACGCCCCCGCCCGCCTGGGCCACGGTCGACCTCCTGACGGACGCGATACTCGCCGCCGCATCGCACTCCTACACCTCGGTCTCGGTCCCGGCCGCCGAGGACCAGCCTGCCCGTACCTTCCGCTGGGGCCGACAGCTCGACGTCCGCCCGGTCAAGGCCTTCGGCGACGGCTCCGACATCACCGAACAAGCGGTCGCCTCCTACGTGGCCAAGTACGCCACCAAGGCAGCAGAGAACACCGGCACCCTGGACCGCCGCATCGGCGAACTCGCCGAACTCGACCGCCACCAGGTCCCCGACCACGCCCGCCGCCTGATCACCGCCTGCCGCGACCTGGATGCCCTCTACCCGGACCGACGCCTCTGGGCCTGGGCGCACATGCTCGGCTTCCGCGGGCACTTCTCGTCCAAGTCGCGCACCTACTCCACCACCCTCGGCGCCCTCCGCCAGGAACGCGCCGACTACCGCGCCGCACAAGAGGCTTCCGTCCTCGGCCTCGACGATCGCGAGCCGGACACCGTCCTCGTCCTGACCGACTGGCAGTACGCCGGCCACGGCCACACCCCCGGCGAAGCCGCCCTCGCCGCCACCATCGGCCGCGACCTCCAGACCAACCGCGAAACCGCCCGCGACGCCCTGCGCGACAGCTTCACCGAGGAGGGAACCCCAGCATGACCACCGCCACCGCTACCGCCGAACTCCTGACCGTGCCGGAGGTCATGGCTCGGCTCAAGCTCGGCCGCTCCAAGGTCTACGACCTGATCCGTTCGCACCGCCTCGTCTCCATCAAGATCGACGGCGCCCGCCGCATCCCTGCCCACGCCGTCACGGACTTCGTCCTCGGCCAGATCGAGGAGGCTGCCTGATGGCCAGTCAGCGCAAGCGCAACCCGAACGGCGCGGGCACTATCACCAAGCGCAAGGACGGCCGCTTTCAGTGCGCGGTCTACGTGCTCCAGCCTGACGGCACCCGCGCCCGGAAGTTCGCCTACGGCAAGACCTGGGCCGAGTGCGACGCCAAGCGCCGCGAACTGCTCGACAAGGTGGACCAGGGCGTACCCGTGCCCACCAAGTCCGCCAAGCTCTCCGAGTGGCTGCCGTACTGGCTGGACAACATCATTAAGCCCCGACGGAAGCTCAGCACCTACGACAAGTACGAAACTCACGTCCGCCTCTACCTGGCGCCCCTCCTCGGAGCCAAGCGGCTCGAATCCCTTGGCGTCGCCGACGTCCGCCGTTTCCTCGTCCGCCTGGAGAAGGAGACGACCGCCGCAACCGCCAAGGAGTCGCACCGAGTTCTACGCTCCGCGCTGTCCTCCGCCTGCCGCGAGGAACTGATCACCCGCAACGTCGCCAAGCTCGTCGAGCCTCCTCGGACCGACAACCGCGAGCTGAAGCCCTGGACCCTCGACGAGACGCTCGACTTCCTCGCCGCCTCCCGCAAGGACCCGCTCTACGCGGCCTTTGTCCTCGCCATCGCCATGGGCCTCCGTCGAGGAGAGATCATCGGCCTCCGCTGGTCGGACCTCGACCTCGACAACCGGGTCCTGTACGTCCGCCAGCAGACGCAGCGGCGTCGTGGTGTCCTGTACGACGACGACCCCAAGAGCCGCCGTCGCCGTGTCGTCCCGCTCCCCGCACTCTGCATCGCGCCTCTGCGCTGGCACCGCATGCGGCAGGCAGCTGCTCGCGCGAAGGCGGGGGAGCGGTGGCCGGACTCGGACTACGTCTTCACCACCCGGACCGGGCGCCCGGTCGAGCCGCGGAACGTCTACCGCTCCTTCACCCGCGTCGCCCAGTCCGCCGGCCTCCGCGTCATCCGGCTGCACGACGCCCGGCACGGCACCGCCACCCTGCTCACGGCTGCCGGGGTAGCGCCTCGCGTCGTGATGGAGATCCTGGGCCACTCCCAGATCAGCATCACCATGGACGTGTACACCCACGTCGTCCAGGACACGCAGCGCGAGGCCATGAGCCACATGGATCGGCTGTTGCGTAAGCGCCCTGGTCGTCAGTGACCGCCCGCGTTGATGTCAGAAGTAGATGTCAAAGGCCCCGGACCATGATCGGTCCGGGGCCTTTTCCCTGGTGCCCCCGGCAGGATTCGAACCTGCGACACCCGCTTTAGGAGAGCGGTGCTCTATCCCCTGAGCTACGAAGGCGGGGCTCGACCCACAGGGTACCGGATCGATGGTCGGGCGGATGCCGGGATTGGTGGGTGGGGTCAGTGAACCTCTTTCATCCTGAATAGTCGCAGGTCAGTAGTACGTGGATGGCTTGGACGGCGCGGCTGATGCGGCGGGTGGAAGAGCGGGCTCTGCGCATGATGCGCCAGGACTTGAGCCGGGCGAAGGCGCGTTCGCCGGGGGCTCGGAGCCGGGCGTGGTTGCGGTTGAACTGCTGGTAGTGCTCGGGCTGTTCGCTGTGGTGGTAGTACGGGGTGCGGAAGGTGGCGCCGGCACCCTGATAGGCGCGGTCCGCCAGCACGAGGATCTGCCGGGTCAGGCAGGCCTGGACGATGCCGTGGGCGCGGGCCGAGGTCAGATCATGTGTACGGCCGGGTGTCGCGCGGGAGAACCACAGTGGTGTGCCGTCCGGGCGGGCGATGACCTGCACGTTCATGCCGTGCTTCTTGTGTTTCTGCGAGTAGTACGGCTGATCGGCGCGGACGCGGTCGGTGGGGATCAGCGTGCCGTCGACGATGACGTGGTCGCCCTCACCGAGGCCGGTGAGGGCTTCATGGAGGCCTGGGGCCCAGGAAGCCAGCACATCCAGGGCCTCGTCGACGTACCGCCAGGCGGTGGCCTGCGATATCGCGAACCCGGCGCCAAGCTGGGCGAAGGTTTCGTTCTTACGCAGGTGGACCAGCGTGAGCAGTGCCTGGTCGAAGCAGCCGAGCTTCCGCCAGCGGGTGTTACGCGCGCGGCGGTGCTCGTACAGCAGCCAGGCAACGTGCTCAACGAGCTCATGTGGGACGTCGAGCGTGGCAGGATACGGAACCAACAGGGCCCCTTCGGTCGCCGGCGTGCTGAGTGGAATCACCACGCCAACGACGAGGGGCCCTGCCTCGTCACCACACCCACTGACCAGCCCTTTTCACCCGCCAGCACAGGATGAAAGAGGTTCAGTGACGCGTCACGATCCCGTTCAGCAGGAGTTCGGAGGCCTGGGTCAGTTCTTGTTCCAGGTGGCCGGCCGGCTCGTTCTCCGTTTCGCGGAACCAGCGGTACAGGGTGCCCAGGTAAATGTCCCGCAGGACGTTGCCCACCTGCTGGGGGATGACGTCCTCGCGGAGTTCGCCGGTCTTGCGGCCGTCCTCGACGATCTCGGCGAAGAGTTCGGCGACGTAGGGCTCCTCCCTGAGGGGGCGGCCGGCCTTGACCCAGGCGACCAGCATCGCGGCCGTACGGTCGTGTTCTTCCTCGTTGATGCGGCCCAGGACGGCCATGCAGCGGCGCAGCCGGTCCGCGGCGCCGGTCTGGTCGGGGAAGGCGTCCTGCATGATGCCGACCAGGCGTTCCCGGCGGCGTTCGCCCCAGGTGCCGATGAGGTCTTCCTTGCGCGGGAAGTGGTTGAAGAATGTGCCGCGGGCGACGTCGGCGCGTTCGGCGATCTCGTCGACGGACGTCTGGTCGTAGCCCTGCTCGGCGAAGAGTTCCAGCGCCGCCGTGTACAGGCGCTCTTTTATCTTGATCTTGTTCCGCCCGCGACGCCCCAGGGGCTGGGCCTCGCTCTCGGGTGGGGACGTGTTCATCTCTTCCTCCCGTACGCGCGCTGTCGGTAACAGGACAGAGACATGCGCCGCAGCCGAGTGCGACGCCCGCTCGGGCGCCCCGCCCCCACCCATTCTTATACCACAGTACATGGTTGGTTCACAGTCGATGCATGGCGGTCCGGACGAAGGGGCGGAGTGCGAGGGGGAGTTCGGGGATCGGTTGTAGATGGACCACGGAGCAGAGATGTATCGTGGTCCAAAGTTGACTCAAGGTCGTCCTCGTGCCGAGTCGGATGGCAGGCAGCACGCCCTGCGAAAGCCGGGCTGGAAGGAGACTGCAAGGTGGATGTTCAAAGGCTCGAGACATTCGTGGCCGTAGCGCAGAGCAACACCCTCGCCGAGGCCGCGGAGCGGCTCGGTTACGCGCGTTCGACGGTCACCAGCCACCTCCAGGCGCTCGAACGCGCCCTGGGGGCCTCCCTGTTGGAGCGCGGGGCGTCGGTGAACCGGCTCACCAGGGCCGGTACCCGCTTCCTCGAATACGCGACGGATATCCTCGACAAACTGGCCCAGGCGCAGGCTGCGGTGGCCGCCGCCGCGGAGGACCGGCCGAGCACGCTGAGCATCGGCGCGACGGCCTCCCTGTGCACGTACCGGCTGCCGGGCTTCCTGCGCACGCTGCGTCGGCTCATGCCGAACCTGGAGACCCAGATCTTCGTCGGCTCGGTCGCCCAGCTGCGCGACCAGGTCGGCCGGGGCGAGCTGGCCGCCGCGCTCGTCAACTCCTCCACCGTGTCCGCGGCGGCGGTCCGGCAGGCCGGGGGCGACGACCGCCGGCACCTGTGGACCGACCGGGCCGTCCTGGTGGGCGCGCCCGAGTCGGCGGCGCGCCCCCAGCGGCTGCTGGTCACCGCGCCGGGCTGCGTCTACCGGGACATCGCCGAGCGGGAGGTGCTGCCCCGCCTCGGGCAGGTCCCGGTCCAGCAGGTGGGCAGCGTGGACGGCGTGAAGTCCTCGGTGCTGGGCGGCATGGGCGTGGGCGTGGTGCCGGCCATCGCGGTCGGACCCCAGCTGGAATCGGGGCAGTTGGTGGAGATGCAGCCCTCGGGGTTGTCCCCGGTGATGTCCGAACTCATCTGGAACGCCGGGGTCACCCCCGCCCATGTCGTCCCGCACTTCCAGCTCCTGCGCCCGCCGGGCAACCCCCAGCCCGCCCGGTCCGGCGCCTCGTGCGTCACGAGTGGCATAGCGAGTTGAGCCAGCCCCCGCGGAGGCGAGGTGGCGCGGGGGCGTCCGGCTGTCTCATGGTCGTCGGCGCCTGCGCGCTGTTCGGGCTGAGCGGTACGGCCTCGCGCGTGCTCATCGATCACGGGACCAGCGCACTGACGGTTACTCAGTTCCGCATGGGCGCGGGGTTCTTGAGCCTGTTCGCGGTCCTGGCCCTCACCCGGCGTGAGCTGCTGCGGCTGCCGTGGCGGTGGCTGCCGCGGGTGGTCCTCTTCGGGCTGGCGCTCGCCGCGCTCATCTACTGCTACTCGATGGCGATAGCCCGGTTGCCGCTGGCCGTCGCGCTGGTGCTCCAGTACAGCGCCGCCGCCTGGCTGGCCGCCGCCGATGCCGTCCGGCGGCGCCGGCGCCCGGCCGCGAGCGTCCTGGTGGCGCTGCCGCTCACGCTCGGCGGTGTCGTCCTGATGGTCGGCGTCGGCGGTGCTCAGCTGAGCCGTCTCGACTCCCTCGGGCTCGTCTTCGGGCTGGCCACCGCCGCCGCGTACATCCTGTACCTCGTGTGCGGCCGGGGCATCGGGGGTGCCGTGCACAGCGCCACCTCCACCATGTACGGATCGCTGGTCGCGGCCGTCGCGTGGACCTGTGTGCAGCCGCCGTGGCGCATCGAGAGCGGCGCGTGGGAGCCGCGCGCGCTCGTGCCGCTCGTGCTGATCGGGGTCCTCGGGATGGCCGCTCCGTTCGCGCTCGTGCTCACCGCCGTACGGTCCCTCGGGCCGACGCGGGTGAGCATGCTGGGCACCTTCGAGATCGTCGCCACCAGTGTCATCGCCTATGTGTGGCTCGGTCAGGCGCTGACCCTTCTCCAGTGCTTCGGCGGGCTGCTGGTGGTCGCCGGGGTGGTCGTCTGCGGACGTCAAGTCCCGGAGGAGGAAGGGCAGTCCGCCGACCGGGCCCCGGACGAAGCGCCGGTCGCCGGTCCCAACTGAACGCCCAGCCGAGCGGGCGTATCGACTGTCCCAACTCAACGCACTCGCACAGTAGTTGTTCCTCACGTCAGAGCTTCGAGCCGTGCGGCATCCGTGAACAGCGGTTCAGGACCTCCGAATCGGTCTGGGCCGGGGACCCGGAAACCGGGATCTTCGATGTGTCGCGGCAGCCGCGGCACATCGACAGGAGGTCTCTCCCGTGTCACCCATCCAGTCCAGAGCCACCCGCGTACTGCTCTCGACGGTCTCCTCCGACTCCCACACCTGGAACCTGGTCTTCCTCCAGCTGCTGCTCGAAGAGCGGGGTTACGAGGTGCGCAACCTCGGCCCGTGCGTGCCCGACGCCGAGATCATCGAGGAGGTCCGCGCACAGCGTCCCGACGCCGTGGTCATCTCCTCGGTGAACGGCCACGGCCACATCGACGGCCGCCGGCTGATCAGGAAGCTGCGCGAGGACAGTGACGCGACTCTGTCCACCGTCCCCGTCATGATCGGCGGCAAGCTCGGCATCCAGGGAGCCGACCAGCCGCACCTCGCCGACGAGTTGGTCGCCGAGGGCTTCGACGCGGTGTTCACGGACGGCGCGGATCCGGCCGAGTTCGGCAGCGCGCTCCAGCGGATGACGGGGCACCGCCCCGAGATCGCGGGGGCGGCCGTATGAGCCAGATCCGCCGTCAGGGCAGCCCCGACATGCAGAGCTACGTGGAACACGCCTCGCGCGCCGGGCAGTTGGTCGTACAGCCCCGGATGGGCATGTCGGGCCCCAAGGCCATGGCCGAGGGTCTGGCGGCCGTCACCGCGGCCCGCGCCCGGACCCTCGCCACGCTCACCATCGACTCCTACACCCGCGTCGAGGACATGGCCGGCGCGCAGGCGGCCCTCGACGCCGGCCGCGCGCTGAACGGCTTCCCCCTCGTCAACCACGGACCGCGGGTCACCGCGCGAGTCGCCCGTGCCGCCGACGGCATCCCCGTCCAGGTCCGGCACGGCTCGGCACGGCCCGGCCACATCTTCGAGGCGATGATCGGGGCGGGGCTCTCCGCCTCCGAGGGCGGACCGGTCTCCTACTGCCTGCCCTACTCCCGGCTCCCGCTGGCCGAGGCGGTGCCCGCCTGGACCGACGCCACGCAGCAGCTCGCCGAGCAGGCGGAGGAGCGGGGGCTGCGGGCCCACCTGGAGACCTTCGGCGGTTGCATGCTCGGGCAGATGTGCCCGCCGTCGCTGCTCGTGGCGATCAGCGTCCTGGAGGCGATGTTCTTCGCCCGCAACGGGGTGACCTCGGTGTCGTTGTCGTACGCCCAGCAGACCAACGCGGTGCAGGACATCGAGGCGCTGGCGGCCCTGCACCACCTCGCGGAACTCTTCCTGCCCGCCAGCGTCGCGCGGCACGTGGTGCTCTACACCTACATGGGCGTCTACCCCGCCACCGAGGCCGGCGCCGAGCTGCTGCTGGACTCGTCGGCGCAGATCGCCGTACGCGGCGGCGCCCAGCGGCTGATCGTCAAGACCGTCGCGGAGGCGCACCGGATCCCCACCGTGCCCGAGAACATCGCGGCCCTGGAACGCGCGGCCCGCGTGTCCCGGCAGGCCCTCCAGGACGACTGCCCGCTGCCGTGGGCCCGCCAGGTGGACTACGAGACGGTCTACACCGAGGCGCTACGGCTGATCACCGCGGTCCTCGACCACGGCACCGACATCGGCGCGGGCCTGCGCGCCGCCTTCGCGGCCGGCGTCCTCGATGTGCCGTTCTGCCTGCACCGGGACAACGCGGGCGTGGCCCGCGGGGCGATCGGCGACGACGGCCGGCTCGTCTGGGCCGGTACGGGCGCCATGCCGCTGCCGGTCACCGGCGGCACCCGGCACGCCGTCACGTCGAGCCGGCTCCTGGGCATGCTGCGCTACACCGCGGACGCCCACGACCGGGCGGCGGCCGCCCTGACCCGCAAGCGCGGCGAGGCCGTCGCCGCCCGCCGCGAGGAGGCCGAGGCAGTCCGCCGCGCGGAGGCCACCGAGGCGGCCGCCGTCCACCGCATCGCGGTCGTCGGCTCCGGTCCGCGCGGACTCGCCGTCGTCGAACGCCTCGTGGCCCGGCTGCGCGAACAGCCGCCGCAGCGGGCCGTGGAGATCACGCTGATCGACAAGGACCAGGTCGGCGCGGGCCGCATCTGGCGCACCGACCAGAACCCGGCCTTCCTGATGAACACCGCCTGCGGGGAGGTGACCATGTTCTCCGGCCCCTCCGACGGCGGCCCCGCCCGAGCGGGCGCCGGGCCTTCGCTTGGCCAGTGGTGGGCCGGCGCCGAGGACCTCGTCTACCCCGGCCCCAACGCCTACGCGCCGCGCGCGCTGTACGGCCGGTACCTGCGGTTCTTCCTCCAGGCGGTGGAGGACTCCCTGCCGGCCCGCGCGACCCTGTGCCGCCACACCGGGCACGTCGTCGCGCTGCGACGGGTGGGCGACGCCTGGCGGTTGCGCTGCGCGGACGGCGAACAGCTCGACGCCGACCGGGTCGTCCTGGCCACCGGACATCCCCTGACCGAACTCTCCGCCGAACAGGCGCGCTTCGCCGACTTCGCCGCCGCTCGCCCGGAACTGACGTACATCCGCGGCGACAGCGCGGCCGACATGCCGCTGGAGCACATCGCGCCGGGGGCCCGCGTCGCGGTCCTCGGGATGGGGCTGACGTTCTACGACATCGTCGCGGCACTGACCACCAGCCGCGGCGGCCAGTTCAGCGAGGGCCCGGACCGGGTGCTGCGCTATCTGCCCTCCGGCCTGGAACCGGTCATGGTGGCGGGCTCGCGGTCCGGGGTGCCGCTGCCGGCCCGCGGGCTCAACCAGAAGGGCCCGCTGTGGCGGTACACCGCCCGGCTGTTCACCCCCGAGCGGATCGCCGCCCTGCGCGCGAGCGGCGCCCCCCTCGACTTCCGGCTCCAGGTCTGGCCCTGGCTGCACGCGGAGATGCAGCTCGTCTACTACGCCACCGCGGTACGCGCCAGACACGGGGACGGCCGGGAACGCGAGTTCCTGATACGCACGGCCGCCCTTGTCGAGGAGGCGGGAGCCGAAGGAGCGGAGAAGATCATCCGCACCGCCGCCGCCGAACTCGGCATCGACGGCCTGGCACCCCTGGACATCGACGCCCTGGCGCGCCCCTTCGCCGGCCGGACCTTCGAGAACCCCGCCGAATTCGGCGCCGCGCTCACGGAGTTGATCGACGAGGACCTCGCGCACGCCGGGCAGGGCAACCTCGAAGGCCCCCGCAAGGCCGCCCTGGACGTCCTGCGCGACGTACGCGGAACCATCCGCGGCGCGGTCGACTTCGACGGCCTGACCGCCGCCTCGCACCGCGACGACTTCCTGGGCCGGCTCGCCCCGCTCAGCTCCTTCCTGGCCGCGGGCCCCCCGGCGCAGCGGCTGCGGCAGACCAGGGCGCTGCTCCAGGCGGGCGTCCTGCGGGTGGCCGGCCCCTCGGTCGAGTTCGCCGCCGACGAGGCGAGCGGGTGCTTCACCGTCCGCTCCCCGCAGGTCGGGGGATCGCCGGAGCACTGCGAGGTGCTCGTGGACGCCCGCATCCCGGCCCCGGACCTCGGCCGCGACACCGCACCGCTCACCCGGCAGCTGCTCGACAGCGGCCTGTGGACGCCCTGGGCCAACGAGCGGGGCGACGGCGGCCGGGTCGCCGGGGGAGTGGCGACGACGGCCAGCCCGTACCGGCCCGTGACCGCGACCGGAGCGGCGGCGGAGGGCGTGTACGTCCTCGGCATCCCCTCCGAGGGACAGCGCTGGTTCATGCAGGTCGGCTCCGCACGGCCCGGTCCCTGGACCGACTTCACGCGGGACGCCGACGCCATCGCACAGGACGCGCTCGCGGCACTGACGCGGCCGGCCGCCCACCGCACGCTGGAAGGAACCCGAGGATGACCGCCCGAGACGACCGCGCCGCGACCCAGGATCACTCCGCGCTGCGCCACACCCCCGCCCACGCCGCGTTCAAGCACGCCCGCGATCTGCTCCTGGAGCTGCGCGCCGACCACGAGGCCGCCCACCGGGCCTTCCGCTGGCCCCGGCTCACCCACTTCAACTGGGCGCTGGAGTGGTTCGACGTCATCGCCCGCGACAACCGGCGCACCGCCCTCGAACTGATCGGCCCCGACGGCCGGGACCAGAAGATCTCCTACCAGGACCTCGCCACCCGCTCCGACCAGCTCGCCAACTGGCTCACCCACACCGGGGTCCGGCGCGGCGACCGGGTGCTCATCGTCCTCGGCACGCAGGTGGAGCTGTGGGAGACGCTGCTCGCCTGCCTGAAGACCGGGGCGGTGGCCATCCCCACCTACACCTCCCTGACCCGCAAGGAGGCCGCCGACCGGGTCCGCCGCGGCCGGGTCCGCCATGTGATCTGCCGCAGCGAACTCGCCCCGCTGTTCGCGGGGTTGGACCCGGAGCAGGGCGCCGCCATGACACGCATCGCGGTCGGCACCCCGGTCCGCGGCTGGCAGCCGTACGACGACTCGTACCAGGCCGCCACCCGCTATCTGCCGGCCGGCCCGACCCCGGCCTCGGACACCGCCTTCGCCTACTTCACCTCCGGCACCACCTCGGCGCCGAAGCTCGTCGTCCACACCCACGCCTCCTACCCGGTGGGACACCTGTCCTCCCTGTACTTCAACGGCCTGCTGCCCGGCGACCGGCACGTCAACATCTCCGAGCCCGGCTGGGCCAAGCACTCCTGGTCCAGCTTCTTCGTCCCCTTCACCGCCGAGGCGACCCTCGTCGTGCCGCCCGTCGAGAACGTCGAGTCCGGGCAGCTGCCGCGGCTGCTGGAGGAGCGCGGCATCACCAGCCTGTGCGCCCCGCCCGCCCAGTGGACCCGGCTCGCCGCCCACGCCTGGACCGCCCGGCCGCGGCTGCGCGAGGCCACCACCGCGGGCGAGCCGCTCGCCCTGCACGTGGCGGAGGCCATCGAGGCCGAATGGGGCGTGACCATCCGGGAGGGCTACGGCCAGACCGAGACGACCGCCCTGGTCGGCACCACGCCCGGACTGCCCCGCAAACCCGGCTGGCTGGGCAAGCCGCTGCCCGGCTGGCAGCTGACCGTCCGCGACGAGCAGCTGTACGTGGAACTCGCCGACGCCCCGGTGGGCATGATGACCGGCTACGACGGCGATCCCGAGCGCACCGGGCAGGTCCTCACCGCCGAGCGGTACGCGACCGGCGACTCCGCGGTCCTCGCCACCGACGGGTACGTACGGCTGCTGGGCCGCCGCGACGACGTCTTCAAGTCGGGCGGGCACCGCGTCTCCCCGTACGAACTGGAGGCGATCCTGCGCACCCACCCCGCCGTCCGCGCGGCGGCCGTGGTGCCGGTGCCCCACCCCACGCTGACGCTCGCCGCGCACGCCGTGATCGAGCTCGAAGCCGGCACCCTCGCCACCGAGACCGAACTCCTCGCCCACGTCGACCTGCACGTCACCCGCGCCCTGCGCGTCCACAGCGCCTCCTTCACCGACGCGCTGCCCCGTACGACGTCCGGCAAGATCCGCCGCTCCGAGGTGGCCGCCCGCCTGCGGGCCACCGCCACCGCCACCGCCACCGACCCCGCGCACGGCCCCGGCCCCGCCGACCCGAAAGGCAACCCCATGTCCGTCACCAGCCACGCGCCGCGGCGCCGCGACATCCTCGTCATACGCGAACTCCTCGAGGCCGCGCGCCTCGACCGGCTGACCTGGCAGGCCTACGTCCAGCCCGGACGCGAGGCGGTCGACGTGCACTGGCTCTACACCGCCGAGGAGACCGGGCCCGACGGCGCGGAGGCCTACCTCGCCCGCTTCGGGGCCGGCGCGCACGGAGACCTCCACCGCCACCTCGGCTTCGAGCTGATCGTGGTCGTGGACGGCGAGCTGCACAACGACAACGGCGACGTCTACGGCCCCGGCTGCCTGGTGCTGGAGAAGCCCGGCAGCGTGCACCGGGTCAGCAGCCCCGGCGGCTGCACCCTCCTGGTGATCCGGGAGAAGCGCACCGAGGCCCTGCTGCCCGGCGAACTCCCGGACACCGGCCTCGCCCTGGACGGCGCACCGGTCCCCGCCACCTGACCGCCCCGCCCTCCGAACCCGCGGCCATAGCCACCCCCCGAGCAGAAAGCCCACACAAGACCATGTCTCAGCAGCTCACCGCCTCACCCGCCGCCCCCGCGGCGCCCCCCCTCCCGGTCGGCAGGTCGGGCAGGACCCACTCGCCCCGCTACAAGTGGGGAATCCTCGGCATCGGCATCCTCGCGCAGGCGGCCTTCAGCGCGGCCTTCCAGGGCATCCCCATGGCCAGCGCGGTCCTCCAGAGCGACTACCACTACTCCACCGGCCAACTCGGCCTCGTCCTCGCCGCGCTGACCTGCGGCGCGGCCGTCACCGAGATCCTGTGGGGGCTGCTCACCGACCGCTTCGGCGAGCGGATGGTGCTGATCACCGGGCTGGCCGGCACCACCGCGTGCCTCGCGGCGGCCACCGCCTTCCTCGTGCCCCACGGCGGCTACACCCCGCCCTCCTGGCTGCTCTCCGCCGTCCTGCTGCTCGCCGGCGCCCTCGGCGGCTGCGTCAACAGCGCCTCGGGCCGGGCGGTGCTGGGCTGGTTCCCGCCCGGCAACCACGGCTTCGCCATCAGCCTGCGGGTGGCGGCCGTCCCCCTCGGCGGTGCCATCGGAGCGCTCGCGCTGCCCGCGCTCGCCATGAGCGTCGGCTTCCGGGGCGTCTACGGCTTCCTGACCGCCTTCGCGCTCGTCGCCACCGTCGTCATCGTCTGCTGGCTGGACGAGCCGCCGCTGCCCGCCGCCGGGCACAAGAGCACCGCCGTCAGCCCGCTGCGCCGCTGGAAGATCTGGCGGATCTCGCTCAGCGCCTTCCTGCTGGACTTCCCGCAGTTCACCGTCCTGTCGTTCGCCGCGATCTACCTGCACAAGGTGCACGGGGTCGGCATCACCGCCATCTCCGGTCTGCTGTTCGCCGTCCAGGCCCTCGGCGCGGTCTCCCGGGTGTGGAGCGGGCGCTGGACGGACAGCAGGGGCGGCCGGCACCGCCGCAGCCTCGTGATCGCCTACAGCTGGATCATCGCCGCCTGCTTCGTCGGGCTCGCGCTGTGCCAGTCCGGGCCCGCCTGGATCGCCGCCGCGCTGATGGTGGTGGCCGGTCTGCTGTCCTGCGGGTGGCACGGTGTGCACTACGCCGAGATCGCCATCATGGCGGGCAAGGAGCGCTCCGGAACCGCCCTCGGGCTGGAGAACACCATGGTGTTCGCGGGCGCCTTCCTCACCCCGCTCGTCATCCCCGGCATCCTCGCGGCCACGAACTGGCCCGTGGTCATGCTGCTGATCGGGGCCGTGCCCGCCGTGCTCTCCGCGGTGGTCATGCCCCGCGAAGGGAAGTAGCGAGCCGCCCGGTTCACCGGGCCACCGCCCCGCCGCGCACACCGTGCGGCGGGGCGGTGGCGCGTGCGGAACGCGGGTCAGCGCAGCCGGCGCAGGGCGTCGGGGGTGAGGTCGGCCAGGGTCGGGTAGCCGTCGACGGCCATGAGGAGGTCGGCCTCGGCGAGCAGGGCGCGCAGCACGTGCACGATGCCGTCGGTGCCGTCCAGGGCGAGGCCGTAGGCGTAGGGACGGCCGACGCCGACGGCCCGCGCGCCCAGGGCGAGGGCCTTGACAATGTCGGAGCCGGAGCGGACGCCGGAGTCGAAGAGGACGGGCAGGTCACCGGCGGCCTCGACCACACCGGGCAGGCAGTGCAGCGCGGGCAGGCCACCGTTGGCCTGGCGGCCGCCGTGGTTGGAGCAGTAGATGCCGTCCACTCCCGCGTCCCTGGCACGGCGGGCGTCGTCCGGGTGGCAGATGCCCTTGAGGATCAGCGGCAGATCGGTGAGCGACCGCAGCCACGGCAGGTCGGCCCAGGTGAGGGGGTTGCCGAAGGTCAGCGCCCAGTGCAGGACCGCGGCCGAGGGGTCCTCCTCGGGGGGCTTGGCGAGGCGGGAGCGGAACACCGGGTCGCCGGTGTAATTGGCCAGGCAATGGCCGCGCAGCTGGGGGAAGTTGCTCGCGGCCAGGTCGCGGGGGCGCCAGCCGGTGATCCAGGTGTCCAGGGTGACCACGATGCCCTGGAACCCGGCCGCCTCGGCGCGGTGCACCAGGCTCTCCGCCAGCTCCCGGTCGGTGGGGGTGTAGAGCTGGAAGAAGCCGGGGGTGTCGCCGAACTCCGCGGCCACCTCCTCCATCGGGTCCACGGACAGGGTGGAGGCGACCATCGGCACGCCGGTACGGGCGGCGGCGCGGGCGGTGGCCAGATCACCGTGCCCGTCCTGGGCGCACAGGCCGATCACCCCGACCGGGGCCATGAACAGCGGGGAGGGCAGGCGCATGCCGAACAGCTCGACGGACAGATCGCGGTCCTTCGCCCCCACCAGCATGCGCGGGATCAGGCCCCACTCCTCGAACGCGGTGACGTTGGCCCGCTGGGTGTGCTCGTCCCCGGCGCCGCCCGCGACGTACGAGCGCACCGAGGGCGGCAGCGCGGCCAGGGCCGGCGGCTCCAGTTCGGCGAAGGTCATCGGCAGCCGCGGCATCACTCCGCGCAGGCCGTCGAAGTAGATCTCGTTCTGGTAGTCGGCGAACGCCATGGGTCCTCCTGCTCCGGCCCGCCGCGTGCGAGCCGCTGGACCCTACAGCGCGGGCCCGACTCCGGGGAACCACGCGTCCGGTCCCGGCGCACGGGTGAGATCCGTGCTTCCCCCGCGCCCGGTCGCGGCGCACGGGTGGGGTCCGTGCTTCTCGTGTCCGGTCCCGGCGCATGGGTGAGTTCCGCTTCCGGTGCACGGCTCCGGCCCGCGTCACTCCCGCCGTACAGGGCACGCCCGCGCCTCCCGACAGGGTCAGGCCCGTGTCACCCGTACCCGGTACGTTCCGTCGTCCTCGTCCGTCACCCGCACCACGATCCCGTGCCGGGGGTCCTTGAAGGTCTGGCCCGGAGTGAAGGGGGCGTCGGAGAGTTCGGCCTGGACGTTGGGGCTGCGGGTGCAGCCGCCGCTGCCGCGGTGGGCGTCGTAGACGGTGATGGGCCCCCGGCCGGTGTCCACGCTGGCGTCCACCTTGTAGATGAGGACGCCGGGGCAGCAGATCGCCTCGTCGTTGCCGCCCTGCGCCCGGACCTCCAGGGCGTAGGCCGTGTGGCCGTCGACCGGGATGATCACCAGTTTGCCGCCGCCGGTCTTGTACAGCGGCGTCAGCGAGTACTCCACACTGCCCGGTCTCGCCGCGCAGCCCACCTGGGAGCCGTCCAGCCAGCCCAGTTTCCACTTGTCCCAGGCGAGCATGTCGTTGTTGGCGCCCCAGTCCTCGCTCATGATGTCCCAGTGCCCGACCGCGCCCCCGCCGTCCTGGGTGTACAGGTCGGGCAGGCCGAAGGTGTGGCCGTTCTCGTGCGGCAGGACCCGGTAGCCGGTGCGCGGGAAGGAACCGGAGCCGTCGTCCTGGCGGGAGTAGATGAACGAGGCGTTGGCGACCGGCACGCCGTCGGCCACCGGCGCGTCCGCGTTCCCCGCGAAGGTCACCGACAGCACCGTGTCCAGCGCGGACGGGCCGGCGTTCGGGGTGACCAGGATGTTCAGCAGGTCGTACGAGCGGAAGTCGACCTTCGGATCGGCCGCGGCCACGATGTCCTGGACCAGTTGCCGGTAGCCGGGGTCGAAGGGCGCGCCGCGCTCCACGCCGTACGCCTTGAACGGCTTGGGCATCCGCAGCCAGTCGGTCACCGGTGTCTCGGGCCGGTAGTCCAGGCGGCCGTACGAGGAGGTGCGGAACCAGTCCTGGGTGTGCGGGAAGAACTCGTGGAAGCGGTCCATCGCGCTGCCCTGTCCGGGCGCGTCGGAGAAGTCGACCATCAGGGTCAGGGCGTGCACGGTGCCGGTGGAGCGGGCGTAGCCGTGCGGGGTGGGCACGCCCTCGGTCATCTGGACGTCGGGCCCGCCGTGGATCATGCAGGGGGAGAGGGCTGCGGAGCGGGCCAGGCCGGCCGGCCCGGCGGTGGAGGGCGCCGTGAGGCGGGCGGTCCCGGCGGAGGTGCTGATCGCGAGGGTCAGCGCGGTCACCGCGGCGAGAGCGGCCAGCCGGCGCGAGGGTATCCGCCGGCCGGGTATGCGGCGGCCGGATATACCGCTGGGGTCCTGGTCGGGGGATATGCGGCGGGGCGACTGCGGCTGCGGCTGCATGCACGGACCCTTCGCTCCACGGCAGCCGCCCGGTCTCCGGCTGCGCCCTTGCGATCACCCTGTGCCGGGGCCCCGGTGGGCGCGCGCTGGGTGAGACCGATCGTGGGAAGGGCGGTACCGATCGTGGGAAGTGCGCGCGCGGGAGGGTGAATCCGGCTCCGCGGCGGATGTGGCTCAGCTCACAGCGGCTCTTCCCCCGCACGGGAAATAAGTGGGGACCCTCTCCCCGTTTGGAGGAGTGTTCGCCTGAAACGGGGACCGGCTCCCCGGATCCTCAGAGCCCACCCGCAGAGCCCGCCCCGCACCGACCGAGGAGCACACCGTGACGACCGCGACCCACCCCGCGCCGCGCAAGGCGACCCGGCCCCGCGCCGACGCCCTGCGCAACCGGGAGCGGATCGTCACCGCCGCCCGCGAGATGTTCACCGAGCACGGACCGGACGTGCCGCTGGACGAGATCGCCCGCCGGGCCGGCGTCGGCAATGCCACGCTGTACCGCAACTTCCCCGACCGCGACGCCCTCGTCCGCGAGGTCGTCTGCTCCGTGATGGACCGGACGGCCGAGGCGGCCGAAGGGGCGCTCGCGGAGACCGGGGACGCCTTCGCCGCGCTGGAGCACTTCGTGCACGCCTGCGCCGACGAGCGGATCAGCGCGCTGTGCCCGATGGTCACCAGCACCTTCGACCGCCACCACCCCGACCTGGAGGCCGCCCGCGAGCGCGTCGAGAGCCTCGTGGCCGAGGTCATGGGCCGGGCCGTGACGGCCGGTCAGCTGCGCGCGGACGTCGGGGTCGGCGATCTGATGGTCGCCGTGGCCCAGTTGAGCCGGCCCCCGGCCGGCACCGGCTGCCCGCAGGGCGACCGCTTCGTCCACCGCCATCTCCAGCTTCTCCTCGACGGCCTGCGGGCCCCCGCGCGCTCCGTGCTGCCGGGCACCGCCGTCACCGTCGGGGAACTCCGTCAGTGCGGTACGGCCGCATAGTCCGCACCGCTCCCGCCCGCCACACCTGCTGCATCCGCCGTTCTCGTTCTCGCCGTTCTCGTTGTCCTCGTCGTTCTTGTCGTCCGATTTCCTGACGCGTTCCGTTCACTGTCGTTTTCTGGTCATTTTTCCGTCATCTGGTCACGAAGCTCCGCACTCGTGAACTCCCGAAGTCCCGAAGTGGGTACCTCCATGTCCGAAGCCCTCAAGGCTCCCCGCGTCGCCGCGCCATCCGGCGACGCCAACCGCTGGAAAGCGCTCGTCTTCATCGCGCTCGCCCAGCTGATGGTCGTCCTCGACTCGACCATCGTGAACATCGCCCTGCCCTCGGCCCAGAAGGACCTCGGCATATCCGACGGCAACCGGCAGTGGGTCGTCACGGCCTACGCCCTCGCCTTCGGCGGTCTGCTGCTGTTCGGCGGCCGGATCGCCGACAAGTGGGGCCGCCGACGGGCCTTCCTCACCGGTCTGACCGGCTTCGCGCTGGCCTCCGCGCTCGGCGGTCTCGCCGTCTCGGGCCCGATGATGTTCGGCGCCCGCGCCCTCCAGGGCGTCTTCGGGGCGCTGCTCGCGCCGGCCGCGCTGTCCCTGCTGGCCGTGATGTTCACGGACGCCAGGGAACGCGCCAAGGCGTTCGGCATCTACGGCGCCATCGCGGGCGGCGGCGGCGCGGTCGGCCTGATCCTCGGCGGCTTCCTCACCGAGTACCTGGACTGGCGCTGGACGTTCTTCGTGAACGTGCCGTTCGCCATCGTCGCCGCGCTCGGCGCGACCCTGGTCATCCGCGAGCCGGAGGGCGGCCGCAACCGCGCCCCGCTCGACATCCCCGGCGTCCTGCTCTCCACCCTCGGCCTGGTCGCGCTGGTCTACGGCTTCACGCGCGCCGAGTCCGACGGCTGGGGCGACGCCGTGACCGTGTCGATGTTCGTGGCGTCCGCGGTGCTGCTGCTGGCGTTCGTGCTGGTCGAGTCGCGGGTCAAGGCCCCGCTGCTGCCGCTGCGCGTGGTCCGCGACCGTAACCGGGGCGGCATCTACCTCTCCCTCGGCCTCGCCATCATCGGCATGTTCGGCCTGTTCCTGTTCCTGACCTACTACCTCCAGATCGTGCAGGGGTACTCCCCGGTCAAGACCGGCTTCGCGTTCCTGCCGATGGTCGCCGGCATGATCACCGGCTCCACCCAGATCGGCGCCCGGCTGATGACGCGGGTCCGCGCCCGCCTGCTGATGGGCCCCGGCTTCCTGGTCGCGGGTCTGGGCATGCTGCTGCTGACCCGGCTGGAGATCGGTTCGTCGTACACCACCCTGCTGCTCCCCGCGATGCTGCTGCTGGGCCTCGGCATGGGTACGGCGTTCATGCCGGCCATGTCCCTGGCCACCCAGGGCGTCGAGCCGCGGGACGCCGGTGTCGCCTCCGCGATGGTCAACACCTCGCAGCAGGTGGGCGGCGCGATCGGCACGGCGCTGCTGAACACCATCGCCGCGTCCGCGAAGACGTCGTACCTCAAGGACCACATCGCCGGTGCCACCACCAGGCCGCAGCAGCAGCTCGTGGCGCTCCAGAGCATGGTGCATGGCTACAGCACGGCGATCGCCTTCGCCGTCGGCATCCTGGGCGTCGCCGCGCTGATCGCCTTCACCTTCGTCAACGCCGGCCGTCCGGGCTCCGTCCCGGTGGCCTCCGGCGCGGGCGCCGAGGAAGAGGTGCCGGTACCGGTGGTGGCCCACTGAATCGCGGGAACCGGTGAGTTAGCGGAGCCAGGGGAGGTCCGCGCCCTCCTCGTCCGGTTGCAGGCCCTCGGCGACGATCTGCATGATCTCGCCGAGGGCCTTCTGCTGTTCCGGGCTGAGCCGGTCGAACAGGGCCTGGCGTACGGCGGTCACATGGCCCGGCGCGGTACGGCCGAGCACGGCCGCGCCCTCCTCGGTGAGCACCGCGAACTGGCCGCGCTTGTCCGAGGGGCAGTTCTCCCGGCGCACCCAGCCGTTCTTCTCCAGCCGGGCGATGGCGTGCGAGAGGCGGGAGCGGGTGATCTTCGCCGTCATCGCCAGCTCGGTCATCCGCAGCCGGCGCTTCGGGGCCTCGGCGAGCGTGACGAGCAGGCCGTAGTAGATGTGCGGCATGCCCGCGTCGCGTTGCAGCTGCCGGTCGAGGTGGTCCTCCAACAGGGTGGTGGCGTGCAGGTAGGCGCGCCAGACGCGCTGTTCCTCGGGGGTGAGCCAGCGGGGCGGGGCGGCGGAGTCCGGTGCCGTGTTCATGTACCCACTTTACGAAAGACCTTTTTGAATCTTGAACTAGTTCGGCGTAATGTGTTTCCTGAAGCTTGAGAGTTAAAGTATCTGGTCTGGCCAGGACGAGAGGGAGCCGCCATGTCCGTCGCCGCCGCGCAGCGCACCACCGAGGAACGCATGCCCGCCCTCTACCTCAGCCACGGCGCCCCGCCGCTCGCCGACGACCCGGTCTGGCCCGGCCAGCTCGCCGCCTGGGCCGCGACGCTGCCCCGCCCGAAGGCCGTCCTCATGGTCTCCGCCCACTGGGAGGAGGCCCCGCTCGCCCTCGCCGCGACCGAGACCGTCCCGCTCGTCCACGACTTCTGGGGCTTCCCCGAGCACTACTACCGGGTCCGGTACGACGCTCCCGGGGCGCCGGAGCTGGCCGCCTCGGTCCGCAAGCTGCTGCGCGCCCCCGGCACCCCGGTCCAGGACATCCCGGACCGGGGCCTCGACCACGGCGCCTACGTCCCGCTCGTCGAGATGTACCCGGACGCCGACGTCCCCGTCCTCCAGGTCTCCATGCCCACCCTGGACCCGGTGCGGCTGATGGACATCGGCCGCAGGCTCGCCCCGCTGCGCGACGAGGGCGTGCTGATCATCGGCTCCGGGTTCTTCACCCACAACCTCGCCGCCCTGCGGCACACCGGCGTGCCGAGCTGGTCCGCCGAGTTCGACGACTGGGGCCGGCGCGCGCTCGCGGACCGCGACTGGGACGCCCTCCTCGCTTTCCAGGACAAGGCCCCGGCCGGCCGCTACGCCCACCCGCGCACCGAGCACTTCGCCCCACTGTTCGTCACCATGGGCGCGGCGGAGGCGAACGGCGGTCTGGGCGAGCGGAAATCGGTGATCGACGGGTTCTGGAGGGGGCTGGCCAAGCGGTCGGTGCAGTTCGGGTAGCTCCTCCGGGAGTCTCCGGAAGGTCAGAGCTCCTTCTCGTACCAGGCCACGTCCCAGTAGCGCCCGAACTTGCGGCCCACCTCGCCGAACGTGCCCAGGTGCCGGAAGCCGAAGCGCCCGTGCAGCCGTACGGACGCCTCGTTCGGCTGGGTGATCCCGGCGAAGGCGCGGTGCACGTCCTCGCCGGACAGGGCCTCGAAGAGCGTGGCGTAGAGCAGCGTGCCGATGCCGCGCCGGCCCGCGCCGTGGGCGAGGTACACCGAGGTCTCCACGGAAGTCGCGTACGCGGGCCGCGCCCGGTGCGGGCCCGAGGTGGCGTACCCGAGGATCCGCCCGGCGCCGGTGCCCGGGACGGTCTCGGTGGCAACCATCAGGCGGTGCGGACCGTCTTGTGGGTGGGAGAGCAGCCAGGGGCGGCGCTCACACGGGGTGAGCGGGACGGTGTCGAAGGTGATGGCCGTCTCGCGCACATAGTGGTTGTAGATCTCCGTGAGGGCATCGAGATCCCCCTCGACTCCCGGCCTGACCTGCACCCCTGCGGGCGTGGACGCCATCTCGCCTCCCATGTGGCGAGACAGGGTACTGCATGATCAGAAAAATTGAGGGGCGGGTTGGGAATTCTGTCCTGATTCCAGTCGTTGTTTCCATCGGATGCAGGGCACTCAGAGGAGGGTCCCCAGGACCACCCTCCGGAGTACCGAGCGTTCAGCAGGACCACCCGCCAGCCCACCATCGCAAGGGAGCACGCATGGCAACCCGTGCCGTCGCCCGTCGTAAGTCCGCCTCCGGGGAGTCGGACGGCTCGGCGGCCAGTGTTCGCGCACATGGCGGCGAGATCGCGGACCGCGACCTGGTCGGCATGTACCTCGACGAGATAGCGCGCACGCCGCTGCTCGACGCCGCCAAGGAGGTCGAGCTGTCCCAGACCATCGAGGCGGGTGTGTTCGCGCGACAGGTTCTCGACGGATTCGAGGAGACCGCCTCGGACGCCACCCGCGAGGAGCTTGAGGCCCTGGTCGCCGCGGGCGAGCGGGCCAAGGACGTCTTCATCCGCTCCAACCTCCGCCTGGTCGTCGCGGTCGCCCGGCGCTACCCGCGCAGCGGCCTGCCCCTGCTCGACCTGATCCAGGAGGG
This sequence comes from Streptomyces sp. AM6-12, assembly GCF_044327085.1. NCBI lineage: Bacteria > Bacillati > Actinomycetota > Actinomycetes > Kitasatosporales > Streptomycetaceae > Streptomyces > Streptomyces sp. AM6-12. Next base: position 4,272,417 of record NZ_JBIQWN010000001.1, read on the forward strand.
CAACGCGGGCCTGGTGCGCGCCGTCGAGAAGTTCGACTACCGCAAGGGCTTCAAGTTCTCCACGTACGCCACCTGGTGGATCCGCCAGGCCATCACCCGCTCCATCGCCGACCAGTCGCGCACCATCCGGCTCCCCGTCCACCTGGTGGAGGAGCTGGGCCGCATCCGCCGGGTGCAGCGCGAGTTCAACCGGGAGCACGGCCGTGAGCCGGAGCCCGCGGAGATCGCGGCGGAGCTGGGCTCCACGCCGGAGCGCGTCACGGACGTCCTCGACTGGGCCCGCGACCCGGTCTCGCTGAACATGTCGGTGGACGACCAGGGCGAGACCCAGTTCGGCGACCTGCTGGAGGACACCTCCGCGGTCAGCCCCGAGCAGTCCGTGATGACCCTGCTGCGCAGCGAGGAACTGGACGACCTGATCGGCCGCCTGGACCAGCGCACGGCCTCCATCATCAAGATGCGCTACGGCATCGAGGACGGCCGCGAGCGCACCCTCACCGAGGTCGGCAAGGAGCACGGTCTGACCCGCGAGCGGATCCGGCAGATCGAGAAGCACGCCCTGCTGGAGCTGAAGAAGCTGGCGCGGGACACCGGTTTCGACGCGGCGGCGTAAGCCTCGCGCGGAGCCGGGAGCGGACGGGGGTGTGCAAGGGCTCGGCGTCGGCGGAACAAGGGGGCGGGGGCCGCGTACGCCGGGTGGCGAAAGACGGCGCAAACATGGCGCCTCACGGCCGCTTCAACCGCCGGGCCCGCGGGAACAACCTCTCCGGGCCCGCCGGCGGGGCCCTACGAACGCCGCACTCCCCATCCCGAGTCACCCGCAGGACCAGCCGGACCACCTCGTCACACCGGACACACCGACCCGCACCCGGCCGACCCCACGCACCCGCGGCCGATCCACGCGAGCCAGGTCCCTGCGCACATCCCCCCCCCGGCGCCGGGACTTCCCAGAGCCGGGCTTCGGCGCCCACCCCCCCCCGGGCGCCGGAGCCCGGCTCCTTTTCCGTCACGGCCGGGCGGCCGACCGGACTGCCGCCCCTGTCATCCGCTGTGCGCGGCCCCGACGGTGTCAGCTCCCGCCGTAGCGCTCGCGCGCGTGCAGATGGCCGTCGAGAGGAAACGCCGGCGGCGCCGCGGATACCACGCCCACCGGGTCGAAACGGCATTTCCGCGCCACCCGGCAGGAGGCGGTGTTGTCCGACTGGTGCAGGAGTTCCAGCCGTTGGAGCCCCGCCCCGGCGAAGGCGGTGAACGCCCAGCCGGCCAGCGCCTCCAGCGCGCGGGACGCGACCCCGCGGCCACGGGCGTGCGCGGCGGTCCAGTAGCCGACCTCGGCCCGCCCAAAACTCCCCGTTGCGTCCAGCCCCTTGAGGACGACATGGCCCACCACCCTGCCCACGACCGGCGGTTGGCGGCCGGACGAGGACGCGCCGGGTTCCTCCACCACGGCGAAGGCACACCGTTCGCCCGTCTCCCAGCCGTGCCGCTGCGCCTCGATCCACCGGCGCGCGCCCGCCTCGTCGTCCACGGCCCCGCTCGTCCAGCGCCGCAGGGCCGCGTCCCGGTACACGGCGACCAGACCGGCGGCGTCCTCGGGCCACCAGGGGCGCAGCAGGAGGGCGGGGGCGGGGCCGGAAGAAGGGGCTGGGCGGGGTACGCGGATGACGTGCGGGCCGCCGTCACCGTCGTCCGGTACGGGGCCCATGCGCGGTCTCCTTCCGCGGGAGCGCTCCGGCGGTGCGACGCTGGAAGCGGCACGGCGGTGGCGAAGAAGCGAGAGACGGCCCACCCCGTACCTGAACCACGGGGTGAGCCGCCGGATGGCAGATTCTGTCACACCGGCATAGCCTGCCGAAATGAGCACCACCCCCAGTCCTACCCCCCGCTCCACCACCGGCGCCACCCCGCAGTCACCGTCCGGCACCGCGCCGGTGCCCTCCCTCACGGAGCGCCGCAAGGCCGAGACGCGGATGGAGATCGCCCGCGCCGCGGCCGCCCTGTTCGTCCGCCAGGGCCTGCGGGCCACCCGCGCCGAGGACATCGCCCAGCGGGCGGGCATCGCGCCGCGCACCTTCTACCGCTACTTCGCCACCAAGGAGGAGGCGGTCGCGCCCCTCTACGCCGCCGGTGCCCAGCGCTGGGCGGAGGCCGTGCGCACCGCCCCGGCCCGGCTCACCGTCCCGCAGGCCCTCGAACACGCCGTCGAGCACACCCTCACCCCCGGCGCCGGGGTCTCGGCGGCCTCCTGGGAATGGGTCCGCACCCTGATCCGGCTGACCGACACCAGCCCCGCCCTGCGCAAGGTCTGGGCCGAGGTGGGCCAGACCTCGGAGGAGGCGCTGGCGGAGATCCTGGCGAGACGGCTGGCGACGCCGGGGTGGGGAGTGCCGTGCGCGGAGGAGACGGGCGGGGCCCCGGAGGGGATGGGGCAGGTTCTGGAGGGGGCATGTGGGGCCTCGGAGGGGGCGGGGCAGGTTCTGGAGGGGGCGAGTGGGGCTCCGGAGGGGGCGGGTGAGGCCCCGGAGCGGGTGGTCGTGGCGCCTGCGGATGATCCGTCCGCAAGGGAGCCGGGAGCCGCCGGTGCCGACGTGACAACTCCGCCCGGAACGCCGCGGCCCGACGCCCGCGAGGCCGCCCGCGCCGGTCATGCCGGGGGGCCGGGGGTCGCCCGCGCCTCGGACGGCGGGGGAGCCGGAGGTGTCGGCGGTCCGCTCGCCGGGATGCCGGAGGCCGCCCGCGCCGGGGAATCCGGAACCGCCCGCGATCCCCTCGCCGGGGGAGCCGCCGCCGACCCGCTCTCCCCGCCCGCCCCCGCGGCACCGGCCCCCGGCGCGGAGGCGGCCGAGCCCCCGCTCGGAGTCCCCGTGATCACCCCCGACCTGCGCTTCGCCGCCGCCGTCGCCGGCAGTGCCGTACGCGTCGCCGTGCAGTCCTGGGCCGCCACCACCTCCCCGCCCGCCGGCCCGGACGGCCCCGCGGCCCTCGCCCTGCGCAACCTCAGGGCCCTGGGCGGCTTCGACTGGACGGCGCGAACCGAGACCCCTCACCAGGGCTGAGCCCCTTCACCGGGGCTGAGCCTCCTCCCGTCGAGCGGCCTCCATGCCCCCGGCCCGGCTCAGCCGTCCCCCCAACTCCCGGGCACACGCCACCAGTTCATCCGGCCCCCGCACGGCGAACTCGTACCCCGTCAGCCCCAGCCGGACCGTCAGCCACTCCACGGGATCGCCGGTGCTGCCCGCCAGGACGCAGCCGCCCTCGCCGTCGTCCGCGAGCGCCCCGAGCGCCGCCGGGAGCCGCTCGGCGACCTCAGCCGCCGGCGCTGCGAACCGCACCTCGAACGCGTACGCCTCCTGCCACTGCCGGATCGACTGCCGCAGATACTCCGCCGCACCGCCCGCCGGCAACTCCCGCTGCTCGAACCGGACTCCGGTGGCGAACGGCTCGCTCACCCGGTCCACCCGGAACGTGCGCCAGTCCGCGCGGTCGAGGTCGTACGCGACCAGGTACCAGCGCCGCCCCGTCGACACCAGCCGGTGCGGCTCGGTCAGCCGGCGGGAGGTGCCGCCCTCCTTGTCCCGGTAGGCGAACCGCAGCCGCTCCCGCCCCGCCACCGCGCCGGCCAGCAGGGTCAGCGTCTGTGCCGGGATGCTCGCGCCGTCCCCGACGGGCAGCGGGCTGGTCGCGGCCTGGAGGGTGTACACCCGGTGCCGCAGCCGGGCCGGCAGGACCTGCTCCAGCTTGGCGAGGGCCCGTACCGACGCCTCGTCCACCCCCGCCACCGCGTGCCCCGCGCCGGCCCGCAGGCCGACCGCGATGGCGACGGCCTCCTCGTCGTCCAGCACCAGCGGCGGCATCGCCTTGCCCGCGACCAGGCGGTACCCGCCGTCCGCGCCCCGCGTCGCCTCCACCGGATAGCCCAGCTCACGCAGCCGGTCGATGTCCCGCCGCACGGTACGGCGGGACACCCCGAGCCGCTCGGCCAGCTCACCGCCGGGCCACTCACGGGGCGTCTGGAGGAGGGAGAGCAACTGGAGCAGCCGTGCCGGGGTGGCGGTCGTCATGCCTACGAGGATGCCGCAGCACTAGGTCAGTACCTGACCTACTCGGGGCGGGCGTTCACCGCGCCATCGGCGTTCGTCCCATTGGTCCGGTCGGTCCGGTTGATTCGGTGTGTGGTGTTCACGGCACCTGCGAGATACGTCACGGTCCGGACCCGAAGCGCCCCGCCGTGGTGTGTACTGGTGGGTATGCCCGAGCATCTGTCGACTCTCCAGCTGGTCGCCGCGGTCTTCCTCACCCTGGCCGGCGTGGTCTGGGCGATCGGTGTGCTGCGACTGCTGCGCCAATTCCGCGCACAGGCGCTCCGCGAACTCGCGGCCACCCGCCTGCCGTTCCTCCCGGCCCAGCGGACCGGCCCGCCGCGGGAGTCGGTGGAGCTGACCCCGGCCGAACAGGACGCCTTCGCCGGGCTGATACGGCAGCTCGGCCACCGCTGACCGACCCGGCCCGGCGCGCCCGCCCGGCGGTGGTCCCGCCGTCAGCCCTGCCGCGTCGCGCGCCGCTCCATCGCGGAGCGGGCCGCCTCCTCCGACAGGTACACCTCGCACATATGGCGGCCGTCCGGCGTCGCCGTGTGCTCGACCTCCCACAGGGAGACCTCGCTGTCGTCCGGCAGCAGGAACGCGTGCTCGTACAGCACATAACTCAGCCCCGAGCGCCCCGCCCGGCCCGGACGGCCGAAGGCCTGGGTGATCTCGTGCGCCGTCGCCGTGGCGAGCAGCGCGGCCGTACGGCCGTCGGGACGGTCCGCGTTCTCCGCGCGGCGCAGCAGCCGCCGGGCGTGGTCGGCGGAGTCGCCGCAGGCGAACACATGCCGGGGGGTGGGCACCGCCCACAGCCAGGCCGGCGGGGTCAGCTCCAGCTCGGGCGCGTCCGGGGGTAAGCCGAGCCGGGAGGTGGCCGTCCGCAGCTCCTCCTCGTCCGTGTACACCTCGTGTTCCGGCGCGCCGTCCAAAGTGGCGTTGTGCGCCAGCTCCCACAGCGTGACCGCCGAGCCGTCGTCCAGCAGCCAGGTGTGCCGGTACGTCTCCCGGTGCAGCCCGGCGCTGTGGTGCGCGGAGTGCAGCGAACTGTCGTACACCAGCGCGCAGTCGAGCCGCCGGATCACCTCGTCGGGCAGCTCGAAGGAGTTCAGGGCGCGGCCGAGGAGTCGCGCGAGGTGATCCTCGGGCGACTCGGGCGACTCGGCTGGTTCGGGCGCTGCCGTCTCGTACGGAACGCTCAAGGCATCTCCCGGCGTTGCTGCATGTCACCTTGTGGGTGCATACCGTAGCCCCTCGATCGGACGTCGTGTCCGGGAATGGGGAAAACGAACACCGGAAAAACGCGCGGGCCGCGCGAGATGTTCCCGCGCGGCCACGAAACCCGTCAAAACCCGTCGCTCAGGCGGCGCTTCCGGCGGTCCAGGCGCTCCAGGACATGTTCCAGCCGTTGAGGCCGTTGTCCGGGGCCACGGTGGAGTCCGGGGAGTTCTTCACGATCACCACGTCGCCGACGAGCGAGTTGTCGAAGAACCACTTCGCCGGGGTGTCGCCCTGCGCGCCCTGCACATCGGCGAGACCCACGCAGCCGTGGCTGGTGCCCTGCCGGCCGAAGGGCGGATTGCCGCGGTTGTACCAGTAGTTGCCGTGGATGAAGGTGCCCGAGGAGGTCAGGCGCATCGCGTGCGGCACGTCCGGGATGTCGTACTCCCCGCCGAAGCCGACCGTCGAGCCGTTCATCCGGGTCTGGGTGAACTTCTCGGAGATCACCATCTGCCCGTTGTACGTGGTGTGCTGCGCGCTGCCCGCGGAGATCGGCACCGTCTTGAGCGTCTGGCCGTCACGCACCACGGTCATCGTCTGCGCCCCGGCGTCGACCGTGGAGACCTGTGAGCGGCCGACGGTGAAGGAGACGGTCTTCTTCTGCACCCCGTACAGGCCCTGGGCGCCCTGCACGTGGTCCAGGTCGATCTTCATCGTGACCTTGGAGCCGGCCTTCCAGTAGTCCTTCGGCCGGAAGTCCAGACGGCGGTCGCCGAACCAGTGCCCGACCACCTGCTGGCCGCTGCTGGTGTCGACCGTGATGTGCGACTGCACGGCCTTCTTGTCGCTGATCGACTTGTTGAAGGTGAACGACACCGGCATGCCCACGCCGACCGTGCTGCCGTTGTCCGGGGTGTAGGTGCCGATGAAGCTGTTCGCCGAACTGACGGTGCTGAAGATGGCGTTGGCCGCCGCGGGGCGGCCCGCGGAGTCCTTCGCCCGCGCGGCTATCTGGTACTTGGTGCCGAGCTCAAGGCGCTGCTTCGGCTGCCAGCTGTGACCGTCCGCGGATATCGCGCCCGGCACGGACTGCCCCGAACCCGACACGGTCATCTTCACGTCGGTCAGCGTGCCGTCGCTGACCTTGACCCCGGTCGCGTTGACGGACGCGTCCGTCGCGCCGTCCTTCGCCGAGATCGCTATCTTCGCCGTCGAGGTCTTCGGTGCGTCCTTGCCGCCGCCCTTGTTCGAGGCGTTGGCGTCGCCGCCGCAGGCGGTCAGGGTGAGGGCGCCGACCATCAAGGCGGCACAGGCCACCAGTGTGCGCCGCGCTGCAATGTCCGGCCTTGTCACGGGCTGCTCCAGGTTCGTGTGGTGTGCGTGGTCCGTTCCGCTGCGCCGAGAAAGAGTGCGCAAACAGTCCCTCAGGTTCCTCCCAAGTCCTGGTAACGCCATGACGTGACAGAACCGCGACAATCGGCACCCGGCGCGGACCCGGCTCCCCTACTGCTGCCCGTACAACTCCCCGTACGACGGCCACACTCCGCCCGGTCCGTCGACCGGCTCGGCCGCGCGTACCGCCCGGACGATCGCCCGCGTCACCAGGTCCGCGCCCGCCGCGAGCAGCTCGTTGAGGGCGAGCGGGTGGGCGGCGAGCGGACGGGCGCCGGTGGCCAGCGCGAACACCGTGTCGCCGTCGTGCAGCAGATGGACCGGGCGGACGGCACGGGCGATGCCGTCGTGCGCGGTGCCGGCCAGCTTCTGCGCCTGGGCCTTGGTCAGGTCGGCGTCGGTGGCGACGACCGCGAGCGTCGTGTTCAGCGGCGGCGGTGTACGACCCGCGCCGGTCTCCTCCAGGCGGCGCAGCGCGGCCTCGTGCACCCGCTCGTCCGGGTGGTCCACCCGGCCGTCGTACAACTCTCCGTACAGCACCCCCGTCCGCTCATCCAGCACCGATCCCGCCGCGTTCGCGACCACCAGGGCGGCGACCGTGATCCCCGACGCGAGGACCGTGCTCGCACTGCCCACGCCGCCCTTGAGCCGGCCGGTCGCCGCGCCGGTGCCGGCGCCCACGCAACCCTGCGGCACCGGGGCGCCCTCGGCGGTCGCGGCCGCCGCCTCCACCGCGGCGCGGCCCGTCGCGGCGTCCGGGCGGGCCCGGAAATCACCGCCGCGCCCCAAGTCGAAGACGCACGCCGCGGGGACCACCGGCACGACATGCGCCGGGTCGGGCCCCACCCGCACGCCCCGCCCCCGCTCCTCCAGCCAGGCCATCACCCCGGACGCCGCGTCGAGCCCGTAGGCGCTGCCTCCGGTGAGCACGATCGCGTCGACCCGCTGGACCACATTGCGGGGATCGAGCGCGTCGGTCTCCTTGGTGCCGGGCCCGCCCCCGCGCACGTCCACGGCGGCCACGGCCCCGCCCTCGGGTGCCAGCACGACGGTGGTCCCGGTGAGCCGGCCCTCCCCGGTCCGGGTGGCGTGTCCGACCCGGATCCCGGCGACATCTGTCAGCGCGTCAACTGTCATGGCCGCCAGTCTGCCGGAGCCCCTTCCGCCGCCGGAGGGTTCAGCCGACCCGCCGGGGGGTTCAGCCGGGCCTGTCGGAGGGTTCGACCGGCCCGCCGGGGGCTCAGTCTGCGTGCCGGAGGGCTCAGCCGACCCGCCGGAAGTCGAGCGATCCGCCGGAGGTTCAGTCGGCCGGTGCCGCGGCGCTCGTCGTGCGCTCCCTTCGGACCATGCGGGCCGTCAGGGCCACCCCGGTCGCCACCGCCGCCGCGCACACCAGGCCCGCGGCGAGCACCGACCAGCCGCCCAGGAAGGTGCAGCACAGCACCAGCAGGGCGGCGACCGGCAGCACCAGCTGCTGGGCGATGCCGACCTTGAAGTGCCGTGCGTGCAGGGCCCAGACGGTCAGCAGATACAGTGCCGTCGGCAGGGTCACCGCCGCCGAGGCGGCCGCCGTGGAGATGGGCGCCGAGCCGACCGCCTCCTCCACGGCCACCTCCAGTCCGGCGCCGATCGCCGCGGCCGAGGAGAAGATCAGATAGTGGCCGTATCCCCACTGGAACGCCTGTCCGTTGGAGCGCAGATGGCCGTGGATGGGCACCACGAAGTAGATCCACCAGGCGGAGAAGACGATCAGGAGCCCGCCCGCCGCGATCGGCAGCAGCTCGCCCAGCGCGGAGTGCTCGTCCACGGCCGACTTCACGGCGACCGTGGCCGAGGCGATCGTCTCGCCGAGCACGATGATCGTGAACAGTCCGTACCGCTCGGCGATGTGGTGCGGATGCCACGAGGTCTCGTAGTCCCGCTCGGCGAACAGCGGCACGCACATCTCCGCGATCGCCATCACCAGGAACACCCAGGGCCGCGCCGCCTGCGGCAGCACCACCAGACCGGCCCAGCCGACCTGGCACAGCAGCACCCCGCCCGCGTAGCGCAGCGCGGCTCTGCGTTCCGTGCCCTCGGCGGTGCGCGCGGCTCGCAGCCACTGGGTGGCCATGGCGACGCGCATGATCACATAGCCGAGCCAGACCAGCAGGAAGTCGTGCCGCTCGAAGGCGCGGGAGACGCCGGCGGCCAGCACCAAGACGCCGGCGATCTGCACCAGGGTGACGACCCGGTAGAGCACGTCGTCGTTGTCGTACGCCGAGGCGAACCAGGAGAAGTTCATCCAGGCCCACCAGATGGCGAAGAACACCATCGCGTAGTTGAGGACCCCGGTGCCGGGGTGGCCCGCGGAGACGGCGTGCACCAGTTGCACGCCCGCCTGGGAGACCGCCACGACGAAACACAGGTCGAAGAGGAGCTCCAGCGGGGAGGAGACCCGGTGGGCCTCGTCGCGCCCGCGCGCGGTGAGGCGTCGCACGGGGCCGGAGGGGTGCGATGCGCCCGGAGCAGCGGGCGCCGGGACGGAACTGGGCGTCATGCCTCTCAGCACAGCAGAAAACCGGGCGGGAGGCTTGCGTGGGCGCTCACCGACGGCCGGGGTCCCACCAGGACGGGGGCCGTACCCTGGACGCATGAGCGACGCCCCCGCACCCGAACCGCGTGACCCGAAGCCCGGGCTGGTCTTCGACGATCCGCTGGACCAGCAGTCCTCGGACGACACCGACCGCGGCTGGGGCGAGCGGCCGGTCGGCGACAGCGCCGCCGACCTGAAGCGCTTCCTCGACGAGAAGCCGCCCCACCACCTCTGACGCGCTAGTGGTCGTCGTGCCCGGTGCCGCGCTGGGCGACCAGGGCGTCGCGGATCTCCTTGAGCACCTCCAGCTCGGACACCTCGACGACCTCCTTCGTGCCCTCCCGCGCCGCCTTGCGGGCCGCCTGCCGGGCCAGGTACTTCGACATCGGCAGGACCATCAGGAAGTACACCACCGTGGCGGTGATCAGGAAGGACAGCGCGGCGCCGAGGACGGAACCCCACATCAGCTGGATGCCGTGCGTCCCGTGGCACGAAGGGCTCAGACAGGTGCTGTAGTTGTCGAGGTTCTGCGTACCGATCGCGCCGACCAGCGGGTTGATGATCCCCTTCACCAGCGCGTTGACGATGTTCGTGAAGGCGGCGCCGATGACGACCGCCACTGCCAGGTCGATGACATTGCCGCGCATCAGGAAGGCCTTGAAGCCTTGCAGGACGCTCGGTTCCTTCTTCGCGCTCACCTCGGGGACGCTCCTCGTATGCACAAGTCGTGGCACAAAACGCTCCGCAACCTACGGCACCGTGCGGCCATAGTGTCCAATCCCGTCCCCCGAAGGAGGGACTTGACAGCGCGCCGCCGGTAAAAAGTCCGGCACGGTTCAGCACAGCGTCACCGCCAGCCGCGCCGTGGCACTCGCGCCGACGAGTCCCGGTGCGAGGGCACGCGGCACCGCCAGCACGACCAGCGCACCACTCTCGGCCCCGGCGTCGGCCGGCTCCGGCACCCGTGTCACCCGCACTCCGCGCGCGAGCACCCGGACACCGCCCCCGGCCGACGGATCCTGCGCGGCGACGACGTCGACCCGGTCGCCGGGGCGCAGCAGCCGGACCGCGGCCGCGTCGGCGATCCGCACCGGCGCCGCGACCAGGCCCACCGGACGGGGAGGGCCCGGGGGAGTCGCGGGCGGGTGTCCCCGCGCGGACCGGGCGGGGCGCGGTGCCGCCTCGGCGCGGTGTGCTTGCGCCGAGGTCCCCGGACCCGCCGCGACCAGCGCGGCCGCGGTCACCGCGAGGCCGGCCGCCACCGCCCGGCCCCGGTGCCGTACGAGCCGCTGCATCCGGTACCGCCCGCCGCGCACCCGCACCGGGGGGAACGGCGGCACCTCGCAGGTCGCGGGCGCGTCCGTGCCCAGAGGGAGGGGCAGGCGCAGGGGAGGGGGGAACGCGGCGCGCGGGACGGGCGCGGAGGGCGAAGAGGGGGAGGGGAGGGAGGGGAAGGGGAGAGGCATCGGGGTCACCGCCTGTGACGAGGGCCATCGGCTTGCGCTGCCCACGATGACGCCTCGCGCCGGATCCCGCCGGAGCCGGTGGACCACCACCCGGTTGTGGATAACTCGCCCACCCGAACGCGTAATTCCGCTCCGGCTACGGCTACTTGTCCACAGCCTCCCGCCGCTCCGCCAGCCTCCGCTGGGCCCATGGGACTGTCGGCTTCCCGCGACTCCGTCAGCCTGCGGGGCCCCGTGGGCCCGTCGGCCCTCCGCCGCGCCGTCGGCCTCCGCCGTCCCGTGGACACGCCGGCCCCCGCCGCCCCGTCAGCGCTTGCGCCGCCCCGTCGGCCTCCCGCCTCCCCGCCCTCTCGCTACGGCAGCTCGAAGCCCGGATCCATTCCGCCGAGCGCGTTCCCGCACAGGCAGTCCCGCTCCGCGGTGACCGGCAGCGCGGCCACCGCGTCGAAGAGGACCCCGCGCAGCCGTTCCACATTGGCCGCGAACACCTGGAGGACCTCCTCATGGGAGACGCCCTCGCCGGTCTCGGCGCCCGCGTCGAGGTCGGTGACCAGGGTCAGGGAGGTGTAGCACAGCTCCAGTTCGCGGGCGAGCGCCGCCTCGGGGTGGCCGGTCATGCCCACGACTGACCAACCCTGCGCCTGGTGCCACAGCGACTCGGCGCGCGTGGAGAAGCGCGGCCCCTCGACCACGACCAGCGTGCCGCCGTCCACCGGTTCCCAGTCCCGGCCGCGGGCTGCCTTCAGCGCGACGGCCCGTCCGGTGGGGCAGTAGGGGTCGGCCAGGGACACGTGCACGACGTTCGGCACGGTGCCGTCGGGCAGCGGCAGCCCGTCGAAGTACGACTGGGCGCGGGACTTCGTACGGTCCACGAACTGGTCCGGCACCAGCAGCGTGCCGGGGCCGTACTCCGCGCGCAGGCCCCCCACCGCGCAGGGGCCGAGGACCTGCCGGACGCCGACGGAACGCAGCGCCCACAGATTGGCTCGGTAGTTGATGCGGTGCGGCGGCAGATGGTGGCCGCGGCCGTGCCGGGGCAGGAAGGCGACCCGCCGGCCGGCGATCTCGCCGAGGAACAGGGAGTCGCTGGGCGGCCCGTAGGGGGTGTCCACTTGCACCTCGGTCACATCGTCGAGGAACGAGTAGAAGCCCGAGCCGCCGATTACGCCGATCTCTGCGTTCGCCATGGCCAAGACATTAGCTGGCCGTGACGCCGCGCAGGAGGCCCTGCCGGAGAACGCCGGAGGCCCCGCCGTCACAGGACGGCAGGGCGGGCGTCAAAGGGTGGGACGTACGGCCTCAGGCGGCGGACGTGCCGGCCGAGCTCGACGTGGACGCCGAAGACGGCTTCGAGTCGGACGAGGCCGAGGACGAGCCGGACGCCGACGAACCGGACGCCGAGGAGCCGGACGACTTCGTCGCCGGGCTGCTGCTCGACGTGGAGCCGCGGGAATCGTTGCGGTAGAAGCCGGAGCCCTTGAAGACAATGCCGACCGCGGAGAACACCTTCTTCAGGCGCCCGTTGCAGCTGGGGCACTCGGTCAGGGCATCGTCGGTGAACTTCTGCACCGCCTCGAGGCCCTCGCCGCACTCGGTGCACTGGTACTGGTAGGTCGGCACTGTCTTCCTCCTGGCACTCTCACTCATTGAGTGCTAACGACGATCCATAGTGACGTATTCCGGGGAATCAGTCCACCGTCACCGGCTCGCGGTGACCGACGCCACGTGCCACCGTCTGCGTCTCCCGGCGCGCGACCAGCGCGGATCGCAGCGCCACCAGGGTCAGCAGGGCGAGCACCGTGCCGCCCATCGGCACCAGGAATCCGGAGCCGTCCCACAGCCGGTCCTCCAGCTGTCCCGCGACGGTGACCGCGGCCGCCTGGCCGAGCGCGACCGCGCCGGTCAGCCAGGTGAACGCCTCGGTGCGGGCACGGGCCGGGACCAGGGCCTCGACCAGCGTGTAGCCGGTGATCAGCGAGGGCGCGATGCACATGCCGACCAGCAGGCCGAGCGCGGCGAGCAGCAGCACCGAGTGCGCCGTCCACAGCGCGGAGGCGGCCAGCGCGAGCGCCGTGTAGCCGACGAGCAGGCGCCGCTGGGGCGCCGTCTTCCAGACGATCGCGCCGCAGACGATCCCGGACAGCATGTTACCGGCGGCGAAAACGCCGTACAGGACGCCGTTCAGGCCGGGTTCACCGATGGACTCGGTGAACGCGGCCAGGGAGACCTGCATGCCGCCGAAGACCGAGCCGATGCCGAGGAAGGTCACGATCAGCACCCGCACACCGGGGACCCGGAGCGCGGAGCCGTGCTCCACGCGCGCGGGGCCGCCCTTGGCCGTCACCGGCGGCTGCGTGCTCTTCTGCGCGGCGAACAGCAAACCACCCACGAGGGTGAGCCCCGCCTCGGTGAGCAGACCGGCCGCCGGGGTGACGGCGGTGCACAGGGCGGTCGCGAGCAGCGGGCCGAAGACGAAGGTCAGCTCGTCCGTGACCGACTCGAACGCGGCCGCGGTGCCCATCAGGGGCGAGCCCTGGAGCTTGACGCCCCAGCGTGCCCGCACCATGGGACCGACCTGCGGCACCGAGGCACCGGTCGGCACGGCCGCCAGGAACAGCACCCACAGCGGGGCGTGCGCCAGCGCGAGCGCGGTCAGGGACAGACCGGACAGGGTGTGCACCAGGACGCCGGGCAGCAGCACGGCGCGCTGGCCGTAGCGGTCGGCCAGCCGCCCGCTGTAGGGCGCGAACAGCGCCATGGAGACGCCGGTGACGGCCGCGGCGGCGCCGGCGGCGCCGTAGGAGCCGGTGGTGTGCTGCACCAGCAGCACGATGGACAGGGTGAGCATCGCGAACGGCTGCCGCGCCGCGAAGCCGGGGAGCAGGAACGTCCAGGCGCCGCGGGTGCGCAGCAGTGGTCCGTATCCCGGGCGGGAGGACGCCGTCGAGGTCTTCGCCGATTCGTCGCTGACCGTGGATCCCACGGCCCGTGCCTTTCTGCCGCCTGGTAGCGCGCGTCCCCTGTGGGGTCCGGGCGCCGAGAGCTGTCCTCTTGCGCGGACTGCGGTAGATACCGGCGCCCACGGCAAGGTGGGGGGCGTCACGGCCGCCATACGGTCGCGCCAGCTCTGCGTCAGGCAGAGTTGGTTCGATCAGGGTGCCCCTTCATCGTACAGGGGCCATCCCCGCGTGGGCTGTGAAAACGAGCACCACCGGGCCGGTCGCCTGGGATTCCGCGGCGCGTGCACCAGGTGTGAACCGCGTGAAACCGGCTCTTAACGCGAGCCCCCTCAACGCCCAGCTCCTTGACGCCAGCCCTTCCTGACGCCAAGCCTCCCTAACGCGAGCTCCCCGACCGCGCGCCGCCGCCGGACCGCGCACCCCCGGACTTCGCGCCCTCGGATTTCGCACTCCCGGACTTCGCGCCCCCCGGCCCCGGCCGGGAGCCCCCGGGCCGAGCGCCGCCCGGCCGCGCGCCCCCGCCCTCCGCCCCGTCCGTGCCCAGCCAGCTCGCCAGCTTGCCGCCGTGGGCGACCGCGCGCAGCCGCGCCTCCGCCGCGTCGCGGACCGGGTCGGTGGCGACCACCAGGAGTTCGTCGCCGCGCCGCAGCACCGTGCTCGGCATCGGCACGAACGACTTGCCCTCGCGCACGACGAGCGTCACGGCGGACCCGGACGGCAGCCGCAGCTCGGCGATCTCGACGCCGTGCATCCGCGACTCCTCCGGGATGGTCAGGGACAGCAGATGCCCGCGCAGCCGCTCCAGGGGCGCCGATTCGATGCCGAGGTCGGCCGCCTCGCCCTTCTCACCGAGGCGCAGCGTGCGCGCCAGCCAGGGCAGCGTCGGCCCCTGGACGAGGGTGTAGACGACGACCAGGACGAAGACGATGTTGAAGATCCGCCGGCTGCCGTCGACGCCGTTCACCATGGGGATCGTCGCCAGGATGATGGGGACGGCGCCGCGCAGCCCCGCCCAGGACATCAGGGTCTGCTCCTGCCAGGGCACCCGGAACGGCGTCAGGCTGCACACCACGCTGAGCGGACGGGCCACCATGGTCAGCACCAGGCCGATGACCAGGGCGGGCACGATGTCGTCGCCCAGTTCGTGCGGGGTGACCAGGAGGCCGAGCAGGACGAACATGCCGATCTGGGCGATCCAGCCGAGCCCCTCGGCGAAGCCGCGGGTGGCCGGCCAGTGCGGGAGCCTGGCGTTGCCGAGCACCATGGAGGCCAGATAGACGGCGAGGAAACCGCTGCCGTGGCCCAGGGCACCGGCCGCGTACGCCGAGATGGCGATGGCGAGGACGGCGATCGGGTAGAGGCCGGAGGCGGGCAGCGCGACGTGCTTGAGTCCCCAGGAGCCGACGAGGCCCACCGCGAGGCCCACGGCCGCGCCGATCGCCAGCTCCAGGGCTATCTCGCCGAGCAATATGTACCAGTGCTCGACCGGACCCGCCGTGGAGAAGGCGACGACCAGGATGACGACCGGGGCGTCGTTGAACCCCGATTCCGCCTCCAGGGTGCCCGTCACACGTGCGGGCAAGGGGATCCTGCGCAGCACGGAGAAGACAGCCGCCGCGTCCGTCGAGGACACCACCGCGCCGATGATGAGTGCCTGCCGCCACTCCAGCCCGACCAGATAGTGCGCGCCCGCCGCGGTGACCCCGACGCTGACCGCGACGCCCGCGGTGGCGAGGACGGAGGCGGAGGACAGGACCGGCCGGACCTCTTTCCACTTGGTGCCGAGACCGCCCTCGGCGAGGATCACGACCAGGGCCGCGTAGCCCATGACCTGTGTCATGGCGGCGCTGTCGAAGTGGATGTGGCCCAGGCCGTCCTGGCCCATGACGACGCCGATCCCCAGGTAGACGAGCAGGCTGGGGAGCCCGCTGCGCGAGGAGATCCGCACGGCCGCCACGGCGACCAGCAGGACGAGGGAGCAGACGAGCAGAAGCTGGTTGAGGTGGTGAACAGTCAGCGGCGGTTCCCTTCCTTGGCCCGGGCGCGGGGCGCGCGGACGCGCGAACACAAGATCCGAGGCTGCGGCGCACCGCATCCAGTACTTCGTTACCTTACCTAATTCTTGACGCTTTCTTGACGTTAGGGGGAAAAGATCGAACGCTCGTGCGCGCCGGTTCCCGACTCCGCGTCAAGGCGCACAGGGTCCTGCGCCTATGGTTGCTCCAGCGCTCATTCAAAGTCATGGCCCGACCTGCCGCTCGCGTTAGGACAGCAAGGACAGCGATGCCCCCGAACACCACCGCCACAACGGGTGACACCGCCACCACCGGTGCCGCGCCCGCCAAGTCAGGCAGGAAGAAGGGGCGCAAAGCCCGACTGCTCGTGCTGCTGCTGGTCCTGGCCGTCATCGCGGGCATCGCCTACGGCGGGTACTGGTCGGTCAGCGCCGTGCGCGCCTCCCTCCCGCAGACCACGGGGTCGATCACGCTCCACGGGCTGTCGGGCCCGGTCGACGTCAAGCGGGACGGCAACGGCATCCCGCAGATCTACGCGTCCTCCGACGAGGACCTGTTCATGGCGCAGGGCTACGTCCAGGCGCAGGACCGGTTCTACGAGATGGACGTGCGCCGGCACATGACGGCGGGGCGCCTGTCCGAGATGTTCGGCAAGAGCCAGGTCAAGAACGACGAGTTCCTGCGCACCCTCGGCTGGGAGCGGGTCGCCGAGCAGGAGTACGACACCAAGCTGTCGGCCTCCGCCAAGCGCTACCTGGACGCCTACTCCAAGGGCGTCAACGCCTACCTGAAGGGCAAGAGCGGCAAGGAGATCTCTCTGGAGTACGCCGCCCTGAACCTGACCAACGACTACAAGCCCGAGCAGTGGACCCCGGTCGACTCGATCTCCTGGCTGAAGGCGATGGCCTGGGACCTGCGCGGCAACATGCAGGACGAGATCGACCGCGCCCTGATGACGAGCCGGCTCGGCCCGCAGCAGATCAAGGACCTGTACCCGGAGTACCCGTACAGCCGTAACAAGCCGATCGTGCAGGAGGGTCAGTACGACGCGCTGACCAAGAGCTTCGAGCAGAGCGCCGCCGCGGGCACGCCCGTGGGGACGGGCTCGACCGGCACGGGCACGGGCACCGGCACGACCGGGACCACGGGCGGCACGGGCACCACCGGGACGACGGGAACCACGGGCGCGACCGGCACGACCGGCGCCACGGGCTCGTCCGCGGGCGGGACGGACGCCACCGGCTCCGGAACCTCGGGCGCCTCCGGTTCGGGCCTCACGAGCCAACTGGGCGGCCTCTACAGCTCCCTGGACGACCTCCCGACCGCCGTCGGCGTGAACGGCCAGGGCATCGGCTCCAACTCCTGGGTCGTCGGCGGCCAGCACACCATCACCGGCAAGCCGCTGCTCGCCAACGACCCGCACCTGGAGGCGTCCCTGCCGGGCGTCTGGTACCAGATGGGCCTGCACTGCCGGACCGTCTCGGCCAAGTGCCAGTACGACGTCACCGGTTACACATTTGCCGGGATGCCCGGTGTGATCATCGGCCACAACGCCGACATCGCCTGGGGCATGACCAACTCCGGGGTCGACGTCAGCGACCTCTACCTGGAGAAGGTCACCGCCGGCGGCTACCTGTACGACGGCAAGGTGCGGCCCTTCAAGACCCGCCAGGAGACCATCAAGGTCGCCGGCGGCGCCTCGAAGACGATCGTCGTGCGCGAGACCCAGGACGGGATGCCGCTCCTGTCCGACCGCGACGACGAACTGGTCGAGGTCGGCAAGAAGGCCACGGTCAACGCCGCCGCCCCGGACCGCGGCGACGGCTACGGCATCGCCCTCAAGTGGACCGCGCTCGACCCGGGCACCTCCATGGACGCCGTCTTCGCCCTCGACAAGGCGGCCGACTGGAAGGACTTCCGCGCCGCCGCCGCCAAGTTCGACGTGCCCTCGCAGAACCTGGTCTACGCCGACACCCGCGACAACATCGGCTACACCCTGCCGGGCAAGATCCCGACGCGCGCCGCCGCGGACGACGGCTCCATCCCGGCGCCCGGCTGGGACCCCAAGTACCGCTGGACCGGCTACATCCAGCAGGACGAGCTGCCGTACGAGTACAACCCCAAGCGCGGCTACATCGTCACCGCCAACCAGGCCGTGGTCGACAAGGACAAGTACCCGTACACCCTGACCACCGACTGGGGCTACGGCACCCGCAGCCAGCGGATCACCGACCTGATCGAGTCCAAGATCAAGGGCGGCGGCAAGATCTCCACCGACGACATGCGGCAGATGCAGCTGGACGACAGCAGCGAGATCGCCAAGCTCATGGTGCCGAAGCTGCTGAAGATCAACCTGTCCGACAAGAACGTGCGCGACGCGCAGAAGCTGCTGGAGGGCTGGGACTACACCCAGGACTCCGACTCCGCGGCCGCCGCGTACTTCAACGCCGTCTGGCGCAACGTCCTCAAGCTCGCCTTCGGCAACAAGCTCCCCAAGGAGCTGCGCGTCAAGGGCCAGTGCCTGTGGGTCGACAAGATCGACAGCACCGGCCCGGTGGACGACGACAACACCAAGGTGCGCGAGTGCGGCATGCGCGCCGCCGACCAGGCGCAGCCGGACGGCGGCGACCGCTGGTTCGAGGTCGTGCGCAACCTGATGAACAAGCCGGACAGCGACTGGTGGAAGACGCCCAAGCAGGGCACCCGCCCGGCGGCGAACAACATGGACCAGCTGTTCGCGCGCGCCATGATCGACGCCCGCTGGGAGCTGACCGCCAAGCTCGGCAAGGACATCGACACCTGGAGCTGGGGCCGGCTGCACCGCCTGTTCCTGAAGAACCAGACGCTCGGCACCGACGGCCCCAAGGCGCTCCAGTACCTGCTCAACCGCGGCCCCTGGAAGCTCAACGGCGGTGAGGCGGCCGTGGACGCGACCGGCTGGAACGCCGCGGGCGGCTACAACGTGGTCTGGGTGCCGTCGATGCGGATGGTCGTCAACCTCGCCGACCTCGACAAGTCCAAGTGGATCAACCTGACCGGTGCCTCCGGGCACGCGTTCAGCGCGCACTACACGGATCAGACGGACAAGTGGGCCAAGGGCGAGCTGCTGCCCTGGGCGTACTCCTCCAAGGCGGTCGACAACAGCACGAGCGACACGCTCGTCCTCAAGCCGTAGCCGCCGCACCCGCCGGACGGAACGGCCCGACACGCGCGCGTGTCGGGCCGTTCCGCGTACCGGGGCCGCCTCAGGCGAAGCGGCGCACCCCGGACGGCGTCACCACCGCGTGCACCGGCCGGTCGTGCTCCTCCACGGGGACCCGCGCGACGACCTCCGTGTCGTAGAGCAGCACCACCAGGCGGGGCCGTACGCCCGCGCGCTCCAGGCGGGCCAGCACACGGTCGTACGAGCCGCCGCCGCGCCCCAGCCGCATCCCGCGCGCGTCCACCGCGAGACCGGGCAGCAGGACCACGTCCGCGCCCGTCACGGCGTCCGGGCCGAGCCGGGCGCCCGAGGGTTCGAGGAGGGCCATCCTGGAGCCGTGCCGTACCTCCGTCAGGGAGCCGGGCCCGGTGTACTCGCCCCAGTCCAGGTCGTTGTCGGACAGCAGCGCGGGGAGCAGGACACGGGTGCCCCGCGCGCGCAGGGCGTCCAGGAGCGCGCCGGTGCCGGGTTCGGTACCGACGGAGACGTACGCCGCGACCGTGCGCGCCGCCGCCAGCTCGGGCAGCTCCAGGGCGCGCGCGGCGAGCGCCCGGCCGGCCGCCCGTACGTCATCGTCCGGCAGCCCGTTCCTCACCGCGAGGAGGCCCCGCCGCAACGTCCTCTTGTCAGGCTCGTCCACGCGTCCGTCCTGTTCCACGGGTCGTACCGCACCCTTTCCGTCTGCCGTTCACGGCGTCGATGCCGTCCGGGTCGTCGTCAAAGGGCCGGCCAAGCGCAGCCCCAGGTCATACCAAGGGACGCCGGTTAAGGTGTCGGGCATGACTCAGGCGCACCCCAGGATCAGCAAGGCTGTCATTCCGGCGGCGGGTCTTGGTACCCGGTTCCTGCCGGCGACCAAGGCGACTCCCAAGGAGATGCTTCCGGTCGTCGACAAGCCCGCGATCCAGTACGTGGTCGAGGAGGCCGTGTCCGCGGGGCTCGACGACGTCCTCATGATCACCGGTCGTAACAAGCGTCCCCTGGAGGACCACTTCGACCGCAACTACGAGCTGGAATCCGCCCTCCAGAAGAAGGGCGACGCGAGCCGCCTGGCCAAGGTGCAGGAGTCCAGCGACCTGGCGACCATGCACTACGTCCGCCAGGGCGACCCCAGGGGCCTGGGCCACGCCGTGCTGTGCGCCGCCCCGCACGTCGGCCACGAGCCCTTCGCCGTCCTGCTCGGCGACGACCTGATCGACCCCCGCGACCCCCTGCTCCAGCGCATGATCGAGATCCAGGAGCGGCACGGCGGCAGCGTCATCGCCCTCATGGAGGTCGCGCCCGAGCAGATCCACCTCTACGGCTGCGCGGCCGTGGACGCCACCGCCGAGGGCGACGTCGTCAAGATCACCGGCCTGGTCGAGAAGCCCGACCCGGCCGAGGCGCCGTCGAACTACGCGATCATCGGCCGCTACGTGCTCGCGCCGGAGATCTTCGACGTCCTGCGCAAGACGGAGCCGGGCCGCGGCGGCGAGATCCAGCTGACCGACGCCCTCCAGCAGCTCGCCGCCGACGAGAAGCTCGGCGGCCCCGTGCACGGCGTGGTCTTCCGCGGCCGCCGCTACGACACCGGCGACCGCGGCGACTACCTGCGTGCCATTGTCAGACTCGCATGCGAACGTGAAGACCTGGGCCCGGAGTTCCGGACCTGGCTCCGCAGTTACGTAGCCGAGGAGATGCAGCAGAGTTGAGCAGCGCCGCGCCCCGCCCGACCGGCGAAGACGACCTGTGGTCGGTGGACCAGCACCTGGAGGACATCCTCGCCACGGTCCAGCCCCTGGAGCCCATCGAACTCCAACTGCTCGACGCCCAGGGCTGCGTCCTGGTCGAGGACGTCACGGTCCCGGTGTCGCTGCCGCCCTTCGACA
Organism: Streptomyces sp. AM6-12; assembly: GCF_044327085.1. Taxonomy (NCBI): domain Bacteria; kingdom Bacillati; phylum Actinomycetota; class Actinomycetes; order Kitasatosporales; family Streptomycetaceae; genus Streptomyces; species Streptomyces sp. AM6-12. The sequence continues at coordinate 4,293,198 of NZ_JBIQWN010000001.1, forward strand.
ACAGCTCGATGGACGGGTACGCGGTGCGGGTCGCCGATGTCGAGGGCGCCAGCGAGGAGTTCCCGGCCGCCCTGGAGGTCGTCGGGGACGTCGCGGCCGGCGCGGACGAGCCGGTGCGGGTCGGTCCTGGCCAGGCCGCCCGGATCATGACCGGCGCCCCGCTGCCGCCCGGCGCCGAGGCCGTGGTCCCCGTGGAGTGGACCGACGGCGGGCTCGGCGAGGGCCCGGCCGGCGGCATGCGGGCCCGCAGCCTCGCCCCCGAGGACGCCGAGGGCCAGGTGCGCGTGCACCGGCCCGTCGAGGCGCGCGCACACGTCCGGGCCGAGGGCAGCGACGTGAAGGCGGGCGATCGCGCGCTGGAGGCCGGTACGATCCTCGGCCCGCCGCAGATCGCGCTGCTCGCCGCGATCGGCCGGGGCACGGTGAAGGTGCGCCCGCGCCCGCGCGTGGTCGTCGTCTCCACCGGCAGCGAACTCGTCCAGCCCGGCGAGCAGCTGGGCCGCGGCCGGATCTACGACTCCAACAGCTTCGCCCTCACCGCCGCCGCGCGGGACGCGGGTGCCATCGCCTACCGGGTGGGCGCCGTCGCCGACGACGCCGAGACCCTGCGCTCGACCATCGAGGACCAGCTGATCCGCGCCGATCTGCTGGTCACCACGGGCGGGGTGAGCGTCGGGGCGTATGACGTGGTCAAGGAGGCGCTGGCGGACATCGGCGACGAGGACGTGCCGGGCAGCGGCATCGAGTTCCGCAAGCTGGCCATGCAGCCGGGCAAGCCCCAGGGCTTCGGCTCCATCGGCCCCGATCACACGCCGCTGCTCGCGCTGCCGGGCAACCCCGTGTCGTCGTACGTCTCCTTCGAGCTGTTCGTCCGGCCCGCGATCCGCGCCCTGATGGGCCTCACCGATCTGCACCGGCCGGTGGTGCGGGCCACGCTCACCGCGGACAAGGCGCTGCGCTCCCCGAAGGGCCGCCGGCAGTTCCTGCGGGGCCGGTACGCGGACGGCGAGGTCACCCCGGTGGGCGGCGCGGGCTCCCACCTGGTGGCGGCGCTGGCGCACGCGGACGCGCTGATCGTGGTGCCCGAGGACATGGAGTCCGTCGAGCCCGGCACCGAGGTGGAGGTCGTACCGCTCGGCTGAGGCACCTCCTGGGCGGCTGCGCGAGACTACTTGGCGGTACCGTGTCGCGCACAGCAGGCCCGCGCACCGCACGGCGCGGGCCCGGACCGGGAGCGCCGCACAGCATGACCGAACCGTCTCCGGGGCAGACCCCCAAGACCTCCGCCCAGGACCACCTCACGCACCTCGACGCGGCCGGCGCGGCCCGCATGGTCGACGTCTCCGGCAAGGACGTCACCGCGCGCACCGCACGCGCCGCCGGCCGCGTCCTGGTCTCGCCCCGCGTGGTCGAACTGCTCCGCGGCGAGGGGGTGCCCAAGGGAGACGCGCTGGCCACCGCGCGGATCGCGGGCATCATGGGCGCCAAGCGCACCCCGGACCTGATCCCGCTCTGCCACCCGTTGTCGGTGTCGGGTGTGAAACTGGATCTGTCGGTCGCGGACGACGCCGTGGAGATCACGGCCACCGTGAAGACCACGGACCGTACGGGCGTCGAGATGGAGGCCCTCACCGCGGTGACGGTCGCCGCGCTCACCGTGATCGACATGGTCAAGGCGGTCGACAAGGGAGCGGTCATCACGGACGTACGCGTGCTGGAGAAGACGGGCGGCAAGTCGGGCGACTGGAGCCGGGCATGAGCTACCGCGCCCTGGTGATCACCGCCTCCAACCGGGCCGCCGCGGGTGTCTACGAGGACCGGGGCGGCCCGCTGATCGCCGACGGCCTCACGCGCCTCGGCTTCGCCGTGGACGGCCCCCAGGTCGTGCCCGACGGGGAGCCGGTCGAGGCCGCCCTGCGCGCGGGCGCCGCCGCCGGGTACGACGCGATTCTCACCACCGGCGGCACCGGCCTGACCCCGACCGACCGCACCCCCGAGGCGACCCGCGCCGTCATCGACCACGAGGTGCCGGGCATCGCCGAGGCCATCCGGGCCTTCGGCATGCGGAAGGTGCCGACCGCCGCGCTGTCCCGAGGCGTCGCCGGGGTCGCCGGCCGGACCCTGATCGTCAACCTGCCGGGGTCCACGGGCGGGGTGAAGGACGGACTGGCCGTCCTGGAGCCCCTGCTGGCCCACGCCGTGGACCAGCTTCGCGGCGGCGACCACGCCAGACCCAGTGCGGGGGGTGCGAGCTGAACGGATCGACCTGGCCGGTCGTGCTGGTGGACGGCGATGTCGTCCTGCGGCCGATAAAGCTGCGCGACCAGCGGGAGTGGCGCGAGGTGAACCGGCGCAACCGGGACTGGCTGCGCCCCTGGGAGGCCACGATCCCGCCGCCCACCCCGAGCGGCCCGGTCGCGCACCGGCCGACGTACCGGCAGATGGTCCGGCATCTGCGCCGCGAGGCGCACGCGGGCCGGATGCTGCCGTTCGTCATCGAGTACCAGGGCCGCCTGGTCGGGCAGTTGACGGTCGCCGGGATCACCTGGGGGTCGATGTGCTCCGGGCACATCGGCTACTGGGTGGACGAGTCGGTGGCCGGGCGCGGGGTGATGCCCACGGCCGTCGCGCTGGTGGTGGACCACTGTTTCCGCGCGGTCGGGCTGCACCGCATCGAGGTGTGCATCCGTCCCGAGAACCGGCCCAGCCGCCGGGTGGTGGAGAAGCTCGGCTTCCGCGAGGAGGGGTTGCGGCCGCGCTATCTGCACATCGACGGCGCCTGGCGGGACCACCTGGTCTTCGCGCTGACCGCCGAGGAGGTGCCGGACGGGCTGCTGAGCCGGTGGCGGCGGGCGCGCTCGGCGGCACAAGGACCGAGGAATTGAATATGCGTTCGAAATTTTGATCGTATGGGCCGCAAAAAATGCTGGAAATATCAGCCAGATCGTGCGACACACCGGCTCAATTGGCCGATCCCTTCGGTCAAACCCCTCTACCGTGTGAGTCGTGAGCAGCAGCGGCCTCATCTACGCAGTCATTGTCGGGGCCTGGGCCGCCTACTTGGTGCCGATGTGGCTCCGTAGGCAGGACGAGCTGAACGAGGCCCGTCCGACGGAACGCTTCAGCACCGCCATCCGGCTGCTTTCCGGACGGGCGGGGATGGAGCGCCGGTACGCCAAGGACCTGCGGGCGCGCTCCGCCGAGGAGGGGGAGCCGGACGCCGTCGATCCGGACGCCGTCACCGATTCGGTGGACGTCCGGGCCTTCGCCGTGCCTCCGACCCGCCGTCAGGTCACGGCGGAGAGCGAGCCCGAGGCGTCCCGCGGCCCGGAAGCCGACCGGGGCCACGCCCCCGCGATCCCGGCGCAGCAGCACGCACCGGCGGCCCGCCGGTCACCCTCGGCGCAGGCGGCCGCAGCGCGTGCCCGGCGCACGAAGGTACTCGCGCGCCGTCGGCGCACCACCGTACTGCTGTTCCTCGCCTTCACCGTCGGCGCGATCGTCGCCGCCGTCGGAGGCCTCGCCTTCCTGTGGGCGCCCGCCGGGCCCGCCGTGCTCCTCAGCGCGTACATCGCGTATCTGCGCGCCCAGGAACGCCGCCGCTTCGCCTACCAGATGGACCGCCGCCGCGCCGAGGCCGCCGCCCAGCGACTGCGTGAGCGCCAGCCGCGCAGGCGTCCGACCGCGGAGGCCGCCCGCGCCGCCGACGAACCGGAGGAGGCCACAGGGACCGACACGGACCCCGGCCTCCTGGCGCGCGCCGCCGACCGGCGCGCCCTGGTGGAGCAGACCGACCACGCCGAGTGGGTCGACCAGCAGCGCGAGCGGCAGCGGCGGCCCGGTCAGGGGGACAGCTGGGACCCGGTGCCGGTACCCCTGCCCACGTACGTGACCGCGCCGGTCGCGCCGCGGGCCACCTCCGGCATCGACCTCGGCGGGCCGGACACCTGGAGTTCGGCGCGGTCCAGCTCGGTCGCCCCGGATCAGGAGACGGGCCAGGCGCCCGCGGCCGGGGAGGGCGAGCCGGCGCCGTCGGCGGACCGGTCGGCCGACGGCCGCGGCGGCGCGCGGCGTGCCGCCTCCGCCCGCCGCTCCCGCGAGCGCGGCCGCACCCCGCTGTTCGACCAGTACGAGGACGGGGACCGTCCGCGCGCCGCCAACGAGTGACGGCCGCCACATCCGGGAAGCCGCTCCTGACCAGTTCGGGAACGGATTTCCAAGCACCCCGATCAGGGTGCTAGAGTTTCACTCGTTGCAAGGGCCTGTGGCGCAGTCCGGTAGCGCACCTCGTTCGCATCGAGGGGGCCAGGGGTTCAAATCCCCTCAGGTCCACGCAGCTCAAAGCCCCGGTCGGGAAACCGACCGGGGCTTTGACATGTGCGCCCGTGCCCGGTGGCCGTGGCGGGGGCCTTCGCGTCCGTCGCTCCGGCCCCCCCCGTGGCCATGGCCCCGGCCCGGTCACAGGTCCTTCGCGAAGCAGCGGCTCTCCTCGTGGAAGCGGTAGAAACCGAACTTGGGGCAGAGCGTGTAGCCGCTGGAGGTGTACAGGGCGATGGCCTCCGGCTGCTTGGTGCCCGTCTCCAGGACCATCCGCCGCCGCCCGGCCGCGCGGGCGTCCTCCTCCAGGGCGGCCAGCATCCGGCGGGCCAGGCCCCGGCCGCGCATCTCCTCGATCACGTACATGCGCTTCAGCTCGGCGTCGCCGTCCGAGTAGCCCTCCTCGTTGTGCTCCTGGCTGCGCCAGCCGCCGGTGGCCACCGGGCGGTCGGACTCGTCGTACGCGATCAGGTAGACGCCCCGAGGCGGGAGGAAGTCCTCGGGGGTGAGGAAGGTTTCGTCGCCGTCGTCGCCGTAACGGAGGGCGTATTCGGCCTGCACCGCGTCGTTGAGCTTGACGGCGTCGGGGTGGTCGAAACGTATGCGGCGAATGTTCATCTGGGCATCGCGCTTCCATGCGGGAGGGACCCCTCGCTGGTGAGGGCTCCGTCCAGTGTGCCGGTATCGTGCTCCGGTGCTGACTGTGACCTCGGTGAACGTGAACGGGCTGCGGGCTGCCGCCAAGAAGGGCTTCGTGCCGTGGCTGGCCGCCACGGAGGCGGACGTCGTGTGCCTCCAGGAGGTGCGCGCCGAGCCGCACCAGTTGCCCGAGGAGGTGCGCGAGCCCGCAGGCTGGCATGTCGTGCACGCCCCGGCGGCCGCCAAGGGGCGCGCGGGCGTCTCCCTGTACACCCGGCGCGAACCCGACCGGGTCCGGATCGGCTTCGGGTCCGCGGAGTTCGACGGCAGCGGGCGCTACGTCGAGGCCGACCTGCCCGGTGTGACCGTCGCCTCCCTCTACCTCCCCTCCGGCGAGGTCGGCACCGAGCGGCAGGACGAGAAGGTCCGGTTCATGGCGGAGTTCCTCGACCACCTCGGGGCGCTGCGCGAACGCGCCGCCGCCGAGGGACGCGAGGTGGTCGTCTGCGGCGACTGGAACATCGCCCACCGCGAGGCCGACCTCAAGAACTGGCGCGGCAACACCAGGAACTCCGGCTTCCTGCCCGAGGAGCGCGCCTGGCTCGACCGGGTGCTCGCCGCCGAGGAGGGCGGCTACGTCGACGTCGTACGGGCCCTGCACCCGGACGTCGACGGCCCCTACACGTGGTGGTCGTACCGGGGGCGGGCGTTCGACAACGACTCGGGATGGCGCATCGACTACCAGATGGCCACGCCGGGCCTCGCCGCGCGGGCGCTCAAGGCGCGCGTGGAGCGGGCGGCTTCGCACGCCGAGCGCTGGTCCGACCACGCGCCGGTGACCGTGGTCTACGGCGCCTGAGGTCCCTCTTCCGGACCGGGTCCGGGCAGGCCGGTCAGTTCCCCTTGTTCAGCTGCCGGTCCATGGCCAGGGACAGTTCCGCCTCCACCACGCTGCGGGCGAGGGGGCGCAGGCGGTGGAGGTCCTCTTCCGGGGCGTGGCGCAGGATCAGGTCGGAGAAGAGGGTGGCCAGGGCCTCGGCGTGCTCGCGGACACGGGCGCCGGCCGTGAGGACCTCGGCGAGCGGGATGCCCTCGCGGACCAGGGCGGAGGAGACGTCCAGCAGGCGCCGGCTGATGTGCACGATCGTGTCGCCGTCGGTGCCCAGGTAGCCCAGCTCCATGGCGGCGGCCAGGTTCTCCGGGGTGACCTCGCCCTCGAAGCGGGCGGCCAGTTCCTCCGGGGTGAGGCGGATCGGCTCCTCCTCGGTGGGGGCGCCGACGCCGAGCAGGTCGGCGACGTCCCGGCCCTGGTCCAGGGCCTCGGCCAGCTCCGCGATGCCGGTCAGCGTGTGGCCGCGCTCCAGTAGGGCGCCGATCGTGCGCAGCCGGGCCAGGTGGTGGTCGTCGTACCAGGCGATACGGCCCTCGCGGCGGGGCGGCGGCAGCAGTTTGCGTTCGCGGTAGAAGCGCAGGGTGCGCACGGTGATGCCGGCCAGGCGGGCCAGCTCCTGTGTGCGGTACTCGCGCGGGCCCCCACGGGGCGCCTCCGGGTGTCCGGTGTCTGCTGCCACGCCCGAAGCCTATGGTGTACCGCCGGTAACTTTCCTTCCCGCGCCCCCTACCGCTCGGTACGGAGCTGCTCTACAGTCCCATCGTGCCAGTGTTCACTGGCAGCATTGACGGACGGCATTTCAAGGCGACGCGTGGAGGCTCCGGGATGGCCGAGCACGAGCATGTGAGGGTGGCGGTGATCGGGTCCGGCTTCGGCGGGCTCGGCGCCGCCGTGCGGCTGCGCCGCGAGGGGATCACCGACTTCGTCGTCCTGGAGCGCGCCGAGGACGTCGGCGGCACCTGGCGGGACAACAGCTACCCCGGCTGCGCCTGCGACGTGCCCTCGCACCTGTACTCCTTCTCCTTCGCGCCCAACCCCGAGTGGCCGCGCACCTTCTCCGGGCAGCGGCACATCCGCGCCTACCTGGAGCACGTCACCGACGTCTTCGGACTGCGCCCGCAGATCCGCTTCGGCGCCGAGGTCAAGCTGCTCGGCTGGGACCGCGACAGCCTGCGCTGGCACATCGAGACCACGCGCGGACCGCTGACCGCCGATGTCGTCGTCTCCGCCACCGGACCGCTGTCCGACCCCAAGGTGCCCGACATCCCGGGCCTGGACTCCTTCCCCGGCAAGGTGTTCCACTCCGCCCGCTGGGACCACGACTACGACCTGCGCGGCAAGCGCGTGGCCATGGTCGGCACCGGCGCCTCCGCCATCCAGATCGTGCCCGCCATCCAGTCGCGGGTCGGCCGGCTCACCCTCTTCCAGCGCACCCCGCCCTGGGTGATGCCCCGTGTGGACCGCGCGATCAGCCCCGCCGAGCGCTGGCTGCACCGCTCCCTGCCGCTCACCACCCAGCTGCGGCGCGGGCTGCTGTGGGGCATCCGGGAGCTGCAGGTGCAGGCGTTCACCAAGCGGCCCGACGAACTCGGCCTGGTCGAGCAGCTCGCCAGGCGCAACATGGCCCGCGCGGTCAAGGACCCGGCCCTGCGCGCCAAGCTCACCCCCGACTACCGCATCGGCTGCAAGCGCATCCTGCTGTCCAACACCTACTACCCGGCGCTGACCAGGCCCAACGTGGACGTCGTCGCCAGCGGGCTCAGCGAGGTGCGGGGCTCGACCCTGGCGGCCGCCGACGGCACCGAGGCCGAGGTCGACGCGATCGTCTTCGGCACGGGCTTCCACGTCACGGACATGCCGATCGCCGAGCGCGTGGTCGGCGCGCAGGGCATCACCCTCGCCGAGGCGTGGAAGGACGGCATGCAGGCGCTGCGCGGCGCCACCGCCGCCGGGTTCCCGAACTTCATGACGGTCATCGGGCCCAACACCGGCCTCGGCAACTCCTCCATGATCCTCATGATCGAGTCCCAGCTGAACTACATGGCCGACTACCTGCGCCAGCTCGACATCCTCGGCGGCCGCACCGCGCTCGACGCCCGCCCCGGCGCCGTCGCGGCCTGGAACCACAAGGTCCAGGAGCGCATGCAGCGGACCGTGTGGAACACCGGCGGCTGCACCAGCTGGTACCTCGACGCAGGCGGGCGCAACACCACCGTGTGGCCGGGCACGACCACCGAGTTCCGGCGCGCGACCCGGCGGGTGGACCTGGGGGAGTACGAGGTGATCCGGGCGGCCGGAGGAGCGCTGGAGCCCGCCGAGGCCCGCGAGAGCGCGCAGGCTTCGCAGACCGACGAGGTCGCCGTATGAGCCGTCCCCGCGCCCCCCACATGACGTCCGGCGCCTACGCCCCGCCGGTCCCCGGCCGCGTACTCACCGTCCCCTCCACCGACGACGCCCGGCTGCACGTCGAGGTGCACGGGCCCGAGGACGCGCCCGCCGTCGTCCTCTCCCACGGCTGGACCTGCTCGACCGCCTTCTGGGCCGCGCAGATCCGGGACCTGGCCGGGGACCACCGGGTGATCGTCTACGACCAGCGGGGGCACGGGCGCAGCCCCGCGAGCCCCGTCTGCACCACCCGCGCGCTCGCGGACGACCTGGAGGCGGTGCTCGCCGCGACCCTCGCCGACGGCGAACAGGTCCTGGTCGCCGGGCACTCCATGGGCGGCATGGCGGTCATGGCGGCGGCCGGACGGCCCCGGTTCCGCGCCCACGCGGCCGCCGTCCTGCTGGCCAGCACCGGCAGTTCGCGGCTGGTGGCCGAGGCACGGGTGCTGCCGCTGCGCGAGGGACCGCTGCGCACCCGGCTCAGCGCGGGCGTCCTCGGCTCGCGCGCCCCGCTCGGACCGGTCACACCGCTCGCCAAGCGCATCCTCAAGTACGGCACGATGGGCGCCCGTTCGACACCGGAGATGGTGGAGGCGTGCGCGAGGATCGTGCACGACTGCCCGACCGGCGCCCGGCACGCCTGGTCCCGTGTGCTCGCGACGCTCGATCTGGTCAGCGGCGTACGGGGGCTCGACATGCCCACCGCGGTCCTGCACGGCACGGCCGACCGTCTCGTGCCCCCGGTGCACGCCCACGCCCTGGTCGCCGAACTCCCGCGGTGCGCCGGGCTCACCGAGCTGCCCGGCGCCGGCCACATGACCCCGGTCGAGGAGCCCGAGAGGGTCACGGGCCGCATCCGGGACCTCGTCAGCACGTACGTCACGGGGGCCGGTGAACCCGCGCCCCAGCGGATCAAGGAGGGCGCATGAGCAGGGTCGGGCTCGAAGGACAGGTCGCGGTCGTCACCGGAGCGGCGCGCGGCGTCGGCGAGTTGCTCGCCCGCAAGCTCTCCGCGCGCGGCGCGAAGGTGGCGCTGGTCGGCCTGGAGGAGGAGGCCCTGAAGGAGGTCTCCGGGCGGCTGCACAGCGAGAGCGGCCACTGGTACGCCGACGTCACCGACCACGAGGCGATGAGCCGGGTGGCGCGGGAGGTGAAGGCGCGGTTCGGGAAGGTGGACATCGTGGTCGCCAACGCCGGTGTGGCGACGGGCGGTCCGTTCATCGACTCCGATCCGGACGCCTGGCGGCGGGTGATCGAGGTCAACCTCATCGGCTCGGCGGTGACCGCCCGCGCGTTCCTGCCGGTGCTGGTGGAGAGCCGGGGCTATCTGCTCCAGATCGCCTCCCTGGCGGCGATCACCCCGGCGCCGATGATGACCGCGTACTGCGCCTCCAAGTCCGGTGTGGAGGCGTACGCGCACAGCCTGCGGGCCGAGGTCGGCTACCAGGGGGTGCGGGTCGGCGTCGGGTACCTGTCGTGGACCGACACCGACATGGTGCGCGGGGCCGATCAGGACGACGTCATGCGGGAGTTGCGGCAGCGGCTGCCGTGGCCGTCGAACAAGACGTATCCGCTGGGGCCGGCGGTGGACCGGATCGTCGCGGGGATCGAGCGGCGCTCCTCGCATGTGTACGCGCAGTGGTGGCTGCGGGGCATGCAGAGCGTGCGCGGGTATCTGCCGGGGCTCATCGGGTCGGTGGGGCAGCGGGAGATGAAGCGGTTCGGGCCGCGGCTGGAAGGGATGCGGTCCGGGCTGGTCGGCGCGGGCGGCGCGGCGGACGAGGCGGCGCGGGTCACCCACCGTAACTGATCCACATGCGCAGGGTGGTGGGTCGTGTGAATCTGGTCCTGGCCCCGCCGAGGGGCCGATCCCCGCTCCCACTCATCACAGGAGTGAACCCACATGGGTATGAAGGACCAGCAGCGCCAGGGCCAGAACCAGGGCCGCCCGATGGGCAAGGACAAGCCGGGCCAGGCGCGTGAGCGTGCCGGCCAGCGCGGTCAGCAGGGCCAGCAGCCCGACCGGGGTCGTCAGAACATCGACGACACGGAGATGCAGGACCGGATGGACCACGACTACGACGCGTAGCCGCGGCGCTCGGCTTCGGCCGGGTATGCGGGGTGCCCTTCGCTTCGGAGGGCGCCCCGCGTTTGTTCTGGGGTGGTTCGTCGCCGTTCACGACTTACGACGCCGGTCTCGGTGGCAGTTTCGGGCGGGAGCGGTCGGGGGTGTCGGAGTAGTCCGGGGGGACGGCGGCGGGGTGGGAATCGAGGAGTTTCAGGGCCAGTTGGATCGCGTCGTCCATCTGGGCGTGGCGGCCCTCGGCCCAGTCCAGGGGGGTGCGCAGGATCTCCAGGTCCGGGGCGACGCCGTGGTTCTCGACGGCCCAGCCGTAGGCGTCGAACCAGGCGGCGTTCATGGGCACGGTGATGACGGTGCCGTCGCCGAGGCGGTGCCGGCCGGTCATGCCGACGACTCCGCCCCAGGTGCGCTGCCCCACCACCGGCCCCAGCCTGAGGAGTTTGAACGCGGCCGTGATCATGTCGCCGTCGGAGGAGGTCGCCTCGTCGGCCAGCGCCACCACCGGGCCGCGGGGCGCGTTCGAGGTGTACGACACCGGCTGGGCGTTGCGCGTCAGGTCCCAGCCCAGGATCGTGCGGGTCAGTTTCTCGATGACCAGCTCGCTGATGTGGCCGCCCGCGTTGCCGCGCACGTCCACGATGAGCGCGGGCCGCGACACCTCCATGCGCAGATCCCGGTTGAACTGCGCCCAGCCGGAGCCGCCCATGTCGGGGATGTGCAGGTATCCGCACCGGCCGCCGCTCAACTCCCGCACCACGTCCCGGCGTTTGGCCACCCAGTCCTGGTAGCGCAGTGGCCGGTCGTCGATCAGCGGGACCACGGCGACCCGGCGGGGCCCGCCGGTGCCCTCGGCGGGGGCGAAGGTCAGCTCCACCGTCGTACCGCCCGAGCCGGCGAGCAGCGGGTAGGGGCCCGTGACGGGGTCGACCGGGCGGCCGTCGACATGGGTGAGGACGGCGCCCTCGCGGATGCCCGTGCCGGCCAGCGGTGAGCGGGCCTTGGAGTCCGAGGAGTCGCCGGGCAGGATCCGCCGGACCGTCCAGCCGGCCTCCCGGCGCACCAGGTTGGCGCCGAGCAGGCCCTGCCAGCGCTGGTAGTGCGGCGGGCCCTCGTTGCGGCGGGCGGCGGTGACGTAGGCGTGCGAGGTGCCGAGTTCGCCGAGGACCTCGCGCAGCAGATCCGCGAACTCGTCCGGGGAGGCGACCCGTTCGACCAGCGGGCGGTACTGGTCGAGCACCGCGTCCCAGTCGATGCCGCTCATGCCCGGATCCCAGAAGTAGGCGCGGATGAGCCGGCCCGCCTCGTCGTACGACTGGCGCCACTCGGCGGGCGGGTCCACCTCATGCAGGATGCGGCGCAGGTCGATCCAGACGGTGCTGTCGGTGTCGCCCATCTCGGTGGCGGGCACCGCGCGCAGCTCGCCCTCGTCCACCACGACGAGCCGGGTGCCGTCGCCGCTCACCGCGAACCAGTCCAGGTGGCCGACGAGTTCGGACTTCTTCCCCTTGGCGATGTTGAAGTACTCCAGGGTGGGACGGCCGCTGGTGTCGGCCGGGTTGACGAAGGTCTCGCCGAGCGCGCCGGAGATCGGCCAGCGCAGCCAGACCAGGCCGCCGCCCGCGACCGGGTACAGCGAGGAGTACTTGGAGGCGATCACCGGGAACGGGGTGACCCGGCTGGCCAGGCCCTCCACCTCGACCGTCACCGCGCCCGCCTCGCCGCTCTCCTCGTCCTCCAGCGGGTCGAGCCCGCCGGCCGCCGGGCGCCCCTCGGGGTTCAGGGCGAACGGCGAGGGGGTCGCCGAGGACAGCGGCACCAGGTACGGGCGGCTGCCGAGCGGGAAGGACAGGTCGCCGGTGTGCACGTCGTACACCGGGTCGAAGCCGCGCCAGGACAGGAAGGCGAGGTAGCGGCCGTCGCGGGTGAAGACGGGGGTCTCGTCCTCGAAGCGGCCGTCGGTGACGTCCACGATCAGCCGGTCCTTGATCCGGGCCAGCTTGATCTGGCGCAGGGAGCGGCCGATGCCGGGGTGGGACCAGGTGAGCCAACTGCCGTCGGGGGAGAAGGCGAGGTCGCGCACGGGCCCGTTGACGGAGCGGATCAGCTCGGTGACCGCGCCCTCCTCGGCCTCGGCGCCGACCCCGGTGCCGGGCGCGTCCGGGACCCCGGCGCCGGGCTCCTCGGGCACGTCGATCAGGAGCAGGCGGCCGTCGTGGGAGGCGACCGCCAGGCGCTCGCCGTCCGGGTCCGCGACCATCTCCAGGACCCGGCCGAGGGCGCCACGGGCGAGCCGGCGGGGCGGGCGGTCCCCGGTGGCGCGGGGCAGCTGGGCGATCTCCACCGCGTCCTCGCCCCCGGCGTCGGTCACATAGGCGACCTGCCCCATCGAGCCCAGCATCTCCGGCAGCCGGACCCGGACGCCGGGGGTGTCCGCGATGGTGCGGGCGGGGCCGTCGCGGTGGGTGAGCCAGTACAGGCTGCCGCGCACCACGACCGCGCTGGCCCGGCCGGTCTCGTCCACGGAGATGCCGTCCACGTTCTGTGCGGCCGGTACCTGGTAGCGGCGCCGGCCCGCGGCGGGCCCGGCGAGGCGGACGTCCAGCTTGCGGGGGGTGCCGTGCGCGGAGAAGTCGTCCACCATCCACAGGTCGCCCGCGCACTGGTAGACCACCCGGTCGCCGTCGCTGGAGGCGTGCCGGGCGTAGAAGGCGTCGTGGTCGGTGTGGCGGCGCAGGTCGGTGCCGTCGTAGGCGCAGGAGTAGAGGTTGCCGACGCCCTCATGGTCGGAGAGGAAGGCGATCCGCCCGGCCACGTACACGGGGCTGGCCAGATGGCCGCCGAGGTCGGGCAGCAGGTGCTCGCCGTGCAGCCACAGGCGGCCCATGGCGCCGCCCCGGTAGCGCTTCCAGGAGGCGGGTTCGTGTGGCGGGGTGCCGGTGAGCAGCAGCGTCTTGCGCTCGCCCCCGAGGTCGGCGACCTGGATCTCGGTCACCGGGCCCCAGGGCAGCCGGCCGCCCGGATCGCCGTCGGGGGTCACCTTGTAGGCCCAGGTGAAGTAGGAGAACGGCTGCTGGTGCGAGGCCACCGCCAGGATGTCGCCGTCCGGGGACCAGCCGCACACCTGGGTGTCGGTGCTGCCCCAGTACGTCAGCTGCCGCGCGGGGCCGCCGGAGACGTCCACGAGATGGATCTCGGGGACCAGGCTGCGCCAGTTCGTGTACGCGATCCGGGTGCCGTCGGGGGAGAAGCGGGGGTGCCCGGTCTTGGTGCGGTCCGCCGTGAGCCGCCAGGCGCGGCCGGGGGCGTCGAGGGGGGCCAGCCACAGGTCGTCCTCGGCCACGAAGCACAGCAGGTCGCCGCTGAGGTGGGGGAAGCGCAGATAGCTCACCCTCCCCATGCTTTTCCGCCCGCTGGGGGCGGGCAACTTATATGCCCTTCTCCCGTCCTACGCGTCCGTGTTTTATGCGCTCCTCACGTCCGTGACGGACCCCACGTACGAAACGGTTTCGTTTCGCTCCGGGTGGGGGTATCTTCAGTGACGTACGAAGATGGACGTACGCAAGGAAGTTCCGGAGCGGAAGGGTGAGCGACATGACCGAGGCCGTCGCGGCTGCACGTCGCAGTCGGATCACCCCCGAGCGCGAGGCCGAGCTGTACGAGGCCGTGCTCGACCTGCTCCGGGAGGTCGGCTACGACGCCCTGACCATGGACGCCGTCGCCGCCCGGACCCGGTCCAGCAAGGCCACGCTCTACCGCCAGTGGGGCGGCAAGGCCGAGCTGGTGGTCAGGGCACTGCGGCACAACAAGCGCGGCCACATCGCGGACATCGACACCGGTTCGCTCCGCGGCGACCTGCACGCCCTCGTGGCGCTGGAGGACGACTGCACCATGGAGCAGAACTCCGCCCTGATGCGGGGGATCGCCATGGCGATGCACCACAACGAGGATCTGCGCGAGGCGTTCCGGGCGCAGATCGTCGAGGCGGAGATCGTCAACGGCCGGCAGATGCTCCAGCGGGCCATCGACCGGGGTGAGGTCCGCCCGGACTGCCCGGCGATCGACTTCATGGTGCACATGATGGTCGGCGGTTTCGCCACCAGGACGCTCCTGGAGGACCAGCCGCCCACCCAGGAATTCCTCACCTCGTACATCGACGCCGTGGTCCTCCCCGCCCTCGGCGTCTGACCCTCTCGCACGACCTCCCCATCAAGCCCACCATCTGACGTCACCGCTCACGTCGTCGGGCTGATCACCCCTGCCCTGATGAACCCCACGACCTGACCGGGAGTACGCCTCCGTGGCCACATTCCTGTACCGCATCGGCCGGCTCGCCTTCCGGCGACGGCACTTCGTCGCCCTGATATGGGTGGCGCTGCTCACCCTCGCCGGGGTGGGCGCCGCCTCCGCGCCACCCGCCGGCAACTCCTCCTTCTCGATCCCCGGCACCGAGGCCCAGAAGGCGTTCGACCTGCTGGAGCAGCGCTTCCCCGGCATGAGCGCCGACGGCGCCACCGCACGGGTCGTCTTCAAGGCGCCGGCCGGCGAGAAGATGACCGACAAGGCCAACAAGGCCACCGTCGACAAGACCGTGCGCGAGCTGGGCCACGGCTCCGAGGTCGCCTCCGTCGCCGACCCCTACACCGGGCACGCGGTCAGCCGGGACGGTTCCATCGCCTACGCCTCGGTGAAGTACAAGGTCTCCGGCATGGAGCTGAAGGACTCCTCGCGCGACGCGCTGAAGGAGGCCGCGCAGCAGGCACGGGACGCCGGGCTGACCGTCGAGGTCGGCGGCGACGCGCTCACCGCCATGCCCGAGGAGGGCGCCGGTGAACTGATCGGCATCGGCATCGCCGCCGTCGTCCTCGTCATCACCTTCGGCTCCCTGCTCGCGGCCGGGCTGCCGCTGCTGACCGCGCTCATCGGCGTGGGCATCGGCGTCTCCTCCATCACCGCGCTCGCCACTGCCCTCGACCTGGGCTCCACCACCTCCACCCTGGCGATGATGATCGGCCTCGCGGTCGGCATCGACTACGCCCTGTTCATCGTCTCCCGCTACCGCGCCGAACTCGCCGAGGGCCGCGAGCGTGAGGAGGCGGCGGGCCGCGCCGTCGGCACGGCGGGGTCCGCGGTGGTCTTCGCGGGCCTGACCGTCGTCATCGCGCTGGTCGGCCTCTCCGTCGTCAACATCCCGATGCTGACCAAGATGGGCATCGCGGCGGCGGGCACGGTCGCCATCGCCGTACTGATCGCGCTCACGATGATCCCCGCGCTGCTCGGCTACGCCGGCCGCAAGGTCAAGCCGGCCGGCGAGAAGAGCAAGCTGCTCGGCGGCGGCCGTCCGGCGAAGCAGCCGGGCCGCCCCAACATGGGCACCCGCTGGGCCAGTTTCGTCGTACGGCGCCCCGTCGCGGTCCTGCTGCTCGGTGTGATCGGCCTCGGCGCCGCCGCGGTCCCGGTCTCCTCCCTGGAACTGGGCCTGCCCGACGACGGCTCCCAGCCCACCTCCACCACCCAGCGCCGCGCCTACGACCTGCTGTCCGAGGGCTTCGGCGCCGGCTTCAACGGCCCGCTGATGGTCGTCGTCGACGCCAAGGGCAGCGCCCACCCCACGACGGCCTTCACCGAAATCGGCAAGGAGATCAAGGGCCTCAAGGACGTCGTCGCGGTCACCCCGGCCACGCTCAACAAGGCGGGCGACACGGCGATCATCACGGTCGTCCCGAAGTCCAAGCCGTCCTCCAAGTCCACCGAGGACCTGGTGCACGCGATCCGCGACAAGGGCGCGGACATCACCGCGAAGAAGGACGCCAAGCTGCTGGTGACCGGCTCGACGGCGATGAACATCGACGTCTCCCAGCGCCTGAACGACGCGCTGCTGCCTTACCTCGCCCTGGTCGTGGGCCTGGCCTTCCTGCTCCTGATCGTGGTCTTCCGCTCGGTCCTCGTCCCGCTGAAGGCGGCCCTCGGCTTCCTGCTCAGCGTGCTCGCGGCGCTCGGCGCGGTCGTCGCGGTCTTCCAGTGGGGCTGGCTGTCCGGCCTGATGAACGTCCAGCAGACCGGCCCGGTCATGTCGATGATGCCGATCTTCATGGTGGGCGTGGTGTTCGGACTCGCGATGGACTACGAGGTCTTCCTCGTCACCCGGATGCGCGAGGCGTACGTCCACGGCGAGAAGCCGACCCAGGCCGTGGTGACGGGCTTCAAGCACGGCGCCCGTGTGGTCACCGCCGCCGCCGTCATCATGATCGCCGTCTTCTCCGGCTTCATCGGCTCCAGCGAGTCCATGGTCAAGATGATCGGCTTCGGTCTCGCCATCGCCGTCTTCTTCGACGCGTTCATCGTCCGCATGGCGATCGTCCCGGCCGTCCTCGCCCTGCTGGGCAAGCGCGCCTGGTGGCTCCCGAAGTGGCTGGACCGGGTCCTGCCCAACGTGGACGTCGAGGGCGAGGGCCTGCGCACGCCGTCCGCCGCGCACGGCACGGAGGACGAGCGGGAGCTGGTACGGGTCTGACGTACGGCTTCCGCCGCTGAACGGCCGGTGAGGGTGCCCGTGGGGACGGGGCTGCACCCTCACCGGCTCTCTCTTGTCCGGGGGTTGTCCCGTGCGGTCCTGGCTGCCGTGTGCGTTGTACGGGTATGGCGACGACGGGAGGTGGCACGTGAGCGACGGTGTGGACGAGGCGGGTTGGGACGTCGAGCCCGGTGACGAGATCGAACCGGTGGTGCAGGCGGTGGGACGGCTGCTGAGGGTGTGCCGGGAGGCGGCGGGGCTGCGCCCCGGTGAGCTGGCGGAAGTGCTCGGGTACGGCGAGGACCTGATCCGGAAGATCGAGCGGGGCCAGCGCATTCCGCGCCCGGAGTTCCTGGACAAAGCCGACCATGTCCTGCACGCGAACGGCCATCTCCGGGCTTTCATGGAGGACATGAGACGGGCCCGGTACCCGAAGAAGGTGCGCCGGCTGAAGGGGCTGGAGGACCGGGCCGTGGAGATGCTGCTGTACAGCAACCACAACATCCATGGGCTGTTGCAGACGGAGGAATACGCGCGCACGCTGTTCGAGATGACCCAGCCCGCACTGCCGGACGACGTCATCGAGCGGGAGACCGCAGGACGCGTAGCCCGGCAGTCAGTTTTCGAGAAGGAGCCCGCGCCGACGCTCGGCTTCGTCCAGGAACAGGTGACGTTGGAGCGCCCTTACGGCTCGGAGGCAGTGCTGCGCCGTCAACTCGAACACCTGCTGGAACTCACCGGTTGCGGCACGTCACGCTCCAGGTGATGCCGACCAAGCGCCACGATCACGCCGGCACCCAGGGGCTCATCGAAATACTGAAGTTCGCAGACGGCACGGCGATCGGGCGTTCCGACGGAGCGTTCAACGGCCGCCCGGTCCAAACCCCAGGGACCTACGGATCCTGGAGTTGCGCTATAGCATGATCCGGGCGCAGGCTCTCTCCCCAAGGGAGTCACGGGCCTTCATCGAGCAAGCGCTGGGGAGACTATGAGCACGCCGGAACTCCACTGGTTCAAGAGCAGCTACAGCAGCAGTGGCGAGCCCGGCGACTGCGTCGAGGTGGCCACCACCCCCGCCCTGGTGTACGTCCGGGACTCCAAGACCTCGGGCGCCGCACGGCTGACGGTCACCCCGGCCGCCTGGACGGATTTCCTGAAGTGCGCGGTCGTGACCTCGTGACCTCGTGAGCGAGGGCGACCAACGCGGACCCGGTCGCCCCGCGCTCGTGCTCATGGACGCGCAGGCGGTGCGGGGAGTCACCGGATCCGCTCGCCGTACCGTTCGGTGGGCGGTTGGCTAGGAGCCGGCCTTGTCGATCCGCCAGGCGATCATGGCCGCCGTGCCGGGCTTCCCCTGGATGTCGAGCCTGAGCGTGCCTTCGCCGGTCAAACGCTCGGAGACGACGGAAGCGTCGCAGGGAACCGCCTGCCTCCCGCCCGCGCCGGACGGCGCCACGACGATCTCCGCGGCCCCCTTCCCCGCGCACACCACGGTCAGCTTGTAGGCCACGCCCCGGGCCAGGTCGGACCGCGTGTGGACACCGTCCGAGGCACGCTCGACACCCGCCTCGACCATGGGCCCGTCCTGGGCGACGGCCGAATCCCGCGCAACCTGCGCCTGCTCCGCGAACTTCTTCTCATTCTGCGCGCCGTTGCTCCGGCGGATTGCGGGGGCCGGGGAGACGCCGTCCGAGGTGCAGGCGGTGAGCAGGGGTGCCGACGCCAGGGCACAGCTCAGAAGCCACACGGGTATACGCCGTCGCATCTGTTCTCCGGTTCCTGCGGCGCCTCCCGTGGTACGGGAAGCTGGAGACGACACACTATGACTTCAGGGAGCGTCAATGAGCGACAAGCCGATCGTCAGTGTCCTGGGCACCGGCATCATGGGCGCCGCCATGGCCCGCAATCTGTGTCGGGCGGGGCTGGAGGTGCGGGTCTGGAACCGCACCCGTGACAAGGCCGAGCCGTTGGCCGCCGACGGGGCGCGGATCGCCGGCACGCCTGCCGAGGCCGTCGAGGGCGCCGATGTCGTCCTGACGATGCTCTACGACGGCAACACCGTCCTGGAGGTCATGCGGGAGGCCGCGCCGGCGCTGCGCCGGGGGGCCGCCTGGGCGCAGTCCACCACCGCTGGGTCCGAGCTGATCGGCGTCCTGGCCGGCTTCGCCCGCGAGCACGGACTCCTCTTCTACGACGCCCCCGTCCTCGGCACCAAGGAGCCCGCCGAGGCCGGGCAGCTCACTGTGCTGGCGGCCGGGCCCGAGGAGGGGCGCGCGGCGGTCACGCCGGTGTTCGACGCGGTGGGCGCCAAGACCCTGTGGACCGGCGCGGACGGGGCCGCGGGCAGCGCCAGCCGGCTGAAGCTGGTCGCCAACAGCTGGGTGCTCGCCGTCACCGCGGCCACCGGCGAGACGCTGGCCCTCGCCAAGGGCCTCGGCGTCGACCCGCAGAAGTTCTTCGAGCTGATCGGCGGCGGCCCGCTCGACATGGGCTACCTGCGGGCCAAGTCGCAGCTGCTGCTGGAGGACAGGCTGACCCCGGCGTCGTTCGCGGTGACCACCGCCGAGAAGGACGCCCGGCTGATCGTGGCCGCCGGAAAGGGCAGCGGCGTACGCCTCGACGTCGCCGAGGCCACCGCCGAACGCTTCGCCCGCGCCGCCGCCCGCGGCCACGGCCAGGAGGACATGGCCGCCGCGTACTTCGCCAGCTTCGACGGCGAGGACGGCTGAGCGGGCCCGGTCGCCGAGATGACGTGGGGCGTGGTCGGGAGCACGCTGGAGACAGCCGGAATGTGTGCTTCCCGGAGGTGGCCGACATGACGCAGACCATGCAGCAGACGCGGACCCCGACGCACATCGCCGTCGGGTGGCATGTCGAGCTGGAGTTCGAGGAGGACGGTCAGCACACGCGCGCCGCGGCCCTGGTGCGGTTGCCCGACGGCAGCGAGATCCGGGGGCACGGGCACGCCAGCCGCCACCGCGTCGACAACGACCAGCCCAGGGTCGGCGAGGAGATCGCCGGAGCCCGCGCCCTCAACCAGATCGCCATGGAGCTGCTGAACAAGGCGCACGCGGAGATCGACGCGGACTCGGGGCGTACGTCGCACCCGATCCACGTCTGAGCCCCGAGTCACCAAAGGGCGTGCGCCGTTACGAGGCGGCGCGCGTCGTCGGCCGCCTACGCCCCCAGCGCCACCTTCAGCGCCCGGATTAGCGCCTGCGCCCTCGGGTCCGCCGTCACGCTCTTGCGGAAGCCGTTGGTGACGTACCCGAACGCGATGCCCGACTCCGGGTCGGCGAAGGCGAGCGCGCCGCCGCGGCCCGGATGCCCGAAGGAACCGGGGGCGAGGAACGGGGACGCGCTGCCGTGCAGCATCCAGCCGAGGCCGAAACGGGTGTTGACCACCAGCACCCGGTCCGGACCCGCCGACCGCTCGGCGCGCGCCAGCTCCAGCGTCTCGGGCGTGAACAGGCGGACCCCGCCGTCCACTTCGCCGATCAGGGAGGCGTAGACACGGGCCAGCCCGTCGGCCGTCGCGATGCCGTTGGAGGCGGGCAGGGCGGCGGCGCGGTAGGCGGGGTCGTTCTCGTCCGGGAGCGGGGTGATCGCGGCGAAGGCGCGCCGGGTGAGCGAGTCCGGGTCGGCGTAGGCCGCGGACACCGCACGCTTGGGACGCAGCTTCAGCGCGCCCGCGGACTGCGGCGCCCCGATGTCCCCCACCCGTCCCACCCGGCCCTGTCCGGCCGCGGACAGGCCGAGCCACAGGTCTGCCCCGACCGGCCCGGCGATCTCGTCGGCCAGCCACGCGCCGACCGGGCGCCCGGTGACCCGCCGGACCAGTTCGCCGGTCAGCCAGCTGTACGTCTGCGCGTGGTAGCCGTGGTCCGTGCCCGGCTCCCACACCGGGGCCTGCGCGGCGACGGCCGCCGCGCCGAGGTCCGGGTCGGCGGCCTCGGCCGGGGTCAGCGGGCGGTCCAGGACGGGCACGCCCGCACGGTGCGCCAGCAGGTGGCGTACGAGGGTGCGCTCCTTGCCCGCCGCCTTGTACTCGGGCCAGTACGTGCCGACCGGCGCGTCCAGGTCCAGCTCCCCGCGCTGGTGCAGCAGCAGCAGGCCGGCGGCGACGACGCCCTTGGTGGCCGAGCGCACGATCTGGGCGGTGCCGTGCTCCCAGGGTGCCGTACCGTCCACGTCCCTGGTGCCCGCCCACAGGTCGACCACCCGCCTGCCCTCGCGGTACACGGCGACCGCCGCGCCGCGCTCCCCGAGCAGGGCGAAGTTCGCCGCGAACGCCTCCCTGACCGGCTCGAAGCCTTCGGCCACCGTGCCGTGCACGACCACGGCCGCGCCTTCCGTGCTTTCCGTGCCTTCCGCGCCCTCCACGTCCCCGCTTCCCTTCCACTCACCGCCTGCGACAGTGGGTGCAACAGCGGGTGCGGGCCTGCGATTCCTCGGTGAGATCAGCTGCCCGTTTTCATTGCCTTTGCCACCCGCGGGTCGAAGCCGAACGGCAGCTCCAGGCGGTGCGCCCGCATCAGCTCCTCGTCACCGAGCAGGTCCGCCGTCGGCCCGTCGGCCGCGATCACGCCGTCGCTGAGGATCAGCGAGCGCGGGCACAGCTCCAGGGCGTACGGCAGGTCGTGCGTGACCATCAGGACCGTGACGTCGAGCGAGCGCAGGATGTCGGCCAGCTCCCGCCGGGAGGCGGGGTCGAGGTTGGAGGACGGCTCGTCCAGGACCAGGATCTCCGGCTCCATCGCCAGCACGGTCGCCACCGCCACGCGCCGTCGCTGCCCGAAGGAGAGATGGTGCGGCGGCCGGTCCGCGAACTCCGCCATGCCCACCCGGTCCAGGGCGTCCCGTACCCGCGCCTCCAGTTCGGCGCCCCTGATCCCGGCCGCCGCCGGGCCGAACGCCACGTCCTCGCGCACCGTCGGCATGAACAACTGGTCGTCCGGGTCCTGGAAGACGATGCCGACCTTCTGTCTGATCGTCACCATGTGCCGCTTGCCGACGGGTAGTCCGGCCACGGTGACCGTCCCGGGGCCGCCGCCGAGGATGCCGTTGAGGTGCAGTACCAGGGTGGTCTTGCCGGCGCCGTTCGGGCCGAGCAGCGCGACCCGTTCGCCGCGCTCGATGGTGAAGTCGACGCCGAACAGGGCCTGATGGCCGTCCGGGTAGGCGAAGGCGAGGCCGGAGACCTCCAGCGAAGCGGTACTCACAGGGTCCATCCCAACAGGCAGACGACGAGGGCCGAGCAGGGGAGCGCGAGGGCGAGGCGCCACTGCGCCGGGGACGCGGTGGCCTCCTCGATGACCGGCATCGAACCGGCGTACCCCCGGCTCACCATGGCCAGATGCACGCGCTCCCCGCGCTCGTAGGAGCGGATGAACAGCGCGCCGGCGGACTTGGCGAGCACCCCCCAGTGCCGTACCCCCCGTGCCTCGAAGCCGCGGGAGGCGCGGGCGATCCGCATCCGGCGCATCTCGTCGGTGATGACGTCTCCGTAGCGGAGCATGAAGGAGGCGATCTGCACCAGCAGCGGCGGCAGCCTCAACCGCTCAAGGCCCAGCAGGAGTTGGCGTAGTTCGGTGGTGGCCGCGAGGAGCACGGAGGCGGCGACGCCGAGGGTGCCCTTGGCGAGCACGTTCCAGGCGCCCCACAGCCCGCCGACGCTCAGCGAGAGCCCGAGAAAGTGCACCCGCTCGCCCTCCGCGACGAACGGCATCAGCACCGCGAACGCCACGAAGGGCACCTCGATCAGCAGCCGCCGCAGCAGGAACCCGGCCGGGACGCGGGCGAGATGGGTGACGGCCACGAGCAGCACGGCGTACACCGCGAACGCCCACACCGCCTCGCGCGGGGTGGAGACCACGACCAGCACGAAGAGGAAGGCGGCCGCGAGCTTGGTGTGCGGCGGGAGCGCGTGCACGGGCGAGGTGCCGTGCCGGTAGAGGCGGTGAGCGTGGCCCGCGCCCATCTCAGAGACCGTGGTTGGCCGGTGAGACGTCCGCGTCGCGGCGCCTGCGCACGGCCCAGAACACCGCGCTGCCCGCGGCCACCGTCACCCCGACCCCGATCACGCCCGCGAGCCCGCCGGACAGGCGCGCGTCGGAGACGTCCTTGACGCCGTAGTCGGCGAGCGGGGAGCCGGCCGCGGCGTGCTCCTTCGCCTTGGTGTCGATCCCCTTGTCGTGCGCGACCTTCTCCAGGCCGTCGGGGTTCGCGGAGGCGTAGAAGCTGACGAAGCCGGCGAGGACGAGGGAGGCGACGAGGCCGGTCACCCACACCTTGCGCCGCGAGACGGGCGCCGCCGCGGGGGAGACGGGCACGGCGGGAGCGTCCACCAGTTCGCCGTCCACCCGCAGCCGGAGCCGCTGCCGCAGCCCGCGCGCGCCGTGCACCAGGTCCGGGCGTACGGCGATCACCGCGCCGACCGTCAGCGCGGTGATGACCGCCTCGCCGACGCCGATCAGCACATGGACGCCGATCATCGCGGTGGCCACCTTGCCGATCGGGACGTCGGTGGTGCCGCCGGCCGCGTAGATCAGGGTGAAGGCGCAGGCCGCGGCCGGCACCGAGACGAGCGCGGCGACGAAGGAGGCGACGGTCACCGAGCGGCGGCCGCGGGGCAGCACGGCGAGCAGGCCCCGGAAGAGGGCGTACGACACCACGGTGGTGACCAGCGCCATGTCCGTGATGTTCACGCCGAGCGCGGTCAGCCCGCCGTCCGCGAACAGCACGCCCTGCATCAGCAGCACCACGGACACACAGAGCACACCGGTGTACGGGCCGACGAGTATCGCCGCCAGCGCTCCGCCCAGCAGATGGCCGCTGGTGCCCGCCGCGACGGGGAAGTTCAGCATCTGCACGGCGAAGATGAACGCGGCGACGAGCCCGGCCAGCGGGGCCGCCTTCTCTCCGCCGAGTTCCCGTCGGGCGCCGCGCAGGCTCACCGCGAGGGCGCCGGCGGCGACCACGGCGGTGACGGCGGAGGTGGGGGCGTCGATGAATCCGTCAGGTACATGCACCGTTTGATTTTAGACGCCTGTTGCAAACACTTTGCAAGTACCAGGCACTCGCCTCCATCGCCTCCAGCACCTCCGTGCTCCGGAAGCGCTTCGAGGGAAATGTGCGACATTGGGAGGAAGCGTATGAAGCCGGGCAAAGCGGCTTTCGCATAGGTCACTGAGTGTGAAAGGGCGTTCCCATGTCTGTGATCGAGCAGTACGCGCGCGCCCATGTCGTCACGGATGACGAGGATCCGGGGGCCGTCCCGGTACGGCTGCGGTACGACCCCGACGACGATCCGCGCTCGGTCCGGATCGATCTGCCGGGCACCCACGAGTGGAGCTTCTCCCGCGCCCTGCTGGAGCGCGGGCTGCGGGCACCGGCCGAGAGCGGCTCCGTACGGGTGTGGCCGTGCGGCCGGGTCCAGGCGGTCGTGGAGTTCCACTCCGACCAGGGCGTCGACGTGCTCCAGTTCGACTCCAAGGCGCTGATCCGCTTCCTGCGCCGGACCTACACGGCCGTGCCCGTGCACAACTGACCGGTCCGGTCAGCCGCCGCCCCTGCGGAGCAGGTCGGCCACGATCGGGCCGGCCGTGTCGCCGCCGTGCCCGCCGGCCTGCACCACGCCCGCGGCCACCAGGTCACCCCGGTAGGCGGTGAACCAGCCGTTCGGCTTCTTCTGCCCGTCGACCTCGGCCGAGCCGGTCTTCGCGCCGTAGTCCGGGCCGAGGCCGGCCATCGCCTCGGCGGCCGTGCCGTAGTCCGCCGTGAACTTCATGACCTCCTTGAGCTGGGCCTGCGTCTTCGCGGACATGGTGCGCGCGGCGGTCGCCAGGGTGCGGTGGTCCACCTCGGGGGAGACCATGTACGGCTGGCGGAAGCGGCCCGACTGCACGGTGGCCGCGACGGAGGCCATGTTCAGCGGGTTCATCCGCACCCCGCCCTGCCCGATCAGCGAGGCGCCCATCTGCGCGCCGCTCTGCACCGGGACGGACCCGTCGAAGGAGGGCACGCCGATGGCCCAGTTGTCCATGCCGAGGCCGTAGACCTGCTGGGCCTCCTTGGTCAGATCACTGTCGGACAGCTTGGGCGCGAAATCGATGAAGGCGTTGTTGCAGGAGGCGCCGAAGGCGGTCTTGAAGGTGCCCTTCTTGATCTCGGATTCGTCGTCGTTGTGGAACGTCCAGCCCGCGAGCTTGTACGTCTTGGGGCAGGGGTGCGAGGCGTCCGGGGTGATGAGCTTCTTCTCGAACAGCATGGTCGAGGTCACGATCTTCATCGTGGAGCCGGGCGCGAGGGAGCCCTGGAAGCCGACGTTGAAGCCGTGCTCGCTGTTGGCGACCGCGAGGATCTCGCCGGTGGACGGCCGCAGGACGACCACGGAGGCGTGCTTGCGCTTGCCGACCTGCGCCTCCGCCTCCGCCTGGAGGGCCGGGCTCAGGGTGGTCTTCACCGTGCCCGGAGTGCCCTGGCTCAGCGTCACCAGCGTCTTGTCGGACAGCTTCGCCTTCCGCGACGCCGCGCCGCGCACCACACGCAGCTCCACGCCCGCGGTGCCGCCCGCCTTCTTGCCGTACTTCTCCCGCAGCCCGTCCAGCACCGTCCCCAGGGACGGGTACTTGGCGGCCGTCAGCTCCCCGCCGTCGCGGTCCAGGGCCTTGATGGGCGGGGTGCCGGAGGCGCCGGTGACGAGCGTGTCGCCGTCGCGCAGATCCGGGTGGACGACGGAGGCGTGCCAGTCGACCAGGGGCTTGCCGTCGCTCGCCCGGCGTACGACGGTGAGCGAACTGCCGTACGCCAGCGGCCTCGAGACGCCCTTGTACGCCAGCGTCGCCTTGACGGAGAAGGGCACCTTGGCGCCCGTGGCGGTGCCCGGAGTGAGCGTGACGCCCGTGAGGTGGGCGTCCTTGGTGTAGCCGGTGAGCAGGGCGCCGGCCGCCGGGGCGTCGTCGGTCGCGGCCGCCGCGGCGGCGACCCGGCCGTGCTGCCAGTCGGTGAGGAAGGCGGTGGCGGCGGTGCGCACCTCGGCCGCGCTGAGCGGACCGGTCCTGACCTTCCGGTGGCCGGCGGTGGCGCTCGTCTCGCCGGCCGCGGAACCGCCGTCGTACAGCGCGTAGGCGGTGAGGCCGGCGCCGCAGACGACCAGGGCGATCACCGCGCCTATCACGCCGGGCGGGGCCGTGCGCCGTTCGGCGACCCGTCTTCTCTTGCCCACAGCCTGTGTTCCTCCACCCTCGCGGGGGGTCCCCCGGCCCCTCGACTCCCCAACGACGGCATTCACCCTAAGGTCCCGGCCGGGGCGGGTGACGCGTCCGGTCGTTCCGTAGCAGGGTTGCGACAATCGGACCGGGGGATTCAGCCCAGAAGGGCGCGGAACCGCTCGATGTTCCGGCGGCGCATGGTGAGGAAGGCGAGCCAGGAGCCGTCGGCGTAGTGCACCCGGAAACGGGCCATCAGCTGGAGCCGGGGCCGCCGTTCGATCCGTGCCACCCAGGTCCTGGGCACCTCCCACACCGGCGTGCCGTCCAGCGGCTTCACCAGCCCGACGCGCTGGTCGGTGACGCGCAGCAGCAGCGCCCCGGAGGTCCCCGGCATCTGCGACGCGATGCTGCCGGCCATCCCGCCCCGCGCGCCGACCTGGTTCATCAGACCGTTCGCGAGCACCCCGCCGAGGTTCACACTGACACCCTTGGCACTGCCCGCGGGCACGACGGAGGCGTACGCCAGGAGCTGTTCGCCGGGCGCCAGCTGATGACGCGCGGCGCGCTCACGCAGTTCGGACATGCCCATGATCATATGGGGGCCGACCGGGAGTGGGCGCCGTTCGGGGGCAGGTCGACGGCGACGTAACACCTGTTCGATTTCATGGAGGAGAAGAATTGAAGGCACGCGCTCTGCTGCCGCTGTTCACCCCAGCGGCACTGCTCGTACCGGCCACCACCGCAACCGCCGACTGGGCGAAGCTGTGACACCCGGACACCAGGGCGTCTTCGAGCGCCTTCCAGGCATCGTCCGTGCTCTGGTCGCCGACCACACGCCGGGTCGGCCGGCCTTCAAGGGGCTGTTGGTCACCGGGGACGACCGCATGCGGCTGTATCTGACCGCAGCCGACGGAAGCCGTACTTACGGAGCCGATGTGGTGATCAGCCATACCGGCCCCGGTCTCCTCGCGGGGATCACGTCCGGCTATCTGGACAACGAGTACGAGCAGCAGCCGTCCGATGATCCGCTGTGCGATGTGGTAGTGGACCTGACGCGCTACTGAGAGACCGTCGCTTCGACGGTGAATGGGCAACACCAACGACCGACAACGATGGTGACGACTCGGAGCGTTCGGCGGCTGTGCAGGCATTTTCCCAGCTACACCCACGTGTCCAGCCACATCCTCGCCCGCCAGCTGTCGATCGGGATCGCCGTGCCGGTGAACAGGGGCCAGAAGTAGATGAAGTTCCAGGTGATCAGCAGGACCAGGACGCCCGCCGAGGTGGCGCCGATGACGCGGCGGGTGTCGCCGGAGCCCGGTGGGCCGATGATCGCACCGATCATCATGGCCACGGCCAGGCACAGGAACGGCACGAAGACGACCGCGTAGAAGAAGAAGATCGTCCGCTCCTGGTAGAGGAACCAGGGCAGATAGCCGGCCGCGATGCCGCAGGCGATGGCGCCGGCCCGCCAGTCGCGGCGGAACGCCCAGCGCCACAGGATGTACACGATCGCGAAGCAGGCCGCCCACCACAGCAGCGGCGTGCCGAGCGCCAGCACCTCGCGGGCGCACTTCTGGCCCGCGTCCGCCGGACAGCCGTCGGTGCCGGGGGAGGGCGACTCGTAGAAGTACGACACCGGACGGCCCAGCACCAGCCAGCTCCACGGGTTGGACTGGTAGGTGTGCGGGGAGTCCAGGTGCAGATGGAACTCGTACACCTCGTGCTCGTAGTGCCACAGGCTGCGCAGCCAGTCCGGCAGGAAGGTCCAGGAGCCGCCCCGGCCGTCGGTGAGCGCCCAGTTGCGGAAGTAACCGCCGGTGCCGTCCGTGGGGGAGAGGATCCAGCCCAGCCAGGACAGCAGGTAGACGGCGGTCGCCACCGGGACCGTCGCCAGGAAGGTGATCCCCGTGTCGTACTTAAGGACCGCGCGGTAGGGGCGGGACGCGCCGGCCACCTTGCGGGCGCCGACGTCCCACAGCACCGCCATCACACAGAACGCGACCAGGATGTACAGGCCGTTCCACTTGGTGCCGGTGGCCAGGCCCAGCATCAGCCCGGCCGCCCAGCGCCAGGGGCGGGCGCCGAGCCGGGCGGAGTCCGCGACCCGCGCGTCCGGGCGGACCAGGCCATCCGGCCCCACCGGCAGCGCGGCGGCCAGTCTCGCCCGTGACCTGTCCCGGTCGATCAGCAGACAGCCGAACGCGGCCACCACGAAGAACATCAGCACGCCGTCGAGCAGCGAGGTGCGGCTCATCACGAAGTGCAGCCCGTCCACCGCGAGCAGGGCACCCGCCAGGCAGCCCAGGAACGTCGAACGGAACATCCGGCGCCCGATCCGGCAGATCATCAGCACGCTCAGCGTGCCCAGCAGCGCGGTCATGAACCGCCAGCCGAACGGGTTGAACCCGAACATCAGCTCGCCGAGCCCGATCACGTACTTCCCGACCGGCGGGTGCACCACGTACGCCGCGTCCGCCGGGATCGCCAGATGCCCGTGCGTCTGGAGGACCACGTCGTTGGCGTTCTTGTCCCAGTTGACCTCGAAGCCGCGGTGGACCAGCGCCCACGCGTCCTTCGCGTAGTACGTCTCGTCGAATATCACCGCCCGCGGGCTGCCCAGGTTCCAGAACCGCAGCACGCCGGCCAACAGCGTCACCAGCAGCGGCCCCACCCAGCCGGACCAGCGATCGATCCGGTCGGCCAGCACGGGCGGCACGCCGAGTGCCCGCCGCAGCCGGGGGCCGGGGGCCGGGTACGGCGGCACCAGCCGGCCGCGCACGTCGCCCTCGGGCGCGTCCTTCGCCGGCGCGTACCCGAACCGGCGCAGCCGCTGCTGCCACGGCGGCCGCTTCTCGTGCGGCGCCTGGCCCTGCCTCAGATCCATGGAGGACGCGGTACTGGTCACCGCGCCATCGTAGGGAACGGCGCTGTGCGAGTCCCGTGCACGCGGCGGCGCGGGCCGCGAAGCGGTCGTTTTCCTCCGGCTCGGGGACCCCTGCGAGGATGGGGGCGTGACTGGAACCCTTGTCCTCGCAGGTACCCCCATCGGCGACATCGCGGACGCGCCGCCCCGGCTGGTGCGGGAGCTGGAGAGCGCGGACGTCATCGCCGCCGAGGACACCCGGCGGCTGCGCCGGCTCACCCAGGCGCTCGGCGTCACACCGGGCGGCCGGGTGGTGTCGTACTTCGAGGGCAACGAATCCGCGCGCACGCCCGAGCTGGTCCAGGAGCTGGCCGGCGGGGCGCGGGTGCTGCTCGTCACGGACGCGGGCATGCCGTCGGTGTCCGACCCCGGCTACCGGCTGGTCGCGGCGGCCGTCGAGCGGGACATCCGGGTCACCGCGGTGCCCGGCCCGTCCGCCGTGCTCACCGCGCTCGCCCTGTCCGGGCTGCCCGTGGACCGGTTCTGCTTCGAGGGCTTCCTGCCGCGCAAGGCGGGCGAACGGCTCTCCCGGCTGCGCGAGGTCGCGGCCGAGCGGCGCACGCTGGTCTACTTCGAGGCCCCGCACCGCCTCGACGACACCCTCGCCGCGATGGCCGAGGTCTTCGGCGCCGAGCGGCGGGCCGCGGTCTGCCGGGAGCTGACCAAGACGTACGAGGAGGTGCGCCGGGGCCCACTGGCCGAGCTGGCGAGCTGGGCGGCGCAGGGGGTGCGCGGGGAGATCACGGTCGTGGTCGAGGGCGCGCCCGAGACCGGCCCGGAGGAGCTGGACGCGGCGGAACTGGTGCGCCGGGTGCGGGTGCGCGAGGAGGCCGGTGAGCGGCGCAAGGAGGCGATCGCGGCGGTGGCGGTGGAGGCGGGGTTGCCGAAGAGGGTGGTGTTCGACGCCGTTGTGGCAGCGAAGCAAGCCGATCGCTGAGGGGGCTGACCGGGCGGGGGGCTTGAGTAAAAAGCGCCCTCTGAGCAGCGCTCATCTCCGATGAGCGACTCGGCCAATGGGCGGCAAAAGGCTGTCGCCGTTGGCAAAGCGCCGAGGCGGCCCGCGGGGGCGTTTCGGCAAGGAAGACTCAAATCGCCTCCAACACTCGACAGCCCTGCTGCATTCGCGTCGGCGAAGGCGTCCACTGGTCGAAGGGACCCCGCTCAGGGGTGCCGGTCCAGCGGAAACGAGGAGCTGGCATGAGTGAGATCGCAGGGCAGACCGGCCTCCGCGGTACGGCCACAGCCGTCGTTCACGAGTCGTATTCATTCGCCTGCATGCGCTGCGGGCACGGCTGGGAGCAGTCGTACGAGATAGAGCACCACACGGACGCCGACGGGCAGCAGTTCGTGCTGTACGTGGCCGACGGGCGCATAGTGCCGTCGCCGCTGCGCAGCCCCCGCTGCCAGAACTGCGATGGTCACGTGCTGCGCATCATGCGCGCCGGACAGGTGTCCTCGGTACGGCAGGCGGGCGCGCGCCATCAGCACGACGCGCCGCTGGCCGGGCCGGTGGAGGTGCCGCGGGTGCCGGCTGCCGAGGGGGCGGCCGGGGGCGGCGGGACCCAGCACCACTGGCACCTGTCGGACCTGCTGCACCCCTTCCACCGCAAGGCGGGCTGAGCCCGCGGGGGCGGCCCCGGCCGCCGGGGGCCGGGGCCGTGCCCCTTTCGTAGGATCGGGGCATGCCTTCGAACGCCGGCCCGAGCGGCTCCCCGGACGACAAGAACGCGGCCCCGCCGCTGCCCGCACCCCTGCGGGTGCCCGTCGCCGACTCCCACACCCACCTCGACATGCAGTCCGGCACCGTCGAGGAGGGCCTGGCGAAGGCTGCGTCGGTCGGCGTCACCAGGGTCGTCCAGGTCGGCTGCGACATCTACGGCTCCCGGTGGGCGGCGCAGACCGCGCAGACGTACGAGAACGTGCACGCCGCCGTCGCGCTGCACCCGAACGAGGCGCCGCGCATCGTCCACGGCGACCCCGACGGATGGTCCCGCAAGGGGGCCAGGGAGCCGGGCGGGCAGACCGCGCTGGACGAGGCGCTCGCCGAGATCGACCGGCTCGCCGCGCTGCCCCACGTCCGGGGCGTCGGCGAGACCGGCCTCGACCACTTCCGCACGGGCCCCGAGGGCAAGGAGGCCCAGGAGCGGTCCTTCCGCGCGCACATCGAGATCGCCAAGCGGCACGGCAAGGCGCTCGTCATCCACGACCGCGAGGCCCACGCCGACGTGCTGCGCGTGCTCAAGGAGGAGGGCGCCCCCGAGCGCACCGTCTTCCACTGCTACTCCGGCGACGCCGAGATGGCCGGGATCTGCGCCCGCGAGGGCTACTTCATGTCCTTCGCCGGAAACGTCACCTTCAAGAACGCCCAGAACCTGCGCGACGCCCTCGCCGTCGCCCCGCTGGAACTGGTCCTCGTGGAGACCGACGCGCCCTTCCTCACCCCGGCGCCGTACCGCGGACGGCCCAACGCGCCGTACCTCGTTCCGGTCACCGTGCGCGCGATGGCCGCCGTACGCGGCATCGGCGAAGACGCGCTGGCGACGGCCCTGAACGCGAACACCGCGCGCGCCTTCGACTATCCGGTATGACCCCACTGTCGTAACGCTCGGTAGCCGCGCCGCTTTGGTGTGTGACGGAGGGTCCGCTAGGTTCTGCCCCCGATCCGGACCTTTCGGCCTCTCTGGAGCGTGTCGGCGTGAGCAGCAAACGGCGGTTGGAGACGGGCGCGTCGCCGGAGCGGCGCGGTGGCCGGCGTGCGCGCCGGCGCGGTGCGCGGGCGGCCGAGCGGCCGGACTCCGTGGTGCGCCGGCTGCTGCCGCAGGCGCTGGTGGTGGCCTTCCTGGCCGGCGGCACCACCGCCTTCGTCGCCCAGGACCGCGCGATCCGGCTCGACATCGACGGCCGGCCGCGGGCGCTGCACACCTTCGCCGACGACGTGGACGCGCTCCTCGCCGAGGAGGGCGTACGGGTGGGCGAGCACGACCTGGTCGCGCCCGCCCCCGGCACCCCGCTCGCCGCCGGCGACGCGATCGCGGTGCGCTACGGCCGTCCCGTGCGGCTCACCCTGGACGGCAGGCGGCACCAGGTGTGGACGACGGCGCACACGGTGGACGGCGCGCTGCGGGAGCTGGGGGTGCGCGCCGAGGGCGCGTATCTGTCGGCCTCGCGCTCCCAGAGCATCGGCCGCGCCGGGCTCGCGCTCGATGTGCGCACCGAGCGGGCGGTCACCGTCATGGCCGACGGCCGGGCCCGCACCATCCGCACCAACGCGGCGACGGTCGGGGAGGCGGTCGAGGAGGCCGGGGTCACCCTGGGGCCCGAGGACACGCTCTCCGCCCCGGCCGGCAGCTTCCCGCGCGACGGGCAGACCGTCACGGTGCTGCGGGTGACCGGGGGGCGGGAGGTCCGCGAGGAGGAGATCCCCTTCCAGGTCGAGCGGCGGTACGACCCCTCGCTGCTCAAGGGCACCGAGGTCGTCGCCCGCCCCGGCCGCCCCGGGCTGCGGCGGATCACCTACCTGCTGCGCACAGTCAACGGGGTGCGTCAGGCGCCGCGCCGGGAGGGCTCGGAGGTGGTGCGGCGGCCACGGCGGCAGGTGGTGAAGGTCGGCACGAAGGCGCTGCCGCGCTCGGCCACCGGGGTGGACGCGCTGAACTGGCACGGGCTCGCGGTGTGCGAGTCCGGGGGCGACCCGCACGCGGTGGACGCGTCGGGGACGTACGGGGGGCTGTACCAGTTCGACGCGCACACGTGGCACACGCTGGGGGGTACCGGGCTGCCGCAGGACGCGCCGGAGTCGGAACAGACGTACCGGGCGAAGAAGCTGTACGCGCGGCGGGGCGAGAGCCCTTGGCCGCATTGCGGGGAACGGCTGCACGGCTGAGAGGGGGAAGCCTGAGGGGCGTCCGGGACTGACAGGGACGCTGACGTCTGAGGGGCCTGCGGGACTTGCGGGGGCACCGAAGCCTGTGGGGCCTGCGGGATGTGCGGGGCGCCGGAGACTTGCGGGGCATGCGGGGTCTGCGGGCGGCCGGGGCCTGCGGGCCTGCGGGGTGTGCCGGGGCGCCGGGAGCTGAGCGGGTGTCGGAGCTTTGCGGGACCGGGTGTGCGGGGCACCGGAGCCTGCGCGGGCGTCGGAAACTGTGCTGGACCCGCGGGGTGCCCTGGTGCGGGGCCCGCTTGGCAAGGGCGCCTCCCACCGCCCCGTACCCTTGTCCCGTGAGTAGCCCCGCCCCCGATTCCCTCCTCGGCCCCGCCGACATCCGCGAGCTCGCGGCCGCGCTCGGTGTCCGCCCCACCAAGCAGCGCGGCCAGAACTTCGTGATCGACGCGAACACGGTCCGCCGGATCGTCCGCACCGCCGGGGTCCGCCCCGACGACACCGTCGTGGAGGTCGGCCCCGGACTGGGCTCGCTCACCCTCGCGCTGCTGGAGGTGGCCGACCGCGTCACCGCCGTGGAGATCGACGACGTGCTCGCCGCCGCCCTCCCCGCCACCGTCGCCGCCCGCACGCCCGCCCGCGCCGACCGCTTCGCGCTGGTCCACTCCGACGCGATGCACGTCACCGAGCTGCCGGGCCCCGCCCCGACCGCGCTCGTCGCGAACCTGCCGTACAACGTCGCCGTTCCGGTCCTGCTGCACATGCTCGACACCTTCCCGAGCATCGAACGCACCCTGGTCATGGTGCAGTCCGAGGTCGCCGACCGGCTCGCCGCCGCGCCGGGCTCGAAGGTGTACGGCGTTCCGTCCGTGAAGGCCAACTGGTACGCCGAGGTCAAGCGGGCCGGCGCCATCGGCCGCAACGTCTTCTGGCCCGCGCCGAACGTCGACAGCGGGCTCGTCTCCCTGGTGCGCCGCACCGAGCCGATCGCGACGACGGCCACGAAGCGGCAGGTCTTCGCGGTGGTCGACGCGGCCTTCGCGCAGCGCCGCAAGACCCTGCGGGCTGCGCTCGCCGGCTGGGCCGGTTCCGCGGCCGCCGCCGAGGCCGCCCTGGTCGCCGCCGGGATCTCCCCGCAGGCCCGCGGCGAGTCGCTGACGGTCGAGGAGTTCGCCCGTATCGCCGAGCACGCCCAGACCGGCGCCTGACGCCGGCCGCCCGTACAGCCGTACAGTCCAAGGAGCGCAGTGAGCGTCACGGTCCGTGTTCCCGCCAAGGTCAACGTCCAGCTCGCGGTGGGCGCCGCCCGCCCCGACGGGTTCCACGACCTCGCCAACGTCTTCCTCGCCGTCGGCCTGTACGACGAGGTCACGGTCGCCCCCGCCGACGAACTGCGCGTCACCTGCGCGGGTCCGGACGCCGCCCAGGTCCCGCTGGACCGCACCAACCTCGCCGCCCGCGCCGCCCTCGCGCTCGCCGCGCGCCGGGGCATCGAGCCGAAGGTGCACATCCACATCGACAAGGACATCCCCGTCGCCGGCGGCATGGCGGGCGGCAGCGCGGACGGCGCGGGCGCGCTGCTCGCGTGCGACGCGCTGTGGGGCACGGGCGCCTCGCGGGCCGAACTCCTCGCGATCTGCGCCGAGTTGGGCAGCGATGTGCCGTTCGCTCTGGTCGGCGGGGCAGCGCTGGGCGTCGGCCGTGGCGAGCGGCTGACCGGCCTCGACGTCGGCGGCACCTTCCACTGGGTGTTCGCGATGGCCGGGCGGGGACTGTCCACGCCGGCGGTCTTCCGCGAGTTCGACCGGCTGGCCGAGGGCCGGGAGATCCCGGAGCCGGTGGCCGCGCGGGAGCTGCTGGACGCGCTGGCCAAGGGCGACACCGACGCGCTGGCCGCGACCGTCGCCAACGACCTCCAGCCGGCCGCGCTGTCCCTCTTCCCGGAACTCGCGGCCACCCTGTCGGCGGGCCGCGCGGCGGGCGCCCTCGCCGCCCTGGTCTCCGGCTCGGGCCCGACGACCGCGTTCCTCACGCGGGACGCCGCCACGGCCGAGAAGGTCGCGGGGGCCCTCTCCGCCTCCGGCACCTGCCGCGCGGCACGGACGGCGGCGGGGCCGGTGGCGGGGGCGACGGTCTTTTAGGGCGTCAGAGGGCGTCGATCGCGGTCAGGTCGATGTCGATGTCGTACGGCACGCTGATCTTGACGTGGTCGTGGTAGATGCCGGTCAGGGCGTACGTGCCGGTGGCCTTGCCGAGTTCGTAGACCTGGACGACGGGGTGGTCGTCCTCGCCTGCCATGTCGACCAGCCAGAAGTGGGGGATGCCTGCCGCGGCGTACTTGCTCGGCTTGGCGTCGCGGTCGCGGGCCTCGGAGTCAGGTGACACCACTTCGACGGCGAGCAGTACATCGGCCGCCTCGAAGCGAGTCTGACGCCGGCCGGTGAGGGCCTCGGACCGGACCACGGAGATATCCGGCTCGGGGCCGTTGCGCCGGTCCAGCACGACGGTCATCTCGCGCGCGACCTTCATGCTGGACGGCAGAGTGCGGCGCAGACCGCTGACCAGCAGGTCGATCGCGGCGAAGTGAAAGTAGCGCTGCGGACTCACGAAAACCAGGCTCCCGTCGATCAACTCGGTGTGCGGCGGGAGATCCGGCAGTGTGAACAGGTCGTCCACGGTATAGCCGTCCTGCGGCGGCACGGGCCACCGGCCTCGGTGCTCTACGGACTCGGCGGTCATGGTTCCTCCCATGGACGGGATCCTGCTGCCTGCCCTCCACGGTAGCGGCCCGTTCCCGATCACGTCATCACAAAGAGTGACCATCCCCTCGCGCGCCGCCCCCCGCCCCCGAGGCCCTACGCTAGAAGGCTGACCCACGCGGCGGAGCCGCACGTCGATACCGCCCCGCGAGCAGGAGTGAAATGGCCGTCAACCTGGTCAATGTCGAGAACGTCAGCAAGGTGTACGGCACCCGTGCCCTGCTGGACGGCGTCTCGCTCGGTGTGTCGGAAGGGGACCGGATCGGGGTCGTCGGCCGCAACGGTGACGGGAAGACCACGCTGATCCGGATGCTCGCCAAGCTGGAGGACGCCGACACCGGCCGCGTCACCCACTCCGGCGGACTGCGCCTCGGCGTGCTCACCCAGCACGACTCGCTCGACCCCGCCGCCACCGTCCGCCATGAGGTGATCGGCGACCTCGCCGACCACGAGTGGGCCGGGAACGCGAAGGTCAGGGACGTACTGACCGGACTGTTCGGCGGCTTGGACCTGCCGGGCTTCCCCAAGGGCCTGGACACGGTCATCGGCCCGCTGTCCGGTGGCGAACGCCGCCGCATCGCGCTGGCCAAGCTGCTGATCGAGGAGCAGGACCTGCTCATCCTGGACGAGCCCACCAACCACCTCGACGTCGAGGGCATCTCCTGGCTCGCCCGGCACCTCCAGAACCGCCGCTCGGCACTCGTCTGCGTGACCCACGACCGCTGGTTCCTCGACCAGGTCTGCACCCGCATGTGGGACGTGCAGCGCGGCGATGTGTACGAGTACGAGGGCGGCTACTCCGACTACGTCTTCGCGCGCGCCGAACGCGAGCGCATCGCCGCCACCGAAGAGGCCAAGCGGCAGAACCTCATCCGCAAGGAGCTGGCCTGGCTGCGCCGCGGCGCGCCCGCCCGCACCTCCAAGCCCCGCTTCCGGGTGGAGGCCGCCAACGAGCTGATCGCCGACGTGCCGCCGCCCCGCGACAGCAGCGAGCTGATGAAGTTCGCCTCCTCCCGGCTCGGCAAGACGGTCTTCGACCTGGAGGACGTCACCGTCCAGGCCGGCCCCAAGGTGCTGCTCAAGCACGTCACCTGGCAGCTCGGCCCCGGCGACCGGATCGGCCTGGTCGGGGTGAACGGCGCCGGCAAGACCTCGCTGCTGCGCGCCATGGCCGAGGCCGCCCGTACGGGGGGCGAGGAGCAGCCGGTCGGCGGCCGGATCAACGTCGGCCGGACGGTCAAGCTGGCCTACCTCTCCCAGGAGGTCGCCGAACTCGACCCCACCTGGCGGGTCCTGGAGGCCGTGCAGCGGGTGCGCGAGCGCGTCGATCTCGGCAAGGGGCGCGAGATGACCGCCGGTCAGCTCTGCGAGACCTTCGGCTTCACCAAGGAGAAGCAGTGGACGCCGGTCGGCGACCTCTCCGGCGGTGAGCGGCGCCGCCTCCAACTGCTGCGGCTGCTGATGGACGAGCCCAACGTCCTCTTCCTGGACGAGCCCACCAACGACCTCGACATCGAGACCCTCACCCAACTCGAGGACGTCCTCGACGGCTGGCCCGGCTCGATGGTCGTCATCTCCCACGACCGGTTCTTCGTGGAGCGCACCACGGACCGGGTGTTCGCGCTGCTCGGCGACGGCGCGCTGCGGATGCTGCCGCGCGGCATCGACGAGTACCTGGAGCGGCGGCAGCGGATGGAGGAGGCGGTCGCCGAGCGCACCGCCGCCGCGGCGCCCAAGCCGGCCACCCAGGAGCGCAGCGCCGCCGACCAGCGCGCCGCCAAGAAGGAACTCCAGAAGATCGAGCGGCAGTTGGACAAGGTCTCCGAGAAGGAGGCCAAGCTGCACGCCCGGATCGCGGACAACGCGACGGACTTCGCGAAGGTGGCCGAACTGGACGCCCAGTTGCGGGAACTCGCCGGTGAGCGCGAGGAGCTGGAGCTGCGCTGGCTGGAGCTGGCGGAGGACGCGTAGCGGTTCGCCCGCCGTGAATCAGCCAGCGCGGCGGGCGGTCCGCCCCCGGCGCCCGACGGGCCGCGCGTGCGCCGCGTGAAGGGGGCGTGAAGGCGCGTAACGGAGGCATCACGGGCCGGTTCTCCCTTGGGAACAGGGCGGATCCGGCCCGTAGTGCTGTCCGCGCCGAGTGATAGAAAGAGCGGTCTGAGATCCGTTTGCACAACGACCTTGGGTCCGTAGAGAACCTCAGGGCGTGGCTAAAAATCAGTGAACGAGGGGGAGAGCGCTGATGACTCAGCCGCCCGACCAGTCGCCCAGCGGCGGCTTCGGAGCACCGCAGGATCCGAGAGATCCCAGAGACCCGAGAGACCCGAGAGACCGGGAGGGCTCGGCGGACCCGCGGGATCCGGGGAACGAGCCGCCGCGGAACGGTGGCTTCGGCGCCCCGCCGCCGGTCCCCTCCCAGCCGCCCGCCCCCCCGGCCCCGCCCGCGCCCGGCTACGGCTACCCGCAGCAGCCCGGCCCCTACGGAACCCCTACGGCACCCGGAACCCCCGGCGCCCCGGGCCCCTACGGCACCCCCGCTGCCCCCGGCCCCTACGGCTACCCGCAGCAGCCCCCGCAGCCGGGCCCCTACGGGCAGCAGCCCCAGCCCGATTACGGCTTCCCGCCGCAGCCGCCGTACCCCGGCGCCCCCTTCCCGCCCCAGAGCGGCGGCGGCAACAAGAAGAAGACGGCGCTGATCGTGGGCGCCGCGGTGGCCGCG
Organism: Streptomyces sp. AM6-12; assembly: GCF_044327085.1. Lineage (NCBI taxonomy): Bacteria > Bacillati > Actinomycetota > Actinomycetes > Kitasatosporales > Streptomycetaceae > Streptomyces > Streptomyces sp. AM6-12. Next base: position 4,331,521 of record NZ_JBIQWN010000001.1, read on the forward strand.
CTGCTCGTCATAGCCGGCACCGTCTACGCCGTCACCAGCGGCGGCGACGGCAAGAAGAAGCCCGTGGCCGAGCAGAGCGGCAGCGGCGCGCCCACCTCGTCCGGCGCCCCCTCGGCCTCCTCCTCGTCCACCGGCGGCGACGACCCCGAGGACCTCAACAAGGGCCGCGCGCCCGGCGAGGCGAAGGTCCTCTGGTACAAGTCCGCCCCGGACGCGCCGGGCGCGGGCGCCGACGCCCCCGGCATGTGGGTCGCCGGGAACACCGTGGTGAAGGCGGCGTACAAGCAGGTCTTCGCCTACGACACCGGCAACGGCTCCTCTCCCTGGGGTCCGGTCGCCTTCCCGCAGAAGATCTGCGCGGTCACCCCGCAGAAGTCGGACGACGGCAAGGTCGTCGTGGCGTACATGAACGGCACCAGCGACAACGCCAAGTGCAACCAGCTCGTCCAGCTCGACCTCGCCACCGGCAAGAAGGGCTGGAGCGCCCAGGTCGCCGACGGCGGGCTGTTCGACAGCGCGCTCAACGTCGAACTCAGCGTGGCGGGCAGCACGTTGATGGTGGGCCGCGCCGAGTCGGGCACCGCCTACGACATCGACAGCGGCAAGAAGCTGTACGACAAGAAGCGCTACGGCGACGCCTGCTTCCCCGCCGGGTACGCGGGCGGCGCCGGCAAGCTCGTCCAGGTGGCGTCCTGCGGGGCCTCGACCAGCGGCGAGCACGACGAGCTCCAGGAACTCGACCCGGCCACCGGCAAGGTGCGGTGGACCCAGCCCCTGAAGAAGGGCTGGCAGGTCAGCCGGGTGTACTCGATGAACCCGCTCGTGGTCTATCTGACCAACGAGGACAAGAAGGTGTGGAACATCTCCACCTTCACCGCGGACGGAAAATTCCGCTCGCAGGTCAAGGTGGACGAGAAGTTCTCCCCGAGCTGCGGCTGGGCGATCCTGGAGCGCGACCTCCAGGGCTGCCAGGGCGTCGCGGCCGACGCCGACACGCTCTACCTGCCCACGGACACCACGTCCACCGCCAACGAGATCGTCGCGATCAGCCTCTCCACCGGCACCGCGAAGTGGCGGGTCAAGTCCCCGGCGGACGAGCCGATGGCCCCGATGAAGGTCGAGGGCGGCAAGCTCATCGCGTATGTGCAGCCGTCGTACGACGCGGGCGGCCAGGTGGTCTCGATCCCGACCGGCGGCTCCACGCACACCACCACGAAGCTGCTCCAGAACCCGCAGGGCACCGCGGAGATCGAGGACACCTTCTACGACGGCGTCGTGGACTGGGCCGACGGTCGTTTCATCATCTCGTCCGGCCGGCTGAACGGCAGCGACGAGGCGAAGGAGAAGCTGATCATGGCCTTCGGCAACTGAGCCCGGCCCGCTTCCAGGCCCTCCTCCCGTTCCGTCCGCCGTCCGGTCTTCCGAGTGTCACCGAGGTACCCGAGCCATGACCCAGCCGCCCCCGCCCCCGCCGAACCAGCCCCCGCAGCAGGGGGGTTTCGGCCCGCCGCCCCCGCCGCAGCCGGCCCCGCCCACCCCGCCGCCCTCGCTGGACAAGCAGCCCCCGCGGCAGGACCAGCCGGCCCCGCCGACCGGCCCCCCGCAGCCGGCCCCCGGCTACGGCTATCCGCAGCAGCCGGCCCCCGGCTACGGCTACCCCCAGCAGACGCCCCCGGCCCCGCCGGCCGGTTACGGCTACCCCGCCGCGCCCCCGAACCCGTACGGCACCCAGCCCCCGGCCCCCTACGGGGCGCCGCAGCAGAACCCGTACGCGATGCCCACCCAGCCCATGCAGCAGTCCGGGCAGCCGGGCTACGGCTATCCGGGACAGCCCCCGACCATGCCGATGCAGCAGCAGGGCGGCGGTGGCGGGCGGGGCAACAGCGCGCTGTACATCGTCATCGCGGCGGTCGTCGTCATCGCGCTGATCGTCGTCGGCGGCATCTGGTACGCGGGCTCCGGTGACGGCGGCACCAAGCAGGACTCCGCCTCCTCCGGCGGCACCGGCGGCGGCCAGGACAAGGGCTCCGGCGGTTCGACCGGCGGCAAGGAGAAGGTGCCGGCGAACCCGGCCGCCAAGGTCCTCTTCCAGGTCCCCTCGCCCTCCGTGCAGGACACGGTGAGCACCTCCGGCTCCTGGCTGACCGGCAAGGTGTACGCCAAGACCGGCGTGGACGAGATCGTCGGCTACGACCCCGCCAAGGGCACCAGGCTGTGGACGGTCAAGCTGCCCGGCCCGGTCTGCGCGGCCAGCCGGCACATGACCGCCGACGACAAGATCGCGATCACCTACCAGCCGACGAACAAGAAGTACGACGGCTGCTCCGACATCGCGGCGATCGACCTCGACGCGGGCAAGAAGCTGTGGACGAAGACCGTCAAGGTCGGTGACTACCCGGTCAACTACCAGAACGTGACGGTCTCCCAGCACACCGTCGCGCTCGGCGACAGCAACGGCGGCGCGGCCTTCGACATCGACTCCGGCAAGCCGCTGTGGCAGCCGAAGCAGGGCGAGGACTGCTACGACGCGGGGTACGGCGGCGGCGCCAAGCTGGTCGCGGTGCGCAGCTGCGGCGAGTCGGACAACACCCGGCTGTCCATCCAGACCATCGACCCGCAGTCGGGCAAGGTCCTCTCCGAGTACAGGATGGACCCGGGCATCGAGTACGCCTCGGTCGTCTCCACCGACCCGCTGGTGGTGGCCGCCGACGTCGGCGACAGCGCGGGCGACGGCAGCGGCATCTCGGACTACTTCTCCATCGACAACAAGACCGGCCAGCTGCTCGCCCGGATCTCCGCGCCCGGCAAGACCTACGGCGGCCGCTGCGACGGCATCACCCGCATCGAGGACTGCCACGAGGTCGTCGTCGGCGGCGGCAAGCTGTTCGTGCCCACGGAGGAGCACGACGGCAGCGGCACCTCCTCCAGCACCACCAACGAGGTCGTCGCCTTCGACCTGACCACCGGCAAGCCCACCGGCCAGCGCGCCGAGGCCGGGGACGGCTATCTGCTGTCGCCGCTGCGCATGGACGGCGCCAACCTCATCGCCTACAAGAAGCCGCCGTACGACAAGGGCGGACAGATCGTCAGCATCGACGGCTCCACCTTCAAGCAGACCAAGCTGCTGGAGAACCCGGCCACGGAGAGCTCCCGGCGCGCGGAGGACAGCATGCTGCCGGACTACGCGGAGATCCTCTTCGGGAACGGCCGGCTGTACATGTCCGACGTCTTCGTCGACAAGGTGGCCGCGGGCGACGACAAGTCGTACCTGGTGCTGGCCTTCGGCACGGACGGCTGACCGCCCCCACACAATCACCCGGACGGGTGACTTGGTCAGCGGTGCCCCGGATGTCATCGGTCCGGGGCACTTCTGCTGTCCAGGGGCGGCATGGCGTCGAACAAGCGTGTAGCTTCCGGGGACGTGCAAAGGGGCGGGGTGCCGGGGGGCCCTCTGTCCTTCGGGCCGGTGGACGTCCATAGTGGGGCATCCATGGGCGGGACTGGGGGGTTTCTCTATGGGAGTACGGCTCATGGTCGTGGACGACCATCGCCTGCTCGCGGAGGCGCTGGCATCGGCGCTGAAACTGCGCGGGCACCGGGTGCTCGCCTCGGCCGCGCCCGCCGCGGGCGCCGCCGATCTGGTGATCGCGCGGGCGCCGGAGGTGTGCCTGCTGGGCACCGGGGCTCCGGCCGAGCCGGGGGCCTTCGACCCGGTGGCGAAGATCAAACGGGAGCGGCCGCAGGTGGCGGTGGTGGTGCTCGGTCCGGTGCCCTCGCCGCGCGGGATCGCCGCGGCGTTCGCCGCCGGGGCGTCGGGGTACGTACGGCACGACGAGCGCATCGAGGGGGTCGAGCGCGCGCTCCTGAAGGCACGGGCGGGCGAGTCGGCGGTGGCCCCCGGCCTTCTCCAGGAGGCGTTCGGGGAACTGCTGAACCCCGCCGCCCAGCCGGACGACGAGGCCCAGCGCCTGCTGAGCGTGCTGACGCCGCGCGAGGTCGAGGTCCTCGTGCGGGTCGCCGACGGCGAGGACACCCGCGTGATCGCCTCCGGCATGCGGATAGCACCGAGTACGGCGCGGACGCATGTGCAGCGGGTGTTGATGAAGCTGGGCGTCGGGTCGCGCCTGGAGGCGGCGGCCCTGGCCGCGCGCACGGGACTGCTGGACCGCGCCGCGGGGCCGGGGTCGTAGACCTCGGCCCCGCACCCCCCCACGCGTCAATCCTCCCGCTGCTCCGGCGCGGGCATCGGACGCATCTTCAGCCACACCAGGAAGAAGACACCCAGCACCAGCATCCCGATCCCGGTCCACAGGTTGATGTTGACCCCCTGCGCCTTGTCGATCGCGGACCGCGAATCCGTGATCCCGGCGATCGTGACGATCACGCCGTAGAGCACGAAAAGCCCGCCGATGATCCGGCGCAGGTCGAAGATGCGGGACGCCGTCGCCGACTTGGTCTCCAGCTCGGTGACCTCGCGCGCGATATCGCCCTCGGTGTAATGGTGTTCGGAGTTCTCGGACATGTTCCCTCGATCCTCCCGCGTCAGAACGAGAACGGGATGTAGCAGACGGCGGCCAGCACGACCGCACCCCAGCCCAGCAGCGCCGGCCTGCGGTACCACGCGTCGTCACCGGGCGCCGGCGGCTCGGACATCCCCGGCGACCGGGTGCCGTAGACCAGGCCCTGGAGTTCCTGCGCGGGCTTGGGCTTGGTGAACAGCGACACCAGGACCATCACCACCGCGCCGGCGACGAACCCGGCGATCGCCGACACGAAGTTGGCGCCCTGGTCGGAGGGGATGGAGATGATCCCCTTCTTGTAGAGGACGAAGTAGTTGACCATCGCGGTGACGGTGCCCGCGAGCAGCCCCCAGAAGCCGGACTTGACCGACGCCCGCTTCCAGAACATGCCGATGATGAAGACGACGAACATCGGCACGTTGAAGAAGGAGAACAGGGTCTGGAGGTAGGCCATGATGTTCGAGAACGACGACGCGAGGAACGCCGTGCCCACCGACGCGCAGACGCCGATCACGGTGATCCACCGACCGAACCGGACGTAGTACGCGTCCTCCCGCCCGCGCACCACGTACTTCGCCCAGATGTCCGTGGTGAACACGGTGTTGAAGGACGACACGTTGGCCGCCATGCCGGCCATGAACGCGGCGAGCAGACCGGTGACCGCGATGCCGAGCACACCGTTGGGCAGCAGCTCCTGCATCAGGTACGGGATGGCGTCGTTGTACTGGAGCCCCGAGCCGCTGGTGCCGATGTTGGGAACCAGCGCGGCCGCGACCAGGCCCGGGATCATCACCAGGAAGACGATGAAGATCTTCGGGTACGCGGCGATCAGCGGCGTGCGCCGGCCCGCCGAGAGGTTCTTCGCGGACAGGGCCCGCTGCACCTCGGCGAAGTTGGTGGTCCAGTAGCCGAAGGAGAGCACGAAGCCGAGGCCGAGCACGATCGTCAGCCAGTTCGCGCCGAGCGGGTTGCTGCTGCCGATCCCGGTGCCGCCCCACGCGGTGGTGAAGTTGTGCCCGTGGGTCTCGGCGAGCTTGTGGGTCAGCCCGCCCCAGCCGCCGACCTTGCGCAGCCCGAGGATGGTGATCGGGATGAGCGCGGCCAGGATCACGAAGAACTGGAGCACCTCGTTGTAGATCGCCGAGGACAGGCCGCCCAGCGTGATGTACGCGAGCACGAAGGCGCCGGCGACCACGATGGCCACCCACTGCGGCCAGCCGAGCAGCGCCTCGACCACGATCGCGAGGGCGTAGAGGTTGACGCCGGCGATCAGGATCGCGGCGAAGGCGAACAGGATCGAACTGAGCAGATGGGCTGCCTTGTCGAAGCGCAGCAGCAGGAACTCGGGGACCGAGCGGACCTTGCTGCCGTAGTAGAACGGCATCATCACCAGGCCGAGGAAGACCATGGCGGGGATGGCGCCGATCCAGTACCAGTGCACGGTGTAGGCACCGTACTGGGCGCTGTTGGCCGCCATGCCGAGGATCTCGGTGGCCGCCAGGTTCGCCGAGATGAAGGCGAGGCCGGTGATCCAGGCGGGCAGCGAGCGTCCGGAGAGGAAGAAGTCGAGGCTGGTCTTGACCGACCGGCGGGCGGCGAAGCCGATGCCGAGCACGACGACGAAGTAGATCGCCAGGATCGTGTAGTCCAGCCAGTTGGTCGGGAGCCGTAGCTCGGCCGCCGCCAGATACGTATGCGCGTATGTGGACGTTTGCATAAGAACTCGCTTCGTTGCGCGAACTGATCAGAGCGGAACCTACGCCTGTGTATTTAGAAAATGAACAGTTGTGATGGTGATCTTTGTTCGATTGTGATGATCTGATTCTGTGTCGGGTTGTGGTCTGTTATGTTTGATTCTGTTGAGAGGAGTCCGGCGTGAAGAAGACCCCGACCCTGCTGGCCGACGGTCGCGAGCTGATCTACTACGACCTGCGGGACGACACCGTGCGCGACGCCGTCGACCGCCGCCCGCTGGACCGCACGGCCACCACCTCCGAGATCCGCCGCGATCCGCTGCTCGGCGACCGGGTCGCCGTCGCCTCCCACCGGCAGGGCCGTACCTACCACCCGCCGGCCGACCAGTGCCCGCTGTGCCCGACCGAGGGCGAGCGGCTCAGCGAGATCCCGGACTCCTCGTACGACGTCGTCGTCTTCGAGAACCGCTTCCCCTCGCTCGCCGGCGACTCCGGACGCTGCGAGGTCGTCTGCTTCACCTCCGACCACGACGCCTCCTTCGCCGATCTCACCCCCGAGCAGGGGCGCCTGGTGCTGGACGCGTGGACCGACCGCACGGCGGAGCTGTCCCAGCTGCCCTGTGTCGAGCAGGTGTTCTGCTTCGAGAACCGCGGCGCCGAGATCGGTGTGACCCTCGGTCACCCGCACGGACAGATCTACGCCTACCCCTTCATCACCCCGCGCACCACGCTGATGCTCCGCTCGCTCGCCGCGCACCGGGCGGCCCACGGCGGGGAGAACCTGTTCGACGCCGTCCTGGAGAGGGAACGCGCCGGTGAGCGGGTCGTCCTGGAGGGTGAACACTGGGTGGCCTTCGTGCCGTACGCGGCGCACTGGCCGTACGAGGTCCACCTGTACCCCAAGCGCCGCGTCCCCGATCTGCTCGCACTGGACGAGGCGGCGCGCACAGAATTCCCCCAGGTGTATCTGGAACTCTTGAGGCGCTTCGACCGGATCTTCGGGCCCGGCGAGCCGCCGACGCCGTACATCGCCGCCTGGCACCAGGCGCCGTTCGGGGCGCTCGCCGGTCTCGACGGGGTGACGCGCGAGGACTTCGCGCTCCATCTGGAGCTTTTCACCATCCGCCGCACTTCCGGCAAGCTGAAGTTTCTCGCGGGTTCCGAGTCCGGCATGAGCGTGTTCATCAACGACGTGCCGCCGGAACGCGCGGCCGAGCGACTGCGAGAGGTAGCGACTTCATGAAGTACCTGGTGACGGGTGGCGCGGGTTACGTCGGCAGCGTGGTGGCCCAGCATCTGCTGGAGGCCGGACACGAGGTCACCGTCCTCGACGACCTCTCCACCGGCTTCCGCGAGGGCGTCCCGGCCGGCGCCGCCTTCGTCGAGGGCGACATCCGCGACGCCGCCAAGTGGCTCGACGCCTCCTACCACGGTGTGCTGCACTTCGCCGCGTTCTCGCAGGTCGGCGAGTCCGTGGTGCGGCCCGAGAAGTACTGGGACAACAACGTCGCCGGCACCCTCGCGCTGCTCGGCGCGATGCGCGAGGCGGGCGTGCGCACCCTCGTCTTCTCCTCCACCGCCGCCACCTACGGCGAGCCCGAGCAGGTCCCGATCACCGAGTCCGCCCCGACCCGCCCGACCAGCCCCTACGGTGCGTCCAAGCTCGCCGTCGACCACATGATCACCGGCGAGGCACACGCCCACGGCCTCGCGGCGGTCTCGCTGCGCTACTTCAACGTGGCGGGCGCGTACGGCGCGTACGGCGAGCGCCACGACCCCGAGTCGCACCTCATCCCGCTCGTCCTCCAGGTCGCGCAGGGCCGCCGCGAGGCCATCTCCGTCTACGGCGACGACTACCCGACCCCCGACGGCACCTGCGTGCGCGACTACATCCACGTCGCCGACCTCGCCGACGCGCACCTGCTGGCGCTGACGGCCGCGCGCCCCGGCGAGCACCTGATCTGCAACCTCGGCAACGGCAACGGCTTCTCCGTGCGCGAGGTCATCGAGACCGTCCGCGAGGTCACCGGGCACCCGGTCCCCGAGGTCGCCGCCCCGCGCCGGGGCGGCGATCCGGCCGTCCTGGTCGCCGCCGCGGACACCGCCCGCGAGAAGCTGGGCTGGAACCCGACCCGCGCGGACCTCGCGGGCATCGTCGCGGACGCCTGGGAGTTCGCGCAGAACCTGGCCGAGGAGGACTAGTGGGGGCACAGCAGGTCGCCGAGCGCTTCACCGAGCTGTACGGAGCGCGCCCGGAGGGCGTGTGGGCGGCGCCGGGACGGGTCAACCTGATCGGCGAGCACACCGACTACAACGACGGCTTCGTCATGCCGTTCGCGCTGCCCCACCAGGCACTCGCGGCGGTCTCCCGCCGCGCCGACGGCCTGCTGCGCCTGCACTCGGCGGACATGGCCCAGGGCGTCGTCGAGCTGCGCCTCGACGCGCTCGCGCCGGGCAGCGACCCGCGCTGGACGGCGTACCCGGCGGGCGTCGTCTGGGCCCTGCGCGAGGCGGGCCACGCGGTCACCGGCGCGGACGTCCACCTCTCCTCGACCGTGCCCACCGGCGCCGGCCTGTCCTCCTCCGCCGCCCTGGAGGTCGTGATCGCCCTCGCCCTCGGCGAGCTGTACGGCCTCGGCCTCGCCCCCTGGCAGCTCGCCCGGCTGTGCCAGCGCGCCGAGAACGTCTACGTCGGCGCGCCGACCGGCATCATGGACCAGACCGCCGCCGCGTGCTGCGAGCCGGGCCACGCCCTCTTCCTGGACACCCGCGACCTGTCCCAGCGGCAGATCCCCTTCGACCTCGCGGCCGAGGGCCTGCGCCTCCTGGTGGTCGACACACAGGTCAAGCACGCCCACAGCGGCGGCGAGTACGGCAAGCGCCGGGCCGGCTGCGAGAAGGGCGCGGCCCTGCTCGGCGTCGACGCCCTGCGCGACATCGCCTACGCCGACCTGGACGCGGCGCTGGCCCGGCTGGGCGAGGAGGAGGAGATCCGCCGCCTGGTGCGCCATGTCGTCACCGAGGACGAGCGCGTCGAGCGCACGGTCGCCCTGCTGCGCGCCGGCACCCCCCGCGCCATCGGCCCGGTCCTCACCGAGGGCCACGCCTCGCTGCGCGACGACTTCCGCATCTCCTGCCCGGAACTGGACCTGGTCGTCGACACCGCCCTCGCGCACGGCGCCCTCGGCGCCCGCATGACCGGCGGCGGCTTCGGCGGGTCGGCCATCGTCCTCACGGAGACCACCGAGGTCCCCACCCTGACCAAAGCCCTGGAAGAGGCCTTCACGACGGCGGGCTTCACGACCCCCCGGATCTTCGAGGCGGTGCCGTCGGCGGGGGCGCGGCGGGTGCTCTGACACACGCGGCGGGGAGTCGAACAGGACGCGGGCCGAACCGATCGCGCATGCCCGCGGGCGCCGGCTGGTGTCCGCCGAGACCCGCCGGGCCGAGCGGGCGATCGAGCGGCTGCGGGTGGGCTGGCCCCTGACGGTGGAGCGGGAGCCGGACGCCCTCCGGCGCTGCCCCGGCCGACTTCCCGCTCGCCCACCGGCCGCTCCGCGTCGCAGGCGCCCACCGGAGCCGCCCCCCTCGGCGTGATCCGCCGTCAGGTCAGCCGTTTCACCAGGGTGTACTCCGTGATTCCCGGCGGGTAGTCGGGGATCTCGCAGACCACGTCGTAGCCCTGCCGGCGGTAGAAGGCCGGGGCCTGGAAGTCCCATGTCTCCAGGCGGGCGGCGGTGCAGCCGCGGTCGGTGGCGAGGTGTTCGGCGCGGGCCAGCAGGTGGGAGCCGAGGCCCGTGCCGCGGTGCGGGGCGTCCACCCAGAGGTAGGTGACGTGCAGCCAGGCGGTCCAGGTGTGACCCACCAGGCCGCCCGCGAGGGCCCCGGCCGGATCGAGGGCCCAGACGTGCAGCGGGACTTCGCGCTCGGCGGGGGTGCCGCGCAGGGCGGCCAGGACCGGTGAGGCCGCCGTGTTGGCGTCCAGCAGCCGGGTGCGCAGCAAGTCCTGTCGTGCCTTGTCGATTTCCGCCTCGATACGAAACATGCGGCACACCATAAACGCGCCGGACGGCCAGTTCTGTAAATCTCCTTCCGCTGCGTGCCGGTATCCGTACGCTGAGATACAGCGACCGGTGGGGGCCGGTGCCGTTCAGGGGGTTCTGTGGTTCGTATCCGAGTCCTGGTCGTGGACGACCACCGCATCTTCGCCGAGTCGCTCGCCGCCGCCCTGGCCGCCGAGCCCGATGTCGAGGTCGCCGCCGCAGGCAGCGGCCCGGCCGCGCTGCGCTGCCTGGAGCGGGCCGTCGCCGAGGGCCGCCGCTACGACGTCCTGCTGGTCGACGCCGACCTGGGCGGCAAGCCCACCGGCGGCCGCTCCCCGGTGCCCGTGCGGGACGCGGACGAAGAGGGCCTGGTCGACGGGCTCTCGCTGGTCGCGGGGGTGCGCGCCGCCCAGCCCGCCGTACGCACCGTGGTCCTCGCCGGGAAGGACGACCCGCGCCGCGCCGCCCTCGCGCTCGGCGCCGGCGCCAGCGGCTGGGTCGCCAAGGACTGCTCCCTGTCGCGGCTGCTCGCGGTGATCCGGGGTGTGCTGCGCGACGAGACGCATCTGCCGCCCGCCCTGCTGACCGGCGTGCTCAAGGAGCTGACCGCCGCCCGCAGGCACCGCAGCGAGAGCGAACGCCTGGTGGAGTCCCTCACCCCGAGGGAGCGGGAGGTGCTGCGCTGCATGGTCGCGGGCCTGGGCCGCAAGGCCGTCGCCGAACGGCTGTTCCTCTCCCCGCACACCGTCCGCACCCATATGCAGAACGTCCTCGGCAAACTCGGCGTCCACTCCACCCTGGCCGCCGTCGCCCTCGCCCGCCGGGCCGGGGTGGGCCCGGTGGACCTAGCCGGGGATGTTGTCGAACGGGGCGGTCAACTGGCGTAGCAGGCCCGCCAGTTCCGCCCGCTGCGCGCGGGACAGCTCGCCGAGGATGGCCCGCTCCTGGGCCAGCAGCCCCGCGAGGGACTCGTCGGCGCGGTCCCGGCCGGTGTCGGTCAGCCGCACCAGCACACCGCGGCGGTCACTGGGGTCGGGGAGCCGTTCGACCAGGCCCTTCTTCGCCAGCCGGTCGATCCGGTTGGTCATGGTGCCCGAGGTGACCAGGGTCTGGGTCAGCAGCTGTCCGGGGGAGAGCTGGTACGGCGTGCCCGCGCGCCGCAGCGCGGTCAGCACGTCGAACTCCCAGGGCTCCAGCTGGTGCTCCGCGAACGCGAGCCGGCGGGCGCGGTCCAGATGCCGGGCGAGCCGGCTCACCCGGCTGAGCACTTCCAGCGGCTCCACATCGAGGTCCGGACGCTCCCGGCGCCACGCTGCGACCAGCCGATCGACCTCGTCCTCCATGAGATCAGTGTAGTGGTTGTGTCGACATGAAGTCTCTTGGAATCGAGTATCTCCAAAGCAAGTATCTTGACATCAAGAGAGTTGGGGCGGGAAGGTGGTGCCCATGACGACACCGACCTGGGACCCCGGCCAGTACCTCCGGCACGCCGGCCACCGCGCCCGCCCCTTCGCCGACCTCCTCGCCCGCGTCCCCGCCCTGCCCGGCACCCGGCCCCGCATCGCCGACCTCGGCTGCGGCCCCGGCAACGTCACCGCCACCCTCGCCGAGCGCTGGCCCACCGCGCACATCACCGGGTACGACAACTCGCCCGAGATGCTGGACACCGCCCACACCCGGCACGAGGGCCCCACGCCCGGCGGCGGCCGGCTGGACTTCGCCCACGTCGACGCCCGCACCTGGACGCCCGAGGAGCCGTACGACCTGATCGTCTCCAACGCCGCCTTCCAGTGGGTGCCCGGCCACCTCGAACGGTTCGCCGACTGGATCGGGGCCCTCGCCCCCGGCGGGACCTTCGCCTTCCAGGTGCCGGCCAACACCGACGCCCGGCAGCACGTCCTGCTGCGCGAACTGGCCGCCGACCCGCGCTGGCGCGACCGGCTCGCCGGGGTCCCGCGCCCCACGGACTCCGTGCACACCCCCGCCGCCTACCTGGACCGCCTCGCCCGCCTCGGCTGCGCCGCCGACGTCTGGGAGACCACGTACCTGCACGTCCTGGACGGCGAGGACCCGGTCCTCGACTGGATGAAGGGCACCGGCCTGCGGCCCGTCCTCACCGCGCTCGCCGACGACCCCGAGGCGCGCGACGCGTTCCTCGCCGCCTACCGCGACCTGCTGCGCGCGGCCTACCCGCGGGAGCCCTACGGCACCGTCCTGCCCTTTTGCCGCCTGTTCGCCGTCGCCGTGAAGGAGGCCTGACCATGCTCGTGGCCGTCGACCATGTGCAGCTCGCGGCGCCGCCCGGCTCGCAGGACGCGCTGCGCTCGTACTACGCCGGTGTCCTCGGCCTGACCGAGGTCCCCAAACCGCCGGTGCTCGCGGCCCGCGGCGGCTGCTGGTTCGAGGCCGGCCCCGTCCGCCTCCACCTCGGCGTCGAAGACGACTTCCGCCCCGCCGAGAAGGCCCATCCCGGCCTCGAAGTACGGGACATCGAGGTGTACGCCGCCCGCCTCGCCGTCCACGGCGCGCCCGTGACCTGGGACGACAACCTCCCCGGCCATCTGCGTTTCTACTCGCGGGACCCGGTCGGCAACCGCCTGGAATTCCTCCAGCCGCGCTAGCCCCCGGCCGCCTACGCCTTGCGGTGGCCTATCAGCCGCGGCCGCTGCTCCAGCCCGTCGAGGCCGTGCCACGCCAGGTTCACCAGATGCGCCGCCACCTCCGCCTTCTTCGGGCGGCGCACGTCCAGCCACCACTGGCCGGTCAGCGCGACCATGCCGACCAGGGCCTGGGCGTACAGCGGGGCGAGCTTGGGATCGAAGCCGCGGGACTTGAACTCGCGGCCCAGGATGTCCTCCACCTGCGTGGCGATGTCGGAGATCAGCGACGCGAAGGACCCCGTCGACTGCGGGATCGGCGAATCGCGGACGAGGATGCGGAAACCGTCCGTGTACTCCTCGATGTAGTCGAGCAGCGCGAACGCCGCCTGCTCGCACAGCTCACGCGGATGACCGGCCGTCAGCGAACCGGTCACCATGTCCAGCAGCCGCCGCATCTCGCGGTCGACCACCACCGCGTACAGCCCCTCCTTGCCGCCGAAGTGCTCGTACACCACCGGCTTGGACACCCCGGCCTTCGCCGCGATCTCCTCCACCGAGGTGCCCTCGAACCCCTTCGCCGCGAAGAGGGTGCGACCGATCTCCAGCAACTGCTGGCGGCGCTCGGCACCGGTCATACGGGTCCGGCGGGTCCGCCGCTGCTTGTCAGTGCCTGGATTGCTGCTGGAATCGGTCGCCACGGCCTCCATCATGCCGCCTCGGCGGTCTCCCTCCGGCGCCGGGAGCCGCCATCCGCGTCGCTACGACGCGAATCGATACGCGAGCGTGACGGCCAGCGCACGTCGTACGCCCACCCGAGCTTCTCGAAGATCCGGATGAACCGGGCCGAGGAGTCGAGCTGCCCGCGCATCACCCCGTGCCGCGCCGAGGTCGGGTCGGCGTGGTGCAGGTTGTGCCAGGACTCCCCGCAGGACAGCACCGCCAGCCACCACACATTGCCCGAACGGTCCCGCGACTTGAACGGCCGCTTGCCCACCGCGTGGCAGATCGAGTTGATCGACCACGTCACATGGTGCAGCAGCGCCACCCGCACGAGTGAACCCCAGAAGAACCCGGTGAACGCGCCCCACCAGGACATCGTCACCAGACCGCCGATCAGCGCGGGCAGCAGCAGGGACAGCGCCGTCCACAGCACGAACTGCCGGGAGATCGCCCGCAGCGCCGGGTCCTTGACCAGGTCCGGCGCGTACTTCTCCTGCGAGGTCTGCTCCTCGTCGAACATCCAGGCGATATGCGCCCACCACAGGCCCTTGATCAGCGCCGGAACCGTCTCGCCGTACTTCCACGGGGAGTGCGGATCGCCCTCCGCGTCGGAGAACTTGTGGTGCTTGCGGTGATCGGCCACCCAGCGCACCAGCGGCCCCTCCACGGCCAGCGACCCCATGATCGCCAGCGCGATCCGCAGCGGCCGCTTCGCCTTGAACGAACCGTGGGTGAAGTAGCGGTGGAAACCGATCGTGATGCCGTGGCAACCGAGGTAGTAGAAGAACACCAGCAGGCCCAGATCGAGCCAGCTCACCCCCCAGCCCCAGGCCAGCGGCACCGCGGCCACCAGCGCCAGGAACGGAACGGTGATGAACAGCAGCAGCGTGATCTGCTCGATCGACCGCTTCTTCTCACCGCCCAGCGTGGCCGGCGGAAGGGAAGTGTCGTGAGCCTTACGGTCTTCTTCGATCACATCGGAATGTGAGGTCATACGCGTCCCCTGTGGGGTCGAGGGTCGGGGGTGGGTGTGCCGGGCGCCGGAACCGGATGCGGGGGGGTCCACACATCCCTACGGTTCCGTAACCTACGGCATCGTAAGTATGGCAGCGTGCCGAGCGGCGGCAAGAGCCCTGAGAGCCTGCGCGTCCCCATCGACACCTATCCTTGGAATCGGTCGGACAGCGCGGTCCGCTGAAGTTTCCTTCCCGGACGCTCCGGCCCGTATGCGGCACAGACCGCGCGGCAGACGGCCGGGTACCTCCCCGAGACGCTTCAACACTGCAAGGAGCCGCACCTGTGAGCAGTGCCGACGACCAGACCACCACGACGAACACCGAGCTGCGCGCCGACATCCGCCGCCTGGGTGACCTCCTCGGAGAAACCCTCGTCCGGCAGGAAGGCCCCGAACTCCTGGAACTGGTCGAGAAGGTCCGCCGCCTCACCCGCGAGGACGGCGAGGCCGCCGCCGAGCTGCTGCGCGGCACCGAACTGGAGACCGCCGCCAAGCTCGTACGCGCCTTCTCCACCTACTTCCACCTCGCCAACATCACCGAACAGGTCCACCGGGGCCGCGAACTGCGCGCCCGGCGCGCCGCCGAGGGCGGACTCATCGCCCGGACGGCCGACCGCCTCAAGGACGCCGACCCCGAACACCTGCGGAACACCGTCCACCACCTCAACGTCCGGCCCGTCTTCACCGCACACCCCACCGAAGCCGCCCGCCGCTCCGTCCTCAACAAGCTCCGGCGCATCGCGGCCCTCCTGGACACCCCCGTCCTGGACTCCGACCGCCGCCGCCACGACACCCGCCTCGCCGAGAACATCGACCTGGTCTGGCAGACCGACGAACTGCGCGTCGTCCGCCCCGAACCCGCCGACGAGGCCCGCAACGCCATCTACTACCTGGACGAACTCCACGCCGACGCCGTCGGCGACGTCCTGGAGGACCTCACCGCCGAACTCGAGCGCGTCGGCGTCCGTCTGCCCGACGACACCCGCCCCCTCACCTTCGGCACCTGGATCGGCGGCGACCGCGACGGCAACCCCAACGTCACCCCCCAGGTCACCTGGGACGTCCTCATCCTCCAGCACGAACACGGCATCAACGACGCCCTGGAGATGATCGACGAACTGCGCGGACTCCTCTCCAACTCCATCCGCTACACCGGAGCCACCGAGGAACTCCTCGACTCCCTGCGCGCCGACCTCGACCGGCTGCCCGAGATCAGCCCCCGCTACAAGCGCCTCAACGCCGAGGAGCCCTACCGCCTCAAGGCCACCTGCATCCGGCAGAAGCTGGAGAACACCAAGCAGCGCCTCGCCAAGGGCACCCCCCACGAGGACGGCCGCGACTACCTCGGCACCGCCGAACTCCTCGCCGACCTGCGCCTCGTCCAGGACTCCCTGCGCCAGCACCGCGGCGCCCTCTTCGCCGACGGCCGACTGGCCCGCACCATCCGCACCCTCGCCGCCTTCGGCCTCCAGCTCGCCACCATGGACGTCCGCGAACACGCCGACGCCCACCACCACGCCCTCGGCCAGCTGTTCGACCGGCTCGGCGAGGAATCCTGGCGCTACGCCGACATGCCCCGCGAGTACCGCACCAAGCTCCTCGCCAGGGAACTGCGCTCCCGCCGGCCCCTCGCCCCCACCCCGGCCCCCGTCGACGCCGCCGGCGCCAAGACCCTCGGCGTCTTCACCACCGTCAAGAAGGCCCTCGACGTCTTCGGGCCCGAGGTCATCGAGTCCTACATCATCTCCATGTGCCAGGGCGCCGACGACGTCTTCGCCGCCGCCGTCCTCGCCCGCGAGGCCGGACTGATCGACCTGCACGCCGGCTGGGCCAGGATCGGCATCGTCCCGCTCCTGGAGACCACCGACGAACTGCGCGCCGCCGACACCATCCTGGAGGACATGCTCTCCGACCCGTCCTACCGGCGCCTGGTCGCGCTGCGCGGCGACGTCCAGGAGGTCATGCTCGGCTACTCCGACTCCTCCAAGTTCGGCGGCATCACCACCAGCCAGTGGGAGATCCACCGCGCCCAGCGCCGGCTGCGCGACGTCGCCCACCGCTACGGCGTACGCCTGCGCCTCTTCCACGGCCGCGGCGGCACCGTCGGCCGCGGCGGCGGCCCCTCCCACGACGCCATCCTCGCCCAGCCCTGGGGCACCCTCGAAGGCGAGATCAAGGTCACCGAACAGGGCGAGGTCATCTCCGACAAGTACCTCATCCCCTCCCTCGCGCGGGAGAACCTCGAACTCACCGTCGCCGCCACCCTCCAGGCGTCCGCCCTGCACACCGCGCCCCGCCAGTCCGACGAGGCCCTCGCCCGCTGGGACGCCGCCATGGACGTCGTCTCCGACGCCGCCCACGCCGCCTACCGCCGCCTGGTCGAGGACCCCGACCTGCCGACGTACTTCCTCGCCTCCACACCGGTCGACCAGCTCGCCGAACTGCACCTGGGCTCGCGGCCCTCCCGGCGCCCCGGCTCGGGCGTCTCACTCGACGGACTGCGCGCCATCCCCTGGGTGTTCGGCTGGACCCAGTCCCGGCAGATCGTCCCCGGCTGGTTCGGCGTCGGCTCCGGACTCAAGGCCCTGCGCGAGGCCGGCCTCGACGGCGTCCTCGCCGAGATGCACGAACAGTGGCACTTCTTCCGCAACTTCGTCTCCAACGTCGAGATGACCCTCGCCAAGACCGACCTGCGGATCGCCCGCCACTACGTCGACACCCTCGTCCCCGACGAGCTCAAGCACGTCTTCGACACCATCGAGGCCGAGCACGAACTCACCGTCCGCGAGGTCCTGCGCATCACCGGCGAGGACGAACTCCTCGACGCCCAGCCCGTCCTCAAGCAGACCTTCGCCATCCGCGACGCCTACCTGGACCCCATCTCCTACCTCCAGGTCGCCCTGCTCAAGCGCCAGCGCGACGAAGCCGCCGCCGGCCGCGAACCCGACCCGCTGCTCTCCCGCGCCCTGCTCCTCACCGTGAACGGCGTCGCCGCGGGCCTGCGCAACACCGGCTGACCCACCACCGCGAAAGGGTGCCCCCGAGGCCGTACGACCTCGGGGGCACCCTCGTCTCCAAACCCTCACTGCACGGCGACGAACGCCGCCGTCAGCAGCCCCAGACCCGCGAGACCCAGCCCCCACGCCGGCCGCGACAGCCGCATCCCGCCCGCCACCACCACCGAGGCCAGCAGCAACGCACCGCCCAGCGGCACCCAGGCGTACAGGATCCCCGCCGCACCCGAACGCAGCGCGTCCGAGGTGCCCGGCTTCAGCACCACGGCGTACGTCCGCCCCTTGCGCACCGCGACCGGCTCCGCGATCTCCACCCGCGCACGGGGCCGCGCCCCCGCCGACGTCGGCGTGAACGCCCCACCGCACCGGCCGCCCGCACACGCGGTCACCTTCACCGTGCCCTGCTCACGGCCCTTGGGCAGCAGCACATGCTGCGCGTTCCCCCAGGAACCCCACACCCCCGCGAACACGATCAACGCGGCGACCGCGCCCATCACCGCGACCCGCCCGAACCGCGACGCGGACACGGACACCTGGACAGCGGAACGACTGGCAGTGGCAGGCATGGCCGGGATCATTGGCCATACCCCCACGACCGGTCAACTCCGCCCGGCGCCAAGGCCGTACAAGTCAGGAGTTGTACGTGCTCTGCGCCCGCTCCAGGCCCTCGATCACCAGAGCCTCCACCGCGTCCGCCGCACGGTCCACGAAGTAGTCCAGCTCCTTGCGCTCCGCACCGGAGAAGTCCTTCAGCACGAAGTCCGCCACCTGCATACGACCCGGAGGACGGCCGATCCCGAACCGCACCCGGTGATAGTCCGGACCCATCGCCTTCGTCATGGACTTCAGACCGTTGTGCCCGTTGTCCCCGCCACCCAGCTTCAGCCGCAGCGTGCCGTAATCGATGTCCAGCTCGTCATGCACGGCCACGACATGCGCCACCGGCACCTTGTAGAAGTCCTTCAGCGCGTTCACCGGGCCACCGGACAGGTTCATGTACGACATCGGCTTCGCCAGGATCACCCGGCGGTTCGCGGGACCCGCGGGACCGATCCGGCCCTCCAGTACCTGCGCCTGCGCCTTCCCCGCCCGCTTGAACTTCCCCCCGATCCGCTGCGCGAGCAGGTCCACCACCATGAAGCCGGCATTGTGCCGGTTCATCGCGTACTCCGACCCGGGATTCCCGAGCCCGACAACCAACCAGGGATCACTGGCGGGGGTGGTCACGTCCATCTCTCCTCGATACACGCCAGCCGCCGCTCCCCGCGAGGGGAACGACGGCTGAACAAATGACGGCCGAGCCGGGGCTCAGGCCTCCGCGGACTCTTCGCCCTCGGCGGTCTCCTCGCCCGCGGCCTCCTCGGCCTGGGCCTGGAGGACCTGGAGGACGACAGCGTCCTCCTCGACGGCCAGCGAGACACCGCTGGGCAGCTTGATGTCCTTGGCGTGGATGGAGGCACCGGCCTCCAGGCCCTCCACGGAGACGGTGACCGACTCCGGGATGTGCGTGGCCTCGGCCTCGACCGGCAGCGCGGACAGGACGTGCTCCAGCAGGTTGCCACCCGGAGCCAGCTCGCCCTCGGTGTGCACCGGGATCTCGACCGTGACCTTCTCGCCGCGCTTGACCAGCAGCAGGTCGACGTGCTCCAGGAAGCCCTTCAGCGGGTCACGCTGCACGGACTTCGGGATCGCCAGCTCGTTGGTCTTGCCGTCGATGTCCAGGGAGATCAGGACGTTCGGCGTACGCAGCGCCAGCAGCAGCTCGTGGCCCGGCAGGGTCAGGTGCAGCGGGTCGGAACCGTGGCCGTACAGCACACCCGGAACCTTGTTCTCACGGCGGATGCGGCGAGCCGCACCCTTGCCGAACTCGCTGCGGGACTCAGCGGCGATCTTCACCTCGGACATGTGAATCACTCCTCGTAGTAACTGGGGAACGGACGTGGTCACCCGGCCACGAACGGCCTGCTACGAAGAGCGCGTCGATAACGGACCGCCGTACGCACGCGTACGGCCTCCCTCGCCGAGCAACGCCAGAAGCTTACCCGGACCCGGAGGCCGTACCAAAAGGATCTTCGGCTAGCCGCGACGGCCCGCCCGCAGAAACCTCACTGCTCGTCGAAGAGGCTCGTCACCGAACCGTCCTCGAACACCTCACGCACCGCACGCGCGATCGTCGGAGCGATCGACAGCACCGTGATCTTGTCCTGCTCCCGGCCCAGCTCCGCCGGCGTCGGCAGCGTGTTCGTGAACACGAACTCGCTCACCCGCGAGTTCTTCAGCCGGTCCGCCGCCGGACCCGACAGCACACCGTGCGTCGCCGTCACGATGACATCCTCCGCACCATGCGCGAACAGCGCGTCCGCCGCCGCACAGATCGTGCCACCGGTGTCGATCATGTCGTCCACCAGCACACACACCCGGCCCTCGACCTCACCCACGACCTCGTGGACGGTCACCTGGTTCGCCACGTCCTTGTCCCGGCGCTTGTGCACGATCGCCAGCGGCGCACCCAGCCGGTCGCACCAACGGTCCGCCACCCGCACCCGGCCCGCGTCCGGCGACACCACCGTCAGCTTGTTCCGGTCCACCTGCTCACCCACGTAGTCCGCCAGCAGCGGCAGCGCGAACAGATGGTCCACCGGCCCGTCGAAGAAGCCCTGGATCTGATCCGTGTGCAGATCCACGGTCAGGATCCGGTCGGCACCCGCCGTCTTCATCAGATCCGCGATCAGACGCGCCGAGATCGGTTCACGACCCCGGTGCTTCTTGTCCTGACGCGCGTAACCGTAGAACGGCACGATCACCGTGATGGAGCGGGCCGACGCACGCTTCAGCGCGTCGATCATGATCAGCTGCTCCATGATCCACTTGTTGATCGGAGCCGTGTGGCTCTGGATCAGGAAGCAGTCCGCACCACGCGCCGACTCCTGGTAACGAACGTAGATCTCACCGTTGGCGAAATCGAAGGCCTTCGTCGGGACGACCCCGACACCCAGCTGCTGGGCGACCTCCTCGGCAAGCTCGGGGTGGGCGCGGCCGGAGAAGAACATCATCTTCTTCTCGCCGGTCGTCTTGATCCCGGTCACAGCACAGTCTCCTCAGAGGTTGTCTCAACCCAGCCGACCGCTCGATGGCCTCCCGTCCGAGCGTGAGAGGCCGAATCAGCTGGTAGGGGTGCGGGTGCACACGTGCGGATGTGCACTTATCACGGTACGCCGACTTCGACGCACCCGTTTCCGGTCAGTCCTCGCCACCGCCCTGCCGGGAAGCCTCCTCGGCAGCCCTCGCCGCCGCACTCCCCGGCCGCTTCCGAGCCACCCAACCCTCGATATTCCGCTGCTGACCACGGGCCACGGCCAGCGAACCGGGCGGCACGTCCTTCGTGATCACGGACCCGGCGGCGGTGTACGCCCCGTCCCCGACCGTGACAGGTGCCACAAACATGTTGTCCGAACCCGTACGGCAATGCGACCCGATCGTGGTGTGATGCTTGTCCTGACCGTCGTAGTTCACGAACACACTCGCCGCGCCGATGTTCGTGTGCTCACCGATCGTCGCATCGCCCACGTACGACAGATGCGGCACCTTCGTGCCCTCGCCGATCCGCGCGTTCTTCGTCTCGACGTACGTCCCGATCTTGCCCTTCGCGCCGAGCCGCGTCCCCGGACGCAGATACGCGTACGGCCCCACGCTCGCCTCCGCGCCCACCACCGCGCCGTCCGACACCGTGTTGTCCACCCGCGCCCCCGCGCCCACCTTGGTGTCCCTCAGCCGGCTGTTCGGACCGACCTCCGCACCCTGGGCGAGATGCGTGGCACCCATCAGCTGCGTGCCCGGATGCACCACCGCGTCCTGCTCGAACGTCACCGTCACGTCCACCCACGTGGTCGCCGGGTCCACCACGGTCACACCGTCCAGCATCGCCCGCGTCAGCAGCCGGTCGTTCAGGATCCGGCGCGCCTCGGCCAGCTGCACCCGGTTGTTGATCCCCGCGATCTCCCGGTGATCACCCGCCACCGACGCCCCGACCCGGTGCCCCGCCTCGCGCAGGATCCCCAGCACGTCGGTCAGGTACTCCTCGCCCTGGCTGTTGTTCTTGCGCACCTTCGTCAGCGCGTCCGCCAGCAGCGGGCCGTCGAACGCGAACACCCCGCTGTTGATCTCCCGGATCGCCCGCTGGGCCGCGCTCGCGTCCTTGTGCTCCACGATCGCGGTCACCGCGCCCGTCGCCTCGTCCCGCACGATCCGCCCGTACCCGGTGGCGTCCGGGACCTCGGCGGTCAGCACGGTCACGGCGTTGCCGTCGGCGTGATGGGTCTCGGCGAGCCGCTGGAGGGTCTCGGCGGTGAGCAGCGGGGTGTCCCCGCAGACCACGACGACGGTCCCGGTCACCGCCCCGCCCAGCTCCTCCAGACCCATCCGTACGGCGTGGCCGGTGCCGTTCTGCCGCTCCTGCACGGCGGTGCGCACGGCCGGGTCGGTCTCCGCGAGGTGCGCGGTGACCTGCTCGCGGGCGTGGCCGACGACGACGACCAGGTTCTCGGGCTTCAACTCACGGGCGGCGGCGAGCACATGGCCCACGAGGGAGCGGCCGCAGATCTGGTGCAGCACCTTGGGTGTGGCCGACTTCATACGGGTGCCCTCACCCGCTGCGAGAACGACGACGGCTGCCGGGCGGATGGCACTCACGGTTTGCCCTTCGGCTCTGAGGGTGGGAACAGCCGCAGGATACCGGGGCGGGGTTTGGGGGATATGGGGGCGGGCCCTGACGGGGGTTGCCGGTCAGGACCCGAACCGAGGATTTGTGTGCTGTAGCTCCCGGGAGAGGATTCGAACCCCTATGAGCGGTACCAAAAACCGCCGTCTTGCCCTTAGACGACCCGGGATTACCGTTATGTCCGATTTCCTGGATCGGGGTCGGACACAGCCCCTACTATGCCGTACCAGGCGCCTTCGATGCGACGGTACAGCTCGGCTCCTTGTCGAACTTTGATGCCGAGGCACCCCCGGTAGGCGGCACCGGTGTTCTTGCGGACGGTCGTCGGGTTGTGCTTCTTGAGGATGGTCTGGCCGAAGCGCGCCTTGTCGATGCCGACGAGGTCGGACCAGTAATGCTCGGCTGCGCCGACGTCCGCGGATTGGTGGATCATGACTCGACAGTGCAGCCGGTCGCGGGTCACCTCCAGTAGGTCCAGCCAGGCGAGGAAGACGCGGATGATCCCCGGGTCGCTGTTGACGAACTCCACACTTTCGCGGCGGACATGGGGCTTGTCCTTCGTTCCCTCCGCCCAGTACAGGCCGACACCGAGTAGGAACAGTTCCCGGTCGGAGAGGTGGCCGATGGCGGCTGCCGCCTCTTGTTTGGTTGCCGCCCTCTCTCGGTCCTGGGACGCGCGCAGTCTTGCCAGCCCCGCGTTCATCCGGGCCTGCTGTTCTTCCGGCGTGCGCTTCGGTCCGGGGTGCGGCAGGTCTCGTACCCACAGGGAGATCGAACTCTTGGAGCATCCGAGCTCGGCCTGGATCTCGTTGTAGGTCCAGCCCTGGAGCCGCAGTCCCCGGGCCCGCTCCCGGAGGTCGTCCCTGGCGTTCGGGCGCTTCGTCCAGGCGGGCGGGGGCTCGCCCTTGACCAGTTGGTTGAGGAGGTCGTTGTTGAAGATCTTCAGTTGGTCGCGGATCTGGCGGAGGCTGTGTCCCGCCCGCCGCAGGGCCACCGCCTGTCGTCGTAGCCCCTCGAAGTCGGCGTATTTGCCGTGGGTGTGTGCCATAGGCATACCGTCCGGGCGGAATGAGAGGTTCCGGGGTCGAACGCCGAGGGTTCACCAGTTCGAGGGAAAAGGGGAGGTTTCGATGCCGATCGGTTACGCAGCGTGGTGTGTGGAGGTAGGCGAAAGTCACCGGAAAAGCCGCACCTGCCGCCCGTAGGCTGGACGCATGACCATGACGGGGGAAGAGCACACCAGGGCGCTGACCGGCCCTTGGTGGTGGCCGCGCCGGCGCAGCGCGGTGTTCGACGGCGCGCTGGCGCTGGCGTCCGCGCTGGAGAGCGGCGCGGAGGGGATCGGTTTCGCCCGCGACGCGGGGATCCCGGTCTGGGCGGGTGTCCTGTTCGGTGTGGCGGCCGGCGCGGTGCTGCTGGTGCGGCGCAAGTGGCCGGTCGCCGTGGTGCTGGTGGCGATCGCGGTGATCCCGGCGCAGATGGGTTTCCTGCTGGGCATCGTCGGCCTGTACACGCTGGCCGCGGCGGAGGTGCCGCGGCGGGTGATCGGTGCGCTGGCGGGGATGTCGCTGGCGGGTACGGCGGTGGTGACGTTCGTCCGGGTCCGGCAGGACATGGCGCGGGGCGATCTGACGCTCGGTGACTGGTTCGTGCCGTTCGCCGCGGTGGCGACGGCGCTGGGGCTGACGGCTCCGCCGGTGCTGCTGGGGCTGTATGTGGGCGCGCGGCGGCGGTTGATGGAGAGCCTGCGGGAGCGGGCGGACAGTCTGGAGCGGGAGCTTCAGCTGCTCGCGGAGCGGGCGGAGGAGCGGGCCGAGTGGGCGCGCAGCGAGGAGCGGACGCGGATCGCGCGGGAGATGCATGACGTGGTCGCGCACCGGGTGAGTCTGATGGTGGTGCACGCGGCGGCGGTGCAGGCGGTGGCGCGGAAGGATCCGGAGAAGGCGGTGCGCAATGCCGCGCTGGTGGGGGACATGGGCCGGCAGGCGTTGACGGAGTTGCGGGAGATGCTCGGGGTGCTGCGGGCGGGGGAGGCGGACCAGGGCGCGGGCCGGGCGGCGGCGGGGGTGCCGTTGGCGGCGGTGGGCGAGGCGGCCGCGGCGGCCGCTGCGGCGGCTTCGCGGGTGGTCGAGGAGCCGGGTGAGGGGCCGTGTCTGTCGGAGCTTGAGGAGTTGGTGGGGCAGTCGGCGGCCGCGGGGATGGTGGTGGAGCTGTCGGTGCAGGGGGAGGCGCGGTCGTACGCGCCGGAGGTGGAGCAGACGGCGTACCGGGTGGTGCAGGAGGCGCTGACGAACGTGCACAAGCATGCGGCGGGGGCGAAGACGCATGTGCGGTTGGCGCACCGGGTGTCGGAGATCGCGATGCAGGTGGAGAACGAGCCGCCGGGGGAGCCGGGTTCGGCGTCGGCGGCGGGGTTGCCGTCGGGTGGCAATGGCCTGGTGGGGATGCGGGAGCGGGTGCTGGCGCTGGGCGGGGTGTTCGTGTCGGGTCCGACGGAGGAGGGGGGCTTCCGGGTGTCGGCGGTGATTCCGGCGGCGTAGGGGGCCGTACGGTTCCTCTTCCCGGGGCCCCGCCTTTCTCCGGTCGCCCCAGCCCTTCCCGTGGTCAGCCTGCCGTGAGCCGTACCGGTTCTATTCCGGTGATGAGGGTGGCCAGGGCGTGGTCGATGTCGGGGCCGAGGTACCAGTCGCCGGTGTGGTCGAGGGCGTAGACGCGGCCTTCGGTGTCGATGGCGAGGGCGGCGGCGGTGTCGGTCTCGGTGCCGAGGGGGCAGAGTTCGGTGCCGAGGGCGCGGCCGAGGTCGCCGAGGGTGCGGGCGAGGTGGCGGCCGTGCAGGGGGTCGAGGTGGAGGGTGGCGGGGGCGATCTGGCGTCCGCTGCCGCCGGGGGCGATGTGCAGGCCGCCGAATTCGGCCCAGGCTTCGACGGCGGCGGGGAAGACGGTGTGCCGGTGGCCGGCGGGTGAGGTGTGTTCGCGCAGGGTGTCGGCCCAGATCTCGGCCTGTTTTATGTCCCAGCGTCCGGGTTGCCAGCCGGCGGCGCGCAGGGCGGCGTCGACGGGGACGGGGAAGCGCGTGGTGGAGGTGCGGTCGGGGTGCATCTGCCCTTTGTTCGTCGTGTCGTTGGTCGTGTCGTTCGTCGTGCTGACGGGTGGTGCGGGGTGGCGCGCGGTGGCCGGGTGGTCAGTCCTTGGTGGTGGGGTCGACGACGCGGACGCCGAAGTGGGAGGTGAGGGCGGTGCACGCGCGGCAGGGGGTGGCGAAGCTGCCGTGCAGGGGGTCGCCGTCCTCGCGTATGCGGCGGGCGGTGAGTTTGGCGTGTTTGAGGGCTTTGCGGGCTTCGCCGTTGGTCATGGGTCTGCGGGAGGCGCGTTTGCTGCGGGTGGCGTCGGCGGCGGCGAGGTGCCGGGAGATGAGGATGGTTTCGGCGCAGCGTCCGGTGAAGCGGTCGCGCTGGGCGCTGGGGAGGGTGTCGAGGAAGTCCTGGACGAGGGGGTGCAGGGCGGGGGGTTCCTCGCCGCGGGCGGCGGTGCCGGTGAGGGTGGTGCCGTGGACGGAGAGGGCGGCGGCGACGGTGGGCAGGATGCCGTCGCGGCGTTGCCGGAGGGTGGGTGCGGGGGGTGTGTCGGTGCCGCTCCAGTCGATGCGCGGGTCGCCGGCGCGCACGTCGGTACCTCCGGTCTGCAAGGTGTTCATGTCGGTTTTCCCTCCCCGTGCTGTCCCCCGAAGGACACAGGGTGCCAAATGCCGTGGGTGGTGCGGAAGCTGGGGCGGTGCGACACGCCCGTGATGGGTGGGGTCGGTCACGGTGGGGTGACGGCTGGTCACGGAGGTGGGGGTGGGGGTGGCGGGTGTGGACCGCGGGGGGTGCGGTGGACCGGTGACCGGGGTGCGGGTACCGCTTAGGCTGTCGGCATCCGCGATCGACATCGCCGTTCAGGCCTAAGAGAACGCCTCAGGGGGCAACCGCCATGACGACAGGTCGGCTCGGGCTGGGGGCTCCTCCCGGCCGCCAGGAGGGACAGGCCGTGCCGCCGAACGCGGCGTACGCGGGGCAGGTCGTGCATTTCCCGGATCCGGTGCGGGCGGCGCGGCACCCTGGTGGGGTGCGGGTCGACGAGCGTGGTTTCCCGGATTTCTCGCCGTACGCGCGGGTGGCGGTGGAGATCGCGGAGCCGCCGGAGGGTTTCGGTGTCGACGAGTTGCGGCTGACGGACTATGTGTCGGCGAACGCGGCGCTGGCGGCGGCGGGGCACGAGTGGTGGGACACGGTGCCGGATGTGGCGACGCCGCATGGCTGGACGTGGCATCACGTGGCGGGTACGCGGCGTCTCGAACTGGTGCCGGTCGATGTGAAGGCGCTGCTGCGGCATCACGGCGGGCTGGCGACGGCTCCGGTGGACCACGGCAAGCGGGGGACGCGGCCGTTGCAGGAGACGCGGCCCGCGCATTTCGGTCTGCCGAAGTCGGGGGTGGCGGTGACCGAGGCGCAGGTGCAGGGGGTCGAGGAGGATCTGGGGTACCGGTTGCCGGGTGCCTACCGTGACTTCCTGAAGGCGGCGGGCGGTTGTGCTCCGGTGGGTACGGCGCTCCTCGCCGAGCTGGGGCTGCTGCTGGACCAGCCGTTCTTCACGGTGCGGGACGAGGCCGCGGTCAACGACCTGGTCTATGTGAACAAGTGTCTGCGTGACCATCTGACGAAGGACTACCTCGGGGTGTCGTTCGTGCAGGGCGGGTTGCTCGCGGTGAAGGTGCGGGGCGAGCGGCTCGGTTCGGTGTGGTTCTGCGCGTACGACGATGTGCGGGACGTGGATCCCTCGTGGCCGCCGGCGGAGCGGGTGGAGCGTCTGCTGCTGCCGTGCGGCGACGACTTCGACGCGTTCCTGTCCCGTCTGGCGGGCAGTCCGCCGGAGTTGGAGACGGTGGCGAATCTGATGGTGGACGGCGGTTTCGCGCGGGTCGTCCCGGTGTCTTCCGGCCCGGTGGGGGAGTGAGCTGACGGCGATGGTGACGTACGCGCAGGCGCAGGAGCGCGCCGAGGAGTGGATCAACGGCGATGTGCCCGCGTACCAGCACCGTGAGGTGCGGGTGCGGGAGTTCGAGCTGGGGTTCGTGGTGTGGGGCGAGGACCGGGCGGAGGGGCCGCGGTCGGACGCGGGCGCGCAGCGGCTGGTGATCGCGCGGGACAGCGGTGAGGCCACGTTGTGGCCGGCGCTGCCGGTGGGTGAGGTGATCCGCCGGTACGAGGAGGAGTACGGCGGTTCCGACGGTCCCGTGGACGCGGCGCCGGCGCCGGCGGCGCGGTTGGATCTGAATCAGACGTCGTTCCTGCTGACTCCGCCGGAATGGTTGCAGGAGGCGGCGGACAAGCTGGGGATAGGGGAGCGGCGGCAGGCGTCGGCGGATTCCGGTGCGTCGGACGGCTCCGGTGCGTCGGAGGGTGCCGGGGTGCCGGTCGCGGACGCCGGTGCCGCCGAGGGTGCGGGGCTTTTGGGCGGGGCGGCGGGGACGCCGGCCGGTCCGGTGGCGGCTCCCGCGGCGTCGTCGGCTCCTGCAACTCCTGCAACTCCTACGGCTGCTGCTCTCACGGATCCCTCCGCTCCCGTTCCGGCGGACGTGCCGGTGGGGGCGACTCCGTGGGCGGGTACGGACACGAACGGGGGCGCGGGTGAGGACGACGACCGTTCGGTGCCGTTGCCCGCGACGGTGTTCGCGCCGCCGCTGAGCGGTGCCGACGAGGACGCGCCGCCGGTCTCCGTACCGGACGCGAAGACGGCGCTGATGTCGGGCGGCAGCCAGCTGCCGCGCACGGCGGTCGCACCGGCGCTGGACCTGACGAACGAGCCGGGCGCACCGGGTGGTTCGCCGGTTCCGGGTGGTGCGCCGGGCGCGCCGCTGGGCAGTACGCCGCCTCTGCCGCCTCCGGGCGCCCCACTGGGAAGTACGCCTCCGCCGCCGTCTCCGGGCGCCCGGGCCTACGGCTATCCGCAGGGGCCCGCCGCGCCGGTGCCTGAGGGCAGCACGCCGCCGCCGGCCGCCCCGTCGGGGGGTTATCCGCCGGCGCCGGCGGGACAGGCTGCGCCGGGTTCGCCCGGTGTTCCGGCCGGGCGTCCGCTCGCGCCGAACGCCGGGGACATCGCGGACGCCGCGACGAGCAAGGCGGCGCCGCCGAAGAAGGCGCGCGGCGGGGTGAGTGCGCCGCCTCCGCCGCCGGATGCGCCGGGCGCGCGTCCGGGGAGCGTGCCGCCTCCGCCCGCGCCGGGCGCGTCGCCGGGCGGCGGGTACGTGCCGACGCGTCTCGTGTCCGCGGTCGTCCCGGAGAGCCCGGACAGCCCGGAGAGCGCGGAGGGGCAGGACAGTGCGGCGGGTGTGCCCAGGCCGCCCGCGGCGCCTGCGGGCGACGTACACCACGCGGCCACGATGCTGGCCGGCCCCGGTCCGCTGGGCCCCGGCGTCCCGCAGCCTCCGGCGGCTCCGGGGATGCCGGGTGCGCCGGGTGTTCCGCACGCGCCGGGTATGCCTGGCGCTCCGGGTGCGCAGGGCGGTCCGGGTGGCTCCGGCATGCCCCCCGTCCCCGGCGCGGCCCAGCCCCCGGCGGCCCCCGGCATGCCCCCGGTTCCCGGTGCCCCGCAGCCCCCTGGCGCTCCCGGTATGCCCGGTGCCCCCGTGGCGCCGGGTGCGCGGGGTGCCGTACACCAGGCGGAGACCATGCTGGCGGCGCCTCCCGTGGGCGGGCCCGGTGTGCCCCCGCCCCCGCCGCCGGCCGCGCCCGGTGTTCCGGGCATGCCCGCGGGGGCGCCCGGTGCCCCGCCGCCGGTGGCCCCGCCCCGGCCGGGCGTCCCCGTGCCGGGGCAGCCCGCGGCGTACGGGTATCCGCAGGCCGGGCAGCCGACGGTGGGCCCCGGTTACCAGGCCGTGCTGCGGTACCGGGCGCAGGACGGTTCGGAGCAGCAGCTGATCCGGCGTTCGGCGCCGGGCACGCCACACCCGGAGTGGCAGATCTTCCACGAGCTGCGGTCGATGAACGTGCCGCCGGGCCAGGTGCTGGAGCTGCACACGGAGCTGGAGTCGTGCGAGCTGCCGGGTGCCTACTGTGCGCGGATGATCCGGGAGCAGTGGCCGCAGGCGCGGATCACGAGCATCGCGCCGTACGGCACGGACCACGCGAGCCGGCAGCAGGGGATGGCGCAACTGCTGGCGCACCAGGGTGAGTTGCATCAGGTGGCGGACGGCCCCGCGCGGCCCGCGCCGGTGCGTGCGCCGTTGCCGCCGGTGCAGGCCGCGCCGCCGGTGCCGCCGGAGGCCGCCGGGCAGGAGCTGGCGGCGGCGTTCGGGCCGGGGGTCTTCCGGTTCGAGCAGCAGGCGGTGTCCCGGCAGGGGGTGCCGCCGGTCGTGGCGCACACCCTGGTGGTGGCCGGGCTGCCGGTGGACATGGGCCCGTTCTTCTGGGCGCAGGCGCAGCCGGGCCGTCCGGTGCCGACGCTGGCGGAGCTGGCGGCGGAGCGCGGGGTGCAGCCGGCGGCGGACGCGGGGTCGTACCTGGTGATGGGCACGGACTTCGGCAAGGCGCTGTGTGTGCAGTACGGGACGGCGAACATCGTGGCCGTGCCGGTGGAGGCCGGTCCGGGTGGTGCGCCGGTGCCGCCGCAGTTCGTGAACACCGGGCTGCCGGAGTTCGTGCGCTGCCTTGCGCTGCTGGGCCGGATGTGGCGGCTGCGGTACGGGCTGAACCAGGAGCAGGCGGGCCGCTGGACCGTCGATTTCCAGGCGCAGCTGGCCGCGCTGGACCCGGCGGCGCTGGGTTCGCCGGAGAGCTGGTGGTCGGTGCTGCTGGAGCAGATGTGGGACGGGCTGCTGTAGCCGGGCCCGCGGGAACCCGCCGGGGGTGGTGAACCGCGGCACTCCGCCTGTGACACGGCGGCGGAGTGTCGCGTTATGAACAGTTGAGCCCGATCCGTCACGATGTGCGCGAACTCTGCTGTCGTGCATGTCGGTCGGAGAGGGGTTCCCGAGGTGAGCTGCGCATGGATGCCGCCGAACGGCTTCACGACCGTCCGGGGACGCGGTTACCGGCCCGAGCAGGTCCATGCGTACCTGGAGACGCTGTCCGAGGAGCGGGACGCGGCGTGGGAGCGCGCGGCGCGGCTGACCGTGCTGGCCAAGGACATGGCGGCGGAGGCCGCACGGCTGCGCGAGGTGGTCTCCGGGCTCGGGCCGCAGGAGTACGACTCGCTCGACGAGGGCGCGCGCAGGTTGTTCCAGCTCGCGCTGGAGGAGGCGCGGCAGCTGCGGGAGCGTGCGCGGTGCGAGGCGCGTGAGCTGGTCGCGCGGGCGGCGGCGGACGCGGAGGGCGTGCGCCTGGCCGCGCAGGAGGCGGCGGACTCGGTGCGCGCGGAGGCCGACGAACACGCCCGTCAGGTCCTGCTCGCCGCCCGCGCGGAGGCCGACGAGCTGCGCATCGGCGCGCGGCGGGCGGTGAAGGCGGGCCGCAAGGAGTCCCTGGAGGAGCTGCGCGAGGTACGGCGGCGCACCGGCGACCTGCTGGCCGGGCAGTCCCGCGAACAGGCCGAGCGCTTGGCCGCGGTGGAGCGCGCGGAGGCGGAGGCGGTGGTGGCCGCGGACGCGCGCGAGGCGGGGCTGGTGGCCCTCGCGGAGGAGAAAGTGGCCACTGCGCAGCGGGCGTTGGGGGAGGCGGAGGAGTACGGCCACCGGTGCGAGGAGGAGGCCCGTGCCCGCGCGGCCGCGATCGTCGCCGAGGCCCATGCCCGCGCCGACCTGATCGCCCACGAGACGGAACGGGTCCTGCGCGAACACAGTGCGACCTGGGACGACGTGCAGGCTCACATGGACCATGTGCGCAGCAAGCTGATGGCGCTGACCGGTCAGGCGGTCGTGGAGTAGCGGCCGGGGTGGAGACGGGCCCGCCTGTGGGTGGAGGCGAACCCTGAGAAGGGGGCCGGCCGGGGGTGGGGGTCCCCTAGGGGTATCTCCGTATCAGGGCTCGGGGAGGGGTCGTCCCGGCGGAGGACGAGCCGGGGCAGGGGGCTTCCTTAAGCTGGCTTTACGCCGCTGGGGGGCGGCCGGCCCGAACGGAGGGGTGGGGTTTTCCCCCTGCCGAAGAGGGGGTTGTGCACCAGCGCGCCGCACCCTCCTCGGGCGCGAGACTCATGGACGTAGCCGCGACCACGCATGACGCGGACAGCACCGTGTACGAGGCGGACAGCCCGCCTGCGACGCGGACAGCACCGCTTATCGCGTGGCCGGAACCCGCACGCACCGGAACTCCGGGGCGCCGCACACGCACTTGCCGACCGATATAGGAGACATACCGTGACATCGGCTGTGACCATTCCCAGGCACGGGGGCACTGGAGGGCTGACGGCCGTTGCCGCGCGGGCGCGGCAGGTCGTGAAGGCGTACGGATCCGGGGAGACCCGTGTCGTCGCGCTGGACCACGTCGACGTGGACATCGCCGGCGGCCAGTTCACCGCGATCATGGGCCCCTCGGGGTCCGGCAAGTCCACGCTGATGCACTGCCTCGCGGGCCTGGACACGGTGACGAGCGGTCGGATCCATCTGGCGGACACCGAGATCACCGGCCTGAAGGACAAGAAGCTCACCCAGCTGCGCCGGGACCGGATCGGCTTCATCTTCCAGGCGTTCAACCTGCTGCCGACGCTGAACGCGCTGGAGAACATCACGCTGCCGATGGACATAGCCGGCCGCAAGCCCGACCGCGCCTGGCTCGACCGGGTCGTGGAGACCGTCGGCCTCGCCGGGCGGCTCAAGCACCGGCCGACGCAGCTGTCCGGCGGCCAGCAGCAGCGCGTCGCCGTGGCCCGCGCGCTCGCCGCCCGCCCGGAGATCATCTTCGGTGACGAGCCGACCGGAAACCTGGACTCGCGCGCGGGTGCCGAGGTGCTGGGCTTCCTGCGCCGCTCGGTGGACGAACTCGGCCAGACCATCGTCATGGTGACCCACGACCCGGTGGCCGCCTCGTACGCGGACCGGGTGCTGTATCTGGCCGACGGCCGGATCGTGGACGAGATGTACCAGCCGACGGCCGATCAGGTCCTGGACCGCATGAAGGACTTCGACGCGCGGGGGCGTACGTCATGACCGTGCTGAGAACCTCGATGCGCAACTTCTTCGCGCACAAGGGCCGCATGGCGCTCTCGGCGGTCGCGGTCCTGCTGTCGGTCGCCTTCGTGTGCGGCACGCTGGTGTTCACCGACACCATGAACACCACCTTCGACAAGCTGTTCCAGGCGACCGCCGCGGACGTCACGGTCAGCGCCCGGGGTGCCTCCGACACCGGCCAGACCACCTCCCGCACCGGCAAGCCGCCGGTCATGCCGGCCTCCGTCGTCTCCGCCGTCCAGGGGGCGCGCGGCGTGCGGTCGGCCGAGGGCACGGTGTTCTCCACCTCGGTGACCGTGATCGACGGCAGGAAGGACAAGCTGTCGCCGACCAGCGGCGGCCCGACCATCGTGGGCAGCTGGAACGGCAACGACGCCCGCACCATGGAGATCACCACGGGTACGGCGCCCAAGGGCCCCGGCCAGGTGATGGTCGACAAGGACACCGCCGCCAAGCACCACCTGAGGCTGGGCGACGACATCGGCATGATCTCGGTCGTGGGCACGCACCACGCCCGCGTGTCCGGAATCGTCGCCTTCAAGGTGACCAACCCCGGCGCGGCGGTCTTCTACCTGGACACCAGGACCGCCCAGCGGACCCTGATCGGGCGCACCGGTGTCTACACGGACGTCAATGTCACGGCCGCCCGCGGTGTGACGGATGACCAGCTGAAGAAGGACGTCACGGCCGCCCTCGGCCACGGCTACAAGGTGCGCACCGCCAAGGAGGTCGCCGACGCCAACCAGAAGAGTGTCGAGAGCTTCCTGAACGTCATGAAGTACGCGATGCTCGGCTTCGCCGGGATCGCCTTCCTGGTCGGCATCTTCCTGATCATCAACACCTTCTCCATGCTGGTCGCCCAGCGCACCCGTGAGATCGGTCTGATGCGCGCCATCGGCTCCTCCCGCGAGCAGGTCAACCGCTCGGTGCTGGTCGAGGCGCTGCTGCTCGGGGTGATCGGCTCCGCGCTCGGCGTCGGCGCGGGCGTCGGCATCGCGATCGGCCTGATGAAGCTCATGAGCGGCATGGGCATGGAGCTGTCCACCGACGACCTGACGATCGCCTGGACCACACCGGCGCTCGGCCTGCTGCTGGGTGTCGTGGTCACCGTCCTCGCGGCCTATCTGCCCGCCCGCCGGGCCGGGAAGGTCTCCCCGATGGCGGCCCTGCGCGACGCCGGCACCCCGGCCGACGCGAAGTCCGGCGCGGTGCGCGCCGTGCTCGGTCTGGTGCTCACGGGCGCCGGCGGCTGGAGCCTGTACGCCGCCGCGACCGCCGACGAGGCCAAGCCCGGCTCGGGGCTGCTGGGCCTCGGTGTGCTGCTCACCCTGGTCGGCTTCGTGGTGATCGGCCCGCTGCTCGCCGGTGGTGTGGTCCGGGTCCTCGGCCCGATCATCCTGCGGGTCTTCGGCCCGGTCGGCCGGATGGCGGAGCGCAACGCGCTGCGCAACCCGCGCCGCACCGGTGCCACCGGTGCCGCCCTGATGATCGGCCTCGCCCTGGTGGCCTGCCTGTCCGTGGTCGGCTCCTCGATGGTGGCCTCGGCCACCGACCAGCTGGACAAGACCGTCGGCGCGGACTTCATCGTCCAGGGCGACCAGGAGTTCAGCTTCGTCAAGCCGCAGATGGTGCGGCAGATCAAGGCCACCCCCGGCCTGG
Source organism: Streptomyces sp. AM6-12 (assembly GCF_044327085.1). NCBI lineage: Bacteria > Bacillati > Actinomycetota > Actinomycetes > Kitasatosporales > Streptomycetaceae > Streptomyces > Streptomyces sp. AM6-12. The sequence goes on from NZ_JBIQWN010000001.1 coordinate 4,365,641, forward strand.
AGCGGGTCACCGAGTACAAGCTCCTCGACGCGACGCTGAGCACGCCGGACGGCAAGGTCTCCAAGGGGGAGACGATCAACGCGGCCGACGCCGGCTACGCGAAGGACGTGCGCACCAAGACGGTCGCCGGTGATCTCGCCGACGCCTACCGGCCCGACTCCATGTCCGTCTTCGAGGGCTTCGCCAAGGAGCACGGCATCAAGCTGGGCTCCACGGTCACGGTCGGTTTCAAGGACGGCAGGGCCGCCAGGCTGACGGTCCGCGCCATCACCAGCGACGACGCGGTGATCGACAAGGGGGCGATGTACGCGTCCATCCCGACCGTCGCGAAGTATGTGCCGGCCGACCGGATGCCGCTGGACCAGCTGGTCTTCGCCACCGCCGAGCACGGGAAGGAGGCGGTCGCCTACGCGTCGCTGAAGCGGACGCTGCGCGCCGACCCGGCGCTGACCGTGCGCGACCAGACCGACTACAAGAAGGCGCTCAAGGACCAGATAGGCCAGCTGCTCAACATGATCTACGGCCTGCTGGCCCTGGCGATCATCGTCGCGGTCCTCGGTGTGGTGAACACCCTGGCCCTGTCGGTGGTGGAGCGGACACGGGAGATCGGCCTGATGCGGGCCATCGGCCTCTCCCGCCGCCAGCTGCGGCGCATGATCCGCCTGGAGTCCGTGGTGATCGCCGTCTTCGGCGCCCTGCTCGGCCTGGGCCTCGGCATGGGCTGGGGCGCGACCGCCCAGCAGCTCCTCGCCCTCCAGGGGCTCGACGTGCTGGACATCCCCTGGCCGACGATCATCGCCGTCTTCATCGGCTCCGCCTTCGTGGGCCTGTTCGCCGCCCTCGTCCCGGCCTTCCGCGCGGGCCGCATGAACGTCCTGAACGCCATCGCCACGGACTAGCCGCCGCCGGCCCGGCCGACGACCACCGCATACGGGGGTTGCGGGGGAGCGCCCGGTACCGAGGAGTCCTGAGGACTTCCCGGTACCGGGTGTCCGTCCGTCCGGGATGGCGGGGTTGTCCACAGGCACCGGCGTCAACCCCGGCGGCGACGTAGGCTGGACACCCCCGGTCGCGCCCCGCGCCGGGCCGCTTGCGTTGCCCACCCCGGACGGAAAGCCCCCATGAGCCTGCACGGTCTGCTCGACGCCGTCGTCAAGGACCCCGCCCTCGCGGAAGCGATCACGGCGGCCGCGGACGGCAACCGTACGCACGTCGACCTCGTCGGCCCCCCGGCGGCCCGCCCCTTCGCGGTGGCCGGCCTCGCCCGCGAGAGCGGCCGTACGGTCCTCGCGGTCACGGCGACCGGCCGTGAGGCGGAGGACCTGGCGGCGGCGCTGCGCTCGCTGCTGCCCCCCGAGGGCGTCGTGGAGTACCCCTCCTGGGAGACGCTGCCGCACGAGCGCCTCAGCCCCCGCAGCGACACCGTCGGCCGGCGCCTCGCCGTGCTGCGCCGCCTCGCCCACCCTCGCGCGGACGACCCCGAGACCGGCCCGGTCTCCGTCGTCGTCGCGCCCGTGCGCTCCGTGCTCCAGCCGCAGGTCAAGGGCCTCGGCGACCTGGAGCCTGTGGCCCTGCGCACCGGCCAGAACGCCGATCTGAACGAGGTCGTCCAGGCCCTCGCGGCGGCCGCCTACGCGCGCGTGGAGCTGGTGGAGAAGCGCGGCGAGTTCGCGGTGCGCGGCGGCATCCTGGACGTGTTCCCGCCCACCGAGGAACACCCCCTGCGCATCGAGTTCTGGGGCGACGACGTCGAGGAAATCCGCTACTTCAAGGTCGCCGACCAGCGCTCCCTCGAAATCGCCGAGCACGGCCTGTGGGCGCCGCCCTGCCGCGAGCTGCTGCTCACCGACCAGGTGCGCGAGCGGGCGCGGGCGCTCGCCGAGGAGCACCCGGAGCTGGGCGAACTGCTGAACAAGATCGCCGAGGGCATCGCGGTCGAGGGCATGGAGTCCCTCGCCCCGGTCCTGGTGGACGACATGGAGCTGCTCCTGGACGTGCTCCCCCAGGGTTCGATGGCCGTGGTCTGCGACCCGGAGCGGGTCCGTACCCGCGCCGCCGACCTGGTGGCCACCAGCCAGGAGTTCCTCCAGGCGTCCTGGGCGGCCACGGCGGGCGGCGGCGAAGCCCCGATCGACGTCGACGCGGCCTCCCTGTGGTCCATCGCCGACGTCCGCGACCGGGCGCGCGAGCTGGACATGATGTGGTGGTCCGTCTCGCCCTTCGCCGCCGACGAGGAACTCGACGCGGACACCCTCAAGCTGGGGATGCACGCGCCCGACGCCTACCGCGGTGACACCGCCAGGGCGCTCGCGGACACCAAGGGCTGGCTCGCCGACGGCTGGCGCATGGCGTTCCTCACCGAGGGCCACGGTCCGGCCTCCCGCACCGTCGAGGTGCTCGGCGGCGAGGGCATCGCCGCCCGCCTGGACACCGACCTCGGCGAGCTGAGCCCCTCCGTGGTGCACGTCTCCTGCGGCTCGATCGAGTACGGCCTGGTCGATCCGGGGCTCAAGCTCGCCGTGCTCACCGAGACCGACCTGTCCGGGCAGCGCACCGCGAGCCGCGACGGCGCCCGGATGCCCGCCCGGCGCCGCAAGACCATCGACCCGCTCACCCTGGAGCCGGGCGACTACATCGTCCACGAACAGCACGGCGTGGGCCGCTACATCGAGATGGTGCAGCGCACCGTGCAGGGCGCCACCCGCGAGTACCTGGTCGTGGAGTACGCCCCCGCCAAGCGCGGCCAGCCGGGCGACCGCCTCTACATCCCCACCGACCAGCTGGAGCAGATCACCAAGTACGTCGGCGGCGAGGCGCCCACCCTGCACCGCCTGGGCGGCGCCGACTGGACGAAGACCAAGGCGCGCGCCAAGAAGGCGGTCAAGGAGATCGCCGCCGACCTGATCAAGCTCTACAGCGCCCGCATGGCCGCCCCCGGCCACGCCTTCGGTGCCGACACGCCCTGGCAGCGCGAGCTGGAGGACGCCTTCCCCTACGCCGAGACCCCGGACCAGCTCACCACCATCGCCGAGGTCAAGGAGGACATGGAGAAGTCGATCCCCATGGACCGCCTCGTCTGCGGCGACGTCGGCTACGGCAAGACCGAGATCGCGGTGCGGGCCGCCTTCAAGGCCGTACAGGACGGCAAGCAGGTCGCGGTCCTGGTGCCGACGACGCTGCTGGTGCAGCAGCACTTCGGGACGTTCTCCGAGCGGTACGCGCAGTTCCCGGTCAATGTGCGGGCGCTGTCCCGGTTCCAGACCGACACCGAGGCCAAGGCCGTCCTGGAGGGGCTGCGCGAGGGCGCGGTGGACGTCGTCATCGGCACCCACCGCCTGTTCTCCTCCGAGACCAAGTTCAAGGACCTGGGCCTGGTCATCGTGGACGAGGAGCAGCGCTTCGGCGTCGAGCACAAGGAGCAGCTGAAGAAGCTGCGCGCCAACGTGGACGTGCTCACCATGTCCGCCACCCCCATCCCGCGCACCCTGGAGATGGCGGTCACCGGCATCCGCGAGATGTCGACCATCACCACCCCGCCCGAGGAGCGCCACCCGGTGCTCACCTTCGTGGGGCCGTACGAGGAGAAGCAGATCGGCGCCGCGATCCGCCGTGAACTGCTGCGCGAGGGCCAGGTCTTCTACATCCACAACCGGGTGGAGTCCATCGACCGGGCGGCGGCCCGGCTGCGCGACATCGTGCCCGAGGCCCGTATCGCCACCGCGCACGGGCAGATGTCGGAGGCGGCCCTGGAGCAGGTCGTGGTCGACTTCTGGGAGAAGAAGTTCGACGTGCTCGTCTCCACCACCATCGTGGAGTCCGGCATCGACATCTCCAACGCCAACACCCTGATCGTGGAGCGCGGCGACACCTTCGGCCTCTCCCAGCTGCACCAGCTGCGCGGCCGGGTCGGGCGTGGCCGTGAGCGCGGGTACGCGTACTTCCTGTACCCGCCGGAGAAGCCGCTCACCGAGACGGCCCACGAGCGGCTCGCGACCATCGCCCAGCACACCGAGATGGGCGCGGGCATGTACGTGGCCATGAAGGACCTGGAGATCCGCGGCGCGGGCAACCTGCTCGGCGGCGAGCAGTCCGGGCACATCGCGGGCGTCGGCTTCGACCTGTACGTGCGCATGGTCGGCGAGGCCGTCGCGGACTACCGGCGGCAGCTGGAGAGCGGGGAGCCTTCGGCGGGAGGTGCGGAGGAGGCCCCACTGGAGGTCAAGATCGAGCTGCCCGTCGACGCGCACGTCCCGCACGAGTACGCGCCCGGCGAGCGGCTGCGCCTCCAGGCCTACCGCGCCATCGCCTCCGCCAACTCCGAGGAGGACATCAAGGCCGTCCGCGAGGAACTCACCGACCGCTACGGCAAGCTGCCCGAGCCGGTGGAGAACCTGCTGCTGGTGGCCGGGCTGCGGATGCTGGCGCGGGCCTGCGGCGTCGGCGAGATCGTCCTGCAGGGCACCAATATCCGCTTCGCCCCCGTCGAGCTGCGCGAGTCGCAGGAGCTGCGCCTCAAGCGGCTGTACCCCGGTACGGTCGTCAAGGCGGCCGCGCACCAGCTGCTGGTGCCCCGCCCGAAGACCGCGAAGGTGGGCGGCAAGCCGCTGGTCGGCCGCGAACTGCTCGCCTGGGTGGGGGAATTCCTGGCCTCGGTCCTGGGCTCCTGACCTCGTAGGACCCCAGGGTGTGAGCCGGCGTACGGACGGACGGTCCGTACGCCGGTCTTCGGCCGCCGTGTGCCCCACCTCACGCCCTGCTTGCCCCTGAATCCTCCCTTTGGGACCCATCTGCCGCTCTGGAACGGGCAGTTACCGTAAGGGGCGGAACGATCCGCCCCGCTTCCGAGGGCGGACCCACAGGGCGAGCGAGGGGGGCGCAGCATGACGCGTCTGAAAAGCGGTGCGATCGGTGCGGTGGTGGTGCTGGCCGCGGTGGCCGGCTGCACGTCGGGTCAGGACAAGGGGGCTTCGGGCCCCGAGGAGAGAAGCGGTGGCGGCGCCGCGCTGACCGCGGCCGAGGCGCTGCCCGTCAAGGGCCGTGCCCCGAAGACCGGTTACTCCCGTGAGCGGTTCGGCAGCGCGTGGGCGGACACGGACTCCAACTCCTGCGACACGCGGGACGACATCCTCAAACGCGACCTGAAGGACGTGAAGTTCACCGGCGGCACCTGCAAGGTCTCCTACGGGCTGCTGGACCCGGACCCGTACTCGGGCAAGGAGATCACCTACCGGCGCGGCGCCAGCAAGGTCGACATCGACCATGTCGTCGCCCTCTCGGACGCCTGGCAGAAGGGCGCCAAGTACTGGGACGCGAAGAAGCGGATCGCGCTGGCCAACGACCCGCTCAACCTGATCGCGGTGGACGCGAGCGCCAACCGCGGCAAGGGCGACGGCGACACGGCCACCTGGCTGCCGCCGGACAAGGACTACCGCTGCACCTATGTGGCGACGCAGGTGGCGGTGAAGAAGAAGTACGGCCTGTGGGTCACCTCCGGCGAGAAGGCGGCGATGGAGAAGGTCCTCACCGCCTGCCCGAACCAGAAGCTGCCCTCCGGCGGCAACCCGACCGAGGCCCCGGCCCGCTTCACGGCGCGCTAGACCAGGCCCAAGGCCCGCCGGGACCAGGGGCGTTCGTCAGCGCACGCGCGACGGCGGAGCGGGGCGGCCCGCCTTCTCCCAGCCGACGAAGGTGTTGGTACGGGCGTACACGAACGCCTTGACCGGATCGGCGGAGTACGTCCACGGCACGCTGCCGGCGTACCCGCCGACCGCCCGGAACTGCTCCGCCGCCTCCGCGTACCGCTTCCTCTCGAACAGCATCTTGGCCAGCAGGTGCCGCACCAGGGGCAGCCGGTGGTGCCCGACCGGGACCCGGTCCACGGCGTCCAGGGTGGCGTCGATGGCCGAGTCCACGAACGGCTGGTCGTACACGGGCCCCCTGGCCTCCCGGCAGGCGTGCTCGAACAGCGCGTACAGGCGCAGTACGGGCAGCAGGCTGCCGGGCGGGGCGGTGGCCGCGGCCTGCTCGGCGAACGCGTACATCAGCTCGTGCGAGCCGCGCCATTTGGCGCACCAGTACTGGAGCGCGCTGACATGGGCGCCGAAATGGTGCGGGTCCCGTGCGGTGATCTCGGCCCACAGCGCCCGGAAGTCGTCGTGCGACCAGCCGAGCCCGAGGGCGATGGTGATCTGGGCGATCCACGGGCAGGGGTCCTCGGGAGCCATCCGCGCGGCCTCCCGGCAGGCGGGCAGCGCCTCGGCCAGCAGCCGGTGGAAGCCCTCGAACTGCTCGGCCGTGGTGTGCTTCGCGAGCTGCGCGCCGCGTACCTCGCCCGCGAGGGAGACGAGCGCGTCGGCGTGCACGAGCGCGGCCGACGGGTCGCCGGGGTACTCCGCGCGCCAGGCCCTGAGCCAGGCGTCGTCCCGCACGGCGGCCTTCACCAGGATGCCGAGCCGGTACCAGCGCAGGTCCCCGTCGCGGCCCGCGCCGGCGAGGTAGCCGGCGGCCCGCCGCCAGTCGCCGGCGAGCGCGGCGGCGGCCACCGCGTCGGCCTCCGGGTCGGGGCCCGCGTGCCCCTTGTCGAGCTGTGCGGCGGGCACCAGGCCGTACGCGGCCGCGTCGATGGTGACCGGCGCCTTGGCCCGCTCCTCGGCCTTCTGGGCGCGCGCCTTGCGGGCGTTGCGCGGGATGGTGACGGCCGCGTAGGCGAGGACGCCGACGCCGGCTATGTCGATCAGGACGTTCATGGGCGGGTCTTCCGGGTGATCGTGGCCGCCTGGGGAGGTGGCCGGGGAGAGCGGGGCGAGCGGCCGTCAGGCCGGGGTGTGCGGTGCCGGCCCGGCGCCGTCGCGCGATCCGTGGCCGCTGCCGCGCAGCAGCAGGGTACGCAGGGGCGCGGTCACGGCCGGTTCGGCGACCGCCCGGTCCAGCGCCTTGGGCAGGTCCTCGGTGAACCACACGGGCGCCGACTGCCGCACCGGGGGCCCCGACCAGCACAGCTCCCACCGGCACAGCCCCGTCTCCAGCGCGGCGAGCAGGGCCAGCCGGCGCAGGGCCGAGCGGAAGGCCGTACGGGCGAACTCGCGGGCCGCGCGGCCACTGCTGCCGGCGGCCTGCGCGGATCGCGGCAACCGGGCGGCCAGGTCGTGCAGCAGACCGCGGTCGAGCAGGTCCAGGAGGCGGTGCAGGGCGCCGGCGCCAGGGGCGGTCGCGGCACCGGTCAGCTCGGCCATGGCGGCGAGCAGCGGCTCCACCTCCCGCGCGAAGATCTCCCGGTGTGCCTGGCGGGGCAGTTCGGCCCAGGGAACCCGGCGTCTGGCCAGTGCCTCGGTGCTGAGGGTGGCCTGCTCCAGGTCGGCCAGGAGCCGGTCCGGCGCGCACAGCAGGGCGGCGGCCGGACGATGTACGAGGGCGCGACCGTCGACGGGAAGCGCCGCGAGCGCCCTGACGCGGTCGGCCGTGGGCGGGTGGGAGGCGTACGGGGAGCGTTCCCCGGCGGCCTGTGGCAGCGGTTCGGCTGCCGGCGCCGCCAGTTCCGCGCGCCGGGTGCCGTCCGCGAGCAGCAGGGCGAACCCGCCGTAGAACTGGCCCTCCGGGGGCAGCAGTCCGGCGTCCCAGCCCATCAGGGCGTACTGGTTCAGGTACAGCTCGCCGGCCGCTTCCAGTGCGGGTATGCGGCGCAGGGCGGCTGCGGTGGCGGCCGGTCCGGCGATCCGGGCGGCGACCAGGTCGGCCGCGTACTCCTGGCGGCGGCTGACGGCTTCGGTCAGGCGCAGGCACAGCTTCGTGTACGCGGTGAAGACGAGGGCCAGGTAGTGGTCCGGGCCGCGCGTGCCGGCCCGCTTCAGCGGCGGCGGCCTGCCCTCCGCCCGGCGCCGGGCGGCCTTCGCGGCGAACTCCGCCCGCTCCTCGGCCGCTTCGCGCGCCGCCCGCTCCTCCAGGGTGGCGACGGTGTGCGCCAGCCGGCCGCGCAGCGCCGCCACCAGGTTGCCCAGCCGGGTGTCCTGGTGGGCGTAATGGCCCAGCTCGTGCCCGAGTACGGCGTCCAGCTCGGCCTCGGGCAGGCCCAGCAGCAGGGCCACGCCGAGGAAAAGCCGCCGCTCGCCCGGAATCAGCCCGAGCCACCGGGCGTCCTCCCGCACCATGGCGACGGCGCCCGGCACGATCCGTATCTCCGCGGGCGGCCGGGTGGGCACCTGTCCGGCCAGCTCCCGCACGTGCCGCCACAGCTCCGGCTGCTCCCGCGGTGTCACCGAGAGGCCCGGCGGCCCCGCCCGCTCCTCGCCGGGCCGCCGACTGAGCAGGACGACCCGCAGCACGCACGAGGCGACGGCCAGCGAGCCGAGCCAGCCCTCGACGGTGACCACGGTGAACGTGCCCCGCGCCAGGACGGCATCGAGGACCGCCACGGCGACGAGGAGGAGCAGGGCCAGCAGATAGAACCCGAGCAGCAGGCCGAGGGCGAGCGCGGCACGCGGGGCGGCACCCGGACCGGCGGGACGGGGAGGCATAGGCATTCTTCGCGGAGAACGGCGGACGGTCCTAGGGAACGGCGGACGGTCCTACTTCTTGAGCCCGGCCAGCAGCGTCGTCGTCAGCTTCTTCGCGGAGGCGGCGCCGTTGTCGGTGCCCGCCGTGGACAGCACGGTGACCACGGAGCCGCCGGAGCGGGCCGCGATCAGGGTGGTGCCGTTCTGCCACTTGCCGCTGGTCTGCGTCATCGTGTACGCCTCGTCGCCGAGCCCGGTGGTGGCCTTGCCGGTGACCTTCACCTTGGTGCGCTCGCTGGTGTCCGTGTACGTCGCGCACTCGGCGGCGACGGCCGTGAGCTGCTTCATGACGGCCTTCCCCTGGGCGACGGGAAACTCGTCGATCTCCTGGGCGATCTCCGCGGTCTTCTGTGCGTTCACGTAGTCGTTCTGCGCGAACGCGGAGCTGTCCTCGTATCCGGTCACCTGGATCCAGGACGTGCCCTCCAGCTTGGTGCAGTCGGGCTTGGCGGTCTTCCGGGCGGACGGGGTGAGCAACTGGGCGCCGCTGTCGGCGGTGTTGTCGCCCTCGACGGCGTACCCGGCCGGGAAGGCGGAGGCGGGCGCCAGGAGCTTCTTCAGCTGCGTGCCGGTGCGCAGGCCGGCGTTCGGGTCCTTCGCCGCGGTGCGCTTCGCGCTCGGGGCGGAGGCGTCCGTGGAGCCGCTGGAGCAGGCGGTGAGGGCCAGGGGCAGGGCCGCGGTGACGGCGAGCAGCGTGGCGGCACGGGACGAGAGGCGCATGACAGTCCTTCAGGGCTGATGAACGGAGAAGTGCGTACGGCGCGGGGCGTGCCGTATCGCGTCCGGCACGGAGCCGGACGGGCGTTCGCCTGGTCAATAACAGCAGAGCCTGTGAACCGAGTCAACATCGTTTTCGTGCTTGAGATACGAACACGTCGTGAATGCAGGGATCTTGTGCACGCCGGTATGCTCGGCGCAAACGGGACGAGGGGAGCGGGGCCGGTGCAGGATCAGGCGACAGAGGTGACCGCGGCCGGCATCGCGCGGCTCGCCGGAGTGGGCCGGGCCGCCGTCAGCAACTGGCGCCGCCGGCACGCCGATTTCCCCAAGCCCGTCGGGGGGACCGAGACCAGTCCCTCCTTCGCGCTCGCCGAGGTCGAGGCATGGCTGCGCAAGCAGGGGAAACTGGCCGAAGTCCCGTTGCGTGAAAGGGTCTGGCAGCAGCTCGCGGGGCATCCCGAGGGCCCGCTCACCGCACTGGTGCACGCCGGGTGCGCGCTGCTGCTGATCCACGAGCGGCCCACCGTTTGGCTGGCGGCGAGCGCGGGCTCCGACGAGCGGCTGGCCCGGCTGCTGCCGGGGGCGCTGACGCAGGCGCTGACCCCGCGGCTCGGGGAGCTGACGGGGGCGCTGCTGCCCGGTGTGGGGGCGCCGGATGATGTGAACACGCCGGACGACTCTCAGGCGGCGGACAGGGGGCCCACCGCTGCGGGTGTGAACACCGAGCCGACGACGCCGGGTGTGAATACCACGCCAGGCGGCCCCGACTCTGGGGCGAGTACCGGCGACACCGCCACGCACACCGGCGCTCCCGCGGCGACCACCGGCGCCCCCGCCGCGCACACCGGCACCCCCGCCGCCGACACCCCGCCCCCGCTCCTCCCCTCCGTCCCCCTCCTGCGCGGCGCCGCCGAACTCGCCGCCGAGGCGGGGGCGCGGCAGGCGTTCGAGTTCCTGCTGGGCCGGCACCTGGACGCCAACCCCCGTCAGTACACGCTCACCCCCTCTGAACTCGCCGCCCTCATGGCCGACCTGGCCGGTCCGGCCCGCACCGTCCTGGACCCGGCGTGCGGCACCGGCGCCCTGCTGCGGGCCGTGGACACCCGCCCCGAGCAGTGGCTGTACGCGCAGGACAGCGCCCCCGACCTCGCCGTACTCACCGCGCTGCGGCTCGCGCTGCACTCGCGCGCCGGCGTGCGCACCGCCGCCGGGGACACCCTGCGCGCCGACGCCTTCCCGGAGCTGCGCGCCGACGCCGTGCTGTGCCACCCGCCGTTCAACGAGCGCAACTGGGGCCATGACGAACTCGCCTACGACCCCCGCTGGGAGTACGGCTTCCCGGCCCGCACCGAGTCCGAGCTGGCCTGGGTGCAGCACGCCCTGGCCCGGCTCACCGACGGCGGCACCGCCGTCCTGCTGATGCCCCCGGCCGCCGCCTCCCGCCGCTCCGGCCGCCGGATCCGCGCCGACCTGCTGCGCCGGGGCGCGCTGCGGGCGGTGCTGGCGCTGCCGGTCGGGGCGGCACCGCCGTACAACATCCCCCTCCACCTCTGGGTGCTGCGCCGGCCCGAGCGGAATCCGGCCTCGCCCGAGGTGCTGCTCATGGACACCGGACGGTTCGCCGGGGAAGGGCGTGGCGGCCCGGACTGGGCGGCGGTGCGCGACGCCGTCCTGGACGCCTGGCGCGCCTTCACGCGCGCGGGACGGCTGGCGGAGCGGCCGGGTCTCGCCCGTTCGGTGCCGGTCATCGAACTCCTCGACGACGACGTGGACCTGGCGCCCGCCCGCCATCTGCCGCCGCCCGCCGTGGCCGACGGCGCCGAGCAGCTCGCCGCGGTGCGCGAACGCCTCGGCGAGACCCTGCGCCTGACCGCCGACCTCACCCCGCCGGCCGCCGCGCCGGCCCCGCCCGTGCGCCGGCCGCTCACCACCATCGGCGAACTGGCGCGCGCCGGCGCCCTGGTGATGCGCGCCGGTGGCAACGGCGGCCACGCGCGCCTGCCCGTGCTCACCGACACCGACGTCCTCTCGGCGTCCGCGCCCTCGGGCACGCTGCCGGAGAGCGACGAGGAGGCCGTGCTGACCGAGCCGGGCGACGTCGTCGTACCGGTGCTCGGCGGCGGCTCGGTGGCGCGCGTGATCGAGGAGGCGACCGCGGGCGCCGCCCTGGGGCGCAACCTCGTCCTGCTGCGCCCCGATCCCACGGCGCTCGACCCCTGGTTCCTCGCCGGCTTCCTGCGCGGCACCGCCAACAACCGGCAGGCCAGCAGCTACGCCTCCACCGCCACCCGGCTCGATGTGCGCCGCCTCCAGCTGCCCCGGCTGCCGCTGGCCGAACAGCGGCGCTACGGCGCCCGGTTCCACGCCCTGGACGAGTTCGAGCGGGCGCTGCGCCTCGCGAGCCGGCTCGGCGACCATCTGGTGCGCGGGATGTACGACGGCCTCACGGACGGCACCGTCGCTCCCGACTGAGCGCTGACAACGGTTTGATACACCCCGGATGTGTTGTCGGTGCCGGGCCATATGCTCGATCCACACGTCACTTCCAGGGACTTCGGGCGATCAGGAGCAGCCATGCAGGGCCACGGCCACGGACAGCCGGCCACGAAGCCGCCGCACCCCGCGGTGCTGGTCCTGCTGCGTGTGCTGTTCGTGGCGATCGGCTTCCTCAGCGTCGGCTTCCTGTCCTGGGCGATGCTGCTGCGCCTGGCCGCCGTCACCCGCCGGGTCCTGGACTGGTGGCTGTTCGCGGCCGCGATGACCGCCGATGTCGTCAGCTTCGCCCTGGTGGGCAGCGATCCGTCCGACGACGCGTCAGGCGCCCGCGGCACCGGGGGCATGTGCCTGGTGCTCATCACGCTGGTCGCCGTGACCACGTACTACCTCATCGCGGAGATACGCCATTACGCGCGCCGCCGCGGGGAGTTCGAGGCCCGGCCGATACCGGCGTACGGATATCCGCGCCCGGCGGCCTCGCCCTACCCCACGCCCGCCGCCCCCGTGCTGTCCGGCCTGCCCACCCCGCCCCCGACGGCCCCGCACACCCCCGTCCCCGGCCCGCCGCCGGTCGTCCCGCCCCCGCACCGCCCGGCCCCCGCGCGCATCGACCAGGTACGAGCCGAGCTGGACGAACTCAGCGACTACCTGCGCAAGCACGACGGCCGCCCCGACGAGCGGCACACGGACGGAAGCGGAAGGTGAGCGTGGCGACAGGACGCGTGGTCGCCGACCGCTACGAAATGTCCACCCTGATCGGCCAGGGCGGCATGGGCCAGGTGTGGACGGCGTACGACCGGCGGCTCGACCGGCGCGTGGCCGTGAAGCTGCTGCGCCCCGACAAGGTGGCGGGCCAGGAGGCCGACGAGCTGCGCCGCCGCTTCGAGCGCGAGTGCCGGGTGACCGCACAGGTCGACCACCCCGGCCTGGTCACCGTGCACGACGCGGGCAGCGAGGGCGAGGAGCTGTTCCTCGTCATGCAGTACGTCGACGGCGCCGACCTCGCCGACCACCTCGCCGAGCACGACCCGTACCCCTGGCCGTGGGCGGTCGCGGTGGCCGCGCAGCTGTGCGCCGTGCTCAGCGCCGTACACGCCGTGCCGATCGTGCACCGCGACCTCAAGCCGCGCAATGTGATGGTCAAACAGGACGGCCTGGTCACGGTCCTCGACCTGGGCGTGGCCTCCGTCATGGACACCGACACCACCCGGCTCACCCACACCGGCTCCCCGATCGGCTCGCCCGCCTACATGGCGCCCGAGCAGGCGATGGGCGGCGCGGTCGGCCCGTACACCGACCTGTACGCGCTCGGGGTGCTGCTGCACGAACTGCTCAGCGGGGACGTGCCGTTCACCGGCGCCACCGCGCTCGGCGTGCTGCACCGCCACCTGTACGAGCCGCCGCTGCCCGTGCGCCGGATCCGCCCCGAGGTCCCGGAGGCGTTGGAGACACTGGTGCTGCGCCTGCTCGCCAAGGACCCGCAGCACCGGCCGGCCTCCGCGCAGGAGGTGTACGAGCACCTGGTGCCGCTGCTGCCCGCGCGCGGCGCACCCAGCGGTGCGCCCCTGGACCCCACGCGCCCCTTCCTGCGCCCGCACGCCCCCTGGCCCGACCGCGCCCGCACCCCCGCGCCCCGGCCCGCCCCCGCCGCACCGGCGGCCGGCAAACCCGATGTCGCCGCCGCCGTGGACGAGGTCAAACGCCTGCTGGGAGAGGGCCGTATCACCCAGGCCGTCGACATCCTGGGCGCGATCCTGCCCGCCGCGGCCGAACAGCACGGCGAGCACTCCCCGGTGGTGCGCACCCTGCGCAAGCAGTACGCGGCGACCCTCATGGACGACGGCCAGTACCGGCGCGCGCTGCCCGAACTGCGCCGCCTCGCCGACGAACGCGCCGCCGAGGCCGGCCAGGCCGATCCGGCGTCCCTGCGCTTCCGCTACGAGGCCGCGCAATGCCTCGAACAGCTCGGCGAACCGGCGGCGGCGCTCGCCGAGTACCGCGCCCTGCTGCCGTACTACGAGAACCAGTACGTCTCCGGCGACCCGCGGCAGGCCCACGAGGTGCGCCGGCGCATCGGCCATCTGCTGCTCGCCCTCGGCGACCGGCCCGCCGCACACGACACGCTCGCCCGCCTGGTACTGGACGTGGAACGCCTCGGCGGTCCCGGTCATCCGATGGCCGTCGAGATCCGCCGCACCCTGCACTGGCTGGGCCAGGTGGGCGGCTAGAGTCATCCGGCGGCCTACGGCTGTTCGAACACGGAAATCGCACCGAGGACCATCAGGGGTGGGCACCATGGCCGGACACCGGCAGTCCAGGAAGCGCAGACACATCACCTGGGCGGTGGCGGGCGCCGCCGTCGTCGCCGGGGCCGGCCTCGCCGCGCAGACCTCCATGGCCGCCACCACCTGGCCGGCCCAGAAGACCTTCACCGGCCGGGCGTTCGACACCTGCACCGCGCCCTCGCTGCCCACCATGAAGGCCTGGCACACCGGCTTCTACGGCGCCGCCGCCATCTACGTGGGCGGCAAGAACCGCGGCTGCGCCCAGCCCAGCCTCACCGCGTCCTGGGTGAAGTCCGTCAGCTCCCTCGGCTGGAAGCTCGTCCCGCTCTACGTCGGCGCCCAGCCGCCCTGCCGGTCCGGCGCCAACCCGGAGAAGATGACCGCCGCCAACGCCGCCGTCCTCGGCAAGCAGGACGCCACCGACGCCGTCACCAGGGCCGCCGCCCTCGGCATGAAGGCGGGCAGCCCGGTCTACCTCGACATGGAGGGGTATGACAGCACGAACACGTCGTGCAACACGGCCGTGCTGACGTACGTGCGCGCGTTCGACAAGCAGTTGCACGCCAAGACGTACCGGACCGGGTTCTACGGCTTCACCAGCTCCAGCGCCAAGGCGATCGCCACCGCCTCCGACAAGACGGATCTGCCGGGCAACCTCTGGTACGCGCTGTACGACAAGCAGAACACGACGACCACCGACTGGCCGTGGGGCGCCACGCAGTACACCGGGCACAGCCGCGGCCACCAGTACATGGTCAACAGCAAGGAGACGCACGGCGGCGTGACGCTCACCGTGGACCGCGACGCCTGGGACGGGCCGGTGGCGATCACCGGCTGAGCGGTGAACCCGCGGGGGCGTGCCGGTGCCCGAAGTCGCGGTGAATCGTTGGTCGAATGGGTTGGCCGGAGCAGTGCCACTGCCTACCATCGATCACCGCAAGACTTTGTGCACCGTCGCACAAACTCCCCTTGGAGGTCTCCTTGCACCGCCGCCGTCGCACCGCGCTCGTCCTCACCGCCGCGATCGCCGCCGCGGCCCCCCTCCTGACCGCCTGCGGAAACGACGCGCATCCGGGTGCGGCGGCCGTCGTCGGCGGGCAGCGGATCACCGTCGCGCAGCTGGAGAGCCGGGTCGACGAGGTCCGCGACGCCCAGCGGGCCGCGGTGCCCGACCAGGGCCAGTACCAGCAGGTGGTCGCCCAGACCAGCGGCCTGACCCGCGACACCCTGCACAACATGGTCCTGGACCGGGTGATCCACCGCGCCGCGCGGGACGCCGGCGTCTCGGTCACCCCCAAGGAGGTCCAGCAGCTGCGTGCCGGCCTGGAGCAGCAGGCGGGCGGCTCCAAGGGCCTCCAGAACGCCTGGCTCCAGAAGTACGGCATCGCCCCCGCGCACCTGGACGAGAACCTCCGCCTCCAGCTGGAGGCGCAGAAGCTCGCGGCCCGGCTCGGCACCGACACCAGCCGGCCCGCCTTCTGGAAGGCCCTCGCCAAGGCGTCCGGGGAACTGCACATCGACGTCAACCCGCGCTACGGCACCTGGGACGTGCAAAAGAGCAGCCGGGTGGACGCGAAGACGCCGTGGGTACGGGAGGTCACGTCGGTGTCGGCCGGCACGCCGGTGACGGCGTAGGCGGTGTCGGCGGTGTCGGCGGTCCTGGCGTAGGCGGTGCGACCGCGGGGACCGGCGGCCTGGCAGGCATACGATCACACGACTCCCTCGCCCCTGTGGACAACCGGACCCGCTCGTCGGGGCGGTGGGTTACTTTCGGATCGTGAACGCATCCAACCCCGCCGCCGGCCCCGGCCGCATCGTCCTCCTCACCACCAGCCACCGCGTCGCCCCCGGCCTGCTCTCCTGGCCCGCCTGGCAGGCGCTGCGCGCCGCCGACGCCGTGCTGTGCGCGGACGGCGCCCATCCGCAGCTGCCGTATCTGCGGGAGGCCGGTATAGCGGTGTCCGAGGCGGCGCCCACGGCTCAGGAGCTGGTCGACAGCTGTGCCGGGGGGCGGGCGGTGGTGGTCGTGGCGACGGGTGAGGGGGAGCCCGCCCTCACCGACGGCCTGGCCCGGCTGGCCGGCTCCGGCCGGGTCGCCATGCCCGAGCTGGAGCTGCTGCCCGCCTCGTACGACCTGCCCGGCGCCCGCCTGCTGGACCTCGTCCAGGTCATGGACCGCATCCGCGTCGAGTGCCCCTGGTCCTCCCGGCAGACCCACGAGGGCCTCGCCAAGTACGGCATCGAGGAGGCGTACGAACTGGTCGAGGCGATCGAGACCGGCGACCGTGAGGAGCTGCGCGAGGAGCTGGGCGACGTCCTCCTCCAGGTCGTCTTCCACTCCCGGATCGCCGAGGAGCACCCGCAGACCCCGTTCTCCATCGACGACGTGGCCGGCGGCATCGTCGCCAAGCTCATCCACCGCCACCCCCATGTCTTCGGCGACGCGACGGCACAGACCCCGGAGGACGTCAAGGCGCACTGGCTGCGCACCAAGGCCGAGGAGAAGCGCCGCACCTCCGTCACCGAGGGCATCCCGCTCGGCCAGCCCGGCCTCGCCCTCGCCGCCAAGCTCGCCTCCCGCGCCCGCACCGCCGGCCTCGACGTCCCCCTGCCCCAGGGCGACGACATCGGCTACGCCCTGCTCGCCCTCGCCGCCCGGGCCGAAGCCGCCGGCACGGACCCGGAAACCGCCCTGCGCGCCGCGGCCCGGACGTACCGGGACGCGATACGGAAGGCCGAGGGGCTGCCGGATACCGTCGAGGAGTGACCGACCAGCTTCGCCCCGATGACCCCGCGCCCGCCGCTCCCGAGCTGTTCACCTGGGAGTTCGCGGCCGACCCCTACCCGGCGTACGCATGGCTGCGCGAGCACGCGCCCGTGCGGCGGACGCGGTTGCCCAGCGGGGTGGAGGCATGGCTGGTCACGCGGTACGCGGACGCCCGGCAGGCACTGGCCGACCAGCGGCTGAGCAAGAACCCGGCGCATCACGACGAACCCGAGCACGCCAAGGGCAAGACCGGCATTCCGGGCGAGCGCAAGGCCGAGCTGATGACGCACCTGCTGAACATCGACCCGCCGGACCACACCCGGCTGCGCCGGCTGGTCAGCAAGGCGTTCACCCCCCGCCGGGTCGCCGAGTTCGCGGACCGGGTGCAGGAGCTGACCGACCAGCTCATCGACCGGTTCGCCGAGTGCGGCTGTGCCGACCTCATCCACGAGTTCGCCTTCCCGCTCCCCATCTACGCCATCTGCGACCTGCTCGGCGTCCCGCGCGAGGACCAGGACGACTTCCGGGACTGGGCGGGCATGATGATCCGGCACGGAGGAGGCCCCCGCGGCGGCGTCGCCCGGTCGGTGAAGAAGATGCGCGGCTACCTCGCCGAGCTGATCCACAAGAAGCGCGAGGCGCTGCCCGCCGAGCCCGCGCCAGGCGAGGACCTGATCTCCGGCCTCATCCGCGCCTCGGACCACGGCGAGCACCTCACCGAGAACGAGGCCGCGGCGATGGCCTTCATCCTCCTGTTCGCCGGCTTCGAGACCACCGTCAACCTCATCGGCAACGGCACCTACGCCCTGCTCACCCACCCCGAGCAGCGCCACCGCCTCCAGGCGGCCCTCGCCCGCGGCGACGAGGAACTGCTGGCCACCGGGGTGGAGGAACTGCTGCGCTACGACGGCCCGGTGGAGCTGGCCACCTGGCGGTTCGCCACCGAGCCGCTCACCATCGGCGGACAGCGGATCGAGCCCGGCGACCCGGTGCTCGTCGTCCTGGCCGCCGCCGACCGGGACCCGGAGCGGTTCGAGGACCCGGACACGCTGGACCTCGGCCGCCGGGACAACCAGCACCTCGGGTACGGCCACGGCATCCACTACTGCCTGGGTGCCCCGCTCGCCCGCCTGGAGGGGCAGAAGGCGCTGGCCACGCTGCTGACCCGGCTGCCCGACCTGCGGCTCGCCGCCGACCCGGCCGACCTGCGCTGGCGCGGCGGACTCATCATGCGGGGACTGCGCACCCTCCCGGTGGAGTTCACCCCGCCCGCCCGGTAGTCCAGACCCGCCGAGCAGTCGGGGCGCGCCGAGTAGCCGGGGCCGCGCTCGGGAGCCCCGGCCCGCTCAGTAGTCCAGGCCCGCTCAGTAGTCCAGGCCCGCGAACCAGTCGCCCCGGCCGCCCGGCGTCAGGTCGAGCAGATGCCAGACGGGATTGAGGAGATCGAGGCCGCGCTGGTCGATGTCCTCGGCCATCCGGGGGCGCGCGGAGTAGAAGTGCCGGACCGCGCCGTCCGCGTCCCGGCTGAAGACCGAGACGGTCGAGTCCTGGCCGCCGTCCTCGTCCTCGCTGCCCAGGTCGTACTTGAAGGTGCTGTCCCCGGCGCTGAGCAGCCGCAGCCGGGACCAGCCGCGGGCGCGCGCGTGCCGGCGCAGGTCGGCCGGATCGGCGGCGGCCACCACCACCAGGTCGGCGTTCCGCGCCACATGGTGGGCGACGCCGTCGAAGCCGTCGAGCCACAGGGTGCACATCGGGCAGGGGGAGGTCTGCCGCTTGCCGTACATGAAGTGGTAGACGAGCAGAGGCCGCTGCGGACCGCCGGTGAACAGCTCCCGCAGACGGACCTCGCGCACCGGCGTGTCGCCCGCCTCCAGGTCGGCGGGGCCCTCCAGGAAGACGTAGTCGCCGACCTCGGCCCCCGGCGGCAGCGACCGGCGCAGCGCCGCGACCCGCTCGCGCTGCCGCATCAGCTCGATCTCGGCGCCGCGCAGCTCCTCGCGGGCGGCGAGGTACTCCGCGGACTCACCGTGCAACCGGGTGTGCCGCATCATGTGTCCTCCTGGGTGAACAGCCCCCCGGAATCAGGTCGGTTCCATGGTTCCGGCGCCGCGCGCCCCGGAGCCGAGGCGTCGCCGTGCCCGACGGGTGATGCGGAAGATGACGCAGCGGAGGGACGAACGTTCACCTCTGTGATCTTCGCGTGATCTCCGCGGCATGAACTTGTGACAAGTGATCGTGTGCCGATACCTTCACCCCTCAGCGCGGCGGGCCCGCATCATCCGCCGCGCCGGTCCCCGCCGTCGCTCGAAAGGCTCCCGCATGATCTCCGGGAACGGTCGTCACCGCCGCCCCCGTCAGGCCCCGGCCCTCCTCGTCGCGGCCGGCGTGACCGGCTCCGCCATCGCCATCCCGCTGCTCGGCGCCGCGAGTGCCCACGCGGCCGACGGCACCACCTGGGACAAGGTCGCCAACTGCGAGAGCGGCGGCGCCTGGAGCGCCGACACCGGCAACGGGTACTACGGCGGCCTCCAGATATCCCAGGACGACTGGGCCGCGTACGGCGGGACGCAGTACGCCTCCTCCGCCGACCAGGCCAGCCGCTCGCAGCAGATCGCCGTGGCCGAGAAGATCCTCAAGGACAAGGGCACCACGCCCTGGGCCACCTGCGCCCTGCTGTCCGGACTGACCTCGAACTCCGGTTCGGTGAGCGTCGATCCGGGTGTCGGCGACGGTGACAGCGGCAACGGCAGCGGCCAGACCGGCGGCACGACCGACCCGTCCGGGCTGCCCGACCCCTCTTCCCCGGCCGGCACGCCGAGCGGCGACCAGGACGGCTCCGGCTCCGGTTCCGGTTCCGGCAAGGCGTCCACCGGCTCGTCCGGCTCGTCCGACCCCTCCTCTTCGCCGAGCCACGGCTCAGGCACCGGCGCCGGCTCCGGCAAGCAGACCGGCAAGCACGCGAGCCCGCAGCCGGGCAAGCACACCGGCACGCCCGGCCCGGACCCTGCCGACCCGTCCGGCCCGTCCTCCTCGGACCCCTCCGCCTCCACCCCGCCGTCCGCGCCGGCCCACGGCTCCGGAACGCCGGCACCCTCCACCGGTACCCCCGCCAACCCCCAGCAGGCCGCCGGTACTTGGAACCTGGTCGACACCGGGGCCCTCGGCGGCGGGCGCCACCGCGGTGGCCACGCGGACGAAGGCACGGCAAACGGGCAGAACGGCTCCACCTCGGGCCAGCACGCGACCCACGGGCCGGACAGCTACACCGTCCGCCAGGGCGACTCGCTGAGCGCCATCGCCGACTCCCTTGACGTCGACGGCGGATGGCATGCGCTCTACGCCGCGAACAAGAAGGTCGTGGGCGCCGACCCGAACCACATCACCGCCGGTCAGACCCTGAAAGTCGGTGACGAAACGGGCGCGGGCCAGGGCTAGTTGACGCCCCACTTGATCGCTAAATGTCCGGTTTGGCGAAAGTGTGGGATGAGTCTCAGAAGCCCTGATCGTCTTTGAAATTCCGCGGATCACCTGGCTACGGTCAAGGCCGCTCGTCACCACGAGCCCCGGCGGCCGCAACGCCGAATCCTGCCAGCGGCTGCCCGGGAACAGTCGTCGCGTCAAGCGCCGCAGGCAGGAGCGGGGGACCCAAGGTAGGCGCCGGGCCCGGCAGTTGTTGCCGGACCGGCTTGGGGTGAAGCCACGCCTCCGGAAGGAGGGGTGGCCGGGCAACTCAACCGGCCCGAACCCGACAGCTCACCTCGCAGGCGTCGGTGAGGGGATCGTTCCATGCTGTTTTCCGGCAAGGGCAAGCACCGTCGTCCGTCCAAGGCCGTCCGCGCCGTCACGCTCGCCGGTGTCACCGGTGCCGCCGTGGCCGCTCCGCTGATGGCGGCCGGCAGCGCCTCCGCCGCCACCGCTTCCCAGTGGGACACCGTCGCCCAGTGCGAGTCCGGCGGCAACTGGGCCATCAACACCGGCAACGGTTACTACGGCGGCCTCCAGTTCTCCGCCTCCACCTGGGCCGCGTACGGCGGCACCGCCTACGCGCCGACCGCCGACAAGGCCAGCAAGTCGCAGCAGATCTCCGTCGCCGAGAAGGTCCTGGCCGCGCAGGGCAAGGGCGCCTGGCCGGTCTGCGGCACGGGCCTGACCGGCACCCCGTACAACGGCTCCGCCCCGACGACCACGTCGTCGTCCGGCACCGCCACCCGCTCCACGGACCAGCAGGCCGCCACCCGCTCCACCGAGCGCACCGCCCCGGCCCCGTCCAAGTCCACGAGCACGTCCACCGGCTCGTCCACGGGCAAGACCGTCACCACCCCGACCGGCAAGAAGGTCAAGAAGGGCGACGGCGAGTACAAGGTGGTCACGGGTGACACCCTCAGCTCCATCGCGGCCGCGCACCACGTGGCCGGCGGCTGGAAGAAGCTGTTCGACCTGAACAAGGACATCATCGACAACGCCGACCTGATCTACCCGGGTCAGCAGCTCCACCTGAAGTAACCCGGCCCGGCCACGGCCGCGGCGAGCTCCGCAGGGGGCTCGCCCGGCGGCCCGGCCGCGGGGTGCTTCCCCGGACGCCCGGACCCGGCCGGCGGACCGGGGCGCCCGACTCCGCTCACCCCGCCCGGCTCCGCTCACCCCGCCCGGCTCCGCTCACCCCGCCCGGCTCCGCTCACCGGCCCGGTTCCGCTCACCCGGCCCGACGGGCCCCTCGCAGGGGGTAGCCCCCGACGTCGTACGCCCGGTGTCGTACCCCCGACGCCCTCGACGCCGCGCTCCCGATAGGCCCCGACGGCCCGCCCCCGGTGGCCCCGAGGGGCCTCGCCCCTGGCGACCCGCCCCAACGGTCCAGGGGCCACCCACCCCCGGCGGGTCCCCCGGGCCCCAGGCCCCCCCCGGCGGGCCCCAGGCTCCATGCCCCAGGCCCACCCCCAGCGGGCCCCCAGGCTCCATGCCTCAGGCCCACCCCCGGCGGACCCCACGCCCCATCCCAAGGCGGGTCCCCCAAGCCCCCCCCGGCGGGCCCCCCAAGCCCCCCCCCGGCGGGCCCCCCAAGCCCCAGGCCCCGCCCCCGTCCCCCCAACCCCCCCACCCCGGCGCGATTCCCCCGTTCGCGCAGGGGTGGGGTCTTGCGTTCTGCCAGTCCAGCCGGGCCTCCTCCGGGCCCCCTTTGTTCCGGTGGTGAACAATGGGTACCGTCTGCGTGTCCCCGTCGCTCACCAGACGGTCGGTCGGTGGTCCGCGACGCCGGGACGGTTAGGCTCTAGTCGCAAGGGCGCAGCCGCACGGCCGCCTCCCGCACTTCCAGCGTCACATCCAAGAAGGAGATGCTCGTGCCGTCCATCGACGTCGTCGTAGCCCGGGAAATCCTGGACTCCCGAGGCAACCCCACGGTCGAGGTCGAGGTCGGCCTCGACGATGGCAGCACCGGTCGTGCCGCCGTCCCGTCCGGCGCCTCCACCGGCGCCTTCGAGGCCATCGAGCTGCGCGACGGTGACCCCAACCGCTACCAGGGCAAGGGTGTCGAGAAGGCCGTCCTCGCCGTCATCGAGCAGATCGGCCCGGAGCTGGTCGGCTACGACGCCACCGAGCAGCGTCTGATCGACCAGGCCATGTTCGACCTGGACGCCACCGACAACAAGGGCTCGCTCGGCGCCAACGCCATCCTCGGCGTCTCCCTGGCCGTCGCGCACGCCGCCTCCGAGGCGTCCGACCTGCCCCTCTTCCGCTACCTGGGCGGCCCCAACGCGCACCTGCTGCCGGTGCCGATGATGAACATCCTGAACGGCGGCTCGCACGCCGACTCCAACGTGGACATCCAGGAGTTCATGATCGCCCCGATCGGCGCGGAGTCCTTCTCCGAGGCGCTGCGCTGGGGTGCCGAGGTCTACCACACCCTCAAGAAGGTCCTGAAGGGCAAGGGCCTGGCCACCGGTCTCGGTGACGAGGGCGGCTTCGCCCCGAACCTCGGCTCCAACCGCGAGGCCCTGGACCTGATCCTGGAGGCCATCAAGGAAGCCGGGTACGCGCCCGGCGAGCAGATCGCCCTCGCCCTCGACGTCGCCGCCTCCGAGTTCTACAAGGACGGCAAGTACCTCTTCGAGGGCAAGGAGCGCTCCGCCGCCGAGATGACGGAGTACTACGAGGAGCTGGTGGCGGCCTACCCGCTGGTCTCCATCGAGGACCCGCTGTTCGAGGACGACTGGGCCGGCTGGAAGATCATCACCGACAAGCTCGGCGACAAGGTCCAGCTCGTCGGCGACGACCTGTTCGTCACCAACCCCGAGCGCCTGGCCCGGGGCATCGAGGAGGGCACCGCCAACGCCCTGCTCGTCAAGGTCAACCAGATCGGCTCGCTGACCGAGACCCTGGACGCCGTCGAGCTGGCCCAGCGCAACGGCTTCAAGTGCATGATGTCCCACCGCTCCGGCGAGACCGAGGACGTCACCATCGCCGACCTGGCCGTCGCCACCAACTGCGGCCAGATCAAGACCGGCGCCCCGGCCCGCTCCGAGCGCGTCGCCAAGTACAACCAGCTGCTGCGCATCGAGGAGATCCTGGACGACGCCGCGGTGTACGCCGGCCGCAGCGCCTTCCCGCGCTTCAAGGGCTGAGCCGACCCCGCCGGGCCGCCCGCCGGGCCGCCCCCCGGGCCACCTCTTGGCCAGTCGTACGTACGTCCCCGTACCCGGTCCCGTACCGTGTCCGGGGACGTACGCACGTGTGCGACCGCCGGACAACGGCGTGAAAGGGGAGGCGGAGAGCCGACATGGCCGCAAGGGACCGGGACCGTTTCTCCACCGCGACCAGGCTGCGGCTGCTCGGCGAGCAGACCGCGGCCCGCGTCTACCGCTCGCAGACCAAGCGGCAGGCGCGCCGCTCCCGGCTGACCGGCCGCGCCGCGCTGCTCGCGCTGGTGCTGTGCTCGCTGGTGGTCGCGCTCGCCTACCCGATGCGGCAGTACGTCTCCCAGCGCGCCCAGATCTCCGACCTCCAGCGGCAGCAGGCCGAGGCCCGCGAACGCGTCGAACAACTGCGCGACCTCAAGGCGCGCTGGCAGGACGACGCCTATGCCGAGCAGCAGATCCGCAAACGTCTGCACTATGTGATGCCCGGCGAGACCGGGTACGTGGTGGTCGATCCGGGCGCGGCCCGGCAGTCCCGCACCGATCTCCGGGCCGCCCACCGGCCCTGGTACACCAACATCTGGGACGGGGTCGACAAGTCCGACGCCTCCGCCCAGTGACCGGCCCCCCGCCGGTGACCCACAGAAAGCCACTCTGAAAGCAGTCATGGAAACCCCTCCGCCGCCCACCCCGCGCACCGAGCCCACCGACGCGGACGTCGAGGCCTTCAAGCAGCAGCTCGGCCGTCCCCCGCGGGGCCTGCGCGCCATCGCGCACCGCTGCCCGTGCGGTCAGCCGGACGTCGTGGAGACGGCGCCGCGCCTGCCCGACGGCACGCCCTTCCCGACGCTGTACTACCTGACGTGCCCCAAGGCCGCCTCGGCCATCGGCACGCTGGAGGCGAACGGCGTCATGAAGGAGATGACCGAACGCCTGAAGACCGACCCGGAGCTGGCCGCCGCCTACCGGGCCGCGCACGAGGACTACATCCGGCGCCGGGACGAGATCGAGGTCCTGGCCGGCTTCCCGAGCGCGGGCGGCATGCCGGACCGGGTGAAGTGCCTGCACGTCCTGGTCGGCCACTCGCTGGCCGCGGGCCCCGGCGTCAACCCGCTCGGCGACGAGGCGATCGCGATGCTGCCGGAGTGGTGGCGCAAGGGCGCGTGCGTGACGCTCGCGCAGGACCCGAAGGAGGAGGCGCGGTGACCAGGGTCGCGGCGATCGACTGCGGTACGAACTCCATCCGGCTGCTGGTCGCGGACGCGGACCCGGCGACCGGCGAACTGACCGACCTGGACCGCCGGATGACCATCGTGCGGCTCGGCCAGGGCGTCGACCGCACCGGCAGGCTCGCCCCGGAGGCGCTGGAGCGCACCTTCGCCGCGTGCCGGGAGTACGCCGAGATCATCAAGGAGCACGGCGCCGAGCGGCTGCGCTTCGTCGCCACCTCCGCGTCCCGCGACGCCGAGAACCGCGACGACTTCGTGCGCGGCGTGCTGGACATCCTCGGTGTGGAGCCGGAGGTCATCACCGGCGACCAGGAGGCCGAGTTCTCCTTCACCGGCGCGACCAGGGAGCTGGCGGGCCGTACGGATCTCGCCAGGCCCTATCTGGTGGTGGACATCGGCGGCGGCTCCACCGAGTTCGTCGTCGGCGACGACCGGGTGCGGGCCGCGCGTTCCGTGGACATCGGCTGTGTGCGGATGACCGAACGGCACCTGGTGCACGGCGGCGAGGTCTCCGACCCGCCCACCGGAGAGCAGATCACCGCGATCCGCGCCGACGTCGAGGCCGCGCTGGACCTCGCCGAGCGGACGGTCCCGCTGCGCGAGGCGCGCACCCTGGTCGGTCTGGCCGGCTCGGTCACCACCGTCTCGGCCATCGCCCAGGACCTGCCGGAGTACGACTCCGCGCGCATCCACCACTCCCGGATCCCGTACGCCCGCGTCCGCGAGATCACCGAGCGCCTGCTGCACTCCACACACGCCGAACGCGCCGCCATCCCCTCCATGCATCCGGGGCGCGTCGACGTCATCGGCGCCGGCTCCCTGATCCTCCTCGCGATCATGGAGCGCACGGGCGCCGAGGAGGTCGTCGTCAGCGAACACGACATCCTCGACGGCATCGCCTGGTCTTTGACCTGATCGCCTACAGATCGCGGTACACGTCCCGCCGGTCGCCCACCTTGACGACGAGGATGACGAGTTCACCATCGTCGACCTGGTAGGCGACCCTGTAGCTTCCGACCCGGAGCCGGTAGAGCCCGGACGGGCCGGTGAGCTTCTTGACGTCGGCGTCCTCGCGATACGGGTCGTCACCGAGCACGGTCAGCGCGGTCAGGATGCGCATGGCGTCGGGTCGGCTGACGGCCCGGAGCTGCCGCTGCGCCGCCGTGGTGAATCGGAAGGCGTACTTCACGCCGCCTCGCCGTCCTGCTCGGTGAACAGGTCGGCCAGCAGTTCCGCCATCGTCACGGTGGGGCCGCCCTCGGCCAGGATCGCTTCGGCTTCGCGGGCCAGCATGACGTCAGCCGCTTCCTCCAGCGCTTCGAAGTCCGCGATCGGAACCACTGCCGCCACCGGAGCGCCGTTGCGCGTGATGACGGTAGGAACGCCTTCCTCGGCCCGATTGATGTGGTCGGCAAGGTGCGCGCGGGCTTCCCGTACGGTCACAGTGTTCTCAGTCATGAAGCGAGTGTACGCGTCACCGTGTACACGCCGCGGGGCTTCAGAGTCGCGTGCGCGAGCCCTCCTCGCGAGACCGCCCGGCGCCGCGGGGCCGCCCGTTCTTACCGGCCAGTAGCATCCGCCTGAGCAGGTCCGATAACGTTTGAGCGCCTTCGGGGGGTCCCGCGGGGCCCCTCGTTCACACCCCCGTGGAAACCTTCGTGAAGTTCTTCACAAGGAAATGGGCCCCGATCGTCGCCCGGAGGGGGCCGCTTGGCCCTTCCGGGGGGTCAAAACCCGTTTGAACATGTTCAGATGAGGCGCGCAAAGATGGCCGGAAGGAGGGGTTCCGCGGACCGCTCCGGAGTCCCTACGATCACCTCGCGGGATCGGAGCAGCAGCTCACACGGCCTTGACAACGGTACGAACCGCCTCGCGGTTCCCCCTGCCCGACATGATCTGCGTCACGCGGGCCGCGGAGTTTAGCACAGCCCCTCCAGAAGCTTGTGAAGGGGCGCACGAGGCACCCCCCTTGAGCGGGTGGATACTCGATGCCATGAGCACCACGGAGCGTCCCAGGATCCTCGTAGTAGGCGGTGGGTACGTAGGCCTGTACGCAGCTCGGCGCATTCTCAAGAAGATGCGCTACGGCGAGGCGACCGTCACGGTCGTCGACCCCCGGTCGTACATGACCTACCAGCCCTTCCTCCCCGAAGCCGCCGCCGGCAGCATCTCCCCTCGCCACGTCGTCGTCCCGCTGCGACGCGTGCTGCCGAAGGCGGAGATCCTCACCGGTCGGGTCACCACCATCGACCAGGACCGCAAGGTCGCCACCATCGCCCCCCTCGTGGGCGAGGCGTACGAGCTGCCGTTCGACTACCTGGTCATCGCCATGGGCGCGGTCTCCCGCACCTTCCCGATCCCCGGCCTCGCCGAGCAGGGCATCGGCATGAAGGGCATCGAGGAGTCCATCGGCCTGCGCAACCACGTCCTGGAGCAGCTGGACAAGGCCGACTCCACGACCGACGAGGAGATCCGCCGCAAGGCGCTCACCTTCGTCTTCATCGGCGGTGGCTTCGCGGGCGCGGAGACCATCGGCGAGGTCGAGGACATGGCCCGCGACGCGGCCAAGTACTACAAGAACGTCTCCCGCGAGGACATGCGGTTCGTCCTCGTGGACGCCGCGGACAAGATCCTTCCCGAGGTCGGCCCCAAGCTCGGCCAGTACGGCAAGGAGCACCTGGAGAGCCGGGGCGTGGAGATCTACCTCTCCACCTCGATGGACTCGTGCGTCGACGGCCACGTGGTCCTCAAGAACGGCCTCGAGGTCGACGCCAACACGATCGTGTGGACCGCCGGCGTCAAGCCGAACCCGGCGCTGTCCCGCTTCGGTCTGCCCCTCGGTCCGCGCGGCCACGTCGACTGCGAGCCCACGCTCCAGGTCAAGGGCACCGACTACATCTGGGCCGCGGGCGACAACGCCCAGGTCCCGGACCTGGTCGGCCGCAAGGCGGGCAACGAGAACGCCTGGTGCCCGCCGAACGCCCAGCACGCGCTGCGCCAGGCCAAGGTCCTCGGCGACAACGTGGTCTCCGGCATGCGGGGCTTCCCGCAGAAGGAGTACGAGCACGCCAACAAGGGCGCGGTCGCCGGTCTCGGCCTGCACAAGGGCGTGGCGATGATCGTCCTGGGCAAGACCAAGATCAAGCTCAAGGGCCGTCTCGCCTGGTACATGCACCGTGGCTACCACGGCCTGGCGATGCCGACCTGGAACCGCAAGATCCGCATCTTCGCCGACTGGACGCTGGGCATGTTCCTCAAGCGCGAGGTCGTGTCGCTGGGCGCCATGGAGAACCCCCGCGAGGAGTTCTACGAGGCCGCCAAGCCGGCGCCGGTCGCCGCCGCGAAGACCGAGGCCAAGGCTTCCTGACCACCGGTCAGCCGCCGGTCGCCTGACCACCTGAAGGACCTCCCGCCATCCGTGGTGCGGGAGGTCCTTCGGCGTTCCGGGCGGCCTCCGGCGCGGACCCATCCAGGTGGCTACTGCAACTATTTTGCCCAGTCGTAACTCCTTCGCGGGACTGTGCGGAAGGCTCCACGGTGTTTACGTGGTATCCGGCATCCGGGATCTCGTCTTGGAGGTGTGCGTCATGGCCGACGCCGCGTCGCGGCTGAGCAGTCTTGCCGAGCAGGTACTGGGGGCCCCGCTCCCGGTGCGGCTGCGGGCCTGGGACGGATCGCAGGCCGGGCCCCCGGGCGCTCCCACGCTCGTCGTGCGCAACCGGCGCGCGCTGCGCCGCATCATCTTCAAACCGGGGGAGTTGGGTCTCGCCCGCGCCTGGGTCGCCGGCGACCTGGCCATCGAGGGCGACCTGTACACGGCGCTGGACGCCATGGCGGGACTGATCTGGGAGCGCGGCGAGGACGACCGTACGCTGCTCCAGGCGCTGCGCGACCCCGCCGTACGGGCCGCGGGCCGCGAGCTGCTGAAGCTCGCCGGGCCGCCCATCCCGCCCGCACCCCCCGCGGAGGAGGTCCGCAGGCACCGCCATCTGCACACCCGGCACAGCGACAGACGGGCCATCAGCCACCACTACGACGTCGGCAACGACTTCTACGAGCTGGTCCTCGGCCCCTCGATGGTGTACTCCTGTGCCTACTGGGAGTCCTTCGGCGAGGGTGCCACCCTGGAGGACGCCCAGCGCGACAAGCTCGAACTGGTCTGCCGCAAGCTCGGTCTGCAGGAGGGTCAGCGGCTGCTGGACGTCGGCTGCGGCTGGGGCTCCATGGCCCTGCACGCGGCCCGTGAGCACGGCGTGCGCGTCGTGGGCGTCACCCTCTCCCAGGAGCAGGCCGGCTACGCCCGCAAGCGCATCGCGGACGAGGGCCTGACCGACAGGGTGGAGATCAGGGTCCAGGACTACCGGGACGTCTCCGACGGCCCCTTCGACGCCATCTCCTCCATCGGCATGGCCGAACACGTGGGCGCCGAACGGTATCTGGAGTACGCGCGCCAGTTGTACGGCCTGCTCAAGCCCGGCGGCCGGCTGCTCAACCACCAGATCGCCCGCCGCCCGCAGACCGACGAATCGGCGTACAGCGTCGACGAGTTCATCGACGCCTACGTCTTCCCGGACGGCGAGCTGGCCCCCATCGGCACCACCGTCACCCAGCTGGAGCGCGCCGGCTTCGAGGTGCGCGACGTGGAGGCGCTGCGCGAGCACTACGGCCGCACCCTGCGCCAGTGGGTGGCCAACCTGGAGGCCGGCTGGGACCGCGCGGTCCGGCTGACCAGCCCCGGCCGGGCGCGCGTGTGGCAGCTGTACATGGCCGCCTCCGCGCTCGCCTTCGAGCACAACCGCATCGGCGTCAACCAGGTCCTCGCGGTGCGCACCCCGGTCTCGGGCGCCTCGGTGCTGCCGCCGCGCACCCGCACCTGGCAGGTCTGAACCCGGCGGTACGACGAGGGGCCCCGCTCCGGTGACGGAACGGGGCCCCTGCCGGTGCCGGACGAGCGTGAGGTCGTACAGCATCGTGGCGTACGGCCGTCCGCTACTCGGCCTTGATGGCGGACAGCATGTTCAGCCTGGCCGCGCGGCGGGCCGGCCACAGGGCGGCCAGGATGCCGACCACGCCCGCGAGCAGCAGGAAGACCGCCAGCCGGCCCCAGGGCAGGACCAGTTCGTACGTGGGCATCTTGGTGCCGAGCAGCTCACCGGCCGCCCAGCCGAAGAACACGCCGAGACCGATGCCGAGCACCCCACCGAAGACGGAGATCACCAGGGACTCCAGCCGGACCATCCGCTTGACCGATCGGCGGTCCAGGCCGATCGCGCGGAGCATGCCGATCTCCTGGGAGCGCTCGAACACCGACATCGCCAGGGTGTTGACGACGCCGAGGACCGCGACGATCACCGCCATGCCGAGCAGGCCGTAGACCATGTTCAGCATCATGGTGAAGGCCTGGGCGATGCCGTCGGAGATGTCCTTCTTGTCCTGGATCTTGATCGCCGGGTTGGTGCCCAGGGCGCTGGCCAGCCGGTCCTTGGTCGCGGTCGAGGCGCCGTCCGCCGTCTTGACCATGACCTGCATGTCGGTGGGCCGGCTCAGATGCGGGGTGAGCACCTTGTTGTCGAGCATGATGCCGCGGATCATCTCGTTGCCGTCGTAGATCCCGGCGACCGTGAAGGTGTGCGCCCTGCCGTCCTCGAAGTGGGCGCTGAAGTGCGAGCCGGGCGTCCAGCCGTACTCCTTGGCCTGGTCCTTGTCCACGACGATGCGGTCGCCGCCGACCGTGAAGCTGCCCCGGTCCATCTTCAGGTCCGTCAGTTCGGCGATGGACGCGCCGTCCACGCCGGTCACGAACTCGGTCTTGCCGTCGATCCGGGTCTCGGCGTTGCGCAGCGGGCTGCTGGCGGTGACGCCGTCGGTGGCGGCGATCTTGCGCGCCACGTCCGGGGAGAGCGCGGAGCCGTTCGCCATGGAGACCACGTAGTCGGCGCGGATCGCGGAGGCGGCCATCTTGTCGATGGACGACTGGAGGCTGCCCGCCATCACCGTCATGCCGGTGATCAGGGTCAGGCCGATCATCAGCGCGGAGGCGGTGGCCGCCGTACGGCGCGGGTTGCGCACCGAGTTCTGGCGGGCCAGCTTGCCCGACACGCCGAACGCGCGCAGCAGCGGGGCGGCTGCCGCGATCAGCGGGCGGGACAGCAGCGGGGTCAGCACGAACACACCGATGATCAGCAGGACGGCGCCGAGACCCATCGGGCCCTCCCCGGCGGAGGCCTCCATCGACGTGGCGGCGACGATCACCACGGCACCGGCCGCCGTGAACAGCGCGCCGATCGTGTTGCGCAGCACCAGCGACTTGGTGGTCGCGCGGGCGTGCACGCTGTTCATCGCCGCCACCGGCGGGATCTTGGCGGCGCGGCGGCCGGGCAGCCAGGCGGCGAGCATGGTGACGAGGACGCCGACCGCGAGGGCGGCCACCACGGTCCCCGGACTGATCACGAGCGGCCCGTCGGGCATGCTCGCGCCGAAGGAGCCCACCAGGGCGCGCAGTCCGGCGCCGATGCCGATGCCGGCGACGAGGCCGGCCACACCGGCGACCGCGCCGACCACGAACGCCTCGATCAGCACCGAGCGGGTGACCTGGCGGCGGGAGGCGCCGACCGCCCGCAGCAGGGCCAGCTCCTTGGTGCGCTGGGCGACCAGCATGCTGAAGGTGTTGGCGATGATGAACGTGCCGACGAACAGGGCGATCCCGGCGAAGACCAGCAGGCCCTCCTTCATGCTGCTCATCGAGTCGGCGATGGTCCGCGCCTGGTCGGCGGCGAGCTTGTGGCCGGTGGTGGTCTCCACCTGGTGGGCGGGCAGTGCCTTGTCGAGCGCGTCCTTGAGCGCGGCCTGGGTGGTGCCCGGCTGCGCCTTGACGTCGATCTCGTCGTAGCCCTTCTTGTGGAACAGTTTCTGCGCGGTCGGCGTGTCGAACAGGGCGAGGCTGCCGCCCGCGGTCACGTTGCCGTCGTCGGTGGTGAAGATGCCCGCGACGGTCGGGGTGAGCACGGGACCGTCGACGGAGAGCCGCACGGTGTCGCCGACCTTGTAGCCGGCCCGCTGGGCGGTCTTGGCGTCGAGCAGCACCTCGTGCGCGCCGTGCGGGGCGTGTCCGCTGGTCAGCGGGTACCGGGCGTCCTTGGTGCCCCAGTAGTTGCCGCCGCGGGACTGCCAGTCGCCGCCGACCAGCTTGCCGTGCTTGTCCGCGACGGCGGTGAAGCCGCCGACCACACCGGTGGCGGAGGCGGCGCCGGGCACCCTGGCGGCCTTGTCGAGTACGGCCCGGGTCAGGTCGGGCGTCCGGCCGACCTTGTCGCCCTCTGAGTCCTGGTACTCCGCCGTGACGGCGACGTCGACCTGGTCGAAGCCCTTGGCGGAGCTGTTCTGGTAGGCGTCGGAGATGGTGTTGGTGAAGACGAGCGTCCCGGAGACGAAGGCCACGCCGAGCATCACGGCGAGCACCGTCATCAGCAGCCGGGCCTTGTGCGCGAGGACGTTGCGCAGGGCGGTGCGGAACATCAGCTGGTACGGCCCTTCGCGTCGAACTGCTTCATCGTGTCGAGGACCGAGTCGGCGGTCGGGCCGTACAGCTCGTCCACGATCCGGCCGTCGGCCAGGAAGATCACCCGGTCCGCGTAGGCGGCGGCCACCGGGTCGTGGGTGACCATGACCACGGTCTGGCCCAGCTCGCGCACGGAGTTGCGCAGGAAGCCGAGGACCTCGGCGCCGGAGCGCGAGTCGAGGTTTCCGGTCGGCTCGTCACCGAAGATGATGTCCGGCTTGGAAGCGAGGGCGCGGGCGACGGCGACGCGCTGCTGCTGGCCGCCGGAGAGCTGGGACGGCCGGTGGCTCAGCCGCCCGGACAGGCCCACCATCGAGATGACCTGGTCCAGCCAGGCCTTGTCGGGCTTGCGCCCGGCGATGTCCATCGGGAGGGTGATGTTCTCCAGCGCGGTCAGGGTCGGCAGCAGGTTGAACGCCTGGAAGATGAAGCCGATCTTGTCCCGGCGCAACTTGGTGAGCTGCGTGTCCTTCAGGGAGCCCAGCTCGGTGTCGCCGATGCGCACGGAGCCGGAGGAGAAGGTGTCGAGGCCGGCCACGCAGTGCATCAGGGTGGACTTGCCGGAGCCCGAGGGGCCCATGATCGCGGTGAACTCGGCCTGCCGGAAGTCGACGGAGACCCGGTCCAGGGCGACCACCCGGGTCTCACCCTGCCCGTAGATCTTCGACAGCTCCGTGGCGCGGGCGGCCACGGCGGTGGCCGTGCCTGCGGTGGGTGTGGTGGTCACGGGACGGTGCTCCTCGGGACGATGGGGTCGTGGGGACCGCTCCATCCTCCCGGCGTCCGGAGCGCGGGAAGTCAGCCGCTGTTCCGGTTCACGGGGGCGACTCGGGTCGGACCACGGGGCGCCGCGTCATACCTGGGGAGGACGCCGGACCCTGAGACCGGGGGGAGGGAGCCCGGCGCCGAGAACGGGGGGAGCGCCCTTCTTCAGACGGTGAAATTCCGTCATTCCGCATACACGTGCACGTGCGTCACGTCACGCTATTGGCAAGTGCGGATGGCCAGTTCCGTGGTCTGATGCACCCTCAGACATCAATAAAATAAGACAACATCGGTCCGCCGTTCCGCTGTTCGGGGGAGGCGTCCCGATAGGCTCAAACCCTCGAAGCGGAGCCCATGGCCTGCCCGGATGGTGGAATGCAGACACGGCGAGCTTAAACCTCGCTGCCCCTTCGCGGGCGTGCCGGTTCAAGTCCGGCTCCGGGCACCAACCCTTCCACGCCGCGTGACCGCGGAGACGGCCCTACGGGGCCGTTTTTCGGTCCTCGCGCAGGAGTGCGAAGAGATCACGATGCCCCCCGCTACCCGCCGCGGCACACGCCCGAGAGCCGCCTTGCGCGCGCTCGCCCGCCTCGCTATATGCAGGTCGTCCGCGTCGTTGTACGACGGTCGCTTAACGACGGTCGCTTAACGACGGTCGCCCGCGGGCTCCGGGGCGCCGGTTCGGCGGCGTCGTTCCGGGGCCCGCGGGCGGGGTCCGATGGGTCACTCGGTCCCGTCGGCCACCCAGCTGCCGTGGATGCCGGTCGGCACGCGGCGCGGCATCTCCACGGCGGCCAGCTGCTTCATGTCCCGCGCGTCGAGCACCAGCAGCTCCGAACCATGGTCGCTGCCGTGGGACACCATGGACAGCAGATAACCGGCGTCCTCTTCCGTGCCGTCCTGGGCGGGCACGAACACGGCCTCACCGGGTGAGGTGCCCGCCCCGGTGCCGAACGTCCGGGCCGTGCCCGCGTGGGTGTCGTACTTCAGGAGGGCGTTCTCGGTGACCGTGTAGAGGTAGCGGCTGTACCGCCCGGTCCGTTCGTCGTTGATGGTCGGGATCTCCACGCCCCGCTCGTCCAGCGCCTCCTCGTGCGCCCTGCCCGTGGCGGGGTCGAGCCGCCAGCGGTACACCTGGCCGCCCTGGGTCTCACCGAGCAGCCAGCCCGGATCGGCCAGCGGGTGGTCGACCCGGCCGCCCATCGCCTGCCACATCCGGTCGTAGGAGGACCGGTTGTAGCGCACCGCCTCCAGGACGACCCGGCCGGCGGCGTCCTCATGGGCGTTGCCGACGTGGAAGACGTAGCAGGGGGCGATGTCGGACCAGCGCACCTCGCCCGCGCGGTCGCGGCGCATCAGACCCAGCCGGGCGCCGTAGCCGTCGTCCCAGCGCATCGGCATGGCGCCGCCGGCCTGCCGGAGGTCGAAGAGGACGGGCAGGTCCATCCATATGACGTAGTTCTCGGTGATCGCGAAGTTGCATCATCGTGCCCGCGGGCACGGTGATCTCCTTGCTCTCCACCAGTTCGCCCGCCGCCGACAGCCGGTGGTAGGTGAGGTAGGGAGGGACCGCGCTGTAGCCGAAGAACAGCAGCTCGCCGGTGACCGGGTCCTCCTTGGGGTGGGCGGTCATCGCGGTGGTGAGCCGTCCGCCGAAGTCGCAGGGACCGACCGTCTCCAGCTCGCCGGTGACCTGGTAGGGCAGTCCGTTCTCGACCAGCGCGAACAGCTTGTCGGCGTGCTCGATCACATGGGTGTTCGCGCTCACCGCGGTCAGGTCGAGCGTCCCGTCCGCGCGCTTGTACGGCGCCCCCGAGAACTTGCTCGTCCGCACCCAGCGGTTGCGGTACCACTCGGCGCGCCCGTTGCGCAGCCGGACACCGTGCAGCAGGCCGTTGCCGGTGAACAGGTGGCCGGGGACCTCCCCCGGCCGCGGGTTGGGGCCATTGCGCAGGTAGCGGCCGTTCAGCTCGGGCGGCAGGGTGCCGGTGACCTTCAGGTCGAAGCCGTCGATCTCGTCGGTGACGGGGGCGTAGTGGCCGACGAGGTACGGCGTGCTCGCCTCGGCGGTGTGGTCCGGTGTGGTGGCCATGGTTCCTTCCGTTCGTCCGGTGCGGGTGGTGCGGTGCCCTGGTGTGCCGCGCGGGTCGTCAGACCAGGGAGCTGAGGGAGGCCGACGCGCTGGTGCTGTCGGCGGGGTCGCGGCGCGGAGCCGGCAGGAAGAGGACCGCGAGGAAGGTGGCCCCGGCGCCGATGACGGAGAGCCAGGGCAGGGCGCTGGCGGTACCGGCGGCCTGTGCCTGGTGCAGCCCCTCGCGGAGATGGCCGGTGAAGGCGTCGCTGTAGAGCGTCCCGGCGATGGCCAGGGCGACGGAGCCGCCGATCTGGCGGAAGAAGGTGACGTTGGAGCTGGCGGTGCCGAGGTCGGCAGGGTCGACGTTGGACTGCACGACGATGGTCAGTCCGGACAGCATGGGGCCGATGCCGAGGCCGATCAGCTCCGGGAGGAGGTGGCGGCCCGCACGAAGCCGGACAGTCCGGTCTTCGGGGGCTACGCGCTGGACCTGGGCGTGCGTACGGCCCGGATGATGCGGGACTGGGCGGCCGACACCGCGGCGGAGATCGAACGGCGCGCCGCCGGGGGTCCGGTCAGGTAGCAAGTTCGTCATGGAAGGCGATCACCCGTGGCCGGGACGTACCGCTCCGCGTAGCGTGTGGGTCGACCCGGCAGGGGAAAGATCCTCCTCAGGTAGCATGATCGATCCTTTGCCAATCCATTACGCTTGAGCCAAGGCCGCGCGAGGCGGCCATGGAGGAGTGAGATGAGGAGCAGCAACCCGGTCTTCTCGCGACGGGGCTTCAGCCGCGACCACGGCTACGCCGGCTTCAACACCGCACCGCAGGCCGGGTACGCAGGAGCCGACCCGTACGCGCAGAACCCGTACGCGCAAGGTGCCCAGACCCCGCAGAACCCGTACGCCCACACCGGCTACGGACAGCCGGGCGTCCAGTACGGCGCCCCGCCGCAGGCCCCGGCCGGCACCGGTCGGATGACCATGGACGACGTCGTCGTCCGCTCGGCGATGACGCTCGGTACCGTCGCGCTGGGCGCCGTTCTCGCCTGGGCCCTGCTGCCGGTCTCGCCCACGAGCTACGGCCTGGCCGTCGGCTCCGCGCTGATCGCGTTCGTCCTGGCCATGGTTCAGAACTTCAAGCGCACCCCGGTGCCCGCGCTGATCCTCGGATACGCGGCCTTCGAGGGCGTCTTCCTCGGCGTCATCAGCGAGATGTACAACAGCCGCTGGCAGGGCGCCCCCTTCCAGGCGGTGCTCGGCACCATGGCCGTCACCGGCGCCACCCTCCTCATCTACAAGGCGGGCTGGATCCGCGTCACCGCGCGCTACGCCCGCATCGGCCTCGCCATCGCGATGGCCTTCGTGGCCGTCATGCTGGTCAATCTGCTGCTGGTCGCGTTCGGCGTCGCCGAGGACGGCGGACTGCGCAGTTTCGGCCCGCTCGGCGCGGTCGTCGGCATCATCGCGATCCTGCTCGGCGCGTTCTTCCTGACCCTCGACTTCAAGCAGATCGAGGACGGCATCGCGTACGGCGCGCCGCGCAACGAGTCCTGGCTCGCCGCGTTCGGACTCACCGTCACCCTGGTGTGGATCTACCTGGAGATGCTGCGCCTGGTGGCGATCTTCACCAACAACGACTAGCGACCGACAACGACCGGCGCGCGTACGGCGCGCGGTTCAGGCAAGGGCCCCGGACTCCCCGTCCGGGGCCCTTCGCCGTCCGGGGGCGGGTGGCTCAGAGCAGCTTGCGGGCCGCCCTGCGCAGGTCGTACTCGTGCACGATGGCCTTCGCGTGGCCGTACGCCAGGTCGTACTCGTGCCTCAGCCAGCTGACCTTCTCCTCGAAGCGGAACAGGGCGGGGCCGTTCTCGACGGTGCGCAGCCAGTCGGCGACCTCACGACCGGTGCAGTGCGGGATGCGGGCGAGCATATTGCGATGGGTCTCCTCGGAGAAGACTTGGGACATCGGCACCTCCGGGCGCAAAGGGGATGTAAGCCGGTCCTTCACGTCACCGTGCCCGAGGGTTCGCCGCTTGGCAACAGTGCGGCGCGTTACGCTCGGCGCGTGGTTGATACGACGCCCCTGACCCAAGCAGTGGATCACTTCGCCGACCGGCTGCGTGCCGCGCCGCAGAGCAGGCTCCAGCGCAGCGCCGCAGCGGAGGCGCTGGCGCTGGCCCGCGAGTTGTCCCGGCGGGCGCAGGCGGTGGAGGAGCCGGGCACCGAGCCGCGGGAGATGCCGGACGCGGGGATGTTCGCGGTGGCGGACCAGATCCTGGTGGCCGCGCACGACTTGGCGCTGGTGCTGGAGAGCGACGACGAGGTCGGGGAGGCCGTGCGGTTGGTCGAGGAGGCGCGGGGACGGGCGGGGGTCTGAACGCGCCGTCAGACCAGTGAGGCGCCGCGCGGAGCCGGCGCCTTCGCGCTACAGGGACGCGATGACGCGGTCCGCCAGGATGTAGACCATCTCCCCGCCGCACGCGAAGGTGAGCGTGTAGGCGCCGGAGACGCCCGAACCGCCCAGCAGATAGGGGGCTTCGCCCGCCGCCACGGCCCGCGCGAGGCGCTCGGCCGTCTCCCGGTGACCCGGCGTCATGCACAGCGTGGTGCCGTCGGCGAAGACGTAGACGTCGAGGGTGCCGAGCGGGCCGGGGCGTACGTCGGACAGCTCCACGCGCTCGTCGGCCAGGTGCTCCAGCGCCCCGGCCGTGCGCTCGTGGTCGCCCGCGGCCGACTGGGCCGGGACGAAGTCCGGGTGGGAGGGGTGCCGACGGCGGGCCGCGGCCAGCTCCGGGGACTCGCCGGCGAACTCGTCGGCGTCGGCGGCGGACTCCGCCACCGGCTCCAGGCCCGCGAAGTCGGACTGCCGCGGCAGGAACGGCTCGTGGTCGGACAGGCCGAACACCGAGGGCGCGTCGGAGGCGTCCCGCGCCTCCTGCGCGGCCCAGAAGGCACGCGCCTCCGCGAGCTCCCGCTCCCGCTCCTCCGCGAGCGCCTCGGCCACGGCCGCGCGTATCCGCTCGGTGTCCGAGTGGGTACGGGCGTGCGGCAGCAGCGCGTGCGTCGCCGCGGACTGGTTCTCCGCGAGCTGTGCCTGGAGCTCCGTGAGCTGGCGGCGCAGCTTCAGCACGGTGCGCAGGACGGCGACGCCCACGGCGCCCGTGGCGGCCGTGGTGAGCAGCAGGGCGATCGGCATGGCGCTCACTGACGTACTCCCAGGTTCAAAAGTCGACCCCCGACTTCCTACATCAGCTTGAAGGGCGGACTACCCAACTGTCAGTGCGTAACGTCACGAAACGGACAGTTCTTTGGCTCCGGGGGCCCGCCGGACGGCATGCCGTCCGGTGCTGACCTGCGCCGATGTCCGGGACGGGGGAGATAGGTCACATCCTGGGGGAGATTGGATCACAGAAAGGCCCAGAACCCGGCGGTTTCGCGGGTTCTGGGCCGATCCATGACGTGAAGTGCCCGGTCCGCTACGGACCGTTGGCCGGTCGGTGCGGGCGGGCCGGGTCAGCTGAGGCGCTCGATGACCATCGCCATGCCCTGGCCGCCGCCGACGCACATCGTCTCCAGGCCGAACTGCTTGTCGTGCCACTGGAGGGAGTTGATCAGCGTGCCGGTGATGCGGGCGCCGGTCATGCCGAAGGGGTGGCCGACGGCGATCGCGCCGCCGTTGACGTTCACCTTGTCGAGGTCGAAGCCCAGCTCGCGGTAGGAGGGGATCACCTGGGCGGCGAACGCCTCGTTGATCTCGACCAGGTCGATGTCGTCCGTGGTCAGACCGGCCCGGCGCAGCGCCTGCCGGCTCGCCTCGACCGGGCCGAGGCCCATGATCTCGGGGGACAGGGCGGAGACGCCGGTGGACACGATGCGGGCGAGCGGGGTCAGGCCCAGCTCGCGGGCCTTGGTGTCGCTCATGATGACGAGGGCGGCGGCGCCGTCGTTGAGCGGGCAGCAGTTGCCCGCGGTGACCAGGCCGTCGGGGCGGAAGACCGGCTTCAGGCCGGAGACGCCCTCCATGGTGACGCCGGCGCGCGGGCCGTCGTCCTTGGCGACGACGGTGCCGTCGGGCAGCGTGACCGGGGTGATCTCGCGCTCCCAGAAGCCGGCCTTGATGGCCTCCTCGGCGAGGTTCTGCGAGCGGACGCCGAACTCGTCCATCTCCTGGCGGGTGATGCCCTTCCAGCGGGCCAGGTTCTCGGCGGTCTGGCCCATCGCGATGTACGCGTCCGGCACCAGGCCGTCCTCGCGCGGGTCGTGCCAGGTGGTGCCCTCCTGCTGCGCGACCGCCGCGGTGCGGGCCTCGGCCTCGGCGAAGAACGGGTTGCGGGTGTCCGGGAGGCTGTCGGAGCTGCCCTTGGCGAAGCGGGAGACGGTCTCCACGCCGGCCGAGATGAAGACGTCGCCCTCGCCCGCCTTGATGGCGTGCAGGGCCATCCGGGAGGTCTGGAGGGACGAGGAGCAGTAGCGGGTGATGGTGCAGCCGGGCAGGTGGTCCATGCCCATCTGTACGGCGACGATCCGGCCGAGGTTGTTGCCCTGCTCGCCGCCGGGCAGCCCGCAGCCGAGCATCAGGTCGTCGATGTCCTTCGGGTCCAGCTCGGGGATCTTGGCCAGCGCGGCCTGGATGATCGTGGCGGTGAGGTCGTCGGGGCGCAGATCCTTGAGCGAACCCTTGCCGGCGCGGCCGATGGGGGAGCGGGCGGTCGAGACGATCACGGCTTCGGGCATCGGGGCTCCAGGTGAACGGAATTGTGCAGGGCCGGTCTGGAAGTTACCCGGCCGTAGTTGACAGGTCATCGGTGTCGGGGTGTGACGCTGGCCGCAGTTTCTAAGCGCTTGCTTTGGCGGCGGAGGCGTTGTCACAGTTACGGGTACGAGTACCCACCCGGTCGCTGCCGTCAGGTGTACGGTGCCGCTGCCTCGGCCTCCGGGACCCGGCGGCGGTGGCGCCGCTTGAGCAGCGCCCAGGGGCCGCGCGGTCCCGTCGGCATCGCGGCCGTGACCTCCGTACCGGCCTCCGCCGCCGCCTCGGCCGCCGCGCGCGCCACCGGCAGGAAGCCCTCGCGCCGGGTCAGGTCCGGCCGGTCCTCCTCCGCCGGCCACAGGCCGAGCGCCGCGCACACCGTGGGCAGCACGGCCATCGCCGCGGTCGCGTAACCCTCGGCCGAGGGGTGGTAGTTGTCCGGGCCGAACAGCTCGCGCGGATTGGCCGCGAACTCCGGGCCCAGCAGATCGCCCAGCGAGACCGTGCGCCCGCCCTGCTCCACCACCCCGATCGTCTGCGCCGCCGCCAGCTGCCGCGAGGCCCGCCGTGCCAGCCAGCGCAGCGGCTGCTGCACCGGCTCGATGGTGCCCAGGTCGGGACAGGTGCCGACGACCACCTCCGCGCCGGCCGTGCGCAGCCTGCGCACCGCCGCCGACAGATGCCGCACCGAACGCGTCGGCGGCATCCGGTGCGTCACGTCGTTCGCGCCGATCATGATCACGCAGATGTCCGGGGCGGGCCGGCCGCCGGACAGCACCAGCGCGACCTGCCGGTCCAGGTCGTCGGACTGCGCGCCCGGCAGCGCCACGTTGCGCAGCTCCACCGGGCGTTCCGCGACCGCCGCGAGCCCGGAGGCCAGCAGCGCGCCCGGAGTCTGCCCGGACCGGTGCACCCCCTGCCCCGCGGCCGTGGAGTCGCCGAGCATCACCAGCCGCAGCGGCGGCTCGCCGGGCACGTCGTACACCCGGCCGTACGTCCCCTCCGCGCCCGGTACCCGCTCGCCGGTGCCGTTGCCCACATGGCGCCGGGCCAGCCGCACCTCGGCGAGCAGCAGGCCGACCGCGGCCGCTCCGATCAGCCCGGCCCCGCCCCCGCCGTACGCCGCCCCAGCCGCGATGCGCCGGGCCACCCGCGCCCTCGACATGTTCGTCATGCGTGGCCGCCACCTCCTCGTAGCCGTACACCCACTCCTTGCCCCGTACAGGGCGTGCGCCAATCTCGACGGGGAGTGAACGACCGCCCGAGGCGGGCCGGGGGCCGTAGGCTGACGGCACCACTACGACCACTTTTTTGCAGCGACCGGAGACAACGGTGCGATTCCACGACTCGATGATCAGCCTCGTCGGCGACACCCCGCTGGTGAAGCTCAACAACGTGACCAAGGGCATCCAGGCGACCGTCCTGGCCAAGGTGGAGTACTTCAATCCGGGCGGCTCCGTGAAGGACCGCATCGCCCTGCGCATGATCGAGGCCGCCGAGGAGAGCGGGGAGCTGAAGCCCGGCGGCACCATCGTGGAGCCCACCAGCGGCAACACCGGTGTGGGGCTGGCGATCGTGGCCCAGCAGAAGGGCTACAAGTGCATCTTCGTGTGCCCCGACAAGGTGAGCACCGACAAGATCAACGTACTGCGTGCCTACGGAGCCGAGGTCGTCGTCTGCCCGACCGCCGTGGACCCCGAGCACCCGGACTCGTACTACAACGTCTCCGACCGCCTGGTGCGCGAGACCCCCGGCGCCTGGAAGCCCGACCAGTACTCCAACCCGAACAACCCGCTGTCGCACTACCACTCCACGGGCCCGGAGCTGTGGGACCAGACCGAGGGGAAGATCACCCACTTCGTGGCGGGCGTCGGCACCGGCGGCACCATCTCCGGCACCGGCCGCTACCTGAAGGACGCCAGCGACGGCAAGGTCAAGGTCATCGGCGCCGACCCGGAGGGCTCCGTCTACTCGGGCGGCTCCGGCCGGCCGTACCTGATCGAGGGCGTCGGTGAGGACTTCTGGCCGACCGCCTACGACCGCACCGTCGCCGACGAGATCGTGGCCGTGTCCGACAAGGACGCCTTCCAGATGACCCGCCGCCTCGCCAAGGAGGAGGGCCTCCTGGTGGGCGGCTCCTGCGGCATGGCCGTGGTCGCCGCGCTGCGCGTCGCCGAGCGGCTCGGCCCGGACGACGTGGTCGTGGTCCTGCTCCCGGACAGCGGCCGCGGTTACCTCTCGAAGATCTTCAACGACGAGTGGATGGCGGACTACGGCTTCCTGGAGGACGAGGGCCCGAGCGCCCGCGTCGCCGACGTCCTGAACGACAAGTCCGGCGCCACGATCCCGTCCCTCGTGCACATGCACCCGGAGGAGACCGTCGGCCAGGCCATCGAGGTGCTGCGCGAGTACGGCGTCTCGCAGATGCCCGTCGTCAAGCCGGGCGCCGGTCACCCGGACGTGATGGCCGCGGAGGTCGTCGGCTCGGTCGTGGAGCGCGAGCTGCTGGACGCCCTGTTCTCCCAGCGCGCCTCCCTGGAGGACCCGCTGGAGAAGCACATGTCCGCCCCGCTGCCCCAGGTCGGCTCCGGCGAGCCGGTCGGCGACCTGATGCAGGTGCTGGGCGCGGCGGACGCGGCGATCGTCCTCGTCGAGGGCAAGCCGAAGGGCGTCGTCAGCCGCCAGGACCTGCTGGCGTTCCTGGCCAAGGGCGGCAACAAGTAGTACGACCGACACGGGCCCCTTCCCGAACGGGAGGGGGCCCGCTTTTTCGTGCCCGGTGCGTTCAGACGCTCTGGTGAGAGGCGAACCGGACGAACGCGGACCAGGAGTCGGCGCGGAAGGTGAGAGTACCGGCCTCGCGGTCCTTGGTGTCGCGAACGGGAACCGTGCCGGGGATGTTGGTGGCGACTTCCACGCAGTTGCCGCCGTTGTCGCTGTAGGAGGACGTGAACCAGCGGGGGGAGTCGGTCGTCACAAGGCGGCCTTTCGAGAGGCGAACTGGACGAACGCGGACCAGGCGTCGGCGCGGAAGGTGAGAGTACCGGCCTCACGGTCCTTGGTGTCGCGGACGGGAACGGTGCCGGGGATGTTGGTGGCGACCTCGACGCAGTTGCCGCCGTTGCTGCTGTGGGAGGAGGTGAACCAGCGGGGGGAGTCGGTCGTCACGGGGTGCCCTTTCGTACCTCATGGATCATGGCCACCGATGCCGCCTGAGGCAGAGCTTCGGCCTGCAACTGATGGTAGGCCGTCAACAGGGGCAGTACCGCTGCCGTTTCGCGTTCCACGTGTCCCCGCAACTGGGATTCCGCGTACGCGACCACGGACATGTCCGGCAGGGTCAGCAGGTTCATCGGCAGGTTGAATGAGCGCCGCGCTCCTATCCCGAAAGGAGACACGTGGA
Source organism: Streptomyces sp. AM6-12 (assembly GCF_044327085.1). Lineage (NCBI taxonomy): Bacteria > Bacillati > Actinomycetota > Actinomycetes > Kitasatosporales > Streptomycetaceae > Streptomyces > Streptomyces sp. AM6-12. The sequence goes on from NZ_JBIQWN010000001.1 coordinate 4,408,867, forward strand.
TGACCCAGTTCGGGAGGGAGGCGACTTCGGCAAGCCGCTGAAGCTGCCGATCCATGACATCGGTGCCGCCGACCGCATGGCGAAGGCAGCTCTCGTCCATCACCACGAGGACCATGGGCGACCGGGGGCGCACCAGTGCTGCTTGCCGGTTCGCCAGGAACGCGACGCGTTCATCGGCCTGTTCAGGTGTGATGGCCCCCCGCCGCACATCGCCCTCAGCCACCGCCCTTGCGTACTCCGGGGTCTGCAGCAGTCCAGGGATGATCCCGACCTCAAATAGCCGGATCTCTGCCGCCTGGCCCTCGTACTTGACGTACTCGGGGAACCCCTCCAGTAGCACACTGTGCCGTAACTCGCGCCACTCCCGCTCCAACGTGTCGGTCGAGCTGGCGAGGCCGAACACCTGGTCAAGCTTGCGCGAGAAACGCAGAGTTGGCGGTTTGCGTGCAGTTTCAACGGCCGAAACATGCTGGCTGGAATACCCCAGCTTCTCCGCCAGCTCCTCCTGAGTCCACCCCTGATCCTCGCGCAACCTGCGCATGCGCGCGCCGAACGCGGCTGCCGGGCTGGCATCCGGGTCCAACTCCTTGCGATTGACCATGGCGTTGCAACCCCTCCTTCCGATCTGGCCCATTGAAGGGTTTCCGACTCTAGGTCACGCTGAAGGCGCTCGGTAGCGATTCCGCTACACAGCGCAGTGGTTGAGAAAGGCTGGGCGATGCATCCCCACAGCAGCATGGCCATCGAGGTCGCGGAGATCACCAACTCACTCGCGGCGGCCCTGGACGAGGCCGCCATCAAACTCCCCCAGTTCCACACCAGATTGGCGCCGAACGAGTGCCGTGACTTCGTCATCCGGCTGGGTGACTGCAACGTGAGGCAGGGGCGTGCCCTGCTCGGCCTGCTGCTGGACGGGCTGACGCTGCGGCAGCAGCACGCCGACGCGTCCCCGGCGGACGCTCCGGTGCGACCCGCGCCCAGCGAGCTGGAGCCGCACGACATGCTGGTAAGGCTGAAGGGCGCGTTCAGCGCGGCCGGTTGGCTGGCCGACGTGGACGTCATCCAGACGGCCTCGGGGCCGCGCCTCGCCTTCCGCAACGGCCTGGGGCTGGACCACGTGGACGAACTGATCCTGACGGTCGAGGCCGGTGTCAGGGCGAGGGTGATCAAGCTTTGAGCATGACGCTCGCGGTGTACCGGGTGGACCGCCAGGGGAACCGGCAGGTGGTGCGGAAAGAGCACGAGGTGACTCCCCTGAAGGTGCCGGAATGGTCCAGCGCCTGGCCGCCGTGCCGGTGCCCGAGGCATCGCCGGCACGACCGCCCATGAGGTCCCGGCCCCTGACGCGAGGTTTCTGCCTCCTCTGCCGCCATACCAAGGACGTCTTCTGGATCGGTCCGGTCGAACACGACGGACAGCGCGCGCCGGCCTATGCCTGCGAGGACTGCTGCGCGTTCGTACGGGCCTACATCAACCAGTCCAACCGGCGCTGGGACCAGCGCCCCGCCATGCCGTGAGACGCCGCCGCGGCCTCCTCGGTCGGCCGGGGCCCCTGCCGACGGAAAGTTACGGCTGACGAGTGACGGCAGCTCGGTACCGCTGCTGACCGGTCGCGCGCCCGGAGCCTCGACCACGGGCCCGTGACCTCGGCGAACGCGGAGTGACCGCGGCCGTTCGCGGCATCGCGGAAGTGGTACGAAGGCGTCACGTGTACGCAGCACTCGCTTAACACGCGTCCGGCAGATTGGGGGGTGTCGGCGTCACGGACCTCCGGAGCGGCTCCCGGACCTCCATGGACGCCAAGGGCGCGCGGCCCGGCCCTGACCCGGCCCGCGTCCCCCGCGGGGACCGCCGTCGTCCCGCCCCCCGGCAACGGGGGTGCGGCGGTCCCCGCGCAAGTCCTTCCGCGTGTGGGGAGCCGGGGCTACTCGGCTCCGCCGGACCTGCGGGACCGTCCCGACAGCAGCTCGGGGTGCTGGCGTATCGCCTGGGTCGCGTTGACACCGACGATGCCGATCCAGGTGGCCACTATTCCGGCGAAGCCCGCGAGGGCGCCGGCGATCGCGGACAGCGGGACGGCGAGGATCAGGGTGAGCAGCGCGAAGCCGTACCGCTCGCCCCAGGAGTCCACCGGGTTCCGCTGGCGGGCGGTGCCGCGAACGGCCGCCATCTGCTGCTCGGCGAGCTGCCGCCGCACCCGCCGGTCCACCGCCCCGTCGAGCCGCTGCTCGACCTTCTCCAGGAAGGATTCGACCAGGGCGGAGTCGTATTCGTCCCCCAGGTCCCGGCGGGCCCGGACGGTCGCGTCGAGGTCCTTCCGCAGCTCGGCGTCGCCCTTGAGTCCGACGTCCTGCGGGTCACGTGCGCTCATGCCCTCACCGTAGAGAACGCCGGGCCCCCGCCGCACTGGGGAAAGCCCCCCTCTTCCGGTGGTGCGAACCCCTCGTCGGCTCCGTCAGGGCAGCAGCGACATCAGTCCCGACCCGGCGTCCAGCCGTGCGGCCACCACCTGTGCGGCGGCGAAGGCCGGATCGGCGCGGATCGCGTCCCGCACCCAGGTGGTCTGGGCCCGCAGGGTGTGCTCGGCCCAGTCGCCCGGCCGGTTCCGGGCGCGGCGGGCGGCGGGGGCGATCTCCTCCACCAGCAGCTCCAGATGGCCGGGCACCGGCGCCCCGGTGCGCAGCCGCTCCAGGGTGGCGGCCACTGCGGCGCACCGCTCGTGTCCGAGGACCAGCACGAGCGGTGCGCCGAGTTCCTGGACGCCGTACTGGACGGACCCGAGCACGGCCTCGTCCAGCACCTGCCCGGCGGTGCGGACGCACAGCAGGTCCCCGAGGGCCTGGTCGAGGACCAGCTCCGGCGGGACGGGGGCGTCCACGCAGCCGACGACCACCGCACACGGCCGCCGCCCGGTGGGACGGACGTACGGCTGCCGTAGACGGCCGGAGACGTAGCGGGCGTTGCCGGCGAGGAGTTCACCGAGGACGGCGGCGGCGGTGGGCCGGGGCGCGTCCGCGTCGGGCGGGGGGACGAGCGAGGGACAGGGCGGACGGGGAGCGGGCGCGGTCGGCGTCCGTAAGGCCCGGTGGGGGGTGGCCATGACGCTTCCTCGGTGGTCGTGCCAGTAGGAATCACTCTAGGCACGCACAGCGTCACTCTGGGTGGCTGTTTAACGACACTTGGCCGTATCCGCGCCGGATCATCGCCGCCCGGATACCGCCCCTTGAACGGCGCGACAAGGTCCGGGCGGAGGTCGAGCCCTCCTGGATCGCAGAGAGTCGGCGGAGCCCCTTCCTGTATAACGGCATACAGGAAAGCATTGTCTGAATATCGGTCCGTGTCGGTGCGGCCCCGGGGCTGTACTCTCCCGAGGCGGCGAGGACCTCCGAGGGGGAGTACGTGATGAGCGTGACCGACAGCCCGGCCAACCGGTTGCAGGCGCTTTTCGAGGGTCACCGGCTCACGCCGACCCAGCGCCGCATCGCGCACAGCATGGTGCGGCGCGCCGCCGACGTGCCCTTCCTGTCCAGCGTGGAGCTGGCCGAGCTGGCCGGGGTCAGCCAGCCGTCGGTGACCCGGTTCGCGGTCGCCCTCGGCTTCGACGGGTATCCCGCGCTGCGCCGGCACCTGCGGGAGGTCGTCCCCGCCGAGCCCGCGCCGGAGAACGGCGCGCACAACGAGTACCAGCTCGCCGTCGAGGCCGAGATCGAGAACCTGCGCCACCTCGCGGAGCTGCTCGCCGACCCGCGCCCGGTGCAGCAGGCCGGACGGATCCTCGCCGCCTCCCGCCCGCTGCCGGTGCTCGGCCTGCGCGCGGCCGCCTCCCAGGCGTACGGCTTCGCCTACTTCGCCGCCAAGGTCCACCCGGACGTCCGGCTGCTCGACGAGGGCGGCACGATGATCCAGGACCGCGTCGACGCGGCCGTCCGCGCGGGCGCGAGCGCCTTGCTCTGCTTCGCGCTGCCCCGGCATCCGCGCGAGGTGGTCGACACCCTCGCCTACGCCCAGGAGGCCGGCCTGACCGTCGTCACCGTCGCCGACTCCGCGTTCGCGCCCGTCGCCAAGCACTCCGACCTGCTGCTGCCCGCCGCCGTCGGCACCGGCCTCGCCTTCGACACCGCGTGCGCGCCGATGCTGCTGGGCCGGGTGCTGCTGGAGGCGGTCTGCGACGATCTGCCGGACGCCCAGGCCCGCCTGGAGGAGTTCGACGCGAAGGCCGCCGCGCGGGGCCTGTTCGTGGAGTGAGTCCCGGTCCTCTCAGGTTTGTCTCACGTTCGCCCGCTAAGGTCCCCGCCGGACACAGGCACTGTGCGGACTCGTGACACGGGAGGCCGACGTGGCGCGCGGAGAGCGTGGAGAAGGCAGAGAGCGCGGCGGCCGGGGACTGGCCCGGCTGGCCGTCGTCGTACGGGCGGGAGCCGCCCCGCTGTGGTGGTTCGGGGTGGTCGCCGCAGGCGTCGGCGCCGTGCCCGAGGGGTGGACGGGGCGCCGGACCGGGGCGCTCGCCGGGGCCGCGCTGTTCCTGCTGGCCACGGCCGTGGTGGCGCTGGCGCGGCGCCGCCGGTACGCCGCGCTCGTCCGGGGCGCGAGCCGCGCGGGCAAGTACGACGTGCTCCAGGACCGCGCGGTGACCGCGCGCAACTGGCGCCGCGGTCACCGCTGGTGGCTGCTGCTGGCCTGGGTGCTCGCGATCGGCTCCGCCTTCGCCGTGCCGGTGGCCGGCGGGCTGCTGCTGGCCGGGTGCGGCACCGGGCTGTGGCTGAAAGCCGCCTGGCTTGGGCGTCGCGAACGGGCCCTGGAGAGCCTGCTCTGGGTGCGCGTCGACTGGCTCGACAAACGCGCCGGCCGCCCGTCCGGCAAGGCGGTCAGGGGCCTGCGCGCCACGGGCATCGCGGCCGGCGACGCGGCCCCGGGTGGGGCCCGCCGCCGTACCGCGGCCCTGGTCTGACCGGCCTGAGCCGAGCGAGAGGTCCTCAGACCTCCAGGCTCTCCTCGATCCGCTTCAGCTGGTGGCGGGCCATCGCCAGGTTGGCGCGGGTGGAGTCCAGGACCAGGTAGAGGAACAGGCCGTTGCCGCCGCGCCCCTGGAGCAGGCGGATCAGGTGGTACTGGTCGGAGAGCGTGATGAGGATGTCCTCGATCTCGCTCTTGAGGCCCAGCATCTCCATCGTGCGCATCTTGGCGCGGATCACGTCGGTGTTGCCGGCGGCGGCCACGTTCAGGTCGAAGGTGTTGCCGCCGCCCATCGTGCCCAGCGCCATCCCGCTGGTGTAGTCGACGAGCGCGACGCCGGTGGCGCCCTCGATCGAGGTCAGCGCCTCTTTGAGGGCGGTCTCGGTGTTGGCCATGTCGGGTCCTCTCAACTGTCGGTTGTGGTGCGTGCGGTGGTCGTGCGCGGGGGCCGCGGGGCGCGGGCGCGCGTGGCGGCGGTGGCCTGGCGTGCGGGCGCGTTCCGGGCGGCCGCGGCCTCGGCGGCGTCCAGGAGTTCGCCGATCCGGGCACCGGAGCGGCGGCCCTCCAGATGGAGCCGGCCGACGTTCACCCGGTCCTGCGCGAGCAGGGTCAGTACGGCGCTGCGCCCGGCCGCGTAGGTGGCGACGTAGCCGCGCTCGCCGCGCACCAGCAGTTCCCGCAGGCCGCCGTTGCCGGTGGCGTCGGCGACCCGTACGGAGACGCCGAGCGCGGCCGCGGTGAGCGCCGCGAGCCCGTCGGGATCGACGCCGGGCGTGTCATGGGCGACGACGAGTCCGTCGACGCCGGCCGCGAGCGCGCCGGTGAGCTGCGGCACGCGGGTGCGCAGCCGGTGCAGCTCCTCCAGGACGGTCCGAAGGTCGTCCTCGTACACCATCAGCTCTCTCCTCTCGGCGGGGCGTGGCCGTTCAAAGGGCCTCCAGCGCATCCCTGAGCCTCTTCAGCAGCGCGATGTCGGGGTCGGTGACCGGGAGCAGGGGCGGGGGCAGGTTCCGGGCCTGCTCCGGTGCGGTCGGGGCCGGCGGCGCGGGGGCGGGCGCGGCCGGCGCCAGGGGTCTGAGGTGCCCGGCCGCCGCCAGCCTGCGGACGTCGACCAGCGTGTGGAACGCCTGCCGCCCCAGGTCCAGCGCGATGTCGGCGGCCGTGCGGGTGCCGTCCACGCGGTCCAGGACGGCGCGCTGGCGGGGGGCGACGGGGGTGGGGCGGCCGGGACGCTTCGACGGAGGTCCCGTGCGCCCCTGCCGGGTGGGGGCGGGGTCCGCGCGGATCAGCGGCGCGGTGTCCGCGGCCGGGTCGGGCCACAGGCGGTGCAGTTGCAGCCGGCGGCGCAGGGTCTCGCGTTCCAGGGCGACCACCGGGACCGAGGGCAGCGGGCCGGTGCGGGGCTCGCCCTCGTAGTGGAAGCGGCCCGGCGTGCTGCTCGGTGCCAGGGCGAAGTATCCGGCGTCGTACAGCGCGTCCAGATGACACAGCTCCAGCGCGCCGGCGGGTAACAGGCCGGACTCCAGGAGGAGTTCGGCCGCCCGTAACGGGCCCTCGGCCGCGCCGGCGGCCCGCTGCCAGGCGGCGCCGGCCAGGGTGCCGTGGGCCGTGAGGAGCACGTCGAGCCCCGGCGCGAGCGGGCTCTCGGCGTGCACCACCCGGCCCTCGGCCAGGTACAGGGTGCCGTGCTCGCGGACCAGGACGCCGGTGGCCCGCTCCTCGGCCAGCCGGTTGAGCATCGGGGACAGCGCGCGGGCGGCGGCCTTGTCCCGCACCGGCAGCGGCGGCGGCGTACGGACCATGGTCATCCCAGCACCAGGCGGGCGGCCATCTCGCCGAGCCGGATCCGGGCGAGCGCGAGATTGCCCTCCTCGCGCCCCAGCCACAGGTGCAGGAACACGCTGCTGTCGAAGGAGGTGTCGACGAACCGCAGCAGGTGGTAGCTGTCCGCGTTGCTGACGATCACGTCCTCCACCGGCGGCCGATCCGTCCCCTGCGCCGTGAACGTGCCGTGCTCCGCGGCCAGCCGGGCCAGCTCGGCGGCCTCGGCGGCGGCCGTCTCGTGATCGCCGCCGGGCGCCTCCCCGACCGCCCCGAGCGCGAGGCCGCTCGTCCAGTCCACCAGCACGGCACCGCGGGCACCGGGCAATCGCATCGCTTCCAGCAGGCACTCGTCGATTCCGGGCACCGCGTGGCTCCCCTCCCGCCTGGGACTCCGGCTGAGTGACCCCGACACTACGCAACGTGTGGGGGAGGGGTGAGCTGTTTGGCATTTTCCGATGGAACATGCTTCCGGCGTACTAGTGTTGGGCAACTGACCCCTGTGTCACCGGAGTTGCTTCATTTGTTCGAGTGAAGCGGGGGCGCGTCAACGGCTTCCGGATGCACGCAGGGTGGTGAGCGCCGAAGCGTGCGCGCCCCCGGACTCCGCCACCACCTGAGCGATCGTCTGCGGCTCCCGCACGGTGGCGAAGGCGACACCCCCCGCACCGTCCGGCGCGAAGCCGTAGATGCCGGGCCGGGCGAGGGAGTTGTAGGCGTAGTGGTGCGCGAAGTAGTACGCGCCCGTGTCCAGCGCCGCCGCGTAGTCCCCCTGCGCCAGCTCGGGCAGCGCGCGCCCCTCGGCCAGCAGGTCGCCCGAGAAGCACGCCGGGCCCGCCACGTCCTGCACCACCTCGGGCCCCGACTTCGGCCGGCCCTTGGCGTCGTACGCCGCGATCCGCAGCGGCCACGCCCCCGGCGCGTACACCGTCCGCGTCGCCACCTGCACGCCCGCGTGCGTCACCGCGATCCGCCGGCCGCCCGCGCGCTTGGCGTACTCCACCCGCGCCACCACCGTGCCGTGCTTGGCCAGCAGCGACCGCCCGAACTCGGTCACCAGTCCGTACCGCCCCGCGCACAGCCCCGGCACCCGCTCGGCCAGCAGCCGGGCGTACCGCGCGTACGACGGCTCCGTCGCCTCCCCCGCGAAGTTCACCGGCAGCCCGCCGCCGAGGTCGAGCGTGTCGATCTGCCGCCGCCCCACCCGCGCGTTGATCTCCTCCGCCAGCGCGTACGTCTCCGCCACGCCCCGCGCCAGCAGCTCCAGCGGAATGCCCTGCGAGCCGGTGTGCGCGTGCAGCCGGGTCAGCCACGGCCGCTCCGCGTACGCCCGTACGACCCACTCGCGCGCCCCCTCGTCCCGCAGCGCCACCCCGAACTTCGAGGTCCCGGTCGCCGTCGAGGTCGCCCCGATGCTGCCCCCGCCGATCTGGGGGTTGACCCGGAGGCCGAGCGGGGAGCGGGTCGGCGCGGAGCGCACCCGGGCGTCCAGGCGGTCCAGCTCCTGCGGGTTGTCCGCGTTCACCGCGATGCCCAGCGCCAGCGCCTCGCGCAGCTCCGCCGGGGTCTTGGCGGGCGAGTCCAGCACGGTCCGCCCCGCCGGCACGCCGGCCGCGCGCGCCAGCGCCAGCTCGCCGGGGCTCGCCACCTCGGCGCCGATGCCCTCCTCGTGCAGCAGCCGCAGCACCGGCACGAGCGGGGACGCCTTCACCGCGAACGCGTGCAGCACCGGGGTGCCGGGCGCCAGCACCGCCTCGAACGCCGCCCGCAGCGCCGCCGCCGACTCCCGGATGCCGGTCGCGTCGAGCAGCCCCACCACCGCCGCGTCCGGCCCCAGCAGGCCCTGCTCCACGGCGGCGCGCACCGCCTCGTCCCGCCGCCCGGCCCGCTCCCGTGCCCCGGTCTCGGCCTCGTGGTCCACCGCGCTTCCCTCCTGTCGGCCGTCAGCTGCTTCCAGCCAAACACCCGGAACGCGCGGACGGGGCCGCCCCGATGTATTGACTAGTTCTATTCATGCAGACAGGATGTGAATAGACGTAGCAACAGCAGGAGGCAGACGATGTCGGGACCCCGCCCCGTACGAGCACCGCGCGGCACGGAACTCAGCGCCCTGGGCTGGCAGCAGGAGGCCGCCCTGCGCATGCTCCAGAACAACCTCGACCCCGAGGTGGCCGAGCACCCCGACAAGCTCGTGGTCTACGGCGGCACCGGCAAGGCCGCCCGCGACTGGCGCTCCTTCGACGCCATGGTGCGCACCCTGCGCACCCTCAAGCAGGACGAGACCATGCTGGTCCAGTCCGGCCGCCCGGTCGGCGTCATGCAGACCCACGAGTGGGCGCCGCGCGTCCTCATCGCCAACTCCAACCTGGTCGGCGACTGGGCCAACTGGGAGGAGTTCCGCCGCCTGGAGGCCCTCGGCCTGACCATGTACGGCCAGATGACCGCCGGCTCCTGGATCTACATCGGCACCCAGGGCATCCTCCAGGGCACCTACGAGACCTTCGCCGCCGTCGCCGCGAAGAAGTTCAACGGCACCCTCGCCGGGACCATCACCCTCACCGCGGGCCTCGGCGGCATGGGCGGCGCCCAGCCGCTCGCCGTCACCATGAACGACGGCGTCGCCCTCTGCATCGACTGCGACCCGCGCGCCATCGAGCGCCGCATCGAGCACCGCTACCTGGACGTGAAGGCCGACAGCATCGACCACGCGCTCCAGCTCGCGACCGAGGCCCGCGACGCCCGCCGCCCGCTGTCCATCGGCGTCCTCGGCAACGCGGCCGAGCTGGTCCCGCAGCTGCTCGCGATGAACGCCCCCATCGACATCGTCACCGACCAGACCTCCGCGCACGACCCGCTGGCCTACCTGCCGGTCGGCGTCGCCTTCGAGGACATGGCCGACGCCGCCGCGAAGGACCCGGCCGGGTTCACCACGCGCGCCCGCGAGTCGATGGCGAAGCACGTCGAGGCCATGGTCGGCTTCATGGACGCCGGCGCCGAGGTCTTCGACTACGGCAACTCCATCCGCGGCGAGGCCCAACTGGCCGGTTACGACCGCGCGTTCGCCTTCCCCGGCTTCGTCCCCGCCTACATCCGGCCGCTGTTCTGCGAGGGCAAGGGCCCCTTCCGCTGGGCCGCGCTGTCCGGTGAGGCGGCGGACATCGCCAAGACCGACAAGGCGCTCCTCGAACTCTTCCCCGAGAACGAGTCCCTCGCCCGCTGGATCAAGATGGCCGGCGAGCGGGTCCACTTCCAGGGCCTGCCCGCGCGCATCTGCTGGCTCGGCTACGGCGAGCGGGACAAGGCCGGCGAGCGCTTCAACGACATGGTCGCCTCCGGTGAGCTGGCCGCGCCGCTCGCCATCGGCCGCGACCACCTCGACTGCGGTTCCGTCGCCTCCCCGTACCGCGAGACGGAGGCCATGCTCGACGGCTCCGACGCGATCGCCGACTGGCCGCTGCTGAACGCCATGGTCAACGTGGCCTCCGGAGCGTCCTGGGTGTCCATCCACCACGGCGGCGGCGTCGGCATGGGCCGGTCCATCCACGCCGGGCAGGTCACCGTCGCCGACGGCACCAAGCTCGGCGGCGAGAAGATCCGCCGCGTGCTCACCAACGACCCGGGCATGGGCGTCATCCGGCACGTGGACGCCGGGTACGACATCGCGGAGTCCGTCGCCGGCGAGCGGGGGGTCCGGGTGCCGATGCGTGAGGGTGACGGCGCGTGACGCAGCAGTCGGGCGGGCACGGCAGCGCCCTGACGGCGGCCGGGGGCCCGCAGCCGACCGCGGGTCGGCCCGGCTCGTCGTTCCACGAGATGTGGCGCGAGCTGCTGCCCATCGGGCGGGACGCCGGCTCCGGCGGATACCGGCGGTACGCCTGGACCGGGCCCGACGCCGAGTGCCGGGCCTGGTTCAAGGAGCAGGCCGAGGGCCGGGGGCTCGCGTACGAGGTCGACCGGAACGGGAACCAGTGGGCCTGGCTCGGCGATCCGGCCGCCGGGGACGCCGTGGTCACCGGGTCGCACCTGGACTCGGTGCCGGACGGAGGGGCCTTCGACGGGCCCCTCGGGGTGGTGTCCTCCTTCGCCGCACTCGACGAACTCCTGGGCCGGGGCGCCCGGTTCACCAAGCCCCTCGCCATCGTCAACTTCGGCGACGAGGAGGGCGCCCGGTTCGGCCTCGCCTGCGTCGGCTCGCGGCTGACCTCGGGCGCGCTGACCGCCGGGGACGCGCACCGGCTCACCGACGGGGACGGGATCACCCTGCCCCGCGCCATGGCCGCCGCCGGGTACGACCCCGAGGCCATCGGGCCCGACCCCGAGCGGCTGGCCCGGATCGGTGCCTTCGTGGAGCTGCACGTCGAACAGGGCCGCGCGCTGGACCTGTCCGGCGACCCGGTGGGCATCGCCAGCGCCATCTGGCCGCACGGCCGCTGGCGGTTCGACTTCCGGGGCGAGGCCAACCACGCCGGCACCACCCGGCTGGCCGACCGCCGCGACCCGATGCTGTCGTACGCCGAGACCGTGCTCGCCGCCCGCCGCGAGGCCGAACTCGCCGGCGCCGTAGCCACCTTCGGGAAGATCGCGGTGGACCCCAACGGCGTCAACGCGATCCCCTCGCGGGTGCGCGGCTGGCTCGACTCCCGCGCCGCCGACCAGGAGACGCTGGACACGGTGGTCGGCGCCGTCGAGCAGGCGGCCCGGCAGTACGCCGACGCGCACGGCGTGGACCTCGACGTCGTACGGGAGTCCTTCACGCCCGTCGTGGAGTTCGACCACGCGCTGCGCGACGAACTCGGCCGCATCCTGGGCCGGGACACGGACCTCACGGTGCCCGTCCTCGGCACCGGCGCCGGACACGACGCCGGAATCCTCTCCGGGAGCATTCCCACTGCCATGCTGTTCGTGCGCAACCCCACCGGCGTCTCGCACTCCCCGGCCGAGTCCGCGACCGAGGACGACTGCGTGGCCGGAGTGGGCGCGCTCGCCGACGTACTGGAAGGGCTGGCCTGTTGACCAGGGCGACGTACTGGCTGGAGCACGCCTGGCTCGGCGACCGTGTCGAGCCGGGGGTGCTGGTCGAGACCGAAGGCGGGCGGATCGGTGCCGTGCGCACCGAGGCGCCCGCCCCGCCGCCCGGCGCCGAGGCGCTGCGCGGACTCACCCTGCCGGGGCTGGCGAACGCCCACAGCCACGCCTTCCACCGGGCGCTGCGCGGCACCGTCCAGGTCGGCAGCGGGACTTTCTGGACCTGGCGCGAGGTGATGTACTCCGTCGCCGACCGGCTGACCCCGGACACCTACCACGCCCTCGCCCGCGCGGTGTACGCCGAGATGGCGCTGGCCGGCATCACCTGTGTCGGCGAGTTCCACTACGTGCACCACGCCCGCGGCGGCGCCCCCTACGCCGACCCCAACGCCATGGGCGAGGCGCTGATCGCGGCCGCCGCCGAGGCCGGCATCCGGATCACCCTTCTCGACACCTGCTACCTCGCGGCAGGATTCGGCGAGGAGCCCAACGCCCACCAGCTCCGCTTCTCCGACGGCAGCGCGGAGGCCTGGGCCGAACGCTGTGCAGTTCTCAAGGAACGGGATCACGCACGGATCGGGGCGGCGATCCACTCCGTACGGGCCGTACCCGCCGACCAGTTGGCGACCGTGGCCCGCTGGGCCGGGGAGCGGCGGGCCCCGCTGCACGTCCACCTCTCGGAGCAGACCGCCGAGAACGACGCCTGTCTGGCCGCGCACGGCCGCACACCCACCCGGCTGCTCGCCGACCACGGCGTCCTCGGGCCGCGCACCACCGGCGTGCACAACACCCACCTCACCGAGGAGGACATCGCCCTGCTCGGCGGCTCGCGCACCGGCACCTGCATGTGCCCGACCACCGAACGGGACCTCGCCGACGGCATCGGCCCGGCCGTCGCCCTCCAGCGGGCGGGCTCCCCGCTCTCCCTCGGCTCCGACAGCCACGCCGTCATCGACCTGTTCGAAGAGGCGCGCGCGATGGAGCTGAACGAGCGGCTGCGCACCCGCACACGGGGCCACTGGACGGCCGCCGCCCTGCTGCGGGCCGCCACCGCCGACGGGCACGCCGCCCTCGGCTGGGAGGAGGCCGGCCGCATTGAGCCGGGCGCGCTCGCCGACCTGACGACGATCGCGCTGGACTCGGTCAGGACAGCGGGCCCGACCCCCCGGCTGGGCGCCGAGACGGCCGTATTCGCGGCGGGCGCGGCCGATGTACGGCATACGGTCGTGGGCGGCCGGCAGGTCGTACGCGACGGCGCGCACACGCGCGTACCGGATGTGCCCCGCGCGCTGGCAGCGGCCGTCGAAGCCCTGCGCTGACCGCGCCGGACCCCGCGCCGACCCCCACCGCCCCCCACGAGGACGACACCATGAGCAGCAGCACCGCCATCACCAACATCGCCACGCTGGTCACCAACGACCCCTCCCTCGGTGACGGATCCCCGCTCGGTCTGATCCAGGACGCGGCCGTCGTCATCGAGGGCGACCGCGTCACGTGGACCGGTGAATCAAGCAAAGCACCCGCCACTGACAACCGGGTCGACGCGGGCGGCCGGGCGGTGCTGCCGGGGTTCGTGGACTCCCACTCCCACCTGGTCTTCGCCGGGGACCGCACCCAGGAGTTCAACGCCCGGATGTCCGGCCGCGCCTACTCGGCGGGCGGCATCCGCACCACCGTCGCCGCCACCCGCGCCGCGAGCGACGCGGAGCTGGCGGCGAACCTCACCCGCTACCTGGCCGAGGCGCTGCGCCAGGGCACCACCACCTTCGAGACCAAGTCGGGCTACGGCCTGACCGTCGAGGACGAGGCCCGCGCCCTGCGCATCGCGGCCGAGCACACCGACGAGGTGACGTACCTCGGCGCGCACATCGTCTCCCCCGACTACGCCGACGACCCGGCGGCCTACGTCGCCCTGGTCACCGGCGAGATGCTGGACGCCTGCGCGCCGCACGCCCGCTGGATCGACGTGTTCTGCGAGAAGGGCGCCTTCGACGGCGACCAGGCCCGCGCGATCCTCACCGCGGGCAAGGCGAAGGGCCTGCACCCGCGCATCCACGCCAACCAGCTCACCCACGGCCCCGGCGTGCAGCTGGCCGTGGAGCTGGACGCCGCCAGCGCCGACCACTGCACCCACCTCACGGACGCCGACGTGGACGCGCTGGCGAGCGGGAACACCGTCGCCACGCTGCTGCCCGGCGCCGAGTTCTCCACCCGCGCCCAGTGGCCCGACGCCCGCCGGCTGCTGGACGCGGGGGTCACCGTCGCCCTGTCCACGGACTGCAATCCGGGCTCGTCGTTCACCTCTTCCGTGCCCTTCTGCGTCGCCCTGGCCGTGCGCGACATGGGCATGACCCCCGACGAGGCGGTCTGGTCCGCCACCGCGGGCGGCGCCGCGGCCCTGCGCCGCACCGACATCGGCCGCCTCACCCCCGGCGCCCGCGCCGACCTGACCCTCCTCGACGCCCCCAGCCACGTCCACCTCGCCTACCGGCCGGGCGTGCCCCTGGTCAGCGGGGTGTGGCGCGGCGGCGTACGGGTGGTCTGAGGCCCCCGGCCACGCCGAAGCGGCCCGGACGGGGAGTCCGGGCCGCTTCGGCGTGACCGTGCGGGAGAGGGGACGGCCGCCCCTTGGGGGTTCACTCCTCCACCGTCAGCCCCTTGCGCAGCCGTACCAGCGTGCGGGCCAGCAGACGGGACACGTGCATCTGGGAGATGCCGAGCTCCTCGCCGATCTCCGACTGGGTCATGTTGGCCACGAAGCGCAGCGAGAGGATCTTCCGGTCGCGCTGGGGCAGTCCGGCGATCAGGGGCTTGAGCGACTCGATGTACTCGATGCCCTCGATCCCGTGGTCCTCGTACCCGATGCGGTCCGCGAGCGCGCCCTCGGTCTCGTCCTCCTCGGGCTGGGCGTCCAGCGACGAGGCGGTGTACGCGTTCGAGGCGGCCATGCCCTCGATCACCTCGTCGTTCGAGATGCCCAGGCGCTCGGCCAGCTCGGCGACCGTCGGCGCGCGGTCCAGCTGCTGGGCCAGCTCGTCCCCGGCCTTCGCCAGGTCCAGACGCAGCTCCTGGAGCCTTCGCGGTACGCGCACGGACCACGAGGTGTCGCGGAAGAAGCGCTTGATCTCGCCGATGATGGTCGGCATCGCGAAAGTGGGGAACTCGACACCGCGGGACAGCTCGAAGCGGTCGATCGCCTTGATCAGGCCGATGGTGCCGACCTGGATGATGTCCTCCATCGGCTCGCTGCGGGAGCGGAAGCGGGAGGCGGCGAACTTGACGAGCGCGAGGTTCAGCTCGACGAGGGTGTTGCGGACGTACGCGTGTTCGTGCGTCCCTTCCTCCAGCCCCTCAAGGCGCTCGAAGAGGGTCTTGGACAGGGCCCGTGCGTCGACGGGGCCGACCTCGTCGTACGGGGGGATCTCCGGAAGTCCCTCGAAGGGGGTGTGGAGATCGATGGGATGATCCAGTTGTACCGGTGGGGGTGTCGACGTCGCGGTCGGGGTAGGCGAGGCGTCGAGCCGGGGTGACATGGGTGTCCTCCATCGTTCTCGGCATACGGCTGCCGAAGCCATCAGGTGCACTACGGAGTGCGGCGCCTCCAAAGCCGGCGTGTAGAAGTACGTGTCCTTACTAGCCCTATCGGCTTTGTCCGAGCGATCGCAAGTTCGTTCTGTTCGTCTATGTCCGTTTATGTGAGGTTGTTCGGGTGCCGGACTGCGCCAGGAAGGCGTAATGTTCGAGGGCATCAGCAAGCCACGACCTCGGGAGAGAGACGGCATGGACCACGGGATGGTCGGCAGCGCACAGTCGGGCCGGCTTCTGGTGGAGGTGCGTGAAGAGGGCGCCAGCGCGGTCGTCACACCGGCGGGTGAGCTTGACCACCACACCGCCGATCTGCTGCGCGAACCCCTCGACGACCTCCTTGGCAAGGGATTCTCGCGGCTCGTGGTGGACTGCTCGCGCCTGGAGTTCTGTGACTCCACGGGGCTGAACGTTCTGCTCGGAGCCCGTCTGAAGGCGGAGGCCGCCGGTGGTGGCGTCCATCTGGCGGGCATGCAGCCCGTAGTCGCTCGCGTGTTCGAGATCACCGGAGCCGAGGCGGTCTTCACCGTCCACGACTCCGTGGCGGACGCCCTGAGCGGGGAGGATGACGGCACCGACTGAGCCCGCGACCACGTGCGGCCCGGTGCGCTGTGCCCCCCTCGCCCGCCCCTTCGGGGGTCCCGGAGACTCCAGGGATCCCAGGGGGCCCGTGTATCCCACGGAAGACGGGGGTGTTCCGGCGGCCGGGTCGGGCAGGAGAGATGCTGACGACCATCCTCACCAGGCGGTGTCGCCGCGCTCCGGGTGTGACGCATCCGAGGGTGTGCGACAGACTCGAACGGGCAGGGGCCTGCCCGGACGGGACGACCGAGTCAGGGGTGCGGGTGTTCTTGCGCGACGGGCGGACGGGACTGATGTGCGGATGACGGGACATGCGGCGGACGGTGGCGCCGATGACGGACGGACCAACCGGTACGGGGAAGTACCGGACTTTTCAATCGTGAACTGGTGATTCGGTGAGGTGAAGCGCTGATGAGCACCACCCGGCCCTACCCGCCGGGCGACCGCGGCCATGAGCCCAGCGGCGCTTCCGGGGTGTCCGAGGCCTCCGGGGAGGAGGTGCCGGCCGGCGCCTCCACGGCGTCCGTCACGGGCACGGCCGCCTCGTCCACACTGCCGCCCCCCGTCGACGCCGGTGGCGCCGAGGCGGCGCCGCGTGGCCGGCAGCTCCGCAGACTCGAACTCCAGGGGGCCAGCGGAGTCGTTCCGCTCGCCCGTGATTTCACCCGGCAGGCGCTGTACGACTGGGGGTGGCTGCCCGCCGCGACCGCGGACCAGCGGGCCGCCGCGGAGGATGTGCTGCTCGTCGTCTCCGAGCTCGTCACCAACGCCTGCCTGCACGCCGAGGGGCCCGACGAGCTGGCTCTCGCCTGCGACAACAAGGTGATCCGGCTGGAGGTCACCGACCGCGGCACCGGCCAGCCGGCCCCACGCACCCCCCACCGCGCCGGCCGCCCCGGCGGTCACGGCATGTTCATCGTCCAGCGCCTGTGCCTGGACTGGGGCGTGGTGCGCGCCGAGGGCCGCCCCGGCAAGACGGTCTGGGCGGAACTGGGCGCCCCGGCCTGACGACGCGTGGCGGCCCCGCCTTCTGGGGCCGCGCCGAGGGCAGGTGTGAGACGCCGATCGGCGCCAAGAGCGCGACCCCGCCGAAACCAGGCCCTCCTTGACGCCGACGACACACCGGGCGCCCTCCGGCCGACCCGGCGCGCCCCGCCGTACGCCTTCATGCCACGGCCACGCACCGGGCGCGCCCGCCATCGCACACCCCCACGACTCCTCAGGCGAAAAACCGGGAGGGCCGTCACACCCACCCAGGGTGCGACGGCCCTCCCGGCCGCGTTCCAGCGACTGAGCGACTAGCGCACGTCGCCCATCAGCTTCTTCACCTTGCCGCGGTACATCCACACCGCCACACCGGCGATCACCGCGAGGACGGCCTCCAGCATCACGAAGCCCATCTTGTCGAGGTTCACTCCGCCGACCGCCGGGTTCGACAGCAGCGCGGTGATCGAGTCGCCCGCGGTGACCGCGAGGAACCAGACGCCCATCATCTGCGAGGCGTACTTCTTCGGCGCCATCTTCGTCGTCACCGACAGACCCACCGGCGACAGCGTCAGCTCACCGACGGTCTGCAGGAAGTAGATGCCGACCAGCCACATCGCCGCGGCCTTGTGACCGCCCTGCGCGATGGACAGCGGGGCGAGGAACACGAAGAAGGAAGCGCCGACCAGCACCAGACCGGAGGAGAACTTCACGATCGTGCTCGGCTCCTTGCCGCTCCGGTTCAGCCACAGCCACAGCCAGGCGAAGACCGGCGCGAGGGCCATGATCATGACCGGGTTGACCGACTGGTACCAGGAGACCGGGAAGTTCCAGCCGAAGATCGTGTTCTTCGCCGAGGCGCTCGCGAACAGCGACAGGGTCGAACCACCCTGGTCGTAGATCATCCAGAAGACCGCGGCGGCCACGAAGAACCAGATGTACGCGCGGACCTTCGAGCGCTCCTCGCCGTCGAGGTCCTTGTCGCGCAGGATCCGGCCGATGACCAGGATCGGCACGATGAGCCCGATGACGGTCAGCGGGATCAGCGCCCAGTTGAGGGTGAAGTGACCGGTGCCGCCGACGATGCCGTAGAAGACCGCCGCGACGACCAGCCAGATCAGGCCCTTGCGCAGGGTGGTCGCCTTCTCCTGGGCCGTCATCGGCGTCGGGACGACCTTGCTCTCCTCGCTCAGGTGGCGGCTGCCCAGCAGGTACTGGGCCAGACCGAGGGCCATGCCGAGCGCGGCCAGCGCGAAGCCGAAGTGCCAGTTGACGTTCTCACCGATGGTGCCGATGACCAGCGGAGCGACGAAGGCGCCCAGGTTGATGCCGATGTAGAAGAGGGTGAAGCCACCGTCGCGGCGCGGGTCCTTCGGGCCGTCGTACAGGTGACCGACCATCGTGGAGATGTTGGCCTTCAGCAGGCCGGAACCGATGGCGACCAGCACCAGGCCGACGAAGAAGCTTGCGGCGGCCGGCAGCGCCAGGCACAGATGGCCCAGCATGATGATCAGACCCGCAAACATGACCGTCTTACGGGGACCGAGGAGCCGGTCGGCGACCCAGCCGCCGGGCAGCGCGAGCAGGTACACGAGCGACAGGTACACGGAGTAGATCGCCGTCGCCGTGCCCGCGCTGAGGTGCAGGCCACCCGGAGCCACCAGGTACAGGGGGAGCAGGGCCCGCATGCCGTAGTAGGAGAACCGCTCCCACATCTCGGTCATGAACAGAGTGGCCAGGCCGCGGGGGTGGCCGAAGAAGGTCTTCTCGGTGCCGGGGGTGCCCGGGTGGACCGAGTCCTTCGTCAGGCTGGACGCCATGGTCGTTCCTTGCTGGTCGGGACGCGCGGTGGAGCGTTGCGCGCCCGGTGGGGGTGGCGGCCGGCACCGGCAGGGTCGGTCGTCCGCCCCCAACGCCCGGGGGGTGTCCGCCCCGGATCACGAAGCGGTGGACGGCGACCACCGGGATCCACGCTCCGTGACGCCACAATGCGTCCGGAGCCCGGCCAGAGGTCATTCCTTTCAAGGCCGGTCAGACGTGACCGGCCCGCACACAACAAGGACCTTCAGCGTCGATGCCCGCCAAAGGTCCCCTGGTGTACTACAGGCGTTCACGTCACTGTACGTCAGGACACCGCCCGGTATGGAAGGACTTGAGACGCGGATCACAGGGGTCCGGGGAACCACGCGACGGATTCCGAAGGTCCCTTCTACGATCGCATCCCGCAGGTGATGGTTCGTACCGGGGGAGGCCCCGGGTAAGAATCCCGCGAACCGATCACACCCCAGCAGCGCACGCGGGCGGTCTACCATCACCTCATGACCCGTGTACTGCTCGCCGAGGACGACGCGTCCATCTCGGAGCCGCTGGCCCGCGCCCTGCGCCGGGAAGGTTACGAGGTCGAGGTGCGGGAGGACGGACCCACCGCGCTCGACGCCGGAATGCAGGGGGGCGTCGACCTGGTCGTACTGGACCTGGGCCTGCCCGGCATGGACGGCCTGGAGGTCGCCCGCCGGCTGCGCGCCGACGGCCACACCGTGCCGATCCTCATCCTGACCGCGCGCGCCGACGAGGTGGACACCGTCGTCGGCCTGGACGCGGGCGCCGACGACTACGTCACCAAGCCGTTCCGTCTCGCCGAACTGCTCGCCCGCGTACGGGCCCTGCTGCGCCGCGGCGCGGCCGAGCCGCAGCAGCCCCCGGCCACGCACGGCGTGCGCATCGACGTGGAGTCGCACCGCGCGTGGATGGGCGACGAGGAACTCCAGCTCACCGCCAAGGAGTTCGACCTGCTGCGGGTGCTGGTGCGGGACGCCGGCCGCGTGGTGACCCGCGACCAGTTGATGCGCGAGGTCTGGGACACCACCTGGTGGTCCTCCACCAAGACCCTCGACATGCACATCTCCTGGCTGCGCAAGAAGCTCGGCGACGACGCGGCCAACCCCCGCTACATCGCCACCGTCCGGGGCGTGGGCTTCCGCTTCGAGAAGAGCTGAGCCCCGCACCGGGGGCCGGCGATCACCTCAGGTAACGGAACATGCGTCGACGTCTCATTCAATCCACTCTCGCCGTCGTCCTCGTGGTGATCGCCGTCTTCGGCGTCTCCCTGGTGATCGTCGAGACCCGGACGATCACCAACAGTGCCCAGGAGCGGGTGGAGTCCGAGGCGGTGCGGCTGGCCAGCATCGTGGACAGCCGGATCCTGGCCGCGGAGAACGTCAACACCGACGCGCTGCGCAATCCGGTCAGCAAAGAGCAGTACGCGGTGATCGAGATGCCCGGCCGGACGCCGATCGAGATCGGCACCCGGCCCGTCGGCGACGTCATCCACGCCACCCAGCACGGCGAGGAGGGCGAGACCGTCACCGTTCAGGAGCCGCGCTCCGCGGTCACCCGCGAGGTCGGCCGCACCCTGCTGATCATCGGCCTGGTGGCGCTGCTCGCGGTGGTCGCCGCCGTGCTGCTCGCGGTGCGCCAGGCCAACCGGCTCGCCTCCCCGCTGACCGACCTCGCCTCGACCGCCGAGCGCCTCGGCTCCGGCGACCCGCGCCCGCGGCACAAGCGGTACGGCGTCCCCGAGCTGGACCGGGTCGCCGATGTGCTGGACTCCTCCGCCGAGAAGATCGCGCGGATGCTGACCGCCGAGCGGCGACTGGCCGCCGACGCCTCGCACCAGCTGCGCACCCCGCTCACCGCGCTGTCCATGCGCCTGGAGGAGATCACCCTCACGGATGACCCGGACATCGTGAAGGAGGAGGCGAACGTCGCGCTGACACAGGTCGAGCGGCTCACCGACGTGGTCGAGCGGCTACTGACGAACTCCCGCGACCCGCGCACCGGTTCCGCCGTCACCTTCGACCTGGACGAGGTCATCCAGCAGCAGCTCGCCGAGTGGCGGCCCGCCTACCGCAGCATGGGCCGGGCCATCGTCAGCTCCGGCAAGCGGCACCTCCAGGCGGTGGGCACGCCCGGCGCGGTCGCCCAGGTGCTGGCCGCGCTGATCGAGAACTCGCTGATGCACGGTGGCGGCACCGTCGCCCTGCGCACCCGCGTCACCGGCAACCAGGCCGTGGTCGAGGTCACGGACGAGGGGCCCGGAGTGCCGGCCGACCTCGGGGCGCGGATCTTCGAGCGGACCATCAGCGGCCGCAACTCCACGGGCATCGGCCTCGCCGTGGCACGGGACCTCGCCGAGGCCGACGGCGGCCGTCTGGAACTGCTCCAGGCCCAGCCCCCGGTCTTCGGTCTCTTCCTGTCCCGCACGCCCCCGGCCCGCAAGACGGACGAGGAACAGCCGACCGTCCGCTGAGCGGTACGGCCGGCCGTCGTCTGTCGCTGTCTGCGGTCCGCTGAGCCGGGCAGCGGTCAGGGAACCCGGGTGGTGCTCGGCTCGGGCTCGCTAGGGGAGCGGCGCGACTCCGCCGCCAGGATCGACTCGGCCTCCTGCGCGGGCAGCGCGCGGAACACCCAGGTGCGGTACGACCAGAACCGGAACAGGGTCGCGATGCCGATGCCGAGGAACTTGAAGACGTTGCTCTCCAGCGGGCTGTCCCAGCCGAGGCCGTAGGTGGCCAGGAACAGGACGCCGTTCTCGATCACCAGGCCGATCGCGCTGAAGAACAGGAACAGCGTGAGTTCCTTGGTGCGCCCGCTGCGGTCGCGGTCCCGGTACGTCCAGTAGCGGAAGCCGACGTAGTTGAAGACGATGGCGACCACGGTCGCGATGATGCTGGCGCGCACCACCGGCAGGTCGGAGACGTGCCGGACCAGGTTGAACACGGCCAGATTGACCAGGACTCCGGCCCCGCCGACGGCGCCGAACTTCGCCATCTCGCCCACGAGCCGTTGCAGCCCCGAGGAACGCTGTTCCATGGCGTTGCAGCTCCCGTCGGTAGATTTCCGTCAACCCGGCCATGCTAGCGGCGCGCGGGACCCGCTGCCTGAGGAGCAGGCCAGTGCGGGGAAACAGGTCGGAAAGAGGCCGGAAAGCGGTGGGTAAGAGCCGGGGACGGGCGGGGCACACCCGTCCGAGGGGCCCCCGGCGGAGGGAGGCGATCCGGCGGGCCGCGGCGGCCGATACGCTGTAGGTGTGACGTTCCCGGTAGTCGGCATGGTCGGCGGTGGTCAGCTCGCGCGTATGACGCACGAGGCGGGCATCCCGCTGGGCATCAGGTTCAAGCTCCTCAGTGACACCCCACAGGATTCCGCGGCGCAGGTCGTGAGCGATGTCGTCATCGGCGACTACCGCGATCTGGACACGCTGCGCGAGTTCGCGCGCGGCTGTGACGTGATCACCTTCGATCACGAGCACGTGCCCACCGAGCATCTCAGGGCCCTGGAGGCGGACGGCATCCCCGTGCGTCCGGGGCCCGACGCGCTCGTGCACGCCCAGGACAAGGGCGTGATGCGGGCCCGGCTCGACGCGATCGGCATCCCGTGCCCGCGGCACCGGATCGTCGCGGACCCGGAGGACGTCGTCCGGTTCGCGGGAGAAGGGGAGGGCTTCCCGGTCGTCCTCAAGACCGTCCGCGGCGGCTACGACGGCAAGGGCGTGTGGGTCGTGGAGAGCGCCGAGGAGGCCGCCGAGCCGTTCCGGGCGGGCGTGCCGGTCCTCGCCGAGGAGAAGGTCGACTACGTCCGCGAGCTGGCCGCCAACGTCGTACGCTCCCCGCACGGCCAGGCCGTCGCCTACCCGGTGGTGGAGTCCCGGCAGGTGAACGGCGTGTGCGACACGGTCATCGCGCCGGCCCCCGACCTGTCCGAGGACCTCGCCCTGCACGCCGAGCGGCTGGCCCTGACCATCGCCAAGGAGCTGGACGTCGTCGGGCACCTTGCCGTCGAGCTGTTCCAGACCCGCGACGGCCGCGTCCTCGTCAACGAGCTGGCGATGCGCCCGCACAACTCCGGCCACTGGACCCAGGACGGCGCGATCACCTCGCAGTTCGCCAACCACCTCCGCGCCGTCCTCGACCTGCCCCTCGGCGACCCGCGCCCGCGCGCCAAGTGGACCGTGATGGTCAACGTGCTGGGCGGCGACTACCCGGACATGTACTCCGCGTACCTGCACTGCATGGCCCGCGACCCCAAGCTGAAGATCCACATGTACGGCAAGGACGTGAAGCCCGGCCGCAAGGTGGGACACGTCAACACCTACGGCGACGACCTGGACGACGTGCTGGAGCGCGCCCGTCACGCAGCCGGCTACCTGAGAGGCACGATCACCGAATGAGCCCCGCCCCGCCGTCACCCGACCACCGCCCCTCGACGAGCGCCGAGGCGCGCCCCGTTCCGCTGGTCGGCATCGTCATGGGGTCGGACTCCGACTGGCCCGTCATGGAAGCCGCCGCCAAGGCCCTGGACGAGTTCGAGATCGGCTACGAGGTCGACGTCGTCTCCGCGCACCGGATGCCCCGCGAGATGATCACGTACGGTGAGCAGGCCGCCGACCGCGGGCTCAAGGTGATCATCGCCGGGGCCGGCGGCGCCGCCCATCTGCCGGGCATGCTCGCCTCCGTCACCCCGCTGCCGGTCATCGGCGTGCCGGTGCCGCTGAAGTACCTCGACGGCATGGACTCCCTGCTGTCGATCGTGCAGATGCCGGCCGGGGTCCCGGTCGCCACGGTCTCCGTCGCCGGTGCCCGCAACGCCGGGCTGCTCGCGGCCCGCATCCTCGCCACGCACGACGAGGACCTGCTGCACCGCATGCGCGACTTCCAGCACGACCTGAACGAGCAGGCCACCGAGAAGGGCAGGCGGCTGCGGTCCAAGGTCGGGGGCGCCGGCGGCTTCGGCTTCGGGAAGTGAGCGCCGTGACGCATCTGGACGAGGCCCGCGCCCTGCTGCGGGAGTCCCCCGTGGTCGACGGGCACAACGACCTGCCGTGGGCGCTGCGCGAGAAGGCGGGTTACGACCTGGACCGCCTGGACATCGCCGGCCACCAGCACGGACATCTGCACACCGACATCCCCCGGCTGCGCGCGGGCGGTGTCGGCGCCCAGTACTGGTCGGTGTACGTGCCGGCCGAGCAGCCCGACCCGGTGGCCGCGACGCTGGAGCAGATCGACTGCGTACGGCAGCTCCTCGACCGCTACCAGGCGGACCTGGCACCCGCGCTGACCGCCGCCGACATGGAGGCGGCGCGCGGTGAGGGCCGTATCGCCTCGCTGATGGGCGCCGAGGGCGGCCACTCCATCGCCAACTCGCTGGGCACCCTGCGCGGTCTGTACGCGCTCGGTGTGCGCTACATGACGCTCACCCACAACTCGAACGTGGACTGGGCGGACTCGGCGACCGACACACCGAGGGCGAACGGCCTGACCGCGTTCGGCCGCGAGGTGGTCCGCGAGATGAACCGGCTCGGCATGCTGGTCGACCTCTCGCACGTGGCGCCGTCGACCATGCGCGACGCGCTGGACGCGACCGACGCGCCGGTGATCTTCTCGCACTCCTCGGCCCGCGCGGTCTGCGACCACCCCCGCAACATCCCGGACGACGTGCTGGAGCGGCTGCCCGCCAACGGCGGCGTGGCGATGGTGACGTTCGTGCCGAAGTTCGTGCTCCAGGCGGCCGTGGACTGGACGGCCGCGGCCGACGACAACCTGCGCGCCCACGGCCTGCACCACCTGGACACCACCGCCGAGGCGATGAAGGTGCACCGCGCCTTCGAGGAGCGCACCCCGCGCCCGGTCGCCACGGTGCCGGTGATCGCCGACCACCTGGACCACATGCGCGAGGTCGCCGGCATCGACCACCTCGGCATCGGCGGCGACTACGACGGTACGGCCTTCACCCCGGACGGTCTCAGCGACGTCTCCGGCTACCCGAACCTCCTGGCGGAACTGCTGGACCGCGGCTGGTCCAAGTCCGACCTCGCCAAGCTCACCTGGCAGAACGCGGTACGGGTGCTGGGCGCGGCGGAGGACGTGGCCCGCGACCTCCAGGCGACGCGGGCGCCGTCCCACGCGACGATCGGGTCGCTGGACGGCTGACGCGCGGTGACATGAAGGGGCGGGGCGGCCGATCGGCCACCCCGCCCCTGCGTCGTACCGGCGCGCGCTCCTCACCGGTGCTCGATCCGGCACAGGCAGAACGGATGCCCCGCCGGGTCGGCGTACACCACGAAGTCCTTCTTCTCGCGGTCCTCCTGGTCCAGTGGGCGGGCGCCGAGCGCCAGGACCCGCTCATGTGCGGTGTCCAGCTCCGCCCAGGTGCTGCCCGCGTCGAAGTCCAGGTGGAGCTGCTGGCCGTTGTGATCGGCGCGGGGCCACTCGGGCGGGGTGTGGCCCTCGGCCCGCTGGAAGGCCAGCCGGGGGCCGCCGGGGAGCTGGAGCACGACCCAGCTGTCGTCCTCGGCCACGGGTGTGCCCCCGCCCACCGCGGCGTAGAAGGCGGCCAGGGCGTGCGGGTCGGGGCAGTCGAGCACGACGTTGCGGAAGTGGGCGACGGACGCCATGGTTTTCCTCCTCGGTGTTCGGGCTCAGCAGGCGCACAGGCAGAACGGGTGCCCGGCGGGGTCGGTGTACACGCGCCAGGACCGGCCGGGCTCCCCGGCGTCCAGGAGCGTCGCGCCCAGCTTCAGCACGTCCTCCTGCGCCGCGTCCAGGTCCGGCACGTCCAGGTCCAGGTGGAACTGCTGGCCGTCGCTGCCGGAGCGCGGCCACCGCGGCGGGGTGTATCCCTCGGCCCGCTGGAAGGCCAGCGCCTGCCCGCCGGGCACCTTCAGGTCCACCCAGCGGCCGTCCTGCTCGCGCTCCACCGTGCCGCCCAGCACCTCGGCGTAGAAACCGGCCAGCGCGTCGGGATCCGGGCAGTCCAGGACCACCACACCGAGCTTGGCGAGAGCCATGTCGACCTCCTTCTGTTACCCGTAGAGCCGGGTAACCGGTAACGGTGACCCCATGCTCCCGGACAAGGGGTAACGTCGCAACCATGTATGACAGATCGGCCGCTCCCGGAGGTCTGGCGCTGATCGAGTCCCTGGTCAACACCGTGGACCTGGCGGACGGCACCGACGCGCTGGACACCGGGGAGGGGCGCCGGGTTTTCGGGATCACCGAGGACGGGCTCGCGCGGGCGCGGGAGCTGCGGGAGTCGCTGCGGGCCGCCCTGCTCGCCCACGCCGGGCATCCACCGCACCGGCCGGTCACCCCGCTCGGCGAACTGCTGGCCCGCGCGCCGCTGTACGTCGCCGTGGACGAGGGGGACGGCTCGGCGGCGCTCGCCCCGGCGTCCGCCCCTGCCGCGGACGCGGACCTGCTCTGCCGGGTCGCCGCCGCCGTCGCCGAGGCGCTGCTGGCGGGCACCTGGATGCGGCTGAAGGCATGCGAGGCCGCGACGTGCCACTGGGCGTACTACGACCGCAGCCCCGCCGGACGCGGCCGCTGGTGCTCGATGCGGGTCTGCGGGGCGCGCGAGAAGATGCGGCGGTACCGGGCCAAGGGGGCGTAAAACGCGGGAAGCCGGGGTCCTGGGGCACAGGGGGCTGGGGCAAAATGCGACACGGCGCCGGTTCGGCCGACTGAGCCTCGGCCGAACCCGCGCCGCCTCCCCGGTCCGTCAGACAACCCGACCGTCAGGCAACGGCCCGTCAGGTAACCGTCCTCGGTCAGGCCGTCGGCCGCCCCATCGCCCGGTACGTCCAGCCCGCCCGGCGCCACAGCTCCGGGTCGAGGGTGTTGCGCCCGTCGAGCAGCACCCGTGCCGCCGCGACCGCGCCCAGCCGGGCCGGGTCCAGCTCGCGGAACTCGCGCCACTCGGTCAGGTGCAGCACGACGTCCGCGCCGCGCACCGCGTCGAGCGCCGACTCGGCGTAGCCCAGGGTGGGGAAGACCTTGCGGGCGTTGTCCATGCCCTTCGGGTCGTACACCGTCACCTGGCCGCCCTGGAGGTGTATCTGGCCGGCCACGTTCAGCGCGGGCGAGTCGCGGACGTCGTCCGAGTCGGGCTTGAAGGTGGCGCCGAGCACCGCGACCCGCTTGCCGAGGAAGGAGCCGCCGCCCAGCGCCTCGCGGGCCATCTCCACCATCTGGCCGCGCCGGCGCATGTTGATGGAGTCGATCTCCCGCAGGAAGGTCAGCGCCTGGTCCGCGCCCAGCTCGCCGGCGCGGGCCATGAACGCCCGGATGTCCTTGGGCAGGCAACCGCCGCCGA
Organism: Streptomyces sp. AM6-12; assembly: GCF_044327085.1. Taxonomy (NCBI): domain Bacteria; kingdom Bacillati; phylum Actinomycetota; class Actinomycetes; order Kitasatosporales; family Streptomycetaceae; genus Streptomyces; species Streptomyces sp. AM6-12. The sequence continues at coordinate 4,435,966 of NZ_JBIQWN010000001.1, forward strand.
AACCGATCCCGGCGCGCAGGAACTTGCTCCCGATCCGGTCGTCGTGCCCGATCGCCTCCGCCAGCTTGGCCACGTCGCCGCCGCCGGCCTCGCAGACCTCCGCCATCGCGTTGATGAACGAGATCTTCGTGGCGAGGAAGGAATTGGCGGCGGTTTTCACCAGTTCGGCGGTGGGGAAGTCGGTGACGACGAAGGGAGTGCCCTCGCCGACCGGCGTCGCGTACACCTCGCGCAGCAGTTTCTCGGCCCGCTCGCTGCGCACCCCGACCACGATCCGGTCCGGGTGCAGGGTGTCCTCGACGGCGAAGCCCTCGCGCAGGAACTCCGGGTTCCAGGCCAGCTCGGCGTCGCCGCCCGCGGGCGCGTGCGCGGCGAGATAGGCGGCCAGCCGGTCGGCCGAGCCCACCGGCACCGTGGACTTGCCGACCACCAGGGCGGGGCCGCGCAGATGGGGGGCGAGGGAGGCGATCGCGGAGTCGACGTACGACATGTCGCAGGCGTACTCGCCGTGCTTCTGCGGGGTGTTGACACAAACGAAGTGCACATCGCCGAAGGCGCCGACCTCGGCCCAGTCGGTGGTGAAGCGGAGCCGTCCGGTGGACCCCTCGATGCCGGTCACGTGCCGGCGCAGCAGCTCGTCGAGGCCCGGCTCGTACATCGGGGTCTCGCCGCGCTCCAGCAGGGCGATCTTCTCGGGTACGACATCCAGGCCCAGCACCTCGAACCCCAGCTCGGCCATGGCCGCGGCGTGGGTGGCGCCGAGATACCCGGTGCCGATCACGGTGATCTTCAGGCTCATGGACGCGCTCCAGCTCGGGGATTCTCTCGTGCGGGCCCGAGCATAGCCGGGCCGGTCGGGGGGCAACTTTCCCGCTGTCGCCAACCTCACGTAGGCGAGTCGCGGCCAGGGCCCTAAAATTTGAGTTACTTAACGGTAATTAGCGTTTGTAATGTCCGTGATGCGTCACAATCACTGCGTCTTTGGAGCGTGAGAGACCTTGGCCGGATCGGCTGACTTCGACCTGTACCGCCCGTCCGAGGAGCACGACATGCTCCGCGACGCCGTCCGCTCCCTGGTCGAGGCGAAGATCGCGCCGTACGCCGCCGCGGTGGACGAGGAGGCCCGCTTCCCGCAGGAGGCACTCGACGCGCTGGTGGCCAACGACATGCACGCCGTGCACGTCCCCGAGGAGTACGGCGGCGCCGGCGCCGACGCGCTCGCCACGGTCATCGTGATCGAGGAGGTGGCCCGCGCCTGCGTCTCCTCCTCCCTGATCCCCGCGGTGAACAAGCTGGGCTCGCTCCCGGTGATCCTCTCCGGCTCCGAGGAGCTGAAGAAGAAGTACCTGGGCCCGCTGGCCAAGGGCGACGCGATGTTCTCGTACTGCCTCTCCGAGCCGGACGCGGGTTCGGACGCGGCCGGCATGAAGACCAAGGCGGTCCGCGACGGCGACCACTGGATCCTCAACGGCGTCAAGCGCTGGATCACCAACGCGGGCGTCTCCGAGTACTACACGGTCATGGCCGTCACCGACCCGGCCAAGCGCTCCAAGGGCATCTCGGCCTTCGTGGTGGAGAAGTCGGACGAGGGCGTCTCCTTCGGCGCCCCCGAGAAGAAGCTCGGCATCAAGGGCTCCCCGACCCGCGAGGTCTACTTCGACAACGTCCGCATCCCCGCCGACCGCATGATCGGCGAGGAGGGCACGGGCTTCATGACGGCGATGAAGACCCTGGACCACACCCGCATCACCATCGCCGCCCAGGCGCTCGGGGTCGCGCAGGGCGCCCTGGACTACGCCAAGGGCTACGTCCAGGAGCGCAAGCAGTTCGGCAAGGCGATCGCCGACTTCCAGGGCATCCAGTTCATGCTCGCGGACATGTCCATGAAGATCTCCGCCGCCCGCGCCCTGACCTACCAGGCCGCCGCCGCCTCCGAGCGCGGCGACGCCGACCTGACCTACCTGGGCGCCGCCGCCAAGTGCTTCGCCTCGGACGTCGCCATGGAGGTCACCACCGACGCCGTCCAGCTCCTCGGCGGCTACGGCTACACCCGCGACTACCCGGTCGAGCGCATGATGCGCGACGCCAAGATCACCCAGATTTATGAGGGCACGAACCAAGTTCAGCGGATCGTCATGGCGCGCAATCTGCCGTAACCGCGCGCGGTACCGGAAGGCGTCCCGCGGGGCGCCTTCCGTGTTCTGGGGTGGCCTTACGACCGGTCGGTCACATGCGGGGGCGGTCCTGGCGGCGTAGGACGGAAGCACACGGGACCCGCTCACAGGGTCCCCCTGCTCCGAGGAGGAGCCATGGCCCAGCCCGGAACGACGATGCCCGCCATGACCCAGCAGATGCAGGACTGCATCGAGGCCTGCATGAACTGCCACAGCGTCTGCGAGGAGACCATGAGCTCCTGCATGCAGCAGGGCGGGCAGGCGCAGATGCAGATCATGCGCGCGCTCATGGACTGCTCCGAGACGACCCCGGATGTGCGCCGACATGATGATGCGCCGCTCGCCCATGTCGGGCGAGATGTGCGCGATGTGTGCCAAGGCGTGCGACATGGCTGCCGAGGCGTGTATGTCCATGCCGGACGACCCACAGCTGGTGCGCTGCGTGGAGGCGTGTCGCAAGTGCGCCGAGATGTGCCGCGCGATGGCCATGTGATCAAGGCGAAGGGCGGCCGGTGCCGCCGCACGCGGGTCTTGCCCATCCGCGCGGCGGCCCGGCCGCCCCTGTCGCGCCGGCCCTAGCTGCCGGAGACCGTGACCTTCTGGTCGTTGTTCAGCTCGTCCACCAGCGTCTTCACCTTCACCTTGTCCCAGACGAGGTTGCCGCCGGTGGAGCCGGAGATGGGCATGTTCATGGAGGTGCCGTCTCCGCCGTTGACGCCCTTCATGGCCCAGAACATCGAGGCCAGGTCCCACAGGGACATGTCCTTGTCCACGATCAGCGAGTCCAGGCCCGCGCCCATGGTCGGGTAGAACTTGAACGGGTTCAGCACGGTCGAAGGCGTCGCCACCTCGTGGGCCAGCGCCGACAGGAACTTCTGCTGGTTCTTGGTCCGCTGGAGGTCGGAGGCGGCGAAGGCGTGCCGGGTGCGCACGAAGGCGAGCGCCTGCCGGCCGTTCAGGGTCTGCTTGCCGGCCTTGAAGTCGGCGCCGGACCACTTGTCCTTGAAGCCCTTGTCGATGTCGATCTGGACCCCGCCGACCGCGTCCACGATGTTCGCGAAGCCCTCGAAGCCGATCTCCACGTAGTGGTCGATGTGCAGCCCGGTGTTGTACTCGATCGTGCGCACCAGCAGCGTCGGCCCGTCCTCGGCGTAGGCCGCGTTCAGCTTCTCCTGCCGGCCCGTGGCGGGGTAGACCTTCCCGGACGTCGAGCCCTTGTACGACGGGATCACCACGTTCGAGTCGCGCGGCAGCGAGATCAGCGTGTCGCCGTTGTCGCCGACGTGCAGGATCATCATCGAGTCGGTGCGCTTGCCCTCGGCGGCACCGGTGTGCAGCTCCTTCTCGTCCGCCTTGGACATGCCTTCACGGCTGTCCGAGCCGACGATCAGATAGTTGGTGCCGGACCCCGACTGCGGCCGGTCGATCACCTTGGACAGGTCGACCTCGCGGCGCAGCTTGGAGTCGGCCCAGAAGTAGGTCGCGACCGATGTGACGATCAGCACGGTCGCCAGTGTGATCGCGGTCCACTTGATCCGCCGCCGCCAGTTCGGGGCGGGTCTCTGCCCGGCGCCCGGCGCGCCACCGGGCCCGCGGCCGCCGGGGGTGCCGTAGACCTGGCCGGTGTTGTAACCGCTGTCGTACTCGCTGTCATAGCCGCCGTCCGCGTACGACGGCTGCTGCGGAACGCCGGCCCCGTACTGCGGTGCCGCCGGGCCGCGCCGCACCTGGCGCATCGCGCGGGCGCCTTCGGGCTGCGCGCCGCCACTGCCGCGTCCATAGCGGGGGCCGCGGTTGTCGTCGGACCATGCCTCGGGCCAGTCATTCATGCCGACCAGTGTGCAGGGCCCCGCCGTATGGCTTACAAGGGCTGTCGGAAAATAAGGGCGGCGCTGTTGCGAAGCTGACACAAATTCCGCGAAAGCGGCTTCGGCATAAGGTGGAGGGCATGACAGACCAGGCCACGGAGTCGGAAGCAGTGGAACCGGACATTCCGGGCAAGCCCACGTCCGCCTCGCGCACCACGCTCAGCCACATCATGACCCACAACGACACCAACCTGCTGGGTACGGTGCACGGCGGGGTGATCATGAAGCTGGTGGACGACGCGGCGGGCGCCGTGGCCGGCCGGCACTCCGGCGGTCCCGCCGTCACCGCCTCCATGGACGAGATGGCCTTCCTCGAACCGGTCCGCGTCGGCGACCTGGTCCATGTGAAGGCACAGGTCAACTGGACCGGCCGGACCTCCATGGAGGTCGGCGTACGGGTCCTCGCCGAGCGCTGGAACGAGTCCAACCCGCCCACCCAGGTCGGCTCGGCCTATCTGGTCTTCGCCGCCGTGGACGCCGACGGCAAGCCCCGCCAGGTGCCCCCGGTGATACCCGAGACCGACCGGGACCGCCGCCGCTACCAGGAGGCGCAGATCCGCCGCACCCACCGGCTGGCCCGCCGCCGCGCCATCCTGGAGCTGCGCGAACAGCGGGCGGCGGACGGGTTCCGGGACTAGGCGGTGTCTTCAAATGATCTTGAGTGGTGGATCATGGTCAGGTGATACGTCGCCATGAACTGTCCGATGCAGAATGGGAGTTCGTCCGGCCGTTGCTGCCCGTGACATTGCGTGGGCGCAAGCGGCTGGATGACCGCAGAGTCCTCAACGGGATCGTGTGGAAGTTCCGTACTGGCACGGCCTGGCGGGATGTGCCCGAGCGGTACGGGCCGTGGGCCACGCTGCACACCCGTTTTCGCCGGTGGGCGGCGGACGGCACGTTCGAGCGGATGCTCCGCGCCGCCCAGGCGAAGGCGGACGCCGCCGGCGACATCGACTGGCTGGTGTCGGTCGACTCCACGATCGTCCGCGCTCACCAGCATGCCGCCGGGGCCCGAAAAAGGGGCTCCGCAGCCCGGCCCTCGGACGCTCCCGAGGCGGCCTGACCAGCAAGATTCACCTGGCCTGCGACGGTGTGGGCCGCCCGCTGGCTTTCATCGTCACGGGCGGCAACACCAACGACTGCACCCAGTTCACCGCCGTGATGGAGGCGATCCGGGTGCCCCGCACCGGCCCGGGACGACCCCGGGTGCGGCCCTCGCATGTGCTGGGTGACAAGGGCTACAGCTCCAGAGCGATCCGCACCTGGCTGCGGCGGCGCGGGATCAGCCACACCATCCCCGAGCGAGCCGACCAGGTCCGCAACCGGCTGAACCGCGGCAGCCGCGGCGGACGACCCCCGGCCTTCGACCGCGACACCTACAAGCGGCGCAACGTAGTGGAACGGTGCTTCAACAAACTGAAGCAATGGCGCGGCATCGCCGCCCGGTACGACAAGACCACCGAGTCCTACCAAGCAGCCGTCACCCTCGCAGCCCTGCTGATGTGGGCTGACATTTGACGACAGAACCTAGAGCGCGCCCGCTCAGGTGTCCCCCGCGCAGACCACCTCGTTGCCGCGCACCACACCCCCGGCGCCCTGTGCCGCGCGCCCCGGATCCTCGAAGCGCACCGCCCGCACGCCCTTGAACCCGTCCCCCACGAGCACCTTCAGCACCGGCCCCTGGCCCGGCGCCGCGCGCAGCTCGCTGCCCGGCAGGGCCGCCGCCAGGGTCTGCGCGGAGCGGTCCCAGCGGGGGTCGTACGTGATGACGGTGTCCGGCAGCCGGGCGGGCGCGGTCACCGGCTGGTGGGTGGCGGCGAAGCCGGTCGCCGCCAGCTCGGCGTCGACCCGCTTGGCCAGCCCGCTGGTGGCGGTGCCGTTCGCCACCTCGACCCGGATTCCCCGCGGGTCCGTCTCGACGGTCACCGGGGCGTCGGCGGGGTGCGGGCGGGGCGCGCTGAGCGGCTTGTCGTCGCGCAGTGCCTGGAACAGCCGGGCCGCGCGGGCCGGGTCCCACTTCAGGGTCGAGCCGATGCCCTTGACCGGGTAGTCCATCTGCCCGATGGGCACGGTCGTGAACTCGGAGGACGAGGGCGAGAAGTTCCGCATCGCACGCCCGAGGTCGAGCAGCTCGTCGGTGCCGAAGCCCACATCGGCACGCACCGAACCGAGCACCGCGCGGGTCACGTCCCGGAAGCGCATCGGGTTCAGCAGCACCCCCGAGGACGTCGCCTTGTCGATCAGCGCGGCCAGGAACCGCTGCTGCCGCCTCATCCGGCCCAGGTCGCTGGCCCCGTCGAGGTGCCGCGAGCGCACGTACTGGAGCGCCTCACCGCCCAGCAGGGTGTGCGCGCCCGGCGCGAGGTCGAGCCCGCTGTAGCTGTCCTTCAGCGGCGTCGCCGTACAGATCCGCACCCCGCCGAGGACGTCCACGGTCCTCATGAAGCTGGAGAAGTCGATCTCCAGATAGTGGTCGATCTTCACATGGGTCATGCTCTCGACCGTGCGCACGGTCAGCTGGGGACCGCCCTCGGCGTAGGCCGCGTTCAGCTTGAGCGGGTGCGGGCCGAGCTGCCGGCCGGTGGTCTGGTCCCGGTGCGCGGGGACCTCGGCGAAGGAGTCGCGCGGCAGGCTCACCACCGTGGCCCGCTCCCGGTCCGCCGAGATGTGCACGATCATCATCGTGTCGGTGCAGTGGCAGGGCTGTCCGCCCAGGTGGAAGGCGCGCCGCTGCCGCTCGGTGATCTTGTCCCGGCCGTCGGTGCCGACCAGCAGGATGTTCATCCCGTGGCCCGCCTGCGGCCGGTCCTTCATGTCCTTGAAGGCGTCGACGCGGGCGATCCCCGCGTCCAGGCTGGTGACCACCGCGTGCCCGATGCCCGCGGAGGCGAGCACCACCACCGACAGCGTGGTCATCGCCCGCATGGCCCAGCGCGGCCGTCGTCGTCGGGGCAGGGGCCGCGTCGGCCGCTCGGGCGGGGGCGGCAGCCGGTGGGGCGGCTGCGGGCGGCGCTGGGGTCGCGCCGGGGACCGGGGCGGGCTGGCCAAGGGACACCTCCGGACGAGGCCGTACGTGGGATCCGTGAGCACAGTAGGCCGATACGATCTCCATCCCGCGTCAGAGCCCCGGTGGCGCGCACCGGTGTCCCCCGTTCGCGGTAACGTGAGGGCCCTATGAACGCCAAGCCCGACGTGCGGTTCCCCGCTGTATCCGTGATCATGCCCGTCCTCAACGAGGAACGGCATCTGCGCGGGGCCGTCCAAGCGATCCTCGCGCAGGAGTACGGCGGCGAGATGGAGGTCGTGATCGCCCTGGGTCCGTCCACGGACCGCACGGACGAGATCGCCGCCGCGCTCGTGGCCGAGGACCCCCGCGTCCACACCGTCCCGAACCCGACCGGCCGCACCCCCGCCGCGCTCAACGCGGCGATCAAGGCATCCCGGCACCCGGTCGTGGTCCGCGTCGACGGCCACGGCATGCTCTCGCCGAACTACATCAGCACCGCCGTACGGCTGCTGGAGGAGACCGGCGCGCAGAACGTCGGCGGCATCATGCACGCCGAGGGCGAGAACGACTGGGAGCACGCGGTCGCCGCCGCCATGACCTCCAAGATCGGTGTCGGCAACGCGGCCTTCCACACCGGCGGCGAGGCGGCCCCCGCCGAGACGGTGTACCTCGGCGTGTTCCGCCGCGAGGCGCTGGAGCAACAGGGCGGCTACAACGAGGAGTTCATCCGCGCCCAGGACTGGGAGCTGAACTTCCGCATCCGCGAGGCGGGCGGCCTGATCTGGTTCTCACCGGAGCTGAAGGTCTCGTACCGCCCCCGGCCCTCGGTGCGGGCGCTGGCCAAGCAGTACAAGGACTACGGCCGCTGGCGCCATGTCGTCGCCCGCTACCACTCCGGCTCGATCAACCTGCGCTACCTCGCCCCGCCGACCGCGGTCTGCGCAATCGCCGCGGGCCTGGTGGTCGGCGTGGCCCTGACCCCCTGGGGCCTGGTGGTCCCCGGCGGCTACCTCGCCGCGATCGTCCTCGGCTCCCTGCCCGCCGGCAAGGGCCTGCCCCTCAAGGCCCGCCTCCAGATCCCCGTGGCCCTCGCCACCATGCACATGTCCTGGGGCTGGGGCTTTCTGACCAGCCCGAAGTCCCTGGCGAAGCGGGTCATCGCCTCGCGCCGCCCGGCGGTGCGGAGCGCCGCCTGACGGACGCGAGCGTCCGGCAAGAGGCGCGGGGCCCCTCCGGGAAGGAGGGGCCCCGACTCGTCGGTGCCGGTAGGGCGTTCACCACTGGTACGGCTTGTACACATCCATGCAGCCGCCCTTGTCGGCGCCGTTGATGGCGTCGGCGTTGGACGGGAGGTCGCCGGCCTTGGGCTTGGCCTGCTTCGGGAAGGTCGTACCGGTGCGCCAGTCGGCGCCCAGCAGCAGGGTGACGCCGGAGACCGAGGTGGACTGCTTCACCGCGGTCTCCGGGAGACCCAGCGCTTTGGCCACGCCCTGCGCATCGCCCTGGAGGTCGGCGCTCGGGTACTCGATCACCGTCTTGTCCTGCGGCGCCGGGGGTGCGGTGTCGGCCGTCGCCCTGCTGTAGCCGTCGGCCGCGAGCGCCTCGGCGATGGTGCGGGCGCGGCCGGGGACCGCCGCCTCGGTGGCCGAGCCGGTGCCGTTCTGGACCAGGACGCCGAGCCGGGACGGGTCGGTGGACGGCGACTTCGACGGCTTCGGCTTGTCCGCGGTGTGCTGGGAGCCCGCGGCCCCGCCGTTCTTGTCGAGCGGGACGTCGTCCCGGAGCATCTCCCAGAGCTTGCTCGCGTCGGTCGTGTCCGGGACGACGTGGTTGTCGGGGTCCCGCGGGTCCGGGACGTTGGGCATCGTCACGCTCGTGATGCGGTCCGACGGCACGGACTTCATCTCCATGCCGAGGTCGTAGAGCTTCTTGACCGTGCCGATCTCCTCGGAGACCTTGAGGGACTTGATGGCCGCGTCGGCCAGGTCCATCAGGCGCCCGGTGTCGGTGAACACGTTCTGTGACTTGAGCGTGCGGAGCATGGAGTTGAGGTACATGTGCTGGGCGCGGGCCCGCATCAGGTCGCTGCCCCAGGCATGCCGGGTGCGCAGCCACTGGAGCGCCTGCACGCCCTTGACCTTGTGGGTGCCGGCCGTCAGCTTCAGCCCGGAGCCGCCGCGCTGGGCCGCGGTCGGGCGGTCCCAGACGTTCTGCTTCACACACACGTCGACGCCGCCGATGGCGTCCGCCATCCGCACCACGCCCGCGAAGTCGATCGTCATCCAGTGGTCGATGTAGACCCCGGTGAGGTTCTCCCAGGTGGCCAGTGTGCAGCCGGCGCCGCCCCGGCCGAGGGTGGTGTTGATGATGTCGTTGGTCGCCGGATAGACCTTGCCGGTGTCCGGGTCCGTGCACTTGGGGATGTCGACGCGGGTGTCGCGGGGGATGCTCACCATCGCGGCGTTCTTGCGGTCGGCGGATATGTGGATGAGCATCTGCACGTCCCCGAGCGGGGGATCGCCGACGCTGCTCTTGCTGCCGCCGAGCTTCAGGTTCTCCGCCGAGTTACGGCTGTCCGAGCCGACCAGCAGGATGTTCAGCGGGGTCTGTCCGGCCGCGTTCGGGGCGGTCCTGCGCGCCTTGGCGTCACCGCTGCTGCGCTCGCCCGTGCGTATGCTGTCGTTCAGGTGCTGGTAATAGAGGTAACCGGCGCCCGCCGTGCCGAGTATGACCACCGCGAGGACGGTCGCCGACCAGCGCAGCGCGCGCCGGCGACGCCGCCGGCCGCCCGCGGCACCCTCCGGACCACCCGGCCCCCCCGAGCCCGAGCCCCCTTTGCGCCGCCCACCGCCGTGCCGTCCGGCACTCGCTTCCGGGTCCGCCGTCCGCGGGTTGAGTGCCATCGTGTCGTCCAGTTCGGCAGCGTCACCCCGCACTTCGCTCTGCGCCACTCTCCCTGCCCTCCCCGCCCTTTTGCGCCATGCGACGGGCCCGTCCCGCGCCGAGTAGTTAGACGCACGACGGGCCCGCAGGGTTACCTATGAGGCGCACTTAACCTCGTTGGCCGTTGACTTGTCGACCTTCGGCGCCTTGTCCGGGGCGGCGATCGGCGTGCCCGCGGCCTTGAAGTCCTTGCCCAGGGTCAGGGTCATCGCGGGCAGCCCCTGGGAGTTGACGACGCTCGAACCCGGCTTGAGCGCCGAGCCGGGCAGCCCCATCAGCGCGGCCAACTCCCGTGCCTGCGCGGCCTGGTCGGGCGCGTATTCCAGCGTGGTCTTCGGCAGCCCGGCCGGGGCGTTGCCCGCGTTCTCCGACTTCAGCACGCCCTCGGTGTTCTGGAGCCAGTCGAGCACCGCCTGCGCGCTGCCCGGCGCCGCCTCGCTGTTGAGGATGCGCACGCGTACGTCGCCGGGTGCGGACCTGGTGCCCTTGAGCCGGGCGGCCTGCGCGTCCTTGGCGGCCTTCTCCTTGCGCTTGACGTCGGTGAAGGACACGTCGTTCTGTATGGCCTGGAAGACCGCCGGCGCCTCCGCCTGGTTGAGCACCACCGTCGCGTGGACCTTCTCGGCGGGGTTGTCCACCACCGGCACCGTGGTGAAGGTGATGTTCTTCGGCGGCACCTTCTTGAGTTCGAGCGCCATGTCCTTCAGCGTGTTGATGCTCTTTATGCCGGTGTCCACGGTCAGCGCCTTGGTGGCCGCCTCCGCGAGGTCCATCACCTTCGAGGGGTTGGTGAGGGTGTCGCTGGAGGACATCTTGCGCATCAGCGAGCCCAGGAACTGCTGCTGGACCTTGATGCGGTCCAGGTCGCCCTGGTTGCCGAAGCTGTGCCGGGTGCGCACGAAGGCGAGGGCCTGCTCGCCCTCCACCACCGACTTGCCCGCGGGCAGCTTGAGGTGGGACTCCTTGTCGTCCACCGGGTGCGCGACGCACACCTCGACGCCGCCCACGGCGCTGGTCAGCGTCTTCACCGCGTTGAAGTCGGCCATCATGAAGTGATCGACGTGTATGCCGGTGACCGCTTCGACGGTGCGCATGGTGCAGCCCGGATCGCGGCCGTCCTGGCCGAGGCTGGTGTTGAAGCGCACGTTGTCCGTGCCGGGGATGACCTTCTTGCTGCCGTCGGGCTGGATGGTCTCGCAGTCCGGGACGTTCACGATCAGGTCGCGCGGGATGCTCAGCGCGGTCGCGTTCGTCCGGTCCTTCGAGACGTGCAGCAGGATGTTGGTGTCCGCATGCCCCACGCTGCCCGAGTCGCCGTAGCCCTCGTTGCCCTTGCCGGTGCGCTTGTCGGTACCGATGATCAGCAGGTTGAAGGCCTCGTCCTTGCTGAAGCCCTTGGAGCCCGCGTCCCCGACATCGGTGGCGCTGATGTTGCCCTCGAGATGCTTGAGGTACAGGTACCCGGCGGTGCCGACCGCGAGGAGCACGAAGGCGGTGCCGCCGGCGGTCCACCCCAGCACCTTCTTCGCCTTCGACTTCTTCTTCACCGGCCGCCGCCCGCGCCGCCCCGGTGCGCCCTCGGGCTCGGTGGTACGGCGCCGGGAGGTCCTCGGCGGCGGCACGTTCCCGGCGCGCGCCTTGTCCCCGGCGCGGGAACCCTCTCGGGTACGGCCCCCCTCCTGGGCCCGCGATCCGCCCTGGGCGCGCGCCCCGTCCCGGGTGCGTGTCCCGCCCCCCTCGCGTCCGTCGTCCTGCGCGGGCACCGTGCTCATCTCGCGGGTCTCACCGGGTGCCATGTCGTTGCGCCGGCGGCGCCGGGGGCCGTCCCCGTCCTGGGCGGACGGCTTGCGCGGCCCGGGGACCGACTGCGTTCCGGAAGGAGGCAGTCGCAGTTCGTATTCGCCGGTGTTCGGATTGAGTACCCACTGGTCTGCGGGATCGATGTTCTCCGCCCGCCCACGGCCTTGCGCGTCCACGGTTGTCCGAATCCTCCGTCGGGGCCACGCGGCGCCTTCCCCCGCAAAGGCGCTCGGGTCTCGGTGAAACAGTGCACGACCCCAGGGCGGACCTCGCGGCCACGTGCACCGGATCGCTCACACTATCCGCCCAGTTCAGCGTCTAGGGGCCCCGGTGACAAATCCGTCGCCCCTACAACTGGGCAATCCGCCTCATTTTCCGAGCGGAAGCTTGAGCGGAAGCCGGATGCCTCGGTGCATGCCTCACGCGCAGCCGTGCTCGGCGGCCGTGTTCCCGGTGTAGGTGGGAGCGGGGGAAGAGCCACCCCTTGTGCCCTTTTGCGGCGTCGGCGGCTTATCCGGTGCCTGTCCGGCGACCACCACCGGCTGGTCCGCGCGCAGCCGCCGGAACAGCTTCTCGGCCTCGGGCTCCACGAGTTGGTCGCGGTCGGCGTCGTAGACGTACTGCTCCCTCGGCACCGTCAGGAACTGCACCCGCCCGGTGGGGATGTCGTGCAGTGTCCGCACCAGCCGGTACAGGTCGCCCAGATCGGCGAGGCCCGGATCGGTGGTGAGCGAGGAGGTCGCCGCGTCCAGCACGGAGTACAGCCGCAGCGGGTTCAGCAGCACGTCGTTGCCGCGCACCCGCGTGACCAGCGCGCCGAGGAACCGCTGCTGGCGCCGCATCCGCTCGGTGTCGCTGCCGTCGCCCAGCGACTCGCGGGCCCGTACGTAGCCGAGGGCCTGCTCGCCGTCGAGCGTGACCTCGCCCGCGGGCAGCCTGAGCCGCGCGGCCTTGTCGTCGATGGGCTCCTTCAGACAGATCCGTACCCCGTCGACGGCGTCGACCATGTCCTTGAAGCCGCTGAAGTCCACGACCATGTGGTGGTCGACGCGGATGCCCGTGAGCTTCTCGACGGTGCGGACCGTGCACGCCGAACCGCCCAGCTCGAAGGCGTGGTTGAACATCGCGAACACCGGCCGGCCGCGGGTGCCGTCGTCCTGGAGGCAGCCGGGGATGTCCACCATCAGATCCCGCGGCACGGACACCGCGGTGGCGCTGTGCCGGTCCGCCGCCAGGTGCAGCAGGATCGTCGTGTCCGACCGCTGACTGCCGAGGTCCCGCCCGTAGCGGGAGTTTCCGTCCCCGGCCCGGCTGTCGGACCCGATCAGCAGGATGTTCCGCGCGCCGGGCGCCACGACCGAGGGCCGCTCGCGGGCGTACCGGCCCAGCTCGGCGGCCGCCGCGTCATCGGCCCGGATGTTGGCACTGAGCCGGTCGTACGCCGCCCATCCCGCCCCGACGGCCGCCAGCACCAGCACCGCCGCCCCGAGCCCGGCCCCCTTGGCCCACCGCCGCCGACGCCGCCGCGCCAGTCCTGCCCCGGTCGCGGACGACCCGCCGGCGGAAGAGGGGGAGTGGATCACGGCGTGGCGCCCCTGGAGTGGAAGAGGTGTTTCCTGCGTACTCCTACGACGATGCGGCGCAAGGGCGAGGTGAGGCGCCCTCTGCTACGCCAAGGGGAGGACGCGTCCCGCCCCGGGGGCGCGGGGAACCGTGCGACAAGCCACGACGTACCGGCGCTCGACATCCGACCACCGGCACCCCGCCTCCGCCCGCCGTCACCGCCGTACCGCCGTCACCCTCTCGCTCTCGATCCGCTTCGCCAGCGCCTCCTCGGCCAGGCGCTCCAGATTCCGGCAGAGCACCACGGACCCCCCGCTGGCCAGCGGCGCGAACAGCCCCGCGCTGAGCCCCTCCCAGGTGTCGTACGGCAGCCCCGACAGCAGCCGCGAACCGGGCCCCGTCAGCTCCAGCCCCTCCGCGTCGGCGAGGGCCTTCTGCACGACCTCGGCCCCGCTGAACTCCGCGCCGGCCACGATCAGCGCCGACTCCCCGCCGTCCGCGGAGGCGAACCGGTCGCCCTGGCCCGGCACCTCCACGGCGTAGTCGAGGAACCCCTGCGGCGGCTGCGGGAACCGTCCGCCGAGCGGCCGCAGGGACAGCGCGACCCGTTCGCCCCGGCACGCCCGCGCCGCCTCCAGCGTGTCCGGCCCGCTGACGACCACGTCGGCCGCCGCGGGGTCCCCGGCCACATCCGCGACCGCGCCCACCGAGGCGCAGGCCAGCAGCCACACCGCGGTCTGCCAGTGCGCGGGCAGCAGCAGCGCGACCCGGTCACCCGGTTCCACGGAGAGGTCGCCCTGGAGGAGGTTCGCGGTCTTGGCCACCCAGTTGGCGAAGGTGGCGACCGAGAGTTCGACACGTTCGCCCGTGGCATCGTCGTAGAAGGTCACCAGCGGGCGGCCGGGATCCGCGGCGAGGGCGGAAGTCAGCAGGTCGGCGGGGGTGCGATCGGTGGCGTTCACCCGGCACAGGGTACGCGCGCGAGGGCGCGCGGCGGGGGCGCGTCTCTCACTGATCTCACACCCGTCTCATGGCAAACCGCGTGGCCGTCACGGCCTCCGTCGCTACCGTCTGCATACACTGACCGGCCGATACGAGTAGAACGAGACAGTTCGGCCGGTCCCGGCAGGAAGCAGAGACGACAGGTGACAGAAGCGATCCTCCTGGTCGGCGGCAAAGGCACCCGGCTGCGCCCGCTCACCGTGAACACGCCCAAGCCCATGGTCCGGGCCGCGGGCGTGCCGTTCCTCACCCACCAGCTGGCGAGGGCGAGAGCCGCGGGCGTCGAGCACATCGTCCTTGCCACCAGCTATCTGGCCGAGGTCTTCGAGCCGTACTTCGGCGACGGTTCGTCGCTGGGCCTCCACCTCGAGTACGTCACCGAGGAGGAACCCCTCGGCACCGGCGGGGCCATCCGCAACGTCGCCTCGCGGCTGCGCTCGGGCCCCGACGAGCCGGTGCTGATCTTCAACGGCGACATCCTGACGGGCCTGGACATCCGGGCCCTGGTCGACACTCACGAGTCGACGGGCGCGGACGTCTCGCTGCACCTGACGAAGGTGTCCGACCCGCGGGCCTACGGCCTAGTGCCGACCGACGAGACGGGCCGGGTGCTGGCGTTCCTGGAGAAGCCGCAGACGCCGGAGGAGATCGTCACCGACCAGATCAACGCGGGTGCCTATGTCTTCCGGCGCTCGGTCATCGACACGATCCCGGCGGGCCGGCCGGTGTCGGTGGAGCGTGAGACGTTCCCCCAGCTGCTCGCGGCCGGGGCGCACCTCCAGGGCATGGTCGACTCCACGTACTGGCTGGATCTCGGC
The DNA here is from genome assembly GCF_044327085.1 of Streptomyces sp. AM6-12. Classification (NCBI taxonomy): domain Bacteria; kingdom Bacillati; phylum Actinomycetota; class Actinomycetes; order Kitasatosporales; family Streptomycetaceae; genus Streptomyces; species Streptomyces sp. AM6-12. The sequence continues at coordinate 4,451,141 of NZ_JBIQWN010000001.1, forward strand.
ACCCCGGCGGCGTTCGTGCGCGGCTCGGCGGACCTGGTGCTCGGGCGGGCGCCGTCGCCCGCCGTGCCGGGGCGCTGCGGTGACCGGCTGGTGCTGCCGACGGCCCAGGTGGCGCCGGACGCGAAGCTGACCGGGGGCACGGTGGTGGGGGAGGGCGCGTTCGTCGCGGAGGGCGCGCGGGTCTTCGGCTCGACGATCCTGCCCGGCGCGGTCATCGAGCCGGGCGCGGTCATCACCGACTCCCTCATCGGCACCCGCGCCCGCGTCGGCACCCGCTCCGTCCTCACCGGCACGGTCATCGGCGACGGCGCGGTCATCGGCCCCGACAATGAGCTCCGCGAGGGGGCGCGGGTGTGGTGCGACGCGCGTATTCCGGCGGGGGCGGTGCGGTTCTCGTCGGACCAGTAGGTGGTGGGGCTGTGGTGCGGCCGGGGTGAGCGGGGGGCTTGTCCCGGTCGCCGGGTGCGGGTGCGTCGTGGATTGCCGCGCGGTTCCCCGCGCCCCTTCGGGGGCGCTTCCCGCGACCCGACCCCCGCCCGCCCCAGCTCACAGCAGCCCGATGTCCACCCGAGGCATCTTCGGTACCCGTCGCGCCGGGGCGAGGCCGCTCAAGAGGATCAGCCGGGCGGCGCGATGCCGCTGACCGGCGTACGGCTCCAGCAGACGCAGCATCTCGGAGTCGTCGGCGTACCGGTCCCCCGCCAGCACCCATCCCACGATCCCCGGCAGGTGCAGGTCCCCGACCGTCACCTCGTCCGCCGCCCCATGACTCCGCTGCACGACCTCCGCCGACGTCCACACCCCCACCCCCGGTACCACCTCCAGCCGCGCTCGGGCCTCCGCCGCCGGCATCCCCGCCGCCTGCTCCAGCCGCGCGGCCACCCGCACCGCCCGCAGGATCGTGGACGCGCGCTTGTCGTCGACCCCGGCCCGGTGCCACTCCCAGGAGGGGATCAGCGCCCACGTCCGCGGCGCGGGCATGACGGACATCGGCCGCTCCCCACGCCCGGCCGGCCCCGGCGCGGGCTCCCCGAACCGCCGTACGAGCAGCCGCCACGCCCGGTACGCCTCGTCCGCCGTGACCTTCTGCTCCAGCACCGACGGGATCAACGACTCCAGCACCAGCCCGGTCCGCGTCAGCCGCAACCCCGGCCGCCGGTGCCGCGCCAGTGCCACCACCCGGTGCCGGGGCACGAACGCCTCCGGATCGTCGGCCGCGCCGAGCAACGCGGGCAGTCCGTCGAGCAGCCACTCCGCGCCGGGCCCCCACGCCTCGCCGAGCACCTCACCGCCGTACGCCCGCACCCGCAGCGTGCCCGGCCCGGCCGGGGTGCGGCACGCCCGCCACACGGACCCGTCCGCCGTGGCCCGGAACGTCGGATCGGCGGGCCCGCGCCTGAGCGGCCCGAGCACCAGCCCGAGATCGAGCGGCCCCTCGGGCACCCACCGCCGCACCCGCGCGGGCGTCACGGCCTGCCGCGGTATCCCGGCCGCACCGCCGCCCGCGGACACGCCGGCCTGCCCGCCGCGCACGGTCGTACGCGTGGGCCGCTGAACGAAACGTCCTGCCACGGAGATCAGATCCTCAAAATGCCGGTACGGCCGCTGCCCGCGGTGCCGCCCTTCGAGACTAGGCCCTCGGGACGAGACCCCCGCCCCGTCTCACCGCACCTCGATGAACGCCTCCGTATCCCGCTCCGCCCGAGGCTTCGGCGCCTCCGCGGGGTGACCGATCGCCACGGCGCCCATCGGGTCCCACCCGGGGGGCAGCCCGAGCGTCTCGCGGACCACGTCCCGGCAGAACATCGTGGACGACACCCAGGCCGAGCCGAGGCTCTCCCCGGCCAGCGCCACCAGGAAGTTCTGCACGCCCGCGCCCATGGCGATGACGAACATCTCCCGCTCGGCACCGTCGCGCCGCTCGTCCCCGTAGTGGTGCGCGCCGTCCATGACCAGGCACGGCACCACCAGATACGGGGCGCTGCGCAGCACCTCGCCGCGCCGGACCCGCTTGGCGATGGACTCCTCGCTCTTGCCGTCCCGGCGCAGGTCGGCGATCCAGGCGTCCCGCATCGCGTCCAGCAGCCGGCCGCGCGACTCGGCGGACTCCAGCAGCACGAACCGCCAGGGCGTGGTGTGGTGCGGCGCGGGCGCGGTCACGGCCGCCGCAACCGCCCGCCGCACCGAGCCCGGATCCACCGGCTTCTCGGTGAACGCCCTCACGGTGCGCCTCAGAGTCACGGCCTCGCGGACCGCCTCGGAGGTGCCGAGCCGGAACATGTCGCCGGCCGCGCCGCGCACCAGCGCCCGCGCGCCGGTGTCCGCCTCGCCGCTCCGGTCCAGCACCCGCGACAGGCCCCGCACCACCGCGACCGGCCGCCCCCCGGCCTTGCCCTTGACCAGGTCGCCGGCGGCGGCCAGCTCGTCCGCGGTGGCCACCACGGTGGCGCTGAGCGGGTTGCCGTACGCGTCCGTGCCCCCGCGCAGATCGTCGAGCACCCGCACCCCGGCGGCGCCGATCGCCACGTCCGTCAGCCCCGAGCGCCAGGGTCGCCCGAAGGTGTCACTGATGATCACCCCGACCTCGACCCCGAGGATGTCGCGCAGTCCGTCGCGGATCGCCCCTGCGGACGCGTCCGGGTCCTCGGGGAGCAACAGCACGGTCCCGGCGGGGGTGTTGGAGGCGTCGACCCCGGCCGCGGCCATGACCAGGCCCTGCCGGTTCTCCACGATCCGCAGGGTGCCGCGGCGGGCCACGACCCGCACGGCCTCCGCGTCGATCGCGGCCTCCCGGTCGTCGGCCCGGACGATCCGGCCCTCCGCCTTGGACACGATCTTGGAGGTGACGATCAGCACGTCCCCGTCGGCCAGGGCAGGCTCGGCGGCGGCGATCAGCTTGGCGAGGTCGTCGCCGGCCTGCACCTCGGGCAGGCCGGCGGGAGCCCACACCTGGAACGCGGGACGCTCCGCGTGGTTTCCGCTCACGCGTCCCGCACCTCCTCGGCCAGCGCCAGCGCCTCCCGCGCCATCTGCGCGGTCGCGGCCACGTCGGTCATCATCAGCGGTACGGCCCGGCAGCGGATGCCGTCGGCCTCCACGCGCTCCACCGACGCCGCGTCCACGGTGTCGACCAGCCAGCCGTCCAGCAGGCCGGAGCCGTAGTGCTCGGCGACCGCGGCGGCAGTGGACTCCACGCCGACCGCGGCGAGCACCTTGTCGGCCATCCCGCGCACCGGCGCGTCGCCGACGATGGGGGACAGGCCGACCACGGGCACGCCCGCGTCCGCGATGGCCTCCCTGATGCCGGGCACCGCGAGGATCGTGCCGATGGACACGACCGGGTTGGACGGCGGGAAGAGGATGACGTCCGCCTCCGCGATGGCCTCCAGGACGCCGGGGGCCGGCTTGGAGTGCTCGGCGCCGACCGGCACCACCGCCTCGGCGGGCACGCCGGCCCGCATCCGCACCCAGTACTCCTGGAAGTGGACCGCCTTGCGGTCGCCGTCGATCTCGACGGCCACATGCGTCTCCACCCGGTCGTCGGTCATCGGGATCAGCTTCACGCCCGGCTTCCACCGGTCGCACAGCGCCTCGGTGACCGCGCTCAGCGGATAGCCTGCGCCGAGCATCTGCGTCCGCACGATGTGCGTGGCGAAGTCCCGGTCGCCGAGCCCGAACCACTCGGGCCCGACCCCGTAGGCCGCCAGTTCCTCCTTGAGATGGAAGGTCTCCCCGGACCGCCCCCAGCCCTGCTCCTCGTTGATGCCGCCGCCCAGCGTGTACATCACCGTGTCGAGGTCCGGGCAGACCTTCAGCCCGAAGAGGTGGATGTCGTCGCCGGTGTTGCCGATGACCGTGACGTCCGCGTCCGGCGCGGCCTGCTTGAGACCGCGCAGGAACCGGGCACCACCGATGCCGCCTGCCAGAACCACAATGCGCATGAGGACCAGTCTTGCAGGAGGGTCCGACAACGCGTCAGGCAGTCACCGCACGCGCCTCACAGAAGGGGGAGGCACCCGCACCGGCGTGCGAGGCGGGGTGCATGGGCATCTCGGTCAGCCCCGGATAGTAGATGTGCAGGCTGACGGCCGGTTCCAGCGCGTCGTTGACGACCTCGTGCGCGTACCCCGGCGCGGACACGTGCTGTGCGCCGGGCGTGAGCGTCCTGGTGCCGCGCCGGGTGTGTTCGGTGAGCGTGCCCTCCAGGACGGTGAGGACGCCGAAGGAGCGGCCGTGGTCGTGCCGCCCGGTGCCCTGCCCCGGCACCCAGGACAGCAGCCAGACCTCGTATCCGGGGCCGGTGCGCAGCCGGTGGTACCAGCGGGTCGTGGCGTCGTAGCGAACGAGGTCCGCCCACCGGGCGCGGTCGGCGGCGATGGCGCGGGCCAGGCCGGCGAACTCCGCGACGGTGGCCGGGTGCTCGCGCGGCGGTTGCAGCAGGTGCGGCACCTCGAGCAGGTCACCGGCGATCTGGAGGTCGTTGTCGCTGTTCATGGGGGTGTGCTGGTCCCTCGGCTGAGAAGAGTGGGAGCCCGGTGGGAGGGGCTGCGAAGGAAGAACGGCCGAGCGCGCGCGGGGGGGCGGGGCGTCGGCGGCGGCCGGAGCGAAGACCCGGAAAGCGGAAGGGTCAGGCTCAACAGCTGGAACAGCGACAACAGCTACAGCGGGCCCGGGCAGCACCGTGGGACCCAGCGGGGCGGGTCGAGGTGGATACCGAGTTCGCGAGCATGCCCCCTAGGACAACGGTTCACACCTGCACTGTCAACTCGATGCCCGCCATGTGGGACACATTTCACCTCATCCGGGTCATTCCCCCGTCGTGAGGTTTGCTGCTCGGGAAGCCGGGACACATGGGGCACATCCGAGCGCTCGGCGAGCGGTGCAACGCGATCGAACGTCGGGACGTCTTTCTCCGTAGGGGAGCCGTGCGGGTGCCGGAACAGGGCCGTGCGGGTGCCGGGCGGAGTGCGGCGTCCGACGGATGTCGGTCGCGCGGTCGGCCGTGTGTCGGGGTTTATGCCGATTTGAACACTTTCCGCATGGCCTTGGTTCCGCAGAGTGAATAACGGGCTCAATAGCAGATCTCGGCTTGACTCGCCCGGAGCAGCACACTTGTAATTTCACTCGTGTCGTTCAGCCGAAATCGGTAACGGCTACGCACGGGGACGTGAAGACAGACGAGGGGCGCACATGACCGAGCTGGTGCAGCAACTGCTGGTCGACGACGCGGACGAGGAACTCGGCTGGCAGGAGCGCGCGCTGTGCGCCCAGACCGACCCCGAGTCCTTCTTCCCCGAGAAGGGCGGCTCCACCAGAGAGGCCAAGAAGGTCTGCCTCGCCTGCGAGGTCCGGTCCGAATGCCTCGAATACGCCCTCGCCAACGACGAGCGCTTCGGCATCTGGGGCGGTCTGTCCGAGCGGGAGCGCCGCCGGCTGAAGAAGGCCGCCGTCTGACCGCGCGCCGGCGGCGCGGGCACCCGGTACATACCCGCGCCATATCTGAGAAAACATCCCGAACGGCCCGCTGCCCGTGGGTTATCCACAGGCGGCGGGCCGTCGTCGTGGGCAGCCGATAGTGTGGTCGCTCGTCCGAGACGCCCCGCTGTCCCCGCGAGCCCATCGAGGCCCTGGGGTCGCGGGTGTCCACCGCAGTCCAGCGAACCGGGGCCCGTACCTCGATGTCCGTGCACAGCCACACGCCGGCCCAAGACCCGGCCGCCGCAGCAGCGTTCGACCCAGCCCGCCAGGCGGCGTTCGACCCGGCCCGCCCACCCGAGTTTCCGCGTCACGTCGTCACCGCCGTCCTCGTCTCCCACGACGGCGCGCGCTGGCTGCCCGACGCGATCGCCGGGCTGCTCGGCCAGGAACGCCCCGTCCAGCACGCGGTGGCCGCCGACACCGGCAGCGCGGACAACTCCGCCCAGCTGCTCGGCGAAGCCCTCGGTGACGCGGGCGTGCTGCACCTCGCCCGCCGCACCGGCTTCGGCCAGGCCGTCGAGGAGGCCAGCCGCACCGCCCCCCTCCTCACCCCGGACGAGCTGCCGTACCTCAAGCGCCCCAGCGGCTGGGACCCGGCCACCCGCACCTGGCGCGACGACGCCTACGACCTCCCCGAACTGCCGTACGGCGAACCGATCCAGTGGCTCTGGCTGCTGCACGACGACTGCGCCCCCGAACCCGACGCCCTCGCCCAGCTGCTGAAGGTCGTCGAGAACGAACTCGAACTCGGCCGCGACGACGTGGCGATCGTCGGCCCCAAACTCCGCGGCTGGTACGACCGCAGGCAACTGCTGGAAGTCGGCGTCTCCATCGCCAACTCCGGCCGCCGCTGGACCGGACTGGACCGCCGCGAACAGGACCAGGGCCAGCACGACCACGTCCGCACCGTGCTGTCCGTCTCCACCGCCGGCATGCTGATCCGCCGCGACGTCTTCGAACAGCTCGGCGGCTTCGACCGCCGGCTGCCTCTGATGCGCGACGACGTGGACCTGTGCTGGCGCGCCCACCTCGCCGGCCACCGCGTCCTGATCGCCCCCGACGCGGTCGTACGACACGCCGAGGCCGCCTCCCGCGAGCGCCGCGCCGTGGACTGCGTGGGCCGCACCGCCGCCTCCCCGCACAAGGTCGACAAGGCCGGCGCCGTCCACACGCTGCTCGCCAACACCCGTACCGCCGCGCTGCCCTGGGTGCTGCTCCGGCTCGTCCTCGGCACCCTCCTGCGGACCGTCGCCTACCTCGTCGGCAAGGTGCCGGGCCAGGCCGTCGACGAGATCCGCGGCCTGCTGGGCACCCTGCTGCGGCCCGAGCGGATCATCGCCGCCCGGCGCCGCCGCGGCACCCCGCGGATCGGCAAGGACGAACTGCGCGCCCTCTTCCCGCCCCCCGGCGCCACCATCCGCGCCACCGTGGAACAGTTCGCGGGCAACTTCACCGGCAGCTCCGACACCGACACCACGGCCGGCCGGCACGGCGGCGCCGTGGAATCCGGACCCGGCGGCGACGACGCCGACTTCCTGGAGGTCGAGCAGTTCGTCCGCCTCAAGCGGATCGCCCGCAGGCCCGGACCGGTCCTCTTCCTCGCCCTGCTGGTCATCTCCCTGGTCGCCTGCCGCGCCCTGCTCACCGGCGGCGCGCTCGGCGGCGGCGCCCTGCTGCCCGCCCCGGCGAGCGCCGGCGACCTGTGGTCCCGCTTCGCGGACGCCTGGCACCCGGTCGGCACCGGCGGCACCCCCGCCGCACCGCCCTACCTCGCCATCGTCGCCACCCTGGCCACCCTGCTGTTCGGCTCCGCCGGAGTCGCGGTCACCGTGCTGCTGGTCTGCTCGGTGCCGCTCGCCGGATTCACCGCCTACTTCGCCTCCCGGCCCCTGGTCACCTCCCGGCTGCTGCGCGCCTGGGCGGCCATCGCCTACGCCTTCCTGCCCGCCACCACCGGCGCCCTGGCAGGCGGCCGCATCGGCACCGCCGTACTCGCCGTACTGCTGCCGCTGATCGCCCGCGCGGGCATCGCCGCGGGCGGCCTCACCAGCCGCACCGGCGCCCGCGGCAGCTGGCGCGCCACCTGGGCGTACGCCCTGCTGCTGACCATCACCACGGCCTTCACCCCGATCGTCTGGCCCATCGCGCTGATCCTCGGCCTCGGCGTGCTGGCGCTGCGCCGCGCCGACCTGGTCGCCCACGGCCTGCGCCTGCTCGTCCAGCTCGGCACCCCGCTGGTGCTCCTCGCCCCCTGGTCGCTGACCCTGCTGCCGACCGGCTTCTTCAAGGAAGCGGGCCTGGACTACGGCGCCTCGTCCGCCTCCGCGCTCGACCTGCTCGGCGTCAGCCCCGGCGGCCCCGGCACCATGAGCGGCCTGCTGCTGCTCGGCATCGTGCTCGCCGCCCTCGCCGCACTGCTGCGCTCGCAGCGGCAGCTGGGCATCCGCGCCGCCTGGGTCGTCGCCCTGACCGGTCTCGTCTTCGCGGTCCTCGCCAACCGGTCCGCCTGGGCCGGTCCCGCCACCCTCGTCTACGGCATCGCCCTGCTGGCCGCCGCCGCCCTCGGCGCCGACGGCGCCCGCGCGCGCGTGGCCGAGCAGAGCTTCGGCTGGCGCCAGCCGCTGGCCGCCCTGATCGCCCTCACCGCGGCCATGGGCCCCCTGGTGCTCGCCGCCGCCTGGATGGTCCGCGGCGCCGACGGGCCCGTGCAGCGCCGCGACCCGGCCCAGGTGCCCGCGTTCGTCGCCGAGGACTCCACCACCGGCGACCGGGCCCGCACCCTCGTCCTGGACAGCGACTCCACCGCGCGAGTCAGCTACACCCTGGTGCGCGGCGCCGGCGCCCGCATGGGAGACGCCGAACTCGCCGCCGCCGACGGCCACAACGCGCGCCTGGACAAGGTCGTCGCCAACCTGGTCGCCGGCTCCGGCGCCGACCAGGCCGACGAACTCGGCGGCTTCGCCGTGCGCTACGTCCTCGTCCACAAGGGCGCGCCCCGCGACATCACCCGCGTCCTCGACGCCACCCCCGGCCTGGCCCGGCTCAGCCAGCAGAACGGCAACGCCCTGTGGCGTGTCGACCAGGAGGTCTCCCGCGCGGTCATCCTGCCCGCGGGCACCTCCGACTCCGTCGGCTCGGGCAGCGCCCAGCCGGTCGAGGCGGGACCGGTGGACATCCACACCACCGTCCCGTCCGGCTCCGACGGCCGCGTCCTGCGCCTCGCGGACAGCGCCGCCCCCGGCTGGACCGCCACCCTCGACGGCAAGCCGCTCACCCGCACCACCGTCGACGGCTGGGCCCAGGGCTTCCGACTCCCCTCCAGCGGCGGGCGGTTGGACGTCACCTACGACGAGCCGATCATCCACACCGCCTGGCTGTGGGCCCAGGGCGCGCTCGCCGTCGTCCTGATCGTCCTCGCCCTGCCGGGCCGCCGGCGCGACGTGGACGACGACCTTCCCGAGGAGGAGCCGCTGCCCGCGCAGGCCGCCACGGGCGAGGGCCGCCGCGCCCGCCGCCTGCGCGCCCAGGCCGAGGACGAGTCCGCCGCGGAACCGCCCGCGGCGCAGGCCCCCGTAGGGGAGACCCCCATGAGGGAGATGCCCGCAGGGGACACCCCGGACATGCCCCCGGCCCCGGCCGAGCCCCAGATCCCGCACCAGCAGCCGTACGACCCCTCCTACGACGAGTCGTACGCCACCCCCTACGCCGACGCCCCGTACCCCGGCTACGGCACCGACCCCTACCAACAGGGCGGCTACGACCAGCAGACGTACCAGGCCGACCCCTACGGAACGGCGGCGTACGACCCGTACGCCTACGGCGGCACCGCCGAACAGCAGCCGTACGACCCGGCGCCGTACCAGCAGCAGGGCTACGACCCGGCGTACGACCCCGCCCAGCAGGGCTACGACCCCGCCCAGCCGCCCCACGGCACCGGCAGCGAGCGCCCCGACGGGAGCCAGCAGTGAACCGCACCACCCTGTCCTTGATCGCCGGCACCACCGCGCTGGCCGCCGTCACCGCGTTCGCCGCGCTGACCACCCCGTCCGCGTCCGGCGCGGCCGCGTCCGGCGCCGCCGCCCAACTGCCCGTGCAGCGCACCGGTCTGCTGTGCCCGGCGCCCAGCGTCTCGGACATCGCGGACACGACGTACACCTCGTTCACACCCGTCACCCAGGGCGCCCCGAGCAGCGGCAAGGCCCAACTCGAGGCCGCCCCCACGCAGTCGGCGGACGGCACGGGCGGCATCCCGCAGGGCAAGAGCAAGGGCAAGAGCGGCAAGAAGACGACCGCCGACCAGCCGGTGCTCACCCCGAAGGCGCCCAGCACCCCGGTCACCGCCGACACCTCAGGCGCCGACACACCCGCGCTGATCGGCACCGCCGACGGGAAGTTCGCGCCCGGCTGGACCGTCCAGGAGACCACCGAGATCGACGCCGGCACCGGCCGCGGCCTCCAGGGCGTCGCCTGCACACCCGCCGACACGGAGTTCTGGTTCCCGGGCGCCAGCACCGTTGCCAGCCGTACCGACTACGTCCATCTGACCAACCCGGACGACTCCGCCGCCGTCGTGGACGTCGAGCTGTACGGCAAGAACGGCGCGATCAAGTCGCCGCTGGGGGAGAACCTCACGGTCAAGCCGCACACCAGCGAGCCGATCCTGCTCTCCACGCTGACCGACGAACGGCAGGACGACCTGACCGTGCACGTCAGCGTGCGCAGCGGCCGGGTCGGCGCCACGGTGCAGGCGCTGGACGACAAGTCGGGCGGCGACTGGCTGGCCGCGGCCGCCGACCCGGCCGGCAGCCTGGTGCTGCCGGGCATCCCCAAGGACGCCACCGACGTGCGCCTGATCGCCTTCACGCCCGGTGGCGACGACGCCGACCTCAAGATCCGGCTCGCCTCGCCCGACGGCCTGATCACCCCGGCGGGCAACGAGGAACTGCACGTCAAGTCCGGCATGACCACCGCAGCCGACCTCGGCCCGCTCACCCGCGGCGAGGCCGGCTCCCTGGTCCTGACCCCCACCGACCAGTCGGTGCCGGTCGTCGCCGCGCTGCGGGTGGTCCGGGGCAAGGGCGCGAACCAGGAGACCGCGTTCATCCCGGCCACCGCCCCCGTCGGCGCGCGCGCCACCGCGGCCGACAACAGCGCCAAGGGCACCACCCTCGCCCTGACCGCGCCCACCGGCACGGCCAGGGTCAAGGTCACCGCCTCGGCGGGCAGCGAGGGCGGTACGGCGGTCAGCAAGACCTACACGATCAAGTCCGGCACCACCCAGGACATCGACGCCCCGGTCCCCTCCGGCGCCAAGGGCACCTACGCCCTGACCGTCGAGCCCCTCACCGCCACCCCCGTCTACGCCTCCCGCACCCTCACCTCGACCGACCCCTCCGGGTTCACCATCCAGACCCTGCCGAGCGACAGGGGACTGGTCTCGGTCCCGAAGACGGACGAGGACCTGTCGATCCTCCAGAAGTAGGGGGCACGCCCCAGGTCACGCCCTACGGGGGTGGGTGAACGGCACCCACCCCCGGCCCGCGACAGCGCGGGTCAACCGGACAGCAGAGGCCGAACGGACAGCGCGGGCCGACCCGACAGCGCGCGGGCAGCGGACGGCGGGCGGCGGGGCCTAATCCTCCCCGTACCGCGGATCCACCGTCTCCGGCGTCAGCCCCAGCAGCTCCGCGACCTGCTCCACGACCACCTCGTGGACGAGCGCCGCCCGCTCGTCCCGCCCCTTCGACCGGATCTCCACCGGCCGCCGGTACACCACGACCCGCGCCCGCCGCCCCTGCCGCGCCGGCACGATCCCCCCGAGCGGCACCGCCTCGTCCCCCCACAGGGCGACCGATTCCTGCTGCCCCTCGAGGCGAGGCACCTCCAGCACCAGGAACTCCACCTCGGCGAGCTGCGGCCACCGCCGCTCCAGCCGCTCCACGGAGTCCTGCACGAGATCGTCGAACACCTCCGCCCGGCTCGCCGCCAACGGCACCTGCGGCGGTGCGATCGGCCCCCGCATGCCCCGCCCGTGACGATCACGGCGACGGGGTCCGGGGCCTGCGGCTCGGGGCGGTACACGGTTGTCCATCACTGATGAAGCGTAGTCCCCGGCCGCCCCGCCCGCCCGGTCGCACGCGCCAACCGGCCACCGGCGACTTTCCGCCGCGTTCTGCCGTTTTCCTGCCGCGTTCCTGTCGCCGGACGACCGTTCCGGCCAAGCCCCGGCCCAGTTCGGCGACCGTCCACGAACCCTTCAAGTCCCCAGAACACAAGGCAATTGACCGTGTTTGTACTGACTCATGACCGGAAACAGTCCCACCCGGGCACCCCGAAGCCCCCCTCTCTGCGGCTCAACAGGGCCTGTTTCCAGGGGTATGTGGGGCGTCTCACAGCACGACACGGGGGAGTGACCTGGTGGAGAGTCGTCGCGGCCCGCTCAAGAGTGCGGTACCGTCCAACGTCGTGAGCCCTGTACGTCGCTGTTCGCGCACCGCCTGCGGCCGACCCGCCGTCGCGACGCTGACGTACGTCTACGCCGACTCGACCGCGGTCCTCGGCCCGCTCGCCACCTACGCCGAACCCCACTGCTACGACCTGTGCGCCGAGCACTCCGAGCGCCTCACCGCCCCGCGCGGCTGGGAGGTCGTCCGTCTCCTCGACGGCTCCGCCCCCGCCCGGCCCAGCGGCGACGACCTGGAGGCGCTCGCCAATGCCGTGCGCGAGGCCGCCCGCCCCCAGGAACGCGCGGCCGGGGCAGGCGGCGGGGCCCGCGCCGCGGACCCCATGGAGGTGGCCCGCCGCGGCCATCTGCGGGTCCTGCGCTCCCCCGACAACTGACCGGCATCCGCGGGGGGATGACGGACGCTCCCCCGTAGGGGTCGTCCCGGAGCGCCATCCGCCCCGCCACTCCTCCCGGTGCTTCCCGGTTCCTCCCGGAGGACGCGCGCCCCAGGTGTCCACACACCTCCCCCTTACCGCGAACGGGTAGTTTGTGGGGGCCAGAGAACTTTCAGGAGGGTTGGCCGTGACTGCTGATCTGTCGCAGATCGTGAAGGCGTACGACGTACGCGGAGTGGTCCCGGACCAGTGGGACGAAACACTGGCCGGACTCTTCGGCGCCGCCTTCGCGCAGGTGACGGGCGCGTCGGCGATCGTCGTCGGCCACGACATGCGGCCCTCGTCCCCCGGCCTGTCCCGCGCCTTCGCGCGCGGCGCGGCGGACCGCGGCGTGGACGTGACCGAGATCGGCCTGTGCTCCACCGACCAGCTCTACTACGCCTCCGGCGCGCTGGACCTGCCCGGCGCGATGTTCACCGCCTCGCACAACCCGGCCCAGTACAACGGCATCAAGATGTGCCGCGCCGGTGCCGCCCCGGTCGGCCAGGACACCGGTCTCGCGCAGATCCGCGAACTGGTGGAGAAATGGTTGGAGTCGGGCGCCCCGGAACCGGCCGCGGAGCCGGGCACCCTCACCTCGCGCGAGACGCTGGAGGACTACGCGGCGCACCTGCGCTCGCTGGTCGACCTGCGCGCGATCCGCCCCCTGAAGGTCGTCGTCGACGCGGGCAACGGCATGGGCGGCCACACGGTGCCCACGGTCTTCGCCGGCCTGCCCCTGACCCTCGTGCCGATGTACTTCGAACTGGACGGCACCTTCCCGAACCACGAGGCCAACCCGCTCGACCCGGCCAACCTCGTGGACCTCCAGAAGCGCGTCCCGGCCGAGGGCGCGGACCTGGGCATCGCCTTCGACGGCGACGCCGACCGCTGCTTCGTCGTGGACGAGAACGGCGACCCGGTCTCCCCGTCCGCGATCACCGCCCTGGTCGCCGCGCGCGAGCTCGCGCGCAACGGCGGCGATGGCATGATCATCCACAACCTGATCACCTCCCGCACGGTCCCTGAGGTCGTCCGCGAGAACGGCGGCACCCCGGTCCGCACCCGCGTCGGCCACTCCTTCATCAAGGCCGAGATGGCCCGCACCGGTGCGATCTTCGGCGGCGAGCACTCCGCGCACTACTACTTCAAGGACTTCTGGAACGCCGACACCGGCATGCTGGCCGCCCTGCACGTCCTCGCCGCCCTCGGGGGCCAGGAGGGCCCGCTGTCCTCGCTCGTCGCCCAGTACGACCGCTACGCGGGCTCCGGCGAGATCAACTCCACCGTCGCCGACCAGTCCGGCCGCCTCGCCGCGATCCGCGCCGCGTACGAGGGCCGGGCCGGCGTCACCCTCGACGACCTCGACGGCCTCACCGTCTCCGCCACCGACTGGTGGTTCAACGTCCGCCCCTCCAACACCGAGCCCCTCCTCCGCCTGAACGCCGAGGCGAAGGACGAGCCCACGATGACCAAGATCCGCGACGAGGCGCTGGCCATCATCAGGGCGTGACATCCCCGGCCCCGCCCGCGCCCGGTCCAGGCCGCGGCGAACGCCTCCTGGAAGCGCTCGCGGCCGTCGTCGCCCGCAGCGCCCGTACCCCCGCCCCGGGCCAGGCGATTCGCGCGGGCGGGTGGGCAAGGCCCCGCCCCACCCGCCCCGCAGCGGTACGCTGACCAGCGGTCCGAGAAACCCCGCCCCCGAAGGGACACACCCCATGCCGCTCGAAGCCGGCCTCCTGGAGATCCTCGCCTGCCCGGCCTGCCACGCCCCCCTCAAGGAGCAGGACGCCGAGCTGATCTGCACCGGCCAGGACTGCGGTCTCGCCTACCCGGTCCGCGACGGCATCCCGGTCCTCCTCGTGGACGAGGCCCGCCGCCCCGAGTGACGCGGCCCCAACCGTCGTACCGTCGAGGACACCGCCGTACCCTCCAAGGCCCCCGCACCCCGTAGGGTCTTAGACGTCGTAGCCACCCCCGGCCATCGGAGGCTGCCGCCCATGCTGGACGAATCGCTGCTCGACAGCCCGGAGGGCCTCGCCGAGGCCGACCGCCGGGGCCTGCTGCGCGGTGCCGCCGAGGCCGGCGCCCGCGTGCGCACCGCCGCCCGGCACGCCGCCGAGGCAGGCGTCGGCAACCTCAAACCCGACGGCCGCCCCCGCGCCGTACTGATCGCCGGACCCGGCGCCGCCGCCACCCACACCGCCGACCTCCTCGGCACCCTGGCGGGCCCCGGCAGCCCCGTGGTCCGCCTCGCCCCCACCGGCGTCGCCCCGGCCGCGGGCGCCCTGCGCTGGGAACTCCCCGGCTGGGCGGGCTCGGTCGACCTGCTCCTGATCACCACCCCGGACGGCACCGAACCCAGCCTCGCCCTCCTCGCCGACCAGGCGTACCGCCGCGGCCTCACCGTCGTCGCCGTCGCCCCGGCCGGCACCCCCCTCGCCGAGTCCGTCGGCGGCACCCACGGGCTGTTCGTCCCGATGGCGACGGCACCGTACGACCAGGACGAACCGCTCGCCGCGTCCTCGCCCGGCGTCTTCTGGGCCCTGCTGACCCCGCTGCTCGCCCTCCTGGACCGGATCGGCCTGCTCTCCGCCCCGCCCGAGGCCCTGGAGAAGGTCGCCGACCGCCTCGACCGGATCGCCGAACGCTGCGGCCCCGTCATCGCCGCCTACAGCAACCCCGCGAAGACCCTCGCCGCCGAACTCGCCGACGCGCTCCCCGTGGTGTGGACCGAGGGGACCTCCGCGGGCCCCGCGGGCCGCCGCTTCGCCGCCGCCCTCGCCGAACTCGCCGGCCGCCCCGCCGTCGTCGCCGAACTGCCCGAGGCGCTCGCCGCGCACGGCGCCCTGCTGGCCGGCCCCCTCGCCGCCAGCGCCGACCCGGACGACTTCTTCCGCGACCGCGTGGAGGAGGCGCCCTCGCTGCACGCGCGCGTGGTGCTGCTGCGTGACCGCCCGAGCGGCGGCCTCACCGCCGCCCCCGCCGCCCGTGACCTGGCCCTCAGCCACGACACGCCGATCAGCGAACTCGAACCCGAGGAAGGCGGCGAACTGGAGACCCTCGCGGAACTGATCGCCGTCACGGATTTCGCCGCCGTTTACCTGGCGCTCGCTTCCGGGGCCTGATCTGGCTACGGGCCGGTCCGCACCGGCCACGGGCCCGCCCTTCCACGGCCCGCACACCGGCACCGCGCCCCGCGCGAGCCCCGCCGGCCGAGCAGCGCACGCACGGAAGACAGAGAAGACACATGGACCGCCTCGACAACACCGTCCGCCCCTACGCCTGGGGTTCCCCCACCGCCATCCCGCACCTCCTCGGCGTCGAGCCGACCGGCGAGCCCCAGGCGGAGATGTGGATGGGCGCCCACCCCGGCGCCCCGTCGCGCACCCCGCGCGGCACCCTCGCCGAGGTGATCGACGCCGACCCGGAGCGCGAAGTGGGCAAGGAGACGGTGGCCAGGTTCGGCCCGCACCTGCCCTTCCTGCTGAAGATCCTCGCCGCCGGCGCGCCCCTGTCCCTCCAGGTGCACCCCGATCTGGAGCAGGCCAGGGAGGGTTACGACGACGAGGAGCGCAGAGGCGTCCCGATCGACGCGCCGCACCGCAACTACAAGGACGCCAACCACAAGCCCGAACTGATCTGTGCCCTCACCGAGTTCGACGGCCTGTGCGGCTTCCGCGACCCGGCCCGCGCCGCCGACCTGCTCGCCGGTCTCGGCGTCGAGTTGCTCAAGCCGTACGTCGATCTCCTGGGAGCCCACCCCGAGGAGGCGGCCCTGCGCGAGGTCCTCACCGCGATCCTCGGCGCGGACCGCGACGACATGGCCCGCACCGTCGCCGAGGCCACCGCCGCCTGCGCCCGCCTGGGCGGCGACTACGCCCCGTACGCCGGCCTCGCCCACCACTTCCCCGGCGACCCCGGCGTCATCGCGGCCATGCTGCTCAACCACGTCCGCCTCCAGCCCGGCGAGGCGCTGTTCCTGGGCGCCGGTGTCCCGCACGCCTATCTCGACGGCCTGGGCGTCGAGATCATGGCCAACTCCGACAACGTCCTTCGCTGCGGTCTGACGCCCAAACACGTCGACGTGCCCGAACTCCTGCGCGTCGTCCGCTTCGAGGCGGGCGACCCCGGCGTGCTGCGACCCGAGGCCGCCCCGGACGGCGAGGAGGTCTACGAGACGCCGATCGACGAGTTCCGGCTCTCCCGGTACGTCCTGGCCGAGGGCGGCACCGCCCAGGACCTCACCCGGAACACCCCGCAGATCCTGCTGTGCACGGCCGGCTCCGTCCACGCGGGCGAGCACGAACTGGGTCCCGGACACTCGGTGTTCGTCCCGGCCGACGAGAAGGCCGAGATCTCGGGCGCGGGTACGGTCTTCCGCGCCACCGTGCGCGTTTGACGGATCGTATGACCGGGACTGGGGACACCTGACGCGCCGGGGCCCGGCCGGGCTGCGACAATGGCCCACCGGCAAAGGCCGGGCAAAGGCGCAGAGTGGGCAAAGACCGAAGGGACAACGCGGACACATGAGCGCGTCAGGCGGTACCAGGGCGATCGTGGCGGCACTCGGCGCCAACCTCGCGATCGCGGCATCGAAGTTCGTGGCGTTCGCCTTCAGCGGCTCCTCCTCGATGCTCGCCGAGGGCGTCCACTCGCTCGCCGACTCCGGCAACCAGTTCCTGCTGCTCGTCGGCGGGAAGAAGGCCCAGCGCGAGGCCACCCCGCAGCACCCCTTCGGCTACGGCCGCGAGCGGTACATCTACGCCTTCCTCGTCTCGATCGTCCTCTTCTCCGTCGGCGGCATGTTCGCCATCTACGAGGGCTACGAGAAGATCTCCCACCCGCACGCCCTGGAGAACTGGTACTGGCCGGTGGCCGTCCTCGTCTTCGCGATCCTCGCCGAGGGCTTCTCCTTCCGCACCGCCATCAAGGAGTCCAAGGAACTGCGCGGCTCGCTGTCCTGGTCGCAGTTCATCCGCCGCGCCAAGGCCCCCGAGCTGCCCGTCGTCCTGCTGGAGGACTTCGGCGCGCTCATCGGTCTCGTCCTCGCCCTCGGCGGCGTCGGCCTCTCCCTGCTCACCGGCGACGGCGTCTGGGACGGCGTCGGCACCGTCTGCATCGGTGTCCTCCTCGTCTGCATCGCCCTGGTCCTGGCCGCCGAGACCAAGTCGCTGCTGCTGGGCGAGGCGGCCGGCCTCGACGTGATCAAGAAGATCGAGGACGTGACCGTCGACGGCGCCTCGGTCACCCGGATCATCCACATGCGCACCCTCCACCTCGGTCCCGAGGAACTGCTGGTCGCCGCCAAGATCGCGGTACGGCACGACGACACCGCCGCCGAGGTCGCCGCCGCCATCGACGCCGCCGAGGACCGCATCCGCACCGCCGTCCCCATCGCCCGTGTGATCTACCTCGAACCCGACATCTACAGCGAGGCCGAGGCCGCCAAGGGACCCGACCCGGCGGCGACCCCCGGCGGCCCGAACCCGCACGCCGACGGCCACTGACCCGGCCCCGCCCACCCCGCCCCCAACCGTGCCGCCGCCTCGGATACGGCTTGAACCATGCGGACGCGGACTGTGGGCGAGCGGGCGGTCCGGTGTAGCTTGGGACGGAGCCAGACGTCGCTGCTGATGGCGGTCGGGCGGTCCCACCACGGACCGTCCGAGGGAGAGAGGGCCTCCGACGGACTGCGCTGCGCGCACGTGGGCATGCCCATGTCCTCTTTCCGGGCATCCGTATGTCCGCCGCCGCGCAGATCAGCCGTACCCACCCTCGCCCCGATTCCGAGGAGCAGCTCGTAATGACGACTGTCGACAACCGACAGGACTTCAAGGTCGCCGATCTCTCGCTGGCCGAGTTCGGCCGCAAGGAGATCACCCTCGCCGAGCACGAGATGCCCGGCCTGATGGCGATCCGCAAGGAGTACGCCGAGAGCCAGCCGCTGGCCGGCGCCCGGATCACCGGCTCCCTGCACATGACCGTGCAGACCGCCGTGCTGATCGAGACCCTGGTCGCCCTCGGCGCCCGCGTCCGCTGGGCCTCCTGCAACATCTTCTCCACCCAGGACCACGCCGCCGCCGCCATCGCCGTCGGCCCGAACGGCACCCCGGACAACCCCCAGGGCGTCCCGGTCTTCGCCTGGAAGGGCGAGACCCTGGATGAGTACTGGTGGTGCACCGAGCAGGCGCTGACCTGGCCGGACAGCCCCACCGGCGGCCCGAACATGATCCTGGACGACGGCGGCGACGCCACCCTCCTCGTCCACAAGGGCGTCGAGTACGAAAAGGACGGCAAGGTCCCCGGCCTGGAGACCGCCGAGTCCGACGAGCACCGCGTCATCCTCGAACTGCTGCACCGCACCATCACGGACGGCTCGCAGAAGTGGACCCAGCTGGCCGCCGAGATCCGCGGGGTGACGGAGGAGACCACGACGGGTGTGCACCGGTTGTACGAGATGCAGCGTGACGGTGTGCTGCTGTTCCCGGCGATCAATGTCAACGACGCGGTGACGAAGTCGAAGTTCGACAACAAGTACGGCTGCCGGCACTCCCTGGTCGACGGCATCAACCGTGCCACGGACGTGCTGATCGGCGGCAAGACCGCCGTCGTGTGCGGTTACGGCGATGTCGGCAAGGGCTGTGCGGAGTCTCTGCGGGGCCAGGGTGCTCGCGTGATCGTCACGGAGATCGACCCGATCTGCGCGCTCCAGGCGGCGATGGACGGTTACCAGGTCACGACGCTGGACGAGGTCGTCGAGACCGCCGACATCTTCATCACCACGACGGGCAACAAGGACATCATCATGGCCTCGGACATGGCCAGGATGAAGCACCAGGCGATCGTGGGGAACATCGGTCACTTCGACAACGAGATCGACATGGCCGGCCTGGCGAGGACTCCGGGCATCGTGAAGGACGAGGTCAAGCCGCAGGTCCACACGTGGACGTTCCCGGACGGCAAGGTGATCATCGTGCTGTCCGAGGGCCGTCTGCTGAACCTGGGCAACGCGACCGGGCACCCGTCGTTCGTGATGTCGAACTCCTTCGCGGACCAGACGCTGGCGCAGATCGAGCTGTTCACCAAGCCCGACCAGTACCCGACCGGCGTGTACACGCTGCCCAAGCACCTGGACGAGAAGGTCGCCCGCCTCCACCTCGACGCCCTCGGCGTCAAGCTGACCACGCTGCGCCCGGAGCAGGCCGCGTACATCGGCGTCGAGGTCGAGGGCCCGTACAAGCCCGACCACTACCGCTACTGACCGCCCCCGAGCCGCGTCACCGCGTCTCGGCCAGGTCCGCAGAGGCAGGCCCCCGCACCCCCGTGCCGGGGGCCTGCCCCTTTGGCCGGTCCGGTCCGGCCTTCACGCACCCGTCCGGCGCTCACGCCCCCGGACGGACGTACCGCGGCGACGCCCCCCGAGCCCGTCACAACCCAGGACCCCCATGCCCCGCGGCCGCTATTCGCTCCACGATCCGCACGATCGCACCCCCCTCGGCGAAGAACACTTCCAGTGCGCCCCCGGCCCGTCCGGCTGGCGCTACGTCTCCCGGCTGACGACCCCCGCCGGCGACCAGAGCGGCTCGGTCGACCTCGCCCTGGACGACCTCGGCCGTCCCATCCGCCTCGAACTCCACGCGGGCGGCTGGCAGGTCCGCGGTGCCGCCCTCGACGGCGTCACCTGGGTCCGCACGGACCCCACCGGAACCCATGCCACCGAAGGCAATGTGCGCGCCCACGCCTTCACCGGCACGTCCCCCGCGTTCCTCGTCGCCACCGCTCGTCTCGTGCGCCTCACCCCCTCCTCCGCGACCCGCGTACGACTCGTCGCCCTCACGGACCCGGTCCTCGCCCCCCGCACCGTGGACCAGTCCTGGGCACTGGTGAACAGCGAAGCACACGCCACTGACAACGGCCCTCTGACCGTGGACGAATACCAGGTCAGCGCCCTGGACACGGGCGAACAGCACACCGTCCACATCGCCGGCGACGTGGTGCTGGCCGCGCCCGGAATCGAGCTGGAGGACCTGGAGTCACCGCCGTCGACGTTCCGCTGAGCAGCGGGGCGGGCGGGGCACAAGGGGCGTCTCGCGCTGACGAGGGAAGGGCGCTGCCCCGACCGCCGGCTCCGCTGTCCACCGGGCGTCGGCGCGGGCGGGGTGGGGGCGGCCGTACTCCGCGGTGAGCGCAGTCGCCCTTACGCGGGCGGCGCGAACCCGGTGGCCGGCCGCTCACCCGGCGGCTCCTGCCCGGAAGGCGCGGCCGACGGCACAATCGGCACGGCGGACGCCTCCGGCTGGGCGGGCGCCGGCGCCCGATACACGGACCAACCACCGGCCTCCGCAGCCCACCCGGCACCCGACACGTCGTCCCCGGCCGCGCGCGGGGCATCTCCCGCCACGGAACCGCCCGCGCCGAACGGCCGCCGCGCCTGCCGGGACTCCCGCGACTGCCGCTCGTGCACCACGGCGGCCAGGAAGACGGCAGGAGGAAGATCGGCGGGCAGCGGAGCCCCCGTGCGCGCCGCGAGATCACCGGCGAGTCGCCGCGCCATGTCCCAGGACACACCGGGATCCAGCTGCTGCATCCGCGTCAGGTACTGCCGCACGGCCATCCACAGCCCGTCCGGCACGGCCGACAGGTCGAGACCGGCGAACCGCTGCGCGAGATGCGGCGGCGGAGGCGGGACGAGACCGGTCCGCCCCACCGGAATCCGTTCCCGCACGACGAGGGTCCCCGCGAACACGTCCCCGAGCCGCCGCCCGCGCGCCGAGACCAGCGACGCGATGGACGCGATCGCGCCGAACGTCATGAGAATCTCGATCACACCGATCGCACCCCGCACCAGCGCGTGCCGGAAGCGGATCGGCCCGCCGTCGTCCCGCACCACCCGAAGCCCCAGCGACATCTTCCCGAGCGAACGGCCGTGGCTCAGCGTCTCCACCGCGATCGGCACGCCGATCGGCACCAGCAGGAACGTCGCGATCGCCAGCGCCGTCCGCGCGGCACTGTCCAGGGAGGACGTCGTCACCACGAGCAGCACGGTGACCGCGACATACGCGGTCATCGCCGCCACCAGGTCGAGCAGTACGGCCAACGCCCTGCTCGGAAATTTCGCCGGCAGCAGTTCGAGGGCCACCGCCTCGCCGGTCACCAGCTCGCTCACGCCCACCCCGTCCTTCCTCCGCCCCGTGGGCGGCAAGTCTGCCAAGCTGTGGGCGCATTGCGCGCCAGTGCGACAAGCTGACAGCAAACACGATCATCGACGACGAGCAGTCGGCTACCGGCCGAGGAGCAGGCAGACCCGATGGACCTGGACGTCTTCGTCTCCGCACACCGAGCCGAATGGGACCGCCTCGACGCCCTGCTCCGCCGCCGGCGCCGCCTGAACGGCGCCGAGGCCGACGAACTCGTCACCCTCTACCAGCGCACCGCGACTCACCTCTCGCTCGTCCAGTCCAGCGCCCCCGACCCCCAGCTCACCGGACGGCTCAGCCAACTCGTCGCCCGCGCGCGCAGTGCCGTCACTGGTGCCCGCACCGCGTCCTGGCGCGATGTGACCCGCTTCCTGACCCGAGGCTTCCCGGCCGCCGTCTATCGCGCGCGCCGCTGGTGGGTCCCCACGGCGCTCGTCTCCACGGCCGTCGCGATCCTGCTGGGCTGGTGGATCGGCGCGCACCCGGAGGTGCAGTCCTCCATCGCGGCCCCCGGTGAGCTGCGCCAGATGACCCGCCCCGGCGGTGAGTACGAGACCTACTACTCCAGCCATCCGGCGGCCTCCTTCGCCGCTCAGGTGTGGACGAACAACGCAGAGGCGGCCGCGATGTGCCTGGTCCTAGGCGTCTTCCTGGGCCTGCCGGTCCTCTGGATCCTCTTCGAGAACATGCTCAACCTCGGTGCCGGTTTCGGTCTGATGTCCTCCGCCGGCCGCCTCGACACATTCCTCGGCCTGGTCCTGCCGCACGGCCTGCTGGAACTGACCGCGGTCTTCGTGGCGGCCGGTACGGGACTTCGCCTGGGCTGGACCGTCATCGACCCCGGCCCCCGCACCCGGCGCGCCGCGCTCGCGGAGGAGGGACGGGCCGCGGTGGGCATGGCGATCGGCCTCGCCCTGGTCCTGTTCGTCTCCGGCGCCATCGAAGGCTTCGTGACGCCGTCCGGCCTGCCCACCTGGGCCCGTATCGGCATCGGCATCGTGGCCGAGGTGGCATTCCTGACGTACGTCTACGTCCTCGGGGGCCGCGCGGTTCGTGAGGGCGAGACGGGTGACCTCGACGCGGCGGACCGCAGTTCCTCCGTGCCCACCGCTGCCTGATGTGCGTCCGGCCCTCCTGAGCTGCTATTCTCCTCTTCGCTCACGGGAGCCGTTGACACGGGTCGCGTGGGGAGGTAGATTCAAACAGTTGCCTAGAACTGGACACGTCCGGTAGGCGATCGCTAGACTCTACTGGCTTCCAAGAAGTCGCTATCGACATTCAAAAGAAGCGTCCTCCCGATTACTCAGAAATGAGCGGCCGGTCAGACCGGCCGAAAACTTCTGATAAAGTCGGAACCGCCGGAAAGGGAAACGCGAGAGCGGGAACCTGGAAAGCGCCGAGGAAATCGGATCGCGAAGATCTGATAGAGTCGGAAACACGAAGGGAAGCCCGGAGGAAAGCCCGAGAGGGTGAGTACAAAGGAAGCGACCGTTCCTTGAGAACTCAACAGCGTGCCAAAAGTCAACGCCAGATATGTTGATACCCCGTCTCCGGTCATCATGATCGGGACGTGGTTCCTTTGAAATAAACACAGCGAGGACGCTGTGAACGGTCGGACTATTCCTCCGATCGTTCCGCTCTCGTGGTGCTCACCGGATTACCGGTAAACATTCACGGAGAGTTTGATCCTGGCTCAGGACGAACGCTGGCGGCGTGCTTAACACATGCAAGTCGAACGATGAAGCCCTTCGGGGTGGATTAGTGGCGAACGGGTGAGTAACACGTGGGCAATCTGCCCTGCACTCTGGGACAAGCCCTGGAAACGGGGTCTAATACCGGATATGACCGTCTTGGGCATCCTTGACGGTGTAAAGCTCCGGCGGTGCAGGATGAGCCCGCGGCCTATCAGCTTGTTGGTGAGGTAACGGCTCACCAAGGCGACGACGGGTAGCCGGCCTGAGAGGGCGACCGGCCACACTGGGACTGAGACACGGCCCAGACTCCTACGGGAGGCAGCAGTGGGGAATATTGCACAATGGGCGAAAGCCTGATGCAGCGACGCCGCGTGAGGGATGACGGCCTTCGGGTTGTAAACCTCTTTCAGCAGGGAAGAAGCGAGAGTGACGGTACCTGCAGAAGAAGCGCCGGCTAACTACGTGCCAGCAGCCGCGGTAATACGTAGGGCGCAAGCGTTGTCCGGAATTATTGGGCGTAAAGAGCTCGTAGGCGGCTTGTCACGTCGGTTGTGAAAGCCCGGGGCTTAACCCCGGGTCTGCAGTCGATACGGGCAGGCTAGAGTTCGGTAGGGGAGATCGGAATTCCTGGTGTAGCGGTGAAATGCGCAGATATCAGGAGGAACACCGGTGGCGAAGGCGGATCTCTGGGCCGATACTGACGCTGAGGAGCGAAAGCGTGGGGAGCGAACAGGATTAGATACCCTGGTAGTCCACGCCGTAAACGGTGGGCACTAGGTGTGGGCAACATTCCACGTTGTCCGTGCCGCAGCTAACGCATTAAGTGCCCCGCCTGGGGAGTACGGCCGCAAGGCTAAAACTCAAAGGAATTGACGGGGGCCCGCACAAGCGGCGGAGCATGTGGCTTAATTCGACGCAACGCGAAGAACCTTACCAAGGCTTGACATACACCGGAAAGCATTAGAGATAGTGCCCCCCTTGTGGTCGGTGTACAGGTGGTGCATGGCTGTCGTCAGCTCGTGTCGTGAGATGTTGGGTTAAGTCCCGCAACGAGCGCAACCCTTGTCCCGTGTTGCCAGCAGGCCCTTGTGGTGCTGGGGACTCACGGGAGACCGCCGGGGTCAACTCGGAGGAAGGTGGGGACGACGTCAAGTCATCATGCCCCTTATGTCTTGGGCTGCACACGTGCTACAATGGCCGGTACAATGAGCTGCGATACCGTGAGGTGGAGCGAATCTCAAAAAGCCGGTCTCAGTTCGGATTGGGGTCTGCAACTCGACCCCATGAAGTCGGAGTCGCTAGTAATCGCAGATCAGCATTGCTGCGGTGAATACGTTCCCGGGCCTTGTACACACCGCCCGTCACGTCACGAAAGTCGGTAACACCCGAAGCCGGTGGCCCAACCCCTTGTGGGAGGGAGCTGTCGAAGGTGGGACCAGCGATTGGGACGAAGTCGTAACAAGGTAGCCGTACCGGAAGGTGCGGCTGGATCACCTCCTTTCTAAGGAGCAATAGCCGACTGCAAGCAAGTGTCTTGCACGGTTGCTCATGGGTGGAACGTTGACTACTCGGCACGGTCCAGGATGGATCAGGCGCTAGTACTGCCCCTCGGGGTGTGGAACGCTGATCTGATCGGCTGGTCGTGTCGGGCACGCTGTTGGGTGTCTGAGGGAATGATCTTTTCCTCAGTCGCCGGCCCCAGTGCACTCACTAGTTTCTGCTGGTGGGGTGATGGGTGGCTGGTCGTTGTTTGAGAACTGCACAGTGGACGCGAGCATCTGTGGCCAAGTTTTTAAGGGCGCACGGTGGATGCCTTGGTACCAGGAACCGATGAAGGACGTGGGAGGCCGCGATAGTCCCCGGGGAGTCGTCAACCAGGCTTTGATCCGGGGGTTTCCGAATGGGGAAACCCGGCAGTCGTCATGGGCTGTCACCCTTGCCTGAACACATAGGGCAAGTGGAGGGAACGAGGGGAAGTGAAACATCTCAGTACCCTCAGGAAGAGAAAACAACCGTGATTCCGGGAGTAGTGGCGAGCGAAACCGGATGAGGCCAAACCGTATGCGTGTGAGACCCGGCAGGGGTTGCGTGTGCGGGGTTGTGGGATCTCTCTTCTACGGTCTGCCGGCCGTGGGGCGAGTTATAAACCGTTGATGTAGACGAAGGACATGCGAAAGGTCCGGCGTAGA
This sequence comes from Streptomyces sp. AM6-12, assembly GCF_044327085.1. Classification (NCBI taxonomy): domain Bacteria; kingdom Bacillati; phylum Actinomycetota; class Actinomycetes; order Kitasatosporales; family Streptomycetaceae; genus Streptomyces; species Streptomyces sp. AM6-12. Next base: position 4,476,581 of record NZ_JBIQWN010000001.1, read on the forward strand.
GGGTAAGACCCCCGTAGTTGAAATGTCAGCGGCTTGCTTGAGAGACACCCAAGTAGCACGGGGCCCGAGAAATCCCGTGTGAATCTGGCGGGACCACCCGCTAAGCCTAAATATTCCCTGGTGACCGATAGCGGATAGTACCGTGAGGGAATGGTGAAAAGTACCCCGGGAGGGGAGTGAAATAGTACCTGAAACCGTGTGCCTACAAGCCGTGGGAGCGTCGGAAGCACTTCGGTGCTTCTCGTGACTGCGTGCCTTTTGAAGAATGAGCCTGCGAGTTTGCGGTGTGTTGCGAGGTTAACCCGTGTGGGGAAGCCGTAGCGAAAGCGAGTCCGAATAGGGCGGTTGAGTAGCACGCTCAAGACCCGAAGCGGAGTGATCTAGCCATGGGCAGGTTGAAGCGGAGGTAAGACTTCGTGGAGGACCGAACCCACCAGGGTTGAAAACCTGGGGGATGACCTGTGGTTAGGGGTGAAAGGCCAATCAAACTCCGTGATAGCTGGTTCTCCCCGAAATGCATTTAGGTGCAGCGTCGTGTGTTTCTTGCCGGAGGTAGAGCACTGGATAGGCGATGGGCCCTACCGGGTTACTGACCTTAGCCAAACTCCGAATGCCGGTAAGTGAGAGCGCGGCAGTGAGACTGTGGGGGATAAGCTCCATGGTCGAGAGGGAAACAGCCCAGAGCATCGACTAAGGCCCCTAAGCGTACGCTAAGTGGGAAAGGATGTGGAGTCGCACAGACAACCAGGAGGTTGGCTTAGAAGCAGCCACCCTTGAAAGAGTGCGTAATAGCTCACTGGTCTAGTGATTCCGCGCCGACAATGTAGCGGGGCTCAAGCGTACCGCCGAAGTCGTGTCATTCACACAAGAAGCCCCAACGGGTGTGTGGATGGGTAGGGGAGCGTCGTCTGCCGGGTGAAGCAGCACCGGAAGGTAGTTGTGGACGGTTGACGAGTGAGAATGCAGGCATGAGTAGCGATTCACACGTGAGAAACGTGTGCGCCGATTGACTAAGGGTTCCTGGGTCAAGCTGATCTGCCCAGGGTAAGTCGGGACCTAAGGCGAGGCCGACAGGCGTAGTCGATGGATAACCGGTTGATATTCCGGTACCCGCTGTGAAGCGTCAAACATCGAGCATCGTGATGCTAAGGCCGTGAAGCCGCCCCGGAGCCTTCGGGCAAAGGGGAGTGGTGGAGCCGCCGGACCAAGCGGTTAGTAGGTGAGTGATGGGGTGACGCAGGAAGGTAGTCCATCCCGGGCGGTGGTTGTCCCGGGGTAAGGGTGTAGCCCGAGTGGTAGGTAAATCCGCCACTCATCAAGGGTGAGACCTGATGCCGAGCCGATTGTGGTGAAGTGGATGATCCTATGCTGTCGAGAAAAGCCTCTAGCGAGTTTCATGGCGGCCCGTACCCTAAACCGACTCAGGTGGTCAGGTAGAGAATACCGAGGCGTTCGGGTGAACTATGGTTAAGGAACTCGGCAAAATGCCCCCGTAACTTCGGGAGAAGGGGGGCCACACCTGGTGACGATCTTTACGGTCTGAGCTGGGGGTGGCCGCAGAGACCAGCGAGAAGCGACTGTTTACTAAAAACACAGGTCCGTGCGAAGCCGTAAGGCGATGTATACGGACTGACGCCTGCCCGGTGCTGGAACGTTAAGGGGACCGGTTAGCTCCATTTCGGTGGGGCGAAGCTGAGAACTTAAGCGCCAGTAAACGGCGGTGGTAACTATAACCATCCTAAGGTAGCGAAATTCCTTGTCGGGTAAGTTCCGACCTGCACGAATGGCGTAACGACTTCTCGACTGTCTCAACCATAGGCCCGGTGAAATTGCACTACGAGTAAAGATGCTCGTTTCGCGCAGCAGGACGGAAAGACCCCGGGACCTTTACTACAGTTTGATATTGGTGTTCGGTTCGGCTTGTGTAGGATAGCTGGGAGACTGTGAAGCTCATACGCCAGTGTGGGTGGAGTCGTCGTTGAAATACCAGTCTGGTCGTGCTGGATGTCTAACCTGGGTCCGTGATCCGGATCAGGGACAGTGTCTGATGGGTAGTTTAACTGGGGCGGTTGCCTCCTAAAGGGTAACGGAGGCGCCCAAAGGTTCCCTCAGCCTGGTTGGTAATCAGGTGTTGAGTGTAAGTGCACAAGGGAGCTTGACTGTGAGACCGACGGGTCGAGCAGGGACGAAAGTCGGGACTAGTGATCCGGCGGTGGCTTGTGGAAGCGCCGTCGCTCAACGGATAAAAGGTACCCCGGGGATAACAGGCTGATCTTCCCCAAGAGTCCATATCGACGGGATGGTTTGGCACCTCGATGTCGGCTCGTCGCATCCTGGGGCTGGAGTCGGTCCCAAGGGTTGGGCTGTTCGCCCATTAAAGCGGTACGCGAGCTGGGTTTAGAACGTCGTGAGACAGTTCGGTCCCTATCCGCTGTGCGCGTAGGAGTCTTGAGAAGGGCTGTCCCTAGTACGAGAGGACCGGGACGGACGAACCTCTGGTGTGCCAGTTGTTCTGCCAAGGGCATGGCTGGTTGGCTACGTTCGGGAGGGATAACCGCTGAAAGCATCTAAGCGGGAAGCCTGCTTCGAGATGAGGACTCCCACCCACTTGATGGGGTAAGGCTCCCAGTAGACGACTGGGTTGATAGGCCGGATCTGGAAGCCAGGTGACTGGTGGAGGTGACCGGTACTAATAGGCCGAGGGCTTGTCCTCAGTTGCTCGCGTCCACTGTGTTGGTTCTGAAACCACGAACAACCAAAAGTGCCGGTTGTTGATAGTTTCATAGTGTTTCGGTGGTTATAGCGTTAGGGAAACGCCCGGTTACATTCCGAACCCGGAAGCTAAGCCTTTCAGCGCCGATGGTACTGCAGGGGGGACCCTGTGGGAGAGTAGGACGCCGCCGAACAATCATTCCGGGGAACCCCCGCACCGTTGGTGCGGGGGTTTTCTGCATTCTGGGCTAATTTTCCGCAGGTACTGCTGATGCCCCCGAAGGACAGCGAGCCGACGCCCCCCTCAGAGCCGGCCCGCCGCCTTCAGAGCCAGATACGCGTCCGCCAGCGCCGGTGCCAGACTCTCCGGCGTCGCGTCGACCACGGTGACACCGTTCCGGCGCAACGTGTCCGCAGTGCGCTGCCGTTCGTTCTGCGCCTGGGCCGCCGCCGCGGCCTCGTACACCGACTCCACGCTGCCTCGGGCCTTCGCCATCCGGTCGATGTGCGGGTCGGCCACCGCGGCGACCAGGACCGTATGGCGGTGCGTGAGTTGGGGGAGTACCGGGAGCAGTCCCTGCTCCACCGGCGCCGCGTCCAGGGTCGTGAGCAGGACGATCAGGGAACGCCGGGGCGCCGTGCGCAGGACCATGGAGGTCAGGCCCCGGTTGTCCGTCTCCACGAGCTCCGGTTCGAGTGTGGCCATCGCGTTGACGAGAGAGGGCAGCAGCTCGTTCGCGGAGCGGCCCTGGACAAGGGCGCGCGCCCGGCGGTCGTAGGCGAGCAGGTCGACCCGGTCGCCGGCCCGCGAGGCGAGCGCGGCGAGAAGGAGCGCCGCGTCCAGGGCGGCGTCCAGCCGCGGGGCGTCGCCCACCCGGCCGGCCGAGGTGCGGCCGGTGTCCAGGACGAGAAGGATGTGGCGGTCGCGTTCGGGGCGCCAGGTGCGTACGGCGACCGTGGACTGCCGGGCGGTGGCCCGCCAGTCGATCGAACGGGTGTCGTCGCCGGGGACGTACTCGCGGAGGCTGTCGAATTCCGTCCCCTCACCGCGCGTCAAGACGCTTGTACGACCGTCGAGTTCACGCAATCGGGCGAGTTTCGACGGAAGATGCTTTCGGCTCGTGAACGGGGGCAGAACCCGTACAGACCACGGCACCCGATGGGCGCCGTGGCGGGAGTACAGCCCGAGGGGGCCGTAGGAGCGGATCGTCACACGGTCGGCCTCGCGGTCGCCCCGGCGGGTGGGACGCAGTCGGGTGGTCACCCGCCTGCGCTCGCCCGGAGGCACGGTCAGCTGGTGCCGGGACGACTCGACCTCCGTCCCGGGCAGCCAGCTGCTGGGCGGCCAGCCGTCCCGCAGCCTGGCCCGCAGCGTGCGGCGGGACGGGTTGGCGATCGTGAGCGTGACATCGGCGCCCTCGCCGAGCCGGGCGGTGGTGTCCCCGGAACGGCTCAGGACCAGGCGTCGTACGGGCGCGGCCAGCGCGAAGTCGCAGGCGCAGGCCAGGGCCAGCGGGCCGTTGACCGCGAGGATGCCGGTCCAGCCGGGCTCCAGGATGCCGACCGGGATGGAGCCGAGAGCCGCGAGCAGGGCAGCGCGTCCGGTGAGCGCCATCAGCGGGGAACCGGCACATGGGCGAGGACTGCGTTGATGACCGAGTCGGCCGTCACGCCTTCCATCTCCGCCTCGGGACGCAATTGGACGCGGTGGCGCAGGGTCGGCAGGGCGAGGGCCTTGACGTCGTCCGGGATGACGTAATCCCGGCCGGTCAGCCAGGCCCAGGCACGAGCGGTGGACAGCAGGGCCGTGGCCCCACGGGGGGACACGCCCATGGTGAGGGAAGGGGATTCGCGGGTGGCACGGCAGATATCGACGACATAGGCCGTGATCTCGGGGGAGACGGTCGTCGCGGCGACCGCGACGCGGGCCGCCTCGAGGTCGGCGGGGCCGGCGACGGGTCGTATGCCCGCGGCGCGCAGATCACGGGGGTCGAAGCCCGAGGCGTGGCGGGTGAGGACGTCGATCTCGTTCTCACGGGAGGGCAGCGGGATCGTCAGCTTGAGCAGGAACCGGTCCAACTGGGCCTCGGGGAGGGGGTAAGTGCCCTCGTACTCGACCGGGTTCTGCGTGGCCGCGACGAGGAACGGCTCGGGGAGCGGGCGGGGCGTGCCGTCGACCGTGACCTGGCGTTCCTCCATGGCTTCGAGCAGGGAGGACTGGGTCTTGGGCGGGGTGCGGTTGATCTCGTCCGCGAGCAGCAGGTTGGTGAAGACCGGGCCGGGCTGGAAGGAGAACTCGGCGGAGCGGGTGTCGTAGACGAGAGAGCCGGTGACGTCGCTCGGCATCAGATCGGGGGTGAACTGGACGCGCTTGGTGTCGAGTTCGAGGGCGGACGCGAGGGCGCGCACGAGCAGCGTCTTGGCGACTCCGGGGACGCCTTCGAGCAGGACGTGCCCGCGGCACAGGAGGGCGACGACGAGTCCGGTCACGGCGGGGTCCTGGCCGACCACGGCTTTGGCGATCTCGGCACGCAGGGCCTCCAGGGAGGCGCGGGGGTCCCCCGCGGCCTCGGTCAGCCCGGCGTTGTCAGTGGTCGGGTCCATCATGAACGGCGTACCTCTCTTTCGAGGGCGTCGAGTTGGTCGGTGAGAGCGATCAGGGCCGCGTCGTCGCCGGGCGGCGGCCCGAAGACCAGGGAGCGCAGATCCTGTCCGTCGCCGGCGAGATGGGCGGACAGCGCGGGGAGCAGGGCCTCGGGCGTGTGTGCCTGGGCGACCGGCACTCCGACGAGCGGGGCGAGGCGGGTGCGGGCGGCGGAGCGCAGCGCGGCGGCGGCGCGGTCGCGGGCGTCGGCCTTGCGGTAGAGGCGGGCGCGGCCTTCGGCGGTCTCGGAGGCGCGGATCGCGACGGGGAGTCGTTCGGGCACCAGGGGTCCGAAGCGGCGTCCCCGCCAGACGGCGGCGAGTACGGCCGCGATGAACAACTGGAGGGTGGCCCAGAGCCAGCCCGAGGGGATCAGGTGGAAGAAGCTCTTGCGGTCGCTGTCGGCGGCGGGGGCGTCGGAGAGCGAGGGGAGGTACCAGACCAGATGGGGGCGGGAGCCGAGGAGTTGCAGGGCGAGCGAGGCGTTGCCGTGCTTGTCGAGGCGGTCGTTGTAGAGGATGTCGGGCGCGCCGAGCACGACGGTGTCGCCCCCGGAGGCGGCCGGGACGCGCAGCAGGGTGGCGAGCCGTGCGCTGGGGTAGCAGGAGTCGGCGTCGAGCCGGGTGGTGGTGTAGCGGACGCCGCCGGTGTCGGCGTTGCCCGCGCGCCGGGCGTCGGGCAGGGCGCAGTCGGGGGCCAGGGCGGAGCCGAGGCTGTCGGCGGGGTCCGCGTTGACTCCGGGGGCGAGCCGGCCGACGGACCAGCCGCTCGCGGCGACGAGGACGGTGCGTCCGCCGGAGGACGCGGTCGCCTGGTGCAGTTCGCGCTGCTGGCCGCTGCTGAGCCGGTCGGGGACGGCGATCAGGAGGGTGGTGTCGGGGCCGACGGCGGCGCGGGCGGCGCGCAGGGTGGTGACCACGCGCGTGGTGACCCCGCGGTCGGCCAGCAACTGGGCGACGGCGCGGCTGCCGTGGGGGTCGGCGGAGCGCGGGTCCAGCTCGCCGTGCCGCTCGGCGGAGCGCACGGCGGCGATGGCGACGCCCGCCACCAGGAGCAGCACCAGAGCGAGGGTGATGCCCCGCGTCCTGGTCCACACCGTGCGGGCCGTGGGCGCGGTGGAGGTGGCGGCGATCGGCGGCGCGGCCTCGGCGGTCACCCGGCCCCCTGGCTGGTGCTGTGGGCCGTGGCGGCCGTGCTGTCGGTGTGGGCGGGCCGGGTGCGTTCTAGGTCGCGGTCGAGTTCGGCGAGGCGCTGGTACGACTGCTCGCTCGCGGCGCGTCCGCCGTATGTCACGTCGTCGAATTCCCGTGCGGCGGCGCGCAGTCGGCCGGTGTGCGCGGGCAGGGCGCGGCCGGCCTCGGCGGCGGCCTCGTCGGAGGTGCGGCCCGGCCGGATGTCGAGCACGGTGCGCTCTTCCAGGGAGCGGACGACGGCGCGCATGCGCTCCTGGACGGCCTGGCTCCAGTGGGCCTGGGCCGCGTGCGCCTCGGCGGCCGCGCGGTGTTCGGCGGCGCTGCGCGGCCCGTCGTCGAACAGGACGGCGGCGGAGCGGGCCGGGCGCCGGCGGGGGGTGCCCAGGCGCCACCACAGGGCGCCCAGGACAGCGAGGACGAAGAGGATCACGACCAGCAGGCCGACCGCGCCGCCGGGGGCCGGTCCGGCGACGCTGCCGAACAGGTCGTCGAGCCAGTTCCAGAATGCCTTCAGGGCGCGCTCGAACAGGCCCGGATCGTTCTCGTGGTACATCCGTTTGGCCAGTTCGCGCCGGGCCGCCTCGCGTGCGGGGTCGCGCGCAATGGTCACCGGCGGCCCGTCGCCCGGCCCGGCGGCCGTGAGGACGGACGCGCCCGAGGCGCGCAGCAGGCCGTGTACGACTGTGGCCACGGCGCCGGGCGGGCCCGGCGCCGTGCACGATCCCCCCGTCGAGAACACCCGGTCAGCTCCCCGGAACGGGGCCGGGGGCGCCGGTGGGAGCGCCCTGGGCACCGGCGGCGCGGGCCAGTTCGAGGTCGAGGCCCTCGCGCCGGATGCGCTGGTCGATGTAGAGGAACACGGTGACGCAGGCGGAGATCGGCAGGGTGATGGTGGTGCCGATCACCGCGCCGATGCCGACGATCACCAGGAAGGTCCAGCTGAGGTGGCCGCCGTTCTGGCCCAGCATCCCGGACAGGCCGTCGCTGCCGGCGATCAGGGCGATGACGGTGAAGGGGATCGAGATCACCACCCTGACGAGGGCGACGATGAGCCCGGCGAGCAGCTGGATGCCGAGGATGCGCCACCAGGAGCCCTGCACCAGCTTCGTGGAGCGGCGCAGGGCGTGCACGATGCCCTGCTTCTCCAGCATCAGCGCGGGCGCGGCCAGGGAGAAGCGCACCGTCAGCCACACGAGTACGACCATGCCGGCGAGGAAGCCGAGCACCAGGAGCGCGATTCCGGCGCCCCGGCTGCCGCTCAGGAAGCCGATGACGCCGGGGACCGAGGCGGCCAGCATGATTCCGATGCCCATGAGGGCCAGCAGGAGCAGCTGACCGAACAGCTTCCACAGCTGCGGGCGGGCCTCCCGCCAGGCTTCGCCGAGGGTGGCCGGGCGGCCGAGGACCGCGCGGCTGGTGACGCTCGTCAGCATCGCGGTGGCGATGAGGGTGCCGATCACGGTGATCAGGCCCAGGACCATGGAGCTGAGGAAGGACTCGCCCATGACGCGAAACGCCTCGGTGGGCGTGGCGGCCGGGTCGCTGAGGGAGGACTGGGCGCTCATGTCGTTCAGGAAGAAGCCCTGGACGAGGACCGTGGTGATCTGCGTGACCAGTGCGAGCGCCAGGGATATGCCGAGGACCGTGCGCCAGTAGGTGCGCAGGGTGGAGACGGCGCCGTCGAGGATCTCGCCGACGCCGAGCGGGCGCAGCGGGATGACGCCGGGCTTGGCCGCGGGCGGTGGGCCGCCCCAGCCGCCGCCCCAGACTCCGTAACCGCCGGGAGCACCGTAGCCACTGTGGCCAGGGGGGCCTGCGTAGCCGCCGGGCGCGCCGGGACCGGTGCGGCCCCAGCCGGGACCGGGCGGCGGGGTCTGGCCCGGAGCGCCGGCGGGCGCGGACCACTGGCCGGGTGGCGGCTGCTGGCCGGACCACTGCGCGCCTGGGCCCTGCGGCTGCGGGCCCGGCTGCGGCGCGGGTGCGCCGGAGCCGTTTCCGGGCCGGCCGGCGGTGTCGGACGTGCCGGGTTCCCGTCCCTCGGGCGTCGGGTCGGATCCGGGCGAGGCCCAGCCCGGAGTGTCTGTCATCGGAGCTCCTTCTCGGTGCCCTTCCGCGGACGCGGCGGCAGGTTGGTGCACATCGTGCCATGGCGTGGTCAAGCCAGGTCCGGGCGAGGTACGGGCCCGATGTCTTCAGTTGCCCGCCGTGTCCGGGGCAGACTGACCGCATGGCTGATCAGCAGGCACGAAGCGGCGGGGACGAACGGCCGTCCGGAATACCGGCGATCCGATGGGAGGAACCACCCGAAGGTCCCGTACTGGTCCTTCTCGATCAGACGAGGCTTCCTGTGGAGGAGGTCGAGCTGGTGTGCACGGACGCGTCGGCGCTGGTGGAGGCGATCCGTTCGCTCGCCGTACGCGGGGCGCCGGTGCTCGGAATCGCGGGGGCGTACGGCGTCGCGCTCGCCGCCGCGCGGGGCTTCGACGTGTCCGAGGCGGCGCGCTCCATCGAGGAGGCGCGGCCCACCGCGGTGAACCTGTCCGTCGGTGTGCGCCGGGCACGGTCCGCGCACGAGGCCGAGCTGGCCCGCAGCGGCGCCCCGGCCGCGGCGGCCGGGGCGGCGCTGGCCGCGGCGCGGACGCTGCACCGGCAGGACGCCGAGGCCAGCGCCCGGATGGCGGCCCACGGCCTGGCGCTGCTGGACGAGCTGCTGCCCGGTGGCGGGCACCGGATCCTCACCCACTGCAACACCGGGGCGCTGGTCTCGGGCGGTGAGGGCACGGCCTTCGCGGTGGCGCTCGCGGCGCATCGCGTGGGGCGGCTGCGGCGGCTGTGGGTGGACGAGACGCGTCCGCTGCTCCAGGGCGCGCGTCTGACGGCGTACGAGGCGGCCCGCAACGGCATGGCGTACACGCTGCTCACCGACAGCGCGGCGGGCTCGCTGTTCGCGGCGGGCGAGGTGGACGCGGTGCTGATCGGGGCAGACCGGATCGCGGCGGACGGCTCGGTGGCGAACAAGGTGGGCAGCTATCCGCTCGCCGTGCTCGCGCGCCACCACGGGGTGCCGTTCATCGTGGTGGCGCCGCTGACCACGATCGACCCGGACACCCCCGACGGCGCGTCCATCGAGGTCGAGCAGCGTCCCGGCTTCGAGGTGACCGAGGTGATCGCGCCGCAGGCGCAGGTGACCGGGCCCGGCGGCGGGGTCCCGGTGGCGCCGCTGGGGACGCAGGCGTACAACCCGGCGTTCGATGTGACGCCGCCCGAGCTGGTGACGGCGATCGTCACCGAGGAGGGGGTCGTCACGCCCGTGTCGGGCGAGGCGCTCGCGGGGGTGTGCAAGCGGGCCCGCGAGGCGGCGACCGGCTGACCGGAGCGCGGCGCCGGACGCGGGTCCGGCGCCGCGGTACGACCCGTGAGACGGCCGGGGGGCAGACAGTGACGGCTCCGTACGACTATCGTCACAGGCCAGTGAGCTGCCTCACCTGCACCTCTGCCGTCGTTACGAGAATGGGATGATGTCGTTTATGAAGGGACGAGTCCTTGTCGTCGACGACGACACCGCACTGGCCGAGATGCTCGGCATCGTGCTGCGTGGTGAAGGTTTTGAGCCGTCTTTCGTAGCCGACGGCGACAAGGCGCTGGCGGCGTTCCGTGAAAGCAAGCCCGATCTGGTGCTGCTCGACCTGATGCTGCCCGGACGGGACGGCATCGAGGTGTGCCGGCTGATCCGGGCCGAGTCGGGTGTGCCGATCGTGATGCTCACGGCCAAGAGCGACACCGTGGACGTCGTGGTGGGCCTGGAGTCGGGCGCGGACGACTACATCGTCAAGCCGTTCAAGCCGAAGGAACTGGTGGCGCGGATCCGGGCCCGGCTGCGGCGCTCCGAGGAGCCGGCGCCCGAGCAGCTGACCATCGGTGACCTGGTCATCGATGTGGCCGGGCACTCGGTGAAGCGGGACGGGCAGTCGATCGCGCTGACCCCGCTGGAGTTCGATCTGCTGGTCGCGCTCGCCCGCAAGCCCTGGCAGGTCTTCACCCGCGAGGTGCTGCTGGAGCAGGTGTGGGGTTACCGCCACGCCGCCGACACCCGCCTGGTCAACGTGCATGTCCAGCGGCTGCGCTCCAAGGTCGAGAAGGACCCGGAGCGGCCGGAGATCGTGGTGACCGTCCGTGGTGTCGGTTACAAGGCCGGACCGAGCTGACATGTCCGGGGACAGTGTCGTTTCGGGGTCCGGCATGCCCGGGGACCGTCCGAAGCGGCCTGTCGGCCGGGCGGCGGGTACCCGCTGGAGGCGCCTCTTCGAGGGCGGACTGCTCCAGGGCGGGGCACAGGGCAGCCCGGTCCTGCGGCTGTTCCTGCGCTGGGTGCGTCGGCCGCTGCTGCCGGTGATGCGGCTGTGGCGGCGCAATATCCAGCTCAGGGTCGTCGCGACCACCTTGCTGATGTCGCTGGGCGTCGTCCTGCTGCTCGGCTTCGTCGTGATCGGGCAGGTGCGCAACGGCCTGCTGGACGCGAAGGTGCGTGCCTCGCAGAGCCAGGCCACGGGCGGCTTCGCGGTGGCCAAGCAGCGCGCCGACGAGGCGGCGGGCACCAACGGCACCGGTACCACGTCCGGCACCGCCGACGGCAGCACGGACGGCACCGACGGCGCGGACGGCCGGCCCACGCAGAACGTCATCCAATGGATGAGCGACCTCGTCGAGTCGCTGTCCAGCGGCGGCGCGGGCGCCTTCGACGTGGTGACGCTGCCCGTCGACGACGACAGCGGCGGCGGCCGCAGCCCGCGCGGCTCCGGCAACGTCAACCCGACCTCCAGTGTCCCCGCCGACCTGCGCCATCGGGTCAACAGCGGCACCACGGCCGCCCAGAGCTACACCCGGATCGTCTACTCCAACGGCAAGGACCCGCAGCCCGCGCTGGTCATCGGCAAGCAGGTCAACGACCCGAACGGACGACCGTACGAGCTGTACTACCTCTTCCCGCTCACCCAGGAGGAGAAGTCCCTCAGCCTGGTCAAGGGCACCCTGGCGACCGCCGGGCTGTTCGTCGTCGTCCTGCTCGGCGCCATCGCCTGGCTGGTGGTGCGGCAGGTCGTCACGCCGGTGCGGATGGCCGCCGGGATCGCCGAGCGGCTGTCCGCCGGCCCGCTCCAGGAGCGGATGAAGGTCACCGGTGAGGACGACATCGCCCGGCTGGGCGAGGCGTTCAACAAGATGGCGCAGAACCTCCAAGGCAAGATCCAGCAGCTGGAGGACCTCTCGCGGATGCAGCGCCGGTTCGTCTCGGACGTCTCGCACGAACTGCGCACACCGCTGACGACGGTCCGGATGGCCGCCGACGTCATCCATGAGGCGCGCGAGGACTTCGACCCGGTGACCGCGCGCTCCGCCGAGCTGCTCACCGACCAGCTGGACCGGTTCGAGTCGCTGCTCGCCGACCTCCTGGAGATCAGCCGCTTCGACGCGGGCGCCGCGGCCCTGGAGGCCGAGCCGATCGACCTCAGGGAGGTCGTGCGGCGCGTCGTCGGCGGCGCCGAGCCGCTCGCCGAGCGCAAGGGCACCCGTATACGGGTGGTCGGCGACCAACAGCCCGTGGTCGCCGAGGCCGACGCCCGGCGGGTGGAGCGGGTGCTGCGCAATCTCGTCGTCAATGCCGTCGAGCACGGTGAGGGCAAGGACGTCGTCGTCAAGCTGGCCGCCGCGGGCGGCGCGGTCGCCGTCGCGGTGCGCGACTACGGCGTCGGGCTCAAGCCGGGCGAGGCGACCCGTGTGTTCAGCCGCTTCTGGCGGGCTGACCCGGCCCGCGCCCGCACCACCGGGGGCACCGGCCTCGGACTGTCGATCGCCCTGGAGGACGCGCGGCTGCACGGCGGCTGGCTCCAGGCCTGGGGCGAGCCGGGCGGCGGTTCGCAGTTCCGGCTGACGCTGCCCAGGACCGCGGACGAGCCGCTGCGGGGCTCGCCGATACCGCTGGAGCCCAAGGACTCGCGCCGTAAGCGGCGCCCCGACGACTCGGGGACGCCCCGCGCGGAGAAGCGGGCGACCGTTCCGGCGCAGCAGGGCGGCGGTCACGCGTCCGCGCTGCCCCCCCGTGCGCCGGCGCCCACCGCCGACCCGACCGCCCTGCCCGGCAACGGCAACGGCGCACGGGTCGTGCCCCGGCCCACGGGGTCCGTGCGGCGGCCGGAGGAGCGGCCGGCCGCTGATCCGGGACGGGACGCCGGAGCCGTACGACCGGAATCCGACCGGCGGGAGACGGCGCGGCCGGAGCATTCGACCGATGCAGGGGAGGCATGTCGTGGGCGCTGACCGCGAGGGGGGCGCCCGACACAAGCCGTGGCGCGCGGCGGCGTACACCGCCTTGGGGGCCGTTCTGCTGGCCGGGTGTGCCTCGATGCCGGACAGCGGTGACCTGCGGGACGTGGAGTCCACGCCCCGGCAGGACACCGGGGTACGGGTGTTCGCCATGCCGCCCGCCGAGGACGCCCCGCCGGGCGAGATCATGCAGGGCTTCCTGGAGGCGCTGACCAGCGACGACCCGGCGTACGACACGGCCCGCAAGTACCTGTCGAACGACGCGGCGCGCACCTGGCGGCCGGAGAGCTCGACCACGGTCCTCGCGAACGGGCCGAGCATCGAGCCCGGCTGCCACCTGGGCAGCCGGGAGGCGCCCGGCAGCATCACCTGCGTGCTGACCGGCACCCGCGTCGCCACGGTCGACGACGAGCAGGCGTACGAGCCCGCGGCCGGCACCTACCGCAAGAAGGTGCATCTGTCCCGTGACGGCAAGTCCGGGCAGTGGCGCATCGACGAGCTGCCCGACGGTGTGGTCATGGGCAAGTCGGATTTCCAGCGCAACTACACGTCCGTCGACAAGTACTACTTCGCCTCCGGTACGTCGGCCGGGCCGGCCGGGGAGCCGGTGGCGGTCGCCGATCCGGTGTTCGTGCGCAGCAAGGTCGACGCGATGACGCAGATGGTCCGCTCGGTGCTGGGCGAGCCGTCCACATGGCTCCGCCCGGTGGTGCGTTCCAGCTTCCCGACCGGTACGACCCTCCAGAAGGGCGTGTCCGGGCTGGCGCCGGACGACCAGAACCGGCTGACGGTGCCCCTGAATCTCAAGGAGTCGCGCGTCTCGGCGTCCAAGTGCACCGAGATGGCCACCCAGTTGCTGTTCACGCTGCGGAACCTGGCGCCGACCCTGGAGTCCGTCGAGTTGCAGGGCACCGGCGGCCACCGGCTGTGCGATCTGACCGAGGCGCGCGCCGAGTCCGCTGCCTGGCACGGCTCCTTCAAGCGGCCCGAGTACCTGTACTACGTCGACGGCAGGCACCGGCTGGTGCGGATGCCGACCGAGAGCACCGGCACCGGGTCCGTGCAGGTGCCGGGCGCGCTCGGCGAGGGCGACAAGACGCTCCAGTCGGTGGCGGTGTCGCGGGACGAGCGCAGCGTGGCCGCGGTCGACGACTACGGCGCGTCGCTGCGCGTGACCTCGCTGGCCCTCGACAGTTCACTCGGCGACGCGCTGGTCACCAGCAAGGGCCCGACTTCCGCGGACCGGCTGACCACGCCGAGTTGGGACGCCCGCGGCGACCTGTGGGTGGCCGACCGTGACCCGCAGGCCACGGCCCTGTACGTGGTGGAGCACGGCACCACCAGGGCGCGGAAGGTCACCGTCCCGGACCTGCCCGGCCGGATCAAGGACGCCCGCGTGGCCGCCGACGGCGTGCGGATAGCGCTGGTCGTGGAGAAGGCCGGCAAGCAGTCTCTGATGATCGGCCGGATCGAGCGTGAGGAGGGGACCGGTGAGGCGCCCTCGGTGGTTGGACTCCGTTCCGCCGCGCCCGACTTGGAGCAGGTCAGCGCCATGACGTGGGCCGGGGACAGCAGGCTGCTGGTGGTCGGCCAGGAGCAGGGCGGCGTGCAGCAGATGCGCTACGTCCAGATCGACGGCGCCACCCTCGACGGTCCGGCGCCCGGCGCGCTGCCCGGCGTGAAGGCGATCGCCGCGTCCGAGGACGACCGGGTACCGCTGGTGGCCTACTCGGACGACGGGATCGTCCGGCTGCCGACCGGGGCGCAGTGGCAGAAGGTGGACAAGGACGGGACGGCGCCGGTCTATCCGGGCTGACGGCCGGCCCGTTCGGCCCGCCCGGCCCGTCAGGGCCGACCGGTCCGGACGATAGGGCCTCACCGAGGACGAAAGAGCCTGGCCGAGGCCGAAAGAGTCTCGCCGATGCGGAGAGAGCCCGGCCGGGGACGCTGACAACGGCCTTCCCAAGCCCCTGCGAGTTATCCACAGGCCGTTGTCCACAGGGGTGGTGGGCCGGCTCCGGCCTTGGCACAGTGGTGGTCATGCGGGGGTGGTGGCGGGACCTCACCGACCTGGTGCTGCCGACCGACTGCGCGGGCTGCGGAGCACCTCGTACGACGCTCTGCGCGCGCTGCCGGACCGCGCTGGCCGGGAGTGCGCCCCGGCGGGTGCGGCCGCTGCCGGAGCCACCGGGACTGCCGGCGGTGTACGCGTCGGCTCCGTACGCGCAGGCGGTGCGCGCGCTGCTTCTGGCGCACAAGGAGCGGGGCGCGCTGACGCTCACGGGAGCGCTCGGCACGGCCTTGGCGGGGGCCGTGCGGGCGGGCCTCGTCGCATCGGCCGGGGCCGGTGCGCCGGCGACCAGCGTTCGGGAAGCCGGTACTCCGGGGCCCGTCCTGCTCGTGCCCGTGCCCTCCGCGCGGTGGGCCGTGCGGGCGCGGGGGCACGATCCGGTACGGCGGATGGCGCTCGCGGCCGCCGGTGAGCTGCGGCGCACCGGGACACCGGCTCGGGTGGCGGCGGTGCTGCGCCAGCGCAGAGCCGTGGCGGACCAGGCGGGACTGGACGCGCGGCGGCGCCTGGCGAACCTCGCCGGCGCGCTGGAGGTGACGGCGGGCGGGGACCGGCTGCTCGCCGGGGGCCGGGTCGTGCTGGTCGACGATCTCGTCACCACCGGCGCGAGTCTCGCGGAGGCGGCGCGGGCCCTGCGAATCGGCGAGTCAAGGGCTGTGTACAAGAACGCAACTCGGGAAGGAAGGGAAGAACGAACCACTGGGAGGCGGTCGGAGAGGGAGAAGCGAAAGTGGGTGCATGGTGCAGCGAAAATAACGGCGGTGAGCGCCTTCGGGCCGCCGTTGCACGCGGCCGTGATCGCCGCGCCCACGGATTCTTTCGAAATAAACAGGAACTGACCGCCGACCTGCGTCGTTGCAGGTAGTGACAGGGTTAATTCACCTGAACGGAGGTACGCCGCAGTAGAGGGTGACGACATCCGTCCGGGCGAGATATGTTCGGTTGTGAGGAAAGAGGCGCAGGCCACACCTCTCATATCCGAATGCCGTGCTGCGGGTTTTCCGGCAATCACCCGCACCGGTGGGGTGGACAACCCGCCCTTGGGGGAGGAGGAGGTGGACGTCACCGAGTCCGAGGTCCGGTGCTCACCGGACCTGGTGCAAAAGGGAGATGCTCCGCCGAAGCAGCGGAGCGATCCGGGAACGGAGTTCTGCGTGGACATCGTCGTCAAAGGCCGCAAGACCGAGGTGCCCGAGCGGTTCCGCAAGCACGTGGCCGAGAAGCTGAAGCTGGAGAAGATCCAGAAGCTCGATGGCAAGGTGATCAGCCTCGACGTCGAGGTGTCCAAGGAGCCCAACCCTCGACAGGCCGACCGCTGCGACCGGGTGGAGATCACGCTCCGCTCGCGGGGCCCGGTGATCCGGGCGGAGGCAGCGGCCAGCGACCCGTACGCGGCACTCGACATGGCGGCGGAGAAGCTGGACGCGCGCCTGCGCAAGCAGCACGACAAGCGGTTCTCGCGCCGTGGCTCACGGCGGATCTCGGCGGCAGAGGTCCCCGACCACGTGCCGGGCGCGGCGACGCTCGACGGAAACGGCGTCCCGGTGGGGGAGGACGAGACGGACGGAGTGCCGACCACGAAGATCGGCCCGCTCGAGGTCAAGGGCGAAGGCCCCCTCGTGGTCCGCGAGAAGACCCACGTCGCCTCCCCGATGAGCCTGGACCAGGCCCTCTACGAGATGGAACTGGTCGGCCATGACTTCTACTTGTTCGTCGACTCCGAGACGAAGGAGCCGAGCGTCGTCTACCGGCGCCACGCCTACGACTACGGCGTGATCCACCTCAACACGGACCCGATGGTCGCCGAGGCGCAGCCCCCAGCGGCAGGGGGCACGCTGGGCGGCTGACGCCCGGGGCCGGAGCCGAACCGGTGCCCCTGGAGCGCGTGTGCGCCCCCAGGGGCACCCGTGTGCGACCACTTCGCGCCGCGTGCGGCGCCTCGGTGTGGTTCCGGCATGAAATCATGACCGCAAGGGCCCAACCGGTGGGCCGCTGCCTTGGGTTGGCGATGGCACGGGACCACACAGGCCACAGCCTTCAGGGGGAGGAACGATGGCGGACACCTTCGGACCGATGCGGGGCGAGGAGGCCGACGACACCGACGACGGTGTACTCGGCAGGTGCCCCGAAGGGGGCTCCTCGCGCGGGGAACCGATCAGGGTCCTGGTGGTGGACGACCACGCGCTCTTCCGGCGCGGCCTGGAGATCGTGCTGGCGGCCGAGGAGGACATCCAGGTCGTCGGCGAGGCGGGGGACGGCGCCGAGGCCGTCGACAAGGCGGCGGACTTGCTGCCCGACATCGTGCTGATGGACGTCCGGATGCCCCGGCGCGGGGGAATCGAGGCGTGCACCTCCATCAAGGAGGTCGCCCCCAGCGCGAAGATCATCATGCTGACGATCAGCGACGAGGAGGCCGACCTCTACGACGCGATCAAGGCGGGCGCCACCGGATATCTGCTCAAGGAGATCTCCACCGACGAGGTGGCCACCGCCATTCGCGCGGTCGCTGACGGGCAGTCGCAGATCAGCCCGTCCATGGCGTCGAAACTCCTCACCGAGTTCAAGTCGATGATCCAGCGCACCGACGAGCGCCGGCTGGTGCCCGCGCCCCGGCTGACCGACCGTGAACTGGAAGTCCTCAAGCTCGTCGCCACGGGGATGAACAACCGGGATATCGCCAAGGAGTTGTTCATCTCCGAGAACACCGTGAAGAACCACGTCCGCAACATCCTGGAGAAACTCCAGCTGCACTCCCGGATGGAGGCCGTGGTCTACGCGATGCGGGAGAAGATCCTGGAGATCCGCTAGCCGCCCGGCGCCGCCCCTCAGCCGAGGGCGCGGGCGAGTTCCGCGGTGAGCGGTCCGCGCAGAGCGGGGTCGTCCACGCGTTCCACCCGGACGTTCGTGCACTGCACCCATGTGGCAGCCTCCAGCAGGGCCTGGGCGACCGCCGGGACCGCCTTGGGGCCGTCCAGGGTGACCTGCCGGGCCACCAGGGTGTGGCCCTCCCGTGCCGGGTCGACCCGCCCGACGAGGCGGCCGCCCGCGAGCACCGGCATCGCGAAGTAGCCGTACACCCGCTTGGGCTTGGGGGTGTACGCCTCCAGGCGGTGGGTGAAGCCGAAGATCCGCTCCGTGCGCGCCCGTTCCCAGATCAGCGAGTCGAAGGGCGAGAGCAGGGTGGTGCGGTGGCGGCCGCGCGGCGGGGTCGCCAGCGCCGCCGGATCCGCCCAGGCCGGCCTGCCCCAGCCCTCGACCTCGACCGGCACCAGACCCGAGTCCGCGAGCACCGCGTCCACCTGCTCGCCCTTCAGCCGGTGATAGTCGGCGATGTCCGCGCGGGTGCCCACGCCCAGGGACTCGCCGGCCAGCCGGACCAGGCGGCGCAGGCACTCGGCGTCGTCCAGCTCGTCGTGCAGCAACGCGGCGGGGACGGCGCGCTCGGCGAGGTCGTACACCCGCTTCCAGCCGCGGCGTTCGACGCACACCACCTCGCCGTACATCAGCGCCCGCTCGACCGCGACCTTGGTGCCGGACCAGTCCCACCACTCGCTGGTCCGCTTGGCGCCGCCCAGTTCGGTCGCGGTCAGCGGGCCCTCGGTGCGCAGCTGCTTGACGACCTGCTCGTAGACCCCGTCGGGGAGTTCGTGGTTCCAGTGCGGGCGGTCGCGGTAGGCGCGGCGGCGGAAGGCGAAGTGCGGCCACTCCTCGATGGGCAGCAGGCAGGCGGCGTGCGACCAGTACTCGAAGGCGTGCGTGTCCTTCCAGTAGGCGTCCTCCACCGTGGTGCGGCCGACGGCGCCGAGGCGGGCGTACGGCACCAGTTCGTGCGAACGGGCGAGGACGGAGATGGTGTCGAGCTGGACCGCACCGAGGTGGCGCAGCACCCCGCGCACCCCGGCCCGCCGGTCGGGCGCGCCGAGCAGGCCCTGGGCCCGCAGGGCGATACGGCGGGCGTCGTCCGCGGTGAGCGTGGTGGTCGGGCGCGGCAGGGTCGTCATGCCACGGACGATAGACGGCGGCACTGACAACCCGTCCCGAGCTGCGGCTTACCGACCCGGCCCCGGCAGATAGGGGGCGGTGGACGGCAGACCGAGGTCCGAGGGGAGCAGGGAGGCGATCCAGCAGTCCCGGCGCACCCCCTTGTTCTCGACGGCGCAGCGCAGGGTGCCCTCCAGGGTGAAGCCCGCGCGTTCGGCGACCCCGCGCGAGCCGTGGTTGCCGGCCTCGGCACGCCACTCGACCCGGTCGACGCCCAGGTCGGTGAAGATCCAGCGGCAGGCGGCGAGCACGGCCTTGGTGACATGGCCGCGACCGCGGTGCTCCTTGGCGGCCCAGAAGCCGACCTCGGCCGCGGCCGGGCCGCGCATCGATAGGCTGAGCATGCCGGCCAGTTCCCCGCCGGCCAGGAAGATCCCCCAGGTGAACATCGAACCCTGCGCCCAGCCGTCCGGGACCGTCTCGTGCGTGAAGCCGCGCGCGTGCTCGGGCAGGTAGGGGGAGGGGAGCGGGGTCCAGCGCTGGATGTCGGGGTCCTGGGCGGCCTCGTACACGGCCTCGGTGTCGGCCGGTCCGACGGCGCGCAGACGGAGACGGCCGGTGGTGAGCGTGACGGGTTCCATCGGGCGATTCTGCTCGTCCCGCCCCGCGGGGGCCATGGATTTCCGCGATCCGTGAGCGCGCGATCACAATTCGCATAAATCCCCGCGCCGATGCGGCACTATCCGCATGTCCCGTCCGTTGTTCCTGTGAAGCAGCGGCCGGGACACCAGGCACTCCCGGCGCGGCGGGGTCCTCGCATACGATGGCCGTTGCTCAGTACGTCATGGAAAACCGACCGTCCCAGGCCCGACCGGCAAGGAGACCAGCCCCCGTGTCCGTCCTCTCGAAGATCATGCGTGCAGGCGAAGGCAAGATCCTGCGCAAGCTGCACCGCATCGCGGACCAGGTCAACTCCATCGAAGAGGACTTCGTCGACCTCTCCGACGCCGAGCTGCGGGCCCTCACCGAGGAGTACAAGCAGCGGTACGCCGATGGTGAGAGCCTGGACGACCTGCTGCCCGAGGCGTTCGCCACCGTCCGCGAGGCCGCCAAGCGCGTTCTCGGCCAGCGTCACTATGACGTACAGCTGATGGGCGGTGCCGCGCTCCACCTCGGCTATGTGGCCGAGATGAAGACCGGTGAGGGCAAGACCCTCGTCGGCACCCTGCCCGCGTACCTGAACGCGCTGTCCGGCGACGGCGTCCACATCGTCACGGTCAACGACTACCTGGCCGAGCGCGACTCCGAGATGATGGGCCGCGTCCACAAGTTCCTGGGCCTCGACGTCGGCGTCATCCTCGCCAACATGACGCCGGCCCAGCGCCGCGAGCAGTACGCGTGCGACATCACCTACGGCACCAACAACGAGTTCGGCTTCGACTACCTGCGCGACAACATGGCGTGGTCGAAGGACGAACTGGTGCAGCGCGGCCACAACTTCGCCATCGTGGACGAGGTCGACTCCATCCTCGTGGACGAGGCCCGTACGCCGCTGATCATCTCGGGCCCGGCCGACCAGGCCACCAAGTGGTACGGCGACTTCGCCAAGCTCGTCCTGCGCCTGAAGAAGGGCGAGGCGGGCAACCCCCTCAAGGGCATCGAGGAAACCGGCGACTACGACGTGGACGAGAAGAAGCGCACCGTCGCCATCCACGAGTCCGGTGTCAGCAAGGTCGAGGACTGGCTGGGCATCGACAACCTCTACGAGTCGGTGAACACCCCGCTCGTCGGCTACCTGAACAACGCCATCAAGGCGAAGGAACTGTTCAAGAAGGACAAGGACTACGTCGTCATCGACGGCGAGGTCATGATCGTCGACGAGCACACGGGCCGTATCCTCGCCGGCCGCCGTTACAACGAGGGCATGCACCAGGCGATCGAGGCGAAGGAAGGGGTGGACATCAAGGACGAGAACCAGACCCTCGCCACCATCACCCTCCAGAACTTCTTCCGCCTCTACAACAAGCTCTCCGGCATGACCGGTACGGCGATGACCGAGGCCGCCGAGTTCCACCAGATCTACAAGCTCGGCGTGGTCCCGATCCCGACCAACAGGCCGATGGTGCGCAAGGACCAGTCGGACCTGATCTACCGCACCGAGGTGGCGAAGTTCGAGGCGGTCGTCGACGACATCGCCGAGAAGCACGAGAAGGGCCAGCCGATCCTCGTCGGCACCACCTCGGTCGAGAAGTCCGAGTACCTCTCGCAGCAGCTCAGCAAGCGCGGCATCCAGCACGAGGTGCTGAACGCCAAGCACCACGAGCGTGAGGCGTCGATCGTCGCCCAGGCCGGCCGCAAGGGCGCCGTGACGGTCGCCACCAACATGGCCGGCCGCGGTACCGACATCAAGCTCGGCGGCAACCCCGAGGACCTCGCCGAGGCGGAGCTGCGCCAGCGCGGCCTCGACCCGGAGGAGCACATCGAGGAGTGGGCCGCGGCGCTGCCCGCCGCCCTGGAGAAGGCCGAGCAGGCCGTCAAGGCGGAGAAGGAGGAGGTCGAGGCGCTCGGCGGTCTCTACGTCCTCGGCACCGAGCGGCACGAGTCGCGGCGCATCGACAACCAGCTGCGCGGTCGTTCCGGCCGACAGGGCGACCCCGGCGAGTCCCGCTTCTACCTCTCCCTCGGCGACGACCTGATGCGCCTGTTCAAGGCCCAGATGGTCGAGCGCGTGATGTCCATGGCGAACGTGCCGGACGACGTGCCGATCGAGAACAAGATGGTCACCCGCGCCATCGCCTCCGCGCAGTCCCAGGTCGAGCAGCAGAACTTCGAGACGCGTAAGAACGTCCTGAAGTACGACGAGGTGCTCAACCGGCAGCGCGAGGTCATCTACGGCGAGCGCCGGCGCGTGCTGGAGGGCGAGGACCTGCACGAGCAGATCCAGCACTTCATGGACGACACGATCGACGCGTACGTCGCCGCGGAGACCGCCGAGGGCTTCCCCGAGGACTGGGACCTGGAGCGGCTGTGGGGCGCCTTCCGGCAGCTCTACCCGGTGAAGGTCACCGTCGAGGAGCTGGAGGAGGCGGCCGGCGACCGCGCCGGTCTGACCGCCGAGTTCATCTCGGAGTCCGTCAAGGAGGACATCCACCAGCAGTACGAGGCCCGCGAGACGCAGCTCGGCTCCGAGATCATGCGTGAGCTGGAGCGGCGGGTCGTGCTGTCGGTCCTCGACCGCAAGTGGCGCGAGCACCTCTACGAGATGGACTACCTCCAGGAGGGCATCGGCCTGCGCGCGATGGCGCAGAAGGACCCGCTGGTCGAGTACCAGCGTGAGGGCTTCGACATGTTCACCGCGATGATGGAGGGCATCAAGGAGGAGTCCGTCGGCTACCTGTTCAACCTGGAGGTCCAGGTCGAGCAGCAGGTCGAGGAGGTGCCGGTCGAGGAGGCCGAGCCGGTCGGCGAGGGCGCCGAGGACGCGGTGCCGGCGCAGGCCGGTGCGGGCCGTCCGGAGATCCGTGCCAAGGGGCTCGATGTTCCGCAGCGCCGGGACCTGCACTTCTCCGCGCCGACGGTGGACGGTGAGGGCGGCATCGTCGAGCGCGACCTGGAGGACGACGGGCCGGTGCGGTCGGAGTCGGACGGGCTGACGCGGGCGGAGCGGCGGAAGCAGGCGAAGGGCGGGCGGCGCCGCAAGAAGTGACGCGCACTCCCTGAGGGGGCCGGGTTCTTTCGAGCCCGGCCCCCTTTGCGTCGCCGTTCTTTCCGGCGGCCCTGTGTCCAGTTGGGCCCCGCGCCGGCGCCGGCCGGAGGCTGGGCCGCTCACCGGCGCCGGCGGGTGCCGCTGCGCCCACCCGTGCCGCCCCAGCGGCACGACTGCCCGCAGCTACGGCGGCGGCAGCGCCCTGGAGGGGCAGGAGCGAACCCTCGGCTATGGCGTTGGACGCGGGCCCGTTTCCACGGCGGTGCAGCGCCAGCGGAGGTCGGGGCCCAGTTCGAGGCGGAAGGCCAGGGCGCGGAGTTGGCTGCCCGCGGCGACGCGGGCGAAGACCTCCAGGGCGCCCTCGTCGGCGACGTAGTAGCCGAGGTCGCGGACGACCGGGCGGGTGCCGCGGGCGCGCAGGGGGCCGCGGGCGGCGAGGCGGGCCAGGTCGTCGTAGGCGCGGCCCGCGGTGTGGCGGAGCATCCAGTGGACCGGGCGCTGACCGCTGAGAACGGCCAGCAGGCGGTCCGCGAAGACATCGGTGGGGCGAGGGGGCCCGGCGGGCGTCCGAGGGGTTGAGCGGGGCGTGCGGGTGGTCGTACGGCCGTCGGCGGACGCGCGGCGGGGGCCCGCTGCGGGGCGGCGGGTGTCGTGGCGGGTCGGCGGGCGGTGCCGGGGGCGGGAGTCAGGGGTGCGGCTCATGACCTTGTTCATGGGGGTCCCCGTTCGACGGCCCGGCGCATACCGGGCGGTAACTAGGTGGTGGGGATCTTGTACGGGGCCGGGGACCGCGCGGCAAGGACGTGGCCGGTGGTGGCGAGGGGCCGAGGGGATTCACCCTCCGGAGGGATAGACAGAGGGGTGAGCCCCGAGATCATGCGGGTGTGCCGGGTGAAGGACGACGTGCGGGGCTGACGTTTCCGGGGTCTGGGCAGGGACTCGAAAGGGGACAGCCGCACGTATCCTGAAGGCCCTTCGGAACGACCAGGAAAGAGCGGCGAGCATGCGCGTCTACGTCCCCCTGACCCTCCCCGCTCTCGCCGCGGCGCACAGGACGGGTGAGCTGGGGGCCGGCCCCTTCGTCGGCTACGCGGTCACGCCCGCCCTGCGCGCCTGGTACCGCTCCGACGACGTCGAGGAGCTGGAGTACGCCGCGCTCGGCCGGGCCGCGCTGGCCTCCCTGCGGCTGCTCGCGGCCGACGAGGACGCGCCGCGGCGCCGGGTCGTGGTGGCCGTGGACGTGTCCGACGGCGCGGTCGTGGCCGCGTCCGACAGCGGGGCCGAGCCGGGCGAGGTGACCGTGCAGGTCACGGTGCCGCTCGCGAAGGCGGCGGCGGTTCACGCCGACGCCGACGACGCCGAGCCGGACGTGACCGCGGCGGCGTGGGCGCTGGCGGCGGCGGACCGCGGGGACGAGGCCGCGCGGTCCGCCGTGGACGAGGCCGAGGACCACGAGCTGCTGTGGTTCGCCACGCAGGAGATCCCCGGCCTCCTCGGGCGGGGCTGACCAGGCAGGACCGGCCGTCCCGGCGGGATTGTCAGTGGGGGCGGGTACGGTCTTGGTCATGGGGAAGCACGCACACGCGCACATCGTCTGGGACTGGAACGGCACGCTGTTCCATGACAACGAGGCGATCATCGAGGCCACCAACGCGGCCTTCGCGGAGCTGGGTCTGGCGCCGATCACGCTGGAGCAGTACCGGGCGTTGTACTGCGTGCCGGTGCCGAAGTTCTACGAGCGGCTGATGGGGCGGCTGCCGAGCCAGGCCGAGTGGGAGCTGATGGACGGGATATTCCATCAGCGCTACACGGAGCGGCGGGCGCGGTGCACGCTGACCGACGGGGCGGCGGAGCTGCTGCGGGGGTGGCGTACGGCGGGGCACAGCCAGTCGCTGCTGAGCATGTACGGACACGAGGACCTGGTGCCGCTCGTGCGGGGGTTCGGGATCGAGGAGCACTTCGTGCGCGTCGACGGGCGGACGGGGCCGTCCGGTGGGAGCAAGGCGGAGCACATGGTGCGGCATCTGTCGCGGCTCGCGGGGGCGGTGGACCCGGGGCGGACGGTGGTGATCGGGGACGCGGCGGACGACGCGGTCGCGGCGCGGCATGTGGGGGCCGGGGCGGTGCTGTACACCGGGGGGTCGCACAGCAGGGCCAGCCTGGAGGAGGTCGGCGTCCCGGTGGTGGACACGCTGGCGGAGGCGGTGGAGGTGGCGCAGCGAATAGCTGTGTGACGGGGCGTTCACAGGTGCCCTGGCCGGTGTCGGCGCCCGGCGTTCGTGCCGGCCGGGGGCCGGGTCGCTCACCGGCGCCGGCGGGTGCCGCTGCGCCCACCCGTGCCGCCCCAGCGGCACGACTGCCCGCGGCCAAGTGGGTCTCAGTTCACCGGCGCCTTCGCCCGCAGCACCTTGAGGAACTCCCGCATCCAGGCGGGGTGATCCGGCCACGCCCGTGCCGAGACCAGCGTGCCGTCCGTCACCGTCTCCGTGTCCTGGAAGCTCGCGCCGGCGGCCTGCATGTCGGGTTCCAGGGCCGGGTAGGCCGTGACCCGGCGCCCGCGCAGGGTGTCGATCGCCGCGGTGAGCAGCGGACCGTGGCAGATCTGGGCGACCGGCTTGTCCGCGTCGAAGAACGCCTTGAGGATCTTGCGCAGCTCGGGGTCGTTGCGCAGGTACTCCGGGGCCCGGCCGCCGGGGATCACGAGGGCGGCGTACGCGCCGGGCTCCACCTCGGCGAAGGACAGGTCGGCGGGCCAGGTGTATCCGGGCTTCTCGGTGTAGGTGTCGTAGCCGGGCTCGAAGTCGTGCACGACGAAGCGGAGCGTCTTGCGGGAGGGGGCCGCGATGTCGACGTCGTAGCCTTCCTCGCGCAGCCGCTGGTAGGGGTACATGACCTCCAGGGACTCCGCGGCGTCGCCGGTGACGATGAGGATCTTCGCGGGCATGTCGGCGCTCCTCCGGGACGGACGGGGACGGGCTCCCCGGCAACTCCTGGGCCGTACAGCTCTCAGGGTGCGGCGCGGGGCGCCGGGCCGCTACCCCATCCCGCCCCCCATCTGGCCGAATCCGATTACGCCACTCGGGTGGCGTCGGGCGCTGTGCAGAACGTCAAAGTTTGACCCCCTGTTTTGTACACATACGGCTCATGACGGTTCCGGGGTGCGGGGCGATAGCCTTGTGGCGTGATCAGCGCGATAGCTCGCGGGAGCGATCAGGCTCCCGCCCTGCGCCCGGGTTGCACGGAGGACCTCCGTGACCGGGCGGCAGTCGCTGGTCCTCGCGGGCGGGACGGGGGCGCCGCTGCCCCCAGGACGCCAAGGCCGGCCCGGAACGCGACGGTGCCGAGAGCAGCGTCACATCACGTGGTCGTGTCGGAAACGGCCGAATACCCCCCGCTCATCCCGCCTGGCGGCATAGCGTCGGAACGGACCGGAAACTCCGGGCCGTGGCGTCGAGCCGCAGGGGAAGATCCCGTACTTCCTTCTACGTCACGCAACGGCGCGCGACAGGAGCCAGAGGACAATGCAGACCAAGCTGGACGAAGCCAAGGCCGAGCTGCTCGAACGGGCCGCTCGGGTAGCTGAGAACAGCCCGGTCGGGGGGCACCTACCGACCGGGTCGACGGGCGAGGGCTCCCCGGACACCCCGGACAACGAGTCCACCCTCGCGTTCCTCCAGCGCTACTACCTGCACACCGCACCGGAAGACCTCGACGACCGCGACCCGGTGGACGTCTTCGGCGCCGCGGTCTCGCACTACCGGCTCGCCGAGAACCGCCCCCAGGGCACCGCGAACGTCCGGGTGCACACCCCGACGGTCGAGGAGAACGGCTGGACGTCCAGCCACACGGTCGTCGAGGTCGTGACCGACGACATGCCGTTCCTGGTCGACTCCGTCACCAACGAGCTGACCCGCGGCGGGCGCGGCATCCACGCCGTGATCCACCCCCAGTTCGTGGTCCGCCGCGATCTCACCGGCAAGCTGCTGGAGATCCTGCCCACCCCGGCCACCTCCGTCGACCCGGCCGAGCTGCCGCACGACGCGCACATCGAGTCCTGGATCCACGTCGAGATCGACCGTGAGACCGACCGCGCTGACCTGAAGGAGATCACCTCCGACCTGCTGCGCGTGCTCTCCGACGTCCGCGAGGCCGTCGAGGACTGGGACAAGATGCGGGAGGCGGCGGCGCGGATCGCCGGCGAGCTGGAGAGCGAGCCGGTCCCGGCCGACCTGCCGGAGGCGGAGGTCGCGGAGGCCCGCGAGCTGCTGCGCTGGCTGGCCGCCGACCACTTCACCTTCCTGGGCTTCCGCGAGTACGAGCTGCGCGGTGACGACACCCTGGCCGCCGTGCCCGGCACCGGCCTCGGCATCCTGCGCTCCGACCCGCAGCACGACGAGGACGACCAGCACCCGGTCAGCCCCTCCTTCGAGCGGCTGCCGGCCGACGCCCGCGCCAAGGCCCGCGAGCACAAGCTGCTGGTGCTGACCAAGGCGAACAGCCGGGCCACCGTGCACCGGCCGTCGTACCTGGACTACATCGGCGTCAAGAAGTTCGACAAGGACGGCAACGTCGTCGGGGAGCGCCGCTTCCTCGGCCTGTTCTCCTCGGCCGCGTACACCGAGTCGGTGCGCCGGGTCCCGGTCATCCGCCGCAAGGTCGCCGAGGTCCTCGACCGCGCCGGCTTCTCGCCCAACAGCCACGACGGCCGCGACCTGCTCCAGATCCTGGAGACCTACCCGCGTGACGAGCTGTTCCAGACGCCGGCCGCCGAGCTCCAGTCGATCGTCACCAGCGTGCTCTACCTCCAGGAGCGCCGCCGGCTGCGCCTGTACCTGCGCCAGGACGAATACGGCCGCTACTACTCGGCCCTCGTCTATCTGCCGCGCGACCGCTACACCACCGGCGTGCGCCTGCGGATCATCGACATCCTGAAGGAGGAGCTCGGCGGCATCAGCGTCGACTTCACCGCCTGGAACACCGAGTCGATCCTGTCCCGGCTGCACTTCGTCGTCCGCGTCCCGCAGGGCACCGAGCTGCCCGAGCTGTCGGACGCCGACAAGGACCGCATCGAGGCCCGCCTGGTCGAGGCCGCCCGCTCCTGGGTGGACGGGTTCACCGAGGCGCTCAACGCCGAGCTGGGCGAGGAGCGCGCCGCCGAGCTGCTGCGCCGCTACAACAACGCCTTCCCCGAGGGCTACAAGGCCGACCACACCCCGCGCGCGGCCGTGGCCGACCTCGTGCACCTGGAGCGGCTGACCGAGGAGCCGGGCAACGACTTCGCGCTGAGCCTGTACGAGCCGGTCGGCGCCGCCCCCGACGAGCGCCGCTTCAAGATCTACCGCAAGGGCGCCTCCGTCTCGCTGTCCGCCGTGCTGCCGGTGCTCCAGCGCATCGGCGTCGAGGTCGTGGACGAGCGGCCGTACGAGCTGCGCTGCTCGGACCGCACCACCGGCTGGATCTACGACTTCGGGCTGCGGCTGCCGAAGGCGCTCGGCGCCGGCAACGGCGACTACCTGGGCGACGACGGCCGCGAGCGCTTCCAGGAGGCCTTCGCCGCGACCTGGACCGGGCGCGCGGAGAACGACGGCTTCAACGCCCTCGTGCTCAGCGCCGGGCTGACCTGGCGCGAGGCGATGGTTCTGCGCGCCTACGCCAAGTACCTGCGGCAGGCCGGTTCGACCTTCTCGCAGGACTACATGGAGGACACCCTCCGCAACAACGTCCACACCACCCGGCTGCTCGTCTCCCTGTTCGAGGCGCGCATGTCCCCGGAGCGCCAGCAGGCCGGACTGGAGCTGACGGACGCGCTGCTGGAGGAGCTGGATGCGGCCCTGGACCAGGTGGCGAGCCTGGACGAGGACCGCATCCTGCGCTCCTTCCTGACCGTCATCAAGGCGACCCTGCGCACCAACTTCTTCCAGCGCCGCGCCGACGGCCACCCGCACGACTACGTGTCGATGAAGTTCGACCCGCAGGCCATCCCGGACCTGCCCGCGCCGCGCCCGGCGTTCGAGATCTGGGTGTACTCGCCGCGCGTCGAGGGCGTGCACCTGCGCTTCGGCAAGGTCGCGCGCGGCGGTCTGCGCTGGTCCGACCGGCGTGAGGACTTCCGCACCGAGATCCTCGGCCTGGTCAAGGCGCAGATGGTGAAGAACACCGTCATCGTGCCGGTCGGCGCCAAGGGCGGCTTCGTCGCCAAGCAGCTGCCGGACCCGGCACAGGACCGGGACGCGTGGCTCGCGGAGGGCGTCGCCAGCTACAAGACGTTCATCTCGGCGCTGCTGGACATCACCGACAACATGGTCGGCGGCGAGGTCGTCCCGCCCAAGGACGTGGTGCGGCACGACGGCGAGGACACCTACCTGGTCGTCGCGGCCGACAAGGGCACCGCCACCTTCTCCGACATCGCCAACGGGGTCGCCGAGAAGTACAACTTCTGGCTCGGCGACGCCTTCGCCTCCGGTGGTTCGGCGGGCTACGACCACAAGGGCATGGGCATCACCGCGCGCGGCGCCTGGGAGTCCGTCAAGCGGCACTTCCGCGAGCTGGGCGTGGACACCCAGTCCGAGGACTTCACGGTCGTCGGCATCGGCGACATGTCCGGTGACGTGTTCGGCAACGGCATGCTGCTGTCCGAGCACATCCGCCTGGTCGCCGCCTTCGACCACCGGCACATCTTCATCGACCCGAACCCGGACGCGGCCACCTCGTACGCCGAGCGCCGCCGCCTGTTCGAGCTGCCCCGCTCCAGCTGGGCCGACTACAACACCGAGCTGCTCTCGGCGGGCGGCGGGATCTTCCCGCGCAGCGCCAAGTCGATCCAGCTCAACGCGCACATCCGCGAGGCCCTGGGCATCGAGGGCAAGATCGCCAAGGTGACGCCGGCCGACCTGATGAAGGCGATCCTCAAGGCGCCGGTCGACCTGCTGTGGAACGGCGGCATCGGCACCTACGTGAAGTCCTCCGCGGAGTCGAACGCGGACGTGGGCGACAAGGCCAACGACGCCATCCGCGTCGACGGCGCCGACCTGCGCGTCAAGGTCGTCGGCGAGGGCGGCAACCTGGGCCTGACCCAGCTCGGCCGTATCGAGTTCGCCCACCAGGGCGGCAAGATCAACACCGACGCGATCGACAACAGCGCCGGCGTGGACACCTCCGACCACGAGGTGAACATCAAGATCCTGCTGAACGGCCTGGTCGCGGACGGCGACATGACCATCAAGCAGCGCAACAAGCTGCTCGCCGAGATGACCGACGAGGTCGGCGCGCTGGTGCTGCGCAACAACTACGCGCAGAACACCGCGCTCGCCAACGCGCTGTTCCAGGCCAAGGACATGCTCCACGCCCAGCAGCGCTTCCTGCGCCACCTGGTGCGCGAGGGCCACCTGGACCGGGCGCTGGAGTTCCTGCCGACCGACCGCCAGATCCGCGAGCGCCTCAGCCAGGGCCAGGGCCTGACCGGTCCGGAGACGGCCGTCGTCATGGCGTACACGAAGATCACGGTCGCCGAGGAGCTGCTCGCCACCTCGCTGCCCGACGACCCGTACCTGCGCGGACTGCTGCACGCGTACTTCCCGACCGCCCTGCGCGAGCGGTTCGCGGAGGCAGTCGACAACCACCCGCTGCGCCGCGAGATCACCACCACGGTGCTGGTCAACGACACGGTCAACACGGGCGGTACGACGTATCTGCACCGGCTGCGCGAGGAGACCGGCGCCTCCCTGGAGGAGATCGTCCGCGCCCAGACCGCGGCCCGCGCGATCTTCTGCTCGGCCCCGGTGTGGGACGCGGTGGAGGCCCTGGACAACAAGGTCGACGCGGCCGTGCAGACCCGCATCCGGCTGCACTCGCGCCGACTGGTCGAGCGCGGCACCCGCTGGCTGCTCAACAACCGGCCGCAGCCGCTCCAGCTCGCCGAGACGGTGGAGTTCTTCGCCGAGCGCGTCGAGCAGGTCTGGCAGCAGCTGCCCAAGCTGGTGCGGGGCGCGGACCTGGAGTGGTACCAGCACGTGTACGACGAGCTGTCCGCGGCCGGCGTCCCGGACGAACTGGCCACCCGTGTGGCCGGGTTCTCCTCCGCCTTCCCGGCGCTCGACATCGTCTCGGTGGCCGACCGCATGGGCAAGGAGCCGCTGGACGTCGCCGAGGTCTACTACGACCTCGCCGACCGCCTCGGCATCACCCAGCTGATGGACCGCATCATCGAGCTGCCCCGCAACGACCGCTGGCAGTCCATGGCCCGCGCCTCCATCCGCGAGGACCTCTTCGCGGCGCACGCGGCGCTCACCGCGGACGTGCTCACGGCGGGCAACGGCGCCTCGTCGCCGGAGCAGCGCTTCGCGGCCTGGGAGCAGAAGAACGCCCCGATCCTGGGCCGGGCGCGCACCACCCTGGAGGAGATCCGCAGTTCGGACTCCTTCGACCTCGCCAACCTGTCGGTGGCGATGCGGACGATGCGGACGCTGCTGCGCACGCACGCGTAGCGATACCGCGCAGGCGGGTGGGACGCCCCGGTCCGATGGAGAATCGGTCCGGGGCGTTCCCTTTCTTGCCGTCCTTTGTACAAAGGAGATAGGCGGATTTACCGTTTCCTGCTTATCGGTGTGTTTCGGATAGGGTCTGCGCTGTAATTACCTGGGCTTCCGCGATTGGGTGTTCCAGCAGAATGCACGCAGCACAGTCTGACCTCGAAGAACAGCTGAGCCGCCCGGAGCCTGCGGGCGGCGGCGCACGGGCGGCCCGTGTGGTGCCGCAGGTGGCAGCGGTGCTGGCGGTGGCGCTGCTGCTGGCGGTGATCGTCCGGCTGCCCTGGATCGGCGACCTCGGCATGCACGC
Source organism: Streptomyces sp. AM6-12 (assembly GCF_044327085.1). Lineage (NCBI taxonomy): Bacteria > Bacillati > Actinomycetota > Actinomycetes > Kitasatosporales > Streptomycetaceae > Streptomyces > Streptomyces sp. AM6-12. Next base: position 4,508,041 of record NZ_JBIQWN010000001.1, read on the forward strand.
GGCCACGATCCAGCGGCTCTCCCACAGCCTGCTGCACCCCGGCAACCCACTGGTCGACGCGGACACGCCGAGCCCGTACTACTCGCCGTGGATGCTGCTGCTGGGCGCGCTCGCCAAGGTGACCGGCCTGTCGGTGTTCGTGGTGCTGCGCATCGGGGCGCTGGTGGGGCTCACCCTGCTGGTCACCGGGGTGTGGCGGTACGTCAGGACGCTCAGCGACCACCGCGCGGCGCCGGCGCTGGCGCTGCTGAGCCTGGTGCTGCTGTGGGGGACGGCCGTCCTCAACTGGAGCGGGTTCATCGGGCTGCACTCCCTCGCCCTGACCATCTCCTACCCGAGCGTGTTCGCGCTCGGCCTCAGCTTCCACTTCTGGGCCTGGCTCACCCGTGCGCTGCGGACGGAGGCGTCCTGGGGGCGGTGGCCGGCCCTCGGGGTGCTGTGGGCGCTGATCCTGCTCTGCCACCAGTTCACGGGCGTCGTCGCCACGCTCGGGGCGCTGGCCATGGTCGTCTCCGCCCGTCCGGGGCGGCAGGTGTGGCTCCGGCTCGGGGGCGGTCTGCTGCTCGGGGCGGTGCTGCTGTGGGTGTGGCCGTACTACGACTTCTTCTCGCTGTTCTCCGCCGGGGCGGATCTGGAGGCCATCCACAAGTCGCTGTACCAGCACCTGTTCGCGCGGTTCGGGCTGGTGCTGCTGGGGGTGGCGGCGCTGGTGCCGCGGCTGCGGCGGAACCGTTGGGATCCGCTGGCGCTGTTCTTCGCGCTGGGCGTGCTGGTCGTCGTGGCGGGCGGGCTGACCGGGCACTACTCCTGGGGCCGCGCGATGCCCGCCGCGCTGATCCCGGCGCAGCTCGCGGCGGCGCTGGAGGCGGTGACCGCGGGGCGGCGGGCGGTGCGGGCCGGGTGGGCATGTGTGCTCGGGCTGGCGCTGGCGGTGGGTTTCTGGGGGCAGGCGGGGACGATCGGGTATGCGACGGGGAAGTCCGCGCTGCCGTCCGTGCTCGCCGACAAGTACGAGGCGCCGTGGGTCGGTTACCACTGGATCACGCCGTGGGTGCGGTACGGGGATGTGGTGATGGCGCGGACGGTGCCGGCGCGGCAGATTCCGGCGTACGGCGGGTACACGGTGGCGCCGGGGTATCCGGATGTGTTCCTGCGGGATTCGGCGGAACGCTCCGCCGCGGTGTCCCGGTTCTTCGCGCCGGGGACGCCGGCGGCGGAGCGGCGGGGGATTCTGCGGGAGTACGGGGTGCGCTGGGTCGTCGGCCCGGCGGACCTGGCCGGACCGGACCTGCGGAAGGTGACGACGGGTCCTGCCGACCAGGTTCTGTACCGGGTGGTGCGATGAGCCGCGGCCGGGCGGGGATGGGTGCGCTCACCGGCGCTGGCCGGGTGCCTCCCCCAGAGGGGTACCCCCAGCGCGCCTGCGTCGTTGCGGGGGCGGAAGCGGCTGGACGACCGCAGGGTGCTGAACGAGGGCGGACGCGGCGGGGGACATCGAGTGGCTGGTGTCGGTCGATTCCGCGATCGTGCGCGCTCATCACGACCGTCGTGGAACGGTGCTTCAACCGCTTGAAGCAATGGCGAGGCATCGCGACCCGGTACGACGAGACCGCCCAGTCCTACGAAGCAGCCGTCGCCCTCGCATCACTCCTGATGCGGGCGTGACGTCTGACGACAGAACCTAGGCAAACCGTGGTCGCGGTGATGGCGAGTGAGGCGGGCAGACGTGCCCATGAGGTGCCTGCGACCGGCGCCTGGGCGGCGAGCAGGACCACTGCGGTCGCGGCGACGGCCGCCAGTGCGGGAGTCGCCTGTGGGCGGCCGGGCGGGGCGGTGACACCGACTGTCCAGGCGTCGGTTACGAGCAGGTAGGCAATCAGCAGGGCGGCGATGCAGACGACCAGCCAGACCGCGGGGCCGGTGACCGCGGCGACCGCGATCGCGGCGGCCGGCAGCACCGTCGTCCTGCGGCGGGCCGCGATGGTCCGCCAGCGCATGGAGGTCAGGACGGGGCGGGCGTCGACCATCGGAGCGGCCCACCACGCGGCCGCCGCCACTGTGACCACCAGCACCCTGACCGGCAGCGGTGCGTGCATGACGGCTGGCGGATTGCAGGCGGCGACGGCGAGGGCCGTTCCGAGCAAGCGGTCGGTGATGCGGGAGGTGAGACGTGCGGTGAGCCGGGCGTCCCGGCTGCCGGCCGGGCGCGGGCGTGGCCGGGCGATCCGAGCGGGGGCGGTGGTCATCGGGTCCCCCCGTGGATGCGGGTGCGCAGCAGCGGCGCAAGGGCGAGGTCTAGGGTCTCTCCGGACCGGTGGGCGACGACCGCGATGCCGCGTTCCACCAGGGCGAAGCGCATGGCCTCGCGGTCGGCCCGCCACAGCCGCAGCGCGAGTTCACCTTCGATGTCGCCAGGTTCCACGACTGGGTCGCCGCTGGGGATCTCGACCACGACCATCGGGTTGGCCCGTCCGCGCACTTGGTGCAGGATGTCGAAAATCCGCTGGTCGGTCAGTGGCGTGATGACGTACACCAGCGCGCCTTCGGGCAGCGCGGGCGGTGGGAGCAGGCTGAGTCCCTCCGTGCGGTAAGCGAGGTCCTTGCGGACCTCCAGCACACTCTCGACGATGCGGTAGAAGTACCCCTGGCCGCTGCCCGGTTGCAGCCAGCGTGTCGCTCCACCGACTGATACGACGCCGACCCGGTCGTGGGTGCGCAGGTAGGCGCGGACCAGTCCTGCAGCAGTCCGCAGGGTTTCGTCGAGGGAGGAGGCGCCGGTGACCGGGTCGACCACGTCGGCGAGTACGTCCAGCAGCACCACGGTGTCGGCGGTGCGCTCCGCGGCGAACTGGTGGACCTGCAGGGTGCCGCGGCGGGTGGTGGCCGGCCAGTGGATCCGCCGCTGCCGTTCGCCGCGCACATACGGGTGCACGCCGGTGACCTCGACGCCCTCGCCGCGCTGCACGGCGGTGTGTTCGCCCAGCCGTTGCGGCAGCCGGACCGGGATGGGCGTGAGGCCGGCGTGTCCGGGCAGCGGGAAGACGGCGACCTCTCCGAGTCCGGCCCGGACGGTGCGCCGGGTCAGGCCGCCACGGTCGTAGACGTCAATATCGACGGTGCCGAGCGTCCAGCGGCCCCAACTTTGCACGGTCAGGACGAGATCGACGTGGTGCGGGCCGACCGCGAGGTGATCGAGCCGGGCCCCGTGACCGAGGGCGACGCCGGGGTCCAGACGGCCGGGCTCACCGTCGTAGGACACCGTGATCCGCACCGTCACCTGCTCGCCTTCGAAGCACCGCCGCGGCTCCACCTCGGCTTCGGTCATCACCGCCTCCGGGCGCCCGTTCGGCAGGGCGAGAGCGAGCAGCACCAGGGGCGCGACGGCGAGAGCAAGTATCCAGGGGCGGCCGGTGACCAGCGCGGCGGCCAGCGCGACGACGGCCAACGTGCCTAGCCGCAAAGCGCGTTCGCCGGCGCGCCAGCCGGGCGGAGGGGGCGACGGGGGTTCGGCGGTCACGTCGTGACGGCCGTCCAGGGCCCGTTGAACGACGACAGCCGCTCCGCGGGTTGGCACGGGCTCCGTCATGACGCGACCGGCGTGCGCGGCAAGGTCTGCGGGGCGCGCACAGATTGCACGATTTCGCGCATCACGTCGTCCCCGTCGATCTGCCGGACCCACAGTTCCGGCTTGAGGGTGACGCGGTGCGCGAGGGCCGGCACCGCCACGGACTTGACGTCCTCCGGGGTCACGTAGTCCCGCAGGTCCAGGACGGCACGGGCGCGGGCGAGCTGCACCAGGGCCAGGCCGCCGCGCGGAGAGGCGCCGACCTGGATGTGCGGGTGGGCCCGGGTGGCGCCGACCAGCGCGACGACGTACTCCAGCAGGTCGTCGTCCACCTCGACGCGTTCGACAGCGGCCCGCATGGCCAGCACTTCGCCCGGACCGCTGAGCGTACGCAGGACAGCCTCTGGCGCAGCCCGATCGACACGCGCGCGCAGCATGCCTGTCTCCTCGGACGCCGTCAGGTAGCCCATACGAACCCGCAGCAGGAACCGGTCGAGCTGGGCCTCGGGCAGGGTGTACGTACCCTCGTACTCGATGGGGTTGGCGGTGGCGACGACCACGAAGGGCTTCGGCAGCGACCGGGTACTTCCGTCGACGGACACCTGGGACTCGGCCATCGCCTCCAGCAGCGCGGCCTGGGTCTTGGGCGGGGTGCGGTTGATCTCGTCGGCGAGCAGCAGGTGGGTGAAGACCGGTCCGGGCCTGAAGACCATGTCGGTGGTCCGTTGGTCGTAGAACGGAGCTCCGGTGACGTCGGAGGGCAGCAGATCCGGGGTGAACTGGATGCGGCGGAAGTCCAGGCCGAGAGCGGTGGCGAAGGAGCGCGCCAGCAGTGTCTTCCCGAGTCCCGGCAGGTCCTCGATGAGGACGTGGCCGCCGGCGAGGATGCCGAGCATCACCAGCGCCAGCGGTTCCGCCTTGCCGACCACGGCCGTGCGGATCTCGTCGAGCACGACCGCGGCCCTTTCGCCCGCCTGCCGGGGAGTCAGGATGTCGTGGTCCGCAGTAGTTTGTGGGCTGGTCACCGTCGGTTCCTCACGGGGCAGGGGTCGGGATGCGCGGGCTGCGGGGTCGGCCGCAGCGCCACCGGTCACAGGGCTTCCAGGCGGTCGAGCAGAGAGCGTAGGACGGGCTCGGGGAGAGTGGGCTGCGGAGCTGTCGCCTCGGGATCGATCCATGGCCACAGGTCGACTCCGACCAGCGCCCGGGCCCGTCGCGGGTTCCGGTACATCGGCACGCCGTGCCGTTCGGCCAGCCGGGCGGCGAACAGCCGCTGCAACTGCGGCCGCATGACGGTGTCGAAGTGCGGGTCACCGTCGTCCGCGAGGGCCTTGGCCACGATGCGATGCCACCCGCCGAGCGCCGGGGCCCGGCTGTCCAGCAGGCGCACCGGCCTGCGATAGCCGCTGTCCTGGGCGGCGCCGCCCGCGGCATAGCGCCCCAGGGCCAGTGCGACTGTGGTGATGAGGGCGAGGCCGGTGGCGGCCGCGGCGGCACCGTCGGCCAGGGCGAGCAGCACTTCGGCAGCGACTGCGACGGTGCCCAGAACGGCCAGCGAGTGGCGTACCGAACCAGGCCTGCGGGGAACGGAGTTGACGATGACCCGGGTACAGGTGGGCGCCTTCACGAGGTACCCGTCACGGCTTCGGGTCCAGACGTGCGCGAGCGCAGGCCGTCGGCCACCTCGGCGAGCGCGGCCGCGGCCCGGTCGCGGTGGCTGCCGTCCATCGGGTGCGTGGAGTAACGGGCCTCGCGGAACAGGGCGGTGAGCGCGGCGGCCGCCCCCGTGGGCAGGCCGCCGGCGACGGCCCGCTCCAGCAGGTCCTGCGGGCTGTCCGAGGTGCGCCGGGTTACGCCTGAGTCGGCGAGCGACTCCTCCATGGCGGCATAGCAGGCGATGACGGCTGCGCGGGCGTCGTTTCCGTCCAGCAGGGCACGCCGCCCGGCGTTCACGGCCTGGGCCAGGCGTTCCTGCTCGCCGTCGAGCGTCGCGTACGTCGCCGGGGCCTCGGGCACCGGCGGTCGGGTCAGACGCCGCCACAGATGCAGCCCGGCGATCACGACGACCACGACAAGCAGGGCGATGCCGAGAGCGAGCGGGATGCGCGTCAGCCCGAAGTGCATGCTGTGCCCAGCGTGCCCGGCATGCTGTGCGGGTGGCGGGGTGGGTGCCAGGTCTTGTCGCGGGCTGGGAAGCGGTGACGATCCGCGGCCGTCCCTCTGGCCGGCCTGGTGGCTGCCGCCGGACGAACCGAACCGGTGCAGGGCCAGGACGAGCAGCGGCACGACCAGCGACGCGACCAGCAGGACGCGACTCACGCCGTCAACCAACCGCCGTTCCACCGGGTTGAGTTCCCGGGCGGCGCCGACCTGCTCCTGGTACTTCTCGCGCAGGCCCAAGCCGCCGAGGAGTGACAGCAGGGCGAGGCCGACCACGAAGACGGGGTTGCCGCCGAGAGGCCCGCGGCCCTTGGCCAACAGGCCCCTGTCGGGGTGCAGCAGCAGTGCTCCCAGAGCCGCTCCGCCCACCACCAGCACCGCCGACGCGGCCTGTACAGCGCCGATCGCGCGGTGCCACCGTCGCCCGCCCGCTGTGTGCTGTAGCCCCACCGCCACCCCCTCCCTGGTGATCGGCTAGGCCATGCGCGCCGTCCCCGGTCTTTGTCGCCGATCTCCGACTTGACGGAATCCTGACACGGCGAGTCGCGCCACTTCATTGCCGGCTTACGGCAATCCTTACGGACCTTTTCCTGCCGTCTCTCGGTTGGGCACGAGCCGCTGTGCCGCGGCATCGACGCCCTGAACAGGTGCCCGCCGAGCCGGTCTGTTCAGGCGCTGGCGTTGTCAGTGGTCTGGGCCACCGTTCAAGCTGTTGCTCTCGCCTGGGAACGGCTTGGCACCCGCTCCAGGCGAGCCCCGCGGTGCCCGGATGATTCGGCGACACGCATGTGACGCCGAATCAGCCCTGCTGACCGGATCGGCCACGTCATTCCCGCTGTTCATCGACCCGCAGACGCACGCCCACAAGGGGGCAGCGCCCCGAAGCGGCGCGGGGAACTGTGTGACAAGCAACTGCGGGCCCGTGGATGTCCACGGGCCCGCAGCGCTACGGCGCTGTCCTGGCGCGGTTACTTCAGCAGGCTCGCCACCAGCTTCGCCGCCTTGCGTACCCTCGGCCGTGCGATCTTGTGCAGGACCGGTCGGATCACCGCCGTCGCCCCCACCGGCTCCCAGCGGAGCTGCAGGCGACCGGGGTTGCGGCCCTCCGGCTCCACCGTGACCAGGTGCGGCGTCGCGCCGGAGCGGTAGTCGACACGGACCGCGGCCGCGGGGAAGTCCAGCGGGGCCAGCAGGACGCCCGAGTTCCACAGGCCCTGCTGGTTGAGCCGGACCAGCGGGTGGCGGAAGCCCTGGAAACCCTGGAGGGGGAGGCGCGCGGCGCCGAGGTCCAGCCGCACCGCGCCCTCGAAGACACCGGGGCTGACCGGGTCGAGCCGGAACGGCACCGTCATCCGGCGCCCGCCGGGGGAGACGATCAGACCGGCGCGCTGGGGCCCGACCGGGAGCCGCAGACCGGGGTCGTACGTGCGGATGGCCAGCGTGAGGGTCGCCCCGCTGCCCCGGCTCAGCTCCGTGATCTCGTGCCGGAACTGCGCCGTCGGGAACGGCCGCGTCTCCAGCTCCAGGTCGGCGATGGACAGCTCCCGCCGGCCACGCTCGGTGTCCGGGACGCTCCCGCCCCAGTACGGCACGCCCGCCGCGTCCATCGTGACCTGGCGCGGCGCCACCTCCTGGCCCAGCCCCCGCGCCGCGAGCCGCGCGTCCGCGAGGCGGCCGGAGCGCAGCAGTTCGAGGACGACCCGCTCGGGCCGGGGCAGCCGGGCGAACGCGCCCGGCGCCAGGGTGTCGAGGTACGGGTTCATGATGTCCGCGAACGCGGTCAGCCACTCCTCGTCCCGGTACGGCAGATCGCCCGCGTACATCCGGAAGTCGTGCTTGAGGAACTTGAAGTCCTTGTCCTCGCGCAGCCCCGCGTGCCCGCTCTCCACCAGGAAGTCGTCGATGAGCCGCTGGACATGGACGCGGTCGCGGACGTTGCTGACCTTGTGCCGCTGGTTGGAGATGGACGCCGACGCGGCCGCCGCGTACGGGTCGATGTACCAGACGTAGACCGGGTCCGGGATGATCGTGAACGCCTTGGCCAGGCAGTACGCCTGGGCCGAGAACAGCTGGTCCTCGTAGTGGATGCCCTCGGGGAAGCGCAGTTCGTGCCGGTCCAGGAAGGACCGCGCGTACATCTTGCTGGTCGACAGGTGCTCGAACAGCAGCCGCGGGTCGTCCTCGATGCCCTCGACCGTGCGCCGCTCGGCGACCAGGTGCGGCATCCACGTCGTACGCCGGCCGTTGTCCACCCGTACCCGGCGCACCGCGCCCATGGTGAAGTCGACCTCGCGCTCGCGGTGCGCGGCCAGCAGCAACTCCACGGCCTGCGGCGGGAGTTCGTCGTCGCTGTCCAGGAACATCAGGTACGGCGCGCGGGCGATCTCGATGGCCCGGTTGCGCGGGGCGCTGCACCCGCCGCTGTTCTCGGGCAGCCGGAGGTAGCGCACCCGCGGGTCCTCCGCCTCCAGGCGGCGCGCCACCGTGGGCGTGTCGTCGGTGGAGTGGTCGTCGCTGATGACGATCTCGATGTTGGCGTGCGTCTGCGCGCGCAGCGAGGCGACCGCCCGCGGGAGGCGGGCCGCGTCGTTGTACACGATGACGGTGACCGTGACGTCGGGGGTCGTGGCCGCTCGCGTCATGCCGTGGCCTCCTCGGGGGTCGGAGCGGGGGTGCGGTCCTCGATCGGCAGCACCGGTGGCAGTGCCTCCTCCGGCTCGCCCAGGAACACCCGGCGTACCACCCGCTCGGCGGCGCGACCGTCGTCGTACTCGCAGAACCGGCGCCGGAAGGCGGCGCGGGCCTTGGCAGCGGTCTCGTCGCGCCAGGCGCCGGAGCAGAAGATCTCCGTCAGCTCCTCCTGGGTGCGGGCGACCTGACCCGGATGGTCGGTCATCAGGTCGAAGTAGACGCCGCGGGTGGTGCGGTAGGTCTCCCAGTCGTCGGCGTAGACGACGATCGGGCGGTCCAGGTTGGCGTAGTCGAACATGATCGACGAGTAGTCCGTGACCAGCGCGTCGGCGGCCAGGCACAGCTCCTCGACCGGGTCGTAGGAGGAGACGTCGATGAGCCGCCCGGAGCGGCGCAGGCCGGTCAGCGGGGAGGTGGCGCCGCCGTAGAAGTAGTGGGCGCGCACCAGCAGGACCGTGTCCTCGCCGAGCCGGTCGGCGAGTTCGGCGAGGTCGAGGCGGGGGGTGAAGCCGGCCTCGTAGTCGCGGTGGGTGGGGGCGTAGAGGATCGCGGTCTTGCCGGGGGCGATGCCGAGCCGGGCGCGGGCCGCGCGGACCGCGTCGGCACCGCTGGTGTAGAAGACGTCGTTGCGCGGGTAGCCGTGGTCCAGCGAGGTGTAGCGGGCCGGGTAGGCGCGCTCCCACATCCGGGTGGAGTGGCTGTTGGCGCTGACGCTGTAGTCCCAGCGGTCGATGCGGGCCAGCAGCGCGTCGAAGTCCAGCCCCTTGGCGGCGGCCGGGTGTTCGATCTGGTCCAGGCCCATGCGCTTGAGCGGGGTGCCGTGATGGGTCTGGAGGTGGATCGCGTCGGGCCGCTTGACCACCGCGTTGGGGAAGTTGACGTTGTTGACGAGGTACTTGGCGGTGGCCAGCACCTCCCAGTAGCGGCGGGTGCCGGGCACCACATGGTCGGTGCCGGGCGGCAGCAGGGCCGTGTTCTCCTTGGCCACCACCCACACCGGGTGGATGTGCGGGGCGAGTTCGGCCAGCTTGGCGGCGATCGCGGCCGGGTTGCAGGCCACGCCGCGCTCCCAGTAGGCCGCGAACACCGCGAGGTCCGGGTCGATCGGGCGGCTCAGGGCGCGCCGGTACTGCTGCTCGCGCAGCTTGGCGCCGACCTGGCGCTTACGGGTGCGGACCGCCTTGCGGGCGGCGCGGCGGGTGCGGTTGGCGGCCTGGAACGCGCGGTACTTCGTGTACGCGCCCTCCTCCAGCAGCGCGTGCCGTACGCCCTCCACGCCCGCCGGGTGCTCGTAGCGCTCGGGACGCCAGCGCACCGCCGCGAGGGAGGCACGGCGGAAGAACTCGCGGGCCACCGCGTCGGGCAGGCTCTCGCCGGCGAAGGTGCGCACCAGGTCGCGCATCATCAGGTCGTAGAGCACCACGCGCGGGGCGCGGCGGTCGCGGGCGAGCGGCATCAGCGCCTCGTAGCGCTCCACCAGCTCGAAGCGGTCCTCGGGGGCGAGCGGCGGCAGGCTCTCCGGGCGCAGCTCCCGGTTCTCGTACGCCACCTGGTTGAGGCAGGCGACGCGGTCCGCGCACAGCAGGGCGGCGCCGGCGGCACGCGGTTCGTCGTCGGTGTTCAGCCGCTCCTCGTGGGCCGCCCAGAACTCCCGGCGCAGGGCGCGGTTGCCGAGCAGCGGGGTGAGCCGCAGCAGGTCGGCGGCCTCGTCCAGGGGGAGGGCGGAGCGGCCGACGGCGGCGAGGAAGCGGCCGTCGCGGGAGGGGCGGGCTGCGGCCTGCCAGGTGGTGGTGAGGTGGTCGAGGAGGAGGACGTCCACGGAGTCGTCCAGCTCGGCGGTGCGCTCGGCGATCAGGCGGGGGGCGCCGGCCGGCAGCCCGTCCTTGGCGTGCACGAAGTGCAGCCAGCGGCCGGTGGCGCGGGCGGCGCCCGCGGCTCGGGCGGCCGCGTCGGTGGTGCCGTCGGGCAGCGGGACCACGACGGTGCCGGGGGCGTGGCCCTCGGCCGTCTCGCGGGCCCAGTCACCGACCGCGGCGACCACGATCTCGGCGTCGGACAGGGGGTGCGCTTCGAGGGAGTCGAGCAGTTCCGTCAGATGCCCCTGCGCGTTGGGTCCGTAGACGATGACGCTGAGTTGGGGCATCGCGATGGACTCCTTCGGATCGTCGGTGGAGGATCACCCTTCATAACATACTGTCATCAAGCGGATGAAAGGGATGACCACGTTCGGGGTAAGAGGAAGGGGACCCGGCAGTTAGACAGACGTTCCGGGTCCCTGGTTGCCCTCACGGCCACCTTCATGCGGTGAGGGGTTTGTGAGCGCGTTACGCGGCCTTCTTCGGGGCGGGATTCTTCGTCTTGTCCGACTTGTCGCCGGTGAAGGCCTCGTACTCCTTGAGGACCTCCTCGGTGGGGCCGTCCATGCGCAGCTCGCCGCGCTCCAGCCACAGCGTCCGCTCGCAGGTGTCGCGGATCGAGTTGTTGTTGTGGCTGACCAGGAAGACGGTGCCGGCCGTCTCGCGCAGCTCGCGGATCCGCTCCTCCGAGCGCACCTGGAACCTGCGGTCGCCGGTGGCCAGCGCCTCGTCGATGAGGAGGACGTCGTGGTCCTTGGCGGCGGCGATGGAGAAGCGCAGCCGGGCGGCCATGCCGGAGGAGTAGGTGCGCATCGGCAGGGTGATGAAGTCGCCCTTCTCGTTGATCCCGGAGAAGTCGACGATGTCCTGGTAGCGCTCCTTGATCTGCTCGCGGGTCATGCCCATGGCGAGGCCGCCGAGGTAGACGTTGCGCTCGCCGGTCAGGTCGTTCATCAGCGCCGCGTTGACGCCGAGGAGGGAGGGCTGGCCGTGGGTGTAGATGTGGCCGCTCTCCACCGGCAGCAGGCCGGCGACGGCCTTGAGCAGGGTGGACTTGCCGGAGCCGTTGGTGCCGATGAGGCCGATCGCCTCGCCCTTGTAGGCGACGAACGACACCTTCTTCACCGCGTGCACCCGACGCACGCCGGCGGCCTTCTCGGCCTGCTTGCGGCGCATGATGCGGTTGAGGGCGGCGGTGGCGGAGCCGCGGCCCGAGCCGGTGCCGTTGATCCGGTAGACGATGTCGACGCTGTCGGCGACGACGGTGGGGATCCGCTCGCTCTGCATGGCCTGCCCGGTCTGCTGGGTCCGATGGGTGGTCTGCTGGGTCCGCTCGGTCTGCTCAGCCACGGCCGTACTTCTCCTCGGACTTCCAGAAGTAGACGAAGCCGCCGACGCCGGCGAGCAGGGCCCAGCCGAGGGCGATCGGCCAGACGTGCGCGGGCAGCTGCTTGGCGTGGAAGCTGTCGATCAGCGCGTAGCGCATGAGGTCGATGTAGACGGCGGCCGGGTTGGTCTGGAGCAGGACCGTGACGATGTGCGGCAGGTGGTCCTTCTTGGTGAGCTTGTCGATGCTCCACATCACGCCGGACACGTACATCCAGGTGCGCAGGACGAACGGCATCAGCTGGGCGATGTCCGGGGTCTTGGCACCCCAGCGCGCCATGATCATCGCCACGCCGGCGTTGAAGGTGAACTGGAGGATCAGCGCGGGGATCACCAGCAGCCAGGAGGCGCTGACCGGCACGCCGAAGCAGAGCAGGATGACGACCAGGGCGGCCATCGAGAACAGCAGCTGCTGGAGCTGCTGGATGCAGAAGGAGATCGGCAGGGCGGCGCGCGGGAAGTGCAGGGCGCGCACCAGGCCGAGGTTGCCGGAGATCGCGCGGGTGCCGACCTGGATCGAGCTCTGCGTGAACGTCCACACGAACACGCCGGTGACCAGGAAGGGGATGTAGTCCGGGACGCCCTTCTTGGTGCCGAGCAGGACGCCGAAGATGAAGTAGTAGACCGCCGCGTTCAGCAGCGGCGTCATGACCTGCCAGACCTGGCCCAGCTTCGCCTCGCTGTACTGCGCGGTGAGCTTGGCGGTCGCGAAGGCGGTGATGAAGTGGCGCCGGGCCCACAGCTGGCGGACGTACTCCGGCAGGGAGGGACGGGCGCCGCTGACCGACAGGCCGTGCCGGGCGGCCAGCGCCTTGAGGTCGTCGGCCGGGGCCTGGATCGGGGGCGGTGTGTCGAGGACCTGGCTCACATCCGCTGCTTTCGCTCGGGGGGAGGGGGGTGCCACGGCTCCGACTGTGGCCGGAACCGGGGCGGGCCGGTCCCGTCGTCCGGCGTTTCCTTACGTTTCTCTTCACGTACTCTTACGACGGGACGGGACCGTATCGTCGCAACGTGAGCGTAGAACGTCGTGACGCCGCAACGCAACCGTTTCGTCGTAACGCCCTATGCTGGTTGCCATGACCACGAACGCCGCCGGGCCCGTAGAAGAACCGGCCAAGCGCGCGCGCCGCCGTACCCCTGCCGGGGCCGCGGTGCTGCGCCCGGATGTGACCGAAGCCATCCGGGCGGCCGTCTTCGAGGAACTGGCCGCGGTCGGCTACGCGCGCATGAGCATCGAGGGGATCGCGCGGCGGGCGGGGGTCGGCAAGACGGCGGTGTACCGCCGCTGGCGCTCCAAGCTGCACCTGGTGCTCGACGTGGTCTCCGCGATGGCGGTCCTCGGCCTGCCGGTGCCGCACACGGGCTCCCTGGAGGGCGATCTGCGGCTGCTCTACGAGGTGACCTCGCGGGCGCTGCGCCACCCCGTCGCCTCCCAGATCATCCCCGACCTCCAGGCGGAGGCGGCCCGCAACCCCGATATCGCGGAGGCGTTCCAGAAGGCCCTGCGCGACGGTCAGGAGGGCGTGGCCAGCAAGGTCATCGCGGCGGCGACGGCGCGCGGCGAGCTGAGCCCCGGCCTGGACCCCGACCTCGCCCTCGACCTCATCTCCGGACCGCTGTACTGGCGCTCGGTGGTCATCCGCTCCCCGAAGCCACCGAAGGGCTACCTGGAAAAGCTGGCACGGGCCACGGCCGGGGCGCTCAAGGCGCTGTGACGGCGCGCCGGTACTGAGGCGGGGCGGGGGTGGGGACGCTTGCCCGCGCTGGCGGGGTGCCTTCCCCAGAGGGGGTACCCCCAGCGCCCACCCTTTCCCCCGCTCGGCTTCGCTCGCGCGGGGGGGACCCCATCGCCCCGAGCGGCACGACTGCCCGCAGCTGGGGCTGCGGCGAACCGAGCCGTGCCCCCGCGGCGGAATCCGGTCAGTCCTTCAGCAGCTTGTCCCGGACCGGGATCCACTCCAGGGCCGAGCGGATGCCCTCCTCCAGGGAGAGTTCCGGGGTCCAGCCCAGCAGGCGTGCCGCGCGGTCGCTCGTGGTGTAGCCGCCGGCCACGTCACCCGGCCGGGGATCCGCGTCGACCGTGGCCAGCGGCGTGCTCACGACGTTGTTGAAGGCCGCGCACAGCTCGCGGACCGTGGTGCCGGACCCCGTGCCCAGGTTGATCGCGATCGACGGCGCGGACGCGGTGAGGATGGAGTCGAACCGCTCGATCGCCGCGATGTGGGCCGCGGCCAGGTCCCAGACGTGCACGTAGTCACGGATGCCCGTGCCGTCGCGGGTCGGGTAGTTCACCCCGGTCACCGGGAACGGCGTACCCGCCTGGTGCGCCCGGATCAGCATCCCCAGCGCATGGCTGGGCCGCTTGAGCTGGAGGCCGGTACGCAGCAGCGGGTCGGCGCCGATGGGATTGAAGTACCGCAGGGACAGCACCCGCATCTCCCCGGCCGCCGCGATGTCCGCGAACATCTCCTCGCACACCGCCTTGGTCCGCGCGTACGGACTCTGCGGCGCCAGCGGCGAGTCCTCGGTGACCGGCGAGCCGTCCTCCGCCCGGTAGATGGAGGCCGAACTGCTGAAGACGAGCCGGTCGCACCCGTTGCGGCGCAGATGCTTCACGAAGGCCAGGCTCTTGGTGACGTTCGCCTCGTAGTACCCGATCGGGTCCGCCACCGACTCCGGCACCACGATCAGCGCCGCGCAGTGCACCACCGCGGAGATGTCCGGGTGCTCGGCGAAGATCCGGTCCACCAGGGCGCCGTCCGCGATGTCACCCTCGTAGAAGACCCGCCCCCCGGTGAACTCGGCGCGCCCGCGGACCAGGCTGTCGAGGATCACCGGGGTGATCCCCGCGTCCAGACAGGCCGACGCGACGGTGCTTCCGATGTAACCCGCTCCACCGGCGATGAGGACAGACACGTTGATTCTCTTCCCGGTCTCGTTCCAGACCCAGTAGTTCCAGACGGCCCAGCGGCTCCCGGCAGAGCGGGGAGCCCCCGACACAGTACGAGCAAGCGGCCCGCGGCGTCAGCGCAGCCGCCGCCGCAGGCGTCCGCGCAGTATCCGCACCAGCCCGGACACCCCCGTCGCCACGCGCAGCGCCAGCGCGCCGGAGTGCGTCGCGTACGGCTGTACGAGCAGCACGCCGTGCCGCAGGTCGGGCACGACACGCCGGCGCAGCCGCCCCGCGCCCGCGCGGGCGGCCGCCGTGACCTCGCGCTCCGCGCCGTCCGCGAAGCGCACGGTCAGCCGCAGGTCCCAGACGCCCTCGCCGAGCGCGCCGACATCGAAGGGCAGCTCGGCCGACCAGAGGTCCGGACCCGCGGGGACGAGTGCGGCCGTCGCGCGCCGCCGGGTCCGCGCGTCGTCCCGCGCGTCCCAGCGCACGTCCAGCTCGCGTGGCCCCGCCTCGGCCACCCTGCCGTACAGCTCGTGCAGGCGCAGCGTGAGGGTGCCGGTGCCCGCCCGCGGCCGCACCTCCGCGTCCAGCGCGAGCGGGAGCGCCTCGACGGGGCTGGTCAGAAAGGCGGCGAGGGAGACCTCGGGGAGGTCCTGCGACCAGACCGGGATGCCGTCCGGGGTACGGGCGTACGGCGGCAGCAGCCGGCCCGGACGCGCGGCGAGGTCCCGCAGCCGGGGCAGGTCGCGCGGCTCGGCCGACGCCAGGAGCAGCCGGCCCAGCAGCCGGCCGGGGGCGGCCGGGTCCTGCTCCCAGTCGGCGGCGTCGTAGCGCCCGAGGTAAGCGCGGGTGTGCGTCCACCACGCGCGCCGGTACTCCGCGTCGCGCAAGTCCAGCTCCCGCGCGTACATCCGCACGTCGTGGTCGAGGAACTTGGCCCGCGCCGCCCGCGCGAGCTCCTTCTGGCCGGCGGCCAGCAGAATGTCGTACGCCAGCGCGCACGCCCGCGTGCGCGCCTGCCAGTTGTCGATGTGCCCCCGGTCCAGGGAGAGCGACAGCCGCTCGGCGGCGCGGCGCACATGCCAGACGTAGACCCGGTCCGGCACCAGCGCGATGCGCGGGTCCGCGGCCAGGACGCGGGCGGTGAAGACGAAGTCCTCGTAGAGGAAGCGGCCTTCGGGGAAGCGGATGCCGTGCTCGCGCAGGAAGTCGGTGCGGTACAGCTTGTTGACGCACAGCGTGTCGTGGACCAGGCTCAGGCGCTCGGCGGGGCGCGCGAGGACGGAGTGCGCCGCGTAAAGGGGCTCCTGCCAGGGCTGTTCACGCCCCGAGGGCAGTTCCCGGCGCACGCACAGCCCGCTCGCCACCGCGGCCCCCGCCCCCTCGGCGGCGGCCAGCAGCGCGTCCACCGCACCCGGCGGCAGCACGTCGTCGCTGTCCAGGAACATCACGTACGGCGCCGTCACCGCGTCGATCCCGGTGTTGCGCGGACTGCCGCAGCCACCGCTGGTCTCGTCCCGCCGGATCACCCGGAGCCGGTCGTCGTCGGCGGCCAGCCGGTCGAGCAACTCGGCGCTGCCGTCCGTGGAATGGTCGTCGACCGCGACGACCTCCGCGACCGCGGGTCCCTGCGCGAGCGCCGAACGCACCGCGTCGGCCACATGGGCACGGTCGTTGTAGCCGATCACGACGACACCGACAGAGCCGGTGCGCCGTGCGCTCTGTGGGGTCTGTGTGTTCGCTGACTGGGCGGGCACGTCGGGAAGCATGGAGTCCACAGGCCGGGAGCGTAGAAATATTCGGTAATACCCCGTTAAGAGAGGCTTAGTGTTCGGTCTGGTAGACGGTCGGAATCGAGGCGGGGTTGTGCTCTTTGCTCATCCTTTACCTTCGTCGCGCCGGTGGCCCGCCACAGCCGGACGAAGGACAGCACCGCCGCGGCGGTCAGCAGCCCGTCGCGTCCCAGCATCAGCAGACAGCCGGCCCAACTGCCCCCGATCACCTGCCCGTAGCACAGCGGATACACCACCGTGCTCAGCGCGGACGCCGCCAGCACCAGCACCGCCACCGGGCGCTGGCCGGTGTGCCGCGAGGCCAGGCACACCGCGGCCAGGCCGAGCAGCCAGACCATGTACTGCGGGCTGATCACCCGGCTGGTCACCGTGAACAGCAGCACCGCGCACAGCGCCGCGTCGGCCGGTGTCGCCCCGGTCCAGCGCCGCGCCCGCACCCGCCACAGCACCAGCAGCCCGAAGGCGAGTGCCGTCAGCGCGAGGGACACGGCGGCGACGACGGGCACGTACGGGCCCACCAGCTCGATGGCGCCGTACTGGTAGTGGGGCCGCCCGGACCAGCCCGCGTGCCGGGCGAGGTTGAGCGCCGTACCGCCCAGCGACTCGATCTGCACCCCGCGCCCGCCCTGCTCAGCCAGGAAGGACAGCGGATGCCGGAACGCGACGGACAGCAGCCCCAGGACGACGGTCCCGGCAGCCGCCGCCCACGTCCACGCGCTGCGCGTCGCCGCCCCGCGGGGCGTGCCCAGCAGCACCAGCGCGGGCCAGCCCTTCACCAGCGCGCCGAGCGCCCCGAGCACCCCGCCCGCGCGCGGGGAGCGCGCCAGCGCCAGCAGGGAGAGCACGGCGAGGGCGGTGACCTGGACGTCGTAGCGCGCGAGCGGCAGATGCAGCAGCAGCGGCAGGCCGCCCGTCCACAGCGCCGCGCCGAGCAGGCTGCGCCCCGGCCCGCGCCCCGCGCGCACCAGCGCCCCCGCGATCAGCGCGTCCGCGAGCAGCGTGAGCGTCACGAACGCCTGGACGTACGACAGCCCCGGCAGCAGCCCCGGCGCCAGCAGCACCGCGCCCGCGCCCGGCGGGTACTGCCACAGCGTGTCGTGCACCGGGTAGGACCCCTGTTCGAGCACGCCGTACCAGTGGACGTACAACCGGCCCACCTCGCGCGCCACCGAACCGCCGCTGAGCAGCGGTGAACTGTCGTGCGCGAGCAGCCACAGCATTGACGCACGGGTGGCGAGCCAGCAGGCGGTGAGCCCGGGGACTGGGCCGGGGGTGACACGGAGACGCTTCATCGCGTTGGAGCCTAAGCCGGGTGGATGGAGTATCAGCGGCGATACGCCGCAATCACCCGCAAACATGGTGTCATCGCAAAAGATCGGGCCGTGGTGAACGTCGGGCTCCCTGTGGATGCTGTGGAAACCGTGCCAGCGCCGTCGCGGAAGCCGCCCGGAGCGTGGGGGCGGCGCGGGGTCGTGGTCGGGGTACCCGCGGCGGTGATGCTGACGCTCGGCCTGTGGGGGCTGGACCGGGGCGGCATATGGCGGGACGAGGCGGTCACCTTCCAGGTCGCGCGACGGACGGTGCCGCAGATCTGGCGGCTCGTGCACGGCGTCGACGCGGTGCACGGGCTGTACTACGTGCTCATGCACGCGGTGCTCGCCGTGCACGCCGACGAGGTGACGCTGCGCCTGCCGTCGGTGGCCGGGGCGGTGGTGGCGGCGGCCCTGGTGGCCGAGGTGGGGGCGCGGCTGGCGGGGCCGCGGGCGGGCCTGTGGGCGGGGCTGCTATACGCCGTGAACCCGATGGTCGGCCACTACGCGCAGGAGGGCCGCTCCTACGCGCTGGTCGCGGCCGGGGTGATGGGGGCGACGCTGCTGCTCCTGCGGGGGGTGGAGCGCGGCGGGTGGTGGGGGTACGGCCTCGTCCTCGGCGTCACCTGCTGGCTGCACGAGTTCGCGGTGCTGGTGGTGCCGGCCCACGCCGTGACGCTGGCGCTGGCCCGTGTGCGGGGGCGGGTGTGGCGGGGGTGGGGGTGCGCGGCCGGGGCGGTCCTGGTCTGTCTGCTGCCGATGGTGGCGGAGTCGCGGGCGCAGGCGGCGCAGGTGGCGTGGCTGCGCAGGCCGACGGCGGAGACGGTGGCGGGGCTGGCGCGGCAGTTCTTCGGCGTCTCGGAGGGGGTCTACTGGGTCTGCCTGGGGCTCGCGGTGACGGGCCTGCTGGCGGGGGCGGCGGGGGTGGTCGGGCGGAGGGAGAGGGGGGTGCTCGCGGGGGTGGCCGGGCGGAGGGGGAAGGTGGCGCTCGCGGGGGTGGCGGCGCCGCTGGCGGTGGTGCCGCCGGCCGTGCTGATGCTGGTCTCGCAGTCCTCGCCGCCGCTGTACGTCGACCGGTACGTGCTGTACGCGCTGGCGGGAGCGCCGCTGCTGGTGGCCGGCGGTGCGGAGTGGGTGGCGGGAGGGGTGGCCCGCCTGGTCGCCGCCGCCCGGTCACGAAGCCGCCGCCCGGTGGTGGGAGGTGTGGGTTACCTGCTGCCCGCCGGCCGGTTGCTAAGCCGCCGCCTGTCGGCGGGAGGCGTTGGCCGCCTGCTCACCGTCGCCCGGTCACGAAGCCGCCGCCCGGTGGCCGGAGGAGTGGGCTGCCTGGTCCCCGCCGCCCGGTCGCGAAGCCGCCGCCCGGTGGTGGGAGGGGCGGTCCGCCTGGTCCCCGCCTCTTGGTCGCGAAGCCGTCGCCCCGAGCACCGGCCCGAGCCGCACCCGGCGCACCTCTCGGCGCCCGCCCCCGCCACCCTCCTCGGCGTACTCGGCCTTCTCGCCCTCGCCCTCGTCCCCCTCCAGCAGTTCTCCCTCCTCCGGCAGGACCGGGACCCCGCCCGGCGCCCGGACGACCTCGCGGCGATCGCGCGGGCGGCGGCGCACGGGGTACGGAAGGGGGACGCGGTGCTGTACCTGCCGGCGTACACGCGCAACACCGAGCTGGCGTACCCGGCGGCGTTCCGCGGGACGCGGGATCTCGCGCTCGCGCGGGCCGGGGACGTGTCCGGGACCCTGTACGGGGTGGAGGTCCCCGCCGCGCGGGTGCGGCAGCGGGCGGCCGGGGTCCAGCGGGTGTGGGTCGTCGCCGACCGGGCTGTGCTGGCGGGGCGGTGGACCCCGCGCAACCCCGGTGAGCGGGCCAAACTCGCCGTGCTCCAGCAGGAGTTCACGGTGCGCGGCGAGGCCGTGCGCGGACGGACCGTCGTACGGCTCTATGTACGCCCCGTCAGTCTCGCGGGCTCCCGGCCTCCGTCGCCGCCGCGGCGTCCAGTGCGCTGGTGAGCCGGTCGAGGCGGGCGCGCAGGTCGGCGATCTCGGCGCGGTCGAAGCCGGTGGAGCGCATGACGCGGCGCGGTACCGCGAGGGCCCGCTCACGCAGGGCCGTGCCCTCCTCGGTGAGCAGGACCCGCACCGAGCGCTCGTCCTCGACGCTGCGCTCCCGGCGTACGAGGCCCGCCGCCTCCAGTCGCTTGACCAGCGGGGACAGGGTGCCGGAGTCGAGCCGCAGCTGTTCGCCGAGCTTCTTGACCGGCAGGTCGCCCTGCTCCCACAGCACCAGCATCACCAGGTACTGCGGGTAGGTGAGGCCGAGGTCCTTGAGGATCACGCGGTAGACGCCGTTGAAGGCGCGGGACGCGGCGTGCAGCGAGAAGCAGATCTGGTTGTCCAGGCGGAGCCAGTCGGTCTCGGTCCCGGCGGGAGAAGCGGTCATGGGTCCAGGGTAGCCCCTCGCCCGGCATTTGGTTGTGGGCAACTTAATTGTGTGCTTCACTTATGGGCGGGAACGCAAGCAAGCCCCACCCACGCAGGACACATCGAGAGGGATGGTTCGTCATGGACGCGCTCTACACCGCCGTCGCCACCGCCACCCACGGCCGTGAGGGCCGTGCCGTCTCCTCCGACGGCAAGGTCGACGTCAAGCTGGCCCCGCCGGTGGAGCTGGGCGGCAACGGCGAGGGCACCAACCCCGAGCAGCTGTTCGCCGCCGGTTACGCCGCCTGCTTCGGCGGCGCCCTCGGTGTCGTCGGCCGCCGGGAGAAGGTGGACGTCACCGATGCCGCCGTCACCGCCGAGGTCGGCATCGGCAAGGAGGGCGAGGGCTTCGGCCTGAAGGTCACCCTGCGCGTCGAGCTGCCGGAGACCGTGGACCGCGAGACCGGCCGCAAGCTGGTCGAGGCCGCCCACCAGGTCTGCCCCTACTCCAACGCCACCCGCGGCAACATCGAGGTCGACCTCGTCGTCGAGTAAGCCGGGCAGCCGCCGTGCCGGCCAGTGGCTCCCCGCCACCGGCCGGCACGGCGTTTCCCCTCCGGCCGTACGACGCTCACGCCGACGTCAGCGCATCCCGTCCCGTCGTCGCCTGTCCCGGCAGTCGGACCGGGTCCGGTAGTGGTTCGTTCAGCAGGAGGGTGTGGACGACGCGGGCGGCGGCTCGGCCGTCCTCGAATTCGCAGTAGCGGGCGCGGAAGCGGGAGCGGAGGTGGGCCGACTCCTCGTTCCGCCAGTCGCCCGAGGTGAACAGACGGGTCAACTCGTCGTACGAGTGAGCGACATGGCCAGGGGGGTCGGCCGGCAGGTCGAAGTAGGTGCCGCGTGTCTGGCGGAAGACCTCCCAGTCGTCGGCGTGGATCACGATCGGCCGGTCCAGGTTGGCGTAGTCGAACATCACGGACGAGTAGTCGGTGATCAGCGCGTCCGCCGCGAGCAGCACGTCCGGCAGATGGGGCTCGTCCGTCGCGTCGACCACGACACCGCGCCGGGCCAGCTCCGTGAGGCCCAGACCGCGGGCGAAGCCGGTCGCCAGCGCGGGATGCAGCCGGACCACCAGCGTGCGGCCCTCGCCGAGGTCGGCCGCGAGGCGGGCCAGGTCGATCCGGTCCACGTGCCCGCCCCTGCGGTAGTCCCGGCGGGTCGGCGCGTACAGCACCACCGTGTGGTCCCCGGGGATGCCGTGCCGTGCCCGGAAGTCGCTCGAACCGCCGTTGACCAGCACGTCGTTGCGCGGGCTGCCGGTGCGCGCCGAGGCGAAGTGGCAGGGGTAGGCCCGCTCGTACACCAGCTCCGCGTAGCGGCTCGCGACCAGGCTGTGGTCCCAGCGGTCGGCCCGGCGCAGCAGCTGCGGGACGTCCACGCCGAGCCGGGCGCCCGGCTTGTCCAGCAGATCGGCGCCGAGGTACTTCAGCGGGGTGCCCTGATGGGTGTGGATGTGCACGCTGCCGGGCCGCTTGGCCGGGACGCCGGTCCACGGCACGTCGTTCACCAGGTACGCGGCCCGCGCCAGGACCTCCGCGCAGCGCCGGGTGCCCGCGATCACATGCTCCACGTCCGGCGGCAGCCCCGCCGCCGTCTCCGCGTCCCGCACCACCCACACCCCGCGCAGCTGCGGAGCGATCCGCTGGGCCGCGCGGTAGACGGCCGCCGGGTCGCCGAGCAGGCCCCGGTGCGCGGACGACGAGTACACCACCAGCTCGGGGTCCAGCGGGCGGCGGGCGTGCAGCGTGGCCCAGCCGGTGCGGGCTCGCCCGGCCGCCGCGCGCCGTGCCGCGCCCGCCCGCCGGGCCGCCTCCCGCGCGGCCCGGCCCGCCTGCCGCCGCAGCCGGTAGGCCGCCCAGCTTCCCTCCAACGCGGATACCTCACCGCTCACTTGGGCGCCCTCCGGCTTCAGCCGGCGGAACAGGGCCGCCGTGCGGCGGAAGAACTCGGCCTTGTCGGCGGGCGGCAGCCGGTCCGGCTTGGCCAGGATGTCCAGGCAGTGCTCGCCCATCTTGCGGTGCAAGTAGGGCCGCCAGGCGTCGAGTTCGGGATGCTCGTCCAGGAAGGCGAAGACACGCTCGTACTGGTCGTGAACGTCGAAGTGCTTGCGGCTGGTGGTGGACAGGATGTTGCCCTGCCTGCGCTGGCGGTAGTTGAGGCAGATCCGGTCCAGCGCGGCGATCCGCCCGGCGCTGAGCATGACCGGGAAGGTCCAGGGGGTGTCCTCGTAGTAGCCGGGCGGGAAGGCGAAGCCCCGCGCCGCGACGAACTCCCGCCGGTAGACCTTGTTCCACACCACCATCAGCAGGTCCAGGATCCGCGGGTACCCGGCCGCCGTGAAGGTGTCCGGGCCGGCCCCGGCGAGCACCTCCGCGAGCGCGTTGCGCCGGGTGCCGCCCCACCAGTAGGTACGCGCGTAGTCGAACACCAGCACGTCCGGGTCGCCGCTCTCCGCCAGCCGCCCGGCGATCGCCGCGAGCCCGCCCGGAGTGAGGGTGTCGTCGCTGTCCAGGAAGAACAGGTAGTCCCCGGTGGCGTGCGGCAGCCCGGCGTTGCGGGCCCGCCCGAGGCCCACGTTCTCCGGCAGGTGCAGCACCTTCACTCGCCGGTCGCGGGCGGCGTACTCGTCGAGGATCGCCCCGCAGTCGTCCGGCGAGCGGTCGTCCACGGCGATCACCTCCAAGTCCCGGTACGACTGCCCCAGCACCGAGTCCAGGCACTCGCGCAGGTACGCCTGCACCTTGAAGCAGGGCACGATCACACTGAAGCGGGGCACGGTCAGCTCCTCACGAGGGTCACGGCGGCGGAGGCGGGGACGCGCTCGCCGAGCGGCAGCACCGGCGGCAGCGCCTGCGGCGGCTCGCCCAGCAGTACCCGCCGTACGACGCGCTCGGCGGCCCGCCCGTCGTCGAACTCGCAGAACTTCTCCCGGAACGCGGCCCGCAGCGCGGTCGACCCGGCGCCCGCGTAGGTGCCCTCGCGGAAGACGGCGGCCAGTTCCCCGGGGGTGCGGGCGACCGGCCCCGGCGGCTCGGCCATCAGGTCGAAGTAGACGCCCCGCGACTGCCGGTAGACGTCCCAGTCGTTGGCGTAGATCACGATCGGCCGGTCCAGGTTGGCGTAGTCGAACATGATGGAGGAGTAGTCGGTGATCAGCGCGTCCGCGGCCAGGCACACGTCCTCGGCACTGCGGTGCGCGGTGACGTCGATGATCCGGTCCGAGTTGCGGGTGCGGCCCTGGTCGTAGAAGTAGTGGGCGCGCAGCAGCACGACGACGTCCTCGCCGGCCGCCGCGCAGAACTCCTCCAGATCCAGGCCGGGTTCGAAGCCGCAGTGGTGGTCGCGGTGGGTGGGCGCGTAGAGCACGGCGAGCCGGTTCTCGGGGATGCCCAGCTCCCGGCGGACGCGGGCCACATCGGCGGCGGTCGCCGTGTAGTAGACGTCGTTGCGCGGATAGCCGTACTCCAGCGCCTCCCAGGAGCCGGGGAAGGCGCGCTCCCACATGCGGGTCGAGTGCCGGTTGGAGGAGAGGTTGAAGTCCCAGCGGTCCACCCGGCCCAGCAGCTTGGTGAAGCTGCCGGAGCGCGCGGCCACCACCGGGTACGTCGACTGGTCCACGCCCATCGTCTTCAGCGGGGTGCCGTGCTGGGTCTGGAGATGCACGCTGCCGGGCCGTTTCACCACGCCCTCCGCGAAGTTGGCGTTGTTGACCAGGTAGGTGGCGCGGGCCAGCAGCTCCCAGGCGCGGTGCGAGCCGAGCACCGCGTACTCCACGTCCTCCGGCAGGGTGTGCTCCTGCCCGGCCTCCACCAGGAACACCTGGCGCAGCCGCGGGGCGAGTTCGCGGGCCTTGGCGTGGATCGCGGCCGGGTTGCAGGCGTAGCCGCGGCCCCAGTAGGCGCAGTACACGGCGAGGTCGGGGTCGAGCGGGCGGCGCAGGGCGGCGCGGTAGCGCAGCCGGGTGCGGACCGCGTGCGGGCGCGGGACGCTCTCGGCGGCCCGGCCCGCGAGCCGGTTGGCGTCGCGCAGGGCGCGGAAGGCGTCGTACGCGCCGACCGCGAGCAGCCGGTGCTGCACCCCGAGGCTGCCGCGCGGCATCCGGTGCCCGTCCGGCCGGAACCGGCGGTACAGACGGGCCGCGCGGCGGAAGAACGCCCGGTGCCCGCGGGCCAGCCGCTCCGGCCGGGCCGCGGTCTTCAGCACCAGCGCGAACAGCTGGTCGAAGAGGGGCCCGGTGCGCTCGGCGGGCAGAGCGTGCTCGGCGGCCCGCGCGAGGACCAGCTCCACCTGGTCGAGCAGGGCGTGCTGGTGTTCGCCGGGCAGGTTCAGCCGGCTGCCCTGCCGGCGCAGCCGGTGCCGGACGACCACCCGGCGCAGTACGGCGATCCGCCGGGCGGCGACCGTGGTCAGGCCGCCCCAGCCGAGGTCCGTGAAGTGGCCCTCCGGGAAGGCGAGTTCATGCCCGGTGAGAAACGCGCGGC
Source organism: Streptomyces sp. AM6-12 (assembly GCF_044327085.1). Lineage (NCBI taxonomy): Bacteria > Bacillati > Actinomycetota > Actinomycetes > Kitasatosporales > Streptomycetaceae > Streptomyces > Streptomyces sp. AM6-12. Next base: position 4,532,651 of record NZ_JBIQWN010000001.1, read on the forward strand.
GGTACACCGCGCTCCACGCCGGGAGCGCGGCGCCGGTCAGCCGCGGCAGCGCGGCGGGGGCGAAGGCGCCCTGCGGGGCCCCGGCGAACAGCGGTGCGACCGGGTTCACCGGATCGCCCTCCCACCAGGGGGTCCGCTCGTGCTCCACGTACAGCACGTCCACCCCGCCGGTCCCGGTCAGCCGGGCGTCCACGGCCGCCAGCGCGCCCGGCAGCAGCAGATCGTCGCCGTCCAGGAACAGCACGTACGCGCCGTTCGCCGCCCGCATCCCGGCATTGCGCGCCCCGCCGAGCCCGGCGGACGGCGGTGAGTGGACCGGCATCACCCGTGGGTCCCGCCCGGCGTACCCGGCGGCCACCTCGGCGGCCGGGGCGTCGGGCGCGTCGCAGACCGGGATCAGCTCCAGGTCGCCGAAGGACTGGCCGAGGACCGAGTCCAGCGCCTGGGACAGCCGGCCGGCGACCCCATGGGTGGGGACGATAATGCTGAAGCGGGGCATTCTGCTCTTTCTGTCGTTCTTCCTGTCGTCCTGCGGATGCGGCGCTACGGCTGTCGTCCTGCGGACGTGGCTCTACGGCGTCGTGCGCATCCGCCCCGGCCGGCCCGCCGGGCGCCAGGTGGGCGGCCGGCTCGGGGCGGGCCGCGTCGAGCCGAGGGGCAAGGGAACTCCCGGTGATGTCAACGGTGTTCGGCGATCCTGGTGACGGGTCGGTGGCCGGCCGGGTGCGGCACGGTGGCCAACGGGGTCCGTGCCGGGTGCGGGGTGCCCGCCGTGGCCGGGCGGACCGGGTGGCGCGCGCTGAGCGGCACCACCGGGGACGGCTCGGTGCGGCCCAGCACGATGTGCCGTACGACGCGTTCGGCGGCGCGCCCGTCGTCCCAGGGGCAGAACCGCTCCCGGAACGCGGCCCGCAGCAGCGCGGCCCGCGCGCCGTCCCAGTGGCCCTCGGTGAACACGCCGATCAGTTCGTCCTCGTCGCGCCCCACCGCGCCGGGCGGGGCACCGGGCAGATCGACATAGGCGCCGCGGACGGCCTGGTACGTCGCCCAGTCCCCGGTGTGCAGCACGATCGGCCGGTCGAGCCCGGCGTAGTCGAACATGAGCGGCGACTGGTCGGTGAGCAGCGCGTCCGCGGCCAGGCACAGGCTCGCGGGGCAGGGGTGCGCGGAGACGTCGATGACGCGGGCGCCCTCGACCGGCGCGTCCCCGTGGGTGCGGGCGAGCAGCACGAAGCGCGGGCCGAGTCCGTGCGCGAGCCTCGGCAGGTCCAGCGGGAGGTGCTGGGTGCGGCGGTGGTCGCGGCGGGCGGGGGCGTAGAGGATCGCGACGGCGCCCGCGGGGATGCCGAGGGTGGCGCGCAGCCGGGCCACGTCGTCCGGGGTGGCCCGCTGGAAGACGTCGGTGCGCGGGCTGCCGTACTCCAGGGCGGTCCAGCGGCCCGGATGGACGCGCTGCCAGGTCAGGGTGGAGTGCCGGTTGCCGCAGACCACGTGGTCCCACTGGTCGACGTCCCGCAGCAGTGCCGCGGGGTCGGTGTCCGCGGCGGCCGCCGGACGCTCCACGAGGTCGAGTCCCGTGTGTCCGAGGGGGGTTCCGCCGAGGGTGCGCACGAGGATCTGCCCGTCCCGCTTGCGCAGCCCGCGGGTGAGGTGGGCGTCGCCGAACAGGTACGTGGAGCGGGCGAGCGCCGTCCAGTGGGCGGCCGTGCCGGGAGCGACGAGGCGCGGTCCGGCGGGAAGCGGGTGCGGGTGCGCCGGGTCGGCGATCCAGGTGGTGCGCACATGCGGGGCGTACCGGCGCATCGCCTCTTCCAGCGCGGCCGGGTCGCCGCCGTACCCGCCCTGGGCGGCGAACACCGCGCGCTCGGGGCGCAGCGGCAGCCGCCGCTGGACGCGGTAGTGCAGCCGCAGCGCGCCGGAGCGCACGGCGCGCGCCGGGCCCAGCACGAGCGCCCGCAGGCGGCGGCGGGCGGCGGCGGCGTACCGCAGGGCCCGGAAGGTGCGGTGCAGCCCGAACCGGATCAGCAGATGCCGCCGCCGCAGCCGCGCCTTCGGCACCCGGTAGCGGCGGTAGTGGTCGCGGGCCCGGCGCAGGAACTCCCCGTGGCTGCCGCGCGGCAGCCGTCCGGGGCGGGTGAAGACCACGCCGTAGTGGTCGATCATCCGGCGGAACAACTCGGGCTTCCAGAAGGCCAGTTCAGGGTGGTCGGCGACATAGGCGAAGACCCGCTCGTACTGGTCGAACAGATCGAAGTGCTTGCGGCTGGTGGTGGACAGGATGCTGCCCTGGCGGCGCTGCCGGTAGTGCACGCACACCCGGTCCAGCGTCGCGATCGAACCGGCCGCCATCAGCACCGGGAAGGTCCAGGGTGTGTCCTCGTAGTAGCCCGGCGGGAAGGCGAAGCCCTGCTCCGCGACGAACTCCCGCCGGTACGCCTTGTTCCAGGCCACCATCAGCACCCGCAGCAGCCCCGGCCGGTCGGTGAGCCGGAAGGGCGCCCGGCCCCACTCGCTCAGCTCGGCCGCGAGATGGTTGCGCACCCGCCGGCCGTCCCAGTACGTGCGCTCGTAGTCGTACACCAGCACATCCGGTCCGCCGGTCGCCTCGATCCGCTCGGCGATGGCCGCGAGCGCGCCCGGCGTGAGGGTGTCGTCGCTGTCCAGGAAGATCAGGTACTCGCCGGTGGCCTGCGCGATCCCGGCGTTCCGGGCCCGCCCGAGCCCCCGGTTCTCGGTCAGGTGTAACGGCTTGACCCGCGGGTCCCGGACCGCGTACTCGTCGATGATCTCCCCGCACGCGTCCGGCGAACGGTCGTCCACGGCGATCACTTCGAGATCCGGGTACGACTGCGACAGCACGGAGTCCAGGCACTCGGAGAGATACGCCTGGACCTGGTACACGGGGACGATGACACTGAACCTGGGCACGGGACATCCATGGGTCTCTCGGCGCGGGCGTTCTGCCCGGCAACGGCCGAAGGAGTGACGGGGTTACGGCCCGTACGGCATTCGGGGGACATCCGGTGAACGGAGAGGGGCGGTACGGTCTCGGTCGACGTCGGTCCAACGCGCTTTCTGAGTGGCTGCGTTCATCTCTCGCCCGCCACACGACGACGCCCCCGCGCGGACAGAGCCGGCGGGAGCTGTCGTGTCGGTGCCGGCGGCGCTGCGCCTGCTACGGATCGGGGCCGCTCCGGGAAGGAGAGGTCGCGTTTCGTGTGCGGACTACCCCGCTTCGGTGTAACGAACTACCTTATTGGACACCGGAGTTCGGGCTACGAGCGATTCGGACAGCACGTCACCGCGGCCAGGGACAGGTAGGAGGGGCGTTCGAGGTAGAAGCCGTACGACACATCGGCACCTGAGCGCAGTCGTTCGGCGGCCGTGTTCATCAGCCGGGCGAGACGATCAGCGTCTCGATCTCCCTCGGTGGCGAAACGGGGGGAGTGGGCGGCCAGTTGCTCACCAAGCCAAGAGGCCGCCGCGTACGCCTCGCCCCATGTGCCCCTGACCATCGAGGGTGGCTTGATGAGCCAGTACGCCGTTTCCAGGGGCGGGAGGCTGGACGCCGGGAACTCCATGGCCACCTCGCGGTACCGCTGGATCAGCTCCGGCTTGCTTCCGGCAGGGGGCGACTCGGGGTGTGGAGGACGCCGTAGAGCCTCGTGGTCGAACTGCTCTTTGGGACCCGTCCACAGGTAGCCGTGGTGATGCAACGATTGTTCCCGTTCCAAGAGGTGCCGACCGGATCGGGCCCTGGAAGAGGGGGTGGCCCCGGTCCGGCCGGCATGAAGGGGGATCAGACGTTCAGGCCGAAGCGCGCGGGGTCGATACCGGCGGCGTCCAACTCCTTTGCGGTGAAACGCAGCGGCTGTGTGTCCGGCCGCTTGCTGTCCCCCAGGGCCCAGGCGCCGTCACCGATCCGGGCCAGGGTCACGCAGGCTTCACCGTCCGGGTGAGTGTTCCCCCCCGCACGCCTTCACGAATGAGGCCCCGCTGATGTCGAGCGCGTACAGATCACTTCCGTCCAGCATCACTGCACCTTCCTGCCCAACTGTTCGCGGCCATGGCTGACCGCCGCCGCCCACTTCGGGCGGGAGTTCAGGTGGCCCCTCGGCCAAGGTCCGTCGAAGGGCGTCGTGAGTCCGGGCACTTGAGAGTTCCGCGCCGGCACCGGGGCCAGTCCAGTGCAGAACCGGGGGCCATGTCGGCACCCTCCGGGCCGGGAGAACTCTTCTGCACCATGACCGCGCCGCCCACGCCGAACGCTTCGGATAGACGGGAGAGGAACTGCCTGGCCTCGCTCCCACCCGAGCGGAAGGCCGATTCGGTTTTCTGAGTGCTGCCCTCGTCCATCGCCACGTGCCTTCTCACTCGATTTCGCGTCGATGCGGCGACCGTAGGAGGCAGACGGTGACGTGCTCCACGAACTTGCATGAGTTTGCATGGCAATTGGTGTGGCTGATAGCTGTATGGACACTGTCTCACCAGGCCAACGAAGCTGCTGCAAGTCCGAGCAAGTACTCAGATCATGGAGTCAGCAATGGCCGTAGAGTTCATTGGAATCGACCCCGACACGGACCGGGACCACTGCCCCACCGTGTGGGCGGACGTGGAAGCTCAGGAGATCTTGTTGCAGGGCTGGAAGCCGAGCGCCGAGACTCAGACGGAGTGCGAGGCGAGCAGCCCCGCGAACGGATCAGTACCTGACAGTGAAGCCATCGTCAGGATTCCGGCCCGTATGATCCCGATGATCAGGGAGGCCTGTGATGCCGTCGAGCGTGCCCAGCTTCGCTGAGCTGCTTGGCCAGTGCGAGCGGTCCGCCGTCCACCTGGAACTGCGCGACTCCTACGCCCCGACGGACCGGTTCGAGGCATGGAAGGGAGGCGAACGGATCAACTGGGAGGACCAGGCATCCTGGTGGCACCCCTACGACCAGTTGATCAAGGACACCGTGGGCCGTGGTGTGGCGATCCGTCGGGCCCGAGTGATCTCCGAGCCTGTATCGGAGTACATCCGCTGGGAGCACTACGTCACGCGCGCCAACATCACGGCGGGCGAGGAAGTGCGCTGGTTGCCACGGCGACGGGCCACGAGTATCGCCCTGCCTGGCAATGACTTCTGGCTCTTTGACGGCTCCCTACTCCGGGTGCATCACTTCTCGGGTGACGGAGTGGTGGTGGAAGACGAGATCACGACGGACCCGCAGGCCTTGAAGCTGTGCTCCGCGGCCTTCGAAGCGGTCTGGGAGCGAGCGATCCCGCACCACCTGTACGAGATCTGACGAAAGCCGGCTCCATGCCTCCGCACCCCTCCTCACGCGTTCAGAAGGCCCGTGAAGAACTGGCTGGCCGTCTGCGCGAGATCCGGAAGGACGCGGGACTCAGCGGGCGGGAGCTGGCCGTCAGGTGCGGCTGGTCGGAGTCGAAGTCATCCCGGATCGAGAACGCCAAGACTCCTCCCTCCGACGCGGATATCAAAGCCTGGTGCCGTGCCTGCGCCGCCGATGACCAAGCCCTCGACCTGATCGCCGCCAACAGGCAGTCCGCAGATGCCCATGTGCAGTGGAGACGACTTCAGCGAAGCGGTCTCCGCCACTTGCAGGAGTCCGCAGGAGATCTGTACCGACAGACGAAGATATTCAGGGTGTACGTCTCCGATGTCATCCCCGGCTTCCTCCAGACGCCGGGTTACGCCGCTGCCCTGCTCTCTTGCATCGCACGCTTCCGGGGGACTCCAGACGACGTGAGCGATGCCGTGATGGCCCGTTTGAGGCGTAACGAGGTGCTGAGCAATGCCGCACGCCGGTTCTCGTTCGTGCTGGAGGAGTCAGTGTTGCGCTATCGGCTGTGCAGTGCGGAGACCATGGCGGCACAGCTTGGCCACCTGCTCGGGGCCATGGATCTCCAGAACGTAGCCGTAGGAGTCATCCCGTTCTCGGCGCAACGGAGCGTGTGGCCCATGCCGACGTTCACGATCTTCGACAGCAGCAGGGTGCACGCGGACACCCTGGACGCTGCCGCCACTCTCACGCAGCCCAGCCAGGTCGAGTTGTACGCCCGAGCCTTTGACCGGCTCTCACAGGTGGCCGCGAGGGGAGCAGCGGCACGATCCCTGATAGCGGATGCGGTGGCCTCCCTCAGGTGACGACCGATGCCGTGAAACGCCTCCCGCATTGACTATGCGGGAGGCGTTCTGTCGTTGTTGCGGCGCCTTACGCCTCGAAGCCGCGCATCCGGATACCGCTCACCACCCTGGCAAGGCTCGCCCGTGACAGAAGCAGCGCGGGCCCGGTCGGCCACTTGCTGTCCCGTACCGCGATCGTCTGCTCATCGACGATCCCGCACTCGACGCAGTCGGACTGCGTACCACTGGCCGACGACTTCCACCACGTCACGGGCAGGAGCGACGAGTCTTCAACGTGGGCCATCAGTGATCTTCCCTTATCTGTTCGATACATTCTGCGGACAGCTCGACCGACAGCGCAGCCGCGCGCAGCCGTTCGAACGCGTCCCGGTACACGCCGACCTGCCCGCCGTCCTCGACGTACAGAGCAGAGGTCAAGCTTTCGACGTGCACGACGTCGAGGTCTGCGTAGTCCTCGAATCCGAGGACCGAATACGACCCCATCTGCCCTACGTGAGGTGGGGAGTCGGAGGGGAGCACCTGAATCGTCACGTTCGGCCGCCGGCCCCGTTCGAGTAGGCGTCCGAGCTGATCGCGCATGACGCCGGTGCCGACGCATCGCGTGCGCAACGCGCTCTCGGCGATGATGGCCCACAGGTTGACCGGAGTCTCGCGGGTGAGTACGGCCTGCCGGGCGAGGCGGACCTCGACCAGGGCGTCGACCTTGGCCTCTACCGCTTCCGACATGCCGATCGACGTCATGAGCTCACGGGCGTACTCACCTGTTTGAAGCAGGCCCGGAATCACGCCGATCTGCCACGTACGGACCGAGGTTGCTTCGGCCTCCAGGCTGATCAGGTCCTCGTACGCCGGCGACAGAACACCCTTGTACGACTGCCACCAACCAGGTCGCGCGCCCTCGCGGGTGAGCGCAAGCAGAGCCGTCCGCAACTCACTGTCCTCAACGCCGTAGAGGTCGAGCAGGAACTCGACGTCCGGTGCTTTGGCCGCGCTCCGAGCCGTCTCCAGCCGTGAGAGCTTCGCCGTCGTGATCCCGCCGTTCGACTTCTCGGCGACCTCTTCGAGGGTGAGGCCGAGCACGTCACGCAGCGCGCGAAGCTTCGCCCCGAGTCTGCGCCGACGCACCGTTGGTGTGCTCACCAAGCCCCCTCTTGAGTCTGACTTCCCAATGACAGTTTGCCGCTTGCCCGCAGGCGGTGTCACCTGAGCATCGCCCCTTGTGTTCAGCCACTCTCATCGAAAGGTGCAAATTCTCATTTCACTCTTGAGAGGGTTGCACGGCTGGCTTGATCGAGAGCATCCTGGTGTGACGAAGCGTGATCGTGTCGACGTATTGCGTTACTAAGCGCCGCGCCAACTGGCGTCTGATGGTTAGGGAGTTTGCATGGAGCCGGACGCGTTTCCGACGAACTGCGATCCCCCCGCCGGGCCCCCGGCCCAGGCCGTCTATCCAGCGGGTCCCGAAGCTCCGGGACAGGCCCGCACGTATGTGCGTGAAGTGCTGACGTGTGGTGAATCACCGGTTGCCACTGACTGCGTGGACACCGTGGTACTCGTGACGAACGCCTACCGCTACGGCGCCGAGCCGGGCGACTCGATCCTTGTCGTGGTCAGTACGACGTCCGATCGTGTACGAGTCGAGGTGCACGACCCAAGGCGACGCCGCCCCCGGCTCCGTGAGGCAACGGGTGAAAGCATCCGAGGACGCGGCCTGCACATCGTCGGTGTCCTCGCGGAGCGGTGGGGTGTGGACGACAGGCCGTTCGGCAAGAAGGTATGGGCCGAGGTGACCAGGTGACCGATGCTGGTCCCACGATCCGGGCCGTACCCGGCCTCGACTTCATCGCCGGGTGCATCGTGTCGACGTGGCTCGACACGGCCGCCTTTCTGATGATCGGCCACCCTCCGCCGCGATGTCCTGGCGAGACGGCCGAATCGATCGAGGTCGGTTTGATAGGCATGGTCGACGCCATGGGGCTGCGCTCTGCCCCCGAGACCGTATCGACCGTCGGGCCCCGAATCGTGATGCGGGGTGCGTACGTCGTCCTAGACTACGGGCACCCGAAACCCTTCGTGCAGGTGCCCGATCCCGGTGACGCGTGGCGGTCACACGTCAATCGTGGTTACCCGGCCCTGCTCATCGTCGCTCTCGACCCGATCCCACCGGGCGCCGGCCCCGACGCCCTCGCGCATTACCCCGACCGCGTCGTCTCCAGGTGACGGGCCTACGCGGGCGCAACAACTCTCCGGAACTGGTGATGTCCCAGGAGCGGCAGGAGGAGGCCGACGAACGGCCTCTGCTGCGCCGGTCAAGTGGTCGTGCCCCGTCTGCATGGAGTGTCTGGGCACACGATCTCTTCTTGCCGCGGTGGCGTGCCCGTCTGGTGTAGGTGATGGCCGCGGCGCTGATCACCAGTCCCACGACGAACCCTCATCGTCCGTCCTGCAAGCCTGACGCCCCGTGGCAACGGCTGGCTGACACTGCGGAGGAGACGAACCGGAGTCCACCCTCGTCTGTGCACCGGTCCTCCCCCCGGGGCCCGTTGTCATTGGAGCCCCGCAATTCGCCGGTCCCTCCGTGATCGTCCCGCTGCGGGACCCGCGCGGACAGGGGCCGTATCCTCCGGGGATGTCCACTCGAATACGGCGGGTGGGGGTTCGGTGGACGTCGACGCTCGGGCGCTCGCCGGGGTTGTTGTGTTGCGCCGCTCCGGTCACGAGGGTCGGTCGCGGGCGCCTGGTGCGTGGTTGGCTGGGGCAGGTGAAGGCGGTCTGACTGTCGCGTCGTGACCCTGTGGCGTCGGAGACGGCCCCGGCCCCCGCGAGCGGGATGCCAGAGCCGTCGACTTCCTCGGGCGGCGTCTACTTCACCGCCCCCGCCATCACCCCCGACACGAACTGCCGCTGGAAGGCGAAGAACACGGCCAGCGGGATGACCATGGAGATGAACGCGCCGGGCGCCAGGACGTCGATGTTGTTGCCGAACTGCCGTACCTGGGTCTGGAGTGCGACCGTGATCGGCTGGGTGCCGGACTTGGTGAAGACCAGGGCGACCAGCATGTCGTTCCACACCCACAGGAACTGGAAGATGCCGAGGCTCGCGATGGCCGGGCCGCCCAGCGGCATCACCACGCGGGCGAACAGGCGCAGCTCGCCGGCGCCGTCCAGGCGGGCCGCCTCCAGGAGTTCGCGGGGGATCTCCGCGAAGAAGTTCCGCAGCAGGAACACCGCGAACGGCAGTCCGAAGCCGGTGTGGAACAGGACCACGCCGAGGATCGTCCCGAACAGGCCGATCTTGCCGAAGAGTTCGGCGATCGGGATCAGCGCCACCTGCACCGGCACCACCAGCAGGCTGACCACGCCGATGAACCACCAGTCCCGGCCCGGAAACTCCATCCAGGCGAACGCGTAGCCGGCGAGCGAGCCGATGACGACGACGAGGACGGTCGCCGGGACCGTGATCAGGAGCGAGTTCAGCAGGGAGTGGGTGATGTCCCCGTTCTCCAGCAGCTTCCGGTAGCTGTCGAAGGTCAGCTGGGACGGCTTGGTGAACACCGTCCACCAGCCGCTCGCGCTCATGTCGTCGGGGGAGCGCAGCGAGGAGATCAGCAGGCCGATGGTCGGCACCAGCCAGAACAGGCCGACCAGGACGAGGAAGACGCGGACCAGGGTGCCGCCCAGCTTCTCCGTGATCCGGGCGCCGAGCGGCGTCCGGGCCGCGGGGGCGGGCGGGGTCGTGCGCGTATCGGTGGCGAGCGCCGTCATCGCCGTACCTCCCGCCGGAGCCGTCGGACGTTGAACAGCATCACCGGGATCACCAGCACCAGCAGGAACACCGCGATCGCGCTGGCGACACCCGGCTGGCCCTCCGCGAAGCCCCGGCGGTACAGCTCCAGGGCGAGCACGTTCGCGTCGTCCTGGGAGGAGCCGGGGGCGATGATGTACACGAGGTCGAACACCTTCAGCACATTGATCATCAGGGTGACGGCGACGACCGCGAGGACCGGCGCGAGCAGCGGCACGGTGACCTTGCGGAACACCTGCCACTCGGTGGCGCCGTCCACCCGCGCCGCCTCCAGCAACTCCCTTGGCACGCCCGCGAGTCCGGCCGCGATCAGCACCATCGCGAAGCCCGCCCACATCCACACGTACGCCCCGATGATCGCCGGGGTGACCAGCGCCGGGCCGAGCCACTCCACGCCGTTGTACGGCTCCTTGAAGTTGCTCGCGGGCAGCCGCAGCCGGGCTCCGTCGGCCGCCGCGGGCAGCGTGAACGTGCCGTCCGCCGCCGCCTTCGTGGACGTCACCACCTTGCCGCCCTTCACCGCCTCGATCCGCATCCCCGGATAGCCCAGCTCGGACGGGTCGGGTGCGCCGAGCCGGCCCACCCCCTTGCCGCGGGTGAAGTCCTGCCAGGTGGTGCCGGTGACCTTGCCGGGCTCCGCTCGCGCGGCCGTCGCCCGCTTCGCGTCGCCGGGCATCTCGTCCGGGGCGACCCCGACGAGCGGCAGGGTGACCGGCTGCCCGGCGTGCACCGCGGCCCTGGTGACGAAGCCGCCGCCCTGCGGGACGAGCGGCGACTCACGCCCCGGATGCGCCTTCGGGAACGCCGAGGACCGCGCGAAGGTGTCGTGCACCGACACCCACGCCGCGTTGGCGACGCCCTTGTCCGGGTCCTGGTCGTACACCAGCCGGAAGATGATCCCGGCCGCCAGCATCGAGATCGCCATCGGCATGAAGACGACCAGCTTGAAAGCCGTTCCCCAGCGCACCCGTTCGGTCAGCACCGCGAAGATCAGCCCGAGCGCGGTGGAGACGGCGGGCGCGAACACCACCCAGATGACGTTGTTCTTCAGAGCGGTGAGGATGCCGTCGTCCGTGAAGACCGTCTTGTAGTTGTCGAATCCGGCGAACCCGTGCCCGGAGTCGGTGCCGAAGCTGCGGACGACCGAGTACCCGATCGGGTAGACCACGAGCGCGCCCAGCAGTACCAGGGCGGGCAGCAGGAACAGCACTGCCACGGCCCTGCGGGTGCCGGTCACGCTCTTGCGCGAGGGGGGCGCGGCGGGACCCGGTGGGGCCCCGGCCGCCGCTGCCGACGCCATCGCCGGCTCAGCTCCCGCTTCCGTACGCGGCCGCCGCGTCCTTCTCCAACGCGGCCTGGGCGCCCGCGACATCGCCCGGATTCCTCAGGAAGTCCTGGAGATCCTTCCACTCGCCCTTGCCGGGGGTGCCGCCGAAGGCCTGCGGGGCCTGGTCGGACATGTCGAAGCGGAAGTCGTCACCGGACGCGATCAGCGACTTCGCGATCCGCTGCTGGACGCTGTTCGGGTACGCCGAGACCGGCACGTTCTTGTTCGGCGAGAGATAGCCGCCCAGCTTCGCCTGGATGGTGGCCGCGTCCGGGGAGGCGAGGAAGGTCATCAGGGCCTGCGCCGCCTTGGAGTCCTTCAGGACGACCGCCGCGTCACCGCCGGAGACCACGGGCGCGCTGGCGCCGACGGCCGGGAACGGGAACACCTTGGCGTCCGTGCCCACCTTCGCCTTGGTCTCACCGATGTTGACCTGCACGAAGTCGCCCTCGTAGATCATCGCGGCCTTCGGCTGGTCGCCGCCGGTGAAGGTCTGGGTGACCGAGTTCGGGAACTCGGTCTGGAGCGCGCCGTCCTGCCCGCCCGCCAGGTAGTCCTTCTTGCCCCAGATCTGCGCCAGTGTCTGGAGCGCCTGCTTCACCGAGGGATCGGTCCACTTGATCTTGTGCTGGGCGAGCTGGTCGTACTTCTCCGGGCCCGCCTGCGACAGATAGACGTTCTCGAACCAGTCCGTCAGCGGCCAGCCGTCCGCGCCCGGCACCGAGAAGGGCGTGACCCCGGAGTCGTAGACGGCCTGCGCGGTCGTCAGCAGGTCCTTCCACGTCTTGGGCTCCTTGGCCCCCGCGTTCTCGAAGACCTTGGCGTTGTACCAGATGAGCGACTTGTTGGCGGCCTTGTAGTAGACGCCGTACTGCTTGCCGTTCACCTTCCCGATGTCCTGCCAGCCCTGCGAGTAGTTCTTTTGGACCTCCTTGAGCGCGTCCGGTCCGACCGGCTTGGCCCAGCCCTTGTCCACGGCCTGCTTGATGGCGCCGGGCTGCGGCAGCAGCGCGATGTCCGGCGGCTGTCCGCCCGCGATCTTCGATCCGAGGAAGTTGATGATCGGGTCCTGCGCGGGCACGAAGGTGACCTTCGCGCCGGTGCGCTTCTCGAACTCCGCCAGGACCTTCTTGAAGTTCGTCTGCTCCTGCCCGGTCCACACGGCCGCGATCTCCAGGTGCGCGCCGTCCAGCCGGGGCAGGGCGACCGAACCGCCGGCGGCGGGCGAACTCCCGCCGCCCTTCTTGCCGTCGCCGCCCCCGCCGGAGCACGCGCCGAGCACAAGGGTCCCCGCGAGCAACGCGGCGACCGCGCCGGCGGCCCTGCCGGTCCGGATGGTGCTGCTCTTGCTGCGCATCACTTCCCCGTTCGTCGTTCTGCGTCCTGCCGTGAACGTCCGTGCGCGTGAACGCCGGAACACTGTTCGTGCGCTCCGGTGTACGCGGGCCGCCGGGGCGGGGCAAGAGCGCCTGCGTCCGGGAAGGGGCGATCGTGACCGGGTCGTGATCATCGGCGTATGCGCCCGGACACGGGGGGAGTTGACTCCGCGGCCTCTACAGCAGCGAGGGCACCCGTGCCGCCGCGACCTGCCGGGCGGCACGCTCCACGGCGCTCGCCAGCAGCGCCAGGTCGGTGGGGCCGTTGCCGAGTTCGCGCACCGGGCGGCGGGCCGGGGGGTCGCCCATGCGCTGCCAGTCCAGCGGGACGACCGTGGGGCGCTGGGTCGCGGTACGGGGGATGCGGCCGGTGACCCGGCCGGCCTGGAACGCCACCGAGGGTGCGCCCGGACGGGCCAACTCGCCCCGCCCCGGCGCCGGTTCCTCCGGGCCCTGCCGAGGGGCCGCGAGCCTGATGCGGAGACTCGCCCGGCGGGCCGGTTCGCTGTCCGCGGTACGGCCGTCCGTGCCGGCCGCCGCCACCAGGTGCACGCCGAGCCGCTCGCCCTCGCGGGCCACCGCCTCCAGGGCCCGCATGACCGAACCCGCGGCGGGCCGGCCCGGAGCGCCGAGCGCGGGCGAGACCAGCGCGTCCAGGTCGTCGACGACCACCACCAGCCGGGGCAGCGGCGGTACCGCCTCGGCGCGTTGGCGTGCCGCGGCGCCGGGGCGCAGCCGCAGCGTCGAGCTGGGCGGCGCCTCGATGTCCCCGGTGCCCGGCGGGGTGCGCTGTGCGACGACCCGGCCCGGCTCCGCCCGCCCCGCGTGCCACTGCGCGAAGTCCGTCCGGCCCAGCAGCTCCGCGCGCCGCTTCAGCTCCGCGCTGAGCGACTGCGCGAACTCCCGCATGCGGACGGGGTCGTTGGCGAGCAGGTGGGTCGTCACATGGGGTATCTCCACGCAGACCCGCAGCCCCTCGTTGCGTCCGTTGCCGGTGCCCACGCCGTCCCGGCCGTCGATGAGCACCATGCCGAGCCGGTCCGGCCGTTCGGCCGCGGCCAGCGACGCCACCACGGCCCGCAGCAGCTCGGTACGGCCGCTGCCCGCCGGGCCCTCGATCAGCAGATGCGGTCCGTCGGCCACCAGGTCCGCGGTCACCGGGCCGTGCGGTCCGGCGCCGAGCACGGCACGGGCCCGGCCGCCCAGTGCCTCCGGGTCGTCGGCCGCGTCCGCCCAGCGGGCCATCAGCGAGGCCGGGGTGGCACGGGCCAGGCCCAGCTCGTCCAGCAGCCGCGCCGACTGCGGCAGCGGCGCCGCCACCCGCGTGTGCCCCGCGCCGGCCGGGCCGTCCGGCCGCAGCGGCGCCAGCGCCCGCGCGAACCGCTCCGCCCACGCCGGGGACACCGCGTCCACGGTGGCGGGCACACCGGGCGCCACCGGGCCGCCCGGCGCGATCCGCAGCAGCTGGAGGGTGCCCGCCACATCGCCGCTGAGCAGGGCCACGGCCCCGCAGTGCCGGAACGTGGGGGCCACGGTGCACGCCGTGTCGTACGTACGGGTCACGGGTGAGGCCGCCGAGGCGGCGGTGACCTCGGCCAGGCACAGGACGTGCACCCCGGCCCGCGGGCCCACGGCGGCCAGGCGGGCCAGGGCCTCCTGGAGTCCGGTCCCGCCGGGGTCGCCGTCGACCACGACCACCGTGTAGGGGCCGGGGAATCCGGTACCGCCGAGGTCGGCCTCCGCCCTGGCCCAGGAGGGACGGCGGGCACCGCGGGGCGGCGCGCCGAAGGCGGGGGAGAGCGTGCCGGGGGCCGGGGCGCCGAGGGGCCCGGCGGGGGCACCGGGCACGCTCGGGCCCGGCGGCCGGCGCTGGTCACCCGGCCCCTGCCTCCGGTCGCCCGGTCCGTGGCTCCGGTGGTCCGGCGCCGGGCTCGGGTGGCCGGGGCCCTGGCTCTCATGGCCGGGGCCCGGGCTCCGGTGGCCCGGTCCCTGGCTCTGGTGGGGGATCAGCGGGGGGTCGTACGGCGTCGCGTACGACCGCGACCCGGAGCCCCCGGTGTTCTGCGCCGGGATCGGGTGGGGACGGCGGCCGGTGAGGTCGTCCACCCGGCGCAGCAGTTCCTCCGTGCGGGCGGCGGCCTGTTCGCGGTCGTAGGCCAGCAGGAGGCGGCAGTCCTGCCCGTGGTTCGGACGGACGTGCGGCAGCCAGCCCAGCCAGGACCACTCGGCGGTGCGCTCCGCCACCGGACGGGAGGCGTCCGCGCTGATCAGCACGATCTCCAGCAGGTCGGGGGAGTGCAGCGCGGCGAGCTGGGCCAGCACCGCGCGGGCCAGCCCGGACAGCCGGGGCCGGGGCCCGGCGAGGCCCAGCGCGCCCGTCTCCCGCAGCGCGGCGGTCACCGGTACGGCGGGCAGCAGGCCCGAGCCGTCCGGCGTGCTCCGGTCGGCCGTACCGAGCCGTACGGTCAGCGCCTCCGGGTGGCCGGGCCCGCGCTCCCACAGCCGGGGGCCGGGGCCGAGCGCGGTGAGCAGCAGCGCGGCGGGGTCCGGCCAGGTGTCGGGCCGCTGCGGGACCCCTGCGTCCGGGGCGCCGGGCGGGGCCGTCTCGTCGTACGACCGCGCGCCCTCCGCCGGCTGCTCCGCGCGCCCGCCGGCCAGCCGCCGGGCCCAGGCACCGAGCCCCCGCCGCCGGACGCTCTGCGCTCCGCCGACCCCGGACCGGCCCGCGTGGGTGTCTCCGTCGCGCCCGGCGGGTCCCGCGTCCGCGGCGCCCCAGGAGGCGGAGCCGTAGGCGTGCCCGGTCCCTTCCGCGACGCCGGTTCCCGAGCCGGGGGGACCGGCCCAGGTCCCGCCCGGCGCCGACGGCGGCACAGGTGACGCGGGCGGTGCCGGCGAGGTCGGAGTTGCGGGCGCCGCGGGCGGGAGTCCGGCATCCGGCGCGTCCGCACCCGGCCCGACGCGCAGGCAGCCCTCCCCGTCCGCGACCACCGGCACCCGCGCCCGCGCCCGCGGCCCGCCGGGCGCGACCCGCAGCGCCGACTCCCCGATCCGCAGCAGGCCCCCGGCGGGCACCCCCACCGCCCGCTCGCCGATCCGCGTGCCGTCCAGCGTCGTACCGTTCGTGGAGCCCAGGTCCGCCACGGACACCCGGCCGTCCGCGCCCACCGTCACCGCGCAGTGCAGACGCGAGACGTCGGGATCGTCCAGCGGCACGTCCGCGTCCGCGGAGCGCCCGACCGTGATCCGGCCGCCGTGCAGCAGATGGACCCCGCCCGCGTCCGGCCCGGCCACCACATGCAGCTGCGTGGGCGCCTCGTCCAGCTCGGGATGCGGTTCGGCGGCGGCGGGCGCGCCCAGGGCCAGCACGGCGCCGTCGACCAGCGGCGGCTCCCCGAGCACGGCGCGGCGCGGGTCCAGCCGCTCGGCACCGGCGTACAGCACGACCGCCGCGCCCCCGGTGTCGCGGCCCGCGCCCTCCCCGGTGACCGCCCCGGCCAGCGCGGCGGCGACCGCGGCGAGGTCGGTGCCCGCGGGCGCCGTGACCAGCACGTCGCGGCTCGCGCCCCGCTGTGGGGGCGGGCCCAGCGGGTCTACGACGGTCAGCCGGATCTGCATCGGCGTCAGCGGTCCCTTCTGCGCGGGTCTGCGCGGGCGCGGACTACCCCCCACCCCACACGAGCACGTCGGCCAGTACGGGGAGCATCCTCGCACCTGCCACCGACACCGTGCCCGTCACCCGGTGCGAAGTGATCTTGATTGGTCGGCTCTGACCCCAAAAGTGCCTGACATGGACCACCCCGACGATCAGTTGAGATCGGTCACGTCCCCTCTTATGGCCCCCTTCAGTCGGCTTCCGTCGGCTGCCACCGGCGTCCGCGGCGGCGCACGGCGAGCGCGGGCAACCACGGGCGAAGGACACGCGTCTTTCCTTCGGACCTGCCCGCGAACGCTTACGTGGCGCCCCACCCGGCACCACTACAGTGGTCCGGAACACCGGGAATGCAGGCAAGCAGCATCAGCAAGCAGCAGGGAGCGCGTGACGTGCGGCCAGTCGGCAGCAAGTACCTGCTTGAGGAGCCGCTCGGACGCGGCGCCACAGGCACCGTCTGGCGTGCCCGCCAGCGCGAGACCGCGGGCGCGGAGGCGGCCGTCCCCGGCCAGCCGGGGGAAACGGTCGCGATCAAGGTCCTGAAGGAGGAGCTGGCGAGCGACCCGGACATCGTGATGCGCTTCCTGCGCGAGCGCTCCGTCCTGCTCCGGCTCACCCACCCGAACATCGTCCGGGTCCGCGACCTGGTCGTGGAGGGCGAGCTGCTGGCCCTGGTCATGGATCTGGTCGACGGCCCCGACCTGCACCGCTACCTGCGCGAGAACGGCCCCCTGACGCCGGTCGCCGCCGCCCTGCTGACCGCCCAGATCGCCGACGCGCTCGCCGCGAGCCACGCCGACGGCGTGGTCCACCGCGACCTCAAGCCCGCCAACGTGCTGCTGCGCCAGCAGGACGGCGAGATGCACCCGATGCTGACCGACTTCGGCATCGCCCGCCTCGCCGACTCTCCGGGCCTGACCCGCACCCAGGAGTTCGTCGGCACGCCCGCGTACGTCGCGCCCGAGTCCGCCGAGGGCCGCCCGCAGACCTCCGCCGTGGACGTCTACGGCGCCGGCATCCTGATGTACGAGCTGGTCACCGGCCGTCCGCCGTTCTCCGGCGCCACCTCCCTGGAGGTGCTGCACCAGCACCTCAGCGCCGAGGCGCGCCGGCCCTCCACCGTGCCGGACCCGCTGTGGACGGTGATCGAGCGCTGCCTGCGCAAGAACCCCCTGGAGCGGCCCAGCGCCGAGAACCTGGCGCGCGCCCTGCGGGTCGTCGCCGAGGGCGTCGGGGTGCACGCGAACTCCGCCCAGATCGCGGCGGCCGAGGGCGTCGGCGCGCTGCTCGCCCCCGACCCGGCCCCGGCCCCGGTGCCGGGCGAGCCGGGCATCGCCGGTGCGGCGGACCCCACGCAGGTGCTGCCCACGAACGCCCCGCAGGGGTCGTACGACCCGAACGGCGCCACCAGCGTCCTGCCGCCCACCGCGGGCCCCGCCGGCGCGGCCGACCCCACCGCCGTGCTGCCGCACACCGGCGCGGCCGACCCGACGGCCGTGCTGCCGAGCACCGGCGCCGCGGATCCGACGGCCGTGCTGCCGAACACCGGGCCGGGGGGTCCCGGACCCGAGCAGCCGCACCCCTGGCAGAACCAGCTGCGGGCCGCCCGTGACCGCAACGAGCAGACACAGATCCAGTACCTCTCCCCGGAGGACGACCCGCTGCACCACCGGCCCCAGCGGCAGGTGGCCCGCCCGCAGCAGCCGCGGCCGGCAGCGCAGCCGCGCCGGCAGCAGCCGCAGCAGCGCGGTCGGCAGCAGGGGCAGCCGGGGTACCAGCAGGGCGGCTACGGCTACGCACCCCAGCAGCCTCAGCAGCACCAGCCGCAACACCGGCCCCAGCAGTACGCGCCGCCCCAGCAGCCGCAGCGGCCCGCGCGTGAGCCCAGGGCGCCGCGGCAGCGCAGCGCCAACCCGATGAAGATCCCCGGACTCGGCTGCCTGAAGGGCTGCCTGTTCACGATCGTCATCCTGGTGGTGGCGAGCTGGCTGATCTGGGAGCTGACGCCGCTGCACACCTGGGTCGGACAGGGCCGGGGCTACTGGCACGAGCTGAGCCACTGGGCCGGCCAGGTGAGCCGCTGGGCCAAGGACCTGGGCAGCGGCAACTGACCCGCTGGATAGGGGATTTGTCGACATCTGACGGGTGATTTCCGTCTCCGCGGTGAAGGTTGGCTCGCCGGACGCGTAGTTTTAACGACAACACGCGTCTGTAGGAGCAGTCTTGGCACGGAAGATCGGCAGCCGGTACACCGCGAACCAGATCCTGGGGCGGGGCAGCGCCGGCACGGTGTGGCTGGGCGAGGGGCCCGAGGGCCCCGTCGCGATCAAGCTGCTGCGGGAGGACCTCGCCTCGGACCAGGAGCTGGTCGGGCGCTTCGTCCAGGAGCGCACGGCGCTGCTCGGGCTGGAGCACCCGCACATCGTCACCGTGCGCGATCTGGTGGTCGACGGCAATGACCTGGCCCTGGTGATGGACCTGGTGCGCGGCACCGATCTGCGCACCCGGCTGGAGCGGGAGCGCAGGCTCGCGCCCGAGGCCGCGGTGGCGATCGTCGCCGACGTCGCGGACGCGCTGGCCGCGGCGCACGCGGCGGGGGTCGTGCACCGGGACGTCAAGCCGGAGAACGTACTGCTCGACATGCAGGGCCCGCTCGGACCCGGTGGGGCGCATCCGGCGCTGCTGACCGACTTCGGGGTGGCCAAGCTGATCGACGCGCCCCGGCGGACGCGCGCCACGAAGATCATCGGCACGCCGGACTACCTGGCCCCCGAGATCGTGGAGGGGCTGCCGCCGCGGGCCTCCGTGGACATCTACGCGCTGGCCACGGTGCTGTACGAGCTGCTGGCGGGCTTCACGCCGTTCGGCGGCGGGCATCCGGGCGCGGTCCTGCGCCGTCATGTCACCGAGACCGTGGTCCCGCTCCCCGGCATCCCCGAGGAGCTGTGGCAGCTGATCGTGCAGTGCCTCGCCAAGGCGCCCGCGTCCCGGCTGCGGGCCTCGGAGCTGGCGGCGCGGCTGCGGGAGCAGTTGCCGATGCTGGCCGGGCTGCCGCCGCTGGACGTGGACGAGCCGGATCTCTCGGAGGAGAGCGCCGAGGAGGAGCCGGCGGCCCCCGTGGCACCCGCGGCCTCCGTGCAGGGTGCGCCGGTACGACGACGGGGCGCGGTCTCCCTCGTGCAGGGCGCCCGGCCCGACTCCAACCGCGACACGCACACCTCGATGCGGGTCCCGGCACCGGACGAGCTGGCCGGCGGCGCGCACGGGACGGCACGCGCACCCCGGCCCACGGGCGCGCCCCGGCCGGGCTCGGCGAAACACCGTGCCGCGGTGCGGCGCCGTCGGATCACGGTGGGGGTGGCGGGGGTGGCCGTGGCGGCACTGGTGTCGGTCGGCGCGTGGTGGGCGACGTCGGACACCCCGCCGGACTCCCCCCACCCGGCATCGACCTCCTCCACCCCCTGACCCCCCTCCTTTCCCACCGCCCACCCGCCTCGGCCGGCTGGAAGGCCCGCCTGCCCGCCCGCCTGAGCCGGCTGGAAGGCCCACCCACCCGACTCGCTCGCCCGGAAAGCCCCACCGCACGGTCTCGGCGGCCCGCGGCAGCCACCCGAGTCCAGGTGGGCCGGTGCGCGGAAACGGTGAGAGCGCAGCGCGGCGATGGTCGCTTGCCACAGCCGTTACGCTTGAACCGTGGCAGTCGTCGATGTATCCGAAGAGCTGAAGTCCCTCTCCTCGACCATGGAGTCGATCGAGGCCGTCCTGGACCTCGACAAGATGAGGGCAGATATCGCCGCGCTCGAGGAGCAGGCGGCAGCCCCGTCCCTGTGGGACAACCCGGACGAGGCGCAGAAGATCACCAGCAAACTCTCCCACCTCCAGGCCGAAGTCAGGAAGGCGGAAGCACTGCGCGGCCGCATCGACGACCTCTCGGTCCTCTTCGAGATGGCCGAGGAGGAGGACGACCCGGACACCCGCGCCGAGGCCGAGTCCGAGCTGACCGCCGTGCGCAAGGCGCTGGACGAGATGGAGGTCCGCACCCTCCTGTCCGGCGAGTACGACTCCCGTGAGGCCCTGGTCAACATCCGCGCCGAGGCCGGTGGCGTGGACGCCGCCGACTTCGCCGAGAAGCTCCAGCGCATGTACCTGCGCTGGGCCGAACAGCGCGGCTACAAGACGGAGCTGATCGAGACGTCGTACGCCGAAGAGGCCGGCATCAAGTCGACCACCTTCTCCGTGCAGGCGCCGTACGCCTACGGCACCCTCTCCGTCGAGCAGGGCACCCACCGCCTGGTGCGCATCTCCCCCTTCGACAACCAGGGCCGCCGCCAGACGTCCTTCGCCGGCGTCGAGGTGCTGCCCGTGGTCGAGCAGTCCGACCACGTCGAGATCGACGAGTCCGAGCTGCGCATCGACGTGTACCGCTCCTCCGGCCCCGGCGGCCAGGGCGTCAACACGACCGACTCCGCGGTCCGCATCACCCACCTGCCCACCGGCATCGTGGTCTCCTGCCAGAACGAGCGGTCGCAGATCCAGAACCGCGCCACCGCGATGAACGTCCTCCAAGCCAAGCTGCTGGAGCGCCGCCGCCAGGAGGAGCAGGCCAAGATGGACGCCCTCAAGGGCGACGGCGGCAACTCCTGGGGCAACCAGATGCGTTCGTACGTGCTCCACCCGTACCAGATGGTCAAGGACCTGCGTACCGAGTTCGAAGTCGGCAACCCCGAGGCCGTGTTCAACGGCGAGATCGACGGTTTCCTGGAGGCCGGCATTCGCTGGCGCAAGCAGCAGGAGAAGTAATTTTGTCGACATGACAACTGCCGCCCGCGTGGCGGCAGTTGTTGTTTTGTCCGGCTTTTACGTCACAATCACATGCTTCAAATCCCCCCGAAGGCCCTTCTGTCCGGGCAAAGCGACCAGAACGCTCTTGACGTTGCTTTGAAAAATCGGAAGGGTGAGCGTGGCATGCGTGTATCTGGGGCGCATGTGAACCGGGGGTGCCGAATCACTCGATCTTGATTCGGGGTTCGTCAGCTGCCTCCGTCGATCACGGCCAGCCCCACTGCGCGGCCTCATTGACGAACAGCTACTGGGGGTAGCAACCATATGACGAAGAAGACGCGGATCCGGGTCGCGCGGATAGCCGCGGGCGCCGTGATCGCGGCCGGTGCGTCCCTGACCGCGGCCGGCGCGGCCTCCGCCCTGGACCTCGACGTCCACGCGGGCCCGATCAACCTCGGTGCGAGTGTCAACGGCCACGACGACGGTGGCGACACCGATGGCGGCTGCCCGATCGCCATCTGCACCGATGGCGGTCAGACCGGCGGCGGCAACGACACCACCACCGGTGGCGACCAGACCACCGGTGGAGACGACACCACGACGGGTGGCGACCAGACCACCGGCGGGGACGACACCACGACCGGCGGTGACCAGACCACGGGTGGCGACCAGACCACCGGCGGGAACGACACCACGACCGGTGGCGACCAGACCACGGGCGGCGACCAGACCACCGGCGGGAACGACACCACGACCGGTGGCGACCAGACCACGGGCGGCGACCAGACCACCGGCGGGAACGACACCACGACCGGCGGTGACCAGACCACCGGTGGCGACCAGACCACGGGCGGCGACCAGACCACCGGCGGCCAGGGCAATTCCGGCGGCAACAGCACCGGCGGCACCGGCGGCGGCCACCACGGTGGTGGCACCGGCGGCGGTCACCACGGCGGCGGTACCTCCGGCGGCTCCGGCACCGGTGGCGACAGCCCCCAGGGCGGCGGCAACGACAACGCCTCCCAGGAGGAGGGCTCCTCGGCCCTCACCGACACCGGTTCGGACAACCCGCAGCCGCAGACCGGCGGCAAGCAGCTCGCCGAGACCGGTGCCGGGCAGACCTCGTTCCTGATCATCGGCGCCGCGACGATGATCGCCGGCGGTATCGGCTTCCGCATCCTGCCGCGCCTGGCCGGCCGGGGCGGCGCGGCCGCCTGACGGTAGCCGCACGGCAAGCGTCCGCGTACCCCGCGTACGCAAAGGGCCCGGAGCCTTCGCTCCGGGCCCTGACGTTTTTCCGGGGATTTTCCCGACCGCTTCTTACCTGGTCAGGTGGTCTGGTGCGCCAGTAGCACCACCGCGGCGATCAGCACCGCGAGGAGCGCGATCAGCGCCGTCGGGTTGACCCCGCCCAGGAAGCCCTCCTGCTGAAGACGCTCGCGGTTGGCACGGCACACCGGGCACCGGCCCTCGCTCACGGGCGCCGCGCAGTTCGCGCACACCAACCGGTCGTACGTCATGCGCTCGCCCTCCTCGCACCGGCCGTATCACTTAGTACAACGCTCACAGGAACGCGAACGTTCCCCTCCCACTGTGCCAGTTTCCGCGGCGCCGTGCGCGGGGCCCCTGCCGCGGCGCCCGGAAAGGCCGTCGCGGCGCCCGCCTCGGTGCCCGTTCCAACGACCGGTGCAAAAGCGTACAAGTCTTGCCCAACCTAAGCCTGCGCCTGCGCTTGCACACCCGGTTCGCGTATGGTCACGCTCATCTACCCCCGGCGACCCGTGGTGCATCCGTGATCCGATTCGACAATGTCTCCAAGGTCTACCCCAAGCAGACCCGTCCCGCACTCAGGGATGTCTCCCTGGAAGTGGAAAAGGGCGAGTTCGTCTTCCTCGTGGGGTCCTCCGGCTCCGGAAAGTCCACCTTCCTGCGGCTGATCCTCCGCGAGGAGCGGTGCAGCCACGGCCAGGTGCACGTGCTGGGCAAGGACCTCGCCCGCCTCTCCAACTGGAAGGTGCCGCAGATGCGCCGCCAGCTGGGCACCGTCTTCCAGGACTTCCGCCTGCTGCCCAACAAGACGGTCGCGGAGAACGTGGCCTTCGCGCAGGAGGTGATCGGCAAGTCCCGCGGCGAGATCCGCAAGTCCGTGCCCCAGGTGCTCGACCTCGTCGGCCTCGGCGGCAAGGAGGACCGGATGCCCGGCGAGCTGTCCGGCGGTGAACAACAGCGGGTGGCCATCGCGCGCGCGTTCGTCAACCGGCCCAAGCTGCTGATCGCCGACGAGCCCACCGGCAACCTCGACCCGCAGACCTCCGTCGGCATCATGAAGCTGCTCGACCGGATCAACCGGACGGGCACCACCGTCATCATGGCGACACACGACCAGAACATCGTGGACCAGATGCGCAAGCGCGTCATCGAGCTGGAGAAGGGCCGCCTCGTCCGCGACCAGACCCGCGGCGTCTACGGCTACCAGCACTGACCGCGCGCCCCAGTTCGTCCACGGAAAGGCACAACCCGACGCCATGCGCCCCCAGTTCGTCCTGTCGGAGATCGGTGTCGGTCTCCGCCGCAATCTCACGATGACCTTCGCGGTCATCGTCTCCGTCGCCCTGTCCCTGGCCCTCTTCGGCGGCTCCCTGCTGATGAGCGACCAGGTGAGCACCATGAAGGGCTACTGGTACGACAAGGTCAACGTCTCGATCTTCCTGTGCAACAAGCACGACGCCGAGCAGGACGTGCACTGCGCCAAGGGCGCGGTCACCGAGGACCAGAAGAAGCAGATCCTCTCCGACCTGCACAAGATGCCGATCGTCGAGAAGGTGTCGTACGAGTCGCAGGACGAGGCGTACAAGCACTACAAGGAGCAGTTCGGCAACTCCCCGCTGGCCGGCTCGCTGACGCCGGACCAGATGCAGGAGTCGTACCGGATCAAGCTCAAGGACCCGCAGAAGTACCAGGTGATCGCGACCGCGTTCAACGGGCGCGACGGCGTGCAGTCGGTGCAGGACCAGAAGGGCATCCTGGACAACCTCTTCCAGCTGCTGAACCTGATGAACCGCGGCGCGCTCGGCGTGATGGCGCTCATGCTGTTCGTGGCGCTGCTGCTGATCGTCAACACCGTGCGCGTGTCGGCGTTCAGCCGCCGCCGGGAGACCGGGATCATGCGCCTGGTCGGCGCCTCCGGCTTCTACATCCAGGCGCCGTTCATCGCCGAGGCCGCGGTCGCCGGGCTCATCGGCGGCGGTCTCGCCTGCGTCTTCCTGGTGGTCGGCCGGTACTTCACCATCGACCACGGCATGGACCTGTCGCACAAGCTGACGCTGATCAACTTCGTCGGCTGGGACTCGGTACTCACCAAGCTGCCGCTGATCCTGGCGACCAGTGTGCTGATGCCGTCCCTGGCCGCGTTCTTCGCGCTGCGCAAGTACCTGAAGGTGTGATGCAAACCAAGGCGGTGGGCGGGGCAACGGGCCGTGACGGCGGGCCCGTTGTCCTAGACTCACCGCCATGTCCGGCCGCGACCCGCTCTGTCCGCCTCACCGCGCCCGCCAAGGGGCCGCGCTGACCTTGGTCTTCGCCGGAGTCATCGTCGCCGGGGCGGTCACCGGCGCCTTCCCGGACCCCGACCACCCGGCACCCCGGACCACCACCCCCGTGCCCGTGAGCGCCGTACGCGACGAGTCCGTCCGGGACGCCGCCGCCCGCGCGATGGCCGACGGCACCTCCCCGATGGAGGCCGCCGAGCGGGCCGTCAGCCGCAGCGGCGACCGCTGGGGCGCCGTCTACTCCGAGGGCGAGTACCAGGAGTTCCAGGACTCCCTCGACGGCCGCTACACCGGCGTCGGCCTGTCCACCGCGCGCGAACAGGACGGCCGTATCGAGGTCACCGGGGTGCGGCCCGGCTCGCCCGCCGCCGCGGCCGGCATCCGCACCGGCGACCGGCTGCGCAGCGTGGACGGCGTCCGCGCCGACGGCCTGCCGGTCACCGAGGTGGTCGCCCGGCTGCGCGGCGACCCCGACGACGCGCCCGCCGGTACGACCGTCACGCTCGGCCTCCAGCGCGGCACCCGCGCCTGGACCCGGACCCTGCGCCGGGCCACCCTGACCACCGACTCGGTGAGCGTCCGCCGGCTGTCCGCGCGGGCCACCCTGATCCGGGTCGCCGCCTTCACCAAGGGCACCGGCGCCCGCGTCCGCGAGGCCCTGCGGGCCGCCCCGGCCGGCGCCGGGATCGTCCTGGACCTGCGCGGCAACTCCGGCGGCCTGGTCACCGAGGCCGTGGCCACCGCCTCCGCCTTCCTCGACGGCGGCCTGGTCGCCACCTACGACGTGGACGGCGCCCAGCGCGCCCTGCACGCCACGCCCGGCGGGGACACCGGGCGTCCCCTGGTCGCCCTGGTCGACGGCGGCACCATGAGCGCGGCCGAGCTGCTCACCGGCGCGCTCCAGGACCGGGGCCGCGCGGTGGTGATCGGCACGCGCACCTTCGGCAAGGGCTCCGTCCAGATGCCGACGAACCTGCCCGACGGCTCGGTGGCCGAGCTGACCGTGGGCCACTACCGCACCCCGTCCGGGCACGCGGTCGACGGCCGGGGCATCACGCCGGACCTGGAGGCGGGGGACGGCGTGCTGCGACGCGCCGAGACCGTCCTCACCGGCCTGGGCGAAGCGGATTAAAGGCTGGCCGTAGGACCCCCGCGTAGTGCGAAAATGGACGGCACTATGAGCAAGGGAATGTACGTACCCAAGGAGTCCCAGCCCAAGCAGGGCGGCGGGGCGGGCAAGGCCAGGGACGGCGAGAAGGGCGGCAAGCGCAAGATCGTCGCCCAGAACAAGAAGGCCCGGCACGACTACGCGATCATCGACACCTACGAGGCCGGGCTCGTGCTCACCGGCACCGAGGTCAAGTCGCTGCGCGAGGGCCGGACCTCGCTGACCGACGGCTTCGTCCAGATCGACCGGGGCGAGGCGTGGCTGCACAACGCCCACATCCCGGAGTACCACCAGGGCAGCTGGACCAACCACTCCGCGCGCCGCAAGCGCAAGCTGCTGCTGCACCGCGAGGAGATCGACAAGCTGGAGTCCAAGGCCCAGGAGACGGGTCACACCATCGTGCCGCTCGCCCTGTACTTCCGGGACGGCCGCGCGAAGGCGGAGATCGCGCTGGCACGGGGCAAGAAGGAGTACGACAAGCGGCAGACCCTGCGGGAGAAGCAGGACCGGCGCGAGTCGGAGCGCGCCATCGCGGCGGCGAAGCGGAGGCAGCGCGGGGTGTAGCCCCTCCGGGGAATACGCTGGCATCGACCCGCGTTGGTCCCGTACGATGGCAGCAGCACCGGACGCGAGCCCGGTGCGCACCTTGAAAAAACAACATGGGGATGATCGGTTTCGACAGCGGCTGTCGAAGCAGGGGAAGCGTGTCGAGGAAGCGGCCATGATCTCGTAAACCACAGGCCGAAAAAAATAATCGCCAACACCAAGCGCGATTCCTTCGCCCTCGCTGCCTAAGTAGCGACTTGCGAAGTGTCAGCCCGGGGCTGTTCCCGACCCGGATCCTGGCATCAGCTAGGGGACTAAACCTTGATCCCGGTCACGGGGTGAAGAGGGAAATCAAACAGTGACTGAGCCCGTCGGCGACTTGTTCGCGTGATCGCCGGGGCTGAGAAAAGCACAGCGAACTGCACACGGAGAAGCCCTGATTCCGCACCGTTGGACGCGGGTTCGATTCCCGCCATCTCCACGAACCCCTCCGGGGGTACCCCATGTGGGCAAAGGCCCCGTCGCTTGTTGAAGCGGCGGGGCCTTTGCCATGCCCGCATATCGCTGGCTCCGCTTTGCCTTTTTCACCGCGATCCTGATGGGGGACCGCCATCTTCATCGAGTACGGGCCGATCTCCAAGTGGCCGTGAAAGCGCATAGTGTGGTAAGCGCAGATGCAGCCGACCTCCAGGTTCGAGGAGTCCGACTGGGTCACTCTGCACCTGGACTTGGCGTCCTGTGTTGCCGAATTCCTCATCCGGAAATACGGTGCGCATTGGACCGTCGTGAGCGATCCAACCGGACCGGTCGGGTTCCGCTACGCCATCGAGGCGAACGGAATCGACGGACAGACCCGTCGGGTCGACCCCATCGATGTCGTAGCGTGAGCAAGGTGCGGACATAGCCCGGAGCAGCGAACGCTCGCGCGGGGAGTCCCCGCTCGGCGACGGCACCGACCCCGCCGCCTGGCAACGCCTGCGCCACATCGACGCACACCTGAACCGTGGAAGCGCACCCGCAGCGTGAGCGCGTCGGCGCGGCTGTCTCCCTGAAGGCGTCGCACGGACGCCGGTCCCCGGCGTGCGGGAGCCGGCCTGTCGGCGGACAATGTTCGCGGCGGCAGAAGTTCCGTTGGGTGGACCGAGGTGTTCGGCCATGAGCGTCATCGGTGAGGTCGCTCTGGGCAGGCTGCGGGGGACGGTGCGGGGAGGCGTCGTCGGGCCGGGGGACGGCGGGTACGACGAGGCGCGGGGGATCTACAACGCCATGATCGACCGGCGGCCGGCCGGGTTCGCGCGGTGTGCGGACGTGGCGGACGTGCGGACCGTGCTCGCATTCGCGCAGGACCACGGCGTCGCGGTGGCCGTGCGCGGGGGTGGGCACAGCGGGCCGGGGCTGTGTCTGGTGGACGGCGCGCTCACTCTGGATCTGGCGCCCATGCGCTGGGTCCACGTCGAACCGGCGGCCCGTACTGCCCGCGTGGGCGGCGGGACCCTGCTCGGCGATCTCGACCACGCGGCGCACACCTTCGGCCTGGGCGTGCCCTCCGGGATCATGTCCACCACCGGTGTCGGCGGGCTCACCCTCGGCGGTGGACACGGTCACCTCACCCGCCGTTACGGCCTGACCATCGACAGCCTGCTCTCCGCCGATGTGGTGCTCGCCGACGGCAGCCTCGTCACCGCCTCCGCCGACGAGCACCCCGACCTGTTCTGGGCGCTCCGGGGCGGCGGCGGCAATTTCGGGGTCGTCACCTCCTTCGCCTTCCGGCTGCACCCGGTGGACACCGTCGGGGTCGCGATCACCCTGTGGCCGGTCGACCGGGTGCGCGAAGTGCTGTGCTGGTACCGGGAGTTCCTGCCCGCCGCGCCGGACGAGCTGAACGGGTTCTTCGCACTGCTGACCGTCCCGCCGGGCCCGCCGTTCCCCGAACCGCTGCACGGGAAGAAGATGTGCGGGGTGGTGTGGTGCCACACGCCGGGGCGCGCCGGGACGTCCGGGGAGGCGGACCCCGCGGAGGACGAACAGGAGCGGCTGGAGCGGGCCGTCGCCGCCGTGGCCGCCGCCGGGCAGCCCGCCTTCCACTTCACCGCGGTGATGCCCTATCCCGTTCTCCAGACCATGTTCGACCAGCTGCTGCCCAAGGGCCTCCAGAGTGGTACTGGCGCGGGGACTTCTTCGACGCCATCGGTGACGACGCCATCGCCGTGCACGAGAGATACGGCCGGGACCTCCCCACCGGCCTGTCCACCATGCACCTCTACCCGGTGGACGGGGCGGCCCACCGGACCGGACCCGACGAGACGGCCTGGGCCTACCGGGACGCCCGGTGGTCCGGCGTCATCGCGGGCATCGACCCCGACCCCGCCAACGCCGCCCGGATCACCCGCTGGTGCGTCGACTACTGGAACGATCTGCACCCGTACTCCATGGGCGGCGGCTACCTCAACTTCCTGGGCGAGGAGGAGCCCACCGACCGGGTCCGGGCCGCCTACCGCGGCCACTACGATCGGCTGGCCGCGGTCAAACGCGCCTACGACCCCGGCAACTTCTTCCACGCCAACCAGAACATCCCGCCCGCTTGAGGGCGACCGGTGCCGGCGCGAGGGGTTCCGGCGGGTCGGTCGGGCGGGCACTGTGGGAGCAAGCGGTCTGTACGACTCCCCGTATGCCTAGGCGGTGACAGGCACATGGTGCTGCGGTTCGATGCCGGACGGGTATGTCTGGATCTGTTGGCGACCAGCCATCCCGGTGAACGGCTCGGTTCCGTCGGGGCGTTGTGCGTCTGGATCGAGGAGGCCGGGCTGGTTCCGGCCGGTACGGGGCTCGCGCACGCCGATGAGTCGTGGGTGGCGCGGTTCCAGGAAGTGAGAAGGGACATAGGGCAGTTGGTGCGGCGCGCCGGGGGCCCGGTGTCGTACGGGAGAGCGCTGGCGCGGGTGAACGAGGTGGCCCGTGGGGTGCCCCCGGTGCCCTGTGCCGTACGGCGCGGCGACGGGGTGCTCGTGCGCGAACTGGTCGCGCCGCCCGGACCCGCCGCCCTGCTCGCGCTGCTCGCCCGCGACGCCGTGGAGCTGCTCACCGACCCCGTCGCGCGGGCGGCCCTTCGCGAGTGCGAGGGGGACAACTGTCCGCTCCTCTACCTCGACACCTCCCGCGGACGCCGCCGGCGCTGGTGCTCCAGCGAGGTGTGCGGCAACCGGGAGCGGGTCGCCCGACACCGCCGCCGTGCCGCCCTCACCCGCGCCTGAGCACCCACGAGACCACAGATGTGAGACCGCAGATGTGAGACCGCAGACGGGTATCCGTGCCCGAGCATCCGTGGCCCGTGCCTGACCGCCCGTGCCTGACCGCCTGTGCCCGCGCATCCGCGACCCGCCCTGACCGCCCGTGCCGAGCACCTGCGACCCGCCCCTGAGCACCCGCGCCCCGCGACCCGCCCCTGAGCACCTGCAAGCCCGCGCCCGCGCCCCGCGCCTGCGCGCTCGCAAACCCGCACCCGCGCACCCCCGTCCAAGCACCCCCGCCCCCCACATCCACGCACCCGACCGGTGGGTGCCGTAGCCTCGCCCGGCCCCCTTCGCGTACGGTTGACGGCTGCCCAGCACGTCAGAAGGGGGCCCGGTGGCCGCTCAGGTTCAGCATTCCGCGGTCGGCTCGGAACACGGCGCACAGGACTCCGTGCGCGACCGAGAGATCAGCGTCGAACAGGCACACCTGGACCGGGTGTACCGGCGGCTCGAGGAGAAGATCCACGAGGCCGAGTTCCTGATGAACGACGCGGCCCAGCGCGGCCAGGTCGGCACCCCCGGCGCGCTCGCCGAGCGGGACGCGCAGGTCTTCCGCGCCGGTGTCCACCTGAACCGCCTCAACAGCGAGTTCGAGGACTTCCTGTTCGGGCGGATCGACCTGCTGCTCGGCAAGGACGGAAAGAAGGGGCCCGACGGGGCCTACACGGCGGTCGAGCCGGCCGAGGGCGCGGTGCGCGAGGACAACACCGCCGACATCGCCGAGACCCTGCACATCGGGCGCATCGGCGTCCTCGACGAGGACTACGCGCCGCTCGTCATCGACTGGCGCGCCCCCGCCGCCGCGCCCTTCTACCGGGCCACCCCCGTGGAGCCCGGCCGGGTGGTGCGCCGGCGTGTCATCCGCTCCAAGGGGCGCCGGGTGCTCGGCGTCGAGGACGACCTGATGCGGCCCTCGCTCACCGCCTGCCTCGACGGCCGGGAGCTGGCCGTCATCGGCGACGGCGCCCTGATGGCCGCCCTCGGCCAGGCCCGCGGCCACACCATGCGGGACATCGTCTCCTCCATCCAGGCCGAGCAGGACCTCGTCATCCGGGCCCCCGCCGCCTCGATCACGTACGTCGAGGGCGGCCCCGGCACCGGCAAGACCGCCGTCGCCCTGCACCGCGCCGCCTACCTGCTCTACCAGGACCGCAGGCGGTACGCGGGCGGCATCCTCATCGTCTCCCCGACCCCGCTGCTCGTCGCCTACACCGAGGGCGTGCTGCCCTCGCTCGGCGAGGAGGGCCAGGTCGCGATCCGGGCGATCGGCTCGCTGGTCGACGGCGTGGAGGCGACGCTGTACGACTCCCCGTCCGTGGCCCGCGCCAAAGGCTCGTACCGGATGCTGAAGGTGCTGCGGAAGGCCGCCAGGGGCGCCCTGGAGCTGGGCCCGGCCGTCCGGGCGGCCCACGACGAGGACGACGACGCGCCGCGGCAGGCCGCCGACCCCACCCGCCTCCGTGTCGTCGCCTTCGGCCGCCGGCTCGAACTGGAGGCCGAGGAGCTGGACCACATCCGCCGTACCGCCCTCGGCGGCACCGCCCCCGTCAACCTGCTGCGCCCGCGCGCCCGCAAGCTGCTGCTGGACGCCCTGTGGGCGAAGTCCGGTGCCGGCGCCCGGCACACCGACCCGGAGCTGGCCGCCGAGCTGCGGAGTTCCTTCGACGAGGACATCACGGGCGAGGACGCCTTCATCGGCTTCCTGGACGCGTGGTGGCCGGAGCTGACCCCGGCGCGGGTGCTCGACGCCATGGCCGACGAGAAGCGGCTCGGCCGCTGGGCGCGCCGCATCCTCAACCCCGGCGAGGTGCGCAAGGTGGCCCGTTCGCTCAAGCGGGACGGCCGTACGGTGCACGACATCGCCCTGCTGGACGAGCTCCACGCGATCCTGGGCGCCCCGGCCCGGCCCCGCAGGAAGCGGGAGCTCGACCCGCTGGACCAGCTCACCGGCCTGGAGGAGCTGATGCCGGTGCGCGAGGAGACCCAGCGGGAGCGGGCCGAGCGGCTGGCGCAGGAGCGCACCGAGTACGCGCACGTCATCGTGGACGAGGCGCAGGACCTCACGCCGATGCAGTGGCGCATGGTCGGCCGCCGCGGCCGGCACGCCACCTGGACGGTGGTCGGGGATCCGGCCCAGTCCTCCTGGTCCGACCCGGACGAGGCCGCCGAGGCCCGCGACGAGGCCCTGGGCAGCCGCCCCCGGCGCCGTTTCCAGCTCACCGTGAACTACCGCAACCCCGCCGAGATCGCCGACCTGGCCGCCCGCGTGCTCGCGCTCGCCATGCCCGGCGCCGAGTCGCCCAGGGCCGTGCGGTCCACGGGGGTCGAGCCGCGCTTCACCGTCGTGGGGGAATCCCTCCAGGACACCGTGCGGGCCGAGGCGGAGCGGCTGCTGGGGCTGGTGGACGGCACGGTCGGCGTGGTCGTCGCGATGAACCGGCGCGAGGAGGCGAGACGCTGGCTGGCCGGGCTCGGCGACCGGGCGGTGGCGCTCGGCAGCCTGGAGGCCAAGGGCCTGGAGTACGACGCGACGGTCGTCGTCTCGCCCGCGGAGATCGCCGACGAGTCCCCGGCCGGGCTGCGCGTGCTCTACGTGGCGCTCACCCGCGCCACCCAGCAGCTCACCGTGGTCTCGGGGGAGCGGGACGAGCCGGACGCGGCCGGGGTCCCGGACCTGCTGCGCGACTGAGTTTCCGGCGAACTCCCGCTAGGGGGAATGGCATCCGGCATCCGTTTGTTAGCCTGGGTACGGCACCGGCTCGATCCAAGCCCCCGGGCCCAACCTTCGTCCCTTCGAGGGACCACTTGCCGCGAGGCGAGCATGGCGGGCCGGTGTCGTCAGCGTGGGAGGCCCACGTCACGATCAAGTGGCGTGGGCCTCTTTCTTATGCCCATCAACTCTCGTATGGTGGAAGTCGTTTTCCGAAACTGCGTACCGACCGGTCATCGAGCGTGTACAAAACGTCCGCAACCGAGGGCGACTACCACGTACTGATCGGTAGGTGCGACGATCGGACGGCACAACTCGCGACACGGTGAAAGCAGAGGAAGTCGGCCATGGCAACGGCGCCCAGCGTCTCCTACTCGATGACCATCCGGCTGGAGGTGCCCGCGAGCGGAACCGCCGTCTCGCAGCTCACCAACGCCGTGGAGTCCTCCGGAGGCTCGGTGACCGGCCTCGACGTCACCGCGTCCGGGCACGAGAAGCTCCGTATCGACGTCACCATCGCGGCCACCTCCACGGCCCACGCCGAGGAGATCGTCGAGAAGCTGCGCGGCATCGAGGGCGTCACCCTCGGCAAGGTCTCCGACCGTACGTTCCTGATGCACCTCGGCGGCAAGATCGAGATGCAGTCCAAGCACCCCATCCGCAACCGTGACGACCTCTCCATGGTCTACACGCCGGGTGTGGCCCGCGTCTGCATGGCGATCGCCGAGAACCCCGAGGACGCCCGTCGCCTCACCATCAAGCGCAACTCGGTTGCGGTCGTGACGGACGGCTCCGCGGTGCTCGGCCTCGGCAACATCGGCCCCAAGGCCGCGCTGCCCGTCATGGAGGGCAAGGCGGCTCTCTTCAAGCGCTTCGCCGGCATCGACGCCTGGCCGCTGTGCCTGGACACCCAGGACACCGACGCGATCGTGGAGATCGTCAAGGCCATCGCCCCCGGCTTCGCGGGCATCAACCTGGAGGACATCTCCGCGCCCCGCTGCTTCGAGATCGAGGCCCGGCTGCGCGAGGCCCTGGACATCCCGGTCTTCCACGACGACCAGCACGGCACCGCCATCGTCGTGCTGGCCGCGCTGACCAACGCGCTGCGCGTCACCGGCAAGGCGATCGAGAACATCCGGATCGTGATGTCCGGCGCCGGCGCGGCCGGTACGGCCATCCTCAAGCTGCTGCTCGCGGCGGGCGCCAAGAACGCCGTCGTCGCCGACATCCACGGCGTGGTGCACGCGGGCCGCACGGACCTGGTGAACGCCCCGGCCGACTCGCCGCTGCGCTGGATCGCCGACAACACCAACCCCGAGGGCCTCACCGGGACCCTGAAGGAGGCCGTGCGCGGCGCGGACGTGTTCATCGGCGTCTCGGCCCCGAACGTCCTGGACGGCGACGACGTGGCCGCCATGGCGGACGGCGCGATCGTGTTCGCGCTCGCGAACCCGGACCCCGAGGTGGACCCGGCGATCGCCCGCCAGACGGCCGCGGTGGTGGCCACCGGCCGCTCGGACTTCCCCAACCAGATCAACAACGTGCTGGTCTTTCCGGGTGTCTTCCGTGGCCTGCTGGACGCGCAGTCCCGTACCGTCAACACCGAGATGATGCTCGCCGCCGCCAAGGCACTCGCCGACGTGGTCGGCGAGGACGAGCTGAACCCGAACTACATCATTCCGAGCGTCTTCAACGACAGGGTCGCGGGCGCCGTCGCCGGCGCGGTCCGTGAGGCCGCCAAGGCGGTCGGCGCAACCGCCTGACCAGGGAAGACCGCCCGACCACGGCGTGTCGTACGGTGCCGGGGGCTGTGAGGATCACCACGGTGGCCCCCCGCACCGGCGCGTCGTGGAACCACCTGGTACCGGGAGCCCTCTAGGGTGACGCCGATCAGGCGCTTTTCGTGTGACTCCCCAGGGTGTTCTCACGACTCCTACGGGTGCCGGATTGGCTTTACCGCCGCAGGTAGGGGCAGGATGCGTCCCTGGGCGCGAGCGCATCGGCATCGCAGTGCCGCGGGCATGACCGCCGCGTGGCACACCCCAACGGCAAGAAAACACGGGAGTAACAACATGAACCGCAGTGAGCTGGTGGCCGCGCTGGCCGACCGCGCCGAGGTGACCCGCAAGGACGCCGACGCCGTGCTGGCCGCGTTCGCCGAGACCGTCGGCGAGATCGTCGCCAAGGGCGACGAGAAGGTCACCATCCCCGGCTTCCTGACCTTCGAGCGCACCCACCGTGCCGCTCGTACCGCGCGCAACCCGCAGACCGGCGAGCCGATCAACATCCCCGCCGGGTTCAGCGTGAAGGTCACCGCGGGCTCCAAGCTCAAGGAAGCGGCCAAGGGCAAGTAAGCGCTCCGCTTTGAGCGCCGGTCCACTGGAGCGCCGTTCGAGGTGAGCGCCGTGGGTGACTGACGGGCCGTCGTGGCTGGTCACGCCCGCGCGGCGGGGCCGCAGATCCGATGCGGCCCCGCGCCCCTTCGGGCGCGGCCCGGTGAGCGATGCAAACAGGGCGGTCCCCCTCTCGTCGAGGGGGACCGCCCTGTTTGCTTGTTTGCTGGGGGTCAGCCGAGGGCCTTGCCCGGCAGTTCGACCTTGGCGCCCAGTTCCATGAGCTTCTCCATGAAGTTCTCGTAGCCGCGGTTGATCAGCTCGATGCCGTGGACGCGGGAGGTGCCCTCGGCGGCCAGGGCCGCGATCAGGTAGGAGAAGCCGCCGCGCAGGTCGGGGATGACCAGGTCGGCGCCCTGGAGCCGGGTCGGACCCGAGACGACCGCGGAGTGCAGGAAGTTGCGCTGGCCGAAGCGGCAGTCGGAGCCGCCCAGGCACTCGCGGTAGAGCTGGATGTGGGCGCCCATCTGGTTGAGCGCCGAGGTGAAGCCGAGGCGGGACTCGTAGACCGTCTCGTGGATGATCGACAGGCCGGTGGCCTGGGTGAGCGCCACCACCAGCGGCTGCTGCCAGTCGGTCTGGAAACCGGGGTGGACGTCCGTCTCCAGGGCGATGGACTTCAGCTGGCCGCCCGGATGCCAGAAGCGGATGCCCTCGTCGTCGATCTCGAAGGCGCCGCCGACCTTGCGGTAGGTGTTCAGGAACGTCATCATCGAGCGCTGCTGGGCGCCCCGGACGTAGATGTTGCCGCCGGTCGCGAGGGCCGCGGAGGCCCAGGACGCGGCCTCCAGGCGGTCCGGCAGGGCCCGGTGGGTGTAGCCGCCGAGTTTGTCCACACCGGTGATGCGGATGGTCCGGTCGGTGTCCATCGCGATGATCGCGCCCATCTTCTGCAGCACGCAGATGAGGTCCTCGATCTCCGGCTCGACGGCCGCGTTGGACAGCTCCGTGACGCCCTCGGCCAGTACGGCCGTCAGCAGCACCTGCTCGGTCGCGCCCACCGACGGGTAGGGCAGCGTGATCTTCGTACCGCGCAGGCCCTTCGGCGCCTCCAGGTACTGCCCGTCCGCGCGCTTCTCGAT
This sequence comes from Streptomyces sp. AM6-12, assembly GCF_044327085.1. Classification (NCBI taxonomy): domain Bacteria; kingdom Bacillati; phylum Actinomycetota; class Actinomycetes; order Kitasatosporales; family Streptomycetaceae; genus Streptomyces; species Streptomyces sp. AM6-12. Next base: position 4,568,475 of record NZ_JBIQWN010000001.1, read on the forward strand.
GCTCGCGCCGAACTGCCGCAGCACGTCGAAGTGGAAGTCGATGGGCCGGCCGCCGATGTCGCAGCCGCCGAGACCGGGGATGAACGCGTGCCCGAGCCGGTGCAGCAGCGGGCCGCAGAACAGGATCGGGATACGGCTGGAGCCGGCGTGGGCGTCGATGTCGGCCACGTTGGCGCTCTCGACGTACGTCGGGTCGAGCACCAGCTCGCCGGGCTCCTCACCCGGACGGACCGTCACGCCGTGCAGCTGGAGCAGCCCGCGCACGACGCGCACGTCACGGATGTCCGGAACGTTGCGCAGCCGGCTCGGCCCGCTGCCGAGCAGCGCGGCGACCATGGCCTTCGGTACGAGGTTCTTCGCACCGCGGACACGGATCTCGCCCTCAAGCGGGTTTCCGCCGTGGACAAGCAGGACATCGTCGTTGACGGTCATGAATCTCGCGTTCCGATCAGATGGGCATGGGGGCCGCCGATCACGGACGGGCCGTGGGACAGGGTAATCGCCGATCACCCCCCGTTCGTAAGTCCGCGTGCAGCCCCGTCGCGTCATGGGTGTGTCACAACACGAACCGTTTGCAATCGGACACATGGGGTCACCGCGGGTGAGCGTGCGCCGGTTCTGCTTCCACGCTCCCTGAGCTGCGTTCACCCGGGCACTCCGATTGGCTCCCCACCGCGGGGGAAGATGCGGGATCATGTCTGGCATGACCGAGGTGTCCTCGCTCACAGGGCGGCTGCTCGTGGCCACCCCCGCCCTGGCGGACCCGAACTTCGACCGCGCGGTGGTGCTCCTCCTCGACCACGACGAGGAGGGCTCCCTCGGTGTCGTCCTCAACCGCCCCACCCCGGTGGGTGTCGGGGACATCCTGGAGGGCTGGGCCGACCTCACCGGCGAGCCCGGCGTGGTCTTCCAGGGCGGCCCGGTCTCGCTGGACTCCGCGCTCGGCGTGGCGGTCATACCGGGCGGGGCGAACGGCGAGCGGGCCCCGGTGGGCTGGCGGCGGGTGCACGGCGCGATCGGCCTGGTCGACCTGGAGGCGCCGCCCGAGCTGCTCGCCCCGGCCGTCGGCTCGCTGCGGATCTTCGCCGGGTACGCCGGCTGGGGGCCGGGCCAGCTGGAGGAGGAGCTGGCCGAGGGCGCCTGGTACGTGGTGGAGTCCGAGCCCGGTGACGTGTCCTCGCCTGAGCCCGAGCGGCTGTGGCGCAAGGTGCTGCGCCGCCAGCGCAGCGAGCTGGCGATGGTGGCCACGTATCCGGACGACCCTTCGCTCAACTGATGCCCCGGCGCTTCAGTACCCTGGGCAATATGAGCACTCTTGAGCCCGAGCGCGGGACTGGTACGGGGACCCTCGTAGAGCCGACGCCGCAGGTGTCCCACGGCGACGGCGACCACGAGCGCTTCGCCCACTACGTCCAGAAGGACAAGATCATGGCGAGCGCCCTCGACGGCACCCCCGTCGTGGCGCTGTGCGGCAAGGTCTGGGTGCCGGGCCGCGACCCGAAGAAGTACCCCGTGTGCCCCATGTGCAAGGAGATCTACGAGTCCATGGGCAGCGGCGGCGACAAGGACAAGGGCGGCGACAAGGGCAAGTAAGGCCCCGCCTCACACGGTGACCCGCGAGGGCCCCGGCGCGCTCCGGCGTGCGCCGGGGCCCTTCGCCATGCCGGATTGGTCGAGACCTCTTGTGGGCGGGTGCCGGTCCACCTAGCCTCCGTACCGTTCGGCTGGTTGTGCGGAGCGAAACGGCCGTTGCGCAGGGTGCAACGCGGGCGGGGAGGTCACATGGGTGAGATCGGCGGCGCGGGGACGGACCCGGCCGGGGAGGTGGCGCTGATCCCGGCGCCGGACGAGGTCGCGGTGTCGGGTGCCCGCTGTGTCGTGGACGCGGACACCGGGATCGAGGCCGCCGAGGGCACCGAAGGGGTGGCGCGCTGGCTGCGCTCGGCGGTCGGCGCGGCGACCGGGCTGCCCTTCGCGCCGTACCGCGAGGGCGAGAGCCGGGTACGGCTGCGGATCGTGCCCGCGCTCGCGGGGGAACTCGGCGGCCCGGAGTCGTACCGATTGACCGCCGAAAACAGGGTGGTCACCCTGGAAGGGGCGAGCGAGGCCGGACTGTTCTGGGCCGCCGGCACCTTTCGGCAACTGCTCGGACCCGAGGCTTTCCGGTGCGCTCCCGTCAGTGATCGCCGGAGCTGGGAATTCCCGGCGCTCACCGTGCGCGACAGCCCCCGGTTCGGCTGGCGCGGGCTGCTGCTCGACGTGGCCCGGCACTTCATGCCCAAGGACGGGGTGCTGCGCTATCTCGACCTGATGGCCGCGCACAAACTCAATGTGCTGCATCTGCACCTGACGGACGATCAGGGCTGGCGGATCGAGATCAGGCGGTATCCGGAACTGACCGAGACCGGCTCCTGGCGGGCACGGACGAAATTCGGTCACCGGGCCTCGCCGCTGTGGGAGGAGAAGCCGCACGGGGGTTACTACACCCAGGACGACATCCGGGAGATCGTCGCCTACGCGGCCGGGCGGCACATCACCGTCGTACCGGAAATCGATGTGCCGGGGCATTCGCAGGCCGCCATCGCCGCGCATCCGGAACTCGGCAACACCGACGTCGTCGACACGAACGCACTCTCCGTCTGGGACACCTGGGGGATCAACCCCAACGTACTGGCCCCCACCGACACCACCCTCCGGTTTTACGAAGGGGTGTTCGAGGAGGTCCTGGAGATGTTCCCGTCACGGTTCATCCACATCGGTGGCGACGAATGCCCGAAGGACCAGTGGCAGAAGTCGCCGGCCGCCCAGGAGCGCATCGCCGGTCTGGGCCTCGGCGACGAGGACGGGCTCCAGTCGTGGTTCGTGCGGCACTTCGACACCTGGCTCGGGGCGCGCGGGCGCCGGCTGATCGGCTGGGACGAGATCCTCCAGGGCGGCCTCGCGCCAGGTGCCGCGGTCTCCTCCTGGCGCGGCTACGAGGGCGGGGTCACCGCCGCGCGCGCCGGACACGACGTCGTCATGTGCCCCGAGCAGTACGTGTACCTGGACCACCGGCAGGCCCCCGGCGACGAGGAGCCGGTGCCGATCGGCTTCGTGCGCACCCTGGAGGACGTCTACCGGTTCGAACCGGTTCCGGCGGCGCTCACCGAGGCCGAGGCGCGCCATGTGCTCGGCACTCAGGCCAATGTGTGGACCGAGGTCCTGGAGGACGCCCGGCGCGTGGACTACCAGGCGTTTCCCCGGCTCGCCGCGTTCGCGGAGGTCGCCTGGAGCCGGCTGCCCGCGCCCCCTGAGCGGGACTTCGCGGACTTCGAGCGCCGGATGGCCGCGCACTACCGGCGACTTGACGCGCTGGGCGTCGCCTACCGGCCGCCGGCCGGACCCCGGCCCTGGCAGCGGCGGCCCGGCGTACCCGGCCGCCCGATCGACGGACCGCCGCCCACCAGGTGATCCCGCCGGGTGTACCCCAACAGGCGTGCCGCGCAACGGGGATAGAACAGATAGCGGAAAAACCCCGGCAGCTTCACCGAAGAGTGGCAATTCGCACGCACCGGTGAAGCGGTGCGAAAACGGACCATCTCCCCGGTGAGGTGGGCGAATGCCTCCTAGCGGACCCCCGCGTTCGAGCCCTGCGAAGATGTGCCAGAGTTGCCACGTCCGCCCTGTCAGCACGTACCGTACGGCGCAACAGGCGGGACCAGGTGGGACAGCGGGAAGGGGCAGCCGGGTTGACCACGCACGCACCGCAGGCGGGGCAGGCCGTCACGCTGCCCACGACGCTGGACGAAGCGGTGGCGGCACTCGCCGCGATGCCCACCGCCGTCCCGGTCGCGGGCGGCACCGACCTGATGGCAGCCGTCAACTCCGGGCAACTGCGGCCCGCCGCCCTGGTCGGTCTCGGCCGGATCAGCGAGATCCGCGGCTGGCAGTACCAGGACGGCCACGCGCTGCTCGGCGCCGGACTCACCCACGCGCGCATGGGCCGCCCCGACTTCGCGGCCCTCATCCCGGCGCTCGCCGCCGCCGCGCGCGCCGCGGGCCCGCCGCACATCCGCAACGCGGGCACCCTGGGCGGCAACATCGCCTCCGCCGCGCCCACCGGGGACGCGCTGCCGGTGCTCGCCGCGCTGGAGGCGACGCTGATCGTCGCCGGGCCGGGCGGGGCGCGCCGGGAGGTCCCGGTCTCGCACCTGCTGGCGGGCGTGGAGATGCTGGGCGCCGGCGAACTCATCGGCTTCGTGCGGGTGCCGCTGCTGCACGCCCCGCAGGTCTTCCTGAAGGCGACCGGGCGCACCGGACCCGGCCGCGCGCTGGCCTCCGTGGCCCTCGTCCTCGACCCGGCGCGGCGCGGAGTGCGCTGCGCGGTCGGGGCCATCGCGCCGATGCCGCTGCGGCCGCTGGAGGCCGAGCAGTGGGTCGCGCAGCTCATCGACTGGGACAACGACCGTGCGCTCGTCCCCGAGGCGCTCAGCGCCTTCGGCGAGTACGTCGCCGCGGCCTGTATCCCCGACCCGGCGCCGGAGGCGGACGGTACGGTGCCGTCGCTGCCGCCCGCCGTACTGCACCTGCGGCGCACCGTCGCCGCGCTGGCCCGACGAGCACTGGGGAGGGCGCTGTCGTGACCGACGACCGGCACGGAGAGGGCACGCCCGAGGGCGGCGGCCGCTGGAACCCGCTGCCCCAGGGCGACTACGACGACGGCGCCACCGCCTTCGTCAAGCTCCCCGAGGGGGGCATAGACGCCCTGCTGTCCGGCGACAGCCCGCTGGCCGCGCCGGGCCACGGCTATGTGCCGCCGCGCATTCCGGGGGCACCGGCCGAGGGCGGTCAGGGCGGCTGGCCGGCGCCGCCGAGCGCGGCGCAGTGGCCCGACGCCGACGGCGGTCAGGGCGGCGGCCAGTGGGCCGACCCGAGCGCCGGGCAGGGGGCGACGCAGGGCGGCGACCGTTTCACGTACGACCCCGCGGCCACCCAGCACTGGAACTTCGAGGAGCCCCCGGCGCCCGCCGCGCCCGGCCATGACGTCACCGGGCAGTGGTCCATCCCGGTCGTCGGCGGGGAACTGCCGGACGAATCCGGCGAGTTCACGACGTCGTCCCTGGTGGAGCAGTGGGGCGGCACCCCGCCCGCCACGCTTCCGGGCGGCGCGCCCGCGCCCTGGGCCACCGACGCCGGCCGGCCCTGGGGCGACCAGGGCGAGGCCCCGCACGGACCGGACACGTACGGGTCCGGCGAGGGGTTCGGGCATGAGGCGTACGGCTCCGAGACCGCCGAGGCGTACGACCAGGGGGGCGCGGACTTCACCGCCGGGACCGCGGAGGGCGCGGCGCAGGGAGATGTCGGCAGCGCGCGGGCACGCCGCCAGGCCCGCGCACAGGCCGCCTACGAGCAGTCCGGGGCCGGTCAGGGCGGGTACGAGCACGCGGGCCCCGAGCAGGGCCAGGCCGCAGGGGAGCGGCAGGGCGTGGCGCCGGGTGCGCACCAGGACGCCGCCCCTTACGGGCAGGACGCTCACGGACACACCGGTCCCGTACCGGGCGCGCAGGAGCAGGCCGTTCGCGCGCCGGAGCAGACCGGTCCCGTGCCGGGCGCGTACGACACGCTGGGGCGCGACGCGTACGAGCAGGGCGGCGCCGGTCAGGCGGCGGCGCCGGGCGCGCACGAGCCCGCTGGGCACGCGCAGGGCGCGGACGCTCGGGATGTGTACGAGCAGGGCGGCTACGAGCAGGGCGGCTCGGGTCGGGCGGAGGCGGCGCCGGGCGCGCACGAACCTGCCGGACACACGCCGGGCGTGGACGCCCGGGCTGCGTACGACCAGGGCGGGTACGAGCGGTCCGGGCAGGCGGACGGCGCAGGCGCCCAGGGTCCGGTCGGCGCCGGGGCGCAGGAGCACGCCGCGCACGGGCAGGACCAGCGGATAGACGACCACCTCGGCCGGGCCGGGCACGGGCAGCCGGGGCACCCGGACGCCGCGCACGGACAGCTGCCCCAGGCGGGGTACGCGCCGAGTCCGCACGGGCAGGCGGGCCACGAGCAAGGGGCCCAGGAGCAGCCGGCCCACGAACAGCGGGGCCACGAACAGGGCGGCCACGAACAGGGTGGTCACGAACGGGTCGGCCACCCCGATGCGGCGCACCCGGAGCCGGGCCACACCCAGCCGGGCCACGCCGCCTCCGCTCACCTCCCCGCGCCGGTTGCCGAGCCGTCGTACCCCGCCCAGGACCACCCCCGGGCCGACGCCGGGGCGGAGCACCGTACGCCGCCCGCCGGGGTCCCCGTCGGACCGGACGAGCACGGACCGGCCGATCCGGCCGCGACGTCCGGGCACCCCGTCGACGGCCCCGCCGAACACACGGAGCAGGCCGCCGCGCCCGAGGCCGCCACGCCGCCGGACGCGGAGCCCGGCCCGGCCACCACGCCGGCGCACGGCACCCCGGTGCCCCCCGGCGACCCGGCGGTACCCGTCGTACCCGAGCAGCGCTCCGGCGCGGGCGCACCCGTCGTACCCGGACAGCGGTCCGACACGCCCGTGCCGGCGCCCGCCGGGCCCGCGGAGCCCGCTGCGGCGCACGACGGCGACACACCGGTCCCCGCGCCGGACGCGTCCGGACACGCCGACGCCGGGCCCGCAGGGACCGAGACCCGCGGCGCACTCGAGGCACCCGAAACCTCCGAGGTCCCCGGCGCACCCGAAGCGCCCGCGGCCCCCGAGGAGCCGGAACCCGCCCCCCTCTCGCCGCACGACGACCATCCCCTCGCCTCCTACGTCCTGCGCGTCAACGGCGCCGACCGGCCCGTCACCGACGCCTGGATCGGGGAGTCGCTGCTGTACGTGCTGCGCGAGCGGCTCGGTCTCGCGGGCGCGAAGGACGGCTGCTCCCAGGGCGAGTGCGGTGCCTGCAACGTGCAGGTCGACGGGCGGCTCGTGGCCTCCTGCCTGGTGCCCGCGGTCACCGCCGCCGGCACCGAGGTGCGCACCGTGGAGGGGCTGGCCCAGGACGGGCACCCCTCCGACGTACAGCGGGCGCTGGCCCGGTGCGGCGCCGTGCAGTGCGGATTCTGCGTGCCCGGCATGGCGATGACCGTGCACGACCTGCTGGAGGGCAACCCCGCGCCGACCGAGCTGGAGACCCGGCAGGCCCTGTGCGGCAACCTGTGCCGCTGCTCCGGTTACCGGGGCGTCGTCCAGGCCGTCCAGGAGGTCGTCGCCGAGCGCGAGGCCGCGCACGCCCCCGAGCCGGAGGCGGCCGGTGCCGCCGACGACGCGCGCGTACCGCACCAGGCGGGCCCCGGCGCCGGCGGCGCCGGCCCGTCGGTGTTCGAGGCGCCGGGCGTGTTCGACACACCGCCCCCCACCCCCGACGGCTACGGCGACACGCCCGGCCCGTACGACCAGCACTACGGCCAGGACGGAGGCCAGGCGTGAGCGACGAGACCGTCACCGCCACCGCGGAACCCGCCCCCGAGCCCGAGCCGGCACCGCACGGCCTCGGCGTCTCGCTGCCGCACGCGGACGCCCGCGCCAAGACCGAGGGGACCTTCCCCTACGCCGCCGACCTGTGGGCCGAGGGCCTGCTCTGGGCGGCCGTCCTGCGCTCCCCGCACGCGCACGCCCGGATCGTGTCCATCGACACCGCGCACGCCCGCGAGATGCCCGGCGTGCGTGCCGTCATCACGCACGAGGACGTGCCGGGCACCCCCCGCCACGGCCGGGGCACCCCCGACCGGCCGGTGTTCGCCGCCGAGGTCGTACGGCACCACGGCGAGCCCATCGCCGCCGTCGCCGCCGACCACCCGGACACCGCGCGGATGGCCGCGGCGGCGATCATCGTCGAGTACGAGATCCTCGACCCGGTGACCGACCCCGAGCAGGCGTTCGAGGCCGAACCCCTGCACCCCGACGGCAACCTGATCCGGCACATCCCGCTGCGCCACGGCGACACGGACGCGGTCGGCGAGGTCGTGGTCGAGGGGCTGTACCGGATCGGCCGCCAGGACCCGGCCCCGATCGGCGCCGAGGCCGGTCTCGCGGTGCCGCGCCCCGACGGCGGGGTGGAGCTGTACCTGGCCTCCACCGACCCGCACCACGACCGCGACACCGCCGCCGCCTGCTTCGGGCTGTCCCCGGATCGGGTGAAGATCGTGGTCACCGGGGTGCCCGGCGCCACCGCCGACCGCGAGGACCAGAGCTTCCAGCTCCCGCTCGGCCTGCTGGCGCTGCGCACCGGACTGCCGGTGAAGCTCACCGCGAGCCGCGAGGAGTCCTTCCTCGGGCACGTCCACCGCCACCCCACCCTGCTGCGCTACCGCCACCACGCGGACGCCGAGGGCAGGCTGGTGAAGGTGGAGGCGCAGATCCTCCTCGACGCGGGCGCGTACGCCGACACCTCCGCGGACGCGCTGGCCGCCGCCGTCTCCTTCGCGTGCGGGCCGTACGTCGTGCCGAACGCGTTCATCGAGGGCTGGGCCGTACGCACCAACAACCCGCCCTCCGGCCATGTGCGCGGCGAGGGCGCGATGCAGGTGTGCGCCGCCTACGAGGCGCAAATGGACAAGCTGGCCCGGAAGCTGGACCTGGACCCGGCCGAACTGCGGTTGCGCAACGCCCTCGCGACCGGTGACGTACTGCCCATCGGCCAGACCGTGACCTGCCCGGCCCCGGTCGCCGAACTCCTCCAGGCGGTACGGGACTTCCCGCTCCCGGCGCTGCCCAAGGACACCCCCGAGGAGGACTGGCTGCTGCCCGGCGGTCCCGAGGGCGCGGGGGAGCCGGGCGCGGTGCGCCGAGGCGTCGGCTACGGCCTCGGCATGGTGCACATGCTCGGCGCGGAGGGCGCCGACGAGGTGTCCACGGCGACGGTCAAGGTCCACGACGGCATCGCGACCGTGCTGTGCGCGGCGGTGGAGGCCGGCCAGGGATTCACCACGCTGGCCCGGCAGATCGTGCAGGAGACCCTGGGCATCGAGGAGGTCCGCGTCGCCCCGGTCGACACCGACCAGCCCCCGTCCGGACCGGGCAGCCGGGGCCGGCACACCTGGGTGTCGGGCGGCGCGGTGGAGCGGGCCGCGAAGATGGTCCGCACCCAGCTCCTCCAGCCGCTGGCCCACACGTTCGGCATGTCGACCGAGCTGCTCCAGATCGAGGACGGCAAGATCACGTCGTACGACGGGGTGCTGTCGACCACCGTCACCGAGGCGCTGGACGGCAAGGAGCTGTGGGCCACGGCGCAGTGCCGCCCGCACCCCACCGAGCCGCTGGACGCGGTCGGGCAGGGCGACGCGTTCGTGGGCCTCGCGTTCTGCGCGATCCGCGCGGTGGTGGACGTGGACATCGAGCTGGGCTCGGTGCGGGTGGTGGAGCTGGCCGTCGCTCAGGACGTGGGCCGGGTGCTCAACCCCGCCCAGCTGGCGGCCCGGATCGAGGCGGGCGTAACCCAGGGCGTGGGCATCGCGCTCACCGAGAACCTGCGCACCCCGCGCGGCCTGATCCGGCACCCCGACCTGACCGGGTACGCCCTGCCGACCGCGCTGGACGCGCCGGACATCCGGATCGTCAAGCTGGTGGAGGAGCGGGACGTGGTCGCGCCGTTCGGCGCCAAGTCGGTCAGCGCGGTGCCGGTGGTGACCGCCCCGGCGGCCATCGCCTCCGCCGTCCGCGCGGCCACCGGCCGCCCGGTCAACCGGCTCCCGATCCGCCCCCAGGCGGCCGTCGTCACCGACCGCTGACCGCCGCCGCGCAACGCGTCGCGCCCGTCCGGCGTCTTCCCACCACGGGGGCGTTGTCAGTGGGGCCGCGTAGTGTGCTCGGCGGTGGGGGAGCCGTCGGTGCGGGCGCCCGTACTGTGCCACGCACGGGCGAGACCGCGGGGGAGCGATGGGTACGACGACGGATGCCGGGGCGGCGATCACGCTGACCGAGGCGGAGCTGGGCCGCCATGTCACGCATGCCGCGACGCGCGGTCTGCTCGCGGGCGCCGGGCTGCCCGCCGTCACCGATGTGCTGACCTTCTCCCCGCTGCGCGCGCACGGCCTGCGCACCCTCGCGGACGCGGCGGACGCCCCCTTCCACCTGGCGGAGGAATTGCGGGACCGGCTGGTGATAGGCGAGCTGCTCAACCCGCCCGGCATGGAGCGCGAGTCGATCCTGCTCGACGGCGACACGGGCGAGGTCACGACGGCGTACCTCCGCGACCCCTCGGCGTGGCGCCCCTTCGCGCCGTCTCTGGCCACGCTGCTGCGCTTCGCCGCCGTCACGGAGGAACTGGCGGGCCTGCGCGGCCGGTTCGCCTCGCTGGCCGCTCAGTACGGCCCGCGGACGGCCGCCGAGGCATCCCGCCGGCTGCTGGGCCTGTTCGCGGAGGGCACGGACGGCCGGGTGCCGCCGTACTGGAAGGCGGCGGCCCTGATCCGCCCGCTCGCGCTGGCCGCGGGCCCCGGTACGGCGTCCGGTCTGACCCTGGACATCCCCGCGCGCGTCCTCGACCAGGAGTTCGGGCAGGGCAGGGTGGCCCGCTTCGAGGACGTCGACTTCCCGGCCACGCTCACCCATGAGCCGACCCGCCGCTTCCTGCGCGAGACGGGGCTGCCCGAGGAGGCGGTGCTCTTCTTCACCGACCCGGACGCCCCGCTGCCGACCCTGCGCGAGTACGTCACGGAGGAGGGCGCCGACTACACCCTCACCGAACTCCCGGCCCACTGCGACCACTTGATCCGCCTCGGCCGCCTGGCCGAGGACAACAGCCTGGTGGTCGACGGCCGCACCGGCGCGGTCCTTACCTTCTCCGCCCCCGAGGCCGCGCTCCACCCCCTCAACACCGACGTCTCCACCCTCGCGTTCACCCTCTGGCTCCTCCACCACGAACGCACCATCGACCAGCACCTCGCCCACGAACTGACGAGCACCGCCTACGATCAACTGGCCGCCGCCATGCTCCACACCCTGACCACCCTCGACCCGACGGCCACCCTGCCGGACACGGCATGGCACTACTGGACGGAGTCCTTCCGGGACGAGGCGGGCGGGGCGCTCTGAGGACACCCCGCCCACAAGAAGAGGCCGTGGCGGGATTCGAACCCGCGTAACTCGCTTTGCAGGCGAGTCCCTGAACCACTCGGGCACACGGCCGTGTCGGTGGAATGACCGTAGGGCGGGGGTGCGGCGGCGCTCAAGAGGGGCCGTGGGGATGCAATGTGACTGCCACACGGCGTTCATGGGAGACGGGGCGTAGGTCAAAGGTCGCAGGGGAGAGGGGGCCTTTGACAGGGGTCAAACTCGGGATCGGGCCTTACTCTGGCGGACATGAGTGTGCTGGGGTCCCGTGCCGACGACGTCGTGGTGGAGGAAGGCTCCGAGCCGGAAGGCGGGGTGCTCGGCCGGGCCTACCGTGCGCTGAGCGTCGGCATCGTGTCCGTCGTGTTCCTGATCGCCTTCGAGGCGACCGCCGTCGGCACCGCCATGCCCGTCGCGGCGCGCGAGCTGCACGGCGTGGCGCAGTACGCCTTCGCGTTCTCCGGCTTCTTCACCACCAGCCTCTTCGGCATGGTCCTGGCCGGCCAGTGGGCCGACCGCCGCGGCCCGCTCGCCGCGCTGACCACCGGCATCGGCGCCTTCGCCGCGGGCCTGGTGATCGCCGGGACCGCCCAGTCCATGTGGGTGTTCGTCCTCGGCCGGGCCGTACAGGGGCTCGGCGGCGGGCTCGTCATCGTCGCCCTGTACGTGGTCGTCGGCCGCGCCTACCCCGAGCGGCTGCGCCCCGCGATCATGGCGGCGTTCGCGGCCGGCTGGGTCGTACCGTCCATCGTCGGCCCCCTCGCCTCCGGCGCCGTCACCGAACAGCTCGGCTGGCGCTGGGTGTTCCTCGGCATCCCCGTCCTCGTCGTGCTCCCGCTGGCCCTCGCCCTGCCCCAGATACGCCGCCGGGCGTCGGGACCGGTCGACGCGGAAGCCGCCGCGGCCCCCCTCGACCGCCGGCGCATCCGGCTCGCCCTCGGTATCGCCCTCGGCGCCGGGCTCGTCCAGTACGCCGCCCAGGATCCGCGCCCCCTCTCCCTGATACCCGGCGCGGCCGGTGCCGCCCTGCTGGTGCCCGCCGTCCTCGGCCTGCTGCCGCGCGGCACCTACCGCGCCGCCCGCGGCCTGCCCTCCGTCGTACTGTTGCGCGGGGTGTGCGCCGGGTCCTTCGTCGCCGCCGAGTCCTTCGTGCCGCTGATGCTGGTCACCCAGCGGGGCCTGTCGCCGACGCTCGCCGGGCTCTCCCTGGCCGCGGGCGGCGGCACCTGGGCGCTGGGCTCCTGGCTCCAGTCCCGGCCGCGCCTCGCGCCGTACCGGGAGCGGCTGATGACCGCCGGGATGGTCCTGGTCGTCGGCGCGCTGCTGACCGCGCCGAGCGTGCTGCTGCCCGCCGTGCCGGCGTGGACCGTCGCCGTCGTCTGGGCCTTCGGCTGCCTCGGCATGGGCCTGGTGATCTCCTCCACCAGCGTGCTGCTGCTGCGCCTGTCCGCCCCGGAGGAGGCCGGCGCCAACTCCGCCGCCCTCCAGATCTCCGACGCCCTCTCCAACGCCCTGCTCCTGGCCGCCGCGGGCGCCGCCTTCGCGACCCTCGGCGGCGGCTCGGCCGCCCATCCCGCCGCCTTCGCCGTCGTCTTCCTCGCCATGGCGGCGGTCGCCCTCATGGGCGTGTGGGTCGCGACCCGCTGCACAGGCGGCGACGGGACGGCCGCGGCGGCCCGGTGACCGGCGTCCTGACCAGGCGGCATACAGTGGCCACCATGCGCCCGCTGACCGTGCACCTCGACCCCGCCACCCACCAGGCCCTTTCCGACCTCGCCGACGCGCAGGGGCGCACGCCGGAGCAGGCGGTGGCGGAGGCCGTACGCCGGTACCTGGCGGCCGAGGAGACGGCCGTGCGCGACACCGCCGAGCGGCTGGCGCACGCCCACGCCGACCTGCTGAGGAGGCTCGGCGAATGAACACCCGCCACCTCACCGTCGCCGACGTCACCGCCCTCGCCACGCTCGCCTTCGGCGGCCGGCCGCCCGAGGCGCGGGAGCCGGGGCTGCTCGCCTCCGCCGTACACCGCCCGCGCGCCCGGATGTTCGGCACGGCCGCCTACGACGACCTGTACGAACAGGCCGCCGCCCTGCTGCACGCCCTCGCCGCGAACCACCCCCTGGTCGACGGCAACAAGCGCACCGCCTGGCTCGCCACCGCCACGTTCCTCGCCCTCAACGGGGTCGATCCGGCCGGGGTCGACCAGGACGCGGCGTACGCGCTGGTCATCGATGTGGCGTCGGGGACGCAGAGCGACGTGGGTGCGATCGCCGGGCGGCTGCGGGCGTTGTGACGTGGGTCCCACCCGGCGGTGACGCCGGGGCGTTCGGGACGGATGGGGCCGGCGGCGCCGGTAGGGTGGCCCGGTTGTCATACGTAGCCGACTGAACCTGACCACGGAGACCGTGACTACCGCCCGCCCGTCACCCGCCGCCACCCGCAACGGAGAGCCCTCCGGGCCCGCCGCCATGTCTGTTTCCTCCCACCACCTTTCCCCCGCCTTCCCCGGCCGCGCGCCCTGGGGCACCGCCGGCAAGCTGCGTGCCTGGCAGCAGGGGGCGATGGAGAAGTACATCCAGGAGCAGCCGCGCGACTTCCTCGCCGTCGCCACCCCCGGCGCGGGCAAGACCACCTTCGCGCTGACGCTGGCCTCCTGGCTGCTCCACCACCACGTGGTGCAGCAGGTGACCGTGGTCGCGCCCACCGAGCACCTGAAGAAGCAGTGGGCCGAGGCGGCGGCACGGATCGGCATCAAGCTCGACCCCGAGTACAGCGCCGGACCGCTCGGCCGGGAGTACGACGGCGTCGCCGTCACCTACGCGGGCGTCGGCGTCCGCCCCATGCTGCACCGCAACCGCGTCGAGCAGCGCAAGACCCTGGTGATCCTGGACGAGATCCACCACGCCGGCGACTCCAAGTCCTGGGGCGAGGCGTGCCTGGAGGCGTTCGAGCCCGCGACCCGGCGGCTCGCGCTGACCGGTACGCCGTTCCGCTCCGACACCAACCCCATCCCGTTCGTGACGTACGAGGAGGACAACGCGGGCATCCGCCGCTCCTCCGCCGACTACACCTACGGGTACGGCTCCGCGCTCTCCGACGGCGTCGTGCGCCCGGTCATCTTCCTCTCCTACAGCGGGCAGATGCGCTGGCGCACCAAGGCCGGCGACGAGATCGCCGCCCGGCTCGGCGAACCGATGACCAAGGACGCGGTCAGCCAGGCCTGGCGCACCGCGCTGGACCCGCGCGGCGAGTGGATGCCCAGCGTGCTGCGCGCCGCCGACCAGCGGCTCACCGAGGTCAGGAAGGCCATCCCGGACGCCGGCGCCCTCGTCATCGCCTCCGACCAGGACTCCGCCCGCGCCTACGCCAAGCTGATCCGCGAGATCACCGGTACGAAGGCCACGCTCGTCCTGTCCGACGACGCCGGCGCGTCCAAGCGCATCGACGACTTCAGCGCGAGCGACGACCGCTGGATGGTCGCGGTGCGCATGGTGTCCGAGGGCGTCGACGTGCCCCGCCTCGCGGTCGGCGTCTACGCCACCACCATCTCCACCCCGCTGTTCTTCGCCCAGGCCGTCGGCCGCTTCGTGCGGTCCCGGCGGCGCGGCGAGACCGCCTCCGTCTTCCTGCCGACCGTGCCCGACCTGCTGACCTTCGCCAATGAGATGGAGAAGGAGCGGGACCACGCCCTCGACAAGCCGAAGAAGGAGGGCGAGGAGGACCCGTACGCCGAATCCGAGAAGGAGATGGAGGAGGCGAACAAGGAGCAGGACGAGGACACCGGCGAGCAGGAGCAGTTCTCCTTCGAGGCGCTGGAGTCCGAGGCCGTCTTCGACCGGGTGCTCTACGACGGCGCCGAGTTCGGCATGCAGGCGCATCCGGGCAGCGAGGAGGAGCAGGACTACCTCGGCATCCCCGGACTGCTGGAGCCCGACCAGGTGCAGATGCTGCTCCAGAAGCGGCAGGCCCGGCAGATCGCGCACAGCAAGAAGAAGCCGGACACCGAGGCCGACCTGCTCGAACTGCCCGCCGAGCGGCGCCCCGTCGTCTCCCACAAGGAGATGATGGAGCTGCGCAAGCGGCTCAACACCCTCGTCAGCGCCTACGTCCACCAGAGCGGCAAGCCGCACGGGGTGATCCACACCGAGCTGCGCCGGGTGTGCGGCGGGCCGCCGAGCGCGGAGGCGACGGCGGGACAGCTGAAGCAGCGGATCGCCAAGGTGCAGGAGTGGGCCACGCGGATGCGGTGACGCGGTCGGCGCCCGGTTCGCTGCCGTACGTATCCGGACGTATACCGTCAGTTCGTCCGCACGTCTGCCCGGATTCTGGACCGAGACTTCCGCTCAGCGAACCCGCTTCGCTACTGTCCCGCTACGCAACGCCCCGTGGCAGCGCCGCCGCGGAGCGCAGCCGTGAAAGCGACAGGGTCCGGAGCCGCCGGGCCGTCCTGCCGATCGGCGGCCTCTGGAGCGCGTCGCCGACGGGACTCGGTGACGCATTTCCCGCTCGGGGGCTCGCCGGCCTACCCGCCGAAGGAGTGGGGGTCGTGACCGCGGAGACCTCTCAGACGCTCGACCGGGGACTGCGTGTCCTCAAGCTGCTCGCCGACACCGACCACGGGCTCACCGTCAGCGAGCTGTCCAACAAACTGGGCGTGAACCGGACCGTGGTGTACCGGCTGCTCGCCACGCTGGAGCAGCACGCTCTGGTACGACGTGATCTGGGCGGCCGGGCCCGCGTCGGGCTCGGGGTGCTGGGGCTCGGACGCCAGGTGCATCCGCTGGTCAGGGAGGCCGCGCTGCCGGCGCTGCGGTCGCTGGCGGAGGAGATCGGGGCGACGGCGCACCTCACGCTGGTCGACGGCACCGAGGCGCTGGCGGTGGCGGTGGTGGAGCCGACCTGGACCGACTACCACGTGGCCTACCGCGCCGGCTTCCGGCACCCCCTGGACCGGGGCGCGGCGGGCCGGGCGATACTCGCGGCACGCCGGGCCCCCGCGGGCCAGCCGGCGTACACCCTGACACGGGGCGAACTGGAGACCGGGGCGTGCGGGGCGGCCGCGCCGCTGGTGGGGGTGACCGGGGTGGAGGGCAGCGTGGGTGTCGTGATGCTCGCGGACTCCGTACCGGAACGCGTCGGGCCCAGGGTGGTGGAGGCGGCTCGGGAAGTGGCGGAGGCGTTGCGCTGAGCCGCGGGGTCGCGGTGCGCGCCGGAGACGACGGCTCCCGCCGCGTCCTGTAGGGGGCGTCAGCGGCTCTGCCGCGGCCATCCACCGCGACGGCGGCCGGAAAGCGCCCGGCGCCCCGGTCGGTCACCGCCGAACCGCCGGACGGCACCCGTCACGTAAATTGAACCCGTGCTCACACGTCTCACGCGCCCCCAGGCCCTCACCCTGTGCGCGCTTCCCGTCGTCGCGCTGATCGCCACCGCGCTGTTCGCGCCGCTGCCGTTCTCCGTGGCGCAGCCCGGCATGACGGCGAACGTGCTGGGCGCGAACCGGGGTGCGCAGGTGATCACCGTCAAGGGAGCCGGCACCCGCCGGACGAGCGGGCAGCTGAGGATGGTCACCATCGAGGCGACCGGCCCGGACACCCGGCTCACCTTCCGGGATCTCGCCGGTGACTGGTTCCGCACCGACCGGGCCGTGATGCCGCACGACGCGGTGTACCCGAGCGGCAACACGCTCAAGGAGATCGAGCAGCACAACACGGCGCAGATGCGGCAGTCCCAGGACGCGGCGGCCAGCGCGGCGCTGACGTACCTGAACCTGAGCCCCGAGAAGGTCAAGGTCACGCTGAAGCTGGCGGACGTGGGCGGTCCGAGCGCGGGCCTGCTGTTCACGCTGGGGATCATCGACAAGCTGCGCGGCGACGGCCACGGCGGCGATCTCACCGGAGGCCGCACCATCGCCGGTACGGGCACGATCGACGCGGCGGGCCGGGTCGGCGCGGTCGGCGGCGTGGGCCTCAAGACGCAGGCGGCCCGCCGGGACGGTGCCACGGTCTTCCTGGTTCCGAAGGCCGAGTGCGCCGATGCCCGCGGCGGTCTGCCCAAGGGCCTGCGCCTGGTGCCGGTGACCACCCTGAAGGGCACGGTCGACGCGCTGCGCGCCCTGGAGACCGGCAAGGGCTCGGTGCCGAGCTGCTAGCCGGCGGCGCCACGGCCCGGCGGGGGCCGGCCGCGAGCCGCGGGCCCGGTCCGAGTGGGTCACCGCGAGTCGATCGGGAACAGGTGCGTGTGGACGCGCACTTGCTTGGCTCCGGGCGTCCTCGCGCCGGCCCTGTTGCGGATGTCGCTCATGTCGGTGGACCGGGACCACTCCGCGGACCACTGGTCGCGGGTGCCGATCCAGGTGGCCGGCTCGCGGGCGTGCCGCGCTCCGGGGCGTCAGCGGCTCTGCCGCGGCCATCCACCGTGACGGCGGCCGGAAACGGCGCCCGGCGCCCCGATGGTTACCGACTCGGCCAGCCCGACCGGCACCGGGACCGGTTACTCCTCCGCCGCCTGCTCCACCAGCGGAATCACTCGCAGCGGTACCGGGTTCTCCATCACGATCGCCGTGGAGGCCCGCACGATGCCCTCGAAGCCGACGACCCGGTCGATCACCCGCTGGAGATCGGCGTTCGAGCGGGCCACCAGGCGGCACAGCATGTCCCCGCTGCCGGTCGTGGTCAGCAGCTCCAGCACCTCCGGCACCGTCGCCAGATACGCCCGTACGTCCGCCCCCTGGCCCTGCCGGATCTGGAGCGTGGCGAACGCGGTGACCGGGTAACCGAGGGCCGCCGGGTCCACCTGGGGGCCGAAGCCGCGGATCACGCCGTTCGACTGGAGCCGGTCGAGCCGCGCCTGCACCGTGCCCCGCGCGACCCCGAGCCGCCGGGACATCTCCAGCACGCCGATGCGCGGCTCGCGTGCCAGCAGCACGATGATCCGCCCGTCCAGATGATCGATCGCCACAGCCCCTCCCGGGATGGTCATCCTGTACAGAAAGTCCGGCCACTGGGCCGTATCACTTAACAAATTGCCCAGTGAATACGCGAACTATTGCGCACCTTGCAGAGTCCGGTCACCCTTCGGCTATGACGCAGACCACACAGCACACTCCCGACGCGACCGCCCGGCAGGCCGACCCCTTCCCGGTCAAGGGGATGGACGCGGTCGTCTTCGCCGTGGGCAACGCCAAGCAGGCGGCGCACTACTACTCCTCCGCCTTCGGCATGAAGCTGGTCGCCTACTCCGGACCGGAGAACGGCAGCCGCGAGACCGCCAGTTACGTCCTGGAGAATGGCTCGGCCCGGTTCGTCTTCACCTCGGTGATCAAGCAGTCCAGCGACTGGGGCCGGTTCATCGAGCAGCACGTCGCCGAGCACGGGGACGGCGTCATCGACCTGGCCATCGAGGTCCCGGACGCCCGCGCCGCGTACGAGTACGCCGTCGCGCAGGGCGCCCGCTCGATCGACGAGCCGTACGAGGTCAAGGACGAGCACGGCACCGTCGTCCTCGCGGCCATCGCCACCTACGGCGAGACCCGCCACACCCTGGTGGAGCGCTCCGGCTACGAGGGGCCCTACCTTCCCGGCTTCGTGGCCGCCCAGCCGATGGTCGCGCAGCCCGAGCACCGCACCTTCCAGGCGATCGACCACTGCGTCGGCAACGTGGAACTCGGCAAGATGGACGAGTGGGTCGGGTTCTACAACAAGGTCATGGGCTTCACGAACATGAAGGAGTTCGTGGGCGACGACATCGCCACCGAGTACAGCGCGCTGATGTCGAAGGTCGTCGCGGACGGCACCCTGAAGGTGAAGTTCCCGCTCAACGAGCCCGCCATCGCCAAGAAGAAGTCCCAGATCGACGAGTACCTGGAGTTCTACGGCGGTCCCGGCGTCCAGCACATCGCGCTGAACACCAACGACATCGTGCAGACCGTCCGCACCATGCGCGCGGCCGGCGTCGAGTTCCTCAACACCCCGGACTCGTACTACGACACCCTCGGCGAGTGGGCGGGCGAGACGCGGGTGCCCGTGGAGACCCTGCGCGAGCTGAAGATCCTCGTCGACCGGGACGAGGACGGCTATCTGCTGCAGATCTTCACCAAGCCCGTCCAGGACCGGCCGACGGTGTTCTTCGAGCTCATCGAGCGGCACGGCTCCATGGGCTTCGGCAAGGGCAACTTCAAGGCCCTGTTCGAGGCGATCGAGCGCGAGCAGGCCAAGCGCGGCAACCTCTAGAGGTCGTTCCACGCGACGGGGACCGCCCGGTGCCGCACGCACCGGCCGGTCCCCGTCGCGCGTCCGCCCGGCCGCCTCAGCCCGGCACCGCCACGTCCGGCGGGTTCCCCAGCGCCGCCAGGGCCGACTTCGCCTCGCGGGACCACAGGGGGGAGAAGACCGGACTGATCTGGAGCGACTCCTGGAGGCTGCGGCGGGCGGGGCCGTCCAGTTCCAGCGCGGATTCGATCGCGCCCCGGTGGTAGGCGTACAGCGCGCTGCGCACCCCGCCGCCCTTCGTGCCGTCCGTGGCCGTCGTGGCGTACTCCAGGGCCTCGTCGTCCTCGCCGACCCGGTGCAGCGCCCAGCCGAGCGCGTCGGCCACCTCGATGCCGGGCTGGCGGTCGTACTCCTCGCGCAGCCGCTCCACGGCCCGCTGGGCGTCCCCGTGATCGGCCTCCAGCCGGCCGAGCACCAGCTCGTCGTCCACCCCGTCCGAGGTCTCCCGCCGCGCCAGCTCCCGCACCTGGTCGTAGCTCTCGCGGGCCTGCTTGGCCATGCCCAGCGACTCGTACAGCTCGCCCAGCTCGAGCGCGTCGCGCGGGTCCGGCCGGCGGGCCAGCGCGTTGCGGTACGCGGTGACCGCCTCCGTCGTACGGCCGAGCGCCGCCAGCGTCCGCGCCCGCCCCGCCGGTGCCGCCGGCTGGTCGACGTCCTGGCGCAGCGCCGCGTCGTAATGGCGCAGCGCGTCCGGCAAGTCCCCGCGCTCGAAGGCGAGTTGGCCGAGCTGGGTGAGGTAGGCGGCCTGTTCGGCGGGGGTGCGGGCGGCGGCGGCCGCGTCGGAGAGCTGGGCCACCGCGTCCTCGCGCCAGCCCCGGTTCCGGTACACCGCGGCCGCCTGCGCCATCACCGCGGGCCGCTCGGCCGCCCCCGGCTTGAGCGCCATCAGCTTCTCCAGGGACTTGCCGACCGCCTCGTAGTCGCCGAGCCCGGTGTCCGCGTCGATCAGCCGGGCGTACGAGGACCACCGCGCCGGCGCCAGCTCCTGCGCCTCCTCGGCGTAGCGTTTCGCCTCGGTGAAGTCCCGGCGGGCCAGGGACAGCGCGGCCATGCCGTCCAGCGCCGGGAGGTTCTGCTCCTCGTCCACCACCTGGAGCGAGGTCTCCAGCGCCCGCTCTGCCCGCGGGAAGTCCGCCGCCGCGGCCGCCGCGCGCCCCCGCTCGACATACGCCGTCCCCAGCACCGCCCACGCCTTCGCGTCCCGCGGCTGGGCCCGCACCCGCTGCTCCTGCTCCCCGATCAGCGCGGTCAGGGCGGGCAGCGTCGCCGGCATCCCGGCGGTCACCGCGGTCAGCGCCTGCGCCGCCTGCGCCGGGGCGCGCAGCTGCGCCCGGTGGGCCCGCGGCCCCGGCGCGGGCGCACTGGCGACCCCGGTTCTCAGCCCCGGCCAGATGGCAAGGACCGCGCCCGCGACCACACCGCCGCTCAGCGCGGTGACCAGTACCCGCCGCAGCAGCCGCCCGGAACGGCGCGGCGCGGGCGGCCCGCTGGGCAGGGACGTTCCCGGCTCGCTCACTCTGTAGTCCATGGCGCTCACTGTGCGTCAATACGACAAGAAGATCGCGCCGAGTGTGGCGAGCGGCTGACGGGGTTCACACCGGTGGCCGTGAGTGCGAACCTGTGATCATGAGCCGCATCGAAGCACGTCGCGATGAAGCCATCGCAGCAACCGGCAGTCTCACCGACCGGCTCCTGGCCGGCCTGCCCCCCGAGGCCGTGCTGACCGACCCCGACGTCACGGCCGCCTACGCCCACGACATGGCGAGCTTCTGCCCCGCCGGAGCCCCCGCGGTCGTGGTCCTGCCGCGCACCGTGGAACAGGTGCAGCACGTCATGCGCACCGCCACCGGACTGCGCGTCCCCGTCGTCCCCCAGGGCGCCCGCAGCGGCCTGTCCGGCGCGGCCAACGCGACGGACGGCTGCATCGTGCTGTCCCTCACCAAGATGAACCGCATCCTGGAGATCAGCCCCGTCGACCGGGTCGCCGTGGTCGAACCGGGCGTGATCAACGCGGACCTCTCCCGCGCCGTCGAGGAACACGGCCTGTACTACCCGCCGGACCCCTCCAGCTGGGAGATGTGCACCATCGGCGGCAACATCGGCACCGGCTCCGGCGGCCTGTGCTGCGTGAAGTACGGCGTGACCGCCGAGTACGTCCTCGGTCTGGACGTCGTCCTCGCCGACGGCCGCCTGATGTCCACCGGACGGCGCACCGCCAAGGGCGTCGCGGGCTACGACCTCACCCGCCTCTTCGTCGGCTCCGAGGGCTCCCTCGGCATCGTCGTACGCGCGGTGCTCGCCCTGAAGCCCAAGCCGCCCGCGCAGCTGGTGCTGGCCGCCGAGTTCCCCTCCGCCGCGAGCGCCTGCGACGCCGTCTGCCGGATCATGGCGGGCGGTCACCTCCCGTCGCTCCTCGAACTGATGGACCATACGACCGTCAAGGCGGTCAACGCCATGGCCCACATGGGTCTGCCGGAGACCACCGAGGCGCTGCTGCTCGCCGCCTTCGACACCCCGGACCCGGCCGCCGACCTCGCCGCCCTCGGCGCGCAGTGCGAGGCCGCCGGCGCCACCGAGGTCGTCCCGGCGGAGGACGCGGCCGAGTCCGAGCTGCTCCTCAAGGCCCGGCGGCTCTCGCTGACCGCGCTGGAGGCGGTCAAGGGCACGACGATGATCGACGACGTGTGCGTACCCCGCTCCAAGCTGGGCGCCATGCTGGAGGGCGTCGAGGCGATCGCCGCCAAGTACGGCCTGACGATCGGCGTCTGCGCCCACGCGGGCGACGGCAACACCCACCCCACCGTCTGCTTCGACGCGAGCGACGAGGACGAGTCCCGCCGGGCCCGCGAGTCCTTCGACGAGATCATGGCCCTCGGCCTGGAACTGGGCGGCACCATCACCGGCGAACACGGCGTCGGCGTACTGAAGAAGGAGTGGCTGGCACGGGAGATCGGGCCGGTGGGGGTGGAGATGCAGCGGTCGGTGAAGCAGGTCTTCGACCCCCTCGGCATCCTCAATCCGGGCAAGGTCCTCTGAGGTCGCCGGGCCCGTCGCAGCGGGCGGGTTCACCGGGCGAGGAGCTGGTCGAGGGCGTCGTCGATGCCGAGCCGGCCGCCCTCCGCCCCCGGCGGGACCGCGCGCAGGGTCCGCTCCAGCCAGGCGGAGACCTGCGGGGCCGGCGCCTCCAGGAGCGCGTCGCCGTCGGGTGAGCTGAGCGCCATCAGCACGACGCTGCGCCCCTGCGACTTCGTCGGCCACACCCGCACGTCCCCGTGCCCGCACGGCCGGAACACGCCCTCCACCAGCAGCTCGCGGGCGAACGTCCAGTGCACCGGGAACTCGGAGTTGATGTGGAAGACGACGTGGACGGCGTAGGGGTCGTCGCAGCGGTAGGCGAGCCGGGCCGGGACCGGGATGCTCCGCTCGGGCGACAGGATCAGCTTGAGTTCGATCTCCCGCTCCACCACGGTGTGCTGCATGGCCTGGACTTCCTCTCGGGTCGGGGACCGCTCGGTGCGGGCCCGTACCGGAGGAGAGCGGCCAGCGGTCCGGGCATTACGCGGGTCGGGGGAAATTTTTTTCGCACCGGGCCGGGGAGCGGACACGGCATTGACCGGATGGAGTGGGACCTGCCGGAGTGGCGGTGGCGCGTGCCCGCGTCTGATAGATGTGGGTGGCCCCATCCCACCCACGAGCAGATACGGGACGACGGACATGAGCGCCCCAACCCCGGCCCCCGGTGACGACCGGCCCCGTGAGGGCTACTACCCGGACCCGTCCATCCCCGGCTATGTCCGGTACTGGAACGGCGCCGCCTGGGTGCCCGGCACCAGCCGCCCGGCGCCGAAGGACGGCGAATCGCTCGCCCCACCCCCCGGTGTCACCCCGGCCGTGGAGGAGACGGGCCCGCACTTCTTCGACGAGGAACCCGACGGGCCGGCGGCCTCCGGACCGGCGGTCACCGGCAACTCCGCGCCCGCGGCGGGGGGTTCGGGGGCGGCCGGACAGTGGCCCGCGGCGGACGGGGCCGGCGCTCCGGGCCGGGCGGGCGTGCCCGGTCAAGGGGGGCAGGCGGGTGCTTTCGGCCAACCGGCGGGAGCGGGCCGGCCGGGGCAGTCCGGGCCGGCGGGCGCGAGCGTACCCGGCCAACAGGCGGGCCCGGCAGGCCAGTCGGGCCACCCGTCGGGCGCACCGGGCGTACCGGGGCCCGCGGGTCCGTCGGGCGAGCAGGGCCGTCCGGGACCGGGTGGCCCGTGGGACCAGCGGGTCCCCTCCGGGCAGCAGGGCACGCCCGGGGCCGGGCACCCCGACCCGCGCCAGGCCGCGGTGCCCGCGCAGGCCGGTGCCCCCTGGGCATCCGACCCCCGGCTGCCCGCCGAGGGTTTCGCGCAGCCCGAGGGGCGGGCGGAACGCGGCGACGGTGCCACCGCGGTCCCGCCGGCCGGGCACGACGCCCCCGACCCCGGCACCTTCGTCTTCCGGCGGCCGGTCACCGGTCGTACGGACGACGGCACGATGACCATCCGCCCGGTGCCGCCGAAGCAGACCGACGTGCCCGGCCTCGGCACCCAGGGCCCGGTCGCCGCGCCCGCCCCCGCCACGCCCCCGGCGCCCGCCACCCCCGCGGCCCCCAGCCCGCAGCCCGGCTTCGGCGCCGTACAGCCGCCGCCGCAGAACCGGCAGCCCGCGCCCGCCGCCCCCCAGGTGCCGCAGCAGGGCGGGCCCGCCGGGGGGTCCTGGGCGCAGCAGGTGCACCAGCTGGCCGGGGGAGCGGCGCAGGAGCAGCCCGTCGCGCCGTGGAAGCCGCCGGTGGAGGACCCCTTCCAGGCGGCGGCGCGCAGACAGGCCGCCGTCCGCCCCGCCGGACTGGGCAAGCGGCTCGCGGCCCGGCTGATCGACACCGTGGTGGTGGGCGCCGTGACCGCCGTCGCGGCCGTCCCGCTCGGCATCCGGGCCGTCGACCACATCCAGCAGAAGGTCGACGCGGCCCGGCAGTCGGGGCACGAGGTCACCGTCTGGCTGCTCGACGGCACCACCGGCACCAGCTTCGGCATCGTCCTCGCCGTGCTGCTCCTCCTCGGTGTCGGCTACGAGGTGCTGCCCACCGTCAAGTGGGGCCGCACCCTCGGCAAGAAGCTGTGCGGCCTCGACGTGCGCGACATCGAGGGCCACGAACCCCCGGCCTTCGCCCCCGCGCTGCGCCGCTGGCTGGTGTACAGCGTTCCGGGGGTGCTCGGCATCGGGATCGTGGGCGTGCTGTGGTGCCTGTTCGACCGGCCCTGGCACCAGTGCCTGCACGACAAGGCGGCGCACACCTTCGTGGCGGGCTGACCGGTCGGCGCGGACCCGCCGGTACCCCGGACGGCCGTCCGCCGGATGCGGAGCCGGGGGGTTCGCGATCCACTCGGGCCATGAGCAGCGCACCGCCCCCCGGCTCCGGAGAGCAGCCACCCGAGGACGACCCGTTCAGGAAGCCGCCCCCGCCGAACCAGGGGCAGGGCTCGCCGTACGACTCCCCGCCGCCGGGCGGCGAGCAGCCTCCTTACGGGGGTCAGCAGCCACCCCCTTACGGCGGCCGGCAGCCCCCACCCTCCGGCGGCCCGTACGGCGGCGGACCCTACGGCGGCGGTCAGCCCCCGCCCGGCGGGGGCCCCTACGGGGGCGGACCCTACGGCGGCGGTCCGCACGGCCCCGGCGGCTACCCCGCCGATCCCCTCGCCGGCATGCCCCCGCTCGCCGACAGCGCCAAGCGGACCCTCGCCCGCATCATCGACATGATCCTGGTCGGCATCGTCGTCTACCTGCTCACCTGGGCGTTCAACGTGCGCGAGTACGACGTGAACGGCGACCAGATCAACGCAGCCCGCTCCCTGGGGCAGTCCGTCATCGCCGCCGTGCTCTACATCGCCTACGACACCTTCTTCACCCACAGGACGGGCCAGACCCTCGGCAAGAAGTGGCTGCGCATGCGGGTGGCCAACCTCTCCGACGGCGCCACCCCCAGCGCGGGGACCTCGCTGGTGCGCGCCCTCGTGCTGTGGCTGCCGTTCGCCTTCTGCTGCGCCTGTGTGTGGACCGTGATCTGCGGCGGCTGGAGCTTCTTCGACAAGCCCTACAAGCAGGGTCTGCACGACAAGGCCGCCAAGACGGTCGTGGTCAGCACCGAGACCGAACCGCGCCGCTGACCGGACGACCTCACAGGGCCGTCGGGACGCGCTCCCCCTCCGGGGCCGTCCCGGCGGCCTCCTGCGGTGTGCCGCGGGACCCGGCCGGCACCGTCATCGCGACCAGCAGCCCGAGCGCGAGCGCCGCGAGGGCGATGACGGCGATCCCGGCCCCCGAACCCGTCTCGGAGAGCAGCAGCATGGCGAGGGTCGAGAAGATCACGGTGCTCGCGCCGTAGGCGAGCTGGGCGACGGTCGGACGAGGCATGGCAATCGTGTCCTCGGAGGTCTTCGGGTGTCGGGGTGGCCGTTCGACGCTCTCCCCGGCTGCATGCCCGAACGTGCGTCCAGGTAAGCGTGACCTCACCCACGCCGCCGATGCATGGGGGGCGCACAAGAAGCACGCCGCGCCTAAAGCGAGCGTCAAATCCGCATAGTGCACCAGACCTTACCGAGTCAAGGTCTGTCTTTTCTTCTAAACCTCTAGTCAAATTACGTCACTTGAACACGCGCTTGTCATGTGCGCACGGACTTCCGATCACGGGAACCCCCTGTCCGCGCGCGGGGCGCGGGGGAGGAACTCAAGTGACCAGCAGATCCTGGACGTTCAGAGCAGCCGCGATCGGTGTGACGCTCGCGGCGGCCTCCGCCACGTTCGCCACCTTCGCCGTCGCGGAGGCGAGCACCCAGCGGGGCCCGGCCGGCGCCGTACACCGGCACGACCCGGCCCCGGTGCGGCAGAACACGCACGACCTCGACGGCCCGCTGAGCAAGACCCAGAAGGCCCAGCGCGAAGAGGCACTCAACCAGCTCATCGCGGGCAAGGTGAGCCCGCAGCAGCGCGGCGGCTCCCAGGTCGTCAAGCTCAAGAGCGGCAAGGGCAAGAGCAAGTACGTCGAGCTCGGCCGCGAGAAGACCGACAAGATCTTCACCATCCTGGTGGAGTTCGGCGACAAGACCGACCCCAAGTACGGCGGGACCCCCGGCCCGCTGCACAACCAGATCGCCGCGCCGGACCGCGCGAAGGACAACTCCACGGCCTGGCAGAAGGACTACGACCAGAAGCACTTCCAGAACCTCTACTTCGGCACCGGCGACAAGACCGAGTCGCTGAAGAAGTACTACGAGAAGCAGTCCTCGGGCCGCTACTCCGTGGACGGCGAGGTCTCCGACTGGGTCAAGGTCCCCTACAACGAGGCCCGTTACGGCAACAACGCGTGCGGCTCCAAAAACTGCACCAGCGTGTGGAACGTCGTCAGCGACGGCCTGAACGCCTGGGTCGCTCAGCAGAAGGCCGCCGGCAAGTCCGAGGCCGACATCAAGAAGGACCTCGCCAAGTACGACCAGTGGGACCGCTACGACTACGACGGCGACGGCGACTTCAACGAGCCCGACGGCTACATAGACCACTTCCAGCTGGTGCACGCCGGTGAGGACGAGTCCGCGGGCGGCGGCGCCCAGGGCACGGACGCCATCTGGGCCCACCGCTGGTACGCCTTCGGCACCGACACCGGCGCCGCCGGCCCCGCCGACAACAAGCTCGGCGGCGCGCAGATCGGCGACACCGGAATCTGGGTCGGCGACTACACCATCCAGCCGGAGAACGGCGGACTCGGCGTCTTCGCCCACGAGTACGGCCACGACCTCGGCCTGCCGGACGAGTACGACACCGACGGCGGCGACAACTCCACCGGTTTCTGGACCCTGATGTCCTCCGGCTCCTGGCTGGGCACCGGCAAGGAGGCCATCGGCGACCTGCCCGGCGACATGAACGCCTGGGACAAGCTCCAGCTGGGCTGGCTGAACTACGACACCGCCAAGGCCGGCACCAAGTCCTCGCACAAGCTGGGCGTCGCCGAGTACAACACCAGGAACAAGCAGGCCCTGGTGGTCAACCTGCCCGACAAGGCGGTCACCACCACCATCACCGAGCCGGCGCAGGGCGCCACCCAGTGGTGGAGCGGCAGCGGCAACGACCTGAAGAACACGCTGACCCGGTCCGTCGACCTCACCGGCAAGTCCTCGGCCACACTGAGCCTGGACGGCTGGTGGGCGATCGAGAACAACTACGACTTCCTCTACACCGAGGTGTCCACCGACGGCGGCGCCAACTGGACCGCCCTGGACGGCACCGCGGACGGTCAGCCCATCCCGCGGGACGGCGGCGGCAAGCCCGTGCTGACCGGCTTCTCGGAGACGAACAAGAAGCTGTCGTACTCCCTGGACGCCT
Organism: Streptomyces sp. AM6-12; assembly: GCF_044327085.1. Classification (NCBI taxonomy): domain Bacteria; kingdom Bacillati; phylum Actinomycetota; class Actinomycetes; order Kitasatosporales; family Streptomycetaceae; genus Streptomyces; species Streptomyces sp. AM6-12. The sequence goes on from NZ_JBIQWN010000001.1 coordinate 4,596,186, forward strand.
ACGCCGGACAGAAGATCCAGCTGCGCTTCCGCTACCTCACGGACGGCGGCGTCGCGGAGAACGGCTTCACCGCGGACGAGATCACGGTGACCGCCGACGGCACGCCCGTCTTCTCGGACAACGCCGAGTCGGCGGACAACGCCTGGACCTCCAGCGGCTTCTCCCGCATCGGGGCGTCCTTCATCAAGGACTACAAGCAGTACTACATCGCCGAGAACCGGCAGTACGTGTCGTACGACACCACGCTCAAGACCGGCCCGTACAACTTCGGTTCGGCGGCGCGGCCCGGCTGGGTGGAGCACTACCCGTACCAGAACGGCCTGTTGATCTGGAAGTGGGACCTGTCCCAGGCGGACAACAACACCAACGCCAAGGACCACCCTGGTGTCGGCCAGATCCTGCCGGTCGACTCGCACCCGACCGCGCTGCGCTGGAGCGACGGCACGCTGATGCGCAACCGGATGCAGGCGTACGACTCCCCGTTCAGCCTGTACCGCACGGACGGCATCACGCTGCACAAGGCGGACGTCGCCACGAAGATCAAGTCCTCGAGGGGCGTCCCGGTCTTCAACGACCACACCAGCGACTACTACGACCCGGCGAACCCGTCCGGCGCCGTGAAGGTAACTGACACCAACACCAAGATCTCGATCGTGCACGAGGCCAAGGACGGCTCGACGATCTCGGTCAAGGTCGGGCCCGCAGTGAAGTAGTCCGCATCTTCGCAGGTCAGACGCGTATCGGCGGCAACCCCTTGGCGGGTCGCCGCCGATCGTGTTTAGGTGCGTCCTGTGAATCGCTTATTGACACCGACCGGAACGGGGATGTGACCGCATGGCCGCTGGAGGCTTCTGCAAACTGCCGAACGGCACGGTCGTCGTCGCGCTGAACCTGCCGTACGACGCCGTCGGCGTGCGCTTCCTGGTGCACGCCCGCAACCGCGCCCGCGCGCTGACCCGGCTGCGTAATCTGGGCCTGCGGGCGGTCTACCTGCGGGGCAACACCGCGCCTCCGACGCCGGACGAGATCACGGCGGTCCTGCACCACCCCGACGGCCTCATATGGCGGACGGTGCCCGCGGACAACGGTGTCCTGCCGCCGGAGCTGTGGCATCCGATCAGGGCCCTTCTGCGCAGGTCGGCCGTGGTGCGGTAGCGGATCAGCCGCTCACGACCGGCTTTCCCGTCAGCTCCACGCCCGCTTCCCGCAGCTCCTCCAGGGCCTTCTCCGTCGTCTCCGGGGAGACGCCCGCCGTCAGGTCCAGCAGGACGTGGGCGCGGAAGCCTTCCCGGACGGCGTCCAGGGCGGTCGCCCGGACGCAGTGGTCGGTGGCGATGCCCACCACGTCCACCTCGTCGACCTCGCGGGCGCGCAGCCAGTCGGCGAGCGGGGTGCCGTTCTCGTCGGTGCCCTCGAAGCCGCTGTAGGCGGCGGAGTAGGCGCCCTTGTCGAAGACGGCGTCGATCGCGCCGGAGGCGACCGCGGGGGCGAAGTTGGGGTGGAAGCCCACGCCCTCCGTGCCGGCGACGCAGTGCGCCGGCCAGGAGCGCACGTAGTCCGGGTCGTCCGCGAAGTGGCCGCCGGGCGCGATATGGCAGTCCCGTGTGGCCACCACGTGCCGGTACCCGGTGCCGCCCGCCTGCCCGATCAGCTCGGTGATCGCGGCGGCCACGTCCGCGCCCCCGGTCACCGCGAGGCTGCCCCCCTCGCAGAAGTCGTTCTGCACATCCACGACGATCAACGCGCGACGCATGATGGTGTCCTTCTCCTGGTGGTGAAGTACCCGAGCCTAGAGAATTCCGGGCCCTTGGGGGAGGGGGCGGGCAGCGGTCCCGCTCTAGCTACCCGAGCGTTCGTGCACGTACTCCGTCGGGAGCACCGGTTCCCCCCGCGACAGCTGCGTCGCGGACAGCGGGAGGTTCGCCCGCGCGGCGATGTGCCGCGCGCGCGGCACGTCCAGCGGCTCGCGCGCCACGACCCGGCCGTCCTCCACCAGCCGGACCAGCAGCTGCCGGTCCGCGAGCTCCGCCGGTACTGACCCGGTGCCCACGACCTCCGCCTCGGCCACCCCGTCCGCGTCCAGCCGCCGCGCCGCCCACTTGCGGCCGCCGACGGACGCCTTGCCGCCGCTGGACTTCTTCGCGACCGGCACCAGCGGGGCCTCCGGGTCCGCGGTCTCGGCGCGCGCGACCAGCTTGTAGACCATGGACGCGGTCGGATGCCCGGAGCCGGTGACCAGCTGGGTGCCCACGCCGTACGCGTCCACGGGGGCCGCGGCCAGCGAGGCGATGGCGTACTCGTCCAGGTCGGAGGTGACCACGATCTTGGTGTCGGCCGCGCCCAGCTCGTCGAGCTGCTGGCGGACCCGGTGCGCGACCAGGAGCAGGTCGCCGGAGTCGATGCGCACCGCGCCCAGCTCGGGCCCGGCCACCTCCACCGCCGTACGGACCGCCTCGGTGACGTCGTACGTGTCCACCAGCAGCGTGGTGCCGGGGCCCAGGGTGTCCACCTGGGCCTGGAAGGCGTCCCGCTCGTGGTCGTGCAGCAGGGTGAAGGCGTGCGCGGAGGTGCCGACGGTCGGGATGCCGTAGCGGAAGCCGGCCGCGAGGTCGGACGTGGTGGCGAAGCCGCCCACGTAGGCGGCGCGGGCGGCGGCGACGGCCGCCAGCTCGTGGGTGCGGCGGGCGCCCATCTCGATCAGCGGGCGGTCCCCCGCGGCGGAGGCCATCCGGGAGGCGGCGGCCGCGATCGCCGAGTCGTGGTTGAGGATGGAGAGGATCACCGTCTCCAGCAGCACGCACTCGGCGAAGCTGCCCTCCACCCGCAGGACCGGGGAGCCGGGGAAGTACACCTCGCCCTCGGGGTAGCCCCAGATGTCCCCGGTGAACCGGTATCCGGCCAGCCACGCCAGGGTCTCCTCGTCGACGATCCGCTGCTCGCTCAGGAAGCCGAGGAGGTCCTCGTCGAAGCGGAAGTTCTCCACCGCGTCCAGGACGCGCCCGGTGCCCGCGACCACGCCGTAGCGCCGCCCCTCCGGCAGCCGCCGGGTGAAGACCTCGAACACGCTGCGCCGCTCGGCCGTACCGGCCTTCAGCGCGGCCTGCAACATCGTCAGCTCGTACTGGTCCGTGAAGAGTGCCGTCGAGGGAACATCCACCGGCAGCCGAAGGTCCGCTGTGTCCATGGCGAGAATGGTACCCCCTATTCGTCAGTGTGACGATTTCCGGAGGCCGTGGCAGCATGGGCACTGTGACGTCACCCGCGCCCGTAGAGATCGAACGCACCGAGTCGGCGGAGGAGGTCTTCGCCGTACCCGAGCCCGACGTCCCCTGGGTCACCATCGTGCACAACGACCCGGTCAACCTCATGAGCTATGTGACGTACGTCTTCCAGACGTACTTCGGCTACTCCAAGGACAAGGCCACCAAGCTCATGCTCGACGTCCACCACAAGGGCCGGGCGGTCGTCTCCAGCGGAAGCCGCGAGGAGATGGAGCGCGACGTGCAGGCGATGCACGGCTACGGTCTGTGGGCCACCCTCCAGCAGGACCGGAAGTAGCGACCCGATCACATGCCCGGACACTTCGAACCGCTCCCCGGCGGCGGCGCGGCCGTCGCGCTCGACGACGTCGAGATCTCCATCATCCGCTCGCTCGCCGTCCAGCTCCTGGAGCTGATCGGACCGGGCCCCGGCGCGGACGCCCCCAGCGACCCGCTCGCCGAGCTGTTCGCACAGGGCCCGAGCGAGCCGCCCGCCGACCCGGTGCTGCGCCGCCTCTTCCCGGACGCCTACTGCGACCCGGAGCAGGCCCCGGACTCGCCCGCCCAGGCCGAGGAGCGGCGCGCGCACTCCGCCGAGTTCCGCCGCTTCACGGAGAACGACCTGAGGGCCGGCAAGCGGGAGAACGCGCTCGCGGTGATCCGCAGCCTGGACGCGCTCGCCCCGGTGGACGAGGGCGGCGCCGTGCTGAAGCTGTCCCCCGAGGAGTCCCGGCGCTGGCTCGGCTCGCTGAACGACCTGCGCCTCGCGATCGGCTCCCGGCTGGAGATCACGGACGACGACGACACCGAGCTGCTCTACCGGCTCCCCGACGAGGACCCGCGCAAGCCGATGGTGATGGCCTATCTGTGGCTGGGCGGCCTCCAGGAGACCCTGGTGTCGACCCTTATGCCGTGATGTCGGTGACTGCGGGGATTTGGGCGTTCGCTCAGCGGACGCTCAAATCCGGATAACGATCCCGTCACCGTTGCGGCCTGGTTTGCCGCATTCACCCGCTCTTTGTCCGCTTTTCCCTGTGAAGCGCGCCACATTCCCATCCCGCGATCAATATTGCGGTCGTGATAAATCTTCACGACCGCCCGGCGAACACCACCCTTGTTCGGCCGGGTGCGCCACCGAGCCGACGACCGTCGGCCAGGCAACGACTCCATCAATCCGGGGGGATTCGAAACCCGGTCCGCGGCCGACGAAAGGCCGGGACCGGAATGGAGAAAGGCGCACCACCATGACCTCAGCGCAGGTCGACCAGCGTTCCGACGGCACCGAGTCCGCGCGGGCGGAGGGCGGCGAGGGCGAGGGTTATCAGCGCGGGCTCGGCTCCCGCCAGATCCAGATGATCGCCATCGGCGGTGCCATCGGCACCGGTCTGTTCCTCGGCGCGGGCAAGGGCATTTCCAAGGCGGGACCCAGCCTGATCCTGGCGTACGCCATCGCGGGCCTCGTCATCTTCTTCATCATGCGCGCGCTCGGCGAACTGCTGATGTACCGACCGGTCTCCGGCTCGTTCTCGGAGTACGCGCGCGAGTTCATCGGCCCCTTCGCGGGCTTTGTCACCGGCTGGACGTACTGGCTGTTCTGGGTGGTCACCGGTATCACCGAGGTCACGGCCGCGGCGGCCTACATGACGTATTGGTTCAGCATCCCGCAATGGGCCTCGGCGCTGATCTTCACGATCGTGCTCTACGCCGCCAACCTGATCTCCGTGAAGCTTTTCGGCGAACTGGAGTTCTGGTTCTCCATGGTCAAGGTGACCGCGATCATGGGCATGATCCTGATCTGCGCGGGCATCCTGACGATCGGCTTCTCCGACGCCGGCGACACGGCCTCGGTGAGCCACCTGTGGAACGAGGGCGGCTTCTTCCCGCACGGCGTCGGCGGCACCCTGATGACGCTCCAGATGGTCATGTTCGCCTTCCTCGCCGTCGAGCTGGTCGGGGTGACCGCGGGCGAGTCCAAGGACCCCAAGAAGGTGCTGCCCAAGGCGATCAACACCGTGCCGTGGCGGATCGCCGTCTTCTACGTCGGCGCGCTGATCATGATCCTCTCGGTGGTGCCGTGGACCGAGTTCCACGCCGGGGTGAGCCCCTTCGTGGCCGCCTTCCAGAAGATGGGCCTGTCGGTCGGTGCCGGCATCGTCAACTTCGTGGTCCTGACGGCCGCGCTCTCCTCCTGCAACTCCGGCATGTACTCCACCGGCCGCATGCTGCGTGACCTGGCGCTCAACAGCCAGGGCCCCAAGCTGTTCACCAAGCTGACGCGCAGCGGCACCCCCCTCGTCGGCACCACGTTCTCCGCCGCGCTGATGCTCGTCGGTGTCTGGATCAACTACCAGTGGCCGGGCAAGGCGTTCGACTACGTCGTCTCCTTCGCGACCATCTCCGGCATGTGGGCGTGGATCGTCATCCTGATCTGCCACATCCGCTACCGGAGGGCGTCCGACCGCGGGCTGCTGCCCCGCTCGGAGTTCCGGGCCCCCGGCGCCCCGTACGCCAGCGTCCTCGCGCTGCTGTTCATCGGCATGGTGATCGTGCTGATGGGCATCGACAAGGACGCCAGGGTCTCGCTGTACTGCGCGCCGCTGTGGGGTGCGATCCTCGGCGTCTCGTACGCGGTGCTCAAGCGCCGCAACCCGCAGGCCGCGGCCTTCGCCAAGCGCTGACGCCACCGCCGGACCCCCTCCGGGACGTCCGGCCGCCGGGAGCACTCGTGGCGCCCCCGCCGGCCGCCGCTCAGGACGTCCAGCATGCGGGCCGTCTCGTACCATCCCTCGGTACGAGACGGCCCTCTGCTTATCCTTGCGGGCATGCTGACCATCACCCGCGCCCTGTACGACCAGATCGTCGCCCATGCCCGCAAGGACCACCCCGACGAGGCGTGCGGCGTCGTCGCGGGGCCGGCCGGTTCGGACCGCCCCGAGCGGTTCGTCGCGATGCTGAACGCGGCCATGTCGCCGACCTTCTACGAGTTCGACTCCGGCGATCTGCTCAAGCTCTACCGGGAGCTGGACGACCGCGACGAGGAGCCGGTGGTCATCTACCACTCGCACACCGCGACCGAGGCGTACCCCTCCCGCACGGACATCTCGTACGCCAACGAGCCCGGCGCCCACTACGTCCTGGTCTCCACGGCGGACACCGACGGCCTCGGCGAGTTCCAGTTCCGGTCCTTCCGGATCGTGGACGGAGAGGTCACCGAGGAGGAGGTCAGGGTCGTCGAAAGCTACTGATCTCAGCATTCGAGCGGGATTCGTCCGCCAGATGGGATCACATTCGGGTCCGGTGACCGGGAATCGATACGATGAGCCCATGGTTACGACTGTGGTGCGCGCCCTCGGCCTCTGAGGAAGTGCGCTCCTCGGCTGGCGTACCGAGCCCGCAGCCCCGAAGACCCTTCCGACAGGAGCCCGCAACCATGGCCATCGAGGTCCGCATCCCGACCATCCTCCGCACGTACACCGACGGCCAGAAGGCCGTGGAGGGCAGCGGGAACACCCTCGCCGAGCTGTTCACCGACCTGGAGAGCCGGTACACGGGCATCCAGGCCCGCATCGTGGACGGCGACCAGCTGCGCCGGTTCGTCAACGTCTACCTGAACGACGAGGACGTCCGCTTCCTGGACGGCATCAACACCAAGCTGTCCGACGGCGACAACGTCACGATCCTGCCGGCCGTCGCCGGCGGGATGCGCTGATCGGCCGCGAGCGGCATGCGCTACGACTCCCCGCTGGCCGCGGTGGGCAACACCCCTCTGGTGCGCCTGCCGCGGCTGTCGCCGTCCCCCGAGGTCCGCATCTGGGCGAAGCTGGAGGACCGCAACCCCACCGGCTCGGTCAAGGACCGGCCCGCGCTGCACATGATCGAGCAGGCGGAGAAGGACGGCCGGCTCACCCCCGGCTGCACCATCCTGGAGCCGACCTCCGGCAACACCGGCATCTCGCTGGCCATGGCGGCCAAGCTCAAGGGGTACCGGATGGTGTGCGTGATGCCGGAGAACACCTCCCAGGAGCGCCGGGACCTGCTCGGCATGTGGGGCGCGGAGATCATCTCCTCGCCGGCCGCGGGCGGCTCGAACACCGCGGTACGGGTGGCCAAGGAGCTGTCGGCCGAGCACCCCGACTGGGTTATGCTCTATCAGTACGGCAACCCGGACAACGCGGGCGCGCACTACGCCACCACCGGCCCGGAGATCCTCGCCGACCTGCCCTCGGTCACCCACTTCGTCGCGGGCCTCGGCACCACCGGCACCCTGATGGGCGTCGGCCGCTATCTGCGCGAGCACAAGCCGGACGTGCGCATCGTGGCCGCCGAGCCGCGCTACGACGACCTGGTCTACGGCCTGCGCAACCTGGACGAGGGCTTCGTCCCCGAGCTGTACGACGCCTCCGTCCTCACCACCCGCTTCTCGGTGGGCTCCGCCGACGCGGTCACCCGCACCCGTGAACTCCTCCAGCAGGAGGGCATCTTCGCGGGCATCTCCACCGGCGCCGCCCTGCACGCCGCGATCGGCGTCGGCCGCAAGGCGGTCAAGGCGGGGGAGTCCGCCGACATCGTCTTCGTCGTGGCGGACGGCGGCTGGAAGTACCTCTCCACCGGCGTCTACACGGCCGCGACCACGGAGGCCGCCATCGACACCCTCCAGGGCCAGCTCTGGGCCTGAGTTCCGGCCAGGTTACGTCTCAAGCGCTCACCAGCCCCCTCTCACGAGGGGGCTAAGCCGTTCCTATGGACGAGCAAAGAATTCCGTCCGGTACTGCCCGGTAGTCCGTCGCCGGGGCTAGGTTCCTCCCGCACCCTGTCATGTCACGTTCAGCCGACACGACGAGTGTCTGAGGTGTCATGCTCATGACTGCGTGGTCGCCGCTACGCGCGTCACGGGCTGCCAACCAGTGCGAGAAACCCCACTTCCCGATGGAGGCAGTACCCACATGCGTGAGTCACGCCCGAGCGGGCGAACCCGAAGTGCGCGAAGACTTCTGGCCGTCGCCTTTCCCGCTCTCTCCCTGACCGTCGCCGGATTCGCCGCCGCACCGACGGCCGGGGCGGCCCAGCCCGCCGTCGCGGCCCACCCGGCGACCAGCAAGGTCACCACGAACAACCAGGCGCTGACCGCCCCCCAGCGGCAGACCTTCCACTCGACCGGCAAGGCCGGGCAGAAGGTCCCCACGGCCCACCTGTGCGCCGCGGACCACACGCCGGGCCACGTGTCCTGCTTCGCCCAGCGCCGCACGGACATCAAGCAGAAGCTGGAAGCGGCGATCGCGCCCGACGCCACGCCGTCCGGTCTCTCCCCGGCCAACCTGCACAGCGCCTACAACCTGCCGACCACGGCCGGTTCGGGCATGACCGTGGGTATCGTCGACGCCTTCAACGACCCCAACGCCGAGTCGGACCTGGCCACTTACCGGTCCCAGTACGGCCTGTCCGCCTGCACCAAGGCCAACGGCTGCTTCAAGCAGGTCAGCCAGACCGGCTCCACCACCTCGCTGCCGACCAACGACAGCGGCTGGGCCGGCGAAGAGATGCTCGACATCGACATGGTCAGCGCGGTCTGCCCGAACTGCAACATCGTCCTCGTGGAGGCCAACTCGGCCACCGACGCGGACCTGGGCGCGGCCGAGAACGAGGCCGTCGCGCTGGGCGCCAAGTTCGTCTCCAACAGCTGGGGCGGCTCCGAAAGCTCCTCGCAGACCAGCGAGGACAGCCAGTACTTCAAGCACCCGGGCGTCGCGATCACCGTCTCCGCCGGTGACGAGGGCTACGGTGCCGAGTACCCGGCGACCTCCCAGTACGTGACCGCCGTCGGCGGTACCGCGCTGACCACCGCCTCCAACTCCCGTGGCTGGAGCGAGTCGGTGTGGAACACCAGCTCCACCGAGGGCACCGGCTCCGGCTGCTCGGCGTACGACCCGAAGCCGAGCTGGCAGACCGACTCCGGCTGCTCCAAGCGCATGGAGTCCGACGTCTCCGCGGTCGCCGACCCGGCCACCGGTGTGGCGGTCTACGACACCTACGGCGGCAGCGGCTGGGCGGTCTACGGCGGCACCAGCGCCTCCTCGCCGATCATCGCCAGCGTCTACGCGCTCGCGGGCACGCCGGGCTCCGGCGACTACCCGGCGAAGTACCCCTACAGCCACACCGGCAACCTGAACGACGTGACGAGCGGCTCCAACGGCTCCTGCACCACGGCGTACTACTGCAAGGCGCAGGCCGGCTACGACGGCCCGACCGGCTGGGGCACCCCGAACGGCACCACCGCCTTCACCGCGGGCGGCAGCACCGGCGGCAACACCGTCTCCGTCACCAACCCGGGCAACCAGTCCACCACGACCGGCAGCTCCGTCAGCCTCTCGATCAAGGCGTCGGACAGCGCGGGCGCGGCCCTGACCTACAGCGCCTCCGGCCTGCCGACCGGCCTGTCGATCAACAGCTCCACCGGCGTGATCTCCGGTACCGCGTCCACCGCGGGCACCTACCAGGTCACCGTGACGGCGACCGACTCCACCGGCGCCACCGGCTCCACCTCCTTCACCTGGACCGTGAGCACCAGCGGCGGTGGCGGCGGCTGCTCCTCGACGCAGCTGCTCGCCAACCCCGGCTTCGAGTCGGGCAACACCGGCTGGACCGCCTCCAGCGGCGTCATCACCAACGACAGCGGTGAGGCCGCCCACTCCGGTTCGTACAAGGCGTGGCTGGACGGCTACGGCACCTCGCACACCGACTCCCTGGCCCAGTCGGTGACGATCCCCGCGGGCTGCAAGGCGACCCTCTCCTTCTACCTGCACGTCGACACCGCGGAGACCAGCACCAGCACCGCGTACGACAAGCTGACGGTCACCGCCGGTTCGACCACCCTGGCCTCGTACTCGAACCTGAACCAGTCCACGGGCTACGTGCAGAAGACCTTCGACCTGTCCTCGCTGGCGGGCCAGACGGTCACCCTGAAGTTCAACGGCGTGGAGGACTCCTCGCTCCAGACCAGCTTCGTCGTGGACGACACGTCCCTGACCACCAGCTGATCACCCGCGCCACCCGGACCACCTGAACCACCCTGCGATCCCGCACGCGGAACTCCGCGTGCGGGATCCGTTCGTTGGCCGGTACTTTGCCCCGTGGCGGGATCCGTCCGGGGCCGCGGTACGTCCCATCCGTACCAGGCGGGCCGACCGGCGGCCCCGCAGAAAGGCGGTCCCCCCCCATGCGCCGTACGACACTTCTCGCCCTCGCGGCCACCCCGCTGCTCCTCGCGGGCTGCGGCACCCACACCAGCTCCACCGGCAGCGCGAAGGTCTCCCCGGCCCCCGGCGGCCCGGTGTGCCGCAACCAGGTGCGGCTGACGGCGGCCGACAGCGGCCGTACCCTCTGCCTGGCCAAGGGCGGAGAGATACGGCTCAGCCTCGGCGGCACCAAGGAACGCCCCTGGAAGCCGGTCACCGTCACCGGCGGCGCCCTCAAGCCGGTCAACTCCGGCCTCGTCATGCGGCCGGGCAATGCCGAGGCCGCCTACCAGGCGAGCGCGCCGGGCACCGGAAAACTCACGTCCTCCCGCCCCATGTGCGCCACCGACCCCGGCCAGATGTCCTGCAAGGGCATCCAGGAGTGGACGGTCACCGTGATGGTGAAAAGCAACTGACGCGCCGCTAACGGGCGAGGTGGCGCACCTGGTCCCACAGGACCGGGTCGACCACTCCCACCCGGCGGCGGAAGTCGCTCACCGGCACCTCGCGCAGCTCGTCGGTCTGGAGGAAGCTCGGGCGGCCCCGCGCGTCGCCCACCGCGCCGGGCGGCAGCGGGATCACCCCGGCGCGCTCGTCGTGGTACTTGGTGGTGATCTTCGCGACCATGGCCCGGTCCCCGCGCACCGCCAGCACCAGGCAGGGCCGGTCCTTGACCTCCGCGCGGTCCTCGTACGGCACGTTCGCCCACCAGATGTCACCGGGTGACGGGAGCCCGCCGTGCCCCGGCGGCGCGTGCCGCTCCCTGGTGCCGGCCCGGCCCGGTGGCCGCAGCCGCCGCCCGCCGGGCCGGCGCCCGCGGCCCCACCCGTCGATGACCGAGGCCACCAGCGCGAGCAGCACCACCGCGGCGAGCGCCAGCCACCAGGACGTGTCCATACGACGACGTTACCGGCGCGCGGCCGAAGACGCGCGCCCTTGTACGGATCCCGTGCGCCCCTGGGGCCAGCCGAACCGGTGACAGCACAGGTGAGTTCGCCCACAACGGCCCCTGGCGAAGGAGCGGCCCGCCGCCGGGCGCCGTACGCTCGACGGACCGCACGACCCCCGTCAGCCCTTTCCGAGGTGCCCTGTCCCTGTGGGGCCCTCGGCCCACCTGTCTTCGCCTACGGAGGTTTCTGCTTCATGAAGCTCACCGTCGTCGGCTGCTCGGGGTCGTTCCCGTCCGCGGAATCGGCCTGTTCGAGCTACCTCGTCGAGGCCGACGGCTTCCGGCTGCTTCTCGACATGGGCAACGGCGCCCTGGGCGAGTTGCAGCGCCACTGCGGTCTCTACGACCTCGACGCGATCTTCCTCAGTCATCTGCACGCCGATCACTGCATCGACATGCTCGGGTACTTCGTGGCGCGCTACTACCGCCACGACGGCGGCCGCTGCCCCGCGCTGCCGGTCTACGGCCCCGAGCGCACCGAGCACCGTCTGACCACGGCGCACGGCGACACGCCCGCCGCCTCCTCGATGGGCGAGGTCTTCGACTTCCGCACCGTCAAGCCGGCCACGTTCGAGATCGGCCCCTTCACGGTGCACACCGACCGGGTCCGCCACCCCGTGGAAGCGTTCGGCATCCGCATCGAGCACGGGGGCAGGTCCCTCACGTACTCCGGGGACACCGGGGTCACCCCCGTACTGGACGAGTTGGCCCGCGACGCCGACCTGTTCCTGTGCGAGGCGGCGTTCACGTACGGCAAGGAGGACATCCCCGACCTCCATCTCAACGGCCGCGAGGCCGGCGAGACCGCCACCCGCGCCGCCGCCCGCCGCCTGGTCCTGACCCACATCGCCCCCTGGACCGACCCGGAGGTCAACCTCCGCGACGCCCGCGCGGCCTTCGCCGGCCCGGTGGATCTGGCGGCACCGGGCGCGGTGTACGAGGTCTGAGGGACGGTACGACAGGACGAGGGCCCCGGAACCTTCAAGGTTCCGGGGCCCTCGTCTCGCGCGGGTACTACTTGGCCTCGGCCTTCTGGAGTTCGGCGAGTTCCTCGTCGGACTCACGGCCCGGAGTGGGCAGGTTGAACTTGGTGATGGCGAAGCGGAAGACGACGTAGTACACGGCGCCGAAGCACACGCCGACCAGGGCCAGGCCCCACGGGTTGCTGGCTATGCCCAGGTTCAGCAGGAAGTCGATCGCGCCGGCGGAGAAGCCGAAGCCGTCCTTCATACCCAGCGCCCAGGTCAGCGCCAGCGAGACACCGGTGAGCACCGCGTGGATCGCGTACAGGGCCGGCGCGATGAACATGAACGTGAACTCGATGGGCTCCGTGACACCGGTGACGAAGGACGTCAGCGCGAGCGAGAGCATCATGCCGCCGACGACCTTGCGGCGCTCGGGGCGGGCGCAGTGCACGATGGCGAGGCAGGCGGCCGGCAGGCCGAACATCATGATCGGGAAGAAGCCGGTCATGAACTGGCCCGCGGTCGGGTCGCCGGCCAGGAAGCGGGCGATGTCGCCGCTCTTGCCGTGGTACTCGCCGGCCTGCAGCCAGGGGAAGGAGTTCAGCAGGTGGTGCATGCCGATCGGGAGCAGCGCGCGGTTGGCGACACCGAAGATGCCCGCGCCGACCGCGCCCGAGCCGACCAGCCACTCGCCGAAGTTGTGCAGACCCGTGCCGAGGATCGGCCAGATGTAGCCGAAGACGATGCCGAGCACCAGACCGGCGAAGGCCGAGAGGATCGGGACGAGCCGGCGGCCGCCGAAGAAGCCCGCCCAGTCGGGCAGCTTGGTGCGGTAGAAGCGCTGGTAGATCAGGGCGACGACGAGGCCCATCACCACGCCGCCGAGGACCTTGGCGTCCGCCGGGGCGTTGACCATGACCACCTTGCCGTCGACGGCGGTGGCCACCTTCGGCAGGCTCTTGTCGGTGAACGTGCCCAGGACGTTCTTGAAGACCAGGTAGCCGACGACCGCGGCGAGCGCCGTCGAGCCGTCCGACTTCTTCGCGAAGCCGATCGCGATGCCGACCGCGAACAGCAGCGGCATGTTGTCGAGGATGGCGTTGCCGCCCGCCGCCATGAAGGACGCGATCTTCGTCAGGAACGCCGGGAAGTCCGGGCGGCCCAGCATGTCGGTGTTGCCGAGGCGGACCAGGAGGGCGGCGGCCGGCAGTACCGCCACCGGCAGCATCAGGCTGCGGCCGATGCGCTGCAGCACGGCCATCACGCCGGCGCCCTTCTTCTTCTCGGCCGCCGGAGCGGTGGTCGCCGTGGTCACGTGTTCCTCCAGTAGGCAAGGCGCCGCCCGGGAACCATGGAAGGGGACGGCAGCGTCTCTGGTCTACACCACTTACTGGTGTAGACCTGTTGTAGCACGATGAAGGTGCCATAAGGAACCGCGAATTCCGCGACGGGAGCGCTACGCGCGGTGGCCGCCGGCCAGGGGGTCCGGCGGTGTCAGAGTTCCGCCGCGTCCTCGGTCTCCGCCTCCGGCTCACGGCCCGGCGTCCTGAGGTCGAACCGGGTGATGGCGAAGCGGAAGACCGCGTAGTAGACCACCGCGAAGCACAGGCCGATCGGGATGATCAGCCAGGGCCTGGTCGCCAGGTGCCAGTTGATGACGTAGTCGATCAGCCCCGCCGAGAAACTGAAGCCGTCGTGCACTCCCAGCGCCCACGTCACCGCCATGGACACCCCGGTGAGCACCGCGTGGACCGCGTACAGGACCGGCGCGATGAACATGAACGAGTACTCGATCGGCTCGGTGATCCCCGTGACGAACGACGTCAGCGCCACCGACAGCATCAGCCCGCCGACCTCCTTGCGGCGGTGCGGCTTCGCGCAGTGCGTGATCGCCAGCGCCGCGGCCGGCAGCGCGAACATCATGATCGGGAAGAAGCCCGAGGTGAACTGCCCCGCGTGCGGATCACCCGCCAGGAACATGCTGATGTCGCCGTGCACCACCGTCCCGTCCGGCTGCCGGTAGCTGCCGAACTGGAACCAGATGGGCACGTTCAGGAACTGGTGCAGGCCCACCACCAGCAGCGCCCGGTTGGTGACGCCGAACAGCCCGGCCCCCCACGCCCCGGCCGCGTGCAGCCAGCGGCTGAAGCTCTCCAGCCCCGCGCCGATCGGCGGCCACACCCACAGGCACAGCGCCGCGAACAGGATGGCCGTGAACGCCATCAGGATCGGCACCAGGCGTCGCCCGTTGAAGAAGCCGAGCCAGTCCACCAGCCGCGTCCGGTGGAACCGCGCCCACAGGAACGCGGCCAGCAGACCCAGCACGATCCCGCCGAAGACCCCCGGGTTCTGGAAGGTGAACGCCGCCACCGTCCCGTCCCCGGCCCGGCAGCCGATCCCCGGCAGCGTCCTCGAACCGGCCGGGCAGTCCGCCGGGAACTGGTGCAGCACTCCGTAGTAGACGAGGAAGCCCGCGACCGCCGCGAGCGCCGTCGAGCCGTCCGCCTTCTTCGCCATGCCGATCGCCACGCCCACGCAGAACAGCAGCGGCAGCCCCAGCGAACCGTCCAGCAGCGCCCCGCCCGCACCCCGCGTCACCTTCGCGACCGTCGTCCAGCCCAGCCCGCCGGCGCCCACCACCCCCGGCTGCCCGAGCCCGATCAGCAGACCCGCGGCCGGCAGCACCGCGATCGGCAGCTGAAGGCTGCGCCCCATCTTCTGCATGCCCTGGAACAGCCGGCCCCAGCGCTGCCGCGCCACGCTCCCCTCGCTCATGGGCGTCCTCCGGCCACTCGACGGCCACTCGACTCGGCGCGGTTTGGCGACCGTCCCCCCGCTGGTGTAGACCAGTTGCCCGGACGGTTCCGCTGTCGTGATCGCCATCCTTCGGCACGGACGGCATGACCGCTCGCGAAGATGGGCCAACTGTGGGTTACTGCGACTAAGCGGTTCGGATCAGGGAGAAGCAACATGGCCAGCAAGGCTGAGAAGATCGTCGCCGGCCTCGGCGGGATCGACAACATCGAGGAGATCGAGGGCTGCATCACCCGGCTGCGCACCGAGGTGTCCGACCCCTCGCTGGTGGACGACGCCGCCCTGAAGGCCGCCGGCGCCCACGGCGTCGTCAAGATGGGTACCGCCGTGCAGGTCGTCATCGGCACCGACGCCGACCCGATCGCCGCGGAGATCGAAGACATGATGTGAGACCCGGATCCGGCCGGGATTCACCGGTAAGGGGCTCCTCCCGACGCGGGAGGAGCCCCTTCCGCATCTACGGCTAGGCTCCATGCCATGTCTCGCATCGACGGCCGTACCCCCGATCAGCTCCGCCCGGTCACCATCGAACGCGGATGGAGCAAGCACGCCGAGGGCTCCGTCCTCGTCTCCTTCGGCGACACCAGGGTCTTCTGCACCGCCTCCGTCACCGAGGGCGTCCCGCGCTGGCGCAAGGGCAGCGGTGAGGGCTGGGTCACCGCGGAGTACTCCATGCTGCCCCGCGCCACCAACACCCGCGGCGACCGCGAGTCGGTCAAGGGCCGCATCGGTGGCCGCACCCACGAGATCTCCCGGCTCATCGGCCGCTCGCTGCGCGCCGTCATCGACTACAAGGCGCTCGGCGAGAACACCATCGTCCTCGACTGCGACGTCCTCCAGGCCGACGGCGGCACCCGCACCGCGGCCATCACCGGCGCGTACGTCGCCCTCGCCGACGCGGTCACCTGGGCGCGCGGCAAGAAGCTGATCAAGGTCGGCCGGCAGCCGCTGACCGGCACGGTGAGCGCGGTCTCCGTCGGCATCGTCGGCGGCGTCCCCCTTCTCGACCTGTGCTACGAGGAGGACGTGCGCGCCGAGACCGACATGAACGTCGTCTGCACCGGCGACGGCCGCTTCGTCGAGGTCCAGGGCACCGCGGAGGCGGAGCCCTTCGCCCGTGACGAGCTGAACGCGCTGCTCGACCTCGCGGTCGGCGGCTGCGACGCGCTGGCCGCGCACCAGCGGGCGGCCCTGGCGGACACGCTCGCCCCGTAACGGGCAACCCGGTGGCCCCTCCCCGCGTCCTACCTCTACGCAGCGCAGCGACATCCCTGGGGAGGGGAACACCATCATGGCCGCCAGCCGAGGCCGTCTCGCCGTCATCGCGGCGACCGCCGTGCTCACCGCCGGTCTCGTCGGCGGCTGCGACGCCGCGCACAAGGCGATGGACTGCGTGCACACCGCCGACACCATCGCCGACAGCGTGACGCGCCTCCAGCAGGCGGTGGAGAACGCCGCGCACGATCCGGAGCAGGCCGATTCCGCGCTCGACGCGATCGAGAGGAACGTGCGGAAGATCGGGGACAGGACGGACGACGCCGACGTCAACGAGGCGGTCGACGATCTCGACAAGGCCGTGGGGAACGTGCGTACGGCCATCCGCAACGGGGACCGGACGCCGGACGTGGGGCCGGTGACGGACGCGGCGGGGGAGCTGACGAAGGGGTGCGCGAAGTAGTCGGGTGCGGGTCCGCCCTGGCTAGTCGCGCAGTTCGCGGCGCCCCTTCAGGGCGCGTTTGCCCGCCTTGCGCTCCACCCCCACCCCGCCCCAGAACGCGAACCCCCCGATGATCACCCTCGGGGCGCCCGGTTCCTCGGTGAAACCCTCGTCCCGCGGGTGTTCGAACGCGCCCATGATGCCGAGGCCCCGGACGACGACCTCGACGCCCGGCGGCACGGTCACCTGCACGCCGCCCATGATCGCCACGACGTTGATCTCCACCTCGCGGTCGGCGAAGTCCGCGTCGCGCAGGTCGATGTCGGCGCCTCCCATGAAGGCGAGGCAGTTGAAGCGCTTGGGCACGGTCCAGCGGCCCTTGCGCTCGAAGCCGGACAGGATGGCGACGCCGCCCGAGGAGGTGCCCGCGCCGCCGACGATGCGGGAGGCCCAACTGCCTTCCGCCACCGGCTGCTTGGTGAAGGAGACCGGCGCGGGGGCCGCGCTCGCGGGCAGATCGCGGGTGAGCGGGGCCAGCTCGCCGTACGTACGCGCCCGGTACGCCGCCTCCAGCCGTTCCTCGAACTCGCCCATGTCGAGGCGCCCTTCGGCGAGGGCGTCGCGCAGCACCTCGGCGATCCGTTCCCGGTCGGCGTCGGAGGCGCGGAGTTCCGGACGTGCGTCGTCGGTCATGGCAGCAGCCTACGAGACCACCTTCTCCGCGTACATCTTGGCGATGACGGCCTCGATGTCCGGCTCCCGCACCGACAGGTCCACCAGCGGATAGCGCGCCGCGAGATCGGCGACCAGCGGCGCCGCCGACCGCCCGGCCGGGAACGCCAGCCACTGCCGGGGCCCCTCCACCCGTACCACCCGCGCCGACGGCACATCCACCGGCGGCAGCTCCCGCTCCAGGTCCACCACCAGGGTCCGCTCGCTCTCCCCGGCCTCGTGCAGCCCGGTGAGCGGACCGTCGTACATCAGCCGGCCGTGGTCGATCACCATCACCCGGGAGCACAGCTGCTCTATGTCCTGGAGGTCGTGCGTGGTCAGCAGCACGGTCGTACCGCTCGCGGCGTTCAACTCCCGCAGGAAGCCCCGCACCTTGGCCTTGGAGACGACGTCCAGGCCGATCGTCGGCTCGTCCAGGTACAGCACCTCCGGGTCGTGCAGCAGCGCCGCCGCGATGTCCCCGCGCATCCGCTGCCCCAGCGAGAGCTGGCGCACCGGGGTGTCCAACAGAGTGCGCAGCTCCAGGAGTTCGACCAGCCGGTCCAGGTTCTGCCGGTAACGGGCGTCCGGGATGCGGTACATGCGGTGCGCGAGCCGGTACGAGTCGAGCAGCGGCAGGTCCCACCACAGCGTGGTGCGCTGCCCGAACACCACCCCGATCCGGTGCGCGAGACGCCGGCGCTCGCGCGAGGGGTCGATGCCCGCGACCCGCAGCCGGCCCCCGCTCGGCGTCAGGATGCCGGTCAGCATCTTGATCGTGGTCGACTTGCCCGCGCCGTTCGGCCCGATGTAGCCCACCATCTCCCCGCGCGCCACGGTGAACGACAGCGAGTCCACCGCCCGTACCTCGTGCCGCTCCCGCTGGAGGAAACCGGTCTTGCGGCGCACCGAGAAGACCTTCTCCACCTCCTCCAGCGCGATGAAGTCGTCCCTGACGTCCATGAGGTCCTAGCTCCCTGTGCTCCGGTACGAACGAAGTCCCGCCCGCCAGGCCAGCCCGGCCAGCGCGCAGCAGGCCGCCGCCACCAGCGGGGTCGTCCAGGCCAGCCAGCCCGGCAGGTCCAGCGGATAGGGCCGCCCGAGGATGTAGCTCGCGGGCAGCCAGTTGACGAAGGCCAGCGGCAGCACGAACGTCACCCCGCGCACCAGGTCCTTCCCGAACACCGTCGGCGGGTACTGGAGCAGCGTCGTACCGCCGTACGTGAAGGCGTTCTGCACCTCGGCCGCGTCCTGCGCCACGAACTGGAAGGCCGCCCCGGCCACGAACACCGCGCAGAAGATCCCGCAGCCGGCGAGCACCGCCAGCGGCATCAGCAGCACCCGGCCCGCGCTCCAGTCGACGTCCAGCCGGGTCAGCGCCCAGCCCAGCACCAGCGAGCCCTGGGCCAGCCGGCCCAGGCGCCGCAGCGCGAACCGGTCCGCCGCCACCTGCGCCAGTACCGGCGCGGGCCGCACCAGCAGCGCGTCCAGCGTGCCGTCCCGCAGCCGCCGCCCCAGCCGGTCCATCGAGCCGATCACCAGGTCCGCCAGGCCGAAGGAGACCGCCGACAGGCCGTACAGGAACGCCACCTCGGGCAGCGACCAGCCGCCGAGGGCACGCACCCGCGAGAACATCAGCATGATCGCGACGAAATCGAAGAAGGTCGCCGCGAAACTCCCGAACGTGGTCATCGCGAACGACGCCCGGTACGCCATCGTGGACCGGATCCACATCCCGGCGATCAGCCCGTACGCCCGCGCGCCCTCGGCGAGCCGCCCGCGCTCAGCCACCCTGCACCACCACCCGCCGCGTCGCCACCGACTGGAGCAGCCGCCCGGCCCCGAGCAGCACCACGGCCCACGCCCCCTGGAACAGATAGGTGCGCACCGGGTCACCGTGCCCGAGCAGGATGTCCGCCGGCGCCTGGAGGAGCGAGGACCAGGGCAGGGCGCGTACGACGGTGCCGAGCACCCCCGGAAACACGTTCAGCGGCAGCAGCATCCCCGAGCAGAAGTAGCCGAGCAGCCACGTCATCTGGTTCACCCCGGTGCCGTCCAGCAGCCAGAACGCGCTGAGCGCCACCAGATAGCGCAGGCCGAAGCCGACCAGCATCGCCAGCAGCACGGCCAGCAGGAACGCGGCCCAGGTGCCCGGAGCCGACGGCAGGTACGCCGGGAAGACCAGCGCGCCGAAGACGAACGGCACCACGCCCCGCCCCAGCAGCTGGAAGAACGCCCGGCCGAGGTCGGCGGCCAGCCACCACAGCTGGAGGTCGGCCGGCCGGTACAGGTCGATCGCCACGTCCCCCGTGCGGATGCGTTCCATCAGTTCGTCCTCGACGCCCCCGCCACTGATCGCGAGCGTCGACAGGAAGGCCTGCCCCAGCCACACAAAGGTGACGGCCTGCGCCTGGTCGTATCCCCCCAGATGCGGTTTCAGGTCCCATAGGGCCTTGTAGGTGTAGACGAGAATGAGCCCGAAGACCGTATTGGTGAAGACCCCTGCCGCAGTAGCGGCCCTATACGTCGCGTACCGTCTGAATCCCCCTAACGCCACGGCCGCGTACAACCGTCCCGCGCCCACGTCAGTCGACCTCCTCGGACCGCTCGACACCGAAGCGCAGGAGCCTAGTCCGGAGGCCCGGCGGCCTGCCACGCATTTTGTGGCCGAAGCGTGCCGGAATCCGGGAACGGAACGCCAGGTGCGAGAGTCTTCAGACTGGGGGGCCGCAGAAGGCGTACGGGAACGTACGACGCGAAACAGGAGTCCGTGCACGACATGAGCGACGAGCCACAGCCGCAGCAGCCGAAGGAAGGCGTGGCACCGGATAAGCCGCTGCCGGCTGCGAGGCCCGGGAGCCCGACGCCGGGATCCCCCACCACCCCCTCGCAGGGGGCCGGACGGGTGAAGGACACCGAGGAGCAGGGGAGGCCGGAGAAGCCCGAGGAGTCCGGGAAGGCCGAGGGGGCCGCGGGGACCGGAAGGTCCGGGGGGCGGGCCGAGGGCGCCCGCGGGACCGAGGGTCCCGGCAAGAGCTCCGGCAAGGCCGGGGCCGCCGGGAAGGCGCAGGGCGCCGACGAGACCCGAGGGGCGGGCAGGAGCCAGGGCGCGGCCGCGGGTGGGGACACGCCCGCCGGTGACCGGGACGCCGCCCGCGACGCGGACGCGGCGACGGCCGACGGGGCGCGCCGTTCCGTGCCCGCGCCGCAGGACCGTACGGCCTCCATCGCCCGTGCCCGGCAGGCGGCGCGGGACGCCCGCACCGACAAGGGCGGGGCCCCGGCCGCCGAGGGCACCGACGAGCGCGGTGACTCCGGCGAGCCGTCCGGCACCGGCAAGCCGCAGGTGCCCGGCGCGCGTACGCCCGAGCAGCCGGCCGAGAGCACCCAGGTGCTGCGCCGGGTCACGCCGCCGCGGGAGTCCCAGGGCTCCGGGAAGCCCGGTCAGCCTGGCAAGTCCGGTCAGTCCGGTCAGTCCGGTCAGTCCGGTCAGTCCGGTCAGTCCGGTCAGTCCGGCAAGTCGGGCAAGTCCGGCCAGAACCCGCCGGCGCCCGAGACCACCCAGGTGCTCCGCCGTGTCAGCGCCCCGCGCCAGGGCGAAACGGGCGGCCCCGCCACGGCGGGTACGGCCGCGACCGGCCCCACCCCCCACACGACCGGCTCCCGGCCGGGCGCCGCCCGCGCGGCAGGCGCGGCCGCCGCCGGTGCCGCCGGTGCCACGGCCGCCGCCGGCACCGCGAAGGCGGCGGGCACGGCCGGAGCCGCGGGCGCCGCGGGCCTCGCCGGTGCCGCGAACGCCGCGAACTCCGCGACCACCGCCAACGGCGCCGCCGCCGGCCCCCGTACCGCGACCGGCTCCGGCCC
Organism: Streptomyces sp. AM6-12; assembly: GCF_044327085.1. Lineage (NCBI taxonomy): Bacteria > Bacillati > Actinomycetota > Actinomycetes > Kitasatosporales > Streptomycetaceae > Streptomyces > Streptomyces sp. AM6-12. Next base: position 4,617,638 of record NZ_JBIQWN010000001.1, read on the forward strand.
GACGCCCCCCTCCGCCGCGGACACCACCACCGCCTCCGGCGCCGACGACGGCAAGGGCAAGGGCAAGAAGAAGGCCAAGAAGCCCAAGCGCACCGGATGGCGGCGCCTCCTGCCGACCTGGAAGATGGTGCTCGGCGGCTTCGTCTTCGTCGTGCTCGCGGTCATCGGGCTGTTCTTCGTGGGCTACTCCCTCGTCGACATCCCGCCCGCCAACGCCCTCGCCACCAAGCAGGCGAACGTCTACCTCTACGCCGACGGCTCCCAGATCGCCCGCGACACCCGCGACAGCCAGGTCAACCGGGAGAAGGTCACCCTCTCCGAGGTCTCCAAGGACGCCCAGCACGCCGTACTGGCCGCCGAGGACCGCGACTTCTACACCGAGTCCGCCGTCGACCCCAAGGCGATGCTCCGCGCGGCCTGGAACACCGCGACCGGCAAGGGCAAGCAGTCCGGCTCCACGATCACCCAGCAGTACGTGAAGAACTACTACCTGGGCCAGGAGCAGACGGTCACCCGCAAGGCCAAGGAATTCTTCATCTCGATCAAGCTCGACCGGAACAAGTCCAAGGACGAGATCCTGGAGGGCTACCTCAACACCAGCTACTTCGGCCGCAACGCCTACGGCATCCAGGCCGCCGCCCAGGCCTACTACGGCCGCGACGCCAAGGACCTCGACCCGGCCCGCGCCGCCTACCTCGCCGCGCTCGTCAACGCGCCCAGCGAGTACGACGTCGTCGCACACCCGGAGAACAAGTCCGCGGCCGTGGCCCGCTGGAACTACGTCCTGGACGGCATGGTCAAGCAGGGCTGGCTCAGCCAGTCCAAGCGCGCCGGGATGAAGTTCCCGATGCCGAAGGAGCAGACGCTGTCCACCGGCATGTCCGGCCAGCGCGGCTACCTCGTGGACGCCGTCAAGCACTACCTGATCGCCAACCACATCCTCGACTCCGACCAGTTGGAGGCCGGCGGCTACCGCATCACGACCACCATCCAGAAGGACAAGCAGGACGCCTTCGTCAAGGCGGTGGACGACCAGCTCGTGTCCAAGCTGGACAAGAAGAACAACAAGGTCGACAGCTACGTCCGGGCCGGCGGCGCCTCCGTCGACCCGAAGACCGGCCAGGTCGTCGCGATGTACGGCGGCATCGACTACGTGAAGCAGTACACCAACGGCGCGACCCGCGGTGACTTCCAGGTCGGCTCCACCTTCAAGCCGTTCGTCTTCACCTCCGCGGTGGAGAACGGGTCCACCACCCAGGACGGCCGCCGCATCACCCCGAACACCCAGTACGACGGCACCAACGAGCGCCCCGTCCAGGGCTGGAACGGCGGCGCGTACGCCCCGCAGAACGAGGACCAGAAGTCGTACGGCCAGATCACCGTCACCAAGGCCACCGACCTGTCGGTGAACGCGGTGTACGCGCAGATGGCGGTAGACGTCGGCCCGTCCAAGGTCAAGCAGACCGCGATCGACCTGGGGATCCCCGCGGACACCCCGGACCTCCAGCCGTACCCGTCCATCGCGCTCGGCCCCGCCACCGCCAGCGTCCTGGACATGGCGGAGGGGTACGCCACGCTCGCCAACCACGGCAAGCACGGCACCTACACCATGGTCAAGAAGATCACCCGCAACGGCACCGACGAGGTCAAGCTGCCCGACGCGCCCGTCAAGCAGGCCGTCAGCCGCAGCGCCGCCGACACCACCACCAGCATGCTCAAGAGCGTGGTCCAGGGCGGCACCGCCACCGCCGCGCAGGCCGCGGGCCGTCCGGCGGCCGGTAAGACCGGTACCGCGGAGAACGACACCGCCGCCTGGTTCGCCGGCTACACCCCCGACCTCGCCACGGTGGTCTCCGTGATGGGCCAGGACCCGGTGACGGCCAAGCACATGCCGCTGTACGGCGCGCTCGGCCAGGCCCGGATGAACGGTGGCGGCCCGCCCACCCAGATCTGGGCCCAGTACACCCACGACGCGCTGAAGAACAGCCCGGCCTCGTCCTTCGACCTCCAGCTCCAGGAGGGCGCGAACCAGACGCAGCCGCCCGCCCCCGGCGACCCCAGCTCCTCCGCCACCACGGGCGGCGGCGACACCGGCGCCTCCACCGAGCCGGGCGACAGCACCAGCGGCGGCCCCACCGACGGCGGCACCACCGGTACCGCGACCGACGGCGGCGCGACGACCGGCGGTGACACCACCGGTGACACCACGGGCGGCGACACCACGGGCGGCGGCACGACCGGCCCCGACCCGGCCACCGTCGGCGGCGGCACGGGCGGCGATACCACCACGGGCGGCGGCGGCACCGCGGCGGGCGGCGCACCCGGCGGCGGTGGCACGGGCACGGGTGGCGGCGGTGCGGCCGCGGGCGGCGGCACGGGCACCGCCGCCGGGGGCGGCCCCGGCGGCGGCCCCGGCACCTGAGTCACGCCCGCGCTAGCTGCTGGTCGCCTTCAGTCCCACCACGGCGACCAGCAGCAGACACACGAAGAAGATCCGGGCGGCGGTGACCGGCTCGCCGAGCACCACCATGCCGAGCACCGCCGCCCCGGCCGCGCCGATACCGACCCACACCCCGTAGGCGGTACCGATGGGCAGGGAGCGGGCGGCGCAGGACAGCAGCAGCATGCTGGCGATGATCCCGGCACCGGTGAGCACACTGGGCAGCGGCCGGGTGAAACCCTCGCTGTACTTCATCCCGATCGACCAGCCCACTTCCAGCAGACCGGCCACGACAAGCAGAACCCAGGCCATGACGGCACCTCCGAGACGTACGGCGTTTCTCTTCCGGTGCGTCGTCTTTGCCTGCATCCCGGTACGGCGCGTCTCGTCGGGCTCGCCTTCGAAGCTAGCAAAACCACGCGGAGGAGGGCTGGTGACCATGGTCACCAGCCCTCCTCCGCGTTCTTCCGGCCCGTTACGGCCTCACAGATAGAGCCCGGTCGAGTCCTCGGACCCCTCGAAGCGGTCCGCGGCCACGGCGTGCAGGTCGCGCTCGCGCATCAGGACGTACGCCACGCCCCGCACCTCGACCTCGGCCCGGTCCTCCGGGTCGAACAGGACGCGGTCGCCGGGCTCCACGGTCCGGACGTTCTGGCCGACCGCGACGACCTCGGCCCAGGCCAGCCGGCGGCCGACCGCCGCGGTGGCGGGAATCAGAATGCCGCCGCCCGACCGCCGCTCGCCCTCACCGGTCTCCTGCTTGACCAGCACCCGGTCGTGCAGCATCCGGATGGGCAGCTTGTCGTGCTGCGGGGTGCTCTGCTCGTGTCTCTTGGCGCTCACACCTCGAACCTACCTGCCTTCGACGCGCCCGTGACCCGCTGGGTGGCCGTCCTGCCCGGTGCTTCCGGTTCAGCGCCCGCGCTTGCGGGACAGGGCGACGAGGCCCACCACCCCGGCCACCACGAGCGCGACCGGCACGACCCGCTCCGCGCGCAGCCGGCCGTCCTCGTCCGTGAACTGCGCCCTGACCTCGCTCACCACCCGGTTGACCTGCACATACGCGCGTCCCACGGTGTGATCGATGTTCGCTACGGCCTTGGCCTTCGCGTCCCCGACGATCGTCTTCGGGTGCACCCGCACCCCGATCTCGTCGAGCGTCTCGGCCAGCACTTCGCGGCGGCGCCTGATGTCCGCCTCGATCTGCGCCGGGGTTCTGGTGTCCGCCGTGTCCGCCACCGTACGGCCTCCGAAGTCTGCCGAAATCTGCTGTCCTGTTCCGGACAGTCTGTCAGCTCCAGCCCGAGCCGCACCGCAAGGGGCCCCGGTTACGCTGGTCCGATGAGCGAGCGACTCCAGCCGGGGGACGTGGCCCCCGCCTTCACCCTCCCGGACGCCGACGGTAACGAGGTCTCCCTCGCGGACCACAAGGGCCGCAAGGTCATCGTGTACTTCTACCCCGCGGCGCTTACCCCGGGCTGCACCAAGCAGGCCTGCGACTTCACCGACAACCTCGACCTGCTGGCCGGCGCCGGCTACGACGTCATCGGCATCTCCCCGGACACCCCGGAAGAGCTGGCCGCGTTCCGCGAGAAGGAGTCCCTCAAGGTCACCCTCGTCGCCGACCCCGACAAGAAGGTCGCCGAGTCCTACGCCGCCTACGGCGAGAAGAAGAACTACGGCAAGACCTACCTGGGCATCATCCGCTCCACGATCGTCGTCGACGAGGACGGCAAGGTCTCCCACGCCTTCTACAACGTCCGCGCCACCGGCCATGTAGCGAAGATCATCAAGGATCTGGGCATCTGAACCCGCTGCCCGGCCGCTAGCATGGCCGGGCAGCACCAGGCGGCCGTGGTGGAATTGGCAGTCACGCTGGGTTTAGGTCCCAGTGGGGTAACTCCCGTGAGGGTTCGAGTCCCTCCGGCCGCACCAGAGTTGAGCCGTGGGCGGGATCAGCCGAGCAGTTCCCGCACCACCGGTACCAGCGCGCGGAACGCCTTGCCGCGGTGACTGATGAGGTTCTTCTCGGCGGCGGTCAGTTCGGCGCAGGTGCGGGTGTCGCCCTCGGGCTGGAGGATCGGGTCGTAGCCGAAGCCGTTGGTGCCGGCGGGCTCGTGCCGCAGGGTGCCGAGCAGCCGGCCCTCCACCACGCGCTCCGTGCCGTCCGGCAGGGCAAGGGCGGCGGCGCAGGCGAAGTGGGCCGCGCGGTGTTCGGCGGCGATGTCGGAGAGCTGGGCGAGGAGCAGGTCGAGGTTGGCCTTGTCGTCGCCGTGCCGGCCGGCCCAGCGGGCGGAGAAGATGCCGGGCGCGCCGTTCAGGACGTCCACGCACAGGCCGGAGTCGTCGGCGACCGCGGGCAGCCCGGTGGCCCGCGCCAGGGCGTGCGCCTTGAGCAGAGCGTTCTCGGCGAAGGTGACGCCGGTCTCCTTGACGTCGGGGATCTCGGGGAAGGCATCGGCCCCGACCAGCTCATGGGGCAGCCCGGCGTCGGCCAGGATGGCCCTCAGCTCGGTGATCTTTCCGGCGTTGCGGGTGGCGAGGATCAGGCGGGTCATGCCGCCCAGTATTCCTCCCGGCCACCCCTGACCGCCGCAGGCCTCCCCCTCGCCGCCACGGCCGCCCGTCACGGACGCCTGCCGCCGACCGCCGGCACCTGCCGCGCCGTCTGCTTCCGCCGCCAACGCCCGTCGTGTCCGCCTGCGGTGGTCCGGCGCCCATCGCGCTCGCCTGCGGTGGTCCGGCGCCTGTCGTGCTCGCCTGTGGTCCGGCGTCCGTCGTGTCCGGCCCCCGGGCCGGCCCTCACAGCTCCGTCTGCCCGCCGCCCTTCAGGGTGCGCAGGTCGAAGACCCTGGCCATCGTGGCGAAGCCGAGGTCGCTGGGGTGCAGATGGTCGCCGGAGTCGTAGTCGGGGCGTAGGCGGCGCGGGTCGTACGGGTCGCGCAGGGCCTTGTCGAAGTCGGCCACCGCGTCGTACACCCGGCCCGCGCGGATCTGCGCGTTGATCTGCTGCCGTACGGCCTCCCGCGCGGGCGTCCAGCCCCGGTGGCCCCGGAACGGCATCAGGGTCGCCCCGACGACCTTCAGCCCGCGCGCGTGCGCCTCGCGGACCAGGGTGCGCAGACCGGCGAGGACGCGGTCGGGGCCGTCGAGGTGCGGGTCGCGCAGGATGTCGTTGATGCCGAGGTCGATGACGACCACCCTGACGCCGGTCCGGGAGAGCGCGTCGCGCCCGAAGCGGCCGAGCCCGCTCTGGTTCTCCGCGGGGCGGCCGAGCCCGTCGGCGAGGACCTGGTTGCCGCTGATGCCCTCGTTGACGACGCTGTAGCGCGGCAGCCGCTCCCCGCCGGCGAGCGCCGAGCGCAGCCGGTCGCCGAGGACGTCGGGCCAGCGGCGGTTGGCGTCGACGGTGGAGGTGATGCCGTCGGTGATGGAGTCGCCGAAGACGACGACCGTGCCGTCGGCCTCGTCGCCGAGCACGTCCAGCGCGGTCAGGTACCGCCAGTACGGCGTCCGTTGGGTGTAGGGCTCGCCGGTGGAGTCCTCGGTGCGGTCCCCGGTGGCGACGTACGAGGTCTGCTGCGCGTGCGGGTGGTAGGTGACCGGCCCGGAGGGGGTGGGGGAGTACGTGGTGACGAGGACGTCCGTGCCATGGGGTACGACCAGGCGCACCGCGTCGCTGACGACCTGTTCGCCCGCGGGTATGACGACGCCGGTGGCGCCGCCGAAGGTGAGCCGCCGCATGGTGTCCGCGTCGGCCGCCGCGGTGGCGTCCCCGGCGGACAGCGCGATCGTGGCGTGGGTGATGTCCAGCGGTGTCTGGCCGTAGAGGTTGGACAGCGTGATCCGGGCACTCGTACCCCCGGCGTCCGCGTGGACGACGTTGCGCACGGAGCGGCCCGCGAGGCCGGCCGTCTCGGTGCCCGGCTCGCCGCCGACGGGGGCGCTCGCCCAGGAACCGACCCAGGTGCCGGCGGAGACGGGCGCGGCGGAGCCGTGGTGCGGGCGGTCGTCGGCGAGGGTGCCGCCGGCGGTGTGGTCGCCGGCCGCCGCGGTGACGTAGATCCCGGCGCTGACGGCCACCACCAGGGCGACGAGCCCGCAGAGCAGGGCGAGGTACTTCGCGCGGTGCGGGCGCGGTGTGCTGGGGTCCTGTGTGCTGGGATGCGGTGCGCGGGGCTCCTCGGGGCTCCCGTCCTGCCGGCTGGTCACGCTGGTGCCGTTCTCCTCGGGCGAGGGAGCTCCGGGCTCCGGTCTTGATGAGTCCATGATGCTTCATGGGCCGGGCCGGACATCCGGCCCCCTGGGTGCAAGCCCCCGCCGGAACAGACGCCGGGAACTCCTGTTCCGTTCCGGGAGTCGGTCAGGAGAGGACAATTGTGCGCGGGATCACCGAACGGGTGGAGCTGATGGAACCTACCGAGACCGAGACCGAGACCGCCGGGCCGGCCGCGTCGTACCGGACGATGACGGCCTTCACCCCGGCCGACGAGGAGCGTCGGCGCGGAGTGCGGCGCATGAAGCTCACCGCGACGGGCCTGCTGCTGTTCGTGGCCGTGGTCTACGTCCTGTCCAAGCTGGCCGGGAACGCGGGCGCCGGGGCCTGGGCGGACTACGTCTCCGCGGCGGCGGAGGCCGGCATGGTGGGCGCGCTGGCGGACTGGTTCGCGGTCACCGCACTCTTCCGCCACCCCCTCGGGCTGCCGATCCCGCACACCGCGATCATCCCGACCAAGAAGGACCAGCTGGGCGTCTCACTGGGCGAGTTCGTGGGCGAGAACTTCCTCTCCCAGGACGTCGTACGGCAGCGGCTGCGCGCCGTCGGCATCGGCGCCCGGCTGGGCGCGTGGCTGGCCGAGCCGGAGCACGCGGACCGGGTGACGGCGGAGCTGGCGACCGCGCTGCGCGGCGCGCTCACGGTGCTGCGGGACTCGGATGTGCAGGCGGTGGTGGGGGAGGCGATCACCCGGCGGGCCGGGGCGCGGGAGATCGCGCCGGGGCTCGGCAAGATGCTGGAGAAGGTCGTCGCGGACGGCGGTCACAAGCGCGCCGTGGACCTGGTGGTCTCGCGGGCCCACGACTGGCTGGTGCTGCACGGCGACAACGTGATGGGCGCCGTGCAGGGTGGGGCGCCCGGCTGGACCCCGCGGTTCGTGGACCGCAAGGTCGGCGAGCGGGTCTACAAGGAGCTGCTGCGCTTCTGCGCGGAGATGCGGGACATGCCGTCCCATCCGGCGCGCGGCGCGCTGGACCGTTTCCTCACCGACTTCGCCTCCGATCTCCAGTCGGACACGGAGACCCGCGCGCGGGTGGAGCGGCTCAAGGGCGAGGTGCTGGGCCGCGGCGAGGTGCAGGACCTGATCGCGTCCGCGTGGACGGCCGTACGGTCGATGATCGTCGCGGCGGCGGAGGACGAGCGCAGCGAGCTGCGGACGCGGCTGCGGTCGGCGCTGCTGTCCCTGGGCGCGCGGATGGCGGCCGAGCCGAAGATGCAGGAGAAGGTGGACAGCTGGCTGGAGGGCGCGGCGGTGCATGTCGTGACGACCTACCGGGCGGAGATCACCTCTCTGATCACGGACACGGTGGCGGGCTGGGACGCCGAGCACACCACCCGGAAGATCGAGGCGCACATCGGGCGTGATCTGCAGTTCATCCGGATCAATGGCACGGTGGTGGGATCACTGGCGGGACTGCTGATCTTCACCGTGTCGCGGGCGGTGGGCGGCTGACGCGGCGTCGTCCGGCGCCTGGAACCGCGGCGCGGGGGTATCCGTCGTCCTGCCGTCCCTCCGCTTCGGGGGGCGTCCTCGACGAGGAGGGAGCCGATGACAGGAGCCGAGAAGGCGTCGCGGGGAGTCGGTGAGCCGGGCGGGACCGGCCGGACGGGTGAGGGTGGCGTTCCGGCGGGCGACCGCGGCCGGGTGGGTGAGGGTGGCGTTCCGGCGAGTGGCGGCGGGCGGGCCGGTGATGCTGGGCGGGCGGGTGGCGGTGGGCGGACCATCAGCACCGACATCCCGGCCCGTCTCGACCGCCTCCCGTGGTCCCGCTGGCACTGGACGATCGTGATCGGCCTGGGCACCGTATGGATCCTGGACGGCCTGGAGGTCACGGTCGTCGGCAACATCGCCAGCCGTCTGGCCGAACCGGGCAGCGGCCTGTCGATCACATCCGGCCAGATCACCGGCGTGGCCGCCGCGCTGTACGTCGCGGGCGCGTGCGTCGGCGCCCTGTTCTGGGGCCGGCTGACCGACCGTTACGGCCGCAAGAAGCTGTTCATGATCACCCTCGGGGTGTACCTGGTGGCAACGGCCCTGACCGCCGTCTCCTGGGAAGCCTGGTGGTTCTTCCTCTTCCGCTTCCTGACCGGCTTCGGCATCGGCGGCGAGTACGCGGCGATCAACTCCGCGATCGACGAGCTGATCCCGGCCCACTACCGCGGCCGCGTCGACCTGATGATCAACGGCAGCTTCTGGCTGGGCGCGGTGGGCGGCTCGCTGCTGTCCGTCGTCGTGCTGAACACCGGCCTGCTGCCGGTGAACGTGGGCTGGCGGCTGACCTTCGCGCTGGGCGCCGTACTCGCGCTGGTGATCCTGCTGGTACGACGGCACGTCCCGGAGAGCCCGCGGTGGCTGCTGATCCACGGCCGGGACGAGGAGGCGGAGGAGATCGTCGCCGGCATCGAACAGCAGGTGGAGGCGGAGAAGGGCACCCGGCTGCCGGCGGTGGACGCGCACCTGAGCATCCACCAGCGCAAGAGCGTCACCTTCGGGGAGATCGCCCGCACGGTCTTCGGCCAGTACCGCAAGCGCGCGGTGCTCGGCTTCTCCCTCTTCATCGGGCAGGCGTTCCTGTACAACGCGATCACCTTCGGCTTCGGCGCGATCCTGACGAAGTTCTTCGGGGTGCCGACGGACCGTACCGGCTACTACTTCGCGGTCATCGCCGTCGGAAACTTCTTCGGCCCGCTGTTGCTGGGCAAGCTGTTCGACACGGTCGGCCGCCGGGTGATGATCTCCTCGACCTACCTGCTGTCGGGCCTGCTGCTGTTCGGCACGGCGTGGCTGTTCGACCGGGGCGCGCTCGACGCGACGACGCTGACGGCGTGCTGGTGCGTGGTCCTCTTCTTCGCCTCGGCGGGCGCGTCCAGCGCGTATCTGACGGTGTCGGAGATCTTCCCGATGGAGACGCGCGCGATGTCCATCGCCTTCTTCTACGCCCTGGGCACGGCGGCCGGCGGCGTCAGCGGCCCGCTGCTGTTCGCCGACCTCACCGGCACCGGCAGGGTCGGCGACACGGTCCTGGCCTTCTCCATCGGGGCGGCGCTGATGTGCGCGGCGGGCCTGGTGGCGGCGGCACTGGCGGTACGGGCGGAACGGCGCTCGCTGGAGGACGTGGCGAGGCCGCTGACCGCGGTGGAGGGGTGACGGCGGGGGAGTGACGGCGGGGGAGGGGTGACGGGGCTGGGGCTGGGCGCTGGGACGAGCAGAGGGCTGGGCTTACGGCGCACCCGGCGACGCCTCTGCCCGTCCGTCCCGCCGGCTCCTCAGGCGTTGCGGTCGGCGACGGCCCAGGAGGCGAGGGCGACGGCACCGGCGACGCCGAGGACGGAGGGCCAGGCGCCGACCTTCTTCGCGAGCGGGTGGGAGCCGGCGAAGGCGCCGACGTAGACGGCGGTGAGCGCGCCCGCGGCGGTGTTCCCGGCCTGCTTGCGCCACTGCTGCGCGGCGGCGGCACCGGCTACGGCGAGCACGGCCCCGCCGAGCGGCCGCCTCTTCGTCCACCGGGCGACTCCGTACCCGCCGACGAGCCCGCTCGCGGCGACGAAAGCGCTGGGGATCCTGGCCATGTATGCCTCCGAATGTCGTAGAGGAGGCCGAGGCTAACGCGCAGGCGGAGACGCTTACCTAACCTGAGTCGAGGGTTGTCAACTTTCCGTCTCCGAGCTATATAAATAGTCATAGGGCATCGCACCAGCACCTGAGGAAGGGAGTGACCCGTGATGCTCATGCGCACCGACCCGTTCCGCGAATTCGACCGACTCGCGCAGCAGGTCCTCGGCAGCACCGCCCGTCCGGCCGCGATGCCGATGGACGCGTACCGTGCCGGTGACGAATTCCTGGTCCACTTCGACCTCCCCGGCGTCGATCCGGAGACGATCGAGCTGGACGTCGAGCGCAACGTCCTCAATGTCCGCGCCGAGCGCCGCAGCCCCGCCCCCGAGAACGCGGAGACGCTGGTCACCGAGCGGCCGACAGGCACCTTCACCCGCCAGCTCTTCCTCGGTGACACCCTCGACACGGACCGCATCGACGCCTCCTACGAGTCCGGCGTCCTGACGCTGCGCATCCCGGTCGCCGAGCAGGCGAAGCCGCGCCGTATCCAGATCACCGGCGGGACCCCCTCCCGCAAGCAGATCGCCGGCTGACACCCCCCGACGCGGGGCGGGACCCGGACCTCCGGAACCCCGGAGGCCCGGAGGTCCCGCCCCGCGCCGGGCCGTCCGGCCCCGAATTCCGCCCACCCGTCCCGGCCTGCCCGCCCCGCGACGGGGTACCGAACCTCTGGATCAACCGGACGCCCGGCACCAGCCCGACGTGCCCCCGAGAAGGAGCTTGACGATGACCACCCCGGCGACCACCGCGGCGCCCAAGCAGCCGACCATCGCGACGCCCAAGCAGGCGACGAACGCGACGCCCAAGCAGGCGTCCACCGCGGCGCCCAAGCAGGCGTCCACCGCGGCGCCCAAGCAGGCGACGGACGCGACGCTCAAGACGGCGGGTAGTACGGCGCCCAGGGCATCGGCCTCGACGGTGACTGCGGCGGTGCCCCTGCCGAAGCCGCACCCGAGCCCCGCCGACTCGACGTCCTGGGAGAGCCTGACCGAGGCCGTCCGCGAGGCGGGCCGCTACCCGACCCGAGCGGAGGCCGAGCGCATCACCCGCATCGTCCTGTCCGCCCTCGGCAGCCATGTCACCGGCGACGAACGCGTCGTCCTGGCTCAGTCCCTGCCCCCCGAGGCCGGCCGCCTGATCGCCGCCCAGATCCCGGTCCCCGAGCCCCTGACGGCCCGCGAGTTCGTGGACTCGGTATCCACCCGACTCCCCGACTCCACCCCGGCAACCGCCCGCTGGGACGTCAGCTCGGTCCTGACCACCCTCTCCACCTACCTCACCCCCGACCTGACCGACCGCATCCTCTCCCAACTGCCGCCCGGCTACGCGCTGTTGTTCGGGAGGGCGGAGCTGGCGCCTATGGCGTGACCGCCCGAGGCTCCGGGGGTGACCCGTCCGCAGGCCGGGCGGGTTCTGACCCGGAGTTGAAATGAGGCGTGGCCGAAGGAAATTCGAAATAGGGGCGGCCCATTCTACCGATCATCTGCATCAGCTTGAGCTACATGCTGCAAGAGGAGGAAGGTAGGGTTTTGTAGTTGCGGCTCGATTCCCTTGTTTACAAGCTGCGTGGTGTTCGGTATCGAAGGATACTCTATTCCTAGTAGGCCGCATATGTGTTCGAATTCTTCATTCTTATTTCCCTCACCGAGGTTTCCATTGAGGTAGTCGCGCAGGCGTGAGCAGATATCGAGTATCGCGTGGCCGCTCGCGGTAACTTGTTATATGCCACCCTGTAGGCTCTCGCTCTCCAGGAATCCCAGTATGAAGAGACGTTCGGTTTCATGCCTGACGGCGTTTGGGTTTGCGTCTAGATCCTTCGCAGTCCTGCTGTTATTGCGATACTTATTCTCCTTGACATAAGAGAGGATCGCTATCGGGAGACCGGGGCGCTTGGAAGAGGCGAAGCGTGTAGTGTCTCGCTGAGTGAGGCCACCGAGGGTCACATGCATGAGGAGATCTCTGGTGATTTCCCCCTTTAGGGCTTTGTAGGTTGACTCCGCTATGGTCTCGTCGTCTGCCTTGAAGTCTGCCGGGACCCAGAAGACCCGCAAACGAGACGGGCGTTCGCGCATGGGCGTGTCCAGATAGGACTGGGTCACCTCGGCAAAGCGGGAGCGGAGCTTACTTTCGTGGCGCGCGATGTAAACGGCAGCCGCTACATCCCGCTCGTTGAGCAAAATTCTGAGGTCTTTGTCGATGCCGTCACCGCCGTGTCCCCAGAGTGTCTGCCCTACGATGACCTTTGACCAGTCCTGCTTGAGATCACAGGAGAAGTCGAAAAGCTTGCGCTGGCCTTCGGTGTAGCCGAAGAGGCCGGAGTTCGATGCGCTCTCCATGATTCGGAGGGCCGCATCTGACAGGTATATGTGCTCTGGTGAGACTGCCATGGTGACTCCGTGAGAGTGACAGGCGGGCTTACTTGACTGGGATCCTGGTGTAGCTGTTACCTGTCTGGTAAACGAGGTTAATTGCTTCTGTGTGGAGAAGGTCTATCAAGTCGTCCTGTGGCTTACCTGGGAGCAATACGGTCAGCTTCGGTCGGTTCGGATTTAGGTGCCGCACATAGTCCTTGAGTAGGCCTATCGCCGCGCGCACCTCATCGCGGGAGCTCTCTCCGCGCACCGAATAGAGCTCGTGTGTGGTTGCGTCGTAGAGATCAGTCGTGAGGACGGTTGTAGTGTTGGCGATCTTTATTTTGTAGGAAAAAACCTCATGCCCTTGCTCCACGAGCTCCTTGAGGTACGAGGCTCGGAGAGTCGACTGACGATGTTCAGCGATGACGCTGGGCTGAGCTGCGCGCCTGCTTTCCGAGGCTCGCTTCCGCTTCGGCGAGACCAACCTGGGCTTAGACGACTTGGGCTCAGGCAGCCTAGTTTCCGCGACGGCTGCCAAAACCCTTTCTGTGATAGTCCCTTGCGCCCGTGTGATGGTATCTTTGGCGAGGCGCTCGTATGCACCCTTGGGACGCAGGCGGAAGACTATGACGCGGCGCTGTGACCCATTTTCGTCGTGTGCCTCTCGCACGGTGTAAGGCTGCTTGAGGTCTAGGGTGAACTCGCCTACGTACCGCTGCTGCTTGGCGCTGGAGTTTGGCTCGGAGACCTTTCCTTCAGCGACGAAGACGTGCAGAGCTCGCTCGTCCCGCGCGTGGTACAAGACAGCAGCGTTTCGAGATCCTGCCCTCTCCCAGAAACGTTTGCTCTCCGCTGGTGCCTTGACCGGTGTACTCGAAGATCGGCCCAAGCTCGTCTTCTTCCGCCAGCCAGCCGTCCTCGTAGCCATACTTCTTACCGCTATCGTGGTCTACGTAAATGAGGATATTTGGGGTGGTTGTGGAAGAAATGATCCCCCCCTTGGCTTCCTCCGCCGAACAGCTTGTCCATCTCTGCTCGTGTGGTCAGCATCCCGGGGGTGATCGAAGATTTGCCCATGTCTTGACGTTAACTGATCACACTGACATCGAAGTTGCCCCGCTAACCGGCGTTGATGGCCGCGTAGGTCCACACGTCGGCTGGTAGATCGTGCTCCAGGCGCCAGGTGATGGACATGGGCTTGCTGCCGGTGTGGTGTTCGTAGGTGGCGGGACCCAGGAGCATCCAGGGCTGGGACTTGCCGATGTCGGTGTTCTTGTAGCGCCGCATGAAGAGGAGGACGTGGCTGCCACGCTCCTTGTGATGCTGGTAGCGCAGGCCGGTGGGGGAGCTGGCGGCCGTCGCGTTCTGGGACTCCCAGTGGAAAAGCGTCCGGTTCAGCGCGTAGTCCTTGTAGCGGATGGTGGGAGAGAAGTCCTTCTCGTTCTTTTCGAGAGTGATGAGGAGCGTATCCGTTTGCAACTCCTCAACCCACTGCACACCTTGGGCGAAGGAGCGGGGCATCTGGCCACCGAAGCGTGCGACGCCGAGGGCAGCGAGGATCTCCGAGCGGTTGTAGGAGCTGTGCACCCTTAGCGGGATCTTGCCCAGGTGGCCGGACAGGGGCAGGGGGACGTGGTCGGCCTGCTCCATGACATGCGAAAGCACCTGCCGGAGCTCATCCCGAAACGCGCGTTGGGTCCGCAGCGTCTCCAAACCCTCCTGGTAGCTGGTGAAGCCACCTGCGTTGTCCCAGAGGTTGAAGAACAACATGCGGGCATACGACTGGTCGGTCGGACTCAGATCCTCGTACGACGCAGCGCCGTCCTCGAGAAGTCGTAGGTAGGCGTCCGCACGGTCTGGATCGTCTACGTGGAGGAAGGCGTGGATCCGCTTGAGGAGGGCGGCTTCTGCGGGGGACGTGGGTTCGTCCAGGAAGCCGGAGCGACGCAGTACTGTCGTCCAGGAGTTGTCACTCTTGTAGAGCTCCTTGATCTCCCGGCGACTCTCGCGGAGGTAGTCGGCCAGGCGGGGTGTGCCGTAGGCCTTGACCTCCTTCACTAGGGTCTTCACCGTGGCACCCAGCTGGGTCCGGATGTTCTCGATGACGAGGTCCTTCGACTTGCCCTCCAGGATGATCTGGCAGCCAGACGGCAGCTGTGGGAAGTCGTGCTCGATGTGCTCGAGGAGCCGGTTCCTGGACAGGTTGGTCAGAGCGCGGAACTGCTCCTCAAAGCGGAACTCGGTCCGGTGCTGTCCGATGAAGTCGAGAACCGTGAGGACAGGCTTCGTTTGGGTTCGCCTGAGCCCTCGGCCCAACTGCTGGAGGAAGATGGTGGCGCTGTTGGTGGGGCGCAGGAGCAGCAGGGTGTCGACGTCCGGGATATCGAGTCCCTCGTTGAACAAGTCGACGGAGAAGATCACTTGGAGCTTGCCGTCCCGGAGGTCCGCGAGCGCCTGGGAGCGCACCTCGGTGGGCGAGTCGCTGTCGAGCGCCATCGCGTGGAAGCCGGCCTGCCGAAAGAAATCGGCCATGAAGTGAGCGTGCGCCTTGCTCACGCAAAAGCCCAGTGCCCGCATGGCACCCGGCTTGGAGACCTTGTCCCGGATCTGCTTGACCACGATCCGGGCGCGCGCGTGGTTGCCGGTATAGAGGTTGTCCAGGTCCCGGTCCGTGTACGAGCCCTGCTGCCAACCCAGGTTCGTTAGATCCGTACCGTCCGGGACACCGAAGTAGTGGAAGGGACAGAGCAGATCGTTCTCCAGGGCTTCCCACAGCCGCATCTCGGCAGCGATGCGACCCTCGAAGAACTCGTCCTGGACGTTGAGGCCATCCATCCGCTCTGGAGTGGCCGTGAGTCCGAGCAGTTCCTTCGGTGTGAAGTGGTCGATCACTCGCCGATAAGTGGTGGCAGTGGCGTGGTGGAACTCGTCGATGACGATGATGTCGAAGTGATTAGGGGCCAACTGCTCTAGGCGTCGCACATTGAGGGACTGGACGCTGGCGAAGACGTGGTTCCACTCCCGGGGGTCTTGCCCTGAGTGCAGGAGCTCGCCAAACGACGCATCGTCCAGTACTTCGCGGTAGGTGCGAAGCGACTGCTTGAGGATCTCCTTGCGGTGGGCCACGAACAGCAGCCGCGGTCGGGCCGCGCCCCCTTCCTTGAGGCACAGGTTGCGGTAGTCCAGTGCGGCCATGACCGTCTTCCCAGTGCCCGTCGCCGCTACCAAGAGATTGCGGTGCCGGTCGCGAAGCTCCCGCTCGGCAGCGAGCCGCTCTAGCATGTCCTGCTGGTGGGGGTAGGGACGCACCTCAAGACCAGAAAGACTGATCTGCACGTCCGTGCCGGAGCTGACCCCACTTGCCTGGGCCAGCGCTTCATCGAGGCGGGCGCCATGGAGGTCGGGGTCGTACGTCTCGAAGGCGGGGTCGCTCCAGTACGCGTCGAAGGTCGCCTCGAACTTGTCCAGTACGGCGGGGGTCGCCACCGACGACAGCCGCACGTTCCACTCCAGGCCATCGAGTAGGGCTGCCTTCGACAGGTTCGAGCTGCCGACATACGCGGTGTCAAAGCCCGTCTTCCGCCTGAACAGCCAGGCTTTGGCGTGCAGCCGAGTGGAACGGATCTCGTAGTTGACCTTGACGGTAGCGCCGAAGTCCCGGACCAGACGGTCGAGCGCCTGGCGGTCGGTGGCGCCGATGTAAGTGGTCGTGATGACACGAATGGGCACACCACGATCCCGCGCCGCACGCAGCGAGTCCTCTAGGACACGAATGCCGTACCACTTCACGAACGCGCAGAGCAGGTCGATGCGGTCCGCTGTGGCGAGCTCCGCCCTCAGCTCGGCGCCGAGACTCAGGTCTTCCGGCGAGTTGGTGATGAGCGAAGTCTCGGACAGTGGCGTCAAGGGGCGCAACGCGTAAACGCCAGGCGCTTCTTGCTTCGCCAACGTCAGAAGCTGACGTGGACCATCGACAATCGTGTTCCTTGCCGCCTCGTCTGCGGTGCTCGTGTTCGAAGGGCCTGCGGTGCCGAGCGCCTCAAGGACACGGTTTGCCACCTTGACCCGCTCCTCGGCCGGAAGCTGGGCCAGCGTCCGGCCGACCGCCTCACCGATGTGGCGAGCTAGGACATGGGGCGCTGACTCTGCACTGACCTCGGCATCGATGGCCTTCCAGCCAGCCGCTTCGAATTGCGCTAGCTGATCACGCACGTCATGCGTGATCAGCTTTTCGTAGACACCTGCGATCGGCTCCGACGCATTCATCGGCTCTGCCACGGCTGCCCCCTCATCCCTCTCGTGCACGCCCCAGCGTGCCGACAGGGATCAGTTCTAACAGCAGCCACCGACAACAGGGTTATGCGCGGGCGCTGCGAAGTACCCCGCGGGTGGTGTTAGGCGCCGTGGCAGGCGTCGTACACCCGGCCCGAGTCGCACCAGCACTCCGCCCCCCTCCCCGGTGGCCATGCCACCGCGCGGCCCCTTGCGGCGAGGGTTGTGGCGTATTGGGGGAGGAGGGTCGGGTCGTCCGGGGTGGTCGCTTCGGAGGCGGCGAAGGCTTCGTAGGAGGGGACCGTGCCGGTGACGATGCCGAGGTTGCCGGTGCCGGAGGTGGAGAGTTCGCGGAGGGAGGACTCTATGGTCGCGAGGTGGGCGGCGTGGGAGGGGTATTCCGTGGCGAGGGCGGGGTAGGCCGTCAGGAGTTCGGCCAGTTCCGGGGCCGGCCAGTGGAGGACGGCGACCGGGAAGGGGCGGGAGAGGGCCTCGCGGTAGGCGCCCAGTTCCGTGCGCAGGCGGGAGATCTCGGCCTCCAGCTCGGCCGGGTTGTCCGAGCCGAGGGACCAGACGCGCTTGGGGTCGTGCAGCTCGTCCAGGGTGACCGGCGCGGTGTGCAGGGTGTCGGCCAGGGTGTCCCAGTCGTCGTGCGGCAGGCCCCGCATGCGGCGGACGCGGTGGCGGCCGTAGAGGAGCGGGTGGAGGGGGGCCGGGGGTTCCTCAGTGTCCGGGAGCAGCAGGCGCGCCGCCTGTGTGAACGTCTCCTCCGCCGACTCCAGCTCGTCGTGGGACTCCAGGGACTCCGCGATGATCACCCAGGGGCCGGGCTCGCGCGGGGCCGTCGTACGGATGCCCTCGATGATCGCCCGTGCCTCGGCCTCATGGTTGTACTCCCAGAGGTTGGCCGCCTTCAGGGCCCGTACCAGCGACGGGTTCTCCAGGGTGGCCGGGGTGGACAGCAGACGGTCGTAGAGGGTGGTGGCGGCGGGGCGGTCGCCGGACAGCTCCAGGTGGGCCGCCGCCCGCAGGAGCAGGGCCTCGGCGTCCTCCGGGTACAGGCCGGCGGTCCGCTCCAGGCGTGCCGCTTCGGCGGTGTGGTCGACGTTCTCGGCAGGCGTGTCGGGGCGCATGGGGGACACCGTACTGCCGGGCGCCGACAAACGTCAGGGCGGTCCGGTGGGGGTGATCCCTGAGGGGGACACCTCGCATATACCGGCCTCTGTGGGGATATGCCGGTCCGTCGGGCCTCACCGCCCTGTCCCTCGGGCCCCACCGCCCTGTCCCTCGGGCCCCGTCCGGCCACACAGCACCACCCGCCCGCTTCCTGTCACACCGGACCACTCACCCCCTGTCACACAGGACCACTCGCTATCTTCTGTGCCTACAGCGACATCCGTACGGACATCCGGTCCGCGCGGACATCTGGACGTGGGGTCGGGATGCGGGTGACGGGCGAGCTGGTCCACGTCGAGCCGGAGGGGCGGGAGGCGGGCCGGAGGGGGGAGGAGCCCGGAGCGGGTGCGCTGCCCCGGTACTGGCCGCTGCTGCTCGTCGGGGCCGCCGTCGTGCCCGGCACCCTGCTCTTTCTCGTCGGGCGGTGGGGGGACGCGCCGGCCGCGCAGGCGTGGCGGACCGTGTGCCTCGCGGTGACCGTGCAGGCGCTGCCGTTCCTGCTGCTCGGTACGGCCCTGTCCGGGGCGATCAACGCCTTCGTGCCCGAGCGGGTGTTCCGGCGCATGCTGCCCCGGCGGCCCCTGCTCGCCGTACCCGTGGCGGGGGTGGCGGGGGTGGTGCTGCCGGGATGCGAGTGCGCGTCCGTGCCGGTGGCCAGCAGCCTCATCGGGCGGGGGGTCGCCCCGGCCGCCGCCTTCGCCTTCCTGCTGTCCGCGCCGGCCATCAACCCCGTCGTGCTCACCGCCACCGCGATCGCCTTCCCCGGCAACCCGGCCATGGTGCTGGCCCGGCTGCTCGCCTCGCTCGCGACGGCCGTCGTGATGGGGTGGCTGTGGTTGCGGTTCGGGCGCAGCGAGTGGCTCAGACCGGCCGTACGGCACACCGGGCACCAGGTGGGGCACAGCCGGTGGGACGAGTTCCGGGCCGGGTTCCAGCACGACTTCCTGCACGCCGGCGGGTTCCTGGTGCTCGGCGCGATGGCCGCCGCCACCTTCAACGTCGGGGTTCCGCGCTCCGTGCTCGCCACCTTCACCGGGACGCCCTGGTTGTCCGTGATCTTCCTGGCGGCCCTCGCCGTGCTGCTCGCCGTCTGCTCCGAGGCGGACGCCTTCCTCGCCGCCTCGCTGACCGGGTTCCCGCCGGTGGCCCGGCTGGCGTTCATGGTGGTGGGCCCCATGGTCGACCTGAAGCTGATCGCCCTCCAGGCGGGCACGTTCGGGCGGGCCTTCGCCGTACGGTTCTCCGCCGCCACCCTCGTCGTCGCCGTCGTGTGCAGCGCGCTGATCGGAGGTGCCCTGCTGTGAAGCGGACGCTGCAATCGGGGCTGCTCGTGCTGTGCGGGCTCGGCCTGCTGCGCATCTCCCTCGTCACCGACCTGTGCCTCAGATACGTCAAGGAGAGCATGCGGCCCCTGCTCATCGCCTCCGGGTGCGTGCTGGTGCTGCTCGGAGTCGTCAGCGCGGTCCTCGACCGGAGGCGGCGGAAGCGGGAGTACGGCGGCCACAGGCACGATCGGGCGGACAGTCACGGCCACGGACACGGACATGGGCACTCCGACGGCCATGGCCAGGGCCACGACCATTCCCGTCTACCCCGCGTCGCCTGGCTGTTGCTGCTCCCCGCGCTGAGCCTGCTCTTCTACGCCCCGCCCGCCCTCGGCGCCTACACCGCCTCCCGGCAGCCGCCCAAACCCGTCGCCCGGCAGAGCGAGTTCGCGCCGCTGGCGGCCGTCTCGCCGCTGCCGATGACCCTGTCCGACTTCACCAGCCGGGTCCAGCAGGACCGCTCGCGGGCCATCAAGGGGCGTACCGTCCTGATGACCGGCATCGTCACGCCGCACGGGAACGGCAGCTGGGACCTCACCCGGATCATCATCAACTGCTGTGCGGCGGACGCCCAGTCGGTGAAGGTACGTGTCTACGGCGGGCCCGTGCTGCCCGCCAACACGTGGGTCACGGTCACCGGGGCCTGGCACCCCGGCGGCACGCTGGGCACCGCTTCCGCGGCGGTCGCGCTGGACGCCCGTACCGTCGAGAAGGTGCCCCGGCCCATCAACGGCTACCAGGACGCCCTCCCGCTGCCCACCACGCGCACCTCCTGAAAGAAATGGGGCGGGGGCGAACCGGCCGTCACGGCAGGGGAGTTGGTCCTGCCCGCCCGCCGGTCTGCTTGCCCTCCCGCAGCGCCAGCACCCCGATCGCGCCCGCCGTCGCCAGGGCCGCCGAGACCAGCAGGGCGAGGTTCATGCCGTGGGCGAGGTGGCCGCCGGAGGTGGCGAGGGCGATGGTGAGGGCGACGCCGACGCTGGAGCCGATGTAGCGCAGGGTCTGCTGCGCGCCGGAGCCCATGGCGGCGCGTGCGCGGGGGACGGAGTCGACGGCGAGGAGCGGGAGGGCGGCGTTGAGGAGGCCGCTGCCCAGTCCGCCGATGATCAGACCGGGGAGCAGCCGGGTCCAGGAGCCGGAGCCGATGGCGCCGAGCAAGGTCAGGGCGCCGGCGGCGTGCAGGGCGAAGCCCAGGGCGAGTTGGCCGCGCGGGGGGACGGGCAGGCGCTTGACCTGGAGGGCGACCGTGCAGCTCAGGCCGGACCAGAGCAGCAGCAGACCGGCCGTGGCGAGCGGGGAGAGACGCATCGTCTGCTGGGCCACCGCGGGCAGATAGCTGAAGACGCCGATCACCGCGAGGCCTGTGAAGAGGCCGCCCGCCGAGGAGGCCAGGAAGCGGGCGTGGCGCAGCAGGCCCAGGTCGATCATCGGGGTGCGGGAGCGTCGTTCGACGGCGACGAAGACGGCCAGCAGCGCCACGGCCGCCGCCAGGAGCAGCCCCACCGGTGCCCGCAGCCAGCCGTCCCGGCCCAGCGTCAGCGCCGCGACCAGGGAGATGAGGGCGAGTCCGAAGGTCAGCGCGCCGGGTATGTCCGGGCGGCCGCCGCGGGGGGCGCGGGACTCGGCGAGGGTGCGGGTGCCGAGCGCGGCCAGCAGCAGGGCGAGGGCGCCGAGGACGCCGTAGCCGGCGCGCCAGTTGGGCAGTGAGGCCGCGATCAGGGGGCCCGTCGCGATGCCGCCGCTGACGAACGCGCCCCACACACCGGTCGCGTGCAGCCGGCCGCGCGTGCTGGGGAAGGCGTGCACGATCAGGCCGAGGGCGCTGGCCAGCAGCGCCGCGCCGGCCGCGCCCTGGGCGATGCGGGCCAGGGTGAACTGCCAGGTCGAGGTGGTCAGCGCGCCGAGGGCGGTGGTCAGGCCGAGGGCCAGGGTGCCGGCGAGGAAGACCCGGCGGCGGCCGTAGTCGTCGGCGAGGCTGCCGGCCACCAGGAGCAGGGCGGCGAGGCCCAGCGGGGTGCCGTTGAGGAGCCAAGCCTGGCCGGAGAGCGGGGTGTGCAGGGCGGCCGCCGTCTGCGGGAGCGTGACCATCGGGGCCGTGTAGTTCATCAGGGTCACGGCGGTCGCCGCGCTGACGAGGGCGAGGGTGGCGCGGGGGCGGGCGGGGGAGGGTGCGATGCCGTCCGGTTCCGGAGGCGGGGCTCCGCCGGTGCGAGCCGCGCGTGACCCGCGGGAGCCGCCCGGCCCCGGCGCGTCGCGAGCCCCGCGCACCACCTCTTGCACTCCATGCGCCTTTCGCGCCTCGCCCACTGCGGCGGAATCGAGCCCGGTCATCGCAAGTCCTCAGTTCGGTCAATGAACCTAGCTGTCCCGGCCACCGTAACACCGTCGGTTCGGTGACTGAACCGAACGTCGGAAAGTGGCTACAGTGGAGGGCATGGCACTGGGCAAGGACTACGCGACACAGGAGTGCTCCATCGCCCGCGCGCTGGAGATCGTCGGCGAGCGCTGGACGTTGCTCGTCGTCCGGGACGCGCTCTACGGCGTGCGGCGCTACAACGACTTCCTCGTCCACCTCGGCATCCCGCGCGCCGTCCTCGCCGCCCGGCTCCAGACGCTGACCGCGGAGGGGATCCTGGAGAAGCGCCGGTACCAGGAGTCACCGCCGCGCGACGAGTACGTGCTCACCGAGCGCGGCATCGCCCTGTGGCCCACCCTGCGCGCCCTCGCCGCCTGGGGGCGTGACCATGTCGTCGGCGTCCGGCTGCGCTCCTTCCGGCATGCCGGGTGCGGCGCCGAGATCGGGCCGTACGCCGCATGCGTCCGGTGCGGAACCGTCGTGCCGGCCGGTGACGTCGTCATGGAGCCGGGCCCCGGACTCGATCCGGACCCGGCGGATCCGGTCAGCCGCGCCCTGCTCAAGCCGAAGCGGTTGCTGGAGCCCATGGAGATCGAACAGGCGTAGAACAGGCGTATGGCGAACGGCGCACGGCGAACAGGCATAATCGAGCGGGCACCGTCGAGTGCCGGACAAGCGCCGATCGGAGACGATCAGGGAGGGGGATGACGATGAACCGGCCCATGAGCCACGGAACCAGCCGTGCCGTCGCGTTCCTGCTGGCCCCCCTGCTCTTTCTGCTTCCCCTCGCGATCCTCGACACCGGCGGCCTGACCACCGCCGTCGCCCTCGCCGCGACCGCCGCCGCCGGTTCCGCGCTCGCCCTGTGCACCCTGATCGCCGCCGGCCGCGCCCCCGCCGTACCGCCCACCCGGATCCGTACGGCGATACGCGACCGCGCCCGGCGCACGGCCTTCCTGCCCCAGCGTGATCCCGACGCGCGCGGCCGCCGCAGGCCGCGGGCGCCCGGACGGACCCTTCCGGCGACCGCCGCGTAGGGCCCGTACCCCCGTACTTCCCGGCCCCGCGCGGGTCGTCCTGCCGTTATCTCCTTCTCCCGGCACGACGAGACCCCCGGAGGGCTCACCCATGTCCGTCTTCTCCGTGTTCGCACACCTGGTCGAGCGGCTCGCCGGCCTGCTCGCCCCGCTCTGCCACGACTCCGCGACCGCCGCCGCGATCGTCCTGTTCACCGCGCTCGTACGACTCCTCGTCCACCCCCTCTCCCGCGCCGCCGCGCGGGGGCAGCGGGCCCGCGCCGCGCTCCAGCCGAAGATCGCGGAGCTGCGGAAGCGGCACGCGAAGGACCCCGAGCGGCTGCGGTCGGCGATCATGGAACTGCACACCGCGGAACAGGTCTCGCCCCTGTCCGGCATCCTGCCGAGCCTGCTCCAGCTCCCCGCCTTCTTCCTCCTCTACCACCTCTTCTCCAGCACCTCCGGCAACGCGCTGCTCGACCACCGGCTGTTCGCGGCGCCGCTCGGCGGCCGCTGGGCCGACGCGCTCGCCGGCGGCGGGGTGTTCGGCGGCGCCGGCCTGGTCTACCTGGGCCTCTTCGCCCTGGTCGCGGGCGTCGCCACCGTCAACTACCTGCGGACGAAGCGGCAGCTGGCGCAGAACCCGGTCATGGCCGCCGCCGGTGGCGGGGAGCCGGTGCCGGGGCTCGGGGCGGTCGGCAAGGTGATGCCGTTCCTGTCCTTCCTCACGCTGGTCAGCGTGGCCGTCGTACCGCTCGCCGCCGCGTTGTACGTCGTCACCAGTACGACGTGGAGCGCGGTGGAGCGGGCCGCGCTGTACCGGCAGTCGTAGCCCGGCGACCCGGAGTTACGGTCCAGTACGTGAACAGGGTCTTGCCGGGTGGACGGTGTGCTTGGAGGATCGTCCAGCCCTGCCGATGGCTGCACCCGTCGGCCGGGCGCCCGCGATCGAGGGAGATGGTGACCATGAAGCTGCTGCGAGTCGGTGCGGCGGGGGCCGAGCGGCCCGCGCTGCTCGACGCCGACGGAACCCTGCGCGACCTGTCCCCGCTCGTGACCGACATCGACGGGGCGCTGCTCGCCGACGCCGCCGCGCTCGGGCGGGTGCGGGAGGCGGCTGCCACCGGTGAACTGCCCGTCCTGGACGCGGCAGGGCTCCGGATCGGGCCGCCGCTCGGGCGGATCGGGAAGATCGTGTGCATCGGGCTGAACTACCACGACCACGCCCGCGAGACCGGCGCCGAGCCGCCCGCCGAGCCGGTCGTCTTCTTCAAGGCGCCGGACACGGTGGTCGGGCCGGACGACACCGTGCTGGTGCCGCGCGGCTCCGCCAAGACCGACTGGGAGGTGGAGCTGGCCGTCGTCATCGGGCGCACGGCGCGCTATCTGGAGTCGGCCGAGGAGGGGCTCGCGCATGTCGCCGGGTACGCGGTCGCGCACGACGTCTCCGAGCGGGAGTTCCAGATCGAGCGGGGCGGGACCTGGGACAAGGGCAAGAACTGCGAGACGTTCAACCCGCTCGGGCCGTGGCTGGTGACCGCGGACGAGGTGCCCGATCCGCAGCGGCTGTCGCTGCGGCTGTGGGTCAACGGGGAGCTGAAGCAGGACGGCACGACGGCGGAGCAGATTTTCCCGGTGGGCGAAGTGGTGCGCTACGTCAGCCAGTTCATGACGCTGTACCCCGGTGACGTGATCAACACGGGGACGCCGGCCGGAGTGGCGATGGGGCACCCCGAGCCGAAGCCGTACCTGCGCGCCGGGGACGTGGTGGAGCTGGAGGTCGAGGGGCTGGGGCGGCAGCGCCAGGAGTTCAAGGACGCGTAGGCGCTCCGCTGGGATCGCGGGGGGGGGATGCGGTTCCGCCGGGGCGGTCGGTGGGGCGCGGCTTCGTCCGGGGTGGCCGGGGGGATGCGGTTCCGCTGGGACGGCGGGCGATGCGGCCTTGCAGGGATGGCCGGGGGGATGCGGCTTCGGCGCTGGGTGGGGGTGGGTGACGGTCAACCGGGCCGGGAAGCGCCAGGGCACTCAGCCGGCCCGGGAAACGCCGGAGCGCACGGCCGGGCCGGGAAGTGTCGGGACACTCAGCCGATCCGGAAAGCACCAGGGCAGTCGCCCGGGCCCGGAAGCGCCGGGGCGGTCAACCGGACCGGGAAACGCCGGAGCACACGGCCGAGCCGGCAAGTGCTGGGACACTCAGCCGATCCGGGAAGCACCGGGATGGTCCGCCGGGTCAGGAAGCGTTGAGGCAGTCGGCCAGTCCGGGGAACGCCGAGGCAGTCGGCCGGGCCCGGAAGCGCCGGGACATGACGTGGGCGGTCGCGTTCGCGCGGCGCGGTCGTACGCGGAGACGGCCCCGCCTCCGGGCCGGGCGGGACCGGTCGCGTGTGCTGCCGGGCCGCCCGGCCCGGTCGTCTTGCCGGGGCGGGGGTGCGGGCCGGTCACCTCAGGAGCAGGGCCAGCCTGCGCCACTGCTCCCTCGGGATGGTCTGGCCGGTGGTCTCCGTGACCACCTGGAGGGCCACGTGGTCGGCGCCCGCCTCGTGGAAGGCGTGCACGCGGCGGCGGATCCGGTCGTCGTCGCCCCAGGCGAAGACCGCGTCGATGAGCCGGTCGCTGCCGCCGTCCGCGACATCGGACTCGGTGAAGCCGAGGCGGAGGAAGTTGTTGGTGTAGTTGGGGAGTTCGAGGTACCGGGCCAGGTAGGCGCGGGCGATGCCGCGGGCGCGGCTCGGGTCCTGCTCCAGGACGACCTTGAACTCCGGGGCCAGCAGCGGGCCTTGGCCGAGGATCTCGCGGGCCTTCGCGGTGTGCTCGGGGGTGACCAGGTAGGGGATGGCGCCGGCCGCGCGGTCGCCGGCCAGCTTCAGCATCTTGGGGCCGAGGGCGGCGAGGACACGGCGGCCGGCCGGGACACCGGCCTTGTCCAGCTCGTCCAGGTAGCCGGTCATCGCGGAGTAGGGGCGGTGGTAGCCCTCGACGCGGGGACCGTGGCTGACGCCGAGGCCCAGGATGAAGCGGCCGGGGTGGGACGACTCCAGCCGGGCGAACTCGGCCGCGGTCGTGGCGGCGTCCTGCTGCCAGACGCTCTGGATGCTGGTGCCGACGGTGATGTGGTGGGTGGCCTCGATGAGCGGGGCGGCGTGCGCGGCGGTGCTGTTGCCGCCCAGCCAGATCGCGCCGAAGTCGAGTTCCTCCAGCTCGGCGGCGGCGTCCTCCTGCTCGCCGCGGCGGGCGGGGTCCTCCGCGCGCAGCGCGATGTCCCAGACGCCGTGCCGGCCGATGCGCTGTTTCAGCGGGCCTGTTGTCTCACTCATGCGGGCGATCCCTCCGGAGGGTGGGCGATGCTGTCGTGATCGTCACGTCTGTGCCCACTGCCAACCGGAGGGGGTCCCCGCTGATTCCCTGCTTCCCTCGGTCCGGCTGCCGGGTTCCCTCAGTCGGCCGAAGGGGCGAGGGGCTCCCGCGGGCGGCCGAGGAACTGCTCCAGCGCCGCCACCACCAGCCGGTGGTCGTCCACCTGGGGCAGTCCCGAGACGGTCACGGCGCCGATGACGCCCGCGTGCTCCAGCCGGATCGGGAAGGAGCCGCCGTGGGCCGCGTAGGCGTCCGGGTCCAGGCGCGAGGAGTTCTCGAAGGTGGTGCCCTTGGCCCGGAAGCGGCAGCCGACCAGGTAGGAGGAGGCGGCGTAGCGCTCGGCCACCCGGCGCTTGCGGACGATCCAGACGTCGTTGTCCGGGGTGGAGCCGGGCAGGGCCGCGTGGAACAGCTGCTGTCCGCCGCGGTGGATGTCGATCGCGACCGGCGCCCGGTGCTCGCGGGCCAGCCCGACCAGCAGGGAGCCCAGCTCCCAGGCGTCCTCGTACGTGAACCGGTCGAACACCAGGCGCCGCTCCTGGTCCTCCAACTCCGCGATGGTGGGCGCGACTTGTTGCTGTTGCGTGGTCACAGGGTCACCGTCACCTTCTCCTGGGCGGACCTGCGGGCCGCCTCCAGTACGTCGAGGGCGGCGGCCGCCTCCAGGGCGGTCACCGGGTTGGGGCCGGCACCGGCGAGGGCGGCGGCGACGGCCGTGTAGTAGGCGGGGTAGTCGCCGGGCAGGGTCTTCACCGGGGTGCCGCCGCCGGTCAGCGGGGATTCCCCGGCGCCGATCCGACCGTACAGCTCCTCGGGCTCCGCGCCCCACCGGGGTCCGGGGCGCAGGCCCTCGCGCAGGGCGGCCTCCTGGGGGTCGAGGCCGTACTTCACATAGCCCGCCTCGGAGCCCAGCACCCGGAAACGGGGGCCGAGTTGGGGGGTGGTGGCGGAGACGTAAAGGTGGGAGCGGGCGCCGCGCCGGTGGGTCAGCGCGATGAAGGTGTCGTCGTCGGCCTCGGCGCCCGGACGGCGCACGTCCGCCTCCGCGTACACCTCGGCGGCCGGGCCGAACAGCACCAGGGCCTGGTCGACGACATGGCTGCCGAGGTCGTAGAGCAGGCCGCCGATCTCCGCCGGGTCGCCGGACTCGCGCCAGCCGCCCTTGGGCTTCGGGCGCCAGCGCTCGAAGCGGGACTCGAAGCGGCGCACCTCGCCGAGCGCGCCGTCCGCGAGCAGGGCGCGCAGGGTGAGGAAGTCGTTGTCCCAGCGGCGGTTCTGGAACACGGACAGCAGCAGACCGCGGTCCTCGGCGAGGGCGGCGAGCGTCCGGGCCTCGGCGGCGGTGCCGGCGACCGGCTTGTCCACCACCACGGGCAGGCCCGCCGTCAGCGCCGCGGTGGCGAGCGGGACGTGCGTCTTGTTCGGGGAGGCGATGACGACCAGGTCCAGCTCGCCCGCGCGGGCGAGGAGTTCCTCGGGGCTCGCGGCGAGCGTCACGTCCGGGAACGCGTCGCGGGCCTGGCGCTGCCGCTCCGGGTTCGAGGTGACGACCGTGTCGAGGACCAGGCCCTCGGTGGCGGCGATCAGGGGGGCGTGGAAGACGGAGCCGGCGAGGCCGTAGCCGATCAGGCCGACGCGGAGGGGAGTGCTCATGGCCCCCACTTTCGCAACGCTGTTGCCAAAGTGCAAGCGGTGGGGAGAATGGGTGAGTGAGCGAGGACAGGGTGGACAGCGGGGCAGGGGTGCGGCGCGAGCCGGTCGCCGGGCGGGCGGGAGCGAACCTGGGGGCGGTGCGCTCGCACAACAGCGCGCTCGTGCTGGGGCTGCTGCGCGGGGCCGGGGCGGAGGGCATCAGCCGGCTGGAACTGGCCGAGCGCACCGGGCTGACCCCACAGGCCGTCAGCAAGATCACCGGGCGGCTGCGGGAGGCGGGCCTCGCGGCGGAGGCGGGCCGGCGGGCGTCCACGGGAGGCAAGCCGCGCACGGTGCTGCGGCTGGTGCCGGAGGCGGGGCACGCGGTGGGGGTGCAGCTGGACCGGGACGCGCTGCGGGTGGTGCTCGTACGGCTGGACGGGGCCGTGGTGGGGGAGCGGTGCGGCGAGCTGGACCTCGGGGCGGGCGCGGAGGCCGTGCTCGGGGTGGTCGTGGAGGCGGTCACGGGGCTGGTCCGCTCCTGCCTTGGGCCCTTCGGGGCGCTGGCCGGAGCCGGGTCGCTGCTGGGGGTGGGGGTGGCCCTGCCGGGGCCGCTCGACCACGCACGCGGGGTGCTGCACCGGGTGACCGGGTTTCCGGGGTGGGACGGATTTCCGCTGCGGGACGCGCTGCACGGGCGGCTGGGGGTGCCGGTAGTGGTGGACAAGGACACCAACGCGGCGGCGGTGGGGCTGGCGGCCGGCGGTGAGGGCGGGTCGTTCGCGTACCTGCACCTCGGTACGGGCCTCGGGGCCGGGCTCGTGATCGGCGGGCGGGTGCACCGGGGGGCGCGGACCGGGGCCGGGGAGTTCGGGCACCAGGTCGTCCAGCTGGACGGACCGCGCTGCGCGTGCGGGGACCGGGGGTGTCTGGAGGCGCTGTGCCTGTCCGCGGTGGCGCGGGGCGAGGTGGCGGCGGCGGCGCGGGCGCTCGGGGTGGGGGCCGGGAACCTGGTGGGGCTGCTGGACATCGACCGGGTGCTGCTCGGGGGGCGCACGGTGCTGGCGGACCCGGAGCCGTTCGTGCGCGGGGTCTCGGCGGTCCTGGACGCACGGGCCCGGCGGGAGGGGCTGGGCGCGGGCGCCGCGGTGGCAGTCGTACGGCAGGGGGAGCGGGTCGTGGCGGAGGGGGCGGCGGAGATGGTGCTGGGGGCGGGGGTGTTCGGGAGGGGGGAGGGGTGACGGATCCCTGGGGACGACCCCCCACCGGTGGGAGGCTGCCGGGCAGTCGTCTTCGAGCGCGCCGCGCGAGCGCCGGATCCGGATGTGGGTACTCATGCTGTGGGGGTTGCTCGTGGGACGGAGGTGTCCGATGAGGTGGATGAAAACCAGAGTGGCCGTCGGGGCGATCGGGCTCGGTCTGCTCTGCGTGTCGGGCGGCGGCACGGCCGTCGCGGCGCAGGACGCGGGCACCCGGTACTGCGGCGCCGATCCCGCCTCCGGGCTCGGCGTCCTCGCGAGCGAGCCGGTCACCTGCGGAGCGGCGCTCCAGGTCGCGGCGGCCTACACGAAGGTCTGGCACGGCGCGGCGGCCGGGGCGCAGGTGCGGGCGGCCGGGGCCCGGTGGGCGTGCGGGGAGCGGCAGGGGAACCCCGACCCGTACCAGGTTTGCGTGGAGGTCCGGGACGGCGGGCGTGTGGTCACGCTGTCCTCCTGACTCGGCGTCACCATCACACACCCCGAGCATCCGTCACAGCGGAGGTTCCCATGAGGTCCATACGACCGTTCGCGGCCGGAGCCCTGGCGCTCCTCGCCTTCTCCGCCGCCGCGCCCGCGGCCCACGCCGCTCCCCCGACCAACTGCGACAAGGCCCTGGCCGCCGCCCAGAAGGCTGAGCGGTCCTACGACGACATGAAGGCGGACCTGCTGCGCAGCATCGCCGACGGCGGCCACCCCGACGCCTCCCAGCGGCGGGCGCTGCAACAGGCCGAGAGCCTCCGGAACTCGACGGCAACCGAGGCGGAGCACGTCTGCGCGGGCGCTTCCTGAGCCGGCCGAGTGTCCCGGTGCTTGCGGGCCCGGCCGACTGCCTCGGCGCTTCCGGGCCCGGGCGACTGCCCCGGTGCTTTCCGGATCGGCTGAGTGTTCCGGGCACTTGCCGGGCCGGTTGACTGCTCCGTCGTTTCCCGGAGGCTTCCCCGCCCGGTTGACCGCCTCGGCGCTTCCGGGCCCGGCCGACTGCCCCGGCACTTCCCGGACCGGCCGCGTGCCCCGGCACTTCCCGGATCCGCCGCGTGCCCCGTCGTTTCCCGACCGGCTGACCGCCCCGGTGTTTCCTGGGCCGGGCCTGCCGGGCGCCTCCGCCGATCGAGGGGTGTCCGGGGCCGCCCCGGAGTGGCGGTCCGGTTCCGCGTCGCTGACCCGGCATGGTCATGTGTTCATGCGACTGCGCTCGTCCCCGTCCCCCGGCCGCATCTCCCGCCACTCCCTCATCCTCGCCGCAGCCACCGCCCTCGCCCCGCTCCCGGCTGCCCTCCTCGCCCCCCTTCCGGCCGCCGCCCTCGCCGGCCCCCTCCCGGCGTCGGTCCCCGCCGGTCCCCTCCCGGCGTCGGTCCTCGCCGGTTCCCTCCCGGTGTCGGTCCCCGTCGGTCCCCTCCCGGTGTCGGTCGCCGCCGGTTCCCTCCCGGCGGCAGCCGCCCCCGCGCCCTCCTGTGCCGCGCCCGGCGAGCACGTCTTCCCCCTGGCCACCCGGATCCGCGGCGGCCCCACCGAGTACCAGCCCGGCGCCGGTGCCGTCACCTGGCACATCGACCTCACCAACACCACCCGCCGCTCCTGCGCGGGCATCCACCCGGTCGTCGTCCTCGTCGACGACCGGCATGAACTGAAGGCCGGCCAGGCACGGCTGGACTTCGACGACGGCTCCCGCGTCCGCCCCGTGACGTTCGAGAGCACCGACGAGAAGGAGTTGGTCGGCGTGCTGGACGCACCCGGATTCGGCGGTTTCACCGTGGCCCCCGGCAAGACCGTCAGCGTGCGGGTCCGCCTCGCGCTCACCCGTGAGGCCGCCGTACCCGACCAGGTCACCGCCAACGCGGCCGCCGTACAGCGGCGCGGCCAGGACGGGGACTGGGTCGGCGAGTCCAACGCCTACCGGTTCGGGGTCGGCACCCCGATGTCCCCTGCCCCCGAGCCGACCGGAGACCAGGACGGCACCCCGGTCGCACAGGACCTCACGGGCACGGGCACGGCCACGGCTCCGGAGCCAACGCAGGGCACCGGCAGCCCAGGCACCGGCACCGGCACCCCCGGCCCCGCCTCCTCCGCCGCCCCCTCCCTCCCCCTCGCCCAGGACGCGCGGGAAGCCGGCAGGCGCGCCCGTGAACTCGCCCGCACCGGTCCCGCCCTCACCCACGGCCTGCTCGCCGCCGCCGGTGCCCTGCTCTGCGTGGCCGGCGCCGCGTTCCTGCTGGCCCGCGGGCGCCGCTGAGTTGAGGCGCCCCCACCCCCGTCTGCGACGATCCCTTGCGTGGACTACCCCGTTGAGCAGGCTCCTGGCGCCCCCGTCCGGTCCGGCATCCCCGAGCACGGCCGGATCCCGAAGTACTACGCGGTGAAGGCGAGGATCGCCGCGCTGCTGGAGCAGCTGGGGCAGGACAGCGTCATCCCGACCGAGCGGGATCTCGCCGAGCGGTACGACGTCGCCCGCGAGACCGTGCGCCAGGCGGTGCGGGAGCTGGTGCTGGAGGGGCGGCTGCGCAGGCGCGGGCGCGGGACCGTGGTGGCCGGGCCGAAGCTGGCCCAGCCGCTGTCGCTGGCGAGCTACACCGAGGGGGTGCGCCGCCAGGGCCGTACCCCCGGCCGTACCCTCGTCGGCCTCGACCGCTTCCCCTGCCCGCGGGCGCTCGCCGCCGAGACCGGGCTGACGCTGGGCGAGCCCGTCTGGCACCTGGAGCGGGTGCTGCTCGCGGACGAGGAGCGGGTCGGCCTGGAGAGCACGTACGTCGCCGTCGCGCGGGTGCCCCGGCTGGACACGGACTTCGAGGCCGACTCCTCCTTCTACGGCTATCTCGCCGCCCAGGGCATCCGGTTCGGCGACGCCGACGAGCGCCTGGAGACCGTGCTCGCCACGCCCCGCGAGGCGCTGCTCATCGGGACCCCGCCCGCGCTGCCGATGCTGCTGATCCACCGGGTGTCCCGCGACACCGACGGCCGTCCCCTGGAGCGGGTGCGGTCGCTGTACCGGGGGGACCGGTTCTCCTTCACCACCCACCTCCAGGGCTGACGCCGTCCGTTTTCGGCGGGAAGGTCGGGACATATGCGCCACCCTACAGGTCACTGGAAGGTAACGGGTCTAGCCCAAACGTGATGGCCAGTTCACGCTCCCGTCGACCGGCGGACGACTCCGGTTACCCGCCCCCGAGGACCGTGGGCGGCGTGAGAGTGACAGTCGTCGGAGGCGGCGTGGTCGGCACCATGCACGCCTGGCAAGCAATCGAACGTGGCCACGAGGTCGTCCAGATCGAGCGGGAGGCCGAGGCGCGCGGCGCCTCGCTGCGCAACTTCGGACAGATCTGGGTGAGCGGCCGGGCCGGGGGAGCGGAACTGGAGACCGCGCTGCGGGCACGGGAGCTGTGGGAGGGCATCGGCGGCCGGGTGGCCGGGCTGGGCTTCCGCGCCACCGGCTCCCTGACCCCGGTGCGCACGGACCTGGAACTGGCCGTCGCCGAGGCCGCCGTGGCCCGCGCGGACGCCGCCGCCCGCGGCTACAAGCTGCTGACCCCGGCCGAGGCCCGCGCGCTCAACCCCGCCCTGCGCGGCGAGTTCACCGCCGCCCTCTACTGCGAGCGGGACGCCGCGGTCGAGCCGCGCACCGCGCAGCTCGCCCTGCGCGCGGAGCTGCGCAGGTCCCCGAAGTACACCTTCCTGCCGGGCCGCGAGGTCCGCGAGGTGACCGGCGCCGGGACCGTCCGCGACGACCACGGGGACGTGCACCACGCCGACGCCGTGGTGCTGGCCACCGGCGCCTGGCTCGGCGGTCTGGTCCGCGAGCTGGCCGGGCCCGGCCTGCCGGTGCGCCGGGTCCGGCTCCAGATGATGCAGACCGACCCGCTGGGCGAACCGCTGCCGACCTCCGTCGCGGACGGCGACAGCTTCCGCTACTACCCGGCCTACGCCTCCGCGGCCCTCGACGCGCTCAACGCCGGCCAGCCGCAGCCCGAGACGGCGGCCGCGCACAAGATGCAGCTGCTCATGGTGCAGCGCGCCGACGGCGGCCTGACCATCGGCGACACCCACGAGTACGAGTATCCCTTCGCCTTCGACACCGTCGAGGAGCCGTACGAGCACCTGACCGGCGTCGTGGAGAACCTGCTGGGCCGGCCGCTGCCGCGCATCCGGCACCGCTGGGCGGGCGTGTACGCGCAGTGCACCGACACGTCCCGCGTCGTGCACCGCCAGCAGGTCGCCGACGGGGTGTGGCTGGTCACCGGGCCCGGCGGGCGCGGCATGACCTGCTCCCCCGCGATAGCCGAGACCACCGCGAACGAACTGGGCTGGTGAGCACCCCCATGACCGACACCTCCGCCGACATCCGGCTCGTCGTCCTCGACATGGCCGGTACGACCGTCGCCGACGGCGGGCTCGTGGAGCGCGCCTTCGCCGTGGCCGCCGCCGAACTCGGCGTCCGGGAGGGCACGGCCGAGCACGCCGGGCACCTCGCCTACGTCCGCGCCACCATGGGCGAGTCCAAGATCTCCGTCTTCCGGCACCTGTTCGGGGACGAGGAGCGGGCCCGGCGCGCCAACACCGCCTTCGAGAAGGCGTACGGCGAACTGGTCGACGGCGGCCTGATCGCCCCCGTCCCCGGCGCCCGCGAGACCATCGAGGAACTGCTCGTGGGCGGCCGGACCGTCGTACTGACCACCGGCTTCGCCCGGATCACCCAGGACGCCATCCTCGCCGCCCTCGGCTGGCGGGACCTGGTGCCGCTCACCCTGTGCCCGGCGGACGCCGGCGGGCGCGGGCGGCCCTACCCGGACATGGTCCTGGAGGCGTTCCTGCGGACCAGGGCCGCCGAGGACGTACGGCAGGTCGCCGTGGTCGGGGACACCGCGTACGACGTGCTCAGCGGCGTGCGCGCCGGGGCCGGACTGGTCGCCGGGGTGCGCACCGGGGCCCACGGCGACGAGGAGTTCCGCGCGGCGGGCGCCGGCCACGTCCTGGACTCCGTGGCCGGCCTGCCCGCGCTGCTCACGGGAGCCCGGTGAGATGAGCATCCGCTTCGATTCCGTCACGGTCGCCTACGACGGCGCCGTCGTCCTCGACTCCCTCGACCTGACCGTCGAGCCCGGCGAGGTGATGGCGCTGCTCGGGCCGTCCGGCTCCGGCAAGACCACCGCGCTGCGGGCGGTCGCCGGGTTCGTCCGGCCCGCGTCCGGGCGGGTGTTCCTCGGCGGCCGGGACGTGACGGACCTGCCACCGTACCGGCGGGGCGTCGGGATGGTCGTCCAGCAGTACGCGCTGTTCCCGCACATGCGGGTCGAGGAGAACGTGGCCTTCGGGCTCAAGGCCCGCGGCACGGCCAAGGCCGAGGTGCGCCAACGGGTCGGCGAGGCGCTGGAGATGACCGGTATGGCCGGCTACGCCCGCCGCCATCCACGGGAGCTGTCCGGCGGCCAGCAGCAGCGCGTCGCGATCGCCCGCGCGCTGGCCATCCGGCCCGACGTACTGCTCCTGGACGAGCCGCTGTCCGCGCTCGACGCCCAGCTGCGCTCCGGGATGCTCGCCGAACTCGCCCGGTTGCACCGCGAGTTGCCCGAGGTCTCGATGCTGTACGTCACCCACGACCAGGTCGAGGCGCTGACGCTGGCGGACCGGATCGCGGTGATGGACAAGGCGCGGCTCCAGGGCTGCGGCACGCCCAGGGAGCTGTACCGGGCGCCGGCGAACGAGTTCACCGCGTCCTTCGTCGGCGGGGCGAACCTTCTCCCGGTGACGGTGAGTTCGGGAAGCGTCGACTTCGCGGGCCGGGAGGTGAAGGTCGACACGGCGGACGTGGCGGCGGGGGCACGGGCCACGCTGTGCGTACGGCCGCATCTCGTGGGAATCGGGGAGGGGCCCAACCAGCTCACCGGTGTCGTACGCGAGATCCAGTGGCGGGGAGCCACGCACCGGCTGTATGTCGAGGTCGGTGCCCACCAGGTCATGGCCGATGTACGTGAGTTGAGGAATCCGCCGTGGCGGGGGGACGAGGTCACGCTGCACTTCGCGCCGGACGACGCGGTGCTGCTGCCCGCGGGGGTCGGTCATGGCTGAGGCCGTGCAGAAGGTGCGGCTCGTCCGTGGCCGGTCGCGCAGTTCCCCGCGCCCCTACCGGGCACTCGCCTGGGCCCTCCCTCCCCTCATGCTCCTCGCCCTCTTCTTCCTCTACCCCCTCGCCCTCGTCGTCCAGCAGTCCTTCCGGCCGGACAGCGGCGGGACGTCCGTCCAGCCGTACGCCGATGTGTTCGCCTCGGAGGCGTTCCGGCACGCGCTGTGGACCACCGTGTGGCTGGCGCTCGCCTCGACCGCCGGGTGCCTGGTGCTCGGGTTCCTGCTGGCGCTGGTGATCGCGTTCGTGCCGTTCCCCGGAGCGAGGGCGGTGGCGCGGTTCGTGGACGTGTTCCTGTCCTTCCCGTCCTTCCTGATCACGTTGGCCCTGCTGTTCATCTACGGCAGCGTCGGCATGGCCAACGGGGCGTGGACCGATCTCACCGGCGCCGCGCAGGGGCCGTTCCAGTTCCTGAACACGCCCTGGGGCGTGCTGCTCGCGGAGATCACCTACTTCACGCCGTTCGTGATGCGCCCGCTGCTCGCCGCGTTCTCGCAGCTGGACACCGCCCAGCTGGAGGCGGCCAGTTCGCTGGGGGCACGGGCGCCCAGGGTCGTCCGCAGGGTGATCCTGCCGGAGGCGCTGCCCGCGCTCGCGGCCGGCGGCAGCCTCGTCCTGGTGCTCTGCCTCAACGAGTTCGGCATCGTGCTGTTCACCGGCGCGAAGGGGGTCACCACCCTGCCGATGCTCGTCTACAGCAAGGCAATCCTGGAGTCCGACTATCCGGGCGCCTGCGTGGTCGCCGTCGTCAACGTCCTGATCTCCGTGGGCCTGTACGGCCTCTACCGGGTGGTGAGCCGTCGTGCTGGTGCATAGCCGGGGGGCCAGGTGGGCCCTGTGGGCGGTGTTCCTCGTCCTCTTCCTGCCGCTGTTCGCGCTGCCGCTGCTCACGGTGCTCGGCGCCTCCTTCGCCACCCACTGGTCCAGCGTCCTGCCCTCGGGCCCGACGCTCGCCAACTACCGTTCCGCGACCCGCGGCGAGGCCCTCCAGGCGCTCGTCACCAGCCTGCTCACCGCCACCGGTGCCAGCCTGCTCGCGCTGGCCGCCGGCACCTGGGCGGCGCTCGCCGGGGCGGCCCTGAACAGGCGCGGCAAGCGGGTGCTGGACGCCCTGTTCGTACTGCCGGTCGCCGTGCCCTCCGTGGTGGTGGGCCTGTCGGTCCTGGTGGCCTTCTCCAAACCGCCGCTGCTGCTCAACGGCACCCGCTGGATCGTGATCCTCGCGCACACCGTGCTGGTCACCGCCTTCGCCCACCAGTCCGTGTCGGCGGCGATCACCCGCCTCGACCCGGCCTACGAACAGGCCGCCGCCTCCCTCGGCGCCCGGCCCTCCCATGTGCTGTGGCGGGTACGGCTGCCCCTGCTGCTGCCCTCCCTGACCGCGGCCGCCGGCCTCTGCTTCGCCCTGTCCATGGGCGAGCTGAGCGCCACGATGATGCTCTATCCGCCGGACTGGACCCCGCTGCCCGTCCTGATCTACGCGGCCACCGACCGGGGGACCCTGTTCACCGGCTCCGCCGTCGCCGTGGTGCTGATGGCCGCGACCCTGCTCGTCCTGTTCGCCGTCTCCCGGATCCGCACCCGGGCGTCGTACCGCTGACCCTCCCGACCGCCCTGAAAAACGCCAGGAGTTCGTTCCGCCATGTCCAGAACCCGCGTCCCGCTCGCCATCGTCCTCGCCCTGCTCGCCGCCCCCGCGCTGTCCGCCTGCGGTGCCTCC
This sequence comes from Streptomyces sp. AM6-12, assembly GCF_044327085.1. Classification (NCBI taxonomy): domain Bacteria; kingdom Bacillati; phylum Actinomycetota; class Actinomycetes; order Kitasatosporales; family Streptomycetaceae; genus Streptomyces; species Streptomyces sp. AM6-12. The sequence goes on from NZ_JBIQWN010000001.1 coordinate 4,654,546, forward strand.
TCCGCCGCCGACGCCAAGGAGGTCACCGTATACAGCGCGGACGGCCTCAAGGGCGAGAACGGGGACGGTTGGTACGACAAGGTCTTCGCGGACTTCACCAAGAAGACCGGTATCAAGGTCAAGTACGTCGAGGGCGGCTCGGGCGAGGTGGTGCAGCGCGCCGTGCGGGAGAAGAGCAACCCGCAGGCCGATGTGCTGGTCACGCTGCCGCCGTTCATCCAGGAGGCCGACGCCAAGGGCCTGCTCCAGAAGTACGAGCCCGACGGTTCCACGGCGGTCAGCGGGGCCGACAAGGCGCCCGACGGCACCTGGACCTCCGTCGTGAACAACTACTTCGGCTTCGTCTACGACAAGAAGGAGCTGAAGCAGGCGCCGAAGACCTGGGACGACCTGCTCGACGCCCGTTACAGGAACAAGCTCCAGTACTCCACGCCGGGCGTCGCCGGCGACGGCACGGCCGTGCTGATCCAGGCCATGCACGACCTCGGCGGCAAGGACCGGGCGCTCGCCTACCTGAAGAAGCTCCAGGCCAACAACGTCGGCCCGTCCGCCTCCACCGGCAAGCTCGCGCCCAAGGTGGACAAGGGCGAGCTGCTCGTCGCCAACGGCGATGTCCAGATGAACTACGCCCAGGCCAAGACCATGCCCAACCTCGGCATCTGGTTCCCGGCGGGCAAGGACGGCAAGCCCTCCACCTTCGCGCTGCCGTACGCCGCGGGCCTGGTCACGAAGGCCCCGCACAGCGCCAACGGCAGGAAGCTGCTCGACTTCATGCTCTCCCAGCAGGCGCAGGCCCAGGTCAGCTCCATCGGGGGCGGCTTCGCGGCCCGCGAGGACGTCAAGGCCACGGACGCCAACGCCAGCGCCCTCACCAAGCTGATGGACGGCGTCCAGTTCTTCCAGCCCGACTGGAACGACATCGACAAGAACCTGACGTCGTACGTCGAGGACTGGAAGTCGGCGACGGGCAGCTGACCGCCGGGACACGGATCGGCCGCGGCTGACTACGCTGGGGGCGTCGGTACGCCGTGGTTCCGGCGCCCCCGCCCGTCGATCTCACGCATGCCAGGAGACGCACAGCATGGCAGACCGCAAGCCGATCACATCGTGGCTCACCGACATGGACGGCGTCCTGATCCACGAGGGCGTGCCGATCCCCGGTGCCGAGGACTTCCTGAAGAGGCTGCGCGACTCGGGCCGCCCCTTCCTGGTCCTCACCAACAACTCCATCTACACCGCCCGCGACCTGCACGCCAGGCTGCGCCGGATGGGCCTGGACGTGCCGGCCCAGAACATCTGGACCTCGGCGCTCGCCACCGCCCAGTTCCTGAACGACCAGCGGCCCGGCGGCAGCGCCTACGTCATCGGCGAGGCCGGCCTGACCACCGCGCTGCACGACATCGGCTACGTCCTCACCGACCACGAGCCCGACTTCGTGATCCTCGGCGAGACCCGCACCTACTCCTTCGAGGCCATGACCAAGGCCGTCCGGCTGATCAACGACGGCGCCCGGTTCATCGCCACCAACCCCGACAACGTCGGCCCCTCCACCGAGGGCGCGCTGCCCGCCACCGGCTCGGTCGCCGCCCTGATCACCGCCGCGACCGGCCGCAAGCCCTACTTCGTCGGCAAGCCCAACCCGCTGATGATGCGCGCGGGCCTCAACGCGATCGGCGCCCACTCCGAGACCTCCGCGATGATCGGCGACCGCATGGACACCGATGTGCTGGCGGGCCTGGAGGCCGGTATGCGCACCTTCCTGGTGCTCAGCGGGGTGACCCGGACGGAGGACGTGGACGGGTACCCGTTCCGGCCCTCCCAGGTCGTGGACTCCATCGCCGACCTCGTCGACCTCATCTGACGTCCGGCCCCCGCACCCGTCTCACCCGGATGGAGCAGCGGCGCGCCCCCCGGGATGCGGGGGCGCCCCGGCCGGGAGAACCTCCTTACGTGTCTGGAGGTTCACGATGGGCTCACTACCCCTCACTGTGTGCAGCGGTCTGCTGGCCGTAGCCGCGCTCGGCCCGACGGCCCAGGCCGCCCACGCGGCCGACGGCGGCACCCTCGCCGCGGCGCCCGCGGCCCCCGTGCCGGGGGCCGCGGTGACCCTGCGGGTCAGCGGCTGCACCGGGAGGCATGCCACCGCCGCCTCGCGCGCCTTCACCGCCGACGCCCGCCTCACGGGCGCCCACAACGCCCTCGCGGGCCGGGCCCGCGTCGGCTCCACGGTCGGGCCGGGCGCCTACGACGTCAGGGTCACCTGCGCCGACCGGGTGGTGGACGGCAGGATCACGGTCGTGGCCGGGGACGGCGGCAGCAGAGTCTCCGCCGCTCCCGTCGACGCCACCGCGCACTTCGCCACCGTGGCCACCAGCGGCTCCGGACCCGACACCGCGCAGGCCCTGACCGGTCTCGCGCTGGCCTCGGTCGCCGCCGTCGCCGTGGGTCTGCGCACCCGCCGCGACCGCCGCCCCCGCTGAACCCGCCGCGCCGGCCGCGGTCGGCTCACCCGGACGAGTCGGCTCACCCGGACAGGCGTGTCCGCACGTTCCCGAAGTGGTCCCTTATGGCGCGCTCCGCCCGCGGGGAGTCCCCGGCGCGCACCGCGTCCAGGATCTCCCGGTGCTGGCGGCAGGTCACCCGCGGGTCCTGCGGCACGTCCACCAGGTCCCGGCGCACCCGGTGGAAGGCGTCCCAGAACGCCTCCAGGACCTCGCTGAGCAGGGCGTTGTCCAGGCCCCGGTAGAGCGTGGCGTGGAAGGCGCGGTCGGTGTCCGCGAGACCGTCGCCGCGCGCCGCCTGCTGCTCCATGCGGTCGACCAGCGCGTCCAGCTCGGCCAGGTCCGCCGCGGGCAGCCGCCCGGCGAGCCGGGAGACGAGGCCGGTCTCCACGGCCTCGCGCAGTTCGAGGAGCTGGAGCAGCGAGTCCTCGCCCCGGTAGTGGCCGACGACCGTGCGGAAGGCCAGGCCCTCGATCATCGGCGCGAACGACATCGGGCCGACGTACGTCCCGAAGCCGTGCCGGATCTCCACGATGCCCATCGCCTGGAGCGCCTTCAGCGCCTCGCGCACCGAGTTCCGGCTCGCCCCGAGGAACTCCATCAGCTCCGGCTCGGTGGGCAGCGGGGCTCCGGGGGGCAGCCGCCGGTCCACGATCAGCTTCTTGATCCGCTCCTGAAGGTCCCGCGCCGCCATGACCAGAGCGTAGCGGCCCACCCCACCGACGAACGCCCCCGGCAACGGGCATGCGAGAAGGCCCCTCACCGATGGGAGGAGGCTGGAGCCGGGCTCGGGGGTGCGGGTGGCGGAGCCCCCGCCGCGCGCGGCGAAGCCGTGCAAAACAGAGATGGCGACCCAGGTCCGCGTTGTCCGCGGACATGAGTCGCCATCGTCATCGTGCGCCGCCAGGGACTCGAACCCCGGACCCGCTGATTAAGAGTCAGCTGCTCTAACCAACTGAGCTAGCGGCGCCTGCTGACAGAGAGAACTCTACCTGACCAGCTGGGGTGCTCCGAACCGCCGGGGAGGGGCGCAGGAGGGGCCGTACATCGTTCGGACCGTCAAAGTGCGCGTTCCGTGGACAGTTGGGAAACTGATCAACGTGCACACAAGCGGACAAAAACACCATGAATGTGAGGCAGATCGCATGACCGCTCCGGTGTTCGAGGAGTTCGAACCCGCGCGCGACTGTGACTGCCCCGGCTGTGTCCACCGGCGCCGCGCCCGTCGCCGCCAGCTGCCCGGCCGTCTCGCCCAGCTCCCCGCGAGACGCGGGATGGCCGTCGTGGCCGCCGTGTCCGCCGCCCTCGGCGCGGTGACCCCGGCGGCCGCGCTGCCCGCCGTCCTCCCCGCCGGCCACCCCCCGCACCGCCAGGCCGTCCCCGGCGACGGCGAGAGCGCGACCCCTCAGGGCCCCCCGTCCCCGCTGCACGGCCGGGGCCCCGTCCGCCCCGGCGCCGCCCGTACCCCGCACACCACCCGCAACGCCATCATCAAGCGGGCCAAGTCCTGGGTGACCGCGAAGGTGCCGTACAGCATGGGCAGCTACTGGACCGACGGCTACCGGCAGGACTGCTCGGGCTACGTCTCCATGGCCTGGGGCCTGGGCAGCAACCAGTGGACCGGCAGCCTCGCCCAGTACGGCGTAAAGATCACCAAGTCCCAGCTCCAGCCCGGCGACATCCTGCTCTACCACAACGCCGCCAACCCCCAGGACGGCTCCCACGTGGTGATCTTCGGCGGCTGGACGGACTCCGACCACACCCACTACAAGGTCTACGAGCAGACACCCCCGCACACCCGCAGCCGGACCACGCCCTACCCCTACTGGAGCAACACCGGCAAGTACGTCCCCTACCGCTACAAGGGCCTGTCCACCGGCAGCGAGGGCGCCGAGGCGGCGGACGGCAAGGCCTCCCCGGACTTCCCGGGCCCGGACGCCTTCGGGTCCGGCGCGGTCAACGAGTACGTCACCCAGCTGGGCCAGATGCTGGTGGCGCGGGGCGCGGGGCCGTACTACCCCGAGGGTCCGGGCCCGGTCTGGAGCGAGGCGGACCGGCGGGCCACCGAGGCGTTCCAGCGGGCCCAGGGCTGGCAGGACGCGCAGGCCGACGGGCTGCCGGGCCCGCGCACCTGGGAACTGCTCACCTCCGGCCGGGGCCGGGACATCCCTCCGGACGCGCCGGAGCCCGCCGCCAACGGCGTGCCCGGCTATCCCGGCAAGGCCTACTTCCGCGCGGGGCAGAGCAGCGAGTACGTCACCCGGCTGAGGGGCCGGCTGACCCGCAAGGGGTTCGGCCGGTTCTACGACGACGATCCCGGACCGCGGTGGGGCGAGGCGGACCGGCAGGCCGTGGCGGCCTTCCAGCGCAGCCAGGGCTGGCGGGGCGGCGCGGCCGACGGCTCGATGGGCCCGGAGACCTGGCGCCGCCTCTTCTCCTGAGCCCCGCCCCGACCGCCGTACGCATCCCATCAGTTCCCGTTCATGACGCATCTGGCGCGGAGGCTGGAGGCACCCATGAGTACGACCACCTCGCACACACCGTCCGGTTCCGAGGGGCATCCCTGGTCGGCCACGGCCACCGGCACCCGCCCGGCCCGGCTGATCCGCAACGAGTCCACCACCGAGATCCCGGTCCATCTGCTGTTCCGCGACGACCCCGGCGGCCGGGACGTTCGCGGGGACGGCCGTGATCCGGTGGGGCCGCCGCTCGCGCCCGCCGTGGTGGGGCGCCGCCAGGGCACCGGTGAACTGCCGCGCGCGAGCCGCCCGGCGCCGGCGCGTCGGCACCCGCTGCCCCGGATCGACCCCGAGCTGACGGAGCGTCCGGCGCGGGTGCTGCCCGGTGCGGCCGGGGTGCTCGCCGGGGCCTGCGGGGTCACCGGCTGCCTGGCCGCCTCCTGGTGGGCGGGGGTGCTGCCGCCGCTCGCCGCCCAGGCGCTGCGCCTGCCGGAGCCCGCGGGCGCGGGGCTCGGACCGGCGCAGTGGGCGGCGTACGCCGGGGCCGGGCTGCTCGGCGCGGCCGGGTTCGGCGGGCTGGCTCGCGGGCGCACCGGACGGGCCTGGGTGGTGGGCCTGTTCGGCCGCTACCAGGGGACGGTGCGGCGCACCGGGCTGCTCTGGGTCAATCCGCTGCTGCGGCGCCGGCGGGTCGACGTGCGGCTGCGGCACTGGCGCAGCGAGGCGATCCCCGCGGCCGATCCGGGCGGCACCCCGCTGCGGGTGGTGGTGCTGGTGGTGTGGCGGGTGCGGGACACCGCGCGGGCGGTGCTGGGCCTGGAGGACCACGAGCGGTATCTGCGCGAGTGCGTGGAGGCGGCGCTCGCGCGGGTGCCGGTGGAGCCGGCGGGCGGCGTGGGCGGCGGGCCCGCGGCGGCGGGGGAGCGGCTGACCCGGCTGGTGACGGCCCAGACCGCGCCGGCCGGTCTTGAGGTGTTCTCCGTGCAGCCGCTGCGGGTGGAGTACGACCCGGAGATCGCGGCCGCGATGGAGCGCCGCCGGATCGCCGCGCTGGACGCCCGGCAGCGGGCCAGCGTGCTCAGCTCGGTGGTGGACTCCGTGGAGGACACGGTGACCCGGCTGACCACGCGCGGCCTGGTCGAGCTGGACGACGACCAGCGCAAGGTGCTGGTGCGCGACCTCACGGTGGCGTTCTGCGCGGGGCGCGGGGAGCAGGTGTAGCCGGGAGCAGGTGCGGACGCCACTGGTATGGACATGACCAAGTGACGCCCATAACCTGTGACTTGGTCTAGACCTTCCTCCGTGGCGCCTCCCTGAACTCCCCACGTTCTCCAGGAGCGGCAGTATGCGAACCAAGACCAGAATGTCCGCAGTCGTGCTCGGCGTGGTGACCGCCGCAGCGTTCGCTCTCTCCACCGGCGGCGCCAGCGGGCACGGCTACACCGACCTGCCCATCAGCAGGCAGAAGCTCTGCGCCAACGGTACGGTCAAGGGCTGCGGCGACATCCAGTACGAGCCGCAGAGCGTCGAGGGCCCCAAGGGCTTCCCGGCCGCCGGACCCGCCGACGGGCAGCTCTGCAACGGCGGCGTGGACCGGTTCGCCCAGCTCAGCTCGCCGACCACGCCGTCCGGCGCCGCCTGGCCGACCACGCAGGTGACCGGCGGGCAGTCGTACACCTTCCGCTGGCAGTTCACGGCCCGGCACGCCACGACGGACTTCAAGTACTACGTCACCAAGCAGGGCTGGAACCAGAACCACCCGCTGTCCCGCTCGGACCTCAACCTCACGCCGTTCCTGACGGTGCCCTACAACGGCCAGCAGCCGCCGGCGACGCTCAGCCACAGCGGCGTCCTGCCGACGGGCCTGTCCGGCCACCATGTGATCCTCGCGGTCTGGACGATCGCCGACACGGGCAACGCGTTCTACGCCTGCTCGGACGTCACCTTCTAGGCGAACGAAAAGGGCCCCTCACCGAGGTGAGGGGCCCTTTTCGCTGTGCGCCGCCAGGGACTCGAACCCCGGACCCGCTGATTAAGAGTCAGCTGCTCTAACCAACTGAGCTAGCGGCGCGTGACTCTCGCCTTCCGCTTCCCGCGGCCGGCGACGAAGAAAATACTACCTGGTCCTCGGGGGTGCTCGTGACCACCCGAGGGGTCGCCTAGATCGCCAGCGAGAGCAGCACCGGAGCCGCGTTCCGGTTCAGCGTGTCCGCGGCCTGCTTCAGCCGGTGCGCGTGCTCCACCGGGAGTGACACGGCCAGGCAGCCCACCGAGGCGCCCGCGGTGATCGGGACCGCCGCGCAGACCGTGCCGACCGCGTACTCCTGGAGGTCGAGCACCGGCACCGTCGGCGGCTGGGACTCCAGGCGGGACAGCAGCAGCTTGTCGCTGGTGATGGTGCGCGAGGTGAGGCGGGCCATCTTGTGCCGGGCGAGATGGTCGCGGCGCGCGTTGTGGTCCAGCTGGGTCAGCAGGCTCTTGCCGACCGCCGTGGCGTGGGCCGAGTAGCGGAAGTCCACCCACTCGTTGACCGCGGGGGTGGCGGGCCCGGCGGCGTACTGGGTGACCTTGACCTCGCCGTCGACGTACCGGCTGATGTAGACCGCCGCGCCGACCGAGTCGCGCAGCCGGTCCAGCATGCGCTGGAGCTTCTCGGCGAGGGCCCGCTCGCGGTCCCGGACCGAGGTGAGCCGGCGCAGGGTGTCGCCGGTGGTGTACGCCCCGCCGCCGATCTGCTCCACGTACCCCTCCCGGCGCAGCATCCGCAGCAGCAGGGCGAGCCGCTCGGGGCCGAGGCCGGTGTGCCGGGCCAGCTCGGTCTCGGTGACCCCGGCGGCGGTGCGCGCCACGGCCTCCAGCACGCGCAGCGCGTCCTGGACGGAGTGGTACGGGGCGGTCGGCTCGTGCATCAGCGCCACGGTGGGTCCCCCCTGCGCTCGCTTACTGGGCCGTGGATTTCCGGACGGTGCGGCGATACCACGATAACGGGCAAACGGCCGCCGGGGAGGGGGCGTTGACAAGTTCCCGGCCCGTCGTTCTCGTCCCGGCGGCCGCCTCAACTGCGGCGGAGGCCCGCTGGCATATGCCAAAGGCATGCCCCAGCGGCTGGACCTCGACCGTTGCTCACGGACGCCACAGCACCGCCCTCACGGCGCCGCGCCGATGAATTCCCGTGTGCGGTCCTGCTCCGGCTCGCTGAAGATCTTATCCGGCGCCTAGCCGCGCCGCTCCCCAGCGGCCTGTCCCCGCTTCCCGCCCCTCGCCTCCACAACCCCCACCGTCCACCGGATCAGTGGCCCGGTACGTAACCGCGTTTCTTGTCGACCACGTTCCGCAGGGGCCGGCCCGCCGCCCAGCGCTCGTACAACTCCAGGAACTGGCGGCCCAGTTCGTCCCGCCAGCCCACCGTGTCGCCGCTCATGTGCGGGGAGACGATCAGCCCCTCCAGCCCCCACAGCGGGCTGTCGGCCGGCAGCGGTTCGGTGGCGAACACGTCCAGCGCGGCGCCCGCGATCCAGCGCCGGGCCAGGGCGTGGACGAGCGCCTCCTCGTCCACGAGGGCGCCGCGCCCCACGTTGACGAAGAACGCCGAGGGCTGCATCACGCCGAAGAGGTGGGCGCCGAACATGCGGTACGTCGCCTCCGTCAGCGGCGCCGCCGCGATCACCCAGTCCGCGCGGGAGACCAGCCGGTCCAGGTCGTCCGGGCCGTACACCCCGGTCCGCGGCACCCGCCCCACCAGCGCCGTCGTCACCCCGAGCGCCTTCAGCAGCCGGACGATCGCCCGCCCGACCGGCCCCGTACCGACCACACACGCCCGCGTGCCCGCCACCCGCCGGCTCTCCCGGTGCCGCCACACCCGCTCCCGCTGCTGCTCCAGGGTGCGCGGCAGATCCTTGGCCACCGCCAGCACCAGCGCCGCCACGTACTCGGCGATCGGCTGCTCGAAGATCCCGCGCGCGTTGGTGACCACCGCCTCGGACGCGGCCAGCTCCGGGCACAGCAGATGGTCCACGCCCGCGCTCGCGGTGTGCACCCAGCGCGGCCGGGGCCCGGCGCCGGGCCATGCCTCGCGCACCGCGGTCGAGGTGAAGTCCCAGACCAGCAGCGCGTCCGCGTGCGGCAGCCGCTCGGCCAGGTGCGCCGCGTCGGTGTGCACGATCCGGGCCCGCCCGGTCAGCCGGCCGAGCCGGGGCGGCGGCTCGGCGTCCAGCACCAGCAGGGTGGGGACGCTCGCCGTACCGGACGGCTCCCGGCGTCCGGCGGGACGGCTCCCGACGTCCGACATGCGCGGCTCCCGGCGGTCCGTGGCGGACGCGTGCCCGGACGCTCCGGAGGCACCCCTCCGGCCTACCGGACAGCACGGACCGTCCACGCTCGCACCCCGGCCCACCCACGTCAACACGGTCGGCCGGCCATGGTGTGGGCCGTGCCGCCGAGGCTGGGTACCCGAGCTGCGGGACCACACCGGGCGTCGCCCCGCGGGCGTCCCGTGCCGATGCCCGAACGCACGCAGGAAGGACGGACATGACCGCACTCGGAGTCCTCTATCCGGGCCACTTCGCAAAGGACGACTATCCGCGCATCGAGCAGCTCCTTGGCAGCGACATCCGGGTGGACCTGATCCACGCCGAGGACGGCGAGGACGCGCGCCGGATCGAGGAACTGCGCGAGACGGGCTCCGCGGAGCGGCTCGGCGCGGGCATGGAGCGGCTGCGGCTCGCCGGTGCCGAGACCGTGGTGTGGGCGTCCACCAGCGGCGGCTTCGTGCACGGCTGGCAGGGCGCCCAGGACCAGGTGCGCACGCTGGCCCGGCTGGCCGGGATGCCGGCCTCCTCGACGTCCTTCGGCTTCGTGCACGCGGCCCGTGAGCTGGGGGTACGACGGGTCGCCGTCGGCGCCACCTACCCCGGGGAGATCACCGCGCTGTTCGTGGAGTTCCTGCGGGCCGGGGGCCTGGAGGTGACCGGGGCGCGCTCCTCGGGGATCAGCTCGGCCGCCGAGGCCGCCCGCTGGGGCGAGGAGGACGTGCTGACGCTGGCGCGGGCCGCGGACGACGCGGGCGCGGAGGCGGTGCTGCTGCCGGACACCGCCCTGCACACGGCCGCCCACCTCGGGCTGCTGGAGAAGTCCCTGTCCAAACCGGTCCTCACCGCGAACCAGGTCACGGTGTGGGAGGGGCTGCGGCTCGCCGACCGGCGGGTGAACGCGCCCGAGCTGGGCGCGCTGTTCACCAGGGAGCCGCTCGTCCAGGTCTGAGGGCCGCTCCCGGCGGGCGGAATAAGCGGGGAGGGCCGCCTGTTACGACACTCCGGCACAGCTCACGCCGGAACCAGGAGGCCCCCACCGTGTCCGCAGACGAGGCAGCTCAGGCACCCGAGAACCACGCGGTGGCGCACGAGGACCGCGCGGTCGCGGACGGCATCCGGGGCACGGCGCACGGCACCGCACCCGTCCCGCTCTCCGTCCTGGACCTGGTGACGGTCGGCGCGGGCCGCACCGCCACCGACGCGCTGCGCACCAGCGCCGAGCTGTCCCGCCTCGCCGAGGCCCGCGGCTTCCACCGGTACTGGGTGGCCGAACACCACTCCATGCCGGGCGTCGCCTCCTCCTCGCCGGCCGTGATCCTCGCCCACCTCGCCGCCCACACCGAGCGCATCCGGCTCGGCTCCGGCGGCGTGATGCTGCCCAACCACGCCCCGCTGGTGATCGCCGAGCAGTTCGGCACGCTGGAGGCGCTGGCCCCGCGCCGGATCGACCTCGGCCTCGGCCGCGCTCCCGGCACCGACGGCGCCACGGCCGCCGCCCTGCGCCGCAGCGACACCCTGCACGAGGGCGCCGACGACTTCCCCGAGCAGCTCGCCGAGCTGATCCGCTTCCTGGACGACGACTTCCCCGACGGCCACCCCTACCGGCGCATCCACGCGATCCCCGGCCCGGTGCAGGGCAGCACCGAGGGCGGGGTCCAGTCCCCGCACCGTCCGCCGGTCTGGCTGCTCGGCTCCTCCGGGTTCAGCGCCCAGCTGGCCGGCATGCTCGGTCTGCCGTTCGCCTTCGCGCACCACTTCTCCGCGCAGAACACCATCCCCGCGCTCGACCTGTACCGGCAGACCTTCCGCCCCTCCCCGGTGCTCGCCGAGCCCTACGCCCTCATCGGCGTCTCCGCCCTCGCCACCGACGAGGAGCGCGAGGCCCGCCGCCAGACCCGCGCGATGGCCCTCAACATGCTCCGCCTGCGGATGGGCCGCCCCGGCCTCTTCCCCGACCCGGCTCAGGCCGAGAACCAGGAACTCGGCGCCATGGAGGAGGAGTTCATCGCCTCCTGGTCGGCCAACGTGGTGCACGGCACCGCCGACGAGGTGCGCTCCGGCCTGAACGACCTCCACAAGCGCACCGGCGCCGACGAGTTGATGATCACCACGCACGCCCACCGTGGCGAGGTGCGGGTGCGGTCGTACGAACTCATCGCGGACGCCTACGAGTTGCCGACGGCCGGATAGCCCCTACGGCACCGCGCGCCCCGCCCTCGCGGGGTGGCGGTGCGGCCGTCCTCAGGGAGTGGCGGTGCGGCCGTCCTCACGTGGTGGCGGTGTACGCCCGTGCCCCCAGCAGCTCGGAGATGCGGTCCGGCGGCACCGGGCGGGAGTACAGCCAGCCCTGGCCGGTGTCGCAGCCGATGCGGCGCAGCCGGGTGGCCTGGGCGGAGGTCTCCACGCACTCGGCGGTCACCGTCAGGCCCAGCCGGTGGGCCAGCTGGATCATCGCCTCCACGATCACCTCGTCGGCCGGGTTGGGCGCCACCCCCTTGGGCGTCTCCTCGTACTGGAAGCTGCGGACGAAGGAGCCGTCCAGCTTCAGCGCCGAGACCGGGAGCCGGCTGAGGTAGGCGAGGTTGGAGTAGCCGGTGCCGAAGTCGTCGATGGCGATGCGCACCCCCATGTCGCTCAGGGCCTGCAACGCCTGGAGCGGGCGGCCCGCCGAGCCCATCACCGCGGACTCGGTCAGCTCCAGCTGGAGCAGATGCGGGGCCAGTCCGGTGTCCGCCAGGGTCTGAGCCACGTCCGCCACCAGGTCGGAGTCCCACACCTGGCGCACGGCCACGTTCACGCTGACGAAGATCGGCGGCTCGCCGGGGTGGGCCTGCTGCCAGCGGCGGGCCTGCCGGCAGGCGGTGACCAGCGCCCAGCGGCCGAGCTGCACGATCGAGCCGTCCTCCTCGGCCAGCCCGATGAACCGATTCGGCGTCAGCGTGCCGAACTGCGGATGGTGCCAGCGCACCAGCGCCTCCACCCCCGACAGACGGCCGTCCTCCATGCCCACCAACGGCTGGTACTCCAGGGCGAATTCACCCCGCTCGATGGCGGGCCGCAGGGTGGAGGACAGGGCCTGCCTGGTCATCCGGTGCGCGTTGCGCTCGGGATCGAACAGCGTCCAGCGGCCCTTGCCGTCGGCCTTCGCCCAGTAGAGCGTCGTATCCGCCGCCTGCATCAGACCGGTCGCCGTGGTGCCCGCCGCATGGCGCTCCACGACCCCGATGGACGCCGTCAGCGACAGCCGCTGCCCGGCCAGGTCGAAGGGCTCCTGGAGGGCCGCGAGCGCGGACTCGGCGAGGTCGGCGAGCTGTTCGGTGCCGGTGGAGTCCTCCACCAGCAGCGCGAACTCGTCCCCGCCGAGCCGGGCCACCAGGGGGGTGGCGGCGCGGGCGTACCCGGCGTCGTCGGCGACCCTGGTCAGCCGCTCGGCCGCGGCGGCGAGCAGCCGGTCCCCGACGCGATGGCCGAGGGTGTCGTTGACCGCCTTGAACCCGTCGAGGTCCAGGTAGCACAGCCCGATCCGGCCGGTGCCGCCGCGCTCGTACGACTCCGCCTCCAGCGCGGCCGTCAGGCGCTCGAAGAACAGGGTGCGGTTGGGCAGCCGGGTCACCGGGTCGTGCATCTGCAAGTGCCGCAGCCGCGCCTGGAGTTCACGGCGGGCGCTGATGTCGGCGGCGGACAGCAGCACGCCCGCCCCGCCGTCGGCCAGCGGGACCACGGTCAGCTGCACCCACACCGTGGTCCCGGCGGGGCGCTTCAGCCTGCGGGTGCAGCGCAGCCTGGCCTGCCGCCCGCTCAGCACCTCCCGGTAGGCGTGCCAGGAACGGGCGTCGGCGGCCAGGTCCACCAGATCCGCGGCGGACCGGCCGGTGAGGGTGTCGCAGTCGGTGCCGAGCAGCTCGCCGAAAGCCGGGTTCGCGCGCAGGACGAAGCCTCCGCGGTCCACGACGGCCATGGCGAGCGGCGACGCTCCGAAGACACGGTCGTAGGTGATGTGATCACTGTCTGTGACGGCTGACCGGTCGAGGTCTGCCGCGGGCGTCGGCCCTTCGGACGTTCCGCTCACCGCTCGCTCCCGCAGTGCACTCGATCTCTGTCCGTGCCGGAAAGTGTGCCGATCATAGAGGCTGGCCCCAGGCCCTTCCAGCCATCATCCAGTGTCCCGGACCGGACAGACTTTCTGACAGATCGTTTCTGCCCGCACCTGGACGGGTTATTGAGCCCGTCGACCAGTTGTGACGTTCCGTGAGTGAATCGGGGCTGACGAGCGCCGTAGTGCGCCAGGCGCCCAAATGGGGAGCGCTCACCCTTCTGGTGCAGACAAACAGGGCATCGAGTGGTGAAACCGAGCAACCTGGGTGCGGGTCTGTCGAACCGCGTCCGGAGGTCATGTCCGTGCCCCTGCTGCGCAGCACCGCCGCCGTGTGCACCACGTTGTCGGCGGTGGCCGCGACCTCGATCTTCACCGGCCCGTCGGTCGCCGAGCCCTTCTCCACCGCCCCCTGTGCCCTGCACCGCACCGAGGCCCACCACTCCGAGGGCGTCGACACCTGGGACTCCGACTACGCCCGCCCCACCCGGACGCTGGACGCGGTGATGGTCTTCCTGTCCTTCCCGGACGGCACCCCGCGCACCACCCCGGCGGAACTGACCGCCGACCACTTCCCGGAGACCAGCCGCTACTTCGAGCAGGCTTCCTACGGCAGGTTCACCCTGCGGCCGCATCCGCTGACGCACTGGCTGCGTATGCCCCGCCCGTCGACGGCGTACGCCATGCGGCGGGACTGGGCCGCCGAGGACCGGGCCGCCTATCTGAACGACGCCTTCAAAGTGGCCGACAAAGTTGTCGACTTCTCCCGCTACCAGGTGGTGTACCTGGTAGCCGACCCGGACGCGCCCGGTGTGGACTCCGACGCCACCAAGGTCGTCAACCTCGACACCCCCCTGCATGTGGACGGCACGGATGTACGGCGGGTCGTCACGGTGTTCGAGAAGCATCCGCCGGACCGGCTGGTTCTCGCCCATGAGACCGGCCATGTCTTCGATCTGCCCGACCTCTACCACCGCCCGGCCGACGGCAAGGGCGACTGGGACACGTACGTCGGCGACTGGGACCTGATGGGCAGCCAGTTCGGGCTCTCACCGGATCTTTTCGCCTGGCACAAGTGGCGGCTCGGGTGGCTGGACCCGCGCCAGGTGATGTGCGTACGCGGCACCGGGCCGACCCGGATCACCCTGGAACCCCTCGCCGCGGGGCCCGGCATCCCGGTGCAGGGCACCGGCGGGGCGCCCGCGTTCGGGCTCGGCGGCGGGGTGAAGCTGGCCGTGGTGCGCACCGGGGCCGACAGCGCCCTCGCCTTCGAGGCCCGCACCGCCGCCGGCAACGACCGCGCCACCTGCCGCGAGGGCATCCTCGTCTACCGGGTGCGCAGCGGCGCGGAATCCGGCGGCGGCCCCATCGAGGTCGTCGACGCCCACCCGCACACCTCGGCCTGTCCCGACGACTCCGTCTACCCGCCGCTGGCCGACGCCCCCGTGGCCCTGGGCGAGAGCTTCACCGTGCCGGGGCAGGGCGTGAAGGTCGAGGTGGAGGACCGGACGGCTTCGGGGGCGTGGACGGTGCAGATCACGCAGAGGATCAGGGGCTGACCTCCCGGCCGGCGTCCATCGGGCCGACCTGACGGGAGCGTGGGTGGCGGAACCCTGGCGTCGCGCGGCGGAGCCACGCGAAAACAGCGATGGCGAGTTCTGACCGTGTTTTTCTGGTCAGAACTCGCCATCGCCATCGCGTGCGCCGCCAGGGACTCGAACCCCGGACCCGCTGATTAAGAGTCAGCTGCTCTAACCAACTGAGCTAGCGGCGCCTGCTGACGTCGTAGACCTTAGCATCCTGGTCGGCGGGAGGAAAAATCGATATCCGCACCGCCGCCCTGGCCGCCCGCACCGCCGCCCACAGCAGCACCTCCGGGCCCGGCAGCCAGGGGTGACGCGCGTCCGGGGCGACCAGCCAGCGGGGGTCGGCCGAGGCGTCGACGTCGGGTGCCGGGACGGTCACCGCGTCGCCCGTGCCGTGGCAGAGCAGGGGCGGCACGGCGGCGGCCCGGTGCGAGCCCCACTCCTCCCAGGCCAGCAGCGAGGGCAGCCGGTGGGCGGTGCCGGGGGCGCAGAACAGCAGCATCCGGCCACGGGACATCGCGACCGGGCCCGAGCCGGGGCCGTCGTCCCAGAGCCGGTCGAGCATCCGGCGGCCGAAGACGGCCGGGGCGCTCACCACGTCGAAGACGGTGCCGCAGGGCAGGACGGCCGGGGCGGGCGCCCGCCGCGGGTAGGTCCCGGCCGAGGCGAGCCAGGCGGCGCCGTCGGAGGTGACGCGGGTGACGTTCGGTGTACCGCTCATGCCGTACAGATCTACCGGCGGTGAGCAACCGGTTCTGCTGAGTTGCGAAAAACCGGGACAGGCGGCGGGGGAGAGGAGTATCTTGCCCGCCTGGCATATGCCAGACGAGGATCACGTCGGCTTATCACACGGCGGATCGCGCGCGGGGTCACACGGGATCGGCGGTGGTCCGGCCCTCGCTGTTCCCGCGCATCAGGTCCCGGCCGAACTCGACCATGCGCTTGGCATAGTCCTCGGTCCACTCCGCGCGCTCGGCGATGTCAGCGGTGGTCAGCCGGTCGAACCGGCGCGGGTCGGCGAGCTGGGCCGCGGCGATGGCCTGGAATTCCACGGCACGGTCGGCGGCCGCGCGGAACGCCTGGGTCAGCTCCGTCGCGCGGGACAGCAGCGCCCGCGGATCCTCGATGGACTCCAGCTGGAAGAAGTGCTCGGGATCGGCGGCCGCTTCCACGGGCTCGAAGATCAGGGGCGCGGGGCGTAGCCGCGGTTCGTTCCGACGCGGCGTGGGCTCCGCCATGTCTTCATCTCCTCCTCGTACGGCTCTGCTGCCGGACCCGGCGGGTCTGCCGGGCCACCGTCCATTGTCCCGCGTGCGCGCAAGGGCGCTGCCGCGCGTGCCGCCGCCTTCCGCGGGTCCGTTGTGGCGGGTCGCGCGGTTCCCCGCGCCCCTGGGGGTTGCGGTGCCGTCGGCTGTCACGGCCCCCGGAGGGATGCTCACGGTCGCCAGCGCACCCGGTGTTCCGCCAGATGCGCCAGTACCGCGTGGTTCGCCTCCCAGCCGTCGGGGAACTTGACCAGGGCGCCCAGGGGGACCGGTTCGGTGGAGGGGTAGTCGTCCAGGAGGCCGGTCACGCCCTCGCGGCAGACCACGATGCAGGCGTGGCGGTGCCGGGAGGCGAGGACGCACAGGCGGCCGGTCTCCAGGTGGAAGGCGGTGGCGTCGGGGCGGCCGGAGAGCGGGTGCAGGACGACCGTGACGTCGTACTCGCGGCCCTGGAGCCGGTTCGCGGTGTCGACCGTCACGTCTGGCACGCCCAGGGCCGTCAGCGCGGAGCGCACCGCGGCCGCCTGGTCGCGGTGGGCGGTGCCGACGGCGATCCGGGCGGCGGTCAGCGGCGCCGGGTCGGGCGAGCCCTCGGAGAGCGCCGCGCCGCCCCGGTCCAGCAGGCGCCGGACCACCGCCGCCACCGCCCGCACCGCCTCCGGGTCGGTGCGCGGGGTGTGCCGGGCGGGCAGCTCCAGCAGGCCCCAGCCGGAGGCGGCCGCCTCGTCGATCACCCGGTCCGGGCCCGAGCCGTCGGAGGGCACCGCGAAGCCGAGCCGGCGGTCACCGGGCCCGGTGCCGCTGCGGAACGGGGTGTACGGGTAGAACGCGTCCGAGACCAGGGGCGCCGCGGAGGCCGGCAGCCGCCAGGAGACCGGCAGCCGGTGCTGCGGCAGCCGGGGGTTGTGGGCCAGCAGCGTGGTGACGGCGGAGGCCGAGGGGTCGTACGACAGCCCCGCCCACTGCTCGCTGCCGACGATCGCGAACGGGTCCAGCTGGCCGGGGTCGCCCACGAACAGTGCCCGCTCGAACAGGCCGGCGACCGCGAGCAGGGAGTCCGAGCGCATCTGGTACGCCTCGTCCACGATCGCGTGCCGCCAGGGCTCGTCCACCGTCACATGCGCCCACTTCGCGGCCGTGGACAGCACCACCGGCAGCCCGGCGAGATCGGCCGCCTTCGCCGACGTACGCACCTGGGGCAAGTCGTCCAGCGCCTTGTCGTACGCCTCCGCGTCGCTGCTGTGCAGCCGCCCCACCGGCAGCTCCGGGTTCTTCCCGGCGAGGCGCAGCACCAGGTCGTCCACCTGCGCGTTGGTCTGCGCCACCACCATCAGCGGGCGCCCCGCGTCCGCGAGTTCGAGTGCCGCCCGCACCACCAGCGTGGATTTGCCCGCGCCGGGCGGCGAGTCGACCACCACGCCCCGCTCGGTGCCGTGCAGCGTGTCGTGGAGGATCGCGTCCGTGGCGCGCGCGGCGGCGGCTCCGGGGTCCGCCTCGACGGTCGTCACAGCACGTCCTCCTCGGTGATCGGATCGGCGGCCTCCGCCACGGCCTCGCCGGGCGGCCCGCCGTGCGTCCACGGCGTCTGTTCCGGGTCGGGCAGCTTCGCCCCGCCGCGCTGCTCGTGCTCGAAGAGGGTGAAGCAGACCCGCTCGCCCTTCTCCGGCACCGAGCCCGGCTCCGGCTCCCTGCCGCGCCCCATCTTGTCGAGGACGCGCAGTACGACCGCGTCCTCGGCCGCCCGCTCCACGAACTCCGCCGACTGCGGCCGGCCGCCCAGCGACCGGTACACCCTGACGCGCTCCGCGAGCTGCGGCCGGTCGTCGGTGCGGACCGTCACCAGCGGGCGCGGGCTCGGCCGCTTGCCCTCGCTGTACGCCATGACGACCTCGGTGACCTCGCCCGCGAACGCCTCCCCGGCCAGCCGCCGCCCCGCCATCACCAGCGGATCGTCCAGCGCCTCCTGCGCCTCCAGCCGGGCCTGCTCCCGCTCGCGGGCGGCCAGTTTGTTCGCCGCCGTCACCGCGTCGTCCCGGCGCGGCTGCGGGGGCTCCCCGGCGAGCACCCGGTCCCGGT
This sequence comes from Streptomyces sp. AM6-12, assembly GCF_044327085.1. Lineage (NCBI taxonomy): Bacteria > Bacillati > Actinomycetota > Actinomycetes > Kitasatosporales > Streptomycetaceae > Streptomyces > Streptomyces sp. AM6-12. Next base: position 4,672,836 of record NZ_JBIQWN010000001.1, read on the forward strand.
GCCCGGTGAACGACCAGCGGTCCCGCACCCAGCGCTCCCCGGCATGCCCGCCTTCCGGCAGCGCCCGCAGCAGGTCCAGGCCCCGCCACACCGCCTCCCAGGTGGGCCGGGTCTGGCCCTCGATCAGCTCGCGGATCTCCCGCTCGGCGCGGGTGAGCGCGGCCAGCCGGTCGTCGGCCTCCAGCGGGTCCTCGGCGGCGGCGAGGGCGGTGCGCGCCCGGTCGTACCGCCCGATCGCCGGGGCCAGCAGCTTGTTGTCGAACGCCGGGTCGGTGGCGGGACCGGCCGGCGGGCACCGCAGCTGCCCGGCCTCGTCGCGCGCCAGCTCCGCCGCCCGCGCTGCCTCGGCGCCGCTCATCCCCTCCGGGGGGTCGATCCACGCCAGCAGCGCCCCGAGGTGCTGGTCCTCCAGGCCCGACTGGCCGGTCGCCCAGTGCCGGGAGAGCACATCGGTGAGGGCGAGCAGCAGCGCGGAGCCGGGGACGCGGGCCCGCTCCCCGTAGTGGGTGAGCCAGCGCCCGAGCAGCGGCACCCGCGGCGGCGCCGGATAGGGGGCCTCCGGGTCCTGTTCCGCGGTGCGGCGAAAGCGCATGGAGCGGCCGAGCAGCCGTACGAACTCCAGGCCGGCGCGGCTCGGCACGATCAGCTGGGGCGCGTCCGCGCACAGCTCCGTCTCCACCTTGACCCGCTTGCCGGTCTCCGGGTCGGTCTCGGTGCGCTCGGCGGCCTCCACCTCGGTGGCGTAGGAGTCGATGTACGGCAGGACCACATCGGCCAGTTCGGCGAGGAACGCGAACCGCAGCTCGCGGTCGCGGGGCTGCGGTACGACCAGCAGCCGGGGCGCGTCCCGGTCGGTGCCGACCAGCGCGCCGAGCGGGGCGCCGGCCTCGCCCGCGGTGGTGAGCGGCACGAACACCAGCGGACGGCCGGACAGATGCCGGTGCCGCACGGTCGCGGCGGCCTGGGCCCGCCCGCTGCCGACGGCCTCCAGGCGGGCGAGGGTGTCGATCAGCGACATACGGCTGCCACCTCCCGGTTCCGGGCCTCCTGGAGCGCCTCGGCGCGCAGGGCCGCCGCCCGGCGCAGGGCCGCGACCGCCGGGTCGTCCGGGTCGCCCAGCTCGCCGTGGGCCGCCGCGAGGACGTCCCCGACCGTGGTCAGGCCGCCCAGTTCGGCACGCAGCGGCCGGCCGAGCGGGGTGACCGCGCCGGCCGCGCGGGCCCGCTCGCGGCAGTGGAAGGCCAGTTCGCAGGCGGACAGGCACTCGGGCGCGTACGTCGCCGGGACCGCCGCCACCGCGGCCGTCAGCTCCTCGGGGTCCCGGTCGGGCGCGAAGCAGGTGCCCTCGGGCAGGGAGCCGGCGATCTCCTCGATCCGGGTGAGCCGGGCGAGCTGCCGCGCGGTGACCGCCCGCTGCTTGCGCACGTCCACGGCGGAGCCGGCCGGCAGGTTCGAGAAGTCCTTCGGGCACACCAGCAGCACCTGGTAGCGCACCCGCGGGGCGGGGTCGAGCCGGGCGGCCACGTCCTCCAGGGCGAGCACGTACACCGCGGCCTGCCGGGCGGCGGCGCCCACCTTCGCCGGGTCCGCGGAACCGTCCAGCACCGGGAAGGACTTGATCTCCACCACGGACCAGCTGCCGTCCGGGTGCACCACCACCGCGTCCGGCTCCAGGAACGCGAGCGAGCCCGCCACGTCCAAGGCGAGCATCGGGTGGTCCAGCAGTGTCCAGCCGCCCGCGCGGGTGGCCTCGCGCAGCGCGAGCGCCGTACGCGCCGTACGGCCCTCGGGGCCCTGGGCGGTCAGGTCGGGCACCGCGGCGCACCCGGGCGGCTCGGCGGCCGGGTCGAGGCGGGTGTGCGCGAGGCGCAGCAGCTCGGCGCCGCCGTCGGCCTTCACCTTCGCCTCGAACGCGTTGCCGCGGGTCAGCGCGAACTGCGACTGGCCGAAGCCGGAGGGCGCCCCGAGCGCGCTCGCCAGCCTGGCCTTGTCCACTCCGGCGCCGTCCAGGATCGCCCGTCTGCGGCAGCCGGGGTTGGCGGCCAGCGCCGCGAGGGCGCGGGCGTCCAGGGCCTTCGCCGGTACGCCGGGGCCGCGCAGCTCAGCGAGCCGGTGCCGGAGCCCCGTCGCCCGCGTCCGTGGGGGAGGGGTCCGGCTCGGCTCCGGCGCCGGGCCGCGACTCGCGCTGCCGTGGAATTCGCTCACCCGCGGAAGTCTGGCATCCGCCACTGACAATCGGGGAACTTCCGGCCGCGGAGCCCTTGAACAGGCGGGCGCGGACCAGGTCGACGGCCCGCAGTACGCGCGGCGCGAGCAGGTGGCCCACGCCCATCACGGCGACGCCGGCGAGCGCGTCCAGCAGGTAGTGGTTGGCGGTGCCCATGACGACCAGCGCGGTGCCCAGCGGATAGAGCACGCCCAGGACCTTGGTGAGCCGGTTGCCGCCGTGCCGCCACAGCATCAGCCCGCACCACAGCGCCCAGCCGACGTGCAGGCTCGGCATCGCCGCGTACTGGTTGGTCATGCCGCCCAGGCCGCGCGGGGCGCTGGCGTCGCCGCCCCACCAGCCGTACGCGCTGTAGTGGGCCATGGTGTCCACGAAGCCCTGGTCGGCGGCGAGCAGCCGGGGCGGGCAGGTCGGCACCAGGGTGAAGCCGATCAGTCCGATGAACGTGGACGTCATCAGCCAGGCGCGGGCCCGCCGGTAGTGCTCGGCGCGGTTGCGGAACAGCCAGACGAGGATCGCGGGCGTGACCAGGTAGTGCAGCGAGGCGTACCAGAAGTCCGCGGGTATCCCCAGCCAGGGCTCGCGGGTGAACAGGCGGTTGAGGGGGTGCTCGGCGTTCAGGTGGAGCAGCTTCTCGGCGCGCAGCAGGGCCAGGCCGTGGTCCACGGCGTCGTCGACGTCGCCGCGCACCAGGAGGCGGCCGGCCGAGTAGCAGCCGTAGACCAGGACGAGCAGCGGCAGCTCGGTCCACCAGCGCAACCGGGTGCGGGGCGCCACCTCGGTGCCCGGTGTCTCGGTCTGCGGCATCCGATCGCCCTCCCCCTTCTGCGGTACGGCCACCCGGCGGGCGACCGTGCCACTTTACGGTGTCCTTCCGCGGCCCACGCGGGTGCTCCGGAGCTCGCCCGGCGGTGGGCGGCCCCGGCCCACAAAGACGCCGGGACCGGGCGCGGGGTTGCCCCACACGGGTGAGCGATGATGGAGGGGCCGACTCTCGTTGTTCCTGTGGCGTCTTCTGGGCGTCCGTCTCCCGGAAAGGTCCCCCATGGCACCGCGCATCCTGCTGGCCCGGCACGGACAGACGGCATGGTCGCTGTCCGGCAAGCACACCGGCAGGACCGATGTGCCGCTCCTGGAGGAGGGCCGGCACGGCGCGAAGCTGCTCGGCGAACGCCTGCACCGGGCGCCGCTGGACGGGCTGCCCGGTGTGGCGGTGCGCACCAGCCCGCTCGTGCGCGCCGCGGAGACCTGCGCGCTGGCCGGGTTCGGGGAGCGGGCCGAGACCTGGGACGCGCTGATGGAGTGGGACTACGGCGCGTACGAGGGCCTGACTCCGGCGGAGATCCAGGCCGTCCGCCCCGGCTGGCTGATCTGGCGCGACGGCGTCCCCGAAGGGGAGAGCGTCGCGGAGGTCACCGCCCGCGCGGACGAGGTCGTCACCTGGGCCCGCTCCGCCGACCGGGACGTCCTCCTCTTCGCCCACGGCCACATCCTGCGCTCCCTGGCCGCGCGCTGGCTGGGCTTCCCGCTGGACTTCGGCGCCCGTATCCGCCTGAACCCTACGTCCCTGTCGATCCTGGGCTGGGCGTACGGCGAACCGGCACTGGAGAGCTGGAACGACGTGGGTCACTTGGCGGGCTAGGAGCCAACGCCTCCGGGGGGCCGGGCGCGATCCACGGCTCCGCTGCGAGCCGGCGCCGATCTACGGCTCGCTGCGGGCCGGGGCGATCTACGGCTCCGCCGCGGGCAGGGTCCGACCCACGGATCCGGCGCGTGGGCGCGACAGGCCGCTCACAGCCCGCGGGCCGACGACGGCAGCCCCCCGCCTCGTCCACCAGTCCCTGCCGCTTCCATCAGCCCCCGGCCGCTTCCGTCGCCCCCCGGCCCCCCCGTCACGCTCCCGCCACCCTCGGATACGCCTTGTGCCGGTCGAGGAAGTCCGAGACCCCCGCCGCCCGCCGGTGCGGCAGCAGCACCCGCGCGGTGCCCGCCAGCATCGTCTGGATGCGCGACGACTGCACCTGGTCCAGGAGCGACAGCACCCGCATCCCCGCCTCCGCCGCCTCGTCCGGCCGGCCCTCGCGCGCGAGGTCGTCCGCGAGTTCCGCCGTGTACAGGGCGATGTTCCGGGTGAAATGGGGGTCCTGGAGGTCCGCCGCCCGCCGGGCGTGCCGGGACGCCCGCGGCCAGTCGCCCAGCATGGACCAGCACTGCGCCTCCAGCCCCTCCAGCTCGGCCTCGCCGTAGAAGCTCATCCACTCGGGGTCCGCCTCGGAGCGCCCCCGCGCGAACAGCGCCTGCGCCCGTGCGAGCGCCCGCGCGCAGCCGGTGCGGTCGGCCAGCCCCGCCCAGCCGCCCGCCTCCCGCAGCGCCAGCAGCGAGTTCAGCCGGTCGGAACCGAGCGACCGGGCCGCCCGCTGCGCGGCCTGCGCGGCGCGCACCGCCTCCCGCGGCCGGCCCGCGTCCCGCGCGAGGAACGCGGTGTTGCAGAAGGCGTGCGCCTCCAGCCCCTCGTCCCCGGTCATCCGGGCCGTGGCCAGCGCCTCCGCGTAGTGCGAGCGCGCGTCGTCGAAACGGCCGGAGTCGTGCGCCAGCCAGCCCACGGAGATGGCGAGTTCACCCGCGCCCGTGTGCAGCCGCTCGACGGTGGCCTGCCGGGTCGCGCCGGCGTCCAGCAGCGCGTACGCCGCGCGCAGGGGAGCCGCCGCGCGCCGATAGAGGCCGTCCGCGCCGTGCCGGTCGTCCAGCAGCCGGATCCGGCGGACCGCCTCCTCCAGGGCCGTCGCCTCGGTGCTGCCGGGCCGGCGCGAGCGGCGGGGCGCGGGCACGGCGTCCGGGGTGAGCCGCAGGGGGCCCAGCGCGGCGGCGGCCACGGTGGCGCCCCCGCCGGTCATGAATGCGCGACGCAGCACGTCGCTCTCCTCGTGGTTCGGATGGTCGTACGGGTACGGCCCCTCAGGGCCGTACGCCTCGTGCGGGTCATACGGGTCGTGCTGGTCCGGCGGCTCGAACGCGTCGCCGCCCGCCACGGCGGCGGCCTCCCGCACGACGGGAGACGGCGTGGCCGTACGCGCCGCGCGGCCGCGGACGGACGAGCGGGGCGCGAAGCCGAGGTCGGCGAGCGTACGACCGGGGAACATGTGCAGGAACACCCGCTCGTAGGCGTAGTTCGGGCAGCGGATCTCACCCGCCTCCACCCGCCCGACATAGCGCGCGTCACAGCTCACCCGCTCACCGATCTCCCGCGCGGCCCGCCGCACCAGCGCCGCGAACTCGGCCGGTGAGCGCCGGCCGCGCAGCCGCCGGAAGGCGAGGTTCGGCCGGGGTGGCCGTTCGGGCTGTGACGAGGTCACGGTAGACGACGCCATGGCCGGGTCCTCTCGTGCGAACCGTCGAACCATGCCGGTGCCGGGGCGGGTTCGGGACATGGCGCCCGAGTGGTGCCCTGGTTCCGGCGAGCAAGAACGTACCGGCTGTGAGGGTCCCGCCACGCTGGGTTTGGCCACAAAAGCGGATATCTCATCCGCGAACTGCCATGAAGTGCCATCCTTTGCGGCGCACTTGTGCCGTAGCCGTTGACAGGTTGGCGCGTTGAACATGTTGACCGCGACAGTGCTGTGTGGTGGAGGCGGGCATGGAGACCAGCCAGAGCAAGAAACCGTGTACCCCGCCGCTGTCGCCCGGCTCGGGCGACACGGTGTGCGACCTGGTGACCGTACCGGCCCGGCAGGGCCTCGAAGCGGTCGACATCCTCCGGCGCGGTGCCGCGGACGCGGTCGGACCGGTGCTGCACGACGACGACCGCGACACCCTCGGCTTCCTGGTGCCCGCCGGCACCGCGGCCGGCTGGGACGTGCCGGGCAGCACCTGCACCCAGACCAACGGGCGCGGGCTGCGGCTCGCCCCGGAGCCCCCGGTCGCGGGCGCCGACTGGCTCCTGCCCCCCGGCGACGACGCCGACCTCGCCACCGACCCGGTCGTGCTGCGCGAGGCCCTCGGGGAGGCGGCGCGTCTGATCGAGGCCGCCGACAACTGCCGCTGACACGTCTACCGCGGGGACCTGCGAAGCTCCCGCGGGGACCTGCGAAAATGGCCAAATGGGCAGGTCCAGGAACCCGCGGCGCGCAGCGGCCGCCGCCACCGCCGTCGAGGAAGCCGTCGACGGCGGTCTCGCGCGGCTCGTCCCCGACCCGGACCGGAGCCGGGCCTGGACGCTGCTGATCGACGGGGCGCCCCAGTCACACGTCGACCTGGACGACCCGGCGTACCTCTCCTTCGAGTACCAGCGCCGCCTCGGCCATGTCATCGACCTCGCCGCCCCGCCCGGCAAGCCGGTGCACGCCGTCCACCTGGGCGGCGGCGCGTTCACCCTCGCCCGCTACGTCGCCGCCACCCGGCCCCGCTCCACCCAGCAGGTCGTGGAGCGCGACGCGCGTCTGGTGCAACTGGTCCGCCGGGAGCTGCCGCTGGACCCCGGCGCCCGGATCCGGGTGCGCTCGGCGGACGCCCGTGCGGGTCTCGCCAAGGTGCCCGACGGCTGGGCCGATCTGATCATCGCCGATGTCTTCAGCGGCGCCCGCACGCCCGCCCACCTCACCTCCACCGAGTTCCTGGACGAGGTCCGCCGCGCCCTGAAACCCTCCGGGATCTACGCCGCCAACCTCGCCGACGGCCCGCCGCTCGCCCATCTGCGCGGCCAGATCGCCACCGCCGCCGCCCGGTTCGGCGAACTCGCGCTGATCGCCGACCCGGCCGTGCTGCGCGGCAAACGCTTCGGCAACGCGGTCCTGGTCGCCGCCGACCTGCCACTGCCGCTCGCCGAACTCACTCGGCGCGCCGCCTCCGACCCGCACACCGCACGCGTCGAACACGGCCGCCCGCTCACCGACTTCACCGGCGGCGCGCCGCCCGTCACGGACGCGGCGGCCGTGGACTCCCCGGCGCCGCCGCCCTCCGTGTTCCGCTGAGCGTTCCGCTGAGCCCCGGCCGGCCGCCTCAGTAGGTGCCGATGTCCACGTGCGGCGGGCCGTCGTGCCAGGCGCAGAACACCGACACCCGGTCCGTGCCCCGGCTGAACTCCACCCGGATCCACGTCTGCGTCTTCCACACCTGCATCGACCAGCCGGCCCCCGGCGTCGCCGAGACGAGCGTCGCATCGGCCGCGCCCAGCTCGAACACCGCACGGCCGCCGTCGGTGTCGTACGCCCTGACCTTCCCGGAGGCGGTGGAGGAGGGAGCGGGCCCGGAGCGGGGGCCCGGCGAGCGGTGGACGGTCGCCTCGGCGGAGCGGGACGGCGGCGGGGGCGCGGAGTGCGACCGGGACGGCCGCGGGCCAGGAGCCGTGGCCGACGTCGCCATCGTCGTCGGGGCGGGCGCCGGCCCGACCGGCAGCGCGCGCGGCGGGGCGGGCGCCGTCCCGGCCATCACCGTGTGCACGCCCCACCACGACAGCGTGACCGCCGCGCCCGTCGCGAGCAGCCAGGCCAGTACGTGTACGAGTCCTCTGCGCATCGCGGTCCATCCTGCCCCAACCGCTCGCGCGGACCCCACCGGCCGGTGCCGGTTGTCCACAGCCGGGGAGTTGTCCACAGGCCCGCACCGGCTTCCCGCGCATGGCGTACGGTGCGGCGCATGGCAAGTCTGCTCGTGGTCGAGGACGACCAGTTCGTACGCTCCGCGCTCATCCGGCAGTTGACCGACGCCTCGCACACCGTGCGCTCCGTCGGCACCGCGCTGGAGGCGCTGCGCGAGGTCGCCCACCACCGTTTCGACGTGGTCGTCCTGGACCTCGGGCTGCCCGACCTGGACGGCTCCGAGGCCCTGAAGATGCTGCGCGGCATCACCGACGTGCCCGTCATCATCGCCACCGCGCGCGACGACGAGGCGGAGATAGTCCGGCTGTTGAACGCGGGCGCGGACGACTACCTGACCAAGCCGTTCTCCGTCGGCCACCTGTGCGCCCGGATCTCCGCGGTGCTGCGCCGCGCCCGCGCCACCGGCGGCGAGGACCCGCCCTCCAGCGTGCTGCGGGTCGGCGGCCTGACCGTGGACCCGCTGCGCCGCCAGGCCGAGCTGGACGGCACCCGGCTCGACCTCACCCGCCGCGAGTTCGACCTGCTCGCCTTCCTCGCCGGACGCCCCGGCGTCGTCGTCCCGCGCAGAGAACTGCTCGCCGAGGTCTGGCAGCAGTCGTACGGCGACGACCAGACCATCGACGTCCATCTGTCCTGGCTGCGCCGGAAACTGGGGGAGACGGCGGCCCGGCCGCGCTATCTGCACACGCTCCGCGGCGTCGGCGTGAAGCTGGAACCCCCGGCGGACGTGGAGCCGCCGCGATGAGGTGGGCCCTGGTCAAGGTCTGCCTGGCGGTCACCACCATGGTCGTCGTCGCCTTCGCCGTGCCGCTCGGCCTGGTGGTCCGGGAGATGGCCCGCGACCGTGCCTTCGCGGGCGCCGAGCGGGAGGCCGCCGCCGTGGCGCCCGCGCTGTCCATCACCACCGACCGGGACGAACTGGAGCGCGTGGTGGCCGCCGCCGGCGCCGGCTCCCACCTGGCCGTCCACCTGCCCGCCGAGGGCACCCGCGCCGCCCTCGACATAGGCGCCACCCACACCACCGGCCACGACATCCGGGCGGTACGACGCCTCGGCCGGGCCTCCACCGCCACCGTCACCGGCGGCTTCGCCCTGCTCCAGCCGGTGGCGCTCGGTTCCGGCGCGATCGCCGTCGTCGAGGTATACGTCCCGGAGTCCGAGGTGACCCACGGCGTCGGCACCGCCTGGGCCGTGCTGGCCGGGGTCGGCCTCGCGCTGATCGTCGGCTCGGTCGCCGTCGCCGACCGGCTCGGGGTGCGCATGGTGCGGCCCGCGCGCCGGCTGGTCGAGGGCGCGCGGGAACTGGGCGAGGGCGAGCTGGGCGCGCGGGTGCCGGAGGAGGGCCCGACCGAACTGCGGCTCGCGGCCGTCGCGTTCAACTCCATGGCCGACCAGGTCGTCCGGCTCCTCGCGAGCGAGCGGGAGCTGGCCGCCGACCTCTCCCACCGGCTGCGCACCCCGCTCACCGTCCTGCGGCTGAACGCCGCCTCACTGGGCGCCGGACCGGCCGCCGAGCAGACCCGCGCGGCCGTCACCCAGCTGGAGCGGGAGGTGGACACCATCATCCGCACGGCACGGGAGGCCAAGCCCCAGACGGCCGCGCCCGGTCCCGGCGCCGGGTGCGACGCGGCCGAAGTGGTGGGCGAGCGGATGGAGTTCTGGTCCGCGCTCGCCGAGGACGAGGGACGCGCCTGGCGGGTGGCCGGGGTGGACCGCGCGGTGCGGATACCCGTGGCCCGCACCGACCTGGCCGCCGCGCTCGACGCCCTGCTCGGCAATGTCTTCCGGCACACCCCGGAGGGCACCGCCTTCGCGGTGGACGTGCACCAGGGCGAGGACGCGGTGATCATGCTGGTCTCCGACGCGGGCCCCGGCATACCCGACCCCGAGGCGGCGCTGGCCCGCGGCCGGGGCTCGGGGAGCACGGGCTCGACCGGGCTCGGCCTCGACATCGTGCGCCGACTCGCCGAGTCCACCGGCGGCGACGTCCGCATCGGCGCCTCGGTGCTCGGCGGCAGCGAGATACGCATCCGCTTCCAGCGGGACCCGCGCGGCCCCCGGCGCCGGGGACACCGGGGTGCCGTGCGACGGCGCGGGGCACGCCGGCTGGTCTCGACCTTTAACCGGCCCCGATCCCTTCCTTAAGCGAAGCCTAAGGACCGGGGCGGCCGCCCGCATCAAGCGGTTTGCCCGATTCCGGCTCGCTAGCGTGCTGCCGCACCACACCCCCACACCCGTGACGAACGAAGGCAGGCACGCGCATGAGCACGCACCGGCGCAGCATCAGTGGCAGGAACAAGGCGATAGGCGGCCTCATCGCCGCGGCCGTGGTCGGCGGCGCCGCGCTCCTGTTCACGGGCACGGCGAACGCGGCAGGGGTGAACGCCGCCTACACCCGGACCAGCGACTGGTCCACCGGCTACACCGGCCAGTACGTCGTCACCAACACCAGCGGCCAGCAGGAGAAGACCTGGACCCTGGAGTTCGACCTGCCGGCCGGGGCGAGGCTGTCCTCGCTGTGGAACGGCACCTCCAGCGTCAGCGGGAGCCATGTCACGGTCCGCCCCGCGAGCTGGGACACCACCGGTCTCGCCCCCGGCAAGTCGGTGACCGTCGGCTTCGTGGTCGAGGGCAGCGGCGCCCCGACGGGCTGTCGTATCGACAACAGCTCCTGCTCCACCGACGACGGCCCGGCCCCCGAGCCGAGCGGCCGCCCCACCGAGACCGGGACCCCCACCCCGGCCCCCACGCCCACCAAGACCACCAGCCCCGCCCCCACGCCCACCACGAGCACCGGTTCCGGCACCACCGCGTCCGCCGGGTTCGCCCCCTACGTGGACACCTCGCTCTACCCGGCCTTCGACCTCCTCGGCGCCGCCGACGCCACCGGGGTGAAGAACTACAACCTGGCCTTCATCACCGATGGCGGCGGCTGCACCCCCAAGTGGGGCGGCGTCACCGATGTCACGAGCGACGCCGTGGCCGCGCAGATCGGCGCCCTGCGCGCCAAGGGCGGCGATGTCCGGGTCTCCTTCGGCGGCGCCAGCGGCTCCGAGCTGGCCACCACCTGCTCCTCCGCGGACGCGCTCGCGGCGGCGTACGGCAAGGTGATCGACGCGTTCAAGCTGACCAAGGTCGACTTCGACGTGGAGGGCGGCGCGCTGCCGAACACGGCCGCCAACACCCGCCGCGCCCAGGCCATCGCCAAGCTCCAGGCCCAGCACCCCGGCCTGGACGTCTCCTTCACCCTCCCGGTGATGCCCGAGGGCCTCACCCAGGACGGCGTCAACCTGCTGTCCAACGCCAAGGCGAACGGCGTGCGGACCGGCACCGTCAACATCATGGCGATGGACTACGGCTCCTCGTACAGCGGCGACATGGGCGGCTACGCCGAGCAGGCCGCGACCGCCACCCAGGCCCAGGTCAAGAGCGTGCTCGGGCTCTCCGACGCGGCCGCCTGGAAGACCGTCGCCGTCACCCCGATGATCGGGGTCAACGACGTCTCCACCGAGACCTTCACGGTCGCCGACGCCACCCGGCTCGCGGGCTTCGCCACCGCCAAGGGCCTCGGCGGACTGTCCATGTGGTCCGGCGCCCGCGACCAGCAGTGCCCCGGCGGCCCCAAGCCCTCCGCCGACCCCACGTGCAGCTCCGTCGCCCAGGACAAGTGGGCGTTCTCGAAGGCGTTCGCCGCCTTCAAGTGAGTCACGGCAGGACCACGGACACGAGCCGGGGGCGCGGCGCCACTCCGCCGCGTCCCCGCCCCCGCGGTCAGCTCACGCCGCGTCCACCGGTGGCAGTTGGCCCGTCCGGGCCGCCCGGCTGTACCAGTGGGCGCTCGACTTGGGGATGCGCTCCAGGGTCGTGTAGTCGACGTACACCGCGCCGAACCGCTTGCCGTAGCCGTACGCCCACTCGAAGTTGTCCATCAGGGACCACAGGTAGTAGCCGCGCACATCGGCCCCGTCCGCGATGGCGCGCTCCACCTCGGCGAGGTGGGCGCGCAGATACGCGATGCGCTCGGGGTCGTGCACCCGGCCCTCGGCGTCCGGCTTGTCGTCGTAGGCCGCGCCGTTCTCCGTGATGTACAGCCGCAGCCCCGGCGCCTCCCGCGAATAGCGCATGACCAGCTCGTACAGGCCGCTCGGGTCGATGGTCCAGCCCATCTCGGTGCGCTCGCCCGGCGTCTGGTGGAACAGCACGTCGTCGGCGCCCGGCCAGGGGGAGTGCTCGCTGGCGCCGTGGCCGTCCGCGCGCGGGCCCGCGACCTCGCCGGGGGCGGCCGAGACCAGCGCGGGGGTGTAGTAGTTCAGGCCCAGCGCGTCCAGCGGCGCCCTGGCCGCGGCCAGATCGCCGTCCCGCACGAACGACCAGTCGGTGACCTGGGCGGTCGCCTCCAGCAGCGTGGCGGGGTACGCCCCGTGCAGCATCGGTCCGTGGAAGACGCCGTTGGCCAGGTCGTCGATGCGCCGCACCGCCGCCAGGTCGGCCGGGTCCGGCGTGAGCGGCCGTACCACCGAGGAGTTGAGGCTGACCGCGATCTGGTTGCGGGCCGGCATCACCGAGCGCAGCGCCGAGGCGGCGAGGCCATGGCCGAGGTTGAGGTGGTGCGCGGCGCGCAGCGCGGCCACCGGGTCGGTACGGCCGGGGGCGTGCACCCCGGAGCCGTAGCCCAGGAAGGCGCTGCACCAGGGCTCGTTGAGGGTGATCCACTGCTCCACCCGGTCGCCCAGCGCCTCCCCGACGAGCTGGGCGTACTCCGCGAACCGCAGCGCGGTCTCCCGTTCCGGCCAACCGCCCGCGTCCTCCAGCTCCTGCGGCAGGTCCCAGTGGTAGAGGGTGACGGCGGGCCGGATGCCGTGCTCCAGCAGGTCGTCCACGAGCCGGCGGTAGAAGTCCAGGCCCACCTGGACCGCGGGGCCCCGGCCGGTCGGCTGCACCCGCGACCAGGAGACGGAGAACCGGTAGGCGTTCAGGCCGAGGCCGGCCATCAGCGCGACGTCCTCGCGGTAGCGGTGGTAGTGGTCGACGGCGATGTCACCGTGGTCACCGCCCGCCGTTCTGCCCGGCGTATGGCTGAACGTGTCCCAGATCGAGGGGGTGCGGCCGCCCTCCCGCACCGCTCCCTCGATCTGGTAGGCCGAGGTCGCACAGCCCCAGAGGAAGTCGGTCGGGAAGGTGACGGGGGTGAGGGGTTCGGACATGGAAGCGCTCCCATGAGAGTTGGAGGGACCGGAGGTGGTGGGCGCACCGGGCGGGCGGCCCGCGGGGAAGAGACGGGCGCGGGCCGTGGGGCCGGGCGGGCGAGGGGGCCGGGCGGTGCGGGCCCGGCCCCGCGCGGGGTGATCGGTGTGCCGGGCTCAACCCTTGATCGCGCCCTGCATGATCCCGCCCACGATCTGCTTGCCGAACAGCAGGAAGGCGATCAGCAGCGGCAGGGTGCCCAGCAGCGCGCCCGCCATGATCACCGACTGGTCCGGGACGTAGCCGGTGCCGAGCGCGTTCAGGGCCACCTGCACGGTCGGGTTCTGCTGGTTCAGGGCGATGATCGGCCACAGGAAGTCGTTCCAGGCGAACACGAAGGTCAGCAGGCCGAGCACCGCCATCGCGGGCCGCGCGGCCGGGAAGACCACGTGCCAGACGATCCGCAGACTGCTCGCCCCGTCCACCCGCGCCGCCTCCACCAGCTCCGAGGGCAGCGCCTGGACCAGGTACTGCCGCATGAAGAAGGTGCCGAAGGCGGTCACCAGGCTCGGCAGGACCACCGTCTGGAGCTGGTTGGACCAGCCGAGGTCCGCCATCCACAGATACAGCGGTACGACGGCGAGCTGCGGCGGGATCATCATGGTGCCGATGGTCAGCAGCAACAGCAGCCCGGAGAAGCGGAACCGGAGCTTGGCGAAGGCGAACCCGGCCAGCGTCGCGAACAGCACCGTGCTGACCGTGATGGTGCCCGCCACGAACACCGAGTTGACCATCGCGGTGCCGAGCCCGGCCTGGTCCCAGGCCGCCTGGAGGTTGCTGAACAGGTTGCCGCCGAACCACAGCGGCGGCGGGGTCTGCGCCAGCCGCCGGTCGGTGCGGGAGGCCGCGACCGCCGTCCACACCAGCGGGGCGAGCGAGACCAGCGCGAAGACGGTCAGGACGACGTACGTCACCGGTCCCGCGTGCAGTTGCTTGCCGGCTCCCAGCACCCGGCGCCGGGTGCGCGGGGTGTGCGCCTTCGGCGGCAGCGTCAGTTCACTGGTGGTCATTGGGACTTCCTCAGCCGTCGGGTGAGCAGCAGGTTGACCGCGGCGATGATCAGCAGGATCAGGAACATCGACCAGGCGATCGCGGACGCCTTGCCGAGGTTGCCGACGATCCAGCCTTGGTCGTACATGTACAGACCGAGCGTCTGGTACTGGTGCTCGGAACCGCCCTTGGACCCGCTGACCCCGCCGAACAGCAGCGGCTCGCCGAAGAGTTGGGTCGCGCCGATGGTGGAGACCACCACCGTGAACAGGATCGTCGGCCGCAGCTGCGGGACGGTCACATGCCGGAACTGCTGCCAGCGGTTGGCACCGTCGATCGCCGCCGACTCGTACAGGTCGGCCGGGATCGCCTGCATGGCGGCGAGGTAGATCAGCGCGTTGTAGCCGGTCCACCGCCAGATCACGATGGACGACACCGCGAACTGCGAACCCCAGTCGGACTCACGCCAGTTGACCGGACCCACCCCGGCGAAGTGCAGCAGCCAGTTGACCATGCCGCCGTCCCACGAGTACAGCAGGGTGAACACCAGGGTCGCCGCGGCCACCGAGGTGGCGTACGGGGTCAGCATCACCACCCGCCACACGGTCGAGCCGCGCAGCCGGTAGTTGAGCAGATGGGCCAGCCCGAGCGCGGCCAGCAGCTGCGGCACCGTCGAGATCACACCGATGGTGAAGGTGTTCTTCAGGGCGTTCCAGAAGAAGTCCGAGGACAGCAGGTTCCGGTAGTTGGCCAGGCCCGTCCAGGTCTGGTGGTCCAGCGAGGACAGCTGCACATTGTGCAGTGAGTACCAGGCCGTGTAGAGCAGCGGCACCAGGGTGAAGGCGCCGAAGAGGATGAAGAAGGGGGCGACGAACGCGTATGGCGACCCCTTCATGTCCCAGCGGTACAGCCGGCTGCGCCAGGAGCCGGCGGCGGCCGGCCCGGCCGGGCGGCGAGCGCTCCGGGCCGCGCCCGGCGG
Organism: Streptomyces sp. AM6-12; assembly: GCF_044327085.1. Taxonomy (NCBI): domain Bacteria; kingdom Bacillati; phylum Actinomycetota; class Actinomycetes; order Kitasatosporales; family Streptomycetaceae; genus Streptomyces; species Streptomyces sp. AM6-12. The sequence goes on from NZ_JBIQWN010000001.1 coordinate 4,687,870, forward strand.
GGTGCCGGGCGCGGCCTCGGCGCTCGACGCGGAGTGCGCGAGAGCCTCGTCGGAGCTGGTCACTGGCCGAGCACGTCCTTGATCTCCTTGGCCGCCGCGTCCCAGCCCTGGGCCGGCGTCTTGCCCTTCTGCTCGACCTGGAGGATGCCGACGTCCGTGATGGCGGTGGTCATCGGCTGGTCCTTGGCGCCGAAGATCTGCGTCGGGATGGTCTTCGCCGAGTCGGAGAAGATCTGGGTGATCGGCGCGTTCGAGAAGTAGGCGGTGGTGTCCGCGGCCGGCTTCAGGTCCGGGTAGGCGGCCGGGGTCGAGGGGAAGCTCGCCTGCTTGGCGAAGACCTTCTCCTGCTGGGCGGGCGCGGTCAGCCACTTGGCCAGCGCGATGGCCTCCTTCTGGTGCTTGCCCGCGGTCGGCACACCGAGCCAGGAGCCGCCCCAGTTGGACGCGGTGGGCGCCGCCGCCACATCCCAGTTGCCCTTGCCGGAGTCGCCGGACTTCTGCTCGATGTAGCCCATCATCCAGGCCGGGCAGGCGACGGTGGCGAAGGAGGCGTTGGCGTATCCCTGGTCCCAGGTCGGGTCGAACTGCTTGAGCTTCGCCGACATGTCGCTGGTGGCCACGGTCATCGCCACGTCCCAGGCCTTCTTCACCCCCTGCGACTTGTCCCAGATGACATTGCCGTCCTTGTCGTAGTAGCGGTCCGCGGCGCCGCCGAGGGCCGCGTTGTAGACGGAGGCCGCCGAGTCCACGAACTTGGTGCCCTTGGGCGCCTTCTGCATGTACTCCTTGCCGACGTCGACGTACTTGGCCCAGTCGCCCTTCCACATCTGGGCGAGCTTGTCCCGGTCGGTGGGCAGGCCCGCCTTCTGGAACAGGTCCTTGCGGTAGCAGATCGCCATCGGGCCGATGTCGGTGCCGAGCCCGATCAGCTTGCCGTCCTTGGTCGTGGCCTGGGCGTTCTTCCAGTCCAGCCACTGGGACTTGTCGACGTACTTGCCCATGTCGACGAACTTGTCCGCCTGGGTCTGCACGGCCTCGGTGATGTTGCCGATCTCGATGGCCTGAATGTCATCGGTGCCGGAGCCGGCCTGGAGGCGGGTGAGCACCTTCGGCCAGTAGACGTCGGTGCGGGTGGTGACGTTCTCCTTGATGTTGATGTCCGGGTGGAGCTTCATGTACTCGTCGTAGAGGCCGGCCTGCTTGTAGCCGAAGACGCCGTACGTCCCGACGGTCAGCGTGATCTTCCCCTTGCCGTTGCCGCCGTCCGCGTCGTCCGCGGAGCCGTCCTTGGCGTCCTTGGCGCAGCCGGCCAGCAAACCCGTGGTCAGCGCGGCGACGGCCGCCAGGGCCATCATCCGCCTGGACCGGCGGAAGTTCGTGCGCATTGCGTCCTCCTGTTGCCTGACGTGCCGACCCCCCGGCCGACTGCATGGAATCGGGCCCGTTCGTCACGCGCTGCGGCTCGGGCGGGGAACGTGCGGGTTGTGTAGGTGTCAGGTACTGTGGGAGCGCTCCCACAAGTGATGGCTTGAAGAGTCGTCGGTTCCGAGCGGGGTGTCAAGGGACCTGACACGGGGGTTGAGTTCAGTTATCGGAGCGTTAACTGGCGCGCACGGACGGGACGTTCGGGGCGCCCGGGCATACGGAGCCGTCGGGGGGCCGGGCGGGACTGTTAGATTCCAGCCAACCGGAGGACGCGAGGGAGGCGGAGCGCATGGCGGGCCAGGGAGTGCGGGGCCGGAGCGGGGGCCGGCCCACGCTGGAGCAGGTCGCCGCGCGGGCGGGGGTCGGCCGGGGCACGGCCTCGCGCGTGATCAACGGCTCGCCCCGGGTGAGCGACGCGACCCGCGCCGCGGTGGAGGCGGCCGTCGCCGAGCTGGGCTACGTCCCCAATACGGCGGCCCGCGCGCTGGCCGCCAACCGCACCGACGCCATCGCGCTGGTCGTCCCCGAGCCGGAGACCCGGTTCTTCGCGGAGCCGTACTTCTCCGACATGCTGCGCGGGGTCGGCGCCGAACTGGCCGACACCCAGATGCAGTTGCTGCTGATCTTCGCGGGCAACGACCGGGAGCGGCGGCGCCTCGCCGAGTACCTGGCGGCGCACCGGGTCGACGGCGTCCTGCTGGTCTCGGTGCACGCCGACGACCCGCTGCCCGACCTGCTGTCCCAGCTGGAGATCCCGGCCGTGGTCAGCGGCCCGCGCTCGGCCGCGGAGACGCTCACCTCGGTGGACTCGGACAACTACGGCGGCGCCCGCGCGGCCGTGGAGCACCTGCTGGCCCGCGGCCGCACCCGCATCGCCCACATCACCGGCCGCCTGGACGTCTACGGCGCCCGCCGCCGCGTCGACGGCTACCGCGACGCCCTGCGCGGCGCGGGCCACGAGGTGGACGAACTGCTGATCGAGCCCGGCGACTTCACCGAGGAGGGCGGCCGCAAGGCCATGTCCGCCCTGCTGGCCCGCCGCCCCGGTCTGGACGCCGTCTTCGCCGGCTCCGACGTCACCGCGGCCGGCGCCCGCCAGATCCTGCGCGAGTCCGGGCTGCGCATACCGGACGACGTCGCCCTCGTCGGCTACGACGACTCCGCCATCGCCCGCCACATGGACCCGCCCCTGACCAGCGTCCGCCAGCCCATCGACCACATGGGCCGCGCCATGATCGACCTCCTGCTGACGGAGATATCCGACAGGCGTCCCTCGGGCCCCCGGCGGGCCGAGCGGCGGCACGCGGTCCTGCCGACGGAACTGGTGGTGCGGGCGTCCTCGTAGGCAGGGGGCGCGGGTGCCGGGCGCCATCCTCCGGGAACGCGAAACAGCCGGTGACCCGTCTTCCGACGGATTCACCGGCTGTTCACACAGGGTGAGTGACGGGACTCGAACCCGCGGCATCCTGGACCACAACCAGGTGCTCTACCAGCTGAGCTACACCCACCATGACCGGCGCTTGGAAACTTGTCGTTTCCCCGACCGGCCGAGAAGAAGTCTACAGGGTCCGAGGGGGTGCTCGCGCACAGGTTTTCGCGCGGACCCCCGCGGGCCCCCGGACGGGGTCCCGGGGCCCGCTTCGCCGGCTACTGTGCCGCGGGCAGCACGTGCTTCGCCGCGATCGTCCGCGCCGTCTCCGAGTCCGGTCCGGGCTGCGGCACGAAGATGGCCTCGCGGTAGTAGCGCAGCTCGGCGATGGACTCGCGGATGTCGGCGAGCGCCCGGTGGTTGCCGTTCTTCTCCGGGCTGTTGAAGTACGCCCTCGGGTACCAGCGGCGGGCCAGCTCCTTGACCGAGGAGACGTCCACGATCCGGTAGTGCAGCCAGTCCTCCAGCGTCGGCATGTCGCGCAGCAGGAAGCCGCGGTCGGTGCCGACCGAGTTGCCGCACAGCGGAGCCTTGCCCGGCTCCTTCACGTGCTCCTTGATGTACGCGAGGACCTGCTCCTCGGCGTCCTGGAGCGTCGTGCCGTTCGAGAGCTCGGCGAGCAGCCCGGACGCGGTGTGCATCTGACGCACCACCTCCGGCATCGTCTCCAGCGCCCGCTCCGGCGGGCGGATGACGATGTCCACCCCCTCGCCGAGTACGTTCAGCTCGGAGTCGGTGACGAGGGCGGCCACCTCGATGAGAGCGTCGTCGGACAGCGAGAGGCCGGTCATCTCGCAGTCGATCCACACCATGCGATCGTTCATGCGACCACCCTAAGGCGGACCTCGCCTTCTGGATGCCCCGCGGACGAAGAGAGGGGGTGCGGAGCCCAGGCTCCACACCCCCTCCCCGGCCTTCCGGTCAGTTCCCGGAGCGCGGCCCGGGAAGCAGGCTCACCGCCCCGGCCGCCGCGGTGCGCCGGCTCTGCATCGGCACCCCGCTGTCCCGCTCGCTGTGCAGCACGGGCATGCCGCTCAGCGGCCCCGGACCCGCCGGTCCCACCGGCGGCAACGGCTGCCCGGCACCCTGCTGGAGCGTCGCCTCCGCCTCACCCGGCTTGTCGCCGCCGGGCCGCCGGGCCCGGTACGCGGCTCGGTACGCGGCGGGCGAGGAGCCGAGCTGGCGGCGGAAGTGCCCGCGCAGCGCGACCGGCGAACGGAACCCGCACCGGCCCGCCACCTCGTCCACCGAGTAGTCCGACGTCTCCAGCAGCCGCTGCGCCTGGAGCACCCGCTGGGTGATCAGCCATTGCAGCGGCGCGCTCCCGGTGAGCGAACGGAACCGGCGGTCGAACGTACGACGGCTCATGTACGCGCGTGCCGCCAGCGTCTCCACGTCGAACTGCTCGTGGAGGTGCTCCAGCGCCCAGGCGACGACCTCGGCGAGCGGGTCGGCGCCGATCTCCTCGGGTAAAGACCGGTCCAGGTAGCGCTCCTGACCGCCCGAGCGGCGCGGCGGGACCACCAGTCGGCGGGCCAGCGCACCGGCCGCCTCGTTGCCGTGGTCCGTCCGCACGATGTGCAGACAGAGATCGATTCCGGCCGCCGTCCCCGCGGAGGTCAGCACGTCGCCGTCGTCGACGAACAGCTCCCGCGGATCGACGTGCACCGACGGATAGCGCTTGGCCAGCGTCGGCGCGTACATCCAGTGGGTGGTCGCCGGGCGGCCGTCGAGCAGCCCGGCGGCCGCGAGCACGAACGCGCCGGTGCACAGCCCTACGATGCGGGCGCCCTCTTCGTGCGCCCGGCGCAGCGCGTCGAGCGCCTCCTCGGGCGGCGGCGCGGTGATCGAGCGCCAGGCCGGTACGACGACCGTACCGGCGCGGGCGATCGCCTCCAGCCCATGCGGGGCGGTGAGTTCGAGACCGCCGGTGGTCCGCAGCGGACCCTCCTCGCCGCCGCACACCAGCAGTCGGTAGCGCGGCACCCCGGCGTCCTGGCGGTCGATGCCGAACACCGACAGCGGTATGGAACTCTCGAAGATGGGGCCGCCGCTGAACAGCAGCACCGCGACGATCTCCTTGCGGCGACGCCCGGACAGTTTCCGGACAGCGGCTTCCGGCGCGGCAGTGGAGTCGTGGCTCATACTGCTAAGCCCCCCTCGGTGGTCGCGGCTCCTCGGTTGTGTCGCTCCTGCACGTTTCCCCTCGGTCCTGCACGAGTCCCCCGCCGTAAAGACAGTCAAGATCGAATCTACTGGGTCCCGCGAACGCACGGTGACCCGTTCCAAATGCGGCACATTGTCGACATGACAACTTGGCGTGAAGCATTCGATCACGAAGCGTTGCACTCGTGGGCCGTGCAGGGAAGTGCGCCTCCGGGCAGTGGCCAAACCGCGTAGGGTGCGCAGCGCCCCCTGGACCCTTTCCGTGCAGGTGGAACGGGGGTTGAGGGGTGGTGCGGACCCCACTTGGGCGATATCAAGAAGTTGGCTGAAAAGAGGCGCTTGGAAGCATGGAAACCGGTCAGTCGACCGGTGTCCGCTGCCGGGTGTGACGTCCGCCTCTTTGCATCTCGCAACGCCCGCCGTGCCGCCCGCCGTTCCGGCCCCCGCCCCGGCCGGCGTCCCGCCCGGCACCCCGCGCCCCGCCGCGCCGCGATTCGCGCCCCCGGCCCCGACCCGCACCCCGGCGCGCGCCGTGCCGTGCCGTGTGCTCCGAACGCCGGAGCAACAGCCGGCACGCGGCCGTGACGGCGGCCAGCCCGAGGGCGGTGCCCGTGGCGCCGGCGAGCGAGGTGCCGTACCAGAGCAGGACCACCGGGACGAGGACGCAGGTGAAGGCGGCCCAGCGGATCAGCTCGCCGGTGCTGTCCTGCGGGCCGGGTTCCTCGGGGCGGGACCGGTGTCCGGACATCTCGTACTCCCTGTGGCGAGCTGGGTCGGCCGCCGGCGTGTGGTGGCGCCCGGTAGCTCCCCGTGGCTCCCCGTGGTGGTGGCTCACCCCCTTCAACGCCCGGCGGAGCGGTCGGTCACCGGCCGTGCGTCCGCGAATCCTGTGCAAAGCGCCTGTACGGGGCAGCAAGCATTGCGTAACGGGCGCGGCTCGTGCATGCTCCGGTGAACCCCTACGGATGTCGAGGGGCCGCTTACGGAGCGTGCAAGGGATCTGTCCTCGGGACGCGTGCCGCCGTACCCTTGGGGGTATGGGGTGGGGAAGATGAATCCCGGACACAGGTCCGCCGCACACTGTCATCCCGTCCCATAAAGGATCACAACGCCGAGACAGCCATGGCCGGTCACGAATTCTTCGAACCCGCGGACCGCAAGCGACCGGTCGCCGATCCTACGGCGGCCGATCCCCAGGCGGCCGAAGAGTCACGCCCTTCCTGCGACCCCGCCTTCCGGCACGGTGTCGTCGTCGGCTTCGACGGCTCCACCTCCAGTGAGCGCGCCCTCGCGTACGCGATCGGCATGGCGCACCGCTCCCACTCCGGTCTGATCATCGTGCATGTGGCCAACCGGCTGCCCACCACGGTGTGGGCGGGCTGCGAGCCACCGGTCTTCGTGGACGTACCGGATCACCGTACGGAGGTGCTCGGCCTTGAACTCGCCTGTGCGGACTACCTCTCCGAGGTGCCCTGGATCCTCGTCGAGCGCGGCGGTGACATCTGCCACGAACTGGAGGAGGTGGGGCGGGAGTACGAGGCGGACGCGATCGTCGTCGGCTCCACGCACGGGATCGTGGGCCGGATCTTCGGCTCGGTCGCGGGGCGGCTCGCACGGCGGGCGCGGCGGCCGGTGATCGTGATCCCCTGAGACGGCGGAACCCCCCGCGCGGCGCACGGGGGGTTCGTTCGACCGCGGCGGTGCCTACTCGACCGTCACCGACTTCGCCAGGTTCCGCGGCTTGTCGATGTCGCGGCCCAGGGCCTTCGCCGTGTGGTAGGCGAGGAGCTGGAGCGGGATGCCCATCAGGATCGGGTCGAGTTCGTCCTCGTTCTTCGGTACGACGATCGTCTGGTCTGCCTTCTCCTGGTGCCGGTGGGCCACGGCGAGGATCTTGCCCGAGCGGGCCTTGATCTCCTCCAGGGCGGCGCGGTTCTTCTCCAGCAGGTCGTCGTCCGGGATGATCGCGACCGTCGGCAGGGCGGGCTCGATCAGGGCCAGCGGGCCGTGCTTCAGCTCGGAGGCGGGGTAGGCCTCGGCGTGGATGTACGAGACCTCCTTGAGCTTGAGGGAGGCCTCGCGGGCGACCGGGTAGCCGCGGACCCGGCCGATGAACAGCATCGAGCGGGCGCCGGCGTACAGCTCGGCCAGCTCCTTGATCTGCTCCTCCTGCTTGAGGATCTCGGTGATCTGGTCGGGCAGCCTGCGCAGGCCCTCGATGATCCGCTTGCCGTCGCGCACCGAGAGGTCGCGGGTGCGGCCCAGGTGCAGCGCGAGCAGCGCGAAGGCGACCGTGGTGTTGGTGAAGCACTTGGTCGAGACGACGCAGACCTCGGGGCCCGCGTGCACGTAGATCCCGGCGTCCGCCTCACGGGCGATCGCGGAGCCCACCACGTTGACGACGCCGAAGACCCGCGCGCCCTTGCGCTTGAGCTCCTGCACGGCGGCGAGCACGTCGTACGTCTCACCGGACTGGGAGACCGCGACGTACAGCGTGTCGGGGTCCACGACCGCGTTGCGGTAGCGGAACTCGGAGGCCGGCTCGGCGTCCGCGGGGATGCGGGCCAGCTCCTCGATCATCTGGGCGCCGATGAGCCCCGCGTGGTACGAGGTGCCGCAGCCGAGGATCTTCACCCGCCGGATCTGCCGGGCCTCGCGGGCGTCCAGGTTGAGGCCGCCGAGGTGCACGGTGGAGAAGCGGTCGTCGATCCGGCCGCGCAGCACCCGGTCCACCGCGTCGGCCTGCTCGAAGATCTCCTTGTGCATGTAGGTGTCGTGGCCGCCCATGTCGTACGACTCGGCCTCCCACTCCACCGTGGTGGGCTCGGCGGTGGTGCGCGTGCCCTCGGTGGTGTAGGTGCGGAAGTCGTCGGCCTTGAGGGTGGCCATCTCGCCGTCGTCCAGCGTCACTATCTGCCGGGTGTGCATGACCAGCGCGGCGATGTCCGAGGCGACGAACATCTCCTTCTCGCCGATGCCGAGCACGACCGGGGAGCCGTTGCGGGCCACCACGATCCGGTCCGGGAAGTCGGCGTGCAGCACGGCGATGCCGTACGTGCCCTCGATCAGCCGGACCGCCTGGCGGACCTTGTCCTCCAGCTTCTCGGCGCCGGCGCGGGCGATCAGGTGGGTGAGGACCTCGGTGTCGGTCTCGGAGAGGAACTCGACGCCCTCCGCCTCCAGCTTGCGGCGCAGGTCGGCGGCGTTGTCGATGATGCCGTTGTGCACGACGGCGACCTTGTTGTCGGCCGACATGTGCGGGTGGGCGTTCACGTCGGAGGGGGCGCCGTGGGTGGCCCAGCGGGTGTGGGCGATGCCGGTGGTGCCCTTGAAGCGCGCCGGGACCTTGGCCTCCAGGTCGCGCACCCGGCCCTTGGCCTTGACCATCTTCAGGCCGGGCGCCTTCGGGGAGGTGACCACGATGCCCGCCGAGTCGTACCCGCGGTACTCCAGCCGCTGGAGGCCCTCCAGGAGGAGGGGGGCGACGTCACGCTTCCCGATGTAACCGACAATTCCGCACATATACAGGTATTCCTAGCCGTAGACGATGCGGCGCAGCTGCCTGAGCGTCAGCTCGGGCGGTGCCACCGCTCGATATCTGAGGTCCGCCCCGATCCGTTCGAAGATCTCCGCGTTCACCAGGCCCCGGGCCTGGAGTTCGCGGTGGCGGCGACGGACGAAATCCTCCGTCGACTCGTCGAAATAGGCGAGCACGTCCTGGATCACCCGCAGCGCCTCGCCCCTGCCGAGGGGCGTCGACCGCGTCAGATGATCTACGAGTTCGTCGTGCACCCGTAGATCCTCGGGTACCGGCGTCGGTTTCGCAAGAATCCTGCCCGATATCGGGCACCGGGGTGCTGGGTGGCGTGCTGAACTCCTGTTCGCGCACTGTGTCCTACGTCACTCCTGCTCCCTTGCCGTCCCCGGTGGGACAGTGGTCCCGACCAGACCCGAAGGGAGCGCATGTGACACGGAATGACCGTACGACTCCCCGAACCGCCCGCGTCCTCGGTTCGCTGCTGCTCGTCGCGGCGGCCGGTGCCTTCACCCTCGGCGCCACCCCCGCCCCGCCCGAGGCCCGCCCCACCCCGCTGAACCAGGTGATCCCGGCCCCCGCCTCCGTCACCCCCGGCGGCGCCCCGTACCGCATCACCCGCGACACCGCCGTCCGCGTGGACGGCCCGGCCGCGGTCCGCCGCGTCGGCGCCTACCTCGCCGGCATCCTGCGGCCCTCCACCGGCTACCCGCTGCCGCTCACCGGGCACGGGAGCGGCGGCATCCGGCTGCGCCTGGCGAAGGGCGGCTACGGCGCCGAGGGCTACCGGCTGCGCAGCGGCCCCTTTGGTGTCACGCTCACCGCGAGCGCCCCGGCCGGCCTCTTCCACGGTGTGCAGACGCTGCGCCAACTCCTCCCGGCCGCCGTCGAGAAGAAGACCGTCCAGCGCGCGAGCTGGCAGATCGCCGGCGGCACCATCGAGGACCACCCCCGCTACGCCTACCGCGGCGCCATGCTGGACGTCTCCCGGCACTTCTTCACCGTCGCCCAGGTGAAGCGGTACATCGACGAACTCGCCCTCTACAAGGTCAACGAGCTGCATCTGCACCTCAGCGACGACCAGGGCTGGCGCATCGCCATCAACTCCTGGCCGCGGCTGGCCCGTTACGGCGGCGCCACCGAGGTCGGCGGCGGCAAGGGCGGCTTCTACACCCAGGACGAGTACCGGCAGCTCGTCTCCTACGCCGCCTCCCGCTACATGGAGGTCGTGCCGGAGATCGACATGCCCGGCCACACCAACGCGGCCCTCGCCTCCTACGCCAAGCTGAACTGCGACGGCGTGGCGCCCCCGCGCTACACCGGCACCGAGGTCGGCTTCAGCTCGCTGTGCGTGTCCAAGGACGTCACCTACACCTTCGTGAACGACGTGATCAGGGAACTGGCCGCGCTCACGCCGGGCCGCTATCTGCACATCGGCGGCGACGAGGCGCACTCCACCAGCCACGCCGACTACGTGACCTTCATGGACCGCGTGCAGCCGATCGTCGCGAAGTACGGCAAGACGGTCATCGGCTGGCACCAGCTCACCGGCGCCCACCCGGCCAAGGGGGCGCTCGCCCAGTACTGGGGGCTGGACAGCACCAGCGCGGCCGAGAAGGAGCAGGTCGCCGCGGCCGCGCGGAACGGCACGGGGCTGATCCTGTCCCCGGCCGACCGGGTCTACCTCGACATGAAGTACACCAAGGACACCGCGCTCGGGCTCAGCTGGGCCGGGCTGGTCGAGGTCCGGCGGTCGTACGACTGGGATCCGGGCGCCTATCTGCCGGGCGCCCCCGCATCGGCGGTCAAGGGGGTGGAGGCGCCGCTGTGGTCGGAGACGCTGAAGACGTCGGCCGACATCGACTACATGGCGTTCCCGCGGCTGCCGGGCGCGGCCGAGCTGGGCTGGTCGCCCGCCGCCACCCACGACTGGGACACCTACAAGGTACGGCTGGCCGCGCAGGCCCCGCGCTGGGACGCCCTCGGCATCGGGTACTACCGGTCGCCGCAGGTGCCCTGGACCGACGGCTGAGCGGAAGGTGAACGGGCGCCCCGGAGGACCGTACTCCGGGGCGCCCGCCCGTGCCCGGCACCGGTGCCGCGCGTCAGCGGCCGGCCAGCGGGTTGCGCAGCGTGCCCACCAGCTGGAGCGCCGCGGAGGGGTCCGCGAGGTCCACCATCTGGCGGTTGTCGCGCAGCTGGAGCCGGTTGAGGCAGGACAGCGCGAACTCGGGGGCAAACAGGTCGTACTGCCGGAACCGGTCGGCGAGTTGCAGATTCGCCTCCTGGTACTCGCGGGAGACCTCCGCGACCGTGCGCCAGAACTCGTCCTCGGTGAGGATCCCTTCGGCGGCGAGGTTCGCGGACAGGAAGCGGAAGAAGCAGTCGAAGACGTCGGTGAAGATCGACAGCAGCTTCTGGTCCTCGGGGATGTCGGCCCGGATGCGGGCGACCTCCGGCGGCAGCACGGCGTCCGGGTCCATCACCACGATCTCCTCGGCGATGTCCTTGTAGACGGCCCGCTGCACGACCCCGTCCCGCAGCACCAGGATGGTGTTCTCGCCGTGCGGCATGAACGCCAGGTCGTAGGCGTAGAGGCTGTGCAGCAGCGGGGTGTAGTAGGCCCGCAGGTACCGGCGCAGCCATGCGGCGGGTTCGAGTCCGGACCGTTCGATCAGGGCGCCCGCGAAGGACGTGCCCCCGTGGTCGACGTGCAGCAGGGAGGCCATGGTGGCGAGCGTCTCGCCATCTTGGAGGGAGGGCACCGGGCTCTCCCGCCACAGCGCGGCGAGCATCTTGCGGTAGGGGGAGTAGCGGTCGGTGGCCCGCTCGTACTCCAGGTGCCGGTAGCCGACGGCGGCCCGCTCGCGGATGATCGTCAGGCCGCTGCCCTTGAGCACCGGGTCGCCCTCGATCAGCTGGGCGAGCCAGTCGTTGATGGCGGGGGTTGCCTCCATGTAGGCGGCCGAGAGTCCGCGCATGAAGCCCATGTTGAGGACGGACAGGGCCGTCTTCACATAGTGCTTGTGCGGGGCGCTGGTGTTGAAGAAGGTCCGGATGGACTGCTGGGCCAGGTATTCGTCGTCGCCCTCGCCGAGCGGGACGAGGTGCCTGCGGGCCACCTCCGCCGCGAAGGTGACGGACAGCTTGTTCCACCACTGCCAGGGGTGGACCGGGATGAGGAGGTAGTCGGCCGGGTCGAGGCCCTGACCGGTCAGCGTCCGCCGGAACCGCTCGACGGTCTCCTCGCCCAACTCGCCCCGGATGAAGCCCTCGTACTCGATCCCGGCGCCCGCCGTGAACGCGGCGCGGGAGCGGTGCGCGGCCAGCCACAGCAGCCGGACGGGGTGCGCGGTCTCCGGGGCGTACGCCAGGTACTCGTGGACCCCGAAGCCGAGCCGCCCGCTGTTCGCGACGAAGCAGGGGTGGCCCTCGGTCATCCCGGTCTCGATCGCCTGGAAGCCGCTCGCCACCAGTTCGGCGGAGGTGAGCTGGTGCTTGGCGAGCTTGTAGCAGGTGCCGGAGAGGGTGGAGGAGATCTCCTCCAGGTAGACGGGCAGGATGGTGTCGCTCAGGCCAAGGGAGTCCTTCAGCTCGATGAAGAAGTCCAGTGCCGCGAGCGGGAGTTCCGCGCCGTCACGCTGCCGGGTGATCGAGCCGGCGTCGACCTCCCAGTGGTCGAGGGCGCGCCGCACGGCGGTGAACCGGTAGGCGGTGAGGCCGTCGTCGCTGCGGACGACATAGCCCTCGCCGTCCTCCTCGGGGGTGATCAGGCGCTCGTGCGCGAACTCGGCGAGCGCCTTGCGGAGCAGCAGCCGGTTGGCCCGCGCCCAGCGCTCGGGGGACAGATGGGCCACGGACTCGGCGGGCGTCAGCACGCGGACACCGCCTTCGTGAACTGCTCGCGGGTGCAGAAGCTCAGCAGGGCCGTCTTCTCCGGCTTCCGTATCTCACGCTCGGCCACGAACCCGACGGCCGCGTTCAGCGCGTGCACCGCTGTGTTGCGCACGTCCGGTTCCACGACCACGCGCTCGACGGCCGGGTCCGCGAAGAGATGGGCCATGACGGCGGTGATGACGGCCTTCGTGAACCCGTGTTCGGGGGTGTCGGTCGCGGGGGTCAGGAAGTGCATCCCGGCATCGCCCGGCCGCGGCTCGTAGAGGCCGACCAGTTCCCGGTGGGCGGGGTCGTACTTCTCCATGAGGAAGGCGGGGACGCCGTCCCGGAGTCCGAGCAGCGCGTGCTGGTGCTCGTCGGCGGCTATCTCCATGTACGCCCGCTCGACGTCCTCCAGTCTCGCCTCCTGCATCATCCAGAAGGCGGCCTTCGGGTGGGTGATCCAGGAGTGCAGCAACTCGGCGTCCCGGCGCGGGTCGACGGGCCGGAAGGTGAAGGTCGGGGTGGTCATACGGCGAACTCCTGGAAGGCGATGGACTTCTCGACCGGGTAGTACGCGCTGCCGAGCACCTCGCGGATGATGCACGCGTTGCGGTACGGGCCCATGCCCAGGTCGGGGCTGGTGATGCTGTGGGTGTGGACGCCGGCGTTCTGGAGGAAGACGCCGCGCCCGGTGACGTCGATGGCGTAGTTGCGGGCCACGTCGAAGCGTCCGTGGCCGTCGTAGCGCAGCCGCTCGCGCAGCGGGGCGAGGAAGGCCGGGGGCGCGTAGTGGTAGCCGGTGGCCAGCACCAGGCCCTCGGTGCGGATCTCGAAGTCCTTGCCCTGCTCGTCCTGGCGGAAGCCGAGGGTGTACGCCTCACCGTCGTAACCGGCGCTGTTCAGCGTGGAGTTGGTGAGCAGCCGGGTCGGCACCGGCCGGCCCCCGCTCGCCACGTCCTTCTGGTACAGCAGGTCGAAGATCGCGTCGATGAGCTCCGAGTTGATGCCCTTGAACAGGCCCTTCTGCTGCTTCTCCAGCCGGTAGCGGGTCTCCTCGGGCAGCGCGCGGAAGTAGTCGATGTAGTCCGGCGAGGTCATCTCAAGGGTCAGCTTGGTGTACTCCAGCGGGAAGAACCTGGGGGAGCGGGTGACCCAGTTGAGCTGGTAGCCGTGGACGTCGATCTCGGACAGCAGCTCGTAGTAGATCTCGGCGGCGCTCTGCCCGCTGCCGACGACCGTGACGGACTTCTTCCGCTGCAACTCCGCCTTGCGGTGCATGTACTGGGAGGTGTGCAGCAGGTCCCCGCCGAGGTCCCGGCAGGCCTCGGGGAGGTAGGGCACCGTGCCCGTGCCGAGCACGAGGTGCCGGGCGCGGACGGTGTCGCCGGCCGCGGTCCGCACGGCGTAGAGGCCGTCCTCGTACGACACCTCGGTGACCGTCGTGCCGAAGCGGACGCTGCTCAGCTTGCCGGCGGCCCAGCGGCAGTAGTCGTCGTACTCCACCCGCAGCGGGTAGAAGTTCTCGCGGATGTAGAAGGAGTACAGCCGGCCCTTCTCCTTCAGGTAGTTGAGGAAGGAGTACGGCGAGGTGGGGTCGGCGAGGGTGACCAGGTCCGACATGAACGGGGTCTGGAGGTGGGCGCCGTCCAGGAACATCCCGGCGTGCCACTCGAAGCCGGGCTTCGACTCCAGGAAGAGGGCGTCCAGTTCGGCGATCGGCTCGGTCAGGCAGGCGAGGCCGAGGTTGAAGGGGCCGAGTCCGATCCCCACGAGGTCGTGGACGCGTGTGGATTCAGCAAGCGCGGTCAAGGGACTCTCCCAGGTACTGCTCGGCGTGGCCGGCGATGAGATCGAGGACGGCGGCGATGTCGGACACCGTCGTCTCGGGGTTGAGCAGGGTGAACTTCAGGTAGTGGCGGCCGCCCACCTTGGTGCCCGCGACCACCGCGTCACCGGAGGCGAACAGCGCCTTGCGGGCGTGGAGGTTGGCGCGGTCGGTCTCGGCCGGGTCGGTGACGGCGGCCGGGACGTAGCGGAAGACGAGGGTGGACAGGGACGGCTCGACCACCACGTCGTAGCGCGGGTCGGCGGCGAGCAGGTGCCAGCCCTGGACGGCCAGGTCGCAGACCTCGTCGAAGAGTTCGCCGATGCCGTCGGCACCCATCACGCGCAGCGTCAGCCACAGCTTGAGGGCGTCGAAGCGGCGGGTGGTCTGGAGGGACTTGTCGACCTGGTTGGGGATGCGCTCGCGCACCGCGCGGCGCGGGTTGAGGTACTCGGCGTGGTAGGTGGCGTGCCGCAGGGTGGCCCCGTCGCGCACCAGCACGGCGGACGAACTCACCGGCTGGAAGAAGGACTTGTGGTAGTCGACGGTCACCGAGTCGGCGCGCTCGATCCCGTCGAGGCGGTGCCGGTACTTGCGCGAGGCGAGCAGCCCGCAGCCGTAGGCCGCGTCCACGTGCAGCCACGCGCCGTGGCGGTCACACAGCTCGGCGATCTCGGGCAGCGGGTCGATGGAGCCGAAGTCGGTGGTGCCGGCGGTGGCGACGACCGCCATGGGCACCAGGCCCTCGGCATGGTAGCGCTCCAGCTCGCGGGCGAGGGCGACGGTCTGCATCCGCTTGTCGCGGTCGACGGGGACGGTGACGACCGCGTCGGGGCCGAGCCCGAGCAGTTTCGCCGACTTCTGCACGCTGAAGTGGCCGGCCTCGGAGGCGAAGATCCGCAGTTTCGCGAGGTCGCCGCTTTTGGCCTCCTCGCGGGCCAGCAGCAGCGCCTGGAGGTTGGACTGGCTGCCGCCGGAGGTGAACACGCCGTCCGCGGCGGGCCCGAGGCCGGCCCGCGTGGTCGTCCAGTCGATCAGCTTGCGCTCGATGAGCGTGCCGCCGGCCGACTGGTCCCAGGTGTCCAGCGAGGAGTTGACCGCGCAGAGCACGGCCTCACCGAGCACGGCCGGGATGACGACCGGGCAGTTGAGGTGGGCGAGGTAGCGGGGGTGGTGGAAGTAGACCGCGTCCTTCAGGTAGACGTCCTCCAGCTCGTCGAGGACGGCGGCGGTGTCGCCCAGCGGGCGGTCGAGGTCGATGGCGTCGACGCGGGGGGACAGTTCGTCCACGGCGATGCCGGTGAACGGGCGCTCGGTGGCGGCGAGTTTGGCCGCCACCCGCTCGACTCCTTCGGTCACGGAGCGGCGGTAGTGCTCCGCCGTGCGGCCATTGAGCAGGTGGGAGCGCATGGGGGGTCCTCCGGGGGGGAAGTCCGTGGGATTAACTTAGGTTAGCCTAACCTAAGTTCTTTGGATCAAGGCGCACGTGCGCGGGGGCGCTTGCGAAACGGGGTGGGGCGGCTGTGCGGCGCCGCCCGGAACTACTCGCCCGCCGCGCGGAGCTGTTCCTCGGTCAGTCCGCGCCGCCAGTACCCGACGAAGGTCACCCGGCGCCGGTCGACCCCGCGCTCCTGGACGAAGTGCCGCCGCAGCGCCTTCACCTGACCGGACTCGCCGGCGATCCAGACGTACGGGCGTGCGGTGGGCGGGAGTTGGGCGCCGCGCACGGCGTCGAGAGGGTCCGGGTCGCTCTCGCCCCGCACCAGCCAGATGATCTCCGCGTCGGCGTCCGTGCGCACGTCCTGGATGTCACCGGGGTGCGGTACCTGGAGCCAGGCGCGCACGCGGGTGCCCGCCGGGAGGGACTCCAGGGTCGCGGTCGCGGCGGGCACGGCGGTCTCGTCGCCCCACATCACCACCAGATCGGTGTCCTCGGGCGGGCGGAACCGGATGGCCCGGTTGTCGGCGAGCACGGGCCCGAGCACCAGCACCCGGTCGCCGGGGACGGCCCGCGCGGCCCACCGGGAGGCGGGTCCCGCGGCGGTGGCGGCGCCGGGACCGACCCCGTGCAGGGCGAAGTCGATGTCGACCTCGTCCGGATCGCGGCGCAGCTCCCGCAGGGTGTACGAGCGCATTACGGCCCGTACGTCGTCCGGCAGTTCCCGCCATGCCTGCCACCACCCGTCCCCGAGGTCGAGCGGTACGACGGGCTCTTGCTGGCCGGGATGCGGCAGGAACAGCGAGAGGGACTGGTCGCGTCCCTCGGAGCGGAAGTCGCACAGCTCGCTCCCGCCGAAGGTGACCCGGACGAGGGACGGCCCGAGCCGCCGCGTCCGTACGACCTGGAGGGAGAAGAACCGGTAGGGGGCGGCAACGGCCGTGGTCATGGGGGCTCCTGAGGGAAGCGGGGGGGACGGCGGCGAACCTTGGGGGGCGGCCGGCCCGGCCACGACGCACCGGCGTGCGCGGCCGGGCCGGGCCGCCCCTGCGATCGGGGTGCGGTGCCTAGCTGACCTTCTGCGCCTTCTCCAGCGCCTCGGCGAGCGTCGTCAGCAGCGGTACGCACTTGTCGTACGACAGGATCGGCTCGGGCGACCGCGCGATGACCTGGCCCGCCTTCACCGCCGGCAGCTTCTTCCATGTCGGCTGGGTGATGTCCGCGGGCTGGATGGCGGAGGACCGGTCGTCCATCATGATGATGTCGGCCTGGTACTTGTCGACGTTCTCCCAGCTCAGCGACTCGTACCAGCCGCCGCCCTGCTTCTTCGCGCTCTCCGGCGGCTCCACGAAGTTCACGCCGAGGGCCTTGAAGTACTCCAGGTCGACGGAGAGATGCGTGCCCGAGACGTAGAACAGCTGGTCGCTGGCGCTGCCGGCCATCACCTTGATGTGCGGCTTGGCCTTGGCGGCGGCCCGCAGCCGGGCGGCGGCCGCCTCGAACCGCTTCTTCGCGTCGGTGACCTTGGCGGCCTTCATGTCGCCGCCGAGCGACTCGGCGAGGTCCCACATCCGCTGGAGCGGCTGAGTGAGCTGGCGGTCGTAGACGGAGATGCCGACGCTGGGCGCGAGTTCGGCTATCTGCTTGGCGGACTGCTCCGGGACGTACCAGAGGGTGCCGGCGCCGTCGAACATCGTGGTGATCAGCACGTCGGGGGAGAGGGCGGCGCACTTCTCGACGTTGAACTGGCCCCAGGTGTTGCCGAGGACGGTCACCTTGCTGACGTCCATGTCGCCGGCCTGGACGTCGGGCTTGCCGCCCTTGGTCGTGGTGGGGCCGAAGACGCCCTTGACCTGGACGCCGTAGTCGTAGAGCGCGGCGCCGACGCCGGTGAAGGCGACGATGTCCGCGGGCACCTTGTCGAGCTTCACGGTCGTGCCGCGGTCGTCCTTGAACGTCCAGGGTCCCGGCTTCGCCGCGGTCGACCCGCTGCCGGCGCCCTCGGCTTTGCCCTTGTCGTCCCCGCAGGCCGCGAGCGCGGCGCCGAGCCCTACGGCGCCGCCCGCGGCGAGCAGGCCGCGGCGGGAGAGGTGGATGGCACGGGCATGGGACATGGATCTGACCGCTTTCGAACGGGGCGCGACGCCCGCCGGACAAGTGCGATGCTTAGGTTAGCCTAACCTTCTTATCTGTCCAGGGTGCGGGGCAGTTTCCCGCGCGTGTGGAACGCGTCCGGGAGAGGCGGGTCCATGGGCCCTGGGCGGAGCCGCCGGGCCCCGCGCCCCGAGGACAGCCCCGCCTGCGATCCTTGCCCCCATGAGCACACCCCCCGGCGGCCTCCCCGCCTACCGCGTCCTCACCGGCCCCGACGACGCCGCCTTCTGCCACCGGGTCAGCGAGGCGCTGGCCCTCGGCTACGAACTCCACCAGGGCCCCGCCGTCACCTTCGACGGCGAACGGGTCATCGTGGCGCAGGCGTTGCTCTGGCCTATGCACTGAGCCGGCACTACCGCCGACCGGATCCGTCCGCGTACCGCGTCACGTGGTAGTTCCCCGGCGCAGGAAAGGCGAGGGGGCGCGTCCACGTGGACGCGCCCCCCTCGGCCCGAGCCTCCGCAGGATCAGCCCGCCAGCCCCAGCTCCCGTGAGATCAGCATGCGCTGCACCTCGCTCGTGCCCTCGCCGATTTCGAGGATCTTGGAGTCGCGCCACATGCGGGCCACCGGGTACTCGTTCATGAAGCCGTAGCCGCCGTGGATCTGGGTGGCCTCGCGGGCGTTGTCGACCGCGATGGTGGAGGAGTACAGCTTGGCCATGGCCGCCTCCTTCTTGAAGGGCTCGCCCGCGACCAGGCGGTAGGCGGCGTCGCGCCAGGCGAGTCGGGCGGTGTACGCCTTCGTCTCCATGTCGGCGATCTTGAACTGGATCGCCTGGTTGGCGCCGATCGGCCGGCCGAAGGCGTGCCGCTCCTTGGCGTACTTGACCGACTCGTCCACACAGCCCTGCGCCAGACCCGTCGCGAGGGCGGCGATGGCGATGCGGCCCTCGTCCAGGATGCGCAGGAACTGGGCGTAGCCGCGGCCCTCCTGGCCGAGCAGGTTGGCGGCGGGGACGCGGACGTCCACGAAGGACAGCTCGCGGGTGTCGGAGGCGTTCCAGCCGACCTTGGAGTACGGCGCCGCGACGGTGAAGCCCGGCGTGCCGGACGGCACGATGATCGAGGAGATCAGCGGCTTGCCGTCGGGCTTGCGGCCGGTGACCGCGGTGACCGTGACCAGCCCGGTGATGTCCGTACCGGAGTTGGTGATGAAGCACTTGGTGCCGTTGATCACCCACTCGTCGGTGTCGGGGTCGAGGCGGGCCGTCGTACGGGTCCCGCCCGCGTCCGAGCCGCAGTCCGGCTCGGTCAGGCCGAAGCCGCCGAGGATCTCGCCCGCGCACAGCCGGGGCAGCCACTCGCGCTTCTGCTCCTCGGTGCCGAAGAGGTGGATCGGCATCGCGCCCAGCGAGACACCGGCCTCCAGGGTGATCGCCACCGAGGAGTCCACCCGCGCCAGTTCCTCCAGGGCGATGCCCAGCGCCAGGTAGTCGCCGCCCATGCCGCCGTACTCCTCCGAGAACGGCAGCCCGAACAGGCCCATGCGGCCCATCTCGCGGACGATCTCGTACGGGAACTCGTGCCGCTCGTAGAAGTCGCCGATCTTCGGCGCCACGACGTCGTGCGCGAACTCCTCGACCGTACGGCGGAGTTCCTCCAGCTCGGGGCTGAGGCGGTGGTCCATGCTGATCACTGGTCCTTGTGGGAGAGAGCGCGGACGGTACGGGAGGGACTGGGCCGGTCCAGGTGGGCGGCCATCCACACGCTGGTGGCGGTCAGCCGGTCGAGGTCGACGCCGGTCTCGATGCCGAGGCCGTGCAGCATCCAGACCAGGTCCTCGGTGGCGAGGTTGCCGGTGGCGGACTTGGCGTACGGGCAGCCGCCCAGCCCGCCGGCGGACGCGTCGACCGTCGTCACGCCGTGCTCCAGGGCCGCATAGGTGTTCGCGAGCGCCTGGCCGTACGTGTCGTGGAAGTGCACGCCGATCTCGTCGGTCGGCACGCCCTCCTCGTTGAGCAGGTTCAGGAGTTCCTGGACGTGTCCGGGGGTGGCCACGCCAATCGTGTCGCCGAGGCTCAGTTCGTCGCAGCCCATGTTCCGCAGGGCGGTGCAGACGCGGGCCACCTGGTGCAGCGGCACCGCGCCCTCCCACGGGTCGCCGAAGCACATGGAGACGTAGCCGCGCACCCGCGCGCCCGCGTCCTTGGCCCCGCGCACCACCGGCTCGAACAGCGCGAGGGACTCGTCCACCGTGCGGTTGAGGTTGGCCTTGGCGAAGGACTCGGTGGCGCTGGCGAACACCGCGATCCGGTCGGCGCCGAGGGCCAGCGCCCGGTCCAGGCCACGCTGGTTGGGGACCAGGACGGGAAGCTCCACGCCGGGCAGGTCGCGCACCCGCGGGAACAGCTCCTCGGCGTCGGCGAGTTGGGGTACCCACTTGGGGTGCACGAAGCTGGTCGCCTCGATGGTGGTGAGGCCCGCCTCGGCCAGGCGGCGGATGAAGTCCGCCTTCACCTCGGTCGGTACGGCACCCTTCTCGTTCTGGAGCCCGTCGCGCGCGCCGACCTCGTAGATCCGCACCCGCGCGGGCAGCTCCGCGGCCGGTACGACCATGGGCAGTCGCTCGGTGCTCACTCCGCCTCCTCCTTCGGCGCGATGACGGCCAGCACCTGGTCCATGGCGACCGTGGTGCCCGGTGTCACGTCCAGCTCGGCGACGGTGCCCGCGTGCGGGGCGGAGACGACGTGCTCCATCTTCATCGCCTCCACCACCAGCAGGCTCTGCCCGGCGACCACGTCGTCCCCGACGGCGACCTTGACGACGGTCACCGTGCCGGGCATCGGCGCGGTCAGTGAGTCGGCGCCCGCGTGGGCCGTCCGGGACAGCGAGTCGGCCACCGGGTCGTGGTCGCGCACCTGCCAGGCGTCGCCGTCCCGGCCGATCCAGTCACCGGCGCGGCGGAAGGTGTGCCGCAGCCCGTCGAGGGTGACGGCCACCGTGTCGCCGGTGACGGTGGCGGTGCCGCGCGGGGTGTACGTCACCGGGTCCTGGACCCGCAGGTGGAACGCGGGCGGCTTCGGGGTGCCGCCGAGCCGCCAGCCGCTCGGCACCGAGAAGGGGTCGGTCCAGCCCTCGCCGGAGGGCTTCAGCGCCTCCAGGCGTACGGCCGCCGCCGCCTCGTACACCTCCTCGGGCACCGACGCGGGGACCAGGTCGGCCACGACCCGCTCCACCAGGCCGGTGTCCAACTCGCCGGCCACCACGTCCGGGTGGGCGAGGAGGCGGCGTAGGAAGCCCGCGTTCGTCTGCACGCCCAGCGTGACCGTCCCGGCCAGCGCCGCCCGGAGCCTGCGCAGCGCGGTCGCGCGGTCGGGGCCGTAGGCGATCACCTTGGAGAGCATCGGGTCGTACAGGCTGCCGACCTCGGTGCCCTCGCTGAGCCCGGAGTCGGTGCGCACGCCGTCGCCCTCCGGTTCGTCCAGCAGCAGGACCGTGCCGCCGGAGGGGAGGAAGCCGCGCGCGGGGTCCTCGGCGCAGATGCGGGCCTCGACCGCGTGCCCGGTCAGCGTCACGTCGTCCTGGGCGAAGCCCAGCGGCTCGCCGGCGGCCACCCGCAGCTGCCACTCGACCAGGTCGAGTCCGGTCACCAACTCGGTTACCGGGTGCTCGACTTGGAGACGGGTGTTCATCTCCATGAAGTAGTACTGCGAGGGGTCGCTGCCCGGCACGATGAACTCCACCGTGCCCGCGCCCCGGTAGCCGCAGGAGCGGGCCGCCTGCACGGCCGCCTCGCCCATCGCCGCGCGCGTGGCCTCGTCCAGGAGGACGCTGGGCGCCTCCTCGATGATCTTCTGGTGGCGCCGCTGGAGCGAGCACTCGCGCTCCCCGAGGTGCACCACCTGGCCGTGGCCGTCGGCCAGCACCTGGATCTCGATGTGCCGGGGGCGGTCGATCCACCGCTCCACCAGCAGGGTGTCGTCGCCGAAGGAGGCGCGGGCCTCGCGGCGGGCGGCGGCGATCTCCTCGTCCAGGACGGACAGGTCCCGCACCAGGCGCATGCCCTTGCCGCCGCCGCCGGCCGACGGCTTCAGCAGCACGGGCGCGCCCAGGGCACGTGCGGCTTCGGCCAGTTCGGGGTCGCGGCCGCCGGGGACCACCGGTACCCCGGCGGCCGCCACCGTCTCCTTGGCGCGGATCTTGTCGCCCATCAGCGCGATGGCGTCAGCCGGGGGGCCGATGAAGACGAGGCCGGCCTCCTCGCAGGCCCGCGCGAACGCGGCGTTCTCGGCGAGGAAGCCGTAGCCGGGGTGGATGGCCTGCGCGCCGGTGCGGGCGGCGGCCTCCAGCAGGCGTTCCACCGAGAGGTAGCTCTCGGACGCCGGCGCCGGGCCGATCCGGACCGCCGTGTCGGCCTCCCGGACGTGCCGCGCGCCCGCGTCGGCGTCGGAGAAGACCGCCACCGAGCGCACGCCCAGCTCGCGGAGCGTTCGGATGACGCGTACGGCGATCTCGCCCCGGTTGGCGACCAGCACTGTGTCGAACACGGTTCCCTCCCTCACATCCGGAAGACGCCGAACTGGGGCTCTCCCAGTGGCGCGTTGGCGCAGGCCGTCAGGGCGAGTCCGAGCACCTGGCGGGTGTCCATCGGGTCGATCACGCCGTCGTCCCACAGCCGGGCCGTCGCGTAGTAGGCGTTGCCCTGGGTCTCGTACTGCGCGCGGATCGGCGCCTTGAAGGTCTCCTCGTCCTCCGCGGACCAGGTCTCGCCGCGGCCCTCCAGCTGGTCGCGCTTGACCGTGGCGAGGACGCTGGCGGCCTGTTCGCCGCCCATCACGGAGATCTTGGCGTTGGGCCACATCCACAGGAAGCGGGGGGAGTAGGCCCGGCCGCACATCGAGTAGTTGCCCGCGCCGTAGGAACCGCCCACCACGACGGTCAGCTTGGGCACGCGGGTGCAGGCCACCGCGGTGACCATCTTGGCGCCGTGCTTGGCGATGCCGCCCGCCTCGTAGTCCTTGCCCACCATGAAGCCGGAGATGTTCTGGAGGAACACCAGCGGGATGCCGCGCTGGTCGCACAGCTCGATGAAGTGCGCGCCCTTCTGGGCGGACTCCGAGAAGAGGATGCCGTTGTTGGCGACGATCCCGACCGGGTGCCCGTGGATCCGGGCGAAGCCGGTGACGAGCGTCTGGCCGTACTCGCTCTTGAACTCGGCGAACCGGGAGCCGTCGACCACGCGGGCGATGATCTCCCGGACGTCGTACGGGGTGCGGGAGTCGACCGGCACCGCGCCGTACAGCCCGGCCGGGTCCACCTTCGGCTCGACGGCCGGGGTGACCTCCCAGGGCGGCGACTTCCGGGCCGGGAGGGTGGCGACGATGTTCCGGACGATCCGCAGCGCGTGCGCGTCGTCCTCCGCGAGGTGGTCGGTGACGCCGGAGGTCCGGGAGTGGACCTCGCCGCCGCCCAGCTCCTCGGCCGTGACCACCTCGCCGGTGGCCGCCTTCACCAGCGGGGGGCCGCCCAGGAAGATGGTGCCCTGGTTGCGGACGATGACCGCCTCGTCGCTCATCGCCGGGACGTACGCGCCGCCCGCCGTGCACGAGCCGAGGACGGCCGCGATCTGCGGGATGCCCGCTCCGGACATCCGGGCCTGGTTGTAGAAGATCCGCCCGAAGTGCTCGCGGTCCGGGAACACCTCGTCCTGCATCGGCAGGAAGGCGCCGCCGGAGTCGACCAGGTAGACGCAGGGCAACCGGTTGTCGAGGGCCACCTCCTGGGCGCGCAGGTGCTTCTTGACCGTCATCGGGTAGTACGTGCCGCCCTTGACGGTCGCGTCGTTGGCGACGATCACGCACTCGCGCCCGCTGACCCGGCCGATCCCGGCGATCACACCGGCGGCCGGCGCCTGCCCGTCGTACAGCCCGTCGGCCGCGAGCGGGGCGAGCTCCAGGAACGGCGAGCCCGGATCGAGCAGGGTGTCGACCCTGTCCCTCGGCAGCAGCTTGCCGCGCGCGGTGTGCCGGGCGCGCGCCCGCTCCCCGCCGCCGAGCGCCGCCGCGGCGAGCTTGCCGCGCAGCTCCTCGACCAGCGCCAGATGGGC
The DNA here is from genome assembly GCF_044327085.1 of Streptomyces sp. AM6-12. NCBI lineage: Bacteria > Bacillati > Actinomycetota > Actinomycetes > Kitasatosporales > Streptomycetaceae > Streptomyces > Streptomyces sp. AM6-12. The sequence goes on from NZ_JBIQWN010000001.1 coordinate 4,711,768, forward strand.
CTGTTCATTGGCCCGCCAGGCCTCCGACGCGGGCTCGGCCGTGCTCCGGAGTTCCGGTGCCTCCTGCATCCTGCGGTCCCCTCACCCGGTGCTCGAACCGGTTAATGAGCGTTAACCATCTCCTTCAGGTTAACGACCGCTAACCTCGCTGTCTAGAATTGTCTTCATGGCCAGAACCGACGCCCCCACCCGCCGCGAGCAGATCCTCAAGGAGGCCGCCCGCCTCTTCGCCGAGCGCGGCTTCCACGGCGTCGGCGTGGACGAGATAGGAGCGGCGGTCGGCATCAGCGGCCCCGGCCTGTACCGGCACTTCCCCGGCAAGGACGCGATGCTCGCCGAACTGCTCGTCGGCATCAGCGGCCAGCTGCTCACCGGGGCCCGGCGGCGGCTCGCGGAGGCCGACGGGGACGCGCGCGCCACCGCGGTCCTGGACTCCCTGATCGAGGGGCACATCGACTTCGCGCTGGACGACCGGCCGCTGATCACCCTGCACGACCGTGAGCTGGACCGGCTGCGCGACAGCGACCGCAAGCTGGTGCGCCAGCTCCAGCGGCAGTACGTGGAGCTGTGGGTGGGCGTGGTCCGCGAGGTCTACCCGCCGCTGACCGAGCCCGCCGCCCGCTCCGCCGTCCACTCCGTCTTCGGCCTGCTCAACTCCACCCCCCACCTGGGCCGCGCCGGCACGCTTCCCGGCCGGGGTGCGACGGCGGAACTGCTGCACCGGATGGCACGGGGGGCGTTCGAGGCGGCGGGTTCCTCCGGGGGGTGAGGAGGCGTTGGCGGCGGGCGGGGGAGTGACGTGCGCCACTATCGTCGGGCCATGGACTACCGAAGATGCGCGCGATCGCCGAGGAGCTGGGTGCCTACGCGGAGCAGTTTGAAGGGGCCTGGAGCGTCGAGATCGGACCGTCGGGCCCGATACTGGCCATGATGTGCCCGTCGAGGCGGCACGAGGGAACCGTCCGCCGTATCTGCGTGCAGTTGGACGAGCAGCTTCGCGCCACCCATCCCGGCTACATCTGCGCGAGCGGCCCGGAGATCGAACACCCGGCGCTCGGTCGTATGCGGCTCCCCGGCGCGGTGGTCATTCCCGAGGCCGTCCTGGACGAGGAGGGCATCGCCGTCGACGCGTCGCAGGTCCTCGTCGTGGTGGAGGTCGTCTCGCCGTCCAACCCCACCAACGAGCACATCGAGAAGCTGGCCGCCTACCCGGCCATGGGCATCGCGCACTACCTGGTCGTCGACCCCGGCACCGGCACCATCGAGGTCCACTCCGACCCGTGCAAGGGCCGCTACGTGCGCAAGGACTCGTACATCTACGGCGACTCGGTCCCCTTCGGGCCCTGGACGGTCGAGACGTCCGCCTTCCGGCGTTACGGCAAAGCGGGAAACTGACCGGAACGGCCTGGCTGCCCGAGTGCCGCCTGCCTCGTGGCGCAACTCACCCTGGACGCTCCCCGTACCCGCCGGTATCTTCGAATCTGAGCAAGCGCTTAGACATGCCCCTTGCCGGCATGCCCGAGGTACGTGGAGGTGGGCGGCGTGCGCCGTACGGTGTTCAACGAGGATCACGAGGCGTTCCGGGAGACCCTGCGCGCCTTCATCGAGGCCGAGGTCGTACCGGTGTACGACGAGTGGTTCGCGGCCGGCCAGGCGCCCCGCGACTTCTACTACAAGCTCGGCGAGCTGGGTATCTTCGGCATCAACGTGCCCGAGGAGTTCGGCGGCGCGGGCATGGACAGCCACAAGTTCGAGGCCGTCCTCTACGAGGAGACCGCCCGCGCGGGCGTCCAGTTCGGCGGCTCCGGCGTGCACGTGCTGCTCGCCCTGCCGTACATCAAGATGCTGGCCACCGACGAGCAGAAGAAGCGCTACCTGCCGAAGTTCGTCACCGGCGAGGAGATGTGGGCCATCGCGATGACGGAGCCGGGCACCGGCTCCGACCTCGCGGGCATGAAGTCCACCGCCCGGCTCAGCGAGGACGGCACCCACTACGTCCTCAACGGCGCCAAGACCTTCATCACCGGCGGCGTGCACGCCGACCGCGTGATCGTGTGCGCCCGCACCGCCGCGCCCACCGCCGAGGACCGCCGCCACGGCATCTCCCTGTTCGCGGTGGACACCAAGTCCGAGGGCTACTCCGTCGGCCGCAAGCTGGACAAGCTCGGCCTGAAGACCTCCGACACCGCCGAGCTGGCCTTCGTGGACGTCAAGGTCCCCGTCGAGGACCTGCTGGGCGAGGAGAACAAGGGCTTCTCCTACCTCGGCCACAACCTGGCCTCCGAGCGCTGGGGCATCGCCTTCGGCGCCTACGCGCAGGCCAAGGCCGCCGTCCGGTTCGCCAAGCAGTACGTGCAGGAGCGCACCGTCTTCGGCAAGCCGGTCGCCCACTTCCAGAACACCAAGTTCGAGCTGGCCGCCTGCCAGGCAGAGGTGGACGCCGCCGAGGCGGTCGCCGACCGCGCCACCGAGGCTCTGGACGCCGGCGAGCTGACCCCCGCCGAGGCCGCCTCCGCCAAGCTGTTCTGCACCGAGGTCGCCCACCGCGTCATCGACCGCTGCCTCCAGCTGCACGGCGGCTACGGGTACATGAACGAGTACCCGATCGCCCGCCTGTACGCGGACAACCGCGTCAACCGCATCTACGGCGGCACCAGCGAGATCATGAAGACGATCATCGCCAAGGACATGGGCCTGTAAGGTCCCGCGATCACTGGCCGGTACAGACCCGTCATGAGCCAGGCACTCCAGGACCTCCTCGATCTGCTCGACCTCGAACAGATCGAGGAGGACATCTACCGCGGCCGGTCCCGCTCCGCCGTCGTGCCCCGCGTCTTCGGCGGGCAGGTCGCGGCGCAGGCCATGGTCGCCGCCGGGCGCACGGTCCCCGCGGACCGCCCCGCCCACTCCCTGCACGCCTACTTCCTGCGCCCCGGCGACCCCGGCGCGCCCATCGTCTACACCGTCGACCGCATCCGCGACGGCCGGTCCTTCACCACCCGCCGCGTGGTCGCCGTCCAGCACGGCAAGCCGATCTTCCACCTCTCGGCGTCCTTCCAGACGTACGAGGAGGGCCTCGACCACCAGGTGCCGATGCCGCCCGCGCCCGACCCGGCGACGCTGCCCACCTCTCAGGAGCGGCTGCACGGGTACGCCCATCTCGCGCCCGAGGTGGTGGCACGCTTCCTGGAGGCGCGCGAGGCGGTCGACCTCCGATACGTGGACGAGCCGCCGTACGGCCGCTTCGGCGAGCCGCGCGAGCCGCACAGCCAGGTGTGGTTCCGCACCAACGGCAAGCTGGACGACGACCCCGCCCCGGACTCCGTCTGGGGCGACCCCCAGCTGCACGTCGTCCTCGCCACCTATGTCTCCGACATGACCCTGCTCGACTCCGTGCTGCTCGCGCACGGCCGCGGCGGCTGGGCGGTCGGCGACGTGGTGGGGGCCTCCCTGGACCACGCGATGTGGTTCCACCGCCCCTTCCGCGCCGACGAATGGCTGCTGTACGACCAGGAGTCGCCGTCCGCGCACGGCGGCCGCGGCCTCGGCCAGGCCCGCATATACACCCGTGACGGGCGGCTCGCCATCACCGTCATCCAGGAGGGCGTCGTCCGCGTCCCGCGCCCACCCGACGGCAACCCGGTTTGCTGAGGTGCCAAGCGGCGGGTGCGGTACTAGGCTCAATGAGTGAAAGCCGCGAGTGCACGGCATGAGCGGCCGGCGAGGTTCCGGGACACCTCAGACCTCAGCCGCGGTACCTGATGACGCGCCAGCGTCCGGGTGGGCGCAGGCGTCGACCGTGCAGACGTGCCGTGTATGCATGATCTCTCGCGGTGATATCCGAAGACCGTGCCGTGCGTCCTTCCGCGCGGCGGCGGCCATCCGCCTCGTGTGTCCCTCCGGGGGCCGCGAGAGACGATGGAAGGTAATTCCCATGCGAGCAACACGCACGCGGCGCCTTGTTGCGCTGTCCGCCACCGGCCTGCTGCTGGCAGGCGGGGCCGCGATCGGCGTGGCGGGCACCGCCTCGGCGAGCCCGTCCAACGTTCACAGCTCCTACAGCAGCGACTGGGGCGGCGGCCACGGCGGAGACCACGGCCGCGGCGGACACGGCGGCTGGTGGGGCAACGACGATGACGACTGGGGCTACGGCGGCTACGGCGGCTACGGCCACGGCGGCTATGGCGGCTATGGCGGCTATGGCGGCTATGGCGGCTACGGAGGCGACCACGGTGGTGGCGGCTACGGAGGCGGCCATGGTGGCGGAGGCTACGGAGGCGGCCACGGTGGTGGCGGCTACGGAGGCGGCCATGGTGGCGGAGGCCACGGCGGTGGCGGAGGCCACGGTGGTGGCGGTCGCTGAGCCAGGTCCCGATCCGATGTGACAGGATGTGCGGCCCCGCGCGGGGCCGCACATCCCGTTGTTTTCCGGGCCGGTCGGCCCCTGACGAACCCTATTGGTCCAGATCGGCCAGACCGGCGGCGGCCAGCAGATACGCGGTCATCGGGTCGTAGTGGCGCGGGCTGACCACGTGGTCGTCCAGCGGCACGGCGACCTGGAGGGTGCCCTCGGACTCGGCGAGGAACAGCGCGGGGTCGTTGCAGTCGGCGTAGCCGACCGCGTCCAGGCCGTGCTGCGCGGCGTACCCGGCCCAGCCGTGGTCGGCGACCACCAGGTCGGGCAGCGGCCGCCCGGCCTGCTCAAGTCCCGTGAGAATGGCCCGCATCGGCGCCCCGGAGTGGGTGTGCCACAGGGTCGCCCCGTGCTCCAGGACGGCCACGTCCGCGAACTGCATGACGTATCCCTCGTCCGTCTGGAGCCCGTCCGGGATGACGACGATCTCGCAGCCGGCGGCGCGCAGCGCGGCGGCCGTGGCCCGGTGCACATCCAGCAGCCCGCCCGGATGCCCGGTCGCGAACAGCACCCGCTCGCGCCCCTCGGCCGCCTTGCGCAGCCGCGCCGCGAGCCGGTCCAGGGCGTCCACGGTCAGTTCCGGGTCGATGGTGTCCTGGCCGTACCGGTACTCCGGGTCGTCGTTGACCCCCACCCGCTCGGCCATCACCGCGAGCACGTCCTGCTCGTCCGCCCAGCGCTCGCCCAGCTCCAGACCGAGCCAGAAGTTGCGGTCACCGTTGGCCAGCAGGCGGTAGTGGGAGAGGTTGTTCTCGCGGGGCGTGGCGACGTCCCCCGCGATACGGGTCCTCACCAGGTGGTCGACGAGCTGGGCGCGGCTGGGTGTCCCGGATATCGGCATGGCACCCATTGTGGGGCAGCCAGGCGCGGGCGGCCCCGCGGTTTCGCCCGCTGGGACGGGCGTCACCCTCGCCCGAGCGGCACGCGGCGTCAGGAGTGCCGCAGCGCGAACCACAACTCCATGCGCACGTCCGGGTCGTCCAGGTCGGCGCCGAGCAGCAGGGCGGCGCGGGCGACGCGTTGACGCACGGTGTTGCGGTGCACCCCCAGGGCCACCGCGGTGCGGTCCCAACTGCCGTGCAGGGAGAGCCAGGTGCGCAGGGTGTCCACGAGGGCGGGCCCTCCGGCCAGCGGCGCGAGCAGGGCCTCGGCGTGAGCCCGCGCCTCCGCCTCGGGCACCAGCTCGGGCAGCCCGAGCCGGGCGCCGCGCCCGCTGCCGTGCCGGACCAGCGGGACGCGGGTGGCGCGGGCGCGGGCCAGCGCGCGGGCCGCCCGGGCGTCGGCGGCCGGCCAGCCGCCGGGGCCCGCGGGCGCGCTGACCCCGAGCGTCCAGCCGGGCACCGGGGCGGGTTCCCGGTGGGCGGGCACGAGGACCCGTACGACCTCTCCGGCCACGTCGACCAGGGGGGAGCCCAGGGCGGTGCCGAGGGCGGCGGCGGCCACGGCGTCCGGCGTCCCCCGCTCGGGCCGGGCGTGTACGACGATCCGCTCGCCGTCCCCCGTGTCGTTCCCTGTGCCGTCGCCGGTGCCGAGCAGCGGCGCGACCTCCTCCGGCGTGGCCCCGAGCAGCAGCCGTACCAGCGCGGAGGAGCGGGCGGCCCCGGCGCCGCTGTGGTGCTCCCCGGTCAGCAGCGACAGCAGCACCGCACCCACGGAGGCGATGGTGTGGTCCCCGCCCTCGCGGCGCCCGGCGGCGACCCCGAGCACGAAACCCCCGCCGGAACCGAGGGCGTAGGCGGACAGGTGGGTGCCGTCAGCGGTGTCAGTGGCGGAGGCGGGCCGGGGCGGGCCGGTGGGGGAGGGGCCGGCGGGACCGGTGGGCGCGGTGCGCCCGGTCGGGAGGGTGAGCGCGGGGCCGGTCCGTCCGGTCGGGCGTACCACCGCGGCCAGGCCGCGCAGCGCTTCCCCGGCGGCGGGCGTGGGTGCCCGGCCCGCCGACGCGATGGCGGTGCCGTCGGGGCCGTAGAGCACCGCGTGCCCGCCGAGCCGCTGGGCGAGCCGGCGCAGCACGGACGGCACCGGATCGGGATGGGCCGCGGCGGCGGCGAGGCTCTGCTGGGCCTCGGTGACCCGGCGCAGTTCGGCGAGCCGGGCCTGCGCCATCAGCTGCCACACCGCGCGGGCCACGCCCGAGAAGGTGGTGCCCGGCGGGACCTCCAGCAGCGGCAGCCCGTGGGTGTCGCAGGCGGCCACCAGGGCGTCCGGCACCGTGTCGTGCACCGGGGCGAGCCCGAAGCCGAGGGCGGCGCCGCCCGCGGCGACGACGCGGGCCACGTAGGAGTCGAAGAAGGTGTCCGGTGAGGGGGTGCCGGGGATCTGGACGCCCGCCGTGAGGAGCAGTTCGCCGCCGAGGAGATAGGGGAAGGGGTCCGCCATCTCGGAGGTGTGCGCCCAGTGGACGACGATGTCCGGGCCGGTGGGGCCGGCGAGCTGGCGCAGGGCGAGGTCGTCGCGGGCGAGCAGGGCGGAGAGGGGGATCGGCGGGGTCGGCGGGACCGCGGCGGCCGGGGCCGTGGGGCGCGTGTCGGCCATGGTGTGCACTTCCTCCACTCCAGGTCCCCTGTATGGATAAAACGTACACTTCGTAGTGGCTGCCCGGCCACCTAATGTCGGGCCCAGGAAATCGCGGCGAGAAGCCGGTCAGGCCGCGGCCGGGCCGAGCCGGGCCGCAGTCAGGACGCAGGAAAGAAGGCACACCCCATGAGCAGCAACGAGACGCCCCGCGGCCCCGTCGACTCCTCCCGCGTCCCCCGGTACGCCGGCCCCGCGACCTTCGCCCGGCTGCCCCGCCTGGACGAGGTCGGCAGCGCCGACGTCGCCGTGGTGGGCGTGCCCTTCGACTCCGGCGTCTCCTACCGGCCCGGCGCCCGGTTCGGCGGCAACGCGATCCGCGAGGCGTCCCGGCTGCTGCGCCCCTACAACCCCGCGCAGGACGCGTCCCCCTTCGCGCTCGCGCAGGTCGCGGACGGCGGCGACATCGCGGTGAACCCGTTCAACATCAACGAGGCCGTCGAGACGATCGAGGCCGCGGCGGACGACCTGCTGGGCACCGGCGCCCGTCTGATGACCCTGGGCGGCGACCACACCATCGCGCTGCCGCTGCTGCGCTCGGTGGCGAAGAAGCACGGCCCGGTCGCGCTGCTGCACTTCGACGCCCATCTGGACACCTGGGACACGTACTTCGGCGCCGAGTACACGCACGGCACGCCGTTCCGCCGCGCGGTGGAGGAGGGCATCCTCGACACCTCCGCCCTCTCGCACGTGGGCACCCGCGGCCCGCTGTACGGCAAGCAGGACCTCACCGACGACGAGAAGATGGGCTTCGGCATCGTCACCTCGGCGGACGTCTACCGGCGGGGCGCCGACGAGGTGGCCGACCAGCTCCGCCAGCGCATCGGTGACCGCCCGCTGTACATCTCCATCGACATCGACTGCCTCGACCCGGCACACGCCCCCGGCACGGGCACGCCGGAGGCGGGCGGCATGACCTCGCGCGAGCTGCTGGAGATCCTGCGCGGCCTGGCGTCCTGCAACCTGGTCTCGGCGGACGTGGTGGAGGTCGCCCCGGCCTACGACCACGCCGAGATCACGTCCGTGGCGGCCAGCCACACGGCGTACGAACTGACCACCATCATGTCCCGCCAGATCGCGGCGGCCCGGAAGGACGCGTAACCGACGTGACGCACGACCACGACCTGGTCCTCCGCCCGACCGCCGCCCAGCGGGAGGCCGCGCTGAACCCGCCCGCCGGACGCGTCGGCGGAGACCTGGTCGTGGAGACCCTGGTCGGGCTCGGCGCGACGACCGTCTTCGGCCTGCCCGGCCAGCACGCGCTCGGCATGTTCGACGCCCTGCGCAGGTCCTCCCTGCGGTACGTGGGCCTGCGGGTGGAGAACAACGCGGGCTTCGCGGCGGACGCGTACGGCCGGATCACCGGCGAGGCCGCGCCGCTGCTCCTGTCCACCGGCCCCGGCGCGCTGACCTCGCTGGCCGCGCTCCAGGAAGCGGCCTCCGCCTCCGCCCCGGTCCTGGCGATCAGCAGCCAGATCCCGTCGGCCGGCCTGGGCGGTGGCCGCCACGGCTATCTCCATGAACTCCCCGACCAGGCCGCCTCGTTCCGGGGCGTGGTCAAGTCCGTGCACACGGCCCGCACCCAGTCCCAGATCCCCTCGGCGATCGCCGCGGCCTGGAAGTCGGCGCTGACGGCCCCGCACGGCCCGGTGTGGGTGGAGATCCCCCAGGACGTACTGGCCGCGCCGGCGTCGCTGCCGGTGGTGACGGCGATGGACGCGACCCCGGACGACCTGGCCCCCCGCCCCGAACTGACGGCGGTGGCAGCGGAGTTGCTGTCGGGCGCGGACCGCCCGGCGATCATCGCGGGCGGCGGCGTCGTACGCTCGGACGCCTCCGGCAAGCTGCGCCGGCTGGCGGAACTGCTGGACGCCCCGGTGGTCACGACGTACGGCGGCAAGGGCGCGTTCCCCTGGGAGCACCCGCTGTCCCTCCAGTCCTGGATGGAAGACCGCCATACGACCGACTTCCTGGAAGAGGCCGATGTCCTGCTGGTCGTGGGCTCGGGTCTGGGTGAACTCTCCTCGAACTACCACACGTTCAGGCCCCGTGGCCGCGTGATCCAGATCGAGGCGGACCTCGGCAAACTGGAGTCGAACCACCCCGCGCTCGGCATCCACGCGGACGCCCGCCTGGCGCTCCAGGCGCTCCTGGAAACGGCGGCGGAGCGGCACGACCCGGAGGCACCGGAGCGCGTCCGCTCCCTCCTCTCCCGCGTCTCGGACCGCATCGCGTCCCAGGAATTGACCCTGGAACAGTCGCTGTTGACCGCCGTCCGCCGGGCGCTGCCGGCCCGCGCCCCGTCCTTCTGGGACATGACGATCCTGTCCTACTGGGCGTGGTGCGCGTTCGACCCCCGCGGCACGAACCTGATGCACTCCGCCCAGGGCTCGGGCGGCCTCGGCTACGCCTTCCCGGCGGCCCTGGGCGCGGCGGTCGCCGACCCGTCCCACCCGGTCCTCGCGGTCTCCGGCGACGGCGGCGCCCTCTACTCCCTCGCCGAACTGGCCACGGCCCGCCAGCACGACCTCCCCGTCACCTGGCTGATCATCGACGACGGCGGCTACGGAATCCTCCGCGAATACATGACGACCGCCTTCGGCAGACCGACGGCGACGGACCTGTCCCGCCCCGACTACGTCGCCCTCGCGCAATCCTTCGACGTCCCGGCGGTACGCACGACCCCGGAGACCCTGGAAGGCGACCTGGCGAAGGCACTCGGGACACCGGGCCCGTCGGTGGTGGTGCTGCCGGCGGTACTGCGAATGTTCGCGCCGACGCACTTGAGCCAGCCGGAAGGGCGGTAGTTCGGCCCAGCCGTCCTTGCCGCTGCCATACGGGCGACGGCCGTATCCGATGCCTAGGATGTCCAGGGATCCTCAGGAGAAGAGGTCTGGATGAGCAGCCGGGAGACGGGGCGGCAGCCCAAGTACCAGCGCATCGCGGCTGAGCTGCGGGCCGCCGTCGACGCCGGGCGGTACGGTCCCGGGGACCGGCTGCCCGGTGAGAACGACCTGATGGCCGAACACGGCATCGCCCGTATGACGGCCCGGCAGGCACTCGGTCTGCTCCAGGCGGAGGGCATCGCCGAAGCCCGCAGGGGCGCCGGTGTGTTCGTACGGGACTTCCGGCCGATCCGGCGTCGTGGCATCGAGCGGCTCGCGCGGGCGGGGTGGGGCGAGGGGCGGTCCGTCTGGGCGGCGGATGCCGAAGGGCGGGAACTCACCGTCGATTCCGTCGAGGTGACGCACGAGGTCGCGGCGGCTTCCGTTGCCGCGGTCATGGGGCTGGACGAGACCGCGAGCCTCTGCGTCCGCCGCCGTCGCTTCGTCCTCGACGGCAAGCCGGTGCTGCTGTCCACCTCCTACCTGCCGGCCGACCTCGTCACGGGCACCCCGATCACCCGGCCGGACACCGGCCCCGGCGGCGTCTATGCCCGCCTGGCCGACCTCGGCCACGCGCCCGTCCGCTTCCGCGAGGAACTCCGCTCCCGCATGCCCGACCAGGACGAGGCCGCCCGCCTGTCCCTGCCACCCGGCGTTCCCGTGATCCACCTCGCCCGCACGGCCTTCGACGCGGAGGGGCGGGTCGTCGAGGTCAACGAGATGATCCTCGACTCCGCCGCGTACGTCCTGGAGTACGACTTCGAGGCGTGACGTTGCGATCTCGTGTCACGGGCGCGGTTGGAAACCCAGCATCCGGCTCGCTTCTGCCGAGATGCTCAGTAGTGTCTCCTGGTCGACTGCCGGGATGCTGAACTCGTTCTTCTGGATGGCCGCAAGGAAATCTCGAGGGAGATCGATGTGGTACCGCTCGATGTATGAGGACAGATCCTCCCGCCAGACGAAAACTCCGTCTGTGAGGATTGACGAGCCGCCCGGAACGCGGAAGGCGCCGCCGATGGCATCGATGGTCAACTCGGTTACGTCGAAGATTGGGTAGCCGGCTTCGAGGTAGTCGACGACACCACGGACTGGGTACTTATCCGTCCCCGATCCAGGCTTAGGGATAGTTCCTCCCCAGGACATGGAATATCCTGGATCCAATTCCTGGAAGAAACCGAGCATCTTCATCTTGGCGGCACCGCCACTCGGCCAGCTCCTCCTCGGTGGGCGGTGTGCTCCATGAACGCGTCGAAAATCCGGGTGCTGGCTTCCGTGAGGGCGAACAAAGGGCCGTAGAGGTCGCTGAGTTGGCGGTTCACCCGAGCGAGACGCTCCTCGCGCTGCGACAGCCGCAACCCGTTGAGATAGGTGACGACGCAGCCGACGAACGCCAGCCCGATAGTGACGACCCCTGCGACCATGAGGGGAGATGCTAGCGAGCGGCGACAGGCACCGGTCGGGCGGTCACCCCGGCTGGTCGGAAAACTGCGACCGGAACAAGGCCATTTGCGCCTCGTGCCCCACCCTGTGCTCCACAAGCCCCGGCTCCGGCATGGACGAAGGGTGGCACCTCTTGGTCAGTTGGAACACGCCCCTTGAGAACATGTGTGCAACTTCCGACCACCCCTGCGAGTCAAAGGGCCGTACGCGCCCACCAGGGGTGCGCACACACGTCGTTCCCAGGGGGACCCCGATATGACCCACCGCTTCAGCCGGCGCAAGGCGTCGGTCGCGGCGCTCGGTGCCGCGCTGCTCATACCCACCGTCGCCGCCGCCACCCCGGCCGCCGCGACCACGCCCGCCGTGAGCTGCACGTCGGGCAAGGCCGGCCTCGCCGCCAAGCTGACCAAGGACATCACCGCAGCGCTCGCGAACCGCAAGAGCACCGTCGCCCTCGGCCTGTACGACCGCGGCACCAAGACCACCTGCACCCTGCGCGGCACCACCGCCTACGACTCGGCCAGCACCGTCAAGGTCACCGTGCTCGCCACCCTGCTGTGGGACGCCAAGAAGCACAACCGGTACCTGACGAGCACCGAGGCCTCGCTCGCCACCCGCATGATCACCCAGTCGGACAACGACGCCACCAGCAAGCTGTGGAAGCAGCTGGGCCTCACGAAGATCAAGGGCTTCCTGGCCGCCGCCAAGATGACCAAGACCGTTCCGGGCGCGGACGGTTACTGGGGCCTGACCCAGGAGAACGTCGCCGACGAGCAGAAGCTGCTCCAGCTCGTCACCGCCAAGAACAGCGTGCTCGGCGACAACTCGCGTGCCTATATCCAGCAGTTGATGGGGAAGGTCGTCTCCGACCAGCGGTGGGGCACCCCCGCCGGCGCCCCGTCCACCGTCTCCGTGCACGTCAAGAACGGCTGGCTCCAGCGCTCCACCCATGGCTGGCGCGTGCACAGCCTGGGCACCTTCAACGGCGCCGGGCACGACTACATGATGTCCGTGCTGACCCAGGACAACAGCACCATGGATTACGGCGTCACCACCATCCAGAACGTCGCCAAGGCCATCCACAAGGACCTCGTGCCGACCACCGCCAAGACGGCACGCTACGTCCCCACCAGCAGGCCGAGTGAGGCGTTCGTCGCCACGCCCGCGCAGTAGCCGGGATTTCTCAGTGCGTCGTCAACTCATGGTTGTGCAGCCGTAGTTGACCAGCGGATACGGTGACCGACCATGCGACTGAGACATGTCATCGCCACCGTCACCGCCGGCCTGGCGGCCGTCACCACGCTGACCGCCGCCGGGCCCGCCGCCGCCCCGCCCACCGGCTCCGCGTCCAACCCGTCGGCGAGCCACGCCTGTTCGCCACGCGTCTCCCTCGACCGCTTCTCCGACGCGCTCGACAAGACGACGTACGACGGCACCTTCGTCGGCAACTTCTCCGCCCTCGCCGTGGACCGCGACGGCTCGCTCGCCGCCCTGGCGGACCGGTCCTTCCTCTTCGGCCTGGACGCGAAGACCCTCGCGCCCCGGTCCGCCGTCCACCTCGCCGACGAGAACGGCGCCGACCTCGACTCCGAGGGCCTCGTCATCGATGGCGACGGCACCCGCCTCGTCACCTCCGAGACCGAGCCCTCCATCCGCCGCTACTCCCGCGACGGCCGGATCCTCGACCGGCTCCCCGTGCCGTCCAGCCTCCTCGTCGCCCCCGCCGGCCGCGCCACCGCCAACCAGACCTTCGAGGGCCTGACCCTGCTGCCCGGCGGCCACACCCTCCTCGCGTCCATGGAGGAGCCGATCGCGGGCGACGACCCCGGCCTCGTCCGCTTCCAGACCTGGACCCGGACGAAGGGCGGCCACTTCCGGCTCGGCGCGCAGTACGCGTACCGCATCGACCCCGGACTCGGCGTCCCCGAGGTGCAGGCCACGCCCGACGGTCGCCTCCTCGTCCTGGAGCGCGGCTTCACCGCCGGTGTCGGCAACACCGTCCGCCTCTACCTGGCCGACCCGCGCCACGCCACCGACACCAGCGGCATCGAGAACCTCACCGGGCAGCGCGGCGTCCGGCCGGTCGGGAAGACGCTGCTCGCCGACCTTGCCGCCTGCCCCTCTCTCGGCGCCACCACCAGGCAGCCGCAGCCCAACCCGCTCCTCGACAACATCGAAGGCATGACCATCACCGGCCGCGACCGCACCGGCCGCCTCACGGTCCTCCTGGTCAGCGACGACAACCAGAACCCGGCCCAGACCACACGCTTCTATTACCTGCGGGTGCGCGCCTGACGGCCGATTGTTACGGCGGGATGAAATCACCCCCCGCCCGCGTTGGTGCCTTCCGGATAAGTACGACGATCGGGAGGCACCGCGTGGGACCACAACGGGGATGGGCACGACGGCTCGCGGGCTATGCCTGGCGCTATCCGAAGGACGTCGTCCTGGCCCTCGGCTCCTCGCTCGCCGGCATGGCCGTCACCGCCGTCGTCCCCCTGATCATCAAGGTGATCATCGACGACGTGATCGGCGCCCACACCCGCTCCATGGCCCCCTGGGCGGGCGCCCTCGTCGCCGCCGCCGTCCTCGTCTACGCCGCCACCTACGTCCGCCGCTTCTACGGCGGCCGGCTCGCCCTCGACGTCCAGCACGACCTGCGGACGGAGATGTACGACACGATCACCCGCCTCGACGGCCGCCGCCAGGACGAGCTGTCCACCGGGCAGGTCGTGGGCCGCGCCACCAGCGACCTCCAGCTGATCCAGGGCCTGCTGTTCATGCTCCCGATGACCATCGGGAACGTCCTGCTGTTCCTGGTCTCCCTGGTGATCATGGCGTGGCTGTCGCTGCCGCTGACCCTCGTCGCGCTCGCCGTCGCCCCCGCGCTCGGCTGGATCGCCCGGCGCAGCCGCACCAAGCTGCACCCCGCCACCTGGTACGCCCAGGCCCAGGCCGCCGCCGTCGCCGGTGTGGTCGACGGCGCGGTGAGCGGCGTACGCGTGGTCAAGGGCTTCGGGCAGGAGGCGCAGGAGACCCGCAAGCTGCGCGAGGTCGGCCGCAAGCTGTTCGCCGGCCGGCTGCGCACCATCCGCCTGAGCAGCAAGTACACCCCCGCCCTCCAGGCCGTCCCGGCGCTCGGCCAGGTCGCCATGCTCGCCCTCGGCGGCTGGCTCGCGGTGCGCGGGCACATCACGCTCGGCACCTTCGTCGCCTTCTCCACCTACCTCGCCCAGCTGGTCGGCCCGGTCCGCATGCTCGCGATGGTCCTCACCGTCGGCCAGCAGGCCCGCGCCGGCACCGAGCGCGTCCTGGAGCTGATCGACACCGAGCCGACCATGAAGGACGGCACCCTGGAGCTGCCCGCCGACGCGCCCGCGACCGTCGAGTTCGACGGCGTGTCCTTCGGGTACGCCGAGGACGCCAAGGTCCTGGACGGGCTCAGCTTCGAGATACGCCAGGGTGAGACGCTGGCCGTCGTCGGCTCCTCCGGCTCCGGCAAGTCCACCCTCTCCCTGCTCCTGCCGCGCTTCTACGACGTCACCCACGGCGCCGTCCTCGTCGGCGGCCACGACGTCCGCGAGCTGACCCTCTCCTCGCTGCGCGCCGCCATCGGACTGGTCCCGGAGGACTCGTTCCTCTTCTCCGACACGGTCCGCGCCAACATCGCGTACGGCCGCCCCGACGCCACTCAGGACGAGATCGAGGCCGCCGCCCGCGCCGCACAGGCCGACCGCTTCATCCGGGAACTGCCCGAGGGCTACGACACCAAGGTCGGCGAGCACGGCCTCACCCTCTCCGGCGGCCAGCGCCAGCGCGTCGCGCTCGCCCGCGCCCTGCTCACCGACCCCCGCCTGCTGGTCCTGGACGACGCCACCTCCGCCGTGGACGCGCGCGTCGAACACGAGATCCACGAGGCCCTCAAGGAAGTCATGCGGGGCCGCACCACCCTGCTGATCGCCCACCGCCGCTCCACCCTGAACCTCGCCGACCGCATCGCCGTACTCGACCGCGGCCGGCTCGCCGACCTCGGCACCCACGAGGAGCTCCAGCGGCGCTCCGCCCTGTACCGCAGGCTGCTGACCGACCCGGACGAACTGGGCGGCGTCTCGCCCGGCCACACGCCGCCGGGCGACGAGCCGGCCGAGGACGACGCGGGCCTGCGCGCCGAGCTGGACGCCGAGTACGACGCCGAGCGCGGCGTCACCCCCCGCCTGTGGACCGGCGACCGCGCGCCGAAGGACACGGCGCTGGCCGGCACCCCCGCCACCCCCGAGCTCCTCGACCGGGTCGCCGCCCTGCCCCCGGCCACCGACACCCCCGGCGTCGACGAGGAGAAGGCGGTACGCCCCGAGGACTCCTACGGACTGCGCCGCCTGCTGCACGGCTTCGGGCTGCCCCTGCTGGTCAGCCTCGCGCTGGTCGCCGTCGACGCGGGCGCGAGCCTGGTCCTGCCGGTGCTGATCCGGCACGGCATCGACGCGGGCGTCACCAAGCTGGCCATCGGCGCCGTCTGGTCGGCCTCGCTGCTCGCCCTGCTGGTGGTCCTGGTGCAGTGGGCCGCGCAGATCGGCGAGACCCGGATGACCGGCCGTACCGGCGAACGCGTCCTCTACACGCTCCGGCTCAAGATCTTCGCGCACCTCCAGCGGCTCGGCCTCGACTACTACGAGCGCGAGCTGACCGGCCGGGTGATGACCCGCATGACCACCGACGTCGACGCGCTGAGCACATTCCTCCAGACCGGTCTGGTCACCGCGTTCGTCTCGGTCGTCACCTTCTTCGGCATCATGGTCGCCCTGCTGGTGCTCGACATCCAGCTCGCGCTGGTCGTGTTCACCACGCTGCCCCCGCTGATCATCGCCACCTTCTTCTTCCGCCGGGCGAGCGTGAAGGCGTACGAACTCGCCCGCGAGCGCGTCTCGGCGGTCAACGCCGACCTCCAGGAGTCCGTGTCCGGGCTGCGGATCGTGCAGGCGTTCCGCCGCGAGCGGGACGGCGGGCGGCGGTTCGCCGAGCGCAGCGACGGCTACCGCGCCGCCCGGCTGCGCGGCCAGTGGCTGATATCGGTCTACTTCCCGTTCGTACAGCTGCTGTCCTCCGTCGCCGCGGCCGCCGTGCTGATCGCGGGCGCGGGCCGGGTCGAGGCCGCCACCCTCACCACCGGCGCCCTGGTCGCCTACCTCCTCTACATCGACCTCTTCTTCGCCCCCGTCCAGCAGCTCTCCCAGGTCTTCGACGGCTACCAGCAGGCCACCGTCTCCCTCGGCCGCATCCAGGAACTGCTGCGCGAGCCCACCTCCACCAAGCCGGCGCAGCGGCCGCGGGACGTCACCTCGCTGCGCGGCGACATCGCCTTCGAGCACGTGCGCTTCGCGTACGGCGACGGCGAAGCGGCCCTCGCGGACGTCGACCTGACGATCCCCGCGGGCCAGACCGTCGCCTTCGTCGGCGAGACCGGCGCCGGAAAGTCCACGCTGGTCAAGCTGGTGGCCCGGTTCTACGACCCGACGGCCGGGCGGGTCACGGTCGACGGCACCGACCTGCGCGACCTGGACCTGACCGCGTACCGGCACCGGCTCGGGGTGGTGCCGCAGGAGGCGTACCTGTTCCCGGGCACCGTCCGGGACGCCATCGCCTACGGCCGCCCCGACGCCACCGACGCCGAGGTGGAGGCGGCCGCGCGGGCGGTCGGCGCGCACGAGATGATCGCCACCCTCGACGGCGGCTATCTGCACGAGGTCGCCGAGCGCGGCCGCAACCTCTCCGCGGGCCAGCGCCAGCTGATCGCGCTCGCCCGCGCCGAACTGGTCGACCCGGACATCCTGCTCCTGGACGAGGCCACGGCCGCGCTCGACCTCGCCACGGAAGCCCAGGTCAACAAGGCCACCGACCGTCTGGCGGGCCGCCGTACCACCCTGGTGGTGGCCCACCGGCTGACCACCGCCGCCCGTGCCGACCGGGTGGTGGTCATGGACCACGGCCGGGTCGCCGAGGACGGCACCCACGAGGAACTGCTCGCCCTCGGCGGCCGGTACGCCGAGCTGTGGCGGACCTTCGCCGGGCGCTCCGAGCCGGAGGAGCCGGTGGGCGCGGTCCGCTGAGCCGCCGGGGGCGGCCGGGTCCGCCGAGCCCCGCCGGTGCGCGCCGGTGACGGCCGTGCAACCATCCGACACACCCCTGCGTCGTACATGCGTACGGCCGCCGGGGGACGGCCTGGACACGCTACGGGGAGGACGAACACGTGGAAAAGGGCGCGATACGCCGGCGACTCACGCTCGGCCCGGCCCTGCTGGCCGCGGCCGGGCTGCTGGCCTTCGCGGCTTCCGGCACCGCACAGGCCGCCCCCAGCGCCTGCTCGGGGCAGCAGGTCAGAACCCTCTCCTTCGCCTCGGGCGTCACCCGTGTCTACCGCAGCGGCGACTACGTCTGCGCCATGACGGTCGCCCGCGTCCCCGGCACCGTCCGCGCGATGTCGGTCAGCGTCCAGGCCCGCGGCAGCCGCCCGGCCAGGGACACCGGCCACTACCTCCACCACGCCGGTCCGGTGACCGTGCACGCCGGGCACCGCTGTGTCTGGGTCCGCGGCGCGGTCGGCCAGAGCAGCGTCAGCTCGGGCTGGATCCTCTGCTGAGCCGCCGGGCCCACCGACACGCTGGCTCCCGCGCCTTCCCTTGACGGAAAGAAACTTCCCGGATATTCGTGACTCCTTGGAAGTTTCCTTCAGCAGTTCTCCTCTGGGAAGGAGCGCACGTGCCCGACACCAGCACGGGAAGCGACACCAGCAAGAGAGGCACAGGAAACACCGGGGACGGGGACGGCGGCACCCGGCTGTCCCGGCGTACGGTCCTCGCCGCGGGCGCCGGAATCACCGCCGCGCTCACCGTCCCCGCCACCGCCCGCGCCGCCACCGCCCGCGCCGCCACCCCCGACGAGCGCCGGCTCAAGGCCCTGATCTCCGGGATGTCCCTGGAGGAGAAGGTCGGCCAGCTGTTCGTGTCGCGGGTCTACGGCGCCTCCGCCACCGCCCCCGACCAGGCCGACATCGACGCCAACCTCAGCGAGCTGGGCGTGCGCACCGCGGCCGAGCTGATCAGGAAGTACCGGGTCGGCGGGATCATCTACTTCACCTGGACCCACAACACCCGGAACCCGCACCAGATCGCGGAGCTGTCCAACGGCATCCAGAAGGCGTCCCTGGAGCAGCCGCGGGGCCTGCCGATGCTGATCGCCACCGACCAGGAGCACGGCGCGGTGTGCCGGGTGGGCGCGCCCGCCACCCTGTTCCCCGGCGCCATGGCGATCGGGGCGGGAGCGAAAGGGCGCGAAGCGCTGCCCCGCGAGGACGGGGGCGGGAGACGGGCGGCCGGCTCGGCCGCCGACGCGCGCACCGTCGGCCGTATCTCCGGCACCGAACTGCGCGCCCTCGGCGTCAACCAGGACTACTCGCCCGACGCCGATGTGAACGTCAACCCGGCCAACCCGGTCATCGGGGTGCGCTCCTTCGGCGCCGACCCGGCGGCGGTCGCGGAGCTGGTCGCGGCCGAGGTGGAGGGCTACCAGTCGGCCCGCGTCGCCGCCACCGCCAAGCACTTCCCGGGCCACGGGGACACTTCTGTGGACAGCCACTACGGCTTCCCGGTCATCACGCACAGCCGGGAGCTGTGGGAAAAGCTGGACGCGGTGCCGTTCCGCTCGGCGATCGCGGCGGGCATCGACTCGATCATGACCGCGCACATCCAGTTCCCGGCCCTGGACGACTCCGGCGACCCGGCCACCCTCTCCGAGCCGATCCTCACCGGCATCCTGCGCGGTGAACTCGGCTACGACGGCGTGGTGATCACCGACTCCCTCGGCATGCAGGGCGTGCGCACCAAGTACGGCGACGACCGGGTGCCGGTGCTCGCGCTGAAGGCCGGCGTGGACCAGCTGCTCGACCCGCCCTCCATCGACCTGGCCTGGAACGCGGTCCTGAAGGCCGTCCAGGACGGCGAGCTGACCGAGGCCCGCCTCGACGAATCGATGCTGCGCATCCTGCGGCTGAAGTCCCGGCTCGGCCTGTTCGGCGATCCGTACGCGGACCGGGCGGGCGTGGACCGGGTGGTGGGCACCGCGTCCCACCTGGCCGCGGCCGCGCGCATCGCCGACCGTACGACGACCCTGCTGGTCAACGAGGACGCGATCCTGCCCCTCGACCGGCGCCGGGAGCCCCGCCTGCTGGTGGTCGGCGCCGACCCGGACTCCCCGTCCGGCACGACGGGCCCGCCGACCGGCGTGCTGGCCGCCGCCCTCACCGAGGCGGGCTTCGCCGCGACCGCGCTGTCCACCGGTACGAGTCCGTCCGCCGCGACCATCGACAAGGCGGTGGCCGTCGCCCGGAACGCCGACGCGGTGGTGGTCGGCACCTACAACGTGACGGCGGGCAGCTCCCAACGCACCCTGGTGGAGCGGCTGCTGGCGACCGGCAAGCCCGTGGTGGCGCTCGCCCTGCGCAACCCGTACGACATCGCCCAGCTCCCCTCGGTCCGGGCCTGCCTGGCGTCGTACTGCTGGACGGACGTCGAACTGCGCGCCGCCGCCCGGGTGATCGCCGGCCGGGTCAAGCCGCGCGGCAGGCTGCCGGTGCCGGTGCAGCGGGCCGACGACCCGAGCCAGGTGCTGTACCCGATCGGCCACGGCCTGAGCTACTGAGGCGGACGGAGGCACCGGGCTGCACGGACGGGGGTACCGGGCTACGCGGCCTCGCCGAGCAGTCGTACGAGGTGATCGCGGCCCGCGGCGAGCAGGCCGGGCAGCGGCGCGGCCCGCTCGTACCACCGCTTCTCGTACTCCCAGCACAGCCAGCCGTCCCAGCCGCCCCGGCTGAGCACCTCCACGCACTCGGTGAGCGGCAGCACGCCCGCGCCGGGCGGCAGCGGGGTGGTGTCCTCGGCCGAGGCGATGTCCTTGACCTGCACATATCCCAGGTGGGGGGCGAGCGCCGCATACGTCTGCGCGGGCTGCTCGCCGCCCAGCCAGGTGTGCATCACGTCCCACAACGCCCCCACCTGCCGGTGCCCCACCGGGCCCAGCACCCGGATGGCGCCGGCGCCGGTGCGGTGCGAGTCGTGGGTCTCCAGCAGGATCCGCACCCCGAGCGCGGACGCGTCCTCGGCGGCGGTCCCGAGCCGCCGGGCCGCGATCGCGTCGGCCTCCTCCTGCGGGCCCTCCCCTCCGGGGAAGACCCGGACGAAGGGCGCGCCGAGATCGTGGGCGAGCCGCAGCAGCCCCCGCAGCTCGCCGAGCACGGCCGCGTCGTCACCGGGCACGGCGACCCGCGCGTACCCGGCCACGCACAGCGGTTCGATGCCCGCACTCCTGAACAGGGCCGCCGTGTCGGCGCGTTCGGCGGGGGAGAGGCCGGGATGGACCGGTTCCTCGGAGTGGGCGCGCAGTTCGACACCGTGGTAGCCGTGCTCGGACGCGAGCGCCAGGACGTCCGGGACGGGCAGGCCGGGGACACCGAGAGTGGAGAACGCCAGCTTCATGCACAACGAGCCTACTCACCCGCCGGGCGCCCCCCGTCGCGCCGCAATGTCACGACTTCTCCAAGAAGAACCCAGGTATTGCCGCTTTTTCGCCGGCAACCGATGTCACCCGATCTGCCGGGGTAGGGATCGACCGCTCATCCGGTCCGCAAAGACCCACAAGAAGGTCGATACATGGCAGAGTTGACTCGACGCAGACTCCTGGGCTCGGGCGCCGGAGCGCTGGGCGGCGCGGCGGCCCTCTCCCTGCTCCCGCCGAGCGTCCAGAAGGCGGTCGCCGCCGACGCGCCCAGGCGCAGCTCGTTGCACGACATCGAGCACGTCGTCCTGCTGATGCAGGAGAACCGGTCCTTCGACCACTACTTCGGCACGCTCTCCGGCGTACGCGGCTTCGCCGACCCGCGCGCGCGACGGCTCGGCACCGGGCGCAGCGTCTTCTACCAGCCGGACGCCGAGAACCCGAAGGGCTATCTGCTGCCCTTCCACCTCGACACCCGCAAGTCCAGCGCCCAGGTGATCCCGTCCACCAGCCACGCCTGGTCGGTGCAGCACCAGGCGTGGAACCACGGCAAGATGGACCGGTGGCTGCCCGCCCACCGCGAGGCCGACGGTGCCAACGGCCCCTACGTCATGGGGTACTACACGCGCGAGGACATCCCGTTCCAGTTCGCGCTCGCGGAGACCTTCACCGTCTGCGACAACTACTTCTGCTCGGTCCTCGGCCCCACCTGGCCCAACCGCCTGATGTGGATGACGGGGACGATCGATCCGGGCGGCACCAGGGGCGGCCCGGTCATCAGCAACGCAGCGCCGGCGCCGTACCGCTGGACGACGTACGCCGAACGGCTCCAGGCGGCCGGGGTCAGCTGGCAGGTGTACCGGCAGGACGACGACTACGGCTGCAACATGCTGGAGCAGTTCGCCGCGTTCCAGAAGGCCAAGCCGGGCTCCGCCCTCCACGAGCGCGGGGTGCGCCCGCGGCCCGCGGGCTCCTTCGAGGACGACGCCCGCAACGACCGGCTGCCGGCGGTGAGCTGGATCATGCCGACCAGCCACCAGTCGGAGCACCCGGACTATCTGCCCGCCGCGGGCGCGGACTTCGTGGCGTCGAAGATCGAGGCCATCGCCGCCAACCCGAAGGTGTGGCGCAAGACGGCCTTCATCCTCAGCTACGACGAGAACGACGGCCTCTTCGACCACGTCGCCCCGCCCACCCCGCCCGCCGGGACCAGGGACGAGTTCATCGGCGGCCTCCCCATCGGCGGCGGGTTCCGGGTCCCGGCGATCATCATCTCGCCCTGGACGGTGGGCGGTTGGGTCGCCACCGAAGCCTTCGACCACACCTCGGCCCTCCGGTTCCTGGAGCGCTTCACCGGGGTCGCGGAGCCGAACGTCAGCGCTTGGCGGCGGCACACCTTCGGCGACCTCACCAGCGCCTTCCGCTTCTCCCGGAGCGCCACGCGCGCACCCCGGCTGCCCGCGGGCACGGCGGCTCAGCTCAAGAAGGCGAAGGAGGGGGTGGCGACGCTGCCCGCACCGCGCCTGCCCGCCGCCGACCAGACCTACCCGCACCAGGAACAGGGCCACCGGCCCCAGGTCTGAGGGCGGCCGGGCCCACCGGACGAGGCGGCCCGGGCCACCAGGACGACTCCCACCGGTCACCGGGGCACGACCGCACCGAACCCGGCCGGCCGCGCCCCCCGGTGGGAGCCCTGCGCGTCGGGGGGCAGGCCGACCGCGTGGCGCACCGACAGGGAATCCGGCCGGCCACCCCGGCACCGCGTGTGACGGTGGTTGCTCGTGGGCGCGTCGGCATGGGGTCGCGGGTTTGTCGGGTGTGTGGCGCACTTTCCCGTGCGGGGCCGGATGGCTGTCCTGGCACCGCACGTGACGGTGGTTGCTCGTGGGCGCGGCCGCATGGGGACGTGGGCCCGTGCGGACGTGCGGCGCACTTCCCCGTGCGGGGCCGGATGGCTGTCCTGGCACCGCACGTGACAGTGGTTGCCCGTGGCGCGTCCGGACGGGGAGTCGGGCCTGTCGGCCGCGTGGTGCACTTCCCTGTGCAGGGCCGGGTGGTGGTCCTGGGGCCGCGTGTGACAGTGGTTGCCCGTGGGCGCGTCCGCACGGGAACGCGGGCCCGTGCGGACGCGCGGCGCACTACCCGGGCGGTCGCAAGCTTCCCCCCGACGGGGACGCGCCGGTGGCAGTGCGCACGGGTGACACGAGTGGCGTGACCGGGCTTCCACCGGGGGCGCGGGCACGGCCGTCTTCCACGGCCCGCCGACAGGCCGGGCGCCCGCCTGCCGATCAGCGCCACCGGCAACTCCGGTCCCAGGGGCGTCCAGGTGACGATCGACGGCCTCCCGGCGCAGGTCACCACCGAGGACGGCCCCCACCTCCCCCGGCGGTGCCGGGAGCGGCTGCCGCATTCGGTTACCAGCCTCTTCGGCCCGCGCACGCCGGCGCCGAGTACCCGATCGGCTTCCGGCCGCCCTTCACGGCCGCCACCAGGCCGCCCCGCTCACCCCCGCGCCACCGCCGTCGACCCCCTGACGACCAGTTCCCCCCGCACCTCGGCCATCCCCCCGGCCGGTGCCTCCTCCCGGCCCATGGCGACGCGCCCGGCCCGCGCTCCCGCCTCGGCCAGTGGCAGGCGGACCGTCGTCAGTCCGGGTACGACGTCCACGGCCACCGGGAGGTCGTCGAAGCCGGTGACGGACACGTCCTCGGGGATGCGCAGGCCGGCGTCCCGCAGGGCGGCGCACGCCCCCGCCGCGACGGAGTCGTTCGCGGCGACCAGGGCAGTCAACGACGGGTCCCGGCGCAGCAGCTCACGCGCCCCCTCGTACCCCGAGCGCCGGTCGAACCGCCCGTGCACGGTCCACCGCGGGTCCTCCCCGATCCCCGCCGCGGCCAGCGCGGCGCGATGCCCCTCCAGCCGGTGCCGCGTGGTCGAGCGCTCCTCGGGCCCGGCGATGCACCCGAGCCGCCGGTGCCCGAGGCCCACCAGATGCTCGGTCACCGCCCGCGCTCCGCCGAGGTTGCCGAAGCTGAGCGCGACCGCCCCCGCGTCCGGCACCGGGGGCCGGCCGCACAGCACCACCCGCGTGCCGCCCTCCCCGAGCTTGCGCAGCTTCGCCGCCACGGCCGCCGCGTGCGGCGCGTCCAGGACCGCGCCGCCGGTCAGCACGACCGCGGCCGCCCGCTGCCGTTGCAGCAGCGTCAGGTACTTCAGCTCCCGCTCCGGCGAACCGCCCGTGTTGCAGACGACCGCGAGCCGCTCGCCGCCCGCCCGGCCCCCGGTGCCCCCGATCTCCGCCTGGATCGCGCTCGCCATGATCCCGAAGAAGGGGTCGGCGATGTCGTTGACGAGGATGCCGACCAGGTCGGACGTGGCGGCGGCCAGCGCGCTCGCGGGCCCGTTGAGGACGTAGTCCAGCTCGTCCACCGCGCGCAGCACCCGCTCGCGGGTCGACGCCGCGACCGGGTAGTTGCCGTTCAGCACGCGCGACACCGTCGCGGGGGAGACCTGGGCGCGCGCGGCCACGTCCGCCAGGGTCACGGTCATTCTCGTCGTCCTCCGGTCGCGCCGATCGTCGTCTCGTCAGGGCAGGTAGACGGCCTGAACAGGACTTCGGTTCCCACGCCCCGCCGACGCCCCTCCCGGTGGAAAGGGGCACCGGAACCCGGACAGGTCTTGTGCCGACCGCCGTCCCGAGGCTAGCTTCCTCCTCGGTGGAAAGCGCTTGCTATGACGATTGTCGCAGTGGTGGACAGGGCGCTCGGCGCCACGGAAGAGGACCCGGTGAGGGCCCGTGGAGGGGACCTGCGTGACACGTAAGACGACCGTGCGCATCGCCATGAACGGCGTGACCGGGCGCATGGGCTACCGCCAGCACCTGCTGCGCTCGATCCTCGCCCTGCGCGACCAGGGCGGCCTCGATCTCGGCGACGGCACCGTGCTGTGGCCGGAGCCGATCCTGCTCGGCCGCCGTGAACACGCGCTCCGCGAGATCGCCGGCCGGCACGGACTGGAGCACGTCTCCACCGACCTGGACACGGTGCTCGCCGACCCCTCCGTCGACGTCTACTTCGACGCGCAGGTCACCGCCGCCCGCGAGGACGCGCTCCGGAAGGCGATCGCCGCGGGCAAGCACGTCTACACCGAGAAGCCCACCGCCACCGGCCTCGACGGCGCTCTCGGACTCGCCCGGCTGGCAGGGGAGAGGGGCGTCCGGCACGGCGTCGTCCAGGACAAGCTGTTCCTGCCGGGCCTGCGGAAGCTGAAACGGCTGATCGACGGCGGCTTCTTCGGCCGGATCCTGTCCGTGCGCGGCGAGTTCGGCTACTGGGTCTTCGAGGGCGACTGGCAGGACGCCCAGCGCCCCTCCTGGAACTACCGCGCCGAGGACGGCGGCGGCATCGTCGTGGACATGTTCCCGCACTGGGAGTACGTGCTGCACGAACTGTTCGGCCGCGTCACCTCCGTCCAGGCCCTGACCGCCACCCACATCCCGCGCCGCTGGGACGAGCACGGCAGGCCGTACGACGCGACGGCCGACGACGCCGCGTACGGCATCTTCGAGCTGGCGGGCGGCGCGGTCGCGCAGATCAACTCCTCCTGGGCGGTGCGCGTCCACCGCGACGAACTGGTCGAGTTCCAGGTCGACGGCACGGAGGGCTCGGCGGTGGCCGGCCTGCGGAACTGCCGCGTCCAGCACCGCTCCGCGACCCCCAAGCCGGTCTGGAACCCCGACATCCCCGCCACCGAGGCGTTCCGCGAGCAATGGCAGGAGGTGCCGGACAACGGGGAGTTCGACAACGGCTTCAAGGCGCAGTGGGAGCTGTTCCTGCGGCATGTGTACGCCGGCACCCCGTACCACTGGGACCTACTGGCCGGGGCGCGGGGCGTCCAACTGGCGTACCTGGGCCTGAAGTCGGCGGCGGAGGGCCGCCGCATCGCGGTGCCGGAGATCACGCTGTGACCATCCAACTCCCTTCCTTGCACGGCGGCTTGCGGACATACGAGCCGCGCCCCGAGCCCTTCCGGGCCGCCCCCGGTACGGCCCTCACCTCCCGTACGGTCTTCTCCGCGGCCCATGTCGTCGCCGATCCGTACGCGGACGTCTCGCCCGATTCGCCCGCCGCCGTCGACTGGGACGCGACCCTCGCCTTCCGCCGCCATCTGTGGGCGCACGGCCTCGGGGTCGCCGAGGCGATGGACACCGCCCAGCGCGGGATGGGCCTGGGCTGGCCGGCGGCCGCCGAACTGATCCGGCGCAGCGCCGCCGAGGCGAAGGCGGTCGGCGGGCGCATCGCCTGCGGAGCCGGCACCGACCAGCTCACCGGCGGGAGTCTGACGGACATCCGCGCGGCCTACGAGGAACAGCTCGCGGTCGTGGAGGAGTCCGGCGCCCAGGCGATCCTGATGGCCTCCCGCGCCCTGGCCGCGACGGCCACCGGGCCCGAGGACTACCAGGAGGTCTACGGCCACCTGCTCCGCCAGTGCGCCGAGCCGGTCGTGCTGCACTGGCTCGGCCCGATGTTCGACCCGACGCTCGAGGGCTACTGGGGGTCCACCGACCTGGACGCCGCCACCGAGGTGCTCCTCGACGTGATCGCCGCCCACCCGGACAAGGTCGACGGCGTCAAGGTCTCCCTGCTGGACGCGCGCCGGGAGGTCGGGCTGCGCCGCCGTCTGCCGGAGGGCGTGCGCTGCTACACCGGCGACGACTTCCACTACCCCGAACTGATCGCGGGCGACGCGCGGGGCTTCAGCCACGCCCTGCTCGGCGTCTTCGACCCGCTCGCCCCGCTGGCGGCACGGGCGGTACACCACCTCGACACCGGCGACGTCTGCGCGTTCCGCGAACTCCTCGACCCCACCGTGGAGTTGTCCCGCCACTTGTTCCAGCCTCCCACCCGCTTCTACAAGACCGGCGTCGTCCTGCTCGCCTGGCTGGCCGGCCACCAGTCGCACTTCACGATGGTGGGCGGCCTCCAGTCGGCCCGCTCGCTCCCGCACCTGGCCCGCGCCTACGAACTCGCCGACGGCCTGGGCCTTTTCCCGGACCCCCGCTTTGCGGAGGACCGCATGAAGACCCTTCTCGCCCTGTACGGAGTCCAGCAGTGACCGGTGACCTCGCCCGCCTCTCCGTCAACCAGATGACGGTGAAACAACTGTCCTTGCCCGAACTGACGCAAGGCTGCCGCCAGTTCGGCATCGGCAAGGTGGGCCTGTGGCGCGAGCCGGTCCAAGCGTACGGCGTCGCCAAGACGGCCGCGCTGGTGCGGTCGGCGGGGCTGGAGGTGACGACGCTGTGCCGGGGCGGCTTCCTCACCGGGATCGACCCCGGTGAGCGGGCCGCCGCCCTGGCCGACAACCGCCGCGCGGTGGACGAGGCGGCGGCGCTCGGCACCGACACCCTGGTCCTGGTCTCCGGCGGCCTCCCGGCGGGCGGCAAGGACCTGTGCGGGGCCCGCGAACGCGTCGCCGACGCCCTCGCCGAACTGGCGCCCTACGCCGAGTCCCACGGCGTCCGCCTCGCCGTCGAGCCGCTGCACCCGATGTTCGCCGCCGACCGCTGCGTCGTGTCGACCCTGGCCCAGGCGCTCGACCTCGCGGAACGCTTCCCCGCCCACCAGGTCGGGGTGACCGTGGACACGTACCACGTCTGGTGGGACGACCGGGCCCCGGCGGGGATCGCCCGTGCGGGCGCTGCGGGTCGTATCCACGCCTTCCAACTGGCCGACTGGACCACACCGTTGCCCGCCGGGGTGCTCAACGGCCGGGGGCAGCTCGGGGACGGTTCGATCGACCTGCGCGCGTGGCGCGGGTACGTCGAAGCGGCGGGCTACTCGGGCCCTATCGAGGTGGAGCTGTTCAACGAGGAGTTGTGGGCGCGGGACGGGCGGGCGGTGCTGAAGGAGACGGCGGCGCGCTTCCTGGAGCACGCCGCCTGAGTCCGGCGCCGGGTCAGTAGGTGATCCGGTCGAGCAGCCAGCCGCCCAGTTCCCCGGTGACGGCGGTGTGCGTGGTGGTCGTGGACGAGCAGATGAAGTCGTCCAGGTCGCTCTCGTCCGGCGGGAGTTCGTCCACCGCCACGTACAGGTCGTCCTGCCGGCCGATGTCGCGGACGGACACCGCGCTGATCGTGGGCACGAAGCAGATGTCCGGGTGCCGCAGGTCCACCGTGCCGCCGGCCTTCTCCAGCGCGTTGGCGAGGATGCGGTACGTGTTGAGCGTGCCGCCGGGCGCGCCGTCGAGTTCCGGGAAGCCGTCGGTGGTGATCGTCTTCTCGGCCTTCGGGAAGCGGCGGTTGAGGTAGGCGGCGGTCACGTCGTCGCCCTGGGCCTGGGTGTAGAAGGTGGTGCCGGGGTAGATCCGCTCGACGCGCAGCGCGGTCTCGCCGGGCCGCACCTCGGGCAGTCCCACGCCGTCCCCGCGTCCGCTGGCGACCCCGAGCAGCCGGGGGATGCGGGGCCAGCCACCCAGCCGCGCCAGCTCCTCCAGCAGGTCCTGGCGCTCCTTGGCCACCCCGATCTTGCCGGTGTCCTTGTCGTAGTGCCGCCACAGCATCTGGCGGGCGGCCGGGCTGTTCATCTGCCGGGCGAAGTCGTTGCCCGGGAACGGGATGAAGTACGAGAACGCCTGGACGCCGACGGGGATGGTGGCGCCGCGATGCGGGGTGTCGAACGAGAAGTACGTGCCGGTCCGGTGGTCGATGCGCTGGCTCTCCAGCCGGGCGAGCGCGTACCGGGTGACCAGTCCGCCCATGCTGAACCCGCCGACGACCAGCCGCTCGTCGCCCAGCCGCTCGGCGTTGGCCCGCAGGATCGCCGCCGTGGCCGCCTGGGCGTTGGTCTGGATCGCGGCGGTGCGCTCGTTGTAACCGAGCAGGATGACGTCCTTGCCGCGCCGGCGCAGCTCGCTGACGAGGGGGAAGTCGCTCTCCAGGAACTGGTAGAGCTTGTCGAGCTCGCTCCGGCCGAGGCTGAAGCCGTCGGAGATGATCACCGGCCGGACGAGGCCCCGGTTCCCCTCCCCGTGGAAGACCCACGCGAAGCCTTCCGGCAGGCTCCACTCGTTGTCCGGGGGCGGTACGTCGACCGGGTTGTGCACCCGCTGGTCGAGCGGGTCGCTGATGGTCAGTCCGGCGAGCTGTGGCTCGGAGGCGTCCTGTGGCGACATGGTCGTGCTCCTCGGTGTCGTCGCAAAGGGCGGACACCGCCATGGTGGGGCCGGCTCCGGGCGATGCCGGGCGTGTTGCCCTGCGGGTTCATCACATGGGATGGAACCCGCGGGGGAACCGTTTGCCCCGCCCCGCGGGTGCGTGCGCGCGAACCGGCAGGCACGCGGCCGGCCGGGACGGCCACACGGCCGATCGTGGAAACTTGACCGGATGATCACCATATCGACCGGTCGCCGCGCCACCGCGTTCGTGATCCCGCTGGTGCTCGGCGCCGCCCTGACCGGCTGTGCCGCCAAGCGCCCGGACTACTTGCAGGACTACGCGGACCACCCGCACCTGCGCGTCACCGGCTACCCGGTCGCCGACAGCCTGGAAGTCGTCCAGAAGTTCCTGTGGCGGCTGGCCGACGGTGAGGTCGACGGCGTCGCCGCCCTGGACACCGAGGGCGGTGACGCGAGGCCCGCGGCGCGTGCCTGGATCAAGGAGTACGGCAAGGCGGCCCGCGGCGAGGTGTCGGCCGACTTCGAGGAGGACTTCGCCGTACGGCAGCCCGTCGTCCTCCACTTCACCGGCCCGACCCGCACCGAGGAGAGCACGGCGCGACCCGGCCCGCACGACACCTGGGGACTCGTGCTGGTGAATCCCGCGCCGAAGGATGTCAAGAAGTCCAACGCCGCTCCGACCACCCGGTGAAGGGCTCAGCGGCCGGACACACCCCGGTACGCCCGGCCCCGCACATAGAGGACGACGAAGGTGATCGCCGCGATCGCGCACACCATCATGCCGACGGCCAGGAGGGTGATGCCCGCGTCGCTGATGCCCTGTGCGTCGGTCACCGTGACCGGGCCGAGGGCGGTCTGCTCCCGGTGCACATGGTCGGGGTGGTCCGCGATGTAGAGAACCTGGCCCACGATCGCCAGCACACAGAGTGCCGCCCCGGCCAGCAGCCGTCCGCCCGCCCTCGCCCACCAGGGGACCCGCGGGCGCAGGGCGATGTCCGGGCAGCGGGCCAGCAGCACGCGCCCCAGGTCCGCGGCGTACGCGGCGAGCCCGTCGGTCCGCAGCCGGCGGCCGTCGGCGAACAGGATCTCGATGCGGTAGCCGTTGCCCAGCCGGGTCGCGAGGCGGTTGACGGCGTCGCCCGCGACGTAAAGGGAAGTGACGCGGTCCCAGGTCCAGCAGGCGGTGCCCCGCCGCGACCCGTGGACCAGGCCCCGCTCCCGCACCTCGAAGTACTCTCCGGGCTCGCCGCGCAGCGCCCGCACGATCTGGGTCACCGCGACCCATACGGCGCCCAGCGCGAGACCGATCAGCAGGCCGATGGCCCGGTTGCCGCGGGCCGACCCCTCGCCGGCGGTGGACAGGCCCCACACCCCGAGCCAGCCCGACGGGACGGCGACGAGCAGGGCCCAGGCGGCGTTCACCCACCGCTTGCGGTGGTCGACCGGATGCCGGCTGAGCACCGGCCCGAGCCGGTCCAGAGCGCTCGCTCCCTCGATGGCAGTCACCGGCCAAGTCAAACACCGGTGGGTGCCCGCGCTCAACACCCGGACTACGAAAAGGAGTTGTCTACGGCCGCCATGCGTCCCGGTAGTCGGGGTGGTCCGCGTACGTCAGCGCGATCAGCCGGAGCGGACCCTCCAGGACGCCCGCCCGGTACTGGGCGCGGTCCCACGCGTCCAGATCCGCGCCGGACACCCGGTCCCCCCGCTCCCCGATCCGTGCCACGGCCGCGTCCCGCCGCCGGGCCGCCTCCGCGTACGCGTCCACGATCCCCTTCAGCGCCTTCGCGCCGCGCAGCACCCGCGCCGGGTCCTGCCCCGCGATGTACCGGCCGGTCTCCTCGTCCCCGACCTCGCACACCCCGCGCGCTCTCTCGTCGAACACCCACCCCGCGGCGAAGCCCCACTCCCGGCCCACCACCGAGCG
Organism: Streptomyces sp. AM6-12; assembly: GCF_044327085.1. NCBI lineage: Bacteria > Bacillati > Actinomycetota > Actinomycetes > Kitasatosporales > Streptomycetaceae > Streptomyces > Streptomyces sp. AM6-12. The sequence continues at coordinate 4,742,726 of NZ_JBIQWN010000001.1, forward strand.
TGCCCCCCGCGTGTCGTCGTCGAGCCGGGCGTACAGAAACCGCACGAGTTCGTCCATGACGCGCCCCGCCCCCCTTCCCGGTCCCTAGAAGAACACCCCGCACCGCAACAGCACATTGGCATACGGGCTCGCCTCACCGGTGCGCACGACCAGCCTCGCCGTCGCCGACAACTCCTTGAGCCGCTCGTGCGGTACGACGTCCAGGCGGGCGAACTGCCGCCGCACCAGGTCCAGATGGTCTCCGCGCAGCTCCTCCGCCACCGTGGCGCCCTCCAGGACCAGTTCGTCCACCAGGCCGGCGAAGACCTCCGCGAAGGACGGCACCCCGGCCCGGAAGGCCAGGTCCACGACGCGCGGCCCGGCCGGGATCGGCATGCCCGCGTCGCAGACCAGCACCTCGTCCCCGTGCCCCAACTCGGCCAGCGCGCCCGCCAGATGGCGGTTCAGGATGCCCGACTTCTTCACAGCTGTCCGACCTCCTCGGCCGTCGGATACGACTCCTGCGCCCCCGCCCTCGTCACGGCCGCCGCGCCGACGCGGGCCGCGTACGCCGCCGCCTCGGCGAGGCTCGCGCCCGTGCCCAGCCTCCAGGCCAGCGCCGCCGTGAACGCGTCGCCCGCGCCCGTGGTGTCCACCGCGTCGACCTTCACCGACGCGACCCGCCGCGCGCCCGAGCCGTCGTACACCAGCGCGCCGCGGGCGCCGAGCGTGACCACGACCGAGCGCGGGCCGAGGGCCAGCAGCCCGCGCGCCCAGTCCTCGGGTTCCGCCCCGGCGGACTCGCCCAGGATCACCCGCGCCTCGTGCTCGTTGACGATCAGCGGGTCGCAGGCGGCCAGCACCTCGGCGGGCAGCGGGCGCGGCGGGGAGGGGTTGAGCACGAAGCGGGTGCCGGACGGCAGGGCCCGTACGACCTCCTCCACCGTCTCCAGCGGGATCTCCAGCTGGGCCGAGACCACGCGCGCGGCCCGCAGCAGGGGGGCAGCCGACCGGACGTCCGCCGGGGTGAGGCGGGCGTTGGCGCCGGGTGACACCACGATGCTGTTGTCCCCGGACGGGTCCACGGTGATCAGCGCGACCCCGGTCGGCGCCCCGCCTTCGAGCACCCCCGCCGGGTCCACCCCGGCCGAGCGCAGGGAGTCCAGCAGCAGCCGGCCGTGGCCGTCCGCGCCGACGCGCGCCAGCAGGGCCGTACGGGCGCCCAGCCGGGCCGCCGCGACCGCCTGGTTGGCGCCCTTGCCGCCCGGATGCGTGGACAGATCCCCGCCGAGCACCGTCTCACCGGCGGCCGGCCGCCGCTCGACCCCGATCACCAGGTCGGCGTTGGCCGAGCCCACGACCAACAGGTCGTAGTCGTACATCAGTTGACTCCCATGAACCCTTTGAATCCGAGAACCCGAGGAACGAGCCGGGGCGGACGGCCGCCCCCATGGTGCGTCCATGGTGTACGACCGTCCGCCCGCGCCCGCTTCGCCCGCCGCCGTCAGCCGGTGAATCCGGCCACGTTGTCCTTGGTGACCACCTTCACCGGCACCTTCACCGTCTGCTGCACCTTCTTGCCCTGGGACGCCTTGAGCGCGTTGTCCAGGGCGATCCGGCCGAGCTGGGTCGGCTGCTGCGCGACGGAGGCGTACAGCGTGCCCGCCTTGACCGCGTTCAGGCCGTCCGGGGTGCCGTCGAAGCCGACCACCGGCACCGACCTGCCGGCCTTCGAACCCAGCGCCTTGATCGCGCCGAGGGCCATCTCGTCGTTGGCGGCGATCACGCCCTGCACGTCCGGGTGGGCCTGGAGCAGGTTCGACATCACGTCGAGGCCCTTGGTGCGGTCGAAGTCGGCGGGCTGCTGCGCGACCACCTTGATGCCGGGATACGCCTTCAGACCGTTGGCGAAGCCCTGCGCACGCTCCCGCGCCGCCGAGGTGCCCGCCTGGCCCTGGAGGATCACGATCTTGCCCTTGCCGCCCAGCTTCTCGGCGATCGTCCTGGCCGCCTGCTCGCCGCCGGCGATGTTGTCCGAGGCCACCAGGGCGTCCACAGCGGCCTTGTTCACCCCGCGGTCCACCGCGATCACCGGGATCTTCGCCTTGTCGGCGGCCTTGACCGAGTTGCTCGCCGCGTCCGAGTCGACCGGGTTGACGATGATCGCGTCGAGGCCCGAACTGGTGAAGTTCTGCAGCTGGTTGGCCTGCTGGGAGGCGTCGTTCTGCGCGTCGGTGACCGTCAGGTCCACGCCCAGCTTCTTCGCCTCGGCCTGCGCGCCGGAGCGGATCTGCACGAAGAACGGGTTGTTCAGGGTGGACAGCGACAGACCCATCTTCGGCTTGTCCGAGGCGGAGGAGCCGCCATGCAGGAAGGAGGTCGCGCCGACCACCGCCACCGTCACCACGGCCGCGAGCCCGTACGTCGCCGCCTGCCTGCCCTTGTTGCCGCCGCCCCCGCTGGTCACCGGGGTGGCACCCGCCTTGCGGCGCACCGTGTCGAGCAGCACCGCCAGCGCGATCACGACACCGATCACCACCTGCTGCCAGAACGCGGAGACGTTCAGCAGGTTCAGGCCGTTGCGCAGCACCGCCAGGATCAGCGCGCCGACCAGGGTGCCGGACGCCTTGCCGGTACCGCCCGCGAGCGAGGCACCGCCGATGACGACGGCCGCGATCGCGTCCAGCTCGTAGCCGTCGGCGGCCTGCGGCTGTGCGGAGGACAGCCGGGAGGCCAGCACGATGCCCGCCACCGCCGCGAACACCCCGGACAGGGCGTAGATCGCGAGCTTCTGCTTCTTCACCCGCAGACCCGACAGGCGCGCGGCCTCCTCGTTGCCGCCGATCGCGTACATCGAGCGGCCGATGTAGGTGCGGCCGAGCACGAACGCGGCCAGCAGCCCCATCACGATCATGACCAGGACCGGCACCGGCAGCCAGTCGCCGAGCGTGTCCCCGAGGTGCGAGACCGAGTCCGGGAACGGGATCGGCACACCACCGGAGATCACCAGCGACAGACCGCGCCCCACCGACAGCATCGCGAGCGTCGCGATGAACGGCGGCAGCTTGCCGTAGGCGATGAGGAAACCGTTCACCAGACCGGCCGCCACACCCGTGGCCACCGCCAGGACGACGGCCAGCGCCACCGGCACCCCGTGCTGGGTGGCGCTCCACGCCAGCACCGTCGCCGACAGCGCGGCCACCGAGCCGACCGACAGGTCGATGCCCGCCGCCACGATCACGAAGGTGACACCGAAGGCCAGGATCGCCGTCACGGCCGCCTGGACACCGATGTTGAGCAGGTTGTCCGTCGTCAGGAAGTCACCGGACAGCGCCGACAGGGCGATGACCAGGACGATCAGCGCGGTCAGCGCGCCGTTGTCGAGCAGCAGCCGGCGCAGGCCGCCCGGCGCGCCACTCGCTCCCGTCGTGCTCTTGAGCGTGTCAGTGGCCACGGTCGGCCTCCTTCGCGGTGTTGTCGTTCGTGTCGCTGGTGGTGGGGCTGGATACGGCGAGCGCCATCACGGCGTCCTGCGTGGCCTCGCCGGCCGCGAGTTCGCCGGCGATCCGGCCCTGGGCCATCACCAGCACCCGGTCGCTCATGCCGAGCACCTCGGGCAGATCGCTGGAGATCATCAGGACGGCGGCACCGGCGGCCGTCAGCTCGTTGATCAGCTGGTAGATCTCGACCTTGGCGCCGACGTCGATGCCGCGCGTCGGCTCGTCGAGGATCAGCACCCTGGTGTCGGCCAGCAGCCACTTGCCGATGACGACCTTCTGCTGGTTGCCGCCGGACAGCGTGCGCACATGCTGGCCGAGCCCGGCCATCCGCACGCCCAGCTGACCGGCGATCCGCTCGGCCGCCACGTGCTGCGCCTTGCGGTCGACCAGCCCGGCGCGGGTCGCGGCCCGCAGGGTCACCAGGCCCAGGTTCTCCTCGACCGAGGCGTCCAGCACCAGGCCCTGCCCCTTGCGGTCCTCGGGCACGAGCCCGATCCCGGCCGCCATCGCGGCGTTCACGTCAAAGCGCCGCAGCGCGGTGCCGCCGACCTTGACGGTCCCGTCGTCGTACGGGTCCGCGCCGAACACGGCCCGGACGACCTCGGTGCGCCCGGCGCCCACGAGACCGGCGACGCCGACGACCTCACCGGCGTGCACCTCGAAGCTCACGTCGTGGAAGACGCCGTCGCGGGTCAGCCCCTCGACGCTGAGCAACGCGGCGCCCCTGTCCGGGCGTTGGCGCGGGTACTGCTGCTCGATGGAGCGCCCGACCATGAGCCGTACGAGTTCGTCCTCGGGGGTGGTGGCGGGCACCTGGCCCACACTCCTGCCGTCCCGGATGACGGTGACCCGGTCTCCGAGGGCGGCGATCTCGTCGAGATGATGCGTGATGAAGACGATGCCCACCCCGTCCGCCCGCAGCTGCCGCACGATCGCGAACAGCTTCTCGACCTCCTCCGAGGTCAGCACGGCGGTCGGCTCGTCCATGATGAGCACGCGCGCGTCCAGGCTCAGCGCCTTGGCGATCTCCACCATCTGGAGCCGGGCGATGCCCAGTTCACGCACCCGCGCACGCGGCGAGACCCGCACGCCGACCCGCTCCAGGAGCTTCGCGGCCTCGGCCTCCATCCGCTTCCGGTCGATCATGCCGAGGCGGCGCGGCTGCCGGCCGAGGAAGATGTTCTCGGCGACGGTCAGATCCGGCACCAGGTTGAACTCCTGGTAGATGGTGGCGATCCCGAGCCGCTCGGAGTCCTGCGCACCGTGGATGCGCGTCTCCCGGCCGCCGACGAGGATCCGCCCGGAGTCGGGCGTATAGGCACCGGAGAGCATCTTGATGAGCGTGCTCTTGCCGGCGCCGTTCTCACCGAGCAGCACATGCACCTCGCCCCGGCGCAGGTCGAAGTCGACACCGTCGAGCGCGACCACGCCGGGAAAGGTCTTGCGTATGCCCTCGATGCGCAGCAACTCGTCCGGGTTGCTCACGTCGTGCTCCTTTGCACTGGGGGGAGGGACGGGGTGGGGATGATCCGGGGCTCGGTCTCCTCCGGTGTCTCACCGCAGGAGCGGCGTACGACCAGCCGGGCGGCGAGGGTGACGGACGCGGCCGGCCGCCCCTCGATCCGGTCGACCAGGGCGCGTACGGCGGCCCGGCCCAGCTCGCCGGTGGGCTGGGCGATCGCGGTGACCGGGGGATCGGTGTGCACGAACCAGGGGATGTCGTCGAACGCGGCGAGCGCGATGTCGTCCGGCACCCGCAGCCCGCGCGCCCGGACGGCGTCCAGGGCACCGAGTGCCATCAGGTTGTCCGCCGCGAAGACGGCGTCCGGCGGCTCGGGAAGGTCGAGGAACCCCTCGGTGACCCGGCGCCCGCTGGCGGCCTGGAAGTCGCCCTGGCCGATGTAGACGCCGGGGAGCGGGAGCCCGTACTCGGCCAGTGCGGCGCGGAACGCCTCGACGCGCTCGCTGCCCGTGGTGGTGGCGGCGGGCCCCGCGATGATCGCGACCCGCCGGTGCCCGAGGGCGTGGAGGTGCGCCACGAGGTCCTGTACGGCGGCTCGTCCGTCGGCGCGTACGACGGGGACGTCGACGCCGGGGATCCAGCGGTCCACGAACACCATCGGTGTCCCGGCGCGGGCGGCGTCCAGCATGAGCGGCGACCCGCCGTCGGTCGGCGAGACGAGCAGGCCGTCGATCCGCCGGTCCAGCAGGTTCCGTACGTGGTGGTCCTGGAGATCGGGCCGCTCATCCGCGTTCCCGATGATCACGCTGTACCCGAGCGACCTGGCCTCTTCCTCCACGGAGCGGGCCAGCTCGGTGAAGTAGGGATTCAGCACGTCGCTGATGACGAGGCCGAGGGTGTGGGTCTGATCGGTCCGCAGCGAACGCGCCACGGCGTTCGGCCGGTACCCCAGCGACTCCACGGCGGCCAGCACCCGGCTGCGCGCGTCCGCGCTGACCGACGGATGCGCGTTCAGCACCCGCGAAACCGTCGCGACGGACACGCCCGCCACCGCGGCCACATCCTTGATACTCGCCACCTCCGGCCCACCTCCTTGTGAACTCGTGACGCTTGGAATCGATTACATCGAGACGCGGAAACGATTGGAATCGATTACATGGGGGGTGGCAAGGGGGTGGGAGGTGGCCGAAACTCAATCGTTACCGGGCGGGAAAGTGCCGGACTGGTGGGCGGGTGGCCCCTGGTTATCGGTGATCGGCGCGCGCCGATCACCAGGGACGCGTGCCCGACGGGGCGCAGGCGTCGGTCGAACGGGTTGGCCGGCCCAACCCTCTTGCGCGGCGCCGGTCAGGCCCCGGGCTCATTCCTCCGCGAACAACTCGCCGGCTTCCGCCACGTGTACGGCCCGCTCGGCCCATGCCTTCAGTTGATCGAGGTCGGTGCAGGCTTCGATGCGTGCGCGGGCGGTGTCGGGGACGGGGATGCGGCGCCATTCGAGGAAGCTAAGGAGCGTCTCCCGCCAGCCCTCGATGCGCCCCTCTTCTCTGCCTTCCGCGCGTACCTGTTCAGCCAGGGGGTGGCGCCAGAAGTAGTGGATCTGTCCCACTGTGCCACCCCCTATTTCCGGTGCCGATTCACTCGCCGGTGAACAAGTCGCCCGCGTCCGCCGCGTGTACGGCCCGCTCGGCCCATGTCTCCAGTTGGCTTACGTCGGTGCAGGCTTCGATGCGTGCACGGACGGTGTCGGGGACGGGGATGCGGCGCCATTCCAGAAGGCGAAGGACCATCGCCTGGGATGTCTGGATGCGCCCCTCTTCCCTGCCTTCTTCTCGACCTTCTTCCCTGCCTTCTTCTCGACCTTCTTCCCTGCCTTCCGCGCGTACCTGTTCAGCCAGCGGATGGCGCCAGAAGTACTGGACGGTTGTCATCAAGTCCCTCCACATCTGCTTCGCTTGGGCGTTGGTCAGGCAGGAGTCGACGAACTGCGCGTAGACCGAGGCGGTGTCCGCGTCGATGGTCTTCAGGATGGCCACCAGGGATTCCAGTATGGCCGGGGCCTGGGGCCCCTGTCCGTGTGTCATCGCCGAGAGCACCGCGAGGGACGGGTCACGCTCGCCCCAGCGCTCGTCGGTGATCATCGGCACGTTGTCCGGCCCCAGCACCAGCGGCCGCACCGTCATGGAGTGCCAGTCCCGGAAGCCGAACCGGATGGGCCGCGACGCCCACTTCGCGGTCGTACTGCTCTGCGTGATCACGATCAGCACCGGCTCGCAGCGGTACTTCTCGTACAAGTAGGCGAGGTAATAAGGCCAACTGCCCCGCTTCCGGTCGTCCACCTTCCCCTGCGACTCCACCACCAGCAGATACGTGCCCTCGTCCGTCTCCGCCCGCATCAGCGTGTCCACTCGCCGTTCGACCGGTTCGATCTCGGTGAGGTCCACATTCAGCGCGGCGATCTCCCGCGGCTCCGGAAACGGCACGTGCAGTACCCGCTGCAACGCCTTGGTCAGCACCGCGGGATCCTTCTGAAAGATCCGGTGCAGTGCCTCGTGCGACGAGCCGACCATCGACCCTCCCTCCTGTCGTACGACGTGCTCAACGAGCCGGATCCCAAGAGGTTGCATATGCCAGGGGAAAATGATGTTCGACTTCGGAATCACCGGATACCGCCCCGAGTGGCTGGTCGGCCGGCGGGACGTGCGGCGGGAGCACGGAGAGCGGCTCGAAGGTCTTGTGGGGCGGCCGCTCACGAGAGTCTCGATGGTCTGGGACGTGGAGGACGACGAGTGGTTCCCCGACTGCCCGGTGCTCTTCGACTTCGACGGTGAGCAGGTCGAGATCAACCACTGGAAACTCGACGAGCTCGCCCTCACCTGGAACACCATCGACCCGGCCGGTCCGGTCCGCTGGCCGGGGTTCGATCTTCAGTGGCGGACGGAGCCGCTCCCCGAGCTGCGCCGGCTGCGGGGAGCGGTCCTGAAAGGGGTCGAACTGCCCGTGTGGCCGGGGCAGGACGTCGCTCAGGGGAACGTCGACGTCGGCTTCGTCTTCGAGACGGTCCGGGTGACGGTCTTCAACGCCATGGACGAGAACGGGCTCGGGTTCGGCGTTCGCTGACGACCGCGGGCCTGGCACCGCCCCCACCCCCTGTCACCCCCCACCGCTACCGTCGTCCCATGGCGCAACAGGCGGGGAACCACACCGGTGAGCGGCGGACGGCCGTGGTCGAAGGGGTGCTGGAGAGGATCACGTACGCCAATGAGGAGAACGGGTACACCGTTGCCCGGGTGGACACCGGCAGGGGCGGCGGGGAGCTGCTCACCGTCGTCGGGGCGCTCCTCGGGGCGCAGGTCGGGGAGTCCCTGCGGATGGAGGGGCGGTGGGGGAGCCATCCGCAGCACGGCAGGCAGTTCCAGGTGGAGAACTACAGCACCGTGCTCCCGGCGACCGTCCAGGGCATGCGGCGCTACCTCGGCTCCGGGCTCGTCAAGGGGATCGGGCCCGTCTTCGCCGACCGGATCACCCGGCACTTCGGCGTCGACACCCTCCGCGTCATCGAGGAGGAACCCGGGCGGCTGATCGAGGTGCCGGGACTCGGGCCCAAGCGGACCAAGAAGATCGCCGCGGCCTGGGAGGAGCAGAAGGCGATCAAGGAGGTCATGCTCTTCCTCCAGACCGTCGAGGTCTCCACCTCCATCGCCGTGCGGATCTACAAGAAGTACGGCGACCAGTCGATCGACGTCGTCAAGAAGAACCCGTACCGGCTCGCCGCCGATGTCTGGGGCATCGGGTTCCTCACCGCCGACAAGATCGCCCAGTCCGTCGGCATCCCCCACGACAGCCCCGAGCGCGTCAAGGCCGGTCTCCAGTACGCCCTCTCCCAGTCCGCCGACCAGGGCAACTGCTACCTGCCGGAGGAACGCCTCATCGCCGACGCGGTGAAGCTGCTCCAGGTCGACACCGGTCTCGTCATCGAGTGCCTCGGCGAGCTGGCACGGGAACCGGAGGAGGGCGGCGACCCCGGTGTCGTACGGGAGAAGGTGCCGGGACCCGACGGGGGCGAGCCCGTCACCGCCGTCTACCTCGTCCCCTTCCACCGCGCCGAACTGTCCCTGGCCGCCCAGCTCCTGCGCCTCCTGCGCACCGGCGAGGACCGCATGCCCGGCTTCCAGGACGTGGACTGGGGCAAGGCCCTCGGCTGGCTCCACCAGCGCACCGGCGCCGACCTCGCGCCCGAGCAGGAGGCCGCCGTCCGGCTCGCGCTCACGGAGAAGGTCGCCGTGCTCACCGGCGGCCCCGGCTGCGGCAAGTCCTTCACGGTCCGCTCCGTCGTGGAGCTGGCCCGCGCCCGGCGGGCCAAGGTGGTGCTCGCCGCGCCGACCGGCCGCGCCGCCAAGCGGCTCGCCGAGCTGACCGGCGCCGACGCGTCCACCGTGCACCGGCTGCTGGAGCTGAGGCCCGGCGGGGACGCGGCCTACGACCGGGAACGGCCCCTGGACGCCGACCTGGTGGTCGTGGACGAGGCGTCCATGCTGGACCTCCTCCTCGCCAACAAGCTGGTGAAGGCCGTACCGCCCGGAGCGCACCTCCTCTTCGTCGGGGACGTCGACCAGTTGCCCAGCGTCGGCGCCGGTGAGGTGCTGCGTGACCTGCTCGCCCCCGGCAGCCCGGTGCCCGCCGTCCGCCTCACCCGCGTCTTCAGGCAGGCCCAGCAGTCCGGAGTGGTCACCAACGCGCACCGGATCAACGCGGGTCGGCACCCCCTCACCGACGGGCTCAAGGACTTCTTCCTCTTCGTGGAGGACGACACGGAGGAGGCCGGGCGGCTCACCGTGGACGTGGCGGCGCGCCGGATTCCCGCCCGGTTCGGGCTCGATCCCCGGCGCGATGTGCAGGTGCTCGCGCCGATGCACCGGGGGCCGGCCGGCGCGGGGGCGCTCAACGGGCTGCTCCAGCAGGCCATCACGCCGGCCCGGCCCGATGTGCCGGAGAAGCGGTTCGGCGGGCGGGTCTTCCGGGTCGGCGACAAGGTGACCCAGATTCGCAACAATTACGAGAAGGGGAAGAACGGGGTCTTCAACGGCACCGTGGGTGTCGTCACCGCGCTCGATCCGGTCGACCAGCGGCTGACCGTCCTCACGGACGAGGACGAGGAGGTTCCGTATGAATACGACGAACTGGACGAACTGGCCCACGCGTACGCCGTGACCATCCACCGCTCGCAGGGAAGTGAATATCCCGCCGTGGTGATTCCCGTCACCACGGGAGCATGGATGATGTTGCAGCGGAACCTGCTCTACACGGCCGTGACGCGGGCCAAGAAGCTGGTCGTCCTGGTCGGTTCGCGCCGCGCGATCGGCCAGGCGGTGCGCACGGTGTCGGCCGGACGGCGGTGCACGGCCCTGGACTTCCGGCTCGTCGGCAAAAATGATCGATCAAATGAGTCGTGAAGGTCACAGAGCACTTCCAGAAGGCCCTTCGAGGGGGCAGGATGGGCAGGCTGACGGCACTGAGTGCCGTCAATAGGCCCAATGGTCGACCCCGAGTGCACTCTCCTGAGCCAAATGGGGGATGGTAGAGACAGTCAGGGCACCTCGAAGATGAGGCACTACGTCGGTGAGGGAAGACGTGAGCGACAACTCTGTAGTACTGCGGTACGGCGACGGCGAGTACACCTACCCGGTGGTCGACAGCACCGTCGGCGACAAGGGCTTCGACATCGGGAAGCTGCGCGCCCAGACCGGGCTGGTGACCCTCGACAGCGGGTACGGCAACACGGCCGCCTATAAATCCGCGATCACCTACCTCGACGGCGAGGCGGGCATCCTCCGCTACCGCGGCTATCCCATCGAGCAGCTGGCCGAGCGCTCCACCTTCCTCGAGGTGGCGTACCTGCTGATCAACGGCGAGCTGCCCACCGTCGACGAGCTGACCGCGTTCAAGGGCGAGATCACGCGGCACACCCTGCTGCACGAGGACGTCAAGAACTTCTACAAGGGCTTCCCGCGTGACGCCCACCCGATGGCCATGTTGTCCTCGGTCGTCTCGGCGCTGTCCACCTTCTACCAGGACAGCCACAACCCGTTCGACGAGAAGCAGCGCAACCTGTCCACGATCCGGCTGCTCGCCAAGCTGCCGACGATCGCGGCGTACGCGTACAAGAAGTCGATCGGCCACCCGTTCGTCTACCCGCGCAACGACCTCGGCTACGTCGAGAACTTCCTGCGCATGACCTTCTCGGTCCCCGCCGACGAGTACGAGCTGGACCCGGTCGTCGTCTCCGCGCTGGACAAGCTGCTGATCCTGCACGCCGACCACGAGCAGAACTGTTCGACCTCCACGGTCCGCCTCGTCGGCTCCTCGCAGGCCAACATGTTCGCGTCGATCTCGGCCGGCATCAACGCGCTGTGGGGTCCGCTGCACGGCGGCGCCAACCAGTCCGTCCTGGAGATGCTGGAGGGCATCCGCGACTCGGGCTCCGACGTCGACACCTTCATCCGCAAGGTGAAGAACAAGGAGGACGGCGTCCGTCTGATGGGCTTCGGCCACCGGGTCTACAAGAACTTCGACCCGCGCGCCAAGATCATCAAGGCCGCCGCGCACGACGTCCTGTCGGCTCTCGGCAAGTCCGACGAGCTGCTGGACATCGCGCTCAAGCTGGAGGAGCACGCGCTCTCCGACGACTACTTCGTCTCGCGCAGCCTCTACCCGAACGTGGACTTCTACACCGGTCTGATCTACCGGGCCATGGGCTTCCCGGCCGAGATGTTCACCGTGCTGTTCTCCCTCGGCCGCCTGCCGGGCTGGATCGCCCAGTGGACCGAGATGATCAAGGAGCCGGGTTCCCGCATCGGCCGCCCGCGCCAGATCTACACGGGCGTGGTCGAGCGCGACTTCGTGCCGGTCGAGGCGCGCTGAGCCCGATACGGGCATAAGAAGAAGGCGCCCTGAGCCGCCGGTCCCCCCACGGGCCGACGACCAGGGCGCCTTCCCATGTCCCGGTGCGGATTCCCCCCACGGGATCCGGGCCGGGCGCTCGGAGAGGACAGCGCCTGAATCGCTGTCGATTTGCGGTCTGCCGGGACAAGCACGCCGGGAGGGCCGCTCAAAGCTTCCCGGTGTACGTGCCCCGGCAACGCATCTCCGGGGACGTCCCCCAAGACATCCCCAGACGCCGGAACAGCGCCCCCCAAGACGCCGATCCGACATCGCCAACTTAGACCTTCGAACCCCTTCGATGGTTACGTTCACGGCACTGTGATCTGCGTCTCTTGCATATGTCCCTTTGATGCGCAAGAGCCCCGATCCGTGGATCGGGACCCGAGCGTAAGGATGATGCGCGAGCCTTGTGAAGAGTTTATGGGAGGCTCGCGTCCGTCTCTAGAGGGACTCCGGTACCGGCTTCGAGTGCTTTGTCACCGGAACCGGCGCAGCCGCAGGCTGTTGGTGACCACGAACACCGAGGAGAACGCCATCGCGGCGCCCGCGATCATCGGGTTCAGCAGCCCCGCGGCGGCCAGCGGCAGCGCGGCCACGTTGTAGCCGAACGCCCAGACGAGGTTGCCCTTGATGGTGGCCAGCGTGCGCCGGGACAGCCGGATCGCGTCGGCCGCCGTCCGCAGATCGCCGCGGACCAGCGTCAGGTCGCCCGCCTCGATCGCCGCGTCGGTGCCGGTGCCCATCGCCAGGCCCAGGTCGGCGGTGGCGAGGGCGGCCGCGTCGTTGACCCCGTCGCCGACCATGGCCACCACGCGGCCCTCGGCCTTCAGACGCCGTACGACGTCCACCTTGTCCTCGGGCAGCACCTCCGCGTACACCTGCCCCGCGTCGATGCCGACGGCCCTGGCGACCGACGCGGCGACCGTCCGGTTGTCCCCGGTGAGCAGCACCGGCGTCAGCCCGAGGGCGCGCAGCTCGCGGATCGCCTCCGCGCTGGTCTCCTTGATCGCGTCGGCGACCGCGAGGACCCCGCGGGCCCGTCCGTCCCAGCCCACCAGGACGGCCGTACGGCCCTCCCGCTCGGCCTCGGCGGCCGCGCGGGCCAGCTCCTCGGGAACCTCGTCGTACAGGCGGCCCACGGCCACCTCACGGCCGTCCACGCGCCCGCGCACGCCCCGACCCGGAACGTTCTCGAAGCGCTCGACCGCCGGGAGGGCGCCGACGCTCTCCTCGGCGCCGGCCGCGATGGCACGGGCGACCGGGTGCTCGGAGGCGTGTTCCAGGGCGCCGGCGAGGCGCAGCAGCTCCTTCTCGTCCTCGCCGTCGGCGGCGTACACCGCATGGAGAGTCATCCGGCCGGTGGTGACGGTGCCGGTCTTGTCCAGGACGACGGTGTCGACGCGCCGGGTGGACTCCAGCACCTCGGGGCCCTTGATCAGGATGCCGAGCTGGGCGCCGCGCCCGGTGCCGACCATCAGCGCGGTCGGCGTGGCCAGGCCCAGCGCGCAGGGGCAGGCGATGATCAGCACGGCGACGGCGGCGGTGAACGCGGAGACCGCGTCCCCGGTGACGCCGAGCCAGACCCCGAAGGTGGCGAGCGCGATCAGGATGACCACGGGCACGAACACCGCGGAGACCCGGTCGGCGAGCCGCTGCACCTCGGCCTTGCCGTTCTGCGCGTCCTCCACCAGCCGGGCCATCCGGGCGAGCTGGGTGTCGGCGCCGACGCGGGTGGCCTCGATCACCAGCCGGCCGCCCGCGTTGACCGTGGCGCCGGTGACCCGGTCGCCGGGGCCGACGTCCACCGGCACTGACTCGCCGGTCAGCATGGACGCGTCGACCGCGGAGACGCCCTCGACCACGGTGCCGTCGGTGGCGACCTTCTCGCCGGGCCGTACGACGAACCGGTCGCCGACCGCGAGCGAGGAGACCGGCACCCGCACCTCACGCCCGTCCCGCAGCACCGCCACGTCCTTCGCGCCCAGCTCCAGCAGCGCCTTCAGGGCGGCACCGGCGCGGCGCTTGGAGCGGGCCTCCAGGTAGCGGCCGAGCAGGATCAGCGCGATGACACCGGACGCGACCTCCAGATAGATCGTGGCGGCGCCGTCCGACCGGGAGACGGTGAGGCGGAACTCGTCGTGCATGCCGGTCATCCCGGCGCGGCCGAGGAACAGCGCCCACAGCGACCAGCCGAACGCGGCCAGCGTGCCGACCGAGACCAGGGTGTCCATGGTGGCCGCGCCGTGCCGGGCGTTGGTCCAGGCGGCGCGGTGGAAGGGCGCGCCGCCCCAGACGACGACGGGCGCGGCGAGGGTGAGGGAGAGCCACTGCCAGTTGTCGAACTGGAGGGCCGGGATCATCGCGAGCAGGACGACGGGCAGCGCGAGCAGCGCGGAGACGAGCAGCCGGTGGCGCAACGCGCCGAGTTCGGGGTCCCGCTCGGCGGACTCCGGGGCCGCGGCCTCGGGTCCGGGCCGCGGCGGGGCGGGCTCCTCGGCGGTGTACCCGGTCCTGACGACGGTGGCGATCAGGTCGGCGACCTCGACGCCCGCGCCGTAGCTGACCTTCGCCTTCTCGGTGGCGAAGTTGACGGTGGCGCTGACGCCGTCCATCCGGTTGAGCTTCTTCTCCACGCGTGCCGCGCAGGAGGCGCAGGTCATCCCGCCGATGAGCAGTTCGACCTCGGACGCCGTACCGGAGGACGCCGCGCCGGGGGGTATGGCGGTGTCCGCTTGCTCTGCGATGGTGCTGGTCATGTCCGGACTCCAGACATCGGACCGGACCGCGCGGAGCCAGTATCAGCTGGTCGGTGCGGCCGGTCGGGACTGTGGAAGGGCGGTGCTCAGGCCTTGCCGGCCAGCTCGAAGCCGGCCTCGTCCACGGCGGCGCGGACGGCCTCGTCGTCCAGCGGGGCGGCGGAGACGACGGTCACCTCGCCGCTCGACGCGACGGCCTTCACCGAGGTGACGCCGGGGAGCTGGGAAATCTCACCGGAGACGGATCCCTCGCAGTGTCCGCAGCTCATGCCGGTCACCGTGTAGACGGTGGTGACGGAGGCCGGGGTGTCGGTGTGGGCGCTCATGTCGTTCTCCTCGTCGTGGCGCATGGGGCCGGTGGGGTTCGCCGGTGGTGTTCCCGATGGTTTCCCCACCGTCCTCAGAGTATACCCCTAGGGGGTATTTCTCCAAGGGGGGTACGAGGGATTCCGCCGGGCGAGTGACAGCGCCCAGGCGAGCGCGGCCAGCGCGACGAGGGCCGGGCCCAGAGCGGAGACGAGGGTGAGCAGGTGCTGCTGGGCGGCGCTCGGCTGCGGCGGGTACCCCGGCGCGAACAATCCGCCCTCCACGCCCCGGCCGGTGAGCCGTACGACCAGCCAGGGCGCGAGGCCGCGCGCCGTGTCCGCCAGGGCGTGCAGCAGGGCGGCGCCCATGCAGGCGGCGACCACCGGCGGGGCGTACCGGAAGCGGCCGCCGGGGCGGCGCAGCGCCAGCAGCACACCGCCCGCGGCCGCGGTCCAGGCCCCCTGCCCGAGGGGCGCGAGCAGCCCGCGCACCAGTTCCGTCTCCAGCTGCCCCCAGGGGTCCGGGGCCCACAGGGCGGCGTCGAGGGCGTGCCCGGCGCTCTCCAGTGCTGCGAAGCCGACGCCGACGGCGGCACCCAGGATCAGCCCGGCCCGCATGCCGCGGACGGCCGACTGCCGGCGCAGCGCGAACACCAGCGCCCCCAGCTTGGCCGCCTCCTCGGCCAGGGCGACGGTCAGGTACCGGTTCAGGGAGGGGTGCGGCGCGGACGAGGCGGTGAGCGAGGCGCCGAGCACGCCGAGCGCCCCGCCCGCCAGGAAGCAGCCGAGGACCGCGCTGACCCCGAGGTCGCGGGCGCCCCGCTCGTAGGCCCACAGCACGAGGACCACCGGCACCAGGAAGGTGCCCAGCAGAGCGGGCGTCACGAGCGCCGCCGTGCTCCGGGTCGCGAGGGCCAGGCCCGTGGCCGGCCCCCACACCGCGAGCCCGCCGACCAGACAGCGCCGCCACAGGCCCGCGCCGATGCGGGGGTACGGGGGCGGGGGCTGCTGCGGACGGGGGATGCGGGCCCTGGGCGTGCCGGGCGGCGGGGGGTGGCTCACGTGGGTCGTCCCCTCGGGCTGGGGCAGGGGCGGGTCGCCGGGGCGGTGCGTCCAGCGACGCACCGGGCAAGTTCACGGACGAATCCCTCGCACCTTAGGCAGATGTCCCGAACCGTCGCCGTTCGGCTGCGCCGTCCGCGTGATGGTCCGTGGGTGGCGGCGCGCGCCGGCGTGAAAGGGTGGGCCGTATGCGAGCGGTGGTGTTCGAGGAGTTCGGGAAGCCGGCCGAGGTGCGGGAGGTGCCCGACCCGGCGCCCGCGGAGCACGGGGTCGTGGTGCGGGTGGAGGCGACCGGGCTGTGCCGCAGCGACTGGCACGGCTGGATGGGACACGACCCGGACATCGTGCTGCCGCATGTGCCCGGACACGAACTCGCCGGAGTGGTCGAGGCGGTGGGCAGCCGGGTGACCGGCCGGCGGCCCGGCGACCGGGTCACCGTGCCGTTCGTCTGCGCCTGCGGCACCTGCCCGGCCTGCGCGGCGGGCGAGCAGCAGGTGTGCGAGCGGCAGACCCAGCCCGGCTTCACCCACTGGGGCTCCTTCGCCGAGTACGTCGCCCTCGACCACGCCGACGTCAACCTCGTGGCGATCCCGGAGGGCATGGCGCCCGGTACCGCCGCCGGCCTCGGCTGCCGCTTCGCCACCGCCTTCCGCGCCGTGGTGCAGCAGGGACGGGCCGCGCCCGGCCAGTGGGTCGCGGTGCACGGCTGCGGCGGGCTGGGCCTGTCCGCGGTGATGATCGCGGCCGCGGCCGGGGCGCGGGTGGTCGCCGTGGACATCGCGCCCCAAGCGCTGGAGCTGGCCCGGACGTTCGGCGCGGCGCACTGCCTGGACGCGAGTACGGTACCCGACCCGGCCGCGGCGGTGCGCGAGCTGACCGGCGGCGGCGCCCACCTCTCCCTGGACGCCCTCGGCTCGCCCGCCACCTGCGCCGCCTCCGTGGGCTCCCTGCGCCGCCGCGGCCGGCACGTCCAGGTGGGACTGCTGCCCTCGGCCGACGGCACCCCCCCGGTGCCGATGGCCCGCGTGATCGCGCTGGAGCTGGAACTGCTCGGCAGCCACGGCATGGCCGCCCACACCTACCCCGGCATGCTGGAGCTGGTCCGCTCCGGCGCGCTGCGCCCGGACCTCCTGGTGACCTCCGCCATCCCGCTCGACGCGGCCCCGGCGGCCCTCGCCCGGATGGGCCGGGCGCCGGGGGCCGGGGTGACGGTCATCGAGCCGTGGTCGTGACCCCCTGGCGGACAGGGGTCGTTCAGTCGGCCCGGCGGCCGCGGTTGCTCGGCCGGGAGGCGACCCAGGCGCGCACGGTGTCCGCGTACCAGTAGGGCTTGCCGCCCTCCACCTGGTCCGGCGGGGGCAGCAGCCCGTGTTTGCGGTACGACCGCACGGTGTCCGGCTGCACCTTGATGTGCGCCGCGATCTCCTTGTACGACCAGAGCCTGCGGTCGGTCATGAGCTGCACCTCCCCGCGCGCACCGCGGGGGCGGCCGGGGACGGCCGTCGGGGGAACCGGGTGCTGCGCTGGCGATCATCAAGCCTGCGCCCGGACAACGACGCACCGTCACCAACGGTCAGCCCCTGTCGACCGGGTGTGACGCAGCGCCCGCGTAGGCGCGACATGTGTGACGGAAGAGGGGTATTTGTGACACGGCTGACGCAAAGCGGGGCGCGGATGCGCGCGTAGCCGGCCCCGGATCGGGGAACGAACCCGGCACTCCCCGTCGTCCGAATGTCCGGACAAAGTATTGACAGCGCTCCGCGGGCAGGAATAGAAAGCCGGGGGAGCCGGGACGAAGGGGAGCCGATGGCGTACGACCTGATCACCATGGGCCGGATCGGGGTGGACCTGTATCCGCTCCAGGCCGGGGTCCCGCTCGCGCAGGTGACGTCCTTCGGCAAATTCCTCGGTGGCTCGGCGACCAACGTCGCGGTGGCGGCGGCGCGGCTGGGGCGGACCGCCGCCGTGATCACCCGTACCGGTGACGATCCCTTCGGCGCCTACCTGCACGACGCGCTGCGCGCCCTCGGCGTCGACGACCGCTGGGTCACCTCCGTGCCCGGCCTCCCCACCCCCGTCACCTTCTGCGAGATCTTCCCGCCGGACGACTTCCCGCTGTACTTCTACCGGCAGCCCAAGGCCCCCGACCTGGAGATCGAGGCCGGCGAACTGAACCTCGACGCCATCGCCGCCGCCCGGATCTTCTGGATGACCGGCACCGGTCTCAGCGAGGAACCGAGTCGTACGGCCACGCTCGCCGCCCTCGCCCACCGGGACCGGGCCGGTATCACCGTCTTCGACCTGGACTGGCGGCCGATGTTCTGGCGCGACCCCGAGGCGGCCCGCCCCCGCTACGCCGAGGCGCTGCGGCACGCCACCGTCGCGGTCGGCAACCTGGACGAGGTGGAGATCGCCACCGGCACCCGCGAACCCCACGCCGCCGCACGGGCGTTGCTGGACACGGGGGTCCGGCTCGCCGTGGTGAAACAGGGGCCCAAGGGGGTGCTGGCCGTCAGCGCGGACGGCGCGGCGGTCGAGGTGCCCCCGCTGCCCGTCACCGTCCTCAACGGGCTCGGCGCCGGAGACGCGTTCGGCGGCTGGCTGTGCCACGGACTGCTGGCCGGCTGGGACCTGGAGACCACCCTGCGCGGCGCCAACGCGGCCGGCGCCATCGTCGCCTCCCGCCTGGAGTGCTCCACCGCGATGCCCACCCCGGCCGAGGTGGCCGCCGCCCTCGCCGCAGGAGCCGTGCGGTGAACGCGGACGGGCCGGCGGGACACACCGACGAAACGGGCCGAACCGACGACACGGGCCGCACCGGCGCCGCAGACCCGGCCGACGGCGTAAACGGCACCCGCACCCCTCCCCGCATCCCCACCCCCACTCACGCCCGCCCCCGACCCGTCATCGATACCGCCGGCCTGGCCCGCATCCGCGCCCAAAACCCCGAGGCCATCGCCGAGGCCGCCGCCCGGCGCCGGCGCCGTCCCCTGCTGGACGACACCGGCCGGCTGCTGATCGTCGCCGCCGACCACCCCGCCCGCGGCGCCCTCCGCGTCGGCGGCCGGGAATTCGCCATGGCCGACCGCGCCGACCTGCTCGGCCGCCTCTGCCTCGCGCTGTCACGGCCCGGCGTCGACGGCGTCCTCGGCACCGCCGACATCCTGGACGACCTGCTGCTGCTCGGCGCCCTGGACGGCAAGGTCGTCATGGGCTCGATGAACCGCGGCGGGCTGCGCGGCGCGCGCTTCGAACTGGACGACCGGTTCACCGGATACCGCCCCGAGGACATCGACCGCCTCGGCTTCGACGCGGGCAAGCTGCTGCTGCGCCTCGACTACACCGACCCCGGCTCCCTGACCACCCTGGAGTCCGCCGCCCGCGCCGTCGACGCCATGGCCGCACGCCGGCTCCCGGTCTTCGTGGAACCCTTCATCAGCCGCCGCACCCCCGAAGGCGCCCTCGTCAACGACCTCTCCGCCGGGGCCGTCACCCGCTCCCTCGCCATCGCCTCGGGCCTGGGCGGCAGTTCGGCCTACACCTGGCTGAAGGTCCCGGTGACCGAGGACCCCCGGGACATGGCCCGCGTCATGGCCGCCTCCACCCTCCCCGCCGTCCTGCTCGGCGGCGACACGGGCGACGCGCCCGCCGACCGCCGCGCCGCCCACGACAAGTGGCGCGCCGCGCTCCACCTGCCCACCGTGCGCGGCCTGGTGGCCGGCCGTTCGCTGCTGTACCCGGCGGACGGCGATGTGGCCGCCGCCGTCGACACCGCCACCGCACTGCTGCGAGGGGCCGTATGACCAGCACCGACCTGTACCTGCCGCGGGGCGCCACCGCGAGCGCCGAGTACGCCCTCGACATCGGCCCCGAGCGCGCCGGATGGACGTACGGGGCTCTGCGTATCGTCGAGTTGTCCCCGGACGGTAGCCATACGTTCACCACCGGGAACAGTGAGTGGATCGTGCTTCCGCTGGAAGGCGGATGTACCGTTCGAATCGAGGAAAGCGAGTTCCAACTCCTGGGTCGGGACAGCGTGTTCGCGGGGGCCTCCGACTTCGCGTACGCGCCCCGAGCGGCCCGGGTCCAGATCGCCTCCGGCGCGGGAGGCCGCTTCGCCCTGGCAGGAGCGAAGTGCGAGCGACGACTCCCCGCCCGCTACGGCCCCGCGCCGGAGGTCCCCGTCGAGCGGCGGGGCAGCGGCGTCTGCGCCCGCCAGGTGCGCAACTTCGCCGCCGCCGACGCGTTCGAGTGCGACCGGCTGATCGCCGTCGAGGTCCTCACCCCCGGTGGCAACTGGTCCTCGTACCCGCCGCACAAGCACGACGAGCACCGGCCGGGCGAGGAGTGCGAGCTGGAGGAGATCTACTACTTCGAGATCGAGGGGCCCGGCGGTCTCGGCTACCAGCGGGTGTTCCCCTCCCGGCCGGGCGGCGCCGATGTGCTCGCCGAGGTCCGCTCCGGCGACGCCGTCCTCGTCCCCGACGGCTGGCACGGCCCCTCCATCGCCCAGCCGGGACACGCCATGTACTACCTGAACGTCATGGCCGGGCCCGGCGAGAGCAGGGAGTGGCGGATCCGCTTCCACCCCGACCACACCGAGACCACCGGGGGCTACCGATGACGATCCGGCTCACCGTCGCCCAGGCGCTCGTCCGCTTCCTCTCGGCCCAGCACACCGAACGCGACGGCGGGCGGCGCCGGTTGATCGCCGCCACCTGGGGCATCTTCGGCCACGGGAACGTGGCGGGCATCGGGCAGGCACTGGTCGAGTACGCGGACGTGATGCCGTACCACCAGGGCCGCAACGAGCAGGCCATGGTGCACGCGGCCGTCGGCTACGCCCGCCAGTCGGGCCGCCTCGCCACCCACGCGGTGACGACCTCGATCGGCCCCGGCGCCACCAACCTCGTCACCGGCGCCGCCCTCGCCACCGTCAACCACCTCCCCGTCCTGCTGCTGCCCGGCGACGTCTTCGCCACCCGCCCCGCCGATCCGGTCCTCCAGCAGCTGGAGGTGCCGTACGCGGGCGACGTCTCGGTCAACGACACGCTGCGCCCGGTCTCCCGCTACTTCGACCGGATCACCCGCCCCGAGCAGCTCGTCCCGAGCGCGCTCGCGGCCATGCGGGTGCTCACCGACCCGGTGGAGACCGGCGCGGTCACCCTCGCCCTGCCGCAGGACGTGCAGGCGGAGGCGTACGACTGGCCCGAGGAGTTCTTCGCCGAGCGGGTGTGGACCGTACGACGGCCGGGCCCCGACCCCACCGAACTGGCCCGCGCCGCACGGGCCGTGCGGGTCGCGCGCCGCCCCCTCCTCGTCGTGGGCGGCGGGGTGCGCCACAGCCGCGCCGAAGCGGCCCTCGCCGCGTTCGCCGAGGCGACCGGCATCCCCGTCGCGTCCACCCAGGCGGGCAAGGGCGCGCTGCGGTACGACCATCCGCAGGACGTCGGCGGGATCGGCCACACCGGCACCGCGACCGCCGACGACCTGGCGCGCACCGCGGACCTGGTGATCGGCGTCGGCACCCGCTTCACCGACTTCACCACCGCCTCCGGCACCCTCTTCCAGCACCCGGACGTCCGCTTCCTGCACCTGAACATCGCGCCCCACGACGCCCACAAACTGGCCGCGCTGCCCCTGGTCGCCGACGCCCGCACCGGCCTGGAGGAGCTGAGCGAGGCGCTGGTGTCCCACAAGGCGGACGGCGCGTACGTGGACGAGTACACGGCGGGCAAGGAGCGCTGGGAGCGGCGGGTCGACGCCTGTTTCGCGAGCCCCGACCCGGCCGCGCGGCCGACCCAGGCGCAGGTCCTCGGCGCGCTCGCCGCCCTGGTGGACGAGTCGGACATCGTGATCAACGCGGCCGGTTCGCTCCCCGGCGAGCTGCACAAGCTGTGGCGGGCGCGCTCCCGCGACCAGTACCACGTGGAGTACGGCTACTCCTGCATGGGCTACGAGATCCCGGCCGCGCTCGGCGTGAAGCTGGCGGCGCCTCGGCGCAACGTCTGGGCGCTGGTCGGGGACGGCACGTATCTGATGATGCCGACCGAGCTCGTGACCGCCGTCCAGGAGGGCATCGCGATCAAGGTGCTGCTGGTGCAGAACCACGGGTACGCGTCCATCGGAGGGCTCTCGGCGGCGGTGGGCGGTGAGGGGTTCGGCACCGGCTACCGGTTCAGAACGGAGGAAGGGGCGTATACGGGCGCCCCGCTGCCCGTCGATCTCGCGGCCAACGCGGCCAGCCTGGGGATGCGGGTGCTGCGGGCGGGCAGTGCCGGGGAGCTGCGCGCGGCGCTCGCAAAGGCGCGGACCGCCGACACTGCCACATGTGTCTACGTCGAGACCGAAACGTCCGACACTGTGTCGGGCGCGCCCGGGGCACAGGCCTGGTGGGATGTTCCCGTGGCCGCGACCGCGACCCGGACACCCGCGGTCACGGCACGCGAGCAGTACGAACGGCACGTCTCGACCCGACGCCGCCATCTGTGAGTAAGGAGTCTCTGGGCATGACGAAGATCGTCAACCACTGGATCGGCGGGAAGACCGCCGAAGGCGCGTCGGGCACGTACGGGCCGGTCACCGACCCGGCGACCGGCGCGGTCACCACCAAGGTCGCGTTCGCCTCCGTGGAGGAGGTGGACGCCGCGGTCGCCGCCGCCAAGGACGCCTTCGCGACCTGGGGCCAGTCCTCGCTCGCGCAGCGCACCACCATCCTCTTCAAGTTCCGGGCGCTGCTGGACGCGCACCGCGACGAGATCGCCGAGCTGATCACCGCCGAGCACGGCAAGGTGCACTCCGACGCGCTCGGCGAGGTCGCCCGCGGCCTGGAGATCGTGGACCTGGCCTGCGGCATCAACGTGCAGCTCAAGGGCGAGCTGTCCACCCAGGTCGCGAGCCGCGTGGACGTGGCCTCGATCCGCCAGCCGCTCGGTGTGGTCGCGGGCATCACGCCGTTCAACTTCCCGGCGATGGTCCCGATGTGGATGTTCCCGATCGCCATCGCGACCGGCAACACCTTCGTGCTCAAGCCGAGCGAGAAGGACCCCTCGGCCTCCGTCCGCATCGCGGAGCTGCTGGCCGAGGCCGGCCTCCCGGACGGCGTGTTCAACGTGGTGCACGGTGACAAGGTGGCCGTGGACCGGCTCCTGGAGCACCCGGACGTGCAGGCCGTCTCGTTCGTCGGCTCCACCCCGATCGCCCGCTACATCCACGCCACCGCCTCCGCCCACGGCAAGCGCGTGCAGGCCCTGGGCGGCGCCAAGAACCACATGCTGGTGCTGCCGGACGCCGACCTGGACGCGGCGGCCGACGCGGCCGTCTCCGCGGCCTACGGCTCGGCCGGCGAGCGCTGCATGGCGATCTCCGCGGTCGTCGCGGTCGGTTCCATCGGCGACGAGCTGGTGGCGAAGATCCGCGAGCGCGCCGAGAAGATCAAGATCGGTCCGGGCAACGACCCGGCCTCCGAGATGGGCCCGCTGATCACCGCCGCCCACCGCGACAAGGTGGCCTCCTACGTCGCCGGCGCGGCCGCCGAGGGCGCCGAGGTGGTCCTGGACGGCACCGGCTTCACGGTCGAGGGGTACGAGGACGGCCACTGGATCGGCATCTCGCTGCTGGACAAGGTGCCGACGACCGCCAAGGCGTACCAGGACGAGATCTTCGGCCCGGTGCTGTGCGTGCTGCGCGTGGACACCTACGACGAGGGCGTGGCCCTCATGAACGCGTCGCCGTTCGGCAACGGCACCGCGATCTTCACGCGGGACGGCGGCGCCGCCCGCCGCTTCCAGCTGGAGGTCGAGGCCGGCATGGTCGGCGTGAACGTGCCGATCCCGGTGCCGGTGGGCTACCACTCCTTCGGCGGCTGGAAGGACTCGCTGTTCGGCGACCACCACATCTACGGCAACGACGGCACGCACTTCTACACCCGCGGCAAGGTGATCACCACCCGCTGGCCGGACCCGGCGGACGCCCCCGCCGGCGTCGACCTCGGGTTCCCGCGCAACCACTGAGCGTGACGTAGCACCGCCGCTGCCCCCTCGTCAGGCCGTCCGGATACCGGACGGCCTGACATTTTTTTGAAACGTCGGCTGCGGTTCCCGTTCATGTGGAGGAAACGGGTGACGAAGGGGTGGCCGGGAGATGTCCTTAGAAAGCAAGGTCAGATCGCGTACAGGCTTGATGGATGCACCTATAGAGCCTTGTTGCCTGTGAATCTGATCCCCAGCGGCACGTGCCCTCGGTGCGGATTCCGAAGGTAAACACCCATTGACGTGGTGGTTTTCGTCGGGGTTCCCTATGGGCGCCGGGAGCGGACGAAGACGACCGTACGACGACGATCCGCCGGAGGCGATAGCGCTCCCGAACCCCCCACCCTCACGCACGACACGAGTCGATCGGATTCCGCCGCATGACCGACACGCTCCGCCCTGTCGAGACCGGTCTCCTCTCCGAGGCCACGGACAGCCCCCAGAAGCTCAAGCGTTCCATCGGCGTGGTCGGCGGCACCCTGCTCACCCTCTCGTGCGTCACACCAGCCTCCACCCTGTTCGTGATCGTGCCGGACCTCTTCTCCAGCCTGGGCACGGCGACCGCGCTCTGCCTCGCCATCGGCGCGCTGCTCTGCATCCCGGTCGCCTTCTGCTACTCGGAGCTGGGCACCCTGATCCCCAGCGCGGGTGGCGAGTACGCCATCGTCTCCACCCTCGCGGGACGGCTGTCCGGCTGGCTGGCCTTCGTGATGTCGCTGCTCGTCGTGATGATCGTCCCTCCGGTCATCGCGATGGGCACCGCCGACTACCTCGCCCCGATCGTCCACCTCGACCCGTCCTGGACGGGCGCCGGCGTGATGATGGCGGCCACCCTCGCGGGCCTGCTCGACCTGCGCGCCAACGCCTGGATCACCGGCATCTTCCTGGTCCTGGAGGTCATCGCGGCCGGTGTCGTCGCCGTGCTGGGCTTCGCCCACTCCCACCGCGGCCTGGGCTCCCTCACCTCCTTCCAGATCGCCGGTGAGCACGCCCGCGTCAACCCGGTGACGGCCATGATGGTCCTCTCGGGGCTCGCCATCGCCCTCTTCGCCACCCAGGGCTTCTCCACCGCCGTCTACCTCTCCGAGGAACTGGAGAACCCGCGCCGCAACGTCGCCCGCACCGTCCTCGCGACGCTGGCCATCTCCAGCGTGGTCATCCTGGTGCCGGTCACCGCGATCACCCTGGGCGCGGGCAACCTCACCGCCCTGACCGGCGGCAACATCTCCAGCATGGTCATCGCCTGGAGCAACTCGGCCGTCGGCACCTTCGTCAGCCTCTGCGTCGCCCTCGCCATCATCAACGCGGGCATCGTGATGGTCATCCAGAACTCCCGCGTCCTGTTCGCCTCCGCACGTGACAAGGCGTGGCCCTCGCCGGTCAACAACGCCCTGTCCAAGCTCGGCCGGTTCGGCTCCCCCTGGGTCGCCACCCTGGTCGTGGGCGTCCCCGGCGCGTTTCTCTGCTTCGTCAACCTGGACACCCTCTACGGCGTGACCGGCGTCGCCGTCACCGCCCTCTACCTCCTGGTCGCCGTCGCCGCCCTGCTCGGCCGCCGCGGCCACCACGGCACCCGCAAGGCCTGGCGGATGCCGCTGTGGCCCGCCATGCCGGTCCTGCTGATCGCCGTCCTGGTCTACATCCTGGTCGAGCAGGAGGTCTCGTACCTGATCTGGACCGGCGGCATCACCCTCGTCGCCACCCTCTACTGGGCCTTCTACCTCCGCCCGCGCCAGGAGACCCGCTGGCTGGTGTCCCTCCCCGAGGACACCCTGGAGAGCTGAGCCCCCCGGCGCGCGGCCCCCGGTACCCCCCTCACCTCCGGTACCGGGGGCCGCGCCGTGCTACCACGGATGAAGTAGGGGACCGCCCCCGCTACTCCCCTGGGAGGGCCCCTGGTTCAGCCCAGGGGGGTCCGGCGGATGTCAGTGGCGGCCCGTACCGTTGAGGCATGGATCTTCGTGTGGCCCGGCTGCGAGGGCTGCTCAGCGGACCGCGGCGGCTGATGGCCGCCGCGGCCGCCGTCGTGGTGCTCGCCGGCGCCGGCACCTGGACGGCCGCCGCCTCCGGCGGACCACCACCCGTGCACCGCGCCGAGCGGATGATGGCCATGCCGGGCGGGGTGCGCCTGGACACCTCGTACTTCACCGCGGGCCCCGCCGGCCGCCGCCCCGCAGTCCTGCTGGCACACGGCTTCGGCGGCAGCAAAGACGACATGCGGCAGCAGGCCGAGGACCTCGCCCGCGACGGATACGCGGTCCTGACCTGGTCCGCCCGCGGCTTCGGCAGATCCACCGGCAAGATCGGGCTGAACGACCCGAAGGCCGAGGTCGCCGACGTCTCCCGGCTCATCGACTGGCTCGCCGAGCAGCCCCAGGTGCGGCTCGACAAGCCCGGCGACCCCCGCGTGGGCGTGGCCGGCGGCTCCTACGGCGGCGCGATCTCCCTGCTCGCCGCTGGCTACGACCGCCGGGTGGACGCCATCGCCCCGGCCCTGACCTACTGGAACCTCGCGGACGCCCTGTTCCCGAACGGCGTCTACAAGAAGCTGTGGGCCGGGGTCTTCTTCGGCGAGGGCGGCGGCTGCGCCCGCTTCGAACCCGCCCTGTGCCGGATGTACGAACGGGTCGCCACCTCCGGCACCCCGGACGCGGCCGCCCGCGCCCTGCTCCAGGAGCGCTCCCCGGCCGCCGTCGGCTCCCGTATCAAGGTGCCCACCCTGCTGGTCCAGGGCCAGACCGACTCGCTCTTCCCGCTCGGCCAGGCCGACGCCGCCGAGCACGCCATCAAGGCCAACGGCGCCCCCGTCGACGTCGACTGGGTCGCGGGCGGACACGACGGCGGCGACCTGGAGACCGGCCGCGTCCAGAACCGGGTGCGCGCCTGGTTCGACCGGTACCTGAAGGGCGACCGGGCAGCCGACACCGGCCCCGCCTTCCGGATCACCCGCACCGGCGGCGTCGACTCCACGGACGGCACCGCCCAGCTGCGCGGCGCGAGCGCGAGTGGCTATCCGGGCCTGCGCGCCGACCGGCACAGCGTCCCCCTGTCCGGCGGCCGGCAGCACTTCGCCAACCCGGCCGGCGCGAGCCCGCCCGCAGTCTCCGCGCTGCCCGGCCTCGGCGCCGGCGGCCTCGGGCAGCTCTCCGCGCTCGGCCTCGGCACCTCCCTCGACTTCCCCGGCCAGTACGCCCGCTTCGACTCCGCCCCGCTCACCCGCGCCCTCCGGATCACCGGCACCCCCACCGCCCGCATCCACGTGACCTCGACCAGCGGCGACGCCGTGCTGTTCGGCAAGGTCTACGACGTCGGCCCGGACGGCAAACACCCGGTGCTGCCCTCCCAGCTCGTCACCCCCCTGCGGGTGACCGGCGCCAAGAGCGGCAAGGACGTCACCGTCACCCTCCCGGCGATCGACCACGAGGTGCAGAAGGGCCACCGGCTCCGCCTGGTCCTCGCCGCCACCGACCTGGGCTACGC
This sequence comes from Streptomyces sp. AM6-12, assembly GCF_044327085.1. Lineage (NCBI taxonomy): Bacteria > Bacillati > Actinomycetota > Actinomycetes > Kitasatosporales > Streptomycetaceae > Streptomyces > Streptomyces sp. AM6-12. Next base: position 4,770,239 of record NZ_JBIQWN010000001.1, read on the forward strand.
CTCACCGGTGGCCCCCGCCGCGTACACCGTCAGCCTCGAGAGCGCCCTCAGCGTTCCGACGGCACCCGCCGTGCGCACCGCCGCGGCCCCGCTGCCCGCGTGGGTGTGGTGGCTGCCGCTCGCGGGCGCCGGAGTGGCCGCCGCCCTGCTGCTGACCGCCCGCCGCCGTACGGCCGCCCCGGCGCCCGACCCCGCGCTGGCCGAGGTCCCGCTGGTCATCGAGGGCCTCGCCAAGCGGTACGCCGGATCCGCCGACCGGTACGCGGTGCGCGAGTTGTCCTTCCGCGTCGAGCGGGGCCAGGTGCTCGGTCTGCTCGGGCCCAACGGCGCGGGCAAGACCACCACCCTGCGCATGCTGATGGGCCTGATCACCCCGGACGAGGGCGAGATCCGCGTCTTCGGGCACGCCGTCCGGCCCGGCGCCCCGGTGCTCAGCCGGGTCGGCGCCTTCGTGGAGGGCGCGGGCTTCCTGCCGCACCTGTCGGGACGGGAGAACCTGGAGCTGTACTGGCGGGCCACCGGCCGCCCCGCCGGGGACGCCCACCTGGACGAAGCCCTGGAGATCGCCGGGCTCGGCGACGCGCTGGCCCGCGCGGTGCGCACCTACTCCCAGGGCATGCGCCAGCGCCTGGCCATCGCCCAGGCCATGCTCGGCCTGCCCGACCTGCTCATTCTGGACGAACCCACCAACGGCCTCGACCCGCCCCAGATACGCGAGATGCGCGAGGTGATGATCCGCTATGCCGCCGCCGGACGCACCGTGATCGTCTCCAGCCATCTCCTGTCCGAGGTCGAGCAGTCCTGCACCCACCTCGTCGTGATGGACCGCGGCCGGCTGATCCAGGCCGGTCCCGTGCGGGACATCGTCGGCTCCGGCGACACCCTGCTCGTCGGCACCGTGGGCCCGGTGGAGGAGCCGGTGGTGGAGAAGGTGGCCGCGCTGCCCGGCGTCGCCTCCGCCGTGCGCACCGACGACGGGCTGCTGGTCCGCCTGGCGGCGGGCGGCACCGCCGAGCGGCTCGTCGTGGAGCTGGTGCGGCTCTCGGTGCCGGTCGCCTCGGTCGGCCCGCACCGGCGCCTGGAGGACGCGTTCCTCACTCTGATCGGAGGTTCCGCATGAGCACGCTCACCGAGGTGGCCTCCGGTTACCGCACACGGGGCACCCTGCCGCTGCGCGTCGAGCTGGTCCGCCAGCTCAAGCGGCGCCGCACCCTGGTGATGGGCGCGCTCCTCGCCGTCCTGCCGTTCGTGCTGGTGATCGCCTTCGCCGTCGGCCACCCCTCGTCCCGCGGCGGCGAGGTCACCCTGATGGACACGGCCACCGCGTCCGGGGCCAACTTCGCCGCGGTCAGCCTGTTCGTCTCGGCCGGCTTCCTGCTGGTCGTGCCGGTCGCCCTGTTCTGCGGGGACACGGTGGCCTCGGAGGCCAACTGGTCCTCGCTGCGCTATCTGCTGGCCGCGCCCGTGCCCAGGGCCCGGCTGCTGTGGTCCAAGCTGGTGGTGGCGCTCGGGCTGAGTCTCGCCGCGATGGTGCTGCTGCCGCTCGTCGCCCTCGCCGTCGGCACCGCCGCCTACGGCTGGGGGCCGCTCCAGATACCCGCCGGCGGCGAGCTGGACGCCGGCACGGCCGTGCAGCGGCTGGTGGTGGCGGTGGCGTACGTCTTCGTGTCCCAGCTGGTCACCGCGGGGCTCGCGTTCTGGCTGTCGACCAAGACGGACGCCCCGCTCGGCGCAGTCGGCGGCGCGGTCGGGCTGACCATCGTCGGCAATGTCCTGGACGCGGTCACCGCGCTGGGCCACTGGCGCGACTTCCTGCCCGCGCACTGGCAGTTCGCCTGGGCCGACGCCCTCCAGCCGCACGCCGAGTGGTCCGGGATGCTCCAAGGCGCCGCGCTCTCGGTCGCCTGCGCCCTCGTGCTCTTCGCGCTGGCCTTCCGGGGCTTCGCCCGCAAGGACGTCGTCTCCTAGCCGGCGCCCGGTCCCTGCACGACGAAGCGGCGGGCCACCGGGGGAACCGGTGACCCGCCGCCGCGGGAGTCGGCTGCTCAGCTGCCGACGGCGCCGTTGCCCGAGAGGGCGGAGATGTCGTCCAGGATGTGCGACAGGGCCTCGTCGCCCTTCGCCTGCGTGGAGTTCTCCGTGCACTGCTGGGTCTGCGGCGAGGACAGGATCGGGATGTCCTGGACTCCGACGTTGACCAGCGCGACCAGCGACTGGGCGTCGATCTTCGCCGGCAGGCCGATGCAGGGCTTGTTGAGCGAGCCCTCGACCAGCGAGAGCTGCGGGCTCATGCTGCCGGCGGTGGCCGAGTTGCCGAAGGACGACGTGGCGCCGTTGCCGCTGAGCGACGTGGTGCCGTGGTCGTTGCCGATGGCGAGGGCCTGGGGGGCCGCCGCACCGGCGAGACCGGCGACGGAGGCGGCAACGGCCGCGGTTGCCCACAGCTTCTTCATGTTCGTTCCCTTTCGAAAGGCGGACTCCGGGGAGGAGCTGCGTGACCGTCAACTGCCCCGGCGGGGCCGTGGTTGCGGCGTTTGCCCCGTTTGGAGCAGTGTGGTCGGATGAATGGATGAACGCCCTCCGGGCGAACCGGCGCCCGGACAGCGAAACGGCGGGCCACCGGGGGAAATCCGGTGACCCGCCGCCGCGCGGAGCGACCGCTCAGCTGCCGGCGGCGCCGTTGCCGGACAGGGCGGAGATGTCGTCCAGGATGTGCGACAGGGCCTCGTCGCCCTTCGCCTGCGTGGAGTTCTCCGTGCACTGCTGGGTCTGCGGCGAGGACAGGATCGGGATGTCCTGAACGCCGACGTTGACCAGGCCCACCAGCGACTGGAGGTCCGCCTTGGCCGGCAGGCCGATGCAGGGCTTGTTGAACGAGCCCTGGATGAGCGCCATCTGCGGGCTCATGTTGCCGTAGGTGGCCGAGTTGCCGTACGTCTGCGCGGCGCCGTTGCCGCTGTAGGTCGTCGTACCGGTGTCGTTGCCGATGGCCAGGGCCGGTGCCGCGGCGGCGGCGGAGACACCGACGACGGAGGCGGCGACCGAGGCGGTGGCCAGAACCTTCTTGATCACTTGCTGTTCCCTTCTGAAGACACCCCGTCCACCGGAGCGATCTGGTTCAACGGGGCCGGGCGCTCACGGGTTGCCCACGTTCACTCCAATGGCGCACATTTCGCGGGTGCCGGCGAATGGTGCGGTGAATGCCGGTGAATACGGCCGGACGATCCGATCGGGTGACCACCCGCAACCAAACGGCGCCGGCCCGGTTGATGCGAGGGCAGGAACATGCGTCTTGGCGAAAGCCAGGGAAGGAAAGCGAAATGCTGAAGAAGGCAATGGCCGCGGCGGCGGTCGCCGCGTCTTTCATCGGTGCCTCTGCGGCGGCGGCCCCTCAGGCGCTTGCCATCGGCAACGACACGGGCACCACGTCGGCCAGCGGCAACGCCGCCCATGAGTCGTTCGGGAACGCGGTGACCCGCGGCAACCTGAGCCCGCAGGCCACCCTGGTGGGCGGCTCGCTCAACGACCTGTGCGTCGGCCTGCCGGTCAAGGCGGACGTCCAGTCGGTGCTCGCCCTGGTCAACGTCGGTGTCCAGGACATCCCCGTGCTGTCCTCGCAGCAGATCCAGCAGTGCGCCGAGAACTCGACGCAGGCCAAGGACGACGAGCCGCTCTCGCACGTCGCGGACGACCTCTCCGTCCTGGCGGGCAACGGCGCCGTCGGCAGCTGAGCAAGCCCCACCCCGAGTGCCGTCCGGGCGCCGCACCGTGTCTTCGGTGCGGCGCCCGGACGTTTTTGTCCTTCTTCCCGAAGAAGCACCTATCCGTTAATCGTCCAAGGTGTCAATTCTATGGGGGCGTTCGAGTGAATTAGGGGGCCGGGTACGTTCCAGAGTTTCTCGGGTTGTCTATCCCTCGTTCTAGAACCTGCCGGTCATGGTGCGAGCCGTTCAAGGCCGTGCTCGCTCGGTTTCGACCGCTCATAGGGGCATGACCGTCAGAGAAGGGAAAACTTTATGAAGAAGAGCGCTGCAGTCATCGCCGGCGCCCTCCTGGCGCTGGGCGGGGCCGCCCCCGCCTTCGCCGACGCCGGGGCCGAGGCCGCCGCCGCGAACTCCCCGGGCGTGCTCTCCGGCAACGTGATCCAGATCCCGGTGCACGTCCCGATCAACCTGTGCGGCGACTCCGTGGACGTCATCGGTCTGCTGAACCCCGCGTTCGGCAACACCTGCGCCAACGGCTGACGTTCGGTACCCACCGCACGCCAGCCCGCCGGCTGCGTTCTGGCCGGCCTCGGACCGTCGATCCCTAGATCCCTTGGCCCGGGGCCGGCCTTCCCACATCTTCGAGCAGTTCGAGCAGGAAGACTACGAGATTGCGACAGACCCTCAGCAAGGGCGCGGTCGTGGCCGCAGCTGCCGCGACCGGCGTGCTTTCGTTGTACGGCACCGCCGCGCTCGCCGACTCCAACACGCAGGCCGTGGCGCAGGGTTCACCAGGCGTGCTGTCCGGCAACAGCGTCCAGGTCCCGGTGCACGTCCCGGTCAACGTCTGCGGCAACTCCGTGGACGTGGCCGCGCTGCTGAACCCCGCGTTCGGCAACTCCTGTGCCAACGTCGGCCATTCGGCCACCTCGCACCCGTCCGGTTACGGCAACGACTCGTACGGCGACGACTCGTACGGCAAGCCGGACCCGACCCCGCCGGTCTCCTACGGCAAGCCGGACCCGACCCCGAAACCGACGCACACGACCTACGGCAGCGACGAGCCCACGCCGCCGCCTTCCTCCTACGGCAGTCCCGAGCCGACGCCGACGCCCACCTCGTACGGCAGTGACGAGCCGACGCCGACACCGACCTCGTACGGCAGTGACGAGCCGACGCCGACGCCCACCTCGTACGGCAGTGACGAGCCGACGCCGACGCCCACCTCGTACGGCAGCGACGAGCCCACTCCGACGCCGACGCCCACCTCCTACGGCAGCGACGAGCCGACCCCGCCCGGAGGGTACGGCAGCGACGAGCCGCCGACCCTGCCGCACACCGGTGGCAACGCCAAGGCCATGATCGCGACGTCGGCCGCCAGCGCCGCGCTGATCATGGCGGGCGCGGTGCTGTACCGCCGCGGCCGGACGGCCACCCGCCGCTGACTCGCCGGGTCCCGGACCAGAGCGTCCGGCACCCGCCGGCCAGGACCCCCGCGCGCAGCCGTGCGGGGGTTTCCGGCATGGGCGGCCACGCCCCCGCGAGGCGCCGTCCGGCGCACATCACCCCTTTGGCGGCACAACCCGAGCAGGCGCGACGCGTTGACACAACGCCGGGCATCCGCCCGGATGTTGTGTCTATTCCAAGGAGCACCTCTCCATGTCGCGTATCGCGAAGGGTCTGGTCCTGACCTCCGCCGCCGTCGCGGCCGTCGCCGGCGCCGCCGGTGTCGCCGCCGCCGACGCCGGCGCGGACGCTGTCGCCGCCAACTCGCCGGGCGTCATCTCGGGCAACGTCATCCAGGTCCCGATCCACGTCCCGGTCAACGTCTGCGGTGACAGCATCGACGTCATCGGCCTGCTGAACCCGGCGTTCGGCAACACCTGCGTCAACGGCTGACGTCCGGGGCGCACCCACCCCTCCGACCGGCCGTCCGCCCCGCGCATCCGTCGTGGGGGCGGGCGGCCGGTTCCCATGTCCGCCCCGCGCCGGATCCCCCGGACGGGGCACGGGCGGGCCCGGACGGTGCAGTTGGCGCGGTGAGCGGTTGCGGGGCATGCGGGGCCAACTGACGGTGGGCTGTGAACCCCGATGCCCATCCGGAAGGAACCCCCCATGCGCCCTCTGCCCGCACGGCGATTCGCGTCCACCGTCCTCAGCGCCGCCGTCATCGCCGCGATCACCGGCCCGGTCGCCGTCGCCGTCGACATGGCGCGAGACCGTGCCGACGTCCCCGCCTCCCAGTCCGCCCTGCCCGGCGCCGCGAAACTCCTCGCCCAGGTCAGGGCGCTGGACAAGGCCGGCGCCCTGCCCAAGCCGGTCGTCCAGCTGCTCGACCGCTCGCTGACGAAGGGCCGGCTGTCCGCTGCGGAGGCCAAGCGGCTCGGCGACGCGGCGAAGCAGGCCCTCGTACGGGCGGCGGCGGAGGGGACGCTCGGCGGGGCGCAGGCGCCGGGGGCGACGACGCCCGCGGCCCCACCGGCCGCCGCGACGCCCACGCCCGCCGCCGCGACGGCCGCGACGAAGCCCCAGGCGCCCGCCGCCCCGGCCCAGGCGACCCCCGCCACCCCGGCCGCCCCCGCCGCTCCTTCGGCGCCCGCCCCGGTCCCCTCGGGGTCCGAGTCCCAGTCGGCGCTGCCCAAGCCGTCCGCGTCCCCCGCCGCGCCGGGTCCGGCCCCGCAGGGGATGGCCCGCAGCGCGCCCGCCGCCCGTGACCTCCTCAGCGATGTGCTGGCCGCGGTGGACGGCCTGGTGCAGGCGGCCGTCTCCGACGTCAACCAGGTGGTCGCCACCGCCACCGCCCTGCTCGACAAGATCCTCGCCGCCATCCCCGGCCTGCCGACCCCCACGGCCACCCCGACGACGCTCCCGACCACGGCCGGCTGACCTCCGACCGGGCCCCGGACATCCGGCACCTTTCCGGCCGAGGCATGTTCATATGTCTTCTCGGCCACGGGGTTTCCGCCCCGCCGCGACGCTCGTTAGACACGTCGTTGCCGAAGAAAGGAACACGATGAAGTCCCTGAAGGCTGCCGCCGTCCTCGCCGGATCCGTCGCCCTCGCCGGCGTCGCCGCGCCCGCGTTCGCCTACAACGCGTCCGACCTGACGCCCTCCAGCCTCAACGGCGCCGTCGACCAGCTCGCCAGGGGCGACTACACCCTGCGGGACCTGATGCCGCTCCAGCACCAGTCGAACGCCCTCGACACCGAGGACAAGGACTCCGTGCTGCACACGGTCAAAGGGGCCACCACCGCGCTGAACCAGCACAGTCCGCTCCTCGGCGGCCTGCCCCTCCAGAGCTGACGCCCCCGGCGACCGGGGCCGGTACCGCATCCGCGGTGCCGGCCCCGCGCCGTTCGAGGCCGCTTCCCTCGTTCGTGTGGAGCCCTCCGGTCCACTGCTCCGGACGGGTGAGAAGCCGCCGGGCCGCCCCGGACGCGTCGATATGGTCGCGCGGTGACCTCAACCCCCACGGAACTGCGCCCCGCCGACCTCGGCACGCTGGTCGTGCTGCCCTGGAGCGGCGCGGCCCCCGACGGCACCGACATGCCCTACCTGCTGGCCTACTCCCTGGGGGACGCCGCGGGCGGCCCCCAGGTCACCGCCGCCGCGGTCGAGCAGCTGCTGGAGAGCAACGGGCTGCCGGTCGGCGGCGACCTGGTCGACGGCACCCACCGGCCGAGCCTCCCCATCAGCCTGCTGGTGGAGGCCGGGCAGGCCGTCGTCCGGATGCCGCGGCTGATCGCCCAGGCCCCCGCGCCGCCGGAGTGGCTCACCGCCGTCCGCGCCCGCGGCTTCGCCTACCTGGTCTTCACCACCCGCGCCTGGCCCGAGGGCGCGCCCGGCAGCATCGTGGAGCCGGCCGCGCTCGCCGCGTTCGCCGGCGCCCCGGAGACCCTGCACGCCGCCGCGCACGTCGTCCTGCCGGCCACCAGCCTGCGCGGCTGACGGCATGGCCGACGACCGGGGCCCTGGCATACGGCGGCGGTGCGGGCACCAGGCCGTCCCTCAGGCCCTACGCCAGGCCGTACATCAGGTCGTACGAACATGACCAGCCGACTATTACGGCAGCCGGGGGAATTGCGCGCCGACCCCCGTTCTCCGTCCCGGCCACGCCAGTTACGCGGTACGGACGCCGAACCCCCGTACCCGGAAAGGGCCGAACCCGATATGAAGCCGACCACCCGAGGAACCGTCGCCGCCGTGCTCACCGGCGTCGCGGCCACCGTGAGCGCGACCGCCCCCGCCGCCGCGGCCGGTGCGGTCCCGGTGCCCGTGCCGCTCCAGGGCGTCTCCCAGTCCCTCGGTACGCGGACGCCCGAGGCCACTCTGGAGGTGCCGCTGCTGACGCCGGGTGTGCCCGAGGGGCCGCGCTATGTCACCGGCCGGCTGCTCCCCGAGCCGATCCTGCCGCGGCTGCCGATCAGCGGGACGCTGCCCGGCGTCGACCTGCGGGCGCCGCTGCCCGGCGTCGACCTGCGGGCGCCGCTGCCGCGTCCGCTCGGCGACCGGCTCGGCCTCGACGCCCCCGCCGCCGATCTGCACACCGACGGGCCCGGCCTGAACCTGGGCGCCCCGCTGGGCGCGCCGGACCCGGACCGGTTCGGCCTGCCGGAGCTGCGCCTGCCCGAGGCGGGCCTCCTCGCCCCGGCCCTGCGCACCGTCGCCGGCGGCGAACTGGGCGCGGGCCCGGCCCGGTAACCCCAAGGGCTCCCTCACCAGCGCCGTTCGGCCGTACGCCCGGTGACCGGCCCCTTCCTCGTCCGTTAGCGGGTACGACAGCTGTCCCCGGACGAGGAGAGTGCGATGGTCGACGGCGACGACGCAGCGGCGGCGGGCGCAACAGAGCAGGTCAGAGCGGATGCGGCGGCCGGTCCAGGGCGGCGGCGGGTGATGCGGGGACTGCTGTCCTGCGTCGCCGCCGCCGCCCTCGCGCCGGTCGTCGCCGCGTCCCGGCCGGTGCCCCCGGCCGCCGGCGGTGACTCCTTCGACGAGACGTACCGGGGCCGGCGCATCCAGGGGGTCCGACTGGCGGACGCCGGACGGAGCACGGCCGACGACGCCTGGCGGATCACCGTCGACGGGCGCCCGCTGCATCTGATGCGGCGCGCCGACGGCACCTGGCTGAGCATGGTCGACCACTACACGTCGTACCGCACGCCCCGCGAGGCGGCGCGGGCCGCGGTGGACGAACTCGGCCCCGGCCAGCGGCTGAGCGTGCCGGCACCGGGCCCGCTGGACGGCGCCCTGCCCGACGGCGTCAAGGACATGCTGGGCCGCATGGGCATCACCGTGGACATGGGCGGCATGGGCGGCATGGACATGAGTGGCGCGGGCGGCATGGGGACGGGGGGCCGGCATGGCGTACGTGCGTAAGAACGTCAGCGCGCTCACCGCGAGCGAGCGGAAACGGTTCGTGGACGCCCTGCTGGAGATCAAGCGGCGCGGCGAGTACGACGAGTTCGTGCGCACCCACATCGCGTACTTCGCCGCCGACGGCGAGACCCAGCTGCGCGCCGCGCACATGGCGCCGTCCTTCCTGCCCTGGCACCGCCGGTTCGTGCTGGACCTGGAGAACGCGCTGCGCCGCGTCGACTCCTCGGTGACGGTGCCGTACTGGGACTGGACGCGGGACCGCACGGCGACCTCCGTGCCCTGGACCAAGGACCTGCTCGGCGGCAACGGCCGGCGCTCCGACCAGCAGGTGACGACCGGTCCGTTCGCCTACGCGACGGGCAACTGGACCATCACGGTGGGCGTCACCGACGGCCACTACCTCACCCGCGACCTCGGCCGCGCCGCCGCACCCATCCAACTGCCCACGCGGGACGACGTGAACTGGGCGCTGAACGACCCGGTCTACGACGTACGGCCCTGGGACTCCACCGTCACCCAGGGCTTCCGGAACAAGCTGGAGGGCTGGGGCACCGGCAGCGGCAGCGCCTCCTGGCACAACCACAACCGGGTGCACCGCTGGGTCGGCGGGGCGATGCTCGGCGCCGCGTCCGTCAACGACCCGGTGTTCTGGCTGCACCACGCCTACCTCGACATGCAGTGGGAACGCTGGCAGCGCGCGCACAGCAGCCACCGCTATCTGCCGGCCGAGCCGCCCGGCGCGGGGGACGCGCAGCACGGCCGGGTCGTCGCCCGGCACGAGAAGCTGCCGCCGTGGAACGTGACGCCGGACCAGCTGGAGGACATGAGCGGGGTCTACCGCTACGCGTGAGCCGGTGCCGGTGAGTCGGCGGGTTTGGATCGTTGGTGGACGCGAAGGGCCCCGGCGCTCGGAGGTGCCGGGGCCCTTCGCGATGTGCGCCTGAGCCTCAGTCGCCGTAGCTGCCGTGGCCCTGCGCGAGGGTGCCGCCCTGGTTGACGCAGGTGTTGCCGAAGGCCGGGTTCAGCAGGCCGATGACGTCCACGGTGTCGCCGCACACGTTCACCGGGATGTTGACCGGGACCTGGATCGCGTTGCCGGACAGCACGCCGGGCGAGCCGACGGCCGCACCCTGGGCGCCCGCGTCGGCCAGAGCCAGCCCGGCCCCACCGATCACCACGGCACCGGTGCCGAGGGCCACGGCGGCCGCCTTCGCGATGCGAGACATCACGTTCCTCCTGTCGCTCGGGAAAGGCGACGGCCGGTCCTGCCGTCGCACTTCACGTTCAACGCGGCCGTCCGACAGGGGTCACGGTGGTCAGCGGCGGATCACCCTTTCAACAGGGCTCAGGGCAGTCGTCGTACCGGAGAGCCCGCCAGGTACGCCTGGATGTCCTCCACCGCCTGGGTGAAGTACGTGCGGTAGTTGGCCGCGGAGACGTAGCCGAGGTGCGGGGTGGCGAGCAGGCGCGGGGCGGTGCGCATCGGGTGGCCGGCGGGCAGCGGCTCGATGTCGAAGACGTCGACGCCGGCGCCCGCGATCCGGCCCTCGTGCAGCGCGGCGAGCAGGGCGTCCTGGTCCACCACCGAGGCGCGGGAGGTGTTGATCAGGTACGCGCTCGGCTTCAGGAGGGCGAGTTCGGCGGCGCCGATCAGCCCGCGCGTGCGGTCGCCGCCGGGCACATGCACGGAGACGAAGTCGCTGCCGGCCAGCAACTCCTCCTTCGACGCGGCACGTTCGACCCCGTTCTCGGCCGCGCGCTCCTTGGTCAGCCGCGGGCTCCACGCGGCGACGCGCATGCCGAAGGCGAGCCCGACCCGCGCGACCTGGGCGCCGATCCGGCCGAGCCCGAGCACACCGAGCCGGGCGCCGTGCAGATCGGCGCCGACCGTGGACTGCCAGGGCCCGCCGGTGCGCAGCGCCGTGTTCTCCTCGACGATCCCGCGGGCGAGCCCGAGCAGCAGCGCCCAGGTCAGCTCCACCGGGGGAGTCCCGGAGCTCTGCGTCCCGCACACGGTGACGCCCCGCGCCTCGGCCGCGGCGTAGTCGATCACGGTGTTGCGCATCCCGGTCGCCACGATCAGCCGCAGCCGGGGCAGCCGGGCGAGCAACGAGCCGGGGAACGGGACGCGTTCGCGCAGGGTGACGACGATGTCGTACTCGGCGAGCGCTGCGGCGAGCGCGTCCTCGTCGGCCAGGTGCGTACGCAGCGATACGACCTCCACCGCGTCCCCGAGCACCGACCAGTCGGCCGACTCGGTGGCCACGCCCTGGTAGTCGTCCAGCACCGCACAGCGCAGTCGCACGCCGTTCTCCCCTCTCGAACCGAGCGCTCCGGGCATGCCGAGCGCTCCGGGCATCCCGAAGTATGGTCGGACCGGCAACCGCTAAGCCCCGGCCGCGAGCCGCTTCACGTACCGGTGCACGGGCACCGGCACCTGTCCCTGGTCGTGCGGGGCGTAGTCCTCGATCGGCCCCTCGTCGGTCCAGCCGTTGCGGTCGTAGAACCGCCGCGCGCGGGCGTTGCCCGGTACGACCGCCAGCCATGCCCGGCGGTGACCGGCGGCCGCCACCAGGCACTCCGCCTCACCCAGCAGCCGGGCCGCCACCCCGCTGCCTCTGTGCCGTTCGGAGACGTAAACCTGCTCGACCTCGTCCCCGACCACCATGACGAACCCGGCGACCTCGCCGTCGGCGACCGCGACCGTCGTATCGCACAGGCGGTGTGCGGCGCGTTCCGTGAAGGACTCGCGTGTCCGCACCGCGACCAGCGCCTCGGGAACGTTCCCCAGGTGCCCGTCGCACCAACCGCGGTACCAGATCTCCGCCACCGCCTCCGCGTCCTCGGGGCGGGCCGTACGCAATGCGACGTGCTGGGCGTCAACGGACATGGGCGCAGCCTAACAACGGCCCTGTACCGAGCGTTATTTCGGGGCGACGAGCATGTGCTCTGGGCCGAACGCCGCGCCGGTGTGCGTATACATGGTGGTCTCCCCGTCGGACCAGCGCACGACGAGGTCGTCGGGCCGGCCGTCGGCGTCGTAACTGCCGGCGGTCATGGCCGAGTCGTGGGACCAGACGCCGCCCGCGGCGGCCATCTTGACCTCCTTGCCCAGGCCCGCAGGCCCGGTCTCCTGGTACTGGGAGACCCCTCCGTCCGACCAGCGTACGAGGGTGTCCCACCGGTTTCCCCCGGTGAAGCCGCCCGCGGTGACCAGGGTGGCGTGCTTCCACAGGTCGCTGGGCTTCTGGAGCTGGTGTTCGGTGCCGAAGCCCTTGTCGCCGACCGCGGTGTAGTCGGTGAGTTCGCCGTCGCTCCAGCGCACCACGAGGTCGGACACGTATCCGGCGGTCCCGAAGCTGCCCCCGGCGATCTGGTCGGCGTTGGTCCAGACGGAACCGGGGTCCGCCAGCTTGATGCCGGCCGCGAGGCCCTTGGTGCCGACGTCGGGCAGGAGCCGCACCTCGCCGGACTTCCACACGGCCAGCAGGTCGGAGCCGGTGCCGCCGGAGAAGTCCCCGCCGGTCAGCGACTTGACGTCCTTCCACGTGCTGTCGGGCGCCGCCAGCCGGCGCTCGCCGGTGAAGCCGCCGGCGCCGTCGCCGGTGTAGAGGGTGACCTCACCGTCGGTCCAGACGACGATCAGGTCGCCCTTCCCGTCCCCGGTGTAGTCGCCCGAGGCCAGGAGTCTGGCGTGGGCCCAAGTGGCGCCGCTGCCCAGGGAGTAGGGCAGGGGCGGCTGGGTGTAGGGCGTGGTGCGGGGCTGGTAGGCGTCGGCCTTCGCCTCGTCGTACAGGCGGAAGAACCAGTCGCCGTGCATGGGGCTGTAGGTGAGCCAGTCGACGTCGGCGTCGTTGCCGCCTCCGTTGTAGCCGCCGACATTGCCGATGATGACGCCGGTGCCCTTCGACCAGTCGACCTCGGAGAACCAGGGACCGCCGGAGACGCCGCCCCACATGCCCCCGCATCTGGCCTGGATCTGGTAGAAGCCGGGCAGTGCCTCCGTCTGGGCCGGGCAGCGCACCGGGTGGTCCTCGGGATCGTGGCTGGACGGGTAGCCGACCATCGTGACCTTGTTGAGGTAACCGGGCGTGCGGCGCAGCGTGTTCGCGCCGACCACGTCCTGGGCCTGCCCGCCGTCCTGGGCCGGGGCGAGCCGGCCGAAGGAGAAGTCCAGGTCGGAGACCGGCTTCTTGGTGTTGTGCGCGTACCGGTTGTCCGTGTACCACCCGGTGACCCGGTAGAAGCCGAACGGCTGCTCGTCCAGCGGGCGTTCGGCGGTGTACATGGGCACGAAGACGGCATTGCCGCCGTCGCAGTGTCCGGCGGTCAGGACCAGGTTGTGCCCCGGACTGTCGACCACGCTCGCGGTGCACTTGTGGGCGCGCATCGTGTCGTCGGTCGGGTCCTCGGCGTAGCTGAAGATCGTGCCGACGGACTTCAGACCGGGGAAGTGCTCGGCCTGCGGCATGGCGGCCGCCACGCCGTTCGGCACCGCGCGGCGGGTCCGGGGGCTGCCGGTGCCGGGGGCTGTCGCCGTCGCCGTCGTGGACGCCGACGCGGGCTGGGCCGGGTCGGTGGCGGAGGCCATGCGCTCGGGGGTCCAGAACCGGGTGGCGGCGTCGTCCGTCCAGGTGCCGTCGCCGGGCGGGGTGGCGGCGGGCTTCCTGGCCGGTGCCGCGGGGCGGGGGGTGACGGAAGGCGCCGGTGCGGTGGCCGCGTGGGCGGACGGGGGCCTGGCGTCCTGCTCCTTGCCGTCCTGGGCGTGGGCGAGGCCCGCCGCTGCCGCCAGGAGCAGGGCGGTTCCGGCCGCGGGCACGGCGAGGCGGGATATTCGTCTGCGGGTGGTGTGCAAGGAACTCTCTCTGACGTGTGGAAGGGCTGTCCCGGAACGGGAGAAGCTCAGCCGGACGTGCGGGACCGGCGCCGGCGTACGGCGATCACGCCGCCCGCGACGAGGACGGCGGCCCCCGCCGACACGGCGCCGATGGCAGCCGGGGAAGGGCCGTGGGCGACGGGCTCGCCGGCCACCGTGACGTGCCGGGTGGTGGTCTGCTTCCCGTGGTGGCTTTTCACGGTCATGGGGTAGCGGCCGGGGGCCACATCGGGACGGACGCGACCCCGGCCCGCGTAGACCGTGCCGGGGTCGTCGCACTTGCAGCCGGGGTCGTCCGGGCTGCCGGTCCTGATGGTGACGGGGCCGGTGAAGACGGGTGAGGTGACGGTGAGGGAGGTCTCCTCCGGGTCGCCGCGGAGGTCGTTGAGGAGCACCTGGATGTCGCTGCCGGGGCGTACCCGCGCGGGCGTGGTGCCGCCGGGGAGCGCGCCGGCGGGGCCGATGACGAACCGGAAGACCTCCGCCGCGTCCTCGCCGATCACCTTCACGCGTGTGGTGGCGACGGTGCGGCCGTGACTGGTCGCCGTCACCGGATAGCTGCCGGCCCGCAGACCCTCCCGGATGCGCGGGCCGCCGTCGTCGGCCGGTTCCGTCGACTCCCGCGCCCCCTTCTTCGCGGGGACGAGCAGGGCGGGCTTCTGCAAGGCGGGGGAGGTGATCTCCACCCGGTCCCAGCCCGGAGGCATGCCCTCGATGCCGAACCAGAGCGACTCGCCGGGTGCGAGGAGCCGCTGGCCGGGGACGTAGTACTCCAGCCGCACGCCCGCCGTGCCCGGCCCCACCTCATCGGCCACCGCTCCCGCGGCCGCTCCCAGCACGGGCGCCGTGGCAAGACCGGCGACACCCAGCACCCGGACTGCGTTGCGGAACAACGATCCCCCTCCGATCAGCAACGGCCGGGCCGCTTCGACCACATCGTTCCGTCGACCGGGAAGAGGGGGTACGGGTGCCACCGGGTTGCTTCCCCGCCCACTCGACCGGCGCGGTACAGGCCCGTCACGCGGCCGGGGAATGCGGGTCGCCCTTCACCGACGGCGGCGCGCAGCGGGCCTTTTGCCGGGGAGGCCGGCACTGTGACCGGGGCGTCCGAGATCTCGATGGCGGCCATCCGCTGCCCGACGGCCAACGCTCATCGCCGAGCCCCGTCGGCGAGATCGCCAAGGACCCATGCCCGGACCGGAACGAAAAGCCCTCCCCTGAGGGAGGGCAACGGACGGCGCCCCCGGCAGGACTCGAACCTGCGGCCAAGCGCTTAGAAGGCGCCTGCTCTATCCGCTGAGCTACGGGGGCCTGGTGGCGCGTTCAAGGATAAAGCTCCCTGCTCGCCGACCCTGTCGCTTCGCCTCCGTGGCTCGATGTGGAGGTTCGGTGAAGCGGTCCTGATAATCGCAGGCAGGTACGAATCGTGCAGCGCTTTTGGCGTCCGACGCCGCCGGGTGTTGTGCACTCGTTATGCCTGGCCCGCGCCCATGTCCCAGTCGCCCCATCCGCCCTTTCTGTTCCGTCGGCGCGCAGACATGTCCATATGCTTCAGAATTCCCCTAAAATTGGGCATTCTTCACATGTGGTGACCTTGGACGTACGGCCTCAGCTGCTCGACACACTCTCCGCTCTGCGCGACCGTGTCGCCGCCGCACGCTTTCCGCTGCCCCTCGCCGGTGCCCCACGCGCGCGTGCCAACCGCGACGAACTCCTCGCCCAGCTGGACGACTACCTCATGCCCAGGCTACGGGCCCCCGAGGCGCCGCTGCTGGCCGTCGTCGGCGGGTCCACCGGCGCGGGGAAGTCGACCCTCGTCAACTCCCTCGTCGGGCGCCGGGTGAGCGAGGCGGGCGTGCTCAGGCCGACGACCCGCACACCGGTGCTGGTCTGCCATCCGGCGGATCACCACTGGTTCAGCGGCATGCGCGTCCTGCCCGACCTGGCGCGCGTCTGGATGCCGCACCACGCCTCCCGCGACGACGACCTGCTGCTCCCCGGCGAGCAACCCGGCGACCAGCCCGTGCGCGCCCTGCGCATCGAGACCGCCGACACCCTCCCGCGCGGCCTCGCCCTCCTCGACGCGCCCGACGTCGACTCCCTGGTCGCCGAGAACCGCGTCCTCGCCGCCGAACTGCTCTGCGCCGCCGACATCTGGGTCATGGTCACCAGCGCGGCCCGCTACGCCGACGCCGTCCCCTGGCACCTGCTGCGCACCGCCAAGGAGTACGACGCCACGCTCGTCACCGTCCTCGACCGCGTGCCCCACCAGGTCGTCTCCGAGGTCTCCCGGCAGTACGCCGCCCTGCTCACCAAGGCCGGCCTCGGCGACGTACCCCGCTTCACCGTGCCCGAGCTGCCCGAATCCGTCTGGAGCGCGGGCCTGCTGCCCGCCACCGCCGTCGCGGCCCTGCGCACCTGGCTCATCCAGCACGCCCAGGACCCCGGTGCCCGGCAGTACGCCATGGCCCGTACCGCCCACGGCCTCCTCGACTCGCTGCGCACCCGTATGCCCGAGCTGGCCGCCGCGGCCGCCGCCCAGTATGCGGCGGCGCTCCGGCTCACCACCGCCGTGGACGGCGCGTACGACAGGGAGCACGCGCGGCTGCGCCACCGTCTCCAGTCCGGTGCCGTACTCGCCGGGGGCGCCCTCAAGCGCTGGCGCGCCTTCCCGCTGGACTGCACCGCCGGTGAACTGCTCGACGCGCTCGTGGAGAGCCTCGGCGCGCTGCTGCTGTGCGCCGTCACCGCCGCCGACGAGCGGGTGGCCGAGGCCTGGCGCCGCGAACCCGCCGCACAGGCTCCGGGCCTCGCCGGGTGCGATCCCTCGCCGGAGAGCACGGAGCACCGTATCGGCCTCGCGGTCCGGCGCTGGCGGCGCGAGCTGGAGGAGTACGCCGAGGACGAGGTGCGGGAGCTGGACCGCAGTGTCGCACCCGACTCCGAGGCCGTGGCCGCCCTCGTCGCCACCGCCCTGCTGGGCGGCCGCCGGGCGCGCCACGCCGGCGAACGGCTCGCCGACCGGGTCGGTGCCCATGGCGCGCTGCGCCTGCGCGACCGTGCCGAACGGCTGCTCACCGAGCACGTGGACCGCGTCGTCCACCGCGAGCGCGAGCGCCGGCTCGCCCCGCTCGACGCCCTCGACATCCATCCCGAGCCCCAGGCCGAGCTCATCGCCGCCCTGTCCGTACTGCAGAAGGAGAGGTGACCGGTGGCCGCCGTCACTGACCAGGAGCACATGGACCACACCGATCGCGTCGAGGCCACGCCCATGGATCACGTCGAGAGCATCGATCCCGTGGATCACGGCGACAACGGCGACAACGGCGACCACGGTGACCACGCCGGTCGCAGCGGACACAGCGGCCGCAGTAGCCATGGCGGTGACAGCGGCCGCACGCGGGCGGACGCGCAGACCATCGACATCGTCAAGCAGGGGGAGAGGTCCCAGGTGGCCCAAGGAGTGAGAGAAGCCCAGGGGGGCCAGGGGGCGGAGGACGACGGGGGGGACGGAGACGGTACGACGGTCACCCCGGCCCCCGCCGCGGGGGACCGGGGCGAGGAGGGCGCGCCGATGCCGGGTGCGGGCGGGGTCGTAGCGGAGGACGGGGTACGGGAAGGCGGTGGCGACGGGCGGAAGGCCGTTCTGGGTCCGGCGGGAGAGCGGAAGGCCGCTCCGGGTCCGGCGAGAGAAGAGGGAAGCGGGGACGGCGAGCCCGGCGGCCCGGCGCGCGTCCCCCGAGCCAACCGCGCCCCCCGCACCTCCCGCGCCGAGCGCCCCCCGGCCCCCGCGCCGGCGGCCCCCGCGCCCGCCACTCCCGCGGCCCCCGCATCCGCCACTCCCGCCGCCCCCTCCGCGGCCCCCGAGCCCTCCCGCTCGGCCCGCTCCTCCGAGTCCGCCGACTCCTCCGGCGCCTGGGACGACGGCCTCATCGCCCGCCGCATCGCCGACGCCGCCGCGCTCGCCGCCCCCCTGGAGCCGGTCCCGGCCCGCGGCGGGGCCCGTACGATCGTCCCGCTCGCCTACGAAGGCCCCCTGCGCGCCCGCCTGGACGCCCTGCGGGAACTCGTCGGGCTCTCCCGGACGCGGCTGGACGGCCAGACCCTCGCCGAGGCGAGCCGGGTCCTGGACGAGGCCGCGGACCGGCGCAAGCTGTCCGGACGGCACACCGTCGTCGCGATCGCGGGCGCCACCGGCAGCGGCAAGTCGCAGTTGTTCAATTCACTCGCCGGAGTGGCCATCTCGGAGACGGGGGTACGGCGCCCGACCACCTCCTCGCCGATCGCGTGCAGTTGGAGCGACGGCGCCGCGGGCCTCATCGACCGGCTCGGCATTCCGGGCCGGCTGCGCCGCCGTCCGCTGCACCACCCGGAGTCGGAGGAGCAGTTGCGCGGGCTGGTCCTGATCGACCTGCCCGACCACGACTCCGCCGCCGTGCAGCACCGTGAACAGGTCGACCGGATCCTGAAGCTGGTGGACGCGGTGATCTGGGTGGTCGACCCGGAGAAGTACGCCGACGCCGTGCTGCACGAGCGCTATCTGCGGCCCATGGCCGGGCACGCCGAGGTCATGTTCATCGTCCTGAACCAGGTCGACCGGCTGCCCGGCGAGGCCGCCGACCAGGTCCTGGACGATCTGCGGCGGCTGCTGGACGAGGACGGCGTGGCGCTCGGCGAGCACGGGGAGCCCGGCGCCACCGTGCTCGCGCTGTCCGCGCTCACCGGCGAGGGCATCGGCGATCTGCGCGAGGCGCTCGGCGAGTTCGTGGCCGAGCGGGGCGCGGCGGCCCGCCGGGTCGCCGCCGACGTGGACGCGGCCGCGGCCGGACTGCGGCCCGTCTACGCCGCCGGACGCCGGGTCGGGCTCAGCGAGGAGGCGCGCGAGGAGTTCGCCGCGCGGCTGGCGGACGCGGTGGGCGCCACCGCGGCGGGCGAGGCCGCCGAACGCGCCTGGCTGCGCAACGCCAACCGGGCCTGCGGCACCCCCTGGCTGCGGCTGTGGCGCTGGTACCAGAGGCGCGGTACGGCACCGACCGGCCGCCACCAGGTGAACGCCCAGCCGGACGAGGAGGCGACGGCGCGACAGCGCGTGGAACAGGCGGTCCGTACGGTGGCCGACCGGGCCTCGGCCGGGCTGCCGGTGCCGTGGGCGCAGGCGGTGCGCGAGGCCGCCGTACGCGGTGCGCAGGGGCTGCCGGAGGCGCTGGACGAGCTGGCTGAGCGGGCCGGCGGACCTTCCGGGCGCCCGCCGCGGCCGGGCTGGTGGCCGGTGGCGGTGCTCGTCCAGGCGGCGATGACGCTGCTCCAGATCGCGGGCGGGCTGTGGCTGGCCGGGCAGATCGCCGGGGTGATGGCGCCCGATCTGGGGGTTCCGGTGCTGCTGATGGTGTGCGGGATCGTCGGCGGGCCGCTGGTGGAGTGGGGCTGCCGGATGGCCGCGCGGGGACCGGCCAGGCGCTACGGCCAGGACGCGGAACGGCGCCTGCGCGAGTCCGCCGCGAGCTGCGGCAGGGCGCGGGTGCTGGACCCCGTGGCGTCGGAGTTGCTGCGGTACGGGGAGGTGCGGGAGCAGTACGGGAGAGTGGTGCGGCCGGAGGCCGGGATGGAGGAGTCGGGGGTGTACCGGGTGAGTTGACGGGGTGCCGGGTGGGGCGGGGGCCGTACGCCGTGGGCGGGCGCTGTACGCCCTGGCAGGTTCCGACGCCGGCCGGTGCCGAACGCCGTGGGCCAGTGCCGTAGGCCGGTGCCGGACGCCTTGGATCGGTGCCGTGGGCCGGAGTGGATCGCCGGTGGTGCTCACTCGTGTGGGTGGCGGAGTTTTCCACAGGCGCGGGGGCCGTCCACAGCGCTCAGCGGGACCCGGCCGGCGCAGGCACTCTGAGGCCGTGGCAGACGCCGCCGTACGGGACGGACCCGTACGTCCGCCCGCCCGGCCGAGCGCGCCGGGCTGGGGAGGGGAGCGAGACGATGAACGAGACCGTGGTGTGTGTGGTGGGCAACGTGGCGACCGCGCCGGTGTACCGGGAGCTGGCGGCGGGGCCGTCGCTGCGGTTCCGGCTCGCGGCCACCGCGCGCTACTGGGACCGGGAGAAGAGCGCCTGGACGGACGGGCACACCAACTTCTTCACGGTGTGGGCCAACCGCCAGCTCGCCGCCAACGCGATGGCGTCGGTGGAGGTGGGGCAGCCGCTGGTCGTGCAGGGCCGGCTGAAGGTGCGGACGGACGGGCGCGAGGGACAGCAGCAGTGGGCGTCCGCGGACATCGACGCCACGGCCATCGGCCATGACCTCTCCCGCGGTACGGCGGTCTTCCGCCGCGCGGCCAAACCCGAGCCCCCCGCCGCGGCGAACCGGGCCGAGCCCGACTGGGCCACCCCGCGTCCACCGGACACCGGTGAGAGCACCGACGACCAACAGGCCGCGGAACCAGTCACAGTGACGTGAAGTCAGCCGTTCCCACGGGTTGATTTATCGATAAGTGCTGCTCAAAGGCGGTCCGGCGATAACGATTCCGGATCGGAAACGCCATCGGATCATCCGACCGGCCAGGGAGGCAGGGCCCGAGTCCATAGGATGCCGGGCGTGCCCCTCGGGGCCGCCGATTCTGCTGGTGGGACCCGTCCCCCACATCCAACGGGTCCTGCTCGAAGGGGAATTCTGTGCTTGCTGCGCTCTCTGGGTTCTGCCGGTCCACCGCCGTGTCCCGCCTGGCCGCCACCGCCGCGGTGTCCGGGCTCGTCGCGGCCGGTGTGCTGTCCGGCGCGGGTACGGCCGCGGCCGATGTGGCGCCGCAGACCGAGGGCGGTGCGAGCGCCACCCTGGACGGCCTGAAGACCTTCGGCGAGGCCGTGGTCCATGGGACCGGCGGTGACCAGCGCGTGTCGGCAGGGCTGTTCGAGATGTCGGTGGACGGCGGCGGCACCCTCCAGACCTACGGCGTCGACCTGCACAGTCCGGTGCAGCGCGACGCCCGCTACCAGGAGACGTCCTGGAGCGGCACCTCGCTGGGCACCAACCGGGACGCGGGGAAGATCCACTGGATCGTCCAGCACTCCTACCCCCAGGTCAACGACCTCGCCGCGCTCGCCCACCAGGCCGGCGTGCGGACCCTCACCGAGCAGGACGCGGCGGCCGGCACCCAGGTGGCCATCTGGCGCTACTCCGAGCACGCCAGGATCGACGCCGTGGCGCCGGAGGCCGAGAAGCTCGCCGACTACCTCCAGCGCAGCGCCCGCGGCAGCGCCGAGCCGGGCGCCTCGCTGACCCTGGACCCGCCCGCGGTCTCCGGCCGCCCCGGCAGCGTGGTCGGCCCGGTGACCGTGCACACCAACGCGGGCCCGGTCGCGGTGATACCGCCCGCGGACGCGGCCACCAGCGGGGTGCGGATCACCGACAAGACCGGCAAGGCGCTCACCACGGCGACGGACGGCAGCCGGCTCTACTTCCGGATCCCGCGGGACGCGGCGGCCGGCTCCGCCCAGCTGAGCGTGCAGGCGTCGACGACCGTCCCGGTGGGCCGCGCCCTCTCCTCCGACAGCCGCGGCCAGACCCAGATCCTGGCCGGCTCCAGCGAGTCCGCGGTCTCCGCGAGCGCGACGGCCGACTGGGCCGTGCACGGCGCGATACCGGCGGTGTCGGCCCGCAAGGACTGCGCCAAGGGCACCGTGGACATCACGGCCTCCGACACGGGCGACCAGCCCTTCACCTTCAGCCTGATGGGCACCGGGCACACCGTCCCGGCCGGCGCCACGCGCACCATCCCCGTCCCCCTCCAGGAGGACCAGGGCTACGACTTCACGATCACCGGCCCGAACGGCTTCACCCGCCGCTTCACCGGCGTCCTGGACTGCAAGATCCAGGGCACGATCGCCGCCAAGACCGCCGTGCAGACCGTCGGCGAGCCGACCCCCCTCACCACGCCCACCCCCGACGGCACCGACCTCGCCGCCACCGGCGGCTCCGCCCTCACCCCCCTGATAGCCGGCGCCGCGATCGGCCTGGTCGTCATCGGTGGCGCGGTGCTGGTCGTGCTGCGCAAGCGGGAACAGCCCGGCGAGTGACCCCGGCGCGCGGCGGACGGGTCAGCGGTCCGCCCGCCGGGCGCCCGGTGCCACCCCTCTGACCAGTACGCAGACGAGGACGGTGGCGGCCAGGCTCCCGAGCGTGACCATGGCCACCCCGATCACGAAGAGACCGGTGGAGTCGTCGGACCAGTCCCACCAGGCGGCGCTGGCCAGCCCGGCCGTCGTCCCGGCCACCGGTCCCACGACCTGCCGCCGCGAGGCCGCCCAGCAGACCGCCACCAGCAGCGTCAGCACCAGCCCGGCCACCTGCCACACGGCGTACGGCCCGCTCTCCGTACCGTCGGCCCGCACGTCCTTGTGCTGATCCCACCCCAGCCACCCGGCCCACAGCCCCGCCGCGACGACGCCCATCCCGAGCACCCGTACCGACTGCCCGGCCGCCTTCTTCCACAGTCCTTGACGCATCCCCCGAGCGTGACCCGGCCCACCCGGCCTCACCCAGAGCACGCGTACTCACCCCGCCCCGTACTTCTACTCACCCGCCCCCTGAGGAGCCCCCGGTCGCAGCCCCCCGAGCGAATGGTCCGCGGCCGGTCGGACCGGTCAGAGGAGGACCACCCGCGTCGGCCGCGAGAACCGGGTAGATGGCCCGCAGATCATCAGCCGGTTTCGCCATGTCGCCACTCCTGCCCGCAGCCAGAGCGTGGGGTCGGTGCCCCGCCCCACCTCAGGCCGGCACCATCCACGCGGATCGGCTGCGCGAGGCCCCACCGGTCCGGCCGAGCGATCGCGGGCCGTCCGCCGACGGGCCGCACCGCCCGCGAACCCCCAGGTCACAGCCCCCCACCCCGATGGGTTTCCGCCCAGGGGTGGCCGTACGGCAAGATGGGGTGTATCTGCCCACTGCCAGATTTCAAGTTGCCGGACGGTTTCTCTTGGCTGAGTTCATTTACACCATGCGCAAGGCGCGCAAAGCGCACGGCGACAAGGTGATCCTCGACGACGTCACCCTGAACTTCCTGCCGGGTGCCAAGATCGGCGTCGTCGGTCCGAACGGTGCCGGTAAGTCGACCGTGCTGAAGATCATGGCTGGGCTGGAGCAGCCGTCCAACGGCGACGCGTTCCTGTCGCCCGGCTACACCGTCGGCATCCTCCTCCAGGAGCCCCCGCTCGACGAGGACAAGACGGTCCTGGAGAACGTCCAGGACGGCGTCGCCGAGGTCAAGGGCAAGCTCGACCGGTTCAACGAGATCGCCGAGCAGATGGCGACCGACTACTCGGACGCGCTGCTGGAGGAGATGGGCAAGCTCCAGGAGGAGCTGGACCACGCCAACGCCTGGGACCTCGACGCCCAGCTGGAGCAGGCCATGGACGCGCTCGGCTGCCCTCCGGGCGACTGGCCGGTCGTCAACCTCTCCGGTGGTGAGAAGCGCCGCGTCGCGCTCTGCAAGCTCCTCCTGGAACAGCCCGACCTGCTGCTCCTCGACGAGCCCACCAACCACCTCGACGCCGAGTCGGTGAACTGGCTGGAGCAGCACCTGGCCAAGTACCCCGGCACCGTCGTGGCCGTCACCCACGACCGGTACTTCCTGGACAACGTCGCCGGCTGGATCTGCGAGGTCGACCGCGGCCGCCTGCACGGCTACGAGGGCAACTACTCCAAGTACCTGGAGACCAAGGCCGCCCGCCTCAAGGTCGAGGGCCAGAAGGACGCCAAGCGGCAGAAGCGCCTCAAGGACGAGCTGGAGTGGGTCCGCTCCAACGCCAAGGGCCGCCAGGCCAAGTCCAAGGCGCGCCTCGCCCGGTACGAGGAGATGGCCGCCGAGGCCGACAAGATGCGGAAGCTGGACTTCGAGGAGATCCAGATCCCGCCGGGCCCGCGCCTGGGCAACGTCGTGGTCGAGGTCGACAAGCTCAACAAGGCCTTCGGCGACAAGGTCCTGGTGGAGGACCTGTCCTTCACGCTGCCGCGCAACGGCATCGTCGGCGTCATCGGCCCGAACGGCGCCGGCAAGACCACGCTGTTCAAGATGATCCAGGGTCTGGAGACCCCCGACTCCGGCACCATCAAGGTCGGCGAGACCGTCAAGGTCTCCTACGTCGACCAGGGCCGCGCCAACATCGACCCGAAGAAGACGCTGTGGGAGGTCGTCTCCGACGGGCTCGACTACATCAACGTCGGCCAGGTCGAGATGCCCAGCCGCGCCTACGTCTCCGCCTTCGGCTTCAAGGGCCCCGACCAGCAGAAGCCGGCCGGCGTCCTGTCCGGCGGTGAGCGCAACCGGCTCAACCTGGCGCTCACCCTGAAGCAGGGCGGCAACCTGCTGCTCCTCGACGAGCCCACCAACGACCTCGACGTCGAGACCCTCTCCAGCCTGGAGAACGCGCTCCTGGAGTTCCCCGGCTGCGCCGTCGTCGTCTCCCACGACCGCTGGTTCCTCGACCGGGTCGCCACCCACATCCTCGCCTACGAGGGCGACTCCAAGTGGTTCTGGTTCGAGGGCAACTTCGAGTCGTACGAGAAGAACAAGGTCGAGCGCCTCGGCGCGGACGCCGCCCGTCCGCACCGGGCGACCTACAAGAAGCTGACGCGGGGCTGATCTGTCTTGCGCCACATCTACGCGTGCCCGCTGCGCTGGTCCGACATGGACGCCTACGGCCATGTCAACAACGCGGTCTTCATCCGCTACCTGGAAGAGGCCCGGATCAACTTCCTGTTCCGACCGGACAAGGAGTTCCAGCAGGGCTCCGTGGTGGCGCGCCACGAGATCGACTACAAGCGCCAGCTCGTCCACCGGCACCACCCGGTGGACATCGAGCTGTGGGTCACCGAGATCCGGGCCGCGTCCTTCACCATCGCCTACGAGGTGAAGGACGCGGACGCGGTGTACGTGCGGGCCACGACCGTCGTCGTACCGTTCGACTTCGAGGCGCAGCGGCCGCGCCGGATCACCGCGCAGGAGCGGGAGTTCCTCGGGCAGTACCTGGAGCAGACCGGAGCCGAAGAGGGCGAGGCCGTCGCCGCATGACGGTGCTGCACCTCGTGGACGAGACGGAGGCGGCGGACCTCGCCGCCTTCCTCGCCCGGCTGCTCCACTACGACCGCGGTGCCGCGGTGCGCCTCCAGGCGGCCGGCACCGCGCTCGCCGTCTTCGGCCGGCCGCCGTCCTTCGAGGTGCTCGCGGTGCGCGCGGTACGGCTCGCCAAGCCGTACGAGAACGGCCTTGCCGTCACCCTCGACGCCACCGTCTCCGCGGGCGAGCTGCTGGAGTCGGTGGACGAGCGGGCCGCCACCGCGGCCGTGCCGGGCACGGTCACCGGGCCGCCCTGGGCCGGTGTGCTGCCGCCGCGCGGCGGCTGGCGCCCCGAGCCGGGGTTGCCGGCGCCGGACGCGCTGCGGGCGACCGTCGCCGCGGCGGTCGGCGAATTCCGGTCGCGTACCGAGGAGTTGCCGCCCGAGGGGCGTACCCGCGCGGAGCTGGACCGGATCGGGCGGGAGATCTGGTCCCGCGAGATCGGGCACACCCGCCTGCCCGTGCGGGCCGTGCACGCGGCGCAGTCCCTGGGCTTCCTGCGGCCGGGCACTCGGGCGGCCGACACCGGGCTGCTGTCCTCCGGCGCGTGGCTGCGGCTGCGCACGCCGTACGGCTCGATCGCGGTACGGCGGGCGGGGACGCCCGGCTCCCTCGGGGCGCTCGGCGTCAGCGTGGGCGGCTGAGCCGACGGCCGCCCGAGGGCGGGCTCAGTCCGGGGTGTTGACCATCGACGCGGCGGCGTACGTCAGGTAGTTCCACAGCGTCCGCTCGTGCTCCTCGGACAGGCCCAGGTCGTCCACGGCCGCCCGCATGTGCCGCAGCCAGGCGTCGTGCGCCGCCCGGTCCACCGCGAAGGGGGCGTGCCGCATCCGCAGTCGGGGGTGGCCGCGGCGCTCGCTGTAGGTGGTGGGGCCGCCCCAGTACTGCATCAGGAAAAGCGTCAGGCGCTCCTCCGCCGGGCCCAGGTCCTCCTCCGGGTACATCGCCCGCAGCTCGGGGTCCCCGGCTACCCCCTCGTAGAAGCGGTGGACGAGCCGGCGGAAGGTGTCCTCCCCGCCGACCTGCTCGTAGAAGGTCTGCTCCTGAAGCGTGCCGCGCCGAATCTCATTCACCCGTCCATGGTCTCAGACCGGGCGGCCCAGGTCTCCAGGCCTAGGACCGTCCCCGCCGGTGCTTACCGTGGAGGTATGGGCGGTGACGACGCACGGACCGGGGAACTGGCCGCCGCCGCGCGGGCCGGGATGGTGCGGGAGATCGCGGCGGAGGGTGCCTTCGCGGCGGACCCGCGGTGGCGCGAGCCGTTCGAACAGGTGCCCAGGCATCTGTTCGTGCCGTACTACTTCGTCGCCGGGCCTCGCGGCTACGAGCGGCGCTGGGGCGAGAGCCCCGACCCGCGGGAGCGCGAGCGCTGGGTGCGCGGCGCCTACGCGGACGAGCCGCTGGCCACCCGGCTGCGCGACGGCGAGCTGCTCTCCTCCAGCAGCCAGCCCTCCCTGATGGCCCGGATGCTGGCCGCGCTGGACGTCGCGGACGGCGACCGGGTCCTGGAGGTGGGCGCCGGCACCGGATACAACGCGGCCCTGCTGGCGCACCGGCTCGGCGACGACCTCGTCACCAGCGTCGAGCTGGAGCCGGAGATCACCGAGGCCGCGCGGGCGCATCTGGCCGCGGCCGGGTACCGGCCGGTGGTCGTCACCGGGGACGGGGCGCGGGGGGTGCCCGAACGCGCCCCCTTCGACCGGATCATCGCGACCTGCGCGCTGCCCACGGTGCCGCGCGCCTGGCTCGCCCAGTGCCGCCCCGGCGCCCGCGTCCTGCTCCCGCTGGCGACCGGACTGCTCGCGCTCACCGTGCGGGACGCGGAGCACGCCGAGGGCCGATTCCTCGCCACGGCCGCGTACTTCGTGCCGCTGCGCGGTCAGGGCCGGGCGGAGCCGGCGCAGACCGGCTTCGCGGGGCTGCCACGCCGGGCCCGCGAGCAGGACACCTTCCGCTTCCTGCGGGCGCTGAGCGGCGGCACGCCGGACCCGCAGGAGGCGTACGCGCTGTGGCAGCGCGAGGAGGAGCCGGAGCGCGACCGGTACGGCGTCACGCTCGCCGGCGGTCGCGGCTGGGCCTGGCTGGACGACCCGGAGGGGCCGTACGCCTGGCCCCTCCCGTGACCGCTTTA
This sequence comes from Streptomyces sp. AM6-12, assembly GCF_044327085.1. Taxonomy (NCBI): domain Bacteria; kingdom Bacillati; phylum Actinomycetota; class Actinomycetes; order Kitasatosporales; family Streptomycetaceae; genus Streptomyces; species Streptomyces sp. AM6-12. The sequence continues at coordinate 4,797,425 of NZ_JBIQWN010000001.1, forward strand.
CCGCCGGGACTCAGCTGCGGCGGACGGTGATCGTCGTCCAGGCGCCCACGTGCACCCGGTCGCCGTCGCGCAGCGGAACCGGCACGAACGGCTGGATCGGCTCCTCCGACATGTTGACCGTGGTGCCGTTGGTCGAGTTCTGGTCGACCACCGCCCAGCTGCCGTCCGGCTGCTGCACCAGCATCGCGTGCTGGTGCGAGACGCCCGGATCCTCCGGCGGCACGGCCAGGTCGATGTCCGGGGTGTCGCCGGTGGAGTGCCGGCGGCGGCCGATCGTCACCTGGTCGCCGGTGAGGGTGCGCTGCTGCTCGGGGGAGTACGCGGGCAGGTTCAGGCCCGTGGCCTCGGGGCCGGAGCGCTGCATCATCGCCATGAAGTACTCGCGGTCCGGGCCGATGGTGGCGGTCCAGGTGGACTGCCCCGGCGCGTCCGGGAAGCCGGGGCCCGCGGGGGCCTTCTCGAAGCCCGGTCCCGAAGGGGCGCGGGTGCCACCGGGCTGGTGGGGGTAGCCGTAGCCGCTGCCCTGGCCGGGGCCGGAGGGGTCGGCGGACGACGGCGGGGAGATCACCCAGTCGTCGTCACCGCCGCCGAAGGAGGGGCCGCCGGAGGAGGGGCCGCCGGCCGGGGGACGGCCGGTCTCCTGCGGGAACGCGGGGGGCGCGGGCGGGCCGCCGGTCGACGGGAACGCCTGCGGGGCGCCACCGGGACCACTGGGGCCACCGGGACCCTGGCCGGGGCCACCGGGGCCCGCGGGACGGGAGGGGTCGCCGCCGAAGGGGCCCTGGCCGGGACCGCCGCCGAAGGGACCGCCGGCCGGAGCGCCGGGGCCCCGGTCGCCGAAGCCGGGCGGCGGGGGCGGGGACTGCGGGTTGCCGGGCTGGGGGTTGCCGGGCTGGGGGTAGCCGTAGCCGCCGCTTTGGCCGCCGGGACCCTGGCCGGGACCCGAGGGTCCGCCGGCCGGACCACCGGCGCCGGGACCCTGGCCCTGGCCCGGAGGGTTGCCGAAGGGGGAGGGGCGGCCGGCCGGGGCGCGGTCGCCGCCGAAGCCGGGCGGCGGGGGCGGGGCCTGGGTGCCACCGGGCTGGGGGTAGCCGTAGCCGCCGTTCTGGCCCTGGCCGCCGGGACCCTGGCCGGGACCCGAGGGGCCGCCGGCCGGACCGCCGGGGCCCCGGTCGCCGAAGCCGGGCGGCGGGGGCGGGGACTGCGGGTTGCCGGACTGCGGGTTGCCGGGCTGGGGGTAGCCGTAGCCGCCGCCGGGACCCTGGCCGGGGCCGGACGGTGCGCCGGGTGCGCCCTGGCCCGGAACCCGGCCGAAGGCGGGCGGGGCCGGCGGGCCGGGGGAGGTCGGCGGGCTCGGCGGGGTGCGGTCGAACGGGGTCGGGCCCGACGGCTCGCTGCCGAACGGCGGGATCGGCTCGGCGGGACGGTTCACCTGCGAGGGCCGCGAGCCCTGGTACTCGTACCCGTCACGGCCGCCGAACGGCGTGCTCGGCGGCTGGAAGTGCGGGCCGCCCGAGGGCCGCGGGGCCGCCGGGGTGTACGAGGTCGCGGTGTTGGTCAGGAAGTTCCACCGGCACTCCTCGCAGAAGGGCGCGCCGCCCTCGCGGGGCGTACGGCACTGCGGGCACAGCTCGGCCTCCCCGGACGCGGCCGGCGGGCGCCCGCCCTGCCGGTCGCCGCTCGGGGGCGGAAAGCCGTAACCGCCGGGCGGCGGGGGCGGAGGTACGGCACCGGCCATGCGGTGACCGCAGACCTCGCACCAGTCGTCGGAACCCGACTGGTGTCCGTTCGGGCAGGTCGGCATGTCGGTGCTTCCCCTTCTTCCTTTACGGGTCCAACTGGATCGCCAGGGACGCTTCCAGGGTCACTTCTTTACACGAACAGTCTTTGTGGACCGGGTCTCCAGAGTCATCTCGTCCGCCTCCGCGACCCTCGTCTTCAACCGCACAGTACCTGTCGCGGCGTCGACCACGTCCACCACCTTCGAAAGCAGTTTCGCAGTATCCGCGTTCCCCGAGGCACTCGCCAGCTGAACCGCCCGCCCCAGTTTGGCCGTTGCTCCGTCGAAATCGCCCGCTTTGCGCAGATCGAGCCCTTGTTTAATGACATGTGCCAGTTCGGCCTGGCCCGTGTAATGGGCGACCTGAGGGCTGATCGCGGTGGAGGCCGCCATGTCGTCGGTCCACACGGCCCGTACGAGGCCCTGCGCGCCGAGGCTCTGTGCCGTCCCGTCCGCTTGCGGGACCACCAACGACACCCGCGCGGCCAGCATTTCGCGGCCCAGGCCGGCCGGGGGGACCTCCACGCACAGGTGGTAGTCGCGGGACTCGTCGCCCCAGGAACCGGTCGGGTAGTCCCCGGCGCGTGGTCCGGCCTCGGCGCGGCGGCCGGTCAAGTCCTCGACGGCCGGGGCGACTTGCTTGAGGAAGCGGATGGCGGTGCCGACCGGCGTCCACACCCGCAGGGCGACGTCGGCGACCTCCTTGCCCATCGCCGTCTCCATCATCCGCGTGAAGTCGTCGGCGAGGCCGGCCGGGTCGGCGACGATGTCGGCGGTGCCGAGGAGCGCGGAGGCGATCCCTGTGACTTCTTTCACTTCCCAGTCGGTGCCCACGCCCCGCGCGTCACAGGTGAACCGCCCGGCGCAGGCGTCCAGGGCGGCGCGCAGCTCCTCGGGCGACTCGTGCTCGTTGCGCCCGTCGGTGAGCAGGATGCCGTGTCGCAGGGTGGCGTCCGCCGAGGACAGCAGCCGGTCGGCGAGGCGCAGCCAGGTGCCGATGGCCGTACCGCCGCCCGAGGTGAGGCGGCTCAGTGCCTGCTTGGCCGCCGCACGGGTGGCGGGGTCCGCGATCGCGAGGCGGCCGCCGCCGGGATAGACCTCGGTGGCCACATGGGTGCCGGCGATCACCGCGAAGTGGGTGCCGTCGCGCAGGGTGTCCACCGCGGCGGCCGTGGCGTCCCGCGCGTTGCGCATCTTCGTCGGCGGGTAGTCCATGGAACCCGAGCAGTCGACCATGATCGCCACGGCGGCGCAGGGCCGCCCCGCGGCGGCGACCGGGCCCAGGCCCCCGCCCAGCGTGCCGCCCCCCGTCGCCGTCACCGTGACGATGGCGTTGACCTCGCGGCCGCCCTCGGGCAGGTACTCGTTCTGGTACACGTCCACCGAGAACCGTGGCACGCTCGGTTTCGCGAAATTGGCCATACGAACTCAAATCCCCCTCCACCGCCCCGCTTACGCGCGGCGGTGCCGTGTACGGGCCGGTCCCCTCCGGCCCGTGGCCCCCGTGGCCCCCGTGGCCTCAGGCCGATCCTGCCCCCCGCGGTGGTGCCGGGAACGGCAGCACGGCCACTGTTACGTTGTCGTGGCCCCCGCCGTCCAGGGCGTGACCGACCAGGACGCGGGCGCTGTGCAGCGGCCGGACGGCGGCGTCCGCCGGGATCGTCTCGGCCATCTCCTGCGCCGTCTCGGCGTAGTTCCACAGCCCGTCCGTGCACACCACCACCACACCGGGCCGGTCCGGTGTGAACGACGCGGTGTGCGGGTCCAGTTCATAGGCGTCCGCGCCGAGCCAGCCGGTGATGGCGTGGGCGCGCTCGTCGGCGTACGCCTGGGCCTCGCTCATCAGTCCGGCGGCGACCATCTGCGCGGCCCAGGAGTCGTCCTCGGTCAGCCGGGCGGGCGGCGCGCTGCGGTCGTCCGGCACCCAGTAGGCGCGGCTGTCGCCGACCCAGCCGACCACCAGGAGCCCGGCGGCGACCACGGCGGAGACGATGGTGCAGGCCGGGGCGTTGTGGTGCGGGTCGTGCTCGCGGGCCGTGTCCGGGTCCCCGGCCAGCGCGTTGACGGCCTGCGCGGCGGCGACGATCGCCTCGTGCATGGCCGCCTGCGGGTGTGTGCCGCGCGGCAGGGCGGCGAGCAGGGTGTCGCCGGCCGCGCGCGCGGCGGCGGCCGACGCCTCGTCCGGGCGGGTCGCGGAGGAGACGCCGTCACAGACGACGGCGTGCGTGGCGGGGCTGCCGTCGGGCAGCGTGGTGTGGCCGAGGGCGAAGAAGTCCTCGTTGCGGTGGTGGCGCAGCCCGCGGTCGCTGACGGCGGCGGCCGGGCCCGACTCCCGCTCCATGTGGTCGCGTTCGCGGGGCTGGGCGTGCCCGCAGTTCTCGCAGTAGCCGTCGCTGTCCACGCGGCCGGCGCGGCAGGCGACACAGGTCGTGGCGGGCGGCGCGGGCTGCGGCTCGGGCGCGAGGGTCTCGTCCGCAGCGCGGGGGTCGGGGGCCTGCAAGGGGTACTCCTCGGGTTCCGCCGGGCGGTCGAAACGGACGCCGGACGCGGGCTGACCCGCGGGCGCCTCGGGCGCGCCGGGGTGCAGCGGGTGGCCGCCCGAGTCGGTGCCGGGCAGGTCGGTCGGCAGATGCGTCGTGGGGGAGGCGGAGTCGGAGCGGTGGGGCTCGGGGGCGGGCCACTCCACGTCGTCCCCGGCGGCCGGAGAACCGGGGCCCGGCGAACCGGGGTCAGCCGGACCGGAGTTTGGGGTGCCTGAGTTCTGGGCGCCGGGGGCGGAGGGGCCGGGGCCCGGAGCGCCGGGGGTGGGGGAGTGGGGCATGACGGAGGCCGGCGCGGCGGGGCCGGGCGTGGCGGGGGTGCCGGGGGCCGGAGGGGTGGGCGTCGCCGGCCCGGTCATGGGCAGCGTGGGGTGGTCCCGCGGCGGCGCGGGCACCACCGAGAGGTCGTGACCGCACGCACCGCAGAAGAGGTCGTCCGGTTCGACGGGCTCCGCGCAGCTCGGGCACGTGGCCGGTGCGGCCTGCTGGGGCATCTGCGACATCAACTACACCCACGTCCGGGGGCGGTAACGGTTGGCCCGTTCCACCAGTTCGATCCTCTCCTGGCCGCCGGGGGCCAGCTGGGCCAGCGCGCGGTAGGCGCGCTCCAGGCCGAAGCGCAGGCCCCGCTCGTCCAGTCCGCTGCCCAGCAGCATCCGCCCGCCGGCGGCCGGCCGGGCGGTGTCCTGGCCCCCGGAGAGTATCCAGTCCAGCGCACAACCGAGTACTTCGGCCGACAGCACCTCGCGCCGCGCCGGGTCGAGCCCGTACGCCTGGAGCGCCTCGACCTGCGCGGCGGCGGCGGTCAGGTCCTCCAGGAACGGTACGTCACCCGCGCCCGCGACGCGTCCTCTGAGCCGGGCCCGGACGGCGGCGATCCGGGCGGCCGTGTAGTGGATGGACGACTCCGGCACCGACTCCAGCGCCCGCACCGCGCCCTGCCGGTCCCCGGCGGCGAGCCGCACCCGCGCGAGCCCGAACGCGGCGCTCACATAGCTGGGATCGGTCGTCCACACCAGGTGGTAGTAGTCGGCCGCGTTGTCCAACTGGCCCAGCACCTCGGCGCAGGCGCCGAGCGCCAGCTTGGGCGCGGCCTCGCCGGGGAAGGCGTCGTAGACCGCGTCGAAGGCGAGCGCGGCCCCCTCGAAGTCGCCGGTGGCCAGCGCGGCCAGGCCCCGGTACCAGACCACCCGCCAGTCCTCGGGCCGCTCCTCGTCCAGCGCGGCGAGCCCGGTCGCGGCGCCGTAGTGGTCCCCGGTCTCCAGCCGCGCCCGCACCTGCCGCAGCCGCGTCTCCACGCTCTGCGCGGGCACCGCCGTCAGCGCCCCGAGCAGTTCCGCGGGCGCGGACGCCACGAGGCCCGCGAGGAACCCGGCGTTGGGATCGGCCGGGTCGACCAGGGGCACGGGCAGCGCGAGGGCCGTGGCGGCGATGTCGAGCGGCTTGACCAGGGCGGCCGGTGCCGCGGCGGCCGGAGCCGGGGTGGTCAGCTCCAGGGTGGTCGGTGCCGGGGTGCTCGCGGTAGGGGGACGGCCGTACCGACCGCCTCTCCGTGCCGGGATCGTCCGGGCCCCGAGGCGGGACACCTCCCCGTACAGGCGGGGGAACAACTCCGTGTCCGTGACCCGCACTTCGGGCCCGAACAGGGTCGACAGGGCGGGCCGCGCCCGGCCGCTGCGCAGCGCCACGACCTCCCGCAGCACCCCCGTCAGCTGCTCCGCCATCTCCCGCGCGGAGCCGAAGCGGCGGGCCGGGTCGGGGTCGGTGGCGCGCACCAGGAGCCGGTAGAAGGACTCGTAGCTGCGGAAGACGTCGACGGTCTCGGGGTCCGGCAGCGAGTCGGCGTAGACGTTCGTGTAGCCCTGGAAGTCGAAGGTCAGCACCGCGAGGGTGCGGCCCACGGTGTACAGGTCGCTCGCCACCGACGGGCCGGTCTCGGCGACCTCGGGGGCCTGGTAGCCGACCGTGCCGTAGATCGCGGACTCGTCGTCGTCCATGCGGCGCACCGCGCCCATGTCGATCAGCTTGAGCTGGTCCTCGGTCTGGATGGCGTTGTCGACCTTGAAGTCGCAGTACAGCAGGTTGCGGCTGTGCAGGTGGCCGAGCGCCTCCAGTGCCTCGATGCCGTACGCGCACGCCTGCTCCACCGGCAGCGGATCGCGCCTGCCCTCCGGGGTGCGGCGGGCGTTGGCGATCTCCTTGAGGGACTTGCCGCCCACGTACTCCATGACGATGTAGCCGTCGAGGGAGCCGGTGCGCTGGTCCAGGTGCTCCACGAAATTGTAGATCCGCACGATGTTGGCGTGCTCGATCTCCGCGAGGAAGCGCCGCTCGGAGATCGCGGCGGCCATCGCGTCCTGGTCCCCGGTGTCCAGCAGGCCCTTGAGCACCACCCAGCGGTCCGAGACGGCCCGGTCCACCGCCAGGTAGACCCAGCCCAGGCCGCCGTGCGCGAGGCAGCCCGCCACCTCGTACTGACCGTGCACGATGTCCCCGGCCTTCAGTTTGGGCACGAAGGAGTACGGGTGGCCGCACTTGGTGCAGAATCCCTCGGTGCGGCCCGGCCGGTCGCCGCGGGCCCGGCCGACCGGCGCCCCGCAGTCCGAGCGGGAGCAGAACCGTTTGCGTTCGGGCACCTCGGGGTTGTCCAGGACCATCGTCTGCGGGTCGGGCCGCGGCACCTGCGGGACGTCCACCAGGCCCGCGCCGAGCCGCCCGCGCCCTGAGGACCCCGACGCGGAGCCGGAGCTGCGCACCGACACCGAGCGGGCGGTGGCGGCGCCCCCCGACAGGGACCGCGAGAGCCGCCCGGACACCGAGCGCCGGGACCTGGACGACTGCGAGGAGGTGCGGGCGCTGCGGGCGCTGCCGGAACCCCGGCTGTCGGCGGCACCGCGCGTCACACCGGTGGGCGGCGAGCCGACCATCCCGGTCGCCGACACCACGGGCGCCAGTCCGCAGGTGCCGCAGTACAGCTCGCCGCCGCCGACGTCCTCGTACGACCCCTCGCAGCCCGGCCGCTGGCAGGCCCGCCCGGCCCCGCTCATCCCTGCTCCCCCTTGTGCTCCTCGGGCGCGCCCTCCAGCAGTTCGGCCGCCGCCCGCTGGTAGCGCAGCACCGCGCTCTCGGCCACCCGCAGGTCGCAGGGCGCGCTCCACAGCATCCGCCGGGCGGCGTCGTACCGCTCCACCAGGAACGGGTCCTCGGCCAGTCCGTGCCGGGCGACCTTCGCCTTGTAGGCGTCGAGCCGGCCGCGCAGTTCGGCGCGGACCGCGAGCGGCGCGGTGACCGCGGTCAACTGCTCGCGGGCGCGCAGCAGTTCGTCCTCGGCGCGCTGCTCCAGGGACTCCAGCAGCGGGGACAGCCGGTGCCACTGGGCGCTGCGCCGGTACTCGGCCGCCGTCGCCAGCTGCTCCTGGAGCACGGTCGGCGGACCGCTGACCACCGGCACCTCGGTGGCGGCGATCTTCGCCAGCACCTCGCCGCGCGCGGTGCGGGCCTCGGCGAGGGTGCGGTCCGCGCGCGAGAGGACGTCCCGCAGCCGGATCAGCCGGGTTTCCGCGTCCTGGCGCACGGTCAGCACCGCGTCGATCTCCCGGCGCACGTCCTCCAGGGCGCGCGCCTCGCGGTCGTACACCGTGGTGTCCGGGCGGCCGCCGCCGGGCGCGGAACTGCCCTTGGCCGGCACCCAGAAGGCGAGCGGGTCGCGGATCACGTCCGCGCGCAGCCGGGTCAGGGTGCGGGTGATCCGCTCCAGGTCGTCACCGGCCGGGTGCTCGCCGGGGCGCACGCCGACGGAGTGTGCGAGCTGCCGGGTGCGCTGCAACTCGGCGGCGAGGAGGTCGATCCGCGCGGGCAGCGCCGACCAGACCGCGTCGGCGGCGACGACCAGGTCCAGGCTGGTCGCGTACATCTCGTTCATCCGGTCCACCAGCTCGGCCAGCGAGAAGCTCTCGCTGAGCCTGCCGTTGCCGGGGCCGGCGACCGTCACGGAGGTGCCGCGCAGCAGCCCGGTCAGCTCGGCCAGGTCCTCCCGGCTGGACCAGCGGCGCCGGGCGCGGATCTCGCGGGCGCCGCGCAGCGCGGCCGTATACGCGTCGAAGTACGACCACAGCAGGGTGATCCGTGCCTCGGTGGCCTGCCAGCGCTCCTGTGTGACGCCGGACAGTTCGGCGCCCTCCAGGAGCCGGCGGCCCGCGTGGTCCTGGAGGGCGAGCAGCGAGGTCTCGATCGCCTCGTGCTCCTGGCCGAGCCGCGCCAGCGCACGGTCCACCTCGTCCCGGTCCATCACCGGCCCGGCGGGGTCCGTGACGCCCATCGATCACCTCTCGCTTGCTGTGTGTTCCGTCGGCCGTGGTTCAACTGGTGCGCAGATACCGCGGTGCGGGCGGCCTGGACGCCGAGGAGTCCTTTCCCAGTGTGGCCGACAGCCATGTGTCGTACGACGCCTGCCAGCCGCTCGCGCGGTAGGCGACCAGGACCCGGTTGACCCGGCGCACCAGATCGGAGGCGTCCTTCTTCATCGCCACTCCGTAGTACTCGGTCGTGAACGGCGCGCCCTTGAGTTCCACGGTCGGGTCCTGCGCGGCCTGGCTCGCGGCGAGGGCCCCGTCGGTGACCACCGCGTCCGCCTCGCCGAGCTGGAGCCGCACCAGGCAGTCGAGCTGGTTGGGCACGGTGGTGGAGATGTCGGTGGAGGCGGGCAAAGTCCCGTCCTTCTGGTCCGCGGCCAGCTTCGCGTACCCCGTCGAACCGGAGGCCGTGCACACCTTCTTGTGTGCCAGCGTGCCGTTGTACCCGGTGATCGGCGACGACTTGGGTGCGAGGACCTGCTGCCCGGTCTTGAAGTACGGCGCCGAGAAGGCCACTTGGCCGAGCCGCTCGCAGGTGATCGTCATCGTACGGACCACCATGTCCACGCGGCCGTCCTGGATCGCCGAGATGCGCTGGCTGGTCGGTATCGCCTTGAACTGCACCGCGTCCGGGTCGCCGAGGATGTCCCGGGCGATGCGGTGCACCAGGTCGATGTCGAAGCCCTCCAGCTGGGCGCCCTCGGTGTTCGGGTTGCGGTAGCCCCAGCGGTAGCTGTTCTGGTCGACGCCCACGATCAGCTTGCGCCGGGCCCCCTGGCGGGCCTTGATCGCGTCGATGGTCGGGCCGTCGGCGCCGGACGGGGCGAGGGTCTGCTGCTGCGCCTCGGAGTCCTGGCAGGAGCCGGCGCGCACCTGGCTGCCCTCGGCGAGCTGCTGTCCGGCCCGGTCCGGGGCGCGGTGGTGGTGCGCGGCCTGGGTGCACGGCAGCAGCAGGACGAAGGCCAGCGCCAAGGCGCACAGGAGCGCCATCGTGCCGACCCCGCCCCAGCCGCGCAGCCGGCTCGCGTCCATCGCCCCGCCCCTTCTCACCGGTACTCCGAAAGCCTGCGGCCGATCCCCGCGAGCGCGCCCGCCGCGCCGAGCACCGCCAGGGCGGCGGCGCCGGCGGGCAGCCCGGTCATGGCGTCCCGCCCGCGCGCGGCGGCCCGCTGGAACTCCGCCTGCTCATGGCCTATCGCGCGGGCCAGGTCGCTGTCGACACCGTCGAAGCACTCGCCGGTGGTGCCCCTGGCGCCGATCACCTTGTCCAGCGCCTGCTGGTAGTCGCCGTTCTCGTCCTCGGTGCGGGCCGCGGTGTGCCGCTGCTTCCACAGCGCCGCGCCGGCCTCGGCGGCCTTGACGGGGGCGGTGCCGCCGGAGTCGTCGGCGAACCGCTCCGCCCGGCCCAGTCCCTTGCCGAGCACGGCCATGTCCTTGTCGAAGTCGTAGTAGTACGTGTCGTACTGCTTGCCGCCGACCGTGATGGTCTCGGCGCCGCGCGCGACCAGGCTCAGGTTCTCGTTGCCCCGCGCCTTCAGCGAGGCGATGCGGGCGTCGTGCAGGACGGTCAGGGAGCGGATGCCGTGGTCGTACGAGCCGGTCAGCTCGGAGCGGGCGACGGTGTGGCCGACGGTGAGCCACAGCAGGGCGACGACGGTGGCGGAACTTGCTGCGACCAGGCCGCGGTTGAGGACGCGGTTGGTGCGCCGGTAGTCGCGGCGCTGCGCCCAGCCGAGGCCGGCCAGGGTGAGCACGCCGAGCGCGATGGCCGCCCAGGGGTATGGCGTCGCGTCCCCGTAGTCGGCGTCCAGACGCGCGTTCTCCTTGGTGTACAGGTCCTCGGCGGCCGGGAGCATCTGCGTCTGCATCTTCTCGTTCGCGTACCGCAGATACGCGCCGCCGACCGGGTAGCCCTGCCGGTTGTAGGTGCGGGCCCGCTCGACGAGGCCCTTGTACTCGGGCAGCAGCCGGTTCAGCCGGGCGACGGTGGTCTCGGAGGCGCTGCCCGGCTCGGCGTTGGCGGCGGCCGTGACCAGGCCGGAGGCGGCGGCGCTGATGTCCTTCTCGTACCGGTCGCGGGTGGCCGCCGGTTCCTGGCCGCCCGCGAGGAAGCCGCTGGAGGCCGCGGTGTTGGCGTCGGCCAGCGAGCGGTAGATGTCGGCGGCGCCGGAGCTGAGGGGCTGGCTGCGGTGCAGCACGTCGTCCGCGGCGGCGGCGCGCTCGCTGCTCTGCCAGGCGGTGACCGCGCCGAACGCCACGACCAGCAGGGCGAGTACGGCCCCGATGACGCGCAGCCGGCCCGGCTCGGTGGTCGCGGCGGCCCGCAGCCTCCCGGCGCCCTCGGCGAAGGCGGTCCGCCGCGAGTGCGGCCCCTGGGGCGGCTGGGGTGCGTGGGACGGCGCCGGGGACGGCCGACCGGGCTGGGCGGGGATGCCGGGGGCGGCGGGCACGGCGGGACCCGCGACCGGCGGTGCTGCGCTCTGCGGCGGGTGTGTCACTCGACCTCCCCCATGGTCATCCGTACGCAGCCAAGTATCGCCGCACGGAGTGACATTCCGCACCGGCCTTCACTGGATCTTGTGGATACCAGTGTGCGCTGCCCCTATACACGCCCGGGTCAGGTGTTCGGTTCCTCGGGGCGGGGCATGCGCCGGACCGTGCCACCACCCGCGGAAACCGTTTCTCCACAGGGGAGTTCAGAGCGCCTCCCAGTACCTCCGCGCCCGCTCCTGCGCCTCCGCCGGCGCCCCGAGCCGGTCCAGCCCGAGCAGGGCGGCGCCGAGCACCGGACGCGCGGTGACGACGCGCACGGCGGCCTTGGGGGCGCGGGCCGCCAGCCGGGCCCGGATGCCGTCGTCGAGCTGGCCGTGCCCGGCGGTCAGCACGCTGCCGCCGAGCAGCACCGGCACCGGTTCGTCCAGCAGTTCCAGGCGGGTGAGCGCCACCGTGGCCAGCACCGTCACCTCGTCCGCGAGCCGGTCCACGAGCGCGCGGGCCACCGGGTCGCCGCCGGCCGCCGTGGCGAACAGCACCGGCGCCAGCTCGCCCCGCCGCTCGGGCGCCAGGTGCTCCAGGTGCAGGGCCTCGATCAGCGCGTACATGGAGGGCAGCCCGAAGTGGGCGGGCAGGTCGCGGGCCAGCGCCGTCGCCTCGCCCCGTCCGTCCTCCGCCCGCGCCGCGCACCACAGCGCCTCCTCCGCGAGGCCCCAGCCGCCGCCCCAGTCACCGGAGATGCGGCCGATGGCCGGGAAGCGGGCGGTACGGCCGTCGGGCCGCATCCCCACGCAGTTGATGCCCGCCCCGCAGACCACCGCCACGCCCCGCGGCTCGGCGACGCCCGCGCGCAGGATCGCGAAGGTGTCGTTGCGCACCTCCGCCGTGCCGCCCCAGCCGCGCGCGTGCAGCGCGGTCGCCAACCGCTCCTCCTCCACGGGCAGATCGGCGTTGGCCAGACAGGCGGACACATGGGTGACGCGGTCCAGACCCGCGTCCGCCAGCGCCCGCGCCACCGGCTCGGCGAGCGCGTCGAAGGCCGCCGCCACCCCCACCGCCGGGGGCCGGAACCCGCCGCCGCGTGCCGTGGCCAGCACCTCGCCCGCGGCGCCGACCACGGCCACGTCGGTCTTGCTGTTGCCCGCGTCGATGGCGAGCACGCTCGCGGTTCCGGTCGAGGTCAGGCCCACGCGAGATGCTCCCGGTTGTGTGCGATCAGTCTGTCGGTCAGGGTCTCGGCGTAGTCGTACTGTCCGATCAGCGGGTGCGCGAGCAGGGCGCGGAAGACCCGGTCCCGGCCGCCGCGCAGCGCCGCCTGAAGGGCCAGCTCCTCGTACGCCGTCACGTTGACGATCAGCCCCGCGTACAGCGGGTCCACCTCCGGCACCGGCAGCGGCGCGGGACCGGCCGGGCCGACCGCCGCCTGCACCTCGATCACCGCGTCGTCGGCGAGGAACGGCAGCGTGCCCCTGTTCAGCGTGTTCACCACCTGGTACGGGCTGCCGCCCCCGCTGAGCAGCGCCGCCGCCAGGTCCACCGCGGCCTCCGAGTAGTACGCCCCGCCCCGCTTGGCGAGCAGCGCCGGCTTCTCGTCCAGGGCCGGATCGCCGTACATCGTCAGCAGCTCCCGCTCCATCCGCGCCACTTCCTCGGCCCGTGAGGGCTTGGTGCGCAGCTCCCGTACGACCTCGTCGTGGGCGTAGAAGTAGCGCAGGTAGTACGAGGGGACGACGCCGAGGCGGTCGAGGAGGGCGCGCGGCAGGCGCAGGTCGTCGGCGATGGCGTCGCCGTGCTCGGCGAGCAGCTTGGGCAGCACGTTCTCGCCCTCGGGCCCGCCGAGCCGCACCGCGGTCTCCCAGGTGAGGTGGTTGAGCCCCACGTGCGCGAGGTGCACGTCCCGCGGGGTCACCCCGAGGCGGTCGGCGAACTTGCGCTGGAGCCCGATCGCCACGTTGCACAGGCCGACGGCGCGGTGCCCGGCGTGCAGCAGGGCGCGGGTGACGACGCCGACCGGGTTGGTGAAGTCGATGATCCAGGCGCGCGAATTGCCGCGCCGGACCCGCTCGGCGATGTCGAGTACGACGGGTACGGTGCGCAGCGCCTTGGCGAGGCCGCCCGCGCCGGTGGTCTCCTGGCCGACGCAGCCGCACTCCAGCGGCCACGTCTCGTCCTGCTGCCGGGCCGCCTGCCCGCCGACGCGGAGCTGGAGCAGCACGGCGTCGGCGCCCTCGACGCCCGCGTCCAGGTCGGCGGTGGTCACGATCTTCCCGCCGTGCCCCTGTCTGGCGAAGATCCGCCGGGCCAGCCCGCCCACCAGCTCCAGGCGTTCGGCGTCCGGGTCCACCAGGACCAGTTCCGCGACGGGCAGGGTGTCCCTGAGCCGGGCGAAGCCGTCGATCAGTTCGGGGGTGTAGGTCGAGCCGCCGCCGACCACGGTGAGTTTCATACAGAGATCAACCCTTCACTCCGGTGAGCGTGACGCCTTCGACGAATGCCTTCTGGGCGAAGAAGAACACGACGATCACGGGGGCCATGACCAGGACCGTCGCGGCCATGGTGAGGTTCCAGTCGGTGTGATGCGCGCCCTTGAAGGACTCCAGGCCGTAACTCAGCGTCCAGGCACCGGGGTTCTCGGAGGCGTAGATCTGGGGCCCGAAGTAGTCGTTCCAGGCGCTGAAGAACTGGAAGAGGGCCACGGCGGCGATGCCGGGCCTGGCCATCGGCAGCACCACCCGGACGAGGGTGCGCAGTTCGCCGCAGCCGTCCACCCTGGCGGCGTCGACGTACTCGTCCGGGATCGTCGTCAGGAACTGGCGCAGCAGGAAGACGGAGAACGCGTCGCCGAACGCCATCGGGATGATCAGCGGCCACAACGTCCCGGACAGCCCCAGCTGTTTCGCCCAGAAGAGGTACATCGGGATGACGACGACCTGCGGGGGCAGCATCATCATCGAGATCACCAGCATCAGGGCGAGATTGCGGCCACGGAAGCGGAACTTGGCGAGCGCGTAGGCCACGGGGATCGAGGACACCACGGTCAGTACGGTGCCGAGGCCGGCGTAGAGCAGCGTGTTGCGCCACCAGGTGAGGAAGCCGGGCGTGTCGAAGACCGTGCGGTAGTTGCCCCATTGCCAGGTGTCCGGGATCAGGTCGCGGCTCAGTGCCTGGCTGTCGCTCATCAGCGAGGTCAGCAGCACGAACACGAAGGGCAGGACGAAGAAGAGGGCGGCGGCGACGCCGAGGGAGTGCACCGCGATCCACTGGAGCAGTTCCTTGCGCCGGGCGGTCCGCCGGGCGGGCGCGGACGCCGGCGCCGACTCGGTCGGCTCGGCGAGCACTTGGGCCATGGTCAGTCACCTGCCTGGATCAGGCCGCCCCGGCGCCGCATCAGAAGCGCGGTGAACGCCATGGACAGGGCGAAGAGTACGAGGGCGACGACGCACGCGGAGCCGTAGTCGAAGCGCTGGAAGCCGAGGTTGTAGACGAGCTGGGGCAGGGTGAGCGTGGACTTGTCCGGGTAGCCGGGCTCGAACTGGGCGCCGGCGCCCTGGATCACCCCGGAGGCGACCTTCCCCGCGACCAGCGGCTCCGTGTAGTACTGCATGGCCTGGATCACGCCGGTGACGACGGCGAACATCACGATGGGGGAGATGTTCGGCAGCGTCACGTACCGGAACCGCTGCCAAGCGGAGGCGCCGTCCAGCTCGGCCGCCTCGTACTGCTCCTTCGGCACGTCGAGCAGCGCGGCCATGAAGATCACCATCAGATCGCCGATGCCCCACAGCGCGAGCAGGGTCAGCGCCGGCTTCGACCAGCCGGGGTCGTCGAACCAGCCCGGCGCCGGGATGCCCGCCTTCTCCAGGAGCGAATTCACGGGCCCGGTACCGGGGTTGAGGAGGAACGCGAAGGCCATGGTGGCGGCGACCGGCGGGGCGAGGTAGGGCAGGTAGAACAGGGTGCGGAAGACGCCCGTACCCGTCTTGATCTTCGTGATGAGCATCCCGATGCCGAGCCCGAAGGCCACGCGCAGGGTCACCATCACCACGACCAGCCACAGGGTGTTGCGCAGCGCGGGCCAGAACAGCGGGTAGTGCCCGAAGACGTAGGCCCAGTTCTTCCCGCCGCTCCAGGTGGGCGGCCGGAAGCCGTCGTAGTGCATGAGGGAGAAGTAGACGGTGGAGATCAGCGGGTAGGCGAAGAACACCGCGAAGCCGATCAGCCAGGGCGACAGGAAGGCGAGCGTCCGCAGGGCCGACCGGCGGCGCTTGGCGGCGAGAGTGACCGTGCTCATCGGCTACTGCGCCTGCGCGATGTCCGTGTCGATCTGCGCGGCGGCCTTCCTCAGACCGGCCGACAGGTCCGTGACCCGGCCGCTCTCGTAGTCGTAGCCCAGCTGCTGGAGCGTCACCAGGTACTGGCCGCCGTTGGGGGAGGCCGGCGTGGTGGTGGAGTCGGGGTCGGCGGCGATGTCCAGGAAGGTCTTGAAGCGCGGATCGTATTTCAGCTTCGGGGACTTGAGGGCGGCGAGGGTGGACGGCACGTTGTGGATGTCGTTGGCGAAGCCGACCACGGCGTCCGTGTCCGTGCTGATGTACTTGACGAACTCCCAGGCGGCGTTCTGCTTGTGGCTGGTGGCGGCGATGCCGGTGACGGTGCCGGTGAGGTAGCCCTTGCCGTACTGGTCCTTCTGATCGTCCGGTACGGGCAGCGGGGCGACGCCTATCGCGAACGTGGGCTTGGCCTGCTCGGCCATCCCGAGCCGCCACTCGCCGTCCAGCTGCATCGCCACCTGCCCGGTGTGGAAGGGGTGTTCGGCGCCCCACTCGTCGCCGAGGGTGGCGCGGAACCTCTCCAGCTTCCGGAACCCTCCGAGTTCGTCCACCAGCCGCTTCTGGAGTGTGTAACCCTCCTTGAAAGCGGGGTCCTTGGCGACGTTCGACTTCCCGTCCTTGGTGAAGTACGTCGGCGAGAACTGGCCGAAGTAGTGCTCGGTGGTGGTCTCCCAGCCGTGGTAGTCGGGCATGAAGCCGAGCTGTTCGTACGAGTCCCCGTCCGGGATGGTCAGCTTCTTGGCATCGGCCTCGAACTCGCTCCAGGTCTTCGGGGGTTGCCCGATCCCAGCCTTCGCGAACGCCGTCTTGTTGTAGTACAGCCCGTACGCGTCCCCGAGCAGCGGCACGGTGCAGCGGTCGCCGTCGAACTGGGTGTACTCGTTCATCGCCTTCGGGAAGGTCCGCGCCGGATCGATGCCCGCCTTCCTCAGGAAGGGGTTGAGGTCGATCAGCGCGCCCGAGGAGCAGAACTTGCCCACGTTGTTCGTGGTGAAGGAGGAGATCACGTCCGGGGCGTCGCCGCCGCCCGCGCGCAGCGCCTGGTTGATCTTGTCATCGGTCATGTTGCCGACGATGTGCACATGGATGTTGGGGTGCGCCTTCTCGAACCCGGCGACCAGCGACTTGACCGCCGCGACCTCGTTCGGCGCGCTCCATGCGTGCCAGAAGTTGATCGTCGTGTCCTTGGTGGGGTCGTCCGTGGCGCCCGCCCCGGACTGCCCGGTGCAGCCGGCGGCCAGCAGCACGGCACAGGCGGCGAGGGCGGAGGCGGCGGTGCGGGTGGCTCTGGTGACTCCGGGTGCTGCGGTGGGCATGGCGGGATCTCCCAGGACGGTCGGGTCGGAGTGGGGAGGGCGCGGTGCGGGCGGTACTCGGGGGTGCGGCGGTGTGTTCTCGGGGCCGGGAGCTCGGGGCCCGGGGGCCGGTCAGCGGGAGGTGTCGAAGACCTCGTCGCGGGTGGTGGCGAGCGCGGCCTCCAGCGCGCCGCGCAGGACGGGGTGTTCGCGGATGCCGCCGAGGACGAGCCGGGGCCGGGCCGCCGCCAGCTCCTCCAGCTCGGCCTGGATCAGGGCGCGCAGCACCTCGCCGCCGGCGGTGAGGGCGGAGCCGCTGAGGACGACGAGTTCCGGGTCGAGGACCGAGACGAGGGCGGCGAGACCGGTGGCGAGTCGGGTCGCGTACGCCTGGAGCAGCTCCCGGTGCGGGCCGCCGCCCGCGTGATCGGCGGCGCGCGCCAGCAGCTCGCGCGCCGCCTCGGTGTACGGCCCCGGCGGCACGTCCGGGACGCCGAGTTCGCGGGCCAGCTTCGGCAGCTCCTGGGCGCCGGCCAGCTCCTGGTAGCCGCCGCTGTTGGCGCGGGTCACCTGGCGCACCAGGGGCGTGCCCGGCACCGGCAGGAACCCGACCTCGCCGGCGCCGCCGGTCCAGCCGCGGTGCAGCCGCCCGCCGAGGACGAGGGCGGCGCCGATGCCCTCCTCGTTCCACAGCAGCACGAAGTCGCCGTGGCCGCGGGCGGCGCCGAGGCGCTGTTCGGCGAGGGCGACGAGGTTGACGTCGTTCTCGTACTCGACCGGCATCGGCAGCGCGGCGGCCAGCTCGTCGAGCAGCGCGGGGGAGTGCCAGCCGGGCAGGTGCGAGGCGTAGCGCAGCCGGCCGGTGTTCGGGTCGAAGGCGCCGGGGGTGCCGATGACGACGCGGTGCAGCTCGCCGCGCGCGAGCCCGGCGGCCTTCACCGCGCCGTCGAGGGCGTCGGTGACCTGCCGTACGACGGGCTGCGCGGGCCTTCTGCCGGGGGTGGGCAGCTCGTACTCGCCGATCGTGCGGCCGGTGATGTCGGCGACGGCGGCGCGGATGCGGTCGGGGGCGACGTCGAGGCCGGCGGCGTAGGCGGCACCGGGGTTGACCGCGTAGAGCTGGGCGCTGGGCCCCGGCCGGCCCTCGCTGGTCCCGGTGACGCGGACCAGTCCCGCGGCCTCCAGACGGGCCAGCAACTGGGAGGCGGTGGGCTTGGACAGCCCGGTCAGATTCCCGATCCGGGTACGGGACAGCGGGCCGTGCTGCAGCAGCAGATCGAGTGCGGCCCGGTCGTTCATCGCACGCAGCACGCGCGGCGTCCCCGGCGTACCGGCCGCTCCTGCCATGGTTCCCGCCACCTGCCTCACTGTTAGGAAACTTTCCTATTGCGCCCGAACGTAAGCCCGCCGGGGAGGAGGCGTCAATACGCGGGAGCTGGGAGGCAACAGAGTCGTTACCTCGGGACCTCAGGCTCGGCGGAAGGGGCGGGTGTCGAGGGCGGGGTACGGCGCGGGGTGGACCTTGGTGTCGTCTTGGCGTTGCGGGGATGCCGGCGGCGGCGTAGGCGCGGAGTTTGGGACCGCTGTCGGTTTCGTAGTCGGTGCAGGTGACCTCGCCGACCAGGTCGATCATGTCGCTGGGGTACCAGCCCGGGTATCTCGCGTAATGGACCTTGTCCGCGCCGGTCGCCTCGCGGTTCAGGACGTAGATGTCGGGGCGAGCAGCGCGGCCGTGGCGCCGGTCCGGTCGGTGCACCGGTATCCGTTGCCCAAGGCGCAGCACCGCTGATGTCCATGGACAGAACGATGGGGCACCCCGAGCGCCGCCGCGCCGGGATGCCCCGCCTCTTCACTCGAACGAGTGTGCTGGACCGTTTCGCTACTTCCGCGGCGGAGCCGTCCGCTGGGTCGTGAGCGGGGTCGTCGCCATCGACTGCGGGGAGTCGGCGTTGGCGAAGGCGGAGGGGGCGGCCACCGCGGCCGTCGGGTCGGGGGTGTCCTCCACGTCCTCGAGCGCCGTCGCGCCGCCCACGATCCGGATGTGCGCCGCGTCGAACGCGCGCTTGATGCGCCAGCGCAGCTCACGCTCGACGGCGACGGACTTGCCCGGCATGGTCTTGGCGGAGACCCGGACCACCATGGAGTCGATGAGCACGGAGTCCAGGCCGAGGACCTCGATCGGGCCCCACAGCAGCTCGTTCCAGGGCTCCTCCTTGCTCGTCTTCTCGGCGACCTCGTCCAGCGTCGCCTTGACCTTGTCCAGGTCCTCACTGGCCCGCACGGTCACATCGACCCCGGCCGTCGCCCAGCCCTGGGACAGGTTGCCGATCCGCTTGACCTCGCCGTTGCGGACGTACCAGATCTCGCCCTCGGCGCCGCGCAGCTTCGTCACCCGCAGACCGACCTCGATGACCTCGCCGGTGGCCACGCCCGCGTCGATCACGTCGCCGACGCCGTACTGGTCCTCCAGGATCATGAACACGCCGGACAGGAAGTCCGTGACCAGGTTCCGCGCGCCGAAACCGATCGCGACACCGGCGACACCGGCGGACGCCAGCAGCGGCGCCAGGTTGATCTTGAAGGTGGACAGCACCATCAGCGCCGCCGTACCGAGGATCAGGAAGCTCGCGACCGAGCGCAGCACGGACCCGATCGCCGCCGACCGCTGCCGCCGCCGCTCCGCGTTGACCAGCAGCCCGCCGAGCGCGGTGCCGTCCACGGCCTGCGCCGTGCGGGCCATCCGCTCTATCAGCTTGGTGATCGCCCGCCGCACGATCGAGCGCAGCGCGACCGCCACCACGATGATCAGCAGGATCTGGAGCCCCATGGCGAGCCACGTCGACCAGTTCTGCTCGACCCAGCTCGCCGCGTTCGTCGCGCTCTCCTGCGCGTCCTGGAGCGTCGGCACCGCGGGAGCCGTACCGGACGGCGACGGCGACGGGGACGGGGACGGTGACGCACCGGCGGCCAGCAGAACCACGGGCAAGGACGACACGGCAGGTACCTCCAGGTGCTGCACGGTCCGTACCGGTGGGGCGGGCAGGGTCTGCGAAGGTCACGAAAAGATCACCGGACGGCCAGCACCACCACACTAACGGGGCAGTGTGCGTGCCCTGTGCGGATCCGCCAAGGAGGGTCGCAGGAGAGACACGGCTCACCCTGGCTTGAACAGGGCGTGATCGCGGGGATGTATCACCTGTGGTCGAAAACACTCCCAGCCCGTTACCGGGACATGGTGGCGCCACCACCAGGCATGAGGGGAGACTGGCCGCAGATCGTCCCGGCGCGAGCCACGCGCCGCCGACGCCCAAGGAGGCACCCGTGCCGCATGTCCTGGTCCTCAACGCGTCGTACGAGCCGCTCGGCGTCGTACCGCTCCGCCGCGCGCTCATCCTCGTCCTGGAGAACAAGGCCGTCTCCCTGGAGGAATCCGGCGCCTTCATGCACAGCGCGACCGTCACAGTCCCCGCACCCAGCGTGGTCCGGCTCAAGCGATTCGTCCGGGTCCCCTACCGAGGACCCGTCCCGCTCACCCGCCGTGCGCTGTTCGCACGGGACGGGGGCCGGTGCATGTACTGCGGTGGCGTCGCAACCAGCGTCGACCACGTCATCCCGCGCAGCCGCGGGGGCAAGCACGTCTGGGACAACGTGGTGGCGTCCTGCCGCCGCTGCAACCACGTGAAGGCCGACCGCCACCTCGTCGAACTGGGCTGGCGCCTGCGCCACAAACCGGCCCCGCCCACCGGTCTGGCCTGGCGCATCATCGGCACCGGCCACAGGGACCCGCGCTGGCTGCCCTACCTGCAACCGTACGGCGCGGACGACGCCATGGCCCGGATCGACGGCATCTCCGCCTGACCATCCGGGCCTCCGCGTCCCGCCCCCGGCCCCGCCCCTCGGACCGCGGGGCGCTCCGGCCTGCGCACAAGTCCGACAGCACGGTGTACGGCGCCTTCTTCGAGCGCACGGCCCGGCTCAGCCGCGCCCAGCGCGACTCGGCCCTGCTGATCGACACCATTCGCCAGGAGATGTAAGACATGCGCGAGTGGAGGTGCTGCTGTAACTGGACTTGACGAAGTCGAGGGGCAGTGCGTCGAAGTCGCCCTCAACGTCCCCGACGCCGTAGCCGTCCGTGACTCCAGGACCCCCGACGGGCCGCTGCTCCGTCTCGACCCCCGTGCCTGGACGGAGTTCACCGCGTCGCTCGGCTGAGCCCCCCCGCCCGGTCCCGGAAGCCCCCCGCGCCTCCGGGACCGTGCGGTCTCACGCGTACCGCAGCTCTCCCGGACGCGCCGAGCGGTGCAGGAGGGGGAGGGCGGTGGCGGCCGAGGCCAGGCAGCAGGTGTAGATCAGGGCCGGGACCAGCAGGGCGGCGTACGGGACGGTGACCGCCCCGCCGGTCAGCGTGGCGTACCAGGTGCCGATCGCGAGGCCGCCGGCGCCCGCGAGGACGAGCGCGGGCAGCAGCGGCAGCGCGGTCTCCAGGAGCAGGGCCCGGCCCAGCACCGCCCGCGGCACCCCGGCGGCGACCTGCGCGGCCAGCCCCCGGCGGCGGCTCGCCAGGGACTCCGCGGTGGACACGGCCAGGCCGCACAGGGTGATCGCCAGGGCGACGAGGACCGCCGCACCCGTCAGGTCGATGCCCGTGGTGTAGAAGGACATCGGCATGCCCAGCTGATGGTCCTCGCGCATCCGGTGCAGAGCGGCGAGGAGCGCCTGCCGCACGCCCGCGAAACCGGTGCCGGCCACCGTCACCAGCAGCAGCGCCGCATGGGTGCGGGCCGCGGCCCACGGGTCGTCGCGCAGCCGTTCCGCCGCGATCAGCGCGGCGGCCGTACGCGCCCGGCGTGCCACCACCCGCCCGGCGAGCCGCGCCGTGGCCCCGGCCAGCCACAGTGCCCCCGCGCCGACCGCCGCGAGCAGCGCGAACGCGGTCAGCGGCAGCCACCCGCGGGCACCGCCGAAGGCGGCGAGCGCCGACAGCGGCAGCAGGGCGAGCAGCACCGCCCACCCCCGCCCGCCGCGCGGCCGCGACCGGCGCACCCAGCCGAGCGGCGAGGCCACGAGGCGGCGCAGCGCCAGCAGCGCCACCGCCGTGCCCAGTACCGGCACCGCGAGGGCGATCAGCGCGAGGCCCGCCCAGGCCGCCGGTGCCGGGTCGCTCCACAGCCGTAGTACGACCGTCACGGCCGCGGCGGTGGCGAGCAGCGAGCCCAGCAGGCAGGCCGGGCCGGTCTCCAGCGCGGCGATCCCGCGCACCTGGGCCGGGGTGGCACCGGCCAGCCGCAGCCCGGCCAGCCGCCGGTCGCGGTGCACGGCGCCGATCCGGGCGCACTGCCCGAGGAAGCCCAGCACCGGGACGAGCAGGAGGAGCAGGGCCGTGACGACTCCGGCGCGCTCACCGGGCCGGTCCAGCAGGCCGCCGCCGACGGGTATGCGGTACTGCCCGTGCAGCGCACCCAGCGCGACCGCGGCCTGCGCGAAGGCCGTCGCCAGCGCGGCCCCCGCCGCGGTCAGGGCGGCCCGCCACCACTCCCGCCGGTCCGCGCCCCGGCCCAGCCGCCAGGCCAGCAGCGTCTGCGACCACACGCTCACGCCGCCACCTCCGCCGGGAGCACCAGGCCGTCGCTCAGCCGCACCTCGCGGTCCGCGTACGCCGCGACCTGCGCGTCGTGCGTGATCAGCAGGACCGCCGTACCCGCCGCGCGGGCCGTGCGCACCAGCGCCGTCATCACCTGCTCGCTCGCCAGCGAGTCCAGGGCGCCCGTCGGCTCGTCCGTGAAGACCACCTTCGGGCCGGTCACCAGCGCCCGCGCCAGCGCCACCCGCTGCGCCTGTCCGCCGCTGAGGCCGCCGGGCCGCAGCTCCGCCTGCTCCCGCACCCCGAACCGCTCCAGCCACTCGCCCGCCCGCCGCCGGGCCTCGGCGCGGGACACCCCGGCCAGCAGCAGCGGCAGCCCCACGTTGTCCACGGCCGTCAGCTCCGGGACCAGCTGTCCGAACTGGAAGACCACCCCGAACTCGGTGCGGCGCAGCTCGGTCAGCCGCCGCTCCGGCAGCCGGTCGAGCCGCTGGCCGGCGTACGTCACCGCGCCCCCGTCCGGTCGTACGATCCCCGCCAGCATGTGCAGCAGCGTGGACTTCCCGCTGCCGCTGGCCCCCGTCACGGCCAGGATCTCGCCCGCGGCCAGCGCGATCGAGGCGCCGCGCAGTGCCGGTGTCCTGCCGTGCGTCTTGACGAGATCCAGGCCCGCCAGCAAGGGCGCCGTGCCGCTCATCGTGTCCCCCCTGTGGTTCATGTCGGTGCGACCTCCGAGGTCAAAGTGGTCAGCCGGGCCCCCGTGGTGGTCATCCAGCGCAGGTCGGCGTCGAGGTGGTTCAGGGCGTAGTCCGCCGAGAGCACGGTCGCCAGGTCGGCGGCCGGGTCGGTCTTCACCGCCGTCAGCTCCCGCATCCGCGCCTTGTGCGCGGCCTGCTGGGCGCGCAGGTAGGCGGCCGGATCGCCGCCGGCCAGGATGGAGACGACGACCTTGGCGAAGATCTCGTTCGCCACGAACGGCGCGGGCGGGGCGATCTCACCGGCCCAGCGGGCCAGTTCCCGCCCACCGGCGGCCGTCGAGCGGTACAGCGTGCGCTCGGGACCGCCGTCCGCGTCCGTCCCCTCGATCTCCGCCAGACCGTCCCTGACCAGGCGTTGCAGCGTCGTGTAGACCTGCCCGTAGGCCAGCGGGCGAGCCCCTGGGAAGCGTTCGTCGTGGCGGCGTTTGAGGTCGTAGCCATGGCTCGGCCCCGCCTCCAGCAGGCCCAGGAGGATGTGCCGGGTGCTCATGGTGATCAGTATGCATCAGATACATGTACTGAATGAATAGTGAGTGCGACGGCGTTCACGGGGTAGGGCTGCGATGACCCCCCGAAGACCCGGACAGACGACCCGGCAGACCCGGACAGACGACCCCCCGAAGACCCAGACAAGGGAGGCCCCCGTGGCCGCACCGGCCCGCAGCCCGATCCCGGCCCAGTGGAAACACGGCCGGACCGGCGCCCCGCGCACACCCCTGGCGGAGACGTCCGCCGAGACCATCGAGTCGATCGAGTCCACCGAGACCGGCGAGATCAGGCTGTACGCGTTCAACGCGGAGGCCGCCGCCACCACGGCACCGCTCACCAGCGAGCCCCCGCTGCCCGCCGCCGAGCCCCTGACCAGCGAGCCCCCGCTCGCCGACACCAGCACCCTGACCAGCGAGTCGGACGCCTACGCGGCGGGGTCGTAGATGACCGGGGCGCGCACGGACGAGCTCTCCCGGCTCGCCGAGCTGCACGGGGTCGCCGTCTCCTACAGCCCCGCCCCCGACCGTACGGTCACCGTCCCCGCCTCCGCCGTCACCGCCGCGCTGCACGCCCTCGGCGTCGACGCGGCCACCCCCGAAGCGGTCCGCGCCGCGCTCGCCGACCGGGAACGCGCCCTGCGCGAACGCCTGCTGCCGCCGACCGTCGTCCACTGGGCCGGCGACCCCCACGACCCCGCCGCCCTCACCGCCCTGCCGCCCGGCACCCGCGTGCGCGTCGAGACGGAGCAGGGGGAGGAGCGGGAGGCGGAGGTGCCGGGTCAGGGCGACGTGGACCTGCCGGGGCCGGGTGACGCGGACGCACCGGGGCCGGGGCCGGAGGCCGGCGCGGGGCGCGGGCAGGAGCCGTACCCCGCGCGCGCGACCCTCGTCGCCGGGCTCCCGCTCGGCGTCCACCGGATCACCGCCCACGCCCCCGACGGCCGCACCGGCCACGCCCACCTCGTCGTCGCCCCCGACCGGCTGCCCGCGCCGCCCGGACGCTCGTACGGACTCCTCGTCCAGCTGTACTCGCTGCTCTCCCGCCGCTCCTGGGGCATGGGCGACCTCGGCGACCTCGCCGAGCTGGCGGGCTGGGCCGGCCGGGTCGCCGGAGCCGGGTTCGTGCAGGTCAACCCGTTGCACTCGGCGGTGCCCGGCGCGCCCACCGACCCCTCGCCGTACCGGCCGTCCTCCCGGCGCTTCCCCGACCCCGTGCACCTGCGCGTCGAGGACGTCCCCGAGTACGCGTACGCCGAGGACCGCGAGCGGCTCGCCGGGCTCCTGGAACGCGCCGCCCGGCTGCGCGCCGCCGTACTCGACAAGGGCGCCCTCATCGACCGCGACGCGGTGTGGGAACTCAAGCGCGAGGCACTGGAGACGGTCCTCGCCGTCCCCCTCGGCCCCGGCCGGCAAGCCGCGTACGACGCCTTCCGCGCCGCCCACGGACAGGCCCTCGACGACCACGCCACCTACTGCGCCCTCGCCGAGTCGTACGGCCCCGACTGGACCACCTGGCCCGGCGGCCTGCGCGACCCCCGCTCCGGGGCGACCGCCCGCGCCCGCGCCGAACACGCCGACCGCGTCGCGTTCCACACCCGCCTCGCCTGGCTCACCGACGGACAGCTGCGGGCCGCGCAGCGCGCCGCGCGGGAGGCCGGGATGCCGGTCGGGATCGTGCACGACCTCGCCGTCGGCGTGCATCCCACCGGCGCCGACGCCTGGGCCCAGCAGGACGTCTTCGCCGCCGGCATGACCGTCGGCGCGCCCCCGGACGCCTTCAACGCGCGCGGCCAGGACTGGGGCCTGCCGCCCTGGCGCCCCGACCGCCTGGCCGCCTGCGGCTACGCCCCCTACCGCGACCTCCTGCGCGCCCTGTTCCGCTATGCGGGCGCCCTGCGCATCGACCACGTCATGGGTCTGTTCCGGCTCTGGTGGGTCCCCGAGGGCAGCCCGCCGACCGAGGGCACGTACGTCCATTACGACGCCGAGGCCATGCTCGCCGTCCTCGCGCTGGAGGCCGGGCGCGCCGGGGCCGTCGTCATCGGCGAGGACCTCGGCACCGTGGCACCCGGCGTCCGCGAGACCTTGCAGCGGCGCGGCGTCCTCGGCACCTCCGTGCTCTGGTTCGAACGCGACTGGACCGGCGACGGCCGCCCGCTGCCCCCCGAACGCTGGCGCGCCGACTGCCTGGCCACCGCCACCACCCACGACCTGCCGCCCACCGCCGCCCGCCTCACCGGCGACCACGTCGAGCTGCGCGACCGGCTCGGGCTGCTCACCCGGCCCGCCGCCGAGGAACGCGCCGAGGCCGTCGCCGACGCCGCCGAGTGGCTCGCCCTGCTGGGCAGCCTCGGGCTGGTGGACAGTACGGCGACCGGGCCGCCCGGCACCGACGAGGAGGCGGAGGTGCGCGCCGTCCACCGGTTCCTGCTGCGCACCCCGGCCCGGCTGATCGGGGTCTGGCTGCCGGACGGGGTGGGCGACCGCCGCCCGCAGAATCTGCCGGGCACCTGGGACGAATACCCCAACTGGCGGTTGCCGGTCGCGGACCGCTCGGGCAGGGCGGTGCCGCTGGAGGAATTGACGTCCGCTCCGCGCCTGCGCGCGCTCCTGGAGGTGTTCGCCCAGCTCAGGGGAGGCTGAGGAGCCGCTACGGTACCCCGCGCGCGCGTCCTTCCGGGTGATTCGCTAACTTGAGATCGTGGACAAGAAGAACGCCCTGCGCGCCGGCACCCTGGGCGCCGGTACGACGCTGATGATGCTGCTCATGTCGTCCCCTGCGCTCGCGCTGATCCGCGACGACGGCGACGACCCCGGTCCGGGCCTCAGCGTCGTCCAGACGCTGGGTCTGTACGTCCTGCTCCCGCTGGTCATCTTCGGGATCATCGCCGGTCTGGTGATGGTGCTGGACAAGTCCCGCGCCAAGGGCAAGACCACCTCGTCCAACATCAACGTCAAGCCCGACGCCCAGGCCAAGGCCTGATCGCCGGAACAACGGTTTCCACGCCGGGGGCGCCTGTCCTCCCGTCGCTACGTGCGCGCCACGTACACGGGCGAGGTCGGCGCCCCCGGCGTTTTCGCTGGTGGGGGGCGGCGTCTACCCGGCGGCGCGGCCCCGGCCCAGGCCACCCGGACCCGCTGATCTTCGGGCCTTCCCCGAGTTCACCGAGCGGGGTCAGTCTGCGGTGAACTCGTAGTGCAGCTCGTAGAGGTGACCGGCCTTGACCATGACGGTGGCTTCTCGGTGGTGGGCACGGTCATCCGATCCGCATCTCGTAGCGCAGTCGCTGCCGGTGAGCCGGCATGACCATCAGGTCGACCTGGATGGGCCGGTCGTCGCCGTCGAAGGTGACCCTGTTCAGTTCGAGGACCGGCTCGTCCGGTGGGAGGCACAGGGTGTCGCGCTCCTCCGGGGCGGGCAGCCGGGCGGTCACGTCCTCCCGGACGCGCGCGCCGACGTGACCGAGACCGGCGAGAAGGGTCACGGCCCCGCCGCGGATCTTCCCCGTCCCGGCGAGAGGAGTTCCCCGCGCGATGTCGGCGGGGTAGTACGTGTCCGTCAACTCGCACGGTTCGCCGTCCAGTTCGATGACCCGACGCCGTACGACGACGACCTCTCCGGCGGCCACCCCGAGCAGGGCGGCGACGTCCCGAGGAGCGGGCACCTCCCCGGCCCGCACGATCCGCTGACTTCCCTTGCCCCCGCGCGCCGCGGCCTCGGCCGCCCACGCATCGGTCTGCCCCCGCTCCCGTGGTGTCAGGTACGGCATCGAGCTACTGACCCACGCGCTGTCGCTCAAGGTGTCCTCCAAGGCGCCCTCCGCTCACTCCCATCGCCGCCACCGTAGACGCCCCGCCACGGGCGGTCCCCACGCCGAGCCGACGTGTCTAGACTCCCGGCATGGCGTTTCTGAGCACTCCGCACCACTGCTTCCTCTGACCGGAGGTCGGTGAGGGCGGTGCCGTAGGGCATCGCCCTCCTCGGTGTGCCCGGCGGGTGTGAACCGCGGGCACCTTCCCCTCCCCCCGGCCCGCCAGGAGTGCCCATGCCGTATCCGCCTGCCCTCACGCCCTTCCTCGACCTGCTGCGCTGCCCCGCCTGCCGCGCGCCCCGACTCCGCCCCGCCCCCGGCGCCCTGCGCTGCCCGGCCGGGCACACCTTCGACATCGCCCGGCCCGGCTACGTCGGTCTCCTCACCGGCGCCCGCGCCACCAGCGGCGACGACGCGCCCATGGTCCGCGCCAGGGAACGCTTCCTGGCCACCGGCGCGTACGCGCCCCTGCGGCGGGCCGTGGCCCGGCTGGCCGCCGACGGTCGGCCGGAGCGGGCCACGGTCGTGGACGCGGGCTGCGGCACCGGCTACTACCTCGCCGGTGTCCTCGACCGGCTGCCCGGTGCCCGCGGCCTCGGCCTGGACTCCTCCGCCCGCGCCCTGCGCGCGGCGGCGCGGGTCCACGACCGGGCCGCCGCCGTGAGCTGGGACGTCTTCCGGCCGTTCCCGCTGGCCGACGGCGCCGCCGATGTCGTCCTGGACGTGTTCGCCCCGCGCAATCCGGCCGAGTTCCACCGGGTGCTGCGCCCGCGCGGCCGGCTGGTCGTCGTCCGCCCCACCCCCGCGCACCTCGCCGAACTGCGCGACCGGCTGCCCGGGATGGTCGCCGTCGACCCGGACAAGGAGCGGCGGCTGCACCGCGCGCTGGACCCCTTCTTCGAGGCCGCCGGCACCGAAGAGGTCGAGTACCGGCTGACTCTGCGCGCGGCACAGGCCCTCGATCTGGTCGCGATGACCCCGAGCGCCCGCCATGTGGAGCCCGTGGGGGCGGCCGGGTGGGTCACCGTCTCCGCTCTGGCCGGCGTCTACCGGCGCCGGGACCGGCCGGTCATGCCCGGCGGACCTCGTACAGGAAGCACCCGTACTCCACCGCCCGTACCTGGACGAACGACACCTCCGGGTCGCTGAGGGCCCGCGTGAGGGCCGACGGGAAGCCCTCGCTCACCAGTTCCCCACCGAGGATGTGCCCCTGTGCCGAGTAGCGGCGCAGGACGCGGTGGGCGTTGGTGAAGGGCAGTTCAGGGCCGGCCGGCCCGGAGCAGCCGTTCGCGTGGACGAAGACCGGCCCCCGCTCGTCGTACGCGCCGGGGCGGGCGCCGGTCTCCGCCGCCCAGCGGCGCAGCGGGGCGTACGAAACAAGGGCAATTCGCTCCCCGGGTGCGCTGCGGCGCAGACAGCAGCGCAGCGGGGCGCCGCCCTCCGGGTCGGGGTAGGGGGCCGCCGGGTCGCCCGCGTCGTCCTCGGTGAGCAGCGCGGCGAGAGTGCCGGCGGGAATGGGGCACACGGTGTAGGTCGTCATGAGTCCACCTTCCGGCGGCGCGGCCCACCTCACCGGCGGGAAACGGACATCGCGTTTCCGCCGGACGGCATGGAAGGATGGCGCAACCACACATAAACGAGGAGATGACCGCGTGCCTGGCACAAACCTGACTCGCGAAGAGGCGCAGCAGCGGGCTGAGCTGCTCAACGTTGACTCGTACGAGATCGATCTCGACCTCTCCGGCGCGCAGGAGGGCGGTACCTACCGGTCCGTGACCACGGTGCGCTTCGACGTCGCCCGCGGCGGGGCAAAGTCCTTCATCGACCTGGTCGCCCCGGCCGTCCACGAGGTCGTGCTCAACGGCGACCGGCTGGAGCCGGCCGAGGTGTTCGCGGACTCGCGGATCACGCTGCCGGGTCTGCTGGAGGGCCGTAACGTCCTGCGGGTCGTGGCCGACTGCGCGTACACCAACACCGGTGAGGGCCTGCACCGGTTCGTCGACCCGGTCGACGAGCAGGCCTACCTGTACACCCAGTTCGAGGTTCCGGACGCCCGCCGCGTCTTCGCCTCCTTCGAGCAGCCGGACCTGAAGGCCACCTTCCAGTTCACCGTGAACGCTCCCGAGGGCTGGACGGTCGTGTCGAACTCGCCGACGCCCGAGCCGGTCGACAACGTCTGGACGTTCGCGCCGACCCCGCGCATCTCGTCGTACATCACCGCGCTGATCGCCGGCCCGTACCACTCGGTGCACAGCGTCTACGAGAAGGACGGCCAGAGCGTGCCGCTCGGCATCTACTGCCGGCCCTCGCTCGCCGAGTTCCTCGACTCGGACGCGATCTTCGAGGTCACCCGGCAGGGCTTCGACTGGTTCCAGGAGAAGTTCGACTACGCGTACCCCTTCGAGAAGTACGACCAGCTGTTCGTGCCCGAGTTCAACGCGGGCGCCATGGAGAACGCCGGCGCGGTCACCATCCGCGACCAGTACGTCTTCCGGTCCAAGGTGACCGACGCGGCGTACGAGGTGCGGGCCGAGACGATCCTGCACGAGCTGGCCCACATGTGGTTCGGCGACCTGGTCACCATGGAGTGGTGGAACGACCTGTGGCTGAACGAGTCGTTCGCCACCTACACCTCCATCGCCTGCCAGGCCGCCGCCCCCGGCTCGCGCTGGCCGCACTCGTGGACCACGTTCGCCAACTCCATGAAGACCTGGGCGTACCGGCAGGACCAGCTGCCCTCCACGCACCCGATCATGGCGGACATCCGTGACCTGGACGACGTCCTCGTCAACTTCGACGGCATCACCTACGCCAAGGGCGCCTCCGTCCTCAAGCAGCTGGTGGCCTACGTCGGCGAGGACGAGTTCTTCAAGGGCGTGCAGGCGTACTTCAAGCGGCACGCGTTCGGCAACACGCGCCTGTCCGACCTGCTGGGCGCCCTGGAGGAGACCTCCGGCCGCGACCTGAAGACCTGGTCGAAGAAGTGGCTGGAGACCGCCGGGATCAACGTCCTGCGGCCCGAGGTCGAGACGGACGGGGACGGGGTCATCACCTCCTTCGCCGTACGCCAGGAGGCCCCCGCGCTGCCCGCCGGCGCCCAGGGCGAGCCGACCCTGCGCCCGCACCGCATCGCGATCGGCCTGTACGACCTCGACGCGGCCGGCAAGCTGGTGCGCACCGACCGGATCGAGCTGGACGTGGACGGCGAGCTGACCGCCGTACCGCAGCTGGCCGGCAGGACCCGCCCGGCCGTGATCCTGCTCAACGACGACGACCTGTCGTACGCCAAGGTCCGCCTGGACGAGCACTCCCTCGCCTTCGTCACCGAGCACCTCGGCGACTTCGAGGCGTCCCTGCCGCGCGCCCTGTGCTGGGCCTCGGCCTGGGACATGACGCGGGACGCCGAGCTGGCCACCCGCGACTACCTCTCGCTGGTGCTCTCCGGCATCGGCAAGGAGTCGGACATCGGCGTCGTGCAGTCGCTGCACCGCCAGGTGAAGCTGGCCCTCGACCTGTACGCCGACCCGGCCGCCCGCGAGTCCCTGCTCACCCGCTGGACCGACGCCACGCTCGCGCACCTGCGCAGCTCCGAGGCGGGCAGCGACCACCAGCTGGCCTGGGCGCGGGCCTTCGCGGCGACCGCGCGCACGCCCGAGCAGCTGGACCTCCTGGAGGCCCTGCTGGACGGCACCCAGACCATCGAGGGCCTGACCGTGGACACCGAGCTGCGCTGGGCGTTCGTTGAGCGCCTCGCCGCGGTCGGCCGGTACGACGAGGCGGAGATCGCCGGCGAGTACGAGCGGGACAAGACCGCCGCCGGTGAGCGGCACGCGGCCACCGCCCGCGCGGCCCGGCCGACCGAGGAGGCGAAGGCGGAGGCCTGGTCCTCGGTGGTCGACTCCGACAAGCTGCCGAACGCCGTGCAGGAGGCCGTGATCGGCGGCTTCGTGCAGACGGACCAGCGCGAGCTGCTGGCGCCGTACGCGGAGCGGTACTTCGAGATCGTCAAGGACGCCTGGGACTCCCGGTCGCACGAGATCGCCCAGCAGATCGCCATCGGTCTGTACCCGTCCCTCCAGGTCACCCCCGAGACCCTGGAGCGGACGGACGCCTGGCTGGCCTCGGCCGAGCCCTCCGCGGCCCTGCGCCGCCTGGTCTCCGAGTCCCGCGCGGGCATCGAGCGGGCGCTGCGGGCCCAGGCCGCGGACGGCGCCGCCCAGTAGCACCGGACACGGGGAAGGGGCGCCCGGCGAGCCGCCGGGCGCCCCTTCCCATGCCCCTGGGTCAGGCGGACAGCTCCGCCGCCACCAGCTCCGCGAGCTGCACCGCGTTCAGCGCGGCGCCCTTGCGGAGGTTGTCGTTGGAGACGAACAGCGCGAGGCCGTTGTCCACCGTCTCGTCACCGCGGATCCGGCCGACGTACGACGGGTCCTGGCCGGCCGCCTGGAGCGGGGTCG
This sequence comes from Streptomyces sp. AM6-12, assembly GCF_044327085.1. Lineage (NCBI taxonomy): Bacteria > Bacillati > Actinomycetota > Actinomycetes > Kitasatosporales > Streptomycetaceae > Streptomyces > Streptomyces sp. AM6-12. Next base: position 4,829,312 of record NZ_JBIQWN010000001.1, read on the forward strand.
GGATGTCGGAGAGGGCGACGCCCGGAGCCTTCGCGAGCAGCTCGGTGGCGCGCTCCGGGGAGATCGGGCGGGCGAACCGGGCGTTGATCTGGAGGGAGTGGCCGGAGAAGACCGGGACGCGCACGCAGGTGCCGGAGACCTTCAGACCGGGAATCTCCAGGATCTTGCGGGACTCGTTGCGCAGCTTCTGCTCCTCGTCGGTCTCGTGCAGACCGTCGTCCACGATCGAGCCGGCCAGCGGGAGCACGTTGAAGGCGATGGGGCGCTTGTAGACCGCGGGCTCGGGGAAGTCCACCGCCGCGCCGTCGTGGGTGAGCTTGTCGGCCTCGGCGGCGACCTTCTGCACCTGGCCGTGCAGCTCCGCCACGCCCGCGAGCCCGGACCCGGACACCGCCTGGTACGTCGCGACGACCAGCGCCTCGAGCCCCGCCTCCTCGTGCAGCGGCTTGAGGACCGGCATCGCGGCCATGGTGGTGCAGTTCGGGTTGGCGATGATGCCCTTGGGGCGGTCGGCGATCGCGTGCGGGTTCACCTCGGCGACGACCAGCGGCACCTCGGGGTCCCGGCGCCACGCCGAGGAGTTGTCGATCACCACGGCGCCCTGCGAGGCGACCTTTTCGGCCAGTGCCCTGGAGGTCGCGCCGCCCGCGGAGAAGAGGACGATGTCGAGGCCGGAGTAGTCGGCGGCCGCCGCGTCCTCCACGGTCACGCCGTCCAGCACCGTCCCGGCCGAGCGGGCCGAGGCGAACAGGCGCAGCTGCGTGACCGGGAAGTCGCGCTCCGCGAGGATCCTGCGCATGACCGTGCCGACCTGACCGGTGGCTCCGACGATTCCGACCCTCACGACGACTCCCTCTGTCCGATTTCTGCCGTGCCCCAGGGATGACCGGGGCGTTTCCATGATGCGGCCGACCCCGGTCCACCTGTCCAATTCTTTGCGACATGTGCCCGAGGAGTGGGACACCGTCGGCCGCGGGGACGGTTCCGGGATCCCCGGCGTCCCCTCGGCCGCCCCTGCCCATACGGGTCGCGCTCATACGACGATGTGACGTATGCCTCTGCCGGTCGCGTGACGTGCGCCTCTGCCGACCGCCGTACGGGCCGCCCATGGACCCGGCCCTCGTACCCCGGCAATTGAACGGCAGGCGACCGGTCCCGGGCGGCGCGCGGACGAGTCGGTGGCCGGGCCGGGCGCCGCAGATCCACGTACGGTGATCGGCGCCGCGTGTTGCCGTGCCGTTCGCATGGATGCCATCCCCGTTGCCAAAAGTCCTTAGCAAGCGGGGCGTTCGCGTCCGTGACGGCCCGCGGCCACTGCCGACGCGTTCGCACTCGGGGAGATCGCACCATGTCGCGCCTACGCTCTGCCGCCGCCTCCGCCGCGGGGATCGACCGTCGTACCCTCCTCACCGCCGCCGGAGCGGTCTCGCTCGCCGCGGGCGTCGGCTGCGCCCTGCGCCCCACCGACAGCGAGGCCGCCACCACCGCCACCGGGCAGGTCCCGGTCGCCCGGTCCCGGCCGGCCACCGCCGCCGCGCTCGCCCCCTACAGCAAGGGCACCACCCTCGCCACCGTCTCCACCCCGCACGGCTCCGGCTACCGGCGCCTCGCCGACGGCCCCGGCTGGCCGCGCGTCATCCGCACCGAGCTGGCCAGGCCCAAGGTGGGCCGGGACAAGCGCCGCCGGGCCCTGGCCGCGTTCGTGCAGTTCACCGATCTGCACTTGCAGGACGTGCAGCACCCGCTGCGCCTGGAGTACCTGCGCGCCGCCCACCAGGACGTCTGGCGCCCGCACGAGGCGCTCACCGTGCCCGGCGCCGTCTCGCTGGTAGAGCGGGTCAACGCGCTGCGCGGCGCCCCCGTCACCGGCACCCCGCTCCAGTTCGTGATGACCACCGGCGACAACACCGACAACAACGCCCGCTCCGAGCTGGAGTGGTTCATGAAGGTGATGAGCGGCGGCCGGATCACCCCCAACACCGGCGACCCGAGACACTACGAGGGCGTGCAGAACAGCGGGCTGCCCCTGTACTGGCAGCCCGAGTCGACCGCCGGGGACGGCGACAAGGCGCTCGGCTTCCCGCACCTGGAGGGCTTCCTCGCCGCCGCGATCCGCGAGGTGCGCAGCCCCGGCCTGAACCTGCCCTGGTACTCCACCGTCGGCAACCACGACGCCCTCCCGCTCGGCCTGTACGGCGCCCACGGCGACCCCTACCTCGCCGAGGCCGCGATCGGCGGCAAGAAGCTGTTCAGCGTGAGCGCCGCCGACGCCAAGAAGCTCCAGGACTCCATCTGGAGCGGCAAGGACCCCAAGGGCACCGCCTACCGCGACTTCCTGAAGTCCCGTGCGAGCGGCATGCGTTCGGTCACGCCGGACGAGTCGCGCGCCCTGTACACCCCCGACGAGTACCTCAAGGCACACCTCGACCCGGCCTACCAGGGCCACGGTCCGGTGGGTCACGGCTACTCCTCGGCGAACGTCGACGCGGGCACCCAGTACTACGCCTTCCGGATCGCCGAGGACGTCATCGGCATCAGCCTGGACACCACCGACGCCGGCGGCCACTACCAGGGTTCCGTCGGCACCGCCCAGCTGAAGTGGCTGAACAAGACGCTTCAGGACAACAAGGACTCCTACGCCGTCGTCTTCAGCCACCACACCAGCGACTCGATGGTCAACACCCGCCCCGACCCGGCCCGCCCCGACGAGAAGCGGCACACCGGCGCCGAGCTGGTCACGCTGCTGTCCCGGCACGCCAACGTGCTGGCCTGGGTCAACGGACACAAGCACGAGAACGAGATCACCCCGCACCGCAACGGCGCGGGCCGCTCCTTCTGGGAGATCTCCACCGCCTCGCACATCGACCACCCGCACCTCGCCCGCATCATCGAACTGGTCGACAACAAGGACGGCACGATCTCCCTGTTCACCACCCTGATCGAGTCCGCCGCCCCGGCCCGCACCGACTTCACCGACCTCTCCCAGACCGGACTCGCCTCGCTCTACCGGGAGTTGGCCTTCAACGCCCCCGGCGCGAAGACGAACCTGGCGGGCGCCCTCGCCGACCGCAACACGGAACTGGTGCTCCAGAAGGGCTGACATCCGCCGCTCCACAAGGGCCGGTATCCGCGCCGGGCCGACGTCCGGGACAGGCCGTACGGGTATCGTCCCCCGACCACACACCACCGGTTGGGGGAAGCCATGCCGCTCCGCACGGCCCTGACGGGCGCCGCCCTGCTGCTGACGGCGGCTCTCGCGACGGCCTTCACGACCCCGGCGGCCCCGCCCCACGCCCCGGCCCACGCCGCGACCCTCGCCGCCGTCGAGGCGGCGGTGCGCTCGGGCGTCCCCGGCGCGACCGTCACCGTCCAGGACGCCCGCGGCACCTGGTCCGCCGCCGCCGGGACCGGCGACCTGCGCACCGGCAGGCCCCGTTCACCGGACGACCGTTACCGCGTCGGCAGCCTCACCAAGACCTTCGTCGCCACCGTCATGCTCCAGCTCGCGGCGGAGGGCCGGCTGTCCCTGGACGACACCGTGGACAGCTGGCTGCCGGGTCTCGTCGCGGGCCACGGGAACGACGGGCGCCGGATCACCCTGCGCCAGCTCCTCGATCACACCAGCGGCATCCCCAGTTACACCGCCGACCCGGACTTCCGCGCCCGGTACCTCACCGAGGAGGGCTTCCGGAAGCACCGCTACGACACGCTCACCCCGCGCCGGCTGGTGGCCGTCGCCCTGCGCCACGCGCCCGACTTCGCGCCGGGTGCCTCCTGGGGGTACTCCAACACCAACTACGTGATCGCCGGGATGGTCATCGAGAAGGCGACGGGACGGTCGTACGCCACCGAGACCACCCGCCGCCTCATCGACCCACTGCGGCTGACCGCGACCTCCGTACCGACTACGGAGGTCGATGTCCCGCGGCCCGCCGGCCGGGCCTACTCGACGTTCGGCGACGCGACGGGGGAGCCGTACGACGTCACGGAGCTCAACCCCTCCCTCGCCGCCGCCTCCGGCGCGATGATCTCCGACTCGGCCGACCTGGACCGCTTCTACGCCGCCCTGCTCGGCGGCCGGCTGCTGCCCCCGCGCGAACTGGCCGAGATGAAGACCACCGTGGCGGTCGACACCGCCCCGGACGTCCGCTACGGCCTCGGGCTCATGGACCGGAGACTGTCCTGCGGCGTCCACGTCTGGACCCACACCGGCGACATCCAGGGCTCCACCTCGGTCGCCGCCTCGACCCCCGACGGCCGCCACACGCTGGCACTGAACTTCAACGGCGACTGGGCGGGACACACGGACGCGATCCTGGAGGCCGAGTACTGCGGGCGCTGACCCCGCGCGTCTCCTGCCACAGACCGGTGGCCATCGCCAACCGGACGAGGTCCGAACTACCGGGGCAGGACCACCACATAGGCGGCGGGCTCGCGGTCGTCCGCCGCCATCAGGGCCGTACGGACCACCGCCGCCTGCTGCTCCATCGCGTCCCTGAGCTTCCTCGGGGTCAGGTGCACGACCGTGATGCCCAGCCGCTCCAGGTGCTCCCGCTTGCGGGCGTGGTGCGACCACTGCGCGTCCTCGTCCGCCCCGTCCTCCGCGTGCCCGTGCCGCGTCCGGGTGTCCAGCTCGACCGCGACGGCCTGGTCCGGCCAGTACGCGTCCAGGGCGCCGAGGTGGGGGCCGCCGGGCAGCCGCAGATCGACGTTCCACAGCGGGTCCGGCAGCCCGTACGCGCGGACCATCCGGTACAGCCGGCTCTCCGCGATCGCGCGGCCCTCCGCCACCAGCGAGTCCACCGCGTCCACCACATGCGGCAGACTCAGCAGCTTGGCGCGTGTCAACTCCCGTACGATGGCGGCCGGTTCGCAGTGTCCGCCGCGCACCGCCTCGGTCAGCAGCCGCCGCACCTCCGCCCCGTCCCGCAGCCCGGCCACCGCGTCCGCCAGCGCCCGCGGCACCGGCGCCACCGGCAGCCCGGTCACCGTGACGGGGGCCGGCAGGTCGGTGGTGCGCAGGACGCGGACGTAGCCGGTGGAGCGCAGCCGGCGCTGCCGGGGCACCAGCACGTCGATGTGCTCCAGGTCCGGCAGCGGCGTCTGTGCGAACCCGTGCAGGGCGAGCGCCGCGAGGCCGGTGAGCACCGCGCCGGGGTAGGGCGGACGGTGCGCGTGCCGCCCGGTCGGCTGCGCCGGGACGCCCGGCGCGGGCTCGCGGGCCGCGTACCGCAGGGCGCCGTGCAGCCGCTCCTCGTCCGTCGGCGGTCCGGGGTGCAGCAAGTAGACGTGCGGCAGCAGTTGGGACCAGGGCCCGCCCGGACGGCAGCGCCCGGACAGTTCGGCCGCGGTCACCCCGTGGGCGCGCAGCTGGGCCGTGGTCCGGACCCGCTGCTGGGGCTCGGCGAGCGGGCCGAGGGGACCGAGGGAGCGGGGGGAGAGCGGTGCATTGTGCGTCATGCCCTTCCGATGCCCACCCCTGATCCCCCCGGTAACCGCTGTTACACGGTCGTCGAGGAATGCGGACAAGGTGGTACTAAAGGTCAGGTGTTCGGATGCCGAGAGGACAACGAAAACCCCTGGTCCGCTCGGGTGCGGACCAGGGGTTACGGCCTCGCGCGTACGGGTCCCGTAACGGTTACCGGCCGCCAAAGCTCAGGCCAAAGGTCAGGTCAAACTCAGGCCGAAGCTCGGGGGCCGGGGTTCACCCGGCCTGCGCGTCGCACTCCTGCGCCCGCAGGGCCCGCGCCAGGTCGTCCCGCGCCTCCAGCACCAGCCGCCGCAGCGCCGGCGCCGCGTCCTCGTGCCCCGCGAGCCACGCGTCCGTCGCCGCCAGCGTCTCAGGCCGGTCCTGGTACGCCGGGAACAGCCCGCTGACGATGTCCATGCCGATCTGGATCGAACGCTCCCGCCAGACCCGGTCGATGGCCGCGAAGTACTTCGGCGCGTACGGCGCGGTCAGCTCCCGCTGGGACGGCTGGTCGAAGCCCGCGATCGTGGCCTCCACCAGCGCGTTCGACAGCGTGTCGGACTCCACCACCTGCGCCCACGCCTGCGCCTTGACCGCCGCCGACGGACGGGCCGCCAGGCACCGCACCTGGTGGCGCTTGCCGGACGCGGTGTCGTCGCGGGCCAGCTCGGCGGCGATCACGGACTCGTCGGCGGCGCCATGGGCGGCCAGCGGCTCCAGGAACGCCCAGCGCAGCTCCTGGTCCACCTCCAGGCCCTCGATCGACGCCGCGCCGTCCAGCAGCTCCTTCAGCAGTGCGAGGTCCGCTTCGGCCGAGGCCGTCGAGGCGAAGAAGCGCGCCCAGGCCAGCTGGTGCTCGCTGCCCGCCCCGGCCGCCCGCAGCTCCCGCAGCGCGCCCTCGGCGAGCAGCTCCGCGCCCGTCTTGCGCCAGTCGGGGGCGGCATAGCGGTCCAGCGCGGTGTGGGTCCACGCGTGCAGCATCTGGAGCACACCGATGTCCGACTCGCGGCTCGCGAACCGCAGCACCAGGGCGATGAAGTCACGGGCCGGCAGCAGCGCGTCCCGCGTCATGTTCCACAGTGCCGACCAGCACAGGGCGCGCGCCAGCGGGTCGGTCAGATCGCCCAGGTGCTCCCGGAGCGTGTCCAGCGAGGCCGCGTCGAAGCGGATCTTGCAGTAGGTGAGGTCGTCGTCGTTGACCAGCACCAGGTCCGGGGCCCCGGCACCGGCGAGCTCCGCCACGACCGTGCGCGGGCCCTGCACGTCCGTCTCCACCCGCGCGTACCGCTCAAGGGCGCCGTCCCCGGTCAGCCGGTACAGGCCCACCGCGATCCGGTGCGGGCGCAGCTCCGGGTGCGACGCGGCGGCCTCCTGGAGCACCGCCAGCTCGGCGACGCGGGAGTCCTCGACGAGCACCTGCGGGGTCAGCGCGTTCACCCCGGCCGTCTGGAGCCAGGACCGCGACCAGGCCGTCATGTCCCGGCCGCTGGTCTCGCCGAGCACCGACAGCAGGTCGCCCAGGCGGGTGTTGCCGTACGCGTGCCGCTTGAAGTAGCGGCGGGCGCCCTCCAGGAACGCGTCCTGCCCGACGTACGCCACCAGCTGCTTGAGCACCGAGGCGCCCTTGGCGTAGGTGATGCCGTCGAAGTTCAGCTTGGCGTCCTGGAGATCGCGGATGTCCGCGGTGATCGGGTGCGTGGACGGCAGCTGGTCCGCGCGGTACGCCCACGCCTTGCGGCGGTTGGCGAAGGTGATCCACGCGTCCTTGAAGCGGGTCGCGCCCACGTTGGCGAACGTGCCCATGAAGTCCGCGAAGGACTCCTTCAGCCACAGGTCGTCCCACCAGGCCATGGTGACCAGGTCGCCGAACCACATGTGCGCCATCTCGTGCAGGATCACATTGGCACGGGCCTCGTACGACGCCTGCGTCACCTTCCCGCGGAAGATGTACTCCTCGCGGAAGGTCACCAGACCCGGATTCTCCATCGCGCCCAGGTTGTACTCCGGCACGAACGCCTGGTCGTACTTGCCGAACGGGTACGGGTAGTCGAAGTTCTCGTGGAAGAAGTCCAGGCCCTGCTTGGTGACCAGGAAGACGTCGTCGGCGTCGAAGTGCGGCGCGAGCCCCTTGCGGCACATCGCGCCCAGCGGGATCTCCAGCGTCGTACCGTCCGCGAACGTGCGCGAGTAGGTGTCCGTCACATAGTGGTAGGGCCCCGCCACCACGCAGGTGATGTACGTCGAGATCGGCTTCGTCTCCGCGAACTTCCATACGCCGTCGGTGAGTTCACCGGCGCCGTTGCTCCACGCCGTCCAGCCCTCGGGCGCGCGCACCTCGAAGCGGAAGGGCGCCTTGAGGTCGGGCTGCTCGAAGTTGGCGAACACCCGCCGGGAGTCGGCCGGTTCGTACTGCGTGTAGAGGTAGACCTCGCCGTCCTCGGGGTCCACGAAGCGGTGCAGGCCCTCGCCGGTGCGGGAGTAGGCGCACCGGGCGTCGACCACCAGCTCGTTCTCCGCGGCCAGGTCCTCCAGCGTGATCCGGGCGCCGTCGAAGACCTCGCTCGGGTCCAGGTCCTTGCCGTTGAGCGACACCGCGGTCACACTCGGCGCGATCAGGTCGGCGAAACTGGACGCGCCCGGCTCGTTGCAGCGGAAGCGGATCGTGGTGACCGAGCGGAAGGTGCGCGGCTCGCCGTCCGCGTCGCCGACGGCCGAGCGGAGGTCCAGGGACACGTCGTATCCGTCGACGGACAGCAGCGCGGCCCGCTCACGGGCCTCCTCGCGGGAAAGGTTCTCACCGGGCACGGCGGCACTCCCTTGTGATCGCGTGATGGGGGCTGAACAGGACCGATCCTGCCATGTGCTCCTGACGGGAAGCACCGGGGAATGCGCTCCGCGAGGGCGTCGTTGATCCCTGAAGAATCACGTTCCGCTGAGGAGAGCCATGTCCGAGACCGCGTCCCCGTCCGGCAAGACCCCCGTCGACTTCTGGTTCGACCCGCTGTGCCCGTGGGCCTGGATGACCTCCCGCTGGGTCCTGGAGGTGGAGAAGCTCCGCGACATCGAGGTCCGCTGGCACGTCATGAGCCTCGCCGTCCTCAACGAGGACAAGCTGGACACGCTGCCCGAGGAGTACCGGGAGATGCTCGCCGTGCGCGCCTGGCAGGGCGTCCGGGTCGTCACCGCCGCCTGGCAGAAGCACGGCCAGGAGGTCGTCGGCCCGCTGTACACCGCGCTCGGCACCCGCATCCACAACAACGGCGAGGGCGCGACCCTGGAGGCCATCGCCGGTGCCCTCGCCGACGTCGGGCTGCCCGCCGAGCTGATCGACTACGCCGAGCAGGAGGACTTCGAGTTCGACGCCGAGCTGCGCGCCTCCCACAAGGAGGGCATCGACAAGGTCGGCCAGGAGGTCGGCACCCCGGTCATCGCCGTCCCCGGCGACAACGGCGAGCAGATCGCCTTCTTCGGCCCTGTCGTCACCCCCGCCCCCAAGGGCGAACAGGCCGCCCGCCTCTGGGACGGCACCCTGGCGGTCGCCTCGGTACCGGGCTTCTACGAGATCAAGCGGACGCGGACGCAGGGGCCCATCTTCGACTGACCTCCGCGGACGCAAAGAGCACGACATCAACCGGACACGGACCCGGGGACAGGCCGGATCACCTCCGCATGTGCGGAGAGCGCTGTCATGATCAACGAGGCAGGGCTTCGCGAGTCACACGCGTGAGGCCCTGCCTGTCGTACGCGGTCCCCTCGCTCACGTCAGACAGTGCGCCAGCGCCTCCCCCCGCACCCACCGCCCCACCTCCGCCGCCGCGATCCGCGCCCCCTTCTCCGCCACCGCCCGGCTCGCCCCGCCGACGTGCGGCGTCAGCAGCACCCGCTCCGGCACCGTCCGCAACCGCGAGTTCGCCGGCAGCGGCTCGTCGGCGTACGTGTCCAGCGCCGCCACCGCCACCCGCCCGTCCTCCAGCGCGTCGCACAGCGCCCCCTCGTCCAGCAGCGCCCCCCGCGCCGCGTTCACCACCACCGCCCCCGGCGGCAGCAGCGCCAGCTCCCGCGCCCCGATCAGCCCCCGCGTCTCCCCGGTGAGCCGGGCATGCAGGCTGATCACCCGCGAGCGCCGCAGCAACTCGTCCAGCGACGCCATCCGCAGCCCGTGCATCTCACCCCGCGCGTACGGGTCGTACACCATCACCCGCGCCCCGAGCGCCCCCAGCACCCGCGCCACCCGGCTGCCGACCGCGCCGTACCCGATGAGGCCGACGGGCAGGTCCTCCACCTCCAGGCCGCTGTGCTCGTACGTGTAGTACCTCGAACCGGCCCAACACCCCTGCCCGGCGAGGCGGTCATGGGCCTGCGGGATCCGCCGCAGGGCGGCGAGCAGCAGGCCGACGGTGAACTCGGCCGCCGCCGCGGCCTTGCGGCCCGGCGCGCAGCACACCCGGACCCCATGGGCGCGGGCCGCCGCGAGGTTGACGTTCACCGGGCGGCCCCGGCAGACCGCGACCAGCCGTAACTCCGGGCGGGCGGCGAGGACCCGCTCGGTGACCGGTGCCATCTGGGTGACGAGGACGTCTGCGCCGGCGAGGGCCGCGATCAGCTCGTCCTCCGCGCCGCTGGCCTCCTCCACCTCGGCCACCGTGCCGAACGGTTTCTGCGGCCAGCCGAGCGTCAACTCCCGCACATCGCAGTGGGCTTGCCTGGCCAGCGCGGCCGTGATCAGCGAGGGGAGCACGAAGCGGTCGCCGGCGGCCAGTACCCGCACACTGGAGGTCATCACAGGGACACAGGTTGTAATGATCGCCTGAGGGCGTCAATCCCTTTTCGTGTGTGGGGAAAGCGGGGAAACTCCGGACGCGCCCCGCACACGACGGAAGGCCCTCCGTGAGTCACGTCCTCACGGAGGGCCTCCCCTCATCCGCCTGCCGCCGTGAAGGGTGAGAAGACGATCACGAGGCAGGACGCTTCAGCGGCGCGCGGGACGCGCCGGGCTCACGGGGCCAGCAGCAGCGCGTTCGTGCGGGACGCGGCGGCCTCGTAACGGCGGGCCACGTCCTGCCAGTTGACGACCTGCCACATGGCCTCGATGAAGTCGACCTTCTGGTTCTTGTACTGGAGGTAGAAGGCGTGCTCCCAGGCGTCGAAGACCAGGATCGGCGTGGCGCCCTGGCCGACGTTGCCCTGGTGGTCGTAGACCTGCTCCACGATCAGCCGCCCGCTCAGCGGCTCGTACGCGAGGACGCCCCAGCCGGAGCCCTGCGTGGTGGCCGCGGCCTTGGTCAGCTGGGCCTTGAACCCGGCGAAGGACCCGAAGGACTCCTTGATCGCGTCGGCGAGGGTGCCCACGCCGTCGGCGGCCAGCGGCTCGCCTCCGCCCTCCTTCGGGCCGGTCATGTTCTGCCAGTAGATGCTGTGCAGAATGTGCCCGGACAGGTGGAAGGCCAGGTTCTTCTCCAGGCCGTTGATCGAGCCCCAGGACTCCTTGTCCCGCGCCTCGGCCAGCTGCTCCAGCGTGTCGTTGGCGCCCTTCACATAGGCCGCGTGGTGCTTGTCGTGGTGCAGCTCGATGATCTCGGGGCTGATCACGGGGGCCAGCGCGGAGTAGTCGTAGGGCAGCTCGGGCAGCGTGTAGACGGGCATGGGTGATCCCCTCCGGAACCTTATTGCAAACTCCTTGCAACTACACGCTAGCAACAACAGCGGCGGGGCGACAGGAAGACCCCCCGTGTCGCTACGATCTCGCGGTGCTCACTCCCGGCGCCCGCACCACGGTCCTCGACCTGCTGCCGGTGCTCGGCGGGGCCTTTCCCGCCGCCGCGCTGATCGGCGGCAGGGTGCGGGCGCGGGCCGCGTTCGAGCCCGGCGACCTCGGCAAGCTGCTGATCGAGGCCGACCGGTTCCGCGCGGGCCACCCCGTCCTCGACCGCGTCGACCAGGGCCGCCTCGCCCGCCGGGTCGACCTCGCGGACCCTCCCGCGGTGGTGAGGTTCCTCGTGGTCGAGGCGACCGACAAGGCCGCCCTCGCCGGCTTCGCGCCCGGCACCACGAACAAGTGGGAGGCCCTGACCTCCCTGGGCATCGACCGCTACGACGCCTTCGGCAACGGCATCAACGACCTCGATCTGCTGCGCCACGCCCGCCACGCGGTCCGGGTCGGCGGCCATCCGGCCCTGGACGGCATCGCCCAGGTCACCGTCGCCCCCGACCCTCAGGCCGTCGCCGCCGAGATCACCCGGCCTGCCGCGCGGCCGTAGCGGGCGTGCGCGTGCCGGCCGGCCGCAACTGTGTCGTGCGCGTGCGGGTCAGCGCCTGGCGCGCACCCGCTGCCAGGCGTAGCCCGCCGCCGCGAGGACGACCGTCATCGCGCCCGAGGAGTACAGCTGGACCCGGGTGTCGGGCTGCCGCGCCATCAGGACGAACACCGCGGCCATGCCCGCCAGCGCCACCCAGGTGAGGTAGGGGAACGCCCACATCCGCACCACCAGCTTCTCCGGCGCCTCGCGCTCGATGCGGCGGCGCAGCAGCAGCTGGGAGACGGCGATGAAGATCCAGACGACCAGGATCACCGCGCCGATCATGTTCAGCAGCCACGGGAAGACGTCGTCGGGCCGCCAGTAGCTCAGCAGCACGCAGAAGAAGCCGACCGCGCAGGAGGTGAGCACGCCGATCCGGGGCACCCCGCCGGACACCCTGGCCAGCACCTTCGGGCCCTGACCGCGCTGGACCAGCGAGTAGGCGATGCGCGAGGAGCCGTAGATGTTGGCGTTCATCGCGGACAGCAGGGCCACGAACACCACGACGTTCATGAGCTGGCCCGCACCCGGAATCCCGAGGTGGTCCAGGGTCGCCACGTAGGGGCCGCGTGCCACGACCTCCGGGTCGTCCCAGGGCACCAGGGTGACGACGACGGCCATGGAGCCGATGTAGAAGACCGCGATCCGCCACATCGCCGTCTTCACCGCGCGCGCCACGCCCCGCACCGGGTCCTCGGACTCCGCCGCCGCGATGGTGACCGTCTCCAGGCCGCCGTAGGCGAAGACCGAGGCGAGCAGGCCGATGACCAGGCCCTGGCCGCCGTGCGGCAGGAAGCGGTCGAGGTGGGCGGTGCCGGGGGAGTCGGTGCCGGGCAGCACCCCGGTGATGGCGAGCACGCCGAGCACCAGGAACAGCGAGATCGCGCCGACCTTGAGCGCGGCGAACCAGAACTCGAACTCGCCGAAGTTCTTCACGGCGGCCAGGTTCGTGCCCAGGAAGACCAGCATGAACAGGGCGACCCACACCCACTGCGGGCTGCCCGGCACCCAGCCCTGCGCGATCTTCGCCGCGCCGATGCCCTCCAGGCCGACCGCGGTGCACAGCAGCACCCAGAACGCCCACCCGGCCGCGAACCCGGCCCAGGGCCCGATCGCCCGTTCGGCGTGGGCGGAGAAGGAGCCGGAGGACGGGTAGGCGGCCGACATCTCGCCGAGCATCCGCATGACCAGCATCACCAGCAGCCCGGACAGGGCGTAGGCGATCACGATGGACGGGCCGGCCGCCGCGATGCCCGCGCCGGACCCGACGAACAGGCCCGCGCCGATCACCCCGCCGAGGGCGATCATCGACAGATGGCGCTGCTTGAGGCCGTGGGAGAGGGTGGGATCGTCCGCGAGACGTGGCGTGTCCGGGCGGGTGGTGCTGGGCGGCATGGGCGCGGCTCTCCCGATGCAATAGGCGGGTAAAAACCAACCCAGTCTGGGCGACCTGTCCGTTCACACGGAGCGGCCGCCCAGTATCCGGACACCCGGCATTCGGAGAGTGAGACTCCGGTTACGCCAGCGCGGCCGTGTCCGCGGGCGTGGCCACGGGCGTGTAGTGCGAGGCGTCGCCCTCGATGGAGTAGCTCTCCTTGCCCTCGACGCCGACCGGCACGTCACCGGCGACGGTCACCCGGTGCAGCCGGCGCGGCAGGCCGTCGTAGTTGTCGACTGCGTAGTGCTGGGTGATCCGGTTGTCGAACAGGACCAGCTCCCGCTCCGCCCAGCGGTGGCGCAGGATGTTCTCGGGCCGGGTCACGTACGCCTGGAGCAGGTCCAGGATCTTGCGGGACTCGCCGGTGGACAGGCCCACGATCCGCTGGGCGAACCCGCCGACGAACAGCCCGCGCTCCCCGGTCAGCGGGTGCACCCGGACCACCGGGTGGGCGGTGCGGTACGTGATCGAGGTGAACTGGGCGCGGTGGGCGGCCTTCTCCGCGTCGATCTCCTCGTCCGGCACGGCGTAGTCGTAGTCGTTGGTGTGCTCGGCCCACAGCGTGTCGGCGAAGCGGCGCAGCGGCTCGGGCAGGTCCCGGTAGGCGGCGGCCGCGTTGGCGATCAGGGTCTCGCCGCCGTACGGCGGGATGGTGATCGAGCGCAGGGTGCTGGCCTGGGGCGGGTTGAGGACGAAGGTGACGTCGGTGTGCCAGTGGTTGGCGCGGCCCCGCTCGCTGTCCACGGGCAGCACGTTCGGGGCACCCTCGACGGCGCCGACCGTCGGATGGGCGGTGGTGAGGGCACCGAAGTGCCGGGCGAAGGCCTGCTGGCCCGCGTCGTCCAGGCCGTCGGCGGCGAAGACCAGCGCCTTGTGGACGTTCAGCGCCTCGCGGATGCCGGTCACCTCCTCCTCGGTGAGCGGCCGGGTGGGGTCGACGCCCGAGACGCGGGCGCCGATGCGCGCGGTGACCTTGGTGATCTCCAGGGACATGGGGTGGTCCTTTCCGAAGGGGTGGTGCCGGGTCCGCAGGGGGGCCAGGCGAAGGCGGGGGAGTCAGGCGAAGGCGGGGGAGAGGTACTGGTTGGCGGGGCGCGGCAGGCCGTAGCGCTCGCGCAGGGTGCGCCGGGGGCCGTACTCCGTGCGGAACAGGCCGCGGGCGCGCAGGACCGGTACGACGTGGTCCACGAAGGCGTCCAGGCCCGAGGGCAGCACAGGCGGCATGATGTTGAAGCCGTCGGCCGCGCCGCGCGTGAACCAGGTCTCGATGCGGTCGGCGACCTGTTCGGGCGTCCCGGCGAAGGTCTGGTGCCCGCGCCCGCCGCCGAGCCGGCCGATCAGCTGCCGCACGGTGAGCCGCTCGCGCCGGGCCAGCTCCACCACGAGCGCGTAGCGGCTCCTGGCGCCCTCCACGGCGGACTCGGGCGGCAGATCGGCGGGCAGCCGCTTGTCCAGCTCCAGGGAGCCGGGCGCGAGTTGCAGCAGCCCCTCCAGGCGCCGCAGCCCGTGCTCGTACACGATGTGGTCCTCCAGGACCCGCTCGTTCGCCCGCGCCTCGGCCTCCGTCGAGCCCAGTACGGGCACGATGCCGGGCAGCACCTTGAGGTGTCCGGGGTCCCTCCCGGCCCGCCCGGTGAGGTCTTTGATGTCGGCGTAGAAGGACTGCGCGTCGGCGAGGGTCTGCTGCGCGGTGAACACCGCCTCCGCGTACCGCGCCGCGAACGCCTTGCCGTCCGCCGAGGAGCCCGCCTGCACCAGCAGCGGGTAACCCTGCGGGGAGCGCGGCACGTTGAGGGCGCCCGCGACCCGGAAGTACGGCCCCTCGTGCCGGGGCGGGTGGATCTTGTCGTCGTCGCCCCAGACGCCGGCCGCCTTGTCGGCGACGATCGTGTCGTCCTCCCAGCTGTCCCACAGCTTCAGCGCCACATCGAGGAACTCGGCGGCGCGCGCGTACCGTTCGGCGTGCGCGGGCTCGTGGTCGAGCCCGAAGTTGCGGGCCGCCTCGGCGCCCGCGGTGGTGACGATGTTCCAGCCCGCCCGGCCACCACTGACGATGTCCAGCGAGGCGAATCTGCGGGCCAGGTTGTAGGGGGAGTTGTAGGAGGTGGAGGCGGTGGCGATCAGGCCGATGTGCTCGGTGGCCGTCGCCAGCGCGGTCAGCAGGGTCAGCGGCTCCAGGGCGCCGGCCGGGCGCTGTCCGAGGTTGTTCCACAACTGGGGGCTGTCGGCGAGGAACAGGCTGTCGAAGGTGCCCCGTTCGGCGGTCTGCGCGAGCCGTATGTAGTGCCGCAGGTCGACGTGTGCGTACGGATCGCTCTCCGGGAGCCGCCAGGACGCCTCGTGGTGGCCGGTGCTCATCAGGAACGCGTTCAGGTGGAGCCGGCGGGTGGTCATCGGTGGTCCTCCGTGACACCGAGGGCGGCGAGCAGCCGCTCCCGGTACTCGCCCAGGACCGGCTCCCGGTAGGAGCGCGGGTGGGGACGGTCGATGGTCAGATCGAGGCCGATACGGCCCCGCTCCAGGACGAGGACCCGGTCGGCGAGCACGATCGCCTCGTCCACGTCATGGGTGACGAGCAGCACGGAGGGCCGGTGGCGCTCCCACAGCTCGCGCAGCAGCCGGTGCATCCGGATCCGGGTCAGCGCGTCCAGCGCCCCGAACGGCTCGTCGGCCAGCAGCAGTCCGGGCTCGCGCACCAGGGCCCGGGCGAGCGCGGCGCGCTGTGCCTCGCCGCCGGACAGCTCGCCCGGCCAGGCCCGCTCCCGCCCTTCGAGACCGACCTCCGCGAGGGCGGCCCGGCCGCGCTGTGCCGCGTCCTGCCCGTCCAGGCCCAGCAGCACGTTGTCCAGCACCCGGCGCCAGGGCAGCAGCCGGGAGTCCTGGAACACCACCGAGACCTGCCGGGGGGCCGCGACCTGCCCGGACCCGGCCACCCCGTGATCGAGCCCGGCGACGGCCCGCAGCAGGGTGGACTTCCCGGATCCCGAGTGCCCGAGCAGCGCCGTGAACTGTCCGGCGGGCAGTTCGAGATCGATGCCGTCGAGGATCGTCCGGTCCCCGAACGAGCGGTGCAGGGAGCGCAGTCGGACGGCGGTGGCGGGCCGGGTCAGCTGCTCAGTGTGCGGCGCCATGACAGCACCCTCCGTTCGATCAGACGGACCGCGCTGTCGGAGACCAGGCCGAAGACGCCGTAGATCAGCAGGCCGACGAGGATGGTGTCGGTACGGCCGTAGTTCTGCGCCTGGAACATCAGGTAGCCCAGTCCGCTGGTGGCGTTGATCTGCTCCAGGACCACCAGGCCCAGCCAGGAACCGGTCACCCCGAGCCGCAGCCCGACGAAGAAGCCGGGCAGCGCCCCCGGAATCACCACCTGCCGGACGAAGCCGAGCCTCGACAGGCCCTGCGCCTCGGCGAGTTCGACATAGCGGCTGTCGATGCCGGCCAGCGCGGCGTGTGTGTTGAGGTAGACCGGGATGTAGACGACGATCGCGATGATGGCGATCTTGAAGGTCTCCCCGATGCCCAGCCACAGGATGAACAGCGGGATCAGGCCGAGGGTCGGGATCGCCCGGTTGAGCTGCACGGTCCCGTCGATCAGCGCCTCCCCGGTGCGGCTGAGCCCGGACACCAGCGCCAGCAGCACCCCGGCGGTCAGCCCGATCGCGAAGCCGTAGGCGGCCCGGCGCAGCGAGGTGAGCACATCGGTGGGCAGCGTGCCGTCGGTCCACAGGTGACCGAGGGTGCGCAGCACCGTCCAGGGTGCCGGGATCGCGGCCGGGTCGAGCTGCCCGGCCGCCGAGGCGATCGCCCAGCCGGCCAGCACCAGCAGGGGTCCGGCCAGCCGGGCGGCGGGCAGCCGGCGACCGGGGGAGAGGCGGCGCCGCCGGCGGACCGGGGGCAGCTCCGCGGACGCGGCGGTGGGCGCGGCGGCCGTCGTGGTCGTCACGGCGGTCACCTCCGGTACTCCTCGGGTACGGCCCGCGCGGCGATCGCCTCGAAGCGGTGGTCGAACAGGTCCGACACATCGGTCTTCTTCACGAAGCCGCCCTCGGCGAGCAGATCGGCGGTCTCCTGCTCCCATTTGATCGCCTCGTCCCAACTGGGCGGGAAAAATGGCTTGTTGGCGAGCGCGGTGATGGACTTGGCCTGCGCCAGGGTCAGGTTCTGCGTCTTGACGTAGAACTCCTCGTTCCACTGGTTGGGATGCTCGTACTGCCACACCTGGCCCCTGGCCCACTGCGGGATGTACGCGGCGATCGCGGCGGCCTTCGCGGGGTCGTTCAGCGTGGCCTGCGGCGCCCAGAGCAGATTGAGCAGGTCGACCACGTCGGTGGTGACGGTGCGGGCGCCCTTCGCCGCGTACTGCTCGAGGTAGGCGGGCGCCTGGCTGTTGGCGAGCGGGGCCACGTCCACCTGGCCGGACTGCAGGGCGGTCAGGAACTGGTTGCTGGTCAGCGGCACCAGCCTGGCGTCGTCGTACGCGAGGCCCGCCTTCTTCAGGGCCCGCAGCAGCACCACGCCCTGCGCCTGCCCCTGCGAGAAGGCGAGCCGCTTGCCCTTGAAGTCGGCCACGGTGTGGATGTCGCTGCCGGGCCGGGTCGCGAACAGGTAGTTCGGCTTGCGGGTCAGCTCGATCGCCACGATCTTCGCCGCGAGGCCCTGGAACTGCGCCTGGATCGGCGGGATGCCCGCGTTGTCGGCGACGTCCAGGGACCTGGCGCGGAAGGCGTTGATGACATCGGGCCCGGCGCCGAGGTTCACCCAGTCGGACACGGTGAACGGCAGTGGCGGGAACTTCCCCAGTCTGAACTGGAGTTGCTCCACGCCCTGGTACGAGGTGATCTTCAGGCTGGTCCCGGCGGGGACCCTGGCCGCGAGGGGCCGGGTGGCGGCGGCGCCGCCGGTATCGGCGGTGGCCACGCCCTTGGCGCAGCCGTCGAGTCCGGCGACGGCGGCGGACGCGCCCAGCAGGGAGGTGAGGAAGAGGCGACGGTGCATGGCAGGTCTCCCGGAGAGAGCCGGTCGGCGAAAAAAACCGGCCAACGGAAACACAAAGAAACACGGAGAAACGCGGGGGAAATACGGAGAAGCCCTGGGAAATTCACGGCAACATGCGCTTCACGCACGGCAAAACGTCAGCAACAGAAGGCGTGACGACCGGATCGACAGCTCGTGAAGGGGCTCATGACCAGCATGTTCCAGGCCATGAGCGGCCCATGTCAACATTCCGAGTTTCTGAATTAAATACCCTCAGGTGAGGCGCCCAGCGGATCCCGGAACAATGCGTCGAGCAGCACGGAACCGCCCGCGACCGCCAGCACGGAATCGGGGAAACTCGTCGGCAGCACCGCCGCGGACCGGGAATTCCCGGCCGACTCCCGCAGCGCGTCGAGGCATTCCTCGAAGTGGATGACCCCCACCTCGGTGACCACGACCGTCTCCGGGTTGAGCACATCGAGCAGCAGCGCAGCCGCCCGTCCCGTCGCCCGTGCCCGCTCCACCAGCAGCCGCCGGGCCACCGCGTCCCCGCCCGCCGCCGCGGCCACCACGTGCATCGGGTTGGCCGAGTCGGTGACCCCGGCCGCCCGCGCCCTGCGGCACAACGTCCTTTCGCCCAGCTCCACCTGGAGGCATCCGGTACGCCCGCACGGGCACGGCTCGGTGCCGCCCGGCACCGGCAGATGCGCGATGGCACCGGCCGCGGACCGGGGGCCGTGGTGCACCTCGTCATGGGTGGCGAACGCGGCGTCGACCACATTGCCCACGAATAGATGCAGCACGCTCCGGCTGCCGCGGGCCCGCCCGAACAGCCGCTCCCCGTTCACCAGCGCCCGTGCGTGCCCGTCCACTTCGACCGGCAGACCGGTACGGGCGGCGAGCAGGTCCCGTACCGGCACCTCCCGCCAGCCCAGCAGCTCGTGCTCCACCACGGTGCCCGTCGCCCGGTCCACCCAGCCGCCGACGGCGACCCCGACCCCCAGCGGGCGGCGCCCCGGCGCTTGCGCGAGCAGCGCGGCGATCCCCTCGGCGGCCCGCGCCAGCACCCGCGCGGGATCGGTCCCTTCGTGCTTCAGCTCGCGCCGGGCCAGCACCCGGCCGCGCAGGTCCAGCAGCGCCACCGTGGTGTACGGCACCGCCACGTGCACCCCGCCCACCACGAACCGGGCGTCGTCCAGCTCCACCGGCACATGCGGCCGGCCCACCCCGCGCGAGCGGCGCGGTACCGGCGCCTCCCGGATCAGCCCGAGCCCGGCGAGCCGCGCACAGTGCTCGGTCACCGACGCGGGCGACAGGCCGGTCAGCCGCGCCACCGTACTGCGCGCCACCGGCCCGTGCTCCAGCACGGAGCGCAGCACGACGCTGGCACTGGTGCGCCGCCGGTCGCGGTCGGCGGCGCGCGGTACGGGGGAGACAAGGGTGGAGGCCGCGCTGCGGGGCATGGAGAACCGTCCTCGGGAGCCGGTGCGTCGGAAGACCGGAAAGGACGGGGCGGCGCCAGGAAGAAGCCCGCCCCTATCCCGGGCGGCGACAGGTGGCCGTGCCCTGCCGTCGCAGGTCGACGTAGCGACGCGACGTGAAATACCGGGCCTGGGCAACCATGCCGCCGAAGCTAGCAAAGCCCCCACCCCCTGCCCACCCCGCGCCCACCGACCGAGACGACCGGGGCCGGCACACCAGGGGCCACACCCTCTTTGGTGGATCCCTACAGACCCGCCGCCGACTCCCGGAGTCTGCCGGAGCACCCCACCTCAGTGACCACCGTCACGCCGTACCCGGTGTGAACCGTACTTTTGTACAGAGCCCACCAAGCTGCCGATCAACCCTTTGTCGAGCGCTGACGGTGATCGCGTTCGGGGCGCCGGTATAGCGTCGCGATGTTCCCACCTGTCCCCTTCTCCCCGCGGAGTCCCCATGAGCACCGCCACCGTCAGCGCCCGTCCGGGTGCCGTCCTCGCCGACCTGCTGCCCGCCTCCCGCGCCCGCGACGCCGCCCTCGTGCTCGGCGGTGCCGCGCTCACCGGGCTCGCCGCCCAGCTCTCGGTGCCCGTGCCCGGCTCCCCGGTGCCGGTGACCGGCCAGACCTTCGCCGCGCTGCTGGTGGGCACCGCCCTCGGCGCCCGCCGCGGCTTCCTCTCCCTCGCCCTGTACACGCTGGCCGGCATGGTCGGCGTGCCGTGGTTCGCGGAGGGCGACTCCGGCACCGGCGCGGTCTCCTTCGGCTACGTCCTCGGCATGCTGCTGGCCTCCGCCGTCGTGGGCGCCCTCGCCCGCCGCGGTGCCGACCGCTCCCCGCTGCGCACGGCGGGCACGATGATCCTCGGCTCCGCCGTCATCTACGCCGTCGGCGTGCCCTACCTGGCCCTGGCCGCCCACCTCTCCCTCGGCCAGGCGGTCGCCGCCGGCCTCGTCCCGTTCCTGATCGGCGACGCCCTCAAGGCCGCCCTCGCGATGGGGCTGCTGCCCACCGCGTGGAAGTTCGCGGGCAAGCGCTAGTCACCGACCGGCACACCACGACGGCCGCGGGGCCTGACGGAATCCGTCAGGCCCCGCGGCCGTCGTACGTCCCGAGCGGTGGGTCAGCCGATGGAGACCTTGTCCACCGCGGCCTCGGCGGCCGGGGCCGGACGGTCGCCCGTGACCCTCTGCTTGATGAAGGAGATCGCCACCACGATCGCCGCGACGAGCAGCGACAGCAGCACGGTCTCGCGGCCGTCGTGCGCGGTGTCGAACAGCATGTACACCAGGACCGCCACGATCACCGCGGCCGCCGCCCAGGTCAGGTACGGGTACAGCCACATCCGCACGACGAGCTTCTCCGGCGCCTCGCGCTGGATGATCCGGCGCATCCGCAGCTGCGAGAAGCAGATGACCAGCCACACGAACAGCGCCACCGCGCCGCTGGAGTTGACCAGGAAGAGGAAGACGGTGTCCGGGAACTCGTAGTTGAAGAAGACCGCCACGAAGCCGAAGACGACCGACGCGAGGATCGCCCACATCGGCACACCGCGCGAGGTGGTACGGGCGAACGCCTTCGGCGCGTCACCGCGCTGGCCCAGCGAGAAGGCCATGCGGGAGGCCGTGTAGAGGCCGGAGTTGAGACAGGACAGCACCGCGGTCAGCACGATGACGTTCATGATCTGGCCGGCGTGCGCGATGCCGAGGGAGTTCAGCGCGGCGACGTACGAGCCCTGCTTCACCAGCGACGCGTCGTTCCACGGCAGCAGCGTGACCACGACGAGGATCGAGCCCAGGTAGAAGACGCCGATACGCCAGATGATGCTGTTGGTGGCCTTGGTGACCGCGCGCTGCGGGTCCTCCGACTCGCCGGCGGCCAGGGTGGCGATCTCGCTGCCCATGAAGGAGAAGACGACCAGCAGCACACCGGTGAGGATCGCGCCCGGACCGTGTGGCAGGAACCCGCCGTGACTGGTGAGGTTCGCGAAGGACGCCTTGTCGGTGTGCGCGCCCGGCAGCACACCGAAGATCGCGAGCAGGCCGACGACGATGAACGCGCCGATCGCCACGACCTTGATGCCGGCGAACCAGAACTCGAACTCGCCGTAGGAACCGACGGAGACGAGGTTCGACGCGGTCAGCACCAGCATCACGATGAGCGCCCAGCCCCACTGCGGCACCGCCGGTACCCAGCCGGCCAGGATCTTCGCGCCCGCCGTTCCCTCGACGGCGAGCACGACGACCCAGAAGAACCAGTACAGCCAGCCGATGGAGAAACCGGCCCAGCGGCCGAGCGCGCGGTCGGCGTGCTCCGAGAAGGAGCCGGAGGACGGGTTGGCGGCGGACATCTCGCCCAGCATGCGCATCACGAGGACGACGAGGGTGCCGACGAGGGCGTAGGACAGCAGAATGCCCGGTCCGGCCGCGGCGATGCCGGAGCTGGAGCCGACGAACAGCCCGGCGCCGATCACACCACCGATGGCGATCATCGTCAGGTGCCGGTTCTTGAGGCCTGCTTGAAGTCCGGAACCAGGAGGGGTCATGGACGGATTCCTTTGCGCCTGTTGAGCGGGGGTTCCCGTACGGAAAACGGGGTGCCGTGTGGGGTCCGGTACGGGATTCGTACGAGCGGTGTACGAGTCGGTCCAGTGAATCCGAGGCGAACGAATTCGGGAACCTCTGAATCCGGATTGTTACTTGAGGTTCCCTTGAGGTTCTATGGTCCTGCTCACATTTGACGACGAAATCCGTAGGTCTCCCGGTGTCGCATGACTCACCCCCGGACGCCTTGACGGACGCCCTCCGGATGCCGTGGACCCCCGGCTGCTGCCCCGATTCCGGCGTGTCACACTCGTGTCATGCGCGTGTACCTCGGCTCCGACCATGCGGGCTTCGAACTCAAGAACCACCTCGTCGAGTGGCTCAAGGCGGCGGGGCACGAGCCCGTCGACTGCGGGCCGCACATCTACGACGCCCAGGACGACTACCCGCCCTTCTGCCTGCGCGCCGCCGAGCGCACGGCCGCCGACCCCGACGCCCTCGGCATCGTGATCGGCGGCTCCGGCAACGGGGAGCAGATCGCCGCGAACAAGGTGAAGGGTGTGCGCGCCGCGCTGGCGTGGAGCGAGGAGACGGCGTCGCTGGGCCGCCAGCACAACAACGCCAACGTGGTGGCCGTCGGCGCGCGCATGCACAGCACCGAGGAGGCGACCAAGTTCGTCGAGACGTTCCTCGCCACGCCGTTCTCCGGTGACGAGCGCCACATCCGCCGCATCGACATGCTGACCGCGTACGAGACCACGGGCGACCTCCCCCCGGTCCCCGCCCACCACCCCCAGCAGTAACCCTCCCTTCTCTTCCCCGCGCCCACCCCTCGCCGACCCGCTCGGCGACGGGTGGGCGCCGCGCGTAGGGGCGGGCGAGGCGCGCCTAGGCTGAGGGGGTGAGGGGCGCCCTCCGGCCGGGCGAGACGGACGGGTGGGCGGCACGGAAAAGGACAGGAAAGGACGGCCCGCCTTGCCGGAAGGGCACACGATTCACCGGTTGGCGCAGGACTACGCCGCCCGCTTCCAGGGCACCGCCCCCCGCGTCACCAGCCCCCAGGGCAAGTTCTCCGACGCCGCCGCCCTGCTGGACCGCGCCGAGCTGACCGCCACCGAGGCCCACGGCAAACACCTCTTCCTGCGCTTCCGGGACACCGACTGGGTCCACATCCACCTCGGCCTGTTCGGCAAGGTCGGCTTCGGCGACGCCCCCGCACCCCCGCCCACCGACACCGTCCGGCTCCGGCTCGCGAACGACCTGTCGTACGTCGATCTGCGCGGCCCCACCACCTGCGCCCTGATCACCGGGGACGAGAAGCGCGCCGTCCACTCCCGCCTCGGCCCCGACCCGCTCCGCGAGGACGCCGACCCGGCGGCCGCGTACCGGAAGATCAGCCGCAGCCGTACGACGATCGCCGCCCTGCTCATGGACCAGAAGATCGTGGCCGGCGTCGGCAACGTCTACCGCGCCGAAGTCCTCTTCCGCCACGGCATCGACCCCTACCGCGCGGGCCGCGACCTCACCCCCGCCGAGTGGGACGCCCTCTGGAGCGACCTCGTCGCCCTGATGCGCGAGGGCGTCCGCCACAACCGGATCGACACGGTACGACCGGAACACACCCCCGAGGCCATGGGCCGCCCGCCCCGCGTGGACGACCACGGCGGCGAGGTCTACGTCTACCGCCGCGCCACCCAGCCCTGCCACATCTGCGGCGACCACATCCGCACCGCCGGTCTCGCCGCCCGCAACCTCTTCTGGTGCCCCACCTGCCAGCAGCACTGACACTCCTTCGGGTGGGTTTACGGAATTCAGGTGCCTGAGCGAACCTGTGAACCCGCGCCCCGCACGGGGGACAAGCAGGACCTCCCGTGCCAAGCGGCCGGTGCGATGGATAGGGTCCCGAACTAATGGCAGCAGGACGAGACAGGCGCGCGAAGGCCGACACGCTCACGGCCCGGTGGAAGATGCAGTGGCACCGGGCCCGCGTCGGGCTGCGCAGAAGCGCCGTCGACTACTTCCGCGGCGACGGCCCCGACTGGATCGCCTTCGCCGGCCTGCTGCTCACCGTCCCGCTTTTCGCGGCCATGACCCTGTTCGACTCCGTGTGGTGCTCCCCGGCCCTGCTGGTCCTGCCGATCGTGGCCGGCGGGCTGCTGCTGCGCCCGGCCAGCCTGCTCGGCCTGTACGCGGCCGCGGCCACCGCGCTGATCGTGGAGTCGGTACGCCTGGGCCCGTACACCGAAGGCCCCTCCCGCGTCACACCGGGCGTCGTCTTGGTGGTGGCCGCCTGCGGCTTCTTCGGCCTGCTCACCGCCCAGTTCCGCAGCCGCGTCGGCGTGCCCTGGCGGCGCGGCGGCACCATGCTGTTCGACCTGCGCGAGCGGATCCGGGTGCAGTCCACCCTGCCCAAGCTGCCCCAGGGCTGGCACCACGAGATGGCGCTGCGCCCCGCCGGCGGCCAGTCCTTCTCGGGCGACTTCGTGGTGGCCGCCCGCACCAACGGCGGCCGCACCCTGGAGGTCGTCCTCACCGACGTCTCCGGCAAGGGCATGGACGCCGGCTCCCGCGCCCTGCTGCTGTCCGGCGCGTTCGGCGGACTGCTCGGCTCCCTGCCCCCGCACGCCTTCCTGCCCGCCGCCAACGGCTATCTGCTGCGCCAGGACTGGGAGGAGGGCTTCGCCACCTCCATCCACCTCGTCCTGGACCTCGACTCCGGGGACTACGAGCTGTACTCCGCGGGTCATCCGCCGGGCCTCCAGCTCAGCGCGGGCAGCGGCCGCTGGGAGGAGAAGTCCGCCGAGGGGCCGCTCCTCGGGGTCTACGACGGCGCCCACTTCGACTCCGTCAAGGGCTCGCTGCGCCCCGGCGACGTCCTGATGCTGTTCACCGACGGGCTGGTGGAGACCTCCGACCGGGACATCGTGGAAGGCATCGACCGCCTCACCGGCGAGGCCGACCGCTATGTCGCCGGCGGCTTCCACGGCGCCGCCTGGCACCTCATCGAGGCCGTCGCCAAGGACGTCAACGACGACCGGGCGCTGCTGCTGATCTGCCGGCAGACGCCGACCGGGCAGACGTCCCCCTGAGCCTTTGTCACGGAAGTTCGCTGATCCTGTGACAGCCCGCCCCCTGGGCTCGCCCCCCTCGGGTCCGGGAGTTCATAATCGGATGCGGTATGTGACAGGGCGGCGGGTGCCGTGGGAGTGCGTCCGGGGGAGGCGACATGAAGTTCGACATGGGTGCGCAGACGTTGTCGACGCTGATGCGTGAGTCGCGGGGGTCGAGTCAGGATCTGGGCACGCTGATCCGGCTGTTGGTGCAGGCGGCGGAGCCGTTGGAGGGGAAGTTCAACGGCGCGGGGCGTACGGCGTTCGATCAGTTCAAGGCGCGTGCGGACGGGATCACGAAGGAGTTGAACGGTTCGTTGTCGGCGATCCTGGGCGGTCAGTCGGGAATGGAGGGCGCGTTCGGCTCGGGTGATCAGGAGCAGGGCGAGAACGCGAGGGCGCAGATGGGTGCGGCCAATTTCGACGCGGCGCGGTTCTCGGGCCGCTGAGTTCTTCGGGATGTCCGGTTCGTTCACGGGGAGTGGTGTGTGATGGCGGGTTCTGGTGCGGATCGTCGGTCGTACGACACGGGTGCGTCGGCGGATGTGCAGGGGAATCTGGCGGGGGTGATCGCTCAGTTGGAGTCGGTGATCGCGGCGCGGGACAAGCAGGTGAAGAAGGCGATGGCGGACTTCACGGCGGATGGTGTGGCGGATGAGTACCACGGCAAGGAGCAGCGCTGGAACAGTGCGTCGCAGGAAGTGCGGAACATCATCCATCTGCTGAAGACGACGATGGAGAAGAACGACTCGACGGCGCATGCGACGCTGGCGAGGGCGAAGTCGGCGGTGGACAACATCGGTTGACCGGATGGCTGGTTCACGGGGGGTTGCTATGACGGGCTGGGATCTGCGTCCGCAGGGCATCGGTCAGGTGCTGTCGGTGACGGGGAAGACGGCGTCGAGTCTGGAGACGCAGGCGAAGGATTTCGGGGCGCATCTTCAGTCGGCGGCGTCGAGCGCGGGCACGATCTCCGCCGACGGCTCGGGCGGTTCGGGTGGTGGGGCGCCGGGTGGTCTGGTGGCGCTGGCGTTGTCGCAGTATGCGGAGCATGCCACGAGGGATCTGCAGTTCATCGCGGCGCGGGCGGGTAAGTCGTTGCGGGGTGCGGTGGATGCGACGACGGCCTATCTGGACGGGGACGAGGTGATGGCGGCGCGTGCGCAGCGGGAGGCGTCGGCGCCGGGTGTGCGGATGCCGGGGGTGGGCGGGGCGTGATCAGGCCGGAGGAGATTCCGGAGTTCACCGGTGATCTGGAGCAGTTGGAGAAGGATTACGCGGCGCTGAAAAAGGACGCGGGGCAGGTCCGTTCCACGGGTGCGGATGTGCACGCGCAGTTCCAGGGGCTGTCGGCGTATTACCGGGCTCCGGAGGCGGAGCAGTTGTTCGCGTCGACGAAGCCGGTGGCGGATCGTGCGGACGCGTTCGGGTCGGATCTGGAGACGGTGGCGTCGGCGCTGTCGGGGTACGCGGCGGAGATCCGGCCGCTGGTGGAGAAGCTGAGGCAGCTCAAGCACGATGCGCAGGCGTTCGTCGACTCGGTCGGGGGTGACGACGACTGGCAGTACGACGAGGACAAGGTCAGGAAGAACAACCAGCTCCGTGATGACGTCACGGCGGCGGTGGCGGCGTTCTGGGCGGCGGAGCGGACCTGCCACAACAAGATCACGGCGTTGTGGCACGGCACGCAGATGATCGCCGGTGACGGCAGCGGCAAGAAGAACATGTACGGCTACAGCGCGGCCGATCTCGAGGGCGCGAAGGGGTTGCCGTGGGGTGATCCGGTGGAGCAGAAGCACCACTGGTACGACGTCGGGCACTGGGTGAAGTCGTTCGTGTGGGACGGCCTGGTGGTGGACGGCATCTGGGGCACCGTCAAGGGCTTGGGCACCCTGGTCGGGGTGGATGGCTGGGATGCGATGAAGACGGCCTGGAAGGGGCTGGCGCAGCTGGCCACGGGGCTGGCGTTCATGAGCAATCCGGTGCTGGCGGCGGCGTTCTGGGCGACGCCGGACAGGTACATGCCGTCGTGGCTGCGTGAGTCGCGCAACACGATGAAGCAGACCGGCAAGGCGCTGCTGGCGTGGGACGAGTGGGGCAAGAACCCGGCCCGTGCGGCCGGTGCGGTCACGTTCAACGTTGTGACCGCGGTGTTCACCGATGGTGCGGGGGCGGCGGCCGAGGGCGCGGGAAAGGCGGGCGCGGTCGCGAAGGCGATCTCGTTCGCGGGCAAGGCCGGCAAGGTCATCGACCCGATGACGTATGTCATGAAGGGCGCGGGCGCCGGTCTGTCGAAGATCGGCGATATCGGCAAGGCCCTCAAGGGCGCCGGGAAGATCGACATCCCCAAGCTCCCCGACGACGCGATCACCCTGCCCCGCGGAACCGTCCACCTCCCCGACGGCACGGTCCGCCTCCCCGAGGGCGCATCACTCCCGAAGGGCGCGGTCCACCTCCCCGACGGTAACGTCCGGTTGCCGCACGACGCACCTTTGCACCCGGCGGGCACGGACCCCCTGCACACCCCCGAAGGCACGCCCCCGCTGTTCGCCGACGAACACGGCAACATCGTGGACCACAAGGGCGACGTCCTGATGCACCACGACGGCGGCCCCCCGGACATCACCCACCGACCCACCACCGGCTCGGACCTTCCCCACACCCCGTCCCCGGCCAGACAACCAGCCCTGACCGGCGCGGGCACCCACGGCGCGGAACAGGCCGGCGAACACATCAAACTCGGCGACAGCACCGGCCACGACCTCGGCGATCGCGTCCCGGCGAGCCCGGCGGTTCATGCAGGCGGTGACAGCATCCCGGCGGTTCATGCGAGTGACGACTTGCCAGGTGGTCGAGTTGGCGACGCCCACGGGAGCAGCGCCGGGGAACATTCACCGGACGGAAGCGGGCGCCACGTACCAAGCGGCACAGCTCATGATCATGGTTCGGAAATTTCCGCCCATCATCAGTCTGTGTCCGGCCATGCGGACCACGGGGACGCAGGCGGACACGAACACGGGCAGCACGAGGGCCACGGGGGCCACCATGATGGCGTCGTCAGTCCCTCTCATGAGCACCATGTAACTGACGTGGGCCACCACGGTGAGGTCGGCGGAGGCGGCTCCAGCGACTCTGGTTTCCCCGGCGCCCACTCTTCGGAGGTGCACCCGCAAGGCACTCCCCTGGAACCGCAACCGGACTGGCACGGGCAGAGCGCGGACAACATGCGGCACTACCGCCGCCCGGCCCTGGATCTTTCCCACTTGCCGCGGAACGAGCAGCTCGTCGTGCTCAAGGAAGAGTCGGCCGCGCTGGCGGACGACGCTCGCAACGCGCCCGGTGGAGCGGCAGAGCCTGGCACGAACCACCTTGATTCTGGCTGTGCGGGTAGTTTGCTGCACGACAATGTAGTGACGGCGCATAGCAGTACAACGAAGATGCACGGGCAGAAGCTGCCACATACGCATAAGGTATTGGCAGGTATACTGGAAAAGATTCAGAGTGATGCGGTGGCTTCCGGACGGAAGGCCGGGCTGGGGCACGGAAAGTGCGCCGAAATTTCCCTCATCAGTGACCGCCTGCATCAGTTGGACCCGACTGGGGAAAACATCCAGACCGTCTCCGAAGCGAGAAAACTGCTTGAGGGGGGCGTGATGCACACCCGTCAAATCGGTGATCTTGTCGACCGCAAGACCGGTGAGCTGGTACGACAACATGGAGAATTTCTGGCGCCCTGTGAAACATGCAAACACGTGCTGCCTCAACTGGGTATACACGTAGCTCACTGAAACTTTGGCTTGGAGAATGGATCGGCACATGACTTTGGAGCAGCCGACACAAGAAGTAGGCGACTGGCTCGTCGCAAACGGCTGGTTCCCTGGCCGTGACATCGGGGCAGAGGCCGACGAGCTGGCCGGAGTGCGTGTGCGGGACTCCGAGCGGCAAGGTGTGCCGCTGACTCCGGTCCAACCAGCTCTCCAGGTCATCCACGCATACGGCAAGCTCAGGCTTCCCCAGCCGAATACGCCGGGTATGGCATGGGTGATGGACCCGACCGTGGGCTATGACGGGGACGCCGCCGCCATCATGGAAGTGGCCGGAGGGCTCGGCACAGCGCTGTTTCCTGTGGGATATGAGGCCTCGGAGTCCGGAATTCTGCTGGTGGATGAGAAGGGCCGCTTCTTTCACCTCCACCACACAGGGGGATATTATCTGGGGGAGAATGAATTCGACGCATTTTCGCGATTCTTGAAGGGATTGCCGGATCCCGACGTGGAGGACTATTTTGTCTGATCAGTTCCCCGCCGTGGCCTCTTCGCTCCTGGTCAATGGGACGGTCCTGAGTCACACGAGCGTCATCGGATCCGGGCAACTCAATCTGCACCCCGCTGTTCGTGGCTTCGTTGAGTCGCTGTCTCAGGACGAACGGAGATCCTATACAGGGCGTTGTGCCGAGATGGCGCTGGTGTCGGACCAGTTCTGGCAGTTGGACGCCGAGCGGACAGACGGCCGGACCACCACGATGCGTGAGGCTGCCGCGCACTTCGAGGGCGCCGCGTTGATATCGCGCATGATTCGTGAACCGGGAAACCCGGACCACGGGAGGCCGACGGAACCCTGCCCCGTCTGTTCCGCGCTCCTCTCGGCACTGGGCATCCAGGTCATAGGGTAGGTCGAGCCCCTGACGGCTATGGAGTCGGTGTGGCCGACGCCCGTACCTGGCCCACCCGTACCGGAGGGCCTCCCCCGTGGGATGCCGCATACGCCTCGGCGCCCCGGGTATGCCGGTTCCGTGGAGGCCTCCCGGTTGCGTCCGCGAAACCGGTCGACCCGGCTGTGCCACCCGCGCGTTCGTGTTCTATCTTGCACGGGCAAAGTGAGGGGGACCCTGTATGCCGGACGACGGGCTGTCCGAAGCGCCGGGCATGACGCTCGCCGAGGTCGAGGCCGTCGCGCGCGCCGCGCACGCCGGACAGCGGGACAAGGCCGGACGCCCCTACACCGAGCATCTGCGGGCCGTCGCCGAGGGCGTACGGGCCCGCGGTGGCGGTGCCGAGCTGATCGCCGCCGCCTGGCTGCACGACGCGGTCGAGGACGGAGTGCTCGGCGAGGAATGGCTGGCGGCGGCCCCGCTCGCCCAGCGCACGAAGGACGTCGTACGGGCCGTGACCAAGCGGCCGGGCGAGGAGCTGCGGGCGTACGCGGAGCGGATCCTGGCCACGCCGGGCGCGCGGCTGGTCAAGGCGGCCGACCTCGCGCACAACGCCGACCCGCGCCGGCTGGCCGCCCTGGACGAGCCCACCGCGCGGCGGCTGACCGCGAAGTACGCCGCCATGCGCGAGTACCTCGGGCTCACCACCGAGGCCACCGCCGACGGCGCCGCGTCCGCCCCCACCACCACCGCCGCCGACTGACCGACCACCGACCGCAGAGAACACAGGCACGGGGGACCAACTCAATGGCACGGGACTACGACAGCCAACTGCTGGAGTCGGTGGCGGTGCGCCGACGCCGGCTGCGCGACGCCCTGCTGTTCGGCGCGCAGCGCGCCCGGCGCTCCACCGACGAACGGCTCGGCAAGGTGTTCGCGGGCATCGCCCTCGCGGCCGTCCTGTGCGCCGGCTGCGTCGGTTGGTCCTTCCTCCAGGCCACCCTGGCGAAGCAGAAGCAGCAGCAACAACAGCAGCAGCAACAGCTGTACGGCACCCCCTCCGCACCGCCGTCCTCAACCCCCTCGGCCCCCATTTCGCGATGATAGGTTCCGGTGAGTGGTGAGCACAGCAACGACGTCCCGGACCCAACTGAGCCGGGTCACGCTGGTCGGTGAACGCCGGCGGGCCGACCTCGTCCTGCCGTCGGACACCCCGATCGGCCAACTGCTGCCCGACATACTCCAGTTGCTCGACGACCGGGCCGCCGCCCGGCCCATGACCCGGCAACTGGTCACCTCCGACGGCTCGGTGCTGCCGCACGAGGCCACGCTGGCCTCGGCCGACGTGCCCGACGGCGCCGTGCTCCAGCTGGTGCGCGCCCACGCCGCGCCGCCCGCCCCGGTCGTGCACGACGTCACCGACCAGGTCGCCGACGACCTCGACCTGCGCGCCTGGCGCTGGCGGCCCGCCGCCCGCCGGGTCAGTGCCGGGGTGGCCAGCGTCCTGTTCGCCGTCGCCGCGGCCCTGCTGGCGCGGCGCGAGTTCGCGCTCGACTCCGTCGCCCTCGCGCTCGCCGCCGTCACCGTCGTCTTCCTGGCGACCGGCGCGCTCGTCGCCCGGATCGGCGCCGGCAACCGGGGGCTCGCCACCGCGCTGCTGTTCGCCGCCGGGGGACTCGGGGTGCTCGCGGCCTGGACCGCCGCCGACGCCCACGGCTGGTCGGGCCCCGCCCGGCTGGCCGGGGTCGCCGCCGCGTTGGTGCTCACCCTCGTGCTGCTCGCCTACTCCTCCCCGTTCGGCCGCGGCGCGCTCATCGGCGCGGGCGCGGGCGCCGGTATCACCCTGGTGTGGGAGGCGGCCGCCGCCGTACAGGACCGGCCGGACCGGCTCGGCGCGGTGATGGCCGTGTTCTCCGTCGTCCTGCTCGGACTGCTGCCCCGGCTCGCGCTGATGGCCTCCGGGCTCACCGGACTCGACGACCGGCGCTCCGCGGGCGCGTCGGTCAGCCGCCACCAGGTCGCCAACGCGCTCGCCGCGACCCACCGCGGGCTCGCGCTGGCCACCGTCGCCACCGTCGCCTCGGCCGCCGCCGGGGGCTGGCTGCTGACCGCGGCCGGGCGGCCGACCGTGTGGACGGCGACCCTCACCTCGCTCACCGCCGTCGTCCTGCTCTGCCGGGCCCGTGCCTTCCCGCTGGTCGCCGAGGTGGTGGCGCTGTTCGGCGCGGCCGCGCTGCTCGTCGTACGGCTCGCGGCGCAATGGGCGGCCCACGCGGGCGGGGCCGGCCCGCTGGTGCTGCTGTGCGCCGCCGGGGCGCTCCCGCTGCTGGCCCTCGTGGCCCAGCCGGCGGAGCATGTGCGGGTGCGGCTGCGGCGGATCGGGGACCTGATCGAGTCCGCCGGCCTGATCGGGCTTTTCCCGCTCGCCGTCGGCGCGTTCGGCATCTACGGGCAACTGCTCGACAAATTCTGAGGCCAGGGCGGGAGTGAAGGGCGACATGCCGAACGGGGACAACTGGCAGGGCGACGTGCTGCGCGAGCTGAGAGGCGGCACCCCGCAGCAGCCCGCACCCGGGCAGCCGGGACCGGGCGCCACGGCCCCGGCGCACAGCCGGCCACAGCAGCCGTACCACCCCCCGCAGCCGCACCACCCTCAGCACCAGCACCAGCAGCAGCCGCGCCCCCCGGCCCCACCGGGCGCCCCCGCCGCGCCGCGCATCACCCCCGACTCCCGGCCCGTGCTCGACAAACAGCTCGCGGCCACCGCGCTCAAGCCGCGCCGGGGCGAACCCTTCGGCACCCGCGCCCTGCGCGCCGTACGCCGTACCGTCTCCTCCTCCGCGGCCCGCGAGGTCGCCGGTGCCGCCGCGACCGCCGAGGTGCTCCAGCAGGCCGTCACCACCGGCCGCCAGATCGCGGTGACGTCCATCCGCGGCGGCTGCGGCAAGACGACCGTCACCGCGCTCCTCGGCACCACCTACGCCCACTACCGCCAGGACCCGGTGCTCGTCGTCGAGGCCGACCCGGCGCTCGGCACGCTGCCGCTCCGGCTCGGCGCCCAGGCGCTGCGCTGGACCACCGGCGACCTCGCCGCCCTGGTGGAACCCCAGATGTCGCTGCTCGACGTCACCGGCTACCTGGTCCAGCTCCCCGGCAACGCCTGGCTGCTGCCCGGCAGCCAGGGCCAGGTCGGCGCCATGCTCGACACCAGGGCGTACGAACGGGTCATGGTCTCGCTGCGCCGCTACTTCGGGGTGACCGTCGTCGACTGCGAGACCCTGCCCGCCGAGGTCGCCCGCACCGCGCTGGCCGCGGCACAGGCCCGCGTGCTCACCGTGCCCGCGACCCTGGAGGGCATCGCCAGCACCCGCGCCGTCCTGGAGTGGATGCGCAACCTGCCCCGGCACGTGCTCGCCTCCACCGTCGTCGTCCTCACCGAGACCGCCCCGCACCCCGGCCTCGACCTGCGCAAGGCCACCGAAGAACTGACCGCGGCCGGAGTCACCGTGGCGGCCCTGCCCTACGACCGCCATCTCGCGGCCGGCGGCACCATCCACACCGGGCTCCTCGCCCGCGCCACCCGCGACGCCGTCACCCGGCTCGCCGCCGAGGTCTTCCGGCTCTCCCAGAAACAGCGCTGACCGCCCGACAGGAAGGGACCGAGGAACCCGAGGACGAGGCAACGAAGATGAGCACCCGACTGATCCACCGCCCGGCGCGCACCACCCGGCCGCCGGCCCCGCCCGAGCCGCGCACCATAGAGGCGCCGCCCAACCTGCCCGAGGGCAAGGCCGGTTCGGTGCTGCACTCGCTGCTGCCCATCGCCGGCGTCATGTCGTCCGTCGTGATGATGACCGTCGTACGCAACAGCCAGTTCGCCGGGCTCGGCGCGATCATCCTCGTCGTCACCCTGACCGGCTCCCTCGCCATGGCCTTCTCGCAGCGCGGCAAGGCCCAGCGCACCCGCCGCACCCAGCGCGAGGCATACCTCGCCTACCTGGAGGAACTGCGCGAACAGCTGGCCGGCGAGGAACGCGAGCGGCGCGAGAGCGCCCAGGTGCTCGACCCGCCGCCGGACGCCCTCTACGACATCGTGCGCGACCCCGCCCGGCTGTGGGAACGGCGCCGCACGGACGGGGACTTCCTGCGGGTGCGGGTCGGCACCGGACAGATGCCGGTGCGCGATCTGAAGATCGCCCAGCAGGGTTCCTCCGTGCTCACCCCGCCCGACCGGTTCATGCTCAACGAGGCCTCCGCGCTGACCGCCCGCTTCGGCACCGGCTCCGAGCTGCCGCTCACCGTCCCGCTCGACCGCGTCGGCAACGTCAGCGTCATCGGCCCGCGCGAGGACACCCTGCGCGTCGCCCGCGCGCTGTTCCTCCAGACCGCCGCCGCCCACGCCCCGGACGACGTGGCCCTCGCCGTCGCGGCCCCCGGCGACCGGCTGGCCGACTGGGAGTGGGCCAAGTGGCTGCCGCACCTGCTGGACACCGAGCAGTACGACGGCCCGGTCGCCGCCCGCCGGATCGCGCCCTCGCTGCCCCAGCTCGCCCGGCAGCTCGGCGCCGAGCTGCGCCGCCGCGCCTCCTACGCGGCCGAGGTGCGCCGCGGCCTGTCCGGCAAGGACGCCCTCGCCATGACCTCCCGGCTCCTCGTCGTCGCCGACGCGCACGGCGAGGACGCCGTGGAGCTGCCGCCCCCCGACGACGCGGTCGGGCTGCGGGAGATGGGGGTCACCGTGCTGCACCTGCTCGACGAACGGGTGCGGGAACCGGGCAGCGTCGGGGTGCGGATCACCGTCGACGGGGCCCGCATCCTCATCGAGGACCTGCGCGCGGACGAGCCGGTCAGCTCCAGCGGCACGGTGGACGAGGCCGGCACCGCGCTCGCCGAGGGGCTGGCCCGGATGCTCGCCCCGCTGCGGCTGTCCGCGGAGTCCCTGGTCGACGCCCCGCTGACCGGCCCGGTCGACTTCGCGGAGCTGCTCGGCATCGAGGACGTCGCCCGGCTCGACCTGGACCGGCTGTGGGCGCCGCGCGGCGAACGCGCCTTCCTGCGCGTCCCGATCGGCGTCGGCGACGGCCACGAGCCCGTGCTCCTCGACCTCAAGGAGTCCTCCGAGCTGGGCATGGGCCCGCACGGACTGTGCGTCGGCGCCACCGGCTCCGGCAAGTCCGAGCTGCTGCGCACCCTCGTCCTCGCACTGGTCGCCACCCACCCGCCGGAGGACCTCGCGCTGGTCCTCGTCGACTACAAGGGCGGCGCCACCTTCGCTCCCTTCGCGGACCTCCCGCACGTGGCCGGTGTGATCACCAACCTGGAGAACCAGGCCGGCCTGGTCGAACGCGTCCACGCCTCGCTGGCCGGCGAGGTCAAGCGGCGCCAGCAGGTCCTCAAGGAGGCGGGCAACGTCGCGGACATCGGCCACTACGCCGCCCTGCGCGCCGAGCGCCGCCCCGACCTCGACCCGCTTCCCCACCTGTTCGTGGTGATCGACGAGTTCGGTGAACTGCTCACCGCCAAGCCGGACTTCATCGACCTGTTCCTGTCCATCGGCCGCATCGGCCGCTCCATCGGTGTCCACCTGCTGCTGTCCAGCCAGCGCATCGAGGGCGGCAAGCTCAAGGGCCTGGACACGTATCTGTCGTACCGGCTCGGCCTGCGCACCTTCTCCGCCGACGAGTCCCGTACCGTCCTCGACACCACGGACGCCTTCCACCTGCCGCCGCTGCCCGGCTTCGGTTACCTCAAGGTCGACACCAGCCACTACGAGCGGTTCAAGGCGGGCTACGTCTCCGGCGGCTACCGCGGCCCCGTCCAGCGGGAGACCGGGGACACCGGGCCGCTCGCCCTGGAGTACCCGGCGTACAACATCCTGGGCCAGGAGGAGGACACCGGGCCCGAGGAACCGCAGATGCGGCGCCGGGAGACCGGGCCGACCGAGATGGGCGTCATGGTCCGGCAGATCGAGGACTCCGGCGCCCCTGCCGTGCGCCAGATCTGGCTGCCCCCGCTGCCCGAGGCCATCGCCCTCGACCAGGTGGCGGGACCCGTCGAGGTGGGCGCCCGCGGCATGCAGCTGTCCCGGCGCCGGGGCCCGCTCCAGGTGCCGCTGGGCATCCTGGACGACCCGACCCGCCAGTGGCAGGGCCAGTGGTACCTGGACCTCACGGTGGCAGGCGGCCACGCGGCGGTCATCGGCGGCCCCCAGTCCGGCAAGACCACTCTGCTGCGCACCCTCGCCCTGTCCCTGGCGCTCACCCACACCCCGCAGGAGGTCGGCGTCTACGGCCTCGACCTGGTCGGCGGCGGCCTCCAGGCGCTGTCCGTCCTGCCCCACGTGGGCGGGGTCGCGGGCCGGGCCGACCGGGAGCGCTGCGCCCGCACCATCGACTCCGTGCGCGGCATGCTGGACCAGCGCGAGGAACTGTTCCGGCTGCACCACGTGGACTCCCTGGAACAGCTGCGGACCCTGCGCGCGGCCGGGCGCGTGCCCGAACTGGCCTCCACCGAGATCGTGCTGCTCATCGACGGCTTCGGCGCCCTGCGCGACGACTTCGAGGAACTCGACGACGCGGTCGGCGACATCCTCAAGCGCGGCAGCGGCTACGGCATCCACGTGGTCGCCGGCATGCTCCGCTGGAACGACGTGCGCATCGCCGCCCAGTCCCAGTTCGGCACCCGCGTGGAGCTGCGGCTGAACGACCCGGGCGAGTCCAGCATCGAGCGCAGGCTCGCCCAGACCCTCGCGCCCGAGGAGAAGGGCCGCGTCCTCACCGACGGCAAGCTCTTCGCCCAGGTCGCCCTGCCCCGCACCGACGGCATCGCCGACATCGCCGACCTCGGCGCGGTCCTGGAGCGCACGGCCCGTACGATCCGCGCCACCTGGACCGGCGAGACCGCCCAGCCGGTCCGGGTGCTGCCGCACCTCCTGGAGCCCCATCTGCTGCCCGGCCCGGTGGCCGAACCGCACCGGGTCCCGATCGGCCTGGACCAGACCCGGCTGGCGCCGGTCCTGCTCGACCTGTTCCGGCACGACCAGCACCTGCTGATCATGGGCGACAGCGAGTGCGGCAAGACCAACCTGCTCAAGGCCGTCGCCGGGGGCCTGATCGAGCGCTACGGCGAGGAGGAACTGGTCTTCGGCGTGATGGACCCGCGGCGCGGGCTGCGCGGCGCCATCCCGGAGGAGTACCGGGGCGGCTACGCCTACAACGCCAAGCTGAGCGCGGCCCTGTCCGCGGGCATCGCCACCGAACTGGAGAAGCGGATGCCCGACGAGAGCGCGGACGGCGCGGACCTGGAACCGGGCAGCTGGGGCTCGGGCCCCCGGATCGTGATCCTGGTCGACGACTACGACGTGCTCACCACCGCGGGCCAGCAGCCGCTCGCGCCCTTCCTGCCGTACATCCCCTCGGCCCAGGACATCGGGCTGCACTTCGTCCTCACCCGCCGGGTGGCCGGCGCCTCCCGCGGCCTGTACGAGCCGTTGCTGCAAAGCCTGCGCGAGTCCGGCGCCTCGGCGCTGGTGATGGCGGGCGACCGCGGCGAGGGGCAGCTGTTCCCCGGTGTGTACGCCGGCCAGCAGCCGCCCGGCCGGGGCGTCCTGGTCCGCAGGGGCGAACCGAACCGGCTGATCCAGACCGTGTACGCGGGCGACAGGTAGAACAGGCAGGGACGGGAAGACCATGACGAAGGACGTCGTCGCTCTCACCAGGAAGATGCCCGACCCGCTCAGCGTGCTCGCGGCCCTGCTCGCCGGCGGCCCGGACGTACTGGCCGGCGCGGCGGGGGACGGCGCGGTGGTGCGGCTCTGCGACCCCCAGGGCCGCCCCCTGGTCTCCGTCGAGGCACCTCTGCTGGTGCAGGTCAGGGGAGAGGCACGGCGGCTGCTCGGGGCGAGCGAGCCGGAGCCGCCGTACTGGTGGACGGAGGCCCGCGCCACCACCGGGGTCAAGCAGGCCGAGGAACTCGCCGGGACCTTCGCGGCCCGGATCGCCACCCTGGTCGGCGGCACCGCCTGGCCGAGGGAGGCGGCGCGCTCGCTGGCCGTGGTGAGGACGGACGGGATCCGCGCGGTGCCGGCCCCGGCCGCGGCGCAGCCCGCCGTGGACGTGCTCACCGACAAAGTCGCCGTGGTGATCCAGGACCGCCCGGTGGTCGCGATGACCGCCTGGCTCTCGGACGCCTTCCGGGCCGTCGCCGACGCCGGACTCGGCCTCCAGATCGTCACCCCCGCCGGTACCCGGCTCTCCCCGGCGGTCCGCAACAGCCTGCCGGGCTGGCCCTCGCGCTGGGTCGTGCAGGACGAGCGGGACGGCTACTACGACGGCCTGTCCGGAGCCGTACTGCACTGGCACGACGGCATGTTCGCGCCGGTCCCGTCCCCGGACCCGGAGGCGACCCCGGAGGACCCCCGCACTCCGATGGCGAAGGCGTTCGCCCCCGCGTCCGCGGACGACGGCGAACGCCAGCTGGCCGTGTCCTTCCGGGCCGTGCACCCGGCGGACGAACGGCTCGTGCTCGGCGGCGCCCTGGCGGCCGTATGGCGTGAACTGACCGGCGAGCCGCCGGCCGGCTGGGGCACCGAGGAGCCCGTCAACCTGCCGTGGTCGCCGCGGGCGCTGACGGACGTGGCGTACGAGCGGGCGCCCCGGCCGACCTGGCTGGTGGCCGTCGGCAGCCCCGAGCGACCCGCACTCGCGACGGTCCGGATCAGCCGGACCGAGGGCGGGGTGGAGGAGGACGTCACGCTGGCGTTCGGCTACGGGCCGGACGAGGAACTTCCGGCGGAGACCGCCGTGGTCCGGGCGGCCGAGGTCCTCGCCACCCGGCACGACCTCCAGTCGATGCTGGTCCAGGTCCGCCGGGCCCGCCGTGATCTGTCCGTGCCGCCGCGCTTCGAGGGGCCCGGCGTCCCCTACGCCTTCGTGCTCGGCGCCGACGAGGTGCGGGAGATGCCCGGCGACCGGGCCCGGCGCACCCCGCTGCCCCGGCAGCCGCGCGAGCTGGGCCCGAAGCGCCGCCCGGCGTTGTACTACCCCTTGCCGGGCAACCCCTCGGACCTGTCGGGATGGGCGGACTTCGACCGGCTGATGAGGCACCTCAAGGGCAGCTGAGGGGCCTCGTCGGCGCCCGGCATCGGGCGCCCGGCTTCGGCCTCGGCGGGTGGCTTCGGCGGGTGGCTTCGGCTCCCGCCCTCAGACGCCCGCCTTCACCGGCTCCCGCTCCTTGCCCTGCCGTTCGCGGGCCAGCTGCGTCGCGTCCTGGACGAAGGCCCACGCCATCCTGGGTTCCATGGCGAAGCGGAACACCCGCTGCACCGGCTTGGTGCACAGCACCGTGACGGTGGCCACCGCGAGGACGGTGACGACGGCCGAGCCGTAGTCGCCGTAGCGCAGGGCGATGTCGAAGCCGCCCAGGAAAAGCACGCTCTTGATCACGAAGCCGTGCAGCAGATAGCCGTACAGCGTGCCCGCGCCGAGCGCGGTGAACCAGGTACGGCGGCCCGGCACCCAGGCCAGGAAGCAGGCGGTGAGCAGCACGGCGCAGCCGAACATGGCCAGCGTCATCAGCGGCCCGATCCACCAGGGGGCGCCCAGTTCCTGCGCGGAGTCCTGCCGGTAGAACCAGTTGTCGTTCATGTGCGGCGCGGTCCACCAGCCGATGGCCAGCGCCGCCGCGAACACCGGCAGCGACAGGATCCGCATCCGCCGGGTGCGCATCAGCGCGAAGTGCTCCGGCTTCAGCAGCAGTCCGAGGACGAAACACGGCAGGAACTGGAGGATGCGGCCGAAGTCCAGGCTGTCGTCGACCCCCGGCGTGACCGAGCCGAGCATGGCGAGCCCGAGCGCGACCGGCAGCGGCCAGCGCACCAGCTTCCACAGGGGACTGGTCATCCGCCACACGAACAGCGCGAGCAGGAACCACGTCAGGTAGTACGGCGAGAACAGGTTGATCGGACCGTCCATGTGGCCCGCGTACCGCTTGAACAGCGAGTAGGCGAGCTGGAACAGCACATACGGCACGGCGACGCCGGTGACCAGGCGCTTCAACCGGTCCGGGCGCATGTCGAAACTGCGCGAGAAATAGCCGGAGATGACGATGAACGCCGGCATGTGGAAGGTGTAGACGACGTTGTACAGGTCTTCGAGGGCCCGGTTGTCGGTCTTCAGGGGGGACCAGGAGTGCCCGATCGCGACCAGCGCGATGGCCAGGTACTTGGCGTTGTCGAAGAACGGATCGCGTTCTTTGCCGGGTCTGACCGCCTTCGCCGGCTCCTCCTGCGGGCGCTGTGGGGCGCGCGGTCCGGGCACTCCGTCCGCCGGCGACTGTGCCGGGGGGAGTGGCCGTGGGTTCTGGCCGGGGGAGGAGGCGGCGTCAAACATCTCAGGCACCCTAGCGTCGTCGGCGGGATTCCGTAAAACCCCCCACGTCATTCCTCGTTATCGCCTTCGTATGCCCCGGGACTTTCCGAACTCGCCTCCCTGGTGCACGTGATGATGCACACACAGAGGTCCGCCGTTGGCCCCCGATGTCCAGATTCATCCCCAATAATTGGGGCATACCGCACCTCGGCTCTCGCAGGTTGTCATACGGGTGACAACAATTCGAATTACCTGCACACGAGATGTGTGGACATGGAAACGAACCGGCCCGATTTCGGCCGGAGTACCGTGCGGGCGTCCTTCGAATTGCAGTGCGGTGCGTCGCCCGCGCCGGGACGGCCGGTACGACATCCCGTCAGCGGCCGCATGGAGCAGGCCCGTTGGTGGCACGATGGTTCTGGCGGGGGTGCGGGCCGTATCCCCGGGCCGGGAGCGGGACCGACCGAGGGTTGTGATCAGTTGTGGCCATTTCGCTGTCCGTAGTGGTGCTGTTGGCGGTCATCCTGGTGGTGCTCATCAGGGGGAAGAGTCTCAAGACCGGACCGGCCCTGGTGGCCGTCCTCTTCGGCTTCTTCCTGGCCTCCAGCGGGATGGCGCCGTCCATCCAGCGGTTCCTGAACTCGATAGCGGACTCGATCTCCTCGATCAAGTTCTGACCGGCCGCCGCTCGTGACCGAGGCCGGCCGCCGCTCGTGACCGAGGCCGGCCGCCGCTAGTGGAACCGGTGCCGCTGCTCGGCCGGCTGCCGGCTGATGAACACGAGGCGGTCGAAGTCCACGGCCACCCCGCGCAGCAGCAGGTCCACCAGCGCGCGCGCCGCCGGCGCGTCGACGGGTGCCTCGCCGAACAGCTCCCGCCGGTACACCACCGAGGCGAGCAGATCCACGAGCAGCTCGGGGTCCACGTCCGGCCGCAGATCGCCGCGGCCGAGGGCCCGCCGGATCGCGACCGCGGCGGCCGCCCGGCCGGGCCGTACGAGGCTGTGCAGCAGGTACTCGTGCAGCTCGGGTTCGCCGGAGCAGTCGGCGATCAGTGGCGCGAGCACCCCGGCCGGCAGCCGCTCGTGCAGCACTTCGGCGAGCAGCCGCACGCTCTGGTGCAGATCGCAGCGCGTGCAGCCGTTGTCCGGGGCGGGCGGTACGACGAGGACCGAGGCGAGCGCGTCGATCACCAGGCGCTGCCGCTGGGGCCAGCGGCGGCGGACGGCGGCCTTGCTGGTGCCCGCGACGGCCGCCACCTTCTCCAGCGCGAGCCCTCCGTATCCGTCCTCGCGCAGCAGCCGTACGGTCGCCGCCAGCACCGCCGCGTCGATCGCCGGGTCCCTGGGGCGCCCGCCGGCCGCGGGGCTCATCCGGCGGCGTCCTCGGGGTACCAGCGCAGCTCCACGGTGTTTCCCTCGGGATCGCGCACATAGATCGACTCGGCGGAACCCCGCGCGCCCCACCGCGGCACGGGCCCCTCGATCACGTCGAAGGTGCCGGAGTCGACGACCTCCTGCCAGTCCAGCGGGTCCACCACCAGGCAGATGTGGTCGACGTTGGACTCGCCGCGGGGCCGCTCGAACAGATCGATGACGGTGGTGGGGCTGACCCGCACCGACGGAAACGACACCTCTCCGGCCCGCCACTCCTCGACTCGCTCCCCGGCGAGCCCCAACACCCCGGTGTAGAACGCCAGCGCCCGCTCGACGTCCGAGACGTTGAGCACCAGATGATCGAAGTCCTTGACCCGCATGATCTCTCCCCCTGCGTATCCGAGTTACGTTCCGAACCGGTCCGGAACGTAACTCACCCCGGACGGCTCCCGTAACGTCGAAGGTCTCGGAGCGGTGCTTACTGTGAGCGGGGGAGGAGGGGGCCCGCGTCGGCCGGCTGACGGCAAAGGCCCAGGTGGAGGGGGTAAATTCACCCTCTGACCTGGGCCTTCGCCGGATGGAGCGGGCGACGGGAATCGAACCCGCGTAGCTAGTTTGGAAGACTAGGGCTCTACCATTGAGCTACGCCCGCAGCGTTGCGCCGCAGGTCCGGGGACCGCGGCACTCAGGCATCGTAGCGGGTCGTCCGCCGCTTGGGCCAACACGTTCCGTCCGCGGACACCACGCGCCCCGCCTCGGGGAATGCGGCCGACGCGGACCGCCCGGCCATGTACCCTACGTGTCGCACACGAACGGGGTGTGGCGCAGCTTGGTAGCGCGTCCGCTTTGGGAGCGGAAGGCCGTGGGTTCAAATCCCGCCACCCCGACCACCGATCGGCCCTGCGGCCGACTACTGGCCGCGTTCCGCCGGCGGCGCCACGGAGATCGCCTTTTGGGGCGCCGAACGCCTGCGGTTACTATGCAAGCTGCACGCCCGTGTGCCCCGGCCCTCACGGCCTACGTACTCCTCCGGGCGGCGAATCCGCCGGACCTGTCTGGCTCCGGCAGAACCCAAGCAGTCAGCCACAAGGAGACCGAACCGTGAAGAGCGCCGTGGAGACCCTGAACCCGACCCGGGTTCGGCTCACTGTCGAGGTGCCCTTCGAGGAGCTCAAGGACAGCCTCGACGCGGCGTACAGCAAGATCAACCAGCAGGTCACGGTGAAGGGCTTCCGCAAGGGCAAGATCCCTGCCCGCGTCATCGACCAGCGGTTCGGCCGCGGTGCGGTCCTGGAGGAGGCGGTCAACGACGCGCTTCCGAAGTTCTACACCGAGGCGGTCAACGAGGCCGAGCTGAGCCCGCTGGGCCAGCCCGAGGTCGACATCACCGAGCTGAAGGACGGCGAGACGCTGAACTTCACCGCCGAGGTCGACGTCCGCCCGGCCCTCGAGATCCCGGACTACTCCGGCATCGAGGTCGAGGTCGACGCCATCGAGGTCACCGACGAGGACGTCGAGAAGTCGGTCGAGCAGCTGCGCGAGCGCTTCGCCTCCACCTCCCCGGTGGAGCGCGCCGCCGAGGACGGCGACGTCGTCACCATCGACCTGGAGGCCAAGGTCGACGGCGAGGTGCTGGAGGACGGCGTCGCGAACGGCGTCTCGTACACCATCGGCTCCGGTGAGCTACTGGACGGCATCGACGACGCCGTCAAGGGCCTGTCCGCCGGCGAGGAGAGCACCTTCACCTCCGAGCTGAAGGGCGGCTCCGCCGCGGGCAAGGAGGCCGAGGTCACCGTCAAGGTCACTCAGGTCGCCAAGCGTGAACTGCCGGAGCTGGACGACGACTTCGCGCAGCTCGCCTCCGAGTTCGACACCCTGGACGAGCTCAAGGCGGACAGCCGCAAGCGCCTCGCGAACATGAAGGAGTTCGACCAGGCCACGCAGGCCCAGGAGCGCGTCCTGGAGAAGCTCCTGGAGCTGGTCGAGGTCCCGGTCCCCGAGAAGCTGCTCGAGGACGAGGTCAACACCCGCAAGCACAACCTCGAGCACCACCAGCTCGGCCAGATGGGCCTGACCCTCGACAAGTACCTGGAGATCCAGGGCAAGACCGCCGAGGAGTTCGAGACCGAGACCCGTGAGGCCGCGGTCAAGGGCATCAAGACCCAGTTCGTCCTGGACGAGCTGGTCAAGAAGGAGCAGCTGAACGTCAACCAGGAGGAGCTCACCGAGCACCTCATGCGGCGTGCGGCCTCCTCCGGCATGTCCCCCGACCAGTTCGCCCAGGCCGTCGTCGAGGGCGGCCAGGTGCCGCTCCTGGTCGGCGAGGTCGCCCGCGGCAAGGCCCTGGCCGTCGTGGTCGAGGCCGCCACGGTCAAGGACACCAACGGCGAGATCGTGGACCTCGGCGACGACGAGGACGAGGCGACCGAGGCTCCCGAGGCCGAGGCCACCGAGGAGCCCACCGAGGCCTGAACCGCCTCACAGCACCTCTGAACCCCGCACGACGGGCCCCCGGGACTTCCCGGGGGCCCGTCGTCGTACCCCCCGCGGCCAAGCCGCTACAAGGGCACCTCGTCACCCGCACCCCGACGACGACCCTCACCCGCCCCCGATCCGCACTCCCCCCGATCCGCACCCGGCACCTCCTGATCCGCACCGGCCCCACCCGCGGAGCGCTACGCCCCCGGCGAACAGCCGCTACTCCGGGATTCCCCGAAGGTGCCCGAGCGTTAGGGTCCATGAGTACGGGGGCAGGGGAGTCTCCTGAAACTCCCGAACCCCCGGCAGGACGACGTGAGACGGCCCGGCGCCGTCGTGAGACGAGCAGGTGGATACGTGACGAATCTGATGCCCTCCGCCGCCGGCGAGCCCTCCATCGGTGGCGGCCTCGGCGACCAGGTCTACAACCGGCTGCTCGGCGAGCGGATCATCTTCCTCGGCCAGCAGGTCGACGACGACATCGCCAACAAGATCACCGCTCAGCTGCTGCTCCTCGCCGCTGACC
Organism: Streptomyces sp. AM6-12; assembly: GCF_044327085.1. NCBI lineage: Bacteria > Bacillati > Actinomycetota > Actinomycetes > Kitasatosporales > Streptomycetaceae > Streptomyces > Streptomyces sp. AM6-12. The sequence goes on from NZ_JBIQWN010000001.1 coordinate 4,874,020, forward strand.
CGGACAAGGACATCTACCTCTACATCAACAGCCCCGGTGGCTCGGTGACGGCCGGCATGGCGATCTACGACACCATGCAGTACATCCCGAACGACGTGGTCACCATCGCGATGGGCATGGCGGCCTCCATGGGCCAGTTCCTGCTCACCGGCGGCGCCGCGGGCAAGCGCTTCGCGCTGCCGCACGCGGACATCATGATGCACCAGGGTTCCGCGGGCCTCGGCGGTTCGGTCACGGACATCAAGATCCAGGCCGAGTACCTGCTGCGCACCAAGCGCCGCATGGCCGAGCTGACCGCGCTGCACTCCGGCCAGACCTTCGAGACGATCACCCGCGACGCCGACCGCGACCGCTGGTTCACCCCGGAAGAGGCCAAGGAGTACGGTCTCATTGACGAGATCATCACGAACGCCTCGGGTGTTCCGGGAGGCGGCGGCACCGGTGCCTGACCGGCCCGGCCACGCCACGCACCGCCACCACTCACGCCCCCCAGAACGCCACCAGGACGGTGAACATCCCATGAGCAACTTCCCCGGCGCGGCCAGCGGCCTGTACGAAGGGCCCCGGCCCGACGCCCGCTACGTGATCCCGCGCTTCGTCGAGCGCACCTCCCAGGGCGTCCGCGAGTACGACCCGTACGCGAAGCTCTTCGAGGAGCGCGTGATCTTCCTGGGCGTCCAGATCGACGACGCCTCCGCCAACGACGTCATGGCGCAGCTGCTGTGCCTGGAGTCGATGGACCCGGACCGGGACATCTCGATCTACATCAACAGCCCCGGCGGCGACATGACCGCCCTGACGGCGATCTACGACACGATGCAGTTCGTGAAGCCCGACATCCAGACGGTGTGCATGGGCCAGGCGGCCTCCGCCGCGGCCGTGCTGCTCGCCGCCGGCACTCCGGGCAAGCGCATGGCGCTGCCGAACTCCCGCGTGCTGATCCACCAGCCGGCCGGCTCCACCGGCCGCGGCCAGCTCTCCGACCTGGAGATCATCGCCAAGGAGTTCACCCGGATGCGCGAGCAGCTGGAGAACATGCTGGCCAAGCACTCGAACCAGCCGCTGGAGAAGATCCGCGAGGACATCGAGCGCGACAAGATCCTCACGGCCGAGGAGGCGCTGGAGTACGGCCTCGTCGACCAGATCATCTCCACCCGCAAGCTGAACAACGCCGAGGTCCGCTGACGCGGAGCGGCGCGCTCTCAAGCCCCCCACGGCAGGGCTCACGGCAAGTGAACCCTGCCAAGGGGGGCCCGAACATCGGGCCCGGCAAGGTACCGTCGGACATAAGGCAGCACCAGGAGCCGCTGGAACGCAGTGTCCAGGCGGCTCCCAGGCGAAGGGGAAGCACACCGTGGCACGCATCGGTGACGGCGGCGATCTGCTCAAGTGCTCGTTCTGCGGCAAGAGCCAGAAGCAGGTCAAGAAGCTCATCGCAGGGCCCGGTGTGTACATCTGCGACGAGTGCATCGATCTCTGCAACGAGATCATCGAGGAGGAGCTCGCCGAGACCAGCGAGGTGCGCTGGGAGGAGCTGCCCAAGCCCCGCGAGATCTACGAGTTCCTGGAGGGCTACGTGGTCGGCCAGGAGGCCGCCAAGAAGGCCCTGTCCGTCGCGGTGTACAACCACTACAAGCGGGTCCAGGCGGGCGAGAACGGCGGCGGGAGCGGCCGTGACGACGCCATCGAGCTGGCGAAGTCCAACATCCTGCTGCTGGGCCCCACGGGCTCCGGCAAGACCCTCCTCGCCCAGACCCTGGCCCGCATGCTGAACGTGCCGTTCGCCATCGCCGACGCGACCGCGCTGACCGAGGCGGGCTATGTCGGCGAGGACGTGGAGAACATCCTCCTCAAGCTCATCCAGGCCGCCGACTACGACGTCAAGAAGGCCGAGACGGGCATCATCTACATCGACGAGATCGACAAGGTGGCCCGCAAGAGCGAGAATCCGTCGATCACCCGCGACGTCAGCGGCGAGGGCGTGCAGCAGGCCCTGCTGAAGATCCTGGAGGGCACCACCGCCTCGGTCCCGCCGCAGGGCGGCCGCAAGCACCCGCACCAGGAGTTCATCCAGATCGACACGACGAACGTGCTGTTCATCGTGGGCGGTGCCTTCGCCGGTCTGGAGAAGATCATCGAGGCGCGCGCGGGCGCCAAGGGCATCGGCTTCGGCGCCACCATCCTCTCCAAGCGCGAGCTGGAGGCCAAGGACGTCTTCGAGGACGTCATGCCGGAGGACCTGGTCAAGTTCGGCATGATCCCCGAGTTCATCGGCCGGCTGCCGGTGATCACCTCGGTGCACAACCTGGACCGCGAGGCCCTGCTGAAGATCCTCGTCGAGCCGCGCAACGCGCTGGTCAAGCAGTACCAGCGCCTCTTCGAACTCGACGGCGTGGAGCTGGACTTCGAGCGTGAGGCCCTGGAGGCCATCGCCGACCAGGCCATCCTCCGCCAGACCGGCGCCCGCGGCCTGCGCGCCATCATGGAGGAAGTCCTCCAGGGCGTGATGTACGAGGTCCCGTCCCGCAAGGACGTCGCCCGCGTCGTCATCACCGCCGACGTGGTCCTCTCGAACGTCAACCCGACCCTGATCCCGCGTGACGCCCGCGGCCGGGGCTCGGGCGAGCAGAAGACGGCGTAACCAGCCGCCCGTACGACGCTGAAGGGGCCCCGGTCACCGGACCGGGGCCCCTTTCGCGCGCCTTGGGGGTGTTCGGCAGGCCGACAAGAAGCCAACAGGCTTGTCTGCCAGAGCGGTTACGCCTTGACCCGCACGTCGTTGCGCAGCTTCGCCGTCAGGTCCGCCGTGTCGTCCAGGGAGCCGGCCTGGCCCGAGGCGAGGGAGGCCACGCTGTAGTTCGTCACGAGCGCGACGGTGCTGTGGTCGCCCCAGATGCACACCGGCATCTTGAAGCTCTTGGGCATGCCGGCGTCCGAGGACGAGGAGTCGGTGCTGTCGATCTGCGCCATCTGGCACTTCATGACGCCGTTGGAGAACCCGGCCGGATGGACGGTCTCCGGGCTGCCGATCAGCTTGCCCGTGACGCCGGAGTCGCTCTGGTCCTTCGACGCCTCCGACTTGGCCTTGGCGAACATGGCGTCCACCACGCTCTCGGGGTCGTCGATGGTGCCGTACACCCCGCTGAGGGACAGGCCCTTCTTCGTCAGCCCGGTCCCGGACTCGTAACCGGCGCTGACCTCGGTGGGGTTCTTCACGCCCCACTTCTGGAAGTCCGACTTGTCGGAGTCGTCGAACCCGCCCGAGGTCCCGTCCGAGCCGTCCTGCTTGGTGTACGTCCCGTTGATCACCGAGCTCGGGGTGATCAGCTTGTGCGGACCGTCGTCCGCGACGCTGCCGCCACCGTCGCTGCCGCCACCGAGCAGGACGGCCACGCCCACCACGATCGCCGCCACGACCACGACCGAGCCGATGATCAGAGCGGCCTTCTTCTTGCCGCCGCCCGGCTGGGGCGGCTGCGGCATGCCGCCGTACGGCTGCTGCTGACCGTAAGGAGCCTGGCCGTAGGGCTGCTGGCCGTACGGGTTCTGCTGCGGGGGCGTCCCCGGCTGCTGGGGGTAGCCGTAGCCCGGCTGCGGCGGGGCCTGCTGCGGGTAGCCGTAACCGGGCTGCGGCGGCGCCTGGGGCGGGGCCTGCGGCGGCTGTCCGTACGGGCCGGCCGGGGGCTGCTGGCCGTACGGACCGGGCTGCGGCGGCTGTCCGTACGGGCCGGGCTGCCCCGGCGGGCCGTAGGGGCCCGGCTGCTGGGGTGGCTGGCCGTACGGGCCCGGCTGGTTGGTGCTCATCTCTGGGATCCCCCTAGGACGCTTATATGTCCCTGACATCCTGAACCAGCCCGCGAGGGCGCAGGGCACCGGGGGCCGCACCGTTACAGAACAAACGCGTTTCGGGACCCGCCCGTGACCCCTCTAAACTGACCCCCGTGACCGAGAACGCTCAGCAGCAGCCACCCGCGCCCGACCCCGAACTGCCGACCCAGTACGCGCCGGCCGATGTAGAGGGGCCGCTGTACGAGCGCTGGGTAGAGCGGGGCTACTTCGAGGCGGACGCGACGAGCGACAAGCCGCCGTACACCGTCGTCATCCCGCCGCCCAACGTCACCGGCTCCCTCCACCTGGGCCACGCCTTCGAGCACACGCTCATCGACGCCCTGACCCGCCGCAAGCGCATGCAGGGCTACGAGACCCTGTGGCAGCCCGGCATGGACCACGCCGGCATCGCCACCCAGAACGTGGTCGAGCGCGAGCTCGCCAAGGAGGGCAAGTCCCGCCACGACCTGGGCCGCGAGGCGTTCGTCGAGCGCGTCTGGAAGTGGAAGGGCGAGTCCGGTGGTCAGATCTCCGGCCAGATGCGCCGACTCGGCGACGGCGTCGCCTGGTCCCGCGAGCGCTTCACCATGGACGAGGGCCTCTCCCAGGCCGTCCAGACCATCTTCAAGCGGCTGTACGACGACGAGCTGATCTACCGCGCCGAGCGCATCATCAACTGGTGCCCGCGCTGTCTGACGGCCATCTCGGACATCGAGGTGGAGTACCAGGACGACGACGGCGAGCTGGTCTCCATGCGGTACGGCGACGGGGACGACTCGATCGTCGTCGCCACCACGCGCGCCGAGACGATGCTCGGCGACACCGCCGTCGCCGTCCACCCCGAGGACGAGCGCTACCGGCACCTCGTCGGCAAGCTCATCAAGCTCCCGCTGACCGACCGCTCCATCCCGGTCGTCGCCGACGCCCACGTCGACCCCGAGTTCGGCACCGGCGCCGTCAAGGTGACCCCGGCGCACGACCCGAACGACTTCGAGATCGGCCAGCGCCACGACCTGCCGTCCATCACCGTGATGGACGAACACGCCGTGATCACCGTCCACGGCCCCTTCCAGGGCATGGACCGCCTGGAGGCCCGCTCCGCCATCGTCGCCGCGCTGCGCGCCGAGGGCCGGATCGTCGCCGAGAAGCGGCCGTACGTCCACTCGGTCGGCCACTGCTCGCGCTGCAAGACCACCATCGAGCCGCGCCTGTCCATGCAGTGGTGGGTCAAGGTCGGCCCGCTCGCCAAGGCCGCGGGTGACGCGGTCCGCGAGGGCAAGGTCAAGATCCACCCGCAGGAGATGGAGAAGCGGTACTTCGACTGGGTCGACAACCTCCACGACTGGTGCATCTCGCGGCAGTTGTGGTGGGGCCACCGGATCCCGGTGTGGTACGGCCCCGAGGGCGAGGTCGTCTGCGTCGGCCCCGGCGAGCAGCCGCCCGCCGGCGAGGGCTGGCACCAGGACACCGACGTCCTCGACACCTGGTTCTCCTCCGGCCTGTGGCCCTTCTCCACCCTGGGCTGGCCGGAGCGGACCGAGTCGCTCGCGAAGTTCTACCCGAACTCCGTCCTGGTCACCGGCTACGACATCCTCTTCTTCTGGGTCGCCCGGATGATGATGTTCGGCCTGTACGCGATGGACGGCACCCCGCCGTTCCACACCATCGCCCTGCACGGCATGGTCCGCGACCAGTTCGGCAAGAAGATGTCGAAGTCCTTCGGCAACGCGGTCAACCCGCTGGACTGGATGGACAAGTACGGCAGCGACGCCCTGCGCTTCACGCTGGCCCGCGGCGCCAACCCCGGCGTCGACGTGCCGATCGGCGAGGACTGGGTCCAGGGCTCGCGCAACTTCGCCAACAAGATCTGGAACGCGACGCGCTTCGCGCTGATGAACGGCGCGACGGTCGAGGGCCCGCTGCCGGACGCCTCGAAGCTGTCCGCGACGGACCGCTGGATCCTCTCCCGGCTCAACTCGGTCGTGGCCGAAGTAAACGCGCTGTACGAGGACTTCCAGTTCGCCAAGCTGTCGGACGCCCTGTTCCACTTCGCGTGGGACGAGGTCTTCGACTGGTACGTCGAGCTGTCCAAGACCGTCTTCCAGGCGGGCGGCGAGCCGGCCGAGGTCTCCAAGCGGGTCCTCGGCGAGGTCCTGGACGTCACCCTGAAGCTGCTGCACCCGGTGGTCCCGTTCGTCACGGAGACGTTGTGGACGACGCTGACCGGCGGCGAGTCCATCGTCATCGCCGAGTGGCCGGCCGACAGCGGGTTCCGCGACGCGGCCGCCGAACAGGAGATCTCCGCGCTCCAGTCGGTGATCACCGAGGTCCGCCGCTTCCGCGCCGACCAGGGCCTCCAGCCGGGCCAGCGGGTCCCGGCCCGGCTCACCCTGGACGGCACGTCGCTCGCCCCGCACGAGGCGGCCATCCGCCAGCTGCTGCGCCTCCAGCCGGAGGGCGACTCCTTCACGGCGACGGCCACCCTGCCGATCGCCGGCGCCGAGGTCGCCCTCGACCTCTCCGGCACCATCGACGTGGCCGCCGAGCGCAAGCGCCTGGCGAAGGACCTGGCCGCCGCGCAGAAGGAACGCCAGCAGGCCGAGGCCAAGCTGGGCAACGAGGCCTTCCTGGCCAAGGCCCCGGACCACGTCGTGGAAAAGATCCGCACGCGGCTCACGAAGGCCGACGAGGACATTTCGCGGATCGAGAGCCAGCTGGCGAAGCTGCCGCAGGCGTAACGGCCCGTACGGCCCGAAGGCCCCGGTACCGGCAAGGTGCCGGGGCCTTCGGGCACCCATGTCAGCGGGGCTCCGTAGACTGATACCCGTGAGCGACCTCCCGCACGAGAACGACCGGCCCGACCCCCTCGACTCCTTCGAGGAGATCATCGAGGCCGAGACCGACCGCGACCCCGACCTCGCCGTCATCGAGGCCGGCAGCCGTACCCTCCGTACCCAGGGCGGCGCGCCGCAGGCCGACGTGCCCGCGCGGCCCGAGGACCCGGAGGTCGACAAGGCGCTGCGCGAGGTCGAGGCGGAGCTGGCGACCCGCTGGGGCGAGACCAAGCTGGAGCCCTCGGTCAGCAGGATCTCCGCGCTGATGGACGTCCTGGGCGACCCCCAGCGCTCGTACCCCTCGATCCACATCACGGGCACCAACGGCAAGACCTCCACCGCCCGCATGATCGAGTGCCTGCTCGGCGCCTTCGAACTGCGCACCGGCCGCTACACCAGCCCCCACGTGCAGTCCGTCACCGAGCGGATCAGCCTGGACGGCGCCCCGGTCTCCGCCGAGCGCTTCATCGAGACCTACCAGGACATCAAGCCGTACATCGAGATGGTGGACGCCGCCCAGGAGTACCGGCTGTCCTTCTTCGAGGTCCTCACCGGCATGGCCTACGCCGCCTTCGCGGACGCGCCGGTCGACGTGGCCGTCGTGGAGGTCGGCATGGGCGGCTCCTGGGACGCCACCAACGTGATCGACGGCGACGTCGCCGTCGTCACCCCGATCGGCCTGGACCACACCGACCGCCTCGGCGGCACCACCGGGGAGATCGCCTGCGAGAAGGCCGGCATCATCAAGCAGGGCGCCACCGTCATCCTGGCCCAGCAGCCCGTGGACGCCGCCCAGGTGCTGCTGAAGAAGGCCGTGGAGGTCGACGCCACCGTGGCCCGCGAGGGCCTGGAGTTCGGCGTCATGGCCCGCCAGGTCGCCGTCGGCGGACAGATGCTCACCCTGCGCGGCCTCGGCGGCGAGTACCCCGAGGTCTACCTCCCGCTGCACGGCGCCCACCAGGCGCACAACGCGGCCGTGGCGCTCGCCGCCGTGGAGGCGTTCTTCGGCGTCGGAGCCCAGCGCGCCGAACCGCTGGACATCGACACCGTCCGCAAGGCGTTCGCCGCCGTCTCCTCGCCGGGCCGCCTGGAGGTCGTACGGCGGTCTCCCACCGTCGTCCTGGACGCCGCGCACAACCCGGCCGGCGCCGAGGCCACCGCGGAGGCGGTGCGCGAGGCGTTCGACTTCACGCGGCTGATCGGCGTGGTCGGTGCGAGCGGCGACAAGAACGTGCGCGGGCTGCTGGAGGCTTTCGAGCCGATCTTCGCCGAGGTCGTCGTCACCCAGAACTCCAGCCACCGCGCCATGGACGCGGACGAACTGGCCGCCATCGCCGTCGAGGTATTCGGCGACGAGCGGGTCCAGGTCGAACCGCGGCTGCCCGACGCCCTGGAGGCCGCGATCACGCTGGCCGAGGAAGAGGGCGAGTTCGCGGGCGGCGGGGTGCTGGTCACCGGTTCCGTCATCACGGTCGGCGAGGCCCGGCTGCTGCTGGGCAAGGGCTGAGGAGTCCGACGTGCGTACGCTCTGTTCATCCACGCTGATCGGCGAGTTCTTCGTCATCGGCTTCGCCGGTCTGGTCGCCATGAAGGACCCGAGCCTGTCGGTCTCCACCGTCTGGCTGGTCAGCGGCATCGCCATGGTCCTGTGCGTGCTGCTGTGCGGCATGGTGACCCGCCCCGGCGGCGTCGCCCTCGGCTGGGCCCTCCAGATCGCTCTGATCGCCTCCGGCGTCTTCGTACCGACCATGTACTTCATGGGCGCGGTGTTCGCGGCCCTGTGGTGGGCCTCGGTGCACTTCGGCCGGAAGGTGGACGAGGCGAAGGCCCGGTTCGCCGCCACCGCCGAGCCCCCGGCTGACGCTGCGTAACGGGCGCACGGACACGCCCTGTAACCTCGTCCCACCGCACACGTCCCACGCGTAAGGAGTCCCCCCGTGAGCCAGCGCACCCTCGTCCTGCTCAAGCCCGACGCCGTCCGTCGCGGCCTGACCGGCGAGATCATCAGCCGTATCGAGCGCAAGGCCGGCTGGCAGATCACCGCGCTGGAACTGCGCACCCTGGACCAGGACACGCTGGAGCAGCACTACGGCGAGCACAAGGGCAAGCCCTTCTACGAGCCGCTGGTCGCGTTCATGTCCTCCGGTCCCGTCGTCGCCCTGATCGTCGAGGGCGAGCGGGTCATCGAGGGCGTGCGGCAGCTGGCCGGCCCGACCGACCCGATCGCCGCCCAGCCCGGCTCCATCCGCGGCGACTTCGGCGTCATCGTCCGGGAGAACCTGATCCACGCCTCCGACTCCGAGGAGTCCGCCGAGCGCGAGGTGAAGATCTTCTTCCCGGCGCGCGCGTGATACCGGCGATAGAGGGAACGAGCGCCCCCGAACGCCCGTCTCCACAAGCGGGGCGGCCCGCCATCTGGTGACAATGGCCAGGACCCTCGCGCAGTGTTCGTGCAGGCGCGTTTACGATAGAGGCCTTCACGTCACAGCACCCGCCTCGCCTTGCCTGACATGCCCTCAAAAGCTCAGGAAGGCCAGATGAATCCGGATGGGGAACTCAATGTCGTTCATCGGCCGTGACATGGCTGTCGACCTCGGGACCGCCAACACGCTGGTGTACGTCAGGGGTCGCGGAATCGTACTGAACGAGCCGTCCGTCGTCGCGATCAACACCAACACCGGTGGCATCCTGGCGGTCGGCGCCGAAGCGAAGAAGATGATCGGCCGGACGCCGGGGAACATCGTGGCGGTCCGGCCGCTGAAGGACGGCGTCATCGCCGACTTCGAGATCACCGAGCGGATGCTGCGCTACTTCATCCTGAAGATCCACAAGCGTCGCTATCTGGCCCGCCCGCGTGTCGTCGTCTGTGTGCCCTCGGGCATCACGGGCGTCGAGCGCCGCGCGGTGATCGAGGCCTCCACCCAGGCGGGCGCCCGCCAGGTGCACATCATCGAGGAGCCCATGGCCGCGGCCATCGGCTCCGGCCTGCCGGTCCACGAGGCCACGGGCAACATGGTGGTGGACATCGGCGGCGGCACCACGGAGGTCGCGGTCATCTCCCTCGGCGGCATCGTCACGGCCCAGTCCATCCGGGTGGCGGGCGACGAGCTGGACAACGCGATCATCCAGTACATCAAGAAGGAGTACAGCCTTCTCCTGGGTGAGCGCACCGCCGAGCAGATCAAGATCACCATCGGTTCCGCGTACGAACTCGACTCCGACGAACACACCGAAGTGCGCGGCCGGGACCTGGTGTCCGGGCTGCCCAAGACCGTCGTCATCTCGGCCGCCGAGGTCCGCAAGGCGATCGAGGAACCGGTCAACGCGATCGTGGACGCGGTCAAGACGACCCTCGACAAGTGCCCGCCGGAGCTGTCCGGCGACATCATGGACCGGGGCATCGTGCTGACCGGCGGCGGCGCCCTGCTGCGCGGCCTGGACGAGCGGCTGCGCCGCGAGACCGGCATGCCGATCCACATCGCCGAGGACCCGCTGGACAGCGTGGCGCTCGGCTCCGGCAAGTGCGTCGAGGAGTTCGAGGCGCTCCAGCAGGTTCTGGACGCCCAGCCGCGTCGATGACACGGCGCACCGATTCCGCCGTACGAGACGTTCTCCTCTCGTACGGCGGATCGTTGATATAGAGGCATAAGCTCCCCCAAAGCTCCCCCCAATGGGCGGCTTGGATTTGCGCCGCATCTTTCGCGCTTTTTCCGGGGGGTCCCACGAATTCCTACTTGAGGAAGGGCACGGCCGCCGCACGTGAGGGACACCAAAGAGAGCCGGCTGCTCCTGGTCCTGCTGATCGCCATCGCGTTCGCGTTGATCACCGTGGATATCCGAGGAGGCCGGAACTCCCCGGTCGACGGTGCCCGGCAGGTCGCGGCCACCGTGTTCGGCCCGGTGGAGGACGGTCTGTCCTCGGCGGTCGACCCGGTCGGCAACGCCGTCTCCGCGATCCGCGACTCGGGCTCCCGGCACAGCAGACTCGCCACGCTGGAGAAGGAGAACGCGGCCCTCAAGGCGAAACTCGGCAGCGACGACCGCGACCGCAGCCGGCTCAAGCAGCTCGACGGCATGCTGAAGCTCGCGGGCGAGGGCCAGTACGGCATCAAGGGCGCCCAGGTCATCGCCATAGGGTCGGCGCAGGGCTTCTCCTGGACCATCACCATCGACGTCGGCGCGAGCGACGGCATCAAGCGGGACATGACGGTCCTCAACGCCGACGGCCTGGTCGGCCGGGTCACCACGGTCGGGCCCGACACCTCCACGGTGCTGCTCGCCAACGACCCGGACTTCACCGTCGGCACCCGGATGGAGGGCACCGACGAACTCGGCTTCGCCTCCGGGCAGGGCGACCGCCCGCTGCGCGTTCAGCTCCTCAACGGCAAGGCCGAGGTGAAGAAGGGCGACCGCCTGGTCACCTTCGGCTCGGAGTCCGACAAGCCATTCGTGCCCGGCGTGCCGGTCGGCGTGGTCTCGCGTGTCGACCCCTCCGGCGGCGGCCTGACCCGCACCCTGTACGTCACCCCGTACGTCAGCTTCACCAAGCTGGACGTCGTCGGCGTGGTCGTCCAGGCGCCGAAGAAGGACCCGCGCGACGAGGTCCTGCCGGCCAAGCCCAAGCCGGTCCCGACGCCCACCGTGACGGTCACGGTGACCCCGTCCGCGGGCACCGGCTCGGGCGGCGGGCAGAGCGACCGGTCGCCGGGCGACCAGTCGTCGGGCGGCCCGTCCCCGTCCGACGAACCGCAGACCGACGAGCAGCCGTAGGAGCCCCATCCCCATGCGTGTCAACCGGATCCTGCTCTCCGTGCCGCTGGTCGTGGTCGCCCTGGTGATCCAGGTGAGCGTCCTCGCCCGGCTCCATCTGCCGGGCGCCGTCCCCGATCTGCTGCTGCTGACCGTCCTCGGTCTGGCCATGGTGTACGGCCATGTCGGGGGCGCCCTCGTCGGGTTCGCCGCCGGTCTGCTGGCCGACCTGGCCCCGCCCGCGGACCACGCGGCCGGCCGCTACGCCCTGGTGCTCTGCGTGACCGGCTACTTCGCCGGGCTGGTCAAGCCGGACCACGGCCGGCTGCGGTCGGCGACCGGCCCGATGGCCGTGGTCGTCGTCGCCGCGATCGGCTCCACGCTGCTGTACGCCGGGGTCGGCGCCCTGGTCGGCGACACCGCCGCCCGCCATGTCGGCCTGCCCGGCCTGCTCATCTCGGCCGCCCTGTACGACCTGCTGCTGGCCCCCTTCGTGGTCCCGGCGGTGATGTGGCTGGCCCGCCGCGGCGAGCACGACCCGCTGGCCGAGACCGCCACCAGCGCCAAGGCGGCCGACATCTCCTCCGGCTGGCTGTCCTCCGGTACCGGGCTGCGCATCGGCAGCCAGCGCGGCGGACTCGGCGCGCTCAAGGCCAAGGCCCGCACCCGCTCCGCGCGGGTCGGCCGGATCAAGGGGGTCAAGCGGCTGTGAACGCGCGTCAGGCCCCCGGTGAACCGGGGCGATTCACTCGAACGGGTCGGCTTTCGCGGAACGCGGGCTCACAGACTGATCGTTCATCATTCGTACGCGCGCGGTCCGGTCGCACACACGTGCCGCGCGTCCGGACGTCCGTGCGCTGAGAGGGGGAGCAGCCCGCAGTGACCAACATCCCCGAGACCGGCCGGACCCCACGGGTCCAGATCCGGCTCGTCGTGATCCAGATCCTCGTCCTCTCCCTGCTCGGCACGCTCGGCGGCCGGCTGTGGTACCTCCAGATCCGGGAGGGCGCCCAGTACCAGAAGGAGGCGTCGGGCAACCACGTCCAGCAGGTCGTCCAGCCCGCCGTGCGCGGCGAGATCCTGGACGCCCGCGGTGTGCCCCTCGCGGACAACGAGACGCGGCTGGTGGTCTCCGCCTCCCGCACCGACCTGCTGAAGCAGAAGGACGACGGCAAGGCGGTCCTGACCAAGCTGGCCGGGGTCCTCGGCATGCCGACCGAGGACGTCATGCAGAAGGTCCGCCTCTGCGACGCCAAGACCCCCCAGCCGTGCTGGAACGGATCGCCGTACCAGCCCATCCCGATCACCGACAAGGCCACGCCCCGCCAGGCCCTCCAGATCCGCGAGCGCTCCGAGGACTTCCCCGGCATCACCGCCGAGCCGGAGGCCGTGCGCCGCTACCCGGGCCCCGGCAAGTCCAACACCGCGCAGGTCCTCGGCTATCTCTCCCCGGTCACCGACGACGAGATCCAGAAGGCCAAGGACACCAGCTCGCCCTATCTGCGCTCGGACATGGTCGGCCGCTCGGGCCTGGAGCGGGAGTACGACAAGGAGCTGCGCGGCAAGGCCGGCGTCACCCGCTACGAGGTGGACAACCTCGGCCGCGTCATCGGCAAGGCCAAGTCGGACGCCGCCCAGCCCGGTTCGAACCTGGTCACCAGCATCGACTCCCGCGTCCAGCGCGTCGCCGAGTACGAACTGGACAAGGCGATGAAGGCCGCCCGCACCCAGTACGACTCCATCACCGGCGAGAACTACAAGGCCGACTCCGGCGCCGTCGTGGTCATGGAGGCCAAGACCGGCCGCATCGTCGCCATGGCCTCCGCGCCCACGTACGACCCGAACGCCTGGGTGGGCGGCATCTCCGCCAAGGACTACAAGGCCCTCACCGGCAAGGACTCCGACTACCCGCTGCTCAACCGGGCCATACAGGGTCAGGCCGCGCCTGGCTCGACCTTCAAGGTGGTCTCCACGGCCGCCGCCGTCCAGGCGGGATACGCGTGGAACGGCGGCTACCCGTGCACCAGCGACTACCGGGTGGGCAACCAGGTCTTCAAGAACTTCGAGGGCGAGAACTTCGGCGACATCTCGCTGGGCCGCGCCCTGGAAGTTTCCTGCGACACCGTCTTCTACGGCATCGCCGACAAGGAGTGGAAGAAGGACGGCGGCATCAACCCCAAGAAGGGGCAACCGAAGGACTACTTCTTCAAGACCGCCCACCAGTTCGGCCTCGGCAAGCCGACCGGCATCGACCTGCCGAACGAGGTGGGCGGCCGCGTCCCGGACCGCCAGTGGAAGCTGGACTACTGGAAGGCCAACAAGGACTCCTGGTGCAGGACCGGCAAGAAGGACGGCACGTACGTCGAGAAGATCGCCTACGAGAACTGCCTCGAAGGCGACAAGATGCGCGAGGGTGACGAGATCAACTACTCCATCGGCCAGGGCGACACCCTCGTCACGCCGATACAGGAGGCGATGATCTACGGCGCCGTCGCCAACGGCGGCACCGAGTACGTCCCGACCATCGGCAAGGCGATCATCAGCCCCGACGGCAAGACCGTCCAGGAGATCAAGCCCAAGGTTGAGCGCAAGCTGCCGGTCACCCAGGCCACCCTGAAGGGCATGGACGACGCCTTCGCGGGCGTCATCACCCGCGGTACGGCCGCCTGGAAGTTCAGCGGCTGGCCGCAGGACAAGATCCCGCTGCACGGCAAGACCGGTACGGCGGAGGTCTACGGCAAGCAGACCACCTCCTGGATGGCCACCTACTCCAAGGACTACACGGTGATCATGACGATCGCCCAGGCCGGTACGGGTTCCGGAGCCTCCGGTGAGGCCGTGCGCAACATCTACAGCGCGCTCTACGGCGTCCAGGGCGACGGCTCCATCGACACCAGGAAGGCGCTGCTGCCCCAGCCGCAGCAGACCCTGCCCAAGGTCCGCACGGACGGCACCATCGCCGCCCCGGCCGTCCCCAAGGACCCGGCGAAGGACACCGAGGCCGCCCAGAAGAACAACCCGAGCAACGGCGGCGACCAGCAGCCCGCCGGCACCGCACCACCCACGAACACGAACGGCAACAGCAACACCCGAAGGCGCCCGCGCCGCAAGCGGGGAAGCCGGAGGATGCCCTCATGACCGGCGTGAACAGCTTCTCCGTCTCCGGGTACGGACCCGCGCGGGCCGGCTGGACCAAGATCTTCGCCCGCGACTCGCTGACGCGGCGCCTGGACTGGCCGATACTGCTGGCCGCGCTCGCCCTGTCGCTGATCGGCTCGCTGCTGGTCTTCTCGGCGACCCGCAACCGCACCGAGATCAACCAGGGAGACCCGTACTTCTTCCTGGAGCGGCACCTGATGAACCTGGGCATCGGGTTCGCCCTGATGGTCGCCACCCTCTGGCTGGGCCACCGCGCCCTGCGCAACGCGGTGCCGATCCTCTACGGCGCCTCGGTCCTGCTCGCCCTGGTGGTGCTCACCCCGCTCGGCGCGACCATCAACGGCCAGCGGAACTGGATCGTGATCGGCGGCTTCTCCGTCCAGCCCGCCGAGTTCCTCAAGATCGCCATCATCCTCGGCATGGCGATGCTGCTGTCCGCGCGGGTGGACGCGGGCGACAAGCCGTTCCCGGACCACCGCACGGTGGCGCAGTCGCTCGGCCTGGCCGCCGTGCCCTGCATGATCCTGCTGCTGATGCCGGACCTCGGTTCGGTGCTGGCGATGGTGGCCATCATCCTGGGCGTGCTGCTCGCCTCCGGCTCCTCCAACCGCTGGGTGTTCGGGCTGCTCGCCGCCGGGGTGGTGGGCTGTATCGCCATCTGGCAGCTGCACATCCTGGACCAGTACCAGATCAACCGCTTCGCGGCCTTCGCCAACCCGGACCTCGACCCGGCCGGCGTCGGCTACAACACCAACCAGGCCCGCATCGCCATCGGCTCCGGCGGGCTGACCGGCGCCGGGCTGTTCCACGGCTCGCAGACCACCGGCCAGTTCGTGCCCGAGCAGCAGACCGACTTCGTCTTCACGGTCGCGGGCGAGGAACTGGGCTTCCTGGGCGCCGGTTTCATCATCTTCCTGATCGGCGTCATCATGTGGCGCGCCTGCCGGATCGCGCGGGACTCGACCGAGCTGTACGGCACCATCGTGGCCGCGGGGATCGTGGCCTGGTTCGCCTTCCAGTCGTTCGAGAACATCGGCATGACCCTCGGCATCATGCCGGTCACCGGTCTGCCGCTGCCGTTCGTGTCGTACGGCGGGTCATCGATGTTCGCGGTGTGGGTGGCCGTAGGGCTCCTGCAATCGATCAAGGTGCAGCGGCCGATGTCGGCGTAAGACTCACGACCCGGCAGAGGGCGTCCCCGCGGGGACGCCCTCTGCCGTAGCCACCCGGCGCGCACTAGATTCGGTTCATGGCGGAGACGAAACGCGAGATCGAGCGCAAGTACGCATCCGATGACAGCGGGCTGCCCGACCTGACCGGCGTCGGCGGGGTGGCGGCCGTCCTCGACAAGGGCCTGGTCGAACTCGACGCCACCTACTACGACACCGCCGACCAGCGCCTCGCCGCCGCCTCGCTCACCCTGCGCCGCCGCACCGGCGGCTCGGACGCCGGCTGGCACCTCAAGCTGCCGGTCGCCCCCGGCGTCCGCGACGAGATCCGGGCCCCCCTCTCCGACACCCTGCCCCAAGAACTCGCCGCCCTGGTCCGCTCACGGGTCCGGGAGGCGGAGCTGGTCCCGCTGGTCCGGCTGCGCTCCGCCCGCGACGTACGCCATCTGGTGGACGCGGACGGCACCCTGCTGGCCGAAGCGAGCGTGGACGCCGTGACCGCCGAGCGGCTCACCGCCCCAGGCGGCACCTCACAGTGGACCGAGATCGAGATCGAGCTGGCCGACGGGGGAGACCCCGCCTTCCTCGACCAGGTGGAGAAACGGCTGGCCAGGGCGGGCGTACGGCCGTCCGCCTCGCCCTCCAAACTGGCCCGCGCCCTCGAACACACCGGGGGCCTGCGCCGCCCGCCCGGCACCTCCGCCGAGCCGGTCACCGCGGGCGACCACGTCCTCGCCTACCTCCGCGCCCAGCGGGACGCCCTGGTCGCCCTCGACCCCGCCGTCCGCCTCGGCACCCCCGACACCGTGCACCGGATGCGGGTCGCCACCCGCCGCGCCCGCGCCACCCTGCGCACCTTCCGCACCGTCCTCGACCGCGCCGCGACCGAA
Source organism: Streptomyces sp. AM6-12 (assembly GCF_044327085.1). Classification (NCBI taxonomy): domain Bacteria; kingdom Bacillati; phylum Actinomycetota; class Actinomycetes; order Kitasatosporales; family Streptomycetaceae; genus Streptomyces; species Streptomyces sp. AM6-12. The sequence continues at coordinate 4,890,649 of NZ_JBIQWN010000001.1, forward strand.
CCCCTCGCCGCCGAGCTGAAGTGGCTCGCGGGGGAACTGGGCGTGGACCGCGACCAGGAGGTGCTGGCCGAGCGGCTGACCACGGCCCTCGACGCCCTCCCGCCCGGCCTGGCCACCGGCCCCGCCCGCGAGCGCCTCGCGTCCTGGGCGCGGGCCGGAGGCGCCGGCGCCCACGCCCACCTCGCCGGCGTCCTGGACTCTCCCCGCCACCTCGCCCTGCTGAACACCCTGGACGCCCTGCTCGCGGACCCGCCGCTGCGCAAGGCCGCCGCGCGGAAACCCAAGAAGGCGCTCGGCAAGGCCGTACACAAGGACCTCGCGAAGCTCACCACCCTCGTGGAGCGGGCGCTGGCCCTGCCGCCCGGCACGGAGCGCGACCTCGCCCTGCACGAGGCCCGCAAGAAGGCCAAGCGCACCCGGTACGCCGCGGAGGCCGCCACCCCCGCCCTCGGCGCCCGTGCCCGGGGTCTCACCGCCGCCATGAAGTCCCTCACCACCCTCCTCGGCGACCACCAGGACAGCGTCATGGCCCGCCGCACCCTGCGCGAGCTGGCCGCGGTCGCCCACGCGGCGGGGGAGAGCGCGTTCCCCTACGGGGTGCTGTACGGCAGGGAGGAGGCACGGGCGGCGGCAGCGGAGGCCGAACTGCCGAAGCGGTGGCGGAAGGCCGCGGACCGCTCCTCGGGCTGACCGTTCGGAAGAGGTCCTCGGGCGGGTTACGCTGGATGGTCCCCCCTGTCAGCTCATGAAGGTTCGCGAGATGCCTGTCGAGTCGGTTTTCCCGCAGCTCGAAGCTCTGCTCCCGCACGTGCAGAAGCCGATCCAGTACGTAGGCGGAGAACTCAACTCCACCGTGAAGGACTGGGACGAGTGCGACGTCCGCTGGGCACTCATGTACCCGGACGCGTACGAGGTCGGTCTGCCCAACCAGGGCGTCATGATCCTCTACGAGGTGCTGAACGAACAGGACGGCGTCCTCGCCGAGCGCACGTACAGCGTGTGGCCGGACCTGGAGGCGCTGATGCGCGAGCACCGCGTCCCGCAGTTCACGGTGGACAGCCACCGCCCGGTGAAGGCGTTCGACGTGTTCGGTCTCAGCTTCTCCACGGAGCTGGGCTACACGAACATGCTCACCGCGCTCGATCTGACCGGCATTCCGCTGGAGTCCAAGGACCGCACCGAGGACGACCCGATCGTCCTGGCCGGCGGCCACGCGGCGTTCAACCCGGAGCCGATCGCCGACTTCATCGACGCGGCGGTCATCGGCGACGGCGAGCAGGCCGTGCTGGACATGACCCGGATCATCCGCGAGTGGAAGGCCGAGGGCCGCCCCGGCGGCCGCGAGGAGGTCCTCTTCCGGCTGGCCAGGACGGGCGGGGTGTACATCCCGGCGTTCTACGACGTCGAGTACCTTTCGGACGGCCGGATCGCCCGTGTGGTGCCGAACCGGTCGGGCGTGCCGTGGCGGGTCTCCAAGCACACCGTCATGGACCTGGACGAGTGGCCCTACCCCAAGCAGCCCCTCGTGCCGCTCGCCGAGACCGTCCACGAGCGCATGTCGGTGGAGATCTTCCGCGGCTGCACCCGCGGCTGCCGCTTCTGCCAGGCGGGCATGATCACCCGCCCGGTGCGCGAGCGCTCGATCACGGGCATCGGCGACATGGTGGAGCGCGGCCTGAACGCGACGGGCTTCGAGGAGGTCGGCCTCCTCTCCCTGTCCTCCGCGGACCACTCGGAGATCGGTGACATCGCCAAGGGGCTGGCGGACCGCTACACGGACGACAAGATCGGCCTGTCGCTGCCCTCCACCCGCGTGGACGCCTTCAACGTCGACCTGGCCAACGAGCTGACCCGCAACGGCCGCCGCTCCGGACTGACCTTCGCCCCCGAGGGCGGCTCCGAACGCATGCGCAAGGTCATCAACAAGATGGTCTCCGAGGACGACCTGATCCGTACGGTCGCCACGGCCTACGGCAACGGCTGGCGGCAGGTGAAGCTGTACTTCATGTGCGGCCTGCCCACGGAGACCGACGAGGACGTGCTCCAGATCGCCGACATGGCGACCCACGTCATCCAGAAGGGCCGCGAGGTCTCCGGGTCCAACGACATCCGCTGCACCGTCTCGATCGGCGGCTTCGTCCCCAAGCCCCACACCCCCTTCCAGTGGGCCCCGCAGCTGTCGGCGGAGGAGACGGACGCGCGCCTGGAGAAGCTGCGCGACAAGATCCGCGGCGACAAGAAGTACGGCCGTTCCATCGGCTTCCGCTACCACGACGGCAAGCCCGGCATCGTGGAGGGCCTGCTGTCCCGCGGCGACCGCCGGGTCGGCGACGTCATCCGCGCGGTCTACGAGGACGGCGGCCGCTTCGACGGCTGGCGCGAGCACTTCTCCTACGACCGCTGGATGGCCTGCGCCGACAAGGCCCTCGCCGCCCACGGCGTGGACGTCGACTGGTACACCACCCGCGAGCGCACCTACGAGGAGGTCCTCCCCTGGGACCACCTCGACTCCGGCCTGGACAAGGACTGGCTCTGGGAGGACTGGCAGGACGCCCTCGACGAGACCGAGGTCGAGGACTGCCGCTGGACCCCGTGCTTCGACTGCGGCGTCTGCCCGCAGATGGACACCCACATCCAGATCGGCCCGACGGGCAAGAAGCTGCTGCCACTGACGGTCAAGAACGCTGGTCCGGCGCCGGCGGCGAGCGGGCACACGCACTGAGGTGAGCGAGTGACGCTTGAGCCCCTTCCCGGAGCGGAAAGGGGCTCATCGCCGTTTCGGCCCGGACCGTGGTCGGTCCGTCGCCCCGCCCCGCAGGGAGCGCCAGCGGGAGCGGGTTCGGGTGACGACGTCGTTCCACTGGCGGCGGACCTCGTCGTCGGGGGTGCGTTCGCCGTGGGAGATGCGGGTCAGTTCGTCGCGGATCTCGCGGCCCACCACGGAGGCACCGACGATGCAGAGCATCACCGCGAACAGGGCCGAGATCATCGCGAAGACGGCGCCGACGACGCCGTAGCGCTGGGCCGAGGCGTTGAAGAGGTGGGGGAGGTAGAGGGTGGCGCCCACGGAGTAGGCCGCGATGGCCACGGCGCCGGTGACGCCGAAGGGGATCAGGTCCCGCCAGGCGATCCGGTGGGCGGACAGCAGCACGCCGGTCCAGACGAGGAAGACCGCGGTCACCGGCAGCTCGACCGCCACGCTCAGCAGATGCGCCCGGCTCTCGCTCGGCAGCGCCTGGATCAGGCCGCTCACCGCCATGTAGCAGGCGCCGGAGAGCAGCCAGCCCAGACCGTTGCGGGTGTTGCGCACGCTGAGGGACCTCAGCTCCCACGTCTGCTCGAACAGGCGTTGCAGGGCTCGGGTGAAGCTCAGCGCCGAGACCGCGAGGAACAGCACGCCGAGGACACTGACGTCCGCCTTCTCCTGCTCGGGCGCGAAAAGCGCGTCGACCGCCGCGGCGCCCTCGCCCGTCAGGCCGTACCGCGTGATCAACTGCCGCGCCACGTCGTACGACCCGACGCTGGTCAGCACCGCCGCGCCCAGGATCACCAGCGGCACCAGCGCGGTCAGGGCGCTGGAGGCGAGGGCCATGGAGCGGTCGAAGCCCGCGACCCGCTGGAAACGGCCCAGCACCCGCAGTGCGAACGCGGGACGCAGCCAGAAGGTGAGGGTCCTGAGCAGGCGCCGGCCACGGTTGTCAGCCGTCATACCCTCCGGGGCAGCGTTCAGAAGGGGCCGAAGGAGCAAAAGGGAGAGTAGTCGTCCGCGGCCGTCCCGCTCCCGGTCGACACGGCGGGAACCTCGGGGCGCCGCGGCACGTACTCTTGAGAGAAGTACGACCGCTCTCACGAAGGACAGGACACTGGGCAAGCGACAGCCCGAAGGCCCGCCGCCCGCACCCGCGGTGCAGCGCATCCGACTGCGCTACACCAAGCGCGGCCGCCTGAGGTTCACCAGCCACCGAGACTTCCAGCGCGCCTTCGAGCGTGCGCTGCGCCGCGCCGACGTGCCCATGGCGTACTCGGCCGGATTCACACCGCACCCGAAGGTGTCGTATGCCAATGCCGCACCCACCGGCACCGGCAGTGAGGCGGAGTACCTGGAGATCGCGCTCACCGCGCCGCGCGACCCCGGGAAACTGCGCGTCCTCCTCGACGAGTCGCTGCCCGCCGGGCTCGACATCGTCGACGCGGTCGAGGCGCACACCTCGGGTCTCGCCGACCGGCTGACGGCCTCCGTCTGGGAGCTCAGGCTCACCGGAGTCGATCCGGCCGACGCCGAGCGCGCGGTCGGGGCCTTCAACGGAGCCGGGTCCGTGGAGGTGCAGCGCATGACCAAGAACGGCGTGCGCACCTTCGACGCCCGCCCGGCCGTGGCGAGCCTTCAGGCGTACGGCGCACCGGCTGATGGGCCGACCGACCAGCCCTGTGCGATACTGCGGCTGGTTGTTCGGCACGTGACGCCTGCCGTACGACCCGACGACGTCCTGTCCGGTCTCCGCGCCGTGGCCGACCTGGCGCCGCCGGTCCCCGCAGCGGTGACCAGGCTGGCGCAGGGGCTGTTCGATGAAGAGACCGGCACGGTGACCGACCCGCTCGCGCCCGACCGCGAGGCGGCCAAGGCCTCCAGGGCCGTACCGGCCGCCGCCGCGACGGCGCGGGTGCCGGAAGGTCCCGCGTAGGGACGGACGCCGTAGCGCCGCCCTCGTACTCGGGAGCCACCTGGGTCGGGCAGCGCACCGACCAGAAGACTTTCGCCAGGCCGTACCGACAAGGCGTACGGAACCGGCGAGACAGGACACAGAGTGCTCCCGTGCGGCGCCCGCGCCCCGGACGGCGGCCATCGCGCATCGCGCGGGCCGCGGACGTCACCGGTGGACGGCCCCTTCGGGCCGGTGCCGGAACCAGGCGCGGCGCCCGGGAGCCTGACGGGAGACAAGCCCGCATGCTCGAGCCGACCGAACCCACCGAGGGTTCCGAACTGAACACACCGAGCGACACCCTGCCGCCGCGCAGGCGTCGCCGTGCCGCCTCCCGGCCCGCGGGTCCGCCCGTCGCCGCGGAGGCGCCCGCCGAGGTGACCGTCCCGGCCATACCGGCCGCGGAGGACGCCGAGGAGGCGGCGGAGACCGCCGCCGCTGCCCAGGCTCCCCAGACCGCCGCCCCGCAGGCGACCGAGGCGGCCGGGGAGGCCGCACCCGCGCGTCCGCGCCGCCGTGCCGCGCGCCGCGCCTCGGCGCCCGCCGGCGCACCCGCCGCCGCCGAGACCGTCGAGTCCGCGGAGACCGTCGCGCCGGCCGCAGCCGCCGAGGTCGCCGAGGGCGGCGAGGTCGTCGTCGGCGAGGAGGCCGCCCCGCGGCGCACCCGCCGCCGGGCCACCCGCAGCGTCACGACGCCGGGCGCGGAGGCCGAGGCCGCCGCGCAGACCCCGGCCGAGACCGAGGCGCCGGCCGTGACCGAGACCCCCGCAGAGACCGAGGCGCCCGCCGCGCGGCCGCGCCGCCGTACCAGCCGTCGTGCCGCCGCGCCCGCCGCCGAGACCGCCGTACCGGCCGCCGAGGAAGACCAGGCCCCGGCCGCCGACGCGGGGACGGCCGAGGAAGAGGCGCCTGCCGCGCGGCCGCGCCGCCGTGCCGCGCGCCGTGCGTCGGCGCCCGCAGGTGCGCCCGCCGCCGCCGAGGTCGCCGAGGCCGTCGAGCAGGCGGAGACCGTAGCACCGGCCGTCGCCGAGGTCGCCCGGCAGACGGAAGCCGTCGCTCAGGAGGCCGCCGAGGAGGCCGCGCCCGCCGGCCGTACCCGTCGCCGGGCCACCCGCCGCGCCACCGCGCCCGCCGGTGCGCCCGAAGCCGCCGAGGCCGTCGTCCGGGTCACCGCCGAGGACGCTCCCGAGGCCCCGCCGGCCGAGGAGGAGCCCCCGGCCGAGGCCGCCCCCGCCCGCCCCCGCCGTCGCGCCACCCGCCGCGCCACGGCACCCACCGGCGCGCCGAAGGCCGCCGAAGAGGCCCCGGCGACCGAGCAGGCCGAGCCCGCCGCCGAGGCGCCGGCCCCCGTTCCCGAGGCACCGGCCGCCGCCGAGGACACCGAGGACGCCGCCCCGCGGCGTACCCGCCGCCGCGCCACCCGCCGGGTCACCGCGCCCGAGAGCGCCCCCGCGGAGGCCGCGCACACCCCGGAGGTTCCCGTCACCACGCACACCACCGAGGCCGCGCCCGCCGCGCAGTCCGTGCCGGCCGCCGCCGAGGTGTCCGGGGCCGCCGAGAGCCCCGCACCGCGCCGGGCCCGGCGCCGGGCCGTGCGCCCCGCGTCCGGGTTCTCCGAGCCCGCGCGCTCGGCGGGGGGCGAGGAGGGCGCGCGCCGTCCCGCCCGTCCGGCCGTCGCCGTCTTCCAGGCGCCGGTGTTCGCCGAGCCGCGCTTCCAGACGCCGGAGCGGGCCGCCGCCGAAGCCGCCGCGGAGGCCGCCGAGCCGGTCGAGGCCGAGCAGCCCGCGGAGCCGCAGCGCGAGGAGTACACCGAGGAGCGCGCCGAGACCGGTTCGCGCCGTCGCCGTCGCCGCCGTGGCGAGCGCGCCGAGGAGGCCCCGGCCGCCCCGGTCGCCGTCGAGGACGAGGACGAGGACGAGGAGCCGGAGGGCGCCGAGGGCGAGGCCGAGGACGGCGAGGGCTACGAGGAGTCGTCCTCGCGCCGCCGTCGCCGCCGGGGCGGCCGTCGCCGCCGCCGCGGGGACGCCGCTGAGGGCGAGGGTGGCGAGGAGTCCGGGGAACTGGCCGCCGAGCAGGCCGCGCAGGACGCCGAGGACACCGCCGAGCAGGAGGAAGAGGACGCCGAGGAGGCGCACGGCGAGGAGCCCGCCGGTTCCAGCGCCGGCAGCCGTCGCCGTCGTCGCCGTCGCCGCCGCGCCGGGGAGAGCGCCGTGGACGGCGAGCCGTCCGCCGACGACCCGGAGCGTACGGTCGTCAAGGTCCGCGAGCCGCGCAAGCCGAGCGAGCCGTCCGACGAGGTGCAGTCCATCAAGGGCTCGACCCGTCTGGAGGCGAAGAAGCAGCGCCGCCGCGAGGGCCGTGAGCAGGGCCGCCGCCGCGTCCCGATCATCACCGAGGCCGAGTTCCTGGCCCGCCGTGAGGCCGTCGACCGCGTGATGGTCGTCCGCCAGCACGGTGAGCGCACGCAGATCGGCGTCCTCGAGGACAACGTGCTCGTGGAGCACTACGTCAACAAGGAGCAGTCGACGTCGTACGTCGGCAACGTCTACCTCGGCAAGGTGCAGAACGTACTGCCGTCGATGGAGGCCGCCTTCATCGACATCGGCAAGGGCCGCAACGCCGTGCTGTACGCCGGCGAGGTCAACTTCGGCGCGCTCGGCATGGGCAACGGCCCGCGGCGCATCGAGTCCGCCCTCAAGTCCGGTCAGTCGGTCCTGGTGCAGGTCACCAAGGACCCGATCGGACACAAGGGCGCGCGGCTGACCAGCCAGGTCTCCCTGCCGGGCCGCTACCTCGTGTACGTCCCCGAGGGCTCCATGACCGGCATCAGCCGCAAGCTGCCCGACACCGAGCGGGCCCGGCTGAAGACGATCCTCAAGAAGATCGTCCCCGAGGACGCGGGCGTCATCGTGCGCACCGCCGCCGAGGGCGCGAGCGAGGACGAGCTGCGCCGCGACGTCGAGCGGCTCCAGGCGCAGTGGGAGGACATCCAGAAGAAGGCCAAGAACGGCAACGCCCCGACGCTGCTGTACGGCGAGCCGGACATGACCGTCCGGGTCGTGCGCGACATCTTCAACGAGGACTTCTCCAAGGTCATCGTCAGCGGCGAGGACGCCTGGCAGACGATCCACGGGTACGTCTCGCACGTCGCCCCGGACCTCGCGGGCCGCCTGTCGAAGTGGACCTCCGAGGTCGACGTCTTCGCCACCTACCGGATCGACGAGCAGCTCGCCAAGGCGCTGGACCGCAAGGTCTGGCTGCCCAGCGGCGGTTCGCTGGTGATCGACCGGACCGAGGCGATGGTCGTCGTCGACGTCAACACCGGCAAGTTCACCGGCCAGGGCGGCAACCTGGAGGAGACGGTCACCAGGAACAACCTGGAGGCGGCCGAGGAGATCGTGCGCCAGCTGCGGCTGCGCGACCTCGGCGGCATCATCGTGATCGACTTCATCGACATGGTCCTGGAGTCCAACCGGGACCTGGTGCTGCGCCGCCTGCTGGAGTGCCTGGGCCGCGACCGTACGAAGCACCAGGTGGCCGAGGTGACCTCGCTGGGCCTGGTGCAGATGACCCGCAAGCGGGTCGGCCAGGGCCTGCTGGAGTCCTTCTCCGAGACCTGTGTGCACTGCAACGGCCGCGGTGTCATCGTGCACATGGAGCAGCCCGGCTCCGGCGGTGGCGGCGGCAAGCGCAAGAAGCGCGGCCGTGGCGGCGACGCGCAGGAGCAGCCGCACGAGCACGAGCACGTGCACGAGACCGCCGCGGTCGCGGTGGAGAGCGGCGAGGCCGTCGAGCCGGAGATCGAGACGGCCGCCGAGGTGGCTGCCGAGATCGCCGAGCCGGTCGCCCTCACGCCGCCGGAGTTCGCGCCGGACGAGGAGCTGTACAGCAGCGTCGCCGAGGCGGAGGCCGCGGCCGGCCGCGGCCGTACCCGCCGCCGGGCGAGCCGCCGCGCATCGGCCCCGGTCGGCGCGCCGAAGGCGGAGAAGTCCGCCCGGAAGGCCGGCCGGACGAAGGACGCCGAGGTCGCCGCCGAGGACGTCAGCGCCGGGGCCGCCGTGCCGACCGCGCAGGACGTCACCGCCGAGGAGGCCGCGGCCCGCCTGGTGCGGCCCGAGCCGGCCGCCGAGGCGCTGGCCGAGCCGGTGGCCGCCGAGGACCAGGTGGTCCCGGTGCCCGAGGCCGCCGAGGAGGCGCCCAAGGGCCGTACCCGCCGTCGGGCGACCCGGAAGGTGTCCGCACCGGCCGGTTCCCCCGCGGGTGCCGAGGCCGCCGTGGTGACCGTCGCCGAGACCGCGCCCGCGGCCCCGGTGGCGGAGCCCGCCGCCGAGGAGGCGCCGGCGCCCGCCGAGAGCGCCGCGCCGGCCCGTCCGCGCCGCCGCGCGGTGCGGCAGGCGGCCGCGCCGACCGCGTCGGAGGAGACGGCCGTCGTGGTCGTCCCCGCCGCCGAGGCCCCTGCTGCCGAGGCCCCCGCCGCGGAGGCTCCCGCCGAGGAGACCGCCGCCGAGGAGGCTCCGGCCAAGAAGACCGCCCGCAAGGCGGCCAAGAAGGCCACGGCGAAGAAGGCGGCCACCAAGAAGACGGCGGCGAAGAAGACCGCCGCCAAGAAGACCGCCGCGAAGAAGACGACGGCCAAGAAGGCAGCCGCCACGAAGAAGACGGCGGCCAAGAAGACCGCCGCGGCCCCGGAGTCGACCTCCGTCGACTGACCGGTCACGGCACGTCTGGGTGCGGTCCTGTCCGCGAGGAGAGGGCCGCACCCGCTTTTTCAGCGGGCCGGGGCACCGCGCCCTGTGCCCGCGCCCCTGAACCGAAGGAGAGAACCGCGATGATAGGCCTCGTGCTGGCGGCCGGCGCCGGACGGCGACTGCGCCCCTACACGGACACCCTGCCCAAGGCCCTGGTGCCGGTCGGCGCGGAGGAGGGGCCCGAGGCGGTCTCTGTCCTGGACCTGACCCTCGGCAATTTCGCCCGGATCGGTCTGACCGAGGTCGCGGTCATCGTCGGCTACCGCAAGGAGGCCGTCTACGCGCGCAAGGCCGAGTTCGAGGAGAAGTACGGCCTGAAGCTGACGCTCATCGACAACGACAAGGCCGAGGAGTGGAACAACGCCTACTCCCTGTGGTGCGGCCGGGACGCGCTCAAGGACGGCGTGATCCTCGCCAACGGCGACACCGTGCACCCGGTCTCCGTCGAGGAGACGCTGCTGGCCGCGCGCGGTGACGGCAAGAAGATCATCCTCGCGCTCGACACCGTGAAGTCCCTGGCGGACGAGGAGATGAAGGTCGTCGTCGACCCCGAGAGGGGGATGACGAGGATCACCAAGCTGATGGACCCGGCCGAGGCGACCGGCGAGTACATCGGCGTGACGCTGATCGAGGGCGACGCGGCCGGGGAACTGGCCGACGCCCTGCGCGCGACCTTCGAGCGCGACCCGCAGCTGTACTACGAGGACGGCTACCAGGAGCTCGTGAACCGCGGCTTCCGGATCGACGTGGCGCCCATCGGCGACGTCGACTGGGTCGAGATCGACAACCACGAGGACCTCGCCCGCGGGCGGGAGATCGCATGCCGGTACTGACCCGGCTGTTCCCCTCGCCGATCGTCATGGACATCCGCGCGGGTGCCCTCGACGATCTGGCGGGCGTGCTCGCCGACCAGCGCATCTCGGACTCCGGGCGGCTCGCCGTCGCCGTCAGCTGCGGCTACGGCGCCCAGCTGCGCGAACGGCTCGCGCCGGCGCTGCCCGCCGCCACCTGGTTCGAGGTGGGCGGCGGCACCCTGGACGAGGCGGTCGACCTGGCCGACCGGATGAAGTCCGGCGACTTCGACGCGGTCGTGGGCATCGGCGGCGGCAAGATCATCGACTGCGCCAAGTACTCCGCGGCGCGCATCGGCCTGCCCCTGGTCGTCGTACCGACGAACCTCTCGCACGACGGCATCTGCTCGCCCGTGTCCAACCTGGACAACGACGCCGGACGCGGCTCCTACGGAGTGCCCGCGCCCGTCGCCCTGTTCATCGACCTGGACGTGATCCGCGAGGCCCCGCTGCGCTTCGTGCGCTCCGGGATCGGCGACGCCCTGTCCAACATCTCCGCGGTCGCGGACTGGGAGCTGGACCACCGGGTCAACGGCGAGAAGATCGACGGTCTCGCCGCGGCCATGGCCCGCCAGGCCGGCGAGGCGGTGCTGCGGCACCCCGGCGGCTGCGGCGACGACGGGTTCCTCACCGTGCTGTCCGAGGGGCTGGTGCTCACCGGCATCGCCATGTCGATAGCCGGGCACACCCGGCCCTCCTCGGGCGCGTGCCATGAGATCAGTCACGCGCTGGACCTGCTCCACCCGCGCCGGGCCGCCGCGCACGGCGAACAGGTGGGCCTCGGCGCCGCCTTCGCCATGTACCTGCGCGGCGACCACGACGGCTCCCGGCTGATCGTGGAGGGCCTGCGCCGGCACGGGCTGCCCGTGCTGGCCGGGGAGATCGGCTTCAGCGACGAGGAGTTCGTCCGGGCCGTGGCCTTCGCGCCGGAGACCCGGCCGGGCCGCTACACCATCCTGGAGCACCTCGGCCTGTCCGCGGAGGGGATCGCGGAGGCGTACGCCGGGTACGCCGCCGCGGCCGGACGCCCAGTTTGACCCCTACGGCCCCGGCCCGTAACCTTGACCGTCGGCGTGTCATCGAGCCCGCCACATCCCCGTAAACCTGTTCCTCCCGGACGCTAGGCCGGCCGGGAGAGGTCGCCCATGCGTATGCCGGGCGGCTGGCCTGCGGGGGTGCCGTTTCTTCGAGCGAAAGAGAGATCCGCGTGTACGCCATCGTGCGCAGCGGTGGTCGCCAGCACAAGGTTGCTGTCGGCGACATCGTTGAGGTTGACAAGATTTCCACCGCCAAGGTTGGCGACACGGTCGAACTCTCGACCCTGCTCGTTGTCGACGGCGACGCTGTGACCAGCGACCCGTGGGTGCTGGCCGGCATCAAGGTCCAGGCCGAGGTCGTGGACCACCACAAGGGCCAGAAGATCGACATTCTGCGCTACAAGAACAAGACCGGCTACCGCCGTCGGCAGGGCCACCGCCAGCAGTACACGGCGATCAAGGTCACGTCGATCCCCACGGCTGCGAAGTAAGGGACTGAGAAGACATGGCACACAAGAAGGGCGCATCGTCCACCCGGAACGGTCGCGACTCCAATGCCCAGCGGCTCGGCGTGAAGCGCTTCGGCGGTCAGGTCGTCAACGCTGGTGAGATCCTGGTCCGCCAGCGCGGCACCCACTTCCACCCCGGCGCCGGCGTCGGCCGTGGCGGCGACGACACCCTGTTCGCCCTGCTGCCGGGCGCGGTGGAGTTCGGTACCCACCGTGGCCGCAAGGTCGTGAACATCGTTCCGGTCGCCTGAATCAGCTGATTCGGCACCGAGCGTTTCGCGAGGCGGACCTCACTTCCCGGTCGGGAAGGCGGGTCCGCCTTTCGCGTGTTAGTACCTAGACATACCCGTACTTTCTGGAGGCACTGAACCATGACCACCTTCGTGGACCGCGTCGAACTGCATGTCGCCGCGGGTAACGGAGGCCACGGCTGTGCCTCCGTCCACCGCGAGAAGTTCAAGCCGCTGGGCGGCCCGGACGGCGGTAACGGCGGGCGTGGCGGTGACGTCATCCTGACCGTGGAGCAGTCGGTCACCACGCTGCTCGACTACCACCACTCCCCGCACCGCAAGGCCACCAACGGCAAGCCCGGCGAGGGCGGCAACCGCTCCGGCAAGGACGGCGAGGACCTGATCCTGCCGGTCCCGGACGGCACCGTGGTGCTCGACAAGGCGGGCAACGTCCTCGCCGACCTGGTCGGGCAGGGAACGTCGTACGTCGCCGCCCAGGGCGGCCGCGGCGGGCTCGGCAACGCGGCGCTGGCCTCGGCCCGCCGCAAGGCGCCCGGCTTCGCGCTGCTCGGCGTGCCCGGAGACGTCCAGGACATCGTCCTGGAGCTGAAGACCGTCGCCGATGTGGCGCTGGTCGGCTATCCGAGCGCCGGCAAGTCCTCGCTGATCTCGGTGCTCAGCGCCGCCAAGCCGAAGATCGCGGACTACCCGTTCACCACCCTGGTGCCCAACCTCGGTGTGGTGACCGCCGGTTCGACCGTCTACACCATCGCCGACGTGCCGGGGCTGATTCCGGGCGCCAGCCAGGGCAAGGGTCTGGGCCTGGAGTTCCTGCGGCACGTGGAGCGGTGCAGCGTGTTGGTGCACGTCCTGGACACCGCGACCCTGGAGTCCGACCGCGACCCGCTCTCCGACCTCGACATCATCGAGGAGGAGCTGCGGCAGTACGGCGGCCTGGAGAACCGGCCCCGGATCGTCGTCCTGAACAAGGTCGACGTGCCCGACGGCAAGGACCTCGCCGAGATGGTCCGCCCCGACCTGGAGGCCCGCGGCTACCGCGTCTTCGAGGTGTCGGCCGTGGCCCACATCGGCCTGCGCGAGCTGTCCTTCGCCCTCGGCGACCTGGTCGGCAAGGCGCGTGCCGCCAAGCCGAGGGAAGAGGCCACGCGGATCGTCATCCGGCCCAAGGCCGTGGACGACGCCGGGTTCACCGTCACCCGTGAGGAGATCGGCGGGGAGCCGCTGTTCCGGGTGCGCGGCGAGAAGCCCGAACGCTGGGTGCGCCAGACCGACTTCAACAACGACGAGGCCGTCGGCTACCTCGCCGACCGGCTCAACCGCCTCGGTGTGGAGGAGCAGTTGATGAAGGCGGGCGCCCGCGGCGGCGACGGCGTCGCCATCGGCCCCGAGGAGAACGCGGTCGTCTTCGACTGGGAGCCGTCGGTCACGGCGGGCGCCGAGATGCTCGGCCGCCGCGGTGAGGACCACCGTTTCGAGGCACCCCGGCCCGCGGCCCAGCGCCGCCGGGACAGGGAGGCCGAACGGGACGAGGCCGGCCGGGAGTTCGACGACTTCGAGCCGTTTTAATCGGAGCCGATGACAAAGGGCGGGCCCGGAGGAGAAATCCTCCGGGCCCGCCCTTTGTTCATATCCGTTGTGCCGGGCGGCCTGCCGTGTCCGCCGTGCCGGGCGGTCAGTCCTCGGTCAGCTCCTGGCCGACGTAACCGCGCAGCCAGGTCCGGAACTCCGGGCCAAGGTCCTCGCGTTCGCATGCGAGTCTGACAATGGCACGCAGGTAGTCGCCGCGGTCGCCGGTGTCGTAGCGGCGGCCGCGGAAGACCACGCCGTGCACGGGGCCGCCGAGCTTCTCGTCGGCGGCGAGCTGCTGGAGGGCGTCGGTCAGCTGGATCTCGCCGCCGCGGCCGGGTTCCGTCTTGCGCAGGACGTCGAAGATCTCCGGTGCGAGCACGTAGCGGCCGATGATCGCGTAGTTCGACGGCGCCTCGGCCGGGTCGGGCTTCTCGACCAGGCCGGTGATCTTGACGACGTCGCCCTCGGCGGTGGCGTCCACGGCCGCGCAGCCGTAGAGGTGGATCTGCTCGGGCGCGACCTCCATGAGGGCGATGACGCTGCCGCCGTGCCGCTCCTGGATCTCGATCATGCGCTGGAGCAGGGGGTCGCGGGGGTCGATCAGGTCGTCGCCGAGCAGGACGGCGAAGGGCTCGTGGCCGACGTGCGGGGCGGCGCACAGCACGGCGTGGCCCAGGCCCCTGGGGTCGCCCTGGCGGACGTAGTGCATGGTCGCCAGGTCGCTGGACTCCTGCACCTTGGCCAGGCGGCTCGCGTCGCCCTTCTTCTGGAGGGCGGATTCCAGCTCGTAGTTGCGGTCGAAGTGGTCCTCCAGGGGACGCTTGTTACGACCGGTGATCATGAGGACGTCGTCGAGCCCCGCGGACACGGCCTCCTCGACCACGTACTGGATCGCGGGCTTGTCGACGACCGGAAGCATCTCCTTGGGAGTCGCCTTGGTCGCCGGCAGGAAGCGGGTACCGAGACCCGCCGCCGGTATGACCGCCTTGGTGATGGTGGGGCGGGAAGCCATCAGGTGTTCGTCTCTCTCGTTCTGCACGGCGGGCGCCGGTGCGGCCGGGTGCGGCCGCGGCCGGGTCAGGCGTCGATGAGGCCGTGCTCGCCGGTGGGCTGCCGCGGGATGCGGGCCTGGGTGAGGGCCCCCGGCGCGGGCGCGGGCGTCCGCTCGGCCAGCGGGATCACCGCGGGGGTGGGCTCCTGCTCGCCGAGGAACAGCCGGCGCACCACACGCTCGGCCGCGTTTCCGTCGTCGAACTGCACGAAGCGCTCACGGAACGCGGCGCGCAGCTCGGCGGCCCTGGCGTCGTTCCAGGCACCGGAGCGGAAGACCTCGATCAGCTGGTCCTCGTCGGTCGCGGTGGCACCCGGCGTCTCGCCCGGCTGGCCGGAGAGGATGTCGAAGTAGACACCGCGGGCTTTGCGGTAGACCTCCCAGTCGTCCGCGTAGGTGACGATCGGGCGGTCTAGGCACGCGTAGTCGAACATGATGGACGAGTAGTCCGTGATCAGCGCGTCGGCGGCCAGGCAGAGGTCCTCCACCACCGGGTACGTGGACACGTCCTTGATCAGACCGCGCTCCTGGAGGGCCTCCAGGCGGGGGTCGGCACCGTAGAAGTAGTGGGTGCGCACCAGGACGACGAAGTCCGGGCCGAGCTCGGAGCAGAAGCGCTCCAGGTCGATGCGGGGGACGTAGCCCTTCTGGTAGTCGCGCACGGTCGGGCAGTACAGGATGGCCTTCTTGCCGTCCTCGATGCCCAGCTCGCGGCGGATGCGCAGCACGTCGTCACCGTCGGTGCGGAAGTAGACGTCGTTGCGCGGGTAGCCGAACTCGATCGCCTCGAACGCGCAGGGGTAGACCCGCTCCCAGTTCTCCGTGGAGTGCTGGTTGGAGGTGAGGCTGAGGTCCCACTTGTCGGCCCGCTCCAGCATCTTGGCGAAGCTCATGTTCTTCGCCGCCGCCGGGTACTTCTGCTGGTCGATGCCCATCTGCTTCAGCGGGGTGCCGTGATGGGTCTGGAGGAAGACCTGCTCGGGGCGCTTGACGATGTTGTTCGGGAAGTTGACGTTGTTGACGAGGTACTTGGCGCGGGCCATGACCTCCCAGTAACGCGGCGAGTTGGCCACCACGTAGTCGACGCCCGCGGGGACCTTGTCCACCATGTCGCGGCGCACGATCCACACCCCGTGCACGTTCGGGGCGAGTTCCTTGGCCTTGTCGTAGATGGCCGCGGGGTTGCAGGCGACACCGCGGTTCCAGTAGGCCGCGTAGACCGCGAGGTTCTCGTCCACCGGGCGGCGCAGGTGCAGCCGGTACAGCCGGTCGTAGGCGGTCTTGCCGAGCTTGGTCTTGACCTTGGTGGCCCGCTGGATCACCTGGCGGCGGGTGTTGCCGGCGGCGGTCACCGCGGCGTACGCCGTGTAGGAGCCGCGCTCCAGCAACTGGAACCGGACGCCCTGGGAGCCCTCCGGCAGCACGAAGCCCTTGGGCTTGTAGCGCTTGTACGAGGCTGCCGCGAGCTTGAAGAACTCCGCGCGGTCCTTGGGGACGATGCGGTCCTCGCGGGCCAGCGTGAACAGGTAGTGGCTCGCCGCGCGCTCGAACAGCAGGGGGCGCACCGGCTCCGCCTCCGGGTGCTCGTCGAGGAACTCGAAAAGGCGGGCGTACTGCTGGAAGATGCCGAAGTGCTTGCGGCCGGGCGTGCGCATCGAGTTGCCCTGGCGGCGCTGGCGGTACTCGACGCAGACGTGGTCGGTGGCGGCGATGCGCTCCGCGGTCAGCATGGTCTTGTAGACCATGAGCGCGTCTTCGTAAATGCCGTCGGTGAAGATGAAGTTGTTGCCGACGTAGAACTCGCGGCGGTAGGCGCGGTTCCACACGACGGCGAACATGGTGAGGAAGTCGGGCCGTTCGAGGGCCGTGAAGACGTCCGTGCCCGCGCTCGCCAGGAGTTCACCGGCCGCGCTCGCCTGGACCCGGTTGTTCCAGTACGTGCGCACGTGGTTGAGCAGCAGGATGTCCGGATTGCCCGTGGCCTCCAGGCGGTCGGCGATCGCCTGGAGCGCGCCGTCGGCCAGGGTGTCGTCGCTGTCCAGGAAGAGGATGTACTCGCCGCGGGACTTCAGCGCCCCGGCGTCGCGCGCCTTTCCGATGCCCCGGTTCTCCTCGAAGTGCACGGGTATGACACGGCTGTCGAGGGCGGCGTATTCATCGAGTATCTTCCCGCACGAGTCGGGGGAGTGGTCGTCGATGGCGACGATCTCGAAATTCTCGAAGGACTGGGACAGAATGGAGTCCAAGCACGCGCGCAGATATCCCTGGACTTTGTAGACAGGGACGACAACGCTTATTTTCGGCGAAGCGTTTCCATTCGCTACGGGCATGCTTGGGGCTCCTGGACTGTCGGTCAGACTCTCAACCGCCTCCCGCTGCCGGTGCGGCGAGGGAGGCGAGAGGCACAAGGAGTGCGAGGTTAAGGGGCGTTTAACCCTACCCTAACGTGCGCTACCGGATGGTCTCACCGTACGACCGCGCGGGGCCCGGCGGCACGGGTGTGGCGTGACTCACGGGCGTGCGCGAAGGGGCTCCCGCATGGCCGGATCCGGTGCCGGGGCCGGACGGCGTCGGCGCGCGGGAGTGGCCACCCGGCCGGGTAAGAGTAGGTGAGCCCACGGTGAGAACGGCGCCTTCGGCGGAGCGAACCGGACGATCCGGTCAACTCGCCCCGCGCTGCGGTCGCCGGGTCCTGTGGTGCGGATGGTGTGTGCCCCGGACCATGGATTCGCGCCGGATGGGGTGGATTCGACACGGATCGGCACACCGCGCGCACACCCGGCGCGTACCCGAACGCCCGCCCGGCCCCGCGTGCGGCACCGCACGCGCCGGCTAGCGGTGGCAGAGGGGGCATGCGGAATTCCTTCGAGAGCCGGAAAAGAAGCCGGAAAGGGAAAAGCACCCCTCCCTTCTCGAATGGCGAACCCGTGAAGTGAAGGGCCGCGCGGACCCCGTTTTCCGCCGTTCCCCGGCGCAGCGCGGGCCCCGGCCCGGCGTCCGGAGGGCGAAACCGGAGCGCGCCGCAGGCCCCCGGTCGCGTACATTGCGCAGCACGAGGCCGGTACACGGGCGAGAGGGACGGCGGGCAAGGTGGCAAGCGCGAGGCAGGCCGTGGGCGCGGCTCGCAGGATCGTCGTCAAGGTGGGGTCCTCCTCCCTGACCAGCGCGGCGGGCGGCCTGGACGCCGACCGCGTGGACGCTCTGGTGGACGTCCTGGCCAAGAGCCGGGGCACCGGCGACCGGGAGGTCGTCCTCGTCTCCTCCGGAGCCATCGCCGCCGGGCTCGCGCCGCTCGGGCTGCGCCGCCGGCCCCGCGACCTCGCCCGGCAGCAGGCCGCCGCCAGTGTCGGGCAGGGGCTGCTGGTGGCCCGCTACACCGCCTCCTTCGCCCGCTACGGCATCCGCGTCGGCCAAGTCCTGCTCACCAGCGACGACATGAGCCGCCGCGCCCACCACCGCAACGCCTCGCGCACCCTGGACAAGCTGCTCGCGATGGGCGCCCTGCCGATCGTCAACGAGAACGACACCGTCGCCACCGACGAGATCCGCTTCGGCGACAACGACCGGCTCGCCGCCCTCGTCGCCCACCTCGTCCACGCCGACCTGCTCGTTCTCCTCTCCGACGTCGACGGCGTCTACGACGGGGACCCTGGCAGGCCCGGCACCTCCCGGATAGCGGAGGTCCGCGGCCCCGCGGACCTCGCGGGCGTCGAGATCGGCAGCGCGGGCAAGGCGGGCGTCGGCACCGGCGGCATGGTGACCAAGGTGGAGGCCGCCCGGATCGCCGCCGCCGCCGGCATCCCGGTGGTGCTGACCTCCACCGTGCACGCGGCGGACGCCCTCGCCGGCGGCGACACCGGCACGTACTTCCACCCCACCGGCAAGCGCTCCGCCGACCGGCTGCTCTGGCTCCAGCACGCCTCCACCCCGCAGGGCGCGCTCACCCTGGACGACGGCGCCGTGGAGGCGGTCGTCCGGGGCCGCAAGTCGCTGCTGCCCGCCGGGATCGCCGCCGTCGAGGGCGAGTTCAGCGCGGGCGACCCCGTGGAGCTGCGGGACGCCGCCGGCCGCGCGGTGGCACGGGGGCTCGTCAGCTTCGACGCCAAGGAGATCCCCCGCCTGATCGGGCGCTCGACCCACGAACTGGCGCGCGAACTGGGCCCGGCGTACGAACGCGAGGTCGTACACAGGGACGACCTGGTGCTCCTGCACGGGTGACACTCGTACAGCGGCGCGCACACGACGGCCTCCGGTGGGGGACGTTCCGTAAAACCGCCCCGCGAAGCCTTACGGCCTGCTCAACTTTGTGTGCGAGACATGTTTCCGAGCACTTGGGTGAAGGAGGCCGTCGTGAGACGAGTGCGCCCTGGGGGTACCACCCGAGGTGCCCTGACGAGCGTCGCGGCCGGGGACACCTACGCGGAACCCAGGGACCTGCCCCGGCTGTGGCACGTCACGCTCAGCGTGGCCGGCAAGAGTGTCCCCCTCACGGAGCTGCGCCGGTCCCTGGAACAGCTGGCTCACGACCACCCCTTCCTGCTGACCAGCAGATACGCGAGCGACCACGCCGAGATCCGGTACTGGGAAGAGGCCCGCGACCTGCATGACGCGGCCGCCGTCGCCCTGCGCCTGTGGGGCGAGCACCGGCTCAGCGCCGGGCTGCCCCCGTGGGAGATCGTCGGTCTGGAGGTCATCGACCGCGAGACGTACCACCAGCGCGTCGCGGAGGGGTACGGGCCGCCGCCCGCGACCCCCGTAGGGGTCCACCCCTTCTGATCCCCTACCGGAGCCTGTTCCCTTACCGGAGTTTCCGTCTCGGGGTGTGAAACGTGCGCGGAAGCCCTCCGCGCCGCGCACTACCCTTCCCCCATGACCACGCTCTCGCCGTACGACTCGATGTCCCCGGTCACCCAGGCCGCCTACCGGGCCAGGGCCGCCGCCGCCGACCTCGCGCCGCTGCCGCGCGCCGCGAAGGACGACGCGCTGCTGGCGATCGCCGACGCCCTGGAGGTACGCACCGGGGAGATCATCGAGGCCAACGCCGAGGACGTGGCCAGGGCCCGTGAGAACGGCACCAGCGAGGCCATCGTGGACCGGCTCACCCTCACCCCCGAGCGGGTCCGGGCCATCGCCGCCGACGTCCGCGACGTGGCGGGGCTGCCCGACCCGGTCGGCGAGGTGGTCCGCGGCTCCACCCTGCCCAACGGCATCGACCTGCGCCAGGTCCGCGTCCCGCTCGGCGTCGTCGGCATCGTCTACGAGGCCCGGCCCAATGTCACCGTGGACGCCGCCGCCCTCTGCCTGAAGTCCGGCAACGCCGTCCTGCTGCGCGGCTCCGCCTCCGCCTACGCCTCCAACACCGCCCTCGTCCGGGTGATCCGGGACGCGGTCGGCGGCGCCGGGCTGCCCGCCGACGCCGTACAGCTGGTGCCGGGGGAGGGCCGCGAGTCCGTGCGCGAGCTGATGCGCGCCCGCGGCCTGGTCGACGTCCTCATCCCGCGCGGCGGCGCCTCCCTGATCAGGACCGTGGTCAACGAGTCCACCGTCCCCGTCATCGAGACCGGCACCGGCAACTGCCACGTCTACGTCGACGCGCAGGCCGACATCGACATGGCGATCGACATCCTCGTCAACTCCAAGGCGCAGCGGGTCAGCGTGTGCAACGCGGCCGAGACGCTGCTGGTCCACCAGGACATCGCCGCCGAGTTCCTGCCGCGCGCCCTGGACGCCCTCGCCGAGGCCGGCGTCACCGTGCACGCCGACGAGCGGGTCATGGCCCACGCCAAGGGCTCCAGGGCCACCGTGGTCGAGGCGACCCCGGAGGACTGGGAGACCGAGTACCTGTCGTACGACATCGCCGCCGCCGTCGTGGACTCCCTCGACAAGGCCGTCGAGCACATCCGGCTGTGGACCTCCGGGCACACCGAGGCGATCGTCACCACCTCGCAGCAGGCCGCCCGCCGGTTCACCCAGTTGGTCGACTCGACCACGGTCGCCGTGAACGCCTCCACCCGGTTCACCGACGGCGGTCAGTTCGGCTTCGGCGCGGAGATCGGCATCTCCACCCAGAAGCTGCACGCCCGCGGCCCGATGGGCCTGCCGGAGCTGACCAGCACCAAGTACATCGTCACCGGCGACGGGCACGTCCGCCGCTGACCTCCGGCGGTGCCGGGCGTCTCGACAGGTGGATGAATTTCCATACCGTCTGCCCAAATTGATCCCCCAGGTCTACTCTGGACGCGTGCCGGAGGACGTGGGGGGCACGCCGTTCCCTGACGGCTGGGAGCCCGACGACGACCACGACCGCGGGGTGTCGGACGAAGAGTTCGCCTCCGTGGTCTTCGACGAGGACTTCGTACGGGCGGCCACGGTCCATGAGCCGACCGCCGTCGAACGCCTCCTCGCCGCCGCGGAGGCCAGAGCCGAGGCATCCGAGGCGGCCCGCCGCGCCCGCGCCCGCCGCGAGCGGTACGACGACGGTTACGCTGGCGCCGACCTCCGCGAGGACCCGGACGACGACTTCGATGACCTGGACGACGGCTACGCCCTCGGTGGGGGCCCCTTCGATGGTCACGGCAAGCAGGCCCGCTGGCACCGGCCGGTGGCCTGGGTGCTCGCCGCGGTGCTGGGCATCGGCATGGTCGCCCTCGCCTTCGCCGCGGTGTACCGGGGCGCCTCCTCGGGCACCCGCGACCAGCCGCCGTCCAGCACGACGGGCCAGAACCAGGCCCCGTCGGCGGCGCCCGTCCGCCCCGCGGTGTCGGCGGTGCCCCACCTGCCCTGAGCGGTCCGGGGTGAGGACTTGTCAGAAGTTGTGGTCGGGCGGGGCGTTTACCCGGCGCCCCGGAAACCCACTCTGAAAGTATGGGCGGGCCTTCAGACCCACCGGAGGGGACACCCGAGGGCGGCCCCGGAGGTGCGGAGGACGAATACCGATCCGTCGTCTTCGACGAGTCGTTCGTGCGCGCTGCCCGCCTCCAGGAGTACTCGGCCGAGGAGCGGATGGCCGACCACGCGCCCGCCGTGCGCCGCCGCCCGCTGCACCGGGGGCTCGTCCGCCAGGCGATGGTCCTGGTGCTGCTGATCGCCGTGGCCTTCGGCACGGCCGTCTACATGGGGGTGCGCCACCCCTACGACTCCGCCGAGGCCCCGCGGCCCGTGGAGGCCCTGCGGATGACGGTCATACCGCTCGCCCCGCAGGGCCGGGTGCCCGGCGGGGCGGACGCGGAGACGCTGTACGCGCACAGCCCCGCCGCACAGTTCGACATCGGCGCCGAGGGGGTGCCGCTGCCGGCCGCGCGGAGCACCGCGCACTTCTCCGACACCCAGGTCATGGCGGCGCTGACCACGGCCAAGGACTACATCGTCCGCTCCTCGCTCTACCCCGAGGTGCTCACCGGCCGCACGACGGCTCCCGCGCGGGCGCTGGTGGACTCCGACCAGCTCGCCCAGTTCGACCAGAGCTTCGACCACCCGGCGGCGGACGGCCGGCACGCCCCGACCGGCTGGGTGGTGCGCCTCGACCCGGCCCGCGACCGGCTGGCCGACGACCGGATCCGGGTCCGGGGCGCGCTGCGCATCACCGAGGCGGACCCGGCCGCCCTGGAGGTCAGCGCGGACCACACCTTCGTCTACGCCCTGCGCGCCGCCGGCACCGCGAGCGCCCCCGTCTCCCTGTTCACCGTCCGCCGCGCGCTGACCTTCCGGTTCACCCGCGACGACCTGCGCACCCGGCAGGTCCAGCTGACCACGGCCTATGTCGAGGCCGGCCCGCTGTCCTGCGCCGAGGACGCCACGTCCTACCTGCGCCCCCTCCTGGCGGGCCAGACCACGCGGCCCGGCGCCCCCGCGGGCACCGATCCGTACCGGACGGACAGCCCCGCCGCCCTGTGCGGCACGCTGTCCACGGGGGCTCAGCCCACGACGTGAGGGCGCCTACTCCGCCGCCGCGGCCGGGCCGCCCTTGGCCGGCGGGGGGCTCTTGAAGCCGTCGAAGCCGCGCTTGACCCGGCCGCCCAGGTCGCCCGCGCCGCCCGCCAGGTCGCTGACCAGCTTCATCAGCGGGTCCTTCGAGTCCTTGACGTCGCTCGCGTAGCTCGCCGCGGACTCCCGGAAGGAGTCGCTGACCTTGGCCTCCTTGTCGTCGTCGCGGCGCGGGTAGTGGCCGTCCATGATCCGCTGGTAGTCCCGCGAGCCGGCCCACTTCTTCAGCTCGGCGGCGCGCACGGTGGTGAACGGGTGCGAGCGGGGCAGCACATTCAAAATCTTCAGCACGGAGTCGCGCAGGTCGCCGCCGGAGTCGTACTCCTCGGCCTGCTCCAGGAACGCGTCCACGTTCATCTCGTGCAGGTGGTTGCCGCCCGCGATCTTCATCAGGCCGCGCATCGAGGCCTGTACGTCCTGGCCCACCAGCAGCCCGGCCCGGTCCGCGGACAGCTCGGACTTGCGGAACCACTCCCGCAGCGCCGTGACGATCGCCATGATCGCGAGGTTGCCCAGCGGGATCCAGGCGACTTTGACCGCGAGGTTCGTCAGGAACAGCAGGACGGTGCGGTACACCGAGTGCCCGGACAGCGCGTGTCCGACCTCGTGGCCGACGACCGCGCGCATCTCCTCCTCGTCCAGCAGCTCCACCAGGCCCGTGGAGATCACGATGATCGGCTCGTCCAGGCCGATGCACATCGCGTTCGGCTGCGGGTCCTGGGTGACGTACATCGGCGGGACCTTCGGCAGGTCCAGGATGTAGCAGGCATCCAGCAGCATGGCGTGCAGGTGACCGAACTGCCGTTCGGAAACGCGCATCGAGTCGGAGAGGAACAGCAGCCGCAGGCTCCGCTCCGGCAGCAGCCCGCTCAGTGCCTTGAACACCTGGTCGAAGCCGCTGAGCTTGCGCAGCGCCACCAGGGCGGACCGGTCGGCCGGATGCTCGTACGCCCGCGAGGAGATCCCCGGAAAGCGCGTCCGCTGCCTGCTGGGCACCCGCTCGTGCCCGCTTCGCCGATCGCCGTCGTGCATGTCTTCCCCCAAGTGCGTGTGAGTGCGGTGGCCCCCGAGGCGGGGTTCAGCCTAGGCGGAGATACCGTGGACGGGCAGACAGCCGAAGGAGTCCACGCCATGGAGCACCACCCCGCAGCCGCCCGGCTGACCGAGGCCGCAGCGAGCGCCGCCCAACAGCACGGCGGAGGCCCTCTGCTCCGCATCGTGCTGGTCGTGATGATCGTGGGCTGCGCGCTGACCGCCTGGTTCCTGCTGCGCGGCTACAAGCAGAAGGACGACTGACGGGCCGCCGGAGTTCCCCGCCCCGCCGCCCCCGCTTCCCAACGGCGGAGTCGGCGTGATCGCCGCGGAATGGCCCGCATACGATGAGCCGACGTCTTTATCCCGCCCACACGCGATAGGTCCTGTCGAAGATGATGCTCACCAGCGCCGCAGCCCCGCTGATCTCCCTCGCCGCCGAAGAGGGCGGTCACCACGACAGCCTGAACCCCGCCGTCACCGGCGGCGCCGCCTTCGTCATCCTGCTGCTCCTGCTGTGGATCACCACCCGCTTCAACCGCGACCGCTGAGCCGGGAGACCGGCCCCGGCCGGACGCCGGGAACCGGGCCGGTAGGGTCTGCACGCATGGGAGAGCAGGACATGCCTACCGGTCCGGCGCACGATGGCGCCGCCGACGCCGACATGGTCGACCAGCCGCAGTTCCGCCGGCACCGGCCGGGCCACGGCCCCGCCCGCTCCGGCAAGCGGCGCCTGGGCGTCATGGGCGGCACCTTCGACCCGATCCACCACGGGCACCTGGTGGCGGCCAGCGAGGTCGCCGCGCAGTTCCAGCTGGACGAGGTGGTGTTCGTACCCACCGGCCAGCCGTGGCAGAAGTCCCACCGCCAGGTCTCCCCGGCCGAGGACCGCTACCTCATGACGGTCATCGCCACCGCCGAGAACCCGCAGTTCTCCGTCAGCCGCATCGACATCGACCGCGGCGGCCCCACCTACACCGTGGACACCCTGCGCGACCTGCGCGCCCTCAACCCGGACACCGACCTTTTCTTCATCACCGGTGCCGACGCCCTCGCCCAGCTGCTGACCTGGCGCGACAGCGAGGAGCTGTTCTCCCTCGCGCACTTCATCGGCGTCACCCGGCCCGGCCACCACCTCAGCAACCCCGGACTGCCCGAGGGCGGCGTCTCGCTGGTCGAGGTCCCGGCGCTCGCCATCTCCTCCACAGACTGCCGTGCGAGAGTCGCCAAGGGCGACCCCATCTGGTACATGGTGCCGGACGGGGTCGTGCGCTATATCGACAAGCGCGAGCTGTACCGCGGCGAGTGAGCCGAGAGGGGCACCGGTGAACGACCGATACGACGCGGGGCCGTACGAGATCGTCGGTTACGACGAGTACGGACAGCCCGTCTACCGCCAGGTTCCGGCGCAGCAGGCTCCGGGCGGCTCCTACGACCCCTACGCCCAGCAGCAGGGATACGGCTACGACCCCTACGGCACCGGCACCCAGCAGCCCTACGGGTCATACGGCACCGGGCAGCAGCCGCAGGCCCCGTCGTCGTACCCCGCGGACGGCGGCTACCCCGGCCCCGATGGCTACGGCGGGTACGACCCCTACGGGACCCAGGCCCCGGCGCATCCGGGACACGGGGGGAATTCCGGGCACGACCCCTACGGGCAGACCGCGCACAGCGGGCAGCAGCCGCGCCTCGCCGAGCAGACCGCGCACATCCCCCAGCAGGTGGGACCCCAGGACGAGCCCCGGCACAACCCCTACGCGGAACTCGCGAGCGACGACGACGGGGACGAGGCGCACGCGGACGGCCAACCGGACTACCGCACCGAGCAGTTCGCGTTCGTCGAGGAGCCGGACGGCGACTCCGAGGACGTCATCGACTGGCTGAAGTTCACCGAGAACCGCACCGAGCGGCGCGAGGAGGCCCGCCGCCGCGCCCGCAGCCGGCTCGTCGCCCTCGGCGTCGTGCTCGCCCTCGTCGCGGTCGGCGGCGTCGGCTACCTCTGGTACGCCGGGAAGCTGCCCTTCCTGTCCTCCTCCGCAGCAGGCTCCGGCACGGCCACGGCGGTCGGCGCCCAGAAACGCGACGTGATCGTCGTCCACCTGCACGACACCGGCAAGGGCGGCACCTCCACCGTGCTGCTGGTCGACAACACCACCACCAAGCGGGGCACCACCGTCCTGCTGCCCAACTCCCTGGCGCTGACCGACGACGACGGCTCCACCACGACCCTCGCCAAGTCCGTGGACGACGACGGCTCCTCCGGCACCCGCGACCAGCTGGACACCGTCCTCGGCACCAGCATCCAGGGCACCTGGCGGCTGGACACGCCCTACCTCCAGAACCTGGTCGATCTCGTCGGCAACATCGACATGGACACCAACACCGACGTGCCTGACCCGGACGCCAAGAAGAAGGGCGCCGAGCCGCTCGTCAGCAAGGGCAGCGACCAGACCCTCAGCGGCAAGATGGCCGTCGCCTACGCCACCTACCGGGCCCCCGGCGAGTCGGAGGACGCCCAGCTGGAGCGGTTCGGGCAGGTCATGCAGGCCGTCCTGCGCAAGATCTCGACGGACCCCTCGGACGCCACGGTGACCGTGCAGAGCCTCGCGCAGATCCTCGACCCCTCGCTCACCGACAAGGACCTCGGGGTCTTCCTGGCCAAGCTCGCCGGTCTGGCCAAGGAGGGCGCCTACAAGACGGCGCTGCTGCCGGTGCAGCCCGACGGCACGCTCTCCGCGCGGACCAGCGACAGTGTGGTCAAGGACATCCTCGGCGGCACCGCCAAGAGCCCCGACGCCGGCAGCGCGGTCCGGGTCTCGGTGCAGAACGCCACCGGGGTCAAGGACGACACCGAGCAGGCCCGCGTGGTGCTCCTGAACGGCGGTTTCACCTTCCTGGAGGGCGGCAGCGGCGGCAGCCAGGCGACCTCCGAGGTCGTCTACCAGGACGCCTCGGACAAGCAGAACGCCACCGAGGTCGCCAAGACCCTCGGCCTGCCCGCGACCTCCGTCGCCAAGGGCTCGGTCTCCTCGGGCGCCGATGTCTCCGTGGTCCTGGGCAAGGACTACAAGCCGTCCGGCTCCTGAACACGTCCGCGCAGGGGCGCCCGGTCGCCGTGGCCTGGCGCCCCCCGGTAAACGCGTGGGGTGCCCCCGGCGGTCCGTGAGACCCTTGAGGTTCAGTGCCCGCCGACGGAAAGCCATGCAGTGACCGCCACCGATCGTTCCCTTGAGCTCATCAACGTCGCCGCCCAGGCGGCCGCGGACAAGCTCGCCCACGACGTCATCGCCTACGACGTCAGCGACGTCCTGTCGATCACGGACGCCTTCCTGCTCGCCTCCGCGCCGAACGACCGCCAGGTCAAGGCCATCGTGGACGAGATCGAGGAGCGCCTCCAGAAGGAGCTCGGCGCCAAGCCGGTGCGCCGCGAGGGCGATCGCGACGCCCGCTGGATCCTGCTCGACTACGTCGACATCGTGGTCCACGTCCAGCACAGCGAGGAGCGCGTCTTCTACGCCCTGGAGCGGCTGTGGAAGGACTGCCCCGAGCTGGAGCTGCCCGCCGACGCCAAGGCCACCCGCGGCAAGGGCGAGGAGCACGCCAAGCTCCAGGAGTCCGAGGCCGGCGGTGAGCCGGGCGGGGAGTGGTGATGAGCGCCACAGGTGAGGTGACCGACCGCAGGGACCGGGGCCGCCGCGTCATCCTGTGGCGGCACGGCCAGACCTCGTGGAACGTGGAGCGCCGCTTCCAGGGCAGCACCGATGTGCCGCTGACCGAGACCGGCGTCGGGCAGGCCCGCCGCGCCGCCCGGCTGCTGGCCTCCCTGCGCCCCGACGCGATCGTCTCCTCGGACCTCGCGCGGGCCGCGGACACGGCCGCCGAGCTGGCCGCCCTCACCGGCCTCGACGTCACCCGCGAGGAGGGCCTGCGCGAGACCTACGCGGGCGTCTGGCAGGGGCTGACGCACGAGGAGATCATCGCCCGCCACGGTGAGGAGTACGCCGCCTGGAAGCGCGGCGAGGCGGTCCGCCGCGGCGGGGGCGAACTGGAGACCGAGGTCGCCGACCGGGCCGCGCCCGTCGTCCTGCGGCATGTGGAGAAGCTGCCGGCGGACGGCACCCTGGTGGTCGTCAGTCACGGCGGCACCATCCGCACCACCATCGGCCGGCTGCTCGGCCTCCAGGCCCCGCACTGGGAGAGCCTCGGCGGCCTCTCCAACTGCTGCTGGTCCGTGCTGGGCGAGGGCGCGCGCGGTTGGCGCCTGCTGGAGCACAACGCGGGGACCCTGCCCGAGCCGGTCCTCGGCGACGACGACTGAGCCGGCGACGGCGTCCCACACCCCGGATTTCACTTTCCGGCAGGTCACAGGCTAAAGTTCTTCTTGTTCGCCCCGCCGAGCGGGAAGAACACAGCAAGGGGCTATAGCTCAGTTGGTAGAGCGCCTGCATGGCATGCAGGAGGTCAGGAGTTCAATTCTCCTTAGCTCCACAGGAGGAAGATCCCGTCCCCGTCAGGGGGCGGGATCTTCTGTTTGTGCTACTGAAGCGTCGCTGACCGTGTCGGTCCCCTCATGGCAGAATCGGACGGCCGGAAGGGGGCGCGGTCCGACGGGAGCTGATCGATGGGTGCACACAGGCGGAAGTGCGACTGGTGCGGCAGCGGTACGCCCATCGTGCGCGACATGGAGCCGGTCAACGCCGACTACCAGTACTGGTGCGAGGAATGCGCGCGGGCGCTGATCATAAAAGGCGACCCCATCGAGACGTACCGGGAGCTGGAGGGCGAGCCGATCTACGGGCGCCTCCTGGAGGAGCACTGCACCCTCAAGAGGTTCTACTCCTTCGTCGCCGCCTGAGTTGATCATCGTAAAAACGGACATTCGTGACCAAGTGGGCGCGAGGGAAACCGATTTGGCGCTCCGGCCCAGTGCCTGTAATGTTTACGACGTCGCCGGGGGAACCGGGCGGAGAAACAAAACAAGGGGCTATAGCTCAGTTGGTAGAGCGCCTGCATGGCATGCAGGAGGTCAGGAGTTCAATTCTCCTTAGCTCCACAGAAGTCGAGAGCGGATCATCCGGAAGGGTGGTCCGCTCTCGGCCTATTCGTGCCCTGTGTCCCCGCCCGATCGGTGCCTGCGGTACCCTAGGCGCCATGCGTGCCGTACGCCTTCTGCTTAGCGGGCCGCGCTGATCAGTCCCGACCCCGGTGTTTCTGTGAGGTCGGCATCGGCGCGGCGTCCCCTCCTGCGTGAGGGGATTTTTCATTTCTGCAGGCAGAGACGATCGATGGAGCTTTGAGGATCATGAGCGAGACGAACCCCGCTGCCGCCGCGACGGGCGCGGAAACCGCCCCGTACCGCTACACGGCCGCCATGGCCGCCGAGATCGAGGCACGCTGGCAGGACTTCTGGGACGCCGACGGCACCTATGCCGCCGCCAACCCGCAGGGCGACCTGGCGGGCGAGGACGCCGCCAAGCCCAAGAAGTTCATCATGGACATGTTCCCGTACCCCTCCGGTGCGGGCCTGCACGTCGGCCACCCGCTGGGCTACATCGCCACCGACGTCTACGCCCGGTTCCAGCGCATGACCGGCCACAACGTCCTGCACACCCTGGGCTTCGACGCCTTCGGCCTGCCCGCCGAGCAGTACGCGGTGCAGACCGGCACGCACCCGCGCGTGTCCACCGAGGCCAACATGGAGAACATGAAGGCCCAGCTGCGCCGGCTGGGCCTGGGCCACGACAAGCGCCGGTCCTTCGCCACGATCGACCCCGGGTACTACAAGTGGACCCAGTGGATCTTCCTGCAGATCTTCAACTCCTGGTACGACGACGAGGCCCGCAAGGCCCGACCGATCGCCGAGCTGATCGCCCAGTTCGAGACCGGTGAGCGCGCGATTCCGGGCACCACGCGCGGCTGGAACGAGCTGAACGCCGCCGAGCGTGCCGACGTCCTGGGCGAGTACCGCCTGGCCTACGCCTCCGACGCGCCGGTCAACTGGTGCCCCGGCCTGGGCACCGTGCTGGCCAACGAGGAGGTCACCGCCGACGGCCGCTCCGAGCGCGGCAACTTCCCGGTCTTCAAGTCCAAGCTGCGCCAGTGGAACATGCGCATCACCGCCTACGCGGACCGCCTGCTGGAGGACCTGGAGGAGCTGGACTGGCCCGAGGCCATCAAGCTCCAGCAGCGCAACTGGATCGGCCGCAGCGAGGGCGCCCGCGTCGACTTCCCCGTGGACGGCGAGCGGATCACGGTCTTCACCACCCGCCCGGACACCCTGTTCGGCGCGACCTACATGGTGCTGGCGCCCGAGCACCCCCTGGTCGACAAGTTCACCCCTGCGGCCTGGCCCGAGGGCACCCACCAGGCGTGGACCGGCGGCCACGCCACCCCCGCCGAGGCCGTCGCCGCCTACCGCGCGCAGGCCGCCGCCAAGTCAGACGTCGAGCGCCAGGCCGAGGCCAAGGACAAGACCGGCGTCTTCACCGGCGTGTACGCCACCAACCCGGTCAACGGCGAGCAGATCCCCGTTTTCATCGCCGACTACGTGCTGATGGGCTACGGCACCGGCGCGATCATGGCCGTCCCGGCGCACGACAGCCGTGACTTTGCCTTCGCGCGCGCCTTCGAGCTGCCGGTGCGCTGCGTGGTCGAGCCGACCGACGGCCGGGGCACCGACACCGCCGACTGGGACGACGCGTTCTCCTCGTACGACGCGAAGATCGTCAACTCGACCGGCGAGGGCGTCACCCTGGACGGCCTGGGCGTCACCGAGGCCAAGGCGCGCATCACCGAGTGGCTGGAGCGCAAGGGCATCGGCCGGGGCACCGTCAACTTCCGGCTGCGCGACTGGCTGTTCAGCCGCCAGCGCTACTGGGGCGAGCCCTTCCCGATCGTCTACGACGAGGACGGCATCGCCCACCCGCTGCCCGAGTCGATGCTGCCGCTGGAGCTGCCCGAGGTCGAGGACTACAGCCCGCGCACCTTCGACCCGGACGACGCGAACACCCAGCCCGAGACCCCCCTGTCGCGCAACGCGGAGTGGGTCAACGTCACCCTGGACCTGGGCGACGGACCGAAGAAGTACCGCCGCGAGACCAACACCATGCCCAACTGGGCCGGTTCCTGCTGGTACGAGTTCCGCTACCTGGACCCGCACAACGACCGGAAGATGGTCGACCCGGAGATCGAGCGCTACTGGATGGGCCCGGCCGAGGGCCGCCCGCACGGCGGTGTCGACCTGTACGTGGGCGGCGCCGAGCACGCCGTGCTGCACCTGCTGTACGCCCGCTTCTGGTCCAAGGTGCTGTTCGACCTGGGGCACGTCTCCTCCGCGGAGCCGTTCCATAAGCTGTTCAACCAGGGCATGATCCAGGCCTACGTCTACCGCGACAGCCGCGGCATCGCCGTGCCGGCCGCCGAGGTGGAGGAGCGCGACGGCGCGTACTACTACCAGGGCGAGAAGGTCAGCCGCCTGCTGGGCAAGATGGGCAAGTCCCTGAAGAACGCGGTGACCCCGGACGAGATCGCCGCCGAGTACGGCGCCGACACCCTGCGCCTGTACGAGATGGCCATGGGTCCGCTGGACGTCTCCCGCCCCTGGGACACCCGCGCGGTCGTCGGCCAGTTCCGGCTGCTGCAGCGGCTGTGGCGCAACATCGTGGACGAGAACACCGGCGAGGTCACCGTGGTCGACGCGGCGCCCGACGAGGACACGCTGCGCGCCCTGCACAAGGCGATCGACGGGGTGCGGCAGGACCTGGAGGGCCTGCGCTTCAACACCGCCATCGCCAAGGTCACCGAGCTGAACAACCACCTGACCAAGGCCGGCGTCACCCTGCCGCGTACGGTCGCCGAGCCGCTGGTGCTGATGATCGCCCCGCTGGCCCCGCACGTCGCCGAGGAGCTGTGGCGCCGCCTGGGCCACACCGACTCGGTCGTCCACCAGGACTTTCCGGTCGCCGACCCCGCCTACGTGGTGGACGAGACGGTGACCTGCGTCGTCCAGATCAAGGGCAAGGTCAAGGCCCGCCTGGAGGTGCCGCCGGGCATCTCCGAGGAGGAGCTGGAGAAGGTGGCGCTGGCCGACGAGAAGGTCGCCGCGGCGCTGGACGGCGCGAGCATCCGCAAGGTGATCGTGCGCGCGCCGAAGCTGGTGAACATCGTTCCGGCGTAATCGCGACGCCTCTCGGGGTACTCCCCTAAGGGCAGGTTCGGGGTTTTTCTGGAACCTCGGGCCTGCCCGCTGCGTTTACCGTTGAGGAGTGCCGCGACGCGTGGCGCACCGGCCCGAGGAGGAGCGTCGTGGAAGCAGTGATCATCGTCATCGCCCTGTTCTTCCTGGCCTTCGTCGCCCTGGGCGCGTACGCCACGGTCAAGGTGGTGGGCGCCGCCAAGCGCGGCGTGGACCGCACCATCGTCCAGGCCCGGCGCACCGTCGAGGACCACACGCTGCGCGCCAAGTCCTTCGCCCAGGTCGGTCCCGCAGCCGAGCTGGCCCAGCTGCGCCTGACCCTGCGCACCTCCATGCGCGCCACCCAGGACGCACTGCACGCGGGCGCGGCCGAGGACGAGTCGCTGAAGGAGTCCCTGGGCCTGTTCCAGCGCCTCAGCGCGCACGGACACGAGCTGGACGCCGACCTCAAGCGCCTGGAGGCCGAGCCCGACCGCGCCACGCTCGCGTACCGGCTGCCCGATCTGCGCGCCCGCACAGAGCGCATCACCCAGTCCGCCGACGCCCTGCGCTGGGCCGTCCGCGACCGCGCCCGCCGCTTCGCGGATGACGATCTCGGCACCCTGAGCGCCCAGATCGACATAGAGGCCGACGCCCTGCGCCACTGGACCCGGCCCGGCGCCACCGAGGAGCCGGCCCCGGAGCCCACGCCCCACTCCCTCACCCCGCCCACCCCGCGCCCGTCCTACCCCTGGCAGAAGGCTCCCCGCCCCGAGAGCACCACCTGACCTTCACCGGATCACCCGGGTTCCGGGCGTGAGGGGGCCGCCCCCGGGCACACGTCAGGGGCCGGGCTGCCGCGCGTGCGTCCCGGCGGGTAACCTCCAGCTCATGTCCCGCCATGTCGCCATCGTCACCGATTCCACGGCCTACTTGCCGCACCGGACGATGGAGCGGCACGGCATCACCGCGGTCCCGCTGACCGTCGTCCTTGGCGACCAGGCCCTCGAAGAGGGCACCGAGATCTCCACCCGCGCCCTCGCCCAGGCCCTGACCAAGCGGCGCCCCGTCACCACCTCGCGCCCCAGCCCCCAGGTGTTCGCCGAGACCTACCGCAGGGTCGCCGAGTCCGGTGCGCGCGGCATCGTCTCCCTGCACCTGTCCGGAGAACTGTCCGGCACCTACGACGCGGCCGTCCTCGCGGCCCGTGAGGCACCGGTGCCCGTGCGGGTGGTGGACACCGGGATGGTCGCGATGGCCCTCGGCTTCTGCGCCCTCGCCGCGGCCGAGACGGCGGAGGCGGGCGGCACCGTGGACGAGGCCGTCACCGCCGCCGAGAAGCGGGCCGCCGGCACCTCCGCCTACTTCTACGTCGACACCCTCGACTATCTGCGCCGCGGCGGCCGCATCGGCGCCGCCCAGGCCCTGCTCGGCTCCGCGCTCGCGGTCAAACCCCTGCTCCGGCTGGACGACGGCCGCATCGGACTGCTGGAGAAGGTCCGTACGGCCTCGAAGGCGATCGCCCGCCTGGAGGAACTCGCCGCCGAACGGGCCGGGGACGCGGAGGTCGACATCGCCGTCCACCATCTGGCCGCCCCCGAACGCGCCGCCGCGCTCGCCGACCGGCTGCGCGAACGAGTTCCGGGGCTGGGGGAGTTGCACGTCAGCGAGGTGGGAGCGGTGATCGGGGCGCACACCGGGCCGGGGCTGCTGGGGGCGGTGGTCTCGCCGCGGTGAGAACGGACGCCGCGGTGAGAACGGTCTGCGCGGTGCGGTGCGGCGGTCCGTGGTCGGGAATGCTCGACCGCGGTGGGGGTGTCGCCTGGGAGCGGTCGAGGTAGCGGTAGGGCCGGGGCCTCGGGGAAGGTCACCCACACGAGTGGCGGAGTTATCCACAACCCGCCTGGTTTCCCCGGAATTCGACCAAGATCATCGCGAAGTGCCGGGATGTCCGATCCTCCTCGCATGGCACTTCGATCACGTCCTCGCACCGTCACCCCGACCAGCGGCCCCGGCCGCGGCCCCGCCTCCGACGTCCGCGTGCGGCATCGCGCGAGCGAGCACCGGCGTATCCGGCACCGCGCGCACGCACCCGCGGAGGATCTGCGGCACCGGGCGGAACTCCTCTTCGGCGAACAGGCCGTGCAGCGGCGGGAGTCGGGGAAGGCCCCGCCGGACGCGAGCGCCCACGGACCGGTGCCGTCGCCGGAGCCTTCCGATGCCCCCGTTCCCGTGCCGTCGCCGGAGCCTGCCGATGCCACCGTTGCGGTGCCGTCGGACTGGCGGGAGCGGGCCGGGGCGGCACTGCGGGAGCGGCTGCCGGTGTGGTTGCAGTCGCGGTGCGGTGTGGAGTGGCGCGGGACCGTGGCGCTCGCGGTGCTGCTGGTGGTGGCCGCGCTGTTCGCCGTGCAGCACTTCTGGTCGGGCCGGCCCGAGGCGGTCAGCGCGCCCCAAGTGGTGCGTGCGCAGCCGACGTACGCGAAGACACCCGGCGCGGACCGGGCCGGCGCCGCGACTTTGGGCGGGGAGATCGTCGTGGACGTCGGCGGCAAGGTCCGCGCTCCGGGGGTCCGCCGCCTCCCCGCGGGCTCCCGCGTGGCCGACGCGTTGCGGGCGGCGGGCGGGGTGCGGCCGGGTGTGGACACCGACGGTCTCAACCGGGCCCGCTTCCTGGTCGACGGCGAGCAGGTGATCGTCGGCGAGCCGGCCGCCGTCGCCCCCGCCGGCACCGCGGCCCCGTCCGGCCCGGCCGCACCCGTCTCCCTCAACACGGCCACCGAGGAGCAGCTCGACACACTGCCGGGCGTCGGCCCGGTGCTGGCCCGGCACATCCTCGACTACCGCACCCGGCACGGCGGTTTCCGCTCGGTGGACGAACTCCGCCAGGTCAACGGCATCGGCGACCGCCGCTTCACCGACCTCCGCGACCTGGTACGGCCATGAGCGCCATGTCCGCCCACGACACCGGCCCCGAGCCCGTGCCCGAGCCGGGCCCCATGGACCTGCGCATGGTCCCGCCCGCACTCGCGGCCTGGGTCACGGCGGCGCTGACCCTGGACGCGCCGACGGGCTGGACCGTGTGGATCGCGGCCGTCTCCCTGCTCGGCGGGACGGTCCTGCTGAGCGCGAGCCGGGCGGGCCCGCGGCTGCCGGGCAGGCACCCGGCCTGGGCCCGCTCCTCGCTCGCCGCGGTGCTGCTGTGCGTCGCCGCGTCGGCCACGTCGTCCGGGCTGCACGGCGCGGACGTACGACGCGGTCCCGTCCCCGAACTGGCCCGCCGCTCCGCCACCGTCACCGCCGACATCGAGGTGACCGGCGACCCCTGGCTGAGCAGACCCCGTGTGCGCGGGGACCACACGGCTCCGGTGGCGGTGCTGATCCGGGCGGAGGTGAGACGGGTCGAGGAGAGCGACGGGAGGAGTACACGGACTCGGGCGCCGGTGCTGGTGGTGGTCGACGGGGATGTGGCGGGGCCCGAGGGGGCTGGACCGGCACAGGGGACTCCGGGCGGCCCTGGGCTGCCGGGCCGGGGGCGTAGGGCGGCCGGAGACGGGTCGGCAACGGCGGCCGAGGGTGCCGGGGTGCCGGCGGACGGGGTGGCGGCGTCGGCCGCGGGCTCCCGGGCACGTGCCGGACAAGCCGCCTGGCTTCGGCTGCTGCCGTCCACGCGGTTGCGGGTGGGCGGGCGGCTGGCACCCGCCCTTGCCGGGGGTGACCGGACGGCGGCCGTGCTCAGGGTGCGGGGGCTGCCGGGAGCGAGGATCGTCGCGGGGCCGAGCGGGGCACAGCGGTGGGCGGGCCGGCTGAGGGACGGCCTGCGGGCCGCGACCGATGGACTGCCCGAAGACGCGCGGGCGTTGCTGCCCGGCCTCGTCGTCGGGGACACCTCCCGGATCACGCCCGAGCTGGACGACGCCTTCAAGGCGACCGATCTGACCCACACCCTCGCGGTCTCCGGCAGCAATCTCACCGTGCTGCTCGCCCTGCTCATCGGCCCGCCAGGGCTGGCCCAGCTGACCGAGCGACGGGGCTTGGCCCCGCGCCTGGGGCTCTCCCTCCGGGCGACCGCCCTGCTCGCGGGGACGCTCACGCTGGCTTTCGTGATCGTGTGCCGGCCCGATCCCAGCGTGCTGCGGGCAGCCGCCTGCGGAGCGATCGCGCTGCTCGCCCTCGCCACGGGCCGCCGCAGATCCCTCGTCCCCGCCCTGGCCACAGCCGTACTGCTGCTGGTGCTGTACGACCCGTGGCTGTCCCGCGGCTACGGCTTCCTGCTCTCCGTGCTGGCCACCGGCGCCCTGCTGGTACTGGCTCCGGGCTGGAGCGAGGGGCTGCGGCGGCGCGGGGTGCCGCCGAGGCTCGCCGAGGCGCTGGGCGCGGCCGCCGCGGCGCAGGCGGTGTGCGCGCCGGTCGTGGCGGTGCTGTCGGCACGGGTGAGCCTGGTGGCGGTGCCCTGCAATCTGCTGGCCGAGGCGGCGGTGGCGCCCGCGACGGTGCTCGGGTTCGCCGCGCTGGCGACCGCACCGGTGGCGATGCCGCTGGCCAAGGCGCTCGCCTGGGGCGCGAGTTGGCCGGCCCGGTGGATCGCCGGAGTGGCGAGGGCCGGGGCCGCGCTGCCCGGCGCGGGAGTGGACTGGCCCGGCGGCTGGCCGGGGGCGCTGCTGCTCGCGGCGGTCACGGTGGCCGTCGTCCTGGCCGGGCGGCGGCTGGTGCGGCACCCATGGTGGTCCGGGCTGTTCGGGGCGCTGCTCCTGCTGGCGGTGGTGCGCCCCGCGCCGCTGACCCGCGTGGTGACGGGCTGGCCGCCGCCGGGCTGGCGGTACGCGATGTGCGATGTCGGGCAGGGCGACGCGACCGTGCTGGCGGCGGGCGCCGGAGCCGGGGTGGTCGTGGACGCCGGGCCCGATCCGGCGGCGGTGGACCGTTGTCTCCGGCAGCTGGGCATCACCCGCGTTCCCCTCCTCGTGCTGACCCATTTTCACGCCGACCATGTGGCGGGGCTGACCGGGGTGTTGCGGGGGCGGGAGGTGGCGGCGATCGAGACGACGGGGTTCGAGGAGCCGGGGCAGGAGGCGGAGTTCGTCAGGAAGGAGGCGGCCGGGCGGCACATCCCGGTCACCCGTGCCGTCGCGGGAGAGGAACGGCGCACCGGCCCGCTGTCCTGGCGGGTGCTGTGGCCACCGGCGGGCACCGGTCCGCCGACGGGTACCGGTCCGCCGACGGGCACCGGCCCGCCGGTGGGGATCGGTCCGTTCAGCGGACCCGGCCCGGTCGCCGCCCCCGAGTTCGACGGTCCGAACGACGCTAGCGTGGCCCTGCTGGTGCGCACGGGCGGGCTGCGGTTGCTGCTGCTCGGGGACCTCGAACCCCCGGACCAGCAGGCCCTGTTGAGGTACCCGGAGGCGGCGGGGCTGGCCGGGGTGGACGTACTGAAGGTGGCCCATCACGGATCGGCTTACCAAGACCCGGAGTTGATACGGCTCGTGGCTCCCCGCGTGGCACTCATCTCGTGCGGCACCGGAAACCCTTACGGGCATCCGGCCCCGTCGACGGTGGCCGCGCTGCGGGCCGGCGGCGCGCTGGTGCTGCGGACCGACAGGGACGGGGCGGTCGCGGTGGGCGGGGCCGAAGGTGCGGGCAGGGAGGTGAGGGTGTCGCGGGACGGCCCGTCCCGCTAGCGGTAGAAGACGGCCACGCCACCGTGGTGCGAGCAGGCGCCCTGGTGGTGGGCGGCATAGGAGTAGGTGCCGTCGTTGCACAGGGCGGTGGCGCCGTTGCCGGCGCTGGTAGAGCCTCCCGAGGAACTGGAGCCGGAGCCGCCGCCGCTCGACGAGCCACCGGAGGAGCCGCCAGACGAACCGCCGGAGGAGCCGCCCGACGAGCCTCCGCTGCTGCCGGAACCGGCGGCCGGGGCGTGTGCGGTGACGGTCACCTTCACCTTGACGGTCTTCGTCGCCGTGACCGTCGGCGCGGGCTCGGGTGACGCCGTCTCCGTGGCGGTGGCGGTCGCCGTGACAGTGGCGGCCGGCTGCACCTTGGCGGCCGTCGGCTTGGCGTCGGTCCCGTTGTCCTGGCCGCTCGCACCCGCTCCGATGCCGATGAAGAAGGCGAGTCCGATGGCGGGCAACACGTAGCGCTTGCGAGCCCACTTGGGAGCCGTGCGGGTGGGTGGCTGCGGTGGCTGCGGTGGCATGGCGTACGGCTGGTACGGGTTGCTCATGGGTCCCCCCAAGGTGCGTCGGAGGGATGACCGTAACTCCGTATGTGATGTTCATGTGAAGCTTCGGTGCGGAAGTCTCTTGTTCGTGACATCGCGAGGGTGATGCGAAACGGGCATGGGGCGATCAAAAGCGCTCAGTTGTGGCGCATGCGCTGGATTCCCTTGATGTGGGGCCGTGTTGCCTCGAAAGCCGCAACAGTGATCGAATGGATCTTCGGCAACAGAAGATGTCGAGATGTACAGGGGTGCAGTGGATGTTCGGCCGCTGGCTGGGTAACCGGACGAACGGGGCGCGACCGGCGAGCCCACTGGGGGCGGTTCGGATGCCGGCCGGTGCGGGGGTGATCGGCTGCCGGGTGCTCGACCCGGTCAACCAGCCCGTCACCGGGGCCGAGTTCACGGTCAGCGACACCATGGGGCGCAAGGTGGTGACCGGGGGGACGGACCCGTACGGGTCGTTCCTGGCGATCGTGCCGGCGGGGGAATACCGGCTCGCGGTGACGGCCGAGGGGTTCACGCCCTACCGGGCCACCGTGCTGGTCGGCGAGGACTCCTTCGCCTCGCTGGGCGATGTCACCCTCCAGGTCGCCCCGCCGCCGGAGCCGCCCGCGCCCGGCGAGTGGCAGCTCGACCCCGGCCACTCCTCGATCGGCTTCACCGCGCGGCACATCGGGCTGGCCCGGATCCACGGGCGGTTCAACTCCTTCGCGGGCGCGGTGCGGATCGCCGAGCGGATCGAGCGGTCGGCGGTGCACGTGGTGATCGACGCGGCGTCCATCGACACCGGGGTGCGGATGCGCGACGACCATCTGTGCTCGGGTGACTTCCTGGACGTACGGCGGTTTCCGACCCTGGAGTTCTACAGCGACCGGCTCACGCACCGGGGCGGCAGCCGGTGGACGGTCACCGGCGCGCTGTCACTGCACGGAGTGACCCGCACCGTGACGCTCGACACGGAGTACCTCGGGCTCGGCAACGGCATCGAGGGCGAGACGCGGGCCGCCTGCCGGGCCACCACCGAACTGCACCGGGACGACTTCACGGTCAGCTGGCAGTCGATGCTGGCGCGGGGGATCGCGGCGGTGGGGCCGAGCATCCGGGTCGATCTGGACGTACAGCTCGTG
Source organism: Streptomyces sp. AM6-12 (assembly GCF_044327085.1). Taxonomy (NCBI): domain Bacteria; kingdom Bacillati; phylum Actinomycetota; class Actinomycetes; order Kitasatosporales; family Streptomycetaceae; genus Streptomyces; species Streptomyces sp. AM6-12. Next base: position 4,929,894 of record NZ_JBIQWN010000001.1, read on the forward strand.
CCCCAGGGGCCCAGGGGCTGACCTGGCGCTTCGCTGCCGCGGGGGTGTCGGACAATGGCGGCGTGAGCGATGTGAGACATGTGCTGGTGCTGCCCGACCGGGACGCGGCCGAGGAGGCGGCGGAGGCGCTCGGGGAGCGGTTCGCCCTCGACGAGGAACCCCGGCTGCTCCGGGACGCGCTGGCCGGCGAGGACGACGCCGAGGACGCGCAGTGGCTGGTCGTGCTGGCCGACGAGGAGGAGCGGCTGGATCCGCAGGAGCTGGACGAGTTCGCGGGGGAGTGGGACGGGTGGCGCGAGGAGCCGTAGCCCGCCGGGGGCCGAGAGGCGTGAGCCGGGGCGTTGTCGGTGGGGCGTGGGATGCTTGGTGCGATGGCCAGGAAGACTGCGAATGACGATGTTCTCGCCCCGGTGACGCTTGCCGTGGGCCAGGAGGACCTGCTGCTGGACCGCGCCGTGCGGGAGGTGGTCGCCGCCGCGCGCGCCGCCGACGCCGACACGGATGTACGGGACCTGACCCCGGACCAGTTGCAGCCCGGCACGCTCGCCGAGCTGACCAGCCCGTCGCTGTTCGCCGAGCGCAAGGTCGTCGTCGTACGCAATGCGCAGGATCTGTCGGCCGACACCGTCAAGGACGTGAAGGCGTACCTCGGCTCGCCCGCCGAGGAGATCACGCTGGTGCTGCTGCACGCGGGCGGCGCCAAGGGCAAGGGCCTGCTGGACGCCGCGCGCAAGGCGGGGGCGCGGGAGGTGGCCTGCCCGAAGATGACCAAGCCGGCGGACCGGCTGGCGTTCGTGCGGGGGGAGTTCCGTACGGCGGGGCGGTCCGCTACGCCCGAGGCGTGCCAGGCGCTGTGCGACGCGATCGGGAGTGATCTGCGGGAGCTGGCGTCGGCGGTGGCGCAGTTGACCGCGGATGTCGAGGGGACGATCGACGAGGCCGTCGTCGGGCGGTACTACACCGGGCGGGCCGAGGCCTCCAGCTTCACGGTCGCGGACCGGGCGGTGGAGGGGCGTACGGCGGAGGCGCTGGAGGCGCTGCGGTGGTCGCTGTCGACGGGGGTGGCGCCGGTGATGATCACGAGCGCGTTGGCGCAGGGGGTGCGGGCGATCGGGAAGCTGTCGTCGGCGCGGGGCGGGCGGCCGGGAGATCTGGCGCGGGAGCTGGGGATGCCGCCGTGGAAGATCGACCGGGTACGGCAGCAGATGCGGGGGTGGACGCCGGACGGGGTCTCGGTGGCGATGCGGGCGATCGCGGAGGCGGACGCGGGGGTGAAGGGCGGGGGTGACGATCCCGAGTACGCCCTGGAAAAAGCCGTGGTCACCATCGCCCACGCGGCCCGCTCGCGCGGCCGGGGATAGCGACCAGCGGCCCCGGGGCTCCACCCCAGCCCCTCCGCAGCCGTTCCTCCCAGCCGCCCCCCAGACACGCCGAAAACCCCGCCCCCCACCCTGGGGAAGGGCAGGTGAGGCGGGGTTTTCGGGTCAGGATGCTGAAGCCTCACCCGCGTGGCGAACGCAGGCCGCGTGAGGCTTCGGGGCTGCCGGTCGGGAGCGGATGAGAGAGGGCCCGCTCTGGGTCTTTCCGGCGGTCAGATCAAAGGGGTCGTTCAGCCCTGGATGGACGCGACCTTGGAAGCAAGCGCCGACTTCTTGTTGGCGGCCTGGTTCTTGTGGATGACGCCCTTGGAGACGGCCTTGTCGAGCGCACGCGCGGCAGCGCGCTGGAGCTCGACGGCCTTGGCGGTGTCACCCGCGGCAGCGGCCTCACGGGCCTTGCGGATCGCGGTCTTCAGGGAGGACTTGACGGCCTTGTTGCGCAGCCGCGCCTTCTCGTTGGTCTTGATCCGCTTGATCTGGGACTTGATGTTCGCCACGAAGGAGCCTTTTCAGGTTCAGGCACGGGGCCGCACGGGTCCCGTACCGGTGATCCAAAATTTCTCTGATCGTGCCTCGGCCGAGAGGGCATGAGGCACAGCCATCTACAGTACCAGTGGCCCTGCGAGCGGCCCAAAACGCCCTTCGGTCCCTCCGCGTGGGACCATGGAGACTACGTATCGATCCGACCCGAGGCATAAGGCGCCTCAAGAGACAGGACCCTGCGTGCCCGCGACCCCTAACCACGTGCCCGAGCCGAGCCGTACCGCCCCGGCGCTGATCCGCAACTTCTGCATCATCGCGCACATCGACCACGGCAAGTCCACGCTCGCCGACCGGATGCTCCAGCTGACCGGCGTGGTCGAGCAGCGGCAGATGCGCGCTCAGTACCTCGACCGGATGGACATCGAGCGCGAGCGCGGCATCACGATCAAGTCCCAGGCGGTGCGTCTGCCCTGGGCCCCCACCGAGGGCCCCGACCAGGGCACCACGCACATCCTCAACATGATCGACACTCCGGGGCACGTCGACTTCACCTACGAGGTCTCGCGGTCGCTGGCCGCCTGCGAGGGCACCATCCTCCTCGTCGACGCCGCCCAGGGCATCGAGGCGCAGACCCTCGCCAACCTCTACCTGGCGATGGAGAACGACCTCAAGATCATCCCGGTGCTCAACAAGATCGACCTGCCGGCCGCCCAGCCGGAGAAGTTCGCCGAGGAACTGGCGAACCTGGTCGGCTGCGAGCCGGAGGACGTGCTCAAGGTCTCCGCCAAGACGGGTCTCGGCGTCGAGGCGCTGCTGGACAAGGTCGTCCAGGAGATCCCGGCCCCGGTCGGTGTCGCCGACGCCCCCGCCCGCGCGATGATCTTCGACTCGGTCTACGACTCCTACCGCGGTGTCGTGACGTACGTGCGTGTCATCGACGGCCAGCTCAACAAGCGCGAGCGCATCAAGATGATGTCGACCGGCGCCACCCACGAGCTGCTGGAGATCGGTGTCAGCTCGCCCGAGATGCTCCCGGCCGACGGCCTGGGCGTCGGCGAGGTGGGCTATCTGATCACCGGTGTGAAGGACGTCCGCCAGTCCAAGGTCGGTGACACCGTCACCAGCCAGCACAAGGGCGCCACCGAGGCCCTCGGCGGCTACAAGGACCCGAAGCCGATGGTGTTCTCGGGCCTGTACCCGCTGGACGGCTCCGACTACCCCGAGCTGCGCGAGGCCCTGGACAAGCTCCAGCTCAACGACGCCGCGCTGGTCTACGAGCCGGAGACCTCCGCCGCCCTCGGCTTCGGCTTCCGCGTCGGCTTCCTCGGCCTGCTGCACCTCGACGTGATCCGCGAGCGCCTGGAGCGCGAGTTCGGCCTCGACCTGATCGCCACCGCCCCGAACGTGGTCTACCGCGTGGTCATGGAGGACGGCAGCGAGCACACGGTGACCAACCCGAGCGAGTTCCCCGAGGGGAAGATCGACGAGGTCTACGAGCCGGTCGTACGGGCCACCATCCTCGCCCCCACCGAGTTCATCGGCGCGATCATGGAGCTGTGCCAGACCCGGCGCGGCACCCTGCTCGGCATGGACTACCTCTCCGAGGACCGCGTCGAGATCCGCTACACGCTGCCGCTCGCGGAGATCGTCTTCGACTTCTTCGACCAGCTGAAGTCCAAGACCCGCGGTTACGCCTCGCTCGACTACGAGCCCACCGGCGAGCAGTCCAGCAGCCTGGTCAAGGTCGACATCCTGCTGCACGGCGACAAGGTGGACGCCTTCTCGGCGATCACCCACAAGGACCAGGCCTACGCGTACGGCGTGCGGCTCGTCGCCAAGCTCAGGGAGCTGATCCCGCGGCAGAGCTTCGAGGTGCCGGTCCAGGCCGCCGTCGGCTCGCGGGTGATCGCCCGCGAGACCATCCGCGCCATCCGCAAGGACGTCCTCGCCAAGTGCTACGGCGGCGACATCTCCCGTAAGCGCAAGCTGCTGGAGAAGCAGAAGGAAGGCAAGAAGCGGATGAAGATGGTGGGTTCGGTGGAGGTTCCGCAGGAGGCCTTCATCGCGGTCCTCTCCAGCGATGACAGCGCGGGGTCGGCCAAGGGCAAGAAGTAACCGGGGGCATCGGACAGTAACCGAAGGTAACAAGCGGTTGCGTCCGTAAAACGGACACCAGGGGGCCCGTCGTGCGAAAGCGCGGCGGGCCTCCGCGCGCCCGTGCCGTCACTCCGCGTCGCCGACGCGGGGAAAGAGACAGGGTGAAGCCCCTTACGCAGCGGGCGGTCGCGCCTTACTCTGATGCCTGCTCGATAGTTACTCGCGAGTTAAACAACGCCCGAACCCCACCGTGAGTTAACCCAGCCGCACGAGTACCAGCCGCGCTGTCGCGGGCCCCGGAGGATGTCGTGAGCGACACACAGACCCAGATCGAGAACCGTCCGCCGTCCGTCGCGGCCCTCTTCCTTGAACGCGTGGCGGCGACACCGGACGCCGAGGCCTACCGCTACCCGGTGCCTCCCGCCGCCGGGCAGGGCCCGGACGACTGGAAGTCGCTGAGCTGGGCCCAGTCGGCCGACCGGGTGTACGCGATCGCGGCCGGACTCACCGAGCTGGGCATCGAGCCCGAGCAGCGCGTGGCGCTCGCCTGCTCCACCCGCGTCGAGTGGATCCTCGCCGACCTCGGCATCCTGTGCGCCGGCGGCGCCACCACCACGATCTACCCGCAGACCAACGCCGACGAGTCCGCGTTCATCCTCGCCGACTCCGAGAGCCGGGTGCTGATCGCCGAGAACGCGTCCCAGGTCGCCAAGGCGGCCGAGAAGCGCGCCGAACTGCCCGAGCTGACGAAGGTCGTCGTCATCGACCCGGCCGGCGTGCCGGAGGGCGACGACTGGGTGATCACCCTCGCCGAGCTGGAGAAGCGCGGCGCCGCCTACCTGGAGCAGCACCCGCAGCTGGTCAAGGAGCGGGTCGGCGCGATCACCAGGGACCAGCTCGCCACGCTGATCTACACCTCCGGCACCACCGGCCGCCCCAAGGGCGTGCGGCTGCCGCACGACAACTGGTCGTACATGGCCAAGGCCATCGCCTCGACCGGGCTGCTCGGCCCGGACGACGTGCAGTACCTGTGGCTGCCGCTCGCGCACGTCTTCGGCAAGGTGCTCACCTCCGGCCAGATCGAGATCGGGCACGTCACCGCCGTGGACGGCCGCGTCGACAAGATCATCGAGAACCTGCCGGTGGTGCGGCCGACGTACATGGCCGCCGTGCCGCGCATCTTCGAGAAGGTCTACAACGGCGTCGCGGCCAAGGCGCGGGAGGGCGGCGCGGCCAAGTACAAGATCTTCCAGTGGGCGGCCGAGATCGCCCGCGAGTACGCCAGGACCGAGCAGGACAACTTCCGGCACACCGGCAGCCGCTCCGTGCCCTTCGGCCTCGCCGCCCGGCACAAGGTCGCCGACACCCTCGTCTACGCCAAGATCCGCGAGGCGTTCGGCGGCCGGCTGCGCGCCTGTGTCTCCGGCTCCGCCGCGCTCGCGCCCGAGATCGGCTACTTCTTCGCCGGCGCCGGCATCCACATCCTGGAGGGCTACGGCCTCACCGAGTCCTCCGCCGCGTCCTTCGTGAACCCCGGCGAGGCCTACCGCACCGGCACGGTCGGCAAGCCGCTGCCCGGCACCGAGGTGCGCATCGCCGACGACGGCGAGATCCTGCTGCGCGGCCCCGGCATCATGCAGGGCTACCACAAGCTGCCCGACAAGACCGCCGAGGTGCTGGAGTCCGACGGCTGGTTCCACACCGGCGACATCGGCGAGCTCTCGCCCGACGGGTACCTGCGGATCACCGACCGCAAGAAGGACCTCATCAAGACCTCCGGCGGCAAGTACGTCGCGCCGGCCGAGGTGGAGGGCCAGTTCAAGGCGGTCTGCCCGTACGTCTCCAACATCCTCGTGCACGGCGCCGACCGGAACTACTGCACCGCGCTCATCGCCCTGGACGAGATCGCGCTCGCCGAGTGGGCGAAGGAGAACGGCCTCGGCGGCAGGCCGTACGCCGAGATCGTCGCGGCGCCGCAGACGGTCGAGATGGTCGACGGGTACGTCCAGCAGCTCAACGCCGGGCTCCAGCGCTGGCAGACGATCAAGAAGTTCCGGCTGCTGCCGCGTGATCTCGACGTGGAGCACGGCGAGATCACGCCGAGCCTGAAGCTGAAGCGGCCGGTGGTGGAACGGGAGTACAAGGGGCTGATCGACGAGATGTACGCCGGGACGCGGGAGAAGTAGCGCTCGCCCCCAGGGCGGCTTTTTGGCCACCAGCGCTCGAAAAGGTTCCCCTTTCGATGCCGTCCTAGCACGCTTCTCGGCCATGCGTGGCCACTTCGGTGACTTCACGCTTATGCGCGACCCCCGTCTGTCACCCTGGCCGCATGGACATGGCGGCCATACCCATGCAGCGGGAGACGGCGGGCCGGACGCGCGGGCACGCCGCGTTGCCCGGCAGCCCGCTCGCGCCGGGCACCGCGCGGGCCCTGGTGCGGGCCGCGCTGGCCGAGGCACCCGTGGCACCCCGGCTCGTCGACGACGCCACGGCGGTCGTCAGCGAGCTGGTCACCAACGCCGTGGTGCACGCGGGCACCGAGATATCCCTCGACTGGTGCCTGGAGGACGGCGGCACCTTCCTGGTCGAGGTCGGGGACCGGCACCCGGCCCGGCCACCGCGGGACGCGACCGCGGGCGAGCCGTCGTACGACACCCTGGAGTACGGCCGGGGGCTGCGCCTGGTCGGGGCGCTCGCCGAGTCCTGGGGGGTCACCTACCGCACCGGCGCCAAGTCGGTGTGGGCCAGGCTGCCACCGGGCGGCGGCGAACCCCCGGCCGGCGGCGGGGTGCGGGACGCGCTGGAGGTCGCCGAGGCGCTGGCCCCGCAGTCGCAGCGCACCCAGAGCGACCGGGACTGGCTCGGCCGGGGCGCGCTGTCCTTCCTCGCCGAGGCGTCCGACCTGCTCGCGGGCCAGCTGGACGAGAACCTGGTGACGGCCCTCACCGGCCAGCTGATCGTGCCCCGGCTCGCCGACTGGTGCGCGGTCTGGCTGGAGGACGAGGCGTCGGCGCGCGGCGGGTCGTACGACGGTCCGGCGCGCGTCTGGCACGCCAGTGAGAACCGCATCGAGGAGCTGCGCCACGCCCTGGAGAAGGAGCCGCCGCGGCCGGGGGACGGCTTTGGGCCCGCGCCCTACCCCTGGCCCGGCGACGCGCTGGGCGCCCACGGCGCAGACGGTACGGCGCTGGCGTACCGGCTGGTGGCGGGCGGGCGGCCGCTGGGCACGCTGGTCATCGGGCGGTGCGGGCTCGCCCGCTTCCCCGACGAGATCACCGGCCTGGTCGAGGACCTGGGCCGCCGGGTGGCCCTCGCCATCGGCGCGGCCCGGCAGTACGCCCGGCAGGCCACCATCAGCGCGGTCCTCCAGCGCGGACTGCTGCCCGGCGCGGTCGCCGAGATCCCCGGCATGAGCAGCGCGCTGGTCTACGAGCCCTGCGACCAGAGCGGCCCCAGCGGCGACTTCTACGACCTGTTCCCGGCGGGCGACGGCCGCTGGTGCTTCGCGATCGGCGACGTCCAGGGCAAGGGCCCGGAGGCGGCGGTCGTGATCGGCCTCGCCCGGCCCTGGCTGCGGCTGCTGGCCCGCGAGGGGTACCGGGTGGCCGACGTCCTCGACCGCCTCAACCAGCTCCTGCTGGACGACGCCATGGAGGCCGCCGACGCCGCGGCGCGCGCCCTGGTCGCCGCCGACGGCCGCGGGGAGGGCCCGCAGACCCGCTTCCTCTCCCTCCTGTACGGCGAGCTGATCCCGTACGACGGCGGGGTCCGCTGCACCCTCGCCTCCGCCGGGCACCCCCTGCCGCTGGTCCTCGGCCCCGACGGGGGCGTGCGCACCGCGGCCCGCCCGCAGACGCTGCTCGGAGTGGTCGAGGACGAGACCTACACCAGCGAGACCCTGGACCTCGGGCCCGGCGAGAGCCTGCTGTGCGTCACCGACGGAGTGACCGAGCGGCGCCGCGGCCCCCACCAGTTCGACGACGCCGACGGCCTCGCCACCGCCCTCGCCTCCTGCACCGGCCTCACCGCCGAGGAGATCGCGGAAAGGATCCGCCACCTGGTCCACACCTTCAGCGAGTCACCCCCGGACGACGACCTGGCCCTGCTGGTGCTCCAGGCGGAGTGAGGGGGCGCCCCGGCCGGGCCCGCCTCCCGGCTCGTCGCTCAGGACCGCGCGGCGGTGCTGGACAATAGGCGTATGCCTTCCGCACTCCCCGACGGTGAGCCCGTACCCGATGACGGTGCGCTGCCCGCGCACGCGCTCGACGGGGCGGGGGAGCGTCCGCTCGGTTTCTATCTGCACGTCCCGTACTGCGCGACCCGCTGCGGGTACTGCGACTTCAACACGTACACCGCGACCGAGCTGCGCGGCACCGGCGGGGTGCTGGCCTCCCGTGACAACTACGCCGAGACGCTCGTCGACGAGGTCCGGCTCGCCCGCAAGGTGCTCGGCGACGACCCCCGGCCGGTGCGCACGGTGTTCGTCGGCGGCGGTACGCCCACGCTGCTGGCGGCCGGCGATCTCGTACGGATGCTGGCGGCGATCCGCGACGAGTTCGGGCTCGCCCCGGACGCCGAGGTCACCACGGAGGCGAACCCCGAGTCGGTCGACCCGGCCTACCTCGCCACCCTCCGCGCAGGCGGTTTCAACCGGATCTCCTTCGGGATGCAGAGCGCGAAGCAGCATGTGCTGAAGATCCTCGACCGCACCCACACCCCCGGCCGCCCCGAGGCGTGCGTGTCGGAGGCCCGTGCGGCGGGCTTCGGGCATGTGAACCTCGACCTGATCTACGGCACTCCGGGCGAGAGCGACGACGACTGGCGGGCCTCCCTCGACGCGGCGATCGGCGCGGGCCCCGACCACGTCAGCGCGTACGCCCTCATCGTGGAGGAGGGCACGCAGCTCGCCCGCCGGATCCGCCGGGGCGAGGTCCCGATGACCGACGACGACGTGCACGCCGACCGCTATCTGATCGCCGAGGAGACCCTCTCCGCCGCCGGCTTCGACTGGTACGAGGTCTCCAACTGGGCCACCTCCGAGGCGGGCCGCTGCCTGCACAACGAGCTGTACTGGCGGGGCGCGGACTGGTGGGGCGCGGGCCCCGGCGCGCACTCCCATGTGGGCGGCGTGCGCTGGTGGAACGTGAAACACCCCGGCGCCTACGCTGCCGCGCTGGCCGGGGGCCGCTCGCCGGGCGCGGGTCGCGAGGTGCTGTCCGCGGAGGACCGCCGGGTCGAGCGCGTCCTCCTGGAACTCCGGCTCCGCGAGGGCGTCCCGCTCTCCCTGCTGAAGGAAACCGGCCTCGCCGCCTCCCGCCGCGCCCTCGCGGACGGTCTCTTCCAGCCCGCCCCCTACACCGAGGGCCGCGCCGCCCTCACCCTGCGGGGCCGGCTGCTGGCGGACGCGGTGGTACGGGACCTGGTGGACTGATCACCCCGGCGAGTGAATCGGTGCGGAACGCCGGTTCGGTCCTTAACCTGATTCCTAGGCTGCTGCCGAAAGGACGCAGCAGATGTGGAGGCCACGGAGATGACCGCTGTGGACGAGCGTGGACTGGCCGAGTGCTTCGACAAGTTCGAGCCTCCCGAGGGCGTCAAGGCTGAGCTTCTCCGGGGGGTAATCATGATGATGGCCAGCCCTGATCTGGTGCACAACCTGATCGCGCTGCACACCCAGCGGCAGATTCCCCTGGAACGGTGGTACCCGATCCAGACCCAGGACGTGGGCATCGCCGGCGAGGACAGCGTGCCCGTCCCGGATCTGGTCGTCGCGGCACCGGACGTACTGCCCGACTCGGGGCACCTGCTGCCGTCAGAGCTGGTCACGGCGGTGGTGGAGATCGTCTCCAAGTCAAGCGCCCACAACGACTACGTGGTCAAGCGTTCGATCTACGCGGCGGGAAGGATCTCCACCTACCTCGTCATCGACCCGATCATGGCGCAGTGCGTCCGGCTGACGAAACCGTCAGGGCAGGGGGAGGACGCCGACTACCTGAGCCAGGAGATCACCAAATTCGGGGATCCGGTCCGGCTGGAGGCCCTGGGGATCGAACTGGACACGAGCGAGTTCGGAACCCTCCCCAACGTCAGGCCCCACCGCTACCCGTGACGAAGTCGATCAGCTCCTCCACCCGGCCGAGCAGCTCCGGTTCCAGGTCCTTGTAGGAGTTCACCCGCTTCAGGATCGCCTGCCACACCGCGCCGGTGTTGTCCGCGGGCCAGCCCAGGGCGCGGCACACGCCCGTCTTCCAGTCCTGGCCGTGGGGCACCCGAGGCCATCCCGCGATCCCCAGCGACGCCGGTTTCACCGCTTCCCAGATGTCGATGTACGGATGGCCCACGACCAGCGCGTGTTCGCTGGTCACCGACCGGGCGATACGGAATTCCTTCGTGCCCGGCACCAGGTGGTCCACGAGGACGCCGAGGCGGGCGTCCGGACCGGGGGCGAAGTCGGCGACGATCGCGGGGAGGTCGTCCACACCCTCCAGGTACTCCACGACCACGCCCTCGATGCGCAGGTCGTCGCCCCAGACCTTCTCGACCAGCTCGGCGTCGTGCCGGCCCTCGACGTAGATGCGCCCGGCGCGGGCCACCCGGGCGCGGGCGCCGGGGACGGCGACGGAACCGGAGGCGGTGCGGGCGGGGCGCGCCGGGCCGGCGAAGGGTCGTACGAGCGTCACCACCCGGCCCTCCAGCAGGAAGCCGCGCGGCTCCAGCGGGAACACCCGGTGCTTGCCGAAGCGGTCCTCCAGCGTCACCGTGCCCGCCTCGCAGCGGATCACCGCCCCGCAGAACCCGGTACCGGGCTCCTCCACGACCAGCCCCGGCTCGGCGGGCACCTCCGGCACCGGCTGGGACTTCTTCCAGGGAGGGGTCAGGTCGGCGGAGTACCGGCGGGAGCGCGGGCCCGAAGGGCCCCCGTTGGAAGGGCGGTGGTGGGAGACGGGTGGGCGCATTCGGATGACGATAGGAGAAGCCGCGGGCGCGCGCTCACGACACGCCGGTAAGGCCGCGCGCGTGCGGCTCAGTTCACGCCGAACCGCGCGGCCAGCGCGTCCCGTTGGCGTCGTACGAACGCCGCGTCGACCACCGCCCCGTGACCGGGCACGTACAGCGCGTCCTCGCCGCCCAGCGCCAGCAGCCGGTCCAGCGCGTCCGGCCAGCGCGAGGGTACGGCGTCCGGGCCCGCCTGGGGCTCCCCGGACTCCTCCACCAGGTCCCCGCAGAACACCACCTCCGGCTCGCCCGGCACCAGAACCACCAGGTCATGAGCGGTATGGCCGGGGCCCACATTGGCCAGCAGCGCCTGGCGGCCACCGCCCAGCTCCAGGGTCCGCTCCCCGGAGACCAGGTGCCGCGGCGGCACCAGCGCCAGCGCCGCCTCCTCGGCCTCGTCCGCGGGCAGCCCGTGGCGGACCGCGTCGTACCGCAGCTCGTCCCGCCCGCGGCGGACCACCCCGTCCGCCCCCACCGCCGCGTACACCTCGGCCCCCGCGAACGCCGGAGTCCCGAAGACATGGTCGAAATGGACATGGGTCAGCGCGAGATGGGTCACACGTCCACCGGCGAGCACCTCGGCCGCGGACCGCAGCCGCGCCCCCTCCGCCAGGCTCGACCCGGCGTCCACCATCAGCGCCGTGTCCGCGCCCAGGACCAGCCCCGCCGTGCAGTCCCAGCCCGGCAGCCGGCACCGCCCCACCCCGGCGGTCAACCGCTCCCAGCCACCCTCTTCCCAAGTCACCGTCATACCGCGACGCTAGCCGCAGGAGCGGTCGCACGGGCACCGACCTTGCCCGGTGCGTACCCCACGGCCGTACACTGGGCCGGGGAACGCTGGCACTCGCATGCGAAGAGTGCCAAGACGGACACAAGAGGGACAGCCTCGCAAGTGAGGGGACGACGTGCTGGAGGTGCGCGCGAATGCTGAGTGAACGCAGGCTTCAGGTACTGCGCGCCATCGTCCAGGACTATGTCGGCACCGAGGAGCCCGTCGGGTCCAAGGCCCTGACCGAGCGGCACAACCTCGGTGTGTCCCCGGCGACCGTGCGCAATGACATGTCGGCCCTGGAGGACGAGGGGTACATCGCGCAGCCGCACACCAGCGCGGGGCGCATCCCCACCGACAAGGGCTACCGGCTGTTCGTCGACAAGCTCGCGGGCGTCAAGCCGATGACCGCGCCCGAGCGCCGCGCGATCCAGAACTTCCTCGACGGCGCCGTCGATCTCGACGACGTCGTGGCGCGTACGGTGCGGCTGCTCGCGCAGCTGACCCGGCAGGTCGCCGTCGTGCAGTACCCGTCCCTGACCCGGTCCACCGTGCGGCACGTGGAGCTGCTGGCGCTCGCCCCGGCGCGCGTGATGCTGGTGCTGATCACGGACACCGGCCGGGTCGAGCAGCGGATGGTCGACTGCCCGGCGCCGTTCGGCGAGGCGTCCCTCGCGGACCTGCGCGCGCGGCTCAACAGCCGGGTCGCCGGCCGCCGGTTCGCGGACGTGCCGAAGCTGGTCGAGGACCTGCCGGACGCCTTCGAACACGAGGATCGCGGTACGGTCTCCACGGTGCTCTCCACCCTTCTGGAGACACTGGTCGAGGAGAACGAGGAGCGGCTGATGATCGGCGGCACCGCCAATCTCACCCGCTTCGGACATGATTTCCCCCTCACGATCCGGCCCGTCCTGGAGGCCCTGGAGGAGCAGGTCGTGCTCCTCAAGCTCCTCGGCGAGGCGAAGGATCCGGGCATGACCGTGCGCATCGGGCACGAGATCGCCCACGAAGGACTCAACTCAACCTCCGTGGTGTCGGTGGGCTACGGTTCGGGCGGCGAGGCGGTTGCCAAGCTCGGCGTGGTCGGACCGACCCGCATGGACTATCCGGGAACGATGGGAGCGGTACGCGCAGTGGCACGGTACGTCGGACAGATCCTGGCGGAGTCGTAAGTGGCCACGGACTACTACGCCGTTCTCGGCGTGCGCCGCGACGCGTCGCAGGATGAGATCAAGAAGGCGTTCCGTCGGCTCGCGCGCGAGCTGCACCCGGACGTCAACCCCGATCCGAAGACCCAGGAGCGGTTCAAGGAGATCAACGCCGCTTACGAGGTGCTGTCGGACCCGCAGAAGAAGCAGGTCTACGACCTCGGCGGCGACCCCCTCTCGCAGTCCGGCGGCGCCGGCGCGGGCGGCTTCGGGGCCGGTGGCTTCGGCAACTTCTCCGACATCATGGACGCGTTCTTCGGCACGGCGTCGCAGCGCGGACCGCGCTCGCGCACCCGGCGCGGCCAGGACGCGATGATCCGGATCGAGGTCGAGCTGGACGAGGCGGCCTTCGGGACGACCAAGGACATCCAGGTCGACACCGCGGTCGTCTGCAACACCTGCAACGGCGAGGGCGCGGCTCCGGGCACGTCGGCGCAGACCTGCGACATGTGCCGCGGCCGCGGTGAGGTCTCGCAGGTCACCCGGTCCTTCCTGGGCCAGGTCATGACCTCGCGGCCGTGCCCCCAGTGCCAGGGCTTCGGGACCGTGGTGCCCACGCCGTGCCCGGAGTGCGCCGGTGACGGGCGGGTCCGCTCGCGGCGCACGCTGACCGTGAAGATCCCGGCCGGTGTCGACAACGGCACCCGGATCCAGCTCGCCGGCGAGGGCGAGGTCGGCCCCGGCGGCGGTCCGGCCGGTGACCTGTACGTGGAGATCCACGAGCTGCCGCACCCGCGCTTCCAGCGCCGCGGCGACGATCTGCACTGCACGGTGACGATCCCGATGACCGCGGCCGCCCTCGGCACCAAGGTGCCGCTGGAGACGCTGGACGGCATGGAGGAGATCGACATCCGGCCCGGCACCCAGTCCGGGCAGTCGATCCCGCTGCACAACCGGGGCGTCACGCATCTGCGGGGCGGCGGCCGGGGCGACCTGATCGTGCACGTCGAGGTGCAGACGCCGACGAAGCTCGATCCCGAGCAGGAGCGGCTGCTGCGCGAGCTGGCCAAGCTGCGCGGCGAGGAGCGCCCGCAGGGCCAGTTCCAGCCGGGTCAGCAGGGGCTGTTCTCGCGGCTGAAGGACGCGTTCAACGGCCGCTGAGCCTCCGGCCGTGCCAGGCCTGCCGTGGCGACCTCCGACCGGGGGCTGCCACGGCGCCTGGCCCGGCTTTTGACCGGGGGCTGTCGCGGCACCTCCGTCGCGGCTGTCGGCCGAGGCTGTCGCAACACCCCCGTCGCGGTTTCTGATCAGGGGTTGTCGCGGCGCCTGGCCCGGCTTCCGGCTGGGGGCTGTCGCGGCATCTCCGTCGCGGCTTCCGGTCGGGGCTGTCGCGACCACCTCCGTCGCGGTTTCTGACCGGGGGCTGTCATGGCGCCTGGCCCGGCTTCCGACTGGGCTGCCGCAGCACCCGTCACGGTCTCCGACCGAGGGCTGCCACGGGCACCCCGCACGGCCTCTGACCGGGCACGGAGTGGAATATGCCGATCCTGACGCCCGATTCGGACTTGTTCGGTGGACGTGACACCATGCGGGCATGTCCTCCGCACTGACCGATCTCCTCCGGCACCCGATCGTGCAGGCCCCCATGGCGGGCGGCGTCTCGGTGCCGGAGCTCGCCGCCGCCGTCTCCGAGGCCGGCGGGCTCGGGTTCCTGGCCGCCGGGTACAAGACGGCCGACGGTATGTACCAGGAGATCAAGCGGCTGCGGAGCCTCACCGACCGGCCCTTCGGCGTCAACGTCTTCATGCCGCAGCCCGAGTACGCGGAGAGCGGCGCGGTCGAGGTCTACGCCCATCAGCTCGCGGGTGAGGCCGCCTGGTACGAGACCGAGCTGGGCGACCCGGACCACGGCCGCGACGACGGCTACGACGCCAAGCTCGCCGTGCTCCTGGACGACCCGGTGCCGGTGGTCTCCTTCCACTTCGGGGTGCCGGACCGCCACGCGCTGGAACGGCTGCGGCGGGCCGGGACCGTCACGCTGGTCACCGCCACCACCGCCGAGGAGGCCGTCGCGGTGGAGCGGGCCGGAGCGGACGCGGTGATCGCGCAGGGCGTGGAGGCCGGCGGCCACCAGGGCACGCACCGGGACGTCCCGGAGAACGACGGCACCGGCCTCGGCCTGCTCTCCCTGATCACACAGGTCCGCGAGGCCGTGCACCTCCCCGTCGTCGCGGCCGGCGGCATCATGCGCGGCGCCCAGATCGCGGCCGTCCTCGCGGCGGGCGCGAGCGCGGCCCAGCTGGGCACCGCCTTCCTCGCCGCCCCCGAGTCCGGCGCCCCCGCCGTGCACAAGGAGGCGCTGACCAACCCCCTGTTCGTCCGCACCGAGCTGACCCGCGCGTTCACCGGCCGCCCCGCGCGCGGACTGGTCAACCGCTTCCTGCGCGAGCACGGCCCGTACGCGCCCGCCGCCTACCCGGAGGTCAACCACCTCACCTCGCCGCTGCGCAAGGCCGCCGCGAAGGCCGGGGACGCGCAGGGCATGGCGCTGTGGGCGGGCCAGGGCCACCGGCTGGCCAGGGAACTGCCCGCCGGACAGCTGGTGGAGGTGCTCGCCGCCGAACTCGCCGAGGCCCGGGCGGCGTTCGCCGCGGGAGGTGCCCGGTGACCGCGCCCGTCTTCGTCGTGCCGGACTTCACCGCGGACGGCGACCGCTACGTCCTGGACGGACCCGAGGGCCGGCACGCCGTCTCGGTCAAGCGCCTGGAGGCCGGTGAGGAGGTGGTCCTCACCGACGGCGCCGGGCGCTACGCGGTGTGCGAGGTGCTCGGCAGCGAGGGCAAGGACCGTCTCGTCGTACGGATGCCGGAGGTGTCCGAGGAGCCCGAGCCGCGGCCCCGGATCACGGTCGTACAGGCTCTGCCCAAGGGCGACCGGGGGGAGCTGGCCGTCGAGACGATGACCGAGGTCGGGGTCGACGCGATCGTGCCGTGGCAGGCCGCGCGCTGCATCACGCAGTGGCGGGGCGAGCGCGGTCTGAAGGCGCTCGGCAAGTGGCGGGCCACCGCGCGCGAGGCCGGCAAGCAGTCCCGCCGGGTCCGCTTCCCCCAGGTCGCCGAGGCGGCGACCACCAAGCAGGTCGCGGCACTTCTGGCCGCGGCCGACTTCGCCGGGGTGCTGCACTCCGACTTCGGGCACACCAGCGAGCCGCTGGCCACCGCCGAACTCCCCGCCGAGGGCGATATCGTGCTCGTCGTCGGGCCCGAAGGGGGCGTCTCCCGCGACGAGTTGGCGCTGTTCGAGGAGGCGGGCGCGCGGGCGTACGTCCTCGGGCCCAGCGTGTTGCGCACCTCCACCGCCGGCACCGCGGCCGCCGCCCTCCTCCTGGGGCGCACCGGCCGCTGGTCCTGAACCACGACCGGGGACACCATGGAACTCGCCCAAGTACGGCTGCTCGTCAGCGACTTCGCCGCCTGCTACCGCTTCTACGCCGACGTCCTCGGCCTGAAGCCGCAGTCCGGCGCGAGCGAGGGCCCCTACGAGAAGTTCAGCCCCCACACCGGGTCCGCCGGGATCGCCCTCCAGGACCGCGCCATGATGGCCGAGCTGCTGCCCGAACTCGCCGGCCCCGCCGACGGCCACCGCTCCCTGGTCGTCCTGCGCGTCGACGACCTCGACGCCTACTGCGCCGAGATCACCGCCCGCGGCGCCACCCTCCTCCAGCCCCCCACCCCGATGACCGACCGCATGCGCGTCGCGCACCTCAAGGACCCCGAGGGCAACCTGGTGGAGCTCCAGGAGTGGCTGCTGCTGCGGGGCTGAACCACCCCGGCGGGTACGCCGTTTCGAAGGAACCGGCACGCCGAACGGGTGAGTGCGCGGGCGGGCGCTTCCGTCCGTCCCCCTCGCGCTGGCACTCTGCCGTGCATGGGGGCATTCATGTGGATTCGGCCGCGTGTGGCCGTTCTCGCCGGGATCGTCGGTGTGGCCGCAGCCGGTGCCGTGGGCTGCCAGTCGGATGTGCTCGGGTCGGCCGGGGTCGCGTACACCACCGGGACGACGGCGACCGCGCGGCTGGAACAGGCGGACGTCCACGTCGGCTGGCTCACCTGCAGCGGCGACTCGCGCCCGGCCGCCGGGGCGACCGCGGCGCCGGGGCGCGGCGGTGTGGTCTCCGTCGACTGCCGGGGCGAGACCGGCGACCGGGAGCGGATCACCGTGAACGGCGAGGTCACCCGTGCCGTGGACGGAGCCTGCGTCCGGGGCGACCTGCGGGCCAGGGTCGAGGGGAGGCAGGTGTTCCACGTCAGCGGGCTCGGCGACTGCGCGACCGCGCCGGCCCCGGCGTACCGGCCGCCCACCTTCACCTACCGCCCGCCCAGCTACCCGCCCGTCGGCGCGCAGCCCGCCGTCACGGTCACCGTCACCCGCACCCTGTGGTGCCAGAGCGACCCCAACTGCCTGCCCGTGGCGGGCAAGTGATCGAAACGGGCCCCGCGGACGGCGGCCGCTGCGTAAGGTGACGGGGTGACTCAGGGCGCTTCGACAGGAACCTCCGGCTACCTCCGATTCCCGCACCTGCGCGGCGACTTGGTGACCTTCACCGCCGAGGACGACGTGTGGCTCGCCCCCCTCGACGGGGGCCGCGCCTGGCGGGCCAGTGCCGACAACATCCCGGTGAACCACCCCCGCATCTCGCCCGACGGCACCACCCTCGCCTGGACCTCCACCCGCGACGGCGCCCCCGAGGTGCACGTCGCGCCCCTCGACGGCGGACCCGCCAAACGCCTCACCTACTGGGGAAGTTGGCAGACGCGGGTGCTCGGCTGGACCCCCGAGGGCCATGTCCTCGCGCTGAGCACCACCGGCCAGCCCAGCCGGCGCCGCACCTGGGCCCGCGCCGTCCCCCTCGACGGCGGACCCGCCACCACCCTGCCGTACGGCCCCGTCGGCGATGTCGCCCACGGCCCGCACACCGTGCTGCTGTCCGCCCCGATGGGCCGCGAGGCCGCCTGGTGGAAGCGCTACCGCGGCGGCACCGCCGGCAAGCTGTGGATCGACCGGGACGGAAACGGGGAGTTCACCCGGCTGCACGAAGAACTCGACGGCAACATCGAGTACCCCTTCTGGGTCGGCGACCGCCTGGCCTTCCTCTCCGACCACGAGGGCACCGGCGCCCTCTACTCCTCCCGCGCCGACGCCTCCGACCTGCGCCGGCACACCCCCCTCGACACCTTCTACGCCCGGCACGCCGCCACCGACGGCACCCGCGTCGTCTACTCCAGCGCCGGCCGGCTCTGGCTCCTCGACGACCTCGACGGCGCCGCCCCGCGCGCACTGGACATCCGCCTCGGCGGCCCCCGCGTCGATCTCCAGCCCTTCCAGGTGGACGCCTCCCGCTGGTTCGGCCCGGCCGCCCCCGACCACACCGCCCGCGGCAGCGCCGTCGCCGTGCGCGGCACCGTCCACTGGGTCACCCACCGCTCCGGTCCGGTGCGCGCCCTCGCCGCCGAACCCGGCGTCCGCACCCGGCTGCCCCGCACCTTCCGCGCCGACGGCGAGGAGTGGGTGGTCTGGGTCACCGACGCCGAGGGCGAGGACGCCCTGGAGTTCGCCCCCGCCACCGGCCCCGCCCTCGGCGCCACCCCCCGCCGGCTCGCCGCCGGACGCCTCGGCCGGGTCCTGGAACTCGCCATGGCCCCCGACGGCAGCCGCGCCGCCGTCGCCGCCCACGACGGCCGGCTCCTGCTGGTCGAACGGGAGACCGGCGAGGTCCGCGAGGTCGACCACAGCGAGGACGGCGACGTCCGCGACCTCACCTTCTCGCCCGACTCCGCCTGGCTGGCCTGGACCCACCCCGGCCCCCGCCCGCTGAGCCAGCTGCGCCTCGCCCACACCACCGACCTGACCGTCAGCGAGGCCACCCCGCTGCGCTTCCAGGACCACGCGCCCGCCTTCACCCTCGACGGCAAGCACCTCGCCTTCCTCTCCAACCGCTCCTTCGACCCGGTCTACGACGAACACGCCTTCGACCTGGCCTTCGTGGGCGGCACCCGCCCCTACCTGATCACCCTCGCCGCGACCACCCCCTCCCCGTTCGGACCGCAGCGTCACGGCCGTCCGTTCGAGACCTCCGACAAGGGGGAGACCCCCGACAGCGAGGGTGTGCCCAGCACCCGGATCGACCTCGACGGGCTCGCCGACCGCATCGTGCCCTTCCCGGTCGAGTCCGCCCGCTACGGCCATCTGCGTGCCGCCAAGGACGGCGTGCTCTGGCTGCGCCACCCGCTGCACGGCGTCCTCGGCACCACCCGCGCCACCCCCGACGAGCCCTACCCGCACACCGAGCTGGAGCGCTACGACCTCGCCCAGCAGCGCCTGGAACACCTCGCCGCCGACGCCGACCACTTCGAGGTCAGCGGCGACGGCAAGCGGGTCCTGCTGTGGACCGACGGCAAGCTCAAGGTCGTACCCAGCGACCGCCGCGCCTCCGCCGACGAGGACAGCGACTGCCACATCACCGTCGACCTCGGCCGCATCCGGCAGACCGTCGACCCCGCCGCCGAGTGGCGGCAGATGTACGACGAGAACGGCCGCCTCATGCGGGACAACTTCTGGCGCCCCGACCTCGGCGGCGTCGACTGGGACGGCGTCCTCGACCGCTACCGCCCCCTCCTGGACCGCCTCGCCACCCACGACGACCTGGTGGACCTGCTGTGGGAGGTGCACGGCGAGCTCGGGACCTCGCACGCCTACGTCAGCCCCCGCGGCGGCTACGGCGACGGCCCCCGCCAGGGCCTGCTCGGCGCGGACATCTCCCGCCACGAGGACGGCAGCTGGCGCGTCGACCGCATCCTTCCGTCGGAGACCTCCGACCCCGAGGCGCGCAGCCCGCTCGCCGCGCCCGGCGTCGCCGTCCGCCCCCAGGACGCGATCCTCGCCGTCGCCGGCCACCCCGTCGACCCGCTGACCGGACCCGGCCCGCTGCTCACCGGCACGGCCGGCCGCCCCGTCGAACTCACCGTCTCGCCCGCGGCGGGCGGCGACCCCCGGCACGTCGTCGTCATCCCGCTCGCCGACGAGGAGCCCCTGCGCTACCACGCCTGGGTCGCGGACCGCCGCGCCCATGTCCACGAGCGATCCGGCGGCCGCCTCGGCTACCTCCACGTGCCCGACATGCAGGCCCCCGGCTGGGCCCAGATCCACCGCGACCTGCGCGTCGAGGTCGCCCGCGAGGGCCTGATCGTGGACGTCCGGGAGAACCGCGGCGGCCACACCTCCCAGCTCGTCGTGGAGATACTGGCCCGCCGCATCGTCGGCTGGGACCTCCCGCGCGGGGGCCGCGCGTTCAGCTACCCCATGTACGCCCCGCGCGGCCCCGTCGTCGCCGTCGCCAACGAGTTCTCCGGCTCCGACGGCGACATCGTCAACGCCGCCATCAAGGCCCTCGGTATCGGCCCCGTCGTCGGCACCCGCACCTGGGGCGGCGTCATCGGCATCGACAGCCGCTACCGCCTGGTCGACGGCACCCTGGTCACCCAGCCCAAGTACGCCATGTGGCTGGACGGCCCCGGCTGGACCGTGGAGAACCACGGCGTCGACCCGGACGTGGAGGTCGTACACACTCCCCAGGACTGGGCCGCCGGCCGCGACCCCCAACTGGACGAGGCGATCAGGCTGGCACTGGAGTCGCTGGAGTCCGTTCCCGCGAAGACCCCGCCCGCCTTGCCGACCTGAAAGGGGCGCGGGGCCGTGCCGATCCGCGGCCCCGCCGCGTGGATCGCGACCAGCCACGAACCACCCGCATCCGACCGACTACGATGATCCCCCCCGAACCCGACCTCCCGGCGAAAGCGAGCGCACGCGAAATGGCTGGAGAACCGCAGGACGACTGCCTGTTCTGCAAAATCGTCGCGGGCCACATCCCGGCCACCGTCGTCCGCGAGACGGAGACCACCGTCGCCTTCCGGGACATCAACCCCCAGGCCCCCACGCACGTCCTGGTGATCCCCAAGGCCCACTACCGGGACATCGCCACGCTCGCCGCCGGCGCCCCCGAGATCGCCGCGGACGTGCTGCGCGAGACCCAGGCCGTGGCCGACGAGGAGAAGCTCGACAGTTACCGCGTCGTCTTCAACACCGGCGCCGGCGCCGGCCAGACCGTCTGGCACGCCCACGGCCACGTGCTCGGCGGCCGCGGTCTTCAGTGGCCGCCTGGATAACCCGCCATGTCCGTCCGTGAACTCGTCGTCCTCGGCACCGCGAGCCAGGTCCCTACCCGGCACCGCAACCACAACGGCTACCTGCTGCGCTGGGACGGCGAGGGCATCCTGTTCGACCCCGGCGAGGGCACCCAGCGGCAGATGCTGCGCGCCGGGGTCGCCGCGCACGACCTGAACCGGCTCTGCGTCACCCACTTCCACGGCGATCACAGCCTCGGCCTCGCCGGGGTCATCCAGCGCATCAACCTGGACCGGGTGCCGCACCGGATCACCGCGCACTACCCGGCCTCCGGGCAGCGCTTCTTCGACCGGCTGCGGTACGCCACCGCCTACCGGGAGACCGTCGGCGTCACCGAGGTCCCGGTGACCGCCGACGGCACCCTCGCGGTGACCCCGTCGTACACCCTGGAGGCCCGCAGGCTCTCGCACCCGGTGGAGTCGTACGGGTACCGGCTGACCGAGCCCGACGGCCGCCGGATGCTGCCCGAGCGGCTCGCCGCGCACGGGATCGGGGGGCCGGACGTGGGCGTGCTCCAGCGCGAGGGACGGCTCGGGGACGTGACGCTGGCGGAGGTCAGCGAGGTGCGGCGCGGACAGCGGTTCGCGTTCGTCATGGACACCCGGCTCTGCGCGGGCGTGCACGCGCTGGCCGAGGGCTGCGACCTGCTGGTCATCGAGTCCACCTTCCTGGACGAGGACGAGGAACTGGCCGTGGAGCACGGCCACTTGACGGCCGGGCAGGCCGGAGCGGTCGCGCGGGACGCGGGGGTACGGCACCTCGTGCTCACCCACTTCAGCCAGCGGTACCCGGACCCGGCGGAGTTCGAGCGGCAGGCGCGGGCCGCGGGCTTCACGGGTGAGCTGACCGTGGCGTACGACCTCCAGCGAGTGCCGGTTCCGAAACGACGGTAAGTGCGCCGTACGATGCTTTGATGCCCCTCCCCAAAGCAGAACTGCACCTCCACATCGAAGGCACCCTGGAGCCGGAGCTGGCCTTCGAGCTGGCCGCCCGCAACGGCGTGAAGCTGCGCTACGCCGACACGGACGAGCTGCGCGAGGCGTACCGGTTCGAGGACCTCCAGTCCTTTCTGAACCTGTACTACGAGCTGATGACCGTCCTGCGGACCGAGCGGGACTTCGAGGACCTGGCCAACGCCTATCTGACCCGCGCCGCGGCGCAGGGCGTGCGGCACGCGGAGATCTTCTTCGACCCGCAGGCCCACCTCGCGCGGGGCCTGGACATGGGCACCGTCGTGGCGGGGCTGTGGCGGGCGCTCGGCCGCAGTGAGGAGAACCACGGCGTCTCCACCCGGCTCATCCTGTGCTTCCTGCGCGACGAGTCCGCCGACTCCGCGCTGGAGACCCTGGAGGCCGCGCGGCCGTACCTCGACCGGATCACCGGCATCGGCCTGGACTCCGCCGAGGTCGGGAACCCGCCGGTGAAGTTCCGCGAGGTGTACGAGACCGCCGCCGCGCTGGGGCTGCGCCGGGTGGCGCACGCCGGCGAGGAGGGGCCGCCGGAGTACATCTCCGAGTCCCTGGACCTGCTCGGCATCGAGCGCGTCGACCACGGGCTGCGCTGCATGGAGGACCCCGCCCTGGTGGAGCGGCTGGTGCGCGAGCGCATCCCGCTCACCCTGTGCCCGCTGTCCAACGTCCGGCTGCGCGCGGTGGACACCCTGGCCGACCACCCGCTGCCGGCCATGCTGGACGCGGGGCTGCTGTGCACGGTCAACTCCGACGACCCGGCCTACTTCGGCGGCTACGCCGAGGACAACTTCCAGGCGGTGCGCGAGAGTCTGGGGCTGACCGGGGAGCGGCTGCGCGAACTGGCCCGCAACTCCTTCCTCGCCTCCTTCCTGGAGGACGACGAGGAGCGCCGCGCCCGGTATCTGGCCGAGGTGGACGCGTACGTGTTCTGAGGGTGTCCGGACCCGGCCCCGGCATGGGCTATGATTGATCATGTCGAGGCCGCCGGAACTCCGGTAGCCAGGCAGTGCGTTGGTGGTCCAAGGAAAGACGCCCCGCTTCCTGCGGGGAGATGCAGGTGCAAGGCCTGCCCGGCGCTCCAGACAGAGCCCCGTCCCGCCGTGTGCGGGGTGGGGCTCTTTCGCTGTGCGCGCGGGCCCGCCCGTATGCCCGTGCGCGGCGCTCCCGGTGGTGCACACTGGCCAGATCCAGCACACCAGGGAGCGCACCGTGACCTCGTCGCACACCCTCATCGGAGAGGAACCCGAGCACCTCACCCCGGCGGGCCACCGCCAGGCCCAGGTCGATCCGCTCGCCGCGCTGCGCGCCCCCGGCGACCCGCCCTGGGACGTCTACCTCACGGGCACCGTCTTCCTCGACATCATCTTCACCGGCCTGGACTCCGCCCCCGTGCGCGGCACCGAGTCCTGGGCGCGCGGCATGGGCTCCAGCCCCGGCGGGGTCGCCAACATGGCCAGCGCGCTGGCCCGGCTCGGACTGCGCACCTCGCTCGCGGCGGCGTTCGGGGACGACCACTACGGGGAGTACTGCTGGGACGCCCTCGAACAGGGCGAGGGGATCGACCTCACGCCCTCCCGGACGGTGCCCGGCTGGCACTCGCCGGTCACCGTGTCCATGGCGTACGAGGGCGAGCGGACGATGGTCTCGCACGGGCACGAGCCGCCGCCCGAGGAACCGGCCCCCGACTGCCCGCCGCGCGCACGCGCCGCCGTCGCCTCCCTCACGCCGGGCCGCCGCGCCCCCTGGATCGCCCAGGCCGCGCGCGGCGGGGCCCGGATCTTCGCCGACGTGGGCTGGGACGACACCGGCGCCTGGGATCTCGCCGGGCTGCCCGACCTCGAACACTGCGAGGCGTTCCTGCCCAACGCGGAGGAGGCGAAGCGGTACACGGGCGCCGACTGCCCGCGGCTGGCCGCGCACGCGCTCACCGAGTACGTGCCGGTGGCGGTGGTGACGCTGGGCTCGGAGGGCGCGTACGCGGTGGACCGCCGTACCGGCGAGGCGGCGGAGGTCCCGGCGATCGCGGTGGAGGCGCTGGACCCCACGGGCGCGGGGGACGTCTTCGTGGCCGGCTTCGTCACCGGGTCGCTCGCGGGCTGGCCGCTGGCCGACCGGCTGGCCTTCGCGGGGCTCACGGCCGCGCTGTCGGTGCAGGAGTTCGGCGGGTCCCTGTCGGCGCCGGGCTGGTCGGAGATCGGCGCCTGGTGGCGGCGGGTCCAGTCGCTGCCGGCCCAGGACCCGATGGCGCTGGAGCGGTACGCCTTCCTCGACCGGCTGGTCCCGGAGGAGCTGGACCGGCCGTGGCCGCTGCGCCGGGCCGTGCCCACGATCGGCTTCCGGGGCCCCAGCTGACGGACGGGGGCGGGCCGGGGCGGGCGGGGCACGCCGTCCGGCCGGGGGAAAAGTCCTACAGGCTTCTGAGCCGTCCGGCGTACTCTGGACAGCGACGAGGCCGCCCTTGGTTGTGCGGTCGTGATCAGGAGGAAGCGCAAGGCCTTCGCGCCGGCCCATGACACAGACACCCACAGCTCACACCCCCGCGCAGGAGCAGGCGAGAGCACAGCTCACCGTCCCCGCCCAGCACCCCATGGTGACCGTTCTGGGTTCCGGCGACTCCCTCCTGCGCGTGATCGAGAGGGCCTTCCCGGCGGCCGACATCCATGTCCGGGGCAATGAGATCAGCACGGTCGGGGATCCGGTGGACGTCGCCCTGATCTCACGCGTGTTCGACGAGATGATGCTGGTGCTCCGCACCGGGCAGCCGATGACGGAGGACGCAGTGGAGCGCTCGATCGCCATGCTCAAGGCGAGCGACAACGGTACGGGCGAAGGCTCGGAGACCCCGGCCGAGGTGCTGACGCAGAACATCCTGTCCTCGCGCGGCCGCACCATCCGCCCCAAGACCCTCAACCAGAAGCGCTATGTCGACGCCATCGACAAGCACACGGTCGTCTTCGGCATCGGCCCCGCCGGCACCGGCAAGACCTACCTGGCCATGGCCAAGGCCGTCCAGGCCCTCCAGTCCAAGCAGGTCAACCGGATCATCCTGACCCGCCCCGCCGTCGAGGCCGGCGAGCGGCTGGGCTTCCTGCCCGGCACCCTCTACGAGAAGATCGACCCGTACCTGCGCCCGCTGTACGACGCGCTGCACGACATGCTCGACCCGGACTCCATCCCCAAGCTGATGGCCGCCGGAACCATCGAGGTCGCACCGCTGGCCTACATGCGCGGGCGTACGCTCAACGACGCGTTCATCATCCTGGACGAGGCCCAGAACACGAGCCCCGAGCAGATGAAGATGTTCCTCACCCGGCTCGGCTTCGACTCGAAGATCGTGATCACGGGCGATGTGACGCAGGTCGACCTGCCGAACGGGCAGAAGTCGGGTCTGCGCCAGGTCCAGGAGATCCTGGAGGGCGTCGAGGACGTGCACTTCTCCCGGCTGACGTCGCACGATGTCGTACGGCACAAGCTGGTGGGCCGTATTGTCGACGCGTACGAGAAGTACGACAGCAAGAACGGCACCGAGAACGGCTCCCACAAGGGCGGCCACCGACCGGGCGCCAAGGGCACCAAGGGGAAGTAGACCGGCACGAGCATGTCGATCGACGTCAACAACGAATCCGGCACCGAGGTCGACGAGCAGGCGATCCTCGACATCGCCCGCTATGCGCTCGCGCGGATGCGCATCCACCCGCTCTCCGAGCTCTCCGTGATCGTCGTGGACGAGGACGCCATGGAGCAGCTGCACATCCAGTGGATGGACCTGCCCGGGCCCACCGATGTCATGTCCTTCCCGATGGACGAGCTGCGTCCGCCGGGCAAGGACGACGACGAGCCCCCGCAGGGCCTGCTCGGCGACATCGTGCTGTGCCCGGAGGTCGCCGCCAAGCAGGGCGCCGAGGCCCCGACGCAGCACTCCATGGACGAGGAGCTCCAGCTGCTCACCGTCCACGGCGTGCTGCACCTGCTCGGCTACGACCACGAGGAGCCGGACGAGAAGGCCGAGATGTTCGGGCTACAGGCCGCCATCGTGGACGGCTGGCGGGCCGAGCGCGGCCTGACCGGGCCGTCTCCGGCGCCGACCGTCTCGTAAGCGGCCGGATGTCCCCGCAGATCGTGATCGGCGCGATCGCGCTGGTCGTCGTCGCCTGGCTCGCCGCCTGCGCGGAGGCGGGCCTCGCCCGTGTCTCCAGCTTCCGGGCCGAGGAGGCCGTGAAGTCCGGGCGGCGCGGCGGCGAGAAGCTGGCGCAGATCGCCGCCGACCCCACCCGCTACCTCAATGTGGCCCTGCTGGTCCGCGTCGCCTGCGAGATGGCGGCCGCGGCCCTGGTCACCTACGCCTGCCTGGAGGCCTTCCCGGTCACCTGGCAGGCGCTGCTGGTCGCCATCGCGGTGATGGTCCTGGTGTCGTACGTCGCCGTCGGGGTCTCCCCGCGCACCATCGGCCGCCAGCACCCGCTGAACACCGCGACCGTGGCCGCGTACGTCCTGGTGCCGCTGGCCCGGATCATGGGCCCGATCCCTTCGCTGCTGATCCTCATCGGCAACGCGCTCACCCCCGGCAAGGGCTTCCGGCGCGGCCCGTTCGCCTCCGAGGCGGAGCTGCGCGCGCTGGTCGACCTGGCCGAGAAGGAGTCGCTGATCGAGGACGAGGAGCGCCGTATGGTGCACTCCGTCTTCGAGCTGGGCGACACCCTGGTGCGCGAGGTGATGGTGCCGCGCACCGATCTGATCACCATCGAGCGCTTCAAGACCATCCGGCAGGCCCTCACCCTCGCCCTGCGCTCCGGGTTCTCCCGGATACCGGTCACCGGGGAGAGCGAGGACGACATCGTCGGGATCGTGTACCTCAAGGACCTGGTCCGCAAGACGCACATCAGCCGGGACGCGGAGAACGACCTGGTCTCCACCGCCATGCGCCCGGCGGTCTTCGTGCCCGACACCAAGAACGCGGGCGACCTGCTGCGCGAGATGCAGAAGGAGCGCAACCACGTCGCCGTCGTCATCGACGAGTACGGCGGCACCGCGGGCATCGTCACCATCGAGGACATCCTGGAGGAGATCGTCGGCGAGATCACCGACGAGTACGACCGCGAGCTGCCGCCCGTGGTGGACCTGGGCGGGGGCCGCTTCCGGGTCACCGCCCGCCTGGACATCACCGACCTCGGCGAGCTGTACGGCCTGGAGGAGTACGACGACGAGGACGTCGAGACCGTCGGCGGACTGCTCGCCAAGGCCCTCGGTCGCGTCCCCATCGCGGGCGCGTCCAGCGAGGTCGAACTCCCCGACGAGCGGCGGCTGAAGCTCACCGCGGAGTCCTCCGCCGGCCGCCGGAACAAGATCGTCACGGTGCTGGTCGAACCCACGGCCGAGGAGAAGCCCGAGTGACCCCGAAGGAGCTGCGCGCCTTCTGCCTGTCCTTCAACGCGGCCGTGGAGGACTTCCCGTTCGACCCGCGGACCTCGGTCTTCAAGGTGCTGGGCAAGATGTTCGCCCTGACGGACCTGGCCGCGCGGCCCCTGACGGTCAACCTCAAGTGCGACCCGGAGGACGCGGTACGGCTGCGCGCCGACCACGAGGGCCTGATCGTCCCCGGCTGGCACATGAACAAGCGGCACTGGAACACCGTCACCGCCGACGGCCCACTGCCGGACCGGCTGGTGCGCGAGCTGATCGAGGACTCGTACGACCTCGTCGTCGCGGGGCTGCCGAGGCCGGAACGGCTACGGCTCGACCGGCCCTGATTCCGGTGCCGTACCGGTCGGCCGCCGGGCGTGTGCCCATCCTCGCCGGCGTCGAGTGCGGGCATGTCGCGCCGTACCCACCGCCGGTCAACGGCGCGCGCGGCCGTGTGGTGCACACGGCCGCGCGAAGCGGGATCGTCCGGACGCCGGACTGAGGTCAGACCCTGGAGCGGCGCAGGCCCAGCCCGATCAGGAGGGCGGCGCCGAGCACGATCGCCGTGTCCAGGGCGATCACCGTGTGCACGCCGGTCAGCAGGGAGCCGGAGGTGGTGGCCAGCACGCCCAGCAGCGGGATGCCGACCGTGATGCCGACCTGCTGGGTGGAGGTCACCAGTCCTGTGGCCAGCCCCTGCTCCTCGTCCGGCACACCGGAGGTGACCGTCAGGCCGTACGAGATGATCGCGCCCAGGTGGCACATGCTGGCCAGGGCCACCGCCGCCGTGGCGAGCCACACCGACCAGCCGTGGGTGCCCAGCAGGAGCAGGCTCGCGGTCAGCGCGCCCTGGCCGGTCAGCGAGCCGACCAGGGTGCGGCGGGCGCCGAGGCGGCCGATGACCTTCGGGGCGAGGGTGCCGGCGACGACCGACAGCAGGCCCTGGAAGCCGAAGACCAGACCGGTCTCGAAGGCGGACAGGCCCAGGATCTCCTGGAGGTACAGGGTCAGCACGAAGACGATCGTGGACATCATCGAGAAGGTGACCAGACCGCCGATGTTGCCCCACGCCACCGTGCGGCGGCGCAGCATCGGCAGGGAGACCAGGGGCGCCGCGGAGCGGGACTCCACCAGCACGAACGCGGTCAGCAGGACCAGCCCCGCGGCCAGCGCGGCGATGACGTCGGCGCGGCCGAAGCCGTGGTCGGCGGCGGTGGACAGGGCGTAGATCAGGGACAGCAGTCCGGTGGTGACGGTGATGGCGCCGGGCACGTCCAGGCGCGGGCGGTCCGGGGTGCGCGACTCCGGCAGCAGGCCCGGCGCCAGCGGCAGCACGATCAGCGCGAACAGGGTCAGCAGGGCCATCGTGGAGCGCCAGCCGAAGGTGTCGGTGAGGGTGCCGCCCGCGACCATGCCGATGGTGAAGCCCAGCGACAGCAGGGTGCCGGAGATGCCGAGGGCGCGATCTCGGGCCGGCCCCTCCGGGAAGGTGGTGGTCAGCAGGGACATGCCGGTCGGTACGATCGCCGCCGCGCCGAGCCCCTGGAGGGCGCGCCCGGCGAGGAACGAGGCCGGGTCCCAGGCGAGGGTGGACAGCAGCGAGGCCGCGCCGAACAGGGCCAGGCCGGCCAGGAACAGTCTGCGGCGCCCGAACAGGTCGCCGGCGCGGCCGAACAGCAGCAGGAAGCCGCCGGAGGGCAGTGCGAACGCGGTGACGGCCCACTGGAGCGCGGACTGGCTCATGCCGAGGTCGCGGCCGAGGGCGGGCAGCGCCACGTTCAGCACGGAGAAGTCCAGCGCGACCATGAACTGGGCCGCGCACAGCACGAACAGGACGAGCTTGTCACGCGTCGACAGCCGGGGGAGGCCGGGCGCCGCGGT
Organism: Streptomyces sp. AM6-12; assembly: GCF_044327085.1. Classification (NCBI taxonomy): domain Bacteria; kingdom Bacillati; phylum Actinomycetota; class Actinomycetes; order Kitasatosporales; family Streptomycetaceae; genus Streptomyces; species Streptomyces sp. AM6-12. The sequence continues at coordinate 4,959,259 of NZ_JBIQWN010000001.1, forward strand.
GACCGCTGCGGGGGAGGTCTGGGTGGTGGTGTCGATCGCCATGGAAAGAGCTTCGGGCGAACGGAATACGGGTGGGGAGTCGGAACTTATGGTGGTGGTGGCACCACCAGACACGAGGGACCGACGGGGGAGGACGGCACGTGCCCGCTGCTGAGGCGACGCGCAGTCATCGGCGTGACGAACTGCGGGAGTTCCTGATGAGCCGGCGCGCTCGGGTCAGTCCCGAGGAGGCCGGGCTGCCCGCCGGGGGCGGCAGGCGCCGTACGCCCGGACTGCGCCGGGAGGAGGTGGCCGTGCTCGCCGGGGTGGGCGCCTCCTGGTACCAGTGGCTGGAGCAGGGGCGGGAGATCTCCGTGTCCCCGCAGGTGCTGGACGCGGTCGCGCGGGTGCTGCGGCTCAGCGACGCCGAGCGGCGGCACCTGTATCTGCTGGCCGGGCTGAACCCGCCGGCGCCCCAGGTGGTGCCCGGCAGGACGGACATGTGCGACGGGCTGCGGCGGCTCATCGACACCTGGATGCCGTACCCGGCGCACATCATGGACCTCTACTACAACTGCGTGCAGTACAACGACGCGGCCGCGATCGTGCTCGGCATGCGCCCCGGCATCACCCAGAACTGCCTGATCGACTTCTTCACCGACCCGCTGTACCGCGAGCGCAGCCACAGCTGGGAGCGCAACGCGCGCACGGTCGTGGCGCAGTTCCGGGCCGCGTGCGCGGCGCGCCCCGACGACGAGGGCTTCCGGGAGGTGCTCGCCGAAGTGAGCGCCGCCAGCGAGGAGTTCACGGCTCTGTGGGCCGAGCGGGACATCGAGGACCAGGGGCAGGTGCGCAAGGAGCTGTCGCATCCGCTGGCGGGGCTGCTGGTGGTGGAGTCGACGGTGCTGAAGGTCCCCGCCCGACCCGACCTGATGATCGTGCTGCACACTCCGCTGGACGAGGCGAACACCGCGGAGAAGCTGGAGTGGCTGGCCTCCCCGGAGGGCCGGCGGGGCGCGATGTACCCCGTCGCGGGGTGAGCGCCGGGGGGCTTCGTATGCTCGGGGCATGACGGAGAGCAGCGCGCTTGACCCCGAGGACCGCAAGATCGTGACCCTGGCCCGTTCCGCGCGGGCCCGCAACCAGGTGCCCGAGGGCGCGGCCGTACGGGACGACACCGGGCGCACCTATGTCGCCGGGACGGTGGACCTGGCCTCGCTGAAGCTCAGCGCGCTGCGCACCGCCGTCGCCATGGCGGTGGCGTCCGGGGCGGCCTCGCTGGAGGCGGCCGCGGTGGTGAGCGACGCGGAGTCGGTGCCGGCCGAGGACCTGGCCGCGGTGGCCGACCTCGGGGGCGCGGACACGCCGGTGCTGCTCGCGGGGGCGGACGGCACGGTCCGTACGACCGTCACCGCGGGCTGACCGCCGCAAGGAGACGGGCGGCGCGGGTACGTTTCCGTGACGTACCGGCGACGGTGCGTCACCGTCGGTTCGCGGTACGGCGGGGGCTCCGGGATCAGGGACAATGAACGGCATGAGCGTTCGCACCCAGTCATCCGAGCAGCCGGCGGAAACCGTCCACCGCGCCGGCTTCGCCTGCTTCGTGGGCCGCCCCAACGCGGGCAAGTCCACCCTCACGAACGCTCTGGTCGGGCAGAAGGTGGCGATCACCTCGAACCGGCCGCAGACCACGCGGCACACGGTGCGGGGCATCGTGCACCGGCCGGACGCCCAGCTGATCCTGGTCGACACCCCCGGACTGCACAAGCCGCGCACCCTGCTGGGCGAGCGGCTGAACGACGTCGTGCGCACGACGTGGGCCGAGGTCGACGTGATCGGCTTCTGTCTGCCGGCCGACCAGAAGCTGGGGCCCGGCGACCGGTTCATCGCGAAGGAACTGGCCGGGATCAAGAAGACGCCCAAGGTCGCCGTCGTCACCAAGACCGACCTCGTGGACTCCAAGACCCTCGCCGAGCAGCTGATCGCCATCGACCAGCTCGGCAAGGAGCTGGGCTTCGAGTGGGCGGAGATCGTGCCGGTGTCGGCGGTCGGGGACAAGCAGGTGGAGCTGCTGGCCGACCTGCTGGTGCCGCTGCTGCCCGAGGGGCCCGCGCTCTACCCCGAGGGCGACCTCACGGACGAGCCCGAGCAGGTGATGGTCGCCGAGCTGATCCGCGAGGCGGCGCTGGAGGGCGTGCGGGACGAGCTGCCGCACTCCATCGCGGTGGTCGTGGAGGAGATGCTGCCGCGCGAGGACCGGCCGGCGGAGCGTCCGCTGCTCGACATCCACGCCAACGTCTACATCGAGCGGCCCAGCCAGAAGGGCATCATCATCGGCCCGAAGGGCAAGCGGCTCAAGGAAGTCGGCATCAAGTCCCGCAAGCAGATCGAGGCGCTGCTGGGCACGCCGGTCTTCCTGGACCTGCACGTCAAGGTGGCGAAGGACTGGCAGCGCGACCCGAAGCAGCTCCGCAAGCTCGGCTTCTGACGTTCTCCCACCCACCCGTCCGGAACGCCGGCCGGGTGGGTGCCGTCATACCCCGGCACGATCCGGACGAGAGGTCCTAGTCCACCCCCCTGATCCGCCCCACCAGCACCGCGCCCGCCAGCCCGATCGCCGCCGCGACCAGGTACAGCACCCGGTATCCGCCCAGGTACGTCACCAGGGGCGCGGCCAGGGCCGGAGCCGCGGCCTGGGGGAGGGCGTTGGCCACGTTGAGGACGCCCAGGTCCTTGCCCCGGTCCGGGGCGTGCGGCAGGACGTCCGTCATCAGGGCGAAGTCGACGGAGGTGAAGACGCCGAAGCCGACGCCGAGGACGGCCGCCGCCGTCACCGCGCCCGGCCAGGTCTGCCAGCCGGCCAGCGCCGCCGTCGCCACCGCCATCAGCACCCCCGACCAGACCACGAACGGCTTGCGGCGGCCCGCGCGGTCCGACCACACCCCGCCGGCCACCACCGTCGCCAGCAGGGTCACGCCGTTCACCGCCGTCAGGATGAGGACGCCCCGGCCGGGATCGGGGTAGTGGACGCGGTCGCGCAGGTAGTAGAGCAGGTACAGCAGCACCAGCGCGTTGCCGAGGTTGATCAGGAAGCGGGTCAGCCAGGCCCAGCCCAGGTCGGGATACCGGCGCGGGCTCAGCCGGAAGCCCGCCAGGAACCCCCGCCAGGACCACGGCGGCCGGTCCGCGCGCGGCAGGGGGATGTCGCGGAAGAGGAGAACGTACGGCAGGACGCCCGCCGCCGTGCACACCGCGCACGCCAGGTACCCGGCGCGGATGCCGCCCGCCGCCGTCGCCAGACCGGTGCCCGCGACCACGCCCAGGATCTGCGCCGCGCCCAACCAGCCTCCCACCGCGCCCCGTTGGCGCCTCGGCACCCGGTCCGGGACGGCCGCCGTCACCGCCGCGAAGGCCGCGTTCAGGGTGAACTGGACGAGACACCAGCCGAGCGCCATCGACCACGGCCCGCCCGCGCCCGCGAGCAGCAGCAGGGACAGCGCCCCGCCCGCCGCCCCGGCCACGATCCACGGCGTCCGGCGGCCCGCACGGGCGGTCGTACGGTCGGACAGGGCGCCGAAGACGGGGTTCGCGAGCAGGGAGACCACCGCGCCCGTGCCGGTCACCCAGGCCAGCAGGGCCTCCTTGGACATCCCGGTGCCGGGCGCGAGGTCCTTCGCCTGGGCGGCCAGCAGGATCTGGAGCGGCCCGAACCAGCCCGCCCAGATCGCCCCGTTGGCCAGCGAGAGGGCCGCCGTCCAGCCCCGGCCCACCGGCGCGGACGGCTCGGCGAGCGCGGCCGGCGGGCGGCCGGTGGTCATCTCTGCGCCCGCAGCACATCCCGGAACCAGTGGTACGACGCCTTCGGCACCCGCTTGAGCGTCCCGTAGTCCACGTGCACCAGACCGAAGCGCCGTGCATAGCCCTCGGCCCACTCGAAGTTGTCCAGCAGGGACCACACGAAGTAGCCGCGCACATCGATCCCGGCGCTCAACGCGGCGTGCAGGGCACGGAGATGGGCGTCCAGGTAGGCGATGCGGTCCTGGTCGTCGAGGCCCTCGTACGAGCAGCCGTTCTCCGTGATGACGACCGGCGGTAGCCGGTCGCCGTAGCGCTCGCGGAAGCCGCACAGCAGCTCGGTCAGCCCCTCGGGGACCACCGGCCAGCCGAAGTCGGTCCGCGGCCGACCCTCGATCTCCCGTACCGAGAAGGGGAGTTCAGCGGGTATGGGCACGCCGCCGGACTCCGTCTCCGTGCCCAGCGGGGCGCCCACCCGCGTCGGCGCGTAGTAGTTGACGCCGTACCAGTCCAGGGGTTCCGCGATCACCTCCAGGTCCGCCGGGAGGTCGGCCGCGGGCATCAGCTCGCCCAGTCCGTCCGGGTAGGCGCCCAGCAGTACCGGCTCCGCGAAGAGCCGGTTCAGCAGCGTGTCGTAGAAGTCCGCCGCCGCCACGTCGGCCGGATCGGCGGAGGCCGGCCAGGTCGGGCCGTGGGAGTTGGCGATTCCGATGTCGGCCGCGCCGGCCGCGCGCAGGGCCCGTACCGCGAGGCCGTGCGCGAGGAGCTGGTGGTGGGCGACCGGGAGGGCGTCGAACAGCAGCCGCAGGCCGGGGGCGTGCACGCCGAGGGCGTGGCCGAGCAGGGTGTGCTCGGCGGGCTCGTTGAGGGTGATCCACTTGCTGACCCGGTCGCCCAGGCGGGCGGCGACCACCGCCACATGGTCCGCGAACCGGGCCGCCGTGTCCCGCTCCAGCCAGTCCAGGGACGCGGGCAGATCCCAGTGGAAGAGGGTGGGCACCGGCCGGACGCCCGCCGCGCACAGCTCGTCCACCAGCCGGTCGTAGAAGTCCAGGCCGCCCGGCGAGCCGACGCGGGGCCAGGAGACGGAGAAGCGGTAGGCGTCCACGCCGAGGCCGGCGAGGAGCGCCACGTCCTCGGGGTAGCGGTGGTAGTGGTCGCAGGCCACCGCCGCCGTCGAGCCGTCCTTCACCCGGCCCGGCGCGGCGGTGAACACGTCCCACACGGAGGGCTCGCGCCGGTCGGCGGCGCCCTCGATCTGGTGCGCGGAGGTCGACACGCCCCACAGGAAGCCGGCCGGGAACCGGGGGAGCGGAGTGCCTGTGTCAGTCGCCATGACCGGATCATCCTTACCGCCGGTAACGAAGTCAACGCCCGTGCGCGGACCGGCAGCCGTGCGCCTGTGGACGGGTCAACGCCCGTGCGCCCAGCGGCTCAAGGGGTCGCCGGGTGTGGGCCGCATGGCCCAATTCACTGGCATTCGCCGCCCGGTCGTTCCGAAACTGAACCGCATGACAGTCCATCAGCTGACCACCAGGCCGCGCGCACGGCTGCTCACCGTGCTCGCGGCGTGTCTGTTCGTCCTGCTGGGCGGCGTGCCCGGCGCGCTCGCCGACACCCGCCGCGGCACGGCGTCCACCGACTGCATCTCCACCCCGGCCGAGTACAAGGCCGCCTGGGACGCCCGCCAGGTGCGCTGCGTGTCCCCGGCCCTGTTCGGCACCACCCACACCCGCGGCGACACCACCCTCTACCCGAGCGGCTTCTGGTACGCGTGGGCGGGCTCCGACACCAACCTGGAGCGCTACCTCCAGCTGCGCAGCCGGTACGGCGACCAGCCCCCGAAGACCGGCATCGGCGTGCTGTCCTTCGTCGGCTATCCGGGCCTCGACACCTGGGACACGCCGACCGATCTCGCCGTCTACACCCTGCCGTCCGGGGTCCGCGCCCAAGTCCCGGCGTTCGAGACCTGGTTCCGGCTGCTGGACGAGAAGTTCGGTCACACGGACGCCTATCCGCTCGCCGCCCAGCGGGACCTCGTGCTCGCCTACTCACGCCTCGGCCGCGGCGAGGACGTCGTCGGCGCCTTCCAGGACGTGACCGGGTGCAGGCGCGGCCGGCTCCTGGCGGGTGCGGCGCCCTCGGCGGCGATCGGGTGCCGCCGCGACTTCCTCGACGCGCTGGCCGCCGCCGGGCCCTCCCCGTACGACGGCGCCTCCACGCTGGACTGCTTCGCCAACTTCCAGTCCGGCTACACCGGCCCGCGCGACGCCGCCGCCCTGCGCGGCGTCCTGTACCAGTGCCAGGACGCCGGGTTCCTCAACACCGGGGTGGGCCTCGGCTACAACACGTACGCCAACCCGTTCGTGTGCGAGCCCGCCGACGAGCAGACCGTACGACAGCGGTACACCGGACGGGAGTTCATCCTGCCGAACGCGTCCTTCGGAGAGCTGCCGAGCCACGTCGACATCCCGCTGGACCTCGGCACCCCGAACCGGCGCGGCTTCCTCCAGCGGGGCTACTGCTGACGGAACACCCCGGCTAAGCGCCCTCCTTGAGGACGCGGGAGACCAACTCCCGCTGGTCCTCGGTCAGCCGGGGATCGGCCGCGTACACCGTGCGGCCGTCCACCGTGATCTCGTAACTGAACCCGTCCGGCACACCGGCCGGCGGGATGTCCTGGCCGGACGCGAGGACGCGTCCGGCCAGCGCCTCCCACTCCTCGGTGTCGGGCCGGCCCGAGGTGTCCACCTCGGCCCGGCGCTCGAAGCCCGCGAAACCGCCCGTGCGCGTCACCTGAATCCGCATGGGTCCAGTGTCGCAGCGCGCGGGCCGCCGTGGGAGGACTACCGGGTGCGCGCTAGCGCGTATGCACCCCGACCTGCTCCCACGCCTTCTGCACGGCCTCCAGCTCGTCGGCGCCGAACCGGTGGCGCGCCGCCTGAACGGTGAGTTTGGCGAAGTCGGCGAACTGGGCGTCCGACTTGAGATCGCCGCCGGTCAGCGCGTCGTACCAGACCTGTCCCGCCTTCTCCCAGGCGTGGCCGCCGAGGGCCTTGGCGGCCAGGTAGAAGGCGTGGTTGGGGATGCCGGAGTTGATGTGCACCCCGCCGTTGTCGCGGCCGGTGTGCACATAGTGCTCCATGGTCGCGGGCTGCGGGTCCTTGCCGAGGTTCGGGTCGTCGTACGCCGTGCCCGGAGCCTTCATCGAGCGCAGCGCGGTGCCGTGCACGCCCGGCGCTAGGAGGCCCGCGCCGATCAGCCAGTCGGCCTCGGCGGCGGTCTGGCCCAGCGTGTACTGCTTGATCAGCGAGCCGAAGACATCGGAGACCGACTCGTTGAGCGCGCCGGACTGGCCGAAGTACTCCAGGTTGGCGGTGTGCTGGGTGACGCCGTGGGTCAGCTCGTGGCCGATGACGTCGACCGGGATGGTGAAGTCGAGGAAGACCTTTCCGTCGCCGTCGCCGAACACCATCTGCTCGCCGTTCCAGAAGGCGTTGTCGTAGCCCTCACCGAAGTGCACGGTGGCGTTGAGCGGCATTCCGTTGCCGTCGATGGAGTGGCGGCCGTACACCTTCAGATACAGCTCGAAGGTGGCGCCGAGGCCGGCGTAGGCGCGGTTGACGGAGGCGTCGGAGCCGGGCTTCGAGCCCTCCTCGCGGACCTTGTCGCCGGGCAGGTCCTGGGAGTGGTGGGTGTCGTAGATGGTGCGGTGCGGCTGGTCGGCGGCGGCGCCCTCGGGCGGTGCGGCGGCGGTCGCACCGATCACGGTGGTCAGCCGGCGCCGGGTGCGCTGATAGGCGTCGTGTTCCAGGGAGCGGCGTGCGGGTGCCGACACATCCGGGTCCTGGGCCTGGGAGAGCTGGTCGAGGACGTGCGGCGGCACGATGGTGCAGAAGACGGGCCCGAGGGCCCCGTTCCTCGTCGTCATGCCACGACCATCGCACTGAGTGACGCCAAAGTCACTACTCGCAACCATGATTGGTGAAATACCGGGACAGGGGGCGCGACGGAGTGTGACGTTGTGCTACCGCGGCGCGCCCCCTGTGGGTCGCCCGTGCGGCACTCCTGTGGTCTATCGAACTTTTCGCCCTGTTTGTCCCACCGGTCCCGCATACTGGACCGCGCCCCCGCATCCTGAACCGCTCGGCTAGGCTGCGCTGCATCATGCGTTTCGTGCTGCTTCTTCTTAGCTGCCGCGGCGAGGGTCTGTAGTCGAGGCCGACTCCCTCCCCGCGGAGCTCGGCGTCGCGTCGTCGGCCGTCCACTCGGACATCCGGACCCCCTGAGGAGCCACGCACCATGGCCAACCGCCAGCAGCCCAGTTCCATGCCGATCCACAAGTACGGCCGTTACGACCAGGTGGACATCCCCGACCGCACCTGGCCCGACCAGCGGATCACCGCGGCCCCCCGCTGGCTCTCCACCGACCTGCGCGACGGCAACCAGGCCCTGATCGACCCGATGTCGCCCGAGCGCAAGCGCCGGATGTTCGACCAGTTGGTCAAGATGGGCTACAAGGAGATCGAGGTCGGCTTCCCCGCCTCCGGCCAGACCGACTTCGACTTCGTGCGCTCGATCATCGAGGAAGAGGGCGCGATCCCCGAGGACGTGACGATCTCCGTCCTGACCCAGGCCCGCGAGGACCTGATCGAGCGGACCGTGGAGTCCCTCAAGGGCGCGCGGCGCGCCACCGTCCACCTGTACAACGCCACCGCCCCGGTCTTCCGCCGGGTCGTCTTCCGCGGCTCCAGGGACGACATCAAGCAGATCGCCGTCGACGGCACCCGCCTGGTGATGGAGTACGCGGAGAAGCTGCTGGGCCCGGAGACCGAGTTCGGCTACCAGTACAGCCCGGAGATCTTCACCGACACCGAGCTGGACTTCGCGCTGGAGGTCTGCGAGGCGGTGATGGACGTCTACCAGCCGGGTCCGGGCCGCGAGATCATCCTCAACCTGCCCGCCACGGTGGAGCGTTCGACCCCCTCCACGCACGCGGACCGCTTCGAGTGGATGCACCGCAACCTGTCCCGCCGCGCGTACGTATGCCTGTCCGTGCACCCGCACAACGACCGCGGTACGGCGGTGGCGGCGGCCGAGCTGGCGCTGATGGCCGGCGCCGACCGTATCGAGGGCTGCCTGTTCGGGCAGGGCGAGCGCACCGGCAACGTCGACCTGGTCACCCTGGGCATGAACCTGTTCTCCCAGGGCGTCGACCCGCAGATCGACTTCTCCGACATCGACGAGATCCGCCGTACGTGGGAGTACTGCAACCAGATGGAGGTCCACCCGCGCCACCCGTACGTGGGCGACCTGGTCTACACGTCCTTCTCCGGCTCCCACCAGGACGCCATCAAGAAGGGGTTCGACGCCATGGAGGCCGACGCGCGGGCCAGGGGCGTCACGGTGGACGACCTGGAGTGGGCGGTGCCGTACCTGCCCATCGACCCCAAGGACGTCGGCCGCTCCTACGAGGCGGTCATCCGCGTCAACTCGCAGTCCGGCAAGGGCGGCGTCTCGTACGTCCTGAAGAACGACCACAAGCTGGACCTGCCGCGCCGGATGCAGATCGAGTTCTCGAAGATCATCCAGGCCAAGACGGACGCCGAGGGCGGCGAGATCACCCCGAAGGACATCTGGGCGGTCTTCCAGGACGAGTACCTGCCCAACGCCGCCAACCCCTGGGGCCGCATCCAGGTCAGGAACGGGCAGTCGACCACGGACAACGACGGCGTGGACACGCTCACCGTCGAGGCCACCGTGGACGGCGAGGACCGCGTGCTGACCGGCTCCGGCAACGGTCCGATCTCGGCCTTCTTCGACGCCCTCCAGGCCATCGGCATCGACGTACGCCTGCTGGACTACCAGGAGCACACGATGAGCGAGGGCGCCTCCGCGCAGGCCGCCTCCTACATCGAGTGCGCGATCGACGGCCAGGTCCTGTGGGGCATCGGCATCGACGCGAACACGACGCGTGCCTCGCTGAAGGCGGTCGTCTCCGCCGTCAACCGCGCCACCCGCTGACCCACCCCCACCGGGGGTTTCGAGGCTCCGGCTGCCGCACAGGGCGGCCGGAGCCTCGTCGATTCCCGGCCATGGGGCCGGACAGGTCACGGATCGGTCTCGTCCGGGGTACTGACTCCGTCGCGCGATGTGGCTAACATCACGCCAGCGCGGCGATGGTGCCGTGCTCTAGGGAGGTGCGACGTGCTGCCGGTAAGGGGACGAGACGACCGTGCCACCAGGGCCCTGCGCGTCCTGGGCACCCGCACCGCGTGGACACCCGTCGGCGACGGCGAGTTCTACTGCCCCGGCTGCGGGGGCGACCGCAACTACCAGCGGCTCACCGGACGCCGCCGGCTCACCCTGCTCGGGGTGCCGGTGCTGCCGCGCGGGTCCACCGGGCCCGTCGTGGAGTGCGCCGCCTGCGGCCGCCACTACGGCACCGACGTCCTGGACCACCCCACCACCCGCCGCTTCTCCGCGATGCTCCGCGACGGCGTGCACACCGTCGCCCTCGCCGTCCTCGCCGCGGGCGGCACCGGCTCCCGCGCGTCCCTGGAGACGGCCTGCGCCGCGGTCCGCGCGGGCGGCGTCGACGACTGCACCGAGGAGCAGCTCGCCGCCCTGGTCGACGCCCTGGCCGCCGACACCGGGCGACTCCTGGGCGAGCCCTGCGGGAGCGGTCTGACGATAGAGCTGCACGAGGCGCTGGACCCGCTCGCCCCGCACCTCGCCCCGGCCGGGCGTGAGGCCCTGCTCCTGAACGGCGCCCACATCGCCCTCGCCGACGGCCCCTACACCCCCGCCGAACGCGACGCCCTGACCACGGTCGGCGTGGCCCTGACGCTCCCGGCCGAGGACGTGACCCGGCTCCTGGAGGCGGCCCGCACCCCGTCCTGACCCCGACGCCGTCCACACCCCGTCCTGACCCTCGGCGGCCGTCCCGTCGGCTCCCGCTGATTAACTCGAACGGAGTAGTGGTGTGCGCCCGTACCGGGGCAGCATCAGGGCGTGACCCCGCCGCGCCGCACCGTACTCACCGGCCTCACCCTCCTCGCCGCCCTCGCGGCGGCCCCGCCCCCCGCCGCCGCGAGGCCCCTGGACTCCGCGCCGGGCTGCGCCTCCTCACGGCCGTACATCTCGGGGCAGGGCGGATACGCCGCCTACCGCATCCCCGCCGCGGTCCGCACCCCGCGCGGCACCGTGCTCGCCTTCGCCGAGGGCCGGCGCGACGGCCCCGGCGACAGCGGAGACATCGACGTGGTGGTGCGCCGCTCCACCGACGGCGGCTGCACCTGGGGCCCGCTCGCCGTGGTGGCCGCGGGCGACGGGAACACCCGCGGCAACCCGGCGCCCGTCATCGATCCGCACACCGGCGCCATCGTCCTCGTGACCTGCGGAAACGCCGGAGACGTGACCGAGGACCAGATCATGCGGGGCCAGGTCACGGCCGACCGGGGCCGCCGGGTCTATGTGCAGCGCAGCTCGGACGACGGCCGTACCTTCACCGCGCCCCGGGACATCACTGCCGAGGTGAAACGACCCGACTGGCGCTGGTACGCCACCGGCCCCGGTCACGCCGTCGCCCTCACCCGCGGCCCGCACGCCGGACGCCTCCTCGTGCCCGCCAACCACTCCACCACCCCGCCCAGGGGCTCCAAGGACACCGGCCGCGAGTCCCGGTACTACGCCGGCCACGCCCTCTACAGCGACGACGGCGGCCGCACCTGGCACCTCGGCTTCACCGCCACCGGCCCCAGCGGGGTGGTCAACGTCAACGAGACCAGCGCCACCCAACTCCCCGATGGACGCCTCTACTTCAGCGCCCGCGACCAGTACGGCAGCGCCCCCGGCAACCGCCTCGACACCTACTCCTCCGACGGCGGCGCCACCCTCGACCGCCCCTACGCCGCCCAGAGCACCCTGAAGGACGTACCCGTGGTCCAGGGCAGCGTGCTGCAACTCCGGGGCGCCCACGCCCCCTTGCTGTTCTCCGCGCCCTCCGTGCCCACCGCCCGCCGTGCCATGACCGTGTGGTCCAGCACCGACGCCGGCCGCACCTTCAGCCGCCTGACCACCCTGGACGACGGCCCGGCCGCCTACTCCGACCTGGTCCAGCTCGGCACCGGCACGGTCGGCGTGCTGTACGAGACGGGCTCCTACGACGGCCTGACGTTCCGCCGGCTCACCGGGATCGGCGCTCACTCGCCCGCCGGAGCGCCCGCCCACCGGTGAGTCGACGGATCGGCGCCGAGCGAGGGCAGGGTCAGCTGCCACCAGTCGGTGAGCCGGTCGGTGACGGTGGCCGCGCCCTCCAGCGCCTCGGTGAGTGAGCACAGCCCGAAGAACGCGCGCACCAGGGTCCGGGCGGTGGGTGCGGGGCGCACGTGTTTGGCCAGGTGGCCGGCGTGGCGCGCCTCGGCGAGCAGGCGGGTGGCGGCGGCGGTCCACAGCGCGAAGGGGTCGGGCAGGGGGGCGTCGATGGTGGCGCGCTCGGCCCACAGGCGTGCGCCCGCGCGCGTCACCGGATCCTCGGCGAGGGCGCGGGCGATGTCGTAGCTGAGCGCGACGAGCCGTTCGACCGGGGGGACGGCCGCGTCCGCGTAACGCGCGGTCAGCTGGGGCCAGGTGGCGAAGCGGTCCTGGACGACGGCGAGCGCGATGCCCTCCTTGCTGGCGTAGTGGAAGTAGACGGCGCCGCTGGTCCGGCCGGACCGGGCGCTTATGTCGTTGACGCTGGTGCCCGCGTATCCCTGTTCGGCGAAAAGCCGGGCGGCCGCTTCCAGAAGTGTTCTGCGGGTTGTCCTGGCCCGTTCCTGCAACGTTCCGCCTGCCCTCGCTCGGCATGTCCGACGGCCAAGAATGTAGTGCGCCCGCGTACGCCGGGAGCAAACAGGAATCACACTCGCGCGGTAATTACGTATTTCTTTCGAGGGCCAACGCGAGCGGGTGGTAAGGGGGGCGTTTCCTCCGGCCCATACACCCTGGGCGGCGCGGCAGTCCAGTCCCTCTATGGGGTTATTGCCTGATTTACGGGCACGAAAATATCGTAGTCGTCGCTATCTTTCCGTTTCCTGTGGAACGTCGGGAATGACGCGATTCGATGACGCGTGCGCCGCACGCCACCCCCTGTCCCTGCCACCCTAGGAGGCCACGGTGACCCCTCACATCCGCCCGCTGCTCGACTGGTCGCCCGAGGCCGTCGTTTTCGACTGCGACGGCACCCTGATGGACAGCGAACGCCATTGGGTGGAGGCCCGAAATCTGGCCTTCCGGGAATTCGGCCTCCAGGCGCCGCCCGGCTTCGCCGAGCGGGCCAAGGGAATGCACTACGAGGAGTGCGGCCGTCTGATGGCGGACTCGGTGCACAAACCCGAGCTGGCGGCCGGTCTGACCGGAGCGCTCCTCGACCACTTCCTGGAGCTGGTCACCGACGACCCGGTCACCATGCCGGGTGCCGTCCAGCTCGTGCGGACGCTGTCCGGCCGGGTGCCGCTGGCGGTGGCCAGCAACTGCCCGATGGTCGTGGTCGAGGGCAGCCTCGAACGGGCCGGGCTGCGCACCCACTTCCAGCACATCGTCGTCCCCGAGAGCGGAGGCTCCGTCCGGCCCAAACCCTGGCCGGACGTGTACCTCCTCGCGGCCCGCCTGTGCGGGGTGCCCCCGCTCGGGGCGCTCGCCGTCGAGGACTCGCTGACCGGGGTGGAGTCCGCCCACCGTGCCGGGCTGCGGGTGCTCGGGGTCGGCCCCCGCCCCGCCGGGGACGACGCGAAACGGGCCGACCTGTGGGTGCCGTCGCTGCGCGAACCGGAGGTGCTCACCTGGGCCCAGACCCGCGTCACCGGGGGACCGGAACCGGACTGAGGTGATCGGAGGCGCGGAGGGCTACAGCAGCCCCGCCGAGGCGAGGAACTTGGCGACCTTCTCCGTCTCCTCGCCCGACAGCGGCACCTGCGGCTCCGCGGTGACCGGGCAGTCGATCACGCCCCGCAGATGCAGGGCGGCCTTGAACGCGCCCAGCGCCGAGGAGCTGCCGCCCATCCGCGCCGGATCGCCCGCCCCGGTCAGCCCGAACAGCGCGCACAGCCGGTCCTGTTCGGCCCGTGCCCCCTCCCAGTCGCCCGCCCGGCACTGCCGGTAGAGCCGCACGTACCCGTGCGGATCGACATTGGCGAGTCCCGGCACCGCCCCGTCCGCCCCCAGCGCCAGCGCGGCGTCGGCGATCAGCTCGGAGCCGGTCAGCACGGCGAAGCCGGGGTGGGCGCGGGCCCCGGTGACCAGCTCCCGGAAGGCCGCAAGATCCCCGCTGGAGTCCTTGATCCCCGCCAGCACCCCGTCCCCGGCGAGCCCCAGCACCAGCTCGGGGGGCAGCTTGGTGTGCACGGCGACCGGGATGTCGTAGGCGATCACCGGCACCGGGCTCAGGGCCGCGATCCGTCGGTAGTGGTGGACGATCTCCGAGGGGTGGGTGCGGGCGTAGAACGGCGCGGTGACCACGACCGCCTCCGCGCCCGCCGCCGTCGCCGCGCGCACCTGGTCCAGGACCCTCGGGGTGGTCATGTCGATCACCCCGGCCAGCACCGGCAGTTGCCCGCCCACGTGCCCCGCGACCGCCTCCACCACCCGGCGCCGCTGGGCGTCCGTGAGGAAGGCCGTCTCCGAGGTCGAGCCGAGCACGAACAGCCCGTGCACCCCCGCGCCCACGAGGTGGTCCACCAGCCGCAGCAGCGAGGGCACATCGACCTCGCGCTCGGGCGTCAGGGGCGTGCAGACGGGCGGGACGACTCCGGTGAGCGGGGCGGGGAAGGTCATTCACGGCTCCTGCGGGTGAGGTCGCGGATCGACAGGTCCTCCTCCACAGGATGGTGACAGCGGTAGCGGTGCGCCGGGTGCGACGCGGCCGAGAAGTCCGGCATCACCTGTGCGCACACCGCGTCCGCCCGCCGGCACCGGGTACGGAAGGGGCAGCCGCTCGGCGGCCGGGTCGCCGACGGCACCGGGCCGGCCAGCGGGATCGGGTCGAGGGGGTGCAGCAGTCCGGGGGTGGCCGAGAACAGGGCGCGGGTGTACGGGTGCCGGGCCCGGTCGGTCACCCGGTCCGCCGGGGTCTCCTCCACGATCCGGCCCAGGTACATGGTGACCACCCGGTCGCTCATCCGCCGTACCGTCTGGATGTCGTGCGAGACGAACACCAGCGCGAGGCCGAGCCGGTCCTTCAGATCGAGCAGCAGATTGAGGATCTGCGCGCGCACCGAGACGTCCAGCGCGCTGGTCGGCTCGTCGGCGACCACCAGCGGCGGGTCCAGGGCGAGCGCGCGGGCGATGGCGACGCGCTGCCGCTGCCCGCCGGACAACTGCCCGGGCAGCGCGTCCGCGAGCCCCCGGTGCAGCCCGACCAGCCCCATCAACTCCCGCACCCGCTCCTCCCGTTGGCTCCGGGTGCCGCGCTCGTGCACGTCCAGCGGGTCGCGCAGGATGCGGCGCACGGTCAGCCGCCGGTTCAGGGCCGTGGCCGGGTCCTGGAAGATCATGCCGGTGCCCGCGCCGACCGCGGCCCGCCGCTCGGCGCCGGGCATCGCCCACAGGTCCCGCCCCCGGAACGCCACCGTCCCCGCGACCGGCCGCTCCACCCCGACCAGCACCTTCGCCAGCGTCGACTTCCCGCACCCCGACTCGCCGACGACGCCCACCGTCTCACCGGGCGCCACCACGAGATCGGCACCGGTCAGCGCGTACACCCGGTCGCGAGCGAACAGGCCCCCGCCGCGCGCCCGGTGCACCACGTGCGCCCCCCGCACCTCCACCAGCGGCGGTGCTGCCGTGCCGTTCACTGGACGGCCTCCCCGCTGCCGGGTGGGGCGGGGTGGCGGCGGGTGACCGTGTGCCGGGTGGGGTTGGTGCGGGCTGGGGTCTGTGCGCGGCGGGTTTCGGTCGGCGTGTGTGCTCCCTCTCGCGGGAACAGGACCTCGGTGTGTGCTCCGCGCCTCCGCCAGGGGGGTGCGGCTTTGGTCGCGACGTTCACTGGACGGCCTCCTCGCTGCCGGCCGGGGCGGGGTGGTGGCAGGCCGCCAGGTGAGCGGTGGTGCCTGCGAGGACCGGTGCCTGCGTGCGGCACACCTCGCTCGCCAGTGGGCACCGCCCGGCGAACCGGCAGCCCGGCGGGAAGTCGGCGGGGGCCGGTACGACGCCCCGGATCTGGGTCAGCCGCCGCTCGGCGGACTCCAGCGAGAGCACGCTGCCGAGCAGCCCGCGCGAGTAGTGGTGGGCCGGCGCCGCCACCAGCTCGGCGGTCACCCCGCTCTCCACGATCTGCCCGCCGTACATCACCACCACCCGGTCGGTGACGTCCGCGACCAGCGCCAGATCGTGCGAGACCAGGACCAGCGCGAAGCCCAGTTCCGCGCGCAGCCGCAGCAGCAGCTCCATCACCTGGGCCTGCACGGTGACGTCCAGCGCGGTCGTCGGCTCGTCGGCGACGATCAGGCCCGGATCGCGGGACAGGGCCATGGCGATCAGCACCCGCTGCCGCTGCCCGCCGGACAGCTCGTGCGGATAGCTGCGCAGGGTGCGTTCGGGATCGAGTCCGACCAGGGCCAGCAGCTCGGCCGGGCTACGGCGCCCACCGCGTCGTACCAGCTGTCCGAGCTGGGCGCGGATGGTCATGGCCGGGTTCAGCGAGGACAGGGCGTCCTGGTAGACCATGGCCATCTCGTGGCCGAGCAACTTCCGCCGGGCGCGCGCCGGTTCGGCGAGCAGATCCCGCCCCCGGAAGCGGACCTGGCCACGCACCCGCGCGCCGGGCGGCTGGAGCCCCATGACGGTGAGCGCGGTCAGCGACTTCCCGCACCCCGACTCGCCGACCAGGCCCAGCACCTCGCCGGGGTACACCTCGAAGCCGACCCCGGCGACGATGTCCACGCCCCGGTGCCGGCCGGGAAAGCCGATGGCCAGGTTCTCCACAGCGAGCACGGGCGGCCCGGTGCGGTCCGGGAGCGGCCGCGCGCGGGAGCGCAGCCTGCGGGCGGCCTCCGCGAGACCGGGCAGCGGCAGCACGTCACCCGGACTCACCTGTGCGCCGCTCTCCTCGGCCGCCTCGACCTCCCTGGGCGCCGGAGCGGCCCACGCGTCCGCGACGCCCTCGGAGAGGATGTTCAGCGACAGCACGGTCAGCAGGATCAGCAGCCCCGGAAAGACCGTCGCCCACCAGCCCCCGGTCAGCACCATGTTCTTGCCGTCCGCGATGACGCTGCCCCACGACGGGTCCGGGGGCCGCACCCCCGCCCCGATGAAGGACAGCGACGCCTCGAACACGATCGCCTCGGCGACCTGCACGGTGCAGAACACCAGCACCGGGGCGGCGCAGTTGACGGCCACGTGGCGCAGCACGATGTGCGGGGTGCGGGCGCCGATCACCCGTTCCGCCGTGACGTAGTCCTCGCCGTACTGGTCGAGCACGTTCGCCCGTACGACCCGTGCCACCGGCGGGGTGAACAGGAAGGCGATGGCGCAGATCAGTACGCCGATGCCGCCCCCGAACACCGCGACCAGTACGGCCGCGAGCGCGATCCCCGGAAACGCCATCACCACGTCCAGGCAGCGCATCAGCGTCTCGTCCACGGCCCTGCGCGAGGTCGCCGCCACCGCTCCGAGCACCGCCCCGGCGACCAGGGCGAGACCGGTGGCCCCCAGCCCGATCGCCAGCGACCACCGGGCGCCGTACATCAGCCGGCTGAGGATGTCCCGGCCCAGGCTGTCCTGCCCCATCCAGTGCGCGGCGGACGGATGCCCGGTGCCGCCCACCGGGTCCTGCTGGTCGAGCGGGTCGTCGGGGGCGAGCAGGGGCGCGAGAAGGGCGACGAGGACGACGAGGGCGAGGAAGCAGACGGCGAGCCTGGACAGCGGCGGCAGCCTCCGCCAGCCGGGCAGCCGCAGGCCGGGCCGGGACAGGCGCGCGGCGAGCTGCGCGCGGGTCGCCATCAGGCTGCCCGCAGCCGGGGGTTGACCAGCAGGTACAGGATGTCGATGACGAGGTTGACGACGACGAACCCGGTCGCCGTGGTCAGGACGACCCCCTGGACCACCGCGGGATCGCCGTTCTGTACGGCGTCGATCATCAGCTTTCCCATCCCCGGCAGCGAGAAGACCGTCTCGATCACGACGGCACCGCCCAGCAGATAGCCGACCCGCAGGCCGAGCACGGTCAGCGGGTTGACCAGGGCGTTCCTGAGAACGTTGCGGCCGACGACGACCCAGGGCGGCAGCCCGCCGCCGATCGCGGTGCGCACGTAGTCCTTGTCCAGCTCCTCCACCACCGAGGTGCGTACGATCCGGGTGAGCTGCGCGGCGACCGGCAGGGACAGCGCGACAGCGGGCAGCGCCATGGTCCGCAGCCAGCCGGTGACGGAGTCCACCGGGTTGATGTAGCCGCCGGTCGGGAACCAGCCCCGGTCCACGGCCAGATACTGGATCATCAGCAGCGCCAGCCAGAAGCCGGGCGCGGCGACGCCGACCAGCGAGAGCACCCGGATGGCCTGGTCCGGGAAGCGGTCCCGGTACACGGCGGCGGTCACCCCGCCCGCGAGCGCCAGCACGACCGCGAAGGCGAGTCCCAGAAAGGTGAGTTGGAGTGTGAGGGGCAGCGCGGTGGTGACCTGGTCGGCGACGGGCGCGCGGGTGAGCGCGCTGGTGCCGAGGTCGCCGTGCAGCAGGGCGCCGACGAAGTGGACGTAGCGCAGGGGCAGCGGGTCCAGCAGGCCGTTGCGCTCCCGGAACTCGTGCAGTTGCCGCGGGGTCGGGTTGGCGCCCTGGAAGAACGCGGAGGCCGGATCGACGTCCGAGAACCGCATCACCAGGAACACGAAGAGGACGATCCCCAGCAGCAGCGGTACCAGCAGGGCGATCCGGCGCAGCAGGACACGGACGGCGGCCGTCATCCGGTCAGACCCACTTGGCCTGGAGCAGGTTGATGCCCGGATACGGCTGCGCCCTTATCCCGGTGAGCAGGCGCGGGTCCCAGGCGGTCATCAGCTCGTTGTGGACGACCGGGTAGAGCACGGCCTGTTCGGCGACGACGTCGATGTAGTCCTGGACCATCGCCTTCTTCCGCCGGGGATCCGGCTCGCGGGTGGCGCGGTCCATGTCCTTGAAGAGTTGCCTGGCGACAGGGTGGCCGGCCCAGCGGGTGTACCCCATCCAGAGGTTCTGCGGACCGTAGTTGTAGTGCATGATCAGGTCGGCGTCGAGCCCGAACTGGTTCGGGTTGGAGGCCGCGGCGACCACCTGGTAGTCCTGCCGCTGGTCCATCTTGGTGAAGACGGCGGTGGTCTCCTGCGGCGCCAGGGTGGTGCGGACGCCGATCGCATCCCAGGACGCCTTGACGGTCGGCAGGCAGTCCACGATCCAACTGACGTTCACCGCGAGGACGTTGATGTGCAGACCGGTGACCCCGGCGGCCTTCAGCAGCGCCTTGGCCCGGTCCGGGTCGTAGTCGTACACGGTCCTGGCCCGCCGGTACGACGGGTTGCCCCGGTCGAGGAAGGAGGTGGCCGGCTGTCCGTGCCCCCTGAGCGCGACCCTGACCATCTTCTCCTTGTCGATGGCGTAGTGCAGGGCCTGGCGTACCCGCACGTCGTCGAAGGGCTTGTGCTGGGTGTCGAACATCAGGAACAGGTTGTTCATCCCGGCGCCGCCCGCGACCTTCAGCCCGCCCTGTTCGAGCCTGCCGATGTTGGCGTACGGGATGTTGTCCGCGATCTGCGCGCCCGCGTCGGTCCCGGAGATCCGCGCGACGCGGGAGGCGGCGTCCACGATCGTCAGCCAGTTCATCTTCCGGAACGCCGGCGGGCGGGGCCCGTTGTACGCGTCGAACGCCTCGAACGTCGTATTGGACTTCGGGTGGTGCGCGGTCTGCCGGTACGGTCCCGATCCCACCGCCAGCCCCTTGATCGCGTCGTCCCAGGCACCCGGCCGCTCGAACACGTGCTTGGGCATGATCTTGGCGAGGGTGAGCCGTGAGAGCCCGTCGGGGAAGGGGAACTTGAGCGCCAGCTCGACGGTGCCGGCGTCCACCTTCCGCACCCCCTTCAGCCAGCTCTCGAAGAAGCCCTTGGCGAGGGTCTGGGTCTTCGGGTCGAGGATCCGGTCGAACACGAAGACGACGTCATCGGCGGTGACGGGCTTCCCGTCGTGAAAGGTGGCGCCGGGCCGCAGCCGGAACCGCCAGGTGGTGGCGTTCGGATCCTCCGGCACCTCGGTGCCGAGCGCGGGGTACGGCACCCGAGTGATCGGATCGGTGTCCAACAGCCCCTCGTAGACATGGTTGTTGGCCGCCATCGAGAACGCCGACGCCGTCTGTGCCGGATCCCAGCTCCCGTCGTTGCCGTACCCGATCACAGCGGTGAGCGTCCGGTCCTTGCCGCGGCCGCCGCTCCCGGTGTCGTTCGTGGACTGCGGCCCGGCGGAACAGGCCCCGAGCACGGCCGGCAGCGCGGCGGCCACCCCGAACGCCCCGGCACCTCTGAGCAGCGCCCGCCGACCCGGCGCCGGCACATCACGGATCACGTCGTCGCGCACGGGTCCTCCAGCAAGGTCGGGGAGGCGGAAAGAGGTACGACGTCCTACGTCCGGTTCGATCAGCGTGACCATAAAAGCACCCATAGGGGCGGTCAAGGGGGCGCACATGGATGGGCTGGACCGTGTCTCTTCGGCGGGCTCACCTGGCCGCAGACGGTCATGCACGGCCGCCGGCCCTGGCCGTCACCGCGGGCCAGGCCGATGATGAACCTCACCTGAGGCCCGATGCGTCCATCCACATTGACTGCAAGAAGAAACAAGCCATCATAATGTGCGGTTACGCCAGCAGTCTCGTACCACTCCCATTCCACTCGCCGCTCGAAACCGTACCCGTGATCGATCGTAAGGTTCGTAACAGTTGGCGCGTCGACCCCCAGGGCCGCCCTCGCTTCCTGTGCACGCATGCCGAACCGGAGCGGCCCCACGCCCATCCAGGGGCGCAGATCCCAGCAAGGGCGTTCTAGCCGCCTCTCGTCGATCAAGAACGTGTGTTCTTCATGGTGAACGTCACGCCAAGCGGTGACCGTCGCGGTCCGGTAAGGATCCTGGCTCAACTCTCGATCCACAAACAGGGCTTCACTGACGACGTTGTCGCCGTCGCGTCCGCCGCCCATACTCAAACCCAGCCGGGGAATCTCCGGCGCCATGCCCTCGCCGGTGGAGCGCTACAACTCCATGGTCCCAAAATTCCTGCCACCGATGACCATCGTTTCCGTCGACGAAAGAAGCACTCCTGGCGCCCAGGGCTGCGGTAACGTCTCGTTCGCCCATTCCGAGGCGCAATGGGCCGACGGAATCCAGCGGAATGAACTTCCATGTCATCTTCGCTGTCAGGCCATCATGATTCATTTCCAGACTTTCCGAAGGGGTGCGCGGGTAAGTTTATTCTGCCCGCTGCTCCGCTGATCCGCCGCACTCTGAGACCAGTGCGCCGAGCACGTCGCCCAGGTTCCGGATTTACCGCTCCACCGCTTCCGCGGTGGCCGGGCGGCCGACGGGATGCTTCTACGGCCGCGCGCCGTCCGGGGAAATCGGGATGGTCGACGACCAGAAGGCGGAACGCACGTTGGGGCGAGGAATGGGGTAGTCGTAGTCGGGCCCGTTCGCAGGGGTGGTCGGGGCGGCCACCTTCGACGGTTCGGCGCACGGGGAATCCACCTCGAACGCGATCTGCCCGGCGTCGCCCACCACCAGAGAGATGCCGAATCCGTCGGCCGACTGGGCGAAGATGGCGGGAAATTCCTTACTCTTGTTCACGGACTTGATCCGGTATCCGCTCTTTTCCCAGAAGCGCTGGACGATCCCTAGAAAGTTCCCGCGCCGTTCCGCGGAGACGATGGTCATCACTGTGCGCGAGCGGGACACGTCGCACGTACCCGTGGACGTGCCGCTGTGAGTCCACCGCACCTCGGGCTTGATGGCGCCGAGAGTCGCGTCGAGCATCCCATCCGCACGTTCCGCCGCCTGCTGCATGGTGATGTTCATAGTCGGCTCTCGCCTTTCGTTCGAAAGCTGTTTCGCGGAGTCCTGTGCCGCAGCGCACCCGGTCAGCAGGACGGCGGCCGCTACAGCGACCGGAAGTGTCGTCCGTGCCTTCTTCATCGAGGTTTCTCCACCTGAATCTGGTCGGAATGCCCCGCCACGATAAGGGCGATGTTGTTCGCGGACTCTTTGTCTTTTTCCGGGTTGAAGTAGTTCGAGTGAGCCGGTGCCGGATCGTGGATCGAGGGCACCGGCCCGGGATCGACGTGGAAGCGGCGGGCACCGAAGTCCTTGCTCGCCGGGTCGGTTCCGAACCAGAGCTCGTCGGGGTCGGAGGTGCTGTGCCCGATGCCGTAGCCAACGTAGCCGCCCGCACCCGCACCGAGCGCGACATCTTTCATCTGGTCGACGACATTCTCGCCGGAAAGATGGCCCAGAAGCGCGCCCTCGACCGCGCCCATGTAGGAGCCCATCCCTATGCCGGCCGCCTCCCTGTGACTGGGAAGCATGGTCACGGGGTCATGGTCGGCCGCGCCGACGAAGACGTGATCCCTGCCGACGTTGAGATCCTCGGCCTTGTCCGCCCCTGTGCCGGGACTGCCCACGAGGATGATGTCGTCCGCTCCCGGAATGCCGCCATGGCGCTGTGCCGCCTGACCGACGGTGAGGGAGCCATAGGAGTGGCCGATGGCGGTGATGTGGGGGTCTTCATGGTCGTTCGTCGCCGAGATGCCGGCCATGAAGTGGTTGTAGGCGGTCGCGCCGACTCTCGCGTCGTGGGTAGACATGACGTCCGCGTTGTGCACGCCCTCCGAGGGTGAGACTTGCGGGGCGTCGTATCCCAGCCACACGATCGACGCGCTTGACGGGTTGTAGAACTGAGCGTCCCTGGCCGTATCCCGTGCTCGCTTGAGGTCGTTTCTTGCGAAATCGGTGTCGAGGGCTGTGCCAAGGCCCGGCACGTACGCCGAAACGTTCTTCGCCGTATCGGGGTTCCCGTAGCTGACAATGGCCCGTCCGTTCCCGGTGTCTCCGATTCCGAGCAGGTACATGGGCGGGAACTTCGGGTCCGGATGCTTCAGCTGGTCCTCAATCGCCTTCAGACCGTCCAGCATGATCTTGGACCTCTCGTCGTCTTTTCCTGAGAGCTTGCCGATGAGGAGGTCGATGTTTTCCCGTTTGGCCTGGTTCCGCGCTGCCGCCGGAATTCCGTCCAGGTTTCCGATCATGTCGGGGTAGACCGCTAGGTACTCCTCCCGCTGCTCCTGCGTGAGGTGGTCCCACCACTTTTTGCGATCGGCGGGCGACTTGTCGAGCGGGACGGCGTCCCTCAGCCGGTGCGCTTCGGCATCGCCCACGGCCTTGACGTCCGCCGCGGCGTCGGCCCAAGTCTTCGCGTCGACCTTGAGCCCAGGCCCTGCCTTGAGCTTGATGAGCACCTGCCTGTATCGCTCATCGATCTCCCCGGCCTCGCGGACGGCGCGGGCGATGCGGTCGGCTATGTCCTGCGCTTTGGCGAAGTTGGGGTTGACTCCGATCAGATGAGGCGCGGCGGGGCCGGTGCCCGGCACATAGTGCCCATGGACGTCCGGCGGGTACAGCCCTTTGTTGCTCGGCAGAAGTGTGCCGTCATTGCCCACGACCTTCCCGCCGGGCACCTCCTCCCCGGTGGTGTCGTTCTTGCCCTTCGGATAGGCGACGCTTCCGTCCTCGTTCACGGTGAACGACAAGGCGGCGGCATCGTCCAGGGCTGCTCTCAAATGCCTTTGCGGCGTGGACAGTTCCGCAGACAGCCCGTCCACGGCAGAGCGGATCAGCCCGGCCTCAGCGTGGATGTAGTGGTAGTTGTCGCTCAGTCGGTTCAGACGTCGGACAGCCGCGTCCGCGGACTGGCTCTCCTGCGTCTTCGACAAACGGCCGGCCATCTCCGCGTCCACGCGCTGGCCCGCGGAGTCGGCGTGCTGGGAGACCGTGGCCCAGCCGTCGGCCGCGTCATCCAATTCCGTCAGTTTCAGATCGCGCAGCTGCTGCCAGGTGAGTACCGAGGTCACCGACCGTTGCCCCCGCCCGCAACGTGAACAGCCCGAGCCTTTGCGGCCACGGCGACGTCCGTCTCGCCCATCTCGCGGGCAACGGCGCACAGTTTGGGTTCCAGAGACCTGCACTCGTCCCGTACCGCTTCCAGCCGCTTCTCCCAGGAGGTGAGCACGGTCTTCAACGCGTCCAGGCTGGCAAGGCCCGCTGCACCGGCTGAGACGCCGGTGTGGCTCGACTGCAGGCCCTTCTTCGTCGACTCGGTGCTGGTCTTGAGGTCGTCGGCGGTGTCTGCCGCCTTGCCCCACGGGCCGTTGGTGTGCCGCAGAGTGCCGGAGCCACCCTGAGGGGACCTTCCCTTCCCCTGAAATCATCTGGAAGGTGGTTGAGTTGCATGCGGGTGGAGTGCCGCTCGGCCGTCGCGGCCTTGATCTCTTCCCACTCGTCCCAAGCCACCGGCTGATTCCTCCCCTTTCATGCCCACGCCGCACTGGCCGAAGCCGGTGTGGCACGCAGACGTCACCCCACGGTCGGAACGCACCGTATCCGGTCGGTTCCCGCCAGGGACTGAGTACGCGTACTCATGTTCAGGGGCATTACGTGGTCACCGGGGCGGCGCTGAAGAAGGCGGTCATCTCGGCCAGGCCGTCCTCGCTGAACATCGTGTCCAGGTTGGCCGCGGATTCGGCGGCGGATGAGGCGCTGCGGGGGAAGAGGGCCGACTCGTAGGCGGTCAGGGCGGATTCGGTGTCGGGATGGGCGGCGATGGCCTCCGCGAGGGTCGCGCCGTCGTACATGGCCAGGTTGGCGCCCTCGCCGGCGAAGGGCGACATCAGGTGCGCGGCGTCGCCCAGCAGGGTCACTCCCGGCACCCGGTCCCAGCGGTGGCCGACGGGCAGGGCGTGGATGCGGCGCGGAGTGAGCGGACCGTCCGCGTCCGCGATCAGCCCCCGCAGGCCCTCGTCCCAGCCCTCGAAGCCCGCGAGGACCGCCGCCTTCGCCGCCGCGGTGTCGCCGAAGTCGATCGTGTCGAGCCAGCCCTCGTCCGCCTTCACCGCGGTGTACACGTGCAGGCTCCCGTCCGTCTCCCGGTGCGCCAGGAAGCCGCGGCCGGGGCCCGGGCACAGGAAGAACCCGCCGCCGATCAGCGCCGCGGCGCGCGGATGGCGGGTGTCGGCGTCCAGCAGGTCCGTCTCCACGAAGGACATGCCGGTGTACGCGGGCCGCGCGGACGAGACCAGCGGCCGGATCCGGGACCACGCGCCGTCCGCGCCGATCAGCAGGTCGGTGGTGACGGCCGAACCGTCGGCGAACGTCACCTCGTGCCGGCCCCCGCCCAGCCCCCGCGCTCCGGTCGCCTTGGCGCCCCAGCGGATCGTGCCGTCCGGCAGCGAGCCCAGCAGCAGGTCGCGCAGGTCGCCGCGGTCCACCTCCGGGCGGCCGCCCGCGCCGTCGTCCTCCCGCGAGACCCGCACGGTGCCGTCGGGGCCGACCAGCCGCATCGCCTGGCCGCCCGCGTGGACGAGGTTCCGGAACGCGTCGTGGAGACCGGCGGAGCGCAGCGCCCGCTGCCCGTTCTCCTCGTGGATGTCGAGCATGCCGCCCTGCGTACGGGCCGCCGCGGACGCCTCCGCCTCGAAGACCGCCGCCTCGATCCCGTGCACCCGCAGGACCCGCGCGGCCGTGAGACCGCCGAGCCCCGCGCCGATGATCGCGATGGGGACGTGGTTGCCGTGCGTCATGGGGCCTCCCAGCCGAGGGGTCTACCGAACGGCTCCACCGTAGCGAACGCGTTCGTTACGAACAAGTTCGTGCGACGGTGTGAGGAGGCGGAGGAGGGCGGCGGGGCCAGCCCGGTCAGTCCACCGGGGCGGGGACCGGGGTCCCTGTGATGCCGTTGACCAGCACGTCGAAGCTCCAGCGCATACGGTCCCGCACCGAGCCGCCGAGCAGCGCCGGCATGTGCGCCGCGATCGCCGGATGCGTCGTCCCGCTCACCGAGTGCAGGGCGCGGGCGAGGGCGTCCCAGTCGTCCGCGTGCGCCGGGTCCTGTGCCTGCGTCGCGTGCTCGGCGGCGGCCGCCGTGGCGTCCTGGAGCAGCTTGTCCACCCCCCAGGCGACCTGCTCGCGCGCGGCACCGCTGCGGGAGAGCAGGTCCAGGACCCGCTCCACCAGCCGCAGATAGTTCTCGCCGCTGGGCCGCGCCACGAGCGCCGAGCGCGCGAGCTGCGGGTGCGTGAACAGGACACGGGTGTACGACGCCAGGACGGCCCGAAGCCGTTCCCGCCAGTCCTCCCCGGCACCCCCGGCCGCCAGGTCGACCTCCCCGAGCAGCGCGTCCAGCACGGCCGCGTGCAGCTCGGCGGTGTTGGCCACGTACACGTACAGCGAGGCCGGGCCGGTGTCCAGCTCCTGTGCCAGCCGGCGCATGGTGACCTTCTCCAGCCCCTCGGCACGCATCAGCCGTACGGCGGTGTCCACGATGCCCTGCCGGGTCAGCGCGGGCTTCGCGGGCCGCTCCCGGCGGCTGACCGGCTCTCTTCTCGCTGTCATGGCGCGATCGTAACGAACACGTTCGTGCCGTACCGGGCCGGCGGCGGGGGGCGGTCGGCGCCATGGGCGAGAATGGACGGCATGAGTCTGTTCCGCGACGACGGCATCGTGCTGCGCACCCAGAAGCTGGGCGAGGCGGACCGGATCATCACCCTGCTCACCCGTGGTCACGGCCGGGTCCGGGCCGTGGCGCGCGGCGTGCGGCGCACCAAGTCGAAGTTCGGTGCCCGGCTGGAGCCCTTCTCCCATGTGGACGTGCAGTTCTTCGCGCGCGGCAGCGAACTGATCGGGCGCGGGCTGCCGCTGTGCACCCAGAGCGAGACGATCGCGCCGTACGGCGGCGGCATCGTGACCGACTACGCCCGCTACACCGCCGGTACGGCCATGCTGGAGACCGCCGAGCGGTTCACCGACCACGAGGGCGAACCGGCCGTACAGCAGTACCTGCTGCTGGTCGGCGCGCTGCGCACGCTGGCCCGCGGGGAGCACGCCCCGAACCTGGTGCTGGACGCGTTCCTGCTGCGCTCGCTCGCCGTCAACGGGTACGCGCCCAGCTTCGGCGACTGCGCGCGGTGCGGGATGCCGGGACCCAACCGGTTCTTCTCCGTCGCCTCCGGCGGTTCGGTGTGCGTCGACTGCCGGGTGCCCGGCAGCGTCGTACCGTCGCCGGGGACCCTGGTACTGCTGGGCGCCCTGCTTACGGGAGACTGGGAGACGGCGGACGCGTGCGAGGCGCGGTACGTCCGGGAGGGCAGTGGGCTGGTCTCCGCCTATCTGCACTGGCATCTGGAACGCGGGCTGCGGTCGCTGCGGTACGTGGAGAAGTCCTAGCCGGGCCGGGAGCCGGCCCGGGAATCGTAGAGGGAGTCGGAGCACATGGTGGTACGCGGGATCCTGGGGCGCCAGCGGCGCGAGTACACGGCGCCGGAGCCGCATCCCTCGGGGGCCCGGCCGCCGAAGCTCCCCGGTGAGCTGGTCCCGAACCACGTGGCGATCGTCATGGACGGCAACGGGCGGTGGGCCAAGGAGCGGGGGCTGCCGCGCACCGAGGGGCACAAGGTCGGCGCCGAGCAGGTGCTCGACGTACTCCAGGGCGCGATCGAGATGGGCGTGCGCAACATCTCGCTGTACGCCTTCTCCACCGAGAACTGGAAGCGCTCGCCCGACGAGGTGCGCTTCCTCATGAACTTCAATCGCGACTTCATCCGCAAGAGCCGGGACCAGCTCGACGGGCTGGGCGTACGGGTGCGCTGGGCCGGGCGGATGCCGCGGCTGTGGAAGTCGGTCGCCAAGGAGCTCCAGGTCGCGCAGGAGCAGACCAAGGACAACGACCGGCTGACGCTGTACTTCTGCATGAACTACGGCGGCCGGGCCGAACTCGCCGACGCGGCCAAGGCGTTGGCGGAGGACGTACGGGCCGGACGACTGGACCCGGCGAAGGTGTCCGAGAAGACGATCCAGAAGTACCTGTACTACCCGGACATGCCGGACGTCGACATGTTCCTGCGGCCCAGCGGGGAGCAGCGGACGTCCAACTACCTGCTCTGGCAGAGCGCTTACGCCGAGCTGGTCTTCCAGGACGTGCTGTGGCCGGACTTCGACCGGCGCGACCTGTGGCGGGCCTGCGTCGAATTCGCCTCCCGCGACCGGCGGTTCGGCGGCGCGATCCCGAACGAGGAACTGCTGGCCATGGAGGGCGACGGCTGAGCGCGTCCCTCAGCCGTTCCGCGTGGCGCACTCCGCGCACGTGCCGAAGATCTCCACGGTGTGCGCCACGTTGACGTACCCGTGCTCCGCCGCGATCGCCTCCGCCCACTTCTCCACCGCCGGACCCTCCACCTCCACCGCCTTGCCGCAGCCGCGGCAGACGAGGTGGTGGTGGTGTTCGCCGGTGGAGCAGCGGCGGTAGACGGATTCGCCCTCGGACGTGCGCAGCACGTCGACCTCGCCGGCGTCCGCGAGGGACTGGAGGGTGCGGTAGACGGTGGTGAGCCCGACGGAGTCGCCCTTGTGCTTGAGCATGTCGTGGAGCTCCTGCGCGCTGCGGAACTCGTCGACCTCGTCCAGCGCGGCCGCCACTGCTGCCCGCTGACGGGTCGCGCGGCCCTTCACGGGCGGTCCAGCGGTCGTCACTGCTGCCTCCTCACGTCTCACCCCTGACGCGGGCCATTGTGCCAGCCCGGCGCCCCGGCGGTCAGGCGCTGATCTCCTCCCCCGTGCCGCGCGCGGCCGGAATCACGCACTCCGCCGGTTCCCCGCCGGCCCCGGCCGCCGCGGCGGCGCGGGCGCGTCGGCGGGCCAGCGGGGCGGCCAGCGCGGTCAGCGCGACGAACGCGGCGATGGTGAGCAGGACGATCGTCGCGCCGGGCGGCACGTCCTGGTAGAACGACGCGATCGTGCCGCTGACGGTCACCGTGATGCCGAGCGCCACCGCGATCGCGAACGTGGCGGCGAAGCTGCGGGTGAGCTGCTGCGCCGCCGCCACCGGCACCACCATCAGCGCGGAGACCAGGAGCAGCCCGACGATGCGCATGGCGACCGTCACCGTCACCGCCGCCGTGACCGCCGTCAGCAGGTTCAGGGCGCGCACCGGCAGGCCCGTCACCCGCGCGAACTCCTCGTCCTGGCTCACCGCGAACAGCTGGCGGCGCAGGCCCAGCGTGACCAGCACCACGAACGCGGCCAGCAGGCAGATCGTCAGGACGTCGGACTGGGAGACCGTGGACAGGGACCCGAAGAGATAGGTGCCGAGGTTCGCGTTGGAGCCGGTGGGCGCCATGTTGATGAACATCACGCCGCCCGCCATACCGCCGTAGAACAGCATGGCCAGCGCGATGTCGCCGCGCGTCTTGCTGTACCAGCGGATCAGCTCCATCAGCAGGGCGCCGACGACGGAGACCGCCATCGCCATCCAGACCGGGGACGTGGACAGCAGGAAGCCGAGGCCGACGCCGGTCATGGCGACGTGCCCGATGCCGTCGCCCATCAGGGCCTGGCGGCGCTGGACCAGGTAGATGCCGATGGCGGGGGCGGTGATGCCGACCAGGACGGCGGCGAACAGGGCCCGCTGCATGAGGGCGTAGTGGAGGAAGTCCATCAGCTCAGCAATCCCGTGCGGATCGGTCCGGAACCCGCGGGGGCGTGCGGGTGTACGTGGTCGTGGCCGGGCAGCGCGTGCTGGCCGGTGGCTCTCGGCGGGGGCCCGTCGTGCACGACGCAGCCGTCGCGCAGGACGACCGCGCGGTCGATCAGCGGTTCCAGGGCGCCCAGTTCGTGCAGGACGAGCAGGACCGTCGTACCGGCCGCCACCTGCTCGCCGAGCGTCCGCGCGAGGATCTCCTGGCTGGCCAGGTCGACGCCGGCCATCGGCTCGTCCATGATCAGCAGTTCCGGGCGGGCGACGAGCGCGCGGGCGATCAGGACGCGCTGGTGCTGGCCCCCGGACAGGGCGTTCACCGAGTCCTTGGCGCGGTCCGCCATGCCGACATGCTCCAGGGCGGCGCGTACGGCGTCCCGGTCGTCCTTGCGGAAGAGGCCGAAGCGGGTGCGGGAGAGGCGGCCGGAGGAGACGATCTCGGTGACCGTCGCCGGGACCCCGCCCGCGGCCGTGGTGCGCTGGGGCACGTAGCCCACGCGGGCCCAGTCGCGGAAGGCGCGCCGGGGGGTGCCGAACAGCTCGACGGCCCCGCCGGCGACCGGCACCTGGCCGATGACCGTACGGATCGCCGTGGACTTGCCGGAGCCGTTGGCGCCGAGGAGGGCGACGACCTCGCCGCGCCGGACCGTGAGGTCGATGCCGCGCAGGACGGGGCGGGCGCCGAGGTCGGCCCGCACGCCGCGCAGGGATATGACAGGTTCGCCGGTTTCCATGGTGTCTCCCGTCACTTCGCGCCCAGCGCCTGCTGGAGCGCCTTGAGGTTGGCGTTCTGGACGGAGAAGTAGTCCGTGCCGCGGGACTTGTCCGTGATGCCCTCGATCGGGTCGAGGACGTCGGTCTGCAGGTGCGCGTCGGTGGCGATGGTCTTCGCGGTCTTGTCGCTGACGAGCGTCTCGTAGAAGACGGTCGAGACGTGGTCGGCCTTCGCCATGCGCTCCAGGTCGGTCACCCGCGCGACGCTCGGCTCGGAGTCCGGGTCGAGGCCGTTGATCGCCTCCTCGGTGAGGCCGTAGCGCTCGGCGAGGTAGCCGAAGGCGGCGTGGGTGGTGATGAAGACCTTGGACTCGGTGTGCGCGAGGCCGGTGCGGAAGCGCTGGTCCAGCTCGTTCAGCTGCTTGACCAGGGTCGCGGTGTTCTTCCGGTAGTCGGCCGCGTGCTTCGGGTCGGCCCTCTCCAGGGCCTTGCCGACGCCACGCGCGACCTGGGCGTAGCGCACCGGGTCGAGCCAGATGTGCGGGTCCTTGCCCGCGGACTCCTCGCCCTGGTGGGTGTCGTGCGCGGCCGCGTGCCCGCCGACCTCGTTGCCGTGCGACTCCAGGGTGGTCAGGGCGGCGGCGTCGATCTTCGTCTTCACCGAGGACTGGGCGACCGCGGCGTCCACGGAGGGCTGGAGGTCCCTGAGGTAGAGGACGGCGTCCGCGTCGTCGATCGCGACGATCTGCTTGGGGCTGATCTCCAGGTCGTGCGGCTCCTGGCCGGGTGTGGTGAGACTGGTGACGTGGACGTGGTCGCCGCCGATCCGCTCGGCGAGGAAGGACATCGGATAGAAGGACGCGATGACGTCGAGCCGGCCGTCGTGGGCCGCGGCCGTGCCGCTCCCGGAGCAGCCGGTGAGAGTGCCGAGGCCGAGGGCGGTGACGGCGGTCAGGGCGGCGGCGGGTATCAGGCGTCCACGTATGTTCATGACAGTCATTTTCAACAAAAATGGAAACCGTTGTCAACAATCGCTCGGGGGTGCCCGCGGGGTGCCCGTAGGCAGGGGCCGATTTGGTCGTGGGGGAGCCTGCGCCGGTAACCTGAAGCATTCGCTGGAAGCATCTCGCTTCAACGCCCGTCGTCGTAATGAAGAGAGCACCGTGGCCGCCGACAAGATCGACACCATCGTCAGCCTGAGCAAGCGCCGTGGCTTCGTTTTCCCGTGCAGTGAGATCTACGGCGGCCAGCGTGCCGCCTGGGACTACGGACCGCTGGGTGTCGAGCTCAAGGAGAACATCAAGCGCCAGTGGTGGCGCTACATGGTGACGTCCCGCGAGGACGTGGTCGGTATCGACTCGTCCGTCATCCTGGCCCCCGAGGTCTGGGTCGCGTCCGGCCACGTCGCCACCTTCACGGACCCGCTGACCGAGTGCACCGCGTGCCACAAGCGGTTCCGTGCCGACCACCTCGAAGAGGCCTACGAGGAGAAGAAGGGCCACGCCCCGGCGAACGGCCTGGCCGACATCAACTGCCCGAACTGCGGCAACAAGGGCCAGTTCACCGAGCCCAAGCAGTTCTCCGGCCTGCTGTCCACGCACCTCGGCCCGACCCAGGACTCCGGCTCGGTCGCCTACCTGCGCCCCGAGACGGCCCAGGGCATCTTCACCAACTTCGCCCAGGTGCAGACCACTTCGCGCCGCAAGCCGCCGTTCGGCATCGCCCAGATGGGCAAGTCGTTCCGCAACGAGATCACGCCGGGCAACTTCATCTTCCGCACCCGCGAGTTCGAGCAGATGGAGATGGAGTTCTTCGTCAAGCCGGGCGAGGACGAGCAGTGGCAGGAATACTGGATGGAGCAGCGCTGGAACTGGTACACGGGCCTCGGCCTGCGCACCGAGAACATGCGCTGGTACGAGCACCCGAAGGAGAAGCTCTCCCACTACTCGAAGCGGACCGCGGACATCGAGTACCGCTTCCAGTTCGGCGGCAGCGAGTGGGGCGAGCTGGAGGGCGTCGCCAACCGCACCGACTACGACCTCGGCGCGCACTCCAAGGCCTCCGGCCAGGACCTCTCCTACTTCGACCAGGAGGCCGGGGAGCGCTGGACGCCGTACGTCATCGAGCCGGCGGCGGGTGTCGGCCGCACCATGCTGGCCTTCCTGCTCGACGCGTACGTCGAGGACGAGGCGCCCAACGCCAAGGGCAAGATGGAGAAGCGCACGGTGCTGCGCCTCGACCACCGTCTCGCCCCGGTGAAGGTGGCCGTGCTGCCGCTGTCCCGCAACCCGGAGCTGTCGCCGAAGGCCAAGGGCCTCGCGCAGGCGCTGCGGCAGAACTGGAACATCGACTTCGACGACGCGGGCGCCATCGGCCGCCGCTACCGCCGCCAGGACGAGATCGGTACGCCGTTCTGTGTGACCGTCGACTTCGACACCCTCGAGGACAACGCGGTCACCGTGCGCGAGCGCGACACGATGAAGCAGGAGCGGGTCTCGCTCGACCAGATCGAGGGGTACCTGGCGCAGCGCCTGCTGGGCTGCTGACCCCGGCCGCCGTCACCGTCGCGGGGGCCCCGCCCTCGCCCGCGCCCACCCATCAGCCGCTCTCGCCGGCCGGTGGGTGGGCGCTTCCGTGCCGGCGCCGGCTCAACGCCCCTGCAGCGCCTTGACGTTGTCGCCGAAGGTCCAGTTCTTCGAGCCGTCCCAGTTGAGGGACCAGTCCATCAGGCCCTTCAGCGAGCTGCCGTAGTGCTGCCAGGCCTGGGCGACCAGGGACGGGGACATGTAGCCGCCGCCCGCGCCGGGCTGGGCGGGCAGCCCCGGAACCTGCTTGTCGTAGGGCACCCTGACGGTCGTACCCTGCACCACCAGGCCCTTGTTCAGGCAGTCGGTCTGGGCGGTGAAGCCCGCCACCGTGCCGGCCTCGTAGGAGTCGCCGGAGCAGCCGTACATGCTGCCGTTGTAGTACTGCATGTTCAGCCACCACAGGCGGCCGTTGTCCGCGTACTTCTTGATGATCGGCAGATACGCGCCCCAGATCGAGCCGTAGGTGACGCTGCCGCCGGTGACGTACGCCGTCTCCGGGGCCATCGTCAGCCCGAAGCCGGCCGGCATCTGCGCGAGGACGCCGTCGATGATGCGGACCAGGTTGGCCTGGGACGTGGACAGTTGGCCGATGTTCCCGCTGCCCGTCAGGCCGGTCTCGATGTCGATGTCGATGCCGTCGAAGTTGTACTTCTTCAGGATCGGTACGACGGTCGCGACGAACTTGTCCGCGACCGCGGTGGAGTTGCGGTCGATGCCGGCCGCCGCGCCCCCGATGGAGAGCAGGATCGTCTCGCCGGACGCCTTCGCCGCGCACATCTCCGCGGGCGTGGGCACCTTCACCCCGGTGTCCATGCCGTCCTCCCACAGCGCCGTGCCGTCGGAGCGGATCACCGGGAAGGCCGCGTCGAGGACGTCGTAACCGTGCGCGGGGATACGGGAGTCGGTGACCGGGGTCCAGCCGAAGGGCGGGTGGACCCCGTTGGCGGCGCCGTCCCAGTTCTCCCAGTAGCCCTGGAGCACCTTGCCCGCCGGGCGCGACTTCACCGCGCAGGTGTCGGCGGCCGAGGCGGGGTGCGCGGCGGGGAGCTGGGTGAGACAGGCGGTCGCGAGGGCGGCGGCGAGCAGGGACAGCGAGCGGCGGAGCATACGGGCCTCCTGGTGGGGTGCAGCGAGGTACCGGATGGGCGTGTCCTGTGCATGACCATGCTTTGGTCCAGACCTTTCGTCAAGAGGTCTGGACCAAGTCGCCGCCGGTGCGAGCGCGGCATCGCTGGATGACAAGTATGGAATGACAGATATTGAAATCTGTCAGCTGCCATGCCATGCTGGAGCCATGACGACGACACCCCACACCCGAAACCTCGGCACCACCGGCCCCCGCGTCTCCGCCCTCGGCCTCGGCTGCATGGGCATGTCCGCGCTGTACGGAGAGGCCGACCGCGCCGAGTCCATCGCGACCGTTCACGCCGCCCTGGAAGCGGGCGTGACCCTGCTCGACACCGGCGACTTCTATGCCATGGGGCACAACGAGATGCTGATCGGCGAGGCCCTGCGCACGGCGCCCGCCGCCCGGCGCGAACAGGCCCTGGTCAGTGTGAAGTTCGGCGCCCTGCGCGACCCGGAGGGCAACTGGAGCGGCTACGACGGCCGGCCCGCCGCCGTGAAGAACTTCGCCGCCTACTCCCTCCAGCGCCTCGGCGTCGACCACATCGACGTCTACCGGATCGCCCGCCTCGACCCGGACGTCCCGATCGAGGAGACCGTCGGCGCCATCGCCGAACTGATCGAGAAGGGGTACGTCCGCCACGTCGGCCTCAGCGAGGTCGGCGCCGAGACGATCCGCCGGGCCGCCGC
This sequence comes from Streptomyces sp. AM6-12, assembly GCF_044327085.1. Lineage (NCBI taxonomy): Bacteria > Bacillati > Actinomycetota > Actinomycetes > Kitasatosporales > Streptomycetaceae > Streptomyces > Streptomyces sp. AM6-12. The sequence continues at coordinate 4,993,930 of NZ_JBIQWN010000001.1, forward strand.
CACCGCGCCCGTCTCCGACCTCCAGATCGAGTACTCGCTCATCTCGCGGGGCATCGAGCGGGAGATCCTGCCGACCACCCGGGAACTGGGCATCGGCATCACCGCGTACGGCGTCCTGTCCCGCGGCCTGATCTCCGGCCACTTCAGCCGTGACCGGCAGCTCTCCGCGGGCGACTTCCGCGCCCACTCGCCCCGCTTCCAGGGCGAGAACCTCCAGCACAACCTGAACCTGGTCGACGCCCTGCGGGAGATCGCCGAGCGCAAGGGCGCCACCGTGGCGCAGACCGCCATCGCCTGGGTGCTCTCCCGCGGCGAGGACATCGTGCCGCTGATCGGCGCCCGCACCCGCGAGCGGCTGGCCGAGTCGCTCGGCGCCCTGGAGGTGACCCTGGACGCGGCCGACCTGGCGGCCATCGAGGAGGCCGTGCCGGCGGACGCGGCGGCCGGCGACCGCTACCCGAGCGCGCAGATGGCACACCTGGACAGCGAGCGCTGATCCGGATGCCGGGTACGGTCTAGGCATGGCATCGACCAGCGAGATCCTGACCGCCGAGCGCATCCTGGAGGCGACCGAGGAGGTGCTGCGCCGGCACGGCCCGGCCAAGGCCACCGTGGTGGACGTGGCCCGCGCGCTCGGCGTCAGCCACGGCAGTGTCTACCGGCACTTCCGTACCAAGGCCGCGCTGCGCGAGGCGGTCACCAAGCGCTGGCTGGACCGGACCTCCCAAAAGCTCGCCGAGATCGCCGCCGCGCGCGAGCGGGACCCGGAGACCCGGCTGCGGGACTGGCTGGCCGCCCTGTTCGAGGCCAAGCGGCACAAGGCGGGCGACGACCCGGAGCTGTTCGCCACGTACACCGTGCTGACGGACGAGAACGGCGCGGTCGTCGGCGAGCACATAGCCGAGCTGACCGCGCAGCTGACGGAGATCATCGCGCAAGGGGCCGGGTCGGGCGCCTTCTCGGTGCCCGACCCGGCCGCCGCGGCCCGAGCCGTCTTCCACGCCACCGGCCGGTTCCACGATCCCTGTTATGCCAAGGAGTGGACCCTGCCCGGCGTCGGCGAGGAGTTCACGGCCGTCGTGGACCTGTTGGTGCGGGGTCTTCGCTGAGGACCGGCGTCAGCCGGCCTCGACCCGTCTGCCGACCTCGGGTCGTCAGCTGACCTTCACGCTGACCGGCGCGGACATGACCTTGCCGTCCTTGGTCACCACGCGCACCGTCTCGTTGCCCTTGGCGGTGAACGCCCGGCGGATGGTGAAGGTGCCGTTGTGGTTGACGACGGCCGTGGTCCGCAGCGTGGTCCACTTGCCGTTCGTCCGGTGCTGGAGGACCAGCACCGTGCCGGCCTTCACACCCTTGACGCGACCGGCGAAGGCCACGGCCTCGCCGTGCCGGACGGTCTTGTGGGCGGTCGAGAGGGTGATGGAGCCCGTCGCGGTCGTCGCCGCCGCGGCCTTCGGCATCGCCTTCTTGGTCGCCGAGCGCGTCGGCATCGGTTTCGGCTTCATCGTCGCCGTGCGCCTGGGCATCGGCTTCTTGGTCGTGGTCACCTTCGGGCTGGGGGTGCTGGTCGCGGCGAAGGCTCCGGCCGTACTGCCGGAGAGCAGCGCCACGGACAGTACACCGGCGCCCAGAGCACGGCCGTAGCGGTGGTGGCGGAGTACGGAGGTCATGGTTCTCTCCTGTCGCTCGATCGTTCGCTCGATCGGACGTCTCCCAGGCTGACCCGACTTCGCTCCGTCGGCCACTCGAAGCGCTGCGTAACCGAGCTCCAGGACCGGTGAAAGTGCAGGTCAGCGGCGTTATGGAGCAGTTTCCGCAACCCTTTGCCGGCCCTTGCCCCCGAGCCGCCGCCCGCGCCGAAGGCACCCTCAGCCCACCCTCCTCGGCAGCCGGACCCCCAGCACCCCCGTCAGCACGATCCCGGCCACCTGCGCGAGCAGCGTGACGATCAGCGCCTCCCGCATCCCCACCTGCGGCACGAGCGTGAGGAACAGCGTGCCCAGCGTCGCCACCCCGAGCGCCAGCCCCGACTGCTGCGTGGTGACCAGCACCCCACCGCCCACACCGGCCCGAGCCGCCGGCACCTCGGACAGCACCAGCCGCATCACATTGGGGAGTTGGAGCGCCTGACCGGCCCCGGCCACCGCCATCCCCGGCAGCAGCGCGGCCACACTCACCTGCGGCCAGTCCCGCCAGACGGCCGCCGCGATCAGCAGCACCCCGACGCCCTGCACGGCGGACCCGACGGGTATCACCCGCGTGCCGAACCGGCCCATCAGTCGGGGACCCGCGAGCGACACGAACAGGAACACCACGGCCATCGGCGCGAGCGCGAGCCCCGCCGGCACCGGGCCCAGTCGCGCGCCCTGCTGGAGGGCCAGCGCGATCACGAACATGAACCCGCTGAAGCCGACCGAGAACGGCACGATCAGCACCAGCCCGCGCCGCAGCGAGGCGAGCCGCAGCAGGCTCGGCGGCACCAGCGGGGTGCGCCCCGCCCGGTCCGCCCGCCGTTCCACCAGCCAGAACCCGGCCGCCGCGCACGGGAACGCGGCCAGCGACAGCCACGTCCACAGCGGCCAGCCCGCCGCCCGGCCCTCGGTGAGCGGCGCGAGCAGCGTCAGCAGGGACACCGCGAGCAGCGCGGTGCCGGGGCCGTCGACGGGTTCCGGGTGCTGCGAGCGGGTCTCGGGTACGAGCCGTACGGCCAGCACCAGGCCCACCGCGACCACCGGCACGTTGACGAGGAACACCGACCGCCAGCCGCTCCCGGCGATGTCGGCGGCGACCAGGACCCCGCCGAGCACCTGCCCGGCCACCATGGACAGCCCGGCCGTCGCGCCGTACAGGCTCATCGCCTTGGCGCGGCGCGCGCCCTGCGTGGCGGACTGGATGGTGGCGAGCACCTGCGGCAGCATCGCGGCGGCCGCCGCGCCCTGTGCCACCCGCGCGGCCACCAGGCTCCACGCGTCGGGCGCGAGTCCGCAGGCCAGCGAGGTCAGCCCGAAGGCCGCCATGCCGCCGAGGAACAGCCGGCGCCGCCCGAACAGGTCCCCGAGCCGCCCGCCGAGCACCAGCAGCACGGCGTAGGCGAGGCCGTAGCCCGCGACCACCAGCTCCAGCACGGCCTCGCCGGCGCCCAGATCGGTGCCCATGGTCGGCAGGGCGACGTTGACGATGAAGAAGTCGACCAGCGGCAGTGCCGCGGCCAGCAGAACGGTGAACAGTCCGGGACCGCCGAGCACGGGCGCTGCGGCGGCCGCCCGGCGGACGGCGTGGACGGTGACGGTCTCACTCATGGTATCGATCCTGCGGTGCGGCCCAGACGGGTACCAGAGTGTCCTCATCCTGGTACCAGGAGTACCTGGAAACAGGCTGACCGGCACGGCACCCTGGAGGGCATGGCCACGATGACGACCACCGCACCCCGGTCGGGCGACGCCGCGGGCGGCGCGGAGATCCGGCGGCACGAACTGGCCGCGTTCCTGCGCAACCGCCGCGAGCGCATCAGCCCCGAGGAGGTCGGTCTGCCGCGCGGTCCGCGCCGTCGTACGCCGGGGCTGCGCCGCGAGGAGGTGGCGCACCTGTCCGCGGTCGGCGTCACCTGGTACACGTGGCTCGAACAGGCCCGCCCCATCCAGGTCTCCGTGCAGGTCCTGGACGCCCTCGCGCGCACCCTGCGGCTCGACGCCAGCGAGCGCGCCCATCTGTTCCAGCTGGCCGGGGCCAACGACCCCATGCCGGCGGCGAGTTGTCCGAGCGTGACACCGGCGGTCCGGGAGATGCTGGACCGGCTCGGACCGATCCCGGCCGCGGTGCAGAACAGCCGGTACGACGTCGTCGCCTACAACCGCGCCTACGGGATGCTCCTGTGCGACATGGACGCGCTGCCGCCCGAGGACCGAAACTGCATGCTGCTCGCCTACTTCAACGAGGACTGGCGGTCCGCGGTCGTACACCTGGAGGAGACCCGGCGGCTGATGACCGCCCGGCTGCGCGCGGCCCTCGCCGGTCATCTCGGCGAGCCCGCCTGGAAGATGCTCCTCAAGCGGCTGAAGGAGTCGCCCGAGTTCCGGCGGAACTGGGAGCGGTACGAGGTGGCCGGCTACCGCTCCAAGACCAAGGAGTACCTCAACCCCCATGTGGGGCTCCTGACGGTGGAGCACACCGATCTGTGGCTGGCCCCCGAGACGGGCAGCCGGGTGGTGATGTACACGCCGGGCAACGAGGAGACGCGCGAGCGCCTGGAGCGGCTGCACCGGCTGGCGCAGGCGGTGCCCGCGCAGGGGAGTTGATCAACCCGCTGCGCGCGGGTGCGGTTTCGGTAAAGGATTCGAAATCTACAGATCAATAGGGTTGTCCTGTGCATGACTCGCCCGATGGGATGCGCGAGACCACTTCGGTCCACACCAGACCACTCAGGGGATTTCATGCACATATCCCGTTCCGGGCGAGGCATCGCGGCCGCCACCACGGGCGCTGCCGCTCTCGTCGCCGCCGCGCTGGCGACCGCCGCCCCCGTGGGTGTCGCCACCGCGGCCCCCGCCGCCGTGCCGCACACCTTCGCGGCCCCGGCCGTCGCCGGGCACACCCTCGCCCACGACGTGGCCAGCCCGATCTCCATCGCCCAGTGCCAGGCCAAGTGGCACATCAACTGCTACACCCCGCTCCAGTACCGCACCGCGTACAACCTGAACCCGCTGTACCGCAAGGGCGTTACGGGCAAGGGGCGCACGATCGTCATCGTCGACTCGTTCGGCTCCCCGACGATCCAGCACGACCTCGACGTGTACAGCAAGCAGTTCGGCATGCCGAGCGCCAAGGTCTCGGTCGTCAAGTGGGGCAAGGTGCCCCCCTTCGACCCGAAGAACGGCGACATGACGGGCTGGGCCGGGGAGACCACCCTGGACGTCGAGATGGCGCACGCCGTGGCGCCGGGCGCGAAGATCGTGCTGGTGGAGACCGGGGTCGCGGAGACCGAGGGCGTCACCGGTCTGCCGGAGATGATGAGCGCCGAGAAGTCGCTGATCGACCACGGGGTCGGCGATGTCATCACGCAGAGCTTCAGTGCGACCGAGAACACCTTCCCGGGCTTCGGGAAGGGCGACTTCTCCAGCATCCAGAACCTGCGGTACGCGTTCAAGGACGCGGCCCGCAAGCACGTGACCGTCCTCGGCTCCTCCGGCGACGACGGCCCCACCGGCGCCGTCCTGGACGGCTCGGCCGACTACAAGCAGCAGGTCAACTCCTGGCCGTCGTCGGACCCGTTGGTCACCTCGGTCGGCGGCACCCAGCTGCACCTGAACGAGCAGGGCCACCGCGTCCGCCCCGACAGCGTCTACAACGACCACGGCGCGGGCGGCGGCGGCATCTCCCACGTGTTCTCCCGGCCCGCCTTCCAGAACGGCGTGAAGAAGATCGTCGGCAACCACCGCGGCACCCCGGACATCTCGATGTCCGCCGCCGTCGACGGCGGTGCCTGGGTGTACTCCAGCTACGACCCGACGGCCGTCGGCTGGGACGTCTACGGCGGCACCAGCGAGTCCAGCCCGCTGTTCTCGGGCATCGTGGCGCTCGCCGACCAGGTCGCCGGACACCGCCTCGGCGACATCAACGGCGCGCTCTACAGCCTCGCCAAGCACAAGGGCACCGGCGTCGTGGACGTCAACGACGGCACGGACAACACGTACGGCGGCGTGACCGGCTACAAGGCCGTCAACGGCTACGACATGGCCACCGGCGTCGGCACGCTGGACGCGCCGAGCTTCGTCAAGTCGCTGGCGAAGGCCGCCCGCCGCTGAGGAAGCCAACCGAAACGTGAGGGAGCCGGTCCGGGTGCCGCACCCGGACCGGTTCCGTCGCCGTTCGCGCGGGCTCAGCCGCGGCTGCCGGCGCCGACCGCCTGGCGGATCTCCGCGGTCTCCAGCCGCTCCGCCGCGCGCTCGGCCGTACGCCGGGCCCAGCGTCCGCTGGTGAGCAGGCCCAGGGCGAGCACCGAGAGGCCGCAGGCGGTGAGGATCCACCAGCCGGGGCGGGCGGCGTCCACGAAGGTGGCGCGGTACGACGTCGCGCCGATGCCGGAGGCGAGGACCGCGCCGATCACCGCGACGCCGAGGGTGGAGCCGAGCTGCCGGCTGGTCGAGGCGACGGCGGCGGCGACCCCGGCCTGGGCGCGGGGCATGCCCGAGACCGCCGTGTTGGTGATCGGCGCGTTGACGAAGCCGAAGCCGATGCCGAACAGGACGTAGCCGAGGAACAGGGTGATGTCCGAGGTCTCGGCCTCGAACAGCGCGAACAGGATGCCGCTGATCGTCATCGCCGTACCGGCGATCAGCAGCGGCAGCCGGGGTCCGCGGGTGCCGACCAGCCGGCCGGACAACGGGGCGCACAGGAACGTCGGCGCGGCCATGGGGAGCATCCACAGACCCGCGTGCAGGGCGTCGAGGCCGCGCACGTTCTGCAGGTACAGCGTCGACATGAACAGGAAGCCGCCGAGCGCGGCGAAGGCACTGATCGCGATCACGGTCGCCCCGCTGAACGGCGCGGAGCGGAAGAAGCGCAGGTCGATGAGGGGTTCGTCACGCCGGGGCTCGTACCACAGCAGGGCGCCCAGGGCGACGAGGGCGATCGCGAAGTACGGCGCGACCGAGGCGAGGCCGGAGTCGGGCGCCTGGATGATCCCGTACGTCAGCGCGCCGAACAGGGCGATCACCAGCACCTGGCCCACCGGGTCGGGGCGGCGGCCCTTGGGGGCGCGGGACTCCGGGACGAAGCGCAGGGTGAGCAGCAGGGCCGCGAGGCCGATCGGGAGGTTGATCCAGAAGATCGCGCGCCAGCTCACGGACTGCACCAGCAGGCCGCCGACCAGCGGGCCGAGGGCCATGGATATGCCGACCACCGCGCCCCAGACGCCGATGGCGCGGGCGCGCTCGCGGGCGTCGGTGAAGGTGTTGGTGATGATCGACATGGCGACCGGGTTGAGCATCGAGCCGCCGACCGCCTGGACCATGCGGAAGACGACGAGCAGGGACAGGCTGGGGGCGAGCGAGCACAGCACCGAGCCGATGGTGAACACCACGAGGCCGGCCATGAAGACGCGCTTGCGGCCGATCCGGTCGGCGGTGGACCCGGCCAGCATCAGCAGCGAGGCCAGGACCAGGGTGTAGGCGTCGATGGTCCACTGCAGCCCGGAGGTGGTGGCGTGCAGATCGCGCTGCATCGAGGGCAGCGCGACATTCAGCACGGTGTTGTCCAGGCTCACGATCAGCAGGCTCATGCAGCAGATCGCGAGCACGAGCATGCGCCTGCGGTGACTCAACTCTGGCATGCGCGTCATCGTACGCCGATTTCAATAGTGCGTCTAACTAATGACTATTACACGGGCTCCGGCGAGCTCGGGCGCGGGCGGGGTCGTCCCGCACGCCGGCCGGTGAGGGACAATGGGTGCTTGCCCCGAGCTGTCCCTTCCGTTGTACATCCGTCCCGGAGCCGTCTGATGACCCACCCGCTCTCCATCGGCCCGCACACCGTGACCCCGCCCGTCGTGCTCGCACCCATGGCGGGGATCACGAACGCGCCCTTCCGCACGCTGTGCCGGGAGTTCAGCGGGGGCAAGGGCCTGTTCGTCAGCGAGATGATCACGACGCGGGCGCTGGTCGAGCGCAACGAGAAGACCATGCAGCTGATCAGGTTCGACGCGAGCGAGACACCGCGTTCGATCCAGCTGTACGGCGTGGACCCCGCGACCGTCGGCAAGGCCGTCCGCATGATCGCGGAGGAGGACCTGGCCGATCACATCGACCTGAACTTCGGCTGCCCCGTCCCCAAGGTGACCCGCAAGGGCGGCGGCTCGGCGCTGCCGTACAAGCGGAACCTGCTGCGGGCGATCCTGCGCGAGGCGGTGTCCGGGGCGGGGGACCTGCCCGTGACGATGAAGATGCGCAAGGGCATCGACGACGATCACATCACCTACCTCGACGCCGGGCGGATCGCGGTCGAGGAGGGCGTGACGGCGATCGCGCTGCACGGCCGTACGGCGGCGCAGCACTACGGCGGCACCGCCGACTGGTCCGCCATCGCGCGGCTGAAGGAGCATGTGCCGGAGATCCCGGTGCTCGGCAACGGGGACATCTGGTCGGCCGAGGACGCGCTGCGGATGGTCCGCGAGACCGGGTGCGACGGCGTGGTCGTGGGCCGCGGCTGCCTGGGCCGCCCCTGGCTGTTCGCCGACCTGGTCGCCGCGTTCGAGGGGCGCGCCGACTTCCACCGGCCCGCCCTGCGGGAGGTGGCCGACGTCATGGTCCGGCACGCCCGGCTGCTCGGCGAGTGGCTCGGCGACGAGTCCAAGGGCGTGATCGACTTCCGCAAGCACGTGGCCTGGTACCTGAAGGGCTTCGCGGTCGGCTCCGAGATGCGCAAGCGCCTCGCGATCACCTCCTCCCTCGCGGAACTCCGCGCCGGCCTCGACGAGCTCGACCTCTCCCAGCCCTGGCCCGCCGGCGCGGACGGCCCCCGCGGGCGCACCTCCGGCAACAACCGCGTGGTCCTGCCGGACGGCTGGCTGAAGGACCCGTACGACTGCGCGGGCGTGACCGAGGACGCCGAACTGGACACATCGGGCGGCTGACCCCTCCCGCGGGCCCCTCCTGACCGCGGCCCTCCGGGGGCACCCCCTTCCCTGCCCACCCGCCGGACGCCTCGCCGACCGGCCCGCCCCCACCCGCGGGCCGCCTCCCCGGCCGGCCTGTCCTCACCCGTCCGACGTCCCGGCGGGCGGCCCATCCCCGTCCTCCGACATGTCGGCGGCTGGCCTGTGCTCACCCGTGGGGCGCCTCGGCGGCTGGGCCGTCCCCACCCATCCGTTTGGTGTGTCGGCGACGGCTCGTCACCACCCGGCCGACACATCGGGCGGCTGGTCCTTTCCCGCCCATCCGACACCTCGGGCGCCCCTCCCCGGCCGACGGGTTCGGGGGCGAGGGCGGGCCGTTGGCTCGGCTTTTCGGCCGACGGTTTCGGGTGGTGGGTGGGCGAGGCGGGGTCCAGGGGCGGAGCCCCTGGCGGGGTGTGGGGCGGAGCCCCGCGACCACCGGCACCGGCCCGCGCCAGGAGTCGTACCGGCCCGCGCCGCGACCACCGGCACCGGCCCCCGACCACCGGCACCGGCCCGCGGCGGGAGCAGGACCCGTACCGCTACGCTCCGCCCACCGCCGTCAGCAGCGCCAGCGGCGCCGCCGCGGAGCGGGATTCGCGGGCGCAGGCGTGGGGGTAGGGAACCGGCTCCGGGTGGGTGGCGCGCGGATACCCGGCCAGCACCTCGGGGAGACGGTGGGCGGGGGAGTGCCCCGCCGCGTCGACCAGGGCGCCCGCCACCGCACGGGCCTCGTCGTGCAGGCCGTAGCGCGCCAGACCGAGCGCGATCAGCGCGTTGTCGTGCGGCCAGACGGAGCCGCGGTGCGGGGACAGGGGATGGTAGGCGGGCTGGCCGGAGGCGAGCGTGCGCACCCCCCAGCCGGAGAAGAAGTCGGGTTCCAGCAGCCGCCGGCCCACCACCTCGCCGTACTCCTTGTCCAGCAGACCGGTCCACAGCAGATGCCCCGCGTCGGAGGCAAGCGCGTCGATCCGGCGGCCCTCGCCGTCCAGCGCCAGCGCCGGGAAGGACGCCTCCCGCATCCAGAAGTCCCGCTGGAAGCGGTCGCGCAGATCGGCCGCCGCCTGCTCCAGCAGCGCCGCGTACGTCTCGTCGGCCCACACCGTCCGCGCCACCCACGCCGTGCGCCGCAGCGCGTCGTACGCGTAGCCCTGCGCGCCCGCCGCCATCACCGCCCCGCTCGGCCGGGTGCCGTCGGCAAAGCAGATCGCGCCGGGCGAGTCCTTCCAGTTCTGGTTGGCGAGACCGCCCTCGTCGGCGCGGTAGACGAGATAGCCGCGCGAGGTCAGCCCGCCGTGGTCCAGCATCCAGCCGACCGCGGCCCGCGCGTGCGGCTCCAGACGGCGGGCGGGCGCCGGGTCGCCGGTCTGCTCGGTGTACGCGCCGAGCAGCACGAGAAAGAGCGGGGTCGCGTCGACCGAGCCGTAGTACCGCGCGTACGGCACCTGCCCGAAGTGCGCCAGCTCCCCGTGCCGCACCTCGTGCACGATCTTCCCCGGCTCGGCGCCCCGCGTGCCCCTGGCGCCGGTCGCCTGGGTCGCGGCCAGCGCGAGGAGCGTCGCGGCGGCCGGGCGGGGGCGGTACGGGAGCGCGAACAGGGAGGTCAGCAGGGCGTCACGGGCGAGCAGCGTCAGGTACCAGGGCGCTCCGCCGGCCGGCACCCGCAGCTCCTCGCCGTCGGGCCCCGCGGCCGGGATCTGGAGCGCCGCGAGATCCGTGAGCCCCCGCGCACAGGCCGCCGCCAGCTCCGGCCAGCCGGTCGGGAAGGCCACGCTCTCCACGAACTCTGCCTCCGCGGAAGCGAGTTGGGCCGCCATGGCGGACGGGTCCCGCGGCACCCGGAGCGCACGCCGGTCGCCGTGCGGCCGCGCCATCACCCGCAGGACCAGCTCCCGCGTGCCGTGCGGGGGCAGGTCCAGCGCCCACACCAGACGGCGGGCGCCGGTCCCCGTCTCCTCCACCGCGTCCGGCGCCGGTTCGGCCGTGATCGTCGTACACGAGCGCCATTCCGCGCGCCGGTACGTGAACTCGATCCCGTCGTCCAGCACGGTCCGCGAGCGCAGGGCGCCCGCCTTGACGTACGTGCGGTGGTCGGGGCGCAGCTCGAACTGGTCGGCGAAGTCCACGTCCGCGGTGATCGCCAGCCGGATGGTCGTCGGCACCGGGCGATTGCTCGTCACCCGTACCGTCTCCACGAACGAGCCGTCGCCGACCGCCTGTTCACGGAAGAGCGTATGCGCGGGCGGCTCCGGACGCGCCCCGCGCGGTACGAGCACACAGCGCGCGGTGCCCCCGTCCGCCACCGGGGTGAGCACCTCGGGCACCGCGCCGTCCGCGGTGAGCTGCCAGCGGCTGAGATGCCGGGCGTCGCGCACGAACAACCCGTCCGGGGAGCCGCCGCCCCGGACCCCGCTGATGTCGCCCCGATCGCCCACGGCGGCGAACGTCGCCCCGTGCACGAGCAGATGATGCCGGTCGGTCATCCCCGGTCCCTTCCCTCGTCACTCCTGTCGAACGTGCCGGTGCCCGCGTGGGACACGCCTCGCGACGGGCGCTTGAGCTCTTTATGCAGGTCGCTTGGGACGTCCTTTATGCGGGGGGTGGCCCGTCAGGCGGGCCGGTCGTCAAGCCTGTGGTGCAGATCGAGCGCGAGCGCCGCGGTCCAGCCGAAGCCGGTCGCGCCGCACGCCTCGCCGGTGTACGGGTCGACGTACTCGGCGAAGCCGGTCGCCTCGGCCAGCGTGAGGAACGCCGCCCGCAGCGTGTCGGCCGCCGCCCGCTCGCCGTGCAGTCGCAGCCCCCGCTCCACCAGCCAAGCGGTGTTGAACCAGGCGGGGCCGCGCCAGTACCGGTGCGGATCGAACGCCTCGCCGAGCAGGTCGTAACTGGGCACGAGCCGGGTCACGCCGCCGAGCCCGAAGTGCGGGCCGGTCAGGGTACGCACCAGGGCGGTGACCAACTCACGCGGCAGCGTGGGGAGGAGGAGCGGGACCAGGCCCGACACGGCCCGTTCGGGGATCAGTTGGCCGCCGCGCACGTCCCGGCACAGGAACATCCCGGCCTCCGCGCTCCACAGCCGCTCCACCAGCGCCGACGTCAGCCGCTCGGCCCGCGCGTGCCGGGCGCCGGGACCGGCGCCCAACTCGGCGGCGATATGGGCGAGTGCGTGCTCGGAGGCGATGAGCAGGGCGTTGAAGGACGGGTCCTCCACCGCGAACTCCCCGTTCCCGTCCGCGTAGTGGTCGTCCCGGTACTCGACGGCCAGTCGTACGTACCGCCCGTAGTCCAGATCCGTCGGCCGGTCCTCGGGTGCGCCGTGGTCCAGGTCGGCCCGGCGGAAGGAGCGGGCCGGGGCCGGGGCGATCCGCGCGAGCGGCGCGTCCCAGCAGGGGCTGTTGTCCATCCCCTGCTCCCAGGGGTGGACGACGGACACCAGGCCGCCGCCGCCCAGGTCCCGGTGGCGCAGCAGATACCGGTGCCAGGCGGCCAGCCTCGGATAGACCCGCGCCAGGAAGCCGCGGGCGTGCGAGAGTCCGGGGTCGGAGCGGTGCACCAGCCAGGCCGCCAGCGCGTGCACCGGTGGCTGCACGATGCCGGACGTCTGTACCGTGCGCGGGGCGCCCGCCGCGCGTCCGGCGGTGGTGGAGCGCCAGAAGTCGGGGCCGGGGAAGTAGGCGTCGAGCGGGACGGAGGGGTTGAAGACGATGTGCGGCACGCGCCCGTCCGTCCACTGGGCGGCCAGCAGCGTCTCCAGCTCGCCCTGCGCGCGCAGCGGCGACAGGTGCCGCAGCCCGATCGCGATGAACGCCGAGTCCCAGGACCACTGGTGCGGATACAGGCTCCGGGAGGGGACCGTCGAGGCGCCCGTCCAGTTGGCGTCGAGCACCCGCGCGGCCCGCACCGGCAGGGTGTCCGGTGGCGCGTACGACAGTGCGTGGGCGGTGAGTTGGGCGGTGCGGTCCACTCGGGGCTCCCCCAAGACGACGACGTCCGGACGCACGGCCGACCGGGTTCGGCATCGGCCGCCGTAGAGTTACGTCTATTTAACACGCATAACCCACTATGTAATGCACGCTTGGGAAACACAAGGGGGTGCGCATGACCGGACGTCCGGGGAGGAACGGGATGAACTCCAGGAACGGCAGTCAGGCAGGCGCCGGGGATCTGCTCGAACTGGTGCGCAGCGGACGGGCCGTGACGCGGGGGGCGCTCCAGCAGGCGACCGGGCTCTCGCGGGCCACCGTCGGCCAGCGCCTGGACCGGCTGTTCCGGGCCGGCTGGCTGCGCGAGGGTGCCGGCGGGCCGGTCGACTCGCCGCTCGGCGGACGCCCCTCCATCACCCTGGAGTTCGACGGCTCCCACGCGGTGGTCCTCGCCGCCGACCTCGACACCCGGCACGCGCGCGCCGCCGTGCTCTCGCTGACCGGCGAGATCCTGGCCGAACACTCCGGCACCCTGGTGATCGAGGAAGGCCCGGAGTCGGTCCTCGGCGAACTCGGGCACTGGTTCGGCGAGTTGCTGGAGAAGGCCGGGGCGGGACCGGCCGAGGTGTGCGGCATCGGGCTCGCGGTGCCGGGGCCGGTGGACACCTCGACCGGCCGGGTGGTGCAGCCCCCGATGATGCCCGGCTGGGACGGCTACGACATAACGGGCCGCCTCTCCCGCGCCCTCACCGAACACACCGGCGCGCCGCCGGTCCCGGTCCTGGTGGACAACGACGCCAACCTCATGGCGTACGGCGAACAGCGCGCGGGCCATCCCGAGTGCGCGGCCTTCGTCCTGGTGAAGGTGTCCACCGGCATAGGCGCGGGCGTCGTGGTCGACGGCTCCATATACCGGGGGATCGACGGTGGCGCGGGCGACATCGGGCACATCCGGGTGGGCGCGGACGCGCTGTGCCGGTGCGGTTCACACGGCTGTCTCGCGGCCGTCGCGAGCGGGGGTGCCGTGGCCCGGCGGCTGGCGGCCTCCGGGGTGCCGGCCGCCTCCGGGTCGGACGTACGGGACCTGCTGGCGGCGGGGCACCCGGAGGCGGCGGCGCTGGCCCGCGAGGCGGGGCGCCGGGTCGGGGACGTGCTGGCGACCGTCGTCACGCTGCTCAATCCGGGCGTGCTGATGATCGCCGGAGATCTGGCCGGAACACCCTTCCTCACCGGCGTCCGGGAACTGCTCTACCAGCGGGCGCTGCCGCGCTCCACGGCCCACCTGGACGTGGTCACCTCCCGGCTGGGGGAGCGGGCCGCGCTCATCGGAGCGGGGGCGCTGGTGGTGGAACACCTGTATGCGCCGGAGCGGGTGGAGGAGCGGCTGCGGGCGCTGGGGGTGTGAGGACGCGCCGGAGCGGGGTCCGGATGGTGAAATCCGGGGCTCTGTGGCAGCGTGATTCTCGCCACCCTTGATAATGGCTGCGCTCATATGAGCGATTTGGGGGTGGCTGCACTTCTCCAAGGGGTGGCACTGGGTGCCACCCCTTGATCGTTCATCGATCGAACTCAATCGTGGCGAGAGGCGCTCAAGTGAGCAATGAGTCCACTCTTCCGGCGGGTTTGCCTTCAAGAAGTGAACATATAACGGCGTTGCGCCTTGCCAAGCTTTGACTTTCGATCCGCTGGCGGACGGGTGGTTACATGCACATGACCCGCAAGTGGACGTACCCATGTGCCTTCGATCTGGGTATGTTCCTGGCCGTCAGGGCAGCCACCGTGGCCTCAAGGAGTCGAGTCCCGTGTCGGAAAACAAAGCACCCCAGGTAGCGAAGTTCGTTTACGACTTCACCGAGGGGAACAAGGACCTCAAAGACCTCCTCGGTGGCAAGGGCGCGAACCTCGCCGAGATGACCAACCTCGGACTTCCGGTTCCTCCCGGTTTCACCATCACCACGGAGGCCTGCAAGAGCTACCTCGCGAACGGCGAGGAGCCGGCGGCACTGCGTGACGAGGTGAGCGCCCACCTCGACGCCCTCGAAGCCCGCATGGGCAAGAAGCTCGGCCAGGCGGACGACCCGCTGCTGGTGTCGGTGCGCTCGGGCGCCAAGTTCTCCATGCCCGGCATGATGGACACCGTCCTCAACATCGGTCTGTCGGACAAGTCGGTCCAGGGCCTGGCCAAGCAGGCCGGTGACGAGCGCTTCGCCTGGGACTCCTACCGCCGCCTCATCCAGATGTTCGGCAAGACCGTCCTCGGCGTCGACGGCGACCTCTTCGAGGAGGCCCTGGAGAAGGCCAAGGAGGCCAAGAAGGTCAAGGTCGACACCGACCTGGAGGCCGCCGACCTGAAGAAGCTGGTCACCGCCTTCAAGAAGATCGTCAAGAAGGAGGCGGGCCGGGAGTTCCCGCAGGACCCGCGGGAGCAGATGGACCTCGCCATCAAGGCCGTCTTCGAGTCCTGGAACGGTGACCGCGCCAAGCTGTACCGCCGCCAGGAGCGCATCCCGCACGACCTGGGCACGGCCGTCAACGTCTGCTCGATGGTCTTCGGCAACCTCGGCCCCGACTCCGGCACCGGCGTCGCCTTCACCCGCGACCCCGCCTCCGGCCACCAGGGCGTCTACGGCGACTACCTCCAGAACGCCCAGGGCGAGGACGTGGTGGCGGGCATCCGCAACACCGTTCCCCTGGCGGAGCTGGAGCAGATCGACAAGAAGTCGTACGACCAGCTGATGCAGATCATGGAGACGCTGGAGAACCACTACAAGGACCTCTGCGACATCGAGTTCACGATCGAGCGCGGTCAGCTGTGGATGCTCCAGACCCGTGTCGGCAAGCGCACCGCGGGCGCCGCGTTCCGCATCGCCACCCAGCTGGTCGACCAGGGCCTGATCGACGAGACCGAGGCGCTCCAGCGCGTCACCGGCGCCCAGCTGGCCCAGCTGATGTTCCCGCGCTTCGACGAGAAGGCGAAGGTCGAGCAGGTCGGGCGCGGCATCGCGGCGTCGCCGGGCGCGGCGGTCGGCAAGGCGGTCTTCGACTCGTACACCGCCGTCAAGTGGTCGCGCTCGGGCGAGAAGGTCATCCTGGTCCGCCGGGAGACCAACCCCGACGACCTGGACGGCATGATCGCGGCCGAGGGCATCCTGACCTCGCGCGGCGGCAAGACCTCCCACGCGGCCGTGGTCGCGCGCGGCATGGGCAAGACCTGTGTGTGCGGCGCGGAGGAGCTGGAGGTCGACACCAAGCGGCGCCGGATGACGGTCCCCGGCGGCCAGGTGGTCGAGGAGGGCGACGTCATTTCCATCGACGGCTCCACCGGCAAGGTCTACCTGGGCGAGGTCCCGGTGGTGCCGTCCCCGGTCGTGGAGTACTTCGAGGGCCGGATGCATCCGGGCGCCGACGACGCGGACGAACTGGTCGAGGCCGTGCACCGGATGATGGCCTTCGCCGACCGCAAGCGCCGGCTGCGGGTGCGGGCCAACGCGGACAACGCCGAGGACGCGCTGCGCGCCCGCCGCTTCGGCGCCCAGGGCATCGGCCTGTGCCGCACCGAGCACATGTTCCTCGGCGAGCGGCGCGAGATGGTCGAGAAGCTGATCCTCGCGGACACCGCGCGGGAGCGCGAGGCGGCCCTGTCCGAGCTGCTGCCGCTCCAGAAGAAGGACTTCGTCGAGCTGTTCGAGGCGATGGACGGCCTGCCGGTCACCATCCGCCTCCTCGACCCGCCGCTGCACGAGTTCCTGCCCGACATCACGGAACTCTCCGTGCGCGTGGCCCTCGCCGAGTCCCGGCAGGAGCCGCACGAGAACGACCTGCGCCTGCTCCAGGCCGTGCACCGCCTGCACGAGCAGAACCCCATGCTGGGCCTGCGCGGCGTGCGCCTCGGCCTGGTCATCCCCGGCCTGTTCGCGATGCAGGTCCGCGCGATCGCCGAGGCGGCGGCGGAGCGCAAGGCTGCGAAGGGCGACCCGCGCGCCGAGATCATGATCCCGCTGGTGGGCACGGTCCAGGAGCTGGAGATCGTCCGCGAGGAGGCCGACAAGGTCGTCGCGGAGGTCCAGGCGGCGACGGGCACGGAGCTGAAGCTGGCGATCGGCACGATGATCGAGCTGCCGCGCGCCGCGCTGACCGCCGGTCAGATCGCGGAGGCGGCGGAGTTCTTCTCCTTCGGCACTAACGACCTCACGCAGACGGTCTGGGGCTTCAGCCGGGACGACGTGGAGGCATCCTTCTTCACCGCCTACCTGGAGAAGGGCATCTTCGGTGTCTCCCCGTTCGAGACGATCGACAAGGACGGCGTGGGCTCCCTGGTGAAGGCCGCCGCGGAGGCCGGCCGGCGCACCCGCCCCGACCTCAAGCTCGGCGTGTGCGGCGAGCACGGCGGCGACCCCGAGTCGGTCCACTTCTTCCACGAGGCCGGCCTCGACTACGTCTCCTGCTCCCCGTTCCGCATCCCGGTCGCCCGCCTCGAAGCGGGCCGCGCGGCCACCCAGTCCACGGGCAGCGACCACCGCTGACCCCTCCGGCCCCACGAACCCCGGGCCCGCCGCCGGTCCCCGACCCTCACCCGACCGACGACGTCCCCGGCGCACGAAAGAGGCGGCACCCTGTGCGGGGGTGCCGCCTCTCGGCGTACCGTGTCCGCGGCGGTCCGGGCCGGGAAAATCGCGGGACTCGACCGCCGGCACTCCGTAGGCTCGGCGGTCATGGTTGATCTCTATCCTCCGACCTGTCCCTACGACAGCGGGTATCTCGATACCGGAGACGGCAACCGCGTCTACTACGAGCAGTACGGCAACCCCCGGGGCAAGCCCGCCCTCAACGTCCATGGCGGGCCGGGGTCCGGGGCGCCGCGGCGGCCGACGAGGGCCTGGGACCCCGAGCGGTACCGGGTCGTCCGCTTCGATCAGCGCAACTGCGGCCGCAGCACCCCGCACGCCAGTGATCCGGCGGCGGACATGCGTCTGAACACCACGCAGCACCTGATCGACGACATGGAGCGGTTGCGCGAACACCTCGGAATCGGGAGATGGTTGCTGAACGGTGGCTCCTGGGGTTCGACGCTCGCGCTCGCCTATGCGCAGCAGCACCCCGAGCGGGTCAGCGAGATGGTCATCCCGGCCGTTACGACGACCCGCCGCGCCGAGATCGACTGGCTCTACCGGGGTGCCGGGCGGTTCTACCCCGAGGCGTGGGACCGGTTCCGCGAGGGCGTCCCCGAGGGGGAGCGGGACGGCGACCTCCTGGCGGCCTACGCGCGGCTGATGGAGAACCCCGACCGGGCGATCCGGGAGAAGGCCGCGGCCGACTGGCTCGCCTGGGAGGACGCGGTCATCTCGAACGAGCCCAACGGCAGACCCGGCATGTACAGCGATCGCGAGGTCGACGCGCAGATCGCGTTCGTGCGGATCTGCGCCCACTTCTTCAGCAACGGCGCCTGGCTGGAAGAGGACCGACTGCTGCGCGACGCGCACAAGCTGGCCGGAATCCCGGCGGTGCTGGTCCACGGCCGGCACGACATGGGCAGCCCGGTGCAGACGGCGTGGGAGCTGGCGAAAGCCTGGCCGGGCGCGCGGCTCCACATCATCGAGGACTCCGGACACTCCGCGAGCGAGGCGATGCAGGAGACCGTCCGGGCGGCCATCGAGGAGTTCAAGAACCGGTGACACACCGCCGCAACACCCCTTTCGTAATCGCCCCGCATGGTTGATCGTTAGGCCGTGCGTTGAGGACGACGTCAGGGGGAAGTGGATGACGATCAGCCGCAGGACGCTGCTGGGTGCGGGTGCCGGGCTCGGGGTGGGTGTGCTGAGTGCCTGTGGGTCCAATACCGGGCGCGGGGGCGGGGGTTCCGGTGGGGTGCAGCTGGCGCAGTGGTATCACCAGTACGGCGAGGCCGGGACCGAGCAGGCGGTGAAGCGGTACGCGGCCGCCTACACCAAGGCGCACGTCACCGTGCAGTGGCGGCCCGGAAATTACGATCAGCAGACGGCCGCGGCCCTGCTCACCGATTCCGGGCCCGACGTGTTCGAGGTCAACGGGCCCTCGCTCGACCAGATCCAGGGCGGGCAGATCGAGGACCTCACCGCGTTGCTGGACGGGGTCAGGGACGACTTCAACCCGGCGGTGCTGGCGCCGAAGACGTATCAGGGGAAGGTCTACGGCATTCCGCAGACCATCGACACGCAGATGCTCTACTACCGCAAGAGCATGCTGCGCGACGCGGGCGTGCGGCCACCGCAGTCACTCGACGAACTCGTGGACGTGGCAGGGAAGTTGACCAGCAGGAAGGTCAAGGGGCTGTTTCTCGGCAATGACGGCGGCGCCGGGGTGCTCGGCGGAACGCCCCTGTACGCCGCGGGGCTCCGGCTGGTCACGGACGACGGGAAGGTCGGCTTCGACGACCCCGCGGCGGCCCGCACACTCGGAAAGCTGAGGGAGCTGTACGCCGCCAAGTCGCTGCTCCTCGGCGCGCCCACCGACTGGTCCGACCCCTCGGCCTTCCTCCAGGGGCTCACCGCGATGCAGTGGTCCGGGCTCTGGGCGCTGCCACAGGTACAGAAGGAACTCGGGGACGACTTCGGGGTGCTGCCGTTCCCGAAGGACGGAAGCCGAGGCAAGCCGACCGTTCCCGTGGGGGCGTACGGGGCCGCCGTCAGTGCGCGGAGCAAGCACAGGGAGGCGGCGGAAGAGTACGTGAAGTGGCTCTGGGTGGAACGGACCGACTACCAGGAGGACTTCGCGCTCGGATACGGGTTCCACATCCCGGCACGGATCTCGCTCGCGAAGAAGGCCGCCAAGCTGAGGACGGGCGCCGCCGCCGACGCCGTACGGTTCGCCACCGACCACGGGTACGCCCAGCCGCTGCTGTGGACCCCCGCCGCCCAGACCGCCTACCAGGACGCGCTCAGCCGGATCATCAAGGACGGCGCGAACCCGGAGAGCGAACTGCGGGGCGTCGTACGGAAGGTGGCCGCAGAACTCGACCGCGTCCAGCACACGTCGTGAGGCACCGGCGGGCCCTGTGGTTCTGGGTGTTCGTCGGGCCCTTCGCGGCCGGGCTCGCGCTGTTCACGTACATCCCGCTGCTGTGGAGCGTCGGCCTGAGCTTCTTCGACGCGCACAACACCGTGACACCCACGCACTTCGTCGGCCTGGACAACTACACCGCCATGCTGAGGGACGGCGCGTTCACCGGCAGCCTGCGCACCTTCCTCGTGTTCACCGCCTTCATCGTGCCCGTCACCTTCGCCCTCTCCCTGGCCCTCGCGCTGATGGTCAACCGGGTGCGGCGGGCGCGGGCGTTCTTCCGGTCGGTCTTCTTCCTGCCGGCCGCGTGCAGTTATGTGGTGGCCGCCCTGATCTGGAAGATGTCGATCTTCAACGGGGTGCGCTTCGGCCTCGCCAACACCGTGCTCGGCTGGTTCGGCACCGACCCCGTGGCCTGGTTGTCGACCACGCATCCGCCCTGGTACTGGCTGGTCATCGTGACCGTACGGCTGTGGCTCCAGGCCGGGTTCTACATGATCCTGTTCCTCGCCGGGCTCCAGCGGATCGATCCGGTGCTCTACGAGGCCGCCGACGTGGACGGGGCCCGGCCCGGCTGGACGGTGCTGCGCCACATCACCCTGCCCCAACTGCGCGCCACCTCCGTCGCGGTGCTGCTGCTGCTCGTCATCAACGCCTTCCAGGCCTTCGACGAGTTCTACAACCTGCTGTCGGACGCCCGGGGTTACCCGCCGTACGCCCGTCCGCCGCTCGTCTACCTCTACTACACCGCCCTCGGCCAGGGGCAGAACCTGGGGCTCGGCAGCGCGGGCGCGGTGATCCTCGCGCTGATCATCGCCATCGTCACGGTCGGGCAGGCGCGCTGGCTCAGACTCGGGCAAAGCGAGGGGCAGTGAGAAGGAGTGAGGACGATGGATGACGCTCTGGTCAGGGCCGGGCGGGCGCTGCGGGCCGTGCTGCTCGTGGTGCTCGCGCTGGTCTTCCTCATCCCCTTCTACCTGCTGGTGCGCAACGGGCTGTCCAGCGAGCGGGACATCACCTCGCCCGGATGGACCTTCTTCCCGGGCGAGCTGAGGTGGGGGAACGTACGGGAGCTGTTCGACGACCCCTCCGTGCCGTTCGCCCGCTCGCTGCTCAACTCCGCCCTGATCGCCGTCGCCACCACCCTCGGCACCCTGCTGCTCGCCTCCCTCGCCGGGTACGGCCTCGCCCGCATCCCCTACCGGCACGCGAACAAGGTGTTCTACGGCATCCTCGGCACCCTGCTGGTCCCGGCCGCCGTCACCTTCGTACCGACCTTCGTGCTGGTGTCCTCCCTCGGCTGGGTCTCCACGCTGCGCGGACTCATCGTGCCGACCCTGTTCTCGGCGTTCGCCTGCTTCGTCTTCCGGCAGTACTTCCTGGGGTTCCCGCGGGAGCTGGAGGACGCGGCCCAGGTCGACGGGCTCGGCTACTGGCGGACGTACTGGCTGGTGGTCGTGCCCAACGCGCGCCCGGTGTTCGCGGCGGTCGGCACCATCGTCTTCCTCGGCGCCTGGAACTCCTTCCTGTGGCCGCTGGTGATCGGGCAGGACCAGAGTGCCTGGACGGTCCAGGTGGCGCTGTCCTCCTTCACCACCGCCCAGGTGGTGCGCCTGCACGAGCTGTTCGTCGCGGCGGCCGTCTCGATCCTGCCGCTGCTGGTGGTGTTCCTGTGCTTCCAGCGGTGGATCGTGGCGGGGGTGGAGCGGTCGGGCATCGACTGAGGCCCGTGGCGGCGGCTCAGCGGCTGCCGGTCAGATGGGCGAAGACGACGACGTTGCCCTGGTAGCCGGTGGTCTTCGAGTAGCCGCCGCCGCAGGTGATCACACGCAGCTCCGGGCGGCGGGCGGCGCCGTAGACCTTCTGGTCGGGGAAGTCGCTGGCGGCGTAGACCTCGACGGCGTCCACGGTGAACTCGGCCACCGTGCCGTCCCGGCGGTCCACCTCGATCCGGGCGCCCCGCTTGAGCGCACCCAGGTTGTAGAAGACGGCCGGGCCCTCCGTGTTGTCCACGTGCCCGGCGACGATCGCGGTCCCCGTCTCACCGGGCATGGTCCCGGCCTCGTACCAGCCGGCCAGGTTCTTGTTCCGCGCGGGCGGCACGTCCAGGCTGCCGGAGGCGGTGAGGGCGAGGCCCATCAGCGGGGCGTTCACGCGGATGGCCGGGATGCGGATGCGCAGCGGCGGCGACGGCGGCAGGGAGGGCGCCGTCAGCCGCTCCTCGCCGGGATCGGGGCGGCCCTCGGCGGCCGCCGGCTGCGGGGGAGTGTGCGACTGGCCGCCCAGCAGCCAGACCCCCGAGGCGAGGGCCACGGCGGTGACCGCGGCTATCGCGGTGTCCCCGAGCCGGCGCGTCCGGCGCCCGCGGACCCTCCGGATGCCACGGGTACGGCTTCCGGTCGGACGTGTGCTGCGCATACGAACCCCTCTCCCGGGAGCGGACCCCCGAACTGGACCTGGGGCGGACCCCCTCCCCCTCCGGGCCGCGAGGGGCATCGGACCCGGAGGGGGTGGGACGTGCGGTACCGGCGGACGGACAGCGGAGGGTGTCCGTCAGATCCCGTCGCCTCTCGCCCGGCGATGCAGGAGCCAGGTACCGCCCGCGGCGGCGACGGCCAGCGCCGTCACACCCGCCGCGGTCTGCACGGGGTCGGGACCGAGCGCGCCGCCGACCCCCGTCTTCACACTTCCCCGCGGCTGCACCTGCTCGTGCGCCGCGGCGAGGGCCACCACCAGGTCGCCCGTCACCTGTCCGCTGCCCTCCGCGCATTTCGCGACGATCTCGTACGTCCCCGGCTGCGCGCTCGGCGGCACCTGGAACTGGCCGATCGCCTCGCCCTGGTGCGTGGTGGGCGCCAGCGTGAAGACGCCGGCGCCGACCGCGCCCGCGTCCCCCGTCGCGCCGCCCTTGTCCCCGCAGGCGGCGGTGTTGACCGTGACCTGTCCGCCGGGGATCGCGGTGGACGGGTACACCTCCAGGCTGCCGGTGGGAGCGCGCAAGGGGCGCGCGGCCGTGGCTCCGCCGTAGGCGGGCGCGGCGGCGAGCGCCGCCGTGCCCACGGCGAGCGCGGTACCGGTCAGCAGACGGGCGGTGCGTCGCATGGTGCTCCCCAGAGCTTGTCCGACTGGTGTGTCCCCTGCCCTTCCGAGGTAAAGGGCTCGCGCCGTGATCCGCTTGCCGAGAGATCGCCCGGACTGCGGTGAACGGGTGGCGGGCCCGGCGGCCATACGGCTGAGGCGCGGGGGTGTCGGGGCAGGTCAGGGACAATGTGCCGGGCAGCACGAGAAGAAAGTACGAAGAACACACGAATGGAGCGACGAGGGCCGCGGAACGGGTGACGGGGCGTCATCCGGGCACGGGGGAGGGCCCCTCCGGGCCGGTGCCGACGGCTGGACCACGGAGCACGGGGCCGGTCCCCGGAGCCGGGCTGGACGATCTCCGTACCGCAGCCATCAACTCCAGGGCGGCTATTGCCGGTTCAGCGAACGGGTGACGCCCGCCGCGATCGTCGTCGCCAGCACCCAGCCCAGGGCGATCAGCACGTACGACAGCCACTGGAAGCCGCCGCGCGGGGCGTACGCGCCTTCCTGGCCGAAGTCGATGATCGGCAGGAGCAGGTCGAGGGTGTAGAACAGCGGGTTGAAGGCGGGGGCCTCGGAGGGCTTGAGGGCGGGCGGGTGGTGCAGGGCGAAGACGAGGGTGCCCGTGCACAGGAGCAGCAGCAGCCAGAACGCGGCGCGCATCGGGCGGAAGCCGTAGCCGACGGCGGCGTCCTGGAGATAGCCCCACAGGCGGGCGTACCCCGGCAGGGTGCGGCGGTGGCGGCGGAGCTTGGCGAGCTGCACGGTACGGGCGGCCGCGTCGTCGCCCACCGCCCGGTAGGCGGCGGTCAACTGCTCGTAGGGCTGCGGGAGATAGCCGCCGTCCGGTTCGCGCTCCAGCAGCGGCAGGCGCTGCCCGGCGGGCAGGTGCGGGGCCAGCACCCGGTAGGCGAGACCGTCGAGCTGGACCTGCTCGGGCCAGACCTCCGGCGGCACGTGCAGCAGGTCCAGCTGGGCGCGGCGCAGATTGACGGTGCCCTCGATCGGCGCGGCCTCCCGGAGCCACAGCTCGCCGATGACGCCGCTGCTGGCACGCAGGGCATGGCCGCCGGGGTTCGACAACCGGGCGTAGGCCAGGTTGAGTTGACGGGGGATGCGGGCGCCGCCCAGGTTCACCCGGCCCCGTGCGCGCAGCCGCATCGCGTGCAGGTCGGTGCCGACGGACAGGACCTCGGCGTGCAGCGCGGTGCCGCCCGGAGTGTCGAGCACCGCGTCGTCGAGGCGCACCTGACCGCCGACGACGGCCCCGTTCAGCCGTACCTCGCCGTACGCCACCAGCCGCCGGGCCCATACGTCCGTGGCCACCTCGGCGTGGTTGAGCTGGAGCACGGGCTCCTCGGGCTCCTCGTCCGGCGTCCCGAACCGCGCCCCGTTGACGAACAGCGCCCCGGCCAGCCTGGCGCCCTGGAGCCTTACCGGGCCCGAGAAACGGCAGCAGGTGAGCCGTACGACCCCCTCGGAGCGCAGCGCGCCCGCCCTCAGGCCGGGCAGTACCGAGTCGCTGAGGGCGAGGGCGACGATCCGCGCCCCGTACAGGTCGGGCGCCTGCTCGAAGTGGCAGTGGCGCAGCCGGACGGCGTGCGCGACGGTGCCGTACTTCAGGTCCAGCATCCCGGTGATCCGCGCGCCGCGTACCTTCAGCCCGGCCGTACGGCCCTCCCGCACCGGCCCGGCCAGCAGTAACTCCCGCAGGAACTCCGCCCGTACGGTGCGTTCGGGCCCCCAGTCGGCGCCGTGCGCGGGATCGTCGTCCTCGCCCTCCCGGAAGTCGACCCCCTCGCCGAGCGGGAAGGCGTCCAGGACCCGGCGTTCGGCGGGCGTCAGCTCGGTTGCGTCCATGTTCAGCCGTTCCCCCGCCGCGCCGAACTCCCAGTTTCCGCAAGCGCGTTCGTGACCCCGTGGTCCCGCGGGCCCAGGAAGGTCGGGTCCGGGTGGAAGACCGCGTCCAGCGCCGCCTTGCCCGCCGCGAACACCTCGCGCGTGCCGCCGTAGTACCAGGTGGCGTCGTGCGGTTCGTCGACCCCGACGCCGTACGAGTCGACGCCCGCCGCCTCGCACAGCGCGACCGCCCGCCGGATGTGGAAGCCCTGGCTGACCAGCAGGGCCCGGTCCACGCCGAAGATCTTCCTGGCCCGGACGCAGGAGTCCCAGGTGTCGAACCCGGCGTAGTCCCGGACGATCCGGCCGGCCGGCACGCCGTGCCGGATCAGATAGGTGCGCATGGCGTCCGGCTCGTCGTAGTCCTCGCGGCTGTTGTCGCCGGTGACCAGGACGGCCCTGACCCGGCCCGCGCGGTACAGCGCCGCCGTCGCGTCCAGACGGCGCGCGAGGTACGGCGACGGCGCCCCGTTCCACAGCCCGGCCCCGAACACCACCGCGACCGGTGCGGGCGGCGCGTCCGCGACCGTGCGCAGCCGGTCCGCCGTGGACGTGAACAGCCAGGCCCCCGGCAGCAGCGCCAGCACGCACGCCGCCATCACCGCCTGCACCAGGCGCCGCTGCCCCGTGCGGGTGCGCGGCAGCCGCGGTCGTCGGATCCTCATGCGGTCCCCCTCGGTACGAAGCCCCCTGGTACGAAGCTCCCTGGTACGAGCCTCCTGGTACGAAGCCCCCTGGTACGAGCCTCCTGGTACGAAGCCCCCTGCCCGGCCCCGGTTCCGGCCCCGGTGGACCGGCCCCGATCAAGGAGGACGCCACCGGCACGCATCCGGTTCGCCTCCCCGTGCGATGCGTCCGCCCGGCCGCCGGGCCGCCGGATTCCCGCATCCGCCATACGACTGGGCCACCCGGCACCCCCGATCGTCACCCCGTGCGTCTACTGTCGAATCATGGAAGGCAGCGCACCCCCCGGCCCCAGCGGCCCCGACCCCTACGGCCCCGCGGACCTGGAGCGCTTCGCGCCCGAGCCCGACAAACGCCCCGGCCGCACCGCCTTCCAGCGCGACCGCGCCCGCGTCCTGCACTCCGCCGCGCTGCGCCGCCTCGCCGGCAAGACCCAGGTCGTCACGCCGGGCAGCCACAGCCAGGTCTGGGACGCCAGCCCCCGCACCCGGCTCACCCACTCCCTGGAGTGCGCCCAGGTCGGCCGGGAACTCGGCGCGGCCCTCGGCTGCGACCCCGACCTCGTGGAGGCCGCCTGCCTCTCCCACGACCTGGGCCATCCGCCCTTCGGGCACAACGGCGAACAGGCGCTCAACGCGTTCGCGGACGACTGCGGCGGCTTCGAGGGCAACGCCCAGTCCCTGCGGCTGCTCACCCGCATCGAGCCCAAGCGGTTCACCGAGAAGGGCTCCGTCGGCCTCAACCTCACCCGCGCCGCCCTCGACGCCGCCACCAAGTACCCCTGGCCGCGCGGCGCCCACCCCACCGATCCCGCCTCGGGGAAGTTCGGCGTGTACGAGGACGACCGCCCGGTCTTCGACTGGGTCAGGGCCGGCGCCCCCGGCACCCGCACCTGCTTCGAGGCCCAGGTCATGGACTGGTCCGACGACGTGGCCTACTCGGTGCACGACGTCGAGGACGGCCTGCACGCCGGCCACATCGACCCCAACTGCCTGCACGCCGAGCCCGAACGGCAGGCCGTGTTCGAGGTGGCCATCGGCCGCTACGCCCCCGCCGGCACCGATCCGGCCGAACTCGCCGCCGCCCTCGACCGCCTCCAGGACGCCGAGTGGTGGCCGCACGGCTACGACGGCACCGCGGTCGCCCAGGCCCGCCTGAAGGACGCCACCAGTCAGCTCATCGGACGGTTCTGCCTGGCCGCCGAGACCGCCACCCGCGCCGCCTACGGAAACGGCCGGCTCACCCGCTACGACGCGCGTCTCGTCGTACCCCGCGAGACCCGGATGGAGTGCGCGGTGCTCAAGGCGGTCGCCGACCGGTACGTGATGCAGCGCGCCGAGCAGGAGCGGCTGCGGGCCGATCAGCGGGTGATCGTGGCGGAGCTGGCCGAGGCGCTCACCGTCCGCGCGCCGGACGGCCTGGATCCGCAGTTTCGGGCCCTGTTCGACGGGGCATCCGACGACCACGCGCGCAAGCGGGTGATCGTCGACCAGATCGCATCCCTCACCGACGCCTCCGCGCTCTCGCTGCACGCGAGACTGACCGGGCACATGTGAGAGGAACGTGACACCCGTGGCCTGATCGGGTCACTCCCCCTTCCGGCTGCCCCCCGTGTGCGGGACGCTCGCGGGTGGCGGCACCCTTACGAGGAGGCAGACAAGTGGTCGACGCGGATCAGACATTCGTCATCGTCGGAGGCGGCCTCGCCGGCGCGAAGGCGGCGGAGACGCTCCGCGCGGAGGGCTTCACCGGCAGGGTGATACTGATCTGCGACGAACGCGACCACCCGTACGAGCGACCCCCGCTCTCCAAGGGCTTCCTGCTCGGCAAGGCCGAGCGCGACAGCGTCTTCGTGCACGAGCCCGCCTGGTACGCGCGCAACGACATCGAGCTGCACCTCGGCCAGACCGTCGACCACATCGACCGACCGGCCAAGACCGTGCGCTACGGCGACGACGGCACTCTCGTCCGCTACGACAAGCTGCTGCTCGTCACCGGCGCCGAGCCCCGCCGCCTGGACATCCCCGGCACCGGCCTCGCGGGCGTCCACCATCTGCGCCGGCTCGCGCACGCCGAGCGGCTCAAGGGCGTGCTGGCCGCCCTCGGCCGGGACAACGGGCACCTGGTGATCGCCGGCGCCGGGTGGATCGGCCTGGAGGTCGCGGCGGCGGCGCGCGAGTACGGCGCGGAGGTCACCGTGATCGAGCCGGAGCCGACCCCGCTGGCCGCCGCGCTCGGACCCGAGCTGGGCAATGTCTTCGCCCAGCTGCACAGCGGGCACGGCGTGCGCTTCCACTTCGGGCGTCGGCTCACCGAGATCATCGGCCAGGACGGCATGGTCCTCGCGGTGCGCACCGACGACGGCGAGGAGCACCCGGCGCACGACGTCCTCGCGGCGATCGGCGCGGTGCCGCGGGTCGCGCTCGCGGAGGCCGCGGGACTGGAGATCGCCGACCGGGCGCACGGAGGCGGGATCGTGGTGGACGAGCGGCTGCGCACGTCCGACCCCGACATCTACGCCGCCGGTGACGTCGCCGCGTTCCCGCTGGAGCTGTTCGGCACCCGCGTCCGCGTCGAGCACTGGGCCAACGCGCTCAACGGGGGCCCGGCCGCGGCACGCTCCATGCTCGGGCAGGACGCGGTGTACGACCGGGTGCCGTACTTCTTCACCGACCAGTACGACCTGGGGATGGAGTACAGCGGCTGGGCGCCGCCGGGGTCGTACGACCAGGTGGTCATCCGCGGCGACATGGGCAAGCGGGAGTTCATCGCGTTCTGGGTGCGCGAGGGGCGGGTGCTCGCGGGGATGAACGTGAATGTGTGGAACGTCACGGAACACATCCAGCGGCTGATCCGCTCCCGGTCGCGGGTGGACACGGACGCGCTGGCGGATCCGCACGTGCCGTTGGAGCGGCTGGCCGTCTGAGGCGGGTGACGCGTCCACCGCGGGGCTGCCGGGGGCCGTCGGCGCGGGGCCGCCGCGCCGGCACCGACCCGTCGCGCGACGGCCCGCGCCCCCTCGGTGCGCCACGTGCCCCTGCCGTGTCCGTCCGCCACCGTAGAATTCACGCGTGGCAGGACGGATCAACGACGAGGACGTGAAGGCGGTACGGGACGCGGTCCCGATCGACGCCGTGGTCTCCGAGTACCTCCAGCTGCGCAACGCGGGCGGCGGGAACCTCAAGGGCCTGTGCCCCTTCCATGACGAGAAGTCGCCGTCCTTCCAGGTCAGCCCCGCCAAGGGCCTCTTCCACTGCTTCGGCTGCCAGGAGGGCGGCGACACCATCACCTTCGTGATGAAGGTGGACCACCTCTCCTTCTCGGAGGCGGTGGAACGGCTCGCCGGGCAGGCCGGGATCACGCTGCGGTACGAGGAGGGCGGGTACAACCCGGCCCACCAGCGCGGCGAGCGCATCCGGCTGGTCGAGGCGCACAAGCTCGCCGCGCAGTGGTACGCCGAGCAGCTGGCGAACAGCCCCGAGGCGGAGACCGGCCGGGTCTTCCTCGCCGAGCGCGGCTTCGACCAGGACGCGGCGGTGCACTTCGGCGTCGGCTACAGCCCCCAGGGCTGGGACCACCTCACCCGCTATCTGCGCGGCAAGGGCTTCAGCGACAAGGAGCTGGTCCTCTCAGGGCTCTCCCAGGACGGCCGGCGCGGGCCCATCGACCGCTTCCGGGGCCGGCTGATGTGGCCGATCCGGGACATCGGCGGCGAGGTCGTCGGCTTCGGCGCCCGCAAGCTGTACGAGTCCGACAACGGGCCCAAGTACCTCAACACCCCCGAGACCGCGATCTACAAGAAGTCCCAGGTCCTGTACGGCATCGACCTGGCGAAGAAGGAGATCGCGAAGTCCAGCCGGGCGGTCGTGGTCGAGGGCTACACCGACGTCATGGCCTGCCATCTCGCCGGGGTGAAGACGGCCATCGCGACCTGCGGCACGGCCTTCGGCGGCGAGCACATCAAGATCCTGCGCCGGCTGCTCATGGACAACGGCTCGGCACGGGTGATCTTCACCTTCGACGGCGACGCGGCCGGGCAGAAGGCGGCGCTGCGGGCGTTCGAGGACGACCAGAAGTTCGCCGCCGAGACGTACATCGCCATCGCCCCGGACGGCATGGACCCCTGCGAGCTGCGGCTCGCCAAGGGGGACGACGCGGTCGTCGACCTGACCGAACCCCGCACCCCGCTGTTCGAGTTCGCGCTGCGGCAGATCGTCGGCCGGTACGACCTGGACACCTCGGGGGGCCGCGCCGCCGCCCTGGACGAGGCCGCGCCGATCGTGGCCCGCATCAAGAACAGCGGCGCGCAGCACGAGGTCGCGGTCGAACTCGCCGGTCTGCTCGGCATCCTGGACACGCAGTTCGTGGTGCGCCGGGTGGCCCAGCTGGCCCGCTGGGCGCGGGACCGGGGCGGCCGGGGCCCGCAGCAGGAACGCCCGCGCGGCGGCGAGCAGCAGTGGGCGGCGGCCCCGCGCGGCGCGAACTCCGGGGCCGCCCTCACCCTGCGCAACCCGGTCTACGCCGCCGAACGCGAGCTGCTCAAACTCGCCCTCCAGCGGCCCGAGTTGGTCTCCCCGGCCTTCGACGCGTACGGGGTGGACGAGTTCACCGCGCCGCCGTACGCCGCGGTGCGCCAGACCATCGCGGAGGCGGGCGGCGCGGAGCTCGGCGTGAGCGACCCGCAGGAGTACCTGGTCCGGGTCCGCGAGGCGGCGCCGGACGACACCGTGCGCGCCCTGGTCACCGAGCTGGCCGTCGAACCGATCCTGCGCCGCACCGTGGACGAGATCTACGCCGGCACCGTGCTGGTCCAGATCCGCCGCCGCGCGGTCGAACGCCGCATCCGCGACATCGAGTTCCAGATGACCCGCCTGTCCACCGGCGGCGACCCGAGCCAACTGGCCGCCGTCCAGAACGAGATGTGGATCCTCCAGCAGTACGACCAGTCCCTGCGCGAACGCGGCGCGGCGGCGCTCTAGACCCGCCCCCGGTGGGCCGCCGTCAGCAGCGGGTCACGGACCGGACGCAAAAAGTCACCGCACACCCCTCGTGGCGGCGATGTGTCTTCCTCCACACTGTTGGGGGTGCCGAGTCCGGCGTACATCCTGGAGGTCGCCCTCGTGCAGACCCAGACCCTCACCCCTGCCCCCAGCGGCACCGGTCCCGTCGCGGACGAGCCGGACGCGGAGCCGGACGTTCTCGTGGCGGTGCCACCACAGGGGAGTGCCGCACGGCACCCGGAGACCGGCGGGCCGTCCGCCGATCTGTTCCGGCAATACCTGCGTGAGATCGGCCGCATCCCGCTGCTGACCGCCGCCGAGGAGGTCGAGCTGGCCCGCCGGGTGGAGGCCGGGCTGTTCGCGGAGGAGAAGCTGAGTAACACCCCCTATCTGGACGGGGAGTTGGCGCACGACCTGGACCGCCTGGTGGTCATGGGACGCGTGGCCAAGCGCAGGCTGATCGAGGCCAATCTGCGGCTCGTCGTCTCCGTCGCCAAGCGGTACGTCGGCCGCGGCCTCACCATGCTCGACCTCGTACAGGAGGGCAACCTCGGGCTGATCCGCGCCGTGGAGAAGTTCGACTACGCGCGCGGCTACAAGTTCTCCACGTACGCCACCTGGTGGATCCGCCAGGCCATGTCCCGCGCCCTCGCCGACCAGGCCCGCACCATCCGCGTCCCGGTCCATGTCGTGGAGCTGATCAACCGGGTCGTACGCGTGCAGCGCCGCATGCTCCAGGAGCGGGGGTACGAGCCGACGCCCGAGGAGGTCGCCGCCCATCTCGACCTCCCGCCCGAGCGGGTCGGCGAGGTGCTGCGGCTCGCCCAGGAACCCGTCTCGCTGCACGCCCCCGTCGGCGAGGAGGACGATGTGGCGCTCGGCGACCTCATCGAGGACGGCGACGCCGCGAGCCCCGTGGAGTCCGCCGCGTTCCTGCTGCTCAAGCAGCACCTGGATGCCGTGCTGTCCACGCTGGGCGAGCGCGAGCGCAAGGTCGTACAGCTGCGCTACGGCCTCCTCGACGGCCGCCCCCGCACCCTGGAGGAGATCGGCCGCCTCTTCGGCGTCACCCGTGAACGGATACGCCAGATCGAGTCCAAGACCCTCAACAAGCTCAGGGACCACGCGTACGCGGACCAGTTGAGGGGCTACCTGGACTGAGCACGGGGGCCACCCGCGGGCGGCCCCCGTCCCGCCTAGTCCACCTCGGCCACCGCCTGCGCGAACTGCGCCTTGTACAGGCGGGCGTACGCTCCGTCCGCCGCCAACAGCTCGGCGTGCGCGCCCTGTTCGACGATGGAGCCGTTCTCCATGACGAGGATCGTGTCCGCGTCCCGGATGGTCGACAAGCGGTGCGCGATCACGAACGACGTACGCCCGGCGGCGAGTTTGGCCATGC
The DNA here is from genome assembly GCF_044327085.1 of Streptomyces sp. AM6-12. Lineage (NCBI taxonomy): Bacteria > Bacillati > Actinomycetota > Actinomycetes > Kitasatosporales > Streptomycetaceae > Streptomyces > Streptomyces sp. AM6-12. The sequence goes on from NZ_JBIQWN010000001.1 coordinate 5,025,601, forward strand.
CCTTCTGGATCAGCACCTCGGTCCGCGTGTCCACGGAACTCGTCGCCTCGTCCAGCACCAGGATCACCGGGTCGGACAGGAACGCCCGCGCGATGGTGATGAGCTGCTTCTCACCGGCGCTCACCCCCGTGCCCTCGTCGTCGATCACGGTGTCGTACCCCTCGGGCAGCGTCCGGATGAACCGGTCGGCGTGCGCGGCCCGCGCGGCCTCCTCGATCTCGCCCCGCGTGACCTCCCGCGAGGCGCCGTACGCGATGTTCTCCGCGATGGTGCCGCCGAACAGCCAGGTGTCCTGGAGCACCATGCCGATCCCGGACCGCAGCTCGTCGCGGGTCATCTTGCGCACGTCCACCCCGTCCAGGGTGATCCGTCCGCCGGAGACGTCGTAGAACCGCATCAGCAGATTGACCAGCGTGGTCTTGCCCGCGCCCGTGGGGCCGACGATGGCGACCGTGTGGCCGGGCTCCACCGTGAGCGAGAGGTCCTCGATCAGCGGCTTCTCCGGGTCGTACCGGAAGGACACATGCTCCAGCCGCACCCGCCCGCGCAGCTCCGCGGGGCGTTCGCCCGGCACCGGGTCCGCCTCCTGCTCCTCCGCGTCCAGGAGTTCGAAGACCCGCTCGGCCGAGGCCACACCGGACTGCACCAGGTTCGCCATGGAGGCCACCTGCGTCAGCGGCATGGAGAACTGCCGCGAGTACTGGATGAACGCCTGCACATCGCCGATGGACAGCGCGCCGGACGCGACCCGCAGCCCGCCGACCACCGCGACCAGCACATAGTTCAGGTTCGACACGAACATCATCAGCGGCTGCATCACACCGCTGTTGAACTGCGCCTTGAACGCGGCCTCGTACAGCGCCTCGTTCTGCTCGGCGAACTGCTGTGCCGACTCTTCCTGCCGCCCGAACACCTTCACCAGCGTGTGCCCGGTGTACATCTCCTCCACATGGGCGTTGAGCTTGCCCGTGGAGCGCCACTGCTGCACGAAGTGCGGCTGCGAACGCTTGCCGACCCGTGTGGCCACGAAGAACGACAGCGGCACCGTGACCAGCGCGACCAGCGCGAGGATCCAGGAGACCCAGAACATCATCGCCAGCACACCGACGATGGTCAGCACCGAGTTGATCAGCTGGCCCATCGACTGCTGGAGCGTCTGCCCGATGTTGTCGATGTCGTTGGTCGCCCGCGAGAGCACCTCACCGCGCTGGCGCTGGTCGAAGTACGACAGCGGCAGCCGCGACAGCTTCGCCTGCACGGACTCGCGCAGCCGGTACATCGTGCGGTTCACCGACCGGTTGACCAGCCGCGTCGCCACGGCCATCAGCAGCCCGGCGACCGTGAAGGTGACGAGCGCGAGCAGCAGTACGTCGCCGACCGCGCCGAAGTCGATGCCCTTGCCCGGCGTGAAGTCGGTGCTCTGGAGCATGTCCGCGATGGCGCCCTTGCCGTGCGCCCGCATCTGCGCCAGCACCTGCGCCTTGGTGGCCCCCGCGGGCATCTGCCGACCGATGATGCCGGAGAAGACCAGGTCGGTGGCGCGGCCGAGGATCTTCGGGCCGATCACGCTGAGGGCCACGCTGACCACCACGCAGCCCAGCAGGCCGTACACGGTGAGCCGTTCGGGCTTGAACTGGGAGATCAGGCGTTTGCCCGACCCCTTGAAGTCCATCGACCGCTGGTCGGGGCCGCCCCCGGCCATCATGCGTCCCATGGGCCCGGACATCAGGCGGCCTCCGCTTCCGTCAGCTGGGAGAGCACGATCTCCCGGTAGGTGTCGTTGCCCGCCATCAGCTCCTGGTGCCGGCCGGAGCCGACCACCCGGCCCTCGTCGAGGACGATGATCCGGTCGGCGTCCCGGATGGTCGCCACCCGCTGGGCGACGATGACGACGGTCGCCTCGGCGGTCTCCTCGGCCAGCGCGGCGCGCAGGGCCGCGTCGGTGGCGTAGTCGAGCGCGGAGAAGGAGTCGTCGAACAGGTAGATCTCCGGCCGCTGCACGAGCGTGCGCGCGATCGCGAGCCGCTGGCGCTGACCGCCCGACACATTGGTGCCGCCCTGGGCGATCGGCGCGTCCAGGCCGCCCTCCAGCCTGCTCACGAACTCCTTGGCCTGCGCCACCTCCAGCGCGTGCCACAGCTCCTCGTCGGTGGCGTCCGGATTGCCGTAGCGCAGGTTCGTGGCGACGGTGCCCGCGAAGAGGTACGGCTTCTGCGGCACGAGTCCGACCGTCCGTGCCACCAGCGCCGGATCGACCTCGCGGACGTCCACGCCGTTCACCAGGACCTCGCCCTCGGTGGCGTCGAACAGCCGCGGGACCAGCCCGAGCAGGGTCGACTTGCCGCTGCCGGTGGACCCGATCACGGCCGTGGTCTCGCCGGGCCGGGCCTCCAGCTGGACCGCGCGCAGCACCGGCTCCTCGGCACCCGGATAGCGGAAGCCGGCCGCGCGAAGCTCCAGATGCCCGTGCCGGCGCAGCTCGGTGACCGGCGCGAGCGGTGGCAGCACGCTGGAGTCCGTCTCCAGGACCTCCTGGACGCGCTCGGCGCACACCTCGGCGCGCGGCACCATCATGAACATGAAGGTGGCCATCATCACGGACATCACGATCTGCATCAGATAGGCGAGGAACGCCGTCAGGTCGCCGATCTGCATCCCGCCGCTGTCGATGCGGTGCGCGCCGAACCACACCACCGCGATGGAGGACACGTTCACCACGGTCATCACCATCGGGAACATCAGCGACAGCAGCCGCCCGGTGGCCAGTTGCATCTCGGTCAGCTCGCCGTTGACCCGGCCGAAGCGGGCCTGCTCGTACTCGTCGCGGACGAAGGCGCGGATGACCCGGTTGCCGGTGATCTGCTCGCGCAGCACCCGGTTCACCTTGTCCAGGCGGGTCTGCATGGTGCGGAACAGCGGCCGCAGCTTGCGCACGATCAGGGTCACGCAGATGGCCAGCACCGGCACGACCGCGATCAGCACCCCGGACAGCGGCACGTCCAGGCCGAGCGCCAGCACGATGCCGCCGACGCACATGATGGGCGCCGACACCATCAGCGTGAACGTCATCAGGATCAGCATCTGGATCTGCTGGACGTCGTTCGTCGTCCGCGTGATGAGCGAGGGCGCGCCGAAGTGACCCACCTCACGGGCGGAGAAGGACTGCACCCGGTCGAACACGGCGCCGCGCACGTCCCGGCCGAGCGCCGAGGCGGTACGGGCGCCCAGGTAGACGGCGCCGATGTTGCACACGACCTGCACCAGCGAGATGCCGATCATCAGGGCCCCGAAGGACAGGATGTAACCCGTGTCCCCCTTCACGACGCCGTTGTCGATGATGTGGGCGTTCAGGGTGGGCAGGTACAGGGTGGCGCAGGTCTGCAGGAACTGGAGCAGGACCTGAAGGGTTATGGGTTTCTTGTAGGGCCTGAGATAGGTCCGTAGAAGTCGTATGAGCACGCTACGTCTCTCGGAGTGGGCGGCAGGGGCAGGTCGGTCTGCCCTTGCCCCCTATCGTCCGACACTCCACCCGCGTTACCTCAACTGATTAACCCGGCAGCGGATTCTCGTACGGCCTTATGGGTGCCAGGTGTTGCGGGATGGTTTGAGGCGTTTCGCTCCACTCGGTTCCGTGCCGCCTAGTGGAACGCGGCCGGGTGCGTCTGCTCCCGCACCGCCGTGAACTGCTGCCGCACCGCCTGCCCGGCGGCCAGTTCCTCGCCCGGCTCCAGGACCTGCGCCGCCGCGCCCTGCCAGGCCGGCGGGGTACGCGGGTCCAGCGTGCCCCGCGAGACGCCGAGCGCCCAGGCCGCCTGCCGGGCCGCGCCGATCGCCGTGTAGTCCGCGGGCTGCGGTACGACGACCTGCGCGCCGAACAGCGAGGGCGCCGCGGCCTGCACGGCGGGCAGCTCGGCGGCCGGGCCGAGCAGGAAGATCCGCCGCACCTCCACGCCCCGCCCGCGCAGCACGTCCAGGGCGTCGGCGAGCCCGCACAGCATGCCCTCGAACGCGGCCCGCGCCAGGTGCTCCGGCTTCATCGACTCGCGCCGCAGCCCGGTCAGGGTGCCCGCCGCGTGCGGCAGGTTCGGGGTGCGCTCGCCCTCCAGGTAGGGGAGGAGGACGAGGCCGTGGGCGCCCGGTGTGGACTTCATCGCCAACTCGGAGAGGCTGCCCAGGTCGGGCAGGCCGAGTAGTTCGGCGGTGCCGCGCAGGGTGCGCACGGCGTTCAGGGTGGTGACGACCGGCAGGTGCATGCCGGTGGCGTCGGCGAGCGAGGTGATCATCCCGGACTGGTCGGCCAGCGCCTGCGGGTGCACGGCCATCACCGAGCCGGAGGCGCCGAGGGAGACCACCGCGTCCCCGAGCCCGATCCCGAGCCCGAACGCGGCCGCCATGGTCTCCCCGGTGCCGGCCGAGATCAGCAGCCCCTCCGGGGTCGTACCGGCCGCCTCGGCGGGGCCGATCACCTCCGGCAGCATCGCCTGGTGGCCGAGCGCCAGCTCGACCAGGTCGGGGCGGTAGGTGCCGGTGGCCGCGGACCAGTACCCGGTGCCGGAGGCCCCGCCGCGATCGGTGGTGCGCCGGGCCGGGCGGCCGAGCAGCTGCCAGACCAGCCAGTCGTGGGCCTGGAGCAGGGCGGCGGTGCGCTGGGCGCTCTCGGGTTCGCTGCGGGCGAGCCAGCGCAGCTTGGTGACCGGCTGCGCGGCGCCCGGCACACAGCCGACGGCCTGCGCCCAGGCCTCGCGGGAGCCGAGGGCGTCCACGAGGTCGGCGGCGGCGACCTGCGCGCGCCGGTCACCACCGACGAGGGCCGGGCGCACGGTGTTGCCCTGGGCGTCCAGGGGGATCAGCGCGTGCTGCTGGGCGGAGACGCCGATGGCCTGGACCCCCTCCAGCAGACCCCCGCCGGCGGCCTCCCCGAGGGAGAGCAGCCAGGCCTGGGGGTCCACGTCGCTCGGGCGGGTCCCCTCCGGCGCATCGACCGGATGGGGGGCGTACCCCTGCCTGAGCACGGCACCGGTGTCCGTGTCGCAGACGACGATGCGGGTGAAATCAGGTGAGCTGTCCAGACCGGCGACTATCCCCATGCGGAGAATATTGCCGTATGCGCGAGGCGCTAGGTGTTGCTGGTGCCCCAGTCGTCGCCCGCCGAGCCGCCCGACGTGCGGTCCCGCAGCGAGCGCACCCGCTGGGCCACGGACGACGGCACATGGTCGCCGACCTTGTCGGAGACGGTGTGGACGGCCTTGCCGGCGTACGTGCGGCCCTGTTGGGCGGCGGTTTCGGCGGTGTTGCGGACGGCCGGGTTCTGGGCGAACTGACGAGCGGACTTCTTGATCTGCTCGTAGCGCTCGCGTCCGGCCCGAGTGCCGAGTACGTAACCGAGGGCCAGTCCGGCGATGAACGTGAGCCGGTAGCGCATGGCTGCCACCCTTCCCGTGCGTAGGTCTGTGGTGCGACGCGGTGCCCGAGGGTACCGATTGGCGGAGCACCCCCCTGCTTGCGCTAATGTATGTGTCGCAGCGAGCGACCGCCCCCCGGCGAATACCCAGGGAGGGGCGTTCGATGCGAACGAGGCGATCCTCCGTAGCTCAATTGGCAGAGCAGCCGGCTGTTAACCGGCAGGTTACTGGTTCGAGTCCAGTCGGGGGAGCTTCGGTCCTCCGTAGCTCAATTGGCAGAGCAGCCGGCTGTTAACCGGCAGGTTACTGGTTCGAGTCCAGTCGGGGGAGCACGCTGAACGAGGGCCCCTCAGGGGTCCTTTTTCATGTCCGCGGGAACCGCCGCGCCTGCACGGATGTCCTCAAGGTCGTGAGCAGCGCGGAAGCCGACCATCCGAAGCAGGAGATCGTATGAGCGGCTATGCTGCGGCAGACGGCGCGCACACTTGTACGCGACACGCCGCTATGGGGCGGTAGCTCAGCCGGTTAGAGCAGCGGACTCATAATCCGTCGGCCGTGGGTTCGAGTCCCACCCGCCCCACCAGCGCACGCCTAGGGCCTGCGGAAAACCTCTCTCCTCGTTCTGCTCCAGGCCGGGGGGAGGCGGCTCGGTCGAGCGTGGTCGTGCGGTGGGCGCGGGGAACGGGGCCGGGGCACTCCTTGACGAGTCGTGCGGCGAAGCGACGTAGAGGTCTCGTGCGCCGGTCCTCCTCGTGCATGGCCCGTTCATCCCGGAGTGACCGCCGTCACAGGCGATGGCTGCCGCCCCTGCCGGTGAGCCGTTCGCTTCGGCCCGAGCGATCCGCGGAGGGCTCGATGTTTTTGGTGGCGGGCTCCGTAGGTACGCGGAGCGTCAGTCACCGGTTGCTTCGACGGGGCGTATCCGGTCCAGCCGAGGTACCGCCGAACCGTCGCCGTTGGGCTCGGCGCACGCCGCCGCCCTGTGTGGTGCCGATCAGCCGGAGAGACCGGTCCGTCCCGCTGGACTCCGAGGACCCGAACGCCGTCGAGGGCCTCCAGTCGACCCCAGGGGACACTGACGCTGCCGGTGTGGCCGAGGCGGGCGTCGACGCGCTTGATGACGTACTCGGCGACCGTCATCCGGCGTCCGCGGCTCTTGCGGGGGGATACGCGGTGTCGCGCCGGTCGTCCACAGGTCCTGGGCCGGGCCTTCTGCGCCTGGAGCTGTTTCCTCCGGGCGGCGATCTGCTGTGCCTGGTAGGCGATTTCCGGGTGGACGCCGGGCATCCGCTGGCCGTGGACGCCGAAGAGGCGGCGCAGAGCCAGTCGGCGGCTGAGTCCGGCGGTGCCCGCCGGTACCCCGACCTGACGCGGCATGAGGACCGGTCCTCATCATCGGCACCGAGATGATGTGCAGCAGCGAGCGCCGCGAGCTGACCACGGCGACTGCGGGTCCGGCGTCGGACCGGACGAACGACACGGCCACCGCGCGGCCGGCCAAGGACCGCAGACGATCGAATTTTTCCGATGGTGTTATCAGATTCCGATCGGAGGCGTGCAGGGGTGGAGTGGTAATCACTCGATCAGGGAGTGGTGTTGTTCGATTTCCGGGGTGGATGATTCAACTCGCCCGCTCTGAGAATCCCGTACGGGATTTCCTGGAAGCGCGACCAGGGGGTTTCTCAATAAGTATGACAATCGGGAGAGTGGGCATGGAATCGGACAACGGAGGTAGGCGATCATGAGCCAGTACTTCAATGGCATGCAGGCGGACCTGATTCAGGCGACCGGAAGCTGGCAGAAGGCTCGAGTCAGTCAGGGTGCCGGTGCCTGCGTCGAGATGAGGAAGCTGAACGACGGTCAGGTAGCCGTGCGCAACAGCCGTTTCCCGGACGGCCCGGCCTTGGTCTTCACCGCGCTGGAGGTCGAGGCGCTCCTGTCCGGGGTCAAGGGCGGCGAATTCGACCACATGGCGATTTGAGACGTAGATTAAACGCCCTTCTCCAGCGGCGTGGCGTGACCGCAGTGCCCCCTTTGTGTGATGCTTGACCCGACCATTCGGGTGATTCGAGTTTTGCCCAAGGGGGCCTTGTGGCCGTGGAAGACCGTGTAGTTCAGTTCGGGCGAGCGGCAGCCGACCCGCCGGGTTCCTGGGGCGTGCCCGCTCTGCTGCTGGGCGCGGAGATGAAGATCGAGCGCGGCAGCCTGACGCAACGCCAGGTATTGCAGAAGGCCAGGATCAAGGTATCGGCGTCGGTCTACAGCCGGATCGAGAACGGCGAGACGCGGATCGACAAGCCCGCTGTGGTCGAAGCCCTGCTGGATGCACTCGGAGTCCGCCCCGGACCGCGGCGGCGGGACCTTCTCCGACTCGCCCATGATGCCTCCGCGGAGGGCTGGGCCAGCACAGTCCGCGCCCGCGCCGGCGCCGCGTACCGCGAGGCCGTGTCGGACTCGATGCTCCGCCTCACGAGCCTGGAGGAATGGGCCGAGCGGCAGATCGTCATCGACACCAATGTGATCTCGGGAGTGCTCCAGACTCCCAGGTACCGCGAGGTGGTCACGGCCAAGACGTTGCTGGCCGGCCAGCGCAGACTGGCCGATCGGATCATCGATGTCCGTCGCCGGCGTGCTGAGCGGTTCGAGGTCAGCCAGCCGAGGTCCACCTTCTTCATTCGTTGCGGCGCCCTTTACGCCGACTTCGGCGAGACCGAGATGATGATCGAGCAGCTGACGGCCTTGCTGCGCTATGTGGACGACGAGAAGTCTCCGGTCGCCATCCGTGTCATCGAGGCGGTGAACCCGCTCGCGATCCAGGTCACGGCCTTGATTCGGCTCAGCTTCGCGAAGGGCTCGTTCGCCGCGCCTGATGTCATCTACACCGAGGCCGGCGCGCGTGCCGAGTTTCACCGCGGCCCGCTCGCCGGTGAGGAAGCCGACTCGGACTATCTCGATTACCAGGATCTCAGTGACGGGGTCATCAAACAGGCCCCCGGACTGGTGGAAAGCCGCAAGCTGATCGTCGACGCGCTTGAGTGGCACCGCGACCGTCTCCGATCCCGCTCAAGCGCATGACGGTATGGATGTCCCTCCCCGGAGACGGATACGAGAGGCATCCGTTCCCGCGGATTCAGTCGACCGTGGCCAAGCCTCCGTACTCGATCCACTCCTGTGTCTGCTGACGGCGGACCAGGTCGGTGTCCGGCCGCCAGTCGGTGACGTCGCGCAAGCCGAACTCCTCCTCGATACGCAGACGGGGAACGGTGAAGAAGTCGTTCACCTCGGCCCTCGTCCGTACGCGACCCCAACGGTCGCCGGTCCGCTCCCGCATCAGCTCCGTCACTTCGTCGCGGATTCGGGCGTCCTCGCTCACGAGCTGGCAGATCACCACGACGCTGCCGGGCGCGAGCAGGCGTACCGTGTCCTCGATCATCCTGCGCGGATTGCCCAGGCTGTCGTCGGGGATGCAGTGCAGTACAGAGACGAACAGGGCTGCCACCGGCTGGCCGAAATCGATGATCTGCGCGGCGTCGGCCGCGATCTTACGGGTCTCCCGCATATCCGATGGCAGGATGAGGACGTTCTGGTTCTCTTCCAGGAACGCGCGGCCATAGCCGAGGACCATCGGGTCGTTGTCGACGTAGACCACTCGGCAGCCCGGATCGACACTCTGTGCGACTTGGTGCACGTTGCTCTGGGTGGGAAGGCCGGACCCGTGGTCGATGAACTGCCTGATGCCGTAGTGGCTGGCGATGTGCCGCACGACGCGTACGAGGAAGGCCCTGTTGTTGACCGCGAGCTCCCGAGTGCTGGGCGCGGTCGTCAGTAGTTGATCACAGGCGCTCCTGTCGGACGGGTAGTTATAGTGCCCGCCTAGGAGATAGTCGTACATTCGCGCCGCACTGGGTGTGTGCATGTCAATCTGATCTTGTGAATCGGCTGTTCCGTCGTTCACGTCGTCCCCTACGTTCGCCGAAAGCTCCTGCCAGCACGCAATTGTGATGGCCGGGGATGCGTTGGATTGCAGGATTCTCGGTTGAAACTACCCGCACGGGTGAACGTGTAACACGGCATGCCAAAGCCGTGGCGCACTTGCGCCGGGGGCGCTCGGGTGCACCACGCGGAAGGCGGCGTTCGAGGGGCGGGAGTGGCGGGCGGCTCCTTACCGGCTGTGGCCGAGGCCGGTCAGCATCCTGCGGGCGGCCTGGATCTGCATGTGCAGTTCGGGCTCGTCCAGGCCCATGAGGGCCGCTGCGGCTTTGGCGTCCATGCCGAGTTCCTCGCATAAGAGCACGGCATCGGCGGGCTGGTCGGGGAGAGTGCGGTGCAGGCCGTCGGCTCGGCGGTCGCGCACCTCGGTTCGGGCCGCCGTGACCGAGTCGCGGAGCGCTCGCCAGGTGAGGGCGAGCGGGTTTTCGCGGAGCATCAGCGTGTCCCAGCTCAGTTCGGCCTTGCGCAGGACCTCCGCCACGACCGACATGGCCAGCTTGCTGTCGCCCAGCCGGGCGCTGGCGTACATCTCGTAGCCGGACCGGTGGAGTTGAACGAACGCTGTGTAGCCGGCGAGGCCCATCGAGGGCCTGCGTGAACTGGGCATCGTGCCTCCCGTGCAGCGTCGAGCCGTGGGTATGCGAAAAGCAATCACGCTTTGGAGGGCGCAAAGGGCGCGGAGCGCGGTGAACGCCTCTGGCGGGGAACGGGGTTCAGCCGATTTCCCGGTGCACCGGCCCGGCGTCGAGCGCATGGGCCGGGGAGAGTTCAGAGGGGCGGGTTCAAACGCCTGCTCTGCTCAGGTGAGTGTGAACGGCGTGTGCAGGAAGCCGAGTTGAGCCAGGACGGGGGTGGCGCGCAGGTGGCGAAATCCCGTGGAGGTGCTGCCGCCCCTGCTAGCGTGGGAAGCCACCTGGGGCGGGCTCGCCTGCTTCAGGGAGGGTCGGTCATGCATGGATGCGCCTCGTCTTCCGTGATCGACCCGCTCGCCCCGCCCGATGTCCTACCACCGGGTGGGGCAACCCGCTCATGGGGAAGGGCCATTGAGCAGAACCGTACAGCTTCCTGGGTCCCGCATAGGGCCGTCGAACGCCTGCGCAATCCCCCGGTTAATAGCGGTCGAGTACGGTCAATTTTGTGCTGGGGTTCGAAAAACTCGACTCCGAACCCGGCCGCGAAGTGCCCCGGCAGCGCGACCCCGTACGCCGGAGCCCCGGCCCGCCGGGCCACCGTGTGCCACTACCCGTCACTGCCGTCCGCGCGCGCAGCCAGTGATTGCCGGCCACGACGTGCTTCCGCGGCACGGAGGACACTCGGCGTCACGGCGCGCGGAGGTCACGGCGTGGATCCGTGGCCGCCGCGGGGCTTGAAGTCCCCCTCCCGTGGGCACGGACCTCCTACCGATGTCGGCAGAGGGAGGCGTCATGGACCGTCGGATCCGGGTACGTGTCAGCCGGCGGCCCGTCGCGCCGCGGGAGCAGGAGATCGATCGCAGGACGCCGTCGGGGCGCGTGCTGCCGTACTGAAGTCGCCCGCGCCTCAGGGGGCGTGGTGGGCCGCGGCCGTGCGCAGGGCACGGCGCAGAGGTTCCGGTGGGGGCGGGCCGTCGGGGGTCGCGCTCGCGGTGATGGCGGCGGCGATGCGGTGGAGCTTGGTGTTGGAGTGCTGGGAGGCCTCGCGCAGGATCTCCCATGCCTGGTCCGGGGTGCAGCCGTGGGCCGCCATCAGGACGCCGCGGGCCTGGTCGATCACCGGGCGGGAATCCAGGGCGTGCCGCAGCTGCGCTATCTCCAGGCGCAGCAGGTCCAGTTGCTCGGCGCGTTCGCGGGCGACCGCGGAGGCGGTGCGGACCGCGGGGTCGGGCGCGGCGGCCGCACCGGTGCGCAGCGGGTTCCGTGTGTCCAGGCCGACCAGTTCCAGGACGCGCCGCGGCTGGCCCCGCCAACCGCGGGTGGTGACCCGTACGCCGTGCCGCCGGCCGTACTCGCTCAGCAGGTCGAGGCAGGCGAGCCCCGTCGTGTCCAGGAAGGACACCCCGGCCAGGTCCACTTCGACCGCGGTGATGTCCGGCGGCAGGGCGGCCAGGGCGTCGCCGAGGGTGTCGGTGCCGCCGTGGACCAGTTCGCCGCGGGCCGTCAGCAGGGCGCGCCGGCCTTCCAGGCAGGCGTCGATCACCAGCGCGTCCAGTCCCGCGGTGTGGGCTGCGGGTCCCGCTGAGGTCATGTCTCCCCTCCCGCTCGCTCCAAGGGCGCCACGCGATCGCCTGCCCTGCGTGCGCGCGGCTACACCCCCTGTGGTCGGGAGAACGGCCGGAACCGCGCGCGGGAATCGGGCCGTATGGCTCGTGCCGCCGAGGGAAGGCGCGGGCGTGGTCCACGCTGCCGGGAAGCGAGGTGTCTCATGAGCGGCGAGCCCTTCGCGCACCCCGCGCTCTTCTACAGCGACCGGCGCGCCTACCTCGACGGCACCGTCCCCTTCGTCCGCGCCGCGCTGGCGCCGGCGAGCCGGTCGCCGTCGCCGTACCGGGGGAGAAGCGGGCGCTGATCCGGGACGCGCTGGGCGCGGAGCGGGAAGGGGTGCGCTTCCTCGACATGCGGGAGGCGGGGCGCAACCCCGGCCGGATCATCCCCGGTGTGCTGCGCGCCTTCGCCGATGCCCAGCCGCCCGGACGGCGCACCCGGATCATCGGCGAGCCGGTCCGGGCGGGGCGCGGCCCGGCCGAGTACCCCGCCTGCGTGCGGCACGAGGCGCTGATCGACGCGGCGTTCCGGGGGCGGGAGGTCACCATCCTGTGCCCGTACGACACCGCCGCGCCGGACCCGCGGGCGCTGGCCGACGCCCGGACCACCCGTCCCGTCGTCATCGAGGGCGCCGAGGAGCGGCCCAGCGCGGACTACGACCCGGAGGGCGCCGTCGCCCGCCACAACGTCCCGCTGCCGCCCGCCCCGGCCGCCGGTCCCGGTGTGCTGCACGTGTGGTTCGACGCGGAGCGGCTGTCCGCCGTGCGGCACCGGGCCGCGGAGCAGGGCGCGGCGCTCGGGCTGCGCGGGGAGGCGCTGGAGAACCTCACGCTGATCACCGCCGAGCTGATCACCAACAGCGTGCTGCACGGCGGGGGTTCGGGCACGCTGACCGTGTGGGCGCGGGGCGGCCAGGTGCTGTGCGAGGTGCGCGACGCGGGCCGGCTGACCGGTCCGCTGGCCGGCCACCGCCCCGCCGCCCCCGGCCGGCGCGGCGGCCGGGGCCTGCTCCTGGTCAGCCTGGTGGCCGGCCTTGTGCGCACGCACACGGGCCAGCCGGTACGACGATCCGCTGCCACATCGACGGATGACGGCCGGGGCGGCGTTCGGATCACCCCGCCTCAGCGGCCTAGCGGATGAGCCCGATCCCCGTCAGCACCACCGCCCCCGCCACCAGCCGCAGCCGTCCGAACGGCTCCCGGAACAGCAGGGTCGCGATGACCGCGGCGACCAGGATGCCGGTCTCGCGCAGGGCGGCCACCGCGGCGACCTCGCCGTGTGCCTGGGCCCAGACCACCAGGCCGTACGCCGTCATGGACAGCACCCCGCCCAGCAGCCCGGTGCCGAGGACCGGGCGCACCTGGGCGAGCAGCCCGCCGCGGCGCCGGGCCAGCGCGATGGCGGGCATGATCGGCCCCTGGAGCAGAAAGAGCCAGGCGGTGTAGGCGAGGGCGTCGGGCGAGTGCCGTACCCCCACGCTGTCGACCAGGGTGTACGACGCGATGATCGTGCCCGAGCCGAGCGCGGCGCCGAGGGCGGGAAGCTGGGCGCGCCGGATGCGGCCGGAGGCGAGGGCCAGGGCGGCGAGGCCCCCGGAGACCAGCAGCACCCCCGCCCCCTGGAGCGCGGTGAGCGCCCCGCCGAGCAGGGTCACCGAGGCGATGGCCACGAGCAGCGGGGCGACGCCGCGGGCCAGCGGGTACATCTGCCCGAAGTCGCCCAGCTCGTAGGCGCGCAGCAGGAACAGCTGCGAGGTGACCTGGAGCGCGGCCGAGGCCGCGAGGAACGGCCAGGCGCCCGCCGGGGGCAGCGGGGTGAGACAGACCAGGACGGCCGCGCACCCGGTGCAGGCCACGCTGATCAGCGTGAATCCGATGAGCTTGTCCGGTATCCGGTGGGCGATCGAGTTCCAGACGGCGTGCAGCACCGCGGCCGTGAGGACGGCGGCGAGCACGGGCGCGGACATGGTTCCTGGCATGGCGGAGCGACTCCTGGCGGGGAGGGGGAGCGGGCGGGGACGGGGGTCGGGGGCGGTTGTGGAATGGAATTCCACGGTACGCTAAGGCCATGGAACGAAATTCCGCCAGCCTCTCCGCCCGGATCCGGGCCCGGCTGCCCGAGCTGCGCGAGACCGAGGCGCGCGTGGCGCGGGTGGTGCTCGATCAGGGCGCCGCGCTGGTCCACCTCAGCGTCAGCGATGTGGCCGCGCTGGCCGGCACCGCGTCCTCCACCGTCGTACGCACCTGCCAGCGGCTCGGCTTCCGGGGGTTCCAGGAGCTGAAGCTGGAGGCCGCGCGGCAGGCGCCCGAACCGCCCCCGCCGCCGGTGGACGAGCCCGCCGCGCACGCGCTCGCCGCCACGCTGGGCGCCTCCCGCGACGCCCTGGACGGACTCGCCGCGACCCTCGACCCCGGCGCGCTCACCGCCGCGGCCGAGGCCCTGCACGCCGCGTCGCGCGTCGTCGTGGTCGGCGCGGGGCTCTCCGGCGCGGTCGCCCTCGACGCCGCCTACCGGCTGCGCGCCCTCGGCTGCCAGGTCGACGCACCGCCCGACCCCCTCACCGCCCAGCTCGCCGCCGCCCAACTCCCGCCGGACGGCGTCTGTTTCGCCATCAGCCACACCGGGGCCACCCGCACCACCGTCGACGCCGCGCGCCGCGCCCGGCGGGCCGGGGCCACCGTGGTCACGCTCACCAGCTACGCCCGCTCACCGCTGAGCGAGACCAGCGGACCGGTGCTCGTGGCCGGCGGCCAGGACCTCGTCTTCGGCCTGGAGACCTCCGCCAGCCGGATCGCCCACCTCGCCGCCGTGGACGCCCTCACCCACCTCCTGATGGGCCTGCGCCCCGAGACCGCGCGCCGCCGGCTCGACCTGTCGGCGGACATCACGGCCGACCACGCCTACTGAACGCCCGCCCCGAGCCGGGGAGTTCACGCGGCCAGCGGGTCCAGGACCAGTGGTTCGATCCGGCCCTCCAGCATCTCGCCGAGCCCGCGGGCCGCGCACACGTCCGGGCGCTCGGCGATGAACACCGGCATCCCGGTGGCCTCGCGCACCATCTGGTCGAGGCCGGGCAGCAGCGCCGAACCGCCCACCATGATGATCCCGCGGTCGGCGAGATCGGCCACCAGGTCCGGCGGGCACTCGCGCAGCACCTTGCCGATGCCGTCCAGGACGGCCGTCAGCGGGGCCTGGATCGCCTCCCGCACCGCCGAGGTCTCCACCCGCACGGTGCGCGGCAGCCCGGTGGCCACGTCCCGGCCGTTGATCTCGGTCTGCGGCGGGCCCTGCGGGGTCAGCCCGTTGCCGGACAGGGCCAGTTGCAGCGGCCGTACCGACTGGCTCGGCAGCAGCAGCTCGTGCGCGTGCCGCAGATACTGCACGACCGCGTGGTCCACGGCCTCCCCGCCCACCGGAATCCGCTCGGCCGTCACGATCGAGCCCAGCGACAGCACCGCGACTTGGGTGGCCGCCGCCCCGCACACCATGATCATGGTGGCCTCGGGCCGCTCCACCGGCAGCCCGCAGCCCACCGCCGCCGCGATCAGCGTGTCCACCAGCTCCACCCGGCGCGCGCCGAGTCCGAGCAGCGTCTCGACCGTCGCTCGCTGGGCCAGCGGATCGGCGTCGTGCGGGGTGCACGCGGCCGCCCGCAGCCGGGGCTTTCGGCGCAGCGCCCGGCGCATCTTGTCGCCCATCAGATGCCGCAGCATCCGCTGCGCCATGTCGATGTCCACCACCGTGCCGCCGGAAATGGGCCGTACGACCCGGATGTAGTCGGGGGTGCGGCCGGTCATCTGCTCCGCGAAGTCGCCCACCGCGATCAGCGAACCGGACCGCACGTTCACGGCCGCGACCGAGGGCTGGTCCACGACGAGGCCCGCGCCCTTCACATACACCCGCGTACGGGCCGCGCCCAGATCGACGGCGAAGTGACAGCGGCGCAACTGCTCCAGGCTGACGGACACGGCAGCTCCTCCGAGCGCGGGGCGAATTCCTTACTCTCCGTATCCTGCGCGGCGCCCACGGCGGCCCGCCTTTTGTGGGGGGCCGGGCGGGGCGCCGCCGAACGGGCGTTAGTCACCGGCCCCCCGGAGTGTCGCCGGGTCAGCCGGCGCGCACCGCCTCCAGGAGGGGCTCGAGCGAGGAGACGACCGCCACCCCGCCGGCCTCCCGCAGCAGCCGCCGCCCGGAGGCGGAGGCCGCGAACCCGATGAAGGGCAGGCCGAGCCGCTGGGCCGCCGTCAGCTCGGCCACCGAGGAACCGAGCAGCACGGCCCGCCCGGCCGGCCGGCCGAGATGGGCCAGGGCCCGCAGCAGGGTGCCGGGGTCCGGCGTCAGCAGACCCAGGCACTCGCGCCGCCCGTGCACCCCCGCGAGCGGCAGCTTGTACGCCTCCACGCCCCGCTGCACCGCACGGGAACTCACGTCCGACACCACGCTGACCCGCCGCCCGGACGCGTGCAGCGCCCGCACCAGCGCGAGCGAGCGGTGCGTCATCGGCGCGTCCGGTACGGCGGCCAGTTCCAGTTCCTCCAGCCGGTCCCGCAGCACCGGCCCGAGCCGGTCGTGGGCGAAGGCGCGCAGCAGATCCAGCGGATGCGGGAACGCCTCCAGGCCCGCCGCCCCCGCGACCGTCGGCAGCGGCCGCCCCCCCAACGCGTCCTCGGGGCCGCGGTGTTCGGCCACGACGTGCAGCAGATCGAGTACGGCCGCGCGCGCGGACGCCGCCGTGAACAGCCGGGTGAGCGGCCCGTCGAAGCCGAACAGCACGCACTCGGCCCCGGTGAGCAGCGCCTCGGGGGGCGGGGCGGCGGCGGGCGCGGGGCCGGTGGCCCGGTCCGCGTGCAGCCGCACGGTGTACGACACGGTGAGCCCCGGCACCGGCCAGTCCCGGACCCCGCCGTTGACGGCGCGTTCGGCCGCGTTCGCCCGGCGGGCCGGGTGCCGCCCGGTGATCCGGGCCGCCGCGTCCCGCAGATGGTCGAGCAGCCGGGCGGCGACGCCGGGGATACCGGCCCGGACGAAGGCGACGGGGTCGGTCACCTGCCAGGTCAGCTCCGCCACCGCGCCGAACACGGCCTTCCCGGAACTGGGCAGCGACAGCGGGTGCCGGGCGTGCTGCACGGTGAGGTCGACCGTGTAGTAGGTCTCCGGGCGGGGGGTGTACGGGTGGATCGGGTCGAACAGGGCGAGCGTGCCGTCCGGACTCGTGTGCACGATGGCCGTACGCCCCGGCGTGGGCACACCCAGCGCACGCAGGTCGCGGGTGATGAACGGCCCCCGTAGCAGCTCGCGTTCGGGGCGTTCGGCGGTGAGCGGGCAGTACCAGGCCGCGGGGGGCGCTTCCGGGGCGTCGTCGCGGTAGAGCGGCTCGAAGGGCGGGGCGTCCCCCGCGGCGGAGCTGGCGGCGAACTCGTCGTACAGCGCGGGCGGTACCAGCACGTCGACGCCGGTGACCGTCCGCGGCGGCCGGACGGACGGCGCCCCGAACACCACCCGCAGCCAGGTCGGCTCGGACAGACCGGCCAGCGCGAGGGGGAGTTCGCGCAGGACGGCGACGAGGACCGGCAGCAGGTAGGCGTACGGATCGGTGCGCACCCAGTAGCCGTCCGCGCGGGCCTCCACCCGGAACCGCTCGGGGGACAGCGAGCGGGAGAAGACCTCGTGCACGGCGGCTTCGAGGGTGATGCGGGCCTCCGGACGCCCGGTGAGGTCACCGGTGGTGAAGAGGACCTGGGTGCTGCCCCAGAGGGAGACGAGGAGGTCCGAGAGCGCCGCCATGGTCCGCTCCCGGCTCCCTGGGACGACGGGCGCGGCCTCCAGGCAGGTCAGCACCGGCCCGTCCGGGGAGAGGACCACGGACCGGGCGTCCAGCTCGCCGCGCGGGCCTTCCTGGGCGTGCAGGGCTTGGGCCGCCTCGCGCAGCCCGCGCCGCAGGACGCGCACCTCGTCGGTGTGCGGCCGGTACGAGGCGTCGGCCAGATGCTCGTGCAGCGTCCGTCCCGCCACGAACTCCCTCACCAGGTACGGCCTTCCCTCGGCGAAGCCGTGGTCGAGGACCCGCGCGATCCCGGGATGCCGCACCTTCGCGAGGTCCCGGCAGAGCTGCTCGAAGGGCTCCTGGTACTCGCCCCGCACATACCGGCACACGACGACCGGCGCGCCCCCGTTCCATGTGTCCTCGGCGACCCAACCCCCGCGCCCGGCCGCCGACTTCCGCACCAGCCGGTACCGGCCGGCCAGCAGCCGCTCACCGCCCGCAGGCGCCAGCCTCCGTACGCTCTCCTCGCTGAGCGTGGCGACCGGCTGCCGCTCCACCGGCGTCGGCGCGCCCCCCGGAGACGGCACCACCGCGCGGAACCCGCCTGGCGCCCGCCCCGCCAGGTCGTCGACGAACTCACCCATCCGCCGCAGGAGTTCGACCGTGCGGTTGCGTTCGGTCCGGGGCAGCCCGAGCAGCAGCAGCTCCCGCACCCCCTCCCGGAACGAGTACGACCCCGCCGGTGCCCCCGGCAGCGCGACGAGCATGCCGCTGAGCACCACCTCGGCCAGATGCCGGGGCCGCGGCTCGGGCTCCACCGCCGCCTGCACCAGCCGCATCACCGGCAGATCGGCTCGCCCCACCGCGAGATGCCCGGCCAGCTGGAACGCCTCCGGGGACGCCGTCGCCCGGAACCGCAGCACCAACTCCTCGGCGGACAGCCGGCCGACGTCCGTACGGTCCTCCGCGTCGGCCGGCAGCGGACGCGTCAACCGGGCCGCCGCCGCGGGGAACCGGGTGCCGCCGGGCGCGCCGATCAGCCCGGCCCAGTTCGCCAGCCAGCGCGGCTCCGGCTCCAGCACCGGCAGGACCACCGCGTCCGCCGCGCCGTCCGGCTCCGTCCCGCAGTCCGGCTCCGGCGCGTCGTACGGCGTGAAGGTGAGCGCGGCCGAGGGCGCCGCCGGGTGCGGGGCCGTGAGCCGGCCGGGCGCGGCGGGCAACGCCGTGTCCCGCCACAGGTGTTCGGGCAGCGGCTGTACGACGGCCAGCGGCATCCGGCGCGCCCAGCGGTGCAGGGTGGCGTACCACAGGGTGCCGGCGGGGCCCTGCCGCCACTGCGGGCCCATGCAGTCGCTGATCAGCAGGGTGACGGTACGGCCGTCGGCGGACGGCTGCCCGTCCGGGCCGCGTACCGTGCCGTCGGCACCGGCGCGGTACAGGGTGACCGTGCGGAAGGCGCCCGACTGGGCCAGCGCGGTGTGCAGTTCCTGGATCAGGGGCCGCCAGAGGGGCATCGTCGGACCCGCGTCGTACACCAGGTTCAGGCTCAGCCAGCGCTCGCGGGCGGGGCGCAGCACCGGGAGCCAGTGGTCGGGATCGGCGCCCAGCCGGGCGATGCGGTCGGCGGTCGCCAGCTCGTCCAGCTCCCGGCCCGTGGGCGCGTCCACCCGGCGCCGCAGGGGGCGCACAGCGCGCTGGAGGGCGAGCGGGTGGCGCAGCATCGGGGGCGCGGGGGCCATCAGGGCGGTGTGGGGCGCGCGCTTTGCGGAGGGGGCGGGGGAGGGCAGGTGCAGGGGGACGCGGGCGGGGGTGTCGGGGGCGGGGCGCGGCGGGCGAGGCTCCCCTTCGGGCGGCCGGGGCGCGCGGGCGGGGTCGGGCGCCGGCCCCGGCTCCGTGGCCGTGGGGTCGTCGCCGCCCGCGCCTTCGGGGTCCCCGGCGTCCTCGGGGTCCCCGCTGCCGGCGGTTCCGGTGTTCCCGGTGGGTCCGGTGCCCGTCGTGCCCTTCGGCGCCATGTGACCTGCCAGCCACAGCAGTTCGGCCAGTTCGCGCGCTGTCGGGGGCGCGCCCTGGCCCGCCTCGGCCAGTACGGCGGCGAGCCGGGCCAGGGCGTCCGGGGCGTCCGGGCAGCCCGGGGCGTCCGGGGCGCCCCGCGGGTCAGAAGACATCGGTCTGCGTGCCCTGTCCCAGGTGGGGCATCAGCCGCTCGGCCAGCTGGTCCAGGGACCCGGTGTCCAGGTCGCTGGTGCGGGCCAGGTAGATCGCGTTGAGGAGCTGGTCGGTGGCCAGGTCCCCGGCGCTGGTGCGGTCCAGGAAGCGGCCGATCAACTCCCGCGCGTAGGAGTCCGGTTCGCCCAGGTGGGCGCGGACGATGTCGGCGAGGTGCCGGTCGTCCGGCCGGCGCAGGTGGAGCGTGACGCAGCGGCGCAGGAAGGCGGGCGGGAACTCGCGCTCGCCGTTGCTGGTGAGGACGACGAACGGGAAGGCACGGCAGCGGACCTGGCCGCGCACCACCGGCACCGGTTCGCCGGTGCCGTCGGCCGGGACCCACGCGGTGCCGTCCGGGGCGAGCCGGGCGGCGCGCACCAGCTCGGGGATCTGGTACTGGCCCTCCTCCAGCACGTTCAGCAGGTCGTTGGGCAGGTCGAGGTCGCTCTTGTCGATCTCGTCGATGAGCAGCGCGCGGGGGCGGGCGTAGGGCAGCAGGGCGGTGCCGAGCGGGCCGAGCCGCAGATGGTGCTCGATCCCCGACTCGTCCGGCGTCCCGGGCCCGCTCTCCTGGTGCGCGGCCCGCTGCCGGGCCGCGTACAGCCGGGACAGGGGGTCGTAGCTGTAGAGCCCGTCGTGCAGCGTGCTGCGGCTGGTGATGTTCCAGCGCAGCACCGGACCGAGCCGCAGCTCGCGCGCGACGGCGTACGCCAGGGAGGACTTGCCGGTGCCGGGCGGGCCGGTGACCAGCAGCGGGCGGCGCAGGTACAGGGCCGCGTTGACCAGTTGCACCGTCTCCTCGGTGGCGCGGTACGTCTCGGCGCGGTGCACCCGGTCGGGGGAGACGGCCGCGCGGTCGGCGGCCGCGTCCGGCGGATCCAGCACCGGGCCGCCGTCGAAGTCGCGCCAGGGCGGCGGCGGGGGCAGTCGCGTGATGCCGTCGTGCGGCGCGCTCGTACCGGTGTAGACGGGCCACAGGGGCATGGCTTCTTCTTCTCCGTGGTGGGGGGCGGGGGCGGTCAGTCGACGGGGGAGCGCAGGCCGGCGGCGGGCTCGGGGAAGCAGCGGGGGTCGTCCCAGAGCAGCTGGAGATCGCGGGCCCAGTGCCGGTCGGGTTCGTCGGCGGCGTCCGCGGTCACCCGTAACGAGAGGATGTGGCGCGGGAGCTCGGCGGGCGGGACCCCGGCGACGGCGGCGGTGAGCTGGTCCAGGAAGGCGGTGCCGGGGCAGGGCGCGGGGGCTTCGGGGCGGGGCGGCGCGGTGGTCGCGGTGCCGGCGGCGGCCGTGTCGCGGGGGCCGCTCCGGGCCGGGCGCGGGTCCTCGTACCCGCCCGGACCGCCGCCCGCCGCCCGCGTGTGCGACGGCTCGCCGTGTGCCCCGGCCGGGCAGCCCGTACGGGACCACAGCAGGACGGGGACCGGGACGGTGAGGCCGATCTCGAAGTGCTCGCGGGCCGCCGCGGGCGGGACCGCGAACCCGGCGAGTCCCGCGTCGCCGTCCCACAGCCGCTTGCGCAGGCTGGGCGGCCGCTCCTGGCTGCCGCACTCCACCCGGTGCACCCGCACCGGGCGCCCGGCGTCCAGCTTCTGCCACTTCCTGCGGAGCTGGTGCCGCAGCCGGTTGCTGCGGTGCCGCGCCCGGTCGGTCACCACGAGGGGGTAGGCGCAGCCCAGCGGCGTGCTGTCGTCCGCGCCGCACTCCCAGTGCGCCACCGCCTCGTTGAGCCACTCGCGCGGCAGCACGAAGGTCACCAACTCCTCGGCGTCGGGGTCGAGATGGGCGACGGCCTCGTCGATGCGGCGCTGGACGTACGACCGTACGCCGGAGCGCGGCAGCCGGCGCGCGCCCACCGGGCGGCGCTGCCCGTCGCGGTACGCCGACACCTCCACGGTCACCTGGTCGGGCCCGGCGCCGCTGTGGTCGATCTCCACGACGACCGGCGCCCAGCGCGGGGACACCTGCGCGGCCTCGGTGAGCGGTGCGGCCTCGATGAGCGGTGCGGACCCGGTGAGCGGCGCGGCCTCGGTGGCCTGGGCGGCCCTGGTGACCGGTGCCGTCGCCGGTCCCGCGCCCACCACGTCCCCGGCGCCCACCACGTCCCGCAGCCGGCCCGCGAACCGGTCCACCGCCGCCGGATCGGGCACCTCCCACTGCACATAGGCGGCGGCCGCCCCGAGCGTCGGGAACCCGCCCTCGGGCAGCGGCGGCCCGAAGGCGCCCACCGCGTCCACGTACAGCCGGTTGGGATCGCACGCGCGGGCGTCCGGCAGGCGCCGCAGCAGTCCGTACAACTCCCGCAGCACGTCCGCCCGGTGGCCCGGCGTGGGCACCAGCTCGCCCAGCTCGGGCCAGTACCGGGCCAGTACGTCCAGCGGCAGCATCCGGCCCTTGCGCACCTGCGGTGCCTCGGCGGCCGAGGTGACCATGCCGACCACCCGGCCGTCCGGCAGGGTCGCCGCCGCCCCGCTGAACCCGGCCTCGATCGGCTGTCCGTGCCCCTGCCAGGCCACCAGCTCCAGCCATTCGCCCGCGATCAACTGGCCGGAGACGGCCCGGTATTCGGCGAGCGTGCCCTCGTCGTAGCCGACCGGGAAGCCGTAGGCGAGCAGCCGGGGGTGCGGCTCGGTGTACGCGGCGCCGGGCGGTGCGAAACCGGCCGGGGCGAGGGGGACCTCGCGGTCGAGTTCGAGCACGGCCACGTCGCCGGGGTCGGTGGGGCCGCCCGCCCAGCCGCCGTGCGCGACGATCGACGCGGTGACCTCGCCCAGCTCCCTGGCGTGCGGGAAGACCACCGTCACCGCGTCCCGGCCGCTGGAACGGACGACATGGGCGCAGGTGAGCACCCGGCGGGCGGTGACCAGGAAGCCGGCGCCCACCTCATGGCCGCAGTGGATCCGGGCATGCCAGGCGGCGCTGTTCATGGGCGCTCGGCGGACTCCGGTGCGGCGCTGACCTGACCCGGCACGGCGGGCTGCGCGCCGCCCGGCGAACTCCCCGGTGACCAGTGGAGCTTGACGACCAACTGGCCCTCCGCGGACCCCTTGGCGATGATCGCACCGGCCTCCGCGGACATCTTCACGCCGAACTCGATCTCCACCGAGTCGGGCCGCAGGCTGCCGTCCCGGAAGACCCGCAGCGCGGCCTCCGCCGCCGCCCGCACGCCGTCCAGCGCGCCCTCGAAGGTCTGTGCCGCGCGCACCATTTCGTCGCCGCGCGAGACCAGCCGGGTGCCGGGTCGGGGGGTGGCACCGGCCCCCTCGACCACGACGAGCGCGCCGTCCTCGGTCCTGAACTCCACCAGCTGGTCCATGCCGCCGCTCGCTCCCCCTCGTCGCAGACCTCTGAGCAGCCACCATGGTACGGACGGGCCTTCAGCGGTCCCACTCATTACGCCCGAGCGGGTCAATCGGCACGGCGTGGCGAGAATCCGCCACCGCGACAACCCGCCACGCCCGGCCCCCTGTGCGCTCCCGGTGCGCGCACCACACTCGTGCCCACCCGTGAAGCATGTACACGACAGTTTCGGAGGGGCCGTTCCGGGCGCACGGTCCGGACGGGGAAAAGCACGCGGAAGAGGGCGCGGATGACCAGAGGACCAGCCGGACGCCTGACGAGAGGACCGGCCGGACGCCTGGCCGGAGGGCCGGCCGGACGCCGGGCGGCGCTGCTGTCGGCGGGGCTCGCGCTGGCCGCGCTGCCGGTACCCGGAGCGGTCGCCGCGGCGGGGACGGGCCCGGCACCGGTGGACGTGGCGGTGCGGCGCTCCGGGCCCGGCCCCGCCCCGGCGACCGTCACCCTGGTCACCGGCGACCAGGTGACCGTCACCGGCCTCGGGCACGGCAGGAAGACCGTCACCGTACGGCGTCCGCGCGGCGCCACCGGGGCCGTGCGCACGCGGACGAGCAACGGCGAGCTGACCGTCGTACCGGACGAGGCGCTGCCGTACCTGCGCTCCGGGAGGCTGGACGAGCGGCTGTTCGACGTGAGCGCGCTGATCCGCGAGGACCTCACCGACGCCCGCACCAAAGCCCTTCCGCTGATCGTCGGTTACGGCAAGGGCACCCGTGTCCCCGCCACCGCCCCGGCCGGCACCTCCCGCACCCGGAGCCTGCCCAGCCTGCGCGGTGCGGCCGTCGAGGCGGGCCGGGGGACCGCGTTCTGGCGGTCGTTCACCCGCGGAGACGGCATCGACAAGGTGTGGCTGGACGGGCGGGTCGAGGCCGACATGGCCGAGAGCAACGCCCAGATCGGCACCCGGAGCGCGTGGGACGCCGGGCTGACCGGCAAGGGCGTCACCGTCGCCGTCCTCGACTCCGGCGCCGACCTGACCCACCCCGATCTGGCGGGCAGGATCAGCCGGTCCGAGAGCTTCGTCGACGGCGAGGAGGTCGCCGACCGTGACGGCCACGGCACCCATGTCACCTCCACCGTCGGCGGCAGCGGCGCCGCCTCGGGCGGCAAGGAGAAGGGCGTGGCGCCGGACGCGACCCTCGCCGTCGGCAAGGTGCTCGACGACGCGGGCTCCGGCAGCGAGTCGCAGATCATCGCCGGGATGGAGTGGGCCGCGCGGGACGTGCACGCCCGGATCGTCTCGATGAGCCTCGGCTCCAGCGAACCGGGTGACGGCACCGACCCGATGTCCCAGGCTCTCGACAGCCTCTCCCAGGAGACCGGCGCGCTGTTCGTGGTCGCCGCAGGGAACACCGGCGCCCCCTCCTCCATCAGCTCGCCCGGCGCCGCCGACGCGGCCCTGACCGTGGGCGCGGTCGACTCCGCGGACCAGCCGGCCTCCTTCACCAGCGAGGGCCCCCGCACGGGCGACGACGCCCTCAAGCCCGACCTGTCCGCCCCCGGCGTGGACATCCTCGCCGCCCGCTCCCAACTCACCGACGGCAGCGGCTACTACACCACCATGAGCGGTACGTCGATGGCGACGCCGCACGTCGCCGGGGTGGCCGCACTGCTCGCGCAGGAGCATCCCGACTGGACCGGCACCCAGTTGAAGGACGCGCTGATGTCCTCCTCGAAGCAACTCGGCGTCTCCGCCTACACGGTGGGCGCCGGACGGGTGAGCGTGCCGGACGCCGTACGGGCCACGGTGACCGCCACCGGCAGCGCCGACCTCGGCTTCTACCGCTGGCCCTACCCCGCGGACAAGCCGGTCACCCGTACCCTCACCTACACCAACTCCTCCGACAGCGCCGTCCACTTGACCCTCTCGGTGCAGGGCGCCCCGGCCGGCGTCGCCACCCTCGCCGACTCCTCCCTCACCGTCCCCGCGCACGGCACCGCGACCACCACCGTCACCGGCGACGGCTCCAGGGCGCCGGTCGGCACCACCAGCGGGCAGATCACGGCCACCGACGACACCGGCACGGTGTGCGCGCACACGGTGTTCGGGCTGGTCAAGGAGGACGAGCGGTACACCCTCACGGTCCATGTCAGGGACCGCTCGGGCACCCCCACGGCCGCCGACCTCACCGTGCAGCGACTCGCCCGCGACGCGGACCCCGAGTCGGACCACGTCGACGCCTCCGGAACCCTCAAGCTCCGCCTCAAGCCGGGGGCTTACGCCCTCACTTCCTTCCTCGACGTGCGCGGCAGCCACGGCGCCGACTCGCTCGGCCTCGGCTTCCTCTCCGCACCCGAGGTCACCCTCGACCACGACAGTGACATCACCCTCGACGGAACCCGGCTGCGCGAGGTCAAGGTGGCCGTCCCCCGGCGCACCGAGACCCACCAGCTCCTCATGGAGTACGACCGCTCCGCGAACGGCGCCGACCTGTCCGGCGCGGTCCAGGTGCCCCTCGCCTACGACAGCGTCTTCGCCGCCCCCACCCCCGAGGTCACCCAGGGCACCTTCGAGTACCGCACGGTATGGCGGCTCGCGAAGCCCCAGCTGGAGGTCAGGGGCATCGGGGAGGCGACCGTCCAGCCGGGCGGCACCCTGACCGCCGGACGGCGGAGACTGCCGCTGGTGGACGTCGGCGACGGGCCCGTGCCCGCCTCCGCCTCCGGCAAGGCGGTGCTGGCACACCTCGCCCCCGGCGCGGACCCGCCGGCCCTCGCGCGGGCCGCCCAGGACGCGGGCGCCAAGGCGCTGTTCGTCACGGACGACGCGCCGGGCCGGCTGCTGGACTGGTGGGGCAACGACGACGACACCGACCGCCCGCTGCTGATCGCCACGGTGAACCAGGCGGACGCGGCACGGCTGCGGGCGCACCCGACCGCCGACATGACCGGCACCCCCGACTCCCCTTACGTGTACGACCTCTGCGCGGGCCACACCGGCTCGATCCCCGACCGCGACCTCACCTACCACCCCGCACCCCGCCAACTCGCCGCCCTGCACGTCACGTTCCACGCGGCGCGGCCGACGAGCGGCGGCGAGTTCCGCTACTCCGTCACCGGCACCTTCCCCGTCGGCATCGGCTTCCAGGAGAACATCGACCTGCCCGCCATGCGCACGGACTACGTCTCCACCGGCCCCGGCCAGTTGTGGACCGAATCCGTCACGATCGGCACGGGCACCCTGGAGGAGCGCGGCGGACCGGTCCACTACCAGGGCGGCAGCAGGCCCCGGCTCCACTGGTTCCAGCCGGTGTGGCACCCCTGGCTCGGCACCGGGCTCGGCTGGGGCGAGCAGCGCACCGGGAACCAGATCCAGCTGAACACGCCCGGCTGGGGCGACTCGGGCCCCGACCACACCGGGTTCGGCGATGTGTGGGGCGACAGCGGCATGACCCAGACCACGTCCGTCTACCAGGACGGCACCCTCGCGGACAGCGAGACCGGCTCGTCCGCCTTCGTCTGGGACGCACCGGCCGACCAGCACACGTACCGGGTCGTGACCGACACCGCCCTCGACGCGGAGCGCTGGAAACCCGCGACGCGGGGACACACCGAGTGGACCTTCCGCTCGGCCCGGACACCGGACGACCACGCGACGACACTGCCGCTGATCAACCTCTCCTACGGCGTGCCCACCGACCTCGCCGGCACGGTGCCCGCCGGGCGGCGGCTGCCGGTGACCCTGGGCGCGAGCTACATGGCGGGCGCCACCGGGACGGGCACGCTCGGCGGGGGCCGGCTGGAGGTGTCGTACGACGAGGGCACGAGCTGGCGGCAGGTGCGGCTGACGGGGGCCGGGGCGTCGTGGCACGGCACGCTGACGGTGCCGTCGGGTGCGGCGTCCGTCTCACTGCGGGCGTCGGCGCGGGACGACCGGGGCGGGTCGGTGTCGGAGGAGATCATCGAGGCGGTGGGGGTGAGGTAGGTGAAAAGGGGCGCCCCTCAGGGGGCGCCGCCCGCGCCGGTGCTGCCGACGATGCCCCGGACGACCCCCAGCTCCACCAGGTCCTGCGGGCGGATGCGGAGCTGGTCGGCGGTGTGCTCGATCTCCGCTTCCGGGCGTTTGAGGATGGCCGCGGCCAGTTCCGGGGCGATCACGGAGAAGTAACTGTCCGGTGTGGCCCAGGTGTTGCCCGGCGCGGCCAGGGCGAGGGCGCCGCCGGAGCCGCCCTCGCCGATCACCAGCGTGGTCAGGGGCACCCGCGCCCCGGCCACCGCCCCGAACACCTCGGCGATGGCCGCGCCGGCGCCCTGCCGCTCGGCCTGAGCGTCGTTCGCGGCCCCGGGGGTGTCCACCAGCGTCAGCACCGGCACCCCGAGCCGGTCCGCCAGCCGGATCAGCCGCGCCGCCGTCCGGTACCCGGCGGGCCGCGTCCCCACCCCGGTCTGCGCGGCGAACGCGACGGTACGACCCTGGTGCTCGCCGAACCCGCAGAGGATGCCGTCGGGGTCGGTACCGCCGCACCGGTCGCCGCCCAGATGCACGCGGCTGGTGAAGTAGGCGTCCAAGTAGGCGCCCGCGCGGGGGCGTTCGGGTGAGCGGGCGCGCTGGACGGCGGCCCAGCCGGTGGCGGGGAGGCCGGCCGGGGCGAGAGCCGCCGGGACGGCCGCGGGCAGGGGGTGCTCGGTGGGGGTGGGCGCGGGTGGAGGCTGATCGGCGGGGGCGGGCGCGGTCGGGGCCCGGCTCGTCCCCGACAGCAGCCGCAGCCACATCCCCAGGACCTCCCTGAGTTCCTCCGGCCGTACGACCGCGTCCGCCGCGCCCGCCGCCACCTGGGCCTCGGCCGTGTAGGCGGTGGGGTCGGCGCCGGCCGGGCGGACACGCGAGCCGGCGAAACCCACCTGGGCGCCGGGGAGGGCCAGGATCACATCCGCGCCGGCGCCCAGGGTGGCCCAGCCGCCGCCTGTGGTGGGGTCGCGCAGGACCGCGATCTGGGGCAGCCCCGCCGCACGGGTGAGCGCCGACTGCCGGACGACTCGCTGGAGTTGGGTCAGCGCGACCATGCCCTCCTGCATCCGGCTGCCCCCGGTCGCGATCAACGGCACGACCGGCAGCCGGTGTGCACGGGCGTGCGCGTACGCCCCCTCCAGCCGGTCCCCGGTGCGCTCGCCCAGGGAGCCGCCGAGGAAGCCGAACTCGAAGGCGATCAGCACGGCGCGGGTGCCCCCGACGGTCGCGGTGCCGCAGACGACGGACTCCTCCTCGCCGGTGCGTTCGGCGGCACGGGCGCGCGAGGCGTCGTACCCCTGCCAGGCGAGCGGGCCGTCCGGCCTGGACTCCCGCGCGGGGGGAGGGAGTTCGGCGAAGGTGCCGTCGTCCGTGACGAGGGCCAGCACCTCGCGCGCGGTGCGCCGCTGCTCAGGCATCGGCGGCGGTGCCGGCGTCGGTCAGGGCCCGCTTCATGATCTTCCCCATGTCGTTGCGGGGCAGGACGTGCAGGTAGCGGACGACGCGGGGGCGCTTGTGCGGGGCGAGCCGGCGGGCGACATGGTCCGCCAACTCCTCGGCGCTGGGCGGGCTTTCCGGGTCGGCCGGGACGATCCAGGCGACGATCCGTTCGCCCAGGTCCGGGTCCGGCTCCCCGGTGACCGCCGCCTCCCGGACGGCCGGGTGTTCCAGGAGCGCGTTCTCGATCTCGCCCGCCCCGATCTTGTAGCCGCCGCTCTTGATGAGGTCGGTGGCCTTGCGGCCGACGATCCGCACATACCCGTCCGGCTCGCGCACGGCCATGTCACCGGTACGGAACCAGCCGTCGGCGGTGAACGCGGCGGCGGTGGCGTCGGGCCGGTTCAGGTACTCGGTGAACAGGTTGGGCCCGCGGACCTGGATCTCCCCGACGGTCTCCCCGTCCCGGTCGCCGATCTCCCTCCCGTCCTCCTCCACGAGCCGCAGTTCGACGCCGGGCAGCGGCACCCCGACCGTCCCCGGCCGCGGCTCCCCGTCCGCGCGGACGCTGGTGTTCATCAGCGTCTCCGTCATGCCGTACCGCTCGATGACCCGGCGACCGGTGGCCGCGGCGATCCGCTCGTGGTCGTGCACCGGCAGCGCGGCCGAGCCGGAGACCAGCAGCCGGGCCCCGCCGAGCGCCTTGGCCAGCTCGGGGTCGCCGGGGAGGGCCTCGGCGATGCGGTGGTACATCGTCGGCACGCCGAACAGCATGGTCGCGCCGCCGGCCAGCGCGCGGGTCACGCCCTCGGTGGAGAACCTCCCCAGATGCCGCACCGAGCCGCCGCGGCGCAGCGGGCCGAGGACGCCGAGCACGAGCCCGTGCACATGGAACAGCGGCAGCCCGTGCACCAGCTCGTCGGCCTCCGTCCACCGCCAGGCGTCGGCGAGCGCGTCGAGGGTGGCGGCGAGGGCCCGGCGGGGGAGTACGGCGCCCTTGGGCGGGCCGGTGGTGCCGGAGGTGTACACGACGAGGGCGGGGGCCTCGTCGGGGAGTTCGGGGTGCGGGGCGTCCGCGCGGGCGCCGGCGTCGACGTCGATGCGCTCCAAGCCGGCCAGCACTCGCGGGAGTTGGGTACCCGGAGCGGCGAGGACGAGGGAGGGGGCGCTGTCGGAGACGATATGGGCCAGCTCCTTCTCCCCGGACTTGGGGTTGAGCGGCACGGCGGCGGCACCGGCGAGCAGCACGCCGACGACGGCGACCACGGTCTCCAGCTCGGGCGTCGCCCACACGGCCACCCGGCCGCCCCGGGGGACGCGCCGGGCCACCGCGCCGGCGGCGTCCGCGAGACCGCCGTACGTCAGCGAACGCTCACCGAACCGCACCGCGGACCGCTCCCGCGGCCCACCGACCAGACCAGGAAAAAGCGAGGACACCCACGCACCCCTTCACTCTCGCGACCGTTCAGCCCCTTCCTACACCAGGATCGACCGGGGGACGACCGTGCCTGGGTGAGGTGAGGGGGGAGCGGGCGCGGGGGTGGAGCTGTCCCTGGGGCCGCCTCCCAGCCGACCGTGGGCGAGTCAGGCCGCCAGGACGGACACGTCCGCGACGACGCACGTCACGTTGTCGGGCGCCCCCGCCCCCCGCGCCGCCGCGACCAGCTCCTCCGGCCCCGAGGCCGACGCCAGCAGTTCCCTGATCCGGGCATCGGGTACCGCCTCCGTCAGCCCGTCGGAGCACAGCAGGTACCGGTCCCCCGGCAGCGGCTCGTGGAGGCGCAGGTCCGGGACGACCTCCGCGCCGCCGGTCAGCGCCTTGGACAGCAGCAGATCCCGCGGTGAGACCCGGTGGTCCTGCGTGATCCGGTACAGCTCGCCACCGCGCAGCAGATACGCCCGCGAGTCCCCGATGTGCGCGAGCGCCAGCCGGGACCCGGTCCACAGCAGCGCCGTGAGCGTGGTGCCGTTCGTCCCGCCCGCCAGTTCCGCCACCGCCGCCCCCGCCGACCGCACCGCGTCCTCCAGCGCCCCGAGTACGCCCAGTTCGCCCAGCTCCCCGTCCACGGGCACCGACGGCGCCTCGTCCAGGTACCGCAGCGCCCCCACCGCCGCCCCGCTCGCCGCCAGCCCCGCGGGCCCGAACCCGTCGGCGACCGCGAGCAGCCTGCGGCCCGCGTAGAGGGTGTCCTGGTTGGAGGGGCGTACCAGCCCCCGGTCGGTGAGCGCGGCGTGCCGCAGTTCCAGCGTCATGGTGGGTTCCCTTTCCGGTGCGTCGGTCGTGCCGGTCAGCTGGTCGACGAGAAACGCCGCGAGGTCCCGCCGTACCGCCGTCTCCGCCTCGACCCGCGCCCAGTACGCGCCGATCTCCCGCGCGGCCTCGTCCGGTTCCAGGTCGCACACGGCGCGTATCCCGGCGAGCGGCATCCCGAGCCGCCGCAGCCAGGCCACGAGCCGGGCCCGCCCCAACTGCCCGACGGTGTAGTACCGGTAGCCCGTCTCGGGGTCGACCCGGTGGGGCCGCAGCAGCGCCAGCTCGTCGTACAGCCGGAGCGCCTTCGGTGACAGCCGGCTCAGCCGGGCGAACGCCCCGATCGTCAGCGGTTCCATCGCGCCCCCGTCTCTCGTCCTCCGCCACCGATGCTGGGGCTTCACCAAAGGTGAAGGTCAAATGCCCTGCCCCGGTTCCGGGCCGCTTGTTAGCCTCGCGGGTGTTCGAATGCCGTACGACAGGGAGTCCCGCCGTGCCCCGCATCGCCCTCGCCACCTACGACCCCGGCGCCGCTCCGAGCCGGGACGCGGACCTGCCGGTGCTGGTGCGGGCGCTGAACGAGGCCGGCGCGCGGGCCGACGCCCCCTACTGGGACGACCCCGACATCGACTGGTCCGCGTACGACCTCGTCGTCATCCGCTCCACCTGGGACTACAGCTGGCGCGCGGCGGAGTTCACGGCCTGGCTGGACCGGGTTTCCCGGACGACCCGGATCGCCAACCCCGCCGAGGTCATCCGCTGGAACCTCGACAAGCGCTACCTGGGCGAGCTGGCCGCCGCCGGCGTCCCCACCGCCCCCACGCGCTACATCGCCCCAGGTCAGGACGTTTCCGGCCTGCCCACGGACCACGAGTACGTCATCAAGCCGACCTCCGGCGCGGGCGCCCGCTTCGCCGCCCGCTACACGCCCGCCGAGCACGAGACGGCCGTACGGCACCTCACGCGGATGCACGCCGAGGGGTTCACCGCGATGGTGCAGCCCTACCTGAAGGGCATCGACACCACCGGCGAACGCGCCCTCCAGTTCTTCGGGGGCCGTCTGCTGCACGCGAGCCGCAAGGGCGCCGTCCTCTCACCCGGCACCCCGTACGACGCCGACAAGGTCGCCCACCCCGGCCTCACCCCCTGGCAGCCGACGGACGCTGAACTCGCCGTGGCCGAGAAGGCGTTGGCGGCCGTACCCGCCGCGTCCGCGCCCCTCCTCTATGCCCGTGTGGACCTCGCCGACGGCCCGGACGGCGCTCCCCGCCTGATGGAACTCGAACTGGTCGAGCCGAACCTCTTCCTCTTCCTGCACCCCGAGTCCCTGCCCCGCACGGTGGCGGCGATCCTCAGCGCGGGCTCCGGGGACCGACCCGCGCGGTGCGCTGGAGCAGGCCCCAGGTGAACTCGGCGACCATCTCGTGGGGCACACCCTCCCGGTCGGGCGCGGTGAAGGCGAGGCCCCAGCGGGTGGGCGCGGTGCCCTCCAGGGGGCGGGCCGGGGGGAAGGCGCGGGCGAGTTCGTCCACGGTGCAGGACCAGGGGGTGAGGTCTTCCAGGGTGCGCAGGCCGGGGGGTGTGGCGCCGGGTGCCCGTACGAGCCATTCGTTCCATACGGCGCCGTCGGGGCCCACGAGCACCTCGAACCGCAGGTCGGGCCACAGGGGCAGCGCCCACCGGCGGGACTCGCAGTCGACGTCCCCGAGCCTGCGGGGCTCGGCGCTCTCGGGTTCCCCGAGGACCGACCGGTACCGCGCGGCGGCCCCCCGCGCCCTGGGCGACCGGACCATCGCCTGCCACCGCTTGTTGGCCTCCCGCATCTGCGCGACGGACACGCCCAGCGTCCTCCGGGCCTCGTCCACGAGTCCCGGATTGTGATCGGCCATACGCCGCAGCAACACCAACTGGAAATCAAGAGCCACGGCATCCATGGTGCCCTGGGGTCCCCAAGCGGCACGACTGCCCGCGGCTACGGTCCCCTCACTCCGGAACCCTGACCCCCCGAGCCGGTGTCGCCGTCGCGAGCGCCCGCACCGTCGCCACCGCCTTCGGCCGCCGCAGTGCCGAAGAGATGGACGCGATGTCCCGCAGCAGCGAGGCGGGCGCGGAGCCGCCGGCCGTCCCCCCGCCGCTGCCGTTCTCGATCGCGTCCAGCACCCCCACCGCCGCCGACAAGGCCCGCGCCCGCGCCGCGGGATGCCCCAGCGCGCGCGCCGCCGCGTACGCCCGTTCCGTCAGCTCCGGGTCCACATGCCGGGCGAGCGGCAGCAGGGCGTCGCGGATGTACGTCTCGCGGCGGGTCAGCCGGAGTTCCGCCGGGGCGCGCAGCGAGAACCGCGGGCCCGCTCCGGTCGCCGAACGCAGCACCCGGTACAGCGGCCCCAGCCGGTGATGCGCCAGCCGGACCCGGTACCGCTCGTGCAGGGCCTGCCCGGCGTGCGGGAGGATGAAGCCCGCCGCCAGCAGGATCGCGGAGAGCGAGGCCACCGGCGGAGCCAGGTTCGTGCTGAGCCAGTCCGGGTCCCGGCCGAGCCAGCGCGCGGCCACCGCCGTCACCTTCGCCGCGTCGTACAGCAGGCTCAGCGCGTACCCGCCGCCCAGCAGCCGCAGCCCCCACCGCAGCCACGCGTCCAGCCCCCGATCCCGTGCCCAGTTCCAGATCAGCCGGGCACTGAGCGCGCAGGCGACGGTGTGGGCCAGCAGATAGAGCAGGATCTCCTCGCGCATGAAGGGCGTACGGGCGTAGTACGTGTCGAGGTCCCGCACCCGCTCCACCGGCACGTCGGCGAGCGCGAACAGCACCCACAGCGCGGCGATCACCACCGCGTACCCGGAGACGATCCACCGTGTCGCCCGCCGGGTGACGGCGGACCGCTCGGGCAGACCGTTGCGCCAGGTGACGATGAACAGCAGCCCCGCCCCGGAGTTCGCGGCGATCAGCGAGTAGCACAGCGGTGCCGCGAAGTTGGGCACCCCGGTGAGCACGTTCATCCGGTGGATCACCGACGGCATGCAGCACACGAACACCGTGCTGGCGAAGAGCAGCACCCCGCCGACCGCGCGCAGCAGGGGGTCGCGCCACAGCCGGATGATCGTGGGCAGCTTCAGCAGCAGCGCGGCGGTCAGCAGCGCCGCCGGGATCCAGAGGGAGATGTACAGCCGGCCGAGCAGCGCTGAAGGGTCCAGCGCCAGCGTGCTCACCGCGCCGCTCCGCCCCGCCCGCGATAGCCGAGCGCCCGCTGCAAGGGGTCGGGCGGCGCGTCCCCGGACCCGCCGGGCCGGGTCCGGAACAGCGTGGCGAGCCGGTGCCCGAAGTCGTCCGCCTCGGCCTCGTCCGCCTCGCGGGACCCGTTGCGCGCGGCCACCGTGAGCGCCCTGTCCGGCCAGCCGGGGGCGTCCGCGAAGGCCCGCGCCGCCGCGTCGCCGGCCAGGTGGTGGTGCCGGTGCCCGGCGTGCAGATGCCACAACTCATGGCCGAGAATCACCAGTTGCTGCACGTCCTCGGCCCGGTCCTCCACGATGACCAGGTCGAAGTCGGCGAACTCCACCCACAGTCCGGTCACTTCGATCTCGTCCGGGAAACGTTCGAACCGCAGCTCAAGCGGTCGGCCGCCGCGCAGCGCGCTCATCTCCTCGCACAGCGCCCGGCACAACCCCCGTACATCGGAGGGTGCTTCGGGCCGGGCGCGGACCGCCGAGGCGAGCTCGCCGGCGAGGGAGCGCATGGCCGTGCCGGAGCCGCCGGAGCGTCGCAGTCGTGCGGTCAGCCGTGCCGCCCGCCCTCGCGCGCCCGCGATACCCATCCGTCCCCTTTCCCGCGTCCGCCGCTACCGCCCGCACCCCCCGCTGCTCACGGCCGCCGGCCGCCGCGGTTCCGTCGAGCGTACGTGCCGGGACCCGCCCACGTCACGCGATCCCGGAGGCGTGGTTCAAGACACAACCAACCCGCCGACCGCCTTCCCGAGCAGGGTCAGCCGGACCTCTCCGGGCCCCGACAGGGTCGTGAACTCGGACAGCACCGCGAGCGCCAGCGTGTTCTCGCCCCGCGTGCGCAGCACCCCGTTCGGCAGCACGAACGTGTGCTGCGGGCCCACGTCGTTGATGTACTGCCCCATGTTCCAGCCGTTGAGGAAGATCTGGGCCCGGTACGCCCGGTACGGATCGTCCTGGAGCGTCAGCCCGATCGACGCGTCCACGTCGCCGGGCACGGCCAGCCGGAAGGCCGTCCGGTACCAGGTCACTCCCTGATACCGCTCGGCGCGCGGGAGGTCCACGGTGTCCCAGTCCCCGTCCGCGAACCCCGGCAGATGCCAGCCCGAACGCTCCCCGTGCAGCCCGCCGTTGTTCAGCGGCCCCCGCACCGGGTCGGGGCGGCCCTCGCCCTGGATGCGCCAGCGCACCTTCGGCGAGGCGCCCTTGAAGACCGCGGCGGTGAGGCCCCGCGCGGCCTTGTGGGTGTCGTCCGACCTGCCGTCCTGGTCGTGCTGCATCCGCCGGACGAGGACGGACAGCACATGCCGACCGGGCGAGCGCAGCGCGTCGCGCACCGGGAAGGAGGCCGTGTCCGACCAGGTGCCCTTGCGGATCGTGGTGGCGTCCGGCACCGGCATCCGGTGCGTGCCCAGCGGCTCGCCGTCCAGCCACGCCATCAACAGCCCCTGGGTGCCGCTGCTGTAGCCGAGCGCGATCCCGGAGATGTCCGTGGAGTCGTCGAAGACGCCCCGGTACCAGACGTCCCCGTAGTGGAACCCGTAGTCGTCCGCGAACAGCACCGGCTGGCCCTCAGGGACGGCCGTGCTGCTGTACGACGTCTTCTTGTCCGCCACCTTCCACGTGGAGTCGTCGTAGCTCGGGCCCACTTCGGGGTTCTCCCGGCGCATCCGCCAGGTGCCGAGCGCGGGCAGCCGGACCTCCGGCACCGCGGGCAGCATCCGGGTGGTCATCAGGCTGCCGGACATCGTCACGCGGGTGGCGAGCCTGCGCCCGTTCCACACCAGGGTGGAGATGCCGCGCGGCCCCCACACCTCCACGCTCGTCGGATCGGTGATGTCACCGGTCAAGTGGACTTCCGAGCCGCGCAGTTCCACGTGGCGCAGCAGCTGGGGGCCGTACACCAGCAGGGACCCGGACGGGGTGTCGTACGGGAACAGCCGTACGGAGGTGGCGTCGTCGGCGAAGAGGAGGAGCAACGGGGTGTCCGTGTCGCCCTTCTCCACCAGCACGCGGATCAGTCCGCTCTGCCCGAGCGGTGCGTTGACGTGCAGGCCCGTGTCGTCCACCCCCCACGCGGCCTCCGGGTCCAGCCGCATGACGTCCGGGTCGGTGTCGCAGTGCAGCACCAGCTCGGCCATCTCGCCCTTGCGTCCGGTGAACACGGCGACGTCCTGCCGCCCGGCGGTCAGGCACATGGTCGGCTGCACCGTCGCGTACTTCAGCTTCCGCTTGCCCAGGGACAGACCGGTGGCCAGCAGCTTGGCGTCCCTGCCGGGCACGGTGATCCGCAAGTCGCCCTCGGCGGTGGGCAGGTCCGCCGTCACCGCCTCGCTGCCGTCGTTCCGGGCGACGTACACATGGGCGCCGGTGTCCGGGTTGGTCAGGTGGTAGACCTTCAGCCCCTTGGCACGCACCTCCGCCGCGCGGTCCAGCTTGGCGAAGTCGGGGACGCGCTGGAGCAGATGCCCGAGCTGGTGCATCGGGGCGATCTTCGCGGTGACGTTGCGGGCCTCGTCGATCGCGGCGCCGTAGTCGTACGACGTGTAGACGACCGGCGCGGGCAGCCAGCCCCAGGAGGTGCCGCCGAAGGTCATGTAGACGTTGTGCAGGGTGATGCCGTTGGCGAGGTTGGTCAGGTAGAAGCGGCGCTCGTAGGCGGCGTCGCGGGTGCGGCGGGCCTCGGCGTACCCCTTGCCGCCGTAGAAGGAACCGCCCCACGGGTCGAACCAGCCACCGCCGAACTCGGGCACGAATCCGGGCGTGGTGGGCGAGGCGCTGGCACCGCCCTTGGCCCCGCCGGGCCCGAACGTCCCCCAGTCCGGCGGGGTCTGGGACGGCGAGGGGTACCCGTCGAAGCCGTACAGCCAACCGCCGCGCTCACCACCGGTGTCGAAGGAGCCAGGGGTCCAATACCCGTTGCGTCCCTTGTCGTTGTGGAACAGCGGTACGTCGATGCCGTCGGCGCGCACCTTCTTGTACAGGTGGGACATGTAGGCGCGGCTGTCCGCCGAGCCCACCCGGGCGTCGAACTCGTTCTCGATCTGGTAGAGCAGCACGGTGCCCTTGCCCTGGGTGAACAGGTGCTCGCGGGCGATCCGGTTCACCCGCGTCAGCCACTCGTCCACGTGCGCGAGGTACGCCGGATCGGCCGAACGCGCCCGCCCCTTGGCCGCGGTGAGCCAGCCGGGGAAACCGCCGCCGTCCACCTCGGCGTTGATGTACGGGCCGGGGCGCAGGATGACGTAGAGCCCGGTCTCGGCGGCCGTGCGCAGGAACAGGCCCAGGTCGCGGACGCCGGAGAAGTCGTACCTGCCCGGAGCGGGGGAGTGGTAGTTCCAGGCGACGTAGACGCTCACGGCGTTGTAGCCGTGCGCGCGCATCTTCTGGAGCACGTCCCGCCACAGCGACGGGCTCGGCAGCCGGAAGGGGTGCAGTTCGCCCGACCACACGACCAGCCGTCTGCCGTCCACCAGCAGGGAGTAGCGGTCGTACCCGATGGTGTGGTGCTCGCCGTCCGCGCGCGGCGGGGCGGGCACCGGACCGGTCGGCACGCTGCGGGCCGCGTACGCCGAGGGCGCCCCGGTCCCGCCGCTGCCGCCGAGGGCGAGACCGAGCGCGGCCGAGCCGGTGAGGGCACTGAAGGTACGTCTGCTGAGCGCCAAGGTGGATCCTCCCGGCGATCTTACGGGGCGCGGGTGCGGCCATTCTCCACGCGCGGACGACCCACAATGGACCCATGAGGATCTCGGCACGGGCGGATTACGCGGTACGGGCGGTACTGGAGCTGGCCGTACGGCAGGGTAACGGGCCGGTGAAAGCAGAGGAAATCGCGGCCGCCCAGGGGATCCCGCACAAGTTCCTCGAGGGCATCCTCGGCGATCTGCGGCGCGCCGGGATCGTGGACAGCCGGCGCGGCGGGGGCGGCGGCTACCGGCTCGCCCGCGAGGCCCCGGCGATCACCGTGGCCGACGTCATCCGGGGCGTGGACGGCCCGATCGTCTCGGTCCGCGGCGAACGCCCGACGGGCCTCACCTACACCGGCACGGCCGAACCCCTGCTCCCCCTCTGGATCGCCCTGCGCGCGGGCGTCCGCCGCATCCTGGAGGGCGTGACGATCGGGGACCTGGCCGCGGGCGGCCTGCCGGACCCGGTCAGCGCCCTGGCGGCGGAACCGGCGGCATGGGAGAACCCGTAGGGGGAGAGGGCCTCGTGCCCCGCGCTCGTGCCCCGAGGGGGGCGGTCATGACCCCTTCGCGCCCTGGCCCTTGGGGCGGACGTACGGCCGCGGGGCCGGGGTGAGGCGTCCCCCGGTGATGAGGGAACCGGCCTGTTTCAAGCCGCGCACGCGGATGCTCACCTCGTAGCCGCCGATGTCCGGGATCGACGCGATCTGCCGGGTCAGGAAGCGGTAGAGGTCGTCGGTGTCCCGGCAGATGACGATGGCCATGATGTTGTCCGGCCCGCTGATGGCACCGGCGAAGGCGATCTGGTCGTGCCGGGCGATCTCCTCGCCGACCGCCTCCAGACGGTGCGGCGGGACCCGGAGCCAGAGCGTGGCGTGCAGCGGGTGCCCGAGCAGTTCGGAGAGCAGGTCCACCTCGTAGGAGAGGGTGCCGGACTCCTCCAGTGCCGCCAGCCGGCGCAGGAGGCGGCCCTTGCTCCAGCCCGTCTCCGCGGCCAGCCGGGCATGGGTGGCACGGCCGTCCTCGGCGAGCGCGGCGAGCAGCGGCCCGTCCTCGTCCGTGACCGCGTGGTACGGCCCGGACGGCGGCGCGGCACCGGCGGTCAGCAGGGCCTGCTGCTCCGCCGTCAGCCGGCCGCCGTAGCCGTTCCACTCGGCGGACAGCCCGGTGCCGAAGTCGTGCAGGATCATGTCGATGTGCAGGTTCAGCACGGCCGAGGTGCGGGGCAGCTCCTTCAGGAGGACGGTGTCCCCGGAGTCGCCCGCCGAGGAGCGCAGCAGGCAGATGATCTCCGAGCCACCCGAGGCGAGCCGGACGAAGGACACCTCGGGGCGGCGCACCAGGGCCTCGGCCAGCGCCCCCACCCGGTCGGGCCGGCAGGCGATCCGGGCGACCCACTCGACCTGCCCGTACGAGGCGGGCGCGACCCGTCCGTGGACGCGGACCACACCGCTGCGCACCAGCGCCTGGTAGCGACGGGCGACGGTCTGCTCCGAGGCACCCACGGCCTCCGCGATCCGGGCGAAGGGGGCGCGCGCCGAGCATTGCAGGGCTCGGATGATCTGTCGGTCCAGCGCGTCGGGCATGAGCCGATCGTCCCATGAACGGCGGCGGTGTGGAGGTTTTGGACCGAGCCAGGGGGCTGGTTTGGAGCACGGTCCGGCGGTCGCCGAGGGTGATGGGCGTACCGAAGGAAAGGACGCGTGTTCCCATGCGTAAGTGGCTGCCCCTCCTGGCGGTCTGTCTCGGCTCGTTCATGCTGTTGATCGACGTCACCATCGTGAATGTCGCCCTCCCCGACATGTCCCTCGCCCTGCACAGCACGTTCGCCTCGCTGCAATGGGTGATCGACGCCTACGCCCTGGCCCTCGCCGTGGTGCTGCTCGGCGTGGGAGCGCTGGCGGACCTGACCGGGCACCGGCGCGTCTACCTGGGCGGCCTCGTGGCCTTCGCGCTTGCGTCCGCGGTGTGCGGCGCGGCACCGAATCCGGGCACGCTGATCACGGCCCGTGCCGTGCAGGGCCTGGGCGGCGCCGCGATGTTCGCGACCGCCTTCCCGCTCCTGAACGCCTCCTACCAGGGGCGCGACCGGGGCACCGCCTACGGCGTGTGGGGCGCGGTCTCCGGCGCCGCCGCGGCGGTCGGCCCCGTCCTCGGCGGTCTGCTCACCGAGGCCGCCGACTGGCGGTGGATCTTCTACGTCAACATCCCGATCAGCGTGGCCGCGGTCTGGCTCGCGGCCAAGGCACTCGCCGCGGACCGGCCCACGCCGGGGCGCCGGCCCGACTGGACGGGAACCGTCCTGTTCACGGTGGCCGCCTCGGCGCTCGTCCTGGCGGTGATCAGCGCGCAGGAGCACGGCTGGACCTCCGGGGCGGTCCTGGGCCTGTTCGCCCTCGCCGTCGTCGCCTTCCTCGTGTTCCTCGTCGTCCAGGCCCGCTCGCGGCACGCGATGCTCGACCTGTCCCTGTTCCGCAGCCGCTCGTTCACCGGGATCATGATCGCGTCGCTGACGGTGAACGTCGCGGCGTTCGCGATGCTCGCCTACACGTCGATCTGGCTCCAGTCCCTGCTCGGCCTGACCCCGCTGGAGGCGGGGCTGACCGGACTGCCGCTGTCCGGCGCCTCGTTCTGCACCTCGCTGGTCGTCGGCCGTTTCCTGCACGGCGTCCGCCCGCAGCTGCTGATAGGCGGGGGCATGGTGCTGATCGGTGCCGGTGCCCTGGCCGAGACCCTGCTGATCGGCGCGGGCTCCGACTGGACGGCACTGATCGTCGGCTACGCGGTGATCGGCGTCGGGGTCGGCGCCACGCTGCCCACGCTGGGCTCCTCGGCGACCGCGGCGGTGGGCTGGCAGCGCGCGGGCATGGCCGCGGGCGCGACCAACAGCGCACGTCAGCTGGGCCACGCCATCGGCATCGCCGTCCTCGGCAGTGTCTTCGCGTCCTCCTCGGCCGCGTGGCTCACCGACCACCGGGTCCGGGGCGCCGCCGCCCTCGGCCGGGCCCTCTCCGGGGGCGGCGCGGGCCACGTCCTGGCCGCGTCCCCGGCCGCGGGCCGCGCGCAACTGGCCGACGCGTTGCACGGCGCCGCGGCGCACGCCCTGCGGGCCGGCTTCACCGTCGCCGGAGCCGTGGGCCTTCTCGCCGGCGTCCTGGCCCTGATCCTGATGCGCCCCGAGCGGGTCGCCCCGGCGGTGGAGGAACAGCCACCGGTCCCCGCCCACGCCTGACCGACCTTCTTCCAGGCGGCCGCCGGGACGGGAGTGTTCCGCGCGGAGGCGATCAGGGCGTCGGAGGCTTCCGATGCCTGCCGGTTCCGGGGCCGAGCTTCGGCGACGCCTCCGGAGCGGCGGCAGCCTCGGCGCGGGGAAACAGCATGAGCCGTGCTTCCGCGAGGTTCGCCGCGAAGCCGTGCGCCTCCCACAGATGGCCGTTCCACCGCTGGATCGCACGGGGCGCATCGGGGTTCAGATGCGATGCCCTCGGGCCGTCGCCGGTCACAAGGGGTACGACACGGAGCTGCCCGATCCTCGCGTCCCGACGCTCGGCCCACTGGGCGAGCGGTTCGTCGTCCATGCCCGGAGCGTAGTGGGTCCGACCTGCCGGTCTGGCAGCGGGAGACGGACGCGGACATCTTCGAACGCATCGAGGGGACCGTCTGATTCTCAGGAGCGACGACGCCCCCGTCCGGGCCGATCCGGGCGGGGACGCCTTGTCGCAGGTCATAGCGTCGCGTTGGCTGTTCCCGGCGGCGGCCTCCCGCCTGCGCGCTAGCCGTGGGCGCCTGCGTAGGCGACGAACGCGGACCAGGTGGTGGGGGTGAGGGCGAGCTGGGGGCCCTGTTTGGCTTTGGAGTCGCGGATGTGGATGGTGGCGGGGGTGGTGGCGACTTCGACGCAGTTGTCGCCGGACGCGCTGCTGTAGCTGGACTTGCACCAGTTCAGGGCGACTTCCACGCAGTCGCCGTCGCCGCTGCTGCTGTAACTGCTCTTGAACCAGATCATGGGTTCCCTCGCATCCGCTGCAACAGGCTCCGTGAGTATTCCGGGGAGAGAGCCTGCGAACGCATCCTGGCATACCGTTGGTGAAGGATGCTGATCTCCTTCGCGTCCGATACGAGGATCCCGCCACGCTGCCCTTCGCAGTAGGCGAACCACTTGTGCTTCGGGGTCTCCAGCAATTGCATGGGACCGGCGAGACCGGCGTGTGATGCGCAGGCAGTCGGCATGATCTGGATCTCGACGTTCCGTAGCTCGCTGACCTCCAGGATGTGGTCGATGACTTCCCGGGTGACGTCCGGCCCGCCCGTGCCCCGATGGAAGACATGCTCCTCCAAGATGAAGTTGAACGCCGTGTTCGGCCGCTCCCACAGCAACTGCTGGCGCTTGGCGCGGGCAAGCCACTGCTCTTCGATCTGGCTGTCGCTCAGCGGCGGAAGCT
The DNA here is from genome assembly GCF_044327085.1 of Streptomyces sp. AM6-12. NCBI lineage: Bacteria > Bacillati > Actinomycetota > Actinomycetes > Kitasatosporales > Streptomycetaceae > Streptomyces > Streptomyces sp. AM6-12. The sequence goes on from NZ_JBIQWN010000001.1 coordinate 5,067,531, forward strand.
GCTCGGTGAACAACACCCGTGCATACCGCTCCGTTTGCAACAGCCCTGGCACCATCCTGGACTCGTACGTGTAGAGCGTGATGGCCACTTGCTCCAGCATTGCCCAGCGGCGGAACCAGGAGGCCAGTCCGGGCTCGCGCTCAAGGTGCTCGGCGGCCCTTCGGAAGGCGCCGGTGCTGCCGAGTGCCGCCTCCGCCGCCTCGATGAAGTCGGGGTCGGGCATACGCCTGCCCAACTCGATCGAGGCGATCGTGTGCTTGGAGTACCCCACAAGTTCCCCAAGTTCCTCCCGCGTGAGCCCGTGATACTCGCGCAGCGCTTGAAGCACCGCTCCGAACGTGCGCAGACTTACCGACGACTCCGGCTCACCGCCGCTTCCCGTAGCCATGACACAGATCGTCACGCCCCGTCATCAGTACTGTCCAGCCCGTAACCACGTACGCCCCCGCAGCGTACGCGCGTCACCTCTGGTGAACCCCCCTCCCCGCGCCCCACATTGGGCGCATGACAGCACTCCCGGTCATCACCCCCACGCTCGTCCAACGCCTCAGCTCGACCCCCCGCGGCGCACGCCTCGCGCGGCGGCTCGCCGTGGCGCAGTTGGGTGCCTGGGGGTTCGCCTACGGCAGTGAGACCACCGAGGCCGTCGCCCTCGTCGTCGCCGAACTCGCCGCGAACGCCGTCACCCACGGCCGTGTGCCGGGCCGGGACTTCGAGCTGCGGCTCGCCCGGAACGCGGACGGTATCCGGATCGAGGTGAGCGACACCCGGTCGGAGTGTCAGCCGCCCAGCCCCGGCAACGTGCCCCCGTCCTCTGCGCTCGTCGAGTCCGGGCGCGGGCTGCTGCTCGTGGACGCGGTGGCCCGGCGCTGGGAGGTGGTGGACCGGGAGCCGCCGCCGGGCAAGACCGTGCGGGCCGTCGTCGCCGTACCGGCATCTTTCGAGAACGTTTTCGATCCCGCACCAAACATTCACAGCGGTGCCTAGGAACGTGACGCGCGTCGACCCTAGTCTTCCGGGCGTCATGGACTACTGCCTCCCGTGCCGACGGCACCTCAACGGCGCCCTGGTCTGCCCGGGGTGCGGAACACCGGCCGACCGGATACCCGGTCCGGCGCGGGTGGGGCCGGAGAACGGGGAGCCCGAACAGGGGACGGGGGGAGAGCCCCGGGAGCCCGGAGGGGGCCGGGCGGAGCGGCGGAGTCGTAAGGCCGCCGCCCACCGCCGCAAGCGTCGCCGTACCGCCCTCCTCGCCGTCGGCTTCGCGCTCGCGGCCGGCGGCCTCGGCCTCGCCGAACTCGGCACCGACGCGCCGTTGCCCTTCACCGGCGGCGGCACGGCCACCGTCAAGGACACCTCGGCCGGCGACAGTTCCGGTCCTTCGGCTCGTACGACCGCTCCGCCGCAGGTCAGCGACGTCTCGGCGACCTCCGGCCCGACGGCCTCCGCGAGCGGGTCCCCGTCGGCGGGGTCCAGTGCCTCCGCCTCCCCCTCCGCCACCAGCAGTACGGCGACGGCGCCACCCTCCGCCACCACCGCCCCCGGTTCGCCCGTCACCGCCCCCACCACCCCGGCCACGACACCGCCGACCGCCTCACCTCCCACCACCGCCCCCGCGACCTCCCCGCCGCCCCCGGCACCGTCCCCGACCCGCACCTGTGACCGCTTCCTGTGGTGGTGCACCTGATCAAGCCCTCATCGGCGTCAGGGCCGCCGGAATTGCGCCTCTCCCGTGCCATCGGCCGTTCGGGGCATCGATGACACCGAAGGGACGTCACGGCGGTTGAGTCGTTACAGGGACAGGTTCAGAAGGAGTGCGGATGACGCAGAACAACGCCGTGCACGGCACGGTCGCCGAGGGTTTCGAGGCGGTCGGGGAGGAATTCGCCGCGTTAGTCGCGGCCGAACGGGACGACTACGAGGGCCAGTTGTGCGCCTATGTGCGCGGGCGGTGCGTGGTGGACCTGTGGGCGGGGCCGAGCGGGACGGGCGAGGCGCTGTACGGCGTGTTCTCGGCCACCAAGGGCGCGGCCCACCTGGTCGCGGCGCTGCTGGTGCAGGACGGCACGCTGGAGCTGAGCCGCAAAGTCACTTACTACTGGCCGGAGTTCGCCGCCGAGGGCAAGGGCGAGCTGACCCTCAGGGACCTGCTCGCGCACCGGGCCGGACTGGTCGGCACGGACGCCGGGTTCACCCGTGCCGAGCTGGCGGACGACCGTGTGGTCGCCGAACACCTTGCCGACCAGCGGCCGTTCTGGCGACCGGGGGCCGCGTTCGGCTATCACGCGCTGGTGATCGGCGCGCTGACGGGCGAGGTGGTGCGCCGGGCGACCGGCCGGACGATCCAGGACCTGTACGAGGACCGGGTCCGCGTCCCCTACGGGCTGGACTTCCACCTGGGCCTGCCGACCACCGCCGAACCCCGCTTCCGCGGCCCACAGCCGCTGCTTCCCACCCCGGAACAGCGGGCGCTCATCGACGCCTCGCCGCGCGGCCCGCACACCTTGGAGGCGATCGCCTTCAACCGGCACGGCGCCGAACCGACCGTCCTGGAGCGGCTGTACGAGGACCCGCTGATCCGCGCCAAGGGCCCCGCCTCGGCGGGCGGCATCGCCTCGGCGCGGGGGCTCGCGCGGATGTACGCGGCGATGATCGGGGAGGTCGACGGCAAGGCGCCGCTGCTGAAGGCGGACACGATCGCGGAGTTCGGCCGGATCCACTCCGCCGGCTACGACCTGGTGACCCGCGACCACCGGTCCTTCGGCCTCGGCTTCCAGGCCACCGCCGACCTCTGGCACCCCGTCCTGGGCGCCGGCTCCGTGGGCCACAGCGGCGCCAACGGCACCCAGGCGTTCGCCGACCCGCACGCCGGCCTGGCGTACGGGTACACCCGGCGCCGCTTCACCTTCCCCTACGGGGCGGCGCCGGAGAACGACCGGCTGGTGCGGGCGGTGCACCGGGCGGCGACGGCAACCGGGTGACCACCGTTGCGGGCGGGGACGCGCATCCCCGCCCAGCGGTCCGAAACACTGAGGGCTACGGCTTGACGACCATCTTCCCGGTGTTGTCGCCCCGCAGCAGCCCCAGGAACGCCTCCAGGGTGTTCTCGATGCCCTCCACCACGGTCTCCCGGTACTTCAGCCGTCCCGAGGCCACCCACGGCCCGACCTCCCGCACGAACTGCGGCTGGAGATCGCGGTGGTCGTTGACGAGGAAGCCCTCGATCCGGCCCCGCGTCTGGATCAGCCGCGCCAGGTTGCGCGGTCCGGGCGCGGGCTCGGTGTCGTTGTAGACCGAGATCATGCCGCAGACGGCGATCCGGCCGCCCTGTCGCAGCGAGCCGATCGCCGCCTCCAGGTGGTCCCCGCCGACGTTGTCGAAGTACACGTCGATCCCGTCGGGCGCGGCCTCGCGCAGCTGCTCCGACACCGGGCCGTTCTTGTAATTGAACGCCGCGTCGAAGCCGTACTCCTCCACCAGCAGCCGCACCTTCTCGTCCGAGCCGGCCGAGCCGATGACCCGCGAGGCGCCCTTGAGCTTCGCGATCTGCCCCACCTGGCTGCCCACGGCCCCCGCGGCGCCGGACACGAACACGATGTCGCCCTCCTTGAAGGAGGCGGTGCGCAGCAGGCCCGCGTACGCGGTCAGGCCGGTCATGCCGAGCACCCCGAGGTACGCCGACAGCGGGGCGGCCTCCGGGTCGACCTTCACGGCGTGCCCCGCGTCCATCACGGCGTACTCGCGCCAGCCGAGGAAGTGCAGCACGTGGTCGCCGGGGGCGATCCCCTCGGCGCGGGACTCGATCACCTCGCCGACCGCGCCGCCCTGCATGACCTTGCCCAGCTCGAACGGCTCGACGTACGACTTGGCGGCACTCATCCGGCCCCGCATGTACGGGTCCACGGAGAGGTACGTGTTCCGTACCAGGATCTGGCCCTCGCCCGGCGTCGGGACGGGCGTCTCCACGAGCGCGAAGTCCTCCGGCTTCGGCCAGCCGACGGGGCGGCTGAGCAGGTGCCATTCGTGGTTGATGTTCGTCGTCATCGCGGTGGTGCCTTTCATTTATTTCACTACCTGAAACAATGGTTAGGCTGAATATTTCAGATTGTCAAGTAAACGGGTAGGCTGGGGGGTATGGCACCACCGCATCCCCGCCGTCCGGACCAGCTCACCCTGGACGTCGTCGAACTGATCGCCGAGGTCGTGGCGCGCTATCACGCGGACTACGACGAGGCGGCGGCCGAGCACGCCCTGACCGGTGCGCAGGCCAAGCTCCTCAGTCTGCTGTCCCTCGGGCCGCTGCCCATGCGCAAGCTCGCACAGAAGCTCAAGTGCGAGCCGTCGAACGTGACGGGGATCGTGGACCGCCTGGAGGCGCGGGGCCTCGCCGAGCGCCGCCCGGACCCCGCCGACCGCCGCGTCAAGATGGCGGCGGCCACGGAGGAGGGCCTGCGGGTGGCCCGCGAACTGCGGGAGGGGCTGCACTTCGCGCGCGAGCCGCTGGCGGGACTGTCGGCGCAGGAGCGGGGGACGCTGCGGGATCTGCTGCGGCGGGTGCTCGACGCGTAAGGTTTCCGCCATGCGTGATCTGGGGGCGGGATTCAAGTACCTGGTCGAGGGCCAGCGGTGGATGGCGCGGCACGGCCGGCAGTACGGTCTCGCCCTGCTGCCGGGCCTGATAGCACTGGTCCTCTACGTGGCCGCGCTGATCGCGCTGGCGATATGGGGCGACGACGCGGTGACTGGGGCCACGCCCTTCGCGGACCACTGGCCGGGCCCCTGGGGCACGCTGTTCCGGGGCTTCCTCACGGCGGTGCTGTTCGCGCTGGGGCTGCTGCTGGCGGTGCTCACCTTCACCGCGGTGACGCTGATCATCGGACAGCCGTTCTACGACAACCTCTCGGAGCGGGTGGACGCCTCCCGGTCGCCCGACGGTACGGCCCCCCGGTCCGCGCTCCCCTTCTGGCGCGAGCTGTGGCTGTCGGCCCGCGACAGCGTCCGCGTCCTGGTCCGGGCGGCGGTGTGGGGCGTCCTGCTGTTCGCGCTCGGCCTGCTGCCGGTCGTCGGCCAGACGGTGATACCGGTGCTGGGCTTCTTCGTGACCGGCTTCTTCCTCGCGGAGGAGCTGTCCTCGATCCCCTTGCAGCGCCGGGGCCTCGACCTGCGCGCCCGCCTCGCCCTCCTGCGCTCCCGCCGCCTCCTGGTCTGGGGCTACGGCACCCCGCTCGGCCTCGCCTTCCTCGTCCCCTTCGTCGCCGTCTTCCTGATGCCCGGCGCGGTGGCCGGCGCGACCCTGCTGGCGCGGGACCTGCTGGACGAGGAGCCCGGCCCGGCGGAATCCGAGCCCGCCTTCCCCGCGCGGGCCACGGACGGCTGACCGCGCCAGGGTCTCAGCCGGGCGTCGTGCGGAAGCGGCGGCGGTATTCCGTCGGCGTGGTGTCCAGCCTGCGGCGGAAGGCCCGGACGAGGGTGTCGGGGGTGCCGAACCCGCAGGCGGCGGCGATGCGTTCGAGGGTGGCGTCGGTGGACTCCAGCTCGTTGCGGGCGCGTTCGACGCGGACCGACTCGATGTAGGCGTGCGGGGTCGTGCCCAGCTCGTTCTTGAAGATCCGGGTGAGCTGCCGGTCGCTGATGTGGGCGTACCCGGCGAGCCGGCCGACCGTGAGGGGCTCGGCGAGGTGGCGCAGGATGTAGTGGCGCAGGTCCTCGATCCGCCGGGTCGTGGACGGCTGCTCCAGCGGGACGCTGAACTGGCTCTGCCCGCCGGGCCGTTTCAGGTACATCACCAGGTGCCGGGCGACCCGCAGCGCGACGGCCTCGCCGAGGTCGTCCGCGATCAGCGCGAGGGACAGGTCGAGGCAGGCGCTGATGCCGGCGCCGGTCCACACCTCGCCCTGCCGGATGAAGATCGGGTCGGCGTCGACCCGGACGGCCGGGTGGTCGGCGGCGAGCTGCGGCGCGGTCGACCAGTGCGTGGTGGCCCGCTTGCCGTCGAGGAGCCCGGCGGCCGCGAGGATGTGCGCCCCGACGCAGACCGAGGCGATCCGCCGGGCCCGCGGGGCGAGCGCCCGCACCCGCCGTACGACCACCGGATCCACCGCCGGCCGCAGCCGGCCGCCGCCGTCGGCCTCGACCGCGCCCGGCACGATCACGGTGTCGATGCTCCGGGCCGCCAGCGCGTCGAAGGTGACATCGGGCAGCACCCGCACCCCGGCGGCCGTGACGACGGGGTCCGGGGTCCCGGCCGCGAGGAGGACCTCGTACGCCGCGGCCTCCTCCGCCTCCCGCCGGGCGAGATGGAAGACCTCCGGCGGCCCCGTGACATCGAGCAGGTCGACCTGGTCGAAGAGGACGATCACGATCAGCCGGTCGACGGTGTGCACAGACCCCCCTGGCGGTGGAACGCGGCGATGTCCGCTTGTGCCGCGTCGGTTTCTGCATGTTAGACGTCATTGCCGACGTGGGGGGGAGCGCCATAGCGTCGAGGGCACCGGCCGCCGCATCGGTGCGCCGCTCCCGACTCCCGACCGCACGAGGTGGTTCTGCCATGCCCCGAACGACGCTGCGTCAGCTGAACGGCTTCGACGACACACCCCCGAAGCTCGCCGGCGCCACGCTGGTCCTGATCGACTACCAGAACACCTACACCACCGGCGTGATGGAGCTGGACGGCTGGCGTGCCGCCCTCGACGCGGCGGCCCGGCTGCTGGAGCGCGCCCGCCGGGAAGGCACCCCGGTCATCCACGTCGTCAACGACGGCGGCGAGGGCACCCCCTACGACATCCGCGCCGAGATCGGCCGGATCCACCCGAGCGTCGCCCCGGCCGACGGCGAGCCCGTCGTCGTCAAGCAGGCGCCCGACGCCTTCCACGGCACCGGACTGGGCCGGCTGGTGGACGAGGCCGGCCGCGGCGACCTGGTCATCGCCGGCTTCATGACCCACATGTGCGTCGCCTTCACCGCCCAGGGCGCCTTCCTGCGCGGCAACCGCCCCACCGTGGTCGCCGACGCCTGCGCCACCCGCGCGCTGCCGGTCACCGGCGGGGAACTGGACGCCCCCGCGGTCCACCTCGGCGCCCTGGCCACCGTCGCCGACCTGTACGGCGTCGTCGTACCCGCACCGGAGTCCCTGGCCTGACCGCATCAGGCCGGGCCGGCGGGTTCAGCGCACGGAGAAGGCGTACACCGTCTCGGAGCGGTACACCTCGCCGGGGCGCAGCACTGTGGACGGGAAGGACGGGTGGTTCGGGGAGTCCGGGAAGTGCTGGGTCTCCAGGGCGATCCCGTCGCCGGGGGCGAAGGGCGCGGGGAGGTGGTCGCCGGTGTAGAGCTGGAGGCCGGGCTCGGTGGTGGAGACCGTGAGGGTGCGGCCGGAGGAGGGGTCGTGCAGCTCGGCGACCTCCTCGGGGGCGGCCGTGACTCCCTTGTCGAGCACGAAGTTGTGGTCGTACCCCGTGCCCACCTTGCGGGCCTCGCGGAAGTCGAAGCGCGAGCCGGTCACGTCGCGCAGCTCGCCCGTCGGGATCAGCTCCCCGGTGACCGGCGTCAACCGGGAGGCGGCGAGCCGCAGTTCGTGCCCGGCGGCCGAACCGGTCCCGGCGCCCGCGAGGTTGAAGTAGCCGTGGCTGGTGAGCGCGACCACCGTCGGCGCGTCCGTCGTCGCCTCGTACGCGCTCCGCAGCGCACCGGAAGCGTCCAGCGTGTAGGTCACCGCCACGTCGAGCCGGCCGGGGAAGCCCTCCTCGCCGTGCGGGCTCACCCGCGCCAGCCGCACCCCGTACTCGACCTCCGTCGCCTCCCACACCCGCTTGTCGAACCCGCGCGCACCCCCGTGCAGCAGATGCGGCCCCTCGTTCGGCTCCAGGGCGTACACCGCGTCGTCCAGCGCGAACCGCGCCCCCGCGAGCCGGTTGGCGTACCGCCCGACCAGCGCGCCCAGGTACGGCTCCGGATGCGCGAGGTAGCCGTCGAGGCCGGGGAACCCGAGCACCACGTCCGCCGTCCGGCCCGCCCGGTCCGGCACCTCGACGGACCGTACGATCCCGCCGTACGTCAGGATCTCCACCCGCGTGCCGCCCCGCTCCAGCGTCCAGCGGTGGACCTCGGTGCCGTCGGGAAGTGTGCCGAAGAGTTCGCTCATGCCAAAACCCTAGGTGACCGCCCCGGACCTCTGTAGCGTGCGGTCATGCGACCCGTCACCGTGTCGACCCAGGTTCCCTGCCCGCCCGCACAGGTCCACGACTTCCTCGATGTGCTGGCCCACCACGAGCGGTTCACCGACCACTACCTGACCGACTGGCGCTACAGCGGCCCGAGCCGCGGCTTCGGCGCCCGCGCCACCGTCACCGCCGCCCTGGGCGGCACCAGGACAGACGTCGGCATCGAGGTCATCAACTCCCGCCCGCCGCACCGCATCGTCGAGCACAACGTCAGCGCCGCCGGCCGCCGCCAGGCCCACGGCATATACACCATCGCCCCGCTCCCGGACGGCGGCAGCCGCGTCTCCTTCACCTACACCTGGCTGTGCGCCCCGCTGCCCGAACGCCTGCTGGCCCCCGTCGTCCGCGCCACGATGCGCCGCGCCAACCGGACGGCCATGCGCCGCCTGGCCGCCGAACTGGCCCGGTACCGGGAGGCGGACGCTACGCCACCGGCCCGGCGGCCGTGACCGTCCGGTACGCGATCGCCGCCAGCCGGGCCTGGCCGTCCTTGCTGGGGTGGAACCAGTCCCACTGGCTGAGCTGGCCGGTGCCGAAGCGGTAGTCGTACACCGCGTCGCCGTCGAAGCGGCAGCGGCGGTCGGCGGCGCAGACCTCCTTCAGCACCTTGTTGTAGGCGACCACCCGGTCCGCCACCTGGTCGCGCCGGTGCTCGGCCGCCGCGCCCAGGTCGTCGGCGTCGCCCAGCATCGAGGGGCAGATGCCGAGCTTCCACACCTCCTTGCCCAGCGGGTTGCCCCGGCCCTGCTCCCAGAGCCGCTTCAGGTTCGGCACGCTCGCCACGTACACCTGTGTCCTGGGCGCGGTCGCGCGCAGGGTGCGCAGGGCCTCCTCGAAGTCGGCGCGGAAACCGGCGACCGAGGTCATCGCCCTCGTGGAGGAGCGGCAGGCGTCGTTCGCGCCCACCATCACGGTGACCAGTTCCGGGTCGCGACTCGCCGCGTCCGCCATCTGCTGCGAAAGATCCGCCATCCGGGCGCCCGTCATCGCGTAGTTCCAGCTGTGCGCGGCAGCGCCCCGCGCACCGAGCAGCCGTACCGCCAGACTGTCCACCTGGGCGTCGCTGCCCGTAGCCCAGGACACCTCGGGGCAGTCCGACAGCACGGTGCACGCGTCGAAGCCACGGGTGATGGAGTCGCCGACCGCGGCGATCGAGTCCGGATTACGGTTCCACAGCGGCGCCTTCGCGGCCCTGGCCCCGGTGTCCCGAGCCGCGGTCGAGCCCCCGGTGTCGCACCCGGCGACGCCCAGCACGGTGGCCGCCGCCACGGCCAGGGCGAGCCGCGCCCGGTGGCTTCGCTTCCGCATCCCTGGTGTTCTCCTCGCTCGAAGTGGGTGCTTTCCCCCATAACAACGTGCGAGGGTTCCCGGTGGCCGGGCCGCTGGAACGAACGGGGCCCGTACAAGCGTCCCACTGGGTGAATGGTGAAGGATTCCTGGTACCGGGACCGACGGTACGTCACTCTCCTTGCCCCGCCGCAAGGTAGCCTCGCCATCAGCGCGGCCGTCGTGCCACTGCCGCCAGCAAGCCAGCAAGATGTCCCGCTCTGCCCGGAGGTTCCGGTGACGACACGTGGAGTTCTATACGTGCACTCCGCGCCGCGCGCGCTGTGCCCGCACGTCGAGTGGGCCATCGCGGGGGTGCTCGGCACGCGCGTCAACCTGGACTGGATCCGGCAGCCCGCGGCCCCCGGCACCTGGCGCTCGGAGTTCTCCTGGCAGGGCCGGCCCGGCACCGCCTCCAAGCTCGCCTCCGCGCTGCGCGGCTGGCACCTGCTGCGCTTCGAGGTCACCTCGGAGCCCTGCGCCACAGCCGAGGGCGAGCGCTACAGCTGCACCCCCGACCTGGGCATCTTCCACGCCGTCACCGGCATCCACGGCGACATCCTCATCCCCGAGGACCGGCTGCGCGCCGCCCTCACCCGCTCCCAGCGCGAGGAGACCGACCTGGAGGCCGAGATCGCCAAGCTGCTCGGCAAGCCGTGGGACGACGAACTGGAGCCGTTCCGCTACGCGGGCGAGGGCGCGCCGGTGCGGTGGCTGCATCAGGTGGTCTGAGTACGACCCGGTGGTCCATGGACGCGGGAAGGGCCCCCACCAGCCGGTGGGGGCCCTTCCGTGTGCGTACTCGGAGCTGCGTACGTACTAGATCGTGCGGAACGCCAGCACCACGTTGTGCCCGCCGAACCCGAACGAGTCGTTCAGCGCGGCGATCCGGCCCTCCGGCAGCTGCCGCGCCTCGCCGATCACGATGTCCGCGTTGACCTCGGCGTCGAGGTCCTTCACGTTGATCGTCGGCGGTGCCGTGCGGTTCACCAGCGCCAGGATCGACGCGACGGTCTCGATACCGCCGGCGCCGCCGAGCAGGTGACCGGTCATGGACTTCGTGGCGGAGATGGCCATGTGCTCGACATCGTCGCCGAACACCTTCCACAGCGCCTTGATCTCGGCGACATCGCCCTGCGGGGTGGACGTGGCGTGCGCGTTGACGTGCACGACCTCGGCCGGCTTCAGATCCGTGTTGTCCAGCAGGTTCTGGAGCGCCTGCGCGATGCCGTTGCCCGAGGGCTCCGGCTGCGTGATGTGGTGGCTGTCGGCGGAGATGCCCTGGCCGACCGCCTCCACATAGATCCGGGCGCCGCGGGCCTTCGCGTGCTCCTCGGACTCCAGGATGATCACACCGGCGCCCTCGCCCAGCACGAAGCCGTCGCGGCCCGCGTCGAAGGGCCGGGAGGCGCCCGCCGGGTCGTCGTTGTTCTTGGACATCGCCATCATGTTGCCGAACGCGGCGATGGGCAGCGGGTGGATCGCGGCCTCGGTGCCACCGGCGATGACCACGTCCGCACGCCCGGTGCGGATCATCTCGACCGCGTACCCGATGGCCTCCGCGCCCGAGGCGCAGGCCGACACAGGGGTGTGCACGCCGGCGCGCGCGCCCAGGTCGATACCGACGTTGGCCGCCGGGGAGTTGGGCATGAGCATCGGCACGGTGTGCGGGGAGACGCGGCGCACGCCCTTCTCCCGCAGCACGTCGTACTGGTCGAGGAGCGTGGTCACGCCGCCGATGCCGGAGGCGATGACCGCGCCGAGACGGTCGGGGTTGACGGAGGTGTCCTCGCCGGCCCTGGCGGTGAAGCCGGCGTCCTTCCATGCCTCGCGCGCGGCGATCAGCGCGAACTGCGCCGAGCGGTCGAGCTTGCGGGCCTGCGGCCGGGGAAGGATCTCACCCGGCTCGACGGCGATCCGGGCGGCGATGCGGACCGGCAGGTCCGCCGCCCAGTCTTCTTCCAGGAGGCGGGCACCGGGCGTGCCGGCGACCAGGGCCTCCCAGAACGAGGCTGCGTCGCCACCCAGCGGTGTGGTTGCGCCGATACCGGTGACGACCACGGTGCGATTGGTCGGGCTCACGGGAATTCTTTCTCCAACGGATGCGGGAATCTACGGCGCCACCGCCGGGTGGCGGGGCCTTGCAGCCCGGCGGCCTCGCGGCCTGCCGGACCAGAGGGCCTCAAGCCAGTGGCTCAGGCCTGGTGCTTGAGGATGTAGTCGGTCGCGTCGCCGACGGTCTTGAGGTTCTTGACGTCCTCGTCCGGGATCTTCACGTCGAAGCGCTCCTCGGCGGCGACGACGACCTCGACCATGGACAGCGAGTCGACGTCCAGGTCGTCGGTGAAGGACTTGTCCAGCTCGACGTCCTCGACCGGGATACCGGCGATCTCGTTCACGATTTCGGCGAGACCCTCGACGATCTCTTCCTTGGTGGCGGCCATGTCAGGCGCTCCTTCTTCGATAATCCAGACGGGTTGGTGGCATTTGTCCCCCCACCGGATCGCATGATCCGGCACGGAGTGCCTAGGGGAGGGTAACGACCGTGGCGGCGTAGACGAGACCCGCCCCGAATCCGATGAGGAGCGCGGTGTCGCCGCTCTTGGCCTCCCCGGTCGCCAGGAGCCGCTCCATGGCGAGCGGGATCGAGGCGGCCGAGGTGTTGCCGGTGGTGCGGATGTCACGGGCGACCGTGACATGCTCCGGCAGCTTGAGGGTCTTCACCATCGAGTCGATGATCCGCACATTGGCCTGGTGCGGGATGAAGACGTCCAGCTCGTCCGAGGTGATCCCGGCCGCGTCCAGCGCCTGCTGGGCGACCTTCGCCATCTCGAACACGGCCCAGCGGAAGACCGCCTGGCCCTCCTGCGTGATCGCGGGGAACTTGATGTTTCCCTCGCTGTCCAGCGGAAGCTCGTTGACATCGCCGACGTGGAAGCGGTTCCACGAGACGGTCTGCTTGATGATCTCGGACTTGTCGCCCTCGGAGCCCCACACGGTCGGGCCGATGGCCGGCTCCTCGGAGGGGCCCACCACGACCGCGCCGGCGCCGTCGCCGAACAGGAAGGCCGTGGCCCGGTCCTCCAGGTCGGTCAGGTCGCTGAGCCGCTCCACGCCGATCACCACGACGTACTCGGCGGAACCCTCCACGACCATGCCCTTGGCCAGGGTCAGGCCGTAGCCGAAGCCCGCGCAGCCGGCCGAGATGTCGAAGGCGGCCGCCTTGTCGGTGCCGAGCTGGTCGGCGATCGAGGTGGCGATGGCCGGGGTCTGGGCGAAGTGCGACACCGTCGAGACGACGACCGCGCCGACCTGCGAGGCGTCGATACCGGCGCCGGCGATCGCCTTGCCGGCCGCCTCGACCGACATCGCGGCCACCGTCTCCTCGGGGCCCGCCCAGTGCCGGGTCTCGATGCCGGAGCGGGAGCGGATCCACTCGTCGGAGGAGTCGATCTTCTCCAGGATCACCTCGTTGGGCACCACACGGGTCGGGCGGTAGCCGCCGACGCCGAGGATGCGCGCGTACGGGGCGCCCTTGCTGGGCTTGATCTTCGCCATCTACGGCTCCTTAGGCGTCAGGCGTCGACGTGCTCGGTGATGAGCGCACGGGCCGCGTCGAGGTCGTCGGGGGTCTTCAGGGCCAGCGTCTTGACGCCGGGCAGCGCCCGCTTGGCCAGTCCGGTGAGCGTGCCGCCGGGGCACACCTCGATGAGCGCGGTGACGCCCAGCTCCTTGAACGTCTCCATGCACAGGTCCCAGCGCACCGGGTTGGCCACCTGGCCGACCAGGCGCTCCAGCACCTCGGCGCCGGAGGCGACGGTCCGGCCGTCCTTGTTGGAGACGTAAGCGATCTTGGGGTCGGCGGGCGCGAGCTCGGCGGCGGCCCGGGCCAGCGCCTCGACCGCGGGAGCCATGTGCCGGGTGTGGAAGGCGCCGGCCACCTTCAGCGGGACGACCTTGCGCACGCCCTCGGGCTTGTCCTCGTTCAGCGCGGCCAGCTGCTCCAGCGTGCCCGCCGCGACGATCTGCCCCGCGCCGTTGACGTTCGCGGGCGTCAGGCCCAGCTTCTCCAGGTGCGCGACCGAGGTCTCCGGGTCGCCGCCGAGCAGCGCCGACATGCCGGTCTCGGTGATCGCGGCGGCCTCCGCCATGGCGAGGCCGCGGGTGCGGACCAGCTTCAGGGCCGCGGCGTCCGGCAGCACGCCCGCGAAGGCGGCCGCGGTGATCTCGCCGACGCTGTGCCCGGCCACCGCGCCCGGCGCGATCTCCGACATGGCACCGAGTGCCGAGGCGGACAGGATTCCGGCGGCGACCAACAGCGGCTGGGCCACGGCGGTGTCCCGGATCGCGTCGGCGTCGGCCTGGGTCCCGTAGTGCACCAGGTCGAGGCCGATGGCGTCCGACCAGGCGGCGACACGGTCGGCGGCACCGGGGAGTTCGAGCCAGGGGGTCAGGAAGCCGGGCGTCTGGGCGCCCTGGCCGGGAGCGACGAGTACGAGCACTCTCACACTCTCTCTTGGGTACGGGCACGGCCGCCCGTGGGGACAGGGACGAAGAACATGAAGGGCTTTTGTTGACCTCCGACAAAACCCTATGCCTGGGGGTCACCGTCGGCCAGGCGCCCCAGGATCAGCGCGATCCGCAGCGTGAACGCGGATCGTACATCCGAAGGCGACCACCCGGTGACGTCTGTCACACGTCGGAGCCGGTAGCGCACGGTGTTCGGGTGAACGAACAGCATCCGGGCCGCGCCCTCCAGGCTGCTCGCCTGCTCCAGGTAGACACTCAGGGTCTCCAGGAGCGCCGATCCGGCCTCTCCCAGCGGTCTGTAGATCTCCTCCACCAACTGCTCACGGGCGCTCGGATCGCCCGCGATCGCGCGCTCCGGCAGCAGATCGTCCGCCAGCACGGGCCGGGGCGCGTCCTGCCACGCCGTGCACGCCTTCAGCCCCGCCGCGGCGGCCTGCGCGGACCGGGTGGCGGCCAGCAGGTCCGGTACGACGGGACCGGCGACCACCGGACCGGCCGCGTACGGCCCGATCAGCGACTTCGCCACCGCGAGCGGATTGTTGCTGCCGCCCGCGATCACCACCAGGCGGTCCCCGAGGACGCCGGTGAGCACCTGGAGCTTGGCGTGCCGCGCGGCCCGCCGGATCGCCTCCACGGTCAGCTCGCTGTCCCCGTCCGGTGCGGTGCCGAGGACGACGCACACATGCTCCGGCGAGTTCCAGCCCAGCGCCGCGGCCCGGCTGACCGCGCCCTCGTCGGCCTCGCCGCTGAGCACGGCGTTGACCACCAGCGACTCCAGGCGCGCGTCCCAGGCACCGCGTGCCTCGGCGGCCTGGGCGTACACCTGGGCGGTGGCGAAGGCGATCTCCCGCGCGTACACCAACAGCGCCTCGCGCAGCACCCGCTCGTCACCCGGCGCGGCCACCTCGTCGATGGCGCTCTCCATGACCTCGATGGTGGTGCGCACCATCTCCACGGTCTGCCGCAGCGTGATCGCCCGCGTCAGCTCGCGCGGCGCGGTCCCGAAGACGTCCGTGGAGATCGCCTGCGGGGTGTCCGGGTGCCGGAACCACTCGGTGAACGCCGCGATGCCCGCCTGGGCGACCAGCCCGATCCAGGACCGGTTCTCCGGGGGCATGGCCCGGTACCACGGCAGGGTCTCGTCCATCCGCGCGATGGCCTGGGCGGCGAGACTCCCGGAGGACTTCTCCAGCCGTTTCAGGGTCGCGGCGTGGGTATGGGCGGCGGATGCCGCGGGGTCACCAGGGTGCGATTCGGGTTCGGGCACGGGGACAAGGGTGCCTTATCCGGACGGGACCATGCGTCGGCGGGTCGGCGACCCGGCGCCCGCGCGCACCGGGCGCGGGGCTACGGTGGGCTCGTGATCGACGTACGGCGCGCCGCCGAGCGCTATCCGGGCGGGGACCCGGCGGCCGGGATCGAGACCCGCCACGCCTTCTCCTTCGGCCCGCACTACGACCCCGGAAATGTGCGCTTCGGCCCGCTGATCGCCTGCAACGAGGAACGGCTCGCGCCCGGCGCCGGATTCGGTGAACACCCGCACAGCCACACCGAGATCGTCACCTGGGTGATCGAGGGCGAGCTGACCCACCGCGACTCCGCGGGCCACGAGCGCACCGTGCGCCCCGGCGACGTCCAGCACCTCAGCGCGGCGGCGGGCGTCCGCCACGTCGAACGCAACGACGCCCGGGGCCCGTTGGTCTTCCTCCAGATGTGGCTGGCGCCGCGGGAGCCGGGCGGCGAACCGTCGTACGACATCGTGCCGGGCATCGCCGACGCCACCCCCTACGCGGTCCCGGCGGCGGGCGCGCTGCTGCATGTGCGCCGGCTGGGCGCGGGGGAGCGGACGGCCGTGCCCGACGCGCCGTACCTGTACGTCCATGTCGTGCGCGGCGGGGTGCGGCTGGACGGCGTGGAGCTGGGCGCGGGGGACGCGGCCCGGATCACCGGCGCGCGGGACCTGGCGGCGGTGGCGGTGGCCCCGGCGGAGCTGCTGGTGTGGGAGATGTCCGGCTGACGGCTCAGCCCTCGTCGCCGCTCGCGGGCTCCGCGTTGCGCCAGACGGTCAGGTCGACCGTGATGTAGTCACTCGGGCTGTCACGGCCGGCCCTACCGCGGTAGGTGACCAGGCCGATGTGGCCGGAGACCGTGTGCACACAGATCTGCGAGCCCGCGCTGAGCTGGGACAGGTGGATGTTGTCGGCGTACCGGGTCACCTTGCGGCAGGTGGCCAGGGAGCCGTGCTCGGCGTTGTCGAGCAGGACCACCTTGTCGCCGGCGGTGCCCACGACGGGCGTCTGGTCGTCGGAGTAGTACGGGTCGTCGTCGTAGTAGAAGTCGGCATCCTTGCCGAAGCTTGCGTTGGAGGTGTTCTGCTCGTCCACCGGCTTCGGCGGCGAGTCGGCGAACCGTACCCAGTAGCCCTTGGGGATGTTGATGCCCTTGAAGCTGACCGGCTTGGGGTCGGGGCGGTGCTTGCCGGACGCGCTGGAGGAGGTGCGCGAGGAGCCGTCGTCCGAGGTGTCGCCGAGGTGGCTGAGCACCGAGACGCAGCCCGCGCCCCACAGCAGGGCGACCGTTATGGCGGCGCCGACGGCGATCTTCCGCCCGACGCTCCGCTTCGGCTTGGGCGGCTGCCAGGCGTAGGGCTGGACGTACGGGGGGTACGGCCGCGGTGGCGCCGGGTGCTGGTACAGCGGGCCGTGCGGCGGCTGCGCCGGGAGCGGGACGGCCGGGCCCGCGGTCGCGGTGGGGGCGGCGTGGACCGGCGTCCCCTGGGCGGGGCCCGGCGGCACCGGTGCCGGTGCGGGGGCGTCGAGCCGGGTCACGGGTGCGGTGGGCGGCACGGTGGCCGGTGCGGCCGTCGGAGCCGCCGCGAGCGCGGCCGAGGCGGAGGCCCGCTGGGTGATCTGCGCGGTGAGCGCCTTCGGCAGCCAGGAACCGGACTGCCGCAGCGGCGCCGGCGACGCCTCCTGGCAGAGCGCGACCACCTCGGCGGGGGTCGGCCGTGCGGCCGGGTCCTTCGCCAGACACCGTGCCACGAAGGCCAGTTCGGCGGGCAGCCCGGCGAGGTCCGGCTCCTCGTGCACGATCCGGTACAGCACCGCGTGCGAGGGACCGTCGCCGTACGCGCCCTGGCCGCGCGCCGCGAACACCGCGGTCTGGCCGAGCGCGAACACGTCCGAGGCGGGCGTGACGGGCCGCCCGGCCGCCTGCTCCGGCGACATGAAGGCCGGGGTGCCGACCGCGATGCCGGTGCCGGTCAGCGCGGTGGCGTCGGCGGCGCGGGCGATGCCGAAGTCGATCACGCGGGGGCCGTCCGCGGCCAGCAGCACATTGGACGGCTTCAGATCCCGGTGCACGATGCCCGCGCCATGGATCACCGACAGCGCCTCGGCCGTCCCCGCGAGCAGCAGCAGGATCGACGGCAGCGGCAGCGGGCCGTGCTCGGCGACCGCCGAGGCCAGCGCGGGCCCGGCGACATAGGCGGTGGCCAGCCAGGGCCGGGCGCCCTCGGTGTCGTAGTCGATGACGGGCGCGGTGTACAGGCCCTGCACCCGCTGCGCCGCCCGCACCTCCTGCCGGAACCGGCGCCGGAACTCCGCGTCCTCGCTCAGCTCCGGCCGGACCGTCTTCAGCGCGATCGGATGCCCGCCCGGCGTGTACGACAGGTACACCGTGCCCATGCCGCCCGAACCGAGCCGGGCGGCGAGCCGGTAGCCCGCCACCGTCCGAGGATCACCGCTGTCCAACGGCCGAAGCCCGCCGTCGGTCCCAAGCCCGCTCATCACTTCCCCCGATGCCCACTGCACGTCTGCCGCCGGTGAATCTCCCGGCGCACGGGGGAGGTTATCGGACCGCCGGTCAGCGCATGCCGCGCGTCTCGGCCAGCACCGCGTCGGTGAGGACCGGCCACGCCTCGACGGCCCAGGGGCCGAAGGCGCGGTCGGCCAGGGCGGTGCAGGCGAGGCCCGCGTCCGGGTCGATCCAGAGGAAGGTGCCGGCCTGCCCGAAGTGGCCGAAGGTGCGCGGGGAGGAGGAACTCCCGGTCCAGTGCGGGGACTTGCCGTCGCGGATCTCGAAGCCGAGGCCCCAGTCGTTCGGGTTCTGGTGGCCGTAACCCGGCAACACCCCCTTCGTGCCGGGGAATTGGACGGCCATCGCCTCCGCGACCGTACGCGGGTCCAGCAGCCGGGGCGCCTGCACCTCGGCCGCGAACCGCAGCAGGTCCGCCACCGTCGAGACGCCGTCCTTCGCCGGGGAGCCGGCGAGCGAGGTGGACGTCATCCCCAGCGGGTCCAGCACCGCCTGCCGCGCGTAGTCCGCGAACGGGATGTCCGTCGCCTTGGCGATGTGGTCGCCGAGCTGCTCGAACCCGGCGTTGGAGTACAGCCGCCGCTCTCCGGGCGGCGCCATCACCCGGTGCTCGTCGAAGGCGAGTCCCGAGGTGTGTGCCAGCAGATGCCGCACCGTCGCGCCGGGCGGGCCGGCCGGCTCGTCCAGCTCGATCGCCCCCTCCTCGTACGCCACCAGGGCCGCGTAGGCGGCCAGCGGCTTGGTGACCGAGGCGAGGGGGAAGCGGTGGGCGAGGGGACCATGCGTCCCGAGCACGGTCCCGTCGGCTCGGACGACACCCGCGGCCGCGGTGGGCACGGGCCAGTTCTCGATCGACGCCAGGCTGTTCAACGACATGCCGCCGAGCCTATGCGGCTCACAGCACGAGCCGCATCGACGGGTCGGGATCGCGGGTGAAGCCCAGCGACTCGTACAGCGGCCGGGCGTCCGGCGAGGTGGTGAGCAGGACATGACCGGCGCCCCGCTCCCGGAACCAGCCCAGCAGCTCGTCCATGCACGCCCGCGCGTAGCCCCGGCGCCGGGCGTCCGGGTCGGTGGCCACGCTGAAGACGTAGCCGACCCGGCCCCGCGGATCGAGGGGGGTGCCGACGCGGTAGTCCACGGTGCCCGCCGCCAGCGCGGCCAGCGCGCCCGGCCGGTCCGGGGACTCGACGACGAACGCCGCGAAGTCACCGCCGTCGCCGTCGCCGCCCGCCAGCCGCTCGCGCAGCAGCGGCAGGGACTCGGCCTGCCAGCCCGTCTGTCCGGTGAAGCCCGGCCGGTCCAGCGAGTCGATCATGACCTGGCGCAGGCGCAGTACTTCGGCGGCATCCTCGGGCGCGGCCCGGCGTGCGAGACTCATGCCGCGCAGGCTATCCACCGGCCCGGCGCCCGGTCCCGCGGATTTCTTACCGGCTCGGCTTGCTTGGAGCACACTCCAACGTCATAGCGTTGAGGCATGACGGTGATGCAGACCACGCCTGCGACGCTTGAGGACTCCCACCCCGCCGACATCTGCTCCGCCCGGCCCCCGAGCCACCCGCGCCCGGACGGCCAGGACCGCTACACGATCAGCGAGGTCGTCGCCTGCACCGGCCTGACCGCGCACACGCTGCGCTGGTACGAACGGATCGGCCTGATGCCGCACGTCGACCGCTCGCACACCGGTCAGCGCCGCTACACCAACCGCGACCTGGACTGGCTGGACCTGGTGACCAAGCTGCGGCTGACCGGCATGCCGGTGGCGGACATGGTGAGGTACGCGGAGCTGGTGCGCGAGGGGGCCGGGACCTACCGGGAGCGGCAGGAACTGCTGGAGCAGACCCGCCGGGACGTGCTCGGCCGGATCGCGGAGCTGCGGGACACGCTCGCCGTGCTCGACCGCAAGATCGACTTTTACGCCAACGAGGGGAACAAACGATGACCGACACCAGGATTCCCACCGCCCGCCTGGGAGCACAGGGACCCGAGGTCGGTGTGCAGGGACTCGGCTGCATGGGCATGAGCTTCGCCTACGGCCCCACCGACGCCGACCAGGCGCGCGCCGCCCTGGACCGCGCCCTGGAGCTGGGCGTGACCCTCTACGACACCGCCGACGCGTACGGCGCCGGCGAGAACGAGCGGTTCCTCGCCCCGTTCTTCCGGGCCCACCGCGACCAGGTGGTGATCGCCACCAAGTTCGCCCTGTCCATCCCGGAGGACGACCCGACCAAGCGGATCATCCGCAACGACCCCCCGTACATCCGCGCGGCCGTCGAGGCCAGCCTCCAGCGGCTCGGCGTGGACGTGATCGACCTCTACTACATGCACCGCCGCGATGTGAACGTGCCCATCGAGGAGAGCGTCGGCACGATGGCGGAGCTGGTGCGCGAGGGCAAGGTCAAGCACCTGGGCCTCAGCGAGGTCACCGCCGAGGAGCTGCGCGCCGCGCACGCCGTGCACCCGATCGCGGCCGTGCAGTCGGAGTGGTCCCTGTTCAGCCGGGACATCGAGGCGCACGTCGTGCCCGCCGCGCGGGAGCTGGGCGTCGCCCTGGTGCCGTACTCGCCGCTCGGCCGGGGCTTCCTCACGGGCGCGTTCGCCGACGCGGCCAAGGACCTGACGGCCGACGACTTCCGCCGTCAGCAGCCCCGCTTCACCGGTGACAACGCCGCCGCCAACGCGGCCCTCCTGGAGCCGCTGCGCGCCATCGCCGCCGCCCATGACGCCACCCCGGCGCAGATCGCCCTGGCCTGGGTGCAGCAGCGTGCCGCGGTCGACTCCCTCCCGGTGATCCCCATTCCGGGCACCCGCAAGGCGAGCCGGGTGGAGGAGAACGTGGCCGCGACCCGCATCACCCTGACCGAGGACGAACTCGACCGGCTGGAGCCGATCGCGGGCAAGGTGGCGGGCGACCGGTACGCCGACATGACGTTCACATCGGCGGGCAGGGAGGCATAGGACGGCCCCGGAGGGGGGCGCGGAAAACCGCCCGGTCAACCGCACCGGACCCGCGCCCCGACGACGTCGCCGGAACCCCGCCGGACCCGGCGAACGCCTCAGAGCTCGGCCAGCAACTCGGCCTTCTTTCCGGCGAATTCCTCGTCGGTCACCAGCCCGGCCTGGTGCAGCTCCCCGAGATGCCTGATCCGCTCGGCGATGTCCGCGGGGTCGCGGCGGCACTGCGACACCGCGGGCACCGGCCGGCGCGCGCGTACGGCCGCGAGCACCGCCGCGGCGAACGGCAGCGACTCGTGCACCGGGCCGTAGCCCAGCCCGAACACCACCGCCGCCGGGTCCTGGTCGGGTTCCGGCACCGGCTCCGTGCCCGCGGCGCGCAGCCGCAGGAACCCCTCCAGGGCCTCCGGCGAGCGCCACTCCACCCCGCTGAGGTCGGCGACCGCGTAACTCTGGTCGCCGGCCTTCCACTTGGCCGTGGACGCGCCCGTCCAGGACCAGCGGAACTGCACGGACGTCCCGTCGAACGTCGCCTTGCCGTCGTACGCCTTGAACTGGAGCGGTGCCGCGGGCGCGGCCACCAGATACCGGTCGGCCGGCCCCGACTCCGTCAGCCGCGCCGCCAGTTCCCCGGCGCAGGACGCCGCCTGGGTCTCCCGCTCGGCCGGCACGACCAGCCGGTACGGGTCGGAACCTTCCTTCAGCTGCCCGTCCGCCGCGTCCATGAGTGGATCCGCGCCCGCTCGGGGCACCAGCCGCAGGACGAGGGTGCCGCGCTTGCCCGGCGCGAGCGTGACCTCTTCCAGCGCGGACAGCGGAATCCGCCGCTCTCCGAGCGCCTGGAACAGCTTCGGTGCTCGAATCCCCCGTTCGTAGCGGATGAGCACGGAGTCGGACTCGAACTCCCAGACGGCATGAAAACCCGCCAGTACGTCACCCATGCGGCTCATCGTATGCGGCCCGTCCTCCTCCGTCGCCACCTTCGCGGACCGCACTTCCTGCTGTTTCTACGCGCGTTGGGCCGTCGTAGCGGCGGGCAGACCGGAGCGGCACCCGTCACTTCCGTCGGCGCACGTCACCGCGGAGTACGCGCCGGTGCCGATGTCGGCGAGGTTGCGCAGGCTGTCCGTGCCCGGTGTGAAGTACCCGGCGTGGCCCTGCGCGTCCCGCGCGGACAGCACCCGTGCGCCGAAGCCGGCGGCGACCGGATCGGCGCCGTGCCCGAGCCCGCCCAGCTCCAGGTACGGCACGTCCTGGATCCAGTCGGTGGTGTCCCGCATGGCCCACACCCGCGCGGTGGTGCCCAGGTCGGCGGCCTTGGAGGTGCGCATGCCGGGGCTGGCGGCCACCGCTATGTCGGCGACCCGTGCGGGCATGTCGTGCGCGGCGACCCCGCACAGCACGGAGCCGTAGCTGTGGCAGAACAGCGACACCGGGGACCGGCCGGGCAGGGCCCGCAGCAGTGCGTTCAGCCGCAGGGAGCCCTCCGCCGCGCGCGCCCCGGTGGCCGCGTCCACGCCGAGGCCGTCGGGCGAGGTGTAGTCGGCCCAGGCGATCACGGCCGTACGCGTCTTCGGGGCCGCGGTGCGCTCCGCCGCGTACAGCGCCTTGGCCATGCCGACCGGGGCGGTGTAGGGGCGGTTGGTCTTCTGGAAGGTGAGCAGATCGGTGTCGACGCCGGGGACGACGACCGAGATCCGCTGCGCCGTGGTCAGGTTCCCGAACACCTCGGCGATGCGGCCGGTGCCCGCCGGGTCGAAGGACAGGATCTGGCGGCCGGGGGTCAGCAGCGACTCGTAGCGGTGCATACGGCGGCCCGCGTCCTGCTGGCCGGCCGTGCTGAGCCGGTTGTCGTGCATCCGTTCGCGCTCGACGTCGCGCTGCTGCTCCAGTGCGATGTGGTTCGCCTGGTAGCGCAGGGCGACCGGCGCGCCGTTCATGTTGCCCACCGCGAGCGGGTAGCGGTGGGCGAGGCGGGCGCGGTCCTGTGCGGAGAGCGAGACGAAGAAGCGGGTGAGTCGCGCGGGGCCGGCCTCGGGGTCCGGCAGCCGCTGTCCGCGCAGGGTGCCGTGCGTCCATTCGTCGAGCGACGCCTGGAGCGCGCCCGACTCGCGGTGGGTGTGCAGGGCGGTCCAGCCGGTGGTGGCGAGCATCACGAACACGACGGCCAGCGCCAGCATCGCGCGCCAGACGTTGAGTTGCGGGGAGGAGGGGTCGAAGGAAGTCACTGGGAGGACACACTAGGAGAACGAGACGGTCTCGCGGTAACCCAGTGACCGGGATCACGTTTCGGCGGAGATCGAACACGCGGAGAACGATCTTTTCGGCCTGTCCCGGTCGATCTGCCGAACACCCCATCCGCGGTCCCCCCGCAGGCACTTCGGTCGATCTTCCGACGTGGAGCCAACGGCCTCAGCTGGTGCGCCAGTTCCCCTGGAGGGCCGAACTCACCTGATCGAGGTAGGCGGCGGTAAGTGATCTGACGGCCTCCAGGCTGAAGTCCCGGCCCAGGCACCACTGCCGTTCCGTGACCCGAATCACCCCGCCGAACACCGCCACCGCGAGCCGCGGCCGGGGGTCCGTGTCCACGTCCACACCCTCCCGTTCGGCCAGCAGCCGGGCGAGCGACTCCTCGACGGCGGTCGAGCGGCGCAGATGGGCGGCGAGCAGCGCGGGCGTCGACTCGATCGTCCGGTACATGCGCAGATACAGCTCCATCGGCACGGTGGACTCGACGGTCTCCCGGATCGGCTCCCAGTCCTGGAGGACGGCCTGCCGCAGCGCCTCCATCGGCGCCTCGTGCGGCGGCCGGGCGCGCAGGGCGGACAGGAAGAGGGCCTCCGTCATCTCCTGCACGGCGAAGGCCGCGTCCTCCTTGCCCGCGAAATAGCGGAAGAAAGTGCGCTGCGAGACCTCGCAGGCCGCGGCGATCTCGTCCACCGTCGTGCGCTCGTACCCCTGGGTGGTGAACAGTTCGAGAGCGGCCCGCAGCAGCGACTCCCGAGTACGCCGCTTCTTGCGTTCGCGCAGCGTCTCCATGGCCTCTCCACGGCCCCTTTCCGGACGTCCGGCCTGATCGGAGCGGATCGGCCGTGGACCGACAGTCTGCCCTGTCAGTCACCGACTTATGAAATTGTTTGTCAACTGTCAGTGGCTGTCACTAGTCTCGAACGCATGACTGGTCAGACCACCATCGACGCGACGGGGCCGGGCGACGGAGCCCCGTCGGCCCCGGCGGAGCGGGCCGCGCCCACCGGGATGCGCGGCCACCCGTGGCTCACCCTGATCACCGTGGCCGTAGGGGTCATGATGGTGGCCCTGGACGGCACCATCGTGGCCATCGCCAACCCGGCCATCCGCGACCACCTGCACGCGACCTTCGCCGACGTGCAGTGGATCACCAACGCCTACTTCCTCGCCCTCGCGGTCACCCTGATCACCGCGGGCAAGCTCGGTGACCGCTTCGGGCACCGGCAGACCTTCCTCATCGGCGTGACCGGCTTCGCCGCCGCCTCCGGCGCGATCGGGCTGTCCCACAGCATCGCCGCGGTCATCACCTTCCGCGTCTTCCAGGGCCTGTTCGGCGCGCTGCTGATGCCGGCCGCGCTCGGCCTGCTGCGGGCCACGTTTCCGGCCGAGAAGCTCAACATGGCCATCGGCATCTGGGGCATGGTGATCGGCGCGTCCACCGCGGGCGGCCCGATCCTCGGCGGCGTGCTCGTGCAGCACGTCAACTGGCAGTCGGTGTTCTTCATCAATGTGCCGGTCGGCGCGATCGCCCTGGTGCTCGGCCTGCTGATCCTGCTCGACCACCGCGCGCACAACGCCCCGCGCTCCTTCGACGTGCTCGGCATCGCCCTGCTGTCCGGCGCGATGTTCTGCCTCGTCTGGGCCCTCATCAAGGCGCCGGGCTGGGGCTGGGGCGACGGCAGGACCTGGGGATTCATCGCCGCCTCGGTCCTCCTCTTCGCGTTCTTCGCATTCTGGGAGACCAGGGTCGCCGAACCGCTCATCCCGCTCGGCCTGTTCCGCTCCGTGCCGCTGTCGGCCGGTGTGGTCCTGATGGTCCTGATGGCCATCGCCTTCATGGGCGGCCTGTTCTTCGTGACCTTCTACCTCCAGAACGTGCACGGGATGTCCCCGGTCGACGCGGGCCTGCACCTGCTGCCGCTCACCGGCATGATGATCGTCGCCTCGCCGCTCGCCGGCGCCGCAATCACCAAGCTCGGCCCGCGCATCCCGCTGGCTGGCGGCATGGCCGCGACCGCGATCGCCATGTACGGCATGTCCACGCTCAAGGCCGGTACCGGCAGCGGCGTGATGTCGATCTGGTTCGCCCTCCTCGGCCTCGGCCTCGCGCCGGTCATGGTCGGCGCGACCGAGGTCATCGTGGGCAACGCGCCCATGGAGCTGTCCGGTGTCGCCGGTGGTCTCCAGCAGGCCGCCATGCAGATCGGCGGCAGCCTCGGTACGGCGGTGCTCGGCGCGGTGATGGCGTCCAAGGTCGACAGCGCGCTGCCGGGCAACTGGTCCCACGCGGGGCTGCCGCCGCTGACGCCGGCGCAGCTGGACCAGGCGTCGGAGGCGGTGCAGGCCGGTGTGGCGCCGGTGCAGAAGGGAATACCGGCGCCGGTCGCCGCCAAGATCACTTCCGTGGCGCACGACACGTTCATCTCCGGGATGAGCCTCGCGTGCCTGGTGGCCGCGGGCGTCGCCGTGGTCGCGGTCCTGGTCGCCCTGCTCACCAAGCGCGGCGACAACGCGGAGGCGGGGGCGGGCGTGGGTCATATCTGACCCGCGGTCGCCCGGCCGGGTGATGTGAGGGGCGTTCGCTGGCGTGGCGCGGCCGGGGCGGGACAGAGTTTCCACCGGCAGCCGGGTTTGCAGACGCGCACGGCAGGAGGGGGGCGGTGCGCGTCTGCGAACCGCCGAGGGGGCCGCCGGTGGGGTGCGGGTTTGTGTGCCGGCTGCGGGTGCGCCGTGGCCGGTCGCGCAGTTCCCCGCGCCCTTCAGGGCGCTTTGGCTGCGGGCAGTCGTGCCGCTGGGGCGATGGGGGTCCCCCCGCGCGAGCGGCTGGGGGTCCCCCCGGGGGAGGCACCCGGCAAGCGCCGGTACGCGATCCGACGCCCGGGCCGCCGCAGCCCACCCGCGCCCCCTACGGCAGCGTCACGCGTCGCCCCCGGCCACACCAGGATGCGCCGCGGCAACGTCCAGCACCTGATACCGGTCGATCGCCTGCTTCAGCACCGAGCGATCCACCCGCCCGGCCCGCGCCAGCTCCGTGAGCACCGCCACCACGATCGACTGCGCGTCGATGTGGAAGAAGCGCCGCGCCGCCCCCCGCGTGTCCGCGAAGCCGAACCCGTCGGCGCCGAGCGACTGGTAGGGACCGGGCACCCAGCGCGCGATCTGGTCCGGCACCGACCGCATCCAGTCCGACACGGCCACGAACGGCCCATCCGAGCCGCTGAGCTTGCGCGTCACGTACGGCACCAGCTGCTCCTCCTCCGGGTGCAGCAGGTTGTGCTGCTCGCAGGCCACCGCCTCCCGCCGCAGCTCGTTCCAGGACGTCGCGGACCACACCGAGGCCCGTACGTTCCAGTCCTCCGCGAGGATCCGCTGCGCCTCGAGCGCCCACGGCACCGCGACACCGGAAGCCATGATCTGCGCCGGAACCGCCCCGCCGGGGCCGTCGGACAGCTTGTGGATGCCCTTGACGATGCCCTCGACATCCACTCCGGCCGGCTCCGCGGGGTGCTGGATGGGCTCGTTGTAGACGGTGAGGTAGTAGAAGACGTCCTCGCCGTGCGGGTGCTCCGCCGAGCTGCCGTACATCCGCCGCAGCCCGTCCTGGACGATGTGCGCGATCTCGTAGGCGTACGCCGGGTCGTACGCGACGCACGCCGGGTTCGTGGAGGCCAGCAACTGCGAGTGCCCGTCGGCGTGTTGCAGACCCTCGCCGGTGAGCGTCGTACGACCCGCCGTCGCGCCCAGGACGAACCCGCGCGCGAGCTGGTCGGCCATCTGCCAGAACTGGTCACCGGTGCGCTGGAACCCGAACATCGAGTAGAAGACGTACACCGGGATGAGCGGTTCGCCGTGCGTCGCGTACGCGGACCCCGCCGCGATCAACGAGGCCGTGCACCCCGCCTCGGAGATGCCGTCGTGCAGCATCTGGCCCGTCGGCGACTCCTTGTAGGCGAGGAGCAGTTCCCGGTCCACCGACTCGTACTGCTGCCCCAGCGGGTTGTAGATCTTCGCGCTCGGGAAGAAGGAGTCCATGCCGAACGTGCGGTACTCGTCCGGCGCGATCAGTACGAAGCGCCGCCCGATCTCCTTGTCCCGCATGAGGTCCTTGAGCAGCCGCACAAAGGCCATCGTGGTCGCGATGGACTGCTGACCGGTGCCCTTCTTCACGGTCGCGTACGCCTTGTCGTCCGGCAGCGCGAGCGCCTTGGAGCGCACGACGCGCGTGGGGACGTATCCGCCGAGGCCCTTGCGGCGGTCGTGCATGTACTGGATCTCCTCCGAGTTCCGCCCCGGGTGGTAGTAAGGCGGCAGACCGGACTCCAGCTCCCGGTCGGAGATCGGCAGGTGCAGCCGGTCCCGGAAGCGCTTCAGGTCGTCGACCGTCAGCTTCTTCATCTGGTGCGTGGCGTTGCGGCCCTCGAAGTTCGGGCCCAGCGTCCAGCCCTTGATCGTCTTGGCCAGGATGACCGTCGGCTGGCCCTTGTGCTCCTTGGCCGCCTTGAACGCCGCGAAGATCTTGCGGTGGTCGTGTCCGCCGCGCCCCAGGTGCAGGATCTGGTCGTCGGTCAGGTTCTCGACCATCGCGCGCAGCCGGTGGTCGTCGCCGAAGAAGTGCTGCCGGATGTACGCGCCGGACTCGGTGGCGTACGTCTGGAACTGCCCGTCCGGGGTCATGTTCATTTTGTTGACCAGGACGCCGTCCCGGTCCTGCGCCAGCAGCGGGTCCCAGGAGCGGTCCCAGATCAGCTTGATCACATTCCACCCGGCGCCCCGGAAGACCGACTCCAGCTCCTGGATGACCTTCCCGTTGCCGCGCACCGGGCCGTCCAGGCGCTGGAGGTTGCAGTTGACCACGAAGGTCAGGTTGTCCAGGCCCTCGCGGGCCGCGAGGGTGAGCTGGCCGAGCGACTCCGGCTCGTCCATCTCGCCGTCGCCCAGGAACGCCCACACATGCGACTTGGAGGTGTCCGCGATGCCGCGCGCCTCCATGTAGCGGTTCATCCGCGCCTGGTAGATCGCGCCCAGCGGGCCGAGGCCCATGGAGACCGTCGGGAACTCCCAGAAGTCCGGCATGGAGCGCGGGTGCGGGTAGCTGGACAGTCCGTTCGGGTACGCCGACTTCTCCTGGCGGAAGCCGTCCAGCTGGTTCTCGGTGAGCCGGTCCAGCAGGTAGGCGCGGGCGTAGATGCCGGGGGAGGCGTGGCCCTGGAAGAAGACCTGGTCGCCGCCGTCGCCCTCGTCCTTGCCGCGGAAGAAGTGGTTGAAGCCGACGTCGTAGAGGGACGCCGAGGAGGCGAAGGTGGCGATGTGGCCGCCCACGCCGATACCGGGCCGCTGGGCGCGCGAGACCATCACGGCCGCGTTCCAGCGGGTCGCGTTCAGGATCCTGCGCTCGATCTCCTCGTTGCCCGGGAAGAACGGCTCGCTCTTGGTCGGGATCGTGTTGACGTAGTCCGTGCTGCGCATCTCGGGCACGGCCACGCGCTTCTCACGGGCCCGCTCGATCAGCCGCAGCATGAGATAGCGGGCCCGCTCCCGGCCGCGCTCGTCCACGACGGCGTCGAGGGAGTCGAGCCACTCCTGGGTCTCTTCGGGATCGAAGTCAGGAACCTGACTCGGAAGGCCGCCAATGATGATCGGGGTGCGATCGGATCCGGAAGCCACGCTGTTCCTTACCTGTCGGAGGGGCGGTTGTCGCTGCTCGTGCCCTACTGCTCGTCGGCACTGCCGCTCATGCCTACTGCCAGTGCCCGCGCCGTTCCCCATCGTGTACCGCGGGAGGGCGTCCGTCATCTCCACCGTCGCCACCCCGCGTACCGCCGGAGCACACCGCCGGTCAAAACGCAACGATACGCCCGAGGTGTGACGCGCTTGGCAAAGTTGTTCGATGGTTCCGGCGGCGGGGGATTCCGCTGAGGGCAAACCGGGCACATGCGGGTGATGTGGGTGGCGCGGAATCGAGATACGGTGCCAGGAGTTGCCACGACACGGCCGGTATCGTCACCGTTTCGGCGGTCAGGACGGCCGGGTACTTGCGCTATCCGCCCCGCCCGTGTGGACTACGGCCAATGCTTCGCGCACGCGCGTGGCTGAGATATTCACCAGACATGATCAGGAGGCAACCCGTGAGCGCGACCGCGGACCACGCGGAGGAGCGGACGAACCCTGCCGCCAGGCTGGGGTTCCAGCCCGGACAGGTGGTCCAGGAGATCGGCTACGACGAGGACGTCGACCAGGAACTCCGCCAGGCCATCGAGGACGCCATCGAGGGCGACCTGATGGACGAGGAATACGACGACGTGGCCGACGCCGTCGTGCTCTGGTTCCGTGACGACGACGGCGACCTGACAGATGCGCTGGTGGATGCCACCACGTACATCGAAGAGGGCGGCGCGATCCTGCTCCTCACGCCGAAGACCGGCCGTTCGGGATACGTCGAGCCGAGCGACATCTCGGAAGCCGCGACGACGGCCGGCCTGACCGCCGCCAAGAGCGTCAGCGTCGGCAAGGACTGGAGCGGCAGCCGGCTGGCCACGCCGAAGGCGGCCAAGTCGAAGCGGTGACCGCGACCGGACGGGCCGGATCTCGCCCCGGCCCGTCCGGAACCCAGGTGATCGCTGCGTAGGGTGGACCCGAGCGTTTGCTGTGCTCTCACCCGAACAGCCCACCGAAGGGAAGCACGACATGGCGATCCAGGTCGGCGACAAGGCACCCGACTTCGAGCTCAAGGACAACCACGGCCGCACCGTGCGGCTCGCCGATTTCCGCGGCGAGAAGAACGCGGTCCTGCTCTTCTACCCCTTCGCCTTCACCGGCGTGTGCACCGGCGAGCTGTGCGAGCTGCGCGACAACCTGCCGAAGTTCGCCGACCGCGACACGCAGCTGCTCGCCGTCTCGAACGACTCCATCCACAGCCTGCGCGTCTTCGCCGAGCAGGAGGGCCTGGAATACCCGCTGCTCAGCGACTTCTGGCCGCATGGCAACGTCTCGCGCGAGTACGGCGTCTTCGACGAGGACAAGGGCTGCGCGGTGCGGGGCACCTTCATCATCGACAAGGAAGGCGTCGTGCGCTGGACCGTGGTGAACGGGCTGCCGGACGCGCGCGACCTGAACGAGTACGTGAAGGCGCTCGACACCCTCTAGTCGGCCGGTCGGCCGAACCTGGGAACCTTCGGGTCCAGGGTCTGCGGGGGGCGGGAACTCGTCACTAGGATCGGCTCGTTGATCCCATATCCGAAGCACGACGGGGCTCCCCGCCCCTCGACACCACATGGAGGACTCGTGGGAGTCAGCCTCAGCAAGGGCGGCAACGTCTCGCTGACCAAGGAGGCCCCGGGCCTGACCGCCGTCATCGTCGGACTCGGCTGGGACGTGCGCACCACGACCGGTACGGACTTCGACCTCGACGCGAGCGCGCTGCTGCTGAACACCTCCGGCAAGGTCATCAGCGACCAGCACTTCGTCTTCTTCAACAACCTCAAGAGCCCCGACGGCTCCGTGGAGCACACCGGCGACAACATCACCGGTGAGGGCGAGGGCGACGACGAGCAGATCAAGATCAACCTCGCCGCCGTCCCCGCCGACGTCGACAAGATCGTGTTCCCGGTGTCGATCTACGACGCCGAGAACCGCCAGCAGTCCTTCGGCCAGGTGCGCAACGCGTTCATCCGTGTCGTCAACCAGGCCGGCGAGACCGAGATCGCCCGCTACGACCTCAGCGAGGACGCCTCCACCGAGACCGCCATGGTCTTCGGCGAGCTGTACCGCAACGGCGCGGAGTGGAAGTTCCGCGCCATCGGCCAGGGCTACGCGTCCGGGCTGCGCGGCATCGCCCAGGACTTCGGCGTCAACGTCTGACGTACGGCTGGCACACCGTCCGGCGCCGCGCCGTTTACGGCCGGCGCCGGACGCGCAGGAAACAGGAAGCACCGTCAGGGGAGGACCAGCAAACATGGGCGTGACGCTCGCCAAGGGGGGCAATGTCTCCCTCTCCAAGGCCGCACCGAACCTCACCAACGTCATGATCGGACTCGGCTGGGACGCGCGCTCCACCACCGGCGCCCCCTTCGACCTCGACGCCAGCGCGCTGCTGTGCGGCGCCAACAACAGGGTGATGGGCGACGAGTGGTTCGTCTTCTACAACCAGCTCAAGAGCCCGGACGGTTCCGTCGAGCACACCGGGGACAACCTCACGGGTGAGGGCGAGGGCGACGACGAGTCGATCCTGGTGGACCTCGCCAAGGTGCCCCCGCAGTGCGAGAAGATCATCTTCCCGGTCTCCATCCATATGGCCGATGAGCGCGGCCAGACCTTCGGACAGGTCTCCAACGCGTTCATCCGGGTGGTCAACCAGTCGGACGGTCAAGAACTCGCCCGGTACGACCTCAGCGAGGACGCCTCCACCGAAACCGCCATGATCTTCGGCGAGCTGTACCGCTACCAGGGCGAATGGAAGTTCCGGGCGGTCGGTCAGGGGTACGCGTCGGGGCTGCGCGGCATCGCTCTAGACTTTGGGGTCAACGTTTCGTAAAGCCGTGCTCGGCGCGGGGGAGACCCTCAGGGGAGGCGCCCCCACAACACGATGGGGTAACCAGTGCTACTGAAAACCTTCGGCTGGTCGTTCGCGGTCACCGCGATCGGCTTGGTGGCCGCCGTCTTCTACGGGGGGTGGGAGGCCTTCGGGGTGGTGGCGATCCTCGCCGTCCTGGAGATCTCGCTGTCCTTCGACAACGCGGTGGTCAACGCCGGAATCCTGAAGAAGATGAGCGCCTTCTGGCAGAAGATCTTCCTCACGGTCGGCGTCCTCATCGCCGTCTTCGGTATGCGGCTGGTCTTCCCCGTCGTCATCGTGGCCATCACCGCCAAGCTCAACCCGGTCGACGCGGTGCACCTCGCCTTCGCCGACAAGGACCGCTACCAGCAGCTGGTCACCGACGCCCACCCGGCGATCGCGGCCTTCGGCGGCATGTTCCTGCTGATGATCTTCCTGGACTTCATCTTCGAGGACCGGGACATCAAGTGGCTCCAGTGGATCGAGCGGCCGCTCGCCAAGCTCGGCAAGGTCGACATGCTGTCGGTCTGCATCGCCCTGATCGTCCTGCTGGTCACCTCCTTCACCTTCGCCACCCACGCCCACCAGCACGGCGGCGCGCACGTCGACAAGGCGCAGACGGTCCTGATCTCCGGCATCGCCGGCCTGATCACGTACATGATCGTCGGCGGTCTCTCCGGGTTCTTCGAGGACCGCCTCGAAGAAGAGGAGGAGCGCGAGCACGAGGCGGAGGAAGAGGCCGCCCGCTCGGGCAAGCAGAAATCGGCCGTGCTGCTGGCCGGCCAGGCCGCGTTCTTCATGTTCCTCTACCTGGAGGTCCTGGACGCGTCCTTCTCCTTCGACGGCGTGATCGGCGCCTTCGCCATCACCAACGACATCGTGATGATGGCCCTCGGCCTCGGCATCGGCGCGATGTACGTCCGTTCGCTCACCGTCTACCTGGTCCGCCAGGGCACCCTGGACGACTACGTCTACCTGGAGCACGGCGCCCACTACGCGATCGGCGCCCTGGCCATCATCCTCATGGTCACCATCCAGCACGAGATCAACGAGGTGATCACCGGCCTCGTCGGCGTCGTCCTGATCGCCCTGTCCTTCTGGTCCTCCGTACGGCGCAACCGGGCCCTCGCGGCGGCCGAAGGCGGCAGCGGGGAGAAGGCCGAGGTCCCCTCCGGGGTGTGACACCCTGATCCATGAGGAACGCTCTGTTCGGGGCGGCGGGCACGGCCGGCCGCCCCGGACGCATGAGGGACGACGACCTGGGGGCGGGACATGGGCTTCTTCGACGGACTGCTGGGCGCTCGCGCGGTCGACTTCGACTCCGGCAACGCGACCAACGCCATCGAGCTCACCAAGCGGCGGCAGTCGGCGTCCCTCACCAAACAGGGCGCGGCCACCGGCCATCTGCGCGTCAACCTCACCTGGCGGATGCGCACCTCCGACTTCGACGCCCAGCGCCCCAGCCTGCTGCGGCACCCCCTCAAGGCCCTGAAGCCGCCGGAGATCCAGGGCCACGGGCAGAGCATGGTCGACGTCGACCTCGACCTGGGCTGCCTGTACGAACTGACCGACGGCACCAAGGGCGTCGTACAGCCGCTCGGCGACTACCTGGGCGACATCAACGCGGCGCCGTACATCAAGATCAGCGGTGACGACCGGTTCGGCTCGGGCTCCGGCGAGACGATGTACATCAACCTCGACCACCGCGAGTCCATCAAACGGATCCTGGTCTTCGTCTACATCTACGACCAGACCCCTGCGTTCGACCGCACGCACGCCATCGTCACCCTCTACCCCAGCAGCGGCCCCCGTCTGGAGATCAGCCTGGACGAACGGCACCCCCAGGCCCGCTCCTGCGCCGTCCTGCTGATCGAGAACGTCAAGGGCGAGCTGATGGTCCGCCGCGAGGTCAAGTTCGTCTACGGCTTCCAGGCCGAACTGGACCGGCTGTACGGATGGGGGCTCCAGTGGGGCCGGGGTTACAAGACGAAGGTCTGAAATCCACGAGGTGCCGCCGCCCCCGGTTGCTACCGCCCGATGAACTGCGGGCCCTGCGGCGGCAGCCGGAAGTCCGGGTCCGGGGCGAACGGCGCGGGCGCGGGCCGCGGGTAGCCGTACGCCGGTGCCGGGGCCGGCGGGGGAAAGCCGTAGGCCGGCTGCGGTGGCACCGCCGACGTCGGCTGCTCCGGGGGCAGCGGCTGGGAGGCCGTGACGCCCTCGTCCGCCGCCGGCTGCTCCGGCTCCTCCGACTCGTCCACCGAGATGCCGAAATCCGTGGCGAGGCCCTTGAGGCCGTTGGAATAGCCCTCGCCCAGCGCCCGGAACTTCCAGCCCTCCCCGCGGCGGTACAGCTCGCCGCAGATCATCGCCGTCTCCGCACCGGTCTCCGGCTTGATCTCGAACACCGCCCACGGCTCACCGTCGGCGACGGCCGCGTCGTACAGCGTGATGCTCAGATTCGGCACCTGGTCGAAGGTGACCCCGTCCGCGGACGCCACCAGCAGGATCCGTCCGATCTCCGGCTCGACCCCCGCCAGCTCCGACTGGATCGTGTCGGTCAGCCCCTCGGCGACCCGCTTCTTGCCCAGCCGCCACACCTTCCCCGACGGATGCCGGGGCTGGTTGTAGAACACGAAGTCCTCGTCCGAGCGCACACGGCCGTCCGGGCCCAGCAGCAGCGCCGAGGCGTCCACGTCCGGGACCGACGTCCCCGGTGACCAGCGCAGCACGGCGCGCACCGTGGTGGCCTCCAGCGGGACGTTCGACCCTTTCAGCATCGCGTGCGTCATGCCCGTCATCCTGCCCTCTCGGCCCTGGCCACGACAATGCGGGGGGTGCCGGCGGCCGACACAGTGGAGTTACCGGAAATTCACGCCAGGAGGGAACCCCGGACAGGCCGCCCTACGTACTATTACCGGCCACCCTTTACCGAATCCTCAATCTCTGGCCCGCATCTCTTGGGGGAGTCCTATGCGTCATTTCGGGCACATCGCCCCCGAGGCCCGGCAGCGCCTCTTCCACCGGGAGCCGTGCGCGTTCACCGCCGGCTCCCCGGCCGGACTGCTCGCCGCCGCCCTCGGCGCCACGCTGTACAGCCCGGCCACCCGGCCGCGGCTCGCCGACGACGTCCTCAAGCAGGCGGGCAACGGCGTGGTCTCCATGGTGCTGTGCCTGGAGGATTCCATAGGCGACGCGGACGTCGTGGCCGGCGAGGAGAACCTGGTCCGGCAGTTCGCCGAGCTCGACTCCCGGCCGGGCGCGGAGCCCCCGCTGCTGTTCATCCGGGTGCGCACGCCCGAGCAGATCCCCGACCTGGTACGCCGCCTCGGCCCGTCCGTGCGGCTGCTGTCCGGATTCGTGCTGCCCAAGTTCACCGGGGAGCGCGGACTGCCCTTCCTGGAGGCCCTGACCGCCGCCGAGGCCGACGCCGGGCGCCGGCTGTTCGCCATGCCGGTCCTGGAGTCCCCGGAGCTGCTCTACCGCGAGTCGCGCGTGGAGACCCTGGAGGGCATCTTCCGCGCCGTCGACAAGTACCGCGACCGCGTCCTCGCGCTGCGCCTCGGCGTCACCGACTTCTGCTCCTCCTACGGCCTGCGCCGCGCCCCCGACATGACCGCGTACGACGTCCAGGTCGTCGCGTCCGTCATCGCCGACGTGGTGAACATGCTGGGCCGCGCCGACGGCAGCGGGTTCACGGTCACCGGGCCCGTGTGGGAGTACTTCCGCCTCTCCGAGCGCATGTTCAAGCCCCAGCTGCGGCAGAGCCCCTTCCTGGAGGTGCAGGCCGCCGGGCTGCGCGCGAAGCTGCTGGAGCACGCCATGGACGGGCTGCTGCGGGAGATCTCCCTGGACCAGGCCAACGGCCTGCTCGGCAAGACCTGCATCCACCCCTCCCACGTCCTGCCCGTGCACGCGCTCTCCGTGGTCAGCCACGAGGAATACAGCGACGCCCAGGACATCCTGCGGCCGGAACGCGGCGGCGGGGGCGTCCTCAGGTCCGCCTACACGAACAAGATGAACGAGGTGAAACCCCACCGCGCCTGGGCCGAGCGCATCCTGCTGCGCGCCGAGGTGTTCGGCGTCGCGCGTGAAGACGTCAACTTCGTGGAACTGCTCGCCGCCGGAATACCCGACTGACCACCTCTGTCCGAGGAAACACAGCAAGGAACGCATGAACAACGCAGTGAACGACGGGGTCTGGTCCGGCAGCTGGGTCGCCGAGCGACTCGGGGTCGGACTGGAGGGCACCGACGGCCGAAGCGGCGCGGACCTGCGGGCCATGCTGGGCCTCGCCCTGCGCCGCAACCCCAAGCGGGCCCATCTGCTGGTCTCCCACGTGCTCGGCAAGCACGTCCCGCAGACACCCTCGGTGGTGTACGGCCATGGGGTGCGGCTCGGCCGGCGGGTGCACGCGCTGCTGGGCCCGGCCGAGGCGGCCCGCGCGGTCGTCCTCGGGTACGCGGAGACCGCGACGGGACTCGGGCACGCGGTGGCCGACGGGCTCGGCACGGCGCCGTACCTGCACTCCACCCGGCGGCCGGTCGCCGGGGTGGCCCCCGCGGGCGGGTTCGAGGAGTCGCACTCCCACGCCACCTCGCATCTGCTGCTGCCGTCGGATCCGGGACTGCTGGCCGGGGACGGGCCGCTGGTGCTGGTGGACGACGAGTTCTCCACCGGGAACACGGTGCTGAACACGATCCGCGATCTGCACGCCCGGTACCCGCGGCGGCGGTACGTGGTGGTCGCGCTGGTGGACATGCGCTCGGCGCGGGACGTCCGGCGGCTGGAGGGGTTCGCGAAGGAGCTCGGGGCGCGGGTGGATCTCGTGTCCGCCGCGTCCGGGGTGGTGACGCTGCCCGAGGACGTGCTGGAGAAGGGGCAGGCGCTGGTCGCGCGGTACGAGAGCGGGAGCGGGCCGGACGCGCCCGCCCGCGCGGCGCGGCCGCGGCATGTCCCGCCCCGCGCCGCTGGGAGAGTGGACCTGCACTGGCCGGCCGGCCTTCCCGACGGGGGCCGGCACGGGTTCACCCCCGCCCACCGGGCCCGCCTCGAAGCCGCCCTCCCCGCGATGGCCGGCCGAATATCCGGCGCCCTCCCCGCCGGCGCCGGGAAGATCCTGGTCCTCGGCTTCGAGGAGCTGATGTACGCCCCTCTCCGGCTCGCCGGTGAGCTGGAGCGGGTGCTGGACGGCGAGGTGCGGTTCTCCACCACCACACGGTCGCCGGTGCTCGCGGTGGACGATCCGGGGTACGCGATCCGCAGCCGTATCGTCTTCCCGGCGCACGACGAGCCGGCCGACGGACCCGGAGAGCGCTACGCCTACAACGTCGCGGGCGGCGGTTTCGACGCCGTCGTCGCCGTGGTCGACTCGGCTGGCGACACCCCCGCGCTGCACGCCCCGGACGGCCTGCTCGCGCGGCTCGCCGAGCAGGTGCCGCACGTACTGCTCGCCGTCGTCCCCTCCTTCGTCCCCGAGCCCCCGCACGCTCCCGAAAGGCCGGCCATGCTGCCCGAGCCCCTCCGCGGCCCCGCGTTCTCCTCGTACCCGCCCGACGAGGTCGGCTGGCTGCTCCAGGACCTCTCCGACGTCACCCTGGAGGCGCCGACCGAGGAGCGCGAGGAGGCCGTCCAGCGCGGCGGGGCGCACTACGCCGAGTCGCTGCCCGTGGAGTACCAGCCCAGCGCGCGGTACCAGGAGCTGTTCCACACGGCCCTCGCCGCCTCGGCCGCCCGGATCGCCCGCGCCGTCGGCGTGGTCACCGACACGGTCCTCACCGAGCGGTCGCCGCGCCCCGTGCTGGTGTCGCTGGCCCGCGCCGGGACCCCGGTCGGCGTGCTGATGCGCCGCTGGGCACGGTTCCGGCACGGCCTCGAACTGCCGCACTACGCCGTGTCGATCGTGCGCGGCCGGGGCATCGACGCCAACGCGCTGCGCTGGCTCGCCGCCCATCACGACCCGCGCGACGTGGTGTTCGTGGACGGCTGGACCGGCAAGGGCGCCATCACCCGCGAACTCGCCAAGGCCGTCGAGGAGTTCGAGCGGAAGGAAGGCATCGGCGGGTTCGACCCGGAGATCGCCGTCCTCGCCGACCCCGGCTCCTGCGTGCGCACCTACGGCACCCGCGAGGACTTCCTCATCCCCTCCGCCTGCCTCAACTCGACCGTCTCCGGGCTGATCTCCCGCACGGTGCTGCGCGCCGACCTGGTCGGTCCCGACGACTTCCACGGCGCGAAGTTCTACCGCGAACTCGCCGGCGACGACGTCTCGGTGGCCTTCCTCGACGCCGTCGAGGCGCGCTTCGCCGAGGTCGCCGACAGCGTGGCGGAGGAGGTCAAGGAGCTGCTGGCCGAGGACCGCACCCCGACCTGGGCGGGCTGGCGGGCCGTCGAGCGGATCAGCGAGGAGTACGGCATCCACGACGTGAACCTCGTCAAGCCGGGCGTCGGCGAGACCACGCGGGTGCTGCTGCGCCGCGTGCCCTGGAGAATCCTCGCCCACAAGGACGCGGGCGCCGACCTGGACCACGTCCGGCTGCTCGCACAGCAGCGCGGGGTGCCGGTCGAGGAGGTGGACGGACTGCCGTACAGCTGCGTCGGGCTGATCCACCCCCGGTACACGCGCGGGGCGACCGGCGCCGACGGAAAGGCGGTGAACGTCTGATGCCGGTGCTGGTGGCGAGCGACCTCGACCGTACGCTGATCTACTCCTCGGCGGCCCTCGCGCTGAC
The DNA here is from genome assembly GCF_044327085.1 of Streptomyces sp. AM6-12. Taxonomy (NCBI): domain Bacteria; kingdom Bacillati; phylum Actinomycetota; class Actinomycetes; order Kitasatosporales; family Streptomycetaceae; genus Streptomyces; species Streptomyces sp. AM6-12. The sequence goes on from NZ_JBIQWN010000001.1 coordinate 5,105,906, forward strand.
CATGCCGGACGCCCGCGCGCCCCGGCTGCTGTGCGTGGAGGTGCACGAGAGCAGACCGCTGTCGTACATGACCGAGACGGCGGCGCGGCTGCTGACCGACCTCGGGGACGCGGCCGTGTTCGTGCCGACCACGACCCGCACCCGCAAGCAGTACCAGCGCATCAACCTGCCGGGACCGCCGCCCGCGTTCGCGATCTGCGCCAACGGCGGCCAGCTGCTGGTCGACGGCGTCACCGACCACGACTGGCACGCACTGGTGCTGGCCCGGCTCGCCGACGAGTGCGCGCCGCTGGCCGAGGTCCAGGAGCAGCTGACGCGCACCGCCGACCCGGTGTGGCTGCGCAAGCAGCGGGTCGCCGAGGACCTGTTCGCCTACCTCGTGGTCGAGCGCGAGCTGCTGCCGGAAGGCTGGGTGAAGGAACTGGCGGCCTGGGCGGAGGGCCGCGGCTGGACGGTCTCGCTCCAGGGCCGCAAGCTCTACGCCGTCCCCAAGCCGCTCACCAAGAGCGCCGCCGTCCGGGAGGTGGCCCGCCGCACGGGCGCGGAGCTGATCCTGGCCGCCGGCGACTCCCTGCTCGACGCCGACCTGCTGCTGGCCGCGGACCGGGGCTGGCGCCCCGGCCACGGCGAACTGGCCGACACCGGCTGGCTGGCCCCGCGGATCAGCGCGCTGCCCGAGCACGGGGTCCTGGCGGGGGAGCGGATCCTACGGGAGTTCTTGCGGGGAGTCAGGCGGTAGCGCCTCGGCGGCTACCCGCAGCAACCCCCGCCGCAGCACCCTCCGCCACCGGACGCCGGAGCCGGTGAGCCGCCGCTGCCGCCCACCGCCACCGCGGACAGCAGCTTCACCGTGTCCGTGTGCCCGGCCGGGCACGTCGCCGGCGCCGAGGACTCCGACATCGGCCGACTCAGTTCGAATGTGTCGCCGCAGCTCCGGCAGCGGTACTCATAGCGAGGCATGAGCACAGCGTAACGGCGGAGGCGCAGAAGCGCGGCCTCAATGTTTTATGAGTGTTTGGATACAGCAGGTACTCGTGCGGAGGAATCGAAAACTTCGCTGATAACTTGTGAACGGCCGTTGCGAGGACGCTCAGCTCACCGCGCGAGCAAGAGCGAGTGCGGAGGGGAGACGCATGGTGACCGGTGCGTCGCAAGGGGAGGGCCGATCCGGCCGGGGAGAGCAGCCGCTCGACGCCGACCAGACCCTCCATCTGAGAGTGGACGCTCTCAGAGCCGACGAGACGATGCAGCTGCGCGTGCCCGCGCCGCCCGAGCCGTCACCCGGCGGCGGGCGGGCTGAGCGCAGGCGCAGCGCGCGCCCCTCCGCGCGGGAGCGCGCCGGCAGCGTGACCGCCCGAATACTGGGCCCGCTCGCGCCACTGACGAGCCGGCTCGCCCCGTACCTGCGCCCTCTCGCGCCCTACGCGCGCCGCCTCAAGCCCGCCTACCCCCGCCCCGGCCGCACCGGCTGGCGGCGCTGGATGCCCTCCTGGCGGCAGTGGCTCGGCGGCACCCTCGCCTCCTTCGGCCTGCTCAGCGCCTTCCTGGTGACCGCGTACGCGCTCACCGGCATACCGAGCGACCTGAACTCGTACGCCACCCAGCAGGACAACGTCTACTTCTGGTCCGACGGCACCCCGATGGCCCGTACGGGGTGGGTGCAGCGGCAGGCGATGCCCTTGAAGGACATTCCCCCGGACGTCCGCTGGGCGGTGCTCGCGGCGGAGAACGAGACCTTCTACTCCGACCCCGGAATTTCCGTGAAGGGCATCAGCCGGGCCCTGTTCCGCACCGTGGGCGAGGGCGACACCCAGGGCGGCTCCACCATTACCCAGCAGTACGTGAAGAACGTCTATCTGAACCAGAACCAGACGGTCAGCCGTAAGTTCACCGAGGCGATGATCTCGCTCAAGCTCGACAACAAGATGAGCAAGGACAAGATCCTCGAGGGCTATCTCAACACCAGCTGGTTCGGCCGCGGTACCTACGGCATCCAGCGCGCCTCCCAGGCCTACTACGGCAAGGACGTCAGCAAGCTCAACGTGTCCGAGGCGGCCATGCTCGCCGGACTCCTCAAGGGCGCGGGCCTGTACGACCCCACCCTGAGCAAGGCCAACCACCAGCGGGCCGTGGCGCGCTGGTCCTGGATCCTCGACCGCATGGTCAAGATCCACAAGCTGACGCCGGCCCAGCGCGCCCAGTACAAGACGTTTCCCGAGCCGCTGAAGACCAACCCGCTCTACAACACCGGCGAGCAGAGCGACTACCTGGTGGAGCTGGCCTCCCAGTACGCCAAGAAGGCCGCGCACCTGACCGACCAGCAGTTCGACCTCGGCGGCTACCAGATCTACACCACCTTCGACCGCAAGCGGGAGAAGGCACTCACCGACGCCGTCACCAAGGCCCGCAAGCAGGCCAAGCGAGACGACCCCGACACCGCGAAGGACGGCCACTACGGGGCCGCCTCCGTCTCCACCGACGGCCGGATCCTCGCCGTCTACGGCGGCCCCGACCACCGCACCCAGGGCTACAACGAGTCCAACGCGACCACCGTCCCGGCCGGCACCGCCTTCCTGCCCTTCGTCTACGCCGCCGGGCTCGAACACGGCGTCCACAAGACCCGCGGCGGACCCGCCACCCCGGTCACCCCCGACACCGTCTACGACGGCGACGACGCCGTCCCCGTCACCACCCCCGAGGGCCCCTACTGGGACCGCAGCGGCAAGAAGGTCGCCGCGCACAACGACGGCAACAAGTCGTACGGCCGGATCACCCTGCGCGAGGCCCTCGCAAAATCGGTGAACACCCCGTTCATGCAGCTCGGCATGGACACCGGCCTCGGCGAGGTCCGCCAGACCGCCCAGGCCTCCGGGCTGCTGTCCGCCAGCATCGGCCCCCAGGTACCGGCCCTCTCGCTCGGCAGCTCCACGCCCAGCGCCATCCGGATGGCCAGCGGATACGCCACCTTCGCCGCCGACGGCACCCACACGGAGCCGTACTCGGTGCGCCGTATCACCCGCAACGGCGCCGCCGTCGCCCTGGCCACCCCGCGCCCCGCCCGCGCGGTCGGCGCCCAGGTCGCCGGGGACGTCGAGCAGGCGCTCACCGACTCCTTCCGCGCTGCCCACCCGGACGTCACCACCCCGGACGTGGCGGGCAAGGCCGGCACCGCCGACCAGGGCACCACCGACGAAGGCGCCGCGGGCCAGAACACCGCAGCCTGGTACGCCGGGACGGCCGGCTCCGTGTCCACGGCGGTCGTCGTCTACCGCATGGACCTGGCCAAGTCCCTGGAACCGCTGCCCCTGAAGGGCCTAGCGGGCGCCACGCCGGACACCGTGCCCTACGCCCTCTGGTCGGCCGCCATGGGCCTGGACTGAGCGTCCCGGGCCCCGAAAATCCCTCGCCCACACGGAGATTGAGCCGCGCATGTCTCGCAAGAAGCCACAGACGGGCCGGGGCCGGCGTCGCGCCCCCGGCCGCCGCCGCGTCCCCGCCGCCACCCGTCCGCAGATCTTCACCCTCGCCGCCTTCCTCGTCGTGGCCTCGCTGGTGGCCGGCTACCTCGCGCTGAGCCGCCCCGACGACACCACGCCCACCGCCGCCTCCGGCAAGGGCGGCCAGAGCGCCGCCCCCAAGCCCTCCGCGTCCGCCAAGTGGGACGGCAAGACCCACGTCCTCGGCGACGGCTCCACCTCCTACACCGGTCCGCAGAAGGGCACGCTGAAGCCCGTACCGCTCAAGCCCGGTGAGAAGCCGCCCCAGTTCGTCGTCTTCTCCTGGGACGGCGCCCTGGAGGGCGACGACCATCTCTTCTCGCACTACCGGGAGATGGCCAAGGAGTACAACGCCCACATGACCTTCTTCCTCACCGGCATCTACCTGCTGCCCAAGAGCAAGAAGGACCTCTACCACGGCCCGATGCACCAGCCCGGCGACGCCGCCATCGACTACCCGACCGACGAACACATCCGCACCACCCTGGAACAGCTCCGCCTCGCCTACGAGCAGGGCAACGACATCGGCACCCACTTCAACGGCCACTTCTGCGGCGCCAAGGGCGGCGGCGACTGGAGCGTCCAGCAGTGGAAGAGCGAGATCGACCAGTTCTACTCCTTCGTGGAGAACTGGAAGACCAACACCGGCTACACCGACATCCCGCCGCTGCCCTTCGACTTCAAGCAGGAGGTCACCGGCGGCCGCGCGCCCTGCCTGGAGGGCCAGCCCAACCTGCTGAAGGCCATCAAGAGTTACGGCTGGCGCTACGACGCCAGCTCGCCGGGCGACTTCCAGATATGGCCCGCCAAGAAGAACGGCGTCTGGGACTTCCCGCTCCAGATGCTCCCGTACGAGAACGGCAAGTTCCAGGGCCTGTCGATGGACTTCAACTTCCTCTACAACCAGTCCAACGGCGAGACCGACGGCGACCCGGCCAAGTACCCGCAGTGGCAGCAGGAGACGGTCGACTCCTACATGGCCGGCTTCAACCGCGTCTACTACGGCAGCCGCGCACCGCTGTTCATCGGCAACCACTTCGAGCACTGGAACGGCAGCATCTACATGAAGGCCATCGACCAGATCATCCCGAAGATCTGCACCAAAAAGGGCGTCAAGTGCGTGTCCTTCAAGGAGCTCGCCGACTGGATGGACGTCCAGAAGCCCTCGACGCTGGCCGCCCTGCGCAGCCTCGACCCCGCCCAGTCCCCGGACTGGTCCACGGTCGTCAAATGACATGAACGCAGGCCAGGTTCCACTTGTGCAACCCCCTTCACACACGCCCCGGAGGCCATGCGAAGATGCCCCATCCCGGTAGGTGTACCGGCATAGAGGGGAACATCATTGAAGTCGAGAAGACTCAGCCGTAAGGGGCGTCGCACCACCATCGTCGGGGCCTCCGCCGCCGCCGTCGTCGCCGGTGTGGCGCTCATACCCAACTGGAGCGCGGGCGCGGCGGTCACCAACGACCCCACCGTGGACGCCGCCACCAAGGCGACCTTCCAGAAGCTCGCCGACGCGGTCTTCACCGACCGCACCCAGGCCCTGGTGGACGGCTCCACCGGCGGCCGCACCCAGCACACCAAGGGCTTCCACGGCTCCGTCCGCCTCTCCGGCGGCCAGAGCCGCGAGCAGTCCTTCGCCCTCGGCCAGCTGCGCGCCCGCAAGGACCGCCTCGCCGAGCTGGGCGAGAAGTACAGCGCCGGCAAGACCACGGTGACGCTCGACGCCACCGAGGTGCACGGCCACAGCGCCAAGGTCGCCGTCACCGAGACCACGTCGCTGACCTACAAGCCCGGCACCACCCCGGCCAAGGGCCCCAAGACCACCGGCTTCCAGGCCCACCACGAGCTGACCTTCCAGGCCGGCCGCGACGGCGACTGGCAGCTCACGGGCATCAAGGACACCGACGACGGCTACCTCGCCGTCAACCAGGTCGCCACGCCCGCCGCGCCCAAGGACGACAAGCCCGCCGCCTCGTCCGACGACGGCCCGCCCACCGCGCCCCGCGCGGCCACCAGCTACCCGGCGCCGGCGAACCCCAAGAAGCTCACCGGGGGCGCCTACGACTACAAGGCGATGGTCGCCTACGCGCAGAAGTACTGGAACCACTACAACACCGCGTACCCGAACTACAACAACGAGGGCGCCGGCGGCGACTGCACCAACTTCGTCAGCCAGGTGCTGAAGGCGGGCGGCTGGAAGCACGTCCCCGGCTACACCGACGACTACACCAAGTGGTTCGGCACCGCCGACATCCAGTCCGACTCCTTCGTCGGCGTCAACGAGTTCTCCTGGTTCGCGCTGTCCTCCAAGCGCGTCACCCCGCTCGCCAACGTGTACCAGGCGGACATCGGTGACGTGATCCAGATGGACTTCAACCGGGACGGGTCCAAGGACCACTCCATGGTCGTCACCTACCGGGACAGCTCCGGCGTCCCCTACGTGACGTACCACTCCACCAACACCTACAACAGGTCGGTGGCCAGCCTCGTCGCGTCCTACCCGACGGCGTACTACTACGCCTACAGGACCTGACCCCGCCGGTCCTGCCGCCCCGGTCCTTCCCGCATCTCAGGCGTACCGTGCGCGTCCCGCGCCCCGCGCGTCCCCTGCGGGGAGGCCTCGGGGTGGCGGGCCCGCCAGTACGGATTGTCGTGCGGCAGGGCGTGACCGACCCGCCCGTACATCCCGAAGGTCATCAGCAGCAGCCCCACCACGAAGCTGAACAGCACGTTCTGGATCCGGAACGCCAGGAAGTTGTTCGGGGTGTCCAGCAGGGCCAGGAACAGGAACCCGTTCAGCAGGAACAGGATGCCCAGCACCATGTTCAGGGTGGACGCGAAGTTCCCCCCGATCACCATGCCGACCAGCAGCAGCGCGCCGATGCAGATCGACAGCACGCTCAGGGTGCCGTTCGTGTTCAGCCCGGCCACGGTCGCGCCGCCGATGTCGAAGAACCCGATGTGGTTGATCAGGCCCAGGATCCCGAAGACGACGAGGAACGCGCCGATCAGCCCCGCGCCGATCCGGTACACCAGGTTCAGCCGGTGATCGGTCGGCAGATGCTGATCGAACCGGATCCGCTGCTTTTCCTGCGTGTGCGCTGCGTGTGCGGCCATCTCGGCCTCCCTCGGGCGCTGGCGGCGGCCGTCCATCCCAGAACGTGGCTCCAACAAATATCCGCCCGAACCGGGTCACCCGGCAACATAACGGCCCACCGCCGCCGCCCTCAGCGCGCGGCGCCGCCGCGATCCTCCCGGATCCGCGCCACCACCTGCGCCACCGACTGCCGCACCGCCTCCGTCTCCGTCAGGAAGTGCCAGTAGTCCGGATGCGGACCGCCCTGAAGACCCGCGACCGCCCGCTCCAGCCGGGCCACCGCCTCGTCCAGCGGCCGGGCATGGCGCGGATCCGGCGCGGCCCGCCCCGCCATCGCCAGCCGCTGCGCGTCCCGGATCGCGAACCGGGTCCGCTCGGTCTCCGCCTGCGGATCCTTCTGCACGGCATTCAGCCTGGCCAGCCGGTCACCGGCCGCAGAGACCGCGTCATCGGTCGCGTTCAGCAGCGCGCGCACCGTCGACAGCAGCGAGGTGGCGTCCGCCCAGCGCTGAGCGTCCCGCGCGGCCCGCGCCTCGTCCAGCTTCCGCTCGGCCTGCCGTACGTTCTCCACCGCCTGCGCCGGCACCTGCTGGAGGTCCTGCCAGCACGCCGCGGCGAACCGCCGCCGCAGCTCGCTGAGGACCGGGTCCACCTGCCCGGCGCGCGTGGTCAGCGCCTGCGCGCGGGTGCGCAGCGAGACCAGCCGGTGATCGATCTCGGCAGCCTTCCCGGGCAGCGCCTCGGCCTGCGCCCGGATCGCCCCGGCCTCCCGCTGCACCCGCTCGGCGCGCTCCAGCGTCTGCTGCACGCCGTGCCGGCCCGCGCCCTCGTTCAGCCTGGTCAGCTCGGGCGCCAGCGCGGCCAGCCGCCCGGCGAGGTCATCGGCGCGCAGCCCCTGCTCGCGGACACCGTCCAGTGCGTTGCTCGCGGCCAGCAGCGCCTGGCGGGCCCGCTCCACGGCGGGCGCGACGCGGGCGAGCAGGGTCTCGGCCGAGCCCAGCAGCGGGCCGAGCGAGCTGCCGAACCGGTCCAACTCCTGCTTGACCCGCACCAGTTCGTCCCGCGCCGCCGTCAGCTCGGTGCGCGCCCGCGCCGCAGCGCCGGCGTCCAGGTCGGCGCGGTCCAGGTCATGGGCGTCGACCGCCTGGATGTACCGCTGGCTGACCTCGTCGATCCGCCGGCCCAGCCCCTCGAAGTCGGCGGCGGCGCGGCGGGCGGCGGGCGAGTCGTCCACGGCCGTGATGGTCTCGATCGAGATCCGCAGGTCCCGCTGGGCGGTGTCCAGTTCGTAGAACGCGGCCGCCGCGGCGTCCTTCGCCTCCTGCGCCTGCGCCCGCTGACTCTCCGCCCGCCCGCCGAACCAGCGCCGGGTGCCACCGCCCGCGAACGCGGCGGGCAGCGCCAGCGCGACGAGCACCGGCAGGCTCATCAGGGCGAGGGCGTCACGCAGACCCGCGCCCGCCCCGTGCCGGGTCCGCGGGCCGGACGACGGCGGGTACGACTGTGTCACTGGCGTGCCCGGTCTCGCCGTCACATCCCTCTCCCGTGCTGTGATCCGCCCTGGGGTGCCATTCTCCCACCCCGTACAGACGAACACACGGGCCCGTCAGTTCACCGTGTGCACGGTGGCCTTCATGCGGGCGGAGCCGGCGCTCGCACGGTGCCGAGCGAGCGGTTCCTGTGACACGCGCGGGGCGCAGTCTGCCCGCGGAAGAATGCGGGACACGTGTTCCTCGGTCGAATGAGTGACTCTTTGCGCAGGGCGTCGTTGAAGCCGGTGAGTGGCTTTCCGGGGACGGCGAGGGGGTGGGTGAGGTGCGGAAACTGGCGGCGCCGTTCGTCGTACCCGGCCCCACCGCCGTAACGATCCGGACGCGCCTGCGGGTGTCCACCGGGGACGCCTCGGTGCTGACGGAAGTGGGCACCTTTCTCGGTTCTGTGGCGTCCGGGGACATCGCGGGGCGGTCGCGGCAGGGGCTTGACCACGACGGCGCCTCCTGGGCGGCGCGAAAGCGGGCGTTGACGCAGGTGGCGTCGGCGCGGTGGGCCGGCAGCATCACCAGGACGACGCATGATCAGTGGGCGCTGGCCAGACGCGGTCAGGCCGACCAGCGGGCGTGGCTGCGGGGGCAGATCGCACAGATCGAGGCGCGGCTGGCCCGGCCACTGGGCGCGAAGGCCGACAAGCGGGCCGGGCTGGTGCGCGGCTATGCCACCCGGACCGAATGGCACGCCAAATCGCGTCGTCTCCGGGTGCTCCGGGACCGGTCCGCCGCACTGGAGGCGGACTGGCACGCCGGACGGGTGCGGGTGGTGCGCGGTGGCAAGCGGCTCGCCCTGCTGCGGCACCATCTGGCGGCGGAAGGGATGAGTCCTCGGGAGTGGGCGGCACGCTGGCAAGCGGCGCGGATGTTCCTGTCGGCCGACGGGGAGTCCGGCAAGCGCTGCGGGAACGAGACCATCCGCGTCACCGGCAGCGGAGAGGTCTCGCTCAGGCTCCCGGCCGCGTTGGCCCACCTGGCCAACGCGCCACACGGCCGGTATGTGCTCGACGCAGCCGTGGCCTTCACCCACCGCGCGGACGAATGGCAGGACCGGATCGCCGCGAACCGGGCGGTGGCGTACCGCATCCACCACGATCCTGTGCGGGGCCGCTGGTACGTGACCGCCTCATGGCAGCGCGTGGCGGCCCCGGTGCTGCCTCTGCGAGCTGCCCTGGTACGGGGTGTCGTGGGCGTGGACATGAACGACGACCACCTTGCCGCCTGGAGCCTCGACACGCAGGGCAATCCGGTCGGCGAGCCCCGGAGGTTCCGCTATGACTTGTCGGGCACCGCATCGCACCGGGACGCTCAGATCCGGCATGCCCTGACCCGGCTGCTGCACCACACCCGGCGGTGCGGTGCCATGGCGATCGCCGTCGAAGACCTCCACTTCAGGGAGAGCACGAGCCGCGAACAGGGCGGTGTGGGCAAGCGGTTCCGGCACTTGATCTCCCGTTTTCCGACCGCACGTCTCCGAGCCCGTCTCGTGTCGATGGCGGCGGAGCAGAACGTGGCGATCGTGGCCGTCGACCCTGCCTATACCTCGCGCTGGGGCGCCCAGCACTGGCAGCGGCCGCTGACCACCGCCACTCGTGAGACCACCCGCCACGACGCTGCGGCGGTGGCGATCGGACGGCGCGCCCTCGGGTATGCGATCCGGCGACGGCCGGCACCGCCCCCGTACGACCGGAGAGATCGTGCGGGGCATCGGACCGTCCAGGCCGGGCCGAGCCCCCGTGGGCGTGAGGGACCCCGCCCTCGCCTTCCCGGACCACGGACTGGATCCGTGCCGCCCGGAGGCGTCGCGAAAGCGGGCGACCAGCGTGCCCCGGACCGCTGCGGGCACGCGGCCGAGCGAGGAGTGCAGTGGCATGAGAGCGCTCCTCCACTCGGTCCTCGGGGCTTCTGCCCCCGCCCGGAACACGGTTTGCAGCACGGGCCTGAGGGCCGTGTAGGCTGTCGACCTGTTCCGGGTGCGTAGCTCAGTGGTAGAGCGCCTGCCTTACAAGCAGGATGTCGGCGGTTCGAAACCGTCCGCGCCCACCGAGGAGGAGCCCCCGGCCGCATATGGCTGGGGGCTTCTTGGGTTGGTGCGCCGGTGTGCGGTGCCGGGGAGGGCACGGTCGGCGGGGCGCGGGGCGGGTTCAGCGTGTGACCGGGGTGGTGCCGGTCGCCGCGAGGGACAGGTCCCTCAGCCGTGCCGCCGCGCCGGGGCCGATGGCGTAGGCGCGGACGCCGCCGTCGTCCATGGGCGTGCCGAGGGCGGAGACGGGCGTGACGTCGCGGTCCTCCAGGTAGAGCCCGCCGCGGTCCGCCCAGGAGGGGAGAGGTGGCGGCCCGCGGGCCGGTGGCGGCGCCCTGGGAGGGCGTCTTGAAGCCGGCGCCGACCACGCTGCCGGCGAACAGGGCGTTGGCGGTTCTTGGCCGGCGTGCACGCGCTGCGCTGCTACGAGCGGGAGGGGCTGCTGGTCGGACCGGTCCAGCGCACCGCGGGCGGCCGGCGGCGGTACACCACCGCCGAGGTCCACTGGCTGCTGATCTGCGTCCGGCATGCCGCTGGTCGACCTCAGACGGTTCGCCGAGCTGGTACGGCACGGTCCGGGCAACGAGGCGGAGCGGCTGCGGCTCCTCGACGCGCATCAGCGGCGCGTCGAGGCGCAGATCCAGGCGCTGGAGGAGTGCCGCTCGGTCATCTCCTTGAAGGTCGGCGTCTACGCGGAACACCCTGCCCGCGGCGAGGCCGGCGGGCTCTGGGACCCGACGGTCTGAGACAAGGACGGCATGGCCGCGTCCCGTCCGCCCGCCGGTGCCGCCGCCGGCGTCCCGGCCCGTGACGGCTAGGAATCTGCGGGGTCTCCGGACGCCCCTTCCCCGTGGACGTGCTTCAGCCGGCTGCGTGCCTGCACGCGCTGTTCGGTCGCGACCTCCGCCCAGAAGCGGTGGGTGCTGACGAACACCGCGAGTTCGTGTTCGCGGCGGCGGAGCTTCTCCACCTCGGCCTGTTCGTCGGCCGTCCAGCCCGGCGACGCGGGGCGTTCCACCTTGCGCCAGCCGTTGTCGTCGCTGAAGCCGTCGGCCGGCTCGACCGACCAGGGCAGCCGCCTGAGCAGGGCCGACAGCTCGGCCCTGACCTGGTGCAGCTCCTCCTGGCCGGCGAGGAGGTCACTGGGGAATTCATAGGTCGTAGCCACACAGCAATGCTACGCCTGTTCGATTTACGGGCGCGAGAATGATCGGCGAGTTCATCCGAACGGGTGTTCATGAGCGGGGGAGGCGGCCCCGGAGTCCGGGGTCGTGAGGATGATCAGCTGCTGGGTCGCCCTGGTCATCGCCACATAGCGGTCCACCGCGCCCGCCACGCCCTCCCCGAAGCGCTCCGGGTCGACCAGCACGACCAGATCGAACTCCAGGCCCTTGGACAGGGCGGGGGACAGGGAGCGGACGCGCGGGCTGGACGGGCGGAAGGCCGGGGCGCCGATGACGCAGGCGGTGCCTTCGGGATGGGCGGCGAGCCAATCGTCGAGGACCGCGGTCAGACCGGCCGCCGGGCCCCGGCGCACCGGCAGTCCGTTGCCGCGGATCGACATCGGCACATTGGCGTCCGGCAGCGCGGCCCGTACGACCGGCTCCGCCTCCGCCATGATCTCCTTCGGCGTACGGTAGTTGACGGCCAGAGAGGCCAACTCGACCCGCCCGAAGCCGACTCGGGCGAGCCGCTCCTGCCAGGACTCGGTGAACCCGTGCCGTGCCTGGGCGCGGTCGCCGACGATGGTGAAGCTGCGCGACGGGCACCGCGAGAGCAGCATCTGCCATTCCGCGTCGGTGAGTTCCTGCGCCTCGTCCACCACGATGTGCGCGAACGGACCGGCGAGCGCGTCCGGTTCGGCGGTGGGCAGCACCGTCTCGTCGATCAGGGCGTCCCGCAGGTCCTGCCCGTGCAGCATCGTCACCGCGCCCTCGCCGTCGTGGTCGGCCGCGAGCATGTTGTCGATGACGCCGGCCATGCGCGCGTGTTCGGCAGCCACCGCCGCCTTGCGCCGGCGCTCGCGCACCGCCGCCTCCGGGTCACCGAGCCGCTGCCGGGCCGCGTCCAGGAACGGCAGGTCGGACACCGTCCACGCCTGCGCGTCCGCGCGCCGCAGCAGTCGTACCTCCTCGGGGGTGAGCCACGGGGCGCACAGCCGCAGATACGCCGGTACCGACCACAGGTCGCCGACCAGGTCGGCCGCCTCCAGCAGGGGCCAGGAGCGGTCGAAGGCGGTGCGCAGCTCCCGGTCGGCCGCCAGCGACCTGCGCAGGAGCTCGGCGGGGGCGCCGCCCTCCTGCTGGTCGGCCAGGATGGTGAGGAGTTCGTCCCAGACCTGTGCGCGGGCCTCGTTGTGCGGGGTGCCGGGCTCGGCCGAGTCGAACGCCGACTCCCAGTCCGCGGCGGTCAGTTCGAGGTCGCCCCAGGGGGTGGTGACCGTCAGCGGCTCGGTGGGCGGCTCCTCGTAGAACCGTACGGCCCGCTCGATCGCCCCCACCAGCCGCGCGGACGACTTCAGCCGGGCCACCTCCGGGTCGGGCTCGGCGCGCGCGGTCGCGCCCTCGGCGACGAGGTCCCGCAGCACGCAGGTCTGCACGCCCTCCTCGCCGAGGCTCGGCAGCACGTCGGAGACGTACGCCAGGTACGGCCGGTGCGGGCCGACGAACAGCACCCCGCCGCGCCGGTGGCCGAGGCGCGGGTCGGAGTAGAGGAGGTAGGCGGAGCGGTGCAGGGCGACGACCGTCTTGCCGGTGCCGGGGCCGCCGTCCACGACGAGGGCGCCGCGCGAGCCGGCCCGGATGATGGCGTCCTGGTCGGCCTGGATGGTGCCGAGCACATCGCGCATCCGCGGTGAACGGGTGCCGCCCAGGCTCGCGATGAACGCCGACTGGTCGTCCAGCGCGGCATGTCCTTCCAGCGCGTCCGGGGCGAACACCTCGTCCCAGTAGTCGCGGATACGGCCGTCCGCCCAGCGGTACCTGCGACGGCTCGCCAGACCCATCGGGTTGCCGTGGGTGGCGCCGAAGAAGGGCTCGGCGGCCGGGGAACGCCAGTCCAGCAGCAGCCGGCGGCCGGTGTGGTCGGTCAGGCCGAGCCGCCCGACGTAGACCGGCTCGCCGGGGTCGTCGGCACTCACCATCCGGCCGAGGCACAGGTCGAGGCCGAAGCGGCGCAGGGCGCGCAGGCGGGCGGTCAGCCGGTGCACCTCGGCGTCCCGGTCCAGAGCCTGCCGGCCCAGGCCGCCGGGGGCCCGGCGCTCCTGGTCCAGCTGGCCGGAGACGTCGGCGATCGTCCGCTCCAGGCACCGCGCGATCGCCGCGAAGTGGTCGTCGTCGGTGGCGATCAGCTCGGGAGCGGCCTTGGCGGAGAGGCGGTCGGGGAGATCGAAGGCGCTGGTGGCGGTGGGCACGGGGAGGCTCCGGTTCGAGGGGGGAGAGGGAGGGGGCGAGGGAGGGCGTTGTCTTGCAGGTGGCGGTGGCGGTCGGCTCCCCGTTTCGGTGGCTTTGGGGTCGGACGCGTGATTCTGCGGCATCAGGGGGGCCTTGCCGCAAGGCCCCCCATGCGCTATACGTTGAGAGTGGCAAGGAGTCCGGTGACGTCCTTGCCTTTCCTTTTGCCTCCTGCGGCATTCCCGGCTTCCCGCACCCCTCTCGCCGCCCCCGTTCCGGCGCGAGACTGAAGGCATGTGCCGGAGTATCAAGACGCTGCGTCCGCCCGTGCTGCCCGGTGCGGCCACGGAGGACGACATCCACGCCGCCGCGCTTCAGTACGTGCGCAAGGTCTCGGGCTTTCGGGCCCCCGCCGCCCACAACCGCGAGGTCTTCGACGCCGCCGTGGCCGCCGTGGCCCGCGCCACGGCCGAACTGCTCGGTGACCTGGAGGTGCGCGGGCACGCGCCACGCGCTGCCACGGAAGCGGGGGAACGTCCGTGACCACGCGTTTCCAGGGCCAGTTTCGGTCATATTTTCGGGCGCCCGCGCGGAGACGCATACGGCCCTACATGCTGTCGGGTCAGGGGTAGGTCACCCAGCAGAAGCGGAACGTTGGCCAGAACTTGAACTTGCAAGCAATGGTTAGGGACCCCTAACCTGTACCCCTCATTCGGTACCGCCGCCCCCACCGGCCCGCCCGTCCCCGGCGTGCCGCCCGACACCGAGAGGGTCAACTCCCCATGCCTTCCGCTCGCTTCAACTCCGCGCAGCCCTATGTCCTCGGGCTGTTCCGCATCGTCGTCGGCCTGCTGTTCACCGCGCACGGCGCCGCCTCGCTGTTCGGCGTCTTCGGCGGCGCCATGGGCACCCACGGCGGCACCATCGCCACCGGCACCTGGCCCGGCTGGTACGCGGCCGTGATCCAGCTGGTCGCCGGCGCCCTGGTGCTCATCGGTCTCGGCACCCGCGGCGCCGCGCTGATCGCCTCCGGCTCGATGGCCTTCGCGTACTTCGACATCCACCAGCAGCAGGCCCTGCTGCCCATCCAGAACGGCGGTGAGCCCGCGGTCATGTTCTGCTGGGCCTTCCTCCTGCTGGTCTTCACCGGTTCCGGCGCCTTCGGTCTCGACCGGTTCTTCGTCCGGCGCGCGGCGGCGCAGGGCGAGCGCGTCCCGGAGCAGGCCCCGATAGCCGCCTGACCGGGCAACCCCACGCCCCTGCGGCGGCGCCCCCACGGCGCCCCTCCCCGGCCGGTCCGGGGAGGGGCGCCGTCCCGTTCGAGCGGTTCTGTAGCCCCCCGCGCACCTCCTGTCACACCCCCGGCGTACGCTGTACGGCTGTCATCGGGGGAAGTAACAGGAGAAGACGTGTTCGAGAGTGTGGGGTCGCTGGCGGCCGGACCCTGGATCTATGCCGTGGTGTCCCTGTCCGTGCTGCTCGACGTGTTCCTGCCGGTGCTGCCGAGCGGTGTGCTCGTCATCACGGCGGGCACGGCGGCGGCCGCCGGCTCGGGCGCGGCGACGGCGGCGACCGGCCGGGTCCCGCACGGGGTGCCGGATCTGCTGGCCCTGGTCCTCCTGGCGGCGGCGGCCTCGCTCCTCGGCGACCTGGTGGCCTACCGGCTGGCCTGGCGCGGCGGGGCGCGCCTCGACCGCGCGATAGCCCGTTCCCGGCGGCTGACCACCGCGCAGGAACGTCTCGGCGGTGCCCTCGCCCGCGGTGGCGGCGCGCTCGTCGTCCTCGCCCGCTTCGCGCCCGCCGGGCGCTCGGTCGTCTCCTTCTGCGCCGGCGCCGCCCACCGCAGGGCCCGCGACTTCCTCCCCTGGTCCGCCCTCGCCGGTCTGTCCTGGGCCGCCTACAGCGTGGCCCTCGGCTACTTCGGCGCCCGCTGGCTCGGCGCCACCTGGCTGGCGACCGGCGTCTCCCTGGCCGCGCTGTTCGGGGCGGGCGCGGCGGCGGGGTTCCTGATGCGCAGGCAGCCGGTGTCCTGAGGCGGGGCGCGGCAGCCGGTGTCCTGGGGTCGGGCGCGGCAGCCGGCCTCCCGAGGCCGGGGCGCGATGCCGTAGTGGCCGTACGGCCGTACCGCGATGCCGTAGCGGCCGTGCGGCCGTGTGGCGAAGGCCCGGCCGGAGTCGACCGGCCGGGCCCCCTGTGCGGTGCGCCGGGTCAGCAGCCCGCGAGGTCGTTCTGGAGCGCGGTCTTCTCCGCCGGGTCGACGGACAGGTTGTAGTAGTACTTCACCTGCACCCAGGCGCGGACGTACGTGCAGTCGTACGCGGTGCGGGGCGGGATCCAGGTGGCCGGGTCCTGGTCGCCCTTGGACTGGTTGACGTTGTCGGTGACGGCGAGGAGCTGGGGGCGGGTGACGTCGTTGGCGAACGCCTGCCGCTGGGCCGTGGTCCACTTGCTCGCCCCGGAGTCCCATGCCTCGGCCAGCGGCACGAGATGGTCGATGTCCACGTCGGAGGCGGAGGTCCAGGTCGCGCCGTCGTACGGCGAGTACCAGCTGCCACTGGTGGCGGTGCAGGCGGAGTTGGTGACGACGTTCGTGCCGTCCCGCTTGAGGATCCACTCGCGGGTGTTGCAGGTGCCCTCGATGGTGATCCACGTCGGGAACTTGTCGCGGCTGTAGCCGGTGCGGTCCTCGGCGGCGACGGTCAGCTGGGAGAGGTAGCCGCGGGCGGTGGACGCGGCGACGGGCGTCGGCAGGGCCGCGGAGGCGGTGGGGGAGTTGAACAGCGCGGCGGTGGCGACCATGCCGGTGAGGCCGGCGAGTACGCTGAGGCGTTGACGCGCGTAGAACTTGGGCATTGCTGAACTCCCTTGTGGGGGTGGGGTGTTGGGTCACGAGTCAGGGAATGCTCGCGACGTGGAGTTACCGGAGGGTGAGCACCCGGTAAGAAGTTAGTGACGTGTGCATGTCAACGCAAGGTTGAGGGATGGACTTTGCCGTCCCGTATCATGGGGGGCGCAGAAGGGGAGTAGCTCTTCGCCGGACCGTCGACATACTGCTCAGCGAGCCTGAGCCGGCGCCCGGAGGCGGACCCTCGGTTCCGCCCAGCGAGACCTTCGGCAAGCAGTGCACGCCCGCGCGACCAGGCGCGGGCGCCGAGTGTGCTGCCGTGCCGAGGTGTCGTCGCAAGGACGGAGCGCACTCTCGGCGGGGTGGCCCCGACCGATTGAGGACCCTTGATCAGCATCACCGTGACGGCGCTCGTCTTCGGCGTCATCTTCCTCGCCGAACTGCCGGACAAGACCGCGCTCGCCGGCCTCGTCCTCGGCACCCGGTACCGCGCCGGCTATGTCTTCGCGGGCGTCGCGGCGGCCTTCCTGGTGCACGTCGTGCTCGCGGTGGCCGCGGGCAGCGTGCTCACCCTGCTGCCCCAGCGGCTCGTGCACGCCATCACCGGTCTCCTCTTCCTCGGCGGCGCCGCCATGCTGCTGTTCGGCAAGGGCGAGGAGGAAGAGGAGATCAAGAAGCCCGCCGACCAGTCCTTCTGGCGGGTCGCGGGGACGGGCTTCATGCTCATCCTGGTCGCCGAGTTCGGCGATCTCACCCAGATCATGACCGCCAACCTCGCCGCCCGCTACGACGACCCGATCTCCGTCGGCCTCGGCGCGGTGCTCGGTCTGTGGGCCGTCGCCGGTCTCGGCATCGTGGGCGGGAAGGCCCTGATGAAGAAGGTTCCGCTGCGGCTGATCACGCGGATCGCGGCGCTGCTGATGCTGGGCCTCGGCGTCTGGAGCCTGTACGAGGCGGTCGCGGGCTGAGCCCGGTGCCCGCGCTCCGGGCTGAACGCCGGGTGAATCGTCGCGGGGGTGGTGGCGGGAACGCCACCGGGTTTTGTACCGTAGAAAAACAAAGTGGCTCCCGCCCGTTTTCCCTGACCGGCGGGCGGGGCCGCCTTGTCCCTCCCGCCGCTTCGTGCGGGGCCTCTCGTTCTTGGAGCCACTGCCGATGACGGCCACCCCCGCCCCCGCCCCCACCGTCCTCGATGCCGGCGCCCTGCTGCTCGACATGGACGGCACCCTCGTCAACTCGGATGCCGTGGTCGAGCGCGTCTGGCGGCGCTGGGCGGGGCGGCACGGGCTGGACGGCGACGCGGTGATGAAGGTCGTCCACGGCCGCCAGGGCCACGCCACGATGGCCACGCTGCTGCCCCAGCGGCCCATGGAGCAGAACCTCGCCGAGAACGCGCGGATGCTCGCCGAGGAGACCGCCGACATGGACGGCGTGGTCGAGATCGCCGGTGCCTCCGTCTTCCTCGCCGCGCTGCGTGACCTGCCGCACGCCCTGGTGACCTCGGCGGACGTCGGCCTGTCCACCGCGCGGATGAACGCCGCCGGGCTGCCGCTGCCCGCGGTCCGGGTCACCGCCGAGTCGGTCGGCGCGAGCAAGCCGGACCCCGAGGGCTTCCTCAAGGGCGCGGCCGAGCTGGGCGTCGCCCCGGCCGAGTGCGTGGTCTTCGAGGACTCCGGCGCGGGCATCGCGGCGGGCCGGGCCGCGGGGATGACCGTGGTGGGCGTCGGGCCCCGCGCGGCCGCCCACGGTCCCGATGTCGTCGTGCCCGACCTGACGCGGGTGCGGGTGGCGGCCCTGCCGGGCGGCGGTATCCGGCTGCACATCGGCTGACGGCCGGGCGGCCGCGCCTGCCGGTCCTACGGCTCGGAGGTCTCCGCCTCCAGGCTCGCCCGCGTGCGCGGCCCGTACACGCCCAGGGGGTCGCCCTGGATGCCGCGGGCCAGCTGATAGGTGCTGACGGCGTTCTCCACGGGGCGTGTGTAGACGCCGTCCAGGTCACCGTCGTACAGGTTCAACTGCCCGAGGCGCGCCTCCAGTTCGGCGACCTGCGGGCCGGAGTCCCCGCGTTCCAGCACCGCCGCGCCCGCCGGGGTGCCCGGTGCGGAGGCGGTGGGAGAGGGGGTCCGGGACGGCGTCCGGCTCGGGGTCGGTGCCGGCGGCGGCGCGGACGACCGGGGCGGGCCGGCCGGGGGGCTCGGCGGGGCCGGGGGGAGTGAGCGCGCTGCCGAGCGGGACGGCGCGGAGGTGTCGTGCGCCGAGGGGGCGGTGGTGGCCGGCGGCGGCACGTCCGGGACGCTCTGCCTGACCTCCGGGGCCGCGTCGTCGCGGGACGGCGTGTGGTACGAGAACAGCGCGAGCCCGGCCGCCGCGAGGACGGCGACCCCCGCGCCCGCGGCGGCGGCCACCGCGGTACGGCGGAACCGGCGCCGCGGGCCCGGCTCCTCGGGGGTGCCGACGGCGAGTGCGTCAGGGGCCTCCGGTGCGCGGGGTGCCTCGGGTGTGCCGGGCGCCTCTGCGAAGGGCCGTACGCCGGCCCCGGCCACGGGACGCGGCGGCACCGTGGTCCCGACGGGCGGGGACTCAAGGGGCGGGCGCTCCGCGCCACCCCCGGAACCCACCGGCTCCACAGGCCCTGTCGGTCCCGCCGGCCCTGTCGGTCCCACCGGATCTGCCGGTCCCGCCGTTCTTGTCGGTTCCACCAGGCCTGTCGGCTCCACCGGTCCTGTCGGTCCTACTGGATCCGCCGGTCCCACCGGCCCTGTCGGTCCCGCCGGATCTGCCGGTCCCGCCGTTCTTGTCGGTTCCACCAGGCCTGTCGGCTCCACAGGCCCCGTCGGTCTCACCGGCCCCGCCGGTCCCATCCCCTCCACCGGCCCCACGTCCACGTACGGCCGTATCCGCAGCGGGTCGAAGTCCTCCGCCGCTGCCGCCTGTGCCGTACGGGTCCGGTGCAGTGCCTCGGCCGTGCGCACGGCGCAGTCGCAGGACGGGCCGCCCGCCGCGTCCCTCGGTGTGCCGCACTCCGGGCAGACCGTGCCCCTCTCCCCGGTCACGTTCGTCCCCTCCCCTGGACCCCCCGAAGCCACACAGGGTATGCCCATCGCCTCCACATCCGCAGGACTCGACAGGCCATAAACGGTGACTCCGCCCAGGATGGAAGAGGCGCATCCCAGCTCCGAGCCACCGGGAGGTCTCCATGGCCTTGGACACGCACGGTGCGGCGAAGGACGTGAGCGGGGAGGAACACGTGGCGCGCGGCGTGTTCGTCTCGATCGGGGCGCTGCTCCTCGGGCTGCTGCTCGCCGCGCTCGACCAGACCATCGTGTCGACCGCGCTGCCGACCATCGTCAGCGACCTCGGCGGCCTCGAACACCTGTCCTGGGTGGTCACCGCCTATCTGCTGGCCTCGACCGCCGCGACCCCGCTGTGGGGAAAGCTCGGCGACCAGTACGGCCGCAAGAAGCTGTTCCAGACCGCCATCGTGATCTTCCTGGTCGGCTCGGCGCTGTGCGGCATGGCGCGGAACATGCCCCAGCTGATCGGCTTCCGGGCGCTCCAGGGTCTGGGCGGCGGCGGGCTGATGGTGCTGTCGATGGCGATCGTCGGCGACATCGTGCCGCCCCGCGACCGGGGCCGCTACCAGGGCCTGTTCGGCGCCGTGTTCGGCGCGACCAGCGTGCTCGGACCGCTGCTGGGCGGCCTGTTCACCGAGCATCTGAGCTGGCGCTGGGTGTTCTACGTCAACCTGCCCATCGGCGTCGTGGCGCTCGCCGTGATCGCCGCCGCCCTGCACGTACCGGTCCGCAGCGCCCGCCACGTCATCGACTACCTCGGCACCCTCCTGATCGCCTCCGTCGCCACCTGCCTGGTCCTGGTGGCCTCCCTCGGCGGCACCACCTGGGCCTGGGGCTCCCCGCAGATCATCGCCCTCGCGGTGGCCGGGGTGCTGCTCGCGGTGGCGTTCGTGGCCGTGGAGCGCCGGGCCGCCGAACCGGTGCTCCCGCTCGGGCTGTTCGGCATCCGCACCTTCAGCCTCGCCGCCGTCATCAGCTTCATCGTCGGCTTCGCCATGTTCGGCGCGATGACCTACCTGCCGACCTTCCTCCAGGTCGTGCACGGGGTCTCCCCGACCGTGTCCGGGGTGTACATGCTGCCGATGGTCTTCGGGCTGCTGCTGTCCTCCACGGTCTCCGGGCAGATCGTCAGCCGCACCGGCCGCTGGAAGGTCTTCCCGGTCGCCGGCACCGCCGTCACCGCCATCGGCCTGCTCCTGCTGCACCGCCTGGACCAGACCAGCTCCACCGCCGAGATGAGCACCTACTTCTTCGTCTTCGGCCTCGGTCTCGGCCTGGTCATGCAGGTCCTGGTGCTGATCGTGCAGAACGCCGTCTCGTACGAGGACCTGGGCGTCGCCACCTCCGGGGCCACCTTCTTCCGCTCCATCGGGGCCTCCTTCGGCGTCGCGATCTTCGGCACGGTCTTCGCCAGCCGCCTCGCCGACAAGCTCGCCGCCGCCTTCGCGGGCGTCCAGCTGCCGCCCGGCGTCAGCGCGGACACCCTCAAGGCCGACCCGCGCGGCATCGCGGGCCTGCCGCCCGCCCTGCGCCCCGCCGCGCTGGGCGCCTACGCCTCGTCCATCACCGACGTCTTCCTCTACGCCGCCCCCGTCGCCCTCCTCGGCTTCCTGCTGGCCTGGCTGCTGAAGGAGGACCCGCTGCGAGGCTCGGTCACCGCGCCGGACGTCTCCGAGACCCTCCCGCCCAACCCGGTCCAGCGCTCCTCCTACGAGGAGGTGTGCCGCGCCCTGTCGGTGCTCGGCACCCGCGAGGGGCGCCGCGAGATCTACCGGGACATCACCGAGCGGGCCGGGTACGACCTGCTGCCCGCGGCCAGTTGGCTGCTGCTGCGCATCCGCCGCAACGGCTCCGTGGAACCGGGCGTGCTGGCCGAGCGCAGCCCCGTCCCGCTGGAGGCCGTCCTCGATGCGGCCCGCCAGGTGGAGGAGCGGCGGCTGGCCGAACGGCGGGGCCTGGACCTGTACTTGACCGCCACCGGACGGGAGGCCGCGGAACGGCTCGCCGTGGCCCGCGAGGAGTCGCTCGCCGAACTGCTCGGCGACTGGTGGCAGCCGGGCCGCTCGACCGACCTGGTGAAACTGGTGCGGGAACTGTCCTCGGAACTGTGCGGCGCCGAACGCGAACGCCCGCACACCGCCTCCGCCCACCCGCACAACGCGCCTGAGCCGAGGATCAGTTGACGAGTTCCTTGCGGAACCAGTGCTCGGCGTACGGGCTGGAGTTGTGCGGTTCGGTCTCGGTGTAGCCGAGGCGGGCGTACAGAGCGCGGGCCTCGACGAGGTCGCCGCGGGTGTCGAGGACGATGCGGCGGGCGCCGAGCGCGCGGGCCGCGTCCTCGGCGGCGGCCACCAGGAGTGCCGCCCCGCCCTTGCCGCGCAGGCCCTCCGCCACGAACACGCGGGTCAGTTCGGCGGTTTGGGGATCGAGGAGCCGGACGCCCGCGCTGCCGGCCGGTTTCCCGTCGTACCACCCCACCAGCAACCGCCCGTCCGGCGGCGCGAGGTCGGCGCCCGTGGCGGCCGCGATCCCCCGCTCCAGCTCCGCCGGGTCGGTGCGGTGGCCCTCGTACAGCAGGTACCAGCGGTCGCTGACCTCCGTGTAGTACGCCCGCCACAGCGCGGCGGCGACCGGGGAGCCGGGCGCCTCGGCGGTGATCGTCCACGTCGTCATGCGGGTCATTGTGCGGCGCGCGAGCGGATCGGTCCGAGCGGTTTTCCGGGCCCGGCCCCCGGTGAGCGTCGTGTGCCGTTTGTGGGCGGGCTTCCGGGAGACCCGGTAAGGGGACCGGTCGGCCGGGCCGGTCCGCGATCCGAGCGGAAGGCAACCATGTCCACTGGCTTGATCATCTTGTTGGTCGTGATCGTGGCGCTCGTGGTCGTCGCCGCGCTGGTCACGATGCTGATCGGCCGTCGCAGCGGCGCCGGACCCGGTCTGAAGCGGCGGTTCGGCCCCGAGTACGACCGGACCGTGGCCGCCCACGACGGGGACACGCGGGCCGCGGAACGCGAGCTGAACGAGCGCCTCGAACGCCACGGCGACCTGCGCGAGCGGCCCCTCGCCCCGGAGGAGCGGGAGCGGTACGCGGCCCGCTGGACGAGCGTCCAGGAACACTTCGTGGAGTCCCCGCGGCAGGCGGTGGCCGAGGCCGACCGGCTGCTCGGGGAGGTCGCCCACGTACGCGGCTACCCCGACGGCGGACGGTACGAGGAGCAGCTGGCCGCGCTGTCCGTGCACCACGCCGAGCACATCGACGGCTACCGCCGGGTCCACCGGATGGCACGGGCCGGGGCCGGTGCCGCGCCGGGCGCCGGGACCGAGGAGATGCGCGCCGCCCTGGTCAGGGCGCACGAGCTGTTCGACGACCTGACCGGCGCCGTAAGCGGCGCATCGGCGTCCGGCCGCCACCGCGCGGCCTGACCGAAGCAGCCCATGAGCGAAGAAGGGACGAACACCATGCCGGACAGGGGAAACGGCCCCGGTGACGAGCGGTACCCCACCAGCCGCTACGCCCGGCCGCCGGACGATGAGTGGGTACCGGAGGCCGAGCAGCGGGAGGAACACGGCACGGAGGGGCTGCGGCCCGGTACCGAGGGAATGGGCACGCCGGGCCGCGATCCGGGCGCGCTCGGCCGCGAGCCGGGGCGTGGGCCGGGGATGCCGGCCGGGCGTGAGACGGGAACGCCGACCGGGCGGGAACCGGGTATGGCCGGGCGCGAGCCGGGTGCGGCCGGGCGGGAACCAGGTTCGACCGGACTCGGCTCGGGCACGGCCGGGCGTGACCCGGACGCGGCCGGGCGTGACCGGTCCATGACGGCGCGCGGGGAGAGCGACCTGGGGACGTCCGCGCCCGCCCCGGACATGGCGCGGATGCCGGACGACGGGCTCGGCGCGCCCTCGCCCGGAGACGTCAGCGCACGCGAGGCGGCCACCACCGAGGGCAGTGCGCCGGACGCCTGGCCGATGTCGACGGGCACCGGGACGGGAGCCGGGACGGATGCGCGGTCCGCGGGCGGGGACTCGGGGCCGGGAGCCGCCGCCCCGCTGCTGCCGCGCGAGGAGACCGAGCGCTGGGAGGAGCGGATGCGGCAGGTCGCGGCCGGGTTCGTGGACCGGCCCAGGACGGCCGTGGAGGAGGCCGACCGGGCGCTGGAGGAGATCGCCGCACGGTTCGGCGAGGCCGTGACCCGGCGCCGCCGCAGCCTGCGCATGTCCTGGGAAGACAGCGCGGACCGGGGCACGGCGAACGAGACCGACACCGAACAACTGCGGCTGGCGCTGCGCGACTACCGCGACCTGGCGGAACGCCTGCTGCACGGCTAGGGCCCCGGCCCCGGCCGTCGGGTCAGGGGCCGGGTCGTCTGAGCCGCCGCCATTCGCGGACGACGTCCTCCACGTCGTACGGCTTCTTGCCCAGTGGGGGGCCCGGCGGCGGCTTGAACATCATGTCGCGGATCTTGACGTTGACGTCCTCGATGATCTTCCGGGCCATCCGTTCCGAGGGCGCCGCGTACGCCGCCGTCAGCGCGTCCTCGGCCTCCTTGCGCAGGGCCAGCGCGGGCGGCAGCACCGCGAGGCCCTCGCGCGCCATCTTCCGCTTGACCCACCACAGTTCGTCGTAGCCGGACTCGACCTCCGCGGGCAGCGGCTCGCCCACGCCCGGCAGCCGCTCGAACTCGCCGCGCGCCTGTGCGTCCTGGATCTGCTTGTCGACCCAGGACTCGAACGGGACGCCGGGTGGCTTTCGCTCGGTCATGACCTCATTGTGCCGGACGGGGCCCGGCCGGGCGTCTTATCATGCGGCGGCGGCGCGCAGGGCAACCGCCCGTCGCGCAACGAGGTTTCAGGGGGGAACGCAGGTGCTCGAACTCACCATGGTCGCCGTCTCCGCGGCCGACGCGGGGGCCACGGCCGGCATGACGACGGCCCAGGCGCCGAGCGCGCCCGGCGCGGTGCTGCGGGTCGGCCGGGACGCCGCCGGGTGCCGGCTGGTCACCCCCGAGGACTGGCTGTTCGTCTCCCGCGCGCACCTGGAGTTCCGCTGCGGAGCCGACGGCACCTGGGAGCTGACCTGGCTGCGCGGCTCCCAGCCCGAACCGGCGTCCGAGGTGCGGCTGACGGCCGGGGGAAGCGCTTGGCCCCTGAACCCCGGCGCCACCGTGCCGCTGCCGCGCGGGGGCTCCGGCGAGATCGTCGTCCAGGACCGCGGCGGGCCGCGCAGCGTGAACGTCGGCTTCTACCACGAGGTCTGAGCGCCGGGGTCAGCCCACCACGCGGGCGAGCGCGAAGCCGTCGTAGCCCTTGCTGCCGACCGTCTGGATGGCCGTGCCGCTGAGCCTCGGGTGGGAGGAGATCAGCTCGATGGCCGTACGGGTGCCGATGATCTCCGGGTCGGTGGTGTCCGGGTCGGCGACGCGGCCCTCACGCACCACGTTGTCCAGGATGATCAGGCTGCCCGTACGCGTCAGGCGCAGCGCCCACTGCACGTAGTGCGGGTTGTTGGCCTTGTCCGCGTCGATGAAGACCAGGTCGAAGGGGGCCGGGTTCTCGTCGGCCAGTTTCGGCAGCGACTCCAGGGCCGGGCCCACCCGCACCTCGGCGATCCGGTCCAGGCCGGCGCGCGCGATGTTGCGGGTGGCCACCTCGGCGTGCCGGGCGCTGTACTCCAGGGTGACCAGCCTGCCGTCCTCGGGCAGCGCGCGGGCCAGCCAGATGGTGCTGTAGCCGCCGAGCGTGCCGATCTCCAGGACGGTGCGCGCGCCCTGCACCTGGGCGAGCAGCTGGAGCAGCTTGCCCTGGGCCGCGGTGACCCCGATGGGCGGCAGCCCGGCGGCGTCGTTCTCCCGCAGGGCCGCCCGCAGCGCCTCGTCGTCGGGCGAGAGGTTGCTGATGAAGTAGTCGTCGACGTCGTCCCAGAGCTGCTGCCCGCTCATGTGCCTGCTGCCTTTCCCGAGTGCCTGCCGAGGCCGCCGGCCCGCTGCCGTCATCCGATCATCTCAGTTGCCGCGCGAGGACGGGGAGAGGATCGGCCAGGAGTCCGGGCAGGGATCAGGCCGGGGGCGGCGGAGGGGAGACGGGCGGCGGGGGAGGCACGGGACGACGTGCGTGCCGTACGGCCATGACGGCGCCGGCCGCGGCCGCGAGGAGCACGGCGAGGACGCCGGCCGTGAGCAGCCAGGCGGGGACGCCGGCGACGCGGTCCAGCTCGTCGTCGTAGCTCACCTGCTGGACGGGGGTGTCGGTGGCGGCCCGGCGCAGTTCGTGGTCGCCGGAGATGCGGGCGGGCCGTGGGAACCGCTGGGTGAGCGCGGTCAGGTACGGCGTGCCGCGGGCGAGGGTGCCGAGGGCACCGCCGGGGGCGGTGAGGCGGCCGGCGTAGACCGTGCGCGGGGGCGGTCCGCCGATCGCGGTGGCCGGTTCCATGCGGTGCGCGGCGAGGACGTAGAGGCCGAGCGACTGGGGGGTGGTTGCCAGCCGGGACAGGCGCATCGGGTAGACGGCGCGGTCGGCGGCGAAGGTGAGATGCAGCGGGTCCAGGGCGCCGCGCAGGGCCGTGCCCGCGGTGTCGGGGGCGAGGCGGACGGCGACGTACTCCCAGTGTTCGGCCACGTACGGCGCCAGGGCCGTCTTCAGCCGGGCGGGGAGCGGGAAGCCGTTCGCACGCAGCCAGGTGGCCAGAGCGGCCGGGTCGGTGGCGGTCAGCCGCGCCACGTCGAAGGGGCCGAGGCGCTGGCGGCCGACGACGCCCACGGCAGGCTGCGCGGGGGCCGGGGCGGCCGCGGCGCCGTCCGTGTGCTCGTCGAAGGGCCATTCGCCGTCGCGCGGCCAGAAGTGGTGCCGGGTGCGGTGCACCGGGGCGATGGCCCGCGCCAGCTGGCCGAAGACGGCGGGGTCGGCGAGGCGGACGGTGGCGCGGTGCGGGACGGGCATGATCCAGGCGGCGTCGCGGGCGTCGCCGGTGACGGTCAGGCGCATCACGATCTGCTCCTGGCGGCCGTCCCAGCGCAGGACGGACTGCTCGTCCGACACGGCGAGCTGCTGGGCGGGACCGACGACCATGGCACCGCAGCCGCAAGCCCAGGCGGGGGAGATCAGCCAGGTGAGCTGGATGCCGAGGAGAGTGAGTACGACCGAGAGTGTTCGTGCGGCCCGGATCCCGCGCGTGGGGTTCCGGTTCCGGAGGGGGACGCCGCGCCCCCTACGGCGAACCCCGCACCCTTGCGGCGAACTCCCTGCCGCGCTTACCGGCTCTCCACCGCCGGCGCGGAACCCGGCAGCGGGCGGCCCGCCGACTCCGACATCCGCCACACCGCGAACCCGCCGACGACCGCCGCGGCCATCATGTAGTACGCGGGCATCATCATGTTCCCCGTCGCCCCGATCAGGGCCGTCACCACCAGCGGCGTCGTCCCGCCGAACAGCGACACGGACACGTTGAACCCGATGGACAGCGACCCGTACCGCACCCGCGTCGGGAACAGCGCGGGCAGCGCCGCCGGCATGGCCGCCGTGAAGCAGACCAGCAGCAGACCCAGCGCGCCCATGCCCAGCGCCACCGCGAGCAGGCTGCCCTGGCGGATCAGCAGCAGCGCGGGGACGGACAGGAACAGGAAGCCCGCACACCCCGCCGCGATCACCGGCCGGCGCCCGACCCGGTCGGTCAGCGCCCCGGCGAACGGCTGGACGATCATCATCAGCGCCATCACGCCGAGCACCACGAGCAGGCCGTGCGTCTCGTCGTACTTCAGTTCACTGGTGAGGTAGCTCGGCATGTACGACAGCAGCATGTAGTCGGTGACGTTGAAGACCAGCACCAGGCCCATGCACAGCAGCAGCGCCTTCCACTGGCCCGCCACCATCTCCCGCAGCGGCACCTTCGGCCGGGACGCCTCCGCCTTCTCGACCTCCGCCGCGAACGCCGGGGTCTCCTCCAGGCGCATCCGCAGGTACAGGCCGATGAGACCCATCGGACCGGCGATCAGGAACGGGACGCGCCAGCCCCAGGAGAGCAGGTCGGCCGAGGACAGCAGCGCCGTCATCAGCGTCACCAGACCCGCGCCGCCGATGTAGCCCGCGAGCGTGCCGAACTCCAGCCAGCTGCCGAAGAAGCCGCGCTTCTTGTCGGGGGCGTACTCCGCGATGAAGGTCGAGGCACCGGCGTACTCGCCGCCGGTGGAGAAGCCCTGCACCAGCCGCGCGGCGAGCAGCAGCAGCGGCGCGCCCACGCCGATCGAGGCGTACGACGGGATCAGACCGATCGCGAAGGTGCCCGCCGCCATCATGATCATGGTGACCGCGAGGACCTTCTGCCGGCCCACCCGGTCGCCCAGCGGGCCGAAGACCATGCCGCCGAGCGGGCGCACCAGGAACGCCGCCGCGAAGGCGCCGAACGTCGACAGCAGCTGGGCCGTCGGGTTGCCGGACGGGAAGAAGACCTTGCCGAGGGTGACCGCGATGTAGCTGTAGACACCGAAGTCGAACCATTCCATCGCGTTGCCGAGCGCGGCCGCCTTCACGGCGCGCTTGACGAGCGCGGGATCGGTGACGGTGACGTCGCGGGCGGCCGAGGGCGCGGCCCCGCGGGCCTTCATCTGGGGGGTGACGGCTGTGACGGTCGCCAAAACGGGGCTCGCCTGCCTTTCGACGGGGACAGAGACGCGGCCCCGGGCGGCATCGGCGTGAACACCGGACGTGCGAAGGGCCGAAAATCGACCATAGGCGCTGATTGCGGCCTTACGGGGCGTACGCGGATGCGTGCATAGGGCAGCTAAAGGGCGTGTCAACAGGCAACTCCGTCCGCTCGCGACCCGTCGGCCCGCGCCCCCGTTGTGATCCTTCTCGCGCTCCCGCGGCGCAACGGGGGCCCGCGTGCTGTCGTCATCGGGACAAAAGGGGAGCGGGTGTCAGGTGAACCAGGGGTTGCCTCTTTCCGCTTCCGGGGGGTCTGCGAGCCTCGTAGGGTTGCGTAGGGATGACCCGGCGTGAACGACGCACAGCCGGGACGGAAACGGGGCGGGAGGCCGACGAGGCGTGGCGAACGTGGAACACGGCGCGGGACCTGGGGACGGCTTCGGTCCGGCGGATGCCGGGGGGCGGCTGCGCGCCGCACGGTTCGCGCTGTGGGCGGTGGCCGCCCTCCTCGCCGTCCGGCAGCTGACCGCCGTCCTCACCACCCCGAGCGGCAAACGCCTGACAGACCTGGAGACCTGGGTCGGCCCGAACGGCGTCCTGCACGTCAAGGGCTCCCTCTACGACTCCACGCAGTTCACCGGCACCCCCCTCGCCGGGCTCGTGCTCAAGCCGCTCACCCGCGCCGCGGAGGCCGCCCTCGGCTGGAGCTGGACCTTCGCCAGCCTGCTGCTGGTGGTCGCGCTCGGCGTGGTCGCCGCCCGTGCGCTGCCCCAGCCGGTGAGCCGGCGCACCTCCCTGCTGGCCACGCCGGTCGCGATCAGCCTGCTCATGCTGTCGCTGCCGGTGCGCAACGCGCTCTGGCTCGGCCAGACCAGCATCATCCCGGTCCTGCTGGTGCTGCTCGGCTGCTTCACCGTCCGGGGGCAGCGGGCGAGCGGGCTGTGCCTGGGCCTCGCCGCCGCCCTCCAGCCCACCGTGCTCCTGTTCGTGCCGCTGCTGTGGTGCACCGGCCGCCGCCGGGCCGCCCTCACCGGCGCCGGCACCTTCGCCGGGCTGACCGCGCTCGCCTGGGCCGCGTTGCCGCACGACTCGGCCACCTACTGGCTGCGCCACCCGGCCGGCGTGGGCCTCGGCGGCAAGGCCGACGCCCTCGGCAACCAGTCCCTGCACGGCGCCCTGCTCCGCCTCGGCCTCAGCGGCCCGCTGGAGATCACCCTCTTCCTGCTGCTCGGCGCGGCCGTCTCCGTACTCGCGCTGCGCCGCGCGGTCCGCTACGCGCACGACGGGCAGCTGCTGCTCGCCGTGGCGATCACCGGCTGCGCCGCGGTGGCCGTCTCGCCCACCACCTGGCAGCACCAGCTGCTGTGGCTGCTGCTCGCGGTGGTCGGCCGGGTCGGCCGCCGGGCCTCGGACCGCACCGTGTGGCCGGTCGCGGTGGTGCTGGTGACGACCCTGCCGGCGAAGATGATGCTGCCGAACACCCCGGCGCTGTACGCCCTGCGCGACGACCTGGTGCTGGTCGCGGCGCTGGCCGCCGCCGTCGCCGTACCGTTCCTGTCCCGGACCTCGCCGTACTACCGGGAGCCCGTCCCCACCGAGTACGCCCCCGCGGTTCCCGCCCGCTTCCGGCACATCCCGCTGCTGCCCTTCCTGCGCCGGGTCCTCACCCGCCCCAACCTGCTGCTGGAGCTGCTGCTGATCCGGGTCGTGTACGCCGCGTACGCGCAGGTCCGGCTGGCCGCGGGCGCGAGCGGGGACGACCGGGGGCGGGCGATCGCCGAACACCACGGGCGGATCGTGGTGCACATCGAGCGGTTCCTGCACATAGACATCGAGCACTGGCTCAACCACACGGTCGCCGGGATCGGCTGGCTGCGGGACTTCTTCGACTTCTACTACGAGTCCTTCCACTTCGTGCTGCCGCTCACGGTCCTCGCGGTGCTGTACTGGCGCCGCCCCGTCGACTACCGCTGGGCCCGCACCTCCCTCGGTTTCGCCACCTTCCTCGCCCTGATCGGCTTCTGGCTGTTCCCGCTGGCCCCGCCGCGCCTGATGCCGGGCCTCGGCTTCATCGACACCGTGCACGGCGCGCAGGACCTCGCCCACCCGGACTACGGCGCGATGACGGCCCTCACCAACCAGTACGCGGCGATGCCGTCCCTGCACTTCGGCTGGTCCCTGTGGTGCGGCGTGGTCATCGCCGTCCTCGCTCCCAAGTGGTGGATGAAGGCACTCGGCCTGCTCCACCCCTTCTTCACCGTCTGCGCCATCCTCGCCACCGCCAACCACTGGGTGCTCGACGCGGCCGGCGGCGCCGTGGTGGTCACCGCGGGCTTCGCCCTGTCGTACGTGGTCCAGGGGCCGCGGGCGGCGAGGAGCGCGGCCCGCGCCGAGGCCGGGCTGATGGAACCGGTGCCGGTGAAATAGCGGGCGCGTCGGCCGAGCGCCGTCACTCCTCGCCGGAGGCGGACACCGCGAGCGCCGCCGAGCCGACGGCCGCGATCAGCAGCGGGAGGCCCAGGCCGTGGTGGAGCACCAGCCACGCGCCGAGGAACGCGCCGCCGAGCATCGCGGCCACCGAGGCGGTACGGCGCGGGGAGCGGTGCCCGGTGCCGTCGCCGAGGCGGGAGTCGGCGGCCAGGCCGGTCAGGGTCATCGTCAGCACCGTGGTCGTCAGGTCGGGGACCCCGAGCTTGCGGACCGTCGCGTTGCGCACGCCCATCGCGAAGGCGGTCAGCGCGATGAGGGCGTAGACCGTGCCGGTGCGGCCCGGCCAGACGATGGCGACCGCCGCCGACAGCCCCACCAGGACCGCCTCGGCCGCGAGCGTCAGCCGCGCCCAGCGGCGCCGGGACCCGCCTCCGTAGCGGGCCGCCACCCGGCCGCCCACCACCGCGCCGATCAGGAAGCAGCACAGCGAGGTCGCCGTGCGCGGCACCGAGAACCCGGCCGCCCCGGCCGCCGCGAAGCCCAGCACCACCACGTTGCCGGTCATGTTCGCGGTGAAGACCCGGCCGAGGCCGAGGTAGCTGACGGCGTCGATCAGACCGCTCACCACGGTCAGCGCGATCAGCACGAGCACCAGCCGCAGCCCGCGCGCCTCCGGGTCCGGAGCGGGGGACGCCGCGGGTCCGGGGGCGGGCGGCGCCGGGGGTGTCGGTGGTGTCGTCACGGTTCCTCCGGTTCGCCGGGCGGACAGGGCCGGGGACCACTTCACCACGGGCCGGCCGGCGATGCCCGGACATGCGGAAAGCACCCTCGCCGAGCGGGGCGGCGGGGGTGCTTTCCGGTGTCCTGGCTGCGGCGCGGGCCGGCTCAGTACCAGTGGTTGGCCTGCCAGAAGGCCCAGGCCTTGGCGGGGCTGCCGTAGCGGGAGTTCATGTAGTCCAGGCCCCACTTGATCTGGGTGGCCGGGTTGGTCTTCCAGTCGGCACCCGCGGACGCCATCTTCGAACCCGGCAGCGCCTGGACCAGGCCGTAGGCGCCGGAGGAGGCGTTGGTGGCGGTCGGGTTCCAGCCGCTCTCGCGCTGGACGATCTGGCTGAACGCGTTGAACTGCGCGGCGTCCGGGATCATCTTGTGCGCGATCGCCTGCGCCGAGGAGGCCGAGGCCGGGGCGGCGGCCTGGGCGGGCGCCGCGGACAGCGCCATGCCGGCGGTGGCGGCGGCCACGGCGGCGACGGTGAGGGCCTTCTTCGGGGAAGCGATGCGACGGATGACGGAGACGGACACGGAGCACCTCTTGCGTCGGGGACGGGGAGAGCCGGCGTGAGCCTCGGGGGGCTCGTGGTGCCTGGCGACGCCGACCAGATAAGCAGCCCGGAAATCCGTCCGCAATCACCCCTTTTACTAGTTGTGGCCGGATGGAGGGGGAATGAGCATTCTGTGGCGCAGCTCTCAACCCGCAGGTCAGAGAGGGTGTGGAGCGGAACGTAACGGACAAATGCCGCTACGGTCCTGCTTCGTAGGTGAGCTGCGTCATGTGGGCTGCTTCACCGGCCCGCTCACCGCGTGGGTACGGCCCCTCACGCACCGGGACCGTCGAAGGTGACCGGCGTCTCGAACGCGGCCCGCCGGGTGGCCCGGCGCAGCGCGCGCAGCACCGCCGGGCCGAGCGCGCAGGTCAGCACCACCGTGCACAGGGCCCGGCCCAGGTCCCAGCCCAGGGAGGTGGCCAGGCAGTAGGCGACGAAGCGGGCCAGGTTGGCGGCGACCGAGGCGCCCGGATGGAAGGAGATGCCCGAGGCGGTGGCGCCCATGAAGGGCCAGCCGGCCAGGTTCATCACCGTGCCGTACGCGAGGGAGGCGAGGAAGCCATACCCGGCCAGGAGCAGCAGTTCGGCCCGGCCGCGCAGCCGCACCGGGCCCGGCAGCAGGCCCGCGCCCATCGCGAACCAGCCCATCGACAGCATCTGGAACGGCAGCCAGGGGCCGACACCGCCGGTCAGCAGCGCGGAGGCGAACATCGTCACCGAGCCCAGCGCGAAGCCGAAGCCGGGGCCGAGGACCCGGCCGCTGAGCACCAGCAGGAAGAACATCGGCTCGATCCCGGCGGTGCCCGCGCCGATCGGGCGCAGCGCGGCACCGGTGGCGGCGAGCACGCCCAGCATCGCCACCGCCTTCGGGCCGAGGTCCGACTCCGAGATGGTGGCCGCGACCACCGCGACGAGCAGGATCAGCAGACCCGCGAACAGCCAGGGGGCGTCCTCGGCGTGGGCGCTGAGCTGGGAGGCGGGCGGCGCGAGGAAGGGCCAGCCGAAGGCGGCCACGCCGACGGCGGTGACGAGGGCGAGCGCGGCGACGGAGCGGGGGCCGAGGCGGACGGCGCGGACGCGGGGGGCGACGGGCGCGGGGGCGGTGGCCGGTGCCGGCGGGGGCTGGGTCATCCCAGGGCCTCCCGGACCTGGGAGACGGTCAGCCATCGCTGGGGGGCGAGGATCTTGGTCACCTGCGGGGCGAAGGAGGGGGAGGACACGACGGTCTCCGCCGTCGGGCCGTCCGCGATCACCTCGCCCTCGGCCAGCAGCACCACCCGGTGGGCGATCTCCGCGGCCAGCTCCACGTCGTGCGTGGCCAGGACGAGCGCGTGCCCCTCGGCGGCGAGTTCGCGCAGCGCGGTGACCAGGCGGGCCTTCGCGGCGTAGTCCAGGCCGCGGGTCGGCTCGTCCAGGAGGAGCAGGGGCGGGCGGGCGGCCAGGACCACGGCCAGCGCGAGGGCGAGGCACTGGCCCTCGGAGAGGTCGCGGGGGTGGGTGTCGTCGGCGATGCCCGGCAGGAGCCGGTCCAGGAGGGTGCGGCAGGTGCCGGGGGAGGCGCCGGCGTCCTGGTCGGCGGCGGTGCACTCCGCCGCCACGGTGTCGGCGTAGAGGAGGTCCCGCGGTTCTTGGGGGACCAGACCGACGTGGCGGATCAGGTCGCGGGGCGGGGTGCGGTGGGGGGTACGGCCGCCGACGGTCACCGTGCCGGCGGTGGGTTCGAGGAGGCCGACGAAGGTGTTGAGGAGGGTGGATTTGCCGGCGCCGTTGCGGCCCATCAGGGCGATGGTCTCGCCGGGGGTGACGGTGATGTCGATGTCGCGGAGGGCGGTGCGGGTGGCGCGGCGGACGGTGAGGCCGTGGGCGGTGGCGGCGGGGCCGGCGTGGGTTTCGGTGGTGGTCTTGGTACGGCGTCGGAAGAGGCGGCCGGTGGTGCTGGTGGCCGGGGGTGGGGTGGTTTGCCCGTGCTCGCGGGGGGCCGTTGCGCCCACCCTCCCCGTCGCTCCAGCTGCACCATTGCCCGCGGTGAGGGCGAGGCGTTCCCGCAGGTCGCCGGCCTTGCGGCGGGCGTCGCGCACGGTCAGGGGCAGCGGGGACCAGCCGGCCAGGCGGCCCAGGGCGACGACCGGGGGGTGGACCGGGGAGATGGACATGATGTCCGCGGGGGTGCCGGTGACGGGGGGTGCGCCGGGGGTGGGGAGGAGGACGACGCGGTCGGCGTAGTGGATGACGCGTTCCAGGCGGTGCTCGGCCATGAGGACGGTCGTGCCGAGGTCGTGCACGAGGCGCTGGAGGACCGCGAGGACCTCCTCCGCCGCGGCGGGGTCCAGCGCGGAGGTCGGTTCGTCGAGGACGAGGACCTGGGGGTGCGGGGTGAGCACCGAGCCGATGGCGACGCGCTGGCGCTGACCGCCGGAGAGGGTCGCGATGGGCCGGTCCCGCAGCCCGGCGAGGCCCAGCAGGTCGAGGGTCTCCTCGACGCGGCGGCGCATCACCTCGGGAGCGAGGCCCAACGACTCCATGCCGTAGGCGAGTTCGTCCTCGACGGTGTCGGTGACGAAGTGCGCGAGCGGGTCCTGGCCCACCGTGCCGACGACATCGGCGAGTTCACGGGGCTTGTGGGTGCGGGTGTCCCGGCCGGCCACGGTCACCCGGCCGCTCAGGGTGCCGCCGGTGAAGTGCGGGACGAGTCCGCTGACCGCGCCGAGCACGGTGGACTTGCCGACCCCGGACGGGCCGACGAGCAGCACCAGTTCGCCCTCCGGCACCTCGAAGTCGACGTCGCGCACGGTGGGCTCGGCGGCACCGTCGTACGTGACGCCGACCTGCTCGAAGCGGATCACGAGTGCTCCCTCGGGACGACGAAGGCGGGCAGCAGGGCGAGGAGGACCGAGGCGGCCGGCCACAGGGGCAGGGCGGGGGCGGTCAGCGGGACCACGCCGGGGTGCAGGGCCTCGGGAGCGCGGGCCGAGGCGAGGGTCAGCAGCGCGGCCACGGCGACGCCGGAACCGGTGACCAGCCAGGCGCGGGCGCCCCAGGGGTCGGGACGGTACCGGGTGCGCAGCGAGCGGCGGCCGCCCAGGCGCAGCCCGGCGAGGGCGGCGACGATCCCGGCGAGCAGCAGCGGGGCGCCGTAGCCGCCGCCCTCGGCGGTGAGCAGCCCGTACGTGCCCGCGCAGACGCCGAGCAGACCGCCGAGGGTGAGGGCGGCGGTCGTACGGCGCACCCGTGCGGGGACGTCGGCGGTGCGGCCGTACCCGCGGGCCTCCATGGCGGCGGCGAGGGCGACGGAGCGTTCCAACGCGCCCTCCAGGACCGGGAGTCCGACCTGGAGCAGGCCCCGCACGCCCCGGTCCGGGCGGCCGCGCAGCCGGCGGGCGGCGCGCAGCCGCTGGACGTCGGCGATCAGGTGCGGCGCGAAGGTGAGGGCGACGACGACGGCGACGCCGGTCTCGTACAGGGCGCCGGGCAGGGACTTCAGCAGGCGGGACGGGCTGGCGAGGGCGTTCGCGGCGCCGACGCAGATCAGCAGGGTGGCCAGCTTCAGCCCGTCGTACGCCGCGAAGACCAGCGCCTCCGCGGTGACCTCGCCGCCGAGCCGGATGCCCTGCGCCCAGTGCGGGAGGGGTATCTCCGGGAGGGTGAGCAGCACATGGGTGCCGGGGATCGGGGAGCCGAGGGCCACCGCGAAGGCCAGGCGGATGAGCAGCACGGCGAACGCGAGCTTGGCGAACGCGGAGTAGGAGCGGGCCCAGGGGGCGGGGGAGCGGTGCGTCGCCACGACGTACGCCGACGCGGCGATGAGCAGGGCGAGGAGGAGGGGATTGGTGGTACGGGTCGCCGCCGTCCCCATCGCTATCGCCCAGAGCCACCAGGCACCGGGATGCACGGTGCTCCGGCGCCGCTGCTGTCCGGGGGCCGGGTCGCTGACCGGCGCTTGCCGGGTGGGCGCGGCGAGGGAAGCCCCGTGAGGGGCGCGGGGAACTGCGCGACCAGCCGCGGACGGCCCGCGGCCGGGTACGGCGGACGGGGCAGGACGGCCCCCGCCCCGGACACCCTCCCGCCCACCAGAAACCACGCGATCCGCCCCCACCGGCCCCTCCCACGGAGTCATACGCGGCGCCGGCGGAACTGCCACACCGCCGCCCCCGCCAGGAGGACGACGACACCGGCACCGATCGGCAGGCCCAGCGACGGGCCACTGGACGAAGGGGAGGGCTTCTCGGAGGCGGCCGAGCCTGCGGAGCCGACCTGCTCACCGCACCCCTTCCGGGGATACCCGGCGATCGCGCACAGCAAGGCGTTCGTGTCGTACCGCAGCGGCTTCGCCGCCGCGGCCAGGGCCTGAGCCGCGGAGGCCGAGGGCGCGACCCGTGCGCACGCGGTGCGGCGGGCCGGCGGGGTCTCGCCCGCCGGCGCGTCCGCCGGGACGCCGAAGTCGATGACCAGCGCCACCCGCTTCGTGCCCGGCTTCGCCGCCGTCCCCGCACAGATGGTGCCGAAGTCCGCCGTACCGCGCGGCTTGCTCGCGTCGCCCGAGTCCGCGCTCACGGAGAAGCGGAACCCCTCCACGGCGCCGTCCTCGGGCCGGGCGAGCGAGGGGCCCTGGGTGGCGTACGTCCAGTGGTCGCCGGAGCGTTCCCAGAACGACCAGTAGCGGTACCCCGTGGCCGCCGCCTGTCCCGCGCCCGCGCCGAGCAGCAGGGCGAACGCGGCCAGCAGCACCGGCACGGCACGGCGGACGGCCCTCACGGCTGCCGCTTCTTGCGGGTGCTGAGCAGGAACCCGATGCCGATGCCCGCGACGAGGCAGATGCCGACGCTCCACCAGACCCCGGCGTGCGAGGTGCCGTCGGACGCCTTGGCCGGCTTCTCGGCCGCATCCTTCATCGCCGGGGCCGGGCCGAGGGCGTTGAGGGCGGTCACGAGGCTGGTGCCGCCGAAGTCGCCGGGCTGGGCGCCGACCGCGTGCGCGGCCAGGATGAGCTGGGCGTACGCTGCCGGCCCGGTCTGCGCCGCCCAGGGGCCGGCGTGCTTCTCCAGGTAGGCGTACGCCTTCTTCGCCGCCGCGGTGCGCCCGTCCGCGGCGAGGGCGACGACGGTGTCCGCGGTGTTGCCGTAGTCCGGCTGGTCGGTGGCGCCGGGCAGCACGGACATGAGGTGGCCGGTCTTGGCGACCGCGGAGGCGAGGTACGCGCCGCCGTTGTCGGCGACCCGGGCCGGGGTCGGGTGGCCGCCCTTGGCGCAGCCGTCCGCGGCGGGGGCCCTGCCGGTCTCGGCGACGAAGCCCTTGCCGAGCGCGGCGGTCACCCCGGCCGCGGTGGCGTCGGCGTTGGCGGCCAGCTTGCCCTTCTTGTCCGGCTGGTAGGCCAGCGCACCGCCGCCGTCCTGGTCGCAGGGGATGGACCAGGAAGCCAGCGCGTCGTACGGGGACTTGCCGGACTTCCGCACGGCCGCCGGGTCGGCGCCGGTCGCGGTCAGCGCGCCGACGACGACGGAGGTGGAGTTGGCGTCGCTGGGGCTGCCGGGGTTGTAGCCCCAGCCGCCGTCCTTGTTCTGCACGGACTTCAGCCAGTCGACGGCCTTGGTGACGGCGGCGTCGTGGCCGCCGGTCGCGTGCAGCGCCTGCACCGCGGCGGCCGTGCTGTTGGTGTCCACCACGGTCTTGGCGTCGCACGCCCTGGCGGGGGCGGCGCGGAACGCGGCGAAGGAGCCGTTCGCGCACTGCTGGCCGGTGAGCCAGTCGACGGCGGCGGTGGCCGGCCGGTAGCCGAGGGTGCGCTGGGCGACGAGGGTGAGCGACTGGCGCCACACACCGTCGTAGGTGGGGTCCGACGTGCCGTAGAGACCGGCGGGGACCGATGCCTTGGGGGAAGGGGACGGGCCGGCGGCCACGGCGGGTGCGGCGGCTGCCAGCACGCCTATGGCGGCGAGAGCCGCGGCGGTGCGGCGGACGTTCATGATCGGCGGGTGCCTCTCCCTGCGGGGAGCCGGGCAGCGCACGGGAGGGCCCCGGGCGGCTCGGCTCCGTGTACCTCGACGGTGCCGTGCGCGGCGAGCGGCCGACGCACACGAGCCGGTCACGTCCGCTGCGGGGCATTCCGGCTCACCGGCCTGGGGCCGGTTCACGGATCGGGGTCTCCCCGCTTCGAGCGAAGTCGAGAAGTGGGAAGGGTCAGCGCCGGAATTGCACCGGCTTCCCCCCGTACGGGTGTGATGACGACCCCGCCACTTTACCGGCAGCCCCACCGGCGCCGGGGAGGGCCCGTGAGCACACCGTGACGGTGATTAGGGTCACGGCCATGACAACACCGGGAAAGCTCCTCGGCTCGGGCCGCACGGCCGACGTCTACGCGATCGACGCCGCTTGGGTGCTGCGCCGTGACCGCGAGGGCTTCGGGGACGCGGCGGCCGAGGCGGCCGTGATGACGTACGTACGACGGCACGGCTATCCGGCGCCCCGCGTCCGCCCCGCCGGCTCGCGCGCCGATCTGGTCCTGGAGCGGCTGTCCGGCCCGACCCTGCTCGCCGCCCTCGTCGACGGCCGGGTGGGCGCGGCCGAGGCGGGCGCGCTGCTCGCCGGGCTGCTGCGGCGGCTGCACGCCCTGCCCGGCCGGGACGCGGCGGACCCCGGCGCGCGGGTGCTGCACCTGGACCTGCACCCCGACAACGTGATGCTCACTCCGGACGGGCCCCGCGTCATCGACTGGTCCAACGCCGAGGACGGCCGCCCGGACCTGGACTGGGGCATGTCCGCGGTGATCCTCGCCCAGGTCGCCGTCGGCCCCACCGGCCTCGCCGGACCGGCCCGCGCGCTGCTCGCCGCCCTGCTCGCCGACCCCTCCCCGCTCACCGGGGAGGGGCTCGCCGAGGCGCTGCGGCGCCGGGCCGGGAACCCGACGATGAGCGCGCGGGAGACGGAATCGCTGGTCGAGGCCGGGGAGTTGGTGCGGAGCGTGGCTCAACTGGCCTGAGGGCACCTGCGGGTTGGCTGAAAGTGCCGGTGGCACGCGGGGGCACGCAGTGGCGGTTTCGGCCAGGGGGCGGGGTGGGCGGTGTCCCGTTGGCGAGGTACATCGCATTTGTGCCGACCGGGCCGTGCGGGTGAAGCTGGCCCGAGCGGCGCGGAGTTGGCATATTGCGCTCAGACGTGACCGCTCGCAGCCTCCGGGGGAATGGTGCGGACAACCAGGAAGATGCGCCGGTTCGCCAACGAGCTGATCGACCCCCTGCGCGTGCCGATCCCCGCCGACCCCGGCGATCTGCTGGACGCCCTGGTGGAGTCCGCGATCCGCTGGCGCGGTCGCCCCATCGTCGTCCACCAGGCGAACTTCCCGCCGCAGACCGCCGCGACCGGGCTGTGGATCGAGCGCGGCGGCCGCGACGACATCGTCATCGAGGCCGACGCCCCGCCCTGGATGAAGCTCGTGATCCTGGGCCACGAGCTGTGGCACATGGCCGACGACGACCCCGCCCACCGCGCCGCGCACACCGGGGGCGTCCCCGCGCCCGCCGGCGCCGGCGAGGCGGTGGCGACCGCCGCCCGCACCCGCTTCCTGGAGGCCGCGGAGCAGCGCGCGGACCTGTTCGGCATGCTGATCGGGGACCGGCTGCGGCCCTGGCTGAAAGCGTCCCCCGACTCCGTGTACGCAGCACACACCTCCGGCCACGACGACCTCGCCGGACGCATCGGCGCGGCCCTCAACTACCGCGGTGCCCGAAGGTGAGCGACCTGATCAACTACGCCAGCTGCGGGCTGCTCTGGCTCGGCCTGCTGGCCAAGGCCCCCGATCTGGCCCGCCGCTGGCGGGACCCGTTCCTGCTCACCCTCAGCGGTGTGCTGGCCCTGGCCTCGCTGTGCTTCCTGCTCGGCGCCCCCGGCACGGTCGGGTTCGTCAACGGCACCAGCGGCGTGCCCAACCTGGCCGCCCCGCTGACGTACGGCACCGTCACCGCGTACGGCGCCGCCTCCCTCGCGCTCGTCCTGCGCTGGCGCGGTGGCCCCGGCACCGGCCGCGCGATCCGCCGCTGGACCCTCGGCTACTCCGCCGTACTCGCGGGCATCGCCGCCCTGTTCCTGCTCGGCGACGCGAGCGTGGAACGCCGTACGGACTTCGACACGTACTACGCCACCACGCCGTACATCGCCGAGATGATCGTCCTGTACCTCGGCGCGCACCTGACCGCCGTCTTCGTCACCGCGTGCCGGTCCCTGTCCTGGGCCCGGCGGTTGCGCGGCTCGCTGCGCGCGGGCCTGGTGCTGATGGGCGTCGGCAATCTCGTCGGCGGCGGCTACAGCGTGGCCAAACTCCTCGCCGTCGCCGCCCGCTGGTGCGGCCGGGACTGGTCCGCGCTCGGTACGACGCTCCCGGCGGCCTGTGCCGGACTCGGGGCCGCGGTCACCGTCGTCGGCATCGTCATCCCGCTGTTCGCCCCCTTCCTGGCCCTGCGGGCGCGCTGCTGGCGGGCGTACGCGCGGCTCGGCCCGCTGGAGCGGGCGCTGACCGGGCTGCTGACCCGCGAGAGCCTGCGCGCGCCGCGCCCGCTGTGGCCCTCCGCGACCCGCTGGCTGACCTGGCGGCAGAGCTCCATCTACAACGGGCTGCACCATCTGGGGGGCCACCTCGACGCGGGGCTGTTCCGGCAGACGTACGCCGACCGGTCGCGGGGCGGCGCGGACCCGCAGCAGGCGGAGGCCGCCGCGTGGGCCGCGGCCATCGCCGCCGCCGTCCGGGCGCTGCACGAGGAACGGGACGACGCGGTCGTACCGCTCACCGGCCGGCCCGACCTCCCGGCGCTGCTGCGCATCTCCGACGCCCTCGCCGAGGGCACCGGCGACCGCGCCCTGGCCGTCTGCTGAAGGGGCCGTCGCACCATGAGCCTGATCGTGTACACGGTGGCGAGCCTGTTCACCGCGACCGCCCTGCTGATCTTCCGCCGCCCCCGGCTCGCCCTGCGGGACCCGCTGACCGCCTCCACCTGTGTGTCGATCTTCCTCGGCGGGCTCTGCTTCTTCTGCTCCGCCCCCGTCACCCTGGGCGCGGTCAACCACCTCACCCACGTCCCCAACTTCGGCGCCCCGATGACCTACAGCGTCATCTCCGCCTACAGCGCCTCCCTGCTGATCCTGCTGATCAACTGGCGCGGCGGCCCCGCCGAGCGGGTACGGCGCCAGGTGGTGCGGGTCGCCACCGTGTACAGCCTGGTGATCACCGCCGTCATCACGCTGTTCGCGCTCGCCCACGCGCCCGTCGAACGGCTGCGGGACCTCGACACCTACTACGCGAACACGCCGTACATGCGCGAGATGATCGTGCTCTATCTCCTCGGGCACGGCGCCTGCGCGGTGATCACCATCTATGTGTGCCTGCGCTGGTCCCGTGAGGTGACCGGCATCCTGCGGATGGGGCTGCGGCTCATCATGGCGGGCCTGGCCGTGGACGTGCTCGGCTTCGAGTGCGCCAAGTCGACGGCGGTTGTGGCCCGTTGGGCGGGCTGCGATCTGGACCGGCTGTCCACCGGGCTGGCCCCGCGCGCCGCCGCGCTGGGCGCCCTGCTGTGCGCGGCGGGCTTCGTGCTGCCCCGGCTGCTGCCCGCGGCTCTCGCCCAGTGGCACAGCATCTGGGACTACCGGGCGCTCGGCCCCCTGTGGGCGGAGCTGCGGAACGTGCCGACCGCGCCCAAACCCGCGCCCCCGCGCTGGCAGTTGCCGCGCGGCCGGCTGTACTACCGCGAGCTGCGCATCCTCGACGCGCTGCTCGCCCTCCAGTCCCGCTGCGACGGCCGGGTGCGCGAGACGGCGTACCGGCAGGCCCGCGGCCAGGGCAGCCCGCCGGGCGAGGCGCACTTCATCGCGGCGGCCGCCATGGTCGTGGACGCCGCGCGCCAGGCGGGACGGCCGCGGCCCCCGCAGGACCCGGAGCCGGGCTCGCGGCTGCACACCGCGCTGTTCTCCGACACCGGCGAACTGGTGCGGCTGGCACGGGCGTTGGCCGGGTCGCCGGTCGTCAGGGCGGCGCGGGAGGGCGCGGCACGCACCGCCCGCAGCTGAGGGAGCGGACCCGAGGCGCGTGCCCGCCCCGAGCGGGCGCGCGCACGGATGTCCATGCGCACGTGTCACCGGACGTCCCGCCGGACGTCCCAGCAGAGGAATGGGGAACCGTGAACGCACGAAAAGCCGTTGTCATCGGGGCCGGACCGGCCGGTCTGCTCGCCGCCGCGGCGCTCGCGCCCACCGTGGCCGAGGTCGTCGTACTCGACCACGACGAGCTGCCCGAGGGCCCCGAGCACCGCAGGGGGGTGCCCCAGTCCCGGCACGCCCATCTGCTGATGCCCGGCGGCCTGGCGGTCATGGAGGAGCTGCTGCCGGGGGCGGACCTGCAAGGGCGGCTGGTGGCGGCCGGGGCCAGACAGACGGCGCTCAGCTCGGACCTGTTGACCCTCGCCCCGGTCGGCTGGTTCCGGCGCTGGCGGCACCGCACCTTCGTCACCATGACCGCGAGCAGACCGCTGCTGGAGTGGGGCGTGCGCCGGGCGGTGCTGGACACCAACCCCAACGTCACCGTGCGCCGCGGCCGGGTGAGCGGGCTGCGCGGCAGCGCCCGCCGGGTGACCGGCGTACGGCTGGCCGGGACCGACGGCACCGCGCCCGAGGACCTGGACGCCGACTGGGTGGTGGACGCGAGCGGCCGGGGCACCCGGCTGCTGCCCTGGCTCGACGTCCTGGGCGTGCACGGCATCCCCGAGCGGCACGTCGACAGCGGCCTCGCCAACGCCACCCGCGTCTACCGCACCCCGCCCGGCGCCCCCGACTGGCCGATGACCCTGGTGCAGGCCGACCCCTGGAGCGGGCAGCCCGGACGCAGCGGCATGATCGTGCCGATCGAGGACGGCCAGTGGATGGTGAGTCTCGGCGGGATGCGGGGCAGCGAGCCCCCGAAGGACCCGGACGCCTTCGTCGCGTACGCGCTGGATCTGCCGAGCCCCCTGGTGGGCCGGCTGATCGAGGCCGCCGAGCCGCTCGGCCCGGTGCACGTCAGCCGCAGCACCAGCAACTCCCGCCGGTACCTGGAGAAGGCGCGCCTGTGGCCGGAGCGGCTGGTCGCGATCGGGGACGCGGCGGCCACCTTCAACCCGATCTACGGGCAGGGCATGTCGGCCGCCGCGTTCGGCGCCCGCGCCCTCGCGCGGGCGGTGCGGGAGCACGGCGTCGAGGCGCCGGGGCTGGCCCGGCGGGTGCAGCGGGCGGTGGCCCGCGCGGCACAGGGGGCGTGGACGGCGGCCGTCAGCACCGATGTCCTGTATCCGGGGGTGGAGGGCGGCCGCGCCACGCCGGTGGACCGGCTGACCGCCGCCTACTCCCGGCGGCTGAACCGCGCGGCCACCGGCTCCTACGCCGCGGCCGCCGCCCTCTGGGACGTCACCACCCTCGGCGCCCCGCCCGGCCGCCTCTTCCGCCCCGACGCCCTCCTGCACGCCCTCACCGGGCCGCCGCTGCCCGCCCTCGCGGGCCCGCCGCTGACCCCCGCCGAGCGGGAGTTCCTGGCCGGGCTCACACCCTGGGCGTAGGCCCGCCGAAGGGCAGGTGGAGCACTCGGGAGGCGAGCAGCCAGCGGCCGTCGACGCGGCGGAACCGGTGCTCGTAGTGCCCCACCTGGACCGGCGGCCCGGCGGGCACCAGGCCGCCGGCGTGGCCGTCGACGCGGTGGGTGGAGAAGTACGACACCGCCGTCGCCGTCTGGGCGGAAGCGACCGTGACCAGGACGCTGGACATCAGCCGGCGGGAGAGCCGGCCGGCGGGCCGGGCGCCGAAGTACTCCCCGAGCGCGGCCCGGCCCCGCACCGCCCGCCCGTCTCCCGGCGGGGGCCACTCCCAGCTGCCGTCCTCGGTGAACAGCTCGGCCACCGTGGCCGTTCACCGAGGTCGAGGCGGTGGACGAACTTACCGGGGCCGCCGCCCTGCGGACCGGTCACGGCCGCCCGCCGGTGCGGGCAGGTCGATCAGGCGGCAGGCGGTCTCGATGTCGATCCTCACCTGGGCGATCGAGGCCCGGCCGGAGAGCCAGGTGATCAGGGCCGAGTGCCAGGTGTGCTCGATGACCCGGACGGCGGAGAGCTGCTCCGGGGTCGGGTCGCCGGCCAGGCCCATCGCGTCCAGGATGATCGCCGTGGTCTGCCGGGAGACCTGGTCCACCTCGGGGCTGACACCGCGGTCCGCGAAGGTCAGCGCGCGGACCATCGCGTCGGCCAGGTGCGGCTCGCGCTGGAGCGCCCGGAAGGCCCGCATCAGGGTCTCGGCGACCCGCTCGGCGGCGGTGTCCCCGGCGGGCGGCCGGCGGCGCAGGGTGCCGTGCATCCGCTCCAGCTGGTCCTGCATGGTGGCCACCAGCAGGTGCACCTTGGACGGGAAGTAGCGGTACAGCGTGCCCAGGGCCACCTGGGAGGACTCGGCCACCTCGCGCATCTGCACCGCGTCGAAGCCGCCCCGCCCCGCCAGCCGTGCGCTCGCCTGGAGGATCCGGCGGCGGCGGGCCTCCTGACGCTCCGTGAGGGCCGGCGGGGGAGTGCGCGACGTACTGGCTTCCGCAGGCATGGGTCCCGTTCCGTGACAATCGGTGAGGGCGTCGGCAGGGCACGTGATCGGACGGCACGGCAGGGCCGCGCGTCGTGGCGCGAATCACCTGATCCACCGCTCACAGCACCCCTACCTGCCGGTAGATTCAGAGGCTCTTGAACGATCAAGTCTGAAACTTGTTCTAGATTAGCGTCCCGTCGTAGTCTCGCGGGACAGTGCAGGCAGAAGGGGGCACAGAGTGACCGCCGAGGCCCGGCAAGCGGGTGCCCGTGAGGACTTCGCCGCCGACGGGGAGCGACCGCTCGACATCGCGCTCCTCACCTACAAAGGGAACCCGTTCTGCGGCGGGCAGGGCGT
Organism: Streptomyces sp. AM6-12; assembly: GCF_044327085.1. Classification (NCBI taxonomy): domain Bacteria; kingdom Bacillati; phylum Actinomycetota; class Actinomycetes; order Kitasatosporales; family Streptomycetaceae; genus Streptomyces; species Streptomyces sp. AM6-12. Next base: position 5,150,697 of record NZ_JBIQWN010000001.1, read on the forward strand.
CTACGTACGGCACCTCTCGCGCGAACTGGCCCGCCTCGGACACCGCGTCGAGGTCATCGGCTCCCAGCCCTACCCCGTGCTCGACGAGGGCTACCCCGCGCTCACCCTGACCGAGCTGCCGAGCCTCGACCTCTACCGCCAGCCCGACCCCTTCCGCACCCCCGGCCGCGACGAGTACCGGGACTGGATCGACGCCCTCGAAGTGGGCACGATGTGGACCGGCGGCTTCCCCGAGCCGCTCACCTTCTCGCTGCGCGCCCGCCGGATGCTGCGGGCCCGGCGCGGCGACTTCGACGTCGTGCACGACAACCAGACCCTCGGCTACGGCCTCCTCGGCGACATCGGCGCGCCAATGGTCACCACCATCCACCACCCCATCACCGTGGACCGGCAGCTGGAACTGGACGCGGCCGACGGCTGGCAGCGCCGGTACTCGGTGCGCCGCTGGTACGCCTTCACCCGCATGCAGAAGCGGGTCGCGCGCCGGCTGCCCTCGGTGCTCACCGTCTCCGGCACCTCCCGGCAGGAGATCGTGGACCACCTCGGGGTGCGGCAGGACCGCATCCACGTGGTGCACATCGGCGCCGACACCGACCTGTTCGCGCCGGACCCCGCGGTGCCCGAGGTGCCGGGGCGGATCGTCACCACCTCCAGCGCCGATGTGCCGCTCAAGGGGCTGGTGTTCCTCGTGGAGGCGCTGGCCAAGGTGCGCACCGAGCACCCGGCCGCGCACCTCGTCGTCGTCGGCAAGCGCCCCGCCGAGGGACCGGTCGCCCAGACGATCGAACGGTACGGCCTGGACGGCGCCGTCGAGTTCGTCAAGGGCATCTCGGACGCCGAACTGGTCGACCTGATCCGCTCCGCCGAGGTCGCCTGCGTGCCCTCGCTGTACGAGGGGTTCTCGCTGCCCGCCGCGGAGGCCATGGCCACCGGGACACCGCTGCTCGCCACGACCGGCGGCGCCATCCCCGACGTCGCGGGCCGCGACGGCGAGACCTGCCTCGCGGTGCCGCCCGGCGACGCGGGGGCGCTGGCCGCCGGGCTCGGCCGGCTGCTGGGCGACGCCGGGCTGCGCGCCCGGCTCGGCGCGGCGGGCCGCGAGCGGGTCCTGGCCAACTTCACCTGGGCCCGCGCGGCACAGGGCACGGTGGAGCGGTACCGGGAGGCCATCGCCCGCTCCTCGGGCGCCGCCACCGCGGCCCCCCGCCGCCCGGCGCCCCGGACACCCGGCCGCCCCCCGGCCGCTCCCGTCGCCGCCGTCTCCACGGCCTCCCCGAGTGACACCAGCGTCTATCCCGAAAGCAGGGCCACGTGCTGACCGTCGACTTCTCCCGGTTCCCCATCGCTCCGGGAGACCGCGTCCTGGACCTCGGCTGCGGAGCCGGCCGGCACGCGTTCGAGTGCTACCGGCGCGGCGCCCGAGTCGTGGCCCTCGACCAGAACGCGGAGGAGATCCGCGAGGTCACCAAGTGGTTCGCGGCGATGGAGGAGGCCGGCGAGGCCCCCGAGGGCGCCACCGCGACCGCGCTGGAGGGCGACGCGCTGGCGCTGCCCTTCCCGGACGACTCCTTCGACGTGGTGATCATCTCCGAGGTGATGGAGCACATCCCCGACGACAAGGGCGTCCTCGCCGAGATGGTGCGCGTGCTGCGCCCCGGCGGCCGGATCGCGATCACCGTGCCCCGCTACGGCCCCGAGAAGGTCTGCTGGGCGCTGTCCGACGCTTACCACGAGGTCGAGGGCGGCCACATCCGCATCTACAAGGCGGACGAACTGGTGGCCAGGGTCCGCGAGGCCGGCCTGAAGCCGTACGGCAGCCACCACGCGCACGCCCTGCACGCCCCCTACTGGTGGCTGAAGTGCGCCTTCGGCGTCGACAACGACGAGGCGCTGCCGGTGCGCGCGTACCACAAGCTCCTGGTCTGGGACATCATGAAGAAGCCGCTGGCCACCCGGCTCGCCGAGCGGGCGCTCAACCCCGTGATGGGCAAGAGCTTCGTGGTCTACGCGACCAAGCCCCACCTGCCCCGGCTCGCCGAGGAGGCGGCCGCCCAGTGACCACCCCCCGGACAGAACACCTCGTCCTGCCCGGAGTCCTCACCGCGGAGCAGGCCGCCGCGACCGTACGCGGCATCCTCGCCGTGCAGCGGGAGGACGGCGCGATCCCGTGGTTCCGGGGTCACCACCTGGACCCGTGGGACCACACCGAGGCCGCGATGGCCCTGGACGCGGCCGGTGAGCACGAGGCCGCCGAGCGTGCCTACCTGTGGCTCGCCCGGCACCAGAACGAGGACGGCTCCTGGTACGCGGCCTACGCGGACGGCGCCCACGACGAGGTCACCGACCGCGCCCGCGAGTCCAACTTCGTGGCGTACCCGGCCGTCGGCGTCTGGCACCACTACCTGTCCACGGGCGACGACACGTTCCTGGACCGCATGTGGCCCTGCGTCTACGCGGCCATGGAGTGGGTGCTCGGACTCCAGCAGCCCGGCGGGCAGATCGGCTGGCGGCGCGAGGACGACGGGACGCCCACCGCGGACGCCCTGCTCACCGGCAGCTCCTCCGTCCACCACGCGCTGCGCTGCGCGCTCGCCATCGCCGAGCAGCGCGAAGAGGCCCAGCCCGACTGGGAGTTGGCGGCCGGCGCGCTGCGGCACGCGATCCGCAGGCACTCGGAGCGGTTCCTGGACAAGGACCGCTACTCGATGGACTGGTACTACCCGGTCCTCGGCGGCGCCCTGACCGGCGCGGAGGCCGGGGCACGGATAGCCGCGTCCTGGGACCGGTTCGTCGTACCGGGCCTCGGGGTGCGCTGTGTGGTGCCCAATCCCTGGGTGACCGGCGGCGAGTCCTGCGAACTGGCGCTCGCGCTGTGGGCGGTGGGGGAGTCGGACCGGGCCCTGGAGATCCTGAAGTCCGTCCAGCACCTGCGGGACGCCGAGTCCGGCCTGTACTGGACGGGTTACGTCTTCGACGACGACGCGATATGGCCGCGCGAACTGACCACCTGGACCGCCGGTTCCCTGCTGCTCGCGGTCGCCGCGCTCGGCGGACACGAGGCCACCTGCGCGGTCTTCGGCGGCGCGCACCTCCCGGCGGGCCTGGACCCGGACTGCTGCTGAGCCGACCCGGGGCGTTCCCCCGGCGTGTCCCCCGAGTGGCGTAACCGCGTGGGCGGAGTAACGGTGGAGAAGGAAGCTCCCCACTCGGAAAGACACGTCGGGAGGACCTCGTGCCTGTACCGATACGGCGTCTGTGCGTGGCGCTGACTCTGTGCTGCGCCCTGGTGGCCGGTGTGACGGCCTGCGGAAACAGCAGCGCCGGCGCCCGCCACGACAGCAAGGCGAACGTCACCGCCGCGGCCCTGGACCAGCCCGCGGCCGCGCCAAGCCCCACCACCTCCGCCGAGAAACAGCGGTTCGCGAAGACCAGGTTCGTGGCGAACGCGGGCCTCGCGGCCGGTGCCACCTACGAGTGGATCTACAAGCCGTGGAAGGCGGGCAAGTTCAAGAAGGGTGCCCACGGGCGCAAGCTGGCCCTGGTGAAGGCCGGTGTCGCCGGTCTGTTCACCTACAACCGGCTGAAGGCCGCCGAGCGCAACGCCAAGGGCGACCCGCTGCTCTCCAAGGCCCTCGCACCGCTGAGCAAGAGCATCGAGAACCTGAAGGACCTGCCGGCCAAGCTGCGTCACGGTGACACCGGCGCGGCCGGCGACTTCACCAACGTCATCAACCACGTGAAGGACGCCGGGAAGAGTGCGGGCGCTCCGGTCCAGAACAAGGTGCCGTCGGCGGCCCAGCTCCGCAGCGGCGGCCAGTGAGCACCCCTGACTGGTCATCAACTCACAGCTGCAAGGCGGCTGTACGGCAACGGCCCCCCGCCCGCAAGGGCGAGGGGCCGTACGCCTGGTGGTGCTGTTCAGCCGCGCTGGATGCCCGAGGTGTCCTGGAGCACGCCGCGACGGCCGTCCTGGGTCTGCGCGACCAGCGCGGCACCGCGCTGCTCGACCGCCAAGTACCAGGTGCCCGGCGCCAGTTCGGCGATCGGGGTGGGCGAGCCGTCCTCCGCGAACAGCGGACGGGTTACCGGCACCGCGAACCAGAACGGCGAGAAGTCCCCCGGAGCGGCCTGCTGCGGCGCGGCACCCTGCGCGGGCGCCGCCTGCTGCTGACCGTACGGCTGGCCCTGCTGCGGCTGGGCGCCGTACGGCTGCTGCGGGGCACCCGGATAGCCGTAACCGGCGGTCGGCTGGGCGCCGTAGGGCGACGGGGCGACCGGCTTGGGGGCCGGGAGCAGCGCGCCCTGGAGCGCCGGGACCAGCGGGGTGGCGATGGCCGCGCCCGCGAGGACCAGCGCGGCGATGAACCCGAGCACGAGCCCGGCGCCCGCGCTGATGTGGTCCGGCACGTCCACCAGCGTCCAGAACAGGGTCCACGCGGAAAGGATCGTGAAGCCCGTGCCCACCATGCCCAGATCCAGGCCCAGTACCTTGCGCTGCTGCGGCATGCAGCGGTTGAGCACGATCAGCGCGGCACCGATGACGGCCCCCATGTACGTGCCGAGGCCCGTCCCGAGGTTGTCCCACACGCTCTGGCTGCCCGAGTATCCGGCGGCCGAGTAGGAGTAGAGATCGAGGAACGACGCGATGAACAGCAACACCGCTGCTCCGATCACCACGCCGTCGCCTCTAGTGAGGGAGCGGATGTTCACTTCAGGTCCTTCGTGAGTCGTCTCGTCGTCGGTAGACACTACCGCCCGCAAGATCCGGCTGTCCGGCCGGTCACGGCCCCGGTCAGGACTCGCGCAGGAAACTCACGATTCCCTCAGACAACCCCTGCGCGGCCTTCTGCCGCCAGGAGCCGCTGGTCAGCAGCGCCGCGTCCTGGGCATCGCGCATGTTGCCGCACTCGACGAACACCTTGGGAACCGTTGACAGATTGAGACCGCCGAGGTCGGTGCGGGTATCGAGCGCGGTGCCGTGGCCGATGTAGTTGGACGGCGGCTCACCGGTCACCCGGCGGAAGTCCGCCGCGACGCGCTCGCCCAGCTCGCGCGAGGGCCCGGTGATCGGCCGGGTGTCGGCGGCGCCCGCGTGCACGGTGCCCGGCAGGATCACATGGAAGCCCCGGTCGCCCGCCGGCGCCCCGTCGGCGTGGATCGAGATGGCCGCGTCCGCGTGCGCCTCGTTGCCGATCCGCGCCCGCTCGTCCACGCACGGCCCCCAGTCCGGGCCCTTCTCGTCATGGGTCAGCCGCACGGTGGCCCCCTGCCGCTCCAGCAACGCGCGCAGCCGGTGCGCCACATCGAGCGTGAACCGGGCCTCCGGGTACCCGTCGTTCGTGGACGTGCCGGTGGTGTCGCACTCCTTGCGGCCGTTGCCGACGTCCACCTGGCGGTTGATCTCGGCCGGGTGCCGGAAGTTGCCGGTGTTGTGCCCCGGATCGATGACGACGACCTTGCCCGCGAGCGGGGCGGCGGCCTTGCCGTCGGCGCGGGCGGAGGCGGCGGCGGACGGCGAGGTACGCGCGGCCGGTGTCGCCGGGGCCCCGTCATCCGCCGGACCCCCGTCACCCACCACCTCGTACACGCCCCACCCGATCAGCCCCCCGGCCAGCAACGCGGCGAGCGTGACGACAAGCGGCCCCCGCCGGGAACGGCGCGGCTGCGGGGGTTCGGACTGCGGACCGGTGTAGGACACGTCAGCGACTCTAACCGGGACCTCAGATCCCCGCCCCCGTGCGCCGCAGCACCCGCAGCGAACCCGTGACCGCCACCTCGGTGAACGCTCCGGAGCCGAGGGCGCGCAGGTACACCCGGTAGGGGGCCTGGCCGGTGAACTCGTCCTCGGGCTCCGGGAACACGTCGTGGATGACGAGCAGCCCGCCCTCGGCGAGGTGCGGGGCCCAGCCCTCGTAGTCGGCGTTGGCGTGCTCGTCGGTGTGGCCGCCGTCGATGAACACGAACCCCAGCGGGCTGCCCCACACGGCCGCGACCTGCGGCGACCGCCCGACCAGCGCGATCACGTGCTCTTCGAGACCCGCCCGGAACAGCGTGCGCCGGAAGGCGGGCAGCGTGTCCATCAGGCCGACCTCGGGGTCCACGGTCTCCGGGTCGTGGTAGTCCCAGCCCGGCTGCTGCTCCTCACTGCCCCGGTGGTGGTCCACGGTCAGCGCGGTCACCCCCGCCGCCCGTGCCGCGTCGGCCACCAGCAGGGTCGACCGCCCGCAGTACGTCCCCACCTCCAGCAGGGGCAGCCCCAGCGCCCCCGCCTCCACCGCCGCCGCGTACAGCGCCAGCCCCTCGTCCACGGGCATGAACCCCTTGGCCGCCTCGAACGCGGCGAGAATCTCGGGCTGGGGGGCGAGGACCGGCATGGGCGCCCTTTCGGTCGTACGGCAGCGTGCGCGCCCCATGCTGCCGTACACCTCTTCAACAGGGGCCAGGGGGGCGCCCCTCAAGGCGCTACAGGCTCACCGTCTCACCCGGCAGGGCCAGGTCCACCTCGACCGCCCCCTCCTCCCCGGAGTGCGTCGCGGCCGAAGCGAGCGGCCCGTGCCCGAACGCCCTCGCGGCGAGGACGTACGCCCCCTGCGCCGGCACCACCAGCTCGTACCGGCCGTCCTCGTCGGAGACGGCCGTCCCCGCCTGCCGGCCCCGCCGGTCGATCAGCGTCACCTTGGCACGGGCGACCGGGACACCGCTCGCGTCCAGAACCCGCCCGCGGAACCCCCGCAGCACTTCCTCCGCCGCCTCCAGCACGGCGTCGTCCTCCGCGCTGCCGGCCCGCAGCCGCAGCTCCCGCACCGGGCGGCCCGCCCTCGGCAGGAACAGGGCGAGCACCAGGCCCGCCGCCACCGCACCCGTCGCGATGAGGAAGGACACCCGGAACCCGTGCATGGTCGGGATCGCCACACCCCCCACGGTGTGCGCCGTGTTGGCGAGGACCATCCCGACGACGGCGCTCGACACCGACGTACCGATGGACCGCATCAGCGTGTTGAGCCCGTTCGCCGCGCCCGTCTCCGACGCCGGCACCGCACCGACGATCAGGGCGGGCAGCGAGGAGTACGCGAGTCCGATGCCCGCGCCGAGGATCACGGACGTGAGGATCGTCTCCCAGGGCGCCTGCATCAGGCCGAGCCCGCCGCCGTAGCCGAGCGCGATGATCAGCAGGCCGATGATGAGCGTGGTCCTGGGGCCGTAGCGGGCGGACAGGCGGGCGTACACCGGCGCGGTGAACATCATGGTCAGGCCCAGCGGCGCCACGCACAGACCGGCGACGACCATCGACTGGCCGAGCCCGTAGCCCGTGGCCCGCGGGAGCTGGAGCAGCTGGGGCAGGACGAGCGAGACGACGTAGAACGCGACGCCGACCATGATCGACGCCAGGTTGGTGAAGAGGACCGCGGGACGCGCGGTGGTGCGCAGGTCGACCAGCGGCGCCTTGGCGCGCAGCTCGTACAGGCCCCACAGCAGCAGCACGGCGACGGCCGCGGCGAACAGGCCGAGGGTGGTCGCCGAGGACCAGCCCCAGTCGCTGCCCTTGGTGATGGGCAGCAGGAGCAGCACCAGACCGGCGGACAGACCGAGCGCGCCGGGCAGGTCGAAGGAGCCCGCCGCACGCATCGGGGACTCGGGGACGGTCAGCAGGGTGAGGGCGATGGCGAGGACGCCGAGGCCGGCGGCGCCGTAGAACAGCGCGTGCCAGTCCGTGTGCTGGGCGACCAGCGCGGCGGCGGGCAGGGCGAGGCCACCGCCCACGCCTATGGAGGAGCTCATCAGGGCCATGGCGGAGCCGAGGCGTTCGCGCGGCAGCATGTCCCGCATCAGGCCGATGCCGAGGGGGATCGCGCCCATCGCGAAGCCCTGGAGGGTACGGCCGGCGATCATGACGAGCAGCTGGCTGGTGAGCGCGCTGACCAGCGCGCCGATCACCATCACGGCGAGGCTGGCGATCAGCATGCGCCGCTTGCCGTACAGGTCGCCGAGCCGGCCCATGATCGGGGTGGCGACGGCGCCGGACAGCAGGGTCGAGGTGAGCACCCAGTTGGCGTTGCTGGGCGCGGTGTGCAGCAGTTGCGGCAGGTCTTTGATGACCGGCACGAGCAGGGTCTGCATCACCGCGACCACGATGCCCGCGAACGCGAGCACAGGGACGACGGCCCCGCTCGCCTCGCGCCGCGGTTCGTCGGTCGTCGTGTGGGTCATTGAGTGCGGCCTCCCGTAGACATAAGTGCGGGGTAAACCTCGTATGCACAGGCAACTATTCCGTTGCTTCGGGCCTCTAATGATTATTTGACCATCCTATGGGTTTCTGAATACCCGTCAGCCAACAGGATGGGATCGGGACGGGCCGGGGGACGTAGTCCGCGCGGGGTAGGGCCCCCTGGTCCGAAATGCCGATGCAAGGACCGCAACCGGCCTGGGACCATGACATCCATGCTGGAGACCGCCGACACCCCGCCCCTCATATCCCGACGTACGACACACCCGACCTGGCTGGTGGTGGCCCTGGCCTGCGCCGGGCAGTTCCTGGTGGTACTGGACGTCTCCGTGGTGAACGTCGCACTGCCCTCCATGCGCACCGACCTCGGCCTCAGCGCGCCCGGCCTGCAATGGGTGGTGAACGCGTACGCGATCGCCTTCGCCGGGTTCATGCTCCTCGGCGGCCGGGCCGGCGACCTGTACGGCCGCAAGCGGATGTTCCTCGTCGGTCTCGGCCTGTTCACCCTGGCCTCGCTGGGCGGCGGCCTCGCCCAGGAGGGCTGGCAACTGCTGCTCGCCCGCGCGGTGCAGGGGCTCGGCGCGGCCGTTCTCGCGCCCTCCACGCTCACCCTGCTGACCGCCGCCGTCCCGGAGGGCGCCGCCCGCGCGCGGGCCATCGCCACCTGGGCCGCGGTCGGCGCGGGCGGCGGCGCGGCGGGCGGACTCGTCGGCGGTGTCCTGGTCGACGTGCTGTCCTGGCGGTGGGTGCTGCTGATCAACGTGCCGGTCGGCGCGGTCGTCCTGGCCGGCTCGCTGCGCTGGCTGGTGGAGAGCCGCGCCGGGGACGGCCGCCGCCTCGACCTGCCCGGCGCGCTGCTGGTCACCGGAGGACTGGGCGCGCTGGCGTACGGCATCTCGCGCACCGAGGAGAAGGGCTGGACCGCTCCGGCCAGCCTGCTGCCGCTGGCCGCGGGGGTGCTGCTGCTCGCCCTGTTCCTGCTGGCCGAGGCGCGCACACCGGCCCCGCTGATGTCGCTCGGACTGCTGCGCAGGCGCCCGGTGGCCTCGGCGAACGCGGCGATGCTGGTGTCCGGCTCGGCGATGTTCTGCATGTGGTACTTCATGACGCTGTACGCGCAGAACGTGCTCGGCTACTCCCCGCTGGAGGCGGGCGCCGCGCTGGTGCCCAGCTCGCTGGCCGTGATCATCGGCTCCAAGGTGGCGCCGCGGCTGATGCGCACGGCGGGGCCGCGCGGCGTGGCGGTGGTGGGCACGCTGATCGCCGCGGGCGGGTTCGCCTGGCAGTCCACGATGAGCGCGCACGAGGCGTACGTCACCGCGATCATGGGCCCCGGCATCCTGATGATGCTGGGCGCCGGTCTGGCGATGACCCCGCTGGCGGCCCTCGCGACATCGGGGGCGGCGCACCACGAGGCCGGGGTGGTCTCGGGGCTCATCAACACCTCGCGCACGATGGGCGGTTCGCTCGGCCTCGCGGTGATGTCCACCATCGCCGCCACCGGCACGGGCACCGGCACCGGCCCGCAGGCCCTGACCGACGGCTACGCACTGGCCTTCCGCGCCTCCACGGCGGTCCTGCTGGGCGGCGCACTGCTGATGCTGCTGTGGCTGCCACGCCACCTGCCGCAGAAGTGACCACGCCCGACGGCCACCCCCACCGCCGCTCCGGCGACCGCCCTGGCCACCGGGCCTGCGGCTGCCCTGGCCGCCGGGTTCGTGGCTGTCTCCGCCGCCGCTCCGGCGACCGCCCTGGTCACCGGCCTGGCGATCGTCCTGGCCGCCGGTCTTCTGCGTCCGCCGGCCCCGCCGCCGGGTCGGCCGGCGCTCCCGGTGCCGGTCTCACAGCCACCCCTGCTGACGAGCCTCCCGTACCGCCTCCGTGCGGTTGCGGGTGCCGGTCTTGCCGATGGCCGAGGAGAGGTAGTTGCGCACGGTGGACTCGGACAGGTGCAGCCGGCCCGCGACATCGGCGACGGTCGCCCCGTCCACGGACGCGTTCAGCACCTCGCGCTCGCGCGGGGTGAGCGGGCTCGGCCCGGCGCTGAGCGCGGCCGTCGCCAGCGCCGGATCGACCACGGTCTCCCCGGCCAGCACCCGCCGGATCGCCGCCGCCAGCTCCTCCACCGGCCCGTCCTTGACCAGGAACCCGGCCGCCCCGGCCTCCAGGGCCCGCCGCAGATACCCCGGCCGCCCGAAGGTCGTCAGGATCAGCACCCGGCACCCCGGCGCCCGCGTCCGCAGCTCCTCCGCCGCGTCCAGCCCGCTCATTCCGGGCATCTCGATGTCCAGCAGCGCCACATCCGGCTCGTGCCGGAGCACCTCGGCCACGATGGCGTCCCCCGCGGCCACCTGCGCCACGACCTCGATGTCCGCCTCCATCCCGAGCAGCAGGGCGAGTGCGCCGCGCATCATGCCCTGGTCCTCGGCGAGCAGAACCCGGATCGCCTCCCGAGATGTCCCGTCCATGGGCTCAGCCTACGGCCGCCCCGCTCAGCCCGCGTCGGGCGGCCGCGCCCCCACCGAGGCGAGTTCCTCGTCGGCCAGCGGGAGTTCCGCCGCCACCGCGAAACCGCCGCGGGGAGCCGGGCCGGCCGTGAGGGAGCCGCCCGCGGCGGCCAGGCGTTCGGTGAGGCCCGTGAGGCCGGTGCCGCCGATGCCCTGCGCGGGGCGGCTCACCGGGGTGCCGGAGCCGTCGTCGGTGACCGTCAGCCGGACGCGTTCCGCGGCATTGGTCACGGCGATCTCGCAGCGGCTCGCGTCGCTGTGCCGGATCACATTGGTGACCGCCTCGCGGACCACCCAGCCCAGCAAAGCCTCCGTCCGCGGTTCGAGGGGGGTGCCGGACTGGCGGAAGACCGGCTCGACGCTCGCCGCCAGCAGGGCCGAGCGCGCCCGGACCAGCTCCGTCGCCAGGCTGCCCTCGCGGTAGCCGGTGACCGCCTCGCGGATCTCGGTCAGCGCCTGCCGGCCCACCGACTCGATGTCCGCGATCTGGCCCAGCGCCGCGTCCAGGTCGCGCGGCGCCAGCCGCCGGGCCGCCTCCGACTTCACCACGATCACCGACAGGGTGTGCCCGAGCAGGTCGTGCAGGTCGCGGGAGAAGCGCAGCCGCTCCTTCTCCACCGCGCGCCGGGCCAGTTCCTCCCGGGCGGCGCGCAACTCACGTACCGCCTCGGACAGTCCGAGGATCGCGGCGGTCACCATGGTGGACAGGAAGGTGGCGTACCCGACGTTCGTCGCGTCCGACCAGCCGCCGCGCACCCCGGAGAGCGCGGCCGCGTAGACCGCCAGCAGGATGGCCGAGCGGCCCAGCCACGGGCCGCGCAGGGCGGCGCCCGCGGCCAGGCCCAGCAGCGGGAAGAACGCCAGCCAGTTGCCGCCGTAGCCGACCGCCAGGCCCGTGGTCAGCAGGGCCATCAGCAGCAGCGCCACCCGTGTGCGCGGCTCCTCGCGCTTGGCCCGGTCGAAGGAGCGGAACGTGATGTAGACGTACAGGGAGTTGAAGACGAACAGGCCAAGCCCGCCGATCAGCGGGTTCGGGGTCTTCCCCTGGAGCAGGTTGGAGAAGGCGCCCATCCCCAGCAGCAGCCAGGGCAGCAGCGCGAAGCCGGTGGGCGGCGGTCCGGGATCGCTGACGGACGGTGCCTCACCCCGTTTCCGGGCGGCGCACGTGTCGGCCTTGAACCGCTCGTTCTCCGCCTTCCAGCGGTCCAGTTGCGCCTTCCACTCCAGCCGCGCCGCCTGCCAGGCCCGCACCTGGCACCGTATCTTCCGCCACGCCGACATCTCTTCGTTCCCCCTGGTCAGACGGTTCCCGCCGCACGGCGGTACGACAGCACGGCGTACGATCCGAAGACCAGCAGCCAGCCTGTCAGCACGATGATCGCACCGGCACCGGGGGCATGCCCCTCGGCGACCGCGCCGCCCAGCTCGGCGAACCGGTTGCCGGGCGTGTACGCCGAGACCGACCGCAGCCAGCCGGGGAACAGGCTGGTCGGGAACCACAGCCCGCCCACCACGGCCAGGCCCAGGTTGCACGCCATGTTGGCCACGCCCGTGGCGGGGCCGGTCAGCCGGTAGCCGTTGCCGAGGCCCAGCAGCGTGAACGGCACCGAGCCCAGCCACAGCAGCAGCGCGATCGCCGTCCACTGCCACCCCGCGAGCCGCACGCCGTCGACCAGTCCGCCCGCCGCCAGCACGGCGACGATGGCGGGCAGCACGGTCACCACCCCGGTCAGCGTCCGCCCCGCCACCACCTCGCGCGGGGTCATCGGCGTCACCCGCAGCTGCCGCAGCCAGCCCACCGCACGGTCCTCGGCGACCGCGCCACCGGTGTTCAGGGCGGAGCCGACGGCGCCGTACGCGGCCATGCCGACCATTGACGCGGTCCGCCAAGTGCCGCTGTTCTGACCGAGGTTGGTGAACAGCAGGTACATCATGACGGGCATCGCGATCCCGCCGATCACGAATCCCGTGTCGCGCAGGGTGCGGCGGATCTCCAGCCGGACGTAGGTGAGCATCACAGGGCCTTCGCGGTGAGTGTGCCCGCGGGTGCGGGTGCGGGTGCGGGTGCGGGTGCGGGTGCGGATGCGTCGTGGTCGGTCGCGCGGTCGCCCGTGCCGCTGGGGTGGTGTCCCGAGGCCGTCGGCGAAGTGAGCGCCAGGAACGCGTCGTCCAGCGACGCCGGAGCCACCTCCAGGCGCCGGATCGCGCCCAGTCCGGCCAGCGCGATCACCGTCGCGTCGGAGTCGTCCGTGCGCAGCCGCACCCGGTCGCCGGCCACCTCCAGCGAGCGGACGCCGGGCAGCAGGGCGAGGTCGTCCGGGGCCCGGCCCCCGAGGTCCACGGAGACCAGGCTGCCGCCCGCGGCCCGCCGCAGCTCCTCGCCGGTGCCGTCCGCCACGATCCGCCCCCGGTCCATGACCACGATCCGGTCGGCGAAGGCGTCCGCCTCCTCCAGATAGTGGGTGGAGAACAGCACGGTGTGCCCACGCCGGGCGTACCCCCGCATCGACTCCCAGAACGCGTGCCGCGCCTCCACGTCCAGCGCCGCCGTCGGCTCGTCCAGGACCAGCAGCGAGGGATCGCCGGCCAGCGCCACCGCGAACCGCACCCGCTGCACCTGCCCGCCGGACAGCCGGTCCACCCGGCGTCCGGCCAGCGCGGCGATCCCGGCCAGCTCCAGGGCCCGCGCCACCGGCATCGGCGCCGGATAGCGCGAGGCCACGAAGCCGACCAGCTCGGCCACCGTGATCCGGGGCACCGGCCGGGCGTCCTGGAGCATCGCGCCCACCCGGCCGGCCCGCACCGCGCGCTCCGGCCCGGTCCCGAACAGCTCCACCCGGCCGGCGTCCGGCGGGTACAGGCCCAGCAGCATCCCGATGGTGGTCGACTTGCCGGCGCCGTTGCGGCCCAGCAGGGCCACGGTCTCGCCGTGCCCGATCCTCAGGTCCACCCCGTCCACGGCGCGCACGGACCCGAACGTGCGGACCGCCCCCGTGAAGGACACGGCGGTGGCGGTGTCCTCGTCCCTCTGTGTCATGCCTGCGACGATAGGGGCCGGGCTCACCGCACCGGTAGACGCGCTTGTACCGACCCGGGCAGGACAAATGTCACGGGTGCAGTGAACTGACGTCTCGTCAGGTGGCTTCGCAACCGCGGAGGGCCTGGCTGTACAAAGGGGCGGCGGGCTGAAACGCCTTCCAGCCCGAGGACCTCTCAGGAGCCCCATGCCCATCGACGCAGCCAAGGCCCTCGCCGCCGCGCCCCGCTCGGCCGAGATCGCCTGGAGTGCCAAGGACGTCCAGCTCTACCACCTGGGCATCGGCGCGGGCCGCCCCGCCACCGACCCCGGCGAGCTGCGCTACACGCTGGAGGACCGGCTGCGGGTGCTGCCGAGCTTCGCCACCGTCGCGGGCGCGGGCGAGCCCGGTGTGACCGGCGGGCTGTCCATGCCGGGCGTGGACGTCGATCTGGCCAGGGTGCTGCACGGCGGGCAGGCCCTGCGCGTGCACCGGCCCATCCCGGTCGAGGGCCGCGCCACGGCCACCTCCCGCATCACGGCCGTGTATGACAAGGGCACGGCCGCCGTGCTGGTGCTGCGCACCGAAGTGGCCGACGCAGAGGGCCCGTTGTGGACGGATGACGCGCGGATCTTCGTGCGCGGCGAGGGCGGCTGGGGCGGCGACCGGGGCCCCTCGGTCCGGCTGCCGGAACCGGGCGGCGAGCCGGACCGTACCGTCGAGCGCCCGACGCGTCCCGACCAGGCCCTCCTCTACCGCCTCTCCGGCGACCTCAACCCCTTGCACGCCGACCCCGAGTTCGCGAGGCTCGCCGGGTTCGACCGGCCCGTCCTGCACGGGCTGTGCACCTACGGCATGACGCTCAAGGCCGTGGTCGACACCCTCCTCGACGGCGACGTGGGCCGGGTGCGCTCGTACACCGCCCGGTTCGCGGGCGTCGTCTTTCCGGGCGAGACCCTGCGCATCCGCGCCTGGCGCGGGGAAGCGGGCCGGCTGCGGGTCGCCGTCACCGCCGCCGAACGGGACGACGCGCCCGTGCTCGCGGACACCGTCGTGGCGCACTCCTGAACCGGTGCCGACACGACAGCCGACACGACAGGAGGGGGCACCCGCCGGGTGCCCCCTCCTGTCCTCGCTACCTTCAGGCAGCCGCCTCGGTGGTCTCCTCGGCGGTCTTACGGTGCCGGCCGTGCGGAGACGTGTCGGTCTCCGTGGCCGCGACCGGGCCGCGGTGCCGGCCGTGGCCGGCGTTCTCCAGAGAGTCGGCAGACAGCTGCTGCGTCGTGCTGGTGTCGCTCATCGGACGTATTCACCCCGTCAACATCATCTTTCGTACAGCCGGAGGAGTGTAACCGGCACACCACGGGCCGAATCCAGGCGCACACGCCAACCGGCACTAGTTCGTTACAAGACGTCCCAGAGGCGCCTGCGCCAAGGGCACCGCACGCGGCGGCGCCGGCTCCGCGGAGCCCGGATCGGCCGCCTCGGCGATCTCCTCGCCGGGCGCCCCGCAGGCCGTGCCGGCCTCACGCGCACCGCGTTCCGTGCCGGCCTCACGCGCACCGCGGTCCGGGGCGGCCCCGCCCGCGCCGGTCCCGCCCGTACCGCAGACCGTGCCGGTCCCGCCCGTACCGCCGGCCGTGCCGCCCCCGCCCCCCGCCTCCGTGCGCGGCTCGGCCGCCGGTGCCCGCAGCTCGGCCACCCCGCACGGTGTCTCGCGGGTGGAGTACGGCAGCCGCAGCACCCCTTCCGCGGTCCACAGCCCCGACCCGGCCAACCAGCCCTTGGGCGCGGCGACATGCCGTACCCGCCGCTCGGCCGGCCGCCAGACGCCCACCCAGGTGCCCACCGGACCCTCGATGCGCAGCGCCACCCCGCAGCTCTCCGGCTCCAGCACCTGCCCCGGCTGGATCGCGAACGGCACCGCCGTGCACTCCGGCAGCCGCAGCGAGGTGGGGAAGCGCACCGGCAGCGTCGAGCCGAGGACGCCCCAGCCCAGCCGCGCCCGGCCCGGCGAGGGGGCGTCGGAGGAGATCAGCAGCAGCCCGCTGTCCGGGTCGGCCATGAGCAGTCGGTCGTCGCTGCCCGGCGTGATCTGGAGCAGCGGCGTCACCTCGCCCCGCTCCAGGTCCACCACGACCGTCTTGACGCAGCCCTCCAGCTCCCGGTCCAGCGCCAGCAGCCGCCCGGCACGGTCCAGCCAGACCCCGCCCGAACAGCGCCCCGGCACCTCCACCAGCCGTTCGGGCCCGCCCGGTCCGCCGGCCACCTGCCACACCGCGCTGCCGCGGGGGCCGACCGTGACGGCGTACGCCCGCGCGCCACCCGGCGCCGGGGGCAGCAGCCCGAGCCGGACACCGGGCCCGGCGCACTCCATGGCACCCAGCGGCAGCTCCCCGGTGCCGGGCCCGGTCGGGTACAGCAGCGCGAAGAGGTGCCGTACCCCCGCCCGCCGGTGGATGAGGACCCGCCCGTCGGCCAGCGGCTGGAGCTCGGTGCCGGGCTCCTCGGGCTGGTTGCCGGGCAGCGGCACCGCGTACGGCTCAGGGCCGTCCAGCGTCCAGCGCTCCGGGAACCAGGAGTCACCGTTCCGCGCGAGCCGCGCGGCGTACGCGCCGTCCGCCGTGAGCACGCAACCGCGCTCCGGGGAGCGGTCGTCCGTACCGGCGGACGGGGAATCGATGGCACAGACCGTCATCGTTCGGTCACCTCCGGCGACGAAGCTAGTTTTGAACGCACGGCCGTGCGGGGGGCCGACCCCCGCTTCACACATACGGGTGGCGCAGAAGCGATTCCTCTGAGGAAGCGGGCATGACTGTGCTGCGGGCGGCCGGGCGGGGCGGACGCGGTACGCCCCCGCCGAACAGCCAGGTAGCCTTTTCCCGTGCCCCGTCTGTCTGAAGTCATCGCCGCGCTGGAGAACCTGTGGCCCGCCGAGCGGGCCGAGTCCTGGGACGCGGTCGGCACGGTCGTGGGCGACCCCGACCAGGAGGTCACCCGGGTCCTGTTCGCCGTCGACCCCGTCCAGGAGATCGTCGACGAGGCCGTGCGGCTCGGCGCCGACCTGCTGGTCACCCACCACCCGCTCTACCTGCGCGGCACCACCACGGTCACGGCCGCGCACTTCAAGGGCCGGGTCGTGCACACCCTGATCAAGAACGACATCGCGCTGCACGTCGCCCACACCAACGCCGACACCGCCGATCCGGGCGTCTCCGACGCCCTCGCGGGCGCGCTCGACGTCCGTGTCGTACGGCCCCTCGTGCCGGACCCCACCGATCCGAACGGGCGGCGGGGCCTCGGCCGGGTATGCGAACTCGACCATCCGCTCACCCTGCGGGAACTGGCCGCACGCGCCGCCGAACGGTTGCCCGCCACCGCGCAGGGCATCCGGGTGGCCGGCGACCCCGAGGCCGTCATCCGCACCCTCGCGGTCAGCGGCGGCTCCGGCGACAGCCTCTTCGACCAGGTGCGCGCGGCCGGTGCGGACGCCTTCCTCACCGCCGACCTGCGCCACCACCCGGCCTCCGAGGCCGTCGCCCAGTCCCCGCTCGCGCTGCTCGACGCGGCGCACTGGGCCACCGAGTGGCCCTGGTGCGAACAGGCCGCAGGCCAGCTCGACGAGATCTCCGACCGTCACGGCTGGGACCTGCGGGTCCATGTCTCCAAGACGGTCACCGACCCCTGGACCGCCCACGCGGCGTCCTCCGTCACCACTAGTTAATGGGAGCCCCCAACTGAACGCCGCGCCCGCCGACCAGATCCGTCTCCTCGACGTCCAGGCCCTCGACGTCCGCTTGCAGCAGCTCGCGCACAAGCGGAGGTCGCTGCCCGAGCACGCCGAGATCGAGACGCTGAACAAGGACCTCACCCAGCTGCGCGACCTGCTCGTGGCCGCGCAGACCGAGGAGAGCGACACCGCCCGCGAGCAGACCAAGGCCGAGCAGGACGTCGACCAGGTGCGCCAGCGCGCCACCCGCGACCAGCAGCGCCTGGACTCCGGCGCGGTCAGCTCGCCGAAGGACCTGGCCAACCTCCAGCACGAGATCGCCTCGCTCGCCAAGCGGCAGGGCGACCTGGAGGACGTCGTCCTGGAGGTCATGGAGCGCCGCGAGTCCGCGCAGGAGCGGGTGCAGGAGCTGACCGAGCGGGTCGCCTCCGTCCAGTCGAAGATCGACGACGCGACCGGCCGCCGGGACGCCGCGTGCGAGGAGATCGACCGTGAGGCCGCGTCCGTCACCAAGGAGCGCGAGGTCGTCGCGGCCTCCGTCCCGGCGGACCTGCTCAAGCTGTACGACAAGCTGCGCGAGCAGCAGGGCGGCATCGGCGCGGCCAAGCTGTACGCCCGCACCTGCCAGGGCTGCCGCCAGGAGCTGGCCATCACCGAGCTGAACGAGGTCCGCTCGGCCGCCCCCGACACCGTGCTGCGCTGCGAGAACTGCCGCCGGATCCTGGTGCGTACGGCCGAGTCCGGGCTGTAGGGGGCTTACGGCGTGCGGGAGTTCATCGTCGAGGCGGACGGCGGCTCACGGGGCAATCCCGGCCCCGCGGGCTACGGCGCGGTGGTCCGCGACGCGGCGACGGGCCAGACGCTGCTGGAGGCGGCCGAGTACATCGGCGTCGCCACCAACAACGTCGCCGAGTACCGCGGTCTGCTGGTCGGCCTGCGCGCCGCCCACACCCTGGACCCCGCCGCCACCGTCCGCGTCCGCATGGACTCCAAGCTGGTCGTCGAGCAGATGGCCGGCCGCTGGAAGATCAAACACCCCTCGCTGAAGCCATTGGCGACGGAGGCCCGGAACGTCTTCCCGCCGGACCGCGTGACGTACGAGTGGATCCCCCGCGCCGAGAACGGACACGCCGACCGCCTGGCCAACGAGGCGATGGACGCGGGGGCACGGGGGGAGCAACGGAGCGCGGGGGAGTCGACGGCGGAGCTGGAGGCTGGTACGGCTGCTACGGCCGCCGCAGCGGCACCTCACAGCGAGCAGCGCCCTGAAGCCCCCGGCCGGCAGCACCTCCGTGGCTCAGGCCCGGAGCAGCACGCCCGTGGCTGGTCCGCCGCCCCCGACCTCGGCGACCCCGCCACCCTCGTCCTCCTCCGGCACGGCGAAACCCCCCTGACCCCCCAAAAGCGCTTCTCGGGCAGCGGCGGCACCAACCCGCCCCTGTCCGACGCCGGCCGCGAACAGGCCCACCGCGTCGCCGCAGCCCTGGCGAGCCGCGGCACCGTCCAGGCCATCCTCGCCTCCCCCCTCGCCCGTACCCGCGAGACCGCCGAGATCGTCGCCGCCCGCCTCAACCTGGACGTCGTCCTCGAAGACGGCCTGCGGGAGACGGACTTCGGCGCCTGGGAGGGCCTGACCTTCGGCGAGGTCCGCGACCGCTACCCGGACGACCTGAACGCCTGGCTCGCCGACCCCGCCGCCCGCCCCACGGGCGGCGGCGAGAGCTTCGCCGAGGTCGCCGCCCGCATCGCCGTCACGAAGGACGAGCTGGTCACCGCCCACGCGGGCCGCACCGTCCTGCTCGTCACCCATGTCACCCCGATCAAGACCCTCGTCCGCCTCGCCCTCGGCGCCCCGCCCGAGTCCCTGTTCCGCATGGAACTCTCGGCCGCCTCACTGTCCGCCGTGGCGTACTACGCCGACGGCAACGCAAGCGTCCGCCTCTTCAACGACACCTCACACCTGCGCTGACGCCGGCCCCCGCAGCCCCGCCGCCGCCCGCGCGAGCGTCTCGATCCGCGCCCAGTCCCCGGCCGCCACCGCGTCCGCCGGCACCATCCAACTCCCGCCCACACAGCCGACGTTGGGCAGGGTCAGATACTCCGCCGCGTTCGCGGGCCCGATCCCGCCGGTCGGACAGAACCGCGCCTGCGGCAACGGCCCGGCCAGCGACCGCAGATACGCCGTACCCCCCGCCGCCTGCGCCGGGAAGAACTTCATCTCCCGCACCCCGCGCTCCAGCAGCGCCACCACCTCCGACGCCGTCGACACCCCCGGCAGGAACGGCACCCCGCACCCCCGCATCGCCGCCAGCAGCCCCTCCGTCCAGCCGGGACTGACGAGGAACCGCGCCCCGGCCGCGACGGACGCCGCCACCTGCCCCGGCGTGATCACCGTCCCCGCCCCGACCACGGCCTCGGGCACCTGCTCCGCGATCGCCCGGATCCCCTCCAGCGCGTCAGGCGTACGGAGCGTCACCTCGACCGCCCGCAACCCCCCGCGCACCAGCGCCCGCGCGAGCGGTACGGCGGCGGAGACGTCCGGGAGCACGAGCACCGGTACGACGGGCGCGAGACCGAGCACGGAGTCGACCGGCGACGGCGACGGCGATGGCGGCGGCGGCAACGGCATGGGCTCGGGCGGGATCATGCCCTCATCGTCCCGAGCCGCCACACCCTCCGCAATCACCGTTGCGCACAGCGCAACGCTCCCTGCGGCCCCTAGTGGATCTCCTCCACCAGCACATCCAGCCCCCACGGCCGCCCCGCCCGCTCCGGGGCCTGTGCCTCCACCTCGTAACCCAATTCCCGCAGAGCGTCCACCAGTTCGGCGGGGTCGCGCGGCAGGGCGCCGTCCGACAGCAGGGACCGTACGATCCGCCCCTTCGTCGCCTTGTTGAAGTGGCTGATGACCTTGCGGGTCGGCGCGTGCAGCACCCGTACCGTCGCCGTCCGCCCCGCGACCTCGCCCTTCGGCTTCCACGCCGCCGCGTACGCGGCCGAGCGCAGGTCCAGCACCAGCCCGTCCCCGGCCGCCTCCGGCAGCACCTCGGCCATCGGCGCCCGCCAGTGCCCGGCCAGTGCGCCGAGCCCCGGCAGCTTCAGCCCCATCGAGCAGCGGTAGGAGGGGATGCGGTCGGTCACCCGGACCGCGCCCCACAGCCCGGAGAACACCAGCAGCGAGCGCGCCGCCCGCCGCTTCGCCGCCGCGTCCAGGGAGGCCAGGCCGAGGGCGTCGTACAGGACACCGGTGTAGATCTCCCCGGCGGGGCGGGCGCCGGCCGTGCGCAGGGCCGCGTTCTTGGCGACCTCGCCGCGCAGCCCCTCGCTGAGCCCCAGCACCTCGCGCGCCTTCTCCTCGTCGCCCGCGCACAGCCCGACCAGCTCCCCGAGCACGGCCTCGCGCGCGCCGGTCAGCCCCGGCAGGGACAACGACTCCAGCCGCAGCGGGGCGCCCTTGCCCGAGTCGGCCTTACCTTCCGAGGGCGGCAGCAGGACCAGCAACACGTACTCCTTCTCTTGCGCTCAGCCGCCAGCGTACGGGGTGCCACCCGCGCCCCGCGCCTCCCTCGGCCCGGCGAACTTCCTGTTCACGCCGGTGTGAGCGTCCTCACGAGCGCCGTGGGTTCGTCGGTGTACAGCCGTACCACCCGTACGTCCTTCCGTCGTCCGAGCAGCGTCACGTACTCGACGGGAGCAGCGAGTTCGACGGTCACCGATGTCTGCGCCCCGACGGGCAGATCGAGTTCACCCTCCGCCCGTTCGTGCGTCGTCCGGGTCTCCCGCCGTACGGAGCTGATCGCGTCCAGCGGTATCCGCACGTCCACGTGCACCCCGTACCGCACCCGCAGGGCGTCCCCGGTCAGCACGTGCGGCCGCACGACACCGGCCGCGTGCAGGCCGAGGACGAGCAGCACGGTGTAGACGTCCAGCACCAGCATGACGTCGTGCGCGAGGGGCCAGTCGCGCAGCATCACGGACACCCCGATCGTCTCGACCACGCAGACGAACGCGAGCCCCAGCAGCGTCGCCCCCTGTCCACGCGCGTACCCGAACTCCCGCCCGCCTTCCACCCCTTGACGACGCCGCCCCACCCACAGCGCGAGACTCCCGAGCACCCGCGCCTCGTGCAGCACCAGCCGTTGCACGCCCCTCATGCGTCCTCCCCTCCGGCGCGCGCGTTCCCCGGACCGCGCCCCGATGCCGATCAGTACGAGGACCTCCCGGCCCCCGGCGGCCATGGGGAAGTCCTCGATCTGCCCCAACACGCAGCATATACAGCTCAGTTGGGGCGAGTCCGGCCCCTCGGTGAGCAGCACGACCAGACGTCATGGGACCTGTGCGGACGTTGACGCGGCGCCAAGGTCAAGCGGTCGTCACGGCCGTTCCGACCCAGCGTTCCAGGGCCTCGGTGAGTCCGGCGTCCTCGGTGTCGTCCTCCGCGCACCTCTTCGCGTCCTCCGCGCCCCCTTTCTCGCCCTCCGTGCCCGCCGCCCAGCCCACGAAGCCGTCCGGGCGGACGAGGAGGGCCGCGAGGGCGGGCTTGGCCGGGCAGGTGGCGGTGAGGAAGGTCAGGCGGTCGCCGTAGGGGGCGGCCAGGGCGCGCAGGGCGGGGCGGCCGGTGAGGTCGAGGAGGAGGGGGCGGCCGGTGTGCAGGTGCTCGCCCAGGCGGGTGCCGTCGGACAGCTCCAGGTCGGGGGCGCTCGCGCCGGTCAGTGGGTGGCTGCCGGGCAGGTCGTAGCGCTGCCAGACGCCGGAGACGCGATTGACCAGGTACGTCGTGCCGGAGGTGCTGCCCGCCAGATCGGCGACCACCCGGCGCAGGGCGCGAGCGCCCCGGTCCGGGCGCATCAGCGCGATCTGGGCGCGGGTCCAGTCGAGCACCCAGGCGCCGAGCGGGTGCCGTTCGGCGGTGTAGGTGTCCAGCAGCGACTCGGGCGCCCGGCCCCGGACGACGGCGGCGAGCTTCCAGCCGAGGTTCAATGCGTCCCCGAGACCGAGGTTCAGGCCCTGACCGCCGAACGGCGAGTGTACATGCGCCGCGTCGCCCGCGAGCAGCACCCGCCCCTTGCGGTACTCGGTGGCCTGCCGGGCGTTGTCGGTGAACCGGGTCGCCGTGCGCACCCCGGTGACGGTCACCTCCGGCACTCCCGACACCCGGCGCAGGTTCGCCTGCAACTCCTCGGCGGTGACGGGCGCGTACCGGTCGGCCGGCGGGCTGTCGAACTCGACGGTGAGCACCCGGCCGGGGAACGGCCCGTGCACATACGTCCCCGCGTCCGTCGTGTGCCAGCCCGGCTTCAGCCGCTCGGCGCCGGTCAGTTCGACCACCGCCTGGTAGCCGGTGATCTCCGGGTCCGTACCCGGAAACGCGAACCCGGCCAGCTTGCGCACCGTGCTCCGGCCGCCGTCGCACCCCACCAGCCAGCCTGCCCGCACGGTCTCCCCGCGGAGATGTACGGCGACCCCGTCCGCGTCCGCCGTGAAGCCGGTCAGCTCCACGCCCCGGCGCACCTCCACCCCGAGCCGGCCGGCCCAGCGGCCCAGGGCCCGCTCCAACTCGGCCTGCGGCAGCACGAGTCCGGGACCGGCAGCGGGATCGGCGTCCGCCCACTCGGGGCCGGAGGAGTCGAACCGGTCGGGGTCCAGCATTATCCCGGCGAAGTGCCCGGCGGTCCTGGGCGGCTGCGTCGCCGTACCACCGCCGCCCTCGCCTTCCCTGTCGCTCTCGCCCTTCGCGCCGGCCTGGAACGCCCGGAGCCCTTCCAGCACCGCCTCCCGTGCCGCCGCCAGCTCGGGCAGCAGTCCCCGCCGGTTCAGGGCGACCACGCTCGGGTGGTTGATCCAGCTCGCCTTGATGGTCTCGTCCACCTCGGCCAGCCGCTCCACCACCAACACCCGTGCGGCCCCGCCGAGCCGCAGCTCTCCGGCGAGAAAGAGCCCCACGGGGCCGGCTCCGGCCACCACCACGTCGTACTCCGTGCCCTGTGTCGTCGTCATGCGCCGCACTATAGTCACTCAAAGTTTTTATCTGCTATAGTTTTTTCGTGAACGATGAGCTGGGTACCGGATCGGATCCCGGACCAGATGCCGAGAGTGCGCTCCCGCTGCGGGAGCGCAAGAAGCGCGCGATGCGCCGCCGGATCTCCGACATCGCGACGGAACTGTTCGGGGAGCGCGGGTTCGACGCGGTGACGGTCGCCGAGGTGGCCCGCGTGGCGGGAGTCTCCGCCATGACCGTCTTCAACTACTTCCCGCGCAAAGAGGACCTGTTCCTCGACCGGATCCCCGAGGCCGCCGACCTCCTGGCCACCGCCGTACGCGAACGCGCCCCGGACGAAACCCCGTTGAGCGCGCTGCGCCGCCTGGCCCTCCGACTCCTGGACGAACGGCATCCGTTGAGCGCCGTCGGGGAGGATTACGTCCCGTTCTGGCGCATCGTGACCGGCTCCACGGCCCTGCGCGCCCGCGCCCGCGAGGGCGTCGAGGAGGTGGAGGCGGCCCTCGTGGTGGCCCTCGCCGACGCCGGAACGCCCGACCCGGACCTCCTCGCGGCTCTCACGGTCGCCGCGTACCGCACCGTCTTCCTCACCACCGCCCGCCGCCTCCTCGCCGGCGATCCGCTGCCGCGGGTGGCCGAGGACCACCGGGCGCGCCTGGAATCCGCGTTCGCCGCGCTGGAGCGGGCGGAGCTCGACGGCTGACGCCGCCGGAGGGGGCACGGGCTCGGCGTCGCCGGTCCGCGTGGAAGGAAGCGGGACCCGTCGGGCGTTCCCGATGGCGGGCGGCGCGACCGCCGTACGACGAGGGGGCGCCCATGACCGAGACAGTGACCGCATCCGGACCCGAGCGGGCCCTGTGGCGGCGGACCAGACTCGGCCGCGGGGGGCCGCCGCTCGACCTGCTCACCGCGAGCTTCCGGCGGCACACCTACGCCCCGCACGCCCACGACGAGTACACGATCGGCGTCTGCGTCGGCGGGTACGAGGTGATCGACTACCGGGGCGGCCACATCCGCACCGGCGCCGGGACGATCGTCGTACTGGACCCCGGTGAGATGCACACCGGCGGACCCGGCAACGCCACCGACGGCTACGCCTACCGCGCGCTGTACGCCGAGCCGTCCCTGCTGGGGGAGGGCACCACCGGGGGCGCCCCGCACTTCCCCGAACCCTTGCTGGACGACCCCGAGCTGGCCCTGGCCCTGGCCCGCGCGCACACCGGACTCGGCGCCTGCCCGGACCCACTGGAGGCCGAGTCCCGGTTTCCCTGGCTGCTCACCGCGCTCGCCCGGCGGCACTCCACCGCCCGGCCGGTGCCCGACCGCGTCCCCGGCGCGGCCGGCATCGCGCGCACGGTCCGCGACCGGCTCGCCGACGAGCTGACCGCCCCGCCGTCGCTCGCCTCGCTCGCCGCCGACCTGGGCCTGTCCCGGTACCAGCTGCTGCGGGCCTTCCGTACGGCGACGGGCATCCCCCCGTACGCCTGGCTCGCCCAGTACCGCGTGGGCAGGGCGCGGACGCTGCTGGCGGCGGGGCTGCGGCCGGCGGAGGTGGCGGGGCTCGTCGGCTTCGCGGACCAGGCGCATCTGACCCGCTGGTTCCGCCGGGTGCTCGGGGTGACCCCGGCGGCGTACCGCAACAGCGTTCAAGACACCCGGTGAGGAAGTGGCCGAGACTCGCCGCATGACTGCACGTGGCTGGTTCCTGTTCTCCCTGATGGGAGTGGTCTGGGGCATCCCCTATCTGCTGATCAAGGTCGCGGTGGCCGAGGTGTCCCCGCCCGTCCTGGTGTTCACCCGCTGCGCGCTGGGCGCGGCCCTGCTGCTGCCGTTCGCGCTGCGCCAGGGCGGCCTGCCCCGCACCGTCCGCACCCACTGGCGGCCCATGCTGGCCTTCGCGGTCCTGGAGATCGTCGTCCCCTGGTTCACCCTCACCGACGCCGAACGGCACCTGTCCAGCTCCACGTCCGGCCTGCTCATCGCGGGGGTGCCGATCGTGGGCCTGCTCGCGGCCCGCCTCCTCGGCACCGCGGAGCACCTCGGCGCCCGGCGACTGACCGGCCTCACACTGGGTCTCGCCGGGGTGGCGGTCCTGGCCCTGCCCCACCTCACCGGCGGCGACGCCCGCTCCCTCGCCGAGGTCCTGCTCACCGTCGTCGGCTACGCCACGGCACCCCTGATAGCCGCCCGCCACCTAGGGGACGTCCCCTCTCTGCACCTGACCGCCCCCTGCCTCACCCTGGCCGCCCTCGTCTACGCCCCCGCCGCCGCCCTCACCCATCCGACCGCCCTGCCCTCCCCGCAGGCCCTGGCCGCACTCGCCGCGCTGGGCGTGCTCTGCACCGCCCTCGCCTTCGTGGCCTTCCTGGAGCTGATCAAGGAGGCGGGCCCCGCCCGCGCCACCGTCATCACCTACGTGAACCCGGCGGTGGCGGTGGCCGCGGGCGCCGCCGTCCTGCACGAGCCCCTGACCCTGACCGTGCTCCTGGCCTTCGCGTGCATCCTGGCGGGCTCGGTGCTGGCGACGGCGGCCGGTCCGCGGCGGCGCGTACGACCGGTACCATGGTCGGCACGGCAGACGAGCCGGGCGGACGGCCGCGTGGAGTCCCCCTAGGGGGCTTCCCGAGGAACGTCCGGGCTCCACAGGGCAGGGTGATGGCTAACGGCCACCCGGGGTGACCCGCGGGACAGTGCCACAGAAAGCAAACCGCCCGGTGCTCAGGCACTGGGTAAGGGTGAAACGGTGGTGTAAGAGACCACCAGTGCCCAGGGCGACCTGGGCAGCTAGGTAAACCCCACCCGGAGCAAGGTCAAAAGGAGCGCCGTCACAAGCGCTCTGCGCGGACGTTCGAGGGCTGCCCGCCCGAGTCCGCGGGTAGACCGCACGAGGCCGGCGGCAACGCCGGCCCTAGATGGATGGCCGTCGCTCCGGGGCCCGCGAGGACCCCGGAGAACAGAACCCGGCGTACAGCCCGACTCGTCTGCCGCCACCTGCGGCTTTTCCTGGGGAAGGGCCTCTGCGCAGCGCGGTGTGGTGGATTCGCCCCGGCGATGGCCGCTGCTGCCGGGGGCGATCACAGTTTGAACAGGACCCCGCGCCAGGTCCACCCCGCGCCGAGGACTGCCTCCTCCAGGGGCGTCTTCAGCTCCGCGGAATCGAAGAGGAACTCTTCCGTCTTCTGCAGACGGCCGTCGGCCCCCCGCTCGACCGTCCAGCGCCGGGAAACCGTCTTCACCTGCCCGCGGGACTGCTCTGCCGGCAGCGCCAACCTGGGCGTACTTCCGATCCAGGTGACTTCCCACTCCCGGTCGAGAGCGCGGACTTCGCGGCTCTCCGGGACCAGGCGCATCCTGATCTGAAGGGTCCGGCTCACCTGGGTGCGGGCGAAGAAGGTGTGCCAGGCCGGATCCCGGATACGCCACTCCGCGACCAGATCGGCCCCCTCAGCGGCGCCATCGCGCACAACATAGGGCGTGTCCGGCCCGCTGACTTCGAGCAACGCCGCCCGGACCTCCTCGACGGATTGCGGCGCGACGCCCCCTTTCGGACGCTTGGTGCCGGTGAATATGTCGAAAAAGCCCATCAAAGTACCGCCTGTGTACGTCTAGTTACTCGACGCGAGATCTCCGGTCGCGGTGGGACACGCTATGACACTGCCCCGGTGTCCGGGCGGACCGTCCGAACGAATTCCTGGAAATCCGGCAGAACGGTGTCGTGCTGTGCCGCTGTGGTGGTCAGGTAAGTCCGGATCACCGCACGCTTGCGCGGGTCGTCGGCATCCAGCATGGCCAAGTAGACTTGGGACTGGACCAGATCACGGCGCACACCGCCGACGACGGCCGAGAACGTCAGCCTCTGTGTCAGCGCGGGCGCGGCCTCGGAGCCGACCTCGTGTCGGCTCACCACCACCACCGATTCGGCGACTGTGTGCAAGCGCCGCACCGACTCATCCGCGAGTTCCGGCAACCCCACCGTGTCAGCAGGGAACTCGCCGTCGATGGTGATGTTCGCGGTGAAACCGGCGTCAGGCTCCGGATGAAGCGCGACAAAGGCAGCCTCGGAGGCGCCGACCTCGTCCGGAGGGGCCGGCCGCCAACCGTCGGGCAGGCGGAATTCGATCGGTACCGGCAGGGTCGAGGCCATGAGGGTCGTTCCTTCCACAAAGTGGTTCGTCAGAGCAAACTGGTGAAGTCGTCCTTGAGTGAGCTCGCGGCATCGCCGACGGCGTCGACCGCGCCTCCCACGGCATCGGCCGCATCGCCGGCGGCGGCGCTCACCTTGTGCGGGTCGACGGTGAACTCCGCGCCCACGGCGCCGCCGAGTCCGAGCGCGACGCCCACCTTGGCACCGATATGGAACTTACCGTCGTCTCCCTTGCCGAAGGTCACCCCGGCCTCCG
Source organism: Streptomyces sp. AM6-12 (assembly GCF_044327085.1). Lineage (NCBI taxonomy): Bacteria > Bacillati > Actinomycetota > Actinomycetes > Kitasatosporales > Streptomycetaceae > Streptomyces > Streptomyces sp. AM6-12. Next base: position 5,178,573 of record NZ_JBIQWN010000001.1, read on the forward strand.
CGCCCGCACCGGCCCATCCCTCGGCCGTGGCGCCGGCGCCGATACCCGCGACCTCGCCTCCCCCGGCGGCACCGGCCTTCGCCCCGGCGAACGCCTTCGCTTTGGCATTGAGGCCGTCGAGACCCGCCCCGGCACCGGCCTGGGCTTCGGCGCCGTCGAAGCCGGTCCCTCGCACGTAGGCGCCGCCGAGATACCCGTACTCGGCTCGCCCTTCCACCAGGGCCCGCGCTCCCGCGGACGCCTCGACGGTTCCGGAGATGCCCTTGTCCGTCATGGCGCCGGACGCCGACGCCCTGGCCCCCACCTCAAGGTCGCCAACCGTGGAGAGCTCCAGGTCGCCGTCGGACAGTGTTCCTTTCCCGGTCAGGTGCTCAAGGTCGGCGAACACCTTGGCCGAGCCTTCCTTTCCGTACTTGGGACCACTGGCGGAGGCGCCGGCGCTGGGCCCCGTCGCCGTGCCCTTGCCGTGCCACTGCCATCCGTCGGTCTTCGTGTGGGCCTTGTCCTCGGGCGGCTCCTCGGCCTTGTACTTGCCGAGGTCACCCTGCGCCTTGCCGTTGAAGCCGTTGAGGGTGCCGTCCGTGACGTCGGTATCGACCACCACGGTCTGGAGAGCGAACTCGACGTCGTTGTCGGCGTAGCCCACGTCCTTCACGCGCTGGTCGATGAGCGCCTGCCAGGAGGCTACGGACGTACGGACACTGTGCTGGTAGTCGGGGTCGTGCGCCAGTGCCTGACGGTCCCCCGGGCTGAGCTTCCCGGTGTCGTACGAGACCACTCCCTGGTCCGACACCCTCATCCCCGCGGCGATCGCGTCGTCCCGGGCCGACTCCAGCTTTTTGCGCAGGTCCACGAACTGGGTGTGCGCATCGCGGAGGAGCGAGGCGATCGCCTTGGCCTCGACCTGGGCCTTCTGGAACTCCTTGAGAGTGATGCCGAGGCGCTTCTGGGCGGCATCCCCACTGAACCCCGTCCACGACGGACCGAGGGTGATGCCATGCACGTTCTTCCCGTACGCCGTCTCCTGCTTGTGGAACTCCTTCGCCATCACGTCCCAACGGTCGGCGGCCGTGGTGAGCGTGGACAGGTCGGTTGTCATGATCTCGTGGTACGTCGGCATGGGTCCCCGTTGAGTGCGATGGCGTACGAGTCGAAGCAGGAAGAGATCAGTTCTGCGGCGGCTGTGAGTACTGGTCGAGTACCGACGGCTCGCGCACTCCTGCGGCGACATCGACATCCGTGCCTTGCAAGGTGGTGTTGGCGGCCCGCAGTGCCCCCTTGTCCGCCGACAACAGGTTCATGAGGTCCTGGACCTGCTCGCCCCACGTCTTGTGCGCCTTCTGAACGGCTCCGGACGTCAGCCAACCGTGCCCGTCCTTCGCCCCGAACGCCTTGACCACGGCGCCCGTTTCGTGGTCCGTCATGGCCCCCGCCTTTTGGGTGCCCGGCTCGATGTCATGCTCGATCGCATGCGCCGCGGCTTGCTTCTCGGCAGGCGTCGACGTCAGCCCCGACTGACCGCTGGAGGAACCGCCCCCGCTTCCCGGATCGGCCAGATGGTTCAGTCGCATGCCGACCGGCTGGGCAGCCGTGTTTCCGGTTATGTGCCGCTCTCCTGCTGCACCAGCCACGAAGCCTTTGCCCCCGTCCGCATCTCCTTAGCGTGCACCTGCCAGGGTAACGGCCCGTCAACTGCCTCAGGGCGACGGGTACCGATCTGTGACAAGCCCATCGCACTGACCAACTAAGACAGCGGGCCAGGCGGGGGGTCCCAGGACGGGACCGGAGGGCGGTTGGCCCCACGGACACAACGCGTGACGACGAAACCCGCCAGCACTTCTGGCACTGCACAACTCACGACCTTTCATGGGCAAGGGCGTGGTGACGGACATCTCGATCGGCATCGTCCTGGACATCGACGAGGGCGCCATGAACGACGCCGTCACCGCCTACGACAACCGCGTCAACCGCCAGGCCCGGCGCATCGAGGACCTGATGGCGGCGCTGGACGAGGCGTACACCAGTGCGCCGAGCTTCAACGCCGAAACGGCGAGGGCCGAGGCGTTCGGTGCGCGCGCCCTGACGGAATTCAAGGGGGACCCGCTCTACACGGTTCCCGGCGACGACGAGTCCCACCACCGTTTCCCCGTCGATCTCGCGAATCAGGAAGGTATTTCGGGCTCGCACGTCATAGACAAACATGTGGGCAAGACGGACGCCCAGCTGGAGCAGCGGCTTCGGGATCAGGCGCGCCTCTATCCGGATGGAGTGGTGAGGCCGATCGCCGTATCGACATTCACGGATCTGAACAACGCGCAGCGGTTCACTCAGGCCGTACTCGACGACCCGGACAACCAGAAGAAGATCGAGAAATGGCTCAACAACAATAAACCGAACAAGGGTAACAGGACCGTCGGCCTCGATTTTGGTCAGCCCACAGGGCGAACCTGGTCCCGGGGAGATTCCCAGCCCCATGACTCCGATAAGGTACAGGTGACGTTGCGGTATCGCGCCGGAGGCCACCCGCCCTATGTCGTACTCACCTCGACACCCAGCGACGATCTCCCGAACTCATGAACGAATTTATAGCGGAATGGTGAATTATCGTGGTTGACGCTGCGTCGTGGGAGTCCGCCCTCTTCGACCTGTACGGGGGCGGCTGGACCTTCGCACGGGTGGGACCGAGACAGCACGAGGACTGGCGGCGGGACGTGGCGGCGGTGATGGCCCTCAAAGTCGCCGACCCGCGTGGTTGGAAGTCGGTCAACTATGCGCCGGAGATCAACGAGGACCGAAGCGGCATCGGAGCTCCCTTCGTGCTGTGGTCCCCCGAGCAACTGGGGGAAAGCCTCTATGAAATCGGCAGAAGGCCGGCCTCCCAGCTCCTGGTGGCACTCAAGGGAGAATTCTTCCAAGTGGCCGGTATTCGCGATTTCGAAAGCCGCAAGGAAAGCTTGTTCAAGAGTTCCGAGGAAATCCTCTCCAGGTTCGACTCGAACTCTCTCTTCTTCACCAATGCAGCAGATGCCCGCGAGAATCCAGATGCCGATCTACTGAACCCGGACACCGAGTGGTCCTGTCTCTCCGTGTACACCACGGACTGCGGAGTCGTCGTAGTGTCCGACACCGAGGTAGCGGCTTTCTGGGCATTCTGGGAAGACTGAAAGGAAATCCGAGATGCGCACCCGATCCGCCACCTACCCCGACCGCGACACCGCCCAATGGGCCACCCAGCAGGTCGTCACCGCCAATGAGCAGTTCATCCACCGCTGGCTCGCTGTACGTGGTCTATACGTCTATGCCGAGTCTGCCGTGAGCGCACACGGGGAGGAACTATGACGGAAAGCAGGGCAGGTCTGCCCGCCTGTGCGCGAGGGCGCTTCGACGAACGCCAGTCCTTCGCCGCGCTCGCCGCCCGTGGGGAACCGGACTGGCACGTCACGGTGATGAACGCGATCCAGGGAAATCCCGTACTTCGGCAGGTCGATTCCGGGGAATTGCGTGACAGCCTCCTGGAGATCTCCCCGGCCCAGGCCATGGAACTGGCCGGGCTGATTTTGGTCGGATCTCTTCTGTACGGCCCTCATCCGTCCCTTCGCGTACCGGACGCGGAACGTGACACCTGTCTGCGAGAAGTCCTGGGGACAGTGGGGGAGGGCGCGCGTTTCTTCACCAACCACGGGCACGCGGAAGAAGGTGCGGAGGCCGACTTCCTGGCCTCGTCGTTCCACGCCGATGTCCTCGCGGGCCTCACCATCGACATCTGTCTCATCGGGGTGTCGGACGAGAACGTCCTGGTGCTCTGGCGTTTCGAGGACGACTGAACCGCTCGCGATAATCCGACCGCCGCCCACAGCCCCCAGGAGAGGACCGACGGTGCGCACCCGATCCGCCACCTACCCCGACCGCGACACCGCCCAATGGGCCACCCAGCAGGTCGTCACCGCCAATGAGCAGCTCATCCACCGCTGGCTCGCGCAGTCCACGCGGGCACGGTTGAGCATCGAGGCGGCCTGGCCCGCGCGGGAGGAGCCGGTCGGGCGGGTGTTGTTGCAGGCGATGATGCTGGCCGGCCGGGAGCCCGTCGAGGTGCGGGCCGCCCGGGTGGTCCTCAGACGGGACCCCGCACGCCCGCACGGCTTCACCGCGCACTCCACGTTCCCGATCTATCTCTAGACCCGTCGACCCGTAGACCCGTAGAGGCTGACCACCGTGCCCCTGAGCCCCCTCGAACACGACCGCCGCTACGGCGAACTCGACCAGGTCATGCGCGCCTACCTCGGGCAACCCGCGGACGACACCCCGGAACAGCCCGGCCCGGCCCTGACCGCCTACCTCCGGCACACCTGGCACACCCGCCCGTGGGCCCTCGCCGCCGCCGAACGGCAGTTGCGGGAGTACGCCGACAACCCGCCGGGACGACTCCGGCTGCGGCTCGGCGAGTTCTACGCCATCCCCGATGTCGGCCTGCCCCAGGGCGAGATCCAGTCCTGGCTGCGCTGCCTCGCCGACCACATCAAGCACAGCATTGAGACGGGAGAGGTGCCTCCGCCCGCGGTCCCGGCCACGCACTGGGAGTGGCACGCCCGTTTCCCGGAGCTGGGGCAGTTCCTCGGGGGATGGTTCTCCCAGGACATGCCGGACGAGTTCGACGACCATCACGCCGCCGTCGAGGACTACCGCGACTCCACCGACCGCCACGTCGTGGCCCGCCTCGTCGGGGAGTTGCAGGAATTGCTCGCGCTGGGCCTGGACGAGTCCGACTACGCCCTAGCCGTCGCGGAGCTCGGCATGGAGATCGATCCCCCCGCCCCCTACTCACCCAGCGGCTGGCTGGCGGTCGTCGCCGCGCAGCTCGCTGTGCCGGACGGCCGGAGCTGAGCGAGCGTGCGCTCCCACTCACGGGATCGCATTGTTGGAACGAGACAATCTCGCACTTCCAAATCGGTCGGCTCCTGGCCTGATCTTCATTGTGAACGCTGGCATGATCTCCGTGAGGGCAAGCCAGGTGCTCTGTAGCATCTGGACAATTCAAGGAGGCGTGTGTGACCCGTAACGGTCGTGTGCTGGTGACGGGTGTCGGTGCGGTGACGCCGGTGGGAGCCGACGCGCCGTCATCGTGGTCGGCGCTACTGGACGGAAAGTCGGGGGTGCGCTTCCTGGAGGAGGAGTGGGCCGCGGACCTGCCCGTGCACGTGGCGGCCGGGCTCACGGTGGACCCTGCCGCCCTCCTCCCGAGGACCGAGGCAAGGAAGCTGGACCGCGGTGAGCAGATCGCCATCCTCAGCACGCGCGAGGCATGGCAGGACGCCGGTACTCCGGAGGTCGAACCGGAACGACTCGCCGTCGTCATCGGTACCGGGACCGGTGGTGTCCTCACCACGCTCGGGCAGGACGATATCTTCGAACGCGCCGGAATCCGGCGGCTGTCGCCGTTCGCGGTCCCCATGCTGATGCCCAATGGACCGGCCGCCTGGGTGAGTATGGACCTGGGCGCGAAGGGAGGCGCCAGGACTGCGGTGAGTGCCTGCGCGTCCGGCGCGGAGGCGCTCGCCATGGGGCAGGACCTGATCCGCAGCGGGCGGGCGGACGTGGTCGTCGCAGGTGGGGTGGAGGCATGCCTGCACCCCTTCACCATCGCGGCGTTCGCCCAGATGAAGGCATTGTCGACGCAGTCCATGGACCCGGAGGCCGTGTCCCGCCCGTTCGACGTCAAGCGGTCCGGGTTCGTCATGGGCGAGGGCGCGGGGATGATGGTGCTCGAACGTGCCGAGTTCGCGCGAGCCCGTGGAGCACGTGCCTATGGCACGCTGGCCGGCAGCGCCGTGAGTTCGAGCGCGAACCACATCACGGCCTCCGATGCGGAAGGCCAGGCCTTCGCCATGGAACTGGCACTGCGTGACGCCGGCCTGGGCCCGCAGGACATCGGGGTCGTGCATGCCCACGCCACGTCGACGGAGTCCGGTGACCTGGCGGAGGCCGAGGCGATCACTCGGGTCATCGGCAGCGACGCCGCGGTGACGGCCACGAAGTCGATGACCGGTCACATGATGGGCGCGTCCGGGACGATCGGCGCCATGGCCGCTCTGTTCGCGCTCAGGGACGGCACGATGCCGGCCACGCGCAATCTTGACGAACTCGACCCGCGCGTGGAACTGGACGTGGTGCGCGGTGAGCGGCGCACCGGTCAGTGGTCTGCCGCGCTGGCCAACTCGTTCGGCTTCGGCGGACACAACGTCAGTCTCGTCTTCAACAAGTGACGAGAGCTTGACCGCACGCCGGGCAGCACCGCCGATCCGCCGGTCCGGCGCGGGTGCCCGGCCGTCCGAGGGTTTGATCCTGCCGGCGAAGTGTGCGAAGTGCGAAGTGCGCGTGCTCGGATGCGGCCCTGAGGGTGGCCAACCGGACAAGAGGCTACGCCGACGGCTTCAGCGGTCGCTCCCGCACCCCCCTCAGATGCCGTTCGAACACCTCGCCCGCGTCCGGGGTCAGTGTCCGCAGAGCGACCAGGGCGGTGATGACGACGTCGCACAGTTCCGCCTGGACGTCGTCCCAGGTGTGGGTGACGCCCTTACGGGGGTTCTGGCCGGTCGCGCCGATCACCGCCTCCGCGACCTCACCGGCCTCCTCCGACAGCTTGAGGATGCGCAACAGCAGGCCCTCCCGGCCCGGTTGGGGCGTCTGCGTGGCCTCCAGACGGGAGAAGAGTTCGTCGATGGCGGGCCAGAGGGCAAGGGGAGCGGGATGCTGGTCGGTCATGCGGGGCAGCCTGCCACGGGCGGGCGTCCGGCACGCCGTAAGAGCGCGCGGCTCACTCCTCCGCGAACTCCTCGAACAGCGTCTCCTGCCGGCCCTCCCGCTTCGCCCGTACCCGCCTCGTCCGTGCCCCCACCACCGCCGCCGTGCCCGCCGCCGTCGCCGCGAGGGCGGCGGGGACCATCCAGCCGCGGTTGAAGATGTTGCCGAGCGCGTGGTCCAGGGAGAGCCGGCCCGGACCGGTGATCGCGAGGCCGATCGCGGCCAGGCCCAGGGTCGCCGCGTACTCGTAGCCGCCCTCCTGGGCGAAGAAGCCGTTGGGCGCGTGCACCGCCGCCGCCCCCGCCATCGCGCCCGCGGCCGCCGCGCCCGCCGCCGGGGTGGCCAGGCCCAGCGCGAGGAGCGTGCCGCCGCCGGTCTCCGCGAGGCCCGCCGCCGTGGCGCTCACCTTGCCGGGGGCGTAGCCGACGGACTCCATGAACTGGCCGGTGCCCTCCAGGCCATGGCCGCCGAACCAACCGAACAGCTTCTGCGTGCCGTGCGCCGCCAACACCCCGCCCGCGCCCAGCCGGAGCAGCAGCAGGCCCAGATCACGTCGGTCGTAACAGGTCATGGTGACTCCCAAGCCGGGGCGACAGAGACAGAGAGGCGGAGAAGGTCGTACGACGAAACCTCTCCTGTGTTACCACCGCCACACCGGTCACACCATCGGACGCGTCCAAGCGTGCGTTCCGGTGGCGGGGCCGGGGGCCCGGTGTGAGCCTGGCGCCATGACGATTCAGCCAGCCAAACTCAGCGATCCGGTCGTCCGGGCCTTCGTCAGTGCCGTGAACGCCCATGATCGCGAGGGCTTCCTGGCCCTGCTCGCGCCCGGCGCGACCATGTCCGACGACGGCAGCGACCGCGATCTCGCCGACTGGATCGACCGGGAGATCTTCTCGTCCCACGGCCATATCGACGTCGACAACGAGTCCCGCGGTGGCCGCGCCCTGGTCGCCCGCTACCGCAACGACACCTGGGGCGAGATGAAGACCCGGTGGAGCTTCACCGTCGACGAGGACGGCCGGATCTCGCGGTTCGAAACCGGCCAGGCGTGAAGCCGCTCACGTTGGCTACGTCACGTTAACCGGTCAGATTTTCATAACGTGGCAAATTCCCTAGCCGTCATCCCCCTTCGCTGCCGAATCCGCTGCTCGGCGCGGTGTACCGTCCCGGAGTGCGCGAATCCTCCCGGCTCAGCCGGCGTGCCGTCCTCGGGCTGACGGCCGCCGCCCTCCCCCTGCCCGCCGCCGCCCTTCCCCTGTCCGCGGCCACCCCGGCCCACGCCGCGTCCGGCGTCACCGCCATCGGCGGCGAACGGCTGGCCCGCGCCGGGCTCCAGGCGGAGGGCGCCACCGGGGTGCCCACGAAGCTGCTCACGGCCCGCGCCTGGCTGGTCGCCGACGGCACGACCGGTGAGGTGCTCGCCTCCTTCAACGCCCATCAGCGCCTCGCGCCCGCGTCCACGCTGAAGATGCTGTTCGCGGACACCGTGCTGAAGAAGTTCGACCGCACCGAGAAGTACACGGTCAAGGACTCCGACATCTCCGACGTCCCGGCCGGCTCCAGCCTCGTCGGGATCAAGGCGGGCATCACCTACACCGTCGAGCAGCTGTGGCAGGGCGTGTTCCTGCGCTCCGGCAACGACGCCGTGCACGTCCTCGCGCACATGAACGGCGGCATCGCCAAGACCGTCGCCGAGATGCAGGCCAGGGCGCGGGACCTCCAGGCCCTCGACACCCATGTGGTCAGCCCCGACGGCTTCGACCACCCCGGCCAGCTCTCCTCGGCGTACGACCTGACCCTCTTCGCCCGGCACGGGCTGAAGGACCCCGACTTCCGGGGCTACTGCGGCACCCGCACCGCGAACTTCCCGGCCGGCGGCAAGAAGACCTTCCAGATCCAGAACACCGACCGCCTGCTGACCGGGGCGTGGGGTCTGAAGACGTACGACGGCCTGATCGGCGTGAAGAACGGTTACACCAGCCACGCCGGCAACACCTTCACCGGCGCCGCCACCCGCGACGGCCGCACCCTGCTGGTCACGGTCATGCACCCGGCCACCGGCAGCAACGCCGTCTACGAGCAGACCGCCGCCCTCCTCGACTGGGGCTTCACGCACGGCCGTACGGCCCGGCCGGTGGGCACGCTGGTCGAGCCGCTCAGCGAGGGCGGCGCGACCGCGTCCCCGGCGCCCGGACACGCGGGCGGGCAGACGGCCGGCGGGACGGGCGCACCGGCCAAGGGTTTCTCCGCCGGACGCCTCGTGGAGGGCGCGGCGGGCACCGCGGTCCTGCTCGCAGCGGCCGGCGGCTTCCTGCTGCGGCGCCGCCGCCAGTCCCGCGCGGCCCGGGACGCGGCCGGCACCGGCAGGCCCCCCGCGCCCCGCTCGGCGGAGCCGGACCTCCAGGAGCCGCCGGCCCCCACCGACCAGCCGGGCGGCCGGCACCGGCGCTGACGCCGTCCGGCGGTCGCCTACCAGCGGTCGCCCCCCGGCGGCCGTCCCGCCTCGGTGAGACGGCCGGTGGAATTTTGGTGGCACGAATGTTCGTGCCGGGGGCGGGAGCCGGGGTCAGCCGCGGCCGATGTACGGCATCGCCGTCGCCAGCACCGTCGCGAACTGCACATTCGCCTCCAGCGGCAGCTCCGCCATGTGTCGTACGGTGCGCGCCACTTCGGCCACGTCCATCATCGGCTCGGGCGCCGTCTCGCCGTTCGCCTGGAGCACGCCGGTGCTCATCCGCCGTGTCATCTCGGTCGCCGCGTTGCCGATGTCGATCTGCCCGACCGCGATCCGGTACGGACGCCCGTCCAGGGAGAGGGACTTGGTGAGGCCGGTCAGCGCGTGCTTGGTCGCGGTGTAGGCGACCGAGTGCGGGCGGGGCGCGTGCGCGGAGATCGAGCCGTTGTTGATGATCCGGCCGCCCTGCGGGTTCTGCTCCTTCATCGTCCGGTACGCCGCCTGCGCGCACAGGAACGCCCCGTTGAGGTTGGTGTCCACCACGTGCCGCCAGGCGTCGTAGGGGAGTTCCTCGACCGGGACCCCGCCGGGCCCGAACGTGCCCGCGTTGTTGAACAGCAGATCCAGCCGGCCGAACCGGTGCACGGCCGCCTCGAACAACGCCGCCACGTCCTCGGGTTGGGACACGTCGGTGCGTACGGCGATCGAGGGCGCCGCGGGCGCGAGCGCCGCCGTCTCCTCGAGCGTCTCGACGTGCCGCCCGGCCAGCGCCACCGACCAGCCGGTGCGCAGCAGCTCCACGGCGACGGCCCGGCCGATCCCGGAACCGGCGCCGGTCACCACCGCGATCTTCGATTGGGTGTCAGTCATGCCACGGAGCGTAGGCGTCCACTTCGTCGTCCGTATGTTCCTCGGCAGTTCGTCCGAGCTGGGAACATGGGAGGCGCGCTTCAGTGGAAGTTTCAAGCAAGGTGTCCCGGCCGGGACGCCTCGACCCAGGGAGGGGACTCATGCCCGAGCACGCGGCGGCACCGACACCGCGGACGGAAGATCCGGAGACCGCCACCGCGTCCCCCGCCGCCCGCCGTACCGGCCTCCTCGTCACCTTCGTCCTCGGCGGCCTCACCGCGACGCCCCCGCTCGCCATGGACATGTACCTCCCCTCGCTGCCGGAGGTCACCCGCTCCCTGCACGCGCCCGCCGCCACCGTGCAACTCACCCTCACCGCCTGCCTGCTGGGCATGGCCCTCGGACAACTGGTCGTCGGCCCGATGAGCGACCGCTGGGGCCGGCGCCGCCCGCTGCTGACCGGGCTCGCCGTGAACCTCGTCGCGACCGCCCTGTGCGCCCTCGCCCCGAACGTCGAGACGCTGGTCGCCTTCCGGCTGGTCCAGGGTCTCGCGGGCGCGGCCGGCATCGTCATCGCGCGGGCCGTCGTACGCGACCTGTACGACGGTGTCGCCATGGCCCGCTTCTTCTCCACTCTGATGCTGATCTCCGGGGTCGCGCCGGTCGTCGCGCCGCTGATCGGCGGGCAGATCCTGCGGGTGACCGACTGGCGCGGGGTGTTCCTGGTGCTCACCGTGATCGGGGCGCTGCTCGGTGCGCTGGTCTGGCTGAGGCTGCCCGAGACCCTGCCGCCGGCGGACCGGCACGGCGGGGGAGTGGGGCACGCCCTGCGCTCGATGCGCGCGCTCCTCGCCGACCTGCCCTTCACCGGCTACATGCTGGCCGGCGGCTTCGCCTTCGCCGCGCTGTTCGCCTACATATCGGCGTCCCCGTTCGTGATCCAGGAAATTTACGGCGCCTCCCCGCAGACCTTCAGCCTGCTGTTCGGCCTCAACTCGGTCGGTCTGGTGGTCGCCGGGCAGATCAACGGCAAGGTGCTGGTCGGCCGGGTCAGCCTGGACAAGGTGCTGGCCGCCGGGCTCACGGTGATCACGCTCGCCGCGACCGCGCTGCTGCTGATGTCCACCGGCGTGTTCGGCGAGGTGGGGCTCGCGCCCATCGCCGCCGCGCTGTTCGTGCTGATGTCCGCGATGGGCCTGACCATGCCCAACGCCCAGACCCTCGCCCTGCTGCGCACCAAGCACGCCGCCGGATCGGCATCCGCGTTGCTCGGCACCTCCTCCTTCCTCGTCGGCGCGGTCGCCTCGCCGCTCGTCGGGATCGCCGGGGAGCGCACCGCCGTCCCGATGGCCGTCGTCCAACTGGCGGCCGCACTGGTCGCGGGGGCCTGCTTCGTGGGAATGTGCCGTCCCTGGAACACGCGGGAGCACATCCGTGCGGGGTCGGAAGGAGACCAGAGCTGAGCGCACCGAGACTGCGCGCCGACACACCGGAGCGGGCCGGGCTGGACCCCGCAGCGCTGGCACACCTGGTGGGCGAGGTGCACGCCCGCACCGCCGGGCCGCGCCCCTGGGCACCCGGCGCGGTCGTGGTGGCCGGACGCGGACCCGTGATCGCCGTGGCCGAGGCGGCGGGCTGGGCGGTCCGCTACTCCTCCTACGACCCCCGCACCGACAGCGGCGTCGAACTGCGGCCCGCGGACCGGGTGCCGGCCACCGTCGACACCCCCTTCGACCTGGCCTCCCTGACCAAGCTGTTCACCTCGGTCGCGGCGGTGCAGCAGATCGAGCGCGGCACCGTGGGCATGGACACCCCGGTGGGCCACTACCTGCCGGAGTTCCGGACCCTCGCGGAACACCGGGTGACCGTACGGCAGTTGCTCACCCACACCTCCGGGTTGCGCCCCGAACTCCCGCTGTACGACTGCCCGGACCGCGCCGCCCGCCTGACGATGCTGCGCGCCGAGGCGCCGTCGGGGCCGCCCGGCACGTACCGCTACTCGGACCTGAACATGCTGCTCCTCCAGTTCGTCCTGGAGCGCGTCACCGGCCGCACCCTGGACGTCCTGGTGCGCAACGGCATCACCCGCCCGCTCGGCATGACCGCCACCGGGTTCGGGCCCTGTCCGGGCGCCGCGGCCACCGAGGACCAGTGGCGGCCGTGGGCCAAGGCCGACCGGGGGATGCTGCGGGGCGTCGTCCACGACGAGAACGCGTGGGCCGTCGGCGGCATCGCGGGGCACGCCGGCCTCTTCTCCACCGGGCGGGACCTCGCCGTCTTCTGCCGCGCCCTGCTGGCCGGCGGCTCCTACGGCCCCGCCCGCATCCTCGCCCCCGATTTCACCGACCTCCTCCTCGCCCCGCCCGGCCTCGGCTTCGCCCTCGACCAGCCCTGGTTCATGGGCGCCCTCGCCGGCCACGGCGCCGCCGGACACACCGGCTTCACCGGCACCTCCCTGGTCCTCGACCGGGCGACGGACACCTTCCTGGTCCTCCTCGCGAACACGGTCCACCCACGCCGCCGCCCGCCGGACGGCACCCCGAGGGCGACACTCGGGACGTGGCTGGCACGGGCGGTGGTGTGAGGGGGCGGGCGACAGGGGTCCGGGCGGGGGCCGAGGCTGATCTGTCGCTCCCGCCGCGCGGAGGGTCGGGCTCGGGCCGGGGCTGGTCGGCCGTCCCCGCTGCGTGGGCCGTCGGCCGGGTCGGGGGCGGTCCGGCGCTTCCGCCGCGCGGAGGATCGGCCGGGTCGGGGCTGGTCGGCCGTCCCGCCGCGCGGATTGTCAGCCGGAGCGGGATCGGGCTGACGCTGGTCGGTCGTCCCTGCCGCGCGGGCCGTCGGCCGGGTCGGGGCCGGTCCGCTGCTCCCGGCGCGCGCCATAGAATCTCCAGGTGACCGCCCCCGTACCACCGGCCGACGTCCTCCGCCGGAGCCTCGCCGAGATGCTCGACGGGCTCCCGCCCAGCCAGGCCGCCGGAGCCGTCGAACGGCTGATCGCCACCTACCGCGGCGACACCCCGACCCACGCGCCGATCCTCCGCGACCGCGCCGACGTCGCCGCCTATGCCGCCTACCGGATGCCGGCCACCTTCCAGGCCGTGCGCTCGGCCCTCGCGGCGTTCGCCGACGCCGTTCCCGGCTGGGTGCCCGGCAGCCATGTGGACGTCGGTGGCGGCACCGGCGCCGCGACCTGGGCGGTGACCGACACCTGGGCCGGCACCCGCCCGGTCACCGTCCTCGACTGGGCCGAGCCCGCGCTCGCCCTCGGCCGGGAGCTGGCCGCCGCCAACCCCGCCCTGGCCCAAGCCCGCTGGCAGCGCGCCCGCATCGGCGCCGCGCTCGCCCTGGACCCCACCGACCTGCTCACGGTGTCGTACGTCCTGAACGAGCTGGCCGAGTCCGACCGCACCGCGCTCGTGGACGCCGCCGCGGCCGCAGCGCAGACCGTGGTGATCGTGGAGGCCGGCACGCCCGCCGGGTACGCGCGGGTCATCGAGGCCCGCGACCGGCTGATCCGCGCCGGGTTCCGCGTCGCCGCGCCCTGCCCGCACAGCGCCGCCTGCCCGATCGCGCCCGGCGCCGACTGGTGCCACTTCTCCGCCCGCGTCCCCCGCTCTTCCCTGCACCGCAGGGTCAAGGGCGGCTCCCTGGCCTACGAGGACGAGAAGTTCTCCTACGTCGCCGCCACCCGCCTGCCCGCCGGGCCCGCCCCCGCCCGCGTCGTCCGCCGCCCCCAGATCCGCAAGGGCCAGGTGCTCCTGGACCTGTGCGAGGCGGACGAGCGACTGAGCCGTACGACGATCACCAAACGCCACGGCGACCTGTACAAGTCGGCCCGCGACACGGACTGGGGCGCGGCCTGGCCCCCGGAATCGGCGCTGTGAGGTACGTCTCGTCCGATTCCCCCCGTATCCACCTGCCGCCCCCCGAAGCGCACGAAGGTGGGACCATGAGGCATGCTGTCCGCACACCAGCGAGGCGAGGGGATTGATGAGCGGGACGTTCGGCGGCCACAGCGGCCGGCAGGGCAAACTCTCCCAGTGGCTGCGCGGACGGCGCCCCAAGGAGGACGCCGCCGGCGACGGCGGCCGTGAGGCCCTGCTGCTCGCCGCCGCCGAGGCGGGCCTGCCGCTCGCGCCCGCCGCGTACCCGGCGCCCGGCTACCGCTGTTCCTGCGACCGCGTGGGCTGTCCCACCCCGGCCCGGCACCCCGTGTCGTTCGCCTGGCAGACGCAGTCCACGATCGACCGCCCGCAGATCGAGCGCTGGGCCCGGCACCAGCCGCAGGCCAACTTCATCACCGCGACCGGCATGGTCCACGACGTCCTGGACGTGCCCCTGGAGGCCGGCCGGGAGGCGCTGGAGCGGCTGCTCGCCGAGGGCGTCGAGGTGGGGCCGGTCGCCGAGAGCGACGACGGCCGGATGCTGTTCTTCACCCTCACCCGCGGCACCCCCGAGGACGAGGACGAGTGGTGGCCCTGTGAACTGGATTGCCACCCCGAGACCATGGCCGAGCACCCCGGCCTGCGCTGGCACTGCCGGGGCTCCTACGTCCTCGTACCCCCTGCCCGCCTGCCCGGCGACGACGGCCAGCAGGTCCGCTGGGTGCGCGGCCCCGAGCATCCGCTGCCCGAGCCCCTGACCCTGCTGGAATCCCTCACCGACGCCTGCGCCCGGCACGCCGCGGGGGAGTCCGCCTCCCACCTCGACCGGCCCTGGCCACTGCGCAACTGACCGGGCGGGGCTACTCGCCCTTCGCCCCCGTCACACCGTTCACCTTCGCCACGATCGACACCTTCCCCTTGCCCGCCGGGTCCAGCGCGGCCTGCCCGGCCACCGACTCCAGCGTGAGGGACTGGTGGATCTCACCCGTGGTGAGGGCCTGCACGGCCTTGCTGGGCGTCGGCACCGAGGTGTTGGCGGCGGCGGTCTGCTTCTCGTAGTGGTGCGTGCTGAAGAAGACCAGCGCGCCGCCGTCCGCCGTGCGCAGCGCGAGCGGGGCGTAGTCGCCATGGGTCAGCGGCTGGTCGATGTACTGGCGCACGAGACCCGGCTTGCGGGCCTGGGTCCGCCGATAAGCGCGCAACTCGCTGGTGTTCGGCCCGTCGGCGAACGTGGTGCCGCCCTTCTTCAGGTAGTCGGCGTACGAGCGGCTCAACTCATCGGGCTGGACGGCCAGTTGAGTCGAGGACACCGGCACCGCCTCGCCCCACCCGTCCTTGTCCTTGGCGAACTCCGGTACGGCGCCGGGCGCGGCCAGCGTCAGATACGCCACCCGCCACCGCTCGCCCAGATCCGCCCGCGTGAACACCAGCAGCCAGCGGTAGTCACCGCCCTTGTTGGCCCGCGCGTCCGCGAGGAACCAGCGGGGCCAGCCCGCCTTCTCGGGGATCGTGATCTGCACGTCCGACAGCTTCAGCGGGACGTGACCCGCGTTGCCGGACGGGCTGGCGACGTGCCCCGCCTTCAGCCGGGCGGCGTCGATGTCGGCGAACGGACCGGTGACATAGGGCGCGTCCAGCGAACGGTCGTACGCCTTGTCGGCCTTGTTGTACGCCTCGGTGAACGCGGCCACCGCCTTCGCGGCCTCGGTCCGGGTGGCGCCGGGCAGCACCACCCGCTCCCCGTGCACCACCACGCACCCGCTCGCCGTGCAGGACAACGCGGTCAGCGCCGCCGCGAGCAGTGCGTTCCGGTCACGCCGGCGAAGCCGTCGAGGGCTGCGTTCCCTGGTCATCG
Source organism: Streptomyces sp. AM6-12 (assembly GCF_044327085.1). Classification (NCBI taxonomy): domain Bacteria; kingdom Bacillati; phylum Actinomycetota; class Actinomycetes; order Kitasatosporales; family Streptomycetaceae; genus Streptomyces; species Streptomyces sp. AM6-12. The sequence goes on from NZ_JBIQWN010000001.1 coordinate 5,194,417, forward strand.
GGCTCCTTCACCTTCCCCTTCCCGGAGGCGAACCCTACCGGGGCGAGGAACGCCGTGAGCACCGGGACCAAGTACAGGGCCCAGACCGTGACCTGGACGACCGTCGGGTCCGGCTGGAAGTTGAACACGCCCTTCAGCAGCGTGCCGTACCAGCTGTCCGGCTCGACGGTGTCGCTGATGTCGAAGGCCAGGTGGGTGAGTCCGGGGAGCCAGCCGGCCTCCTGGAGGTCGTGGAAGCCGTACGCCAGCACGCCCGCCGCGACCACGACCAGCATCCCGCCGGTCCAGGTGAAGAACTTCGCCAGGTTGATGCGCAGCGCGCCCCGGTAGAACAGCCAGCCCAGCAGTACCGCGGTGGCGAGGCCGAGGGCGACGCCGATCAGCGGGCGCGGGGTGCCGTCGCCGGCCGCGTGCACCGAGGCCCACACGAACAGCGCGGTCTCCAGGCCCTCCCGGCCGACCGCGAGGAACGCCGTGGCGACCAGCGCGCCGGTGCCCATCGCGAGTGCCGCGTCCAGCTTGGCGCCCAGCTCGGACTTCAGGTGCCGGGCGGTGCGCCGCATCCAGAACACCATCCAGGTCACCAGGCCCACGGCGAGGACCGACAGCGAGCCGCCGAGCGCCTCCTGCGCCTGGAACGTCATCTCCTGGGAGCCGAATTCGAGCGCGCAGCCGAAGCCCAACGCCAGCGCGACCGCGACGGCGATGCCGGTCCAGATCGGCCGCAGGGCGTCCCGGCGGCCGGTCTTGACCAGGTAGGCGACCAGGATGCAGACGACGAGCGACGCCTCCAGGCCCTCCCGCAGGCCGATCAGGTAGTTGGAGAACACGGGCTACGCCTCCTTGGAGAACAGTGAACGGCCCCACCAGTCGCCGGCGTCCCGGACGCCCGGCGGGATGGCGAAGACCGCCGAACCCACGTGCTGGATGTACTCGTTGAGGGCGTCGTGCGCCGCCAGCCTGCGCTGGAGCGGGATGAAGCCGTGGCGCACATCGCGCTGGTAGGCGAGGAAGAACAGGCCCGCGTCCAGCCGGCCGAGGCCGTCGGTGCCGTCGGTGAAGGAGTAGCCGCGGCGCAGGATGGTGATCCCGCCGTTGGCGTCCGGGTGCGCGAGCCGTACGTGCGCGGTGGGCTTCATGGCCTTCAGGAAGGGCTCGTCGTGCTCGCCCGCCTTGCCGGCCGGCGCGCCCTCGCGCTTGTCCCGCCCGAACACGTCCTCCTGTTCCTGGAGCGACGTGCGGTCCCAGGTCTCGATGTTCATCCGGATGCGCCGGGTGACCAGGTACGAGCCGCCGGTCATCCAGTCCGGGCCGTCCTTGTCGCCGACCCACACGTGCTTGTCCAGCCGGTCGGTCTCGGTGCCCGCGATGTTGCGGGTGCCGTCCTTGAAGCCGAACAGGTTGCGCGGGGTCTGCGCGTCCGGGGTGGTCGAGGAGGTCTTGCCGAAGCCGAGCTGGGACCAGCGCACGGCGACCTTGCCGAAGCCGATGCGGGCGAGGTTGCGGATGGCGTGCACGGCGACCTGGGGGTCGTCCGCGCAGGCCTGGACGCACAGATCGCCGCCGGTGCGGGTCCTGTCCACGTTGTCGCCGGGGAACGCGGGCAGGTCGACGAGGGCCGCGGGCCGTTCGCTGCGCAGCCCGAACTTGTCGAACAGGGAGGGGCCGAAGCCGATGGTCAGGGTCAGCCGGCACGGGGTGAGGTCCAGCGCCTCGCCGGTGTCGTCCGGCGGGGCCTCGGGGAGCCCGCCGTAGGCGCCCGCGCCGACCGGCTTGCCCGCGGTCATCCGCCGGGCCGCCGCCGTCCAGTCCTTCAGCAACCGGACGAACTCCTCGCGGTCGTCGGTCTGCACGTCGAACGCGGCGAAGTGCAGCCGGTCCTGCACGGGCGTCGCGATGCCCGCCTGGTGGGCGCCGTGGAACTCCACCGCGCCGCCGGCCGCCTCCGCAGTCCCCGCCCCCGCGTTGGTCAGCGCGACCGCGCCCCCGGCCGCCACGGCCCCGAGCGCGATCCCGGCCCCGCCCCAGCCGATCAGCGCCCGGCGAGAGGGACGGCTCTCCTCGATCTCGGTCATCCGCCCGGCCCTTACTTGACGACCGCGGCGGCGAGCTTGGACAGCGGCTCGGCGAGCGCGTTCACCGCGTCCGACAGCTCCTTGCGCTGGGCCTCGGTGACCTTGTCGTATGAGACGAAGCCGTACGACGTCTGCTGCGAGCGGTAGCCGTCCAGCACCTTGTCCAGCGCGGCGAACTGCTTGTCCAGCTCCTTGGCGAGCGCCGGGGCGTTCTTCGCGGCGACCGGCTTGAGCAGTTCGTACGACTTCTGCGCGCCCTCGACGTTGCCCTCGAAGTCGGCCAGGTCGGTGTGCGCGTAGCGGTCCTCCTCGCCGGTGACCTTGCCGGTGGCGACCTCGTCCAGCAGCTCCTTGGCGCCGTTGGCCATGGACGTCGGGGTGATCTCGGCCTTGCCGACCCGCCGCTGCCAGTCCTCCAGGTCGCTCACGAGCTGGTCGGCGAGGGTCTTCTCCTCGGCGCCGATCTTGTTGTCGGCCCACAGCGCCTTCTCCAGGCGGTGCCAGCCGGTCCACTTCTGGCCCTTCTCCAGGCCGTCGGCGCGGGTGTCGGTCTTCGGGTCGATGTCACCGAAGGACTCCGCGACCGGCTCGGTGCGCTCCCAGCCCAGGCGCGAGGGGGCGTACGCCTTCCTGGCGGCGTCGAGGTCGCCCGCCTTGATGGCGTCGGCGAACTTCCGCGCGAGCGGCACGGTGGCGTCGGCCTGGTCCTGGACGTACTGCCGGTACGCGGCGACCGCCTGGTCCAGCTTGGGATCGCGCCGGGCCGCCGCCGAACCACCGGTGACGGTGAGCTTCTGCCGGACGCCGTGGCCCTTCATACCGGGGCGGCAGGCGATCTCGTACGATCCCGCCTTCACCTCGGCGGTCAGCGTGTACTTGGTGCCGGGGCCGATGTTCTCCTTCTCCGAGACGATCCGGTCGTCCGGGAAGAGGATCTCCACCTCGGTGGCCCGCGAGCCCTTGTTCTCTATCTTCAGGGTGACCTGGCCGGCCGGGACCGAGGTGGCGGAGGTGTCGCACGCCGAGTCCGCGGCGGTGACCCGGATGGCGTCGCCGCCCCCGGCCTCGCTCTTGGCGGTGCAGGCCGAAAGTGCGGTCAGGGCGGCCGCGGTGGCGGCGGCGATGACGGTCGGACGGACGGCACGCATACGGACTCCCTGACGATCCAGTGTGGTGAGGCTGCCCTAACTTACCTGACCCTTACCCTCCTCATACCCCCGGGTGACGTGATCCGGCTCTCAGGGCGCGCGCCTCGGGTCGAAGGCGACACCGGTGCCGCGGGGGTGGGCGAACACCTTCACCGGGTGCTCGTACACCCCGGACAGCGGCCGCTCGGCGAAGACTTCGGCCGGTCGCCCCTCGGATCATGCGGCACGACCACCTCGGCGAGGCGCGGGGGCGTGCGCGGGTGACGCCCTGACCGGACTGCCCCATGAGTCCGCCGCTCTCCCCGCCCGGCCCCCGGCCGGCGGCGCCCCCGGCCGGACGCGCGCGTGGGGCGGGCGGTGTTTCAATGCGCGTGTGACTGACTACGACGTACTGCGCGTCTTCTGCGCACCGCACGGCGGCTACGGCAATGAACTCGGCGTCGTCCGCGACGGCTCCAGGCTGCCCGGGCGCGCCGACCGGCAGGCGCTCGCCGGCAAACTCGGGTTCAGTGAGACCGTGTTCGTGGACGACCCCGAGCGCGGCGTGATCGACATCTACACGCCCTCCTCCCGGCTGCCGTTCGCCGGATACCCGTGCGTCGGCGCCGCCTGGCTGCTGGACGTGCCCGAACTCGTCGTACCCGCCGGTGCGGTGGGCGCCCGACAGGACGGCGAGTTCTGCTGGATCGAGGCCCGCCCGGAGTGGCCCGAGCCGCGCACCCTGCGCCAGTACGCCACGCCGGCGGAGGTCGACGCGCTCCAAGTACCCGCACCCGGCGAGTGGTTGTACGCGTGGGCGTGGGAGGACGAGGCGGCCGGGCGGATCAGGGCGCGCGGCTTTCCCGGTCGCGGCGACGGCATCGAGGAGGACGAGGCCACGGGCGCGGCCGCGATCCAGCTCACCGCCCGACTGGGCCGCGCCCTCAACATCACCCAGGGCAAGGGCTCCCAGCTCCTCACCGCGCCGCAGCCGGCGGGCTGGGTGGAACTGGGTGGCCGGGTCTTCCTGGAGCGCTGACCCGGCCGCGGGCCGCGGGGTCAGGCGGAGAGCGCGAACTCCTCGCCCAGCGCCCGGAAGACGGCCGTGTTCAGGGCGAACGCCCGCTTGCACTCGGCCACGACGCGCTGCTTCTCCAGGTCGTCCGCCGGTATCCGGTCCAGCAGCTCCCGGTACTCGCGCTTGAACGCGGCCGGATTGGCGAGCTCCTCGAAGACGTAGAAGCGCACGCCGTCGCCCTTGCGGGCGAAGCCCCAGGTCTTCTCCGCCCGGTCGCGGATGATCTGACCGCCCGACAGGTCGCCCAGGTAACGGGTGTAGTGGTGGGCGACGTAACCGCCGGGCCACCGCGCGGCGCACTCCCGTACCCGGTCGGCGTACTCGCGCGTCGCGGGCAGGGCGCTCAGGCCCGCCCGCCAGTCCGGGCCCCGCAGATGCGCCATGTCCTGCTCCAGGGCGGCCAGCCGCAGCAGTTCCGGCCGGATGAACGGACCCGCCACCGGGTCCCCGGCCAGCCGCCCGGCCGCGCTCTCCAGCGCCTCGTACACGAACCACAGCTGTTCGGTGTAGCGGGCGTAGGCGTCCACACCGAGCCGGCCGCCGAGCAGATCGCTCATGAACGCCGAGGTTTCCGCCTCCGTGTGCTGTTCGTGGGACGCGGTGCGGATGAGGCGCGAGAAGGAGTCCATGACCCACATCCTCTAAGGTAAGCCTTACCTAAGTCAATGACCTTGCCGACTTCGCGTCGGCACCTTTGCCGACACCGTGTCGGTAAAATCGTACAAGAGAAAACCCGCCCTCGCAGGGGCGGGTTTCCGTCGGCGAGTGCCGGCTCAGGGCAGCGTCAGGATCTCCGCGCCGTCGTCCGTGACCACCAGGGTGTGCTCGAACTGCGCGGTCCGCTTGCGGTCCTTCGTCACGACCGTCCAGCCGTCGTCCCACATGTCGTACTCGTGCGTGCCCAGCGTCAGCATCGGCTCGATGGTGAAGGTCATGCCCGGCCGCATCACCGTGGTCGCGTGCGGGCTGTCGTAGTGCGGGATGATCAGCCCGGAGTGGAACGACGAGTTGATGCCGTGCCCGGTGAAGTCCCGCACCACGCCGTAGCCGAACCGCTTGGCGTACGACTCGATGACCCGGCCGATGATGTTGATCTGCCGGCCCGGCTTGACGGCCCTGATCGCCCGGTCGAGGGCCTCGCGGGTGCGCTCCACCAGCAGCCGCGACTCCTCGTCCACGTCCCCGACCAGGTACGTGGCGTTGTTGTCGCCGTGCACCCCGCCGATGTAGGCGGTCACGTCCAGGTTGACGATGTCGCCGTCCCTGAGGACCGTCGAGTCCGGGATGCCGTGGCAGATGACCTCGTTGACCGAGGTGCACAGGGACTTGGGGAAGCCGCGGTAGCCGAGCGTGGACGGGTAGGCGCCGTGGTCGCACATGTACTCATGGGCCACCTTGTCCAGCTGGTCCGTGGTGACGCCGGGCGCGATGATCTTCGCGGCCTCCTCCATCGCCCGCGCGGCGATCCGCCCGGCGACCCGCATCGCCTCGACGGTCTCCGGGGTCTGCACCTCGGGCCCGGTGTACGGCGCCGGCGCGGGCTTGCCGACGTACTCGGGGCGACGGATGTTCCCCGGAACGGAACGGATGGGGGACTGTTCCCCCGGTACGAGCAGCGACTGGCCAGACATGTCAGGGAGTCTATCCACGCGGACATGGGGGAACATGTCGGTGGTCGGCGAGAGGAGCGGTCCATGGCCCTGTTCAAGAAGCGCACGGTGGGCAAGCCGGGCGAGTGGTACTACTGCCTGGAGCACAAGAAGGTCGAGGAAGGGCCCGACTGCCCGGGCAAGGACCGGTTCGGGCCGTACGCCTCCCCCGAGGAGGCCCGGCACGCGATGGAGCTGGCGGCCGAGCGCAATCTGGAGTGGGAGAACGACCCGCGGTGGCACGACGCCTCCAAGTCGGACTCCGGCGACCCCGGGGGCTCCGGAGGCTCGGGCGGGAAGTGATCAGGCCCTCGCGGCGGCGGCCCCGGCGCGGCGCTCCCGCATCCGCACCGCGTGCTGGTTCGTCCGCGCGTCATAGGCCATGAGGCCCGGCAGGCACAGCGCGAGCAGCCCCACCACGCCCGCGCAGGCCAGACCGCCGCACGCGATGGACGTGCGCAGCCCCGTCCACGCGGCGAGGCCGCCCGCGCGTACCTGGCCCAGCTGAGGACCCACGGAGTAGGACAGCAGTTCGATCCCGGCGAGCCGGCCGCGCAGCTCGTCGGGGATCGTCTGGTTCCACATGGCGGACCGGAAGATGCCGCTGACCATGTCGAACCCGCCGCCGATGGCGAGCAGGAGCAGCACCAGCCAGACGTTCCGGGTCAGCCCCACCGCCGCGATCGACAGGCCCCAGCCGGCCGCCGCCAGCACCACCATCAGGCCGTGCCGGTGCACCCGCGAGGCCCAGCCGCTGACCAGGCTCACCAGCAGCGACCCCGCCGGGATGCTCGCGTACATCAGCCCGAGCGCCCAGTCTGCGCCCAGCTCGTCGGCGAGGAACGGCAGCACCGCGAGCGGCATCGCCAGGGTCATCGCCGCGATGTCCACGACGTACGTGCCGAGGAGTTCCTTGCGGCGCCATGCGTACCGGGCGCCCTCCGCGATCGCCCGCAGCGACGGCTTCGCGGCCTCGTGGGCGGCGGGGGAGACCGCGATCCGCGCGAGATACGCCAGCGAGACGGCGAAGGTCAGCACATCGGCGGCGTACGCCCAGGCCAGGCCCGCGTAAGCCACGACCACGCCCGCGAGTGCCGGGCCGGCGACGCCGCCCATCGTCCAGCGCAGCGAGTTCAGCGAGGCCGCGGCGGGCAGGTCGTCATGGGCGACGATCCTCGGCCACAGCGACTCCAGGGCGGGGCGCTGCACCGCGCCGAGCCCGGAGGAGAGCGCGGCGACGGCGTACAGCGGCCAGCCGGCGGGGCTCGGCAGCAGGGCGTTGAGCAGCAGCACCGCGCTGAGCAGGCCCTGGCCGGCCTCCGTCCATATGATCAGGCCCCGCTTCTCCAGCGCGTCGGCGAGCGCACCGCCGTACAGACCGCACACGATCAACGGCAGCAGCTCCACCGCGCCGATCGCCCCGACGGCCGCCGTGGAGTGCGTGAGGTCCTTCAGCTGGACGGGCAGCGCGACGAGGGTCAGGAAACTGCCGAAGTTGCTGATCAGCCCGGACTTCCACAGCCGTCGGAAGTCAGCGGAAGCCCGCCAGGGAGCGAGATCGGGAAGCAGCGCGGAGGTCATCCTGAGCATGTTCGGACGAGGGGACCACCAGAGCAACCGCTTTTCCCCGCAAGTACCCGCCGCCCATGCTCGGCCACGCCTTGCCCGTCCCCGTCTCCGTCCGCCCCGTCTCGGGTCGCACCCCGGCCTTCCCGCCGGCGCCCCGCCCATCCTCGTCCGCGCCCGGTCTTCCCGGTCACACCTGCCCCTCCCCGCCGGCGCCTCGCCCACCCTCGCCCGCACCCGGATCTCCCCGGCCGCTCCCGCCCTTTCCGGTCGCGCGCCGCCCTCTCCGCTCCCGCCCTTTCCGGTCGCGCGCCGCTCTCTCCGCTCCCGCCCTTTCCGGTCGCGCGCCGATCTCCCGGCTCCCGTCCCGTCCCGGTCGCGCGCCGGTCTCCCCGGCCGCGCCCCGGGCTTCGCGGCCGCGGGCCGTGTCCGGCGACGTAGAGTCGCCCCATGACCTCTACCGACAGCGCACAGAAGGCCCCCGCCAAGGACCCCTGGGATCTGCCCGATGTCTCCGGGTACGTCGTCGGCGTGCTCGGCGGTACCGGACCGCAGGGCAAGGGCCTCGCCTACCGGCTCGCCAGGGCCGGCCAGAAGGTGATCATCGGCTCCCGGTCCGCCGACCGCGCCCGTGCCGCCGCGGACGAACTCGGGCACGGTGTCGAGGGCGCCGACAATGCCGAGGCCGCGCGCCGCAGCGACATCGTGATCGTCGCCGTACCGTGGGACGGGCACGGCGACACGCTGAAGTCGCTCGCCGCCGACCTTGCCGGCAAGCTCGTCGTGGACTGCGTCAACCCGCTCGGCTTCGACAAGAAGGGTGCCTACGCGCTCAAGCCCGAGGAGGGCAGCGCCGCCGAGCAGGCCGCCGCCCTGCTCCCGGACTCGCGGGTCACCGCCGCCTTCCACCACCTGTCCGCCGTCCTGCTCCAGGACCCGGAGATCGAGCAGATCGACACCGACGTCATGGTGCTCGGCGAGGAGCGCGCCGACGTGGAGATCGTCCAGGCGCTGGCCGGCCGCATCCCCGGCATGCGCGGCATCTTCGCCGGCCGGCTGCGCAACGCCCACCAGGTCGAGTCCCTGGTCGCCAACCTGATCTCGGTCAACCGCCGCTACAAGGCGCACGCGGGGCTCCGGCTCACCGACGTGTGAGCCGTTCGTCCGGCACGCGCGGGCCGACCTTCCTATGAGCCGGCCATGGCCATGGGGGACACTGTTCGCCGTAGCAGTGTCCCCCGACAGGAGCCATCCGTCATGCCCCGCATCGCCCTCTACACCCTCGTCGTCTGCGTCCTCTCGCTGGCCGCGGCCGTGGTCTCCTTCGTGCAGGGCAGCTGGCTGGGGATCGTCTGGGTGCTGCTGGCGGGCCTGTCGTCCAACATGACCTGGTACTACGTCAAGCGTGCCCGAGCCGCCGCGCGCCAGGAGCCGGTCACGAACTGACCGTGCACACCTCCGGGGTGCCGCTCCAGAAGCGGTAGAGCCAGTACCCGCAGTCCGAGTAGGCCGTCTCCACCCCGAGCCCGCGCAGGATGTCGTCGATCAGGCCGAAGAACGCGCTGTTCAGCGACGGGATCCACAGCAGCGCGAACACGATCAGCAGCCCGAACATGGGGAACGCCTCCACCTGCCGCTTCACGCCGTACGGCAGCCAGGGCTCCAGTACGCCGTACCCGTCCAGTCCCGGTACCGGCAGGAGGTTCAGCAGCGCCGCCGTCACCTGGAGCAGCGCGAGGAACGCCAGCGCGAAGCGGAAGGTCATCGGCACCCCGTCGAGCGCGTGCAGCCAGAACGGCGCGGTGCACACCGCCGCGAACAGCGCGTTCGTCAGCGGGCCCGCCGCCGAGATCAGGCTCAGCCGCAGACGGCCCCGGATCCGGCCGCGCTCGATGAACACCGCGCCGCCCGGCAGACCGATCCCGCCCATGATCACGAACAGCACCGGCAGCACGATGCTCAGCAGCGCGTGCGTGTACTTCAGCGGGTTCAGCGTGAGATAGCCCTTCGCGCCGATCGTGATGTCGCCGCTGTGCAGGGCGGTGCGCGCGTGCGCGTATTCGTGCAGGCACAGGGAGACGACCCAGGCGGCGGTCACGAACAGGAACACCGCGATACCCGGCCGCGCCGCGTACCCGGTCCAGGTGGCCCAGCCGGCCACGGCGGCGACGGCCAGGATCCCGATGAACACCGGGCTGATCCCGCGGTCGCCGGGACGTCGGGTGGTGGCGGTGGTCATGGGCGGCTCCTGAGCTGGGGGGACGGATGTACGCCCGACCGTACGGGCGGTGGGTGGACGGGCGGTGGACAGGTGGGCGGATCGGGTCGGCGGGGCGGTCCCGGCCGACACGCGGAAAACGTCTCGCACGCGCCGTCCGGTTCCTGGAGAGTGGGTGAATGCCACGGAAGAGGGTGTTCTGCGCGGACTGGCAGCTGGGCTGCCGCGGGGAACCGTTCGCGGTGGGCGACGAGGTGACCTGGGCGCTGGTCCCCTACGGCGCGCAGGACCGGCGCAGCGGTGTGGGTCACGGCGCCGAGGCACGGGTGGAGAACCACGGCGGGCCCGACGAGCGGTCCGCGGGCCGGGTCCGCGCGATCGAACTCGTGCAGCGGGATCACACTCCTCACCCCGCCGCTCCCGAGCCGGGGCTGGTCCCCCGTCCCGCGGGGTGCCGCCTGGACCCGGTTGCCGGGTCCGTGACAATGGAGTCCGCCGACACCTGCCCGAGGTGGTTCGAGGAGACCACCCCAGGCGCGGCGGACGGCCCGGTCCGCATCCGTCGTACCGTGGGCGTCCTCGTCACCCTGGACATCACCGGGAGCGCCCGCCGCGCCCGATGACCCCCGCCGGAAGCGGACGCCGCATCCGGTGACCCCGCCGGGAGCGCCCGCCGCCCCGGTGACCCCGCCGGATGCGCCGATCGCCTCCGGTGACCACCCCCTGACCGCTTCCCGAGCCTCCGGAGACAATGGACCCCGTGCGCTATCGCCTTCTCGGCCCCACCCAGGCGCTCCGCCCCGACGGTACGGCCGTCCCGGTCGGCGGAGCCCGGCTGCGTGCGCTGCTCACCGTGCTGGCGCTGCGGGCCGGGCGGACCGTGCCGGTGGGCGTGCTGGTGGACGAGGTGTGGGGCGGGGAACCGCCCGCCGACGCCGCCGGCGCGCTCCAGGCGCTCGTGGGCCGGCTGCGGCGCGCGCTCGGCGCGGAAGCCGTGGCCTCCGCCGACGGCGGGTACCGGCTCGTCGCCACCGCCGACGACATCGACCTCACCCGCTTCGACCGGCTGACCGGCGACGGCCTCGCCGCCCTCGCCGAGGGCGACCCCGCCAAGGCCGCCGGACTGCTGGACGACGCCCTCGCCCTGTGGCACGGCCAGGCCCTCGCCGACCTGCCCGACCGCACCGCCGAGGCCGCCCGCTGGGAGACGCGCCGCCTCGACGCCCAGCGCGCCCGGCACGCCGCGGCCCTCGCCCTCGGGCAGGCCGAGAGCGCCCTGCCGGAACTGACCGCCCTGTGCGACGCCCATCCCCTGGACGAACCCCTCCAGGCGCTGCGGCTGCGGGCCCTGCGCGATCTCGGCCGCCCGGCCCAGGCACTCGCCGGGTACGAGGACGTACGACGCCTCCTCGCCGACCGCCTCGGCTCCGATCCGGGCGCCGAACTGCGCGCCCTGCACGCGGAGTTGCTGGGGGCGGACGGCGGGTCCGGACGCGATCCGGGTGCGGCGCGCGGCGGTTGGAGCGGTCGGCGTGACGGGTCCGGCGCCCGCGACGGCACCGGCGCGCCGACCGGCGGCCGGCCCGGTGATGTCGTCCGGGATCTCCACCCCGGCCCACGTACCCCCACCCACCGGCACCACACGCCCGATCAGTTCCACACGCCCGGCCGGCATCACGCCCCCGACCGGCACCACACGCCCGAGCGCCATCCCACCCCCGGCCGGCATCACACGCCCGACCAGTTCCACGTGCCCGACGGGTCCCGGACGCCCGACACGGCCCCCGCCCCGCTCCACCCGCCCGCCCGCTCCCACGCCCCCGGCGGGCCCGCCCAGGGCAACCTCCCCGCCCGCCTCACCTCCTTCGTCGGCCGCGAAGCCGACCTCGCGGCCCTGGGCGGCGACCTCGCGACCGCCCGCCTCGTGACCCTGCTCGGGCCCGGCGGCGCGGGCAAGACCCGGCTCTCCCAGGAGGCCGCGGCGGCGGTACGGCACTCCGTGCGCGACGGGGTGTGGCTCGCCGAACTCGCCCCCGTGGACGACCCGGAGGCCGTACCCCAGGCCGTCCTCACCGCGATCGGCGCCCGCGAGACCGTGCTGCACGGCGCCGGTGCCGAGTCCATGCGGGCGGTGGTCGACGGGCACGAACCGCTGGACCGGCTGGTGGAGCACTGCGCCCGGCGCCGGATGCTGATCATCCTCGACAACTGCGAGCATGTCATCGACGCCGCCGCCCGGCTCGCCGAACGGCTGCTGGCCCGCTGCCCCGAGCTGACCGTCCTCGCCACCAGCCGCGAACCCCTCGGCGTGCCGGGGGAGTTGGTGCGCCCGGTGGAGCCGCTGCCGGAACCCGTCGCACTGCGGCTGTTCGCCGAACGCGGCGCGGCGGCCCGGCCCGGCTTCCGGGTCGCGGACGATCCGGCGGCGTGCGCCGAGATCTGCCGCCGCCTCGACGGACTGCCCCTCGCCATCGAACTGGCGGCGGCCCGGCTGCGGATGCTGACGCCCCGCCAGATCGCCGACCGTCTCGACGACCGGTTCCGGCTGCTCACCTCCGGCAGCCGCACCGTGCTGCCCCGCCAGCAGACCCTGCGCGCCGTCGTGGACTGGTCCTGGGACCTGCTGGACGCCGGCGAACGCGAGGTGCTCGCCCGGCTGTCCGTCTTCGCGGGCGGCTGCGACCTGGCCGCCGCCGAGGCCGTGTGCGGGCCCGCCGCCCTGGACGCCGTCGGCTCCCTGGTCGACAAGTCCCTGGTGGTGGCCGCCCCTTCGGCCGACGGCACCATGCGCTACCGGCTCCTGGAGACCGTCGCCGAGTACGCCGCCGAGCGGCTCGCGGAGAACGGTCACCGCGCCGGGGCCGAGCGCGCCCACCTGACGTACTACCGCGAACTCGCCCGCACCACCGACCCGTTGCTGCGCGGCCCCCGGCAGCGCGCCGCGATCGAACGCTTCCAGCTGGAGTACGAGAACCTGCGCACCGCCCTGCGGCACGCCGTCGCCGCGCGCGACGAGCAGGAGGGGCTGTGCCTGGTGCTGTCCCTGCTGTGGTTCTGGCAGATGCGGGACCAGCGCCTGGAGACCCGCACCTGGTGCCGTGAGGTGATGGCGCTCGGACCGGACCCCTTCACCGAACCGCTGCGCCGCGCCGAGCCGGTGTGGCAGCGCTGCACCGAGACCCCGCCGCCCTACACCGGCGAAGTCCTCGAAGAGGCCCGGCGCGGTGTCCACCTCGCCCATATCGCTTGCATGGACACCGAGTTGGACGCCTGGCAGACCCCCGAGGCGCAGGCCAAGCTGCGCCTCGTCGCCCAGGTCTACGAGCCGGGGCTGCCGCAGACCTGCTGGTCGCCCGGCATGGTGTGGTTCTTCGCCGTGATGCTCACGGGAGGGGCGGAGCGGATCCGGACGATCGCCGACGCCAACGTGGAGACCTGCCGCAGCGCCCCCGGCTTCGAGTGGGAGCTGGCCGGTGCCCTCCAGATGCGCGCCAACTTCCTCGCCAACCGCACCGCCTGGGCCGGTGACGCCACCCGTGACGCCGACGAGGCGCTCGCCATCTACCGCCGCCTCGGCGACGACTGGGGCACCGCCGAGGCGCTGTCCGCACGCGGCGAGGCCCATGAGCGCAAGGGCCTGTACGACGCGGCCGCCGCCGACTACCGGGCGGCCATCGAGCACGCCGAAAGCCTCGGCGCCCGCGCCCAGACCGCCGTGCTCGGCGCCCGCCTCGGCAGTGTCCTCATGGAGTCGGGCGAGCAGGAGGAGGGCGAGCGGATGCTGCGGGAGGTCGTGGAGAGCCAGCACGCCATGCACACCGAGGCGATGCCCGCCGCCCGGCTCTTCCTGGCCTGCTGGCTGGGCCTGACCGGGCGCACCGCGGAGGCGCGCGAACAACTCCAGCTGCTGCGTGAGGAGTTCAGGATCTCCAACTTCGTCGTCTTCGACGCGCTGCTGCTCTGCCAGGAGGCCTGGGTGGACGCGATGGACGACTGCGACGCGGAGGCGCTGGAAAAGATCCGCGCGGCACTCGGGCACGCGACCGACCCGCTCGCCGAGGCCGTCATCCCCCAACTGTCCTCCACCGCCCTCACCGTGGGCGCCATGGCGCTCGCCCGCACCGACTCCGGGGCCCGCGCCGCCGACGCCGCCCGGATGCTGGCGGCCGCCGACCAGTTGCTGCCCGCCGGCCATGTCCTCTCCGGTGTGGAGCGCCGGGGCCGCGCCATCACCGAGGGCCGGATCCGGGAGGCGCTGGACGAGGAGTCGTACGAGCGGGCGTACGCCGAAGGCGGCGGCCTCTCCCTCGCGGAGGCCACCGCCCTGCTGTGAGACCGGCGTGAACGTCAGCTCTTGGTACGGAACTTGTGGATCGCGACCGGTGCCATCACCGCGGTGATCGCCACCGACCAGCCCACGGTCACCCACAGATCGTGCGTCACCGGGCCGCCGGTCATCAGGCCGCGGGCCGCGTCGGCGAGCGTGGACAGCGGGTTGTAGTCGGTGAAGGCCCGGAGCCAGCCCGGCATCGACGAGGTCGGCGCGAAGATCGAGGAGCCGAACTGGAGCGGGAACAGCACCAGGAAGCCGACGCCCTGCACGGACTGCGCGCTCTTGAGGATCACGCCGAGGGTGAGGAACACCCACATGATCGAGGAGGCGAACAGCGCCGACAGACCCACGGTCGCGAACAGCCCCGGCCAGCTGGTGATGTGGAAACCGACCAGCACGGCGACGACCATCAAGATGGCGGTCGCGAACAGCATCCGGCCCAGCTCGACCGCGATCTTCGCGAACAGCACCGAGCCGCGCCCGATCGGCAGCGACCGGAACCGGTCCATCACACCACTGTTGAAGTCCTGGCTGAAGCCGGTGCCGACGCCCTGGGACAGGGTCATGCTCATCATCGCCAGCATGCCCGGAATGACGTACTGGACGTATCTCTCCTGGCCGCCGCCGAGCGCCTGCCCGATCGAGCCGCCGAAGACGTACACGAACAGCAGCGTGAAGACGATCGGCATCAGCAGCGCGTCGAACATCGACTCCGGGTCCTGCCGGATCCACAGCAGGTTGCGCCGGATGAGCGCGCCGGTGTGCCGCAGGTGCCCGCGCAGCGGGATGCGGACGTCGTCGGCGGTGGCGGGAGACGGATAGGCGCTCATACGGCGACCTCCTGGCGGGCGTCGGCGGGCTCGGTGTCCTGGGCGTCGCCGGCGCGGTGGCCGGTAAGCGAGAGGAACACCTCGTCCAGGCTGGGCAGTTCGGTGGTGATGGAGGAGAGGGTGATGCCGCGCGCGGTGACCGCGCCGACCACCGCGGTCAGCTGCTCGTCGCTGAGGATCGGCACCAGCAGGGTGCCGGTCTCACCGTCGACGGTGGTGGCGGCGAGGCCGGTGATGCCCAGCTCGTCCAGCATCGAGGCGAGCGGGCGCAGTTCCAGCGGGTCCGCCGGGCGCACGCGCAGGGTACGGCCGCCGACCCGTGCCTTCAGCTCCTCGATGCCGCCGGTCGCGATCACCTTGCCGCGGTCCACCACGGTCAGCTCCGAGGCGAGCTGCTCGGCCTCCTCCATGTACTGGGTGGTGAGCAGCACGGTCACGCCTTCGCCCACCATCGCCTGGACCTCCTCCCACACCTCGTTGCGGGTGCGGGGGTCGAGGCCGGTCGTCGGCTCGTCCAGGTACAGCACGGCCGGGCGGCCGATCATCGAGGCGGCGAGGTCCAGCCGGCGGCGCATACCGCCGGAGTAGGTGCTCGCCGGGCGCTTGGCGGCCTCCGTCAGGGAGAACCGCTCCAGCAGCTCGTCGGCGCGGCTGCGGGCGTCCTTGCGGGACAGGTCCAGCAGCCGGCCGATCATGTACAGGTTCTCCCAGCCGGGGAGCTTCTCGTCCACGGAGGCGTACTGGCCGGTCAGACCTATCACCTTCCGCAGCTGCCGGGGCTGCCGCAGCACGTCGTACCCGGCCACCGTCGCCTGCCCGGCGTCCGGGGTGATCAGGGTCGACAGGATCCGCACCAGCGTGGTCTTGCCGGCGCCGTTCGGCCCGAGCACGCCCATCACGGTGCCCTCGCGCACGTCCAGGTCGACGCCGTCCAGCGCCTTGGTCTCGCCGTAGTGCTTGACCAGTCCCCGCACCGTCACGGCGTTGCGTCCGCCGCCGGGGTTCTCATCGATTCGCGTCATGCCCCCGACAGTGCCAGGCCCCACCGACAAACCGCCGACAGCGAGCCGACAGGGCGCCGACAGCCCCGCACGGGGCGGTGGCGGGTGGTGTTGAATCGGCCGCATGAGCGAGAACGAGCGCGCGGCGAGCCGTACGGCGGTGCTGGTCTGCCAGGGGCGGGCGGCCGCCGACGGCAGGGCGGCGGTGGGCCGGTTCGCCGATCCGGTGGCGGTACGGCTGCTGCGGGCCGGGGAGCGGGCGCCGGTGGACGAGGTGCGCGCGGGCGCCCCGCCGCGGGGCCGGCAGGCGCGCATGGCGTACGAGGGCGTGCGGGCGTGCGCGGAGGTGGTGGTGGCGCGGACGGTCGCGATCGACGAGGCGCTGCGCGCCCATCCGGCCGGCCAGCTGGTGATCCTGGGCGCCGGTCTCGACACCCGTGCGTGGCGGCTGCCGGAGCTGGCGCGGACGGATGTCTGGGAGGTCGACCATCCGGCCTCCCAGCGGGACAAACGCGCCCGCCTCACGGAGGCGGGCCCCGGCCTGCCGGCCACCGCCCGGTCCGTACGGTTCACCCCCGTCGACTTCGCCGCCGGTGATCTCGGCGCCGCGCTGGCCGCCGCCGGACACGACCCCTCGGCGCCGACGACCTGGCTGTGGGAGGGCGTCGTCCCCTACCTGACCCGCGACCAGGTGCGCGCCACCCTGACCGCCCTCACCGCCCGGACGGCCCCCGGCAGCGCCCTCGTCGTCAACTACCAGACCCCGTCCCTGAAGGTCGCCGCGGGCCGCCTGCTGGCCCGGCTGCTCGGCGACTCCGTCACCGCGGGCGAGCCCTGGCGCTCCCTGTGGCAGCCGGCGCGGATGGCCGTCCTGCTCGGCGCGTACGGCCTGCGCGTGACCTCCGACGACGACCTCCTCGCCGTCGCCCGCTCCCTGGGCACCCCGTCCCGGAGCCGAACGTCCCTGGCCTCGGGCCGTGTTGCCGTGGCGGAGCGCCGCTGAGGCGGGCGGTTCCGGCAGCGGCCCGCGGCGCTCTCCTCAGCTTCCGCCGGGCCGGTTGCGGAACCGGTAGTGCCAGTGCGCGGACACCCGGTGGTCCTCCTCGAAGCCGGGCCCGAGCGGACCCACCCGCTCGTACGCCGCGTCGGTGCGCGGGTCGTCCCGCACGGCGAGGGCGCAGGCAGCCTCCAGGCGCAGGCTCTGGTCCTCCTCGTCCAGCAGGGCGACGAGCGCCTCCATGACCGCGGCCGTCCGGTCGCGGGAGCCGGCCAGGGAGGCGGCGGCCCGGACCCGGACGGCGGGATCGGGGTCCCGGAGCAGGGCGAGCAGGCTCTCCCGGACCGCCGCCGGGTCGGGGGAGCGGCCGAGGACCTCGGCGACGACGTGCCGGACCCCGGCGTCGGAGTCGCGCGCCAGACCGAGCAGGACGGTCCCGGCGGGCCCGGTCGGCGGCAGGCAGTACGGCACCACGCGGCGCACCCGCGGATCGGGATGGTCGGCATGGCGCAGCCCGATGGCCTCCTGGCCGGGATGGTCGGCGTCCGTGTAGACCTCCAGGACGGCGGCGAGCACCTCGCCGTCCGGCTCGTCCCGTGCCCACCGGGCCAGGAAGTCGGCGTCTTTCGCGGTGTCCGGACGGCCGACGTGGGCCGCCAGGAAGCGCCGGAACCGCAGGACATCGGCGAGCAGCCGGCGGTGGACGGGGTCGGGGTGCCGGCGCAGGGCCGCCAGCTCCGACCAGTCCCGCGGGTTCCTGCGGCAGGCGAGGGCGTGCCGCGCGGCGGACCAGTTGGCGTCGAGCGGGTCCGGGTACGGCACGGCGCGCGCCACCAGCTCGGCCACCGGCGGCAGGACGCCGAACTCCCGCTCCAGATCGCTGAGTACACCGCTGTGGCCCGCCCGGACGGTGAGCCCGCCGAGCGTCAGCTCCTCGATGTCCGTGTACTCCTCCTCGACCATTCGCCGGGTGACCGGGCCCAAGTCCCCTGTGCGGCGGCGCAGTTCCGCGGCGGCGCCCGTCTCGTGCCAGTGCCGGGCGAGATCGAGCAGCCGCTGCCGCTCGCTCCCGGCGATCCGCAGCCGCGGGTCCGTGCCGAGCGTGGCGCCGACCAGTGCCGGGGAACCGAGGTCGACGGCCCGCAGGAGCGGTGTCGTCCCGTCCGGCAGGACGACGTCCGGGTCGGCGCCGCCGTCCGTCAGCGCCCCGGCGCTCGCGTGGTCGAATCCGCGCACGGCGGCACAGAGCAGCGGAAGTCCGTCGGGTCCCGGCGTATGCGGATCGGCGCCGTCGGCCAGGCAGTCCGCCACCGCGCGGGCGTCCCCGGCCAGCACCGCCGCCACCAGGCGGCCGTTCACGTCGGCCGCCGTCAGACTGCCGTTCCCGTCGTCCGGTTCGCGCGGCTCGTCCGGCGCATGGCGCGGTGCGGTCATCTTCCCCCCAGGTGATCCACCGGACATCGCAGCGGGCATCCCCCCGGACATCCACCGGGCCTCACGGTATCCGGCACGGGGGCAGCCCCGCCGACGGGGGACGATCGACGGGGCTGCCGGGTGGTGCCGCGGTGGTCCGGGGCCGGGCCGCTCAGGGCACGGTCAGTGGACGGAGTGCTCCTCCGCGGGGAAGGAACCGCCGACCACGTCCTGGGCGAAGGACTTCGCCGCGGTGCCCATCACGTCGCGCAGGTCGGCGTACTTCTTGACGAACTTGGGCACGCGCCCGGAGGTCAGGCCCAGCATGTCCGTCCACACCAGGACCTGCGCGTCGGTGTCGGGACCGGCGCCGATGCCGACCGTGGGGATCTGGAGCGAGCGCGTCACCTCGGCGGCGAGCTCGGCCGGGACCAGTTCGAGCACGACCGCGAACGCGCCCGCGTCCTGGACCGCCTTGGCGTCCTGGAGCAGCCGCGCGGCCGCCTCCTCGCCGCGCCCCTGGACGCGGTAGCCCATCGCGTTGACGGACTGCGGGGTCAGCCCGATGTGGGCCATGACCGGGATGCCGGCCTCGACCAGCAGCCGGATCTGTTCGTGCGAGCGCTGGCCGCCCTCCAGCTTGACCGCGCCGACCCCGGCCTCCTTCACCAGCCGGGTGGCCGAGCGCAGCGCCTGCACCGCGCCCTCCTGGTACGTGCCGAAGGGCAGGTCGGCGACGATCAGGGCGCGGCTGGTGCCCCGGACGACCGCCGACGAGAGCACCGTCATCTCGTCCAGGGTGACGGGCACCGTCGTGTCGTAGCCGAGGTGGCAGTTGCCCGCCGAGTCGCCGACCAGCAGGACCGGGATGCCGGCCTCGTCGAAGACGGACGCGGTCATCGCGTCGTAGGCGGTGAGCATGGGCCACTTCTCGCCGCGTTCCTTGGCGAGGGCGATGTCGCGGACCGTGATGCGGCGCGTGCCCTTCCCCCCGTACAGCGTCTTGCTGCCGTCGGAGGGCTTGTTCTGGGCAGCCGGAAGCTGCGTCATGGCAACGGCTCCTTCAAGTCATCTCGAGGCGCCCTGACGGCGTCCCCGGATCGCTCCCATGGTGGCACCTCGTGCCATCCAGGGCCAGAGGGGGTCCTGTGATCCTCCTCGGCGCCGAACCCGTCCCTCCGTTTCCGGGCAATGTCAATCCCCCGAACGGGTAAGTTATCGGCAAAGAGATTCCGATACGAGACGGTTCCGTATCGGAATCCCTCTACGCTCGAACACATGACAACTTCCGTCCCTGCCTCTCGCATACCCGAGGCGGTGCACCGCCGCCGTTGGGCGATCCTCGGCGTGTTGATGTTGAGCCTGCTCATCGTGGTGCTCGACAACTCGATCCTGAACGTCGCCATCAAGACCATCTCCACCCCGGCCCCCGTCGGCCTGGGCGCCACGCAGAGCCAGATCGAGTGGGCGATCAACGCGTACACCCTCGTCTTCGCGGGCCTGCTGTTCACCTCCGGTCTGATCGGTGACCGGCTCGGCCGCAAGAAGGTGCTGCTGGGCGGCATCGCCGTCTTCGGCATCGGCTCCGCCCTCGCCGCCGAGTCCGGCTCGCCGGGCCAGCTGATCGCCTACCGCGCGCTGATGGCCCTCGGTGCCGCGTTCGTCATGCCGGCCACGCTCGCCGTCCTGATGAACGTCTTCGAGCGCGAGGAGCAGCCGAAGGCCATCGGCATCTGGGCCGGCGGCGTCGGCCTCGCCATCGCCATCGGCCCGATCACCGGCGGCGCCCTCCTCGACCACTTCTGGTGGGGCTCGGTCTTCTTCGTCAACGTGCCGATCGTGATCATCGCGCTGGTGCTGATGATCTGGCTCGTGCCCGACTCCCGCGACCCGAACCCCGGCCGCCTCGACCCGGTCGGCGTCGTCCTGTCCGTCGTCGGCCTCGTCCTGCTGGTCTACGGCATCATCAAGGGCGGCCAGCTGGCGGACTTCACCGACCCGACCGTGCTCGCCACGATCGGCGCGGGCATCGTCGTACTCGCCGCGTTCGTGGTGTTCGAGAAGCGCAGCGACCACCCGTCGCTGGACGTGACCTACTTCAAGAACAAGGTGTTCTCCAGCGCCATGGCCGCCATCGCGCTGGTCTTCTTCGCGCTGATGGGCGTCACCTTCTTCTCGGTCTTCTACACCCAGAGCGTGCGGGGCTACTCGCCGCTCCAGTCCGGCCTGCTGATGCTGCCGCTGGCCGCCGCGCAGATGATCTTCGCACCGCGCGCCCGCCTGGTGGTCCAGCGGTTCGGCAACAAGGCCACGACGACCGCCGGCCTGGTGGTGATCGCCGGCACCCTGGCCACCTTCGCCACCTTCGACGCCGACACGCCGATCTGGCTGCTGGAGGTCGTCTTCTTCCTGATGGGCACCGGCATGGCGCACATCATGACGCCGACCTCCGTCGTCATCATGCAGGCGCTGCCGCGCGAGAAGGCCGGCTCCGCCTCCGCGCTGAGCAACACCTTCCGCCAGGTCGGCGGCGCCCTCGGCATCGCCGTCCTCGGCTCGGTGCTCGCCACCGCCTACCGCAACGGCATCGAGGACAAGCTCACCGTGCTGCCCGCCGCCCTGCGCGGCAAGGCCGGCGACTCCATCGAGGCCACCCTCGGCATCGCCGACAAGCTCGGCCCGCGGGGCAGGCTCCTGGTCGGCCCGGCCGACGACGCGTTCCTGCACGCCATGCACGTCACCGCCTTCTGGGGCGCGGGCGTGGCGCTGGTCGGCGCCGTGATCACGGCCCTGTACCTGCCGGGCAAGGCGCGGCCGGACGAGCAGGAGAACGAAGGACAGGAACTGGTCGCCGCGATGGACTGACGTCATGGACCCGGGGGCCGGCCGATGAGCCGGCCCGGCATCCATGAACGGCTGACAGCGGCTCCACGGGGGAGGGAGGCGGCTGCGGGACAATTCCCGCAGCACAGTGAGAGGACGGATTGACGTGAGCCTTGCCGACAACCGGTCCTGCCCGGCCGGACCCGCTCGGGGCCGGCCCCGCAGCGAGGCCGTGGAACAGGCCATCCTGGAGGGCGTGATGCAGCTCCTGGAGGACGGCGTACCCCTCGCCGAACTCTCCATCGAGCGCATCGCCCGCACCGCCGGGGTCGGCAAGGCCACCATCTACCGCCGGTGGAGCGGCAAGGAGGAACTGTTCGTCGACGTGCTGCGCACCGCCGAACCCCCCGACCCGGAACTCCCCGGCACCTCCATGCGGGACGATCTGATCGTCATCCTGGAGTCCCTGCGCCAGCGCGGCCTGGTCAGCCGCTCCTCGGCGATCCTGCACAACGTGTACGTGCAGATGAAGTCCAGCCCCCGCATCTGGGCCGCCTACCACGCGGGCGTCATCGCCCCCCGGCGCGTCCTCATGCTCGACGTGCTGCGGCGCGGCCAGCGCGACGGGGAACTGCGCGCCGACATCGACCTCGACCTGGCCAACGACATGTTCGTCGGCGCCATGCTGGTGCGCACCGTCATGCGCCCCGACGGGGACCTGCCCGAGGACCTGGCGGCACGCATCGTGGACACCACCCTGCAGGGCCTACGGCCCGTCAGCTCCACAGTCTCGTCGCACTGATGTGCATGTTCTGTCACAGACCGCGCGCGGCGCACCGCTGACCGGAACTCCCCGTGCCACCCGTTCGTCATCGTCTTCCGTACGGCCGTCATGTGACGGCGAGAACGGAGCCGATCATCCCCTAGGGTCGGAGTGACGGGGGGCGAACGGTGTGCACGGCGGGCAGTGAGGCAGGCGGCATGGCGCAGCAGGCATACATGACGGAGACGGCGGACGGCGGCTCGGGGCCCGAGCGACCTGGATCCCGGCTCCGACGCCTGCTGCACCGGGTGCTCGCCCCCTGGCGCAACGATCCAGGCATCTGGCGCCGGGGCGCCGTCCTCGCCGCGCTCGCGCTGCTGCTCGCCCTCGTGATGCTGCTGCACGCGCACGTGCCCAACACCGTGGGCAACCTCGGCAGCCTCACCGAGACGTTCCTGCCCTGGCTGGGCGTGTTCGTCCCGCTCCTGCTGCTGCTCGGCCTGTGGCGCAAGTCGGCGATCACCCTCATCGCCGTACTCCTCCCGGCGATCGTCTGGCTCAACCTCTTCGGCGGGCTGCTCACCGACAAGGCGAGCGGCGGCGGCGACCTGATGGTGGCCACGCACAACGTCAACGCCGACAACCCCGACCCGGTCGGCACCGCCCGCGCCGTGGCCGGCTCCGGCGCCGACGTCCTCGCGCTGGAGGAGATCCCCGCGTCCAAGGTGCCGGTCTACGAGCGGGCGCTCGCCTCGACGTACAAGTACCACGCGATCGAGGGCACGGTCGGGCTGTGGAGCAAGTACCCGATGACCGGCGTACGGGCCGTGGACATCAAGCTCGGCTGGAAGCGGGCGATGCGGGCGACCGTGACCACGCCCGAGGGTCCGGTCGCGGTGTACGTCGCCCACATGCCCTCGGTACGGGTGAAGCTGAAGGCCGGCTTCACCGCGCGGCAGCGGGACACCAGCGCCACCGCGCTCGGCGAGGCCGTGGCCGACGAGACGCTGAGCCGGGTCATCCTCCTCGGCGACCTCAACGGCACGATGAACGACCGCTCGCTCAACGGCGTCACCTCCCAGCTGCGCTCCACCCAGGGTGCGGCGGGCAGCGGCTTCGGCTTCAGCTGGCCGGCGGCGTTCCCGATGGCGCGGATCGACCAGATCATGGTCAAGGGCGTCGAGCCGGAGAGCAGCTGGACCCTGCCGCGCACAGGCAGCGACCACCTCCCGGTGGCGGCCCGTGTGAGCCTGGACACGCCCTCGTAACCTGCCGGAATAGCGGGCCTGAGAGAGTTTGTTCCGTACCTGAACATTGCAACGTCCCCGGTACGACGCTCTCCCCTACGCTCCCGAAAGGCACAGGCCCCTCCATGCCCCTGGCCCTGCTCGCGCTGGCCGTCGGCGCCTTCGGTATCGGCACCACCGAATTCGTGATGATGGGACTGCTCCCCGACGTCGCGTCCGACCTGCACATCTCCATACCCTCGGCCGGGCACCTGGTCTCGGCGTACGCGCTGGGCGTCGTCATCGGCGCCCCGCTGCTGGCCGCCGTCACCGCCCGCATGTCCCGACGTACCGTCCTGATCGCCCTCATGGTCCTGTTCGTCGCGGGCAACGCGCTCTCGGCGTTCGCCCCCGGCAACGGCTCCCTGCTCGCCGCGCGCTTCCTCAGCGGGCTGCCGCACGGGGCGTTCTTCGGGGTGGGCGCGGTGGTGGCGACCGGCATGGTCCCGCCGGAGCGCAAGGCGCGCTCGGTCTCCCTGATGTTCCTCGGCCTGACGGTCGCCAACATCGCGGGCGTCCCGGCGGCGACGCTGATGGGCCAGCACCTGGGCTGGCGGGCCACCTTCCTCGGCGTGAGCGCGATCGGCCTCGCCGCCATCGCCGCCCTGGCCCTGCTGATCCCGCACGACCACACCCACGCCTGTGCGACCGGCCTGCGCGGCGAACTGGCCGCGCTGCGCTCCCTGCCGGTGTGGCTGGCGCTGGGCACGACGGTGGCGGGTTTCGGCGCCCTGTTCGCGGCGTACAGCTACGTGACGCCGATGCTGACGGACGCGGCGGGCTACGCCGAGACGAACGTGACCCTCCTGCTCGCCCTGTTCGGCGTCGGCGCGACCGCCGGCAACCTGCTGGGCGGCCGGCTCGCCGACCACTCCCTGCGGGGCACCCTGTTCGGCGGCCTGATCTCCCTCGCGGTGGTGCTGGCGCTGTTCCCGCTGCTGATGCGGGCGGAGTGGAGCGCGGCGGTGGCGGTCACCCTGCTGGGCATGGCCGCGTTCATCACCGGCTCCCCGCTCCAGCTGATGGTGATGGAGAAGGCCGCGGCCGCCCCCTCCCTCGCCTCCTCCGCCAATCAGGCCGCGTTCAACCTGGCCAACGCGGGCGGCGCGTGGGTGGGCGGCATCGCCCTGGCCGCGGGCTTCGGTACGACCTCCCCGGCGCTCGCGGGCGCGGCGCTCGCGGTACTGGGGCTGGCCGTGGCGGGCGCGGCGTACGCGGTGGACCGCCGCCGCGCACTTCCCTCGACGGGCCGAATCGTCACTTCATCACATGTTCTGGAGGACTCGGAGGCGCTGCACCCCTGATCCTCCGCGACCGGCGCTCTCCGTGCGAGGATGCGGCTACGCCGCCGACCGCGAGGTGCGCCATGCCGGAAAAGCCCGCCCCCTCCTGGAAACCCACGGACCGCGACCTCGCCCGCCTGATCCGGCGGGCCGAGCGTGAACTGGCCGCCGACCCGGCCGCCCCGGAACTCGCCGAGCGCGTGCGCCGACGGCACGACCCGGACCACGAACACCGGTCCCGCTCCGACAGGTCCGCGATCCTCGGCGCCCTGGCCGGCCTCCTCCTGCTTCTCATCTCCCTCATCGGCACGGCCATCGCGCACTACCGGTAGCGCTCTGACCGTCGCCCCGGCCCTACGGCACCCCGCCGAGCCCGGCCACCGCTCCGTCCCGGCCGTCCTCACCGTCACGCCCGCCGGGGCCGGCCGGCTCCCGCTCCCGGACCACCTCGCACCAGACCGTCTTGCCGCCCGGCCCGCGCTCCACCCCCCACCTGTGCGCCAGCGCGGACACCAGGACGAGACCCCGCCCGCCCTCCGCCGTCTCCGCGGCCGAGAGGACGGCGGGCGTTCCGCGAGGGTCCGGGTCGGTCACCTCGATGCGGGTACGGCCGGGACCGCCCGCCCGAACGACGCTCACGCACACCGGAGTTCCGTCCCCGACGTGCTCGATGACGTTCGTCAGCAGCTCCGTCGCGCACAGGCGGACGTCGTAGTCGTACCCCCGGAGCCGGTGACGCAGTTCCGGCACGGCCTTCGGCGTCGCCGGGATGCGCAGTTCGACGGCCCTCATCCCTCACCCGCCGCCTTCTTCAGCACACCGGCGAGCGCCCGCGCCGTGGCCATGTTGCAGTTCCCGAGCGTGACGAGCCCGGCGGACTCCCCGTACCGGGCCGCGAAGCTCGGCAGATGAACGCTGAGGGAGGGCAACTTGATGCCGTGCAGGGCGAGGGCGGCGCGGAGTTCTTCTACGCAGAGGGTGACGTCGTAGGGCGTGGGGGAGGGGTCCGACATGGGTGGTCTGCTTTCTGTGCGTTGTGTGACGAACACCTCACAGAGTGTCGTTTGACTCGCTACCGTGGAAGACGTTTCGCGTCCACGACGTGAACAGCGGAATCAGCACGGTGAGTTACGGCGGTGAGCGCGTGGCACGACGCAAGGACATCGACGGCTCGATGAGCGTCCCGACCTTCTACGGCAAGGAGCTGCGGTGGAAGCGGGAGGCGGCGGGGCTGTCGCTGGAGGCGTTTCTCAAGGGCAGTTACTTCGGCAAGACCTACCTCAGCGACATCGAACACGGGCACCGCAGGATGCCGCTGGAACTGGCGCAGCACGCGGATCAGGTGCTGGGGACGGACGGCTTCTTCGAGCGGAACTGCGAGAACGTACAGAAGGCCAAGAGGTCTGGGCACGCCGCGTACTTCGAAAAAGTTCTGGAGGCGGAGAAGTTCGCCCTGACCATCGAGGAGTGGTGCCCGATCCTCATCCCTGGGCTGCTCCAGACGCCCGCCTACGCACGGGCCGTCATTCTGGCGGAGTTTCCGCTGTCCCTTGAGGAGGAGGTGGCGGTGAAGGTCAACGGACGGATGGCGCGAGCCGAACTCTTCGAGGTGGACCACCGGGTCCCCGAATACTGGGCGATCCTGCACGAGTCGCTGATCACGGACCCACTCCTGCCGTTCCCGGCGATGGCCGAACAGCTGGACCGTATCGTCGAGCTGACCGAGCGGCGGCGGATCACTCCGCAGCTCCTTCTGCGGAAGGTTGGCACGCACCCGCTCATGATCGGCTCAGCGAAGATCATGACGTTTCCCGATGCGCCGCCGCTGTTCTATACGGAGGCGCTGCACAGCGGCGACACCATCGATGATCCGGCCATCGTGAAGGAGTACCGCAGGTCGTACGATCGCCTCAGGGCCGTCGCGCTGTCTCCGGAGGCGTCCCTCGACCTGATCAAAGCCGCGGCAGAGGATTACCGAAATGGCAAGCAACCGGATCGACTTGAGTGACGCGCTCTGGCTCAAGAGCAGCTACAGCAACGGGGGTGGTGGCGACTGCGTCGAGGTTGCCGACAACGTGCCCGGCCTCGTCCCCGTCCGCGACTCCAAGGTGCCCGGCGGTCCCGCCCTCCTCCTCCCCGCCACCGCCTGGGCCCCCTTCGTCGCGTCGCTGAAGTCGGAGTAGTGGGGGGCTACGAAGGGGCCTACCGCGCCTGGCTGTCGGGTCTGCACCGCGCGCTGGACTACCCCGATCCCGAGAACCCGCCCTCCTGGACACGGGAGGTGTTCGAAGGGAACGGAGAGGTCCCGGCAGAGCGCTTCGCGGTGCTGGCGTTCGACCGCAGGCTGAAGGACATCACCGAGGCGTTCACCGAGGTGGCCGCGGCGGCGCGCGCCCACACCGGCATCGACGTACCCGCGGGCTTCTGCACCGAGGAGCCGTCCGACGATTTCCCCATCGGCGTGACCTCCTTCGAGGGCTGGGCGATCTGGTCCGCCGAGCCCCCGGAGGTCTACGTCGAGGTCGCCGAGGCCATCCAGAGCCACCTGGTGGACCGGCACCGCTAGGTCTGGCCCCTCTGCCCGGTCCACCGCATCGGTACCCACCCCAAGCTGTCGTCGGGGCGCCGCCCCGTGTGGTGGTGCACTCCCGGCGACCACGCGGCTGCCCCCATCCCCTGACCGGACATCGCGCACCCCTCGCCCAAGGAACCGTCTGGGCGGCCGCCGCACTCGAGGCGCGGGCACGCGACGCCGTTCCGAGGCTGTCCCGCGTTCTGCTCGCGCTGTGTCTCGCGATCGTCTTCGCCGCCACGCTGCTGCCCACCCAGCCCCTGGACAGCGGCGGCCCCCGCTCCATCTCGTGGATGCCGGGCGAGGGCCTGTGGGACGACGGCTTGTCCTCCACGGGCGCGATGGAACACGAGATGGTCCTGCGCCTCCAGTTGGCCAACGCGCTGATGTTCGTCCCGCTCGGCATCCTGCTGCTGTTCTCCACCCGGCGCCCCCACCTCGCCCGGACCACCGCCGTCTGCCTGGCCCTGAGCGTCTCGATCGAGGCGGCGCAGTACGCGATGAACGCCGGCCGCACGGTCGACGTGGACGACGTCCCAGCGGGTTCCCGGACCCGGAACCTGGGACCGGTGGCACGGAGTTCTACTCCTGGCGCAAGATCGCCGATTGGCTGACCGGTCTCGGCGGCGACGTACCCGAGACGCCCCCCGGCCTCCGCGTCGCCGATCTGGCTCTGCGCCTGGCCGACGCCCTCGAAGAGGCCGACGTACCTCCGGGCACGCTGCGTGCCCTGGGGCTGCCTGTCGCCTGAGCCCCGCCCGGTACTCGCCCCCGTACGCGTCCCTCCCGGCGACCCCCGGAGGATTCGGCATGGTTTCGTAAAGCCGTCGGGCGGGACCCAACCCGACCCGCCTCCCCATCCCTCTCAAGGACCAGCGAGGCGCAATCGGGCGCTTTCGCAATGAAGCGGGTCTCGCCGGACGCCGGGGGGCCCAGGGGAGGGAAGCGTATGAACGGGACGAAGAGGGCGCGGGGCGTTCGCGCGGCCGTGATCGGCGCACTGGGGCTCGCCTCGGTGACGCTGGCCGCCGTACCGGCGTTCGCCAAGGGCGACGTGGAGATCACGGCGCCGCGCACGGCGCACGTCGGCAAGGCGTTCACGATCAAGGCGGACGGTGACGACGACAGCGCCGGCTTCCTGCACCAGCTGTGCCTTCAGGAGCGCAGCGGCAAGCAGGCGTGGCACCAGGAGACGTGCAGCGCCGCGGTCGAGGAGGGCGCCCGCGTCACCGCCCACGGCTCCGCCGCCCACCGCGGCGACCTGCAATTCCGCGCGGTTCTCTACGGCCTGAAGAACAAGCACGACCACCACCCCACCCGCCTGCACACCTCCACCGTGGCCACGGTCCACATCCGCTGACCCCGCCCGCACGGCGGCGGGCGCTCACGTCGCGGTGGCGCCGCCGCCGCGCGCATCCGGGGGCCGGGTGACGCGTCCACGACGTGCCGCGTCACCCGGCCGCCCCCGTCGAGGACTCCTCGGCCACCCACCTCAGATACGCCTCCGACCCCCCGGTCACCGGCAGCGTGATCCACTCCGGCACCTCGTAGCCGTGCCGTTCGGCGACCCAGGCCTCCAGCTCCGGCAGCCGGTCCGCGGTCGTCTTGTACGAGATCCGCCACTCCCGCGCCGTCTCCACCGCGCCCTGCCACCGGTACACCGCCGTGAACGGCGCATCGATATGGGCGCAGGCCGCCAGCCGGTTCTCCACGGCGCCGCGCGCGAGCGCCTTCGCCCGCTCCTCCTCGTCCACGGTCGTCTGCGCGATCACGATCCCGGTCATGCAACTGCCTCTCCGCGTCGGGGGATACGACCCTATCCATCCTCAGGACGAGAGTTCCTCACGCACGACGCGCAGGTCACGGAAGAACGCCCGGATGTCGTCGGCAAGCAGCTCCGGCTGCTCCATCGCCGCGAAGTGGCCGCCCCTGTCGAACTCCGTCCAGCGGACGATGTTGTTCGTGCGCTCGGCGACATGGCGCAGCGCGATGAAGTTCTCCCGCGGGAAGGAGGCGAACGCGGTCGGGGTCGGGGAGGGCTCCGGCGGGCGGCCCCAGTAGCCGGCGTGGGCGCGCTCGTAGTAGAGGCGGGCGGAGGAGGCGGAGGTGTTGGTCAGCCAGTACAGCATCACGTTCGTCAGCAGGTGATCACGGTCGACGGCGTCCTCCGGGCGGTCGGTGGAGTCCGTCCACTCCTTGAACTTCTCCGCGATCCACGCGAGTTGCCCGATGGGCGAGTCGGAGAGCCCGTAGGCGAGGGTGTGCGGACGGGTCGACTGGATGTCGGCGTAGCCCTGCTGCTCGCGGCTCCAGGCCCGCATCCGCTCCCAGGACGCTCGGGTGCGTTCCTGTTCCGCCGGGGTGAGCGCGGCGAGTTCCTCCGGCGTCGGCTCGGCCGTGGCGCCCGCGCCGGGGATCAGGTTCAGATGGACGCCGATGACGTGGTCCGGGCGGATACGGCCCAGCTCGCGGGAGATCGCCGCGCCCCAGTCGCCGCCCTGGGCGCCGTAACGGTCGTACTCCAGGCGGCGCATCAGCTCGGCGAGCGCGGCCGCGACCCGGCGGTACTCCCAGCCCTTCTCACGGGTGGGGCCGGAGAGACCGAAGCCGGGGATGCTCGGCAGGACCAGGTGGAAGGCGTCCGCCGGGTCGGCGCCGTGGGCGCGGGGGTCGGTGAGCGGGCCGGCGATCCGCTCGAACTCGGCGAGGGAACCGGGCCAGCCGTGCGTGATGATCAGCGGTGTGGCGTCCGGTTCCGGGGAGCGGATGTGCGCGAAGTGAAGGCGGGCGCCGTCGACCGTGGTCGTGAACTGCGGCCACCGGTTCAGCCGGGCCTCCGCCGCCCGCCAGTCGTACACGTGCCGCCAGTAGTGCGCCAGTTCGCGCAGATAGCCGCCGGGCACGCCGTACTCCCAGCCGGCGCCCGGCAGTTCGTCCGGCCAGCGGGCGTGGTCCAGCCGGCGCCTCAGGTCCTCCAGGTCGGCGTCCGGGATCGCGATGCGGAACGGTCGGATGCTGTCCTGCGATGCGGTGGTCATGGAGGTGCAGCCTAGGCGCACGGGTCAGGCGAGCCCGGCCGATCCGCGAGGCAGCATGCGCACCAGAACCGCCGAAGCCGTCGGACGGCATGGCGCGCCCTGGGGCTGGTTCCTGGCCTGGGCCAGTCCCGGCGCGTGTGCCGCGCTGGGACTGGCCGCCCTGCTGTCCGTCGGCGTGATCCTGCTCGCGGTGGCGGCGGTGACCGCCGTCCTCCTGCTCGCCGTTTCCTTCCTTCTCTTCTTCCTGCTCGACCGCCGTCGCGGGCACTGACCGGCCGGTCCTTCCGGCGATACAGGCAACGCGAAGGGGACGTGCGGCCAATGCAGGCCGCACGTCCCCTTCTTGCGGAGCTCAGTTCAGCTCGGCGGAGCCGTTCAGTGCTTCTTGCTGTCGCTCTTGGCGTACGACGCGACGTAGCCGTCCGCCGGGGAGCCGACGCCCGTCACGTCGTCGTAGCCCTTGGTCGCGGACAGGGAGCTGTCCTTGCCCAGGGTGCGGACGGAGTAGAGCAGGCCGCCGGTGGCGTCGATGCCGTTGGCGTAGTCCACGCGGACGACACCCAGGCCGTGGCCCGTGGGGTTGTCCGTGACGTCGTGGTAGACGCCCTTCTTGCCGAACTTCGCGTAGATCGACGGGTTGGCGAAACCGATCGACTTGCCGCCGCGCGCCTGCTCGGCGAGGGCCTGGACCGCCGCGATGGTCGGCGCGGCCAGCGAGGTGCCGCCGATGCGGTACTCGCTGTACTGCTGCGACCCGTCGGGGAAGGTCTGCGTCTGGCCCACCAGGAACCCGGTGTTCGGGTCGGCGATGGCCGCGATGTCCGGGACGACGCGGTTGCCGGAGGCGTTGTTCGCCTTGGCGAGCGCGTCCGGGACGACGCCCTTCTGGTAGTACGGCTCGGCGACCGTGCTGCTGGTGCCGCCGCCCGCACCCGAGGTGAAGGCGCCGGGGAAGTTGACCCAGCTCTTGCCGTCGGCCGACAGGCTGGACTTCGTGGTGCCCCAGCCGGTCTCCCACAGGTACTTGTCGCCCTTGCCGACCGCGAGGGAGGTGCCGCCGACGGCGGTCACCCAGGCGGAGTTGGCCGGGGTGTCGACCTGCTTGGTGCCGGTGTTGGCGACCTGGTCGCCGTCGTCACCGGAGGAGAAGTAGAAGCCGATGCCCTGCACCGCGCCCAGCTGGAAGACCTGGTCGTAGGCGGCCGCGAGGTCCGGCGTCTGGTTGGCCTCGACGTCGCCCCACGAGTTGGAGACGATGTCGGCCAGGTGGTTGTCGACCACCTTGCTCAGCGAGTCGAGCAGATCGTCGTCGTAGCAGGAGGCCGCACCGACGTAGGTGACGTCGGCGTCCGGCGCGACCGCGTGCACGGCCTCGACATCCAGGGTCTCCTCGCCGTACCAGCCCGACGCCTTGCACTCGGTGGTCCGGGTGAAGTTGGCCGGCAGCGACTGGTGCAGCTGACCGGTCTTCCACGCCTTGTCGCCGTTCTTCGCCGCGTACGTGCCGGCGTCGTAGGCGATGGTCGGCGAGGCGTAGGCGTCGGTGATGGCGACGCGGACGCCCTTGCCGGTGTACTTGCCGGCGCCGTAGACCGAGCGCAGCTGCTTGCCGGTGTAACCCTTGACGGCGTACGGCAGCTTGGTGCCGTACGCGTCCGGCAGCGTGCTCGCGGTCTTCGAGCCGTAGTACGACGAGAACGGACCGGCGTTCTTGAACACCGCGTCCGGGGGCGGCAGCGTGTCGTCGTGGTCCGCCTTGTGCGGGGCGCTGTCCAGACCGGTGACGGTCAGCACGGTGCTCTGGAGGGCCGCCGGGACGGAGGCCGCCTGCACGGGGGCGCGGTAAGTCTTCGAGCCCTTGACGTAGTTGTGCAGCTGGGTGCCGAACGCCTTCTCGGCGGAGGCCACGTCACCGGAGACGGCGACGTAGTGCTGCGTGACCTCGGTGACCTTCAGACCGGCCGACGTCAGCCAGGACTTGACGGCGGCGACCTGGGCCTTGGTGGCGCCGTAGCGGGCCTGGGCCTGCTTGGCCGACAGGTACTTGCCGTAGGACGGCGAGCTGGGGTCCGACACGGCCTTGGCGTAGGCCGCGAGGCCCGCCGCGTTCCGGCCGGCCAGGTAGACGCGGGCCTTGAGCTGGGCACCATTGCTGGTGGCGCCCTTGTCCGCCTTGGCCGTGGCCCACAGCGGCTTGGTGCCCTTGAGGGCGTTACGGGCGGGGCTGTCCGCGGCGTGGGCCGCGGGTATGCCCAGCGCCAGCGCACCGGCGATCATGGGCAGCGCGGCTGCCATGCTCACGGCGCGCGTCTTGGCGCTCTTGGATCTCATAGAACCCCCTGCGATGCGTTGCGCATGCACGTAGTAGGTAGGTACACGCGGCTCCGCGCCGGCCGGCGGCGGTGGTGAACAGCCGGCGAATGGATCACACGATGGGGGCAACTCTGACCGATGATCCGTTCATGCCAGGTAAACGGGACGGAAAGAGAGGCTCAAGTAACCGTCACCTGGGGGGATTTGGGCAGTTTTTCCTTACGGCTGTGTTACGAAAGGAGTTGTTCCCTGGTCAGGGAAGCGGTTCGGCTCCGCGCTCCTTGAGCATCCCGGCCATCACCTGGAGCTCCGACTGCTGCGCGTCCACCATCCCCTGGGCCAGCCGTTTCTCCACGCCCACCGTGCACTTGGCCACGCAGCCCTCCGCCATGTGGATGCCGCCCTTGTGATGGTTCGTCATCAGCTGGAGGTAGAAGATCTCGGCCTGCTTCCCGTTCAGGGTCGCGAGCTTCCGCATCTGCGTGTTGGTGGCCATACCGGGCATCAGCGAGCCGTCCTTGGCGGTGACCATGCCGCCCATGCCCATCCAGGTCATCGGCGGGTCCGCGGACACCTTCGGCAGCCCCCACAGATCCAGCCAGCCGAGCAGCATCCCGCGCTGGTTGGCCTGCGTCTGCGCGATGTCGTAGGCGAGCCGCCGTACGTCCTCGTTCTTCGTGTGGTCGCGGATGATGTACGACATCTCGACGGCCTGCTGGTGGTGCACGGCCATGTCCCGCGCGAAGCCCGCGTCCGCCGAGTCCGCGCTCGGGACCCGCAGCACCGCCTTGCCGTCGCCCGAGCCGGAGCCCGCGTCGGCGACCGCGTACGTGACGGCACCGGCGGCGACGAGCACCGCCGCCGCGGCCCCCGCCGCCCAGCCGATGGCGCGCCGGCTCACTTCATCACCCCACCGGTGCACGAGGCGCCCGGCTCGGGCGTCTGCGGTCCCTGCACGAACTCCGCGAAGAACTTGTCCACTTCGGGGTCCTTGGCGCTCTTGACCGCCACCTGGTGGCCCCACGCCGACAGCATCAGCGGCGCCGCCTGGTTCTCGTAGGGGCTCATCAGCGAGTACGGCGTCTTCTTCACCTTTTCCGCGAGCGCCGCCACATCGGCCTTGGGCGCCTTGGCGGTGTACGTCACCCACACCGCGCCGTGCTCCAGCGAGTGCACCGCGTTCTCGTCGTGCAGCTGCTGCGTGTAGACGTCACCGTTGCAATCGGCCCACACCGGGTTGTGGTTGCCGCCGACCGGCGGGTGCATCGGGTACGACACCGGGGTCGTCACGTGCGTCCGCGACAGCGTGCCCTGCCAGGTGCGCACGCCGTCCTTCCCGGTGGTGAAGTGCCCGGAGTCCCCGGAGCTCTTGCTGCTCACATCGCCGCTGTTCTTGCCGTCGCCGCCGCTCGCCGCCGTGTCCTTCTTGCCGGACCCGTTGTCCATGAGCACGACACCGCCCACCACGAGCCCGGCGACGACCACCACGGACGCGGCGACGACGAGCGCCCGGTTCCGGCGCGCCCGCGAACGCTCCGCGCGCCGCATCTCCTCGATGCGCGCCTTGCGCGCCGCGCTGTTGCTGTTGTTGGCGGAACCCATGAGGCGATGTCCTTCTGGGGAAAGGGGGCGGACAGGGGGTGGAGCCCGCTGATCGTAATGGGGGAGTGGGGAAGTGCCGTAGAGCGAGCACGGCCAAAGGGTTAAATTTGCACCTGGGATGCGTATTATTTACGCTCGCGCCATGAGGCTGCTGCGGTCCACCGACCTCGCCCTGCGCATCCTGATGCGCCTCGCCGTGTCCACCGACGACACGCCCGCGACCCGCAAGGTCGCCGAGGACATGGGCGTGCCCTACACGCACGCCGCGAAGGTCGTCGCCGAACTCCAGCACCAGGGCCTGCTCGACGCCCGCCGGGGGCGCGGCGGCGGCCTGGCGCTCACCGAACGCGGCCGTACCGCCTCCGTCGGCGCGGTCGTGCGCGCCTTCGAGAGCGGCGACGAGGTGGTGGAGTGCGAGGGCGCCACCCCCTGCCCGCTGCGCTCGGACTGCCGGCTGCGCGGCGTCCTGCGTCAGGCCCAAGAAGCGTTCTACGCGTTCCTGGACCCGATCACCCTGGACCAGCTGATCACGGACCCCACCGGCCCGGTGCTGCTGGGCATCTCCCTGCGCCCTCCCGGAACCCCGCTCTCCTGAACGGCACGCGGGGCCGCTCACCGGAAACCCGGCGGGCGGCCCTTTTCCCTTGTGAACCGTCAGGCGGCGAGCCACAGGTCGGGCCCGAAGACCTCGTAGTGGATGTCGGCCGGCGCCACGCCCTTCTCGATCAGCCGGGCGCGCACGGCCCGCATGAACGGCAGCGGTCCGCACAGGTAGGCGCGGGTGCCGGGCGCGATGTCGATCCCGGACAGGTCGACCAGTCCGGTGCGGCTGCCGGGCTCGGCGTCGCGCTCGTAGAAGAAGTGGACGGCCGAGTCCGCGAGCTTGTCCGCGTACGCCCGGTGGTCGCCGCGCAGGGCGTGGTCCGCGGGGGAGCGGTCGCCGTGCACCACGGTGACCGGGGCGCCGTACCCGTCGTCGGCGAGCGAGGCCAGCATGGCGACCATCGGGGTCACCCCGATGCCGGCGGAGGCGAGCAGCAGGGGGCGCCCGTCGGCACCGTCGAGCACCAGGTCGCCGTACGGCTCCGAGAGCTGGAGGACGTCACCCACCCGTACGTGCGCGTGCAGGTGGGTCGAGACCTCGCCGCCGGGGGTCGTACCGCCGTGCACCCGCTTGACGCTGAACTGCCGTACGTCCTCGCCGAGTGCCCCGGACAGGCTGTACTGCCGTATCTGCCGTGCCCCGTCGGCGAGCTTCACCCCTACGGAGACGTACTGCCCGGCGCGGAAGCCACGCACGGGGGATCCGTCGAGGGGCCGGACCCGGAAGGAGACGACGTCCGGCGTCTCCTCCTCGCGCTCCACGACCTCCCACTCCCGGAACTCCCGGCTGCCGCTCTCCTCGTACAGCCGCTTCTCGATGGCGACGAGGGCGTTGGCCATCAGCCAGTAGACCTCGCTCCAGGCGGCGGCGACCTCGGGGGTCACGGCCTCGCCGAGGATCTCCACGACGGCGGCGAGGAGGTGCTCGTGCACGACCGGGTACTGCTCCGGTACGACGCCCAGCGAGGCGTGCTTGTGGGCGATGCGGCCGAGCATCGCGTCCGGCCGCTGGTCCGGGTGCTCGATCAGGTACCCGGCGAACGCGGCGATGGAGCCCGCGAGGGCCGACTTCTGGGCGCCGGAGGCCTGGTTGCCGCGGTTGAACAGGTCCCGCAGCAGCTCGGGGTGGGCCTCGAACAGCCGGGCGTAGAAGCGCTCGGCGATCTGCTCGATGGCGCCCCCCACGACGGGGAGGGTGGCGCGGACGGCGGCGGCGGACTTCTCGGACAACATCGCGGGCTCCTTGCGGTCTCGGCTGAATCGAACGCTATTTAAATTTGCATCTACGGTGCAAATTTAAGAGACGTGTCCTGCCTCACGTCCCCGCCCCGCCCGGCCGTTACGGATGCCGCCGCCGACAGGCAAGATGGGCGGCAGGGCAGTACACCTGCCGTAGGAGAGGCGTTCAGTAGGTGGACGTCGGGGCGATCAAGGTCCGCAACACGGATGAAACGGTGTTGTGGTGGGATGCTCCTGACCAGCAAGGATGGGGAATCGGAAGATGGACAAGCAGCAGGAGTTCGTGCTCCGCACCCTGGAGGAGCGCGACATCCGGTTCGTACGCCTGTGGTTCACGGACGTGCTGGGCTTCCTCAAGTCGGTCGCCGTGGCCCCCGCCGAGCTGGAACAGGCCTTCGACGAGGGCATCGGCTTCGACGGCTCCGCCATCGAGGGCTTCGCCCGCGTCTACGAGTCCGACATGATCGCCAAGCCGGACCCGTCCACCTTCCAGATGCTGCCGTGGCGCGCGGAGACCCCCGGCACGGCCCGGATGTTCTGCGACATCCTGATGCCGGACGGGTCCCCGTCCTTCGCCGACCCGCGCTACGTCCTCAAGCGTGCCCTGGCCCGCACCTCCGACCTGGGCTTCACCTTCTACACCCACCCGGAGATCGAGTTCTTCCTGCTGAAGGACCGCCCGCTGGACGGCTCCCGCCCGACGCCGGCCGACAACTCGGGCTACTTCGACCACACGCCGACCAGCGTCGGCATGGACTTCCGCCGCCAGGCGATCACGATGCTGGAGTCGATGGGCATCTCGGTGGAGTTCTCCCACCACGAGGGCGCGCCGGGCCAGCAGGAGATCGACCTGCGCTACGCCGACGCCCTCTCGACCGCCGACAACATCATGACCTTCCGCCTGGTCATGAAGCAGGTCGCGCTGGAGCAGGGCGTCCAGGCCACCTTCATGCCGAAGCCGTTCTCCGAGCACCCCGGCAGCGGCATGCACACCCACCTCTCCCTGTTCGAGGGCGACCGCAACGCGTTCTACGAGTCCGGCGCCGAGTACCAGCTCTCCAAGGTGGGCCGCTCCTTCATCGCGGGCCTGCTCAAGCACGCCGCGGAGGCGTCCGCGGTCACCAACCAGTGGGTCAACTCCTACAAGCGCATCTGGGGCGGCTCCGAGCGCACGGCGGGGGCGGGCGGCGAGGCCCCCTCGTACATCTGCTGGGGCCACAACAACCGCAGCGCCCTGGTCCGCGTCCCGATGTACAAGCCCGGCAAGACCGGCTCGGCCCGCGTCGAGGTCCGCTCCCTGGACTCCGGCGCCAACCCCTATCTGGCCTACGCCGTCCTCCTCGCCGCGGGCCTGAAGGGCATCGAGGAGGGCTACGAGCTGCCGCCGGGCGCCGAGGACGACGTCTGGGCCCTCTCGGACGCCGAGCGCCGCGCGATGGGCATCGAACCCCTCCCGCAGAACCTCGGCGAGGCCCTGACCCTGATGGAACGCAGCGACCTGGTCGCCGAGACCCTGGGCGAGCACGTCTTCGACTTCTTCCTGCGCAACAAGCGCTCGGAGTGGGAGGAGTACCGCTCCGAGGTCACGGCGTTCGAGCTGAGGAAGAACCTGCCGGTGCTGTAGGGGCAGGTCAGGGCTGGTTTGCAGCCGATTCAGCAGGTGGGGCCGACGGTCGTGGACCGTCGGCCCCATGGTCTTTCACTGGCCCTGGGCCGTCTCGGGGCCGTCTGCCGCCGGATCGGTGCCCTCGTACAGGCCGTCCACAGCCTTCCGGGCCCGAGCGTCGCTGCTCGGCATGAGGTGCGTGTAGACCCGGAGCGTGAATCCCGGATCGTTGTGTCCGAGGTAGTGACTCAGCGCCTTGATGTTCTCGCCGGCGTCCAGCAGGACCGAGGCGTAGAAGTGCCTGAGAGCGTGCATGCCGTGTTCGCGGGCAGCTTGGTGACGCTCTCCCGGCTTCGGCGCGGGGATCACCTCAGCAGCTACGAGAGCAGGCTTCCACGCGCGGTCGTTGAAGTCGGTGCGCCGCACCGCGCCCGCGCCGTCAAGGCGGGTGAACAGCAGTCGCTTCGTGACAGGCGGACCGTCCACCCGGAGCCACGGCAGGGTGATCGCCGCCGGGGGGAACGCCTCCATGTGCTGCTTGAGAACGTGCGCCACGCGATCCGGCAAGGGAACGTCGCGGATCTTGTTGCGTTTCGGCGGGCCGAACACTAGACCGCCTTTCGTCACCTTCACCTGATTCCCGATATGCAGCCACCCTGAGTCGAAGCCGATTGCATCGACGGGCAAACCGAAGATTTCCCCTTGCCGCAGTCCGCATCCGCCTCCGAGGTCAACCGTCGCGCGGTATCGCTCCGGGAGTGCCGCTCGTACGGCGAAGACGCGCTCTACCGCCCACGGCACAACGCGACCAGCACCCGCAGCGGGCGGACGCACCGATTGCGCGCGGCACGGGTTCTTCGACAGGTGACCGTCGTCCACGGCCGCGTTGAGGACCGTCGACACGTTGTTGTAGATCACGCGCCGGTACGACGACGCAGGGACAGCCCGTTCCAGTTCGCTGAGCCAGTCCCGGATGTGTTCCGGTTTGAACGAGCCGAGCGGTCGCGGCCCCAAGTAGGGAATCGCATGGCCGCGAATCGCGGACTCCACCGACTCTCGCGTGGTCACGTCGGTGGTCTGGGTGCTCAGCCACTTCTCGGCGTACTGCCGAAACGTCACTCGGCTCGCGGCAGGGTCCACATACTGGCCCCGAGACATGTCTGCCTCGATGTGGGCGAGCCACTGATCGGCCAGTCGCTTCTGTCCGTCGGAGAATGACTTGCTCTTCTCGGTTCCGTCCGGGCCGATATAGCGGGCGCGGTAGCGCATCCCGGTGCCGTAGCGGTCCGTGCGTATACGGCGGGGCTTGCCGGCGGCGCCGGGTTCAGTTTTGTACCACCGGTCTTGGATGTGGCCTGCCATCAGGCAGTAGTCCTCTCTCGACACAGCAGGGAGAGCCGCGTGGGCGGCTCTCCCTGCTGTGTGGGTGGGGTGTTGGCTTACGCGGCGGCGTCCGCGGCTTTGCGTTGGGTGACGTAGGCGCGCACGTCGGCGGGGTCGTAGCGCACGTACTTGCCGATACGGAAGCCGGGCGGGCCGACGCGCTTCTTGCGCCACTGGTAGACGGTTTCTTTGGGCACCTCGAAGATCTCGGCGATGTCGTCGGGGGTGAGGTAGCGATCGGGCAGACCGCCGCGGAGAATGGCGCGGGGGTCCGGCCGATCAAGTGCGGTGTCGATGAGACGCCTCCGTACGCGATTTGTCGGGAGTCCGCGTGGTGTCCGAGGCGCGGATTTCTGCGTCATTGCGTCAGGCACGTCATTTGCGGTTCTGACCTGCGGTTATGCGGTGACGCGGGCAGCTCGGGGCGTGTCACAGGGCGGGGCGGGGTTCTGTCATCCGTGACGCGGGTGACGCGGGATGACGCAGGTTTGGCTGTCTGCGTCACCGCTATGGCCGCTGGTCAGGGACCGGTTTCGGGTGGCTGGTGACGTGGGTGACGCAGGGTCTCTTCTCTTAGGAAAAAGAGAAGGGGTGGTGTCTGTGGGGGTGCGGTGCGGCTCAGGACTGAAGTAAGGAGCCGCTTTGCGGCGCGTCCTCTGGCGGCGGCAAGCCGCCGGAACAGCAAGAGGAGCACCGCCCGGGCGGGGGGTGCTCCTCTTGCTTGTTCGGCTCGGCTCCGTGGTGGCGCGGGTCAGAACGCCGCTTCCTGCTCGTGCGGGAGCGTGAGCGGGGTGCCGCGGGTCATTTCGATGTAGCGGGCGGCGCTGGTGCGGCCCCAGTCGACGAGGACGCCGCGTGCGGCGAGGGTCGGTTGGAGGCGCTTGAGCCGGTCGGAGAGGACTTTGCCGGTGGTGGGCCAGCCCTTGGGCAGGGGACGGCACTCTTCGCCGCTGTAGAGGCTGGTGAGGCAGTGCAGCCACTCCGATGACGTCATGCGGACTTCCGCGCCCGCGTCGAGTCCGGCCGCGTGCTTGAGGACCGTCTGGGCGAGGAGGTCTCCTTCGATGACGTCGTCGTTGAGGTCGTCGAGGCTGGCCCGGTAGGCGCTGAGCGAGCCGAAGCCGGTAGCCGCGTCGAGCTGCGCGCACAGGTGGGCGAAGTCGGCCATCCGCAGATCGGTCGGGGTTTCCGCCTGCGCGGCCCGCACCTTCACTGTCAGGTCCAGCAGGGAGCCGAGAACGACGGGGAGGATGTCCGCGTACTCCCTCCACAGCTCTGCCTCGGTCCGCCGCACTTGGGGCCGCACGAGACGGAGCGGGAGGAGGCGTTCGGCGAGGTCGGGCCGGATGACGCCGACGTCGATGCCGGTGAGGAGCATGGGGCGCCGGTAGCGGGAGCGGACGACGTCCCCGTCGGTGAAGAGGGCGCGCTTGATGCTCTCGGCGCCGGTGACGATGCAGCACATGAGGTCGGAGAGGTCCGGGGGCAGGTGGGAGAGGTTGTCTAGGGCGGTGACCCAGCCGGCGGCGACGGCCGTGATCATGTTCTCCTCGTCCTTTGGGGCCCGGCGCAGGTCGCCGCTCATCCCTTCGATGATCCGCACGAGCATCCGGCCGCCGGTGGACTTGCCCGCCCCTTGGGGGCCGGTGAGGAAGGGGGCGGGGACGGGCACGGAGGGCTCCAGGCAGCCGATCAGCCAGGCGATGGCCATGCACTCGGTCTCGGCGCTGGCGAAGTTGCACAGGCGCAGCAGGAGATCGATGCCCTTGCCGTTGGTGTCCTGGACGGGCAGGGGGAGTTCGCCGGTGAGCTGGGTGCGCCGCCAGCAGACTTCCTGCGGGTCGGGGGTGAGGACGGTCCAGCCGGTGGGGTGGATGCGGACGGACTTGCCGTCGTCGCGGCCCAAGTCGAGCCAGGTCGCACCGTCGAACCCGGGAGCGACGCGGATGTGGGTGGGCTGTACGTCCTCGGTCAGGGCGAGTGCTTCGATCAAGTCCAACGCCTCCTTGAGCGCGGTGCCGTTGAACACGCCGATGTCGTCCCTGTACAGACCGACCATGAGTTCCTGCCGGTGGCTGCCGGTCGTTCCCTGGGAGCGGATCGGGCGGGCAACAGGGTGGCCGTTGCGCTGCGCGTATACGGTGCCGTCGATGGTGCGGAAGTACCGGAAGTGCTCTTGCGCGTAGTCGGTGATGATCTGGCGGGCCGGAGTCTTCTCGTCCTCGGACACGACTCACATCCCCAGTGCGGTGCGGGCGTTTGTCCATGCGTCGGCGCAGTGCCGCGGGGATTCGCCCTTGGCCTGGGCAGCGCTGAACAGTCGCGTCATGTGGGCCTTGGTGAGGCAGCCGCACCGGCCGTGCGTGGACAGCACGGCAAGGAACGTCCGGTACACGGTCGTGTGCACCGCGCTGGAAGCGTCGGTGATGCGCTGCTCAGCCATGGCGATACCGCGGTCCAGATAGGCAGGGGTGCGGTGCCGGCACTCCCCGCCCCCAAGCCGCGCGGGCACGCTTACGCCGTGCGGCGCGGGCCGGGCGGCGGCAGGTTCCCTCATGGCCAACGCCCGGACGACGTCCGGCAGGGCGGCCATGGTGCCGGTGCCGGGACCGAGCCATCGGGCGTAGGACATGGACGATTTGATGTCGACGCCGGGGCGGACCGCGTTGTGCGACGGCATGGCGCCGCGGTAGATCCAGTGCTCACCGCGTGTCGTCTGTACGGTCCGGGTGGCAGGCAGGGTCTCGCGGGCCCATGCGATGGCCGCGGCGTCGTCCAGGTCTACGACAGTCAGGCCGGCGGCGCCGGGGTGGTAGGCGGCGCAGACGGCTCGGCGCCATGCGGTCGTCCAGGGCGGGGAGGTGAGGACGGTCGGGTCGGTGGTGGCGGCGGCCCATGCGTGGCAGACGCCGGGGCACTGGCACGGCCCGGCGGTCTTCATGTTCGGCCGGCCACCGCACGCGTTGTTCGCGCACTGGTAGCAGTTGCCGAACGGCGCCTTGCCTGCACGCAGGGGCAGCACGGGGAGACCGGCGGTGGCCAAGCTAAGTGCCACTCGCCGTAGGGGGGTCTGT
Organism: Streptomyces sp. AM6-12; assembly: GCF_044327085.1. NCBI lineage: Bacteria > Bacillati > Actinomycetota > Actinomycetes > Kitasatosporales > Streptomycetaceae > Streptomyces > Streptomyces sp. AM6-12. The sequence goes on from NZ_JBIQWN010000001.1 coordinate 5,236,289, forward strand.
TGGGTCATGCTGGGAGACCTCCAACAGGTCGGTTCTCGGCAGGTTGGACAAGGGCGGCCCCGGACTTTGGCGAGACGGGGGCCGCCCTTGGCGTAGCTAGCTGTGGAAGTGGTTGCGCTTGATGACGGCCTTGCGGATGTTGACCGTGGTCCCGCCCCGGTGGCCGCTCGCGCTGAACACCTGTACGGCGATCCAGCCTCCGAAGATCACGGCGGCCAGGATGATGAGCTGGGTGATGAGCGCGGTGAGCGCGGCGATGAACGTGGTGAGCAGCAGCAGTCCGCCGCACACGGCAAGGAACCCGATGCCTCCGAGGGCGACGTTGACGGCCGCGCGGGAGACGAGCGGCTTGGCCGCGGCGGGTTCGGGCTGCACGGGGTTGAGGGCGTAGCCGGTGATGACCCGTCCGTCCGGCAGGACGATGGACGCGACCCCCGGAACCTGCCTCGTTTGCACGGGCACGACCGGCAGGGCGGGTGCGGGGGTGATCGGGGTGGGGGTGTGGACGTGTACGGCCGTCGTCTCGTGCCCGGCGGCCCGGCGGTGGGTGATGGGTTCGTTCACGGCCGGTGCCTCCCTTCACTTGCCGAGGGCGGACAGGGCATCGGCGGATGCCTGCACCAGGTTGTGGATCGGCTCGTAGGCGCCGGTTCCTGCGACGAAGAATCCGAACAGGAACAGCACCAGGGCGGAGCCGCCCCCGGCGGACTTCGTCCGTACGGCGAGGGCGGACGCGGCGCCGAAGAGCAGCACAGCAGAGATGTTGAGAATCATCGGGTGCCTTCCGGGCGAGGGGTGTCGGTGCCGGCGCGGTAGATGCGGGCCCAGCGGTTATAGAGCCAGCGGCCGGCGCGGATGCGTTTGCCGGTGGCGTGGCAGCGGCGGCAGTCTTTGCCGCGCTTCAACCGGCCCTTGCGGTCGTGCTTGAGCGCGTGGCCCATGCCACGGCAGCGGCGGCAGTCACCGAACGGCGAGGCCGCACACAGCCCGACGTAACCGAACGTGACGGCTATCAGGCAGGCGATAGCGGCCAGGATGGGGGTCATCAGGGGCCCTCCGGGCGGGTTTTCAGGGGTTTCCGCAGGTGGGGTGCTATCCGCTAGATCACAGGTGAGACCCCGGATGGGGTGCTAGCGGGGGTGCTACCGGTAGCAGGCATGCCTGCTACCGGTAGCAGCGGTTCGGACCTATGCAGCGCCCGGCTTCTCGCTACGCTCCGCAATCGCCTTGAGGAGGTCGGCGCGGGTGATGCCGCGCCGGGTGGTGCGGGTGCCGTCGTCCGTCGTGCCCGCCACGTCCCGCGTCTTAATGCCGTGCGGCTTGAGCGCGCTGGTGACGTTCTCGCCCTTCCACCCGGCGTAGACGTCCGGGCGGAGTTCGGCGAGGCGCGCGGCGATCCGCTCGTTCCACACCCGCTCCTCCTTCTCCGCGACGACCGCGGCAACGTCGGCGAGCAGGTCATACGCCGGGCCGGTGACCGTCTCGGGTGCCTCGCCGAGGGCGTAGCCGGACAGCAGTCCGGCCTTCTCGCGGACGGTGCGGGCGCGGGCGGCGATGGTTTCGGCGCCGGGCGCGTCCACGAACGTGGCTGACACGATCCGGGCGTCGGAGCCTTCGCCGACGAAGTAGTGCAGTCCCTTGTCACCCCACGCGAACATGGTCGCGCGTACGCCGCGCTTGTACGACGAGGTGCCGAGCACCATGTCGTTTTCGGTCTGGCCCATGACCTTCAGGCACCAGCGGGCGCCCGCGTTCGCGCTGATCCCGGTGGGCAGGGACTTCGCGTCGGGCCGCTGGGTGGCCAGCAGCAACACGATGCCGGTGGCCGGCCCGCGCTTGACCAGGTCGGTGGCGATCTCCTCGAACTCCTTGCCGTAGTCGGGGTGCTCGAACAGCACCTGGCACTCATCCACCCCGATCACGATGGGGTGCAGGCCAAGGGACCGCTTGGAGGCAAGCTCGCTGGTTACCTTCGACTCCGGGCAGATGTCCCGCGGCAGGGAACGGATCACCTTCGTGCGGCGGCGCAGTTCCTCGCGCATGGCCCGGAAGTCGGCCAGCACGTATTGAAGGGTCTCGTCTTCCTCGCCGACGCCGTGCCGGTGGGAGACCTTCTCCCCAACCGGGTCCAGGTCGCCGGTGCCCTTCATGTCGTAGGAGTGGATCTCCGCCCGCGGGTCGAGCGCCGCGATGAGGAGCAGCAGCCTGAGCAGGAACGTCTTGCCCATGCGCGGGATCGCGCCGATAACTCCGGCGATGAACATCAGGGTGACGTCGACCCAGCGTCCGCGCTGGTCGGTGCCGTAGGGAACGGGCTTGAACAGGTCCACGGTGCCCGACTTCAGCAGCGGCCAGAGGGGCTTGCGCGCGCTCTTGAGGTCCTGGTCCCCGACCCACAGCACGAGACGGCCGGTGTGCTCATCCGGTACTGCTTCGGGCCACACACAGCCCAGAGGGCGGCGCAGACCGGACGCGAGACGGTCACGACGCTCGATCACGTCCGTGACGGTCACCCCGTAGGGCAGGTCGCCTTCCGCGCGCCATCCGGGCCCGTCCCGGGTGATCGGCGCGGTGAACGCGAACCCGTCCCGCCCCTTGGCCTGCGCCTGGTTGATCGCGGGAATCCCCAGCGCTCCCAGCGCACGCAGCACGATGTCACCGGTGAGCTTGGGTGCGTCGGGCAGTTCCACAGCCTTGTGGATGAGCGGCGCATCCGCTTTCCGACCGGCCGACCCGAGCGCCAGCACGACCACGCCGGCCGACACGGCTTGCAGCCAGTCCGGGGCGAGCACGTAGATGGCCAGCGCCGACCCAACACCGACGAACAGGGCCAGCACGGCAACCAGGGTGCGCAGCCGAACGCGGCCGTCACGCTGGCGGGACAGCTTCAGGTACTCGGCCGCGTCCTCGCGGCGCACCGCGGCGAGGCGGACGGGTTCGCCTTCACGGTCGGCAACCCACCGCATCGTGCCGGCCACGAACCGCGCGGTGCCGGTCGGCGCCTGGAGGGCGAGCCGCGCGGCGTAGACCGGGGCGCGCAGGGCGTGATATCCGGCGGTGTGGGCGTAGTGGCGGGCCACCCACCCGGACGCGGTCTTCAGCTCGGGAACCGAGCGCAGCCAGAGCGGGACGACCGCGCGGCGCTTGGCTGTGGCGAGCCGACCGAGGTAGCCGGGACCGGTCGCCTTCAGGGTCGGCGAGTCGACCAACACCGGCGTACTCGGGTCGGCCGACTCGATGCCAGACCCGACGGGGCCGGAGTCGCCCGACCGGTCCGGGCCGGGGTCGGCCGACTCGGCGCGGGCCGACCGTGCCTTGTCGAGGTCGACCACGTCCCCGCCGGAGTCGGCGGCAAGCTCGGCTTCCAATCGGTTGAAGAGTTCGTTGTCGTCGTCGGGGTGCTTCACTGAAGTTGTCCTTCGCTCATGAGGGATGAGGGGCCCGGTCGCTGCTTTGGTCGGTCGTGACCGGGCCCCGCATGGAAGCGGTCAGGCGGCGCACTGTTCCTCGGGGTAGGCGCACAGGACGCACATCCCGAGCGACGTCGGGATGCAGTAGCCGTAGGTGATCCGGCAGTTCGGGCAGGTGCGGCGGGCCAGCATCGCCAGCGCGAGCGCACCCCACTTACGGGACGTCATCGGGCGGACCAGCTTGGCGCGGTCGACGCGATAGAGGAACGCCACCTGCACCCCCGCCTTCCGGCCGCGGTGCGTGCGCATAATCTGCGCGGCCACCTCTTGCCCGCCGGGGCGCAACCCACAGGCGCGCAGTTGGCGGCGGGTGGCGTAGCCCTCCGGGGCGAAGTGCCACGGGTATGTGGGTATCCCGAACCGGGCCCCGGCAGGGTCAAAGCACTTGGTGTAGGCGGACATCAGACCGCCACCCCCACCCTGGGCCCATCCGTGCGGGCGCCGGTGCGGCCGGAGCGGCGCCCGGCGATCGTGGCGAACAGCCGTCCCAGCCCTGCCCGGCGGGTGCCGGAGCGGACTTGCTTGGCCGCGTACATCGCCTCATCCGCCCGCCGCAGCAGCTCGGACAGGTTGTCGGCGGGGAAGTCCGCGGCCCGCACCCAGCCCAGCGAGACCGTGGTGTGCACAGCGGGGTCGTGGCCGTCGACCGGGCGGGCCAGCACGCCATGCAGCAGGGTCAGCATGTCGGCGGCGGTGCCGTGGGCATCGATGAGCACGGCGGCGAACTCATCGCCCCCCAGACGCCCGGCGATACCGGACCGGCCCGCGTGGTGGGCGAGCCGGTCAGCGGTCGCCTTCAGCAGCGCATCACCCGCGGCGTGCCCGTGGGTGTCGTTGATCTGCTTGAACTTGTCAACGTCGGCGAGGACAACGACCGCCCGCGGATCCTTCAACAGGGCGGTCGCGCGGCGGGTGAACCCGTCGCGAGTGACCAGACCCGTCAACGGGTCCAGGCGCGCGGTGCTCAGGCAGCGGTGCAGCCACCGCACATGAACCACCCACCCCGCCACCAGCGGCAGCACGGCTAACAGGTGCGTGGCCAGCGTGCTCATGCCGCCACCCCCTCAGCCTCAGCCGGAACGACGTCCGCCGGACGCAGGGAACGAGCCTCCGAGCGTTCGGCGAGCAGGACGTCACGCACCTGCCGTGCCGGCGCCGACCCGCACCGCAGCGCCTTCCGCAGCGCTTCGGCGTTGACCGCGTCATCCGTCCAGTCCGCTGTGACCTTGCGGGCTTCAGTCAGCAGTTCGGCGGCGGTGCGCTGCACTGTGGCGGCCTCGGCCTTGGCCGGCCGCTTGCGCGACGGACGAGGCATTGCTGGCTCCGGCGGCTCGGGCGCCTGCACCGGCTCAGGGTCGATTTCCGCCGGCATCGGGGCGGCGGGGGCGAGTTCGCCCATGCGGAGCATCACGCGCTCACGCCGTGGCGTCTTCCTGCGCCAGCTGCGGCCGTATCGTTCGTGCAGGTCAGCACGGACCAGCAGCCGCTCACGCTCGCACGCCAGCGCCGCACTGTAGGAGGTGACCTCCCACAAGGTCATGCGCCGCCACAGCGCGAACGTCGACAGCGGCGCCAGCAGCCACCGGGAGAACCGGATCTTCTCCATACGCCGGCCGGTCGCAGCCCCGATCCGCACGGCGTAGATGTGCGCGCCGATCTCGGAGAACACCACCCACAACAGCGGCATCGTCCCGTGCGCGACCTTCGCCCACACCCCAGCACCGGCGGCGACGTTCAGCCCGCACGTGACCAGGGTGAGCACCCAGGGCACGAACCGCACCCACGCCAACGCCATGTCCATACGGATCAACAGCAGGTTGGCCACCGTGAACACCGGGATCGCGGTATCGATGCCGACCGGCAGCATCCACGGCTCACCGAAACCCCACCGCACCGCGGCCAACGACACCGCGTCGAAGGAAGAGATCAGACCGAGCGCGCCGACGCCGGCCGCGGCCAGCGCACCGACACCGGCGAGCCCCACCTCGGGGCGGGTGAGCGGCGGCACCGCCGCGCGTTCCACAGGCTGCGACGTCACTGTGCACCCCCCGCCCCGGTGACCGCCGTGTCGTCGGCGAGCGAGGCGGCGAAGGCGGTCAACTCGATGCACGCGCCGCCGTACACGCCGGACCCCTTCAGGACCGCGGTGCGGCCATCGCTCTGGGTGTGGAAGTCGACCGTGGCGGGCTCGATGCCCAGCGCACGGCGCCAGGACTCGAACGCGGCGAAGCTGTCGCACGACGACTCGTGCAGCGACAGACGCAGCATCTCCGGGTACAGGGGCGAGACGTCCACGTTCGGCGCGATCAGGTGCGGAAAATCGACCGCAAGCAAGCGCAGCACCCGCAGCGGAACAGCCAGCTCATCCAGGGTCAGACCCTCGTTCATGCCGCACCGCCGGGAAGGCTCACACCGGCCGTCTGGTTGATCACGGCGACGCGGGCGGCCAGCGCCCGGCGGCGGGCCCGGCGAATACGCCGCATGTCGAACTCGGTCGGGACCCGGTCGAGGGTCATGATCTGTGCGTCCAACAGGTCGACGTCCGCCAGGATCACGGGCATCTCCCGGTCGATCCCGTCCAGCTCAGCGTTCGTCGGCTCCATGAAGTCGGCGAACGCCGTGACAGCGTCCTGGAGTGTGACAACGTGGTTCATGGGTCGTGGTTCCTTTCACGGAGGGACGGCCCGAACAGAGCCCCCGGAGTTGCACCTCCGGGGGCTCACGCCGTTGAAGTCGGAGTGTTCCGGCTCCCCACCACCCCGCCCGTACAGCCGGCGCAGACAGCGCGGCCGGACGGGCGAGGGAGGCAACCGGCGCGGCGATAGCCACCGCGAGAGGGCAGAAGGTGACCGGTGTCCGCCGCACCCGAACGGTGCGAGGGACCGGGGATGGAGCGGCGCCGCCGTGCCGGTCGATCACGGCCGCGCCCAACGCTTTCGTCTGGTCACAGTCACTCCTTCAGGGCGATGAACAGGGGTTTTGCACTGCAAGGGGGACCTTGTCCCCACTCTCCGGCCGTTGCTCGCGGTCACCGGGCCACCTCGCCAGTACGGGCCGAAGCCCTGTTCCACCTGGCCTTTAGCGGGATTGCAGCGTCCCCGCCCTGTGCATTCGTGCAGGTCAAGCTGCACGACTCCGCACGTGCCGCATGGACGACATGCGATACATGCTGAGCATGTACTTCAAAGTGCCGCGCTTCGATCCGGGTGTCAAGCCCTTCGCCGGATGCGGGCGGTCGCCCTGATGTGCTTTCAGCTTGCGGTAGGGGTGTGGGACGAAGTGACCACGTCCCTGGACGACTTGGGACGTCCTGGATACGGTCCTGTACGACGAATGCGTCCCTAGACGTCCTTGGGAGGTGGGGTGGCGAACGAACGGCTCAGGTCGGCCATGCTGACCAAGGGGCTCAGTACCGATGACCTGGCGGAACACTGTGGCGTCGACCCGAAGACCGCTGAGCGTTGGGTGACCAGCGGTCGGGCGCCATACCGCCGGCACAGGCTCAAGGTAGCCGCCTATCTACGCGAAGATGAGGGCTACCTATGGCCCGACGGCCTGCCCGATGGGCAGCGAAAAGACGCGGCCGATGCTGAAGTCCTCAAGGTTTATCCTCACCGAAGCTACGTTCCGCCAGACCTGTGGTTGCAGCTCTTCGGGCGCGCTGAGAGGGAGATCGGTGTACTGGTGCACGCAGGCGTCTTTCTCGCCGAGAACCCTCGGTGGCTTCAGTTGCTCAGAATGAAAGCCACAAGTGGTGTTCGTGCTCGCATCCTTCTCGGCGATCCGGATAGTCCAGAGATTGCACGAAGAGGTGAAGAGGAAGAGATCGGCGAAGGTGTCGCCTACAAGGTGCGCGAAGTGATGAAACTCTATCGCCCCTTATATGGTGTGGATGGCATTGAGTTCCGCCTGCACCGGTCCACTCTTCACAACTCGCTCTACAGGGCTGATGATGAGTGGCTGGTCAACACGCAGGTGTACGGCGTGAGTGCGCCGTACACGCCTGTTCTCCATCTGCGCAAAGTTGCCGGGGCCCAATTGGCGTCCACCTATGCACAGAGTTTCGAAAAAGTGTGGATCGAAAGTATTCCGATTGAAAGGAAACCATGAGCCGTAAAGACTATTTCAATGACCCTGCGGCGCCAGTAGCCACGCGTATCGTGTCGGCGGTTACTGCGTTTGTCCAGGATGAGCGCGGATTTCTCCTGATGGAGCGGCGCTCCGATAATGGGCGATGGGGGATGCCGGGCGGTGTGCAGGAGATCGGGGAGAGCATTAGTCAGACCGTAGTCCGGGAGGTAGCTGAGGAGACCGGGATTACTGTCGAGGTGATCGGACTCGTCGGCATTTTTACGGATCCCGGTCATGTCATTGAATTCTCAGACGGTGAGGTGCGGCAAGAGTTTTCCCTCTGCTTTCGCGCTCGACCCGTCGCTGGTGAAATCTCGGTAAGTTCCGAGTCTTTCGAGGTTCGCTGGGTCGACCCTAAAGAACTCGATGCACTGGAAATGTCACCTACGACTCGCCGACGCATTTCGGAAGGACTGAAAGGACTGCCGCAGCCCGTTATTAGCTAGTCCTGGCTTCAGTCACAGCCGCCATACGGGTGCGGACGCGCTGCACCATTCTGAGCAGTTCTGGTCGAGCCGCTGATACGGCCCGGAAGACGACGTGCTCGGAGCCATACCGTTCTAGGACCTCTTTAAGGCGGTCCGAAGGATCGACGGGATGCCCATCTGGGCTGCTACTCAAGTCACAGTAGGTGATGACATCTACAAGAGACTGTGGGACAGGCGTGAACTCGTTTAGGGCGTCCGACAAACCCAATTCGGCCGCCTCCCAGGGTGATGACGTGTGCAGCGCGACAAGAGCGCAAAGGCGAGGATCAGCGCCAATGCTTTGGAGATATCGGCCGCCATCAATCATGTGTTGGCCGGTGTGCTTGGCCGTCTCGGCGTACCCCACGTCGTGGGCGATGGCTGACGCTGCCATAAGATCGAAGTCGTCCCCGAGGATGGGCCGCAGACTTCGTGCCTGCTTATATACCTGTTGGGAGTGAGCCCAGCGCCTAGGGAGGCAGTCTGCCAATAGGCCCTTTGCCAGGTCATACGCCCAGCGGGTCAGACTCATAATTTCACCCTTCTTCGGCCCGTGTTCGTACAACCCTTCCCACTCCTTGCCGTGACTCCACCCGCCCGTCCGCCTCCAAGGCGGCGAGTGCACGCCGCACGGTGCCTCGTGACACGCCGTAAGCCGTGGCCAACGCCGGTTCCGACGGCATCTTTTCGCCGGCCGGCAGACGCCCGTCCTGCATCTGTGCCAACAGATCGTCACGCACGAGTTTGTAGGGAGCTTGATGAGCCTGGTCACCCACTACGCGACGACCCAGACCAGCAAGGGACTCGATGACGCCCTCACTCTCCAGGGACGCCAGCGCTCGCCTGACCGTGGTGCGTGCGATACCGAACTCAGCAGAGAGGGCCGCTTCTGACGGCATCCTGTCGGTGATGGTTCCGCTCTGGATGCGCTGCCTCAAAGCCTCAGCAACCTGCAAGTAGGTCCCACGCGGACTGGCGTCTTTCACTTAGTCCCCTCTGCCTGTTCTTCGCCGCTTTGTTCCAACATCCGTAGCTTGGCTCGTTCTACCGTGTCATGTACCAGCGTACGGGCCGGTCCGACCTTCGATTTGCTGGCTGGCCGGGATGGGAGGGTCAGCGCCCGTAACGGCTTCCCACGAACGCATCGATGTCGAGTACAGCGCGACGGATTGCCCGTAGGTCCTGCGTCGGCACGTCGACAAACTGCGGCTCGTCTTCGTCTGCATCTCCGATAGGCAGAATCCCCTGTGGCGCATACCGCGTCTGCATCAGGTCGACATATGCTCCGTAATCAATTACGTATACGTCGTAGCGCTCTCCGGGCTCGTCCTGGGCAGAGTAACCACGCCGAACCACGTGCAGAACTCGCGCATCGAAAAGCGCCAAGAGTAGCGGATCGTTGGCTTGCTTCTGATTGACAAGAAAACCGCGAGCGCGACGTTCCCGGATCACCTTATCAATAATCCAATTGAGCAGCCTTGAGGCTTCTTCCCGACTACGAAGCGCCGCCTCTTTATCGGACTGGAACCAGCTTCTCCCTGCTGCACGCACGTCATGGACGGATATTTTTTGCATTGCCGCCCTAACGGCAGCTTTGGAAGCGATGTTGAGTGCGTCTCGGGGAACGCCTTCTGCCGCGCGCACCAATTCGTCAAAAGATCGAGTGTCTGTGAAGCCGATCCGTACGATACTTTGAGGGTTATTAAGTGGCGTACTAGCTAGCGGCGAATTCGGGGCTCCTCCGAACGTCAGATGATTGAAGAAAAGACTCTTGAAGAATTCTCGCGACCTTTCTTTGTTCTCCTCAAAGACCATGAACTCATCAAGACTTACATTCGCCGCAATATCGGCACCCAGTTCCAGCCCGATGACGTGCCCAGATGGCAGTGCTGCCCGGAAGTTCGTCTGCTGCTCGATTGCAGCCACCTTGACAGTGAGTCCTCCGAGAGGAAGCATGCAGCGCACAAGGAACTCGCCTAGGTGCGGTTGAATGTCCGCTGGAACGCTGCTCCACTCATCGAGCAAGAGCCAGAGTCTACGCCCGCCGAGTGAATCGAAGAGCGCCCGCAGCGCGCGGGCGATATCGCTAAAGTTTAGCGATATGCTCTCAGTTCCCCGTCGAGTTTCTTTAGTGAGCTTCCTCGTACCCCCTCCGGATTCTCCCGAGATGTTAGCTTCCGGAGCTTTAATGCCTATCTTAACGGCAAATGAGGCTTTATCTGAGTTAGTCTTCTCACCTTCCTTGGACACCTCCACCTCACCTGAAAGTCGCACGGCGGAAATGGAGTCCAATAGCTCATCGAGCTTCATGACGAGGGATGCGTTCTCGATTAGCTCATCGTCTTCGAGAGCTTCACTCATCAAGGCATCGTGGAATTGATTGAGCAGGTCTACGAGCAGGCGAGATGCCCGTTCAGTCGGCTTTATTTCTTCGCCGAGAAATAGCCCCTCGGGTGATCCGACAGTGCGGAGATCTAGGTAGATGGGAATATCTCCCTGCTGCTTCACCTCTGTCTCCAGATAGCGAAGGGCGTGAGTCTTCCCTGTTCCTCGCCTGCCGTACACCACTTGGTGATCTACCGACTCAAGGACAACGGCAACACCTGAGTCGACAAAGGTGTCCCTGAGTTGTTCCGTCTGGCGGGACTCTGCCCGCTTCGGAACCTGGTTGAGTGCGCGATTCATCGCCGAGAGACCACTAGCCATGCATGGATGCTAAGCCTTCAACGCGTCACTGTCAGTGCCAAGTTGCTGGCGGATCGCTGTCCCTGTTGGTGAGGTCGATGTGGCGGCAAGCTGATTGCCTGACGTCCAGCCGCATCCGCTGCTGCCATCTGCGGATCGAGGTCGTCTAGATCGCTCCACACGGGGCGGACGTTCTGTCACCCGCGGGCACGACACAGGCTCGTCGTACCCAGAGGGCACAACGAGGGCACAACGGCCCCGGACCGATCCCACGACAACCAACGCCACCAAACGTCATTTGGCCTGGTCAGTAATGTGACTTGACATTCTTCCCCTGCTCATGCCCAAAGAGGCGGCACCCCCGCACGAGGTGTGCCCCGCCCCTTGGTGCCCAGGGGCGGCCCCGTCGACAACTAGCGAAGTGCCCCTACATGCAGCTTCTTCGCGGTGGCGGCGAGGATGCGTCGAAGCTTTTCCCTGTTGACACCATAGGTCTTGAGCGCGTGGCAGTTGGGGCACAAGGCGATCATGTTCCAGGGAACGTCGGGTCCGTCCTTGGCCAGGTCTAGTACGTGATCTACCTGCAAGATCGGGGCGCCGGCTGTCGTGAGTTCCTTGGGGTGGCCGGCACACTGGGGGCTCTCGCAGTTGCCCTTGCTGCGGCGAATGACAGCCGCCCTGGCGCTGGGGTCACGGACAAAGCGATCCGCTAGTGAGGGCTTCCTGAGGCGTCCTCGCCGCTCCGCGTTGGCTTCCGCGGTCTGCGTCAGACGCCTGTAGGCATCCTCGTCACTCTCGGAGTCGTCACGCTCCTTCGGGTCTACGTCGCGTGGTCCGTATGAGTCCGTGTCGTCGTACAGAGTGCCCGTGTCAGCATCAAGAGCTTCGAGAACTTCCGCAGGCCACGTCTCGCGCTCCGGGGAGGGGACGGGAGCCAGAATCCAGTGGAACTGGCGTCGCCACTTTTTGTCTGCTCCGATGCCCCATCGCAGCCGGCGTTGGACGATGACAGCCCAGGTCTCGAAGCTGAACTGGCCTTGGTATGGCTTGTGCCAGTAGCGGAGAGGGCGTCCCGCGGCCTGGGCTTCGGCCATGAGTTCGTTGCCGTCGATGATCTTTTGGTCGCCCGAGAGTCCGTCTCCCACGTAGGCGATCCAGTTCGTGTCCGGGATGCGGCTGTCGTTGTAGGGCCCCTTCTCGTCGGAGAAGGCGCTCAGGATGCCGTCGGCCAGACAGCCGATCCCTGCCATCTTTTGGCCGCCGTAGGCGCGCCAGATGGCGTCGCGATCCTTGAAACTCTCGCCTAGTTGGGGGCGTAGCGCGTCGGCCCATCGGCCGGCGAGTAGTTCGTGCAGCCCGAAGTCTCTTAGCAGGTCGGGGGCCAGCGGGTAGAAGTAGCGCAGGATGAGGCCAGCTGCGGCAGAGGCTGCGGCTTCGGGGTGGGATTGCAGTAGCGCGTAGTCGTCTTCGCGGAGGCCGCCGGCTGGGTCGACCTGGTCCAAGGACTCCGCGGTGGGGCGCCGGTCACGGCTGGTGAGAGTGAGGTCTTCTGCGCGGTCCAGGATCCACAAGTCGTCACGTACAAGGGCCCAAAACGGGTACCTCGTTCCGTCCATGCCGTCCTCGACCTGGGCGTACTTCTCCATTAGCGGCGCTACAGCGTCACGGGTGGCTGACCAGAGCTGCATGCGTGGGGCAGCGGCCACTGCCTGTCCGATCGCCCATAGGAGGAGCACGGGTCGGTGCAGCGCTGTGCCGGTCGCACGTCGTGCTGGTCGGAGGTCTCCCACGCGTCGGTGGAAGGTTTTGGGCAGCTCCACGACAGTGAAGCCTTCGCGCCGCAGCCACGCTACGGCGGCCTTTAGGCCGCCGCTGAATCCTGGCGTTGAAGGCTTGAGTGCTTCGCCGAAGTCGTACTTGTGAGCAACGCCGGCTATGGCCTTCGAGTCGTAGTGTCGCCCCTCGTGAACGAGTAGATAGGTTGCAGCCGCGTGGAAGCCGTAGGTGGCGCGGAACGCGTCCACCCCAAGTCGATCGTGCTCGTCAATCGCTCGCAGGATTCCTGCGCGTGTGATCTCAGATGGGGCCATGAGGGGACACGGTAGATCAAGGTACTGACAACGAGATCCCCTGCCCTCAGGCTGCGGGGCTGGGCCGTCCCTGGGCCGTCGAAGGGCGGCCCAGGGTGACCAATAGCGACCAACGACGGCCATCCGATCCCCGTTCCAACGCAGCGCCGACGCCGATCGCATGAGGTCGCTCCGGGCCGACGTCACTTCCTGCGCAACAAGCGCCAGGAGTGGGAGGAGTACCGCAGCGAGGTCACGGCGTTCGAGCTGCGGAAGAATCTGCCGGTGCTGTAGCCGTCCCCCGGGGCCGTCGTCCGGAAACGACCGGCCCCGCACCCTCCCCCTGCGAGAATCGGGCGCACGCTTATGCGATCTCGGGGGAGCGGCGTTGAAGGACGCGACGGAACTGATCAAGGCACTCACCGGGCTGGCCTGGCCGCTCATGGCGGGGGTCGCGCTCTGGCGCCTGTTCCCCCTGATCAAGGAGATGGTCCGCTCCCGCGGCTTCACGATCAGGGTGGGCGAGGCCGAGCTGTCGGTGCAGGAGGTCTCGGAGAACCTGATCCGGACCACCGCCGACCTCCAGGGCCGGCTGGCCTCCGTGCGCGCGCCGGCCGCCACGCGCACCCTCGACTCCGTCCTCTGGGTGGACGACCGCCCGGAGAACAACGCCACCGAGGTGGCCCAACTCCGCTCCCTCGGCGTCGACGTCGTCCTGGCGAAGTCGACGGACGAGGCCCTGCGCGCGCTGGCCCGCCCGCACCGCCCCTTCGACGCCGTCATCTCGGACCTGAGCCGCAGGGAAGGGGCCCGCACCAACCGCACCGCCGGCCTCGACCTGATCCGCGAACTGCGCGACCGGGACGAGGCGATCCCGGTCTTCGTCTACGCCACCGCCCGCGCCCTCTCCCTGCGCGCGGAGATCACCGACGCCGGCGGCACAGGGGTGGCCGGCTCCGCCACCGAACTCTTCCAACTCCTGCGCGACGTGGGAGAGTTCCCGGCCCAGCGCACCTGAGCCGGGAACTCCCGCCCGTCAGGAGGACGCCCAGATCCCGCTGATGTCCTTCGCTGAGGCGGCGTTGCCCGCGTGCGCGCTCAGCCCCTGGCTGTCCTCCAGGGTGCGCAGCACGTCGTAGTGGTCGTACGTGACGGAACTCGACGACCCCGCGACCACCGGCTGCCCGTACAGCAGGGTCGGAATCCGGTTCCCGCTCCTGGAGTCGTCCTCGTCGAAGGTGACGACGAGCAGACTGTTGTGCGTCTTGGCCCAACTGGCATACCCGCCGAGGTTGTTCTTCAGCCACGTGTCCCCCGTGGCCACCGAGCAGTCGTGCATGTCACTGCACAGGTTCGGCGTCACGAACGACACCTGCGGCAGCGTCGAATAGTCCGCCGGGAACTGCGCGAACGTCTTCGCACTCGACGTGGGCACATTGCTGAACCCGAACCACGGATTGTGCTTGCGCGCGTACTTCCCGCTGCTGCACACGGTCGATCCCTGGCTGGGCAGCGACTCGTTGTAACTCGCCCAACCGCGCCCGGCCGCGATCAACTCGGACGCCAGGTTCGGCGCCGACGAGAACCCCGGCGTGTAACAGCTGTCGTCCGTGATGCCCTGGGTCGCCCCGGAGAACAGGGCGAAGTAGTTCGGCTGGCTGGGATGCGTGATGGCGTACGACTGCGACAGGTAAGCCCCGCCGGTCTTCAGCGAGTTGATGTACGGCGCGCTGGAGGACCCGATGACCTGGCTGTCGGCGTGGTTCTCGAACACCACGACCACCACGTGATCCGGACGGGGCACACCACTCGCGGCCTGCGCGGTCTCACCGCCGAGTCCGGCCCACAGGCCGGTCGCGGCGACGAGGGAAGCCACGGACGCCATGGCGGTACGGGTACGGCGGAACGGGGAACTGCCGGACACAACGACCTCCCGGAGAAGCGGGGTTGATGGACCAGTCGAGCATGCACACGCCAAAATGCTCCTTCCTGGCACCGCCCGGCCCCCCGCGATGAAAACCCAGTGAACTACTGGGTACCCCCGCTCCCATGGCGAACATCCTCATCGGCACCTGCGGCTGGACCGACCGCGCCCTCCTGACCAGCGGCTGGTACCCGCCCGGCCACCGCGACACCGAGGGCCGCCTGCGCCACTACGCCACCCGCTTCCCCGTGGTCGAGGTGGACTCCCCGTACTACGCCCTGCCGACCGCCCGCACCACCACCCACTGGGCCGAGCGCACCCCCGACGGCTTCCGCTTCGACGTCAAGGCCCACGCCCTCCTCACCGGCCACCCCACCCGTCCCTCCGCCCTCCCCCCGGACCTGCGCGGCCGCCCCCGCGACGACGCCCTCCTGACCGAGGTGTGGACCCGCTACGCCGAGGCCCTGACCCCCCTGCGCACCGCCGGCCGCCTCGGCACCCTCCTCTTCCAGTACCCGCCCTCCCTCACCCCCGGCCCCGCCGCCGAGTCCTTCATCCGCGCGGCCCGCGAACGCGCCCGCGACTGGCCCTTCGCCGTGGAGTTCCGCAACCCCGCCTGGTGGCACAGCCCCCGCACGCTCCCCTTCCTCACCGACCTGAACGCCACCGCCGTATCCGTGGACGCCCCCACCCTCCCCCCGACCCCCCTCGTCACCACCCCCCACCTCTCCCTGATCCGCTTCCACGGCCACAGCCCCCACTGGGGCACCGGCACCAAGGAGGACCGTTTCCGCCACACCTACACCCCCGACGAACTGGCCGGATGGCTACCCCAGGTCCACCACCTGGCCACCCACACCGACGAACTCCACCTCCTCTTCAACAACTGCTGCGGCGACGCGGCCGTCAAGGCGGCGGAGGCGATGCAGACGACCCTCCTCACCACGACGCTGCCGCACCCGCGCACGGCGGGGAGGGGACGTGCCGGGTGGTGTCCGCCCGCAGCGGCCGGCGAAAACCCCCCGCACCCCTGAACCCGCAGACCGCCGGACCGAGGACGGACACCACCCGGCGCGGCACCGACGCACCGCCTCCCCAAGGCGCGACACAAGCCACGACGGCGCTGAGCAGGCCGCCGCAGGCACCACGTCGGCACCGAGGGCGCCGCAGGCACCCACCCCCCCCGAGCCCCAGGCACCCCCCGAGCCCACCCCCACCCGACCCGGCACAGCCCGCCGCAGGCGACTACGCTCCCCTCCAGGACCAGATCCACCCCGAGGGGAGCCCCGAACATGACGCCGGGCCGCAGAAGCAGCACCTTCACGCGCCTGCTCCGACACGGCTTCACCGACGCCACCGCCGCCGAACGCCTCCTCGACACCCCCGAACTCGCCCACGTCCGCGACGACCCCTTCCTCCTCGAAGCCCTGGGCGCCACCGCCGACCCCGACCTCGCCCTGCACGGTCTCGTCCGCCTCCTGGAAGCCCAGCCCGCCCCGGACTCCCACCGCGAACTCCTCGACACCCTCATCGCGGCCAAACCCCTGCGCGACCGCCTCCTGGGCGTCCTCGGCGCCTCCACCGCCCTCGCCGACCACCTCGCCCGCCACCCCACCGACTGGCAGGCCCTGGTCACCTACGAACCCCAGGACCTCCACCCCGGCGTCACCGAATTCGAACGCGGCCTGGCGGACGCCACCGACCCCGTCACCCTCCGCGTCGCCTACCGCCGCTGCCTGCTGTCCATCGCCGCCCGCGACGTCTGCGGCACCACGGACGTCGCCGAGACCGCCGCCGAACTGGCCGACCTCGCCACCGCCACCCTCCGCGCCGCCCTGGCCATGGCGCGGGCCGCCGCCCCCGAGGACGCCGCCGCCTGCCGCCTCGCCGTGATCGGCATGGGCAAGTGCGGCGGCCACGAACTGAACTACGTCTCCGACGTGGACGTGATCTTCGTAGCGGAAGCCACCGAGGGCACCGACGAGACCAAGGCCCTGCGCGCGGCCACCAGCCTCGCCTCGCACCTGATGCGGATCTGCTCCGAGACCACCGTCGAGGGCTCCATCTGGCCGGTGGACGCCAACCTCCGTCCCGAGGGCCGCAACGGCCCCCTCGTCCGCACCCTCTCCTCCCACCTCGCCTACTACCAACGCTGGGCGAAGACCTGGGAGTTCCAGGCCCTCCTCAAGGCCCGCCCGGTGGCCGGCGACGAGAACCTGGGCCAGGAATACCTGGCCGCGCTGCACCCCCTGGTCTGGCAGGCCGCCGACCGCGACAACTTCGTCGCGGACGTCCAGAAGATGCGCCGCCGCGTCGTCGACAACATCCCCGCCGCCGAAGTCGACCGCGAACTGAAGCTCGGCCCCGGCGGTTTGCGGGACGTCGAATTCGCCGTACAGCTCCTCCAGTTGGTCCACGGCCGCACCGATCCCACCCTGCGCAGCGGCAGCACCCTGGCCGCCCTGGACGCGCTCGCCGCCGGCGGCTACGTGGGCCGCGAGGACGCCGCCCGCCTGGACGAGGCGTACCGCTTCCTGCGCGCGATGGAGCACCGCATCCAGCTCTACCGCCTGCGCCGCACCCACCTCGTCCCCACCGCCGAGGAGGACCTGCGCCGCCTGGGCCGCTCCCTCGGCCTGCGCGCCGACCCCGTCACCGAGCTGAACCGCGAGTGGAAGCGGCACGCCGGTGTCGTACGACGGCTGCACGAGAAGCTGTTCTACCGCCCGCTCCTGGACGCCGTCGCCCAGCTCGCCCCCGGCGAGGCCCGGCTGCGGCCCGAGGCCGCCCGCGAACGCCTGGTCGCCCTCGGCTACGCCGACCCCGCCGCGGCCCTGCGCCACCTGGAGGCCCTCGCCTCGGGCGTCACCCGCAAGGCCGCGATCCAGCGCACCCTGCTGCCCGTACTCCTGGGCTGGTTCGCGGACTCCGCCGACCCGGACGCCGGTCTGCTGAACTTCCGCAAGGTCTCCGACGCCCTCGGCAAGACCCCCTGGTACCTGCGCCTGCTGCGCGACGAGGGCGCCGCCGCCGAGAACCTGGCCCGCGTGCTGTCGGCGGGCCGGCTGGCCCCCGACCTCCTGATGCGGGCCCCCGAAGCGGTCGCCCTGCTCGGCGACGGGGACGGCGCGGCGAGCGGCCTGGCCCCCCGCGGGCGCGCCGCGCTCGAACAGGAGATCCTGGCCGCCGTCGGCCGGGCGGAGAACAGCGAGCAGGGCGTGACCGCCGCCCGCGGCGTCCGCCGCCGCGAACTCTTCCGCACCGCCGCCGCAGACATCATCGCCTCCTACGGCACCGACGCCACCCCCGTCCAGGCCGACCAGGGCGCCCTGGTGGACCTCGTCGGCGGTGCCGTCTCCGACCTCACCGCCGCCACCCTCGCGGGCACGCTGCGCGCGGTGGTCCGGGCCGGCTGGGGCGACACGCTGCCCACCCGGTTCGCGATCATCGGCATGGGCCGGTTCGGCGGCCACGAACTGGGCTACGGCTCCGACGCCGACGTGCTGTTCGTCCACGAGCCGCAGGAGGGCGTGGACGAGCACGAGGCCACCGCCGCCGCGAACAAGGTCGTCGCCGAGATGCGCCGGCTGCTCCAGCTCCCCAGCGCCGACCCACCGCTGCTGATCGACGCCGACCTGCGCCCGGAGGGCAAGTCGGGCCCGCTGGTGCGCACGCTGAAGTCGTACGCGGCGTACTACCGCCGCTGGTCCCTGGTCTGGGAGTCCCAGGCGCTGCTGCGCGCCGAGCCGTTCGCGGGCGACGCCGACCTGGGCCGCCGCTTCGTGGAGCTGATCGACCCGCTGCGCTACCCGGCGTGCGGCCTGACCGACGACTCCGTGCGCGAGATCCGCCGGCTGAAGGCCCGCATGGAGTCGGAACGGCTGCCCCGCGGCGCCGACCCCCGGCTGCACACCAAGCTGGGCCCCGGCGGCCTCTCGGACGTGGAGTGGACGGTCCAGCTGCTCCAGCTGCGGCACGCTCACGAGATCCCCGGACTGCGCACCACCCGCACCCGCGCGGCGCTGGCGGCGGCGCGGGAGGCGGGCCTGCTGGGCGAGGAGGAGGCGGCCACCCTGGACGAGGCGTGGGTGCTGGCCACTCGGGTGCGCAACGCGGTGATGCTGGTGCGCGGCCGGGCGGGCGACACCTTCCCCACCCAGCCCCGCGAGCTGGCCGCGGTGGGCCGCTACCTGGGCTACGGCGAGGGCCACGCCGGCGACATGCTGGACGCCTACGGCCGTACGACCCGCAAGGCACGCGTGGTCATGGAGGAACTCTTCTACGACGACGAGGCGTAACCGGGCCGGCGGGCCGCGCCCTCACGCGTCCCCCGGGGCAGGGCGTACGGCACCGCTCCGTACCACAGGCGCGCCACCCCGAAACCGAACGAGAGGCAGACCGCGCCCCCCACCGCGTCCAGCCAGAAGTGGTTGGCGGTGGAGACGATGACCAGCAGCGTGGCCAGCGGATACAGCAGCCCCAGCACCCGCACCCAGGGCACCGACGCCAGCGCGAAGATCGTCAGCCCGCACCACAAAGACCAGCCGATGTGCATGGACGGCATCGCCGCGTACTGGTTGGACATGTGCTTGAGGTCCCCGGAGGCCATCGAGCCCCAGGTGTGGTGCACCATCACCGTGTCCACGAACCCCCCGCCCCGCATCAGGCGGGGCGGGGCGAGCGGGAACAGGTAGTAGCCCACCAACGCGCCCCCCGTGGTGGCGAACAGCGCGAGGCGCGCGGCCGCGTACCGGCCCGGATGCCACCGGTAGAGCCACACCAGGACGCCGAGCGTCATGACGAAGTGCAGGGTGGCGTAGTAGTAGTTCATGCCGATGATCAGCCAAGTCACCGCGTTCACCGCGTGGTTGACGGACCGCTCGACGTCGATGCCCAGCGCGTGCTCCGTGCGCCAGATCCAGTCCGCGTTGCGCAGCGCCTCGGCCTTCTGCTCGGGCACTGCGTTGCGGATCAGCGAGTACGTCCAGTAACTCACCGCGATCAGCAGGATCTCGAACCAGAGCCGGGGTCTGCGCGGGCGCCGCAGCCTGCCCAGCACACCGCGCGCCCCGCTGCCGTCCCTGCCCGTGCCGGCCCGCGGTCCGGCCGCCTCTTCGCGACCTTCCCACTGCGTCACGGTCGAGTCACTCATAGGCATCAAGTCTGCCAGAAAACGGCTTCAGTGCCCGATCATCCCAAAGTCGGGTCCGCCGCGCACGTTCTACGACGTACGCAGGAGATGCGGCGCCGACGCCGTCGAGCCACGCACCACCAGCTCCGGCATGAACACGAACTCGCTGTGCGGCGCGGGCGTACCGCCGATCTCCTCAAGCAGCGTGCGCACCGCCGCCTGCCCCATCGCCGGGACCGGCTTGCGGACCGTGGTGAGCGGCGGATCGGTGAACGCGATCAGCGGGGAGTCGTCGAACCCGACCACGGACACGTCCCGCGGGACGTCCAGACCCCGCTGCCGAGCGGCCCGTATGGCGCCGAGGGCCATCATGTCGCTGGCGCAGACCACCGCGGTGCAGTCCCGGTCGATCAGCGCCGTCGCGGCCGCCTGACCGCCCTCCAGGGTGTACAGCGAGTGCTGCACCAGCTCGGTCTCCACCATCTCGGCGCCGAGTCCCAACTGGTCCTGCATCGCCCGCAGGAAGCCCTCGATCTTGCGCTGCACGGGCACGAACCGCTTCGGCCCGAGCGCGAGCCCGATCCGGGTGTGGCCGAGCGAGGCGAGGTGGGTCACCGCGAGCGTCATCGCGGCGCGGTCGTCGGGGGAGATGAACGGCGCCTGCACCCGCGGCGAGAACCCGTCCACCAGCACGAACGGCACGCCCCGCGCCCGCAGCCGCTCGTAGCGCTGCATATCGGCGGTGGTGTCGGCGTGCAGCCCGGAGACGTAGATGATGCCCGCGACCCCGCGGTCCACCAGCATCTCGGTCAGCTCGTCCTCGGTGGAGCCGCCCGGCGTCTGGGTGGCGAGCACCGGGGTGTAGCCCTGGCGGGTCAGCGCCTGCCCGATGACCTGCGCCAGGGCGGGGAATATCGGGTTCTCCAGCTCCGGCGTGATCAGCCCCACCAGACCCTCGCTGCGCTGGCGCAGGCGCACCGGCCGCTCGTAGCCGAGCACGTCGAGTGCGGCGAGCACGGACTGGCGGGTGGTGGCGGCGACGCCCGGCTTCCCGTTGAGGACCCGGCTGACGGTCGCTTCGCTCACCCCCGCCTGCGCTGCGATGTCGGCAAGCCGTGTGGTCACGCCACTGGACTGTACCGGGCGTCTCCCGCCTTGCACACCGCTCGGACGCCGGGCACGCCCGGTCGAACGACCCCCTGCGGGTTGCTGCCTCATCGCGCTCCCTCGAGTTCGTCTGTGTGCGTCGGTGGCAAGAGCTTGCAGAGTCTTGCACACGTTGTCGCAGCCCGCTGAGCGGTAACGACAGGGTAACCATCGGGTTCACTTGCACTTTTTTTCTGCAAGGTCTTTCGCAACGCTTACAACGCTGTTACGTTCCCTGTCGCCCGGCAGCCTCCTCCATCGGCGCAGTCGGCATCACTCGGGCTTAACCCTCAAGGAGAACTCATGCGGCGTGGCATAGCGGCCTCCGCCCTGGTGGCGTCCCTCGCCCTCGCGGCGACGGCCTGCGGCGGCGGAAGCGGCGACAGCAAGTCGGACGGGCCGGTCACCATCACCTGGTGGGACACCTCCAACGCCACGAACGAGGCACCGACGTACAAGGCCCTCGTCCAGAAGTTCGAAGCCGCGAACAAGGACATCAAGGTCAAGTACGTCAACGTCCCCTTCGACCAGGCGCAGAACAAGTTCGACACCGCCGCGGGTGCCTCCGGCGCCCCGGACGTGCTGCGCTCCGAGGTCGGCTGGACCCCCGCCTTCGCCAAGAAGGGCTACTTCCTGCCGCTGGACGGCACCGAGGCCCTCGCCGACAAGGCCAAGTTCGAGCCGAACCTGGTCAAGCAGGCGCAGTACGAGGGCAAGACCTACGGCGTGCCGCTGGTCACCGACACCCTGGCCCTGGTCTACAACAAGGCCCTGTTCAAGAAGGCCGGCATCACCACGCCGCCGAAGACCTGGGACGAGCTGAAGTCCGACGCCGCCAAGATCAAGGACAAGACCGGCGCCGACGGCTACTGGGGTTCCACGCAGGGCTACTACGGCCAGCCGTTCCTGTACGGCGAGGGCACCGACACCGTCGACGTGAACGCCAAGAAGGTCACCATCGACACGCCGGCCGCCAAGAAGGCCTTCGGCACCTGGCTGAGCCTGTTCTCCGGCAAGGGCCTGCACAAGGCCGACACCACCCCGGACGCCTACGCCCACATCATGGACGCGTTCTCAGGCGGCAAGGTCGCCGCGATCATCCAGGGCCCCTGGGAGAACACGAACATCTACAAGGGCAGCGCCTTCAAGGACAAGACCAACCTGGGCGTCGCGGTCGTCCCGGCCGGCTCCACCGGCAAGGCGGAGGCCCCGACCGGCGGCCACAACCTCTCGGTCTACGCCGGCTCCGACAAGGCGCACCAGGCGGCGGCCCTGAAGTTCATCAACTTCATGACGTCGGCCTCCTCCCAGGAGACCATCGCGCTGAAGAACGCCACCCTGCCGACCCGTATGGACGCCTACACCGCCAAGGTGACGGCCGATCCGGGCACCGCCGGCTTCCAGCGCGTGCTCTCCGCCGCCCAGCCCCGCCCGTCGCTGCCCGAGTACGGCTCCCTGTGGGCGCCGCTCGACACCGAGCTGCCGAAGATCGCCAGCGGCAAGGAGTCGCTGGACACGGGTCTGAGCAACGCCGACATCGCGATCGGCAAGCTGGTCCCCGACTTCGCCAAGTAAGCCCGGACGGCCGCCGGCTGCCTCACCCACGAGGAGGCAGCCGGCGGTCCCCGCCCCGTGCCCGGCCATCCTTGAACCATCTGAAGGTGTCGAACCATGACAGTCGCCATCGACCGCGCGACCGGCAAGAGCCGCGGTGACCGCGCGCCTCGGCCAGGGCTGGGGCAGCGCATCAGGAACAGCCTCCAGAAATACTGGTACGCCTACGCGATGATCGCCCCGGTGGTCATCGTGCTCGCCGTGCTCGTCGGCTATCCGCTCGTGCGGGGCTTCTACCTCACCCTGACCGACGCCAACAGCCTCAACTCGGCGCGCACCATCGGCGTCAACCACATCGCCGCGACCTACAAGTTCGTCGGGCTGGACAACTACAAGAACATCCTGTGGGGCCCGCTGTCCTACGACCGCTTCTGGTCCCACATGATCTGGACGATCGTGTGGACGGTCGCCTGCGTGACCCTGCACTACACCTTCGGCCTCGGCCTCGCACTGATGCTGAACCAGAAGCTGCGCGGACGCACCGTCTACCGGGTGCTGCTCGTCCTGCCGTGGGCCGTGCCCACCTTCGTCACCGTCTTCTCCTGGCGGATCATGCTCTCCGACTCCGGAGTGCTCAACCAGCTCCTGCACGCGCTGCACCTGCCGCAGCCGCAGTGGCTGGAGGACACCTTCTGGCAGCGCTTCGCCGCGATCATGGTCAACACCTGGTGCGGTGTGCCGTTCATGATGCTCTCGCTGCTCGGCGGCCTCCAGTCCATCGACACCGCCCTGTACGAGGCGGCGCGGATGGACGGCGCCAACGCCTGGCAGCGCTTCCGGCACGTCACCCTGCCCGGCCTGCGCTCGGTCAGCTCCACGGTGGTGCTGCTCGGCGTCATCTGGACCTTCAACCAGTTCGCCATCATCTTCCTGCTGTTCGGCCCGACCAGTGCCCCGGACGCCCAGATCCTCGTCACCTGGGCCTACTACCTGGGCTTCGGCCAGCAGCCGCGCGACTTCGCCCAGTCCGCCGCCTACGGCGTACTGCTGCTGTCGATCGTCACCGTCTTCACCTCCTTCTACTTCCGCTGGCTGAAGCGCAATGACCAGCTCGCCGTCTGACGCCGCAGGAGCCGCCGCCATGAGCACCACCACCCTCGCAAAGCCGGCCGACGCACCGGCCCCCGCCGCGAAGCCCGCCCGCCAGGGCCGCCGACCGGGCGAGCGCGGCCCCCTCGGCACCGTCCTGCTGCACGCCGGCCTCATGGCCGCGAGCCTCATCGCGCTGGCGCCCGTGGCCTGGCTGGTCTACCTCTCGCTCGGGCCGGACAAGAACGACTACCTGCACCCCGGCGGCATCGCCGGGAAGATGAGCTTCTCCAACTACGGCTTCGTGCTCCAGCACACCGAGTTCTTCAGCTGGTTCAAGTCCACGATGATCGTGGCCCTCGGCACCACCGTGGTCGGTGTGCTGCTCGCCGCGACCACCGGCTACGCCGTCTCCCGGATGCGCTTCCCCGGCCACAAGCAGCTGATGTGGGTCCTGCTGCTCACGCAGGCGTTCCCGATCGCCGTCCTGATCGTGCCGATGTACCAGATCTTCAGCGACCTGGGTCTCATCGACTCCTACTGGGCGCTGATCCTCGTCAACTGCACCACCGCGGTGCCGTACAGCGCCTGGCTGCTCAAGGGCTACTTCGACACGATCCCGATCGAGATCGACGAGGCGGGCCGGGTGGACGGCCTCACCCCGTTCGGCACCTTCTTCCGGCTGATCCTGCCGCTGGCCCGGCCGGGCCTGGCCGTCGCCGCGTTCTACAACTTCATCACCGCGGTCGCCGAGGTGGCCTTCGCGACCACCTTCATGCTGGACGACTCCAAGTACACCTTCGCCGTCGGCCTCCAGACCTTCGTCAGCGAGCACGACGCCGAGTGGAACTACATGGCCGCCACCGCGGTGCTGATCGCGATACCCGTCTCGGTGTTCTTCTACCTGGTGCAGAAGAACCTCGTCACCGGTCTCACCTCCGGCGGCACCAAGGGCTGAGGCGCCCGCACCACCCGAGGCTCCCGCGCGCCTGACCGCGCGGGTAGGCGGCCGCGGTGTCCCTCCGACCCCGCTGACATCGCGGCCGCCTCGCACCCCGTTCCCCCGGCCCGCCTCCGCCGCCGTACCCGCAGGGGCCCTGGCCGCCCGTGCGCCCCACGCGCCATGACCCGATTTCCGTCACCACCAAGGAAGCCATGAGCCAGCAGCACACTGCCGCCCCGGCCACCGACTCCGCCACCGCCACCGTCACGGGCCACCTCCGCGACTGGTGGCGGGAGGCGGTCATCTACCAGGTCTACCCGCGCAGTTTCGCCGACAGCAACGGCGACGGCATGGGCGACCTGGAGGGTGTACGCTCCCGCCTGCCGTACCTGCGCGACCTCGGCGTCGACGCGGTGTGGCTCAGTCCCTTCTACGCCTCCCCGCAGGCCGACGCCGGCTACGACGTGGCCGACTACCGCGCGGTCGACCCGATGTTCGGCACCCTGCTGGACGCGGACGCGCTGATCCGCGAGGCCCACGGGCTCGGCCTGCGCATCATCGTGGACCTGGTGCCCAACCACTCCTCCGACCAGCACGAGTGGTTCAGGCGCGCCCTCGCCGAGGGCCCCGGCTCCCCGCTGCGGGAGCGCTACCACTTCCGCCCCGGCAAGGGCACGGACGGCGAACTGCCCCCCAACGACTGGGAGTCCATCTTCGGCGGCCCGGCCTGGACCCGTGTCACCGAGCCCGACGGGACGCCCGGCGAGTGGTACCTGCACCTGTTCGCGCCCGAGCAGCCCGACCTCAACTGGGAACACCCGGCGGTCGGCGACGAGTTCCGCTCCATCCTGCGCTTCTGGCTGGACATGGGCGTGGACGGCTTCCGCATCGACGTGGCCCACGGCCTGGTCAAGGCCGAGGGGCTGCCCGACCTCGGCGCGGGCGAGCAGCTGAAGCTGCTGGGCAACGATGTCATGCCGTTCTTCGACCAGGACGGCGTGCACGCCATCTACCGGCAGTGGCGGACCATCCTCGACGAGTACGCCAATAAAATGGGGCCCGAAGGGCCTTCGTCAGAAGGGCGGCGGTGGGAGACGGGTGGGCGGATCTTCGTCGCCGAGGCGTGGACGCCGACCGTCGAGCGCACCGCCAACTACGTCCGCCCGGACGAACTGCACCAGGCGTTCAACTTCCAGTACCTGTCGACGGCCTGGGACGCGTCGGAGCTGCGCGCTGTCATCGACTCCACGCTGGCGGCGATGCGCCCGGTCGGCGCCCCGGCCACCTGGGTGCTGTCCAACCACGACGTCACCCGGCACGCCACCCGCTTCGCCAACCCGCCGGGCCTCGGCACCCAGATCCGCACCGCCGGTGACCGCGAACTCGGCCTGCGCCGGGCCCGTGCCGCCACCCTGCTGATGCTGGCGCTGCCCGGCTCGGCCTACCTCTACCAGGGCGAGGAGCTGGGCCTGCCGGACGTCGTGGACCTGCCCGACGAGGTGCGCCAGGACCCCGCGTACTTCCGCGGCGCGGGCCAGGACGGCTTCCGCGACGGCTGCCGGGTGCCGATCCCGTGGACCCGCACGGGGTCGTCGTACGGCTTCGGCGACGGCGGCAGCTGGCTCCCGCAGCCGGAGAACTGGGGCGAGTTGAGCGTCGAGGCGCAGACGGGGACGGCCGGCTCCACCCTGGAGCTGTACCGCGCCGCCCTCGCCGCCCGCCGCGCCCAGCCCGACCTGGGCGCCGGGGACACCCTGGAGTGGCTGCGCGCCCCCGAGGGCGTCCTGGCCTTCCGCCGGGGCGAGTTCGTGTGCGTCGCCAACACCACGGGTGAGTCGGTGACCACCCCGGCGTACGGCCGGGTGCTGCTGGCGAGCGGTGAGGTGGCCGAGACCGGCGGCGAGGCGAAGGTGGCCGCCGACACCACCGTGTGGTGGACCGCGGCGGTCTGACGCCCCGTGTGAAATTTCTTGCATCAACTTCTCTGCGGCCCGCTGCCTTTTCCGGCAGCGGGCCCTTAACATCTGCGTCACCGCAAGGTTTCTGAAACTTTGCAGCAAGTACCTTCAGCGACGAAGGAACCCCACATGGTACGCAAGACCCTCTCGGGGGTGGTCGCCCTCGCGGCCGCCGCCCTTGTCATGAACCCGACGAATGCCGTGGCCTCCCCACCCGGCACCAAAGACGTCACCGCCGTCCTGTTCGAGTGGAACTACGCCTCGGTGGCCCGCGAGTGCACCAGCACACTGGGCCCCGCGGGCTACGGCTACGTGCAGGTCTCGCCGCCCGAGGAGCACATACAGGGCTCCCAGTGGTGGACCTCGTACCAGCCCGTGTCGTACAAGATCGCGGGCCGGCTCGGCGACCGGACCACCTTCAAGAACATGATCTCCACCTGCCACGCGGCCGGCGTGAAGGTCGTGGTGGACACGGTCATCAACCACATGACGGCCGGCAGCGGCACCGGCACCGGCGGTACGCAGTACACCAAGTACGACTACCCCGGCCTGTACTCGGACTCCGACTTCCACACCTGCCGGACGCAGGTCGACAACTACCAGGACCGCTCGAACGTCCAGAACTGCGAACTCGTCGGCCTGGCCGACCTGGACACCGGCTCCGAGCACGTCCGCGCGACGATCGCCGGGTACATGAACGACCTGCTCTCCCTCGGCGCCGACGGCTTCCGCATCGACGCGGCCAAGCACATCGCCGCCGCCGACCTGGCGGACATCAAGAGCCGGCTGGCCAACCCGAGCGTCTACTGGAAGCAGGAGGTCATCTACGGCGCGGGCGAGGCCGTCCAGCCCACCGAGTACACGGGCAACGGCGACGTCCAGGAGTTCCGCTACGCCTACGACCTCAAGCGCGTCTTCAACAGCGAGAAGCTCGCCTACCTGAACAACTTCGGCGAGGGCTGGGGCTACCTGCCCAGCAACGTGGCCGGTGTCTTCGTGGACAACCACGACACCGAGCGCAACGGCGCCACCCTGAACTACAAGGACGGCGCCAACTACACGCTCGCCAACGTCTTCATGCTGGCCTGGCCCTACGGCGCCCCGGACATCAACTCCGGCTACGAGTGGAGCGACGCCGACGCGGGGCCGCCCAACAACGGGCAGGTCAACGCCTGCTGGCAGGACGGCTGGAAGTGCCAGCACGCCTGGCCGGAGATCAAGTCCATGGTCGCCTTCCGCAACACCACCCACGGGCAGGCGGTCTCCAACTGGTGGGACGACGGCGACAACCTGATCGCCTTCGGCCGCGGCGACAAGGGTTACGTGGTCATCAACCACGAGGGCACGACGGCCGATCGCTCCTTCCAGACCTCGCTGCCCGCCGGCACCTACTGCGACGTGCAGAACAACACCACGGTGACGGTCAACAGCACCGGCTGGTTCACCGCCTCGGTCGCCCCGAACACCGCGCTGGCGATCTACGCCGGCAAGTCCTCCTGCTGAACCGGGGGCCGGCCCGCACCACACCCCCCCATGGCGGTGCGGGCCGCGGTAGTTGAAATTCCTTACCGACTGTTTCAGGACTCTTGCTGCAACCCTTTCGCGAGGGGTACGGTCGCGCGGGCGCCCGGCATCGAGGCCGAGCCGCGGCGTGGGGTCGGACCCGATCGAGCCGCCATCGCAAGGAGTTCTTGCCTGTGATACCGAGATGGCCGACGCCCCTACGGCGTCGCACCACCCACCGCAGGAGAGCCGCGGCCCTCGCCGTCGCCGCGCTCACGGCCGCACTCGTGCAGCCACTGGCCGCGCCCGCCGCGCAGGCCGCCACCCCGCCCCCGCCCCCGTCGGACACGGCCCTCGCGGCCCAGCCGGCCCGGCACGGCGACACCCATGAGCAGTTCTACTTCCTCATGCCGGACCGGTTCGCCAACGGCGACAAGGCCAACGACCAAGGCGGGCTCACCGGTTCGCGCATGACGACCGGGTACGACCCCACCGACGAGGGCTTCTTCCAGGGCGGCGACCTCAAGGGCGTCATCCGGAAGCTGGACTACATCAAGGGCCTCGGCACCACCGCCCTGTGGCTGGCACCCGTCTTCAAGAACATCCCGGTGCAGGGCACGGGCGCCAACGCCTCGGCGGGCTACCACGGTTACTGGATCACCGACTTCACCCGTGTCGACCCGCACTTCGGCACCAACCAGGACCTGAAGGACCTCATCTCCAAGGCCCACGCCAAGGGCATGAAGGTCTTCTTCGACGTCATCACCAACCACACCGCCGACGTGGTGACCGACAAGGAGAACTCCTCCGACTACCGCACCAAGGGCGCCTACCCGTACCTCACCAAGGACGGCAGGCCCTTCGACGACGCCGACTACGCGGACGGCACCAAGAAGTTCCCGGCCGTCTCCGCCGCCTCCTTCCCGTACACCCCGCAGGTCACCAGCGAGTCCAAGGTCCCGGCCTGGCTCAACGACCCGACGATGTACCACAACCGGGGCGACTCCACCTTCGCCGGCGAGTCCGGCACCTACGGTGACTTCGACGGCCTGGACGACCTGTGGACCGAGCGTCCCGAGGTCGTGCACGGCATGGAGCGGATCTACGAGCGGTGGGTGAAGGACTTCGCCGTCGACGGGTTCCGCATCGACACCGCCAAGAACGTCGACCTGCCCTTCTGGACCCAGTGGGCCACCGCACTCGACCGTTACGCGGCGGCGCACGGCCGGAAGAACTTCTTCCTGTTCGGCGAGACCTACGACACCGACACCTCGGTCACCGCCCCGTACGTCACCCAGGGCCGCCTCGACGCCACCCTCGACTTCCCCTTCCAGCAAGCCGCCCGCGGCTACGCCTCCCAGGGCGCGAGCGCGCGGAAGCTGGCGGGTGTCCTCGGCGACGACTACAAGTACACGACCGACCGGGCCAACGCGTACGAGCAGGTCACCTTCCTCGGCAACCACGACATGGGCCGCATCGGGTACTTCCTCAAGCAGGACAACCCGCACGCCACGGACGCCGAACTGCTGAAGAAGGACGAGCTGGCCAACGAGGTGATGTTCCTCAGCCGCGGCAACCCGGTCGTCTACTACGGCGACGAACAGGGCTTCACCGGCAGCGGCGGCGACAAGGAAGCCCGCCAGACCATGTTCGCCTCCAAGGTGCCCGCCTACCTCGCCGACGACGAGATCGGCACCGACCGCACCCACGCCAGCGACTCCTACGACACGAAGGCGCCGCTGTACCGGCAGATCGCCGGCCTCTCCGCGCTGCGCAAGGCCAACCCGGCCCTGACCGACGGCGCCCAGAGCGAGCGGTACGCGGCCGACGGCGCCGGGATCTACGCCTTCACCCGCACCGACGCCGGCAGCGGCCAGGAGTACATCGTCGCGTTCAACAACGCGGGCGAGGCCAGGACGGCCACCTTCGCCACCGGTTCGGCCGGGATGTCGTACCGGGGCGTCTACGGCGCGACCGGCAGCGTCAGCTCCGACGGCGACCGCCAGGTCACCGTGACCGTCCCGGCCGAGTCCGCCGTCGTCTACAAGGCGTCCGGTCCGCTCGACGAGCCGGCCACCAGGCCGACCCTCACCCTGCACGCCCCGGCCGCCGGCGCCACCGGCACGGTGACCGTCGGCGCCGACGTCGATGGTGGCCAGCTGAACCGGGTGGTCTTCGCCGCCCAGGTCGGCGACGCCCCGTGGCAGGTCCTCGGCTCCGCCGACCACGCGCCCTACCAGGTCACCCAGACCCTGAGCGGCAAGGTTTCGGCCGGCACCGCGCTGCGCTACAAGGCCGTCGTGATCGACAGCGCCGGACACACCGCGAGCGCCACGGCACAGAGCGCCACCGGCGCCGTACCCCCGCCCGCCCCGCCCACCGCCTCCTCACGCGACTACGTGATCGTCCACTACCAGCGCACCGACGGCGACTACGCCGACTGGAACCTGTACGCCTGGGGCGACATCGCCGACGGCGAGGCCACCACCTGGCCGGCCGGGCACCCCTTCACCGGCCGGGACGCCTGGGGCGCCTTCGCCTACGTCAAGGTCAAGCCGGGCGCCTCGAACGTGGGCTTCCTGGTCGTGGACAAGAACGGGAACAAGGACGGCGACGCCGACCGGAGCATCGACGTCACCAGGACGGGTGAGGTCTGGGTCCAGCAGGGCAAGGACGGCGTCCAGACCCAGCGGCCGTCGTCGTACCCCGCGCCGGACACCACCAAGGCGGTCATCCACTACCACCGCGCCGACGGCGTCTACGACGGCTGGGGCCTGCACGTCTGGACGGGCGCCGCGAACCCCACCGACTGGTCGGCCCCGCTGAAGCCGGTGAAGACTGATGCCTATGGCGCCGTCTTCGAGGTCCCGCTCGCCGCGGGTGCCAGCAGCCTCAGCTACATCATCCACAAGGGCGACGAGAAGGACCTCGCCGCCGACCAGTCCCTGGACCTCAAGACCGACGGCTACGAGGTGTGGCTGTTGAACGGCCAGGACAAGCACCTGCTCCCGCAGCCCGCGGGCAGCGCCGCCGCCCTCGACCTGACCACCTCCAAGGCGGTCTGGATCGATGCGGACACCGTCGCCTGGGACGGCGCCGACGGTGCCGCCTCCACCCAGCTCGTCTACTCCCACGACGGCTCCATCGCTGCCAAGGACGGGACCCTCACCAGCGACGACGAGCGCTGGCTGCGGCTGGAGAAGACCACCCTCACGGACGCCCAGAAGGCCAGGTTCCCCTACCTGAAGGACTACACGGCCTGGTCCGTGGACCCGCGGGACCGCGGCCGGGTGCGCGAGGCGCTCACCGGTCAGCTGGTCGCCTCCCAGCGCGCCGCCGACGGCGCCGTGCTCGCCGCGACCGGCGTGCAGATCGCCGGCGTCCTGGACGACCTGTACCCGGCCGCCACCAAGGCCCGGCTCGGCCCGGTCTTCCACGGCGGCAAGCCGACCCTGTCCGTATGGGCGCCGACCGCCCAGAGCGTCGGTCTGGAGATCGACGGCCAGGTCAGGCCCATGCACCGCGACGACACCACCGGCGTCTGGTCGCTCACCGGACCCGCCTCCTGGAAGGGCAAGACCTACCGGTACGTGGTCCGGGTGTGGGCGCCCAGCGTCCGCCGGATGGTCACCAACAAGGTCACCGACCCCTACTCGGTCGCCCTCACCGCGAACTCCGGGCGCAGCGTCGTCGCCGATCTGGACGACAAGTCCCTCGCCCCGGGCGGCTGGTCCACCCTACGCAAGCCCAAGGCCGTACCGCTGAAGGAGGCGCAGATCCAGGAGCTGCACGTGCGGGACTTCTCGGTCGCGGACAAGACCGTCCCGGCGAAGGACCGGGGCACCTACCTCGCCTTCACGGACAAGGACAGCGACGGCTCCCGGCACCTCAGGGAACTGGCGAAGTCCGGGACGTCGTACGTGCACCTGCTGCCCGTCTTCGACTTCGCCACCGTGCCCGAGAAGAAGGCCGACCAGCAGAGCCCCCGCTGCGACCTCGCCGCCTACCCGGCCGACTCCGACCAGCAGCAGGCGTGCGTGGCCGCGAGCGCCGCGAAGGACGCCTACAACTGGGGCTACGACCCGTACCACTTCACCGTCCCCGAGGGCTCCTACGCCACCGACCCGGACGGCACCGCGCGCACCCGGCAGTTCCGGCAGATGGTGCAGGGGCTCAACCAGGACGGCCTGCGGGTCGTGATGGACGTCGTCTACAACCACACCTCGGCCAGCGGCCAGGCGGACACCTCCGTCCTGGACAAGATCGTGCCCGGCTACTACCAGCGGCTGCTCGCCGACGGCTCGGTGGCGAACTCCACCTGCTGCTCCAACACCGCGCCCGAGAACGCGATGATGGGCAAGCTGGTCGTGGACTCGATCGTCACCTGGGCCAAGGAGTACAAGGTCGACGGGTTCCGCTTCGACCTCATGGGCCACCACCCGAAGGCCAACATCCTCGCCGTCCGCAAGGCCCTCGACGCGCTCACCCTGAAGAAGGACGGCGTCGACGGCAAGAAGATCATCCTGTACGGCGAGGGCTGGAACTTCGGCGAGGTCGCCGACGACGCCCGCTTCGTGCAGGCCACCCAGGCGAACATGGCCGGCACCGGCATCGCCACCTTCTCCGACCGGGCCCGCGACGCGGTGCGCGGCGGAAGCCCCTTCGACGCCGACCCCGGCGTCCAGGGCTTCGCCTCCGGCCTCTACACCGACCCCAACGGCTCGGCCGCGAACGGCACTCCGGCCGAGCAGAAGGCCCGGCTGCTGCACTACCAGGACCTGATCAAGGTCGGGCTGACCGGCAACCTCGCCAAGTACCGCTTCACCGACACCGACGGCAAGGAGGTCACCGGCGCCGGGATCGACTACAACGGCTCGCCCGCCGGATACGCGGACGCGCCCGGCGACGCCCTCGCCTACGTCGACGCCCACGACAACGAGACCCTGTTCGACGCCCTCGCCTACAAGCTGCCCAAGGACACGTCCGCGGCGGACCGGGCCCGGATGCAGGTCCTCGCGATGGCCGCCGCCACCCTCTCCCAGGGGCCGTCCCTGTCGCAGGCGGGCACCGATCTGCTGCGCTCGAAGTCGCTGGACCGCAACTCCTTCGACAGCGGCGACTGGTTCAACGCCATCCACTGGAACTGCGCCGACGGCAACGGCTTCGGCCGGGGCCTGCCCATGGCCTCCGGCAACCAGGACAAATGGCCTTACGCCAAACCGCTGCTGACCTCCGTCAAGGTCGGCTGCCCGCAGATCGAGGGCAGTTCGGCCGCCTACCAGGACCTGCTGAAGATCCGTACGACCGAGAAGGCGTTCTCGCTCGGCACGGCGGGCCAGGTGCAGAGCGAGCTGTCCTTCCCGCTGTCCGGCACGGACGAGACACCGGGCGTGATCACGATGAAGCTCGGCGACCTGGTCGTGGTCTTCAACGCCACCCCGGGGACCCAGAAGCAGACGGTCTCCGCGCTGGCCGGGACCTCCTACCGGCTGCACCCGGTGCAGGCGTCCGGCGCGGACCCGGTGGTGAAGACCTCCTCCTACGCGGCCGGCTCGGGCACCTTCACCGTCCCGGCGCGGACCGTGGCGGTCTTCAGCCGGGCGGCGCAGTAGGGTCGGGCCGTCCCCCGGAACAGGAGTGCTCATGCCGCAGATCACCGTCGACCACACCCACGTCTGGAAGGAGCCCGCGCAGGCCGGCGACTTCGTCCGGGAACTGCACGAGGCGGTCGTCCGGATCGCGGCGGCGAAGCCCGAGGCCTGCAAGACGGTGCTCCGCGACGGGTTCGCGGTGTACGGGTACGAGGGGACCGGGGAGCAGCGGCACGCCATCGTGCACGTGACGATCGGTCTCCTCGCCGGCCGCACCGAGGAGACGAAGGCGAGGCTCACGGAGACCGTGCTTGAGCTGCTGGAGCGGCATGTAAGCCCCGAGGACGGGGGCACCCTGCACGCCTCGGCCGAGGTCCGCGACCTCGACCCTTCGTACCGGAAGTCCGACCGGTGACCGACCGCTAGGAGCCGAGCGAGACCAGCCGGCCGACGAGCTCCGCGAAGGGGCCGTCGGCCGGTTCGTTCTCCAGCATGGCGCGCAGCACGTCCGCCATGCCCTCGTCCCGTGCCGCGCTCACCGCGACCAGGGCGGCGAAGTTGTGCACCAGCTGGAGCTCCAGCTCCTCGCGCGGGATGCGGCGGCCGTCCAGCCAGATCAGCGCCGTGGACTCGGCGAGCGAGATCCAGGAGCGGATGACCAGCTCCAGCCGCGGGGGCGCCTCGGCGATCCCCAGATGGGAGAGCATCTGGTCGTACGCTGCCTGCCGCACGTCCTCGATCAGCGCGTTGGTGGCCGAGACGTGCTCCTTCTCGCGGGAGCCGGTCGCGGACACGGCCGGGCCGCCGCGCATCAGGGCCGAGAAACCGGGGCCGTACTCCTCCACATGGGCGAAGAAGCGGTGCATCACATGCAGCAGCCGCTCGCCCAGCGGCCCCTCGTACGGCTCGGTGAAGCGGGCCTTCAGCTCCTGGGAGGCGCGCCGCAACGCGGCCTCGTACAAGCTGAGTTTGCCCGGAAAGTAGTGGTACACCAGCGGCCGCGAGATGCCCGCGGCCGCCGCTATGTCGTCGATGGACACCTCGTCGGGCGAGCGGCGGCTGAACAGGTCGAGAGCGACGCCGATCAGCTGCTGCCGTCGCTCCTCGACACCCATCCTGCGGCGCACCCCGGTACTCATACGAACACCTTACCGAGCGGATCCGGCCGCCAACGGTCCGGACCCGAACCGGTGTTCACATCGATGGGTCAGGGCATCGGTGCGTCACAGATCGAGCACGAGGCGTTCGCCGCGGGCCCGCGACACACAGATCAGCATCGAGTCGGCACGCTCCGCGTCCGTGAGCAGCTCGTCCCGGTGCTCCACCTCGCCCTCCAGCACCCGCTGCTGGCAGGTCCCGCAGAACCCCTGTTCACAGGAGTAGACGGTGCCCGGCAGCTCCCGGCGCACGGCGGCCAGCACCGTGGAGCCGGCCGGCACGCGCACCGTGCGCCCGCTGCGCCGCAGTTCCACCTCGAACGCGGTGTCCCCGTCCGCCGGGGCGCGCGGCGCGAACCGCTCCAGATGCAGCGCGGCCCCCTCCGGCACCCGCTCCGCCACCGCCTCCATCAGCCCCTCGGGACCGCAGCAGTACACCGCTGTGCCCGGCGCCACCCGCGCGAACAGCGCGTCCAGGTCAGGCCGCCCGTCCTCGTCCTGTGCGACGAGCGTGAGCCGGTCCCCGGCCAGCTCACGCACCTCCTCGAGGAAGGGCATCGAGGCCCGCGTCCGCCCGCAGTACAGCAGCCGCCACGCGGCACCCTCCGGCAGCGCCCGCAGCATCGGCAGCACCGGGGTGATGCCGATCCCGCCGGCGACGAAGACGTACGACTCGGCCCCGACCAGCGGGAACCGGTTGCGCGGCCCGCGCACCTCCAGCTCCATCCCCTCGGCCAGCTGCTCGTGCACCTCCCGCGAACCGCCCCGCCCGTTGGCCACCAGCCGGGTGGCGACCGTGTACGAGGAGGTGTCCTCCGGGTCCCCGCACAGCGAGTACTGCCGCACCAGCCCGGAGGGCAGCACCAGGTCCAGATGCGCCCCCGGCGTCCAGCGCGGCAACTCCGCGCCCTCCAGGCGGAGTCGTACGACGCCGTCGGCGATCGTCTCGTGCGCGGTGAGCAGCAGCCTGAGGGCCCGCGAGCGCGGCCGGCCGGAGATCGGCGTCTCCAGCGCGGGCATCGGCCACAGCGGCGAGACCTGGACGCGGCGGCGCAGCGCGCTCCGGGTGATCAGGGCGGCGCCCGCGACCAAGGCGACCGTACGCAGCTTGGGCATCAGGCGGCACCCTTCGCGGAGTGCTCCGCCCGCTCGGCGGCGAGCGCCGCGGGGGAGGCGGCCAGATACGCGACGGCCTGGGCGGTGGAGAACTCGTGGGAGGGGTGGTAGTCCCGGCCGAGGTAGCGCGGGATGGACCGCAGCATGGCGCCGGTACTGGGCAGCAGGCCCGCGCGACCGCGGTCGTAGAAGTCCTTGAAGGACGCCCTGGGGTCGGTCAGCGTCGGGTCGTTGGCCAGGAAGAAGCGCACCCCGCGCTGCCACAGGAACAGCAGGGCGGAGAACGCGCTCGCCCAGGTGCGGGCCCGCCGCCGGTAGCTGCCGTCCAGGTGCGTGAACAGGTCGAAGGCGACCGAGCGGTGCTCGACCTCCTCCGCGCCGTGCCAGCGCAGCAGGTCCAGCATGGTGGGGTCGGCGCCCCGCCGGTCGAGTTCTGCCGCGCCGAGCACCCAGTCGCCGAGGAACGCGGTGTAGTGCTCGATGGCCGCGATCAGCGCCACCCGCTCCAGCAGCCACCAGCGGCGCGCCCGGCCCGGCGGCAGGGTGCGGTCGCCGAGCAGCTTCTCGAAGAACCAGTCGACCTGCGCGGTGTACGGCGTCGGGTCCAGGCCCTGCTCCCGCAGGTGCGGCAGCACCTCGTCATGGGACTGGGAGTGCATCGCCTCCTGCCCGATGAACCCGATGACGTCCTCGCGCAGCCGCTCGTCCGTGATCAGCGGCAGCGCCTGCTTGTACACGTGCACGAACCAGCGCTCGCCGGCGGGCAGCAGCAGGTGCAGCACGTTGATGGTGTGCGTGGTGAACGGATCGCCGGGCACCCAGTGCAGCGGCGTGTCCTCCCACGAGAAGGACACGTTGCGGGCCTTGAGCGCGATGCGCTCGGACTCCACCGGCCGGGCCTGCTTATAAGACATGGCGTCAATGTACTGACGGGTAGACGCCCTGAGAAGGGTTACGGCACCGGTTGTTTACGGCGGTGTCAGCAGCGCCCCGCCCACGGGTCCTAGTGCAGCCCCTCGATCGCCCGGCCGCCCGCCAGCGTGCCCTTCAGCTGGGCCTGCGCCCCCTGGGCGGCCTTGGCGACCAGCAGCGAGCCCGGCGCGGACGCGGTGATCCCGCCGCTCGCGTGGATCGCCACCGTGTCCGGGGAGCCCGCGGCCAGCAGGTACCAGTGCCCGCCGCGGGACTTCCACAGCACCCCGGCCAGCACATGCGGATCGCGCGGACCGCACGCCGCGGTGCCGGTGCCCTTCGCGGTGACCGCGCCGTAGCGGGAGCCGGGGACGCGGAACTGGGCCAGCGCGGCGGCGCCGTCCCCGCGCCAGGTCTCGGCACGGGTGCAGGCCCACTGACCGGCCCCGCTGCCGTCGGGCAGCGGCTGCTTTGCGAAGTCCCAGGCGTTGACGCTGCGCACGCCCGAGGAGCGCTCGGTGGCCAGCGAGCAGGCGAACGGCGCCCACGCCTGGAGCCCTTCGGTGGTCGCGGCCTCGCCGGTGGCGCCGGGGCGGCCCGCGGTGAGGCGGGCCGGGACCAGCTCACCGAGGTCGGTGGCGAGCTGGGTGCCGGACCCGCCGGTCACCTGGAGCACGGTCCAGGAGGTGCAGTTGCCGGTGGCCAGGGCGGGGCTGGTCAGCGGGGCGGTGACGCCGCCGTGGACCGCGAGCGGGGCGGGCGCGGCGGCCGGCTTCATCAGGTCGCGGGTGGCCGCCTTCTTCACCCAGGGGGCCAGCAGGTACTGCACATTGCCGTCGGCGCGGCCGAGGACCAGGGCGCTCGCCTCGGCACCGGTCGCGCCGTCCACCCGCGCGAAGTCCAGGGCGGCGCCCTGGGTGCCGTCGGCCGGTTCGGCGTAGCGGGCGATGCGCAGGCCGTCGTAGAGGATCACCACACGGGCGGCGTCGACCTGGCCCGCGTACAGCAGTTGGGGCGGGCCCGCCGGGCCACCGGTCTGGGTGCCGGGGGTGGCCGAGACCCGGACGTTCTGACCCGGCCGGGCCCAGACCGCGAGGGCGCGGCGCAGCAGGTCCTTGTCGCCGGTGAGCGGCCCGCGCGCGGGCCACGCCGAGAAGTCGGTACGGGCCGCGGTGTGCCAGGCGGTGGGGGAGACGCGGGTCAGCTTCGCCGGGTCGAGGGCGGCCTGGGCGGCCGGGTTCTCGGCGTAGGCGGGGGCGGCGGCGCCGTCCGGGCCCCAGCCGGAGTGCGGCAGCCCGAGCAGCG
This sequence comes from Streptomyces sp. AM6-12, assembly GCF_044327085.1. Taxonomy (NCBI): domain Bacteria; kingdom Bacillati; phylum Actinomycetota; class Actinomycetes; order Kitasatosporales; family Streptomycetaceae; genus Streptomyces; species Streptomyces sp. AM6-12. Next base: position 5,274,440 of record NZ_JBIQWN010000001.1, read on the forward strand.
CCCCGCACACCGCGAGGGCGGCGGCGGCGCCGAGGGCGGCCCTGGTGTGCTGGCGGCGGCGGAGCAGATCGGTGGGCCGGGCCTGGAGGGTGCAGGGGTCGAACTCGGGCGAGGACAGCAGGCCCGGCTGGGCGGGCACGCTGTTCGCCATGGCGAGCGCGCCGCCCGGATCGTCCACCCCGGCGGCCTCCAGGATCTCGCGGATGTCGTCGTCGGACAGCCGGTCCAGGCCGCGCAGCACATAGGCGGCGCGGGCCGGTGCGGACAGCTTGGACAGCCGTTGGTCCAGGGCGAGTTCGTCGGCGCCGCCCGAGCGCGGGAGCAGCCGCAGGCCCCAGACGCGGGGGAGCGGCTGGGGCAGGGCCCGGCGGGGGCGGGCGGCGGCGAGGGCGGCGCGCAGGACGCGCTCGCGCAGATAGGCGTAGCCGGGGTCGTCCGGGCGGGCCGCGGGCTCCGCGGGGCCCCGGCGGGCGGGGGTACGGCCCGCGGGCTGCGCCGGGATCCGGTCGGCCTGCTTGCCCCGGGGCAGGGCGCGCTGGGTGAGGGCGTGTGCGGTCAGCACCCGGCGTCCGCGGCCGGGGCCCGGTGGCAAGACCAGATAGGCGAGCCGGACCAGTCGTGGGTAGTGCTCGACGAGCGTGGCTTCGGCCTGCTCGACGTCGGCCGGTCCGGAGGCGGGTGCGTGACGCTGGGCTACATCCTGTGACTGCACGTCCGGGAAAACGAGCGAGTCCTTGGTTGGTCACCGTCAAGCGCCCCGCCGATGCGTCCGGGGCGGCGGGTCCGGGCCGGTTCCAGGCCGGGTCCGGGCCGGTTCGGGACGCGGGGCCGACACGTCCGGGCGGCCGGAAACGGTGCGTCCGGGCTCTCCGGTTCAGCGCGTCCAGGCCCTCCGCTTCGGTGAGTTCAGGGGGCCGGGCACGGCGCGGGCACGGGTTCGGTGCGCGACGCGTTGCTGCCGTCTGCCGTCTGCCGTCTGCCGTCTGCCGTCTGCCGTCTGCGGGTTGCCGTCCGTCGCCTGGCGGCTGCCTCCGGAGCCGGTGCGTGCGCGGCTCCGCGCCGGTACGACATGCTGACGCGGCCGGACACCGGCGTGCGCGCGGCCCTGGAGCCGGCCCTTTCAGGTCTCCGGAGCGACCAACGCGCGCGCGTAGTTGGTCATCGACCGCTGGTAGCGCGGCAGATGGGCGGCCAGCGCCTCCAGCACCAGGGACAGGCCCTCGCGGTCGCGGCCGAGGCTGGACAGGCACAGCGCGAGACAGGCGCGCACCGCGTCGTCCAACTCGTCGCTCGGGCCGTCCAGTTCGGGAGTGAGGAGCTCGACGCCCTCCTCCGGTTGCCCGATGTTGCGCAGCGAACTCGCCAGCTGGATCCGCGCCCGCCGCCCCCGGTAGCCGTCGAGACCGCGCGCCAGCGCCTCCCGGTACAGCGGCACGGCACGGTCCGGGTGCCCGGTCGAGTCGAAGGCGCAGGCCCGCTCGAAGGGACCCCGCGCGCTGTCCTCGGGCAGTGCGGCGACGAGGCCGTCGATCAGGGCGCGGAACTCCGCCGCCCGCTCCTCGGGGTACTCGCCGCGCTCGAAGGCGGCCCACGCGGCGTCCACCCGGTCGTCCCAGTCCTGGTTCACCGCGTCAGCCTCGCACACATGTACCCCCGAGGTCACCCGGAATCGAGCCGGCGGCCGGTCCTCAGCAGGACCCTCCGTCGAGATACGCCAGCACCGCGAGCACGCGCCGGTTGTCGTCGTCGGACACCTCCAGACCGAGCTTGCCGAAGATGTTGGAGGTGTGCTTGGCCACCGCCCGCTCGGTGACGACCAGTTGGGCGGCGATGCCCGCGTTGGACCGGCCCTGGGCCATCAGCTCCAGCACCTCCCGCTCGCGCGGGGTGAGCCGGTCCAGCGGCCGGTCCCCGGCCGGGCCGCCGCGGGCCAGCAACTGCTGGATGACCTGCGGGTCCATCGCCGTACCACCCGCCGCGACCCGCCGTACGGCGTCCACGAACTGCTCCGCGTCGAACACCCGGTCCTTGAGCAGGTACCCGATCCCGCCCTCGCCGTCCGCGAGCAGTTCGCGCGCGTACAGCTGCTCCACGTGCTGGGACAGGACCAGCACCGGCAGCCCCGGCCGGGCGCGCCGGGCGGCCAGGGCGCACTGGAGGCCCTCGTCGGTGTGCGTGGGCGGCAGCCGTACGTCGACCACCGCCACGTCCGGCCGCGACTCGGCCAGTGCCCGCGTCAGTTCGGGGCCCGACTCGACGGCCGCCGCGATCTCGAAGTCGTAGGCCTGAAGCAGCCGGACCAGCCCGTCGCGCAGCAGGAAGAGGTCCTCGGCTAGGACAACACGCACGGAATCTCCATGGTCACCATGGTGGGGCCGCCCGCGGGGGAGCTGACGGCCAGGACGCCGTCGAATGTACCGAGCCGCTTCTCGACCCCGGCGAGCCCGGAGCCGGCGCCCACCGCGGCGCCGCCCCTGCCGTTGTCGGTGACTGTGATCCGCAGCCGGCCGTCGGTGTGGTGCAGATCCACCCATATCCGGTCGGCGCCCGCGTGCTTGGCCGCGTTGGTGAGCAGCTCGCTGACCGCGAAGTAGGCGGCCGACTCCACCGGCGGGTCGGCGCGGCCCGGCAGCTCCACCGTGACCTCGGCGGGCAGCGGCAGCCGCAGTGCCAACGCCCGCACCGCGTCGCCCAGTCCGCGTTCGGCGAGGACCGGCGGATGGATGCCGCGGACCAGGTCGCGCAGCTCCTCCAGGGCGTCCGCGGAGTTGCGGCGGGCCTGCGTGAGCAGTTGCCGGGCCTGCGCCGGGTCCTTGTCGAGCAGCATCTCGATGGTGCCGAGGTCCATGCCCATGGCGACGAGGCGGGCCTGGGCGCCGTCGTGCAGGTCCCGCTCGATGCGGCGCAGTTCGGCGGCGGAGGTGTCCACCGCGTCCCGCCGTGTCTCGGTCAGCACCCGGACCCGCTCGACGAGTTCGCCCTCGCCGTTGCCCAGCACCGCCCGGACGAGCCGGAAGTGCGCGGTCAGCAGGCCCGGCGTGAACCGCAGGGCGACCCGCAGGATCACGAGGGCCAGCAGGCCCGCGACGATGGCCCCGCCCTCCCCGCTGACCGGGACGAACGCGTACCAGTAGGTGCCCCCCTGGGCATACGCCCGCCACAGCCCGAAGGGCAGCATCAGCCCCTCGACGGGGTAGAACAGCAGCACGGCCGGGAGCAGCGCGGTGAAGAAGCCCGCCGTCATGTCCACCGGCAGCCAGCGCACGTCCCGCCAGGTCTGGGGGTCGCCCAGCATCGTGAAGGCGCGGGTCCACGGGTTGGTGCCGCGCGGTATCGGCCGGTACACCGCGCGGATGGGCACCCCGCACCACTCGGCCGCCAGCCTGCGGCGCACGTCCGCCAGCGCCCTGACTCCGGTCAGCACGAGGGGAGTCGTGAGCAGTCCGATGCCGAGCGGGATGAAGGCGAGGGAGAGCAGGGTCAGCACCAGGAACGCTATGCCGAAGGGCAGCGTGATGAGGGCCAGCACCAGTCCCCGCACGGCGGCGAGCAGAGACTGCCGGGCCCGGTCACGCATGGTGTCGCTGTTCATACGGCGAGTCTGGCCGACCCGCGGGGCACGGGTCACTGGTCCGGGCCCCCCTCTTCGGGTGGGGCTAGGTGCACCCCCACTCGGGGTGCTGCCGGGTACTCCCTCAGCCTGCGCGGCCGTCACCTGGGAAAGCGGCGTCGACGACGCCGTCCCGCAGCGCGGCCAGCACCTTCGCCTCCGCCTCCGGCGCGACGCCGACCGTGGGACGGCCGGACCGCCGGGGCGGGGTGCCGCCGATGCCGGTCAGCCAGCGCCAGGTGTCCACGACGGTCGCCGTCACCGGCCGGCAGACCAGCCCGGTGGCGAGCGCCCGCGACACATCGCAGCCGTGGACGGCGTCGTGCATCTCACCGCCCGGCGGCACCCACACCGGCAGCTCGGTCCACGGCTCGATCCCTGCGTCCAGAACCGTCTGCGGGTCGGCCCAGCACAGCTCGGCGTCCGCACCGGTGGCCGCGAGGCAGGCGTCGAGGAACGCGCCCATGGTGGTGTGACCGGGCGGGCTCACCAGGTCGTAGGGGCCGCTCAACTCCCGCTCCAGGGCGCCGAGCAGCCAGTCCGCGAGGTCGCGGACGTCGATGTACTGGAGCGGCAGGTCGCGCGGGCCGGGCGCGAGGACGGGGCCCCCGCGGGCGATCCGGTTCAGCCACCAGGGCAGCCGGCCCACGTTCTCGTACGGCCCGAGGATCAGCCCCGCCCGCACCAGCAGCGAGCCGTCCGCGCCGAAGGACTCCAGCGCGGCCAGCTCACCACCCCGCTTGTCCTGGGCGTACTCGCGCTGCTCCGCGTCCGCCGCCGCGCCCTCGACCAGCGCGGCGCCCTCCCTGGCCCCGGCCGGCCAGGGCCAGGCGTACACCGAGCAGCTGGAGATGTACGCGTACCGACCGGCGCGGCCCCGCAGCAGGCGTGCCGTGTCCCGCACCGCGCGCGGGGCCGCCGACCAGGTGTCCACCACCGCGTCCCAGTCGCCCTCGGCGAGCGCGTCCAGTCCGCCCGGCGCGGTGCGGTCACCGGTCAACGCCGCTGCTCCGGGCGGGGGTTGGTGGCTGCCCCGGTTGAAGACGGTCACCTCCCAGCCGCGCCCCACGGCGGCCTCGGCCACGGCGCGTCCCACAAACTCCGTTCCGCCCAGCACCAGAAGTCTCATACCGGGCAGCCTGCCCGGTCAGGCGGTGGGCGGTGCGGGACTACGCCGAAGGCGGAAACGGCGGTTCAACGGCCGGTCGGCGGAATGTACTTGTAGCCGACCCGGCGCACGGTCTGGATGGTCCGGCGGTGCTCGGCGCCCAGCTTGCGGCGCAGCCGGGCGATGTGGACGTCGACCGTGCGGCCGTCGCCGACATGGCCGTACCCCCACACCGTGGTGACCAGCTGGTCGCGGGTGTGCACCCGGTGCGGATGCGCCACCAGGTGGGCGAGCAGCTCGAACTCCAGGTAGGTCAGGTCGAGTTCGCGGCCCTCGATGAAGGCGGTGCGGCGCCCGGCGTCGATCCGCACCAGCGGTTCGGAGGCCGTCTGGACCGCTGCGCCCGCCCGGCCGGTACGGTCGGCGCCCGGCTGCCCCACGCGCCCGGCCTGTTCTGCCTGTCCCGCCTGTCCCGTCTGGTCCGGGACCGCGACCGGCAGGAACGGCGGCTGCTGGTCGGCGGGGACCAGCACCAGGTAGCCGACCATCGGCGGGCGGCCGGGCAGGACGGGCAGGGTGTGCTGCGGGGCGGGCAGCCAGGTGGCGCCCGGCGGCAGGAAGTCCGCCACATCGACCACCTCGTCCCGGTCGACGGCGCGCAGCCGGTGCCGGGCGGGGGCGTTCAGTGGGGTCGCGGAGGGGGCGGGAGAGACGGCGGAGACGGGGGAGACGGAACGAGTGGTCGCCATGAGAGGTCAGCTCTTTCGCGCGAGAGGTTCGTCGGGAGGGACGGCGGCCGCGATTCGTGGTCGGGGCGCGCCGGGACGTACGTCGTTCCGCGCTGGCCGAAGGCCGGGGTTACGGCTTCACAGGGCCCGCGCGGTGATCGCGCGACAACACACCCGGTCGAAGTCGTGATGCTGGCGGGAGGGCCAGAAGGGCTCGAGGTCGTGACGACCCGTCGCGGTGATCTTCTGGAAGCTGGCCATGCGCCCATTGAAGCAGAGGCGCGCGCCGGGCACGAGAGTCCTCTCACAGCTTGGACGTGCCATTGGCGTGAAGTCTGCGTTGCGAGGGCTTCGGGGGCCGCAGTCAAGCGCCTGATCAGCGAGTTGTGGGTGTGGAGACGGCTGAATCGGTGTCTCAGAATGCGGACAGAGGGGCACCCGATGAGGCGCACCCCGGACACACGTCAGGGGCGCCCGCCGCGAACGGCGAGCGCCCTTGAGGGTCCCGAGGGTGTTCCGGGGTGGCTCAGACTTGGCCGGCCTTCTCCAGCGCCGTGCAGCAGGTGTCCACGATCAGGCGGGTCACCAGGTAGGGGTCGACGTTGGCGTTCGGGCGGCGGTCCTCGATGTAGCCCTTGCCGTCCACCTCGACCTGCCACGGGATGCGCACCGAGGCACCGCGGTCGGAGACGCCGTAGGTGTACTCGTCCCACGGGGCGGTCTCGTGCAGACCGGTCAGCCGCTCGTCGATGCCGGCGCCGTAGTTCTTGACGTGGTCCAGCGGCTTGGAGCCCTCGCCGAGCGCCTCGCACGCGGTGATGATCGCGTCGTAGCGCTCGCGCATCGCCTTTGTGGAGAAGTTGGTGTGCGCGCCCGCGCCGTTCCAGTCGCCCTTGACCGGCTTGGGGTCGAGGGTCGCGGAGATCTTGAAGTCCTCGGCGGTGCGGTACAGCAGCCAGCGGGCCACCCACAGCTGGTCGGAGACCTCCAGCGGGGCGAGCGGGCCGACCTGGAACTCCCACTGGCCCGGCATGACCTCGGCGTTGATGCCGGAGATGCCGAGACCGGCCTTCAGGCAGTTGTCGAGGTGCGCCTCGACGACCTCACGGCCGAAGATCTCGTCGGCGCCGACACCGCAGTAGTAGCCGCCCTGGGGAGCCGGGAAGCCGCCCTCGGGGAAGCCCAGCGGGCGGGCGCCGTCGAAGAAGGTGTACTCCTGCTCGATGCCGAAGACCGGCTCCTGCGGGGCGAACCGGGCGGCGACCTCGGCCAGTTCGGCACGGGTGTTGGAGGCGTGCGGCGTCATGTCCGTGTTCAGGACCTCGCACAGCACCAGCATGTCGTCGCCGCCGCGGATCGGGTCCGGGCAGGTGAAGACCGGCTTGAGCACGCGGTCCGAGGCGTGGCCCTCGGCCTGGTTGGTGGAGGAGCCGTCGAAGCCCCACAGCGGCAGCGCGTCGAGACCGGCCGGAGTGCCCGCGATGATTTTCGTCTTGGAACGGAGCTTGGCCGTCGGCGTGGTGCCGTCGATCCAGATGTACTCGGCCTTGAAGGTCACGGGGGACACATCCTTCGGGGTGGTTCGGACGCACTCGCGGGTGCCGTGCGGCGCCGTGCGCCGTCTCTCGATCTGCCCGGAAGCCTGCCCATAGGCCGTTTCCCGGCCATTGCCCTGGTGTGAACCCAGTGTTACCTGGGGGTTTTGTGCCCCGGATCACGTAGGGGCCCGGCCGGTAGGGTGAGGTGGACCGACGAGACAGCAGGGGGCCGTCCGGTGACCGGTTACGACAGCGATGCCTTCCGGCGCGCGTACGACGGGCTCCTGGCGCGGTGGCCCGCCGACCGCGAGGCGCTCACCGTCCCCACCCCCTGCGGCGCGACCCGTGTCCATGTCTGCGGCCCGCGCGACGCGCCCCCGCTGCTCCTGCTGCCGGGCGGCGGCGGAGCCACCTCCCTGTCCTGGTACGCCCAGGCCGCCGGCCTCGCCCGTACGCGCCGGGTGTACGCCCCCGACATCATCGGCGCCCCCGGCCTGAGCACCCCCGCTCCCGGCCGGCACCCCCGGACGCTCACCGACCTGACCGGCTGGCTGGACGCGCTCCTTGGCGGCCTCGGCATCGACCGCGCCGACCTCGGCGGGCACTCGTACGGCGCCTGGATCGCGCTGTCGTACACCCTGCACGCCCCCGGCCGGGTCCGCCGCCTGTTCCTGCTGGACCCGACCGAGTGCTTCACCGGATACCGGCCGGGGTATCTGCTGCGCGCCCTGCCGATGCTGCTGCGGCCCACGCCCGGCCGGGTCCGCGCCTTCCTGGAGTGGGAGACCGGGGGAGCGGCGGCCCGGACCCCCGAGTGGCTGCGGTTGCAGGAGGCCGGTGCCGGGTTCCCGGCCGCGAGACCGGTGACCCGCCCGCGCCCGGACGCACGGGCGCTGCGCGCGCTCGACGTGCCGGTGCTGCTGCTCGCGGCCGGGGCCGGCAAGGTGCACGACCCGAGCCGGGTCACGGCGGCGGCCGAGGCGCTGCTGCCGCGCGTCACGACCGCCGTGCTGCCGGGCGTCTCCCACCACGCCCTGCCCCAGGCGGCCCCGGCGGAGCTGACCGACCGGTTGACCGGCTTCCTGACGGGCTGAACCCCACGCACCGCCCCCCGGGTTTCGCCGCTACCCGGCTCGCGCCCGTCGTCCGGCTCGCGCCCGTCACCCGGCTCGCGCCCGCTGTCCGGCTCGCGCTTGTCGTCCGGCTCGCGTCCGCTGTCCGTCTCACGTCCGTCGTCCGTCTCGGGCCCGCTGTCCGGCTTGCGCCCGTCGTCCGTCTCGCGCCCGTCACCCGGCTTGCGCCCGTCGTCCGTCTCGCGCCCGTCACCCGTCACCCGTCTCGCGCCCGCTGTCCGGCTCGCGCCCGCCCCCGGCCCGCGCTGCCGCCCCCGTACGACGCCCCGTCAGCCGGACGCGGAGTCGTGGGCGATGGCCTCCCGCACCGCCTCCTCCGTGCGGGCCACCACCGCCGTGCCGTCGTCCGCCGTGATGATGGGCCGCTGGATCAGCTTCGGGTGGCCGGCCAGTGCCCGGATCCACCGCTGGCGGGAACTCTCGTCCCGTGGCCAGTCCTTGAGTCCCAGGTCCTTCGCGGCCGCCTCCTGGGTCCGGGTGATGTCCCACGGCTCCAGGCCGAGCCGCCCGAGTACGGCCTTGATCTCGTCCTCGCTCGGCACGTCCTCCAGATAGCGCCGCACGGTGTAGCCGACGCCCTCGGCTTCGAGCAGGCTGATCGCGCTGCGGCACTTCGAACAGGCCGGATTGATCCAGATCTCCATGTCTCCACGGTACGCGAGAACCCGTGCGCCACCCCTGTACCGACAGCCCCCAAAGCCCTTGTGGCCAGGGCCTTTTGTCAGTGGTCGGCCGTAGAATAGAAGCAGTGTTCGAGGGTGCCGCCGGGCTCGCCGGCCGGCGCCCTGATCGCGTCTGGAGGATGCCCGTGCCCGCTGCCGCTCTCAAGCCGAAGCCGTCGCCGACCCAGTCCACCACCCGGCACCCCGTGCTGTTCGACTCGCCGTACGAGCCCGCCGTGAAGCGCCCCCTGCCGGCCGGCCGCCCCCGCGAGTGGTACGTCGCGCACAACCGGCGCCTGAAGGCCATGCGCCTGGCCATCGCCCTGCTCGACTCCGGCGTCTACCTGCCGGACCAGGCGCACGACGACACCATCCGGGGCACCGCCGAGACGATCGGCATGCGCCCGCCGTCCGACACCACGTGCCGCATGGTGCGGGCGCTGATGCGCTACAGCCGCTGATCCCCCGCGGCGCCGGGCATGTCCCCCGCGGGACCGCCCGGCGCCGCCGGCCCGGCTCGGCCGGGGCGCTCACAGACCGGGGGCGCCCCACACCGGGAACCAGCGGGACAGGTCCTGCTCGATCCGCAGGTCGTCGGCGAGTACGGACTTCACCTGGAGCTCCAGCGCGTTGTCCCGGCGCTCGCCGCCCCCGGCCAGCGGGGCGAAGGGGTAGAAGGTGCCCCGTTTGTAGAGGTAGACGAGCGCGAGCGCGCGTCCCGAGTCGTCGGCGAAGCCGGCCAGCGAGCACAGCAGCTGCGGGCCGAAGCCGTTGCTCTCCAGGGAGCTGTTCACCGCGTGCAGATCGTTGACGAGCTGCGGCAGCTGGTCGGGGGAGCGGCGGGAGACCAGCCACGAGTAGCCGTAGTCGTCCTGGCGCAGCTCCACCGGCGTCCCGGCGCGCTCCGCGTCCGCGTCCAGCAGCGCCTGCACCTCCCGGTGGGTCTGCTCGAAGGCCGCGCCCTCCACGGTGGCGAAGCACACCGCTCCCCGCCCGGTCGGGGCGAAGCCCATCGCCGCCTGGAGCGTGATGGCGGCGGAGGGCAGTGCGAACAGCTGGTCGAGATCGGGGGCCACGGGCTTGGTGCGCCCCAGCAGGATGTCCAGCAGGCCCAACGCTCAGCCCGCCTTCCGCGACAGCGCCATGTTGTCCGTTCCGTTGTTCTCCGGGGTCCCGCTCATGCCCGGTCGGCCTCCCCCGGTACGGTCTCGCCCAGCTCCGCCGAGATCCGGCCCAGCTGGTCCAGCCGCTGCTGGAGCGTCGGGTGGGTGGAGAAGAACCGCTCGATGCCCGGCTCCTTGCCGGTCGCCGGGGTGAAGTAGAAGGCGTTGAACGCCTGGGCCGTACGCAGGTCCTTGGTCGGGATGCGCGCGATGTCCCCGGTGACCTTGGTGAGCGCCGAGGCCAGTGCCGAGGGACGCCCGGTCAGCTGCGCGGCCGCGCGGTCGGCGGCCAGCTCCCGGTACCGCGACAACGCCCGGATCAGCAGGAAGCTGATCGCGTACACGGCCGCCGAGACGCCCATCACGCCCGCGAAGACGACGGCGGTGTTCTGGTCCCTGCGGCCCCCGCCGAAAATCTGCGAGTAGAAGGCGAAGCGCACCAGCAGGCCCGCGACCACGCCGAGGAAGGAGGCGATGGTGATCACGGCGACGTCCTTGTGCGCCACGTGCGACAGCTCGTGCGCGAGGACGCCCTCCAGCTCGCCGGGCTCCAGGCGGCGCAGCAGCCCGGTGGTCACGCAGACCACGGCGTGATCGGCGTTGCGTCCCGTGGCGAACGCGTTCGGCATGTCCATCTCGGACACGGCGACCGTCGGCTTCGGCATGTCCGCGATCGCGCACAGCCGGTCCACCACCGCGTGCAGCTCCGGGTACTCCTCCCGCTCCACGACCCGCCCGTGCATGGCGAACATCGCGATCCGGTCGGAGAACCAGAACTGGGCCACGAACATCGCGCCCATCAGGACCACGACCAGCAACCAGGACTTCAGCAGCACGAGCAGCGCGGCGATGAACGCCACGTACAGCAGTCCGAGCAGGAACATCGTGACCGTCATCCGCACGGTCAGTCGCCGGTCGGTCCTCAAGCGGCTCCGCATCTTGCATCACCCCGCAGTCAGGCACCTTCGTCCCGCTGTCCAGTGTGCACCTGCCGCACGGCGTGGGGAGGGGGCCGGACGGCCCGCTCACCCGACCGACGGCTTCCGTGACTCCTCGTGATCGGTCAGTAGCCGTTCCGTATCTGAGCGTAACCCAGCAGCACGATCACCGCGGCCACGCAGCCCAGGACCACCGCGGTGGACATCCAGGAGGAGCGGCGGGGCCGCACGGGCTCCGGGTCGGCGCGGAAGGGGGCCGGGTCCGGAGGGTTCTCCTTCCAGCGGGCGGTGAGCATCCGGGCGCGGGCGGAAGGCTCCTTGTGCGGGGCGGAGTCCGCCCAGCGAAGATCGAACTCCCGTTGCCAGTCGTCCTCTTCAGACATTCCCCGTTCAACCTCTCTCGTCCGGACAGCTGCGGGGAGCATGATCCCGTCGGCCCCCCGGAAATAGGAAGCCTGAACGGTACGAAAGGTTGCACGGGGCTCCTGAGCAGCCCGTTTACGCCCGATTCGCGTCCGGATGCCGGGTGCTGATCCGGCCGCTAGCATTTTCAGCAGAGCCGCGCCGCAGGGTGCGCCGGACGTGCGCCATCCCCGCCGACCAGGGGAACGTCAGCCCTGCTTCCTGAACACAGGCGGCACCACCCACGACCGTGTCCCGCCGAAGGCGCGGGTGCGGCCATCTTCCGGTGCCGGAACGGCGCCGGGGGAATGGAAGGAGGGCAGTTCGATGAATGCACAGCGTGCGAGGCGTCTCGCCGCGGTGTCCGCCGTCGGCGTGCTGCTGGCGGGCGGGGCCACCGTGGCCACCGCGAGCACCGCGTCGGCGTCGACCCAGACCCACGTCACCACCAACCGCGGCTGCTACGGCCGTAACTGCTTCGGCTTCAACCGGGGCTTCAACCGTGGCGGCTTCTTCGGCTTCAACAACGGCTTCGGCTACGGCTACAACTCGCCCGTGGTGGTGGTCGTGGTGCCCTGACGCACCCACGCCGTGACACACGTGCCGTGACACACGCACCGGGGCCGCCTCCCTGCGGGAGGCGGCCCCGGTGCTGCGCCGGGTCGGTCGCACGTGGTGCGACGGCTCGGTCACACGTCGAAGTACAGCTCGAACTCGTGCGGGTGCGGGCGCAGCTGGAGGGGGGCGATTTCCTGGGTGCGCTTGAGGTCGATCCACGTCTCGATCAGGTCGGACGTGAAGACGTCGCCCTGGAGGAGGAACTCGTGGTCGGCCTCCAGGCGGTCGAGGACGGCGCCGAGGGAGGTCGGGACCTGCGCGACGTTGGCGTGCTCCTCGGGAGCCAGCTCGTAGAGGTCCTTGTCGATCGGCTCGGCCGGCTCGATCTTGTTCTTGATGCCGTCCAGGCCCGCGAGGAGCAGCGCCGAGAAGGCGAGGTACGGGTTGCCGGAGGAGTCGGGCGCGCGGAACTCGACGCGCTTGGCCTTCGGGTTGGAGCCGGTGATCGGGATGCGCATCGCGGCGGAGCGGTTGCGCTGCGAGTACACCAGGTTGATCGGCGCCTCGAAGCCGGGCACCAGGCGGTGGTACGAGTTCACCGTCGGGTTGGTGAAGGCGAGCAGCGAGGGGGCGTGCTTGAGGATGCCGCCGATGTAGTAACGGGCGGTGTCCGACAGGCCCGCGTACCCGGCCTCGTCGTAGAACAGCGGGTCGCCGTTGCTCCACAGCGACTGGTGGACGTGCATGCCCGAACCGTTGTCACCGAAGATCGGCTTCGGCATGAAGGTCGCGGTCTTGCCGTTGCGCCAGGCCACGTTCTTCACGATGTACTTGAACAGCTGGAGGTCGTCGGCGGCGGCCAGCAGCGTGTTGAACTTGTAGTTGATCTCCGCCTGGCCGGCCGTGCCCACCTCGTGGTGCTGGCGTTCCACCTTCAGGCCGGACTTCTCCAGCTCCAGGGAGATCTCGGCGCGCAGGTCGGCGAAGTGGTCCACCGGCGCGACCGGGAAGTAGCCGCCCTTGTAGCGGACCTTGTAGCCGCGGTTGTTCTCCACCGCACCGGTGTTCCAGGCGCCCGCCTCGGAGTCGATGTGGTAGAAGGACTCGTTCGCGCTGGTCTGGAAGCGCACCGAGTCGAACACGTAGAACTCGGCCTCGGGGCCGAAGTACGCGGTGTCCGCGATGCCGGTCGAGGCGAGGTACGCCTCGGCCTTGCGGGCCACGTTGCGCGGGTCGCGGGAGTACTGCTCGCCCGTGATCGGGTCGTGGATGAAGAAGTTGACGTTGAGCGTCTTGTCCCGGCGGAACGAGTCGACCCGAGCCGTGGACAGGTCGGCCCGCAGCGCCATGTCGGACTCGTGGATGGCCTGGAAGCCGCGGATCGAGGATCCGTCGAAGGCCAGCTCCTCGTCCGGGTCGAACGCCTCGGCGGGCACGGTGAAGTGCTGCATGATGCCCGGCAGGTCGCAGAACCGGACGTCGATGAACTTGACGTCCTCGTCCGCGATGAACTTCTTGGCCTCGTCGGCGTTCTGGAACATCCAGCTCCTCCTACTCCCGGCCGTCCGCGCCGGGGTGGTAGATCGTTCGTGCGGCCAGTGCGGTGGCACACGCTCGTCCCGACCCTAGGGACGGGTGATTTCTCCGGCGTGACCCGATTGTTTCGCTGAAGTTAACCGGGCACTCGTCCACCGTAGCTCCGGGACACCCCGGCGTCCCCCGGTCATATGGGGACGCAGTACCGTGGTCGGGTGGACAACAGGCAGGCACTCGGATCGTGGCTCTCCGGCCCTCGCGCGGCCATGGAAGACGCCGGCGCGGACTTCGGTTACCGGGGGGAACAGCTGGGGCTGCCCGAGGAGGGTCCGGGCTCGCTGGCCCGGCCGGGCAGGCGGCTCGGGGCCATCGCGGTCGACTGGGCGCTGTGCCTGCTGATCGCATACAGCCTGATCACGCATGGCTACGACCAGGGCACCGGCAACTGGGCCCTCGGCGTCTTCTTCGTCATGAGCGCCCTGCTGGTCGGCACCATCGGCTTCACTCCGGGCAAGCGCCTGTTCGGCATCCGGGTCGTGGCCCTGGGGACCGGCACCGTCAACCCGCTGCGCTCCCTGCTGCGCACCGTCCTGCTGTGCCTCGCCATCCCCGCCCTGGTCTGGGACCGCGACGGCCGCGGCCTGCACGACCGGCTGGCGAAGACGGTCGAGGTCCGGGTCTGACCCGTAGGGGCCGGGAACGAGGAGTACGACGAGGGGGGCGCCCGGTGTCACACCGGGCGCCCCCCTCGTCTTAACGCGTCGCGCAGCGCGGCCTAGCGGCCGCTCTTGCCGCCCTTCGGCATCCGCATGCCCCTGGGCATCGGACCCTTCGGTACCGGCATGTTGCTCATCAGGTCGCCGAGCGCGCGCAGCCGGTCGTTGGTGGTGGTCACCTGGGGGCCGGTGAGCACGCGCGGGAGCTTCAGCATGGTGGTGCGCAGCTTCTTCAGCTCGACCTGGCCATCGCCGTTGCCCACGATGATGTCGTGCACCGGCACATCGGCGACGATGCGGTTCATCTTCTTCTTCTCGGCGGCCAGCAGGCTCTTGACCCGGTTCGGGTTGCCCTCGGCGACCAGTACGATGCCGGCCTTGCCGACCGCGCGGTGCACCACGTCCTGGCTGCGGTTCATCGCCACCGCGGGGGTGGTGGTCCAGCCCCGGCCGACGTTGTCCAGCACCGCCGCCGCGGCGCCCGGCTGGCCCTCCATCTGGCCGAAGGCGGCCCGCTCGGCCCGGCGGCCGAACACGACCGCCGCCCCCAGCAGGCCCACCAGCAGACCGAAGATGCCCAGGTAGACCGGGTGGCCCAGCAAGAAGCCGATCACGAGGAACACCGCGAGCGTGCCGAGCCCGACGGCCGAGAGCACAAGGCCGATCTTGGAGTCGACCTTGCGGGTCATCTTGTACGTGAGGGCGATCTGCTTCAGTCGCCCGGCATTCGCGGCGTCCGCCGCGGTTTCCTTCCTCGCCATGGCACGAAGTCTACGTGGCGCCGGGAGCGCGGACGACGGCAGTGCCCGCGGGGGCGGCGGGGCTACGAGCCGTCCGCGGACCGCTCGTAGAAGCGCTGCGCCTCCACCCGGTCCCTGGCCCGGCGGCGGTCCTCCAGGACCGAGGTCCAGGCGTTACGGCGGGCGGTGCGCTGGCCGCCGCTCATCAGCAGCGACTCGACGGCGCGGAGGGCGTCGGTGAGGGAGGGGATGGCGGTGGCGCGTACCGGCGGGGCCTGCATGGTCGAGATACCCCCTGCGAGCGGGTGGTGTACGAGGCGTGATTCGAGGGTCACTGATTGGTGTTACCAGGGCGTGTCCGAGCGGTCAAACACCGATGAAACGTTGATACGGCGGCCGCAAACCCTGACGCGGCCCTGACGGGTGCCCTCATCAGCGAGGACGGTCAGGACCGCGTCGAACCGGCCGCTACTGGCCGGTAATTACTTGTGCGCGAATTCACACACGATGAGGACGGATGGCGCTCACACGGCCTGGCTCGCGACGTAGCTGCCGCGCTTCTCGATCGCCATCTGGTACAGGCGACCGGCGCGGTACGAGGAGCGCACCAGCGGGCCGGACATCACCCCGGAGAAGCCCAGCTCCTCGGCCTCCTCCTTCAGCTCCACGAACTCCTGCGGCTTCACCCAGCGCTCGACCGGGTGGTGGCGCACGGAGGGGCGCAGGTACTGCGTGATGGTGATCAGCTCGCAGCCGGCCTCGTGCAGCTGCCTCAGCGCCTCGCTGACCTCCTCGCGGGTCTCGCCCATGCCGAGGATCAGGTTGGACTTGGTGACCAGGCCGAAGTCGCGGGCGTCGGTGATGACCTTCAGGGAGCGCTCGTAACGGAAGCCGGGGCGGATCCGCTTGAAGATCCGGGGCACCGTCTCGACGTTGTGCGCGAAGACCTCGGGGCGGGACTCGAAGACCTCGGCCAGCTGCTCGGGGACCGCGTTGAAGTCCGGGGCGAGCAGTTCGACCTTCGTGCGGCCCTCCGCGCGCTCGGCGGTCTGCCGGTGGATCTGGCGCACGGTCTCGGCGTACAGCCAGGCGCCGCCGTCCGGCAGGTCGTCGCGGGCGACACCGGTGATGGTGGCGTAGTTGAGGTCCATCGTGACCACCGACTCGCCCACCCGGCGGGGCTCGTCGCGGTCCAGGGCCTCGGGCTTGCCCGTGTCGATCTGGCAGAAGTCACAGCGCCGGGTGCACTGGTCGCCGCCGATGAGGAAGGTGGCCTCGCGGTCCTCCCAGCACTCGTAGATGTTCGGGCAGCCGGCTTCCTGGCAGACCGTGTGCAGGCCCTCGCTCTTCACGAGGCTCTGCATCTTGGTGTACTCGGGGCCCATTTTCGCCCGCGTCTTGATCCACTCGGGCTTGCGCTCGATGGGGGTCTGGCTGTTGCGGACCTCCAGGCGCAGCAATTTGCGTCCGTCGGGTGCGACTGCGGACACGACCGGCTCCCTCAGCTTTGATTCTTCGGCGTCCCCCAGGGTACGCCCGTGTTCTGCACGCCCTGGCGCCGAGCTCAACCTCACGACCGCAGGGCGCATTCCCGCGCGGGGGTTCCGTCAGGCCGACGCCTTCTCGACCGGCCGCGGCCTGAGGTCGGCGTTCTCCAGGACGTCCCGCAGATGCTTTTCGGCCACCGGCACGACCTCCTCCACCGTGACGTCCCGGCCCAGCTCGCCGGCCAGGGAGGCCACGCCCGCGTCGCGGATGCCGCACGGGATGATCCGGTCGAACCACTTCATGTCGGGGCAGACGTTGAACGAGAAGCCGTGCATGGTGACGCCCTTGGCGACGCGGATGCCGATCTGGGCGATCTTGCGGTCCTCGCGGCGCTGGCCGGCGTTGGAGGGCGCGTACTCCGGGCCGTTGAGCCGGGGGTCGAACTCCTCGTCGGTCAGCCGGGGGTCGAAGTCCAGGGAGAGGTCGCCGAGTGCGGGCCGCTGTTCGACCGGGTCGCCGAGCACCCACACACCGCTGCGCCCCTCGACGCGGGTGGTCTCCAGGCCGAACTCCGCGCAGGTGCGGATCAGGGCCTCCTCCAGGCGCCGTACGTGCGCCACCACGTCCACCGGGCGCGGGAGCTTCTGGATCGGATAGCCCACCAGCTGGCCGGGGCCGTGCCAGGTGATCTTGCCGCCGCGGTCCACGTCGATCACCGGGGTGCCGTCCAGCGGCCGCTCGCTGTCCTCGGTGCGCCGGCCCGCCGTGTAGACCGGGGGGTGCTCCAGGAGCAGCACGGTGTCCGGGATCTCGTCGGCGAACCGGGCGGCGTGCACCCGGCGCTGCTCGTCCCATGCCTCCTGGTAGTCGACGGCCTCCGCGCCGAACCCCATACGGACGAACCGCAATTCACTCACGGCAAGCGCCTCCCTAGCGATGTCAGGCACGTCACGCGCCCACGCCACTGTACGTCCGTCCGTGGGACGTCAGCCCTGCGGGCAATCCTCACACGATCGGATGAATGAAAGCTGAAGTATCCGAGCGGGTGCTCACTCTCCGCTACATTCGCGCCGTTCATGAGGCCAAAAGGGCTGCTCACAGGCAATCCCGGCACGTAACGAGGCCCGGAGGCAGGAGACCGCACCACCGATGACGGACCGACCCGCGCAGCGCACCCCCAACCGTCAGCTCGCCGCGCTCATCGCAGAGGCGGGGTTCTCCAACGCGGGTCTGGCCCGGCGCGTCGACCAGCTCGGCCTCGAACACGGGCTGGATCTCAGATACGACAAGACCTCCGTCACCCGCTGGCTGCGCGGCCAGCAGCCGAGGGGTACGACGCCCGCGCTGATCGCCGAGGTGTTCACCCGCCGGCTCGGACGCCGGCTCTCCGCCCAGGACCTCGGCCTGGACGCGTGCGCGCCGGTGTACGCCGGGTTGGAGTTCGCGGCCACCCCGGAGGAGGCCGTGGACATCGTCAGCGGGCTGTGGCGCAAGGACTCCGGCAGCCACGCCGAGCTGCGCAAGATCGCGTTCACCCCGGCGGGGCTCGTGGTGCCCAGCCGGGACTGGCTGATCGGCAAACCCGACGACCGGGTGGCCAGGGAGCCGGCACCCCGGGTGCCCGCGCAGGGCCGGCCGGGCGTGCCCCGGCCCCCGGCCGCCCGGCCCCGGACGCGCGGGCCCCTGGAGCGGGTCCCCGGACACCGGGTCGGCGCGGGCGACATCGCCGCGCTGCGCTCGGTGGGCGAGCTGTTCCGCACCCTGGACGACCGCTTTGGCGGCGGACACGCGCGGCAGGCGCTGGTGCGGTACCTGGAGCACGAGTGCGAGCCGATGCTGCGCGGCAGCTACGACGAGCACACCGGGCGCCGGCTGTTCTCGGCGGCCGCGGACCTGACCCGGCTGGCGGGCTGGACGTCGTACGACATCGCGGCGCACGGGCTGGCCCAGCGGTACTTCGTGCAGGCGCTGCGGCTCGCGCAGGCGGCGGGCGACCGGCCGTACGGCTCCTTCGTGCTGGTCACCATGAGCAGGCAGGCGGTGTACCTCGGGCACGGCCGGGAGGCGGTGCAGCTCGCGCGGGTCGCCCAGCAGGGGATCGCCACCGGGGGGCCGCCGGCCGTGCAGTCGCTGCTGCACGCGGCGGAGGCGCGGGCGCACGGTGTGCTGGGGGAGGTGCGGGCGTGCACGGCCGCGCTGGTGCGGGCCGAGCGGGCGCTGGAGGCGGCCCGGCCGGGGGACGAAGTGCCGTACTGGGCGCGGTTCTTCGACGAGGCGCAGCTCGCGGACGAGCTGGGGCACTGCCACCGGGACCTCCAGCAGTTCCGGGCCGCCGCGCAACACGCGGAGCGCTCCCTCCAGTTGCGCGCGCCCGCGTACGCCCGCAGCCGGCTGTTCTGCCGGGTCGTCCTCGCCACGGCCCGCCTCGGCCTCGGCGAACTCGACCAGGCGTGCGCGCTGGCCGCCGAGGCCGCGGTCCAGGCGGCGGACATGCGCAGCGCGCGGGCCATCGAGTACATCCGCGACTTCGAACGCCGCCTGGAGCCCTACAAGGACGCGGCCCCGGCCCGGACTTACCACGAGAAGGTGGCGGCCCTGAACTGAGGCCGGCGGGACCTGGACCGGAGTTGGCCCGCCGGGCCGGCCCCGGCCGTCCGCCGGGGCCGGGAGCCGAGTCGAAACCCCGCCGCGACGGCGCCCGGCACCGGCGGAGGTGTCAGGCGGCCCTCGGCATCGTCGGGGCCGGGTCGGCGCTGTGCAGGGAACCCGTGGCGCCGAGGTCCGAGAGGATGGACCGGGCGGCGCGGTGGGCGGAGTGCAGGGCGCCCTGGAGGGTGCTGGTGCCGCGGTGGTCGCCGCAGACGTACAGGCCGGCGAGGAGGCGCACCGGGCGGCGGAGGTCGTGCGGGGGGCGCATGACCGGGACCGCCTCCGGGGTGTGGTGCACGGCCAGCGTCTCCCAGCGGCGCGTGGAGGTGCCGTAGAGGCGGGAGAGGTGGATGCGGACCGCGGTGTCCACCCCCTCCGGCGGGGTGCCCAGCACCGTCGAGGAGATCAGCACCCGGCCGACCGGCGCCCGGCTCGGGTCGACGTTGCTGAGCACCGACGTGTGCGCCACCGGCCCGCCCCGGTCCGCGTCCAGCAGCAGCGAGGCGCCGGTGGAGAACGCCGCCGCCGGCTCGTCCGTCGTGTGGTGGACCACCGTCACCGGATGGAACCGGGGCACCCTGAGCCCCGGCAGCAGCTCCGCCGCCGAGCGCGCGTCGGTCGCCAGCAGCACCGCACGGCAGCGGATCTCCCCGTGCTCCGCCGTGGTCACCGACGTGGTGGACACCGACGTGGCCCGCACCCCGGTGTGCACGGTGCCCGGCGGCAGTGCCCGCGCCAGCAGCTCCGGCAGCATGTCCGCGCCGCCCTCCGGCACGCACAGCCGCCCGCCCGCGAACGCCCGCAGCGCCAGGTCGGCGCACCTGCTGGACGTCGTCAGCTCCGGGTCGCACAGCAGCGCGGCGAGCAGCGGCCGCAGGAACCCCTCGACCGTGCGGGCCGGCACCCCGCGGGCCGCGAGGGCCTGCGCGGCGGGCAGCTCCGGGCGGGCGAGAAGCCGCTCGACCGGCATCGTGGCGATCCGGTTCAGCGCCGCGCCCAGCCGCGCCTGGTCCATCGCGCCGCCCACCGGGGCGCCCCTGCCGGGCGGCGCCGCCGCGCCCCTGGGGGCGCTCGCCAGGGCGCGCACCGCATGGAGTGCGCCCCTCGCGCTTCCCCCGCTCGCCGGCGCGCCCGCCCGGTGGGTGCGCCCGTCGCGGTGCAGCAGCACGCCCGGCGCGAAGCACCGCAGGACCAGGGAGTCCAGCCCCGGCGTCAGCCGGAGCTCGGGATACGCGGTGGACAGCAGCTGTCCGATACGGTCGAGCCGGAAACCGTCGACCTTCTCCGTCGACATGCGGCCGCCGACGCACGAGGCGGCCTCCAGGACTGCGGTCGTTACTCCTGCGCTGGTGAGCCGGTGGGCCGCCGAGAGACCGGCGATGCCGGCTCCCACGATGACGACGTCCACCTGGTTCGCGGGCTCAAGCACGAGGCCCCTCCTGTGGTTGCGCTGAGCGGTCGGTGGAGACGTTGTGCCCCCAACCGGCTTCAGGGATACGCGAGTTCGCGTCGAGTATCAGGGCCGTGATCGGTCGTAAGGAGTCGCGCATCGACAGGGCACGGTCGCATGGAGGTCGCATACGGTCACATCCGTTCCGTGCGCCGCACGGCGCCCTCGCGCGCCACGACGAAGCGCCCGCGCGCGCCCGGAGCGCGGGGCACGGAAACCCGCTGGGTCCCCCGCACCGCCCCGCTTAAGGTGGCCCCCATGCCCGAGCCGCACATACGCCCCGCCACGCCCGCCGACGAGGAACCCCTCGCCCGCCTCGAACGGGACACCTGGTCCACCCTGCACGCGGTGATGCCCCGCCCCGAGCCGCCGTACCCGCCGGTCTTCGACGAGCGCCACCACCCCGGCGACTTCCTCCTCGCCGAGCTGGACGGCCGCGTCGCCGGCTACGTCCGCCTCGCCCAGACGATCCCGCTCCCCGCCCACGCACACGTCCTCACGATCCAGGGGTTCGTGGTCGCCGAGGGGGCCCGCGGCCGGGGCCTGGGGCGAGCGCTGATCCGGGCCGCCGTCACCGAGGCCCGCGCGCGCGGTGCCCGCCGCCTCACCCTGCGCGTGCTCGGCCACAACACCCCGGCCAGGAAGCTCTACGAGGCCGAGGGCTTCGCCGTCGAGGGCGTGCTGCCGGGCGAGTTCCTCCTCGACGGCGCCTACGTCGACGACATCTGCATGGGCCGCGCCCTGTGACAGGGCACCGCCCGCTCAGCCCACCAGCGCGCCCGTGTCCACCGCCGCCGTCGCCGTCGCCGCCCGCCGGGCGTCCGACGCCACCTCGGAGGCCGTCAGCACGTACCCCGTCTCGGCGTCCGAGGTGGAGCGGGCGAACACCACCCCGAACACCCGCCCGTCCGTCGTCAGCAGCGGCCCGCCGGAGTTGCCCGGCCGGACCGTGGAGCGGATCGAGTAGATCTCGCGGGTGACCGCGCCGTCGCTGTAGATGTTCTGCCCGGTCGCCCGCACCAGGTTCCCCACGGTCGCCGCCTGGAGGTTCAGGCCGCCGTCCTGCGGATAGCCCGCCACCACCGCCGAGTCCCCGCGCGAGGCCCCGGTGTCGAAGCGCAGCACCGGCGCGTCGAGCCCCGGCACGTACAGCACCGCCACATCCCGGTCGGGATCGAACAGCACCACCCGCGCCGGGTACACCGGGCCGACCCCTCCCACCCGCACGCTCGGCCGGGCGATGCCCGCCACCACGTGCGCGTTGGTCATCACCCGCCCCGGCGCGTACACGAACCCGCTGCCCTCCCGGCCCTCGCTGCCCGAGACCCCCTCGATCTTGACGGTGCTCGCCTTGGCGGCGTTCGTCGCGGCCACCGTCACGCTGTCCCCAGTGGGGCGTGGCACCTGCGCCGTCGACTCGTTCTCGAACGGGTTGAAGACCTGCGGGAAGCCCGCGTCCGTCAGCGCCGAGGTGGCCCGCGAGAACCAGGCGGGCGTGGTGTCCGGCATCGTCCGCTGCACGGCGCCGAGCAGCGAGGAGTCCCGGATCGCCGTGGTCAGGGCCGGCGAGGGGGCCGCGCTGAGCACGCTCGCCGCCACCCAGGCCACGATCAGCACCGCGACCGCGTTGGCCGCCGCGCCCCCGACGCCGTCCATCACGCGCAGCGGTCCCCGGTCCAGGCCGCCGCGCAGCCGCAGCGCGAGCCGGCCCGCCAGCTCATGGCCGACCGCGGCGGGCACCAGCACGGTCAGCACCGCGAGCACCGTCGCGGTCGCCGTGCCCCGCTCCACCTGGCCGGTCACCCACGGCAGCGCCCATACGCCGACGATCGCGCCGCCGACGAACCCGGCCAGCGAGACGCACCCGGCCACCAGGCCGCGCCGGTAACCGGACGCGGCGTACAGGAGGATCACCAGCACCAGCAGCAGATCGAGGAGGTCCACGGAGCCGCCTTTCTCTTGGGACCCCGCACACGGGCGGGTCGGGCCCGCTGAAGGGTCACAGGTACATGATCGGGCGCCGACGGCGAACCGGCCACGTGTGCCGCTACCCACAGAAACGCCCCGGACCGGGACGTTGGTTCCGCCAGGTGGCACAGCGCACATCGCGGGCGGGGGCGGCTGGCTCGAGAGTGGGGCCATGTCCGTCGTCCGAAGGGCCAGGAGGATCGTCCCCGGCCCGCTGCTGGTGCTGCTGGGCTCCCTGCCCGGACTGCTGGCCGTCCTCGCGCTCGCCCTGTACGCGCGCGGCGCCGGGCGGGCCGCCCTGATCCCGCCCGACCGGCCCGCCGCGCTGGACCTGCGCTCCGCCGCGCCGGGGACCGGGGGCGCCCACCTCGCCGGACGGCCCCTGATCGTGCCGCGCTCCGCCTGGCTGGACCGCGCCACCGGGCACGCCCAGCCGCCGCCGCGTTACGACGACAGGGTGATCGCCGTCTTCGTGCACCACACCGACTCGCCCAACGGCTACCGGTGCGCGGACACCCCCGAGATCATCCGCCGCCTGTACGCCGGTCAGACCGGCGCCCGGCGGTGGGACGACATCGGCTACAACTTCCTCGTCGACCGCTGCGGCACGATCTACGAGGGCCGCGCGGGCGGCGTCGACCGGGCCGTCACCGGCGCCCACGCGCAGGGCTTCAACCACCGCACCGCCGGGATCGCCGCGATCGGCACCTTCACTGCGGGGGTGCCGGTGCCGCGGGCCATGACCGACGCCATCACGGCCCTCGCCGCCTGGAAACTGGGTCTGGCCGACATCGACCCGCGCGCGCGGGTACGGCTGGTCTCCAGCAACGGGCACAGCCGCTTCCGCGCGGGCACCGCGGTCACACTGCCCGCCATCGCCGGTCACAACGACGGGTTCATGACCAACTGCCCCGGCGCCGCCCTCGCCGCCCGGCTGCCCGAGATCAGGGAGACGGCGGCCCGCCTCCAGGGTCGCACCCGCCTCCAGCACCGGACTCCTACGCCGACCCGACCCGTCACGCACGCGCCGGGCACGCCCGCACTCATCACCCCATCACCGGGCACGCGCCCGCCCGCCACGCACCAGCCGAACGCACCCACCACGCCCCCGCCCACGCCCTCGCCCACCGCGCATCCACGCGCCACCACGCACCCGCCGAGCCGCCGCCCCGCCCCGGCGTCGTCCCGGCCGTCCCTCAGCCCCTGAAGCGTTCCCAGAGTCTCGGGTAGCGCCGGGCGAGCAGCGCGTCGTCCTCCAGGTCGAGCGGCGTGCCCGCCGGTTCCGCGGGGGCCGGCGGGAGGCCGAGGTCGGCGGCCACGGTGCCGGTGAGCTGCTCGTACGCCTCGTCGGCCGCGTACCCCAGCTCCTCGGCGTCGCCGTCGACCTCTTCGTCGAAGTCGCCCAGCAGCCCGGCCAGCGCGTCCGGGTCGTGCAGGGCGCCCTCGAAGACCTCCCGGCCCTGGCCGATCAGCCAGCACCGGAAGAAATCGAACGCGTCGTCGCCGGCGCCGTCCAGGAGCACCGAGGCGGCGCCCCACAGGTCCCAGCGGTAGGCCCGGTTGTAGCGGGCCTCGAAGTGACGGGCGAAGTCCAGGACCTGCTCCGGGTCCAGCTGGGTGAGCCGGTCCACCAGCAGCTCTGCCTGGTCCTCGGGATCGCCCCCGGCGGCCTCGCGCGTGCTGTCGACCAGCTCCCAGAACTCCGTCTCGTCCATCACCGCTCCAGCATCGGGCCTGCGCCGGTGGGGCGCACGCGGGAGTACGACGGCCGCGTCACCCCGCGCCGTACAGCTCCGCGAGCCGCGCCGCGTCCCGTGCGAACCGCTCCCGCAGGCTCCCCGGCGCCAGCACCTCCACCTCGGGCCCGAGGCCGATCAGCTGGTCGTACGCCACCTCCTCCGACTCCACCGGCAGCGTCACCGCCACCCACCCCGACCCGTCCGGCTCCCCGGCACCGGCCAGCCCCTCCCGCGCGGCCGCCGCGCCGACGGCGTCCGGCAGCCGGCGCACCCCCTCGGGGGAGAGCCGTACGACGGCCTCGGCGCGCAGCAGCGAGCGCGCGAACCGCTCGGCCTGGGCGGCCCAGTAACCGGGGAGGTCGAAGTCCTCGTCGCGCCGGAAGCGGAGGTCCGCCGCGTCCACGGCGGCGAACCGGTCGACGCGGTAGGTGCGGAAGGCCCCCGCGTCCGGCACCCGCGCGCACAGGTACCAGGCGCCCGCCTTCAGCACCAGCCCGTACGGCTCCAGCAGCCGCTCCACCTCGCCGTCCCCGCGCCGGTACCGGGCCGTGACGCACCGGTCGTCCCACACCGCCTCGGCGAGCGCGGGCAGCAGCGCGGGCGTCCCGGGCGCGCGGAACCAGGCGGGCGCGTCCAGGTGGAAGCGCTGGGCCGCGGTGCGGGGGGCGTCCTGGAGGGAGGGCAGCAGCGCCGCCGCCACCTTCAGCCGGGCCGCCGACGCCGCGTCCGCCAGCCCCATCTCCCGCAGCGCCCCCGGCACCCCGCTGAGGAACAGCGCCTCCGCCTCGCCGCGCGCCAGCCCCGTCAGCCGGGTCCGGTACCCGCCGACCAGCCGGTACCCGCCCGCGCGCCCCCGGTCCGCGTACACCGGCACACCCGCCTCCGACAGCGCCTGCGCGTCCCGCATCACCGTCCGCTCCGACACCTCCAGCTCCCGCGCCAGCTCGCCGGCGGTCATACAGGACCGCGCCTGGAGGAGGAGCACCATCTTGATGAGCCGGGCCGCACGCATGGGCCCATGATGCCGGGGGCCACTGACAGAGAAGGGGTACGGCAGCCTGCCGTACCCCTTCTCCCGACCCGCCGCGGTGCTTACAGGCCGTACTTCTCGCGAGCCTCCTTCACCGCCGTCGCCTTGACCTCGCCGCGCTTGGCGAGCTGGGCGAGGGCGGCGACCACGATGGACTCGGCGTCCACGCCGAAGTGGCGGCGGGCGGCCGGACGGGTGTCCGAGATGCCGAAGCCGTCGGTGCCGAGCGAGGACCAGTCCTGCTCGACCCACTGCGCGATCTGGTCCGGGACCTGGCGCATGTAGTCGGAGACCGCGAGGACCGGGCCCTCGGCGCCCTGGAGCGCCTGGCGGACGAACGGCACGCGCTCCTCGCCGCGCAGCAGGGCCGCGTCGGCCTCCAGCGCGTCGCGGCGCAGCTCGGTCCAGGACGTCGCCGACCAGACGTCGGCCGCGATGCCCCACTCCTCGGCCAGCAGGCGCTGCGCGTCCAGCGCCCAGTGGATCGCCGTACCGGAACCCAGCAGCTGGATGCGCGGGGCGTTCGCCGGGACCGTCACGCCCGCGGACTCCGCGGTGTTGAAGCGGTACAGGCCCTTGACGATGCCCTCGTCGACGCCGGGGACACCGGGCTTCGCGGGCTGCGGCAGCGGCTCGTTGTAGACGGTGAGGTAGTAGAAGACGTTCTGGTCCTCGCCCGGCTTGGCCTCGCCGTACATCCGGCGCAGACCCTCGCGGACGATCACCGCGATCTCGTAGGCGAACGCGGGGTCGTACGACAGCGCGGCCGGGTTGGTCGCGGCGATCACCGGCGAGTGGCCGTCGGCGTGCTGGAGGCCCTCGCCGGTCAGCGTCGTACGGCCGGCCGTCGCGCCGACGAGGAAGCCGCGGCCGAGCTGATCGCCGAGCTGCCACATCTGGTCGGCGGTGCGCTGCCAGCCGAACATCGAGTAGAAGATGTAGAACGGGATCATCGCCTCGCCGTGCGTCGCGTACGCGGTGGACGCGGCGATGAAGTCGGCCATCGAACCGGCCTCGGTGATCCCCTCGTTGAGGATCTGGCCGTTCTTGGCCTCCTTGTAGTACATCAGCTGGTCGCGGTCGACCGGCTCGTACGTCTGGCCCTTGGGGGAGTAGATCCCGAGCGACGGGAACAGCGACTCCATGCCGAAGGTGCGCGCCTCGTCCGGGACGATCGGCACCCACCGCTTGCCCGTCTCCTTGTCGCGGACCAGGTCCTTGACGAGGCGGACGAAGGCCATCGTGGTCGCCACGTTCTGCGCGCCGGAGCCCTTGTCGAAGGAGGCGAACGCCTTCTCGGCCGGGGCGGGCAGCGGGGCCAGCGGGTGCGTACGACGGGCCGGGGCCGGGCCGCCGAGGGCCGCGCGGCGCTCCTGGAGGTAGCGGACCTCGGGGGAGTCGGCGCCGGGGTGGCCGTAAGGCACCACGCCGTCCACGAAGTCGCTGTCCTTGATCGGCAGGCCGAGCAGGTCCCGCATCGTCTTGAACTCGTCCACCGTCAGCTTCTTCATCTGGTGGTTGGCGTTCTTCGACGCGAAGCCGTCGCCCAGGGTGTGGCCCTTGACCGTCTGGGCCAGGATCACGGTCGGCGCGCCCTCGTGCTCGACGGCCGCCTTGTACGCGGCGTACACCTTGCTCGCCTCGTGACCGCCGCGCGAGAGGTGGAAGCACTCCAGGATCTTGTCGTCGCTGAGCAGCTTCGCCATCTCGGCCAGCGCCGGGTCGGCGCCGAAGAAGTCCTGGCGGATGTAGGCGGCGTCGCGGGTCTGGTACGTCTGGACCTGCGCGTCCGGCACCTGGCGCAGCCGGCGGACCAGCGCGCCCGTGGTGTCGAGCGCGAACAGCTCGTCCCAGGCGGTGCCCCACAGCGTCTTGACGACGTTCCAGCCGGCGCCGCGGAACTGGGCCTCCAGCTCCTGCACGATCTTGAAGTTGGCGCGGACCGGGCCGTCCAGGCGCTGGAGGTTGCAGTTGATGACGAAGGTCAGGTTGTCCAGACCCTCGCGGGAGGCGAGCGCCAGGGCCGCCGTGGACTCCGGCTCGTCCATCTCGCCGTCGCCGAGGAACGCCCATACGTGCGAGGCCGAGACGTCCTTGATGCCGCGGTTGGTGAGGTAGCGGTTGAAGCGCGCCTGGTAGATCGCCGACAGTGGGCCGAGGCCCATGGAGACGGTCGGGAACTCCCACAGCCAGGGCAGCCGGCGCGGGTGCGGGTACGAGGGCAGACCGTCGCCGCCCGCCTCCTGGCGGAAGTTGTCCAGCTGCGCCTCGCTCAGGCGGCCGTCCAGGAAGGCGCGGGCGTAGATGCCGGGGGAGGCGTGGCCCTGGATGTACAGCTGGTCGCCGGACCCGGCGGCTTCCCCGGTGTCCTTGCCCTTGAAGAAGTGGTTGAAGCCGGTCTCGTACAGCCAGGCCGCGGAGGCGAAGGTGGCGATGTGGCCGCCGACGCCGTGCTTGCTGCCGCGGGTGACCATCGCGGCCGCGTTCCAGCGGTTCCAGGCGGTGATCCGGGCCTCCATCTCCGGGTCGCCGGGCAGAGCCGGCTCCGCGGAGGTGGGGATGGTGTTGACGTAGTCCGTCTCCAGCAGTTTCGGCAGCGCGATGCCGCCCGCCTCGGCGCGCTCCAGCGTGCGCCGCATCAGGTACGCGGCGCGATGCGGGCCTGCCTCCCTGGCCACGGCGTCCAGGGAGGCCCGCCATTCGGCGGTCTCCTCGGGGTCGCGGTCCGGGAGCTGGTCGAGCTCGCTCGGCTGGATGGCGTGGGGGTCGGTCATGTCGCCGCCTTCCTCAGTCGAAGGGGGTTCCCTCATCGGTAAGGGTTCGGGGGTGCCCTTGGTCTTTGGCAGGACAGGGCAGGCGGACCTCGGGTGGAAGTCCGTCGGTGACTGTAACCCCCTGATCGATGATCGATCAAAGGGTTGAGCGGCAAAACCTCTCGATTCCAAGAAAGTCGGCACCCGGTGCCTTGGAACCGGGCACCCGGTGCCGACTTTGATCAGGGAATTCGCAGGTGAGCGGGGGTGTGCTCGGGTGCGTCGCGTCAGTCGGGCATCAGGCGGGCGTCAGGCGCGCGGGGCGCAGCCGAGCACGTGCGCCTTCACCAGCTCCGCGATCCGCGGGTCCCGGCGCTTGAACGCCTGCACCAGTTCCTCGTGCTCCTCCGCGTACGACTGCTGCACGGTGCCCAGCCAGCGGATCGACAGGGCGGTGAAGACCTCGATGCCGAGGCCCTCCCAGGTGTGCAGCAGCACCGAGTTGTCGGCGGCGCGCACGAGTTCGCGGTGGAAGCCGACGGTGTGCCGCACCTGCGCGGTGCCGTCGGCGGCCCGGTCGGCCTCGTACAGGGCCAGCACATGGGGTTCCAGGGCCGAGCAGTCGGTGGACAGGCGGTCGGCGGCCAGCTCGGCCGCGATGGCCTCCAGGCCGGCCCGGACGGGGTAGCTCTCCTCCAGGTCGGCCGCCGTCAGATTGCGGACCCGGACGCCCTTGTTCGGCGCGGACTCGATCAGCCGCAGCGTCTCCAGCTCCCGCAGCGCCTCGCGCACCGGGGTCTGGCTGACCTCCAGCTCGGTGGCGATACGGCGCTCCACGATGCGCTCGCCCGGCTGCCAGCGCCCGCTGACGATCCCCTCCACGATGTGCTCGCGGATCTGTTCGCGCAGCGAGTGGACTACGGGCGCGGTCATGAGGGCTCCTCCCGGGGGGCTGACCTTTAGACAATACGGCGGGTTCGGTCGGCGGGAGCGTGTACGGAGGGCGCTTCAGTGCAGGTGAGACGAGGCTTACACGGCAGGCATGACGACAAACACGAACACCCCGCCCGGAAGGTTCCGGACGGGGTGTCGTACCGCTTGATCAGGCCAAAAGCCCCGATCGGGGTCAGAGGCCGAGCTCGACCTCGAACTCGCCCGCCTCCAGGATCGCCTTGACCGCCGTCAGGTAGCGGGCCGCGTCGGCGCCGTCCACCAGGCGGTGGTCGTAGGAGAGGGTCAGGTAGGTCATGTCGCGGACGCCGATGACCGTGCCCTCCTCGGTCTCGATGACGGCCGGACGCTTGACCGTGGCACCGATGCCGAGGATCGCGACCTGGCCCGGCGGCACGATGATCGTGTCGAACAGGGCACCGCGCGAACCGGTGTTGGAGATGGTGAAGGTCGCGCCGGACAGCTCGTCCGGGGTGATCTTGTTGGCACGGACCTTGCCGGCCAGCTCCGCCGTGGCCTTGGCGATGCCCGCGATGTTGAGGTCGCCGGCGTGCTTGATGACCGGGGTCATCAGGCCCTTCTCCGAGTCCACCGCGATACCGACGTTCTCGGTGTCGAAGTAGGTGATCGTGCCCTCGGCCTCGTTGATCTTGGCGTTGATGACCGGGTGGGCCTTCAGCGCCTGCGCGGCGGCCTTGACGAAGAACGGCATCGGGGAGAGCTTGACGCCCTCGCGCGCCGCGAAGGAGTCCTTCGCCAGGGCGCGCAGCCGCATCAGGCGCGTCACGTCGACCTCGACGACCGAGGAAAGCTGGGCCTGCTCGTGCAGCGCCTTGACCATGTTGTCGCCGATGACCTTGCGGATGCGGGGCATCTTGACGGTCTGGCCGCGCAGCGGGGAGACCTCCAGCGCCGGGGCCTTCTTGGCGGCCGGGGCGGCGGGGGCGGCCGCGGCGGCCGGAGCCGGAGCGGCGGCGGGCGCCTTCGCGGCCTCGGCGGCGGCGATGACGTCCTGCTTGCGGATACGGCCGCCGACGCCGGTGCCCTTGACGGTGGCCAGGTCGACGCCGTTCTCGGCGGCGAGCTTGCGCACCAGCGGGGTCACGTACGCGCCCTCGTCCGTCGCCTGGGTGGCGGTCGGGGAGGTCGGCGCGGTGGCCGGGGTGACCGGAGCCGGGGCGGGGGCCGGAGCCGGGGCCGGAGCGGCGGGCTGCGCCGGGGCGGCGGGAGCCGGAGCCGGGGCGGCGGCCGGGGCAGCCGGAGCGGGAGCCGGGGTGGGCTCGGCGGCCGGAGCCGGAGCCGGAGCCGGGGCGGCGGCGGGAGCCGGGGCGGCCGGGGCCGGGGCGGCGGCCGGAGCCGCGCCCGGCGCGCCGATGACGGCGAGCTTGGCGCCGACCTCGGCGGTCTCGTCCTCGCCGACCACGATCTCCAGCAGCACGCCGGAGGCGGGCGCCGGGATCTCGGTGTCGACCTTGTCCGTGGAGACCTCGAGCAGCGGCTCGTCGGCCTCGACGGAGTCGCCGACCGACTTCAGCCAGCGGGTGACGGTGCCCTCGGTGACGGACTCGCCGAGCGCGGGCAGGACCACGTCGGTGCCCTCGGCGCCACCGGCGGGGGCGGCGGCCTCGGCGGCCGGGGCGGGAGCGGCAGGGGCCTCGGCGGCCGGCGCCGGAGTGGCGGCGGCCTCCTCGGCGGCCGGAGCCGGGGCGGGCTCGGCCGCGGGGGCCGGGGCAGCCGCGGGGGCGCCGCTGCCGTCGTCGATCAGGGCCAGCTCGGCACCGACCTCGACGGTCTCGTCCTCGGCGACCTTGATGGACGCCAGGACGCCGGAGACGGGCGAGGGGATCTCGGTGTCGACCTTGTCGGTCGAGACCTCGAGCAGCGGCTCG
Organism: Streptomyces sp. AM6-12; assembly: GCF_044327085.1. Classification (NCBI taxonomy): domain Bacteria; kingdom Bacillati; phylum Actinomycetota; class Actinomycetes; order Kitasatosporales; family Streptomycetaceae; genus Streptomyces; species Streptomyces sp. AM6-12. The sequence continues at coordinate 5,305,189 of NZ_JBIQWN010000001.1, forward strand.
TCGGCCTCGACGCGCTCACCCTCGGCCTTCAGCCAACGGGTGACGGTGCCCTCGGTGACGCTCTCACCGAGCGCCGGAAGGGTTACGGAAACCGCCATGGTTTCGGTTGCTCCTTACGAATTGCGGAAGTCTGTGTCGTCGCGCCCGTGACCGAGGGCTCAGTCGTGGGAGTGCAGCGGCTTGCCGGCCAGGGCCAGGTGGGCCTCGCCCATCGCCTCGTTCTGCGTCGGGTGGGCGTGGATGAGCTGGGCCACCTCGGCCGGCAGCGCCTCCCAGTTGTAGATCAGCTGGGCCTCGCCGACCTGCTCGCCCATGCGGTCGCCGACCATGTGGACGCCGACCACGGCACCGTCCTTCACCTGGACGAGCTTGATCTCGCCCGAGGTGTTAAGGATCTTGCTCTTGCCGTTGCCCGCCAGGTTGTACTTCAGAGCGACGACCTTGTCCGCGCCGTAGATCTCCTTGGCCTTGGCCTCGGTGATGCCGACGGAGGCGACCTCCGGGTGGCAGTACGTCACCCGCGGGACACCGTCGTAGTCGATCGGGACGACCTTCAGACCGGCCAGACGCTCCGCCACCAGGATGCCCTCGGCGAAGCCGACGTGCGCGAGCTGGAGGGTCGGGACCAGGTCGCCGACGGCGGAGATGGTCGGGACGTTGGTCCGCATGTACTCGTCGACCAGGACGTAGCCACGGTCCATGGCGACACCCTGCTCCTCGTAGCCGAGGCCCTGGGAGACCGGGCCGCGGCCGACGGCGACGAGGAGGACCTCGGCCTCGAACTCCTTGCCGTCGGCGAGGGTGACCTTGACGCCGTCCTGGGTGTACTCGGCCTTCTGGAAGAAGGTGCCGAGGTTGAACTTGATGCCGCGCTTGCGGAAGGCGCGCTCCAGCAGCTTCGAGGAGTTCTCGTCCTCGACCGGCACGAGGTGCTTGAGGCCCTCGATCACGGTCACGTCGGAGCCGAAGGACTTCCACGCGGAGGCGAACTCGACGCCGATGACACCGCCGCCGAGGATGATCGCGGACTTGGGCACGCGGTCCAGGACGAGGGCGTGGTCGGAGGAGATGATCCGGTTGCCGTCGATCTCCAGGCCCGGCAGCGACTTCGGCACGGAGCCGGTCGCCAGCAGGACGTGGCGGCCCTGGATGCGCTGACCGTTCACATCGACGGAGGTGGGGGAGGACAGCCGGCCCTCGCCCTCGATGTACGTCACCTTGCGGGAGGCGATCAGACCCTGGAGGCCCTTGTACAGGCCGGCGATCACGCCGTCCTTGTACTTGTGCACGGCCGGTACGTCGATGCCCTCGAAGGTGGCCTTGACGCCGAACTGCTCGCTCTCGCGGGCCTGGTCGGCGATCTCGCCCGCGTGCAGCAGGGCCTTGGTGGGGATGCAGCCCCGGTGCAGGCAGGTGCCGCCGACCTTGTCCTTCTCGATCAGGGCGACGTCCAGGCCCAGCTGCGCCCCGCGCAGGGCCGCGGCGTAACCACCGCTACCACCGCCGAGGATCACTAGGTCGAAAACGGTGCTGGCGTCGTTCGCCACGTCACGTCCTCCATGCATGTGCGCCTTGCGCCGATCTCCGATGACCGGCGGGCGGCTGGTGTCCGGCCGCTTGATGCTTCGGCCCTTCGGTGGGGGCCCTGTCCTGCCGGGCTCCATCTTTGCACTTGTTGGAGGCGGACGAGACGCCGGGCTGGTGTGTGAGACGTCCCACTACCGGCGCCTCAAGCGCCCCCCAGGGGCGCGGGGAACTGCGTGAGCAGCCACCCACGCCCCTGAGGACGCGCTACGGGGCACCCGGCCCGAGCCGGTGGGCGGGCGTCAGCCCAGCTCACCCTCGGCCGTCAGCTCCACGAGGCGGACCAGCGTCCGCACCGCCGTGCCGGTGCCGCCCTTCGGCGTGTACCCGAAGGGGCCGCCCTCGTTGAAGGCGGGGCCCGCGATGTCGAGGTGCGCCCAGGGGATGCCCTCGCCCACGAACTCGCGCAGGAAGAGGCCGGCCAGCAGCCCGCCGCCCCACCGCTCGCCGACGTTGGTCATGTCGGCGACCTGGGACTCCAGGCCCTTGGCCAGGTGCTCCGGCATCGGCATCGGCCACGCCGGCTCGCCGGTCTCCTCCGCGGCCTCGTACACCGTGGTGCGGAACGCGTCGTCGTTGGCGATGACACCCAGCGTCCGGCTGCCCAGCGCCACCATCATCGCGCCGGTCAGCGTCGCGACGTCCACGATCGCGTCCGGCTCCTCCTGCGACGCCGCCCACAGCGCGTCGGCCAGCACCAGCCGGCCCTCGGCGTCGGTGTTGAGCACCTCCACCGTCTTGCCGCTGTACATGCGCAGCACGTCACCCGGACGCACCGCCGAGCCGGACGGCATGTTCTCGGCCAGCGCCAGCCAGCCGGTGACGTTCGCCTCCAGGCCGAGCCGGGCCGCGGCGACGACGGCCGCGAACACGGCGGCGGCACCGGCCATGTCGCACTTCATCGTCTCGTTGTGACCGGCCGGCTTCAGCGAGATGCCGCCCGAGTCGTAGGTGATGCCCTTGCCGACGAAGGCGAGGCTCCGCTCGGCCTTGGGGTGCGTGTACGCGATCTTGACCAGGCGGGGGGCCGCGGCCGAACCGCCGCCGACGCCGAGGATGCCGCCGTAGCCGCCCTTGACCAGCGCCTTCTCGTCGAGCACCTGCACCTTGAGGCCGTGCTCCTTGGCCGCGGTCTGCACGATGCCCGCGAAGACCTCGGGGGTGAGGTCGTTCGGCGGGGTGTTGACCAGGTCGCGGGCGCGGTTCAGCTCCTCGCCGACCGCGACGGCGCGGGCGAGGGCACCCTTGTGGGCGGCGTCGCGCGGCTTGCCGCCGAGCAGCACGGCCTCGCCCAGCGGGGCCTTGCCGTTCTTCGCGCGGGCGCCCTTGGCCTTGGCGTTGTCCTCCTTGTAGACGTCGAAGGAGTACGCGCCGAGGAGCGCGCCCTCGCCGATCGCCTCCAGCGCGCCGGGGCCGTCCACGGGCAGCGCGAAAGCGGCCTTCCTCGCGCCGGCGAGCGTCCGCGCCGCCGTACCCGCGGCCTTGCGCAGCGCCTCGGCGTCGAAGCCGTCCTCGGTGCCGGGCTCCGCGCCCAGGCCCACCGCCACCACGAGCGGGGCCTTGAAGCCCGCGGGGGCGGGCAGCTTCGTCAGCTCGCCCTCGGCACCCGAGGCGCCGAGGGTCTCCAGGACGCCGGCCAGCCTGCCGTCGTACGCCTTGTCCACGGCCTCGGCGCCCGGCGCGACGACGGGGCCCTTGGCGCCCTTGGCGACACCGATCACGATCGCGTCGGCCCGCAGGCCGGGCGCCGCGGCGGTGCTGAGAGTCAAAGCAGTCACGGTGGTGAATTCTCGCTTCCGGTGTGAAGTTGCGGTGGGGTGGGTCGACCGGGCCCGACAGCCGACCCTGGGTCCAGGTCCGGGGGCAGGTGGCAACCGGGGTCCCCGCCTGGTGGGCGAACACCCGGGACGAGGGTACGCTCGCGCCCGCCCGCGCTCATGCCCGCGGTGTTCACCCGTACGTGGCGCGGCGGCCACCGCCCCCCGGCGGGACGCATCTTTCGTGGCCAAGTGCCGCTCCACGCACGGGAGTTGACTCCCGGTTCGTCAGCGGCCGAAGGCCAGCACCACCAGGGACGCCGTCGCGGCCGTCTCCGCGAGCGCGCCGAACACGTCCCCGGTCACCCCGCCGAAGCGGCGCAGGCAGCGGCGCAGCAGGAGTTCGGCCGCGGCGAGCGCGAACAGCACGGCGACCGCGGCGCGCAGCGCGCCGTACGGGCCCCACTCCGAGCCCCAGAAGGCGGCGCCCGCCGCGCACAGCGCGGTGACGGCGAGCGCGCCCGGCACCGGCACCACCCCGGCGACGGCCGCCCCGAGCCCCTCGGGCCGCGCGGCCGGCACCCCGGTGCGGGCGGCCAGGGTGAGCGCGAGCCGGGCGGTCACCGCGGAGATCACCGCCGCCGCGGCGCCGCGCGCCCACGAGTCGCCGTACGACTGCGCCAGCACCGCCACCTGGGCCAGTAGCGCGAGAACCAGGGTGAGCACCCCGAACGGGCCGATGTCCGAGCGCTTCATGATGCGCAGCGCCTCCTCGGCCGGCTTGCCGCTGCCCAGCCCGTCGGCGGTGTCGGCGAGCCCGTCCAGGTGCAGCCCGCGGGTGAGGACGGCGGGTACGGCGACCGAGCCGACGGCGGCGAGCAGCGGGCCCGCGCCCAGCAGGAGCAGGAGCAGCCCGAGGGCGGCCGCGAGGGCGCCGGCGACCAGGCCCACGAGGACGGCGGCGAGCATGCCCCCGCGCGCGGCACCCCGGTCCCAGCGGCGCACCCGTACGGGCAGCACGGTGAGCGTGCCGAAGGCGAACCGGAGGCCGTCGAGGGCGGTGGGCGGCGAGGACGTGCGCATCGGCGCAGGCTACCGGGCGACCGGGGGCCCGCCGCGGGCTACCCGCGACCGGGGCCCGCCGCGGGCCGGGCGCCGGGGATAAAGTGCGCACATGGGGCACTGGTGGATGCGGAACATCATCGAACCGGGCAAGCTTCCGCTGCTGCTCGCCCTCGCCGCCTTCCTGCTGACGTTCGTCGTCACACGGGTGATCACCCGTCTGATCCGGGCCGGCAAGGGTCCGTTCCGCAATGTCAGCGCGGGCGGGCTGCACATCCACCACGTGGTCCCCGGAGTGGTGCTCACCGTCGTCGGCGGCTTCGGCGCGGTCGCCAGCGACCGGCACGGCACCGGCGGGGCGCTCGCCGCCGTGGTGTTCGGGATCGGCGCGGGCCTCGTCCTGGACGAGTTCGCGCTGATCCTGCACCTGAACGACGTCTACTGGAGCGAGGAGGGCCGCAAGAGCGTCGAGGCCGTCGTGCTCACCGCCGCCCTGGTGGGGCTGCTGCTCTCCGGATTCGCGCCGTTCGGCGTCAACGACCTGAGCCAGGAGGAACTCGCCGACCGCGGCACCGTCATCGCCAATATCGCCGCCAACTTCCTGCTCTCCCTGGTCGCCCTGAGCAAGGGCAAGATCCGCACCGCGGTGTTCGGCGCGATCGTGCCCCTGGTCGCGCTGGTCGGCGCGCTCCGGCTGGCCCGCCCCGACTCCTTCTGGGCCCGCCGCTTCTACAGCCGCCGCCCCCGCGCCCGCGCGCGGGCCACCCTGCGCGCCTACCGCCACGACCGCCGCTGGACCCCCCGCAGCCGCGCCCTTCAGGACTGGATCGGCGGCAGGCCCGACCCCGGCCCGGCCCGGTTGCCCGACGGCCGCCGCTGAAGCAGACGCTGGGGGTGGTGCCGTACCGCCACCGCCAGGCAGAGCGAGCCCACCGCCATCAGCGCGGCCAGATGCTCCTTGCCCGCCAGGTTCTCCTTGGCCAGCACCTCCGCGACCATCGCGACGGTCACCGCGGCCGCCGTGGCGTACGCCCCGTGCCGCCAGGCCACGAACACCGCGAGACCCACCACGGCGGCCGACGGACCGGTGTCCACCACCTGCGCGTCCGTCCAGGGCAGCCCGAAGGGGGCGTGCGCGCCGAGGGTGATGCCCAGGCGCGCGTACAGGGTCCCGGCGAGGGTGGCGAGATACGCGATGCCGAGCGCCCGCCGCCAGCCCAGGCACAGCTCGGCGATCCCGAACACCAGCAGGACCTGCGCCAGCGCCCCCCACACCGGCAGGTCGAGGGCGGGCACGAACAGCGACAGGGGAGTGCGCAGCAGGCTCAGCCACAGCGGGTCCTCGGCCCGGACCGCGCCGAGGCCCTGCACCAGCCGGAAACCCCACGGCCGGTTCTGCGCGAACTGGAGCAGCGCGGTCAGGAGCACCGCCACCGCGGTCATCGGCAGCGCGGTCACCGGCATCGCCCACGGGCGCGGACCGCGCAGGGCTGCGCGCACGGTGCCGTACAGCGGCCCCCACTCGGCACGGGCCCAGCGGGCGAGCGATCCCATACGACATTCCCTACCTCGGTACGGTCAGCGGCGCGCGCCGAGCCGTCCTCGGTGCAGCCACCCGGGCAGTCCCGGCACTTCCAGGAAGCCCTCCGCGCGGGCCGAGGCGAGGCCGATGCGCGGCAGGTCCGCGCTTTTCTCGAAGCACAGGAACCGCGGCTCCCAGATGGGCCGGTACTTGGCGTTGGCGCGGTACAGCGACTCGATCTGCCACCAGCGGGAGAAGAAGCTGAGCAGCGAGCGCCACAGCCGCAGCACCGGTCCGGCGCCGAGCCGCGCCCCGCGTTCGAAGACCGAGCGGAACATCGCGAAGTTCAGCGACACCTGTGTGATCCCGATCTCCCCGGCGCGCCGCAGCAGTTCGATGACCATGAACTCCATCAGCCCGTTCTCGGCGTCGCGGTCGCGCCGCATCAGGTCCAGTGAGAGCCCGCCGGGACCCCACGGCACGAAGGACAGCAGCGCGCGCGGCCGGCCCTCGGCGTCCGTGCACTCCAGCATCACGCACCGGCCGTCCCGCGGGTCCCCGAGCCGCCCCAGCGCCATGCTGAACCCGCGCTCGGTCGCCCCGTCCCGCCAGTCGTCCGCGCGCTGCACCAGCAGCGCCATCTCGGCCGCCGGGATGTCCTCGTGGCGCCGCACGCGCACCTGGTACCCGGCCCGCCGCACCCGGTTGTACGCCTGCCGTACCGTGCGCATGGCCCGCCCCTCCAGGGTGAAGTCGGCGACCTCCACGATCGCCTCGTCCCCGAGCTCCAGCGCGTCCAGGCCGTGCCGGTGGTAGACGGTGCCCGCCTCCTCGCTCGCCCCCATCACCGCCGGGATCCAGCCGTGCGCCCGCGCCTCCTCCAGCCACGGCACGATCGCGCCGGGCCAGGCCTCCGGGTCGCCGAGCGGGTCCCCGGAGGCGAGGCTCACCCCGCCGATCACGCGGTAGGCGACGGCCGCCTTGCCGGTCGGCGACCAGATGACGCTCTTCTCCCGGCGCAGCGCGAAGTAGCCGAGCGAGTCCCGCTCGCCGTGCCGGTCCAGCAGCTCCCGCAGCCGCTTCTCGTCGTCCGCGGTGAGCGGGTCGACGGCGCGCCGGGAGCGGAAGGCGGCGTAGAACACGGCGAGGACCAGGGCCGTGCTGAGCACGTTGACGGTGACGTCGGCCCAGGTGGGCGGGGCGATGCCGGGGAAGTGGCGCTCGTCGGCGGAGACCGAGATCAGGCGCAGGGTGCCGTAGTGCCAGCGCTCCCAGAACGTCGAACGGGCCGCGTCCGGCGCCTGGTTGGTGACCGTCACCAGCAGCCCGGCCAGCAGGCTGGCGGCCAGCCCGCCGCCGACGGCGACGGTGGCCGCGAGCCGGGGGTTGGCGCGGTCGCCCTTCGCGTAGAACTCCCGCCGCCCCACCAGCAGCGCCCCGACGAACGCGGCCGTCAGCACCAGCGACACCCAGTTCTGCGCGTACCGGTGGATCTCCGGGAACGCCATGGCGAACGCGAACAGCGCGAGGAAGACGCCGCTGAGCACGAGGTTGAGGATCCAGGCCGCGCGCTTGCGGCGCCGCATCGTGATCGCCAGGAACGCGGTGAACACACCGGAGGCGAAGCCGGCGGTCAGCAGGTACGGGGTGAAGAAGTCGTCCTGGTTGTGCCGGCGCACGTCCTGGTACAGCGAGACCCACACCGCGCTGAGGAAGTTGACGAACGCGATGACCCGCAGATACCAGACGGCGAAGGCGGCGGCCCTGGAGGCCACCCCGCCCGACCGCCGCCCGACCTCACCTCCCCGCCCCGCCTCGACCCGCGACGGAACGGCAATCCGGGCATCTCCCATGGTGATGGATCATATGGGGGTTGCCCGAACGAACAGCGCTTATCAGCCGTTTGGGCCGGCTGTTTCCCGTCGGGGCCACCCCTGCGCGGTCTCCGGTCCTTCCCCGGTCTCCGGTTCCTTCTCGGTCTCCGGGCGTTCCGGCATCTGTGCGGCCAGTGCCGCCGCGGCCTGGACCAGGGGGAGGGCCAGCAGTCCGCCCAGGCCCTCGCCGGCCTTCACGCCCTGCCGGAGCAGCGGCTCCAGGGCCATCCGGTCCAGCGCCTTCGTCTGCCCCGGCTCCCCGCTGTCGTGCGCCGCCAGCCACCAGTCCGGCGCCCGGAACGCGACCCGCTGCGCCACCAGCGCGCACGCCGCGCCCACCACGCCGTCCAGGATCACCGGCAGCTTGCGCACCGCGCACTGGAGCAGGAACCCGGTCATCGCCGCGAGGTCCGCGCCGCCGACCGTCGCCAGCAGCTCCGCCTGGTCGCCGAGTACCGGCCGCGCCCGCCGCAGCGCGTCACGGATCGCCGCGCACTTGCGCATCCAGGCGAGGTCGTCGATCGCGACGCCGCCCCGCCCGGTCACCACCGACGCGTCGGTCCCGCACAGCGCCGCGATCAGCACCGCGGCCACGGTGGTGCCGCCCACGCTGAGGTCGCCGAGCACCACCAGGTCCGTACCCGAGTCGGCCTCCTCGTCGGCCACCGCGATACCGGCCCGCAGCGCGGCGTCCGCCTCCTCCTCGGTGAGCGCGTCCTCGATGTCGATACGACCGCTGCCGCGCCGCACCCGGTACCGCCCGACCTCCTCGGGGAAGTCGGCCGGATCGCAGTCCACGGCCATGTCCACGACCCGGACCGGCACCTGGAGCCGGCGCGCCAGCACCGCGGCGGGGCTCACGCCCTCCAGCACGTCCCGCACCAGCTCCCGCGTGCCGCCCGCGGGCCGCGCGGAGACGTCCCGCGCGGCGATGCCGTGGTCGCCGGCGAAGAGGATCAGCCGCGGCCGTTCGACGGTCCGCACCGGTACCGCGCCCTGCGCGGCGGCCAGCCACTCGCCCAGCTCGTCGAGCCGCCCCAGCGCCCCGGGCGGCACGATCTGGCGCTCCCGCCGGGCCTCGGCGTCACGGCGCACGCCCCCGTCCGGGCGCTCGATCAGATCGGTGAAGTCGTCCAGATCAATCCTGCTCATTCGCCGAACAGTACCGCCACCGGGCGAACGCTTCCGCGCCACATCGCCACCACGACCCGGCGATGTCGTTGCGTCCAAGATCGGCATCCCATACGTTCCGTTTTGCAGCGAAATGTCGCACAGGGAGCCGCCGTCCATGCCGCCCTCGCACCGCACACTGGAGCCTGACCTCCAACAAGGCTTCTACGAACACCAGTTGGCCCGGATCCGGCACCACCTCACCGCCCGCGCGCTGTCACGGCTCCCCGAACCGGAGAGCTGGCTGGACGTGGGCACGGGGGAGGGCCGCTTCCCCGAGGCGGCGAAGCGGTTCTTCCCCTACACGAGCTTCGACGGCGTCGACCCCACCGACCGGGTGGAGCGGGCGCTGGCGGAGGGCCGGGTGGAGGAGGCGTACCGGGGCGGCCTGCCGGACGTGGCGCCCCGCCTGCACTCCCGCTACGACGTGGTGAGCCTCCTCGGGCCGCCGACCGACCCGGCCGACCTCCGCTGCGCGTACCTGGTCCTGCGGCCCGGCGGCCACATCGTCCTGGGCGCGGGCTGGTCACCGACCGCCGCGGAGATCCCGCCTCGCACGCTGCTGACCGGCATTCACCGGATCCCGTTCCTCTCCCACCACAGAATCGTGGCCCGCAAGCCCACTGCGCCAGAACTGCCGTAACGACCCCCGCGCAGGGCACCTCCTCACCCCCGCAACACCACCGCCTGCCCCGCCACCACCAGCAGCACTTCCTCGCATTCCCCCGCGAACGCCGCGTTCAGCCGCCCCAGTTCGTCCCGGTAGCGCCGCCCCGACGCCGTCGCCGGCACGATCCCCGAGCCCACCTCGTTCGACACGGCCACCACCGTCCGCCGCGTACACCGCACCGCCTGTGTCAACTCCCGCACCCGCTCCCGCAGCGCCTTCTCACCCCCGCCCGCCCACTCCGCGTCGTCCCACGCCCCCACCGCGTCCATCGCGTCCGTCAGCCACAGCGACAGGCAGTCGATCAGCACCGGCGGCCCGTCCTCCGCGAGCACCGGCACCAGATCCGTCGTCTCGGACGTACGCCACGACCCCGGCCGCCGCTCCCGGTGCGTCGCCACCCGCGCCGCCCACTCCGTGTCCCCGCCCCGCGTCCCGCCCGTCGCCACGTACAGCACCTCGGGGAAGGACTCCAGCCGCCGCTCCGCCTCGACCGACTTCCCGGAGCGTGCCCCGCCGAGCACCAGCACCCGGCGCGGCACGTCCGGTACGTCCTCGTACGCGCCGACCACCAGCGTCGTACCGTCGGGCACCGCCCGCGCCCCCGCCGCCGCGAGCCGCCGCCGCAGCTCACGGCCGGGCGGCACATCGTGGTCGAGATGGACCGCGAGCACATCCGTCGTCGGCCCGAGCGAACCGACCGCCCGCAGCCGGGCCAGCGCGTCGGGCCGGCCCACGACGTCCGCGAGGACCATGTGGTACGACTCCGCCGTCGCCGCCTCCAGACCCGCCGGCGCCCCGCCCGGCGGCAGATACAGCAGCCGCTGTCCGTCCGGACCGGTCACCGCGTACCCCGTGCCGCCCGCGTCCATCGCCGCCGCCCGCACCCGATGCCCCGTCAGCAGCGTCAGCTCCCGCCCGTCCGGCACCCGCACCGGATGCGGCAGCCCGGCCGGCACCTCCACCGGCGGCCCGTCGTGCGGGTGGGACAGCAGCACCTGGCGCACCCCGCCGAGCGAGTGCCCGGCCCGCGCCGCCGCGAAGGCCGCGCCCGGCGTGAGGTCGAGCAGCAGCACGCCGTCCACCAGCAGCGCGGTGGCCGCCCGCGCGTCGGGACCCAGCGCCGTCGCGCAGGCGGCACAGGGGCAGTCGGGGCGGGGCAGGCCGGCGGGGGCGCCGGTACCGAGCAGAGTCACTTCCACGGAACGATTTTCGCCTGTCCGATCGGGTATTGCGCTTCCGTCTACTCTTCCAGCAGGTGTCGGATCACTAGGAGGCCCACATGACGGCATGGACGTGGCGGTTCGAGAAGGCCGACGGCACGGAGGTCCAGCCGGCCGTCCAGCCCGAGGAGTTCAGCACTCAGGGGGACGCCGAGTCCTGGGTGGGGGAGCACTGGCGGGCGCTGCTGGAGGGCGGCGCGGACCAGGTGCGGCTGTTCGAGGAGACCACCGAGATCTACGGCCCGATGAGCCTGCACGCCGACGCCTCCTGACTCGCGGTGAGGAGGGGTGCGCCCCGGGGCCCGGGGGCACCTGGACGGCCGTACCCCCGACGCCGTACTCCGGAAGGCCGTACCCCTCCTCACCCCTCACTGCTCGCCCAGCGTCACCTGCGCCGTCCGCCGCGCCCCGTCGCGCAGGTACGTCACCGTCGTCCGCTGGCCCGGCTTGTCCGCGGCCAGGGCCTCCTGGAGCGAGGTGATGGTGGTGATGGGCTGGTCGCCGACCCTGGTGATGATGTCGCCGGTGCGCAGCCCCGCCCGCGCCGCGGGGCCCCCGCTGTGGACGCTCGCGAGGGCGACCCCGGCCGGCTGGAGGCGGTCGTCCACCACGGTCCGCCCGGTGATGCCGAGCGCGGCCCGGCCCGAATCCACGACCCGGCCCTCGCGCACGATCTGACCGGCGATGGTCCGCGCCATGGACGCCGGGATGGCGAAGCCGATCCCGGCCGCCGCGCTGCCCAGGTTAGGGTCGGCCGCGGCCAGCGTCGGGATGCCGACGACCTGCCCGTCCAGGTTGACCAGGGCGCCGCCGCTGTTGCCCGGATTGATGGCCGCCGAGGTCTGCACCATGTTGGCGATGGTGGCGCCCGTGCCGCCGCCGCCGCTGCCCTCGCTGACGGTCCGTCCGGTCGCCGAGACGATCCCCTGGGTGACGCTGGACGACAGTCCGAGCGGCGAGCCCATCGCCAGCACGATCTGGCCGACCTCCACCTTCTCGGAGTCCCCGAACACCGCGGGCTTCAGCCCGTCCGGCACCCGGTCCAGCTTGATCACGGCGAGGTCCTGCTGGGGGTAGGAGTAGACCAGGCTCGCGGTGAGCGGCTCCTCGTTGCCCGCCGTGGTCACCCGGAAGGTCTTCTCGTCGCCGACCACGTGCGCGTTGGTGACGATGTGCCCCCGGTCGTCGTACACGATCCCGGAGCCCAGATCACGGCTCGCCTCGATCTGCACCACCGAGGGCAGCACCTGCCTGATCACCCGCTGGTACGCGCTCTGGAGATCGCCCGCCGCCATCGGCACGGCCACCGGGCTCGCCGTCGCCGCGTCCGGCCGCCCCGCGCTCGGGACGCCGGGGCCCTCGCAGCCCGCGGTGAGCACCGCGCAGCACAGCAGGACGACGGCCGTCAGGAGGCGGCGTGTGAAGGGGGTGCGGGGAGCGGAAGCGGCCATGTACCGAGTCTGGCCGCGCGCCGATCGGCGGGCCCGCCGTGTTGCCCCGATCGGGCTTTGGGCCGTACGCCCACGGGATGGTCGCCCCGATCGGGCTCGGCGCCGTACGCCCCCGGATTCAGCCCCGTACTCCGCACAGATGCAGCAGCGCCGCGACGCCCCGGTAGGGGTCCGTGCGGCCCGCCCGCTCCTCGGCCGCGAGCAGCGTCTCCAGGTCGTACGGCAGCGGCGCGTCGTCCGCCGCCAGGTCCGTGAAGACCCGCACGCCGTACCAGGCGTGCAGCGGGGCGGCGATGCCGGCGAGGGTGGCGGTCAGCTCGGACAGCCGGTCGGCCCGCACGTTGAGGCCGAGGCGGTTGGTGTAGGCGGTGGTGTCGAAGGCGGCCAGCGCGCCCGCCGCGTCACCGGCGAGACCGGGCCGCATGGCGAGCGCGTCGCCGTTGCGCACCAGCAGCGAGAGCAGCCCGCCCGGCGCCAGCACCCGCGCGAGACCCGCCACCAGGGGATCGGGCTCGGCGACGTACATCAGCACGCCGTGGCAGAGCACCAGGTCGAAGCTGCCGGGCAGGAAGTGCACCCCGGTGTCCCGTGCGTCGCCCTGTACCAGACGCACCCGCTCCCGGATGCCCACCGGCTCCCGGTCCAGCGCCTCGCGCGCCGCCGCGACCATCACCGGGTCCTGCTCGACCCCGGTCACCTGATGGCCCAGGCGGGCCAGGCGCAGGGCCTGGGTGCCCTGCCCGATCCCCACGTCGAGCACCCGCAGCCGCTGCCCGACCGGGAACCGCCCGGCTATCTGCTCGTCGAGCTGCCGCGCCACCAGTTCCTGGCGTACGACATTCCGGAGCCCGCCCACCTTGTCCAGCCAGGAGTGCGCCGCACCCCCGGTGAAAGCGTCTGCGCTCAGGGCCGCTCTCCGCGCTTGACCTGCGGCTTCGGCAGCCGGAGCCGGCGCATCTGGAGCGAGCGCATCAGCGCGTAGGCCACCGCGCCGCGCGTGTTGCCGTCCGGGAAGCGCTCCTTGAGCCGCTTCTTCAGCCGCAGACCGCTGACGGCGGCGTCCACCACGATCAGGACGATCACCAGGGCCCACAGCAGCAGCGCGATGTTCTGGATCGAGGGCACCCGCACCACGCTGAGCACGAGGATCACGATCGCCAGCGGCAGGAAGAACTCCGCCACGTTGAACCGCGAGTCCACCCAGTCACGGGCGAACCTGCGGACCGGGCCCTTGTCGCGGGCCGGCAGATAACGCTCGTCACCGCTGGCCAGCGCCTCGCGCTGCTTCTGGAGCGCGAGGCGGCGCTCCTCGCGCTGGCGCTTGGTGGCGTCCTTGCGCGTCGTCGGGGTATTGGCGACGCTGCGGCGCTGGGACTGGGCCTCACTGCGCTTGGGCGTGGGCCTGCCCTTGGGGGCCTGGGGGTCACGGGGCTGCTTGGAGAAGTTCACCGGCTTGTCGGCCTGGGACTTCTCTTCCTTGGCACGGCTACGGAACACAAAGACCAAGGGTAAGGGCATCCGGGGCATGGACCGCCGCCCGGCCGGGAACGATCCGGCAACGCCGCGCGTCTGTACGACGCAGAGGGGGCGTTCTCACGGGTCGAGGTGAGGGGCGGCCTCCTCCCTGCGCCGGAGCGGTACTCTCCGCAGTCGTTCTCGGGGATGAGCGCATCACGCCCCGGACAGTGCGGTAATGGAGGCAGGGCCCGTACTGTGGGTCTTGTCGCAGGATCGGTGAGCTGGAGTCCGTCAGAAGGGGGCGCGCGAAGCCCATGAGCGGTGTCATGAAGCGTATGGGGATGATCTTCCGCGCGAAAGCGAACAAGGCCCTTGACCGGGCCGAGGACCCGCGCGAGACCCTCGATTACTCGTACCAGAAGCAGCTGGAGCTGCTCCAGAAGGTGCGCCGCGGGGTCGCCGACGTGGCGACCAGCCGCAAGCGCCTGGAGCTCCAGCTCAACCAGCTCCAGCAGCAGTCCGGGAAGCTGGAGGACCAGGGCCGCAAGGCGCTCGCGCTGGGCCGCGAGGATCTGGCCCGCGAGGCGCTGTCCCGGCGCGCCGCGCTCCAGCAGCAGGTGACCGACCTGGAGACCCAGCACGCCACCCTCCAAGGCGAGGAGGAGAAGCTCACCCTGGCGGCCCAGCGCCTCCAGGCCAAGGTGGACGCCTTCCGTACGAAGAAGGAGACCATCAAGGCCACCTACACCGCCGCCCAGGCCCAGACCCGCATCGGCGAGGCGTTCACCGGCATCTCCGAGGAGATGGGCGACGTCGGTCTCGCGATCCAGCGGGCCGAGGACAAGACGCAGCAGCTCCAGGCGCGCGCCGGCGCGATCGACGAGCTGCTCGCCTCCGGCGCCCTGGACGACCCGAGCGGCATGGCCAAGGACGACATCGCGGCCGAGCTGGACCGGCTCTCCGGTGGTAGTGATGTAGAGCTGGAGCTTCAGCGCATGAAGGCCGAGCTGGCCGGAGGCAGCCAGCAGCAGGCCATCGAGGGCGGTGCCGGACAGGGGCAGCCCCAGCAGCAGCCGCAGGACACCCCGCGCTTCGACAAGCAGTAGCAAGCGGTGGCGGGGTGCCGCCGGGAGACGAGCCGAGGAGGCCGACGTGATCGTACGGATCATGGGGGAGGGCCAGGTCAGGCTGGACGACTCCCACTTCGCCGAGCTGAACAGGCTGGACGACGAACTGCTGGCCGAGACGGAGAGCGGTGACGAGGAGGGCTTCCGGCGCACGCTGGGCGCCCTCCTCGCCGCGGTCCGCCGCCTCGGCACCCCCCTCGCGGACGACGAACTCCAGCCCTCCGACCTGATCCTCCCCTCCCCGGACGCCTCCCTCCCCGAGGTCCGCGCCCTGCTCGGCGAAGACGGCCTGATCCCTGACTGAACCGGGCCCCGACGGGGCCCCGTTACAGGACGTCGGCGAGGCGGTCCACCTGGTCCGGGTCGAGGCCGTGGCAGTAGAGCATGACCTCGTCGGCACCGAGGTCCGCGAAGCCGGCGATCGCCTCGCGGATCCCGGCCGGCGTGGTGAGCATCCCGGCCGTCATCCGGTCGGCCATGCCGGTGAACGCGTAGTACGCGTGCATGGCGGCTCGGGCGTCGTCGACCACCTCCGCGGGGCCGAGCGCGACGTTGACCTGCGCGACGATGCGCGGTTCGCCGGTGCGGCCGTACTCCTCCCAGAACCTGCGGGCGGTGTCGAACAGGCCGCCCGCCCAGGAGGGCGCCGCGGCGGCGAGGAAGCCGTCACCCCAACGCCCGACGCGTTCGATCGCGGCGGGCTTGAAGCCGCCGAAAAGCACCTCGGGGCCGCCGGGCCGGGCGGGCGCGGGACCGATCGGACCGACGCCGTCTCCGTACGGCTCGCCGGACCACAGGCGGCGCATGACCGCCATCTGCTCGTCGAGGCGCCGGCCTCGGGTGCGCTTGTCGACGCCCGCGGCCTGATGGTCGTCGTCCCGGCCGCCGACGCCCAGACCGAGGACCAGGCGGCCTCCGGTCATCCGGTCCAGGGTGGCGGTCTGCTTGGCGAGGAGGGCGGTGTCGCGCAGGGGAGCGAGCAGCACCTCGGTCTGGACGCGGACGCGGGAGGTGGCACCCGCGAGGACGGCGAGCGCGACCAGGGGTTCGGGGTTGTCGTAGACAAGCCGGTCGAGCAGGCCGAGCGTGCTGAACGGCCCGTCGTCGGCGCGCTGCGCCCAGGTGAGCAGGGTGGCGGGGTCGGCGATGGGCAGGCCGATACCGACGTTCATGGCGGAGACCTCCGAAGGGAAGGGTCGACAAAAACTGCTGCCGCCCCTCCGGCACCTCGGCGAGGTGGGACGTGCCCGCTCTGCGGCGTGCTTCCGGGGAACGTCTCGTGAAGTGATCTCACCTTAGGGCGACGCCGTTCGGCGGGACAAGCGGATTCCGGCCGGCCGGAACGCGAGGCGACCGGCTCCGCAAGCCGGAGAAAGCCCGCAGGGGCACCTCCACGACTCGGAGATGCCCCTCTTGGGATGCGGACCCTGTCAGACGCGGGCCAGGTCCGGTTCGGCCGGGGTCGGCGGCTGGTGCTTGGCCGACTTCTTCTTCGCGCGGCGTTCCTTGCGGAGCTCCAGCATCGCGTAGAGGGTCGGCACCAGCAGGAGCGTCAGCAGCGTGGACGTGATCAGGCCGCCGATCACCACGACCGCCAGCGGCTGGGCGATGAAGCCGCCCTCGCCCGTGACGCCCAGGGCCATCGGCAGCAGCGCGAAGATCGTGGCCAGGGCCGTCATCAGGATGGGACGCAGCCGGTGCCGGCCACCCTCGATCACGGCCTCGACCACGCCGTACCCCTGAGCCCGGTACTGGTTGATCAGGTCGATCAGCACGATCGCGTTCGTCACCACGATGCCGATCAGCATCAGCATGCCGATCATCGCCGGGACACCCATCGGCGTCCCCGTGACGACCAGCAGCCCGAGCGCGCCCGTCGCCGCGAACGGGATGGACACCAGCAGGATCAGCGGCTGGGCCAGCGAGCGGAACGTCGCGACCAGCAGCATGAAGACGATCGCGATCGCGGCCAGCATCGCGAGGCCGAGGTTCTTGAAGGCGTCGTTCTGGTCGGACGTCACCCCGCCGATCTGCGCCTCGGCACCCGCCGGCAGCTTCAGGGCCTTGATCTTCGACTGGAGCCGGGTGCTGACCGCACCCGTGTTGTCCCCGGTCGGCTTCGCCGTGATCGTCGCGGCCCGCTGGCCGTCGATCCGGGTCAGCGAGACCGGCCCGTCCACCAGCTTCACCGTGGCGATGTCCCCGAGCCTGACCGGCCCGAGCCGCAGGTTCTTCAGCTGCGCCACCGTCGTCGCGGGCTTGGCCGACTTGATGACGACGTCGCGCTCGGTGTCGTCGAGCGTCGCCTTCGCCGCCGTCGTACCGCGCACCGCCTGCGCCACCGCCGCGCCGAGCTTCTGGTTGTCGAAACCGGCCGCGGCCGCCTTGGCGTTGGCCGTCACGGAGATCCGCGGCACGCTGGTGGACAGGTCGCTGGTGACGTCGGTGACGCCGTCCAGACCGGCCACCGTGGAGCGGACCTGCTCGGCCGCCGTACGCAGGGCCGCCGGGTCCGCGGACTTCACCACGACGCTGAGGTTCTGGCTGCCGAAGCCGTCACCGGCCGACACCGTGGTCGTCCCGATGCCCTTGAGGTCCTTCAGCCCGCTCTCCAGGTGCCGCTGCACACTGTCGTACGACTTCGAGTCCTTCAGCATCACCTGGTACGACGCCTGGTTGGTGTCCGTGCCGCCGCCGAAGGCCGCCATGAAGCCGGAGGAACCGACGGTGACCTGGTAGTCCTTGACGCCCTCGGTGGAGGCGAGGAGCTTCTCCACCCGCTTCGCCTGCGCGTCGGTCGCCGCCAGGCTGGTGCCGGGCTTCAGCTCCTGCTTGATCGTGATGACCTCCTGCTCGCCCTGGTCGAAGAAGTTCGTCTTGAGCAGTCCGGACATGCCGAACGTGACGACCAGGACGACGATCGCGATCAGCACACTGGTGAGACGGCGGCGCGTCGCGAACCGCAGCACCGGCACATAGGCGCGCTGCAGACGGCTGTTGCTCTCCCTCTCCTCGGCCTTGCGGCGGGCCTGAGCCGCGTCCTCGGGGGTGCCCTTGGGGGCGCGCAGGAACCAGTAGGACAGGACGGGTACGACGGTCAGCGAGACCAGCAGCGAGGCCAGCAGGGCCGCCGTGACCGTGATGCTGAAGGAGCCGAACAGCGCGCCCACCATGCCGCCGACCAGGCCGATCGGCAGGAACACCGCGACCGTGGTGAGGGTGGAGGAGGTGACCGCGCCGGCCACCTCGCGCACCGCCTCGATGATCGCCGACCGGCGCTCCTCGCCGTAGCCCAGGTGCCGCTTGATGTTCTCCAGGACCACGATCGAGTCGTCCACCACCCGGCCGATGGCGATGGTCAGCGCGCCGAGCGTGAGCATGTTCAGGGACAGGCCGCCGACCCACAGCACGATCAGCGCGAGGACGACGGACAGCGGGATGGAGACCGCGGTGACCAGCGTCGAGCGCAGCGACGCCAGGAAGAGGAGGATGACCAGCACCGCGAAGAGGAGGCCGAGCGCGCCCTCGGTGGTCAGGCCCTTGATGGACTTGGAGACGGCCGGACCCTGATCGCTGACGACGGTCAGCTTCGCGCCGGTGCCGAGCTGCGCGCGCAGTCCGGGCAGCTTGTCCTTGACCGCCTTGGAGATGGTCACGGCGCTGCCGTCGTGGTCCATGGTCACGTTGACGGCGAGGCTGGGCCTGCCGTCGGTGCGGGTGAGGGAGTCGGCCGGGGCCGGCTGCTCCTTGACGGTGGCCACATCACCGAGGCGTACGGCCTTGTGGGCGCCCGCGCCGGTGACGGGCAGGTCCCTGAGCTGCGCCAGCGTGGTGAAGCCGCCGCCGACCTGGACGGTGCGGTTGGCGCCGTTCTCGTCGAAGGAGCCGGCCGGGACGCTCGCGCCGCCCGCCTGGAGCGCCTGGGCGAGGGCGGCGGGGGTGAGGCCGTCCCGCGCCAGCTCGGCGTTGTCGGGGGTGACGGTGACCTGGAGGTCGCGGACGCCGGTGACCTGGACGCGGCCGACGCCGTCGATGTCCTTCAGCGCCGGTACGACCGTCTTGTCGAGCTGGTCGGCGAGCGCCTGCTGGTCCTTGTCGGAGGTGGCGGCGAGCACCACGGTCGGCATGTCGTCGGTGGAACCGGAGATCACCTGCGGATCGACCCCGGCCGGCAGCTGGTTGCGGGCCCGGTTCACGGCCTGCTGCACATCGGCGACGATCTGCTTGGTGTCGTTGCCGTAGTCGAAGGACGCCATGATCACGGCGTTGCCCTCGCCCGCGGTGGAGGTGACCGAGGTGACGCCGTCGACGCCCTGGAGGCCGTCCTCGATCGGCTCGACGACCTGCTTCTCGACCGCGTCGGGCGCGGCGCCCTGGTACGGCGCGATCACCGACACCATGGGCAGGTCGATGGTAGGCAGCAGCTGCTGTTTGATCTGGGGTATCGCGATCGCGCCGAAGACCAGGGCGACGATCGAGACCAGGCCGATGAGGGCCCGCTGGGCGAGGCTGAATCTGGACAGCCAGGACATGGGTGTGGGTCTCTCTTCTGTGAGCGGCAGAAGCGCTTCCGTTCACGGAGGACACAAAGGAAGCGGCAGGACAGCGAGGGCGGGACGCCGGTGGGCGTCCACCCCACCACCACCCTCGGCCATCGGGGAGACCCGGCCCGTAGGCCGCAGGTCCCGTTTCCTTACCCCGCTCCTACTCCGCGCGCAGTACTGGAGGGTGGAGACGCACGGCGGTACGCGGGTGGAGATCAGTCCACCCGCGGCCGGACCAGCCCGGACTCGTACGCGATGACCACGAGCTGTGCCCGGTCGCGGGCGCCGAGCTTGGCCATGGCCCGGTTGACGTGCGTCTTCACCGTCAGCGGGCTGACCGCGAGGCGTTCGGCGATCTCGTCGTTGGAGTGCCCGCCGGCGACCTGGACGAGGACCTCGCGCTCGCGGACGGTGAGCGTGCCGAGCCGCTCGGAGCCGGCGGGCGCGTGGCCGTCGTCGCCCTGGGCGAGGAAGCGGGCGATCAGACCCTTGGTGGCGGCCGGGGAGAGCAGGGCGTCGCCGGCCGCGGCGATCCGGATGGCGCTCAGCAGTTCCTCGGGTTCGCTGCCCTTGCCGAGGAAGCCGGAGGCGCCGGCGCGCAGCGACTGGACGACGTAGTCGTCCACCTCGAAGGTGGTCAGGATGACCACGTGGACGTGCGCCAGCTCGGCGTCCTCGCTGATCAGGCGGGTGGCGGCGAGTCCGTCGGTGCCGGGCATGCGGATGTCCATGAGGACGACGTCGGGGCGCCGCTCCCTGGCCAGCAGGACCGCCTGTGCGCCGTCGGACGCCTCGCCCACCACCTCCATGTCCGGCTCGGAGTCGACCAGCACCCGGAACGCGCTGCGCAGCAGGGCCTGGTCGTCGGCGAGCAGGACACGGATGGTCATACGGGCTCCCCCGGTGCCGTCGTACGGCCGTCGATGCGGGTGTCGGTGGTGCTGACCGGCAGGATCGCATGGACGCGGAAGCCGCCGCCGTAGCGGGGGCCGGTGGTGAGGGTGCCGCCGAGGGCGCTGACGCGCTCGCGCATGCCGAGGAGTCCGTGCCCCCCACCGGACTCGGGGGCGCGTTCGGGGTTTCCGGCATGGCTGCCGGTGCCGTCGTCCACGACCATGATCTCGATGTCTCCTCCCACGCGTACGACGCTCACCTCGGCGCGCGCGCCCGCGCCCGCGTGTTTGCGGACGTTGGTCAGCGCCTCCTGGACGATCCGGTAGGCCGCGAGGTCCACGGCCGCCGGGAGCCGGATGCCCTGGTCGGCACGGGCTACCTGCACGGGCAGCCCGGCGCTGCGGAAGGTGCCGGCCAACTCGTCGAGGAGGCTGAGGCCGGGGGCGGGTTCGGTGGGGGCCTCCGGGTCGCCGGACTGGCGCAGCAGACCGACGGTGGCGCGCAGCTCGTTGAGCGCGCTGCGGCTGGCCTCGCGGACGTGGGCGAGGGCCTCCTTGGCCTGGTCGGGGCGCTTGTCCATGACGTGCGCGGCGACGCCGGCCTGCACATTGACCAGGGCGATGTGGTGGGCGACGACGTCGTGCAGGTCGCGGGCGATGCGCAGGCGCTCCTCGGCGACCCTGCGACGGGCCTCCTCCTCCCGCGTGCGCTCGGCGCGTTCGGCGCGTTCCCGGATGGCCCGCACCACGGCTCTACGACTGCGGACCGCGTCCCCCGCGGTGGCACCGATGCCGGTCCAGGCGAGGACGCCCAGGTTCTCCTGCGCGTACCAGGGCAGCGGGCCGGCGAGCATCGCGGCGCCGGTCAGCACGGTCATGGTGAGCAGGCCGACGCGGAAGGTGGTGGTGCGGTCGGTGGTGGCGGCGACGGTGAAGAGGGCGACGACGGCGGACATCGTGACGGGCGCACGCGGATCCCCGGTGACGCACTCCACGACGGAGAGGGTGCCGGTGAGGGCGAGCACGGTACGGGGGGCACGCCGCCGGAAGACGAGCGCGACGGCGGCGAGCAGCATGAGCAGCAGACTGAGAGCGGCGGGCGCCCGGACCCCCCAGCTGATGCCGTCACCATCCTGCGGAGCGGCGAAGGACCCGGCGACCATACAGACGAGAACGGCCGCGGCGAGCGCCGCGTCGAGCGCGAGCGGATGCGCCTTGAGCTCGCAACGAGCGCGTTCGAGAGTGCCCACGAGAGGAACAGTACGACGCCCCAACGTGGGGGCCGGTACGAACGACGACGCCCCGCCCCCGAGACCAGGGGCAGGGCGTCGTACCGTCCGCGGCTACGGCAGTGCCAGCATCCGTTCCAGCGCCAGCTTCGCGAAGGATTCCGTCTCCTTGTCGACCTGGATCTGGTTGACCAGGTTGCCCTCGGCGAGGGATTCCAGGGTCCAGACCAGGTGGGGAAGGTCGATGCGGTTCATGGTGGAGCAGAAGCAGACCGTGCGGTCGAGGAAGACGATCTCCTTGCCCTCGGGGGCGAAGCGGTTGGCGAGGCGCCGGACCAGGTTCAGCTCCGTGCCGATCGCCCACTTGGAGCCGGCGGGGGCCGCCTCCAGCGCCTTGATGATGTACTCGGTCGAGCCGACGTAGTCCGCCGCGGCCACGACCTCGTGCTTGCACTCCGGGTGGACCAGCACGTTCACGCCGGGGATGCGGGCGCGCACATCGTTGACCGAGTCGAGGCTGAAGCGGCCGTGCACCGAGCAGTGGCCGCGCCAAAGGATCATCTTCGCGGCGCGCAGCTCGTCCGCCGTCAGGCCGCCGTTCGGCTTGTGCGGGTTGTAGACGACGCAGTCCTGAAGGGACATGCCCATGTCCCGCACCGCGGTGTTGCGGCCGAGGTGCTGGTCGGGCAGGAAGAGGACCTTCTCACCCTGCTCGAACGCCCAGTCCAGCGCCCGCTTGGCGTTGGAGGACGTGCAGATGGTGCCGCCGTGCTTGCCGGTGAACGCCTTGATGTCGGCCGAGGAGTTCATGTACGACACCGGGACGACCTGCTCGGCTATCCCGGCCTCGGTCAGCACGTCCCAGCACTCCGCGACCTGCTCCGCCGTCGCCATGTCGGCCATGGAGCAGCCGGCCGCCAGGTCGGGCAGGACGACCTTCTGGTCGTCGGAGGTGAGGATGTCCGCCGACTCGGCCATGAAGTGCACACCGCAGAACACGATGTACTCGGCCTCCGGGCGCGCGGCCGCGTCGCGGGCCAGCTTGAAGGAGTCGCCCGTGACATCGGCGAACTGGATCACCTCGTCACGCTGGTAGTGGTGACCGAGCACGAACACCTTGTCGCCGAGCTTCTCCTTGGCGGCGCGGGCGCGCTCGACCAGGGCGGGGTCGGACGGCGAGGGCAGATCGCCGGGGCACTCGACACCCCGCTCACTCTTGGGATCGGCCTCGCGGCCGAGCAGCAACAGGGCGAGCGGAGTCGGCTGGACGTCGAGCTCCGGGGTCTGGGCGGTGGTCACGGCACGCACCCTTTCTATTTCTCGTCTATCTGACGTTATCTATCATAAACGCTTCACGTCAGTTTGACGATGGCCATAGTGTCCATGTGACGTGAATCCCGGCCCGCCGTACGGGTCACGGATCCCCCCACGGGACGCTGTGCGCCTTCGCGCGCGTATGCGAGCATGAAGGGGCAGAAAGCAAAATCGCGACCACGTGACGCCCGGCCCGGAATGAATCCGCGGAAGCGCCGGTTGCACTCGTCGGCAAGCAGTCTCCGTACAACCCGGGAGAGATGTAGATGTCCGTATCGGACGAGACCACAACCGTCAGCGACGGCATCATCCTGACCGACGCCGCCGCGGCCAAGGTCAAGGCCCTGCTCGACCAGGAAGGCCGTGACGACCTCGCGCTGCGCGTCGCCGTTCAGCCCGGCGGCTGCTCCGGTCTGCGGTACCAGCTGTTCTTCGACGAGCGCTCGCTCGACGGCGACGTGGAGAAGGACTTCGGCGGGGTCAAGGTCGTCACCGACCGCATGAGCGCCCCGTACCTGGGCGGCGCCACCGTCGACTTCGTGGACACGATCGAGAAGCAGGGCTTCACGATCGACAACCCGAACGCGACCGGCTCCTGCGCCTGCGGTGACTCCTTCAGCTGAGCCGTCGCTCACGCGGAGAGAGCAGGAACAGAAGACATGAGGCGGCGAGCCCCCGTGAGCGGGCTCGCCGCCTTCGTCGTACGCGTGAGTGCTGCGCGCTCGGTACCGGGGCCCGGCGGGTCGGAGACCGCGGCTCTCAGGAGGACGACGAGGGCCGCAGCGCGCCCGGCTTGGCCTGCGGGATCCGCGCGCCGTCCGCGCCGGCCACCGTCCGGCCGTCCACCGGCGCCTTCAGGCGCACGGTCCGGGTGAACTCCTTGGCGATCAGCGGGCAGATCCTGCCCTCCTGCCGGTGCTCGGTGACCGTGACCGTCACCCGGTCGGCGCTCTCCCGTGCCGTCGCCGTGTAGTCGGCGCACAGACCGCCGTAGAAGCCCACGGTGAGGTTCCGGCCGGCGGCCATGTAGCCGGTGATCTTGACGGGGTGCTCGGGAGCCGCCGTCGGGGACGCCGAGGACGAGGCCAGGTAGCGGGGGTCGATCGCCGGGTACGACACCGTCCCCGACCCCCGCGTCCCGAAGAGCCAGGACGGCACCAGGGTCGGCCGGCCGGCGACCGGGTGCGCGGCCAGTCCGAACACCGCCTTGTCCACCGCGACCGTGGCCCCGGACGCCGGGGACGCCGACTGGCACGGCCCCTCCAGCCGCGTCGCGAACCGCGCCGGACCCGGACAGCCGCCGGGCCCCATCCGGTGGTCGCCCTTCGGCGCCGCGTTCATCAGCGCGAGGGTCCGCTCCGCGTCCAGGACGGGGTACGACGCCCCCTTCACCGGCGTCGACAGCAGGCCATGGCCGCCGACCACCTCGCCCTGCCTGCTGATCGTCAGCCCCGTCGCCCAGCCGGTGGTGGGCAGCCCGCTCACCACCGGGTCGGCGGTCACCACCCGCTGCTTGCCCATCACCTGGCTCGCGTCGGTCCGCGCGCCGTCCAGCCCGGCCGCCCGCAGCACGGGCGCCGCCGCCTTCTCGGCCGCCGCCACGCTCACCGGCGCCCCGGTCGGACCCACCGGTCCGGGCGCGCACAGGGGGCCCTTCCCGCAGTCGTCGGTCCCCGGCGCGTACCGGCTGAAGGTCCAGCTGCCCGGCGCGTCCCGGTTCACCTGGAGACTCGGCCCCGAGCCGTCCTTGCCGCCGATCCGCCAGCCGTACCCCTCGGCCACCGGCGTCCCGCTCACCCCGAGCGCCCTCGCCAGCCGGACCACCTGCTCCTCCCGGACCCCCGCCCCCGCGCCGTACACCGGCGCCGAGCCGGGCCCCTTCGGCAGCGCGCCGGACGCGGTGTAGTGGGCGCCGTAGGGATCCGAGAGGTCGTCCACGGCGAGCGGCGGGGGAGCGCTGGAGTCCGCCGCGGCCGGGGTCGTACGACCGCTCGGGGCATCGCTCGCCGCTACGTACGCGCCACCGCCCCCGACCAGCAGGACGGCGGCCGCGACGGAGAGGATGACGGCACGCGGGCGCCGCCGCCCGGACCGCGCCGCCTCTTGTTCGTCCCGTGCCTCGGTCTCAGGTCGCTCCGTGTTCACCGCATCGCTCCTCGCCGGTCCGTGTCCCGCGTGCCCCGCGTGAGGGGACGACGGTGGGACGAGGGAGGGGAGCGGGAGGTTCCCGCGCTTACGCCGTACGGGTGAGCGGGACCGCTCGGGGTCAGTCGCCGTAGTCGGACATGCCGTCGAGCAGCCGGACGGAGCGCTGCGACACGGAGACCTTGTGGATGCGGGACGGCGACACCGGCCGGGACGCGGTGCGTGCGGGCGCCGGCCAGCGCTTGGCCATCCGGGCGCAGTCGCCGCGCAGGGTGTCGAGGCCGCCTTCGAGATCACCGGGAGCGGGGGAGACGGGAGTGCCGGAGCCGGCGGACGAGGAGCCCTTGAGGTTCGTCATGAGGGCACCGTAGGCACGGTCGAGGTCGCGAAGAAAGATCTACTATCGGGTAGTTTCGTCAACTACAGCGCCCGCTCCTTACCGGGTAGCGTGAACTGTCATCGAAGCCCTCTGTCTCTCACCGCCGCCCTTCCCACGAGCGCTCTCGCGCGCACCTTCTTATTCCGCAGGAGAATCCCCGTCGTGCGCATCGCAGTCACCGGCTCCATCGCCACCGACCACCTCATGACCTTCCCCGGCCGGTTCGCCGACCAGCTCGTCGCGGACCAGCTGCACACGGTTTCGCTCTCCTTCCTCGTCGACAACCTCGACGTGCGCCGCGGCGGTGTCGCCGCGAACATCGCCTTCGGCATGGGCCAGCTCGGCACCCGGCCGATCCTGGTGGGCGCGGCCGGCTTCGACTTCGACGAGTACCGGGCCTGGCTCGACCGGCACGGCGTCGACACCGAGTCGGTGCGCATCTCCGACACCCTGCACACCGCGCGCTTCGTGTGCACCACCGACGCCGACCACAACCAGATCGGCTCCTTCTACACGGGCGCGATGAGCGAGGCCCGGCTGATCGAGCTCAAGACGGTCGCCGACCGGGTGGGCGGCCTCGACCTGGTGCTGATCGGCGCCGACGACCCCGAGGCGATGCTCCGCCACACGGAGGAGTGCCGGTCCCGTTCGATCCCGTTCGCCGCCGACTTCTCGCAGCAGATCGCCCGCATGGAGGGCGAGGAGATCCGGATACTGCTGGAGGGCGCGACGTACCTGTTCTCGAACGAGTACGAGAAGGGCCTCATCCAGACCAAGACCGGCCTCACCGACGAGGAGATCCTCGCGAAGGTCGGCCACCGGGTGACCACGCTCGGCTCGCGGGGCGTGCGCATCGAGCAGGCCGGCGCGGACCCGATCGAGGTCGGCTGCGCGGAGGAGGAGCGCAAGGCCGACCCCACCGGTGTCGGCGACGCCTTCCGCGCCGGGTTCCTGTCGGGCCTCGCCTGGGGCGTCTCGCTGGAGCGCGCCGCCCAGGTGGGCTGCATGCTCGCAACGCTGGTCATCGAGACCGTGGGCACGCAGGAGTACCAGCTGCGCCGGGGCCACTTCATGGAGCGGTTCGTGAAGGCGTACGGCGACGAGGCGGGCGACGAGGTCCGTCAGCACCTGCGCTGACGACGCCGTTCAGCTGAGCCGGCGGACCAGGTACGCCGTACCTTCCTCCGCCGGTTCCTCGCCCGCGTACTCCTGTCCCCTCATCTCGCACCACGCCGGGATGTCCAGGCGGGCCGCCTCGTCGTCCGAGAGGACGCGGACGGTGCCGCCCACGGGGACGCCGGGGAACACCCTGGCCAGCTCGATGACCGGGATGGGGCAGCGCTTGCCGAGGGCGTCCACGACCAGGACGCCCGGCTCGGCGACCGTGACCGGTGCGGGCGCGCCCAGGTTGTCGCGTACCCCGGCGACCACACCCGGCAGCACGGCCAGGAAGCGCTCCACGTCCTCCGCCGCCGTGCCCGGCGGCAGCGACACGCGGACGTTGCCCTCGCTGAGGACGCCCATGGCCTTCAGGACGTGGCTCGGGGTCAGGGTGCCGCTGGTGCAGGAGGAGCCGGACGAGACGGCGAAGCCCTCGCGGTCCAGCTCGTGCAGCAAGGTCTCCCCGTCGACATAGAGACACGAGAAGGTGACGATCCCCGGCAGCCGCCGCTCCGGGTCGCCCACCACCTCCACGTCCGGCACCAGCCGCGGCACCCGCGCCCGGATCCGCTCCGTCAGCTCCCGCAGCCGTACCGCCTCCCGCGCCGCCTCGGCCCGTACGGCGCGCAGGGACGCGACCGCCGCCACGACGGCCGGGATGTTCTCGAATCCGGGCGCGCGCCCCGACTCCCGCTCGTCCGCCGGGCCTTGGGCGGCGAACCGCACCCCCTTGCGCACGACGAGCAGTCCGACCCCCGAGGGGCCGCCCCACTTGTGCGCGCTGGCCGCGAGCAGCGACCAGCCGCCCCCGACCGGCCCCCACCCCAGTGACTGCGCCGCGTCCACCAGCAGCGGCACCCCGGCCGCCCGGCAGACCTCGGCCACCTCGGCCACCGGCTGGGCGGTCCCCACCTCGTGGTTGGCCGACTGGAGCACGGCGAGCGCGGTGTCGGCGCGCAGCGCGTCCGTGTAGCCCGAGGGGGAGACGGCGCCCGTCCGGTGCACCGGCACCCGGCTCACCGACCCGCCCTCCGCCTCGAACAGGTCCGCCGAATGGAGGACAGAGGAGTGTTCGACCGCTGACACGATCAGGTGGCGTCCCACCCGCCGCCTTCCGGCCAACGCCCCCGCGACGCCCGTATGTACGGCCCGTGTCCCCGAGGAGGTGAAGACCAGTTCGTCCGCCCGGCACCCGACCGCTTCCGCCGCCGCCTCCCGCGCCGCGTCCAGCAGCATCCGCGCCTTGCGCCCCTCCCGGTACAGCCGCGCGGGGTCCGCCCACCCGTCGTCGAGGGCGGCCAACAGGGCCTGACGGGCGACAGGATGGAGGGGAGCGGCGGAAGCCGCGTCGAAGTAGGCCACAGTCCAACGTTAAAGCGCTGGTGAGCCGACCTCACCCAGGGGGCACGGGGCGGTGTCCGCCGGTGGCTCCGCCGCGCGGCGACCCACCCGCGCCCACCCCCCAAACCCCCACAACCCGAGCTATTGGGCGCCCATCCACACCCCAACTGAGTGAGGCGCGACGCGTATGCCCCCCTCCCCGCGAACCCCCGGAGGGCGTCGGCTAGGGTTTGGTCCGCATAAACATCCAAACCCCTGCCCGACGCAGGGCGGCGACCGACCAGCGAGAAGGCCGCAGCCGACCGCGCGGGCGAGACTCTCGGGAAGGCGCTACGTGAGTCCCAACGGCTCCGACCGCTCGCCGCGGCGCCCGATGCGGCGGAAGCTGCTGCAGGCACTGACCGCGGGCCTGGTCCTGGCGACCGCAACCGGTTGCACATACAAGGACTTCCCCCGCCTTGGCATGCCCACCCCGACCACGGAAGAGGCTCCGCGGATCCTCTCCCTGTGGCAGGGATCCTGGGCTGCCGCGCTCGCCGTCGGCGTGCTGGTGTGGGGCCTGATCCTGTGGAGCGCCATGTTCCACCGGCGCAGCCGCACCAAGGTCGAGGTACCTCCGCAGACCCGGTACAACATGCCGATCGAGGCCCTGTACACGGTGGTCCCGATCATCATCATCTCGGTGCTGTTCTACTTCACGGCACGGGACGAGACGAAGCTCATGAGCCTCGACAAGAAGCCGGACGTCACGGTCAACGTGGTCGGCTTCCAGTGGAGCTGGGGCTTCAACTACATCGAGAACGTCCCCGGTGTCTCGGGCGACGCGAAGACGGACACCAACCTGTCCGCGATCCCCGACCGGTTCAAGGCCGCCTTCCCGGCGCACGCCGGCGGCGTCTACGACGTCGGCACCCCGGGCACGCGCAACCCGCAGACCGGCAACCCTGGTCCGACGCTCTGGCTCCCCAAGGGCAAGACGGTCCGCTTCGTCCTGACCTCGCGTGACGTCATCCACTCCTTCTGGGTGGTGCCGTTCCTCATGAAGCAGGACGTCATTCCGGGCCACACCAATGCCTTCCAGGTGACCCCCAACAAGGAGGGCACCTTCCTCGGCAAGTGCGCCGAGCTCTGCGGCGTCGACCACTCCCGGATGCTGTTCAACGTGAAGGTCGTCTCCCCGGCGGCGTACGAGCAGCACCTCAAGGACCTCGCCAAGAAGGGGCAGACCGGTTACATTCCCGCCGGCATCGCGCAGACGAGCCACGAGAAGAACCGGGAGACGAACAACCTGTGAGCATCCTCAACGAACCCCAGGGTGCCGCGGCCGCTGAAGGCTCGTACGTGGACGAGCAGCCGGTTCGGCGCAAGCAGCCCGGCAGTTCCGCGGTGAAGTGGCTGACGACCACCGACCACAAGACGATCGGGACGATGTACCTCGTCACGTCGTTCGCGTTCTTCCTGATCGGCGGCGTCATGGCGCTGCTCATGCGCGCCGAGCTGGCCCGTCCGGGCCTTCAGATCATGACGAACGAGCAGTTCAACCAGGCGTTCACGATGCACGGCACGATCATGCTGCTGATGTTCGCGACGCCGCTGTTCGCGGGTTTCGCGAACTGGATCATGCCGCTCCAGATCGGCGCGCCCGACGTGGCGTTCCCGCGGCTGAACATGTTCGCCTACTGGCTGTACCTGTTCGGCTCGACGATCGCGGTGGGTGGCTTCCTCACCCCCGAGGGCGCGGCCGACTTCGGCTGGTTCGCCTACTCCCCGCTGTCGGACGCGGTCCGCTCGCCGGGCGCCGGCGCCGACATGTGGATCATGGGTCTGGCCCTGTCCGGCTTCGGTACCATCCTCGGCTCGGTCAACTTCATCACCACGATCATCTGCATGCGCGCGCCCGGCATGACGATGTTCCGCATGCCGATCTTCGTGTGGAACGTGCTGCTGACCGGTGTGCTGGTCCTGCTGGCCTTCCCGGTGCTGGCCGCCGCGCTGTTCGCCCTGGAGGCGGACCGCAAATTCGGTGCGCATGTGTTCGACGCGGCAAATGGCGGCGCGTTGCTGTGGCAACACCTCTTCTGGTTCTTCGGCCACCCAGAGGTGTACATCATCGCCCTGCCGTTCTTCGGCATCATCTCCGAGATCATCCCGGTCTTCTCCCGCAAGCCGATGTTCGGCTACATGGGCCTGATCGCGGCGACCATCTCCATCGCCGGTCTGTCCGTGACCGTGTGGGCGCACCACATGTACGTCACCGGCGGTGTGCTGCTGCCGTTCTTCTCCTTCATGACCTTCCTGATCGCGGTACCGACCGGTGTGAAGTTCTTCAACTGGATCGGCACCATGTGGAAGGGCTCGCTGTCCTTCGAGACGCCGATGCTCTGGGCGACCGGCTTCCTGATCACCTTCACGTTCGGTGGTCTGACCGGTGTCATCCTGGCCGCGCCGCCGCTGGACTTCCACGTCTCGGACTCGTACTTCGTGGTGGCCCACTTCCACTACGTGGTCTTCGGTACGGTCGTGTTCGCCATGTTCGCCGGCTTCCACTTCTGGTGGCCGAAGTTCACCGGCAAGATGCTGGACGAACGCCTCGGCAAGATCACCTTCTGGACGCTGTTCATCGGCTTCCACACCACCTTCCTCGTCCAGCACTGGCTGGGCGCCGAGGGCATGCCGCGCCGGTACGCCGACTACCTGGCCGCCGACGGCTTCACCGCGCTGAACACGGTCTCCACGATCGGTTCGTTCGTGCTCGGCCTGTCGATCCTGCCGTTCCTCTACAACGTCTGGAAGACGGCCAAGTACGGCAAGCCGGTCAACGTGGACGACCCGTGGGGCTACGGCCGCTCGCTGGAGTGGGCGACCTCCTGCCCGCCGCCGCGGCACAACTTCACCACCCTGCCGCGGATCCGCAGTGAATCCCCGGCGTTCGACCTGCACCACCCCGAGATCGCCGCGCTCGAGCAGCTCGAGTACGCCGGTCACGCGCCTGCCGTCGCGGACAGCAAGGAGGCCGGCAAGTGAAGATCCAGGGCCGGATGTTCATCTGGCTGAGCTTCTTCATCCTGATCATGGCCGTCGTGTACGGCGTGTGGTCGAAGGAGCCGGCCGGTACCACGGCACTCTTCCTGGCCTTCGGCCTGTCGATCATGATCGGCTTCTACCTGGGCTTCACCGCCCGCCGGGTGGACGCCGGTGCGCAGGACGACAAGGAGGCCGATGTCGCGGACGACGCGGGCGAGCTGGGCTTCTTCAGCCCGCACAGCTGGCAGCCGCTCATGCTGGGCTTCGGCGGTGCGATCGCGTTCCTCAGCATCGCGGTCGGCTGGTGGCTGATCTACTTCTCCGCGCCGTTCATCGTGATCGGTCTGTTCGGCTGGGTGTTCGAGTACTACCACGGTGAGAACCGCACCCAGTAGGACATCGAGTTCCACTCCGGGAGCCCGGACCCCCCGTCAGGAGGGTCCGGGCTCCCGGCTTTTCGGCGTCCGGATGGGCGTCCCTCGGATGCGGGAGTGTCGTTCCCTCGTATGGGTTACCTACCGCGCCAATAGGGTCTCCATCTCATAGCGTGATCGTATGAACCACATTCCGCGGACCCGTACCGTCGTCAGCTGTGCCGTGCTGGTGACCGCCCTGGGCGCGGGCAGCACCGCCTGCGGTTCGCACGGCGATCCCCTGTCCGCCACGCCGTACGACGCGGCGGGCCTGATCTCCTTCAACGCGCCCACCGAGACGGGCAAGCGGGCCGACCCGGACAAGCCCCTGGAGGTCACCGTCAAGGACGAGGGGCGCATCACCGACGTGACCGCCCAGGACTCCACAGGGCGCTACGTGGCGGGCGAACTCACCGCCGACGGCAGTCGCTGGCACAGCACCTCCCCGCTGGCCGCGAGCGCCCACTACACGGTCACGGTGAGCACCGAGGACGAGGACGGGGCGCCCGGCCGCAAGGTCCTCAGCTTCGACACCACCCAGCCCACCGCCAAGAAGCAGCTGGGCGTCACCTTCGGGCCGGACACGGGCCAGTACGGCGTCGGGCAGATCATCACCGCCCAACTCGGCCAGGAGGTCAAGGACAAGGCGCAGCGGGCCGTCGTGGAGCGCGGCCTGCGGGTGGACTCCGTGCCCGCCGTGCCCGGCTCCTGGTACTGGGTGAGCGACAAGGAACTCCACTACCGGCCCAAGGACTACTGGCCCGCCCACGCCACGATCCTGGTGCACAGCAACCTGGACGGCGTGAAGATCGGCGACCGGCTGTGGGGCGGCAAGTCGAAGCCGGTCAAGCTCACCACGGGCGACCGGATCGAGGCCCTCACGGACGCCTCCGCGCACGAGATGACGGTGCTCAAGAACGGTGCTGTGATCAACAGCATCCCGGTCACCACCGGCAAGCCCGGCTACGAGACCCGCAACGGCGTCAAGGTGGTCCTGGAGAAGCAGTACTTCGTACGCATGCGCGGCATCACCGTCGGCATCGCCGAGGGCAGCCGGGACAACTACGACCTGCCCGTGTACTACGCCACCCGGGTGACCTGGTCCGGCGAGTACGTGCACGCGGCGCCCTGGTCGGTCGGCTCACAGGGGTACGCCAATGTCAGCCACGGCTGCACCGGCATGAGTACGTCCAACGCGCGCTGGTTCTTCGACACCATCCATCCGGGGGACATCGTCCGGGTCGTCAACTCCAACGGCCGGCCGATGGAACCCTTCGGCAACGGCTTCGGCGACTGGAACGTCACCTGGAAGAAGTGGCGCACGGGCTCCGCCCTGACCGGCACCCAGACCAACGGCCAGTCCTCCGCGGACACGGTCCGCCTCCAGCCAGCGGCCGTGTGAGCAGCGCCCCGACGGGGCGCGGGACCGTGCCGGCGCACGGCCCGCGCCCCCTCGCGCTAGGCGCTCACCAGCCTCTTGCGCCGCAGCAGCGCGGCCAGCGAGGCGGCGAACTCCACCGGGTCCACCGGCAGGGTCACCGCGGCGTCCGCGCGGCTCCAGGTGGCCAGCCAGGCGTCCTGGGGCCGCCCGATGAGCAGCAGCACGGGCGGGCACTGGAAGACCTCGTCCTTGATCTGCCGGCACATCCCCATGCCGCCCATCGGGACGGCCTCGCCGTCGAACACGCAGGCATCGATGCCCCCGCGGTCCAGTTCGCGCAGCACCGCCGCGGGCGTGGCGCACTCCACGAACTCCACCGGGGGCACGTCCGGGGCGGGGCGCCGCCCGGTGGCCAGCCGTACTTGCTCGCGGGTGTTGGAGTCGTCGCTGTAGACCAGCACGGTGGCGGTCGGCTGCATTGTTCCTCCGGGTCGACGTCGGCGTCGTACGGACAGGACGGACGGGGCCGTTTGGGCGGATGTTACTCCCATGAACACCACGTCAACACCGCTTCGGAGGGCAGCAACACTCCGAACGGCACCCCCCGGAGTGAGGGCGAGATAAGCGACCGACATAATGTCGGTCGTGGCGACAGCAACGACAGTAGAAACCGGGCACGCGCACCCGTCGGTCAACCGGCCGAACCTCACCAGCGTCGGAACCATCATCTGGCTGAGTTCCGAGCTGATGTTCTTCGCGGCCCTCTTCGCGATGTACTTCACCCTCCGGTCGGTGACCGGACCGGCTCACTGGAAGCACATGGCTTCAAGCCTCAATGTGCCTTTCTCCGCGACGAACACCACGATCCTGGTGCTCTCGTCGCTCACCTGTCAGCTCGGCGTGTTCGCGGCCGAGCGGGGCGACGTGAAGAAGCTCCGTGGCTGGTTCATCCTCACCTTCATCATGGGTGCGATCTTCATCGGCGGTCAGATCTACGAGTACACGAGCCTGGTGAAGGAGGACGGCCTCTCGCTCTCCTCCGACCCGTACGGCTCGGTGTTCTACCTGACCACCGGCTTCCATGGCCTGCATGTGACGGGCGGTCTCATCGCCTTCCTGCTGGTCCTCGGCCGCACCTACATGGCCAAGAGGTTCACCCACGAGCAGGCGACGGCCGCCATCGTCGTGTCCTACTACTGGCACTTCGTCGATGTCGTCTGGATCGGCCTCTTCGCCACGATCTATTTGATCAAGTAGCCGGGACCGCTCCCGCTAAGTCCAGAAGCACCGACGCAGAAGATCCTGACACCGGGGTAATCCGTGAAAAAGCTCTCCGCACGACGACGCCATCCGCTGGCGGCGGTCGTCGTCCTACTCCTCGCGCTGGCGGCCACGGGGGGGCTGTACACCGCGTTCGCGCCCGCGGGCAAGGCGCAGGCCGACGCAGGCTCCCAGTCCCTGACCATCAAGGAGGGTAGGAAGCTCTTCGAGGTCGGCTGCGCCAGCTGCCACGGCACCGGTGGGCAGGGCTCCTCCGACGGTCCGAGCCTGGTCGGCGTGGGCGCCGCGGCCGTCGACTTCCAGGTCGGTACCGGCCGTATGCCGGCCGCGACCTCGCAGGGCGCCCAGGTCCCGCGCAAGAAGACCGTGTACACCCAGACCCAGATCGACCAGCTCGCCGCGTACGTCGCGTCGCTGGGCGCCGGTCCGGTGGTGCCGACCAAGCAGCAGTACGGTCCGGACGGCGCGGACATCGCCAAGGGTGGCGAACTGTTCCGCACCAACTGCGCGCAGTGCCACAACTTCACCGGCAAGGGCGGTGCCCTCACCGAGGGCAAGTTCGCGCCCACGCTGGAGGGTGTCGACCCGAAGCACATCTACGAGGCCATGCAGACCGGCCCGCAGAACATGCCGTCCTTCCCGGACACCACGATGTCCTCCCAGAACAAGAAGGACATCATCGCGTACCTGCACGCGATCGACAGCAGCGAGACGACGAACCCGGGCGGTCTGGAGCTGGGCGGCATCGGGCCGGTCAGTGAGGGCCTGTTCGCCTGGATCTTCGGTCTCGGCGCGCTGATCGCCGTCGCCGTCTGGGTCGCCGCTCGGACCGCAAAGGCCAAGAAGTCATGAGTAGCCAAGACATTCCAGAAGAGAACCTGCCCGCTGAGCAGGACCACGCGCGCGGCGCGGTAGGGATCGCGGACGAGGAGAACCCGTTCGCCGATCCGGGGCTGCCGCCCCACGAGCACCGCATCCAGGACATCGACGAGCGGGCCGCCAGGCGGTCCGAGCGTATGGTCGCCCTGCTGTTCACGATCTCGATGCTGGCCACCGTCGGCTTCATCGTCTCGTACGTGACGATCCCGCACGACAAGAACATCTTCGTCTTCCCGATCGGTCACATCAGCGCGCTGAACTTCGCGCTGGGCCTGACCCTCGGCGTGGCGCTGTTCTGCATCGGCGCGGGCGCGGTCCACTGGGCCCGCACCCTGATGTCCGACGTCGAGGTCGCCGACGAGCGGCACGCGATCGCGGCCCCCGAGGAGGTCCGGGCGAAGGTCCACGCGGACTTCCGCCAGGGCGCCAAGGAGTCGGCGCTCGGCCGCCGCAAGCTGATCCGCAACACGATGTTCGGCGCGCTGGCCCTGGTGCCGCTCTCCGGCGTCATGCTGCTGCGCGACCTCGGTCCGCTGCCCGGTACCTCGCTGCGGCACACCCTGTGGGCCAAGGGCAAGCGTCTGGTCAACATGAACACCAACCAGCCGCTGCGCCCCGAGGACATCGCCGTCGGCTCGCTCACCTTCGCCAAGCCGGACGGCCTGGAGGAGACGGACGAGGAGTTCCAGAACGAGCTGGCCAAGGCCGCCCTGATGATCGTCCGGCTCCAGCCGGACAACATCAAGGACAAGCGCGAGCTCGACTGGTCGCACGAGGGCGTCGTCGCGTTCTCCAAGATCTGCACGCACGTCGGCTGCCCGATCTCGCTGTACGAGCAGCAGACGCACCACGTGCTGTGCCCGTGCCACCAGTCCACCTTCGACCTCTCCGACGGCGCCCGAGTGATCTTCGGCCCCGCCGGCCACGCCCTGCCGCAGCTGCGCATCGGTGTGGACAGTGAGGGTTACCTCCAGGCGCTCGGCGACTTCGAGGAGCCCGTCGGTCCTGCATTCTGGGAGCGCGGATGAGTACTACAGCGAACGAGACCTCCCGCGCGCGCGGGAAGGCACCGGCCGGCGAGCGGATCGCCGACTGGGCCGACGGCCGGCTGGGGATCTACTCCCTGGCCAAGGCCAACATGCGCAAGATCTTCCCCGACCACTGGTCGTTCATGTTGGGCGAAGTGTGCATGTACAGCTTCATCATCATCATCCTGACGGGTGTCTATCTGACGCTGTTCTTCCACCCGTCGATGAACGAGGTCGTGTACCACGGCAGCTATGTCCCGCTCCAGGGGCAGATGATGTCGGAGGCCTTCAACTCGACCCTGCACATCTCCTTCGACGTGCGCGGTGGTCTGCTGGTCCGGCAGATCCACCACTGGGCCGCGCTGATCTTCCTCGCCGGCATGTTCGTGCACATGATGCGCGTGTTCTTCACCGGCGCGTTCCGCAAGCCGCGTGAGATCAACTGGCTGTTCGGCTTCCTGCTGTTCGTCCTCGGCATGTTCACCGGTTTCACCGGTTACTCGCTCCCGGACGACCTGCTCTCCGGCACCGGTGTGCGCTTCACCGAGGGTGCGATCCTGTCCATGCCGATCGTCGGCACGTACATCTCGTACTTCCTCTTCGGCGGTCAGTTCCCCGGCCACGACTTCGTCGCCCGGTTCTACTCGATCCACATCCTGCTGCTGCCGGGCATCATGCTCGGCCTGATGGTGGCGCACCTGATCCTGGTCTTCTACCACAAGCACACGCAGTTCGCGGGTCCGGGCAAGACCAACAACAACGTCGTCGGCATGCCGCTGCTGCCGGTCTACATGGCCAAGGCCGGAGGCTTCTTCTTCCTGGTCTTCGGTGTCATCGCGGCCATCGCCGCGGTCGCGCAGATCAACCCGATCTGGGCCATGGGCCCCTACCGTCCGGACCAGGTGTCCACCGGCGCCCAGCCCGACTGGTACATGGGCTTCGCCGAGGGTCTGATCCGCTTCATGCCGGGCTGGGAGATCAACTTCTGGGGCCACACCCTGGTCCTGGGCGTCTTCATCCCGCTGGTGCTGTTCGGCGTGGTGCTGGGCGCGATGGCGGTCTACCCGTTCATCGAGTCCTGGATCACCGGCGACAAGAGCGAGCACCACATCCTGGACCGCCCGCGCAACGCCCCGACCCGTACCGGTCTCGGTGTCGCCTGGGTGACGATGTACATGATCACGCTGGTCGGTGGTGGCAACGACCTGTGGGCCACCCACTTCCACCTGTCGATCAACTCCGTGACCTGGTTCGTCCGGATCTTCTTCTTCGTCGGCCCGGTCATCGCGTTCATCGCCACCAAGCGGATCTGCCTCGGCCTCCAGCGCCGCGACCGCGACAAGGTGCTGCACGGCCGCGAGACCGGCATCATCAAGCGGCTGCCGCACGGTGAGTTCATCGAGGTGCACGAGCCGCTCAGCCAGGAGCAGCTGCACACGCTCACCACGCACACGCAGTACGCCCCGGCCGAGATCGGCCCCGCGGTCGACGAGAACGGTGTCGAGCGCAAGGTGAAGGCGTCCGAGAAGCTCCGGGTGAAGCTGTCCAACGCCTACTACGGCGAGGACAACCAGATCCCGAAGCCGACCTCCGAGGAGTACAAGGAGATCACGAGCGGCCACGGCCACCACTGATCCCCGCGTCGCCACGCCACAGAGGGGCCCCGTCCGCGAGCCGGACGGGGCCCTTCGCCGTGCCGGGGGCTCGATAGGGTGGGTATGGGTTTCCCCCGCTGAGCACCACCGAGTACGACTTTTCCCGAGGAGCGGCTGATGAGCGCTGTGACCCCCGCTGGAGGCGACACCGCGGCGGGCCGCTCCTGGCCCGCCCTGCTGAACGGCCTGCTGACCGGCCAGAACCTGTCCGCGGACGACACCGCCTGGGCGATGGACCTGATCATGCGGGGCGAGGCGACCGACGCCCAGATCGCCGGCTTCATGGTCGCGCTGCGCGCCAAGGGCGAGACCGTCGAGGAGATCTCCGGTCTCGTGCGCACCATGTACGCGCACGCGAACGTGATCGAGGTGCCCGGCCCGGCCGTGGACATCGTCGGCACCGGCGGCGACGGCGCCAAGACGGTGAACATCTCCACCATGTCCTCGATCGTGGTCGCGGGCACCGGCGCCAAGGTCGTCAAGCACGGCAACCGCGCCGCCTCCTCCGCCTCCGGCTCCTCCGACGTCCTGGAGAAGCTGGGCGTCAACCTCCAGCTGACCCCGAAGCGGGTCGCCGAGGTCGCCGAGGAGGCCGGGATCACCATCTGCTTCGCGGTGAAGTTCCACCCCTCGCTGCGTCATGTCGCCGCCGCACGCGGCCAGTTGGGCATCCGTACGACCTTCAATGTGCTCGGTCCGCTGACCAACCCGGCGAACGTGCGCGCCCAGGCGGTGGGCGTCGCCGACCCGCGGATGGCACCCGTGGTGGCCGGGGTCTTCGCCGAGCGCGGCAACTCCGCGCTGGTCTTCCGCGGTGACGACGGGCTGGACGAGCTGACCGTCACCGGCACCTCGCGGGTGTGGGTGGTGCGTGACGGCAAGGTCACCGAGGAGGTCTTCGACCCGCGGGACGCCGGCATCGAGCCGGTCCCGCTGGAGGCCCTGCGCGGCGCGGACGCGGCGTACAACGCGGGGGTCGCCCGCCGGGTGCTGGACGGCGAGCGGGGCGCCGTACGGGATGCCGTACTGCTGAACTCGGCCGCCGCCCTGACGGCCCTGGAGCCGACCGACGCGCCGCTCACCGAGCAGCTGCGGGCCGGGATGGCGAAGGCCGCGCACTCCATCGACTCGGGCGCGGCGAAGCGGACGCTGGAGCGCTGGGTGGCCGCCAGCAACGCCTGACCGCGCCATCCGATGGTTGATCGTCCCGCGATTCGGACACGGGTTGCGGGGCATCGATCTTTTCGCGTACGTTCCCTGTCAGGTCATGAGTGACAGTCATGAGGCCCCGGCCGACTGTCCGGCAACCCTCCGTCCGTGGCGGGGTGCCCCGGGTGAGGACCAGGTCGTAGGCAGCGAGGTCTACGGCAAGCGCGGACCCCTCGGGCGCTCTCGGTAGCGCCGGGCCAGGGGTCCTGGTCGGTCGAGGGAGCCTCCCGTGAGCAAGCGAATGCGTTAGGGCCGCCGAGCCCCGCCTCCGCGCACCCCTTTCACCTTTCTTCCGTACGCCCCCTGCGGCGTGCGTTCTCACGGGAGTTCCCCATGTCTGTCTCCACCGTTGCCGCCGCCCCGTCGATCTGCACCCCGCTGCCCGTTCTGGGCCGTGATGTCACCGTTCCGCTCGTCACCGGCGGCACCATCACCTACGCGGCCCTCGACTACGCGGCCAGCGCCCCCGCCCTCCAGCGCGTCTGGGACGACGTCGCCGCCTACGCGCCGTACTACGGCAGCGTCCACCGGGGCGCCGGGTACCTCTCCCAGTTCTCCACCGACCTGTTCGAGAAGGCCCGCCGGACGGTCGCGGAGTTCCTCGGCTGCCGCGCCGGCGACCAGGTGGTCTTCACCCGCTCGACCACCGACTCCCTGAACCTGCTGGCCCGCGCGGTCCCGGCCGACTGCCGGGTCTTCGTCTTCGAGACCGAGCACCACGCCTCGCTGCTGCCCTGGCGGGACGACCGGGTCACCTACCTGGACGCGCCGCGCAGCCCGCGGCAGGCCGTGCAGACGCTGGAGCGGGCCCTCGCCGACCGCGACCCGTACGGGCCGGCCCTGGTCTGCGTCACCGGCGCCTCCAACGTCACCGGCGAGCTGTGGCCGGTGCGCGAGCTGGCCGCCGCCGCGCACGCCCACGGCGCCCGGATCGTCCTGGACGCCGCCCAGCTGGCCCCCCACCACCCGGTCTCCCTCGCCGACCTGGACGTCGACTGGGTCGCCTTCTCCGGGCACAAGCTGTACGCCCCCTTCGGCGCGGGCGTGCTGGCCGGGCGTGCCGACTGGCTGCGGGCCGCCGAGCCGTACCTCGCGGGCGGGGGCGCCAGCCGCAGCGTCGCCCGGCGCGCGGACGGGGGAGTGGAGGTGGAGTGGCACGAGAGCGCCGCCCGGCACGAGGCGGGCTCCCCGAACGTCATCGGCGCCTACGCCATCGCCTCCGCCTGCACGGCCCTCACCGAGGCCGGCTGGGACGCGCTGGTCGCCCGCGAGCAGTACCTGATCGACCGGGTGCGCTCGGGCCTCGCGGGGATTCCGCAGGTCAGGGTCCTGTCCCTGTTCGGGGACGACGCCCCGCGGGTCGGCGTGCTCTCCTTCGTGGTGGACGGCTGGAACAGCTCCCACTTCGCGGCCGCGCTCTCCGCCGAGTACGGCATCGGCGTCCGCGACGGCCTCTTCTGCGCCCACCCGCTGCTGCGCACCCTGCTCGGCACGGCCCCCGAGTCCCCGGCGGAGTGCGGCGCCCCCTCCCTGAACGCCATCCGCGTGAGCTTCGGCGCGGGCACCCCGGACGAGCATGTGGACCGCTTCGTCACGGCCGTACGACAGCTGGTGACCGAGGGCGCGAAGTGGACGTACCGGACGGAGGAGGGACGCTGCGTGCCGGTGGCGTAAAAGGCTGAACGGGCTGGTGGGGCGGCTTTCGGCGGACGGTCAGGAGTCCAGGCCGATCGCGAACGCCGCCTCCAGGTCGTGCTGCGAGTACGTACGGAACGCCACATGCGTGTCCGTCGCCTCCACGCCCGGGATCTTGCTGATCCGGCCGGGAATCACATCGGCCAGGTCCTCGTGTTCCCGCACCCGCACCATGGCGATCAGGTCGTACGTGCCGGTGACGGAGAAGACCTCGCTCACCGACTCCAGCGAGGCGATCTGCTCCGCGATCTCGGGGATCCGGTCCACGCTGGTCTTGATGAGGACGATCGCGGTGATCACGGCTGGTTCTCTCCCTCGGGGGCCGGTTCGGGTGCGCATTTCACTCTAGCCCCACGGCCGTACCGCACCCACGCGTAGACGAACCCGGCCCCGAACCCCACCAGGTGCGCCAGATACGCCACCCCCGGCCCCTGCACCGAGCGCCCGGCAGCCAGCCACTGGAGCGTCACCCAGAACGGCAGCACGACCCATGCGGGAAAGCGCAGCGGCAGGAAGAAGAGGAACGGCAGGAGACTGGTGACACGGGCCCGCGGGAACAGGAAGAGAAACGCCCCGAGCACCGCCGAGATCGCCCCCGACGCGCCCACCAGCGACTGCTCCGAGGTGTCGTTGGCGACCGCGTACCCCAGCAGCGCCAGATAGCCGCAGCCGACGTAGAAGAGGGTGAACTCCACCCGGCCCATCCGCTCCTCGGTCAGCACGCCGAAGACGAGGAGGAAGAGCATGTTGCCGAGCAGATGCACCCAGTTGCCGTGCACGAACAGCGCTGTGACCGGGGTCAGCGCGTGCGCCCAGGGTCCCGCGAACAACTCGGCCGGGACCACCCCCCAGTGCCGGAAGTACACCCGCTGCGCGTCCTGGAGCACGTACCCGGTGCCGTATCCGGGGACGATCCCGGAGGCCGGGCCCAGTACGAAGATCAGGCAGCACAGGGCGATCAGGCCGTACGTCATCGGCGCGTCCCGGAGTGTCCTGAAGGTCCTGCCGCCCGCCGCGCTCCACTCGCTGATCATGAACACAGAGCATGACGTAACCGGACGCAAGCTGACAGACCGCCTCGCCGCCGCGAACGGACGGGCGGCGACAGGCCGCCAGGCCGTAGGGTTACGAGCCACACGCGTCGGCCCGCCGGCGCGCTCCGACCGACCCGGGAAGGGCACGATGACGGTTCCCCAGCCGACCGCCACGACGCGATGGCGCTGCACCCTGTGCGGCAACCTCACCCGCTTCGACGTCACGCGCTCCTCGAAGGTCGTGGAGTACGTCCACCTCGACCTCGCGGGCGAGCCGACGGTGGAGGAGCGCGAGGTGGTCGATGAGACCATCGATTCGGTGCGCTGCCGCTGGTGCAACGCGGTGGACCAGGTGGAACTCGTGGACAGGCCGGGCAGCGGCTCCTGACGGGGCCGGGCGCGGAGAGGCATATTTTCGGCAAGGTAGTGGGGTGTGACGGATTATGGAGAGCGCGAGCGGGGGGCCGGGCGACGGCACCGCCGAGGTGCTTGACCGTCCGCTGCCCGACGGGGTGCGCCGCAGGGTCGTCGCGATCGTCTCGGAGTGCTTCGGCAAGCTGACCGTGGCCGAACTGCCCGCACAGCTGCGGCAGTACGCCCGGTTCGCCCCGAATCGCCGCGCGAAGTTCGCGGGGAACGCGATGGCCGCGGCGCTGGAGACCGACACGCTGTTCCGGCAGCGGATCGGCGAGAAGTTCCGCGCCGCGCAGCCGGAGCTGGCCGGCGCCCTGGAGGCCGGCTCGGTGCCCGCGGCCGCCGACCCGCTCGATGTGGCGGCGGCGGCCTGTGTGCTGCGCCCGGCGGGCTGGGTGAAGCTGGTCACCGCGGCCGGCGAGGAGGCCCAGCGCGCCGACGCCGAGCGGGCCGACGAGGAGAGCCGCGCCGAACTGGAGCGGCTGCGCGCCGAACTGGACCGCGCCCGTGAACAGACCAGGACCGAGACCGAGCGGCTGCGCACGGAGCTGGAGTCGGCCAGACGGGACCTGGAGTCGCTGAACCGCAAGCTGCGCTCCGCGCAGAGCGATGTGCGCCGCGGTGAGGCCGCGCTGCGCAAGGCGCAGGGCGAGATGGACGCCGTACGCGCCGAGGCGGGCGCTCGGGTGTCGGCCGCGGAGAGCGAGTCCCGGCGGCTCAAGACGCGGCTCGGCGAGGCGGAGGCGGCCCTGGAGGCCACCCGCAGAGCCGCCCGCGAGGGCCGCAGCGTGGAGGACATGCGGGTGCGGCTGCTGCTGGACACCCTGCTGGACGCCACCCAGGGCCTGCGGCGCGAGCTGGCGCTGCCGCCGGTGTCCGTGCGGCCGGCCGAGACGGTCGACGCGGTGGAGCCGGGCCGGATGACACCGAAGGACATCGCGGCGCGCGCCCTGTCCGAGCACGACCCGGCGATCCTCGACCAGTTGCTCGCGCTGCCGCAGGCGCATCTGGTCGTCGACGGCTACAACGTGACCAAGACCGGCTATCCGCAGATGCCGCTGGAGAAGCAGCGGCTGCGGCTGCTGGGCCAGTTGTCCGCGCTCGCCGCGCAGACCGGCGCCGAGGTGACCTGCGTCTTCGACGGCGCCGAGCTGGCCGCGCCGGTGCTGCTCGCGCCGCCGCGCGGAGTGCGGGTGCTGTTCTCCAAGCCGGGGGTCACGGCCGACGAGCTGATCCGCCAGCTGGTGCGCGCGGAGCCGCCGGGCCGCCCGGTCATCGTCGCCTCCACCGACCGCGAGGTGGCCGACGGCGTGGCGCGGGCCGGTGCCCGCCCCGTGGCCTCTGCGGTACTTCTGAAGCGACTGTCCTGAAGGCCCAACGGGCATACGCAATGCCCGAATTGGCCAGCCCGTCACGCAACGTAGGGTCAAGCGGCCCTCACTGCTTGTGGCTTGTGTGCAAAGAATGCATTGCGTGACGGGAATTTTTGCCGTGAGGATTTGAATGATCACAACATGGTCACTAGGGTCGGGGCTCGAACCTCCGAACGGGTGAACACTCACAAGAAGGAGTTCGTCCTCCGTGGCGTCCCACCGTCGACCCAAACAGCAGAGCCGTGCACGCGTGACCGTGCTGACCACCGCAGCCGCCGCAGCGGTCGTGCTCAGCGCGAACGCCGCGAACGCCGCGCCGAGCGAGAAGCTCAGCAAGGACCAGGTCAAGTCCAAGGTCGACAAGCTGTACGAGCAGGCCGAGCAGGCCACCGAGAAGTACAACGGCGCCAAGGAGAAGCAGCAGCAGCTCCAGAAGGAGATCTCCACCATCCAGGACAACGTCGCGCGGGGTCAGGAAGACCTCAACAAGCTGCGCGACGGCCTGGGTTCGCTGGCCACGGCCCAGTACCGCTCCGGCGGTATCGACCCCTCGGTCCAGCTGTTCCTCTCC
The DNA here is from genome assembly GCF_044327085.1 of Streptomyces sp. AM6-12. Classification (NCBI taxonomy): domain Bacteria; kingdom Bacillati; phylum Actinomycetota; class Actinomycetes; order Kitasatosporales; family Streptomycetaceae; genus Streptomyces; species Streptomyces sp. AM6-12. Next base: position 5,349,047 of record NZ_JBIQWN010000001.1, read on the forward strand.
TCCAACCCGGACGACTTCCTCGACAAGGCGTCCACCCTCGACCAGCTGAGCAGCCAGCAGGTCGACGCACTGCGCAAGATCCAGGCCAAGCAGCGCGAGCTGGCCCAGGAGCGCTCCGAGGCCACCGAGAAGCTCAAGGACCTCGCGGACACCCGCACCGAACTGGGCGACAAGAAGAAGGAAGTCCAGGCCAAGCTCGCCGCGGCCCAGAAGATCCTCAACAGCCTCACCGCCAAGGAGAAGGCCGACCTCGCCGCCCAGCAGCAGCGCGCCGACCGCTCCTCCAGCGAGCGCGTGAACCTCGGCGACGCCCCGCCCGCCTCCGGCAGGGCCGCGGCCGCCTTCGCCGCCGCCCAGGGCGAGCTGGGCAAGCCGTACGTCTACGGCGCCACCGGCCCCTCCTCCTTCGACTGCTCGGGTCTGACCTCCTACGCCTACGCGCAGGCCGGCGTCTCCATCCCGCGCACCTCCGAGGAACAGGCCAACATCGGCACCCGGATCTACAACCAGAGCGACCTCAAGGTCGGCGACCTGGTGTTCTTCTACGGCGACATCCACCACGTCGGCCTGTACGCGGGCAACGGCCAGGTGCTGCACGCTCCGCACACCGGTGCCGTGGTGCGCTACGAGGCGATGTCCGACATGCCCTTCCAGTTCGGCGTCCGGGTTTAAACCCCCGACGCTCCCGGAGGCGGTCGTCCGATCGGGCGAATCCACGGGACGGAAACTGACTCCACGCCCCGCCGTTGACCTGCGTCAGCGGCGGGGCGTCACTCTTTGTCGCCGCCGCGGTCTTTGGCCGCGGCCCTTCCGCACGGCTACTGTCTGCCGCGTTTCCCCGGCGCCGGGGCCTCCCCGTCCCCAGGCGCCGGGGAACGCCGTCCGTGTCAGCCAGTGGAAGGGGTTCGGCAACCCGTGGGGTCCCATCGCCGCCTTGCACCGTCCGGTCAGCACCGCGCACCGGCCGGATTCGACCGGGGTGCCGCAGCAGCCCTGTGCGCACTGTCGGCCGCCGCCGCGGCCCTCGGCGCGGTACCGGCGCACGCCGCGCCGCACCCCGACGCCCGCGCCGAGGTGGACCGGCTCTACACCCAGGCCGAGCAGGCGACCCAGGAATACGACCAGGCGCAGGAACGCACGGACGCGCTGCGCCGCGAGGTCCGCGACGCCCAGGACCGCGTCGCCCGCCGCCAGCAGGACGTCAACGCGCTGCGCGAGGAGCTGGGTTCGCTGGCCGGGGCGCAGTACCGCTCGGGCGGTATCGACCCGGCCGTCGCGCTGCTGTTCTCCGACGACCCGGACGACTACCTCGACAAGGCCGCCACCCTCGACCGGATCAGCGCCCAGGAGGCGGGCCGGCTGCGGGAGTTGCGCTCCGCGCTGCGCGAGCTGGACCAGGAGCGGGCGGAGGCGGCCACCGAACTCGACGCGCTGGACCGCAGCCGCCGGGCGGTCGCCGCGCACAAGCGGACGGTGGAGGGCAAGCTCGCGCGGGCCCGGCAACTGCTGAACTCGCTGTCCGCGGCCGACCGCGCCGCCTACGACCGGGCCTCCCGCTCGGCCGGCCCCGACCGCCTCGACCTGCCCGCCCTGACCGGCGCGGCCGGCGCCCCCGGCGCGCGCGCCGCAGCCGCCCTGGCCGCCGCCCGCTCCGCGCTCGGCCGCCCCTATGTGTGGGGCGCCAACGGGCCCTCCGGCTTCGACTGTTCGGGCCTGATGCAGTGGGCGTACGCGCACGCCGGCATCCAGCTGCCGCGCACCTCCCAGGAGCAGCGGTACGCCGGGCGGCGCGTCCCGCTCTCCCAGGCCCGCCCCGGCGACCTGGTGGTCTACCGCTCCGACGCCAGCCATGTCGCCATGTACGTCGGCCACGGCCAGGTCATCCACGCGCCGCATCCAGGGGCGGCGGTGCGCTACGACCCGGTGGGGATGATGCCGATCTCCTCGGTGACCCGGCCCTGACGCCCGCGCGGCGCGCCGTACGATCGTGTGATGGCCGGTGGCAGGCGGGTGAGAAGCGTCGGGGCGATGGCCCTGTGTCTGCTGCTGTCCCTGGCCGGGTGCGGCGGGCGGTCGGCGGCCGACTCCGCGAAGGCCGAGGTACAGCACCTCCTCGACCTGCGCTCGGCGGCGCTGCTGCGGCACGACGCGGAGGCGTACGGCGCGACGGGTGCCAGTGCCGAGTACACCAGGCTGCGCGCCCTGCCGCTGGCCTCCTGGGCCTACCGGGTCACCACCCTGCGCCGCACCCCCGCGGGGGCCACCGCCGACGCCGACCTCAGCTACCGGGTCGCCGGGTACGACCGGGCCCCCGTCGACACCCGGCGCACCCTCACCCTGGCCCGCACCACCTCCGGCACCTGGTACGTCACCGCGGACCGGCCGGCCGGGACGTCCGGGCAGCAGCTGTGGGACCAGGGCACCGTGACCGCCGTACCCGGCGCGCACAGCCTGGTGCTCGGCACCGGGCAGCCGGCGGCCGACCTGCGGACGTACGCCAGGATGGCCGACGAGGCGGTCCCGGCGGTGACCAGGGAGTGGGGCACCGACTGGACGCGCCGGGTGGTCGTCCTGGTCCCCAAGTCCCTGACGGGCATGGCGGGTCTGCTCGGCTCGCCCGCCGCGAACTACCGGGGGATCGCCGCCGTGACCACCGGGGAGGCGGGCGGCGCGGGACAGACGCCGGCCGACCGGGTGGTGATCAACCCGGACGCCTACGCGGTCCTCGGCGCGATGGGCAAGCAGGTCGTCCTCACCCACGAGACCACCCACGTGGCCACCCGCGCCCACACCACCGCGGCCACTCCGCTCTGGCTCTCCGAGGGCTACGCCGACTGGATCGGCTACCTGGGCACCGACCGCACCCCGGCCCAGGCCGCCCCCGAACTGGCCCGCGCCGTCGGCGCCGGCCAGGTCCCCGCGGCGCTCCCCACCGACAAGGACTTCGGCTTCACCAGCGACCCCACCGAGCTGGCCCGCGCCTACGAGGGCGGCTGGCTGGCCTGCCGCATGATCGCCGACCAGTGGGGACCGGACCGCCTGACCGCCTTCTACCGCGCCGTCGGCACCCACCCCACCGGCCCCACCGCCCTCACCACCGCCCTCCACCGAATCCTCGGCCTGACCCCGGCCTCCTTCACGACCCGCTGGCAGAAGTACGTCAGGAGCGAGCTGCGCTGAGTTCCGGCTCGGCGGGTTCGCCGGTGACGGGCCTGTCGCGGGAGACGGTCGTACGCCACAGGCGGTGGGCCGCCAGCAGGGTGGCGGTGGTCAGCAGGGCGTTGCGGAGGAGCATCAGGGTGATGCCGTACCAGTCGCTCGCCACCACGTGGACGAAGCCGATGGGGAATTCCAGGACGGTCAGGAAGGAGGAGGCCAGGATCAGCAGGGCGGGTGCGGTCATGCGGCTCGCGCGGTGGGTGAGGCAGACGGCGGCCAGGCCGATCAGCCAGACCAGGTACTGGGGGCTGATCACGCGGCTGGTGACGGTGAACAGGAGGACGGCGGTCAGCGCCGCGTCCGCCAGGGTGTGCGGGGGGAAGCGGCGGGCCCGCAGCCGCCACAGCAGCAGCCAGCCGAAGGCGCCCACGCTCAGCGCCAGCGCCGCCGCGCTCACCTCCGGCACGTACGGGCCCAGGAACTCGAGCGAGCCGTAGTTCAGCAGCACCTGCCCGCTCCAGCCGAAGTGCCGGGCCACATGGAAGACCAGGGCGCCCAGCGACTCCACCTCCGTGCCCCGCTCCCGCTGGAAGGTCAGGAAGGCGAACGCGCCCGGCATCGTCGCCGTGAACACCGCCGCGAGCACCGCCCCGGTCACCGCCGCCGACGCCCAGGCCCGGCGCCGCACCGCCCCGGCCAGCAGCAGCGCCGGCCACACCTTCAGCAGCGCCCCGAAGGCGGCCAGCGCGCCCATCACCCGCGGATGCCGGACCCCCGCGAGCAGCGCGGCCACGGCCACCGCGGTCACCATCACGTCGTAGCGCGCGTACACCGTCGGCCCGAGCAGCGGGACGCCCGCCACCCACACCCAGGCTCCGCTCCGCGACCGGCCGGGGTGCCGGGCCGACCGCAGCAGCAGCACCAGCACCGCCAGGTCGGCGCAGCACGCCAGCGCGAAGAAGGCGTGCGGGTAGGAGAGGAACGGCAACAGCGCGGGCGCGAGGATCGGCAGCGCGGCGGCGGGTGGGTACTGCCAGGTGACGTCGTCCAGCGGGAAGGTGCCCTGGCGCAGCACCTCGTACCAGTTGTGGTAGATCACCGAGACGTCCGTGGTGACGTCCGGGCCGGGCAGGACGTACACCCCGAGGACAAAGAGCAGCAACACCACACGGGTGACGCACCAGGTCGCGAGCAGGTACGCCGGCGAGCGCCGGACGTCCTTGGTCTCCACGTCTTCCCCTGCCGTTCGATTCCGGTCCGAGTCCCGTGCCGAGGGACCATGATGTCCCGACCACCCCGGACCGTGCCAACGCACCGGCCGCCGCCCGGCGCCGGACGGCAGATTCGGTAGGGTCGGCGGCGATGCACAAGACCCTGATCGTGACCAACGACTTCCCGCCCCGGCCGGGCGGCATCCAAGCCTTCCTGCACAACATGGCGCTGCGCCTGGACCCCGGCCGGCTGGTCGTCTACGCCTCCACCTGGAAGCGCGGCCGCGAGGGGATCGAGGCGACGGCCGCCTTCGACGCCGAGCAGCCCTTCACCGTCGTACGCGACCGTACGACCATGCTGCTGCCGACCCCCGGCGCGACCCGGCGCGCGGCCGGGCTGCTGCGCGAGCACGGCTGCACCTCGGTGTGGTTCGGGGCCGCGGCACCGCTCGGGCTGATGGCGCCCGCGCTGCGCCGGGCCGGTGCCGAACGCCTGGTGGCCACCACCCACGGGCACGAGGCCGGCTGGGCCCAGCTGCCCGCCGCCCGGCAGCTGCTGCGCCGGATCGGCGAGGCCACGGACACGATCACCTACCTGGGCGAGTACACCCGCTCCCGGATCGCCGGCGCGCTCACCCCCGAGGCGGCCGCGCGGATGGTGCAACTGCCGCCCGGCGTCGACGAGAAGACCTTCCACCCGGCCTCCGGCGGCGACGAGGTGCGCGCCCGGCTCGGCCTCACCGACCGCCCGGTCGTCGTCTGCGTCTCCCGGCTGGTGCCGCGCAAGGGCCAGGACACGCTGATCCGGGCCATGCCCCGGATCCTCGCCGCCGAGCCGGACGCCGTGCTGCTGATCGTCGGCGGCGGCCCCTACGAGCAGGACCTGCGCCGGCTCGCCCGCGAGACCGGCGTCGCCGCCTCGGTCCGCTTCACCGGCGCCGTCCCCTGGTCAGAGCTGCCCGCCCACTACGGCGCGGGCGACGTCTTCGCCATGCCCTGCCGCACCCGCCGCGGCGGCCTCGACGTCGAGGGCCTCGGCATCGTCTACCTGGAGGCGTCCGCGACCGGCCTGCCGGTCATCGCGGGCGACTCCGGCGGCGCGCCGGACGCGGTCCTCGACGGGGAGACGGGCTGGGTGGTGCGCGGCGGCGACGCGCTCGACACCGCCGACCGCGTCGTCGCACTGCTCGGCGACCCCGCACTGCGCCGCCGGATGGGGGAGCGGGGCCGCCGGTGGGTGGAGGAGAAGTGGCGCTGGGACCTGCTGGCGGAGCGGCTGAAGGACCTTCTGTGAAGGCCGCCTTGCGACTGACGCACCGTCAGTCGCAAGGCACGGCGGGCTACTTGGCGTAGATCGCCTCGATGTCGTCGGCGTAGTCCTTCGCCACCACGTTCCGCTTGAGCTTCAGCGACGGGGTGAGGTGGCCCGAGTCCTCCGTGAACTGGGCCGCGAGGATGCGGAACTTGCGCACCGACTCGGCCTTGGACACCGCCGCGTTGCCGTCGTTCACCGCGTCCTGGATCGCCGCGTTCAGGTCCGGGTCGTCGCGCAGGGACGACGCCGTGGAACCCGCCGGCTTGCCGTGCTCCGCGGCCCAGCGCGCCAGGAACTCCTCGTCCAGCGTGATCAGCGCGCCGACGAACGGCCGCCCGTCGCCGACCACCATGCACTCCGCGACCAGCGCGTGCGCGCGGATACGGTCCTCGATCACCGCCGGGGCGACGTTCTTGCCGCCCGCCGTGACGATGATCTCCTTCTTGCGGCCGGTGATCCGCAGATACCCGTCCTCGTCCAGGGTGCCGATGTCCCCGGTGTGGAACCAGCCGTCGGCCAGCGCCTCCGCCGTGGCGCCCGGGTTGTTCCAGTACTCCTTGAACAGGTGCTCGCCGTGCAGCAGCACCTCGCCGTCGTCCGCGATCCGCACCACGGAGCCGGGCAGCGGCTGCCCCACCGTGCCGATCTTCTGCCGGTCCCACGGGTTGAACGCGGTCGCCGCGCAGGACTCGGTGAGGCCGTACCCCTCCAGCACCGTGAAGCCGATGCCCCGGAAGAAGTGGCCGAGCCGCTCGCCCAGCGGGGCGCCGCCGGAGATGGCGTACTCGCCCCGGCCGCCGAGCACCGCGCGCAGCTTGCCGTAGACCAGCTTGTCGAAGACCTTGTGCTTGATCTTCAGCCCCAGCGACGGTCCCGACGCGGTGTCCTGGGCCCTGCTGTAGGCGATCGCCGTGTCGGCCGCCTTGTCGAAGACGGCACCCTTGCCGTCCGCCTGCGCCTTGGCGCGCGCGGAGTTGTAGACCTTCTCGAAGACACGCGGCACACCGAGGATCAACGTCGGCCGGAACGCGGCCAGTTCGTCGGTGAGGTGCTTGATGTCCGGGACGCAGCCGAGCTTGATGGGCGCCATCATCGGCGCGATCTGCACCAGCCGGCCGAAGACATGGGCGAGCGGCAGAAAGAGCAGCACCGAGCACTCGCCGGTGCGGAACAGCGGACGCAGCCGCTCCACGATGTTGCCGCACTCGGCGAAGAAGCTGCGGTGGGTGAGCACACAGCCCTTGGGGCGGCCGGTGGTGCCGCTGGTGTAGACGATGGTGGCCGGGTCGTCGGCGCAGGCGAGCGAGGACCGCTCGTCCACCGTCTCCTGCGACACGTCCTGCCCGAGCCGCTCCAGCTCCTCCACGGCGCCGGCCTCGATCTGCCAGACGTGCTTCAGCGCGGGCAGCGTCTCGCGTACGGCCTCCACCGCGGCCGCGTGCGCGTCCAGCTCCACGACGCAGGCGGTCGCGCCCGAGTCGGAGAGGATCCACTGCACCTGCTCGGGCGAGCTGGTCTCGTACACCGGCACGGTCACCGCGCCCGCGCTCCAGATGGCGAAGTCGAGGAGCGTCCACTCGTAGCGCGTCCGGGACATCAGGCCCACGCGGTCGCCCGGCTGCACCCCGGCGGCGATGAGCCCCTTGGCCGCGGCGTGCACCTCGGCCAGGAACTGCCGGGCCGTCACGTCCTGCCACACCCCGCCGGACTTGCGGGCGATCACGGCGACGTCGGGATGCTGCGCGGCGTTTCTGCGGACGATGTCGGTCAGGTTTCCGTCCGCAGGGACCTCGTACAAGGCCGGAAGGCTGAACTCGCGCAAGACTGCTGCTCCTCATAGGGCGCCGGCGCCACGACGTTGTGTGCTGCGACGGTGCGGTCCAAGGCTCGGGCTGGTGCTCGGGGCTACCGGTGGCTGAAACCCAGAGCACGACTGGACTGCCCGGACGTTACCCGTCGGTATGCGGTTCCCGACAGGGGGTCCCGGCCAGATGTTCGCTGCGTCACACGCGATGGCGTTCCTTCGCGCACAGTAGTCCACGGCCTTCGCGACGGGCGAGTAACCGCAGGCCACGACCGGGACTGTTCACCTGCGGCACACACGCCTACGCTTGATCGCCATGGCATCCACACCCCCTCGAAGCAGCCGGCACCGCGTCCACGTGGTCAGCGATGTGCACGGCAACGCACGGGACCTGGCGCGGGCCGGCGAGGGTGCCGATGCCCTGATCTGCCTGGGTGACCTGGTGCTGTTCCTCGACTACGCCGACCACTCGCGCGGCATCTTCCCCGACCTGTTCGGCGAGGAGAACGCCGACCGCATCGTGGAGTTGCGCACCGCCCGGCGCTTCGAGGAGGCCCGCGCGTTCGGCGCCGGGCTGTGGGGCGGGATCGAGGGCGACCGGTTCACGGCCATCGAGAAGGCGGTGCGCAAGCAGTACGCCGAACTCTTCGCCGCGTTCCCCACTCCGACGTACGCCACCTACGGCAATGTCGACATGCCGCAGCTGTGGCCGGAATACGCCCGTCCCGGTACCACCGTGCTCGACGCGCAGCGGGTGGAGATCGGCGGCTGGACGTTCGGCTTCGTCGGCGGGGGACTGCGCACGCCCATGCGGACGCCGTACGAGATCTCCGACGAGGAGTACGCCGCGAAGATCGAGGCGGTGGGCGAGGTGGACGTGCTGTGCACCCACATCCCGCCGGAGGTGCCGGAGCTGGTGTACGACACCGTCGCGCGCCGCTTCGAGCGGGGGAGCCGGGCGCTGCTGGACGCCATCCGGCGCACCCGGCCCCGGTACGCGCTGTTCGGGCACGTCCACCAGCCGCTGGCGCGCAGGATGCGGATCGGGGCGACGGAGTGCGTGAACGTGGGGCACTTCGCGAGCCGCGGAAGGCCGTGGGCGCTGGAGTGGTGACGGGGCGGGGGCCGGGGGGAGGCGGCCGCACGGTAGCCTTCACGCTGCACAGACGTGCGCAGGTCGCGCACGGCAAGAGTCTCTTCGGTCCGCATCTGGAGGAGCCACGGCGATGGCGGAACACACCAGTTCGAGCATCACGATCGGGGCGGCTCCGGCCGACGTCATGGCGGTGATCGCCGACTTCGAGCGCTACCCGGACTGGACCGGCGAGGTGAAGGAGGCGGAGGTCCTCAAGACCGACGAGCGGGGGCGTGCCGAGCAGGTACGGCTCGTCATGGACGCCGGTGCGATCAAGGACGACCAGACGCTGGCGTACACCTGGGCCGGCGACAACGAGGTCTCCTGGACGCTGGTCAAGTCCCAGATGCTGCGCTCGCTCGACGGGTCCTACCTGCTGCGGCCGGCGGGAACGGGCGGCACGGAGGTCACGTACCGGCTCACCGTCGACGTCAAGATCCCCATGCTCGGCATGATCAAGCGCAAGGCGGAGAAGGTCATCATCGACCGCGCCCTGGCCGGCCTGAAGAAGCGCGTCGAATCCCCCTGACCACCCTTCGCCCGCCTCCCACCCGACTCGCTCGGCCGGGAGGCGGGACCACAGGGAGCCGCCGGCCACCCCGGACCCTCGCCGCCGCACCCCGCACGGAGTGTCCGTTACCGTTCGGACCTATGCGGACCATCCTGATCACGGGGCCCGGTGGCGGTGGGCGGACGACCGTCGGCGCCGCCACCGCGCTGCGCGCCGCCCGTGAGGGCAGCCGGACCTTGTTGCTGAGCGCGGAGCGCGCGGACACCCCCGGCACGGTACTGGGGGTGCCCACCGGGGCCCGGCCCGTCGAGGTCGCGCCCCGGCTCACCGCCTGGCGCCCCGACGCCGCCGCCGGCTTCCGCGAGGACCTCGCCGAGTTCCAGCGCCGCGCCACCGGCGTCCTCGACCTGCTCGGCGCCTCCCGCCTGGACGCCGAGGAGGTCACCCCGCTGCCCGGCGCCGAGGAGCTGACGTTCCTGCGCGCACTGCGCGACGCCGCGCTCTCCGAGGAGTACGACCTCCTCGTCGTCGACCTGCCACCCCTTCCGCAGGCCCTCGCCCTGCTCTCCCTCCCCGAGGAACTGCGCCGCTACCTGCGCCGCCTGCTGCCTCCCGAGCGCCAGGCCGCCCGCGCCCTGCGCCCGGTGCTCGGCCGCCTCGCCGGCGTCCCCATGCCCGCCGACTGGCTGTACGAGACGGCCGGCCGCTGGGACGTGGAGCTGGCCGCTGTGGAGGCCGTACTCACCGACCGCGACACCGCCGTACGCCTCGTCGCCGAACCCGGCCCCGCCGCCGTGGACGCCCTGCGCACCGCCCGCCTCGGTCTCGCCCTGCGCGGCCTGCGCACCGAGGCCCTCGTCGCCAACCGCGTCCTGCCCGACACCACCCCGGACACCTGGCTCGCCGCCCTGGCCGCCCAGCAGCGCAAGGCGCTCAGGGAATGGGAGGACGACGCGGAGTGCGCCGTGCGCCCCGTGCCACACCTCGGCCGCGACCCGCACGGCCCGGACGACCTCGCCGCCCTCGCCGTACCCGCCGTCGCCGACGCGGCCGGCCCCGTCGAGTGGCCCGTCGCCGACCGGATCGCCGAGGACGGGGTGCTGGTCTGGCACATCCCGCTGCCCGGCGCCATACGGGAGGAACTCGACCTCATCCGGCGCGGCGACGAACTCGTGATCACCGCGAGCTCCTTCCGGCGGATCGTCTCCCTGCCCTCCGCCCTGCGCCGCTGCACCGTCTCCGGGGCCGGACTGCGCGAGGGCGAGCTGCGGGTGCGCTTCGCCCCCGATCCCGGCCTGTGGCCCGCCGCCGCACGGTGAACGGCCCCCTCCCGTTCGGGTACCGTCGTAGGCGTAAGGGCGTACCGCAGTCAGGAGTCCGCCATGAGCGATGAGCGCCCCGCCGAGCCGCACGAGGAGCCGCGGGTGAGCGACGCCGACGCCTGGGCCACGGCCTGCGCCGAGGACCTGGAGGCCGAGAAGGCCCGCCGCCGCACCAGCTACGGCCCGCCCCCCGGCTCCGCCGCCGAAGAACTGAAGAAGCTCGTGGACACGGTGGCCGACAAGCTGTCCGGCCTCCAGTCCCCCCTCGGCACCCTCGCCGGGCCCGCCGCCCAGCAGATGGTCAAGCAGGTCGTCCAGCAGGCGAAGGCCGCCGTCGAGCCCGTCATCGAGCGCAACCCCGGCGTCTTCGACCACCTCGCCGCCGCCGGGAGCGAACTGCTCGCCGCCTACCGCTCGGCCGTCCAGTCCCAGGAGCGCCGCTGGACCTCCGGCCCGTCCGGCGTCGCCGACGAGTGGCGGGGGGAGCGAGGCGACGGCGAGGGGCGCGACCGGGGCGAGGGCACCGGCTCGGGAGAGCGCATCGACCTGGACTGAAGCCCTCGTCCGCAAGGGCCTCGGGTACGGTTGGCCGTAGCGGGGCTCGACCGAAACTGAGGGATTCATGGGACTCACCATCGGCGTCGACATCGGCGGCACGAAGATCGCGGCCGGCGTGGTCGACGAGGAAGGCAACATCCTCTCGACCTTCAAGGTGCCGACCCCCACCACGCCCGAGGCCATCGTGGACGCCATCGCCTCCGCGGTGGAGGGCGCGCGTGCCGGGCACGAGATCGTCGGCGTGGGCATCGGTGCGGCCGGTTACGTCAACCGGCAGCGCTCCACCGTCTACTTCGCGCCCAACATCGACTGGCGCAACGAGCCGCTCAAGGAAAAGGTCGAGGCCCGCACCGGCCTCCCCGTCGTGGTCGAGAACGACGCCAACGCCGCCGCCTGGGGCGAGTACAAGTTCGGCGCAGGCAAGGGCCACCGCAACGTCATCTGCATCACCCTCGGCACCGGCCTCGGCGGCGGCATCATCATCGGCAACAAGCTGCGCCGCGGACACTTCGGCGTGGCCGCCGAGTTCGGTCACATCCGGATGGTCCCGGACGGCCTGCTGTGCGGCTGCGGCTCGCAGGGCTGCTGGGAGCAGTACGCCTCCGGGCGCGCCCTGGTCCGCTACGCCAAGCAGCGCGCCAACGCCACCCCCGAGCACGCGGAGCTGCTGCTCTCGCTCGGCGACGGCACCCCGGACGGCATCGAGGGCAAGCACATCTCCATGGCCGCCCGGCAGGGCGACCCGGTCGCCGTCGACTCCTACCGCGAGCTGGCCCGCTGGGCCGGCGCCGGCCTCGCCGACCTGGCCTCCCTCTTCGACCCGTCCGCCTTCATCGTCGGCGGTGGCCTCTCCGACGAGGGCGAGCTGGTCCTCGACCCGATCCGCAAGTCGTACAAGCGGTGGCTGGTCGGCGGGAACTGGCGTCCCGTCGCCGACGTGATCGCGGCGCAGCTCGGCAACAAGGCGGGCATGGTCGGCGCGGCGGACCTGGCCCGCGAGCCCGACCCGATCATGTAAGCGGGACGCGAACAGCTCGGGGCGCGAGGTTCGTGTGCGGCTGCCCGTCCAGCGTGGCTCGTCGCGCAGTTCCCCGCGCCCCTTCGGCCGGCACGACCTGCTTGAAGCAGCCGTTGGCCTTGGTGCAGGCGGACAGGCCGTACTGGGTCGCCCGCTCCCGACAGCGCGGCGTACATTGATCCACATGGCGCCGCTCCCCAACTCCCACACCGAGCCCGATGGTTCAGCCGTTCTCCGCGTCCTGAGCTACAACATCCGCTCGCTGCGCGACGACACCGACGCCCTCGTCCGGGTGATCACCGCCTGCGCCCCCGACCTGGTCCTCCTCCAGGAAGCGCCCCGGTTCTTCCGCTGGCGCAAGAAGCTCGCTCGGCTGGCCGGCGCCTGCGGTCTGGTCGTCCTCACCGGCGGCGGCACCAGCGCGGGACCCGCGATCCTGTGCTCGCTGCGCGCCACCGTGGAGCGCACCGAGGACGTCCTGCTGCCCCTCACCCCCGGCCTGCACCGGCGCGGTCTGGCCACCGCGGTGGTCCGCTTCGGCGGTGCCCGGCTCGGCGTGATCAGCTGCCACCTCAGCCTCGACGCAAGCGAGCGCTACGCCCAGGGCGGTCTGCTTCTCGACCGGCTCGACGGACTCGGTGTGGAGCACGCGCTCGTGGGCGGCGATCTGAACGAGGGCCCCGACGGCCGCACCTTCCACCTGCTCGCCGGCGCCCTCCAGGACTGCCGGACGGTGGCCCCCTGGGGCGGCGAGGAGACCTGGACGCATAGCGCGCCGGGGCGTCGTATCGACGCGGTGTTCGCCACCAAGGGCATCGAGGTCCTCGGCTGCGGGGTCCCCGAGGACCAGCCGGGCGTCACCCGCGCCGACCTGGCCGCCGCCACGGACCACCGCCCGGTCCTGGCCGCCCTGCGCGTCCCGGCCACCGGGACGGAAGCCGCCCCCGGCCAGAGCCGCTAGACCACGGCCCCGCCGGTCTCGGGGCGACCGACCGGACCACGGCCCCGCCCGGCCCCGAGGCCGGCGCCCGTCCCGAGGCCGCCGTCCAGACCACAGGTTGCCGGCTAGACCACGGCCCCCCGGCCCGGATCGTCGTCGTCGTCCTCGTCCGTCCGCATCCGCGCCACCAGTGTCGCGAAGCCGCCGAGGAAGCCGCCGATGCCGGCGGTCGTCAGCCACCAGGTCATGTCCCAGCCGAGCAGCACCGCCAGCAGCAGCAGGACCGGCCCGCCGATCACGCCCAGCCAGGCGAACCTCGACGTGGTGTCGCCGGTGTCCAGCGGCGGCGGCTCGGGCGGCACGAAGTGGCCCTCGTCGTCCTCGTCGAAGTCGTCCTCGGACGGCTCCGGCGGGTGGTGGTCGCGGGGGCCGACGCCGGGCGCGAAGGAGACGGAGCTGCCCAGCGGAGGCCGGGCGGGCCGCGGCTCCTCCTGCTTGCCGCCGCCCTCGTCCGCCGCCGCGTCCTGCTCCAGCTTCTCCAGCAGCGCGTCCTTCTCCAGCAGCGCGAGGTCCTCCACCGGCTTGAAGGGCCTGCTGCCCGGCGGGTCCGGCGGCTCCTCGCCGTACCCGGCCACGATGGCCCGCCAGGCGGCGTCCTCGTCGAAGCGCAGCCCGTTCTCCTCCGGCTCCCGGTCCTCGCGGCCCTCGGGACCCGGGTCGTGCTCAGCCAACTGCGGCCGTCCCTTCCTTGCCCGGAATCGGTGCGAGCCGGCCGATGAAACCGAGGCTCTCCTCGAAGATCCGGTCCGCGTCCACATCCAACGTCGCGACGTGGTAGCTGTGTTCCAGCACGATCTCCCGGACGTCCGCGGACGAGATCCGGCTCAGTACCCGCGCCGAGTCGACGGCCGGTACGACATGGTCCTGGGCGCTGCGCAGCAGCAGCAACGGCTGGGCGATCCGGGGCAGCTCGCCGTCCAGCCGGCGCAGGAACCGGCGCAGCGAGTGCGCCGCGTGCAGCGGCACCCGGTCGTACCCCGTCTCCGTCACCCCGCCCTTGGCGATGTCGCTGGCGATGCCCCGGGTGGAGCGCACCAGGTGCCGGGCCACGGGCAGGGCGTACGCCGACAGTCCGTGGACCTTGTTCGCGGGGTTGACGACGACCACGCCGCTGATCCGCTCGCCGTGCAGGGCGGCCAGCCGCAGCGCGAGGGCGCCGCCCATCGACAGGCCCGCGACGAACACCCGGGAGCAGCGCTCGGACAGCAGCCGCAGCTCGCGGTCCACCTCCGCGTACCAGTCCTGCCAGCCGGTGAGCTGCATGTCCTGCCAGCGCGTGCCGTGTCCCGGCAGCAGCGGCAGCGACACCGTCAGGCCGTGCGCGGCGTGGTGTTCGGCCCAGGGACGCAGCGACTGCGGGGAGCCGGTGAAGCCGTGACAGAAGAGGACGCCCACCTCGCCGCCGGAGTGGCGGTACGGCTCGGCTCCAGGGAGAACCGGCACCTTCGACGCTCCTGTTCCTGGGGAAGGGCCCCGCCGCCGTCCGGCCGGGGCGTGGAGAACACGCGGATGTGCTTCACCGTACGCGACCGCACGGACACCGACCAGGGCCGTCGGGTGCTTTGACGGTGCAGCGGGTTATGGTCTGTCCGACGGAAACGGGAGGCACACGGGTGATGTACGGCACGATGAAGGTCGCCATCGGAGGGCCGCTGAAGCTCGCCTTCAGGCCCTGGGTGGAGGGGCTGGAGAACATTCCGGCCGAGGGCCCGGCGATCCTGGCCAGCAATCACCTGTCCTTCTCGGACTCCTTCTTCCTGCCGACGATGCTGGACCGCAAGGTCACCTTCATCGCGAAGGCCGAGTACTTCACCACGCCCGGTGTGAAGGGCCGGCTCACCGCCGCGTTCTTCAAGGGCGTCGGCCAGCTCCCGGTGGACCGCTCGGGGGCGCGCGGCGCCGGTGAGGCCGCGGTCAAGAGCGGTATCGAGGTGCTGGAGCGCGGCGAGCTGTTCGGCATCTACCCGGAGGGCACCCGCTCGCCCGACGGCCGGCTCTACCGGGGCAAGCCCGGCGGTCTCGCCCGCGTGGCGCTCGCGACCGGTGCCCCGGTGATCCCGGTGGCGATGATCGACACCGAGAAGATCCAGCCGCCCGGCAAGGTGATGCCGAAGCTGATGCGGCCCGGCATCCGCATCGGCAAGCCCCTCGACTTCAGCCGCTACCAGGGCATGGAGCACGACCGCTTCGTGCTGCGGGCGCTGACCGACGAGGTCATGTACGAGATCATGAAGCTCTCCGGCCAGGAGTACGTCGACATGTACGCGACCGCCGCCAAGCGGCAGATCGCGGAGGCGGCGAAGGCGGCCAAGGAAGCGGAGAAGGCGGAGAAGGAAGCGGAGAAGGCGAAGGACGCGGAGAGCAAGTAACCGCGGCGGGCTTACGGGGGGCACGGGGGATGGCCGGGCGCGAGCGTGTGCTGAGGATGTCGGTGGAGTTGCCGCTGTGGCGGGCGCTGGCCGGCTACCGCGTGCTGACCATGCTGTACGCGCTCGGCCTGTGCGTCACCTCGTACGAGCACTTCACCCGTCCGTGGATCGCGGTCGGCTACGACGCCGTCCTCGCCGTCTGGACCCTCGCCACCCTGCCCCGGGTGCGCGGCGCGGCCGACTGCACCAGGGGTTTCCTCGCCGCCGACCTGACCATCGGCCTCGCCGGCGTCCTGCTCACCGCCTTCGCCGACAGCCACCAGCGGATCGCGGGCGGCCCCACCCTGCCGACGATATGGACCGGCGGCGCGGTCCTCGCCTTCGCCGTCAAGGGCGGCTGGCGCTGGGCCGCCGTCGCCTCCACCGCGGTGGCCGCCGCCAACCTGGTCGAGCGCGGCCAGTTCGCGCGGGACACCGTGCACAGCCTGATCCTCGTCTGGGTGGCCTCCATCGGCATCGGCTACGTGGTGGAGGTGGCCCGCGCCTCCGAGCGCACCCTCGCCCGCGCCCTGGAGATCGAGGCCGCCACCCGTGAGCGGGAGCGGCTGGCGCGGGACATCCATGACAGCGTGCTCCAGGTGCTGGCGATGGTGAAGCGGCGCGGCACCGCACTCGGCGGCGAGGCGGCCGAGCTGGGCCGGCTGGCCGGGGAGCAGGAGGTGGCCCTGCGCGCCCTGGTCTCCGGGGGCCTGCTGCCGGCTGCCCGGGCCGCCACGACCGTGCCGACCGCCCCGTCCGCCCGGACCGCTTCGACCGCCGAGGACGGCGTCGTACCCGTCGCCTGGGCGGCGGGAGCGGCGGACGACGACGGACCGGTCGATCTGCGCACGCTCCTCGCCCCGTTCGCCCGCGACGGGGTGAGCCTGGCCGAGCCCGGCGCCCCGGTGCCGCTGCCCCCGGCCGCCGCCCGCGAGCTGACCGCGGCCGTCGGCGCCGCCCTGGACAATGTGTACAGGCACGCCGGCGAGGGGGCGCGGGCCTGGATCCTGGTCGAGGACGAGCCGGAGGACATCCTCGTCACCGTCCGGGACGACGGGCCCGGCATCCCCGAGGGCCGGCTCGCCGAGGCGGAGGGCGAGGGGCGGCTCGGCGTCGCCCAGTCCATCCGGGGCAGACTGCGCGACCTCGGCGGCAGCGCCGAGCTGATCTCGGTGCCCGGCCAGGGCACGGAGGTCGAACTGAAGGTACCGAAGGGCGCCCTCGCGGCGCGGGGGAAGAAGGCGGAGCGGCGATGACACAGCGGCGGGACCCGATCAAGGTCATGGTGGTGGACGACCACCCCATGTGGCGCGACGCGGTCGCCCGAGACCTGGCCGAGTCCGGCTTCGAGTTGGTCGCCACCGCGGGCGACGGCGACCAGGCCGTGCGCCGCGCCAAGGCCGCCGCCCCCGATGTGCTGGTCCTGGACCTCAACCTGCCCGCCAGACCCGGCGTCCAGGTGTGCAAGGAACTCGTCGCGCACAACCCGGCGTTGCGCGTCCTGGTGCTGTCCGCGAGCGGGGAGCACGCCGATGTCCTGGAGGCGGTGAAGTCCGGCGCGACCGGCTACCTGCTGAAGTCGGCGTCCACCGCCGAACTGCTGGACGCGGTGCGCCGCACGGCCGTCGGCGACGCGGTGTTCACGCCGGGCCTCGCCGGCCTCGTCCTCGGCGAGTACCGGCGGCTGGCCGCCGAACCGGCGCCCGCGCCCGACGCCGGACGGCCGGGCGCGCCCCGGCTGACCGAGCGGGAGACGGAGGTGCTGCGGCTGGTCGCCAAGGGCCTGAGCTACAAGCAGATCGCCGAACGCCTCGTCATCTCCCACCGCACCGTGCAGAACCACGTCCAGAACACCCTCGGCAAGCTCCAACTCCACAACCGCGTCGAGCTGGTGAGGTACGCGATCGAACGCGGCCTCGACGAGGAGTAGCGCCCGGCTCCGGCGGTCGTGCCGCGGCCGTGCTCCCGGTTCCCGCCGCAATCCCCCCGATTCACCCGTACCGCCTCTCCCGATGTGACACGCATCACCATTAGCGTGACGAAGCGTCAGGCACTGCGGGTGAAGGGACATTTCCATGCGGGTCGGAGTACTGACCGGAGGCGGCGACTGCCCCGGACTCAACGCCGTCATCCGAGGCATCGTGCGCAAAGGCGTGCAGGAGTACGACTATCAGTTCGTCGGTTTCCGGGATGGCTGGCGGGGCCCCCTCGAAGGCCGCGCCGTCCCCCTCGACATCCCCGCCGTGCGCGGCATCCTGCCCCGCGGCGGCACCATCCTCGGCTCCTCCAGGACCAACCCCCTCAAGATCGAGGACGGCATCCGCCGGATCAAGGACAACCTCGCCAAGCAGGAGGTCGAGGCCCTGATCGCGATCGGCGGCGAGGACACCCTCGGCGTCGCCGCGCGACTGTCCGGCGAGTACGGCGTGCCCTGCGTCGGCGTGCCCAAGACCATCGACAACGACCTGTCCGCCACCGACTACACCTTCGGCTTCGACACCGCCGTCAACATCGCCACCGAGGCCATCGACCGGCTGCACACCACCGCCGAGTCCCATATGCGGGTCCTGGTCTGCGAGGTGATGGGCCGGCACGCCGGCTGGATCGCCCTGCACTCGGGCCTCGCCGGCGGCGCCAACGTCATCCTCATCCCCGAGCAGCGCTTCGACCTGGACCAGGTGTGCGCCTGGATCACCTCGCGCTTCAAGGCGTCGTACGCCCCGATCGTGGTGGTCGCCGAGGGTGCCATGCCCAAGGACGGCGAGCTGGTGCTCAAGGACCAGTCGCTGGACTCCTTCGGGCATGTGCGGCTCTCCGGGGTCGGCGAGTGGCTGGCCAAGGAGATCGAGAAGCGCACCGGCAAGGAGGCCCGCACCACCGTCCTCGGGCACATCCAGCGCGGCGGCACCCCCAGCGCCTTCGACCGCTGGCTCGCCACCCGCTTCGGACTGCACGCCGTGGACTGCGTCCGCGACGGCGACTTCGGCAAGATGGTCGCCCTGCGCGGCACCAACGTCGTCCGCGTGCCCCTCGCCGAGGCGACCGCCAAGCTGAAGACCGTGGACCCGAAGCTGTACGAGGAGGTCGGGGTGTTCTTCGGCTGAGAGCAGCAGCGGACACCCCGGGCTGTGGGCCGCGACCCGGCCCACAGCCCCCGGCCCGCGACCACCGGCCGACCGCCTCAGTACGCGCTCGCGCCGCGCAGCCGTCCCATCAACTCCCCGACGATCCCCACCCCGTCGAGCGTCAGCACCGACTCCGGGTGGAACTGCACCCCCGCGAAACCGGGCCCCCGTACGGCATGCACCTCGCCGCCCGCCGACCGGCTCACCTCGATCCCGTGCGCCGCCAGCTCCCGCGCCGCCTCCTCGTCGCAGCGGGCGGTGAAGCTGTTGTAGAAACCGACCGTCTCGCGGCGCCCGAACAGCTCGATCTCCGTCTGCGCCCCCTGGTACGGCACCTCCTTGCGGACGATGTCCAACCCCAGCTCCGCGGCGAGCAGTTCATGGCCCAGGCACACGCCCAGCACCCCCTGCCGGTGCTCCCGCACGACGGTCCGGGTCAGCTCCCGCAGGAAGCGCATCTTCGGATCGGTGAGGTCGCCGGGGTCGCCGGGACCGGGGCCCAGCACCACCGGGCCCTCGTGCGCGAGCACCGCGGCCCGCAGCCCCGGCTCGTCGTAGCGCCGTACCGTCACCGCCAGGCCGGTCGAGCGCAGCAGATGGGCCAGCATCGCGGTGAAGGTGTCCTCGCCGTCGACCACCAGAGCATGCCCGCGCGCCTCGGCGGACGGCTGCCGCATCCGCAGCCAGAACGGGGCGAGCCGGGCCCGCCGCCCGTCCAGCGCGGCCCGCACCCGCGGGTCGTCGGCCAGCCGGGGCAGCTCCCGCTCCGCGCGCGGCCGGCCGGGCCGCACCCCGAGCGCCGCCAGCACGCCCGCCGCCTTCGCATGGGTCTCGGCGACCTCGCCCGCCGGCTCCGAGCCGCGCACCAGCGTGGCCCCGACCGGCACCCGCAGCCGCCCGTCCGCGCCGATGTCGGCGGTGCGGATCAGGATGGGGGAGTCCAGCGTCTGCGCGCCGCCCGCGTCCCGCCCGAGCAGGGCCAGCGCACCCGCGTAGTAGCCGCGCCCGCCGACCTCGTGCCGCTCGATCACCCGGCACGCGTTCTGCACCGGCGACCCGGTGACCGTCGCCGCGAACATGGTCTCCCGCAGCACCTCGCGGGCGTCCAGGGAGGACCTGCCGCGCAGCTCGTACTCGGTGTGCGCGAGGTGCGCCATCTCCTTCAGCCGCGGTCCGACGACGACCCCGCCCATGTCGCCGACGGTGCACATCATCTTCAGCTCCTCGTCGACCACCATCGACAGCTCCTCGATCTCCTTGCCGTCGGCGAGGAAGCCCAGCAGGTGCTCCGGCGTCGGCCCCCCGGCGGGATAGCGGTAGGTGCCGCTGATCGGGTTCATCACGACCGTCCCGCCGGACATCCGCACATGCACCTCGGGGCTGGCGCCGACCAGGGTGCGGTCCCCGGTGTGCACCACGAAGGTCCAGTACGCCCCGCGCTCGCCCTCCAGCAGCCGCCGGAACAGCGCCAGCGCGTCCGCCCGGCCGAAGTCCGGGATCCGCCCCTCGTACGTCCGCCGGATCACGAAGTTCGCGCCCTCGCCCCCGCCGATCTCCCGCTCCAGCACCCGCCCGACGATCCCGGCGTACTCCTCGTCGCCGACGTCGAAACCGCCGCCCTCGACCCGCACCGCGTGCGCCGGGAGCCGCCGCAGCGCCTCGTCCAGCGGGATCTCGTACGACTCCTCCGGCGTCAGCACCAGCAGCGGGGTGCCGTCGTCACGGACGTCGAAGCCGCGCTCGCGGATCTGCCGGAACGGCACCAGGGCGAGGCCCTCGTCCGGCAGCTCGGCGAGCCGGTCCCGGCCGCCGACCGGGCCGATCAGCACCTCCACCGGGTGCTCGGTACGGCCCGGCAGACGGCGGCGCAGCAGCGCGAAGGGGCGGGGGTCGGACAGCAGGTCCATGAGGTCCACGGGTCGGGCTCCTACTCGATCAGGTGAGGAATCGGCTGAAGGAGAGGAACGACCGCGGAAACGCCGAAGGCCGCCCCTCGGGCGGCCTTCGCGAAGTCTGGGTGCGCGCGAATCAGTGGGCCGCCGAAGAAGCGGTCCACCACCAGTTCTGGTTGGAAAGCGCGAACATGCGGGAGACCCTACCGCACCGCGGACCGTCCACGACTCAGTCACCGCGTCTCACTTTCCGGGCGACTCGTGGAGCAGGGGATACGACCCCGTAATGTGTACAAGGTGACCGTGAACGCTAAGTCCAGCGCGAGCGCTGGCAACACCTGGCGAGACCTGCCCGCGGCGCAGCAGCCCGAGTACCCCGACACCGAGGCTCTGCGCGAAGTCGTCGCGGAGCTGGAGTCGTATCCGCCGCTCGTCTTCGCGGGCGAGTGCGACCAGCTGCGTGCCCGGATGGCGGCCGTCGCCAAGGGAGAGGCGTTCCTCCTCCAGGGCGGCGACTGCGCCGAGGCGTTCGACGCGGTGTCCGCCGACCAGATCCGGCAGAAGCTCAAGACGCTGCTCCAGATGGGCGCCGTCCTCACCTACGCGGCCTCCGTGCCCGTGGTGAAGGTCGGCCGGATCGCCGGCCAGTACTCCAAGCCGCGCTCCAAGCCGACCGAGACCCGCGACGGGGTGACGCTGCCGACCTACCGGGGCGACTCCGTCAACGGCTTCGAGTTCACCGAGGCCGCCCGCATCCCGGACCCCGAGCGGCTGAAGCGGATGTACCACGCCTCGGCGTCCACGCTGAACCTGGTGCGCGCCTTCACCACCGGCGGCTACGCCGACCTGCGCCAGGTGCACGCCTGGAACCAGGACTTCGTGAAGACCTCCCCCTCCGGCCAGCGCTACGAGCAGCTCGCGCGGGAGATCGACGACGCGCTGAACTTCATGCGGGCCTGCGGCACCGACCCGGAGGAGTTCAAGACCGTCGAGTTCTTCTCCTCGCACGAGGCGCTGCTGCTGGACTACGAGTCGGCCCTGACCCGTGTCGACTCCCGCACCGGCAAGCTGTACGACGTCTCCGCGCACATGGTGTGGATCGGTGAGCGCACCCGCCAGCTGGACCACGCGCACATCGAGTTCGCCTCCAGGATCCGCAACCCGATCGGCATCAAGCTCGGCCCGAGCACCACGGCCGAGGAGGCGCTGAAGTACATCGACCGCCTCGACCCCGAGCGGGAGCCGGGCCGGCTGACCTTCATCGTCCGCATGGGCGCCGACAAGATCCGCGACCGGCTGCCCGAGCTGGTCGAGAAAGTCACGGCGTCCGGCGCCACGGTGGCTTGGGTGACCGACCCGATGCACGGCAACACCTTCGAGGCGGCCTCCGGGCACAAGACCCGCCGCTTCGACGACGTGCTCGACGAGGTCAAGGGCTTCTTCGAGGTGCACAAGGGCCTCGGCACCCATCCGGGCGGCATCCACGTGGAGCTGACCGGCGACGACGTCACCGAGTGCGTGGGCGGCGGCGACGAGATCTTCGTGGACGACCTGCACCAGCGCTACGAGACGGCCTGCGACCCGCGGCTCAACCGCAGCCAGTCCCTGGACCTGGCGTTCCTGGTCGCGGAGATGTACCGGGACCAGTAGGCGACCCGGTTCGCCGACGGTGCCGCTGGGGCGCGGATCACATGCGATCCGCGCCCCTCGGTCTTTTGCGGTCGCGAAGCGACGGGTAAGGTTAGGTTTGCCTCACCGGGAACGGGGTGGCAGAGCTACGGCGACCCCGTCGGGAGGTGAGTCCGCGTGTACGTGTGCAGCTGCTTCGGCATCACCGAGGCCCAGGTCCGGCAGCACGCGGAGGACGGCGCCGGCACCCCGCGCCAGATCGCCTCCGCCTGCAAGGCGGGCACGGACTGCGGCCGCTGCGTACGGCGCATCCAGGCGCTGCTCGGCCGGGGCGCCTGCCCCCGCCGCGAACTGATCGAACAGCGCTCCCCGGCGACCCTCGACCGGCTGGACGACGCCGCCTAGGCGCGCCGCTAGAAGCTACCGGTGCCCGGCCCCGAGGGGTCCGGCTGGTTCTGCTCGATCAGCGTCGAGATGTAGAGCGCCTCGCCCAGCTTGTCCACCAGCTCCAGCTGGGTGTCCAGGTAGTCGATGTGGTGCTCCTCGTCGGCCAGGATCGCCTCGAAGATGTTCGCGGACGTGATGTCGTCCTTGTCGCGCATGATCTGCACGCCCCGGCGCAGCCGGTCGATCGCCTCGACCTCGATCTGCCGGTCGGCCCGGAACATCTCGGTCACCGTCTGCCCCACCTCGATGTGGGAGAGCCGCTGGTAGTTCGGCAGCCCGTCGAGCAGCAGGATGCGGTCGGTCAGGAGCTCCGCGTGCCGCATCTCGTCGAACGACTCGCGCCGGGTGTACTCCGCGAGCTTGGACCACCCCCGGTGATCCTGGATCTTGGAGTGCAGGAAGTACTGGTTGATCGCCGTCAGCTCGGCGGTCAACTGCTCGTTGAGCAGTTCGATGACGTCGGGGTCGCCCTGCATCGCAGCGGCTCCTTCCACACGGATGTCTCCCGCACGGATATCGGGGGAGGGTGTGGGCCGCATGATTGCACCGGACGCGAAGATCGTCCAGTAAGTGCGTACTTAGTAAATGTGCTGGGGTTTGATGGTATTTGCCCGATTCGGAGGGGGGCGGTCAAGGGCACTGCCCGAGGTCTGTCAGGATGGTTACATGGGTCATCCGGTGGAGCGAGAGTCTGGAGCGGCGGCAGGGTCCGGGCTTCCGCCGGGGCAGCGACTCCAGCGCGGCTGGCCGGTCACGCACTACGGGCCCGTGCCCAAGTTCCGGCCCGAGCGCTGGGACTTCCGGGTCTTCGGCGCCACCGCCGACGGCGACAAGCACGGTTGGAGCCACGAGGAGTTCACGGCCCTGCCGTACGCCACCGTGGTGGCCGATCTGCACTGCGTGACCAAGTTCAGCATGCTCGGCGCGGAGTGGGGCGGGGTGCCCGCCGCCGCGATCGTGGAGCTGGCCCCGCCGGCCCCGGAGGTCACCCATGTGATGGTCTGGGCGGAGTACGGCTTCAGCTCCAACCTGCGCCTCGCGGACTTCCTCTCGGAGAGCACCCTCTTCGCCACCCACAAGGACGGCGAACTGCTGACCGCCGAGCACGGCTTCCCGGTCCGCCTGATCGTGCCCCATCTGTACGCCTGGAAGGGGCCCAAGTGGGTGCGGGGCGTGGAGTACATGACGGCCGACCGGCGCGGCTTCTGGGAGGAGCGCGGGTACCACAACGTGGGCGACCCGTGGAAGGAACAGCGCTACTCGTACCAGGAGGAACCGGGGGAGGGGCCGGAGCTGTGACGGCCCGGCCGCCGACCCCCGAGGTCCGTGGGCCGATGGCCCCTGAGGTCCGTGGACCGGTGGCCCCTGAGGTCCGTGGGCCGGTGGCCCCTGGGGTCCGTGGGCCGGTGGCCCCCGAGGCCCGCCGACCGGTGGCCCCGGAGACTCGCGTCAGCCGTCCCTGAGGCGCTTGAGCCGGGCCACGTCCGCCGCGTGGCCCTCCTTGCCGCCCGGAGTCTCGATGACCAGCGGGACGCCCGCGGTCGCCGGGTGGCCCATCAGGGCGCGGAAGGGCTCCTCGCCGATGTGCCCGGAGCCGATGTTCTCGTGCCGGTCCTTGTGCGCGCCCACCACGTCCTTGGAGTCGTTGGCGTGGATCAGCTTGAGCCGTCCCTCGCCGACGGTGTCCACCAGCAGATCGAGGGTCTGGCGCATGCCCGCCGGGCCGGTCAGATCGTGCCCGGCGGCGAAGATGTGGCAGGTGTCCAGGCAGACGCCCAGCTTGGGGTGGGCGTCCAGCGCCTCGAAGTACGGTCCGAAGTCCCAGGTCCGCGAGCACAGCGAGGCGCCCTGGCCCGCCGTTGACTCCAGCAGCAGGAACGGGTCGTCGTCCTGGGTCAGCTCGTCCAGCAGCGGCAGCAGGTGCTCCCGCACCTGCTTCAGGGCCACCTCGCGGGCCCGGCCGCCGGTCGCGCTGCCGGTGTGCACCACCACGCCGAGCGCGCCGATCTCCCGGCCACGCCGCAGCGAGTGCCGCAGCGACTCGACCGACTTCTCCACCGTCGCCTCGGTGTGCGAGCCGAAGTTGATCAGGTAGGGGGCGTGCACATACGCCGGGATCGACTCCTCGGCGCAGGCGGCGCGGAACGCCTCGTCCTGCTTCGGGTTCCCGGCCGGGGTGGCCCAGCCGCGCGGGTTGGCCACGAAGACCTGGACGGTCTCCGCCTTCAGCTCACGGGCGTACGACAGGCCCACGGAGTGCAGGCCGCCGGCCACCGGGACATGGCCGCCGACGGGATTGCGGGGGAGGGACCGGGGGAGGGACGAGGAAACGGGACTCACCTGTTCAGGGTGTCATGTCCGCGGGGTGGCCCGGACCGGCACCGGGCGTGAACCCGCTCACCGGTCCTGCCGCCCGCGAGGACTCACCTGATGGTGATCGTGATCGTGGACCCCTTGGGCGCCGTCCTGCCGCCCTTGACGGACTGTTTCTTGACGGTGTCGCCGAACAGCCCGAGGAGCCCGCGGTCCTCGCTGACCTTGAACCCGGCGCCCTCCAGGGCCTGGTGGGCGTCGTCCACGCTGTCGCCGGTCACGTCCGGGACCTCGATCATCTGCGGGCCCTTGGACAGGGTGAGCGTCACCGTGTCGCCCGTGGCGGCCTGCTTGCCGTCGCCGGGGCTCTGCCGGGCCACCTTGCCCTTGTCGTACTCGGAGTTGACCTGCTCGCTCGCGATCTTCACCTTGAGCCCGGCGTCCGTGAGCTCCTGCCGGGCGTCGGCCGGGTCGTCGCCGGTGACGTCGGGCACGTCGACCGGGCTGCCCTTGCTGACGGTCAGCGCGATCGCGGAGCCCGCGTGCCGCTCGGTGCCCGCGGCGGGGGTCGTGGAGATGACGGCGCCCTGGTCGATGTCGTCGCTGAAGCTGCGGGTGACCATGCCCGGTTCGAGGCCGGCCGCCTTCAGCTTCTGCCGGGCCTTGGCGAGCGGCAGGTTGGCCAGGTCCGGCACCTTGACCGTCTCCGGGCCGAGCGAGACGGTCAGCGTCACCGCGTCGTGGTCCCGGATCCGGGCTCCGGCCGCGGGATCGGTGCTGATCACGGTGCCGCGCTCGACGGTGTCGTCGTAGGCCCGCTTCACCTTCCCGACCTCCAGACCGGCGTCCTTGAGCCGGTCCCGCGCCTGCGCCTCCGTCTTCGTCAGCAGCGGGGGGACCTTGGTGAACTGGCCGGAGCTGATGTACCAGATCCCGGTGCCGGCGCCGAGCACCAGGAGCACGGCGACGGCGAGGGTGAGCACGAGCCGCCGGGACCGGCGCGGGGCCGGTACGGGCGCGGCCTGGAAACGGGTGGTGCGGCTGACGCCGTCGCCGCCGTCCCCGTCGACGGAGAGCGGCGCGGGCACGGTCAGCGCGCGCGGGATCACGCTCGTACGGTTCTCCGCGTTCTCGTGCTCCACCGTCCTCGCCTGCGGCGGCACGGTGTCCAGCTGCTCCTCGGTCAGCGCGGCGCGGGCCTCGCGGGCCTCGGCGAGCAGCGCGACCGCGTCGTACGGGCGCAGCTCGGGGGTGCGGGCGGTGGCCGAGGCGACCAGCTCGTCCAGTCGCGGCGCGAGCCCCGGCACCAGTGCGGAGGGCGGCGGGACGTCCTCGTTGATGTGCCGGTAGAGCACCTGCGCGGGGGAGTCGCCGGAGTGCGGCTTGGCGCCGGTCAGCATCTCGTACAGGACGACACCGCAGGCGTACACGTCGACGCGGGGGTCGGCGGTGCCCTGATCGATCTGCTCGGGGGCGAGGTAGGCGACGGTGCCGAGCACGGAGCCGGTCGTACTGGTCACGGTGTCGACGGAGCGGACCAGGCCGAAGTCGGCGACCTTGACCCGGCCGTCGTCGCCTATCAGCACGTTCTCGGGCTTCATGTCCCGGTGCACGAAACCGGCCCGGTGGGCGGCGCCGAGCGCGGCGAGCACCGGCTCCAGGATGTCCAGCGCGGCACGCGGTCGCAGGGCGCCGCGCTCGCGCAGCACGTCACGGAGGGTGCAGCCGGCGACGTACTCCATCGCCATGTACACGTACGACCCGTCGGTGCCCTGGTCGTAGACCTGCACCACGTTCGGGTGGTCGAGCCGGGCCGCGGACTTGGCCTCGCGGATGAACCGCTCCACGAAGACGCCGTCCGCCGCCAGCGCGGGATGCATCACCTTCAGCGCGAGCACCCGGTCCAGGCGCGTGTCCAGCGCCCGGTACACGGTCGCCATCCCGCCGGCCGCGATCCGCGCGTCCACGCGATACCGACCGTCGAGCACGTGCCCGACGAGGGCGTCCTGAAGGGTCATGTCCACACGGCGAGTCTACGAGCCCCCGACCCCACCCCCGCCCCGCCGCCCTCTCCCACCTGCCCACTGAAGCCCACCTGTGACGCTTCTTACGCAGGCACGCCACATTCCACCGGAGCCTGCGGCCGCCCGACCCCCCCGGAATCCACCCCGCGACCGAACAGCCACCGACGTCGACCGCCCCCCAACGGGGCGCCATCGCCGTCGGCGGCGGTCCGTCCAGCCCTCGGAGGTCAGAACGCCGGGCGCTCGGGGTCCAACGCGGCCAGACCCTCCGTAGGAGACGACGCCTCGGCCCAGTACCGCCGAGGTATCCGCCCCGCCAGCCGCGCCAGCCGCCCCCCGGTCACCGCGTGCCGCATCGCCGCCGCCATCACCTCCGGCTCCCGTGCCCGCGTCACCGCCGACGCCAGCATCACCCCCGCACACCCCAGCTCCATCGCCAGCGCCACATCCGACGCCGTCCCCGCCCCCGCGTCCAGGATCACCGGCACCCCCGCCCGCTCCACGATCAGCTGGAAGTTGTGCGGGTTGCGGATCCCGAGCCCCGACCCGATCGGCGACCCCAGCGGCATCACCGCCGCACACCCCACGTCCTCCAGCTTCCGCGCGAGCACGGGATCGTCGTTGGTGTACGGCAGCACCGTGAACCCGTCGTCCACCAGCGTCTCCGCCGCCTCCAGCAGCTCCACCGGATCCGGCAGCAGCGTCCGCTCGTCGGCGATGACCTCCAGCTTCACCAGCGACGTGCCGAGCGCCTCCCGCGCGAGCCGCGCCGTGAGCACGGCCTCCCCGGCGGTGAAGCACCCCGCCGTGTTCGGCAGCACCCGGATGCCGAGCTTGTCCAGCACGGACAGTACCGAGCCGTGCACGGACGGATCGACCCGCCGCATCGCGACCGTCGTCAGCTCCGTCCCGGACGCCACCAGCGCCCGCTCCAGCACGTCGAGGCTGGGCGCCCCGCCCGTCCCCATGATCAACCGCGACCCGAAGGCCGCATCCCCGATGACAAGGCGATCGTCGGTCACCGCTCAGCCCCCCTGCACCGCGGTCAGCACCTCGACCCGGTCGCCCTCGGCGAGCGCCGTCCCGGCCCACCGCGTGCGCGGTACGACGGTCTCGTTGACGGCGGCCGCCACCCCGGCGGGGGCCCGCACGAGGGACCGTACGACCGCGTCGAGCGCGGTCCCCGGCGCGACCTGACGCCGCTGCCCGTTGACGGAGATGGTGATGGTGGACGACACGGCGCTCATGCGGTCTGCTCCAGCTGCTGCGTGCGCGGGGCGGCGAAGCGCTCCGGCGTGAACGGACGGGCTTCCTCGGGCAGCGGGCCGCCGGCCAGCAACTGCCCCATCACATCCCCGGTGACGGGCGTGAGCAGCACCCCGTTGCGATGGTGCCCGGTGGCCAGCAGCAGCCCGGCGAGGCCGGACGGCCCGAGCAGCGGCGCGTTGTCCGGGGAGCCGGGCCGCAGCCCCGCCCGCGTCTCGGTGAGCGGCAGCTCGGTGATGCCCGGCACCAGCTCGTGCGCGTCGCGCAGCAGCTCGTACACCCCGCCCGCGGTGACCGTCGTGTCCCAGCCCTGTTCCTCGCTGGTGGCGCCGACGACCAGCTCGCCGTTCTCCCGCGGCACCAGGTACAGCTGCCCGCCCCGGACCACGGCCTGCACCGTGCGGCTGAGGAAGGGCGCGTACCGCTTCGGCACCGCGAGACGCAGCACCTGCCCCTTCACCGGCCGCACCGGCGGCAGCACCTCCCGCGGCACCCCCGCGAGTCGCCCGCTGAGGCTGCCGCCCGCGAGCACCACCTGCCCGGCGGTGAGCGCCGTACCGTCCGCCGTGGTCACCCCGACGGCCCGGTCCCGTACGACGTCCAGCCGCTCGGCCCACACCCGGTGGAACACCACCCCGGCCCGCTCGCACGCGGTCACCAGCGCCGCGGCCAGCCGGCGCGGATCGATCTGGTGGTCGCCGTCGACCCGCAGCCCGCCGCGCACGCCCGGCGCCAGCATCGGCTCCAGGCGGCGGCACTCCTGCCCCGGCAGCCACTGCGCGTCGAGGCCGCAGCGCTGCTGGAGGGCGTGCAGTTCCCGCAGATGGGCACGGTCGTCGGCGTCCAGCGCGACCGCGAGGGTGCCGCAGCGCCGGTAGCCGAGGTCCCGGCCGCTCGCCTCGGTCAGCTCGGCCACGAAGCCGGGGTAGCGGCGCGCCGACTCCAGATTGAGGGCGAGCAGCGTCTCCTCGCCGTAGTGCAGTTCGGTGACCGCGGCCAGCATCCCGGCCGCGACCTGCGCGGCCCCGCCGCCGGGCACCGGGTCCACCACGGCCGTGGCGAGCCCGCGGCACGCCGCGCGCCAGGCCGTCACCAGGCCGATGATCCCGCCCCCGACGACGAGGACGTCGGAGGTTCCCGAGGTATCGGGCGTACGTGTGGACATGGGCGTCCAGCCCCTCCCTTCGCCGGCATGACCCGGATCAGGTTCGTACGGTCGGAGGCCGCCAGCCTCCCTCTCAGCCCGGTGCGTCCGGGCTCCCGCGAGTGCTTGTACGGTGGCCACCCTAGCCCGCCCCCCTCGTCACCCGTAAGGGAGCCCTCGCCCATGGCCCCGTCGCTCGACGGCCTGATCCTCGCCCCCGTCGCCGACCAGTCCGCAGGTCAGGTGGGTACCCGCACCCGCTTCGCCTACCACGAGCGGGACGGTGCGGTCTGGGCCGAGTACCGGGGCGGCGACATCGTCCACGGCCATCTGGTCGGCACCCGCGCGGGCGACCGGCTGGACTTCCGGTACGTGCAGCTGCGCACCGACGGCAGCACGGCCTCGGGCCATTGCGTCTCCACGGTCGTGGAGCTGCCCGACGGCCGGGTGCGCCTGGAGGAGACCTGGGAGTGGGAGTCCGGACCGGGCTCCGGCACGAGCGTCGTGGAACAGCTCACCGCGCACGCCCGCTGACTGACTGATCGTCATCTGTCTATGGTGATCGGGTGAGCGAGCAGACAGCCCGGCAGGGCACGGCAGGGACGCGGCGCGTGGTCGTCGTGGGCGCGGGCATGGCCGGGGTGCAGACCGCGGTCGCGCTGCGGGAACGGGGTTTCACGGGCGAGGTGACCGTCATCGGCGCCGAACCGCACCAGCCGTACGACCGGCCGCCGCTGTCCAAGGCCGTGCTGCTCGGCAAGGCCGAGGGCTCCGCGTTCGACCTCGACTTCGACGCGCTCGGCGTCGGCCTCCGGCTCGGCTGCGAGGTCCTCGGCGCCCGCCCCGCCGACCGTGAACTGGACACCGAGGCGGGCCCGGTGGCGTACGACGTGCTGGTGCTGGCCACCGGCGCCGAGCCGGTCACCCTGCCCGGCAGCGAGGGCGTCCCCGGCGTGCATCTGCTGCGCACCCTGGACGACGCCGAACGGCTGCGGCCCGTGCTCGCCCGGCAGCACGACATCGTGGTGGTCGGCGCCGGCTGGATCGGCGCCGAGTTCGCCACGGCCGCCCGCGAGGCCGGTTGCGCGGTGACCGTCGTCGAGGCCGCCGACCGGCCGCTCGCCGAGGTGCTGCCCGCCGAGGTCGCCGCCCCCATGGCCGGCTGGTACGCCGACAGCGGGGCCGAACTGCGCACCGGCGCACGGGTGGAGCGCGTCGAGCCCGGCGCGGTGGTGCTCGCCGACGGCACCCGGCTGCCCGCGGGCGCGGTCGTCGTCGGCATCGGCGCCCGCCCCGCCACCGGCTGGCTGGCCGGCTCGGGCATCGAGCTGGGCGCGTTCGGCGAGGTCGTCACCGACGCCCGGCTGCGCGCTTCCGCGCCCGATGTGTACGCCGTCGGCGACTGCGCGTCCTTCCCCTCGGCCCGCTACGGCGAACGCCTCCTCGTGCACCACTGGGACAACGCCCTCCAGGGCCCGCGCACCGTCGCCGCCGGCATCCTCGGCGAGAGCGCCGTCTACGACCCGGTGCCGTACTTCTGGTCCGAGCAGTTCGGCCGCTTCGTGCAGTACGCGGGGCACCATGCCACCGCCGACCATCTGGTCTGGCGCGGCGATCCCGCGGGTCCCGCCTGGACGGTGTGCTGGCTGCGCGAGGGGCGCCTGGTCGCCCTGCTGGCGGTGGGCCGCCCGCGCGACCTCGCCCAGGGCCGCAAGCTGATCGAGGCCGGCCGCCTCCTGGACGCCCGGGCACTGGCGGACCCGAGCCGGCCGCTGAAGGACGCCACGGCCGACTGAGCCCCCACCAGGCCTCCGGCGCAAAGCGCCGGACCCGGCCGAGCGCCTACCCTGTACCCGTGACCGAGATTGACACGAAGATCGACGCTCTCGTCCCCGCCTGGCTCACCCTCCCCGACATCGCCGAACAGCTCGGCGTCGAGGTGACGCGGGTGCGGCAGCTGGTCAAGGACGGCCAGCTCATCGCCGTACGCCGGGGTGAGAACCGCGCGCTGCACGTCCCCGCCGCCTTCATCGACGGGGACAAGGTCGTCAAGGGCCTGTCCGGGACCCTGACGCTCCTGCGGGACGACGGCTTCACGGTCGAAGAGATGATCGAATGGCTTTTCACCCCCGACCCGACCCTGCCCGGCACCCCGGCGCAGGCTCTCAGTGAGAACCGCGGCACGGAGGTGAAGCGCCGCGCCCAGGCGCTCGCCGTCTGAGCCCGACCATGTGAAGGCCGTCCGAGCCCGACCGCGTGAGGGCCGTCCGAGCCCGATCGTCTGCGGGCCGTCCCTGCCCGATCGCCTCAGGGCCGTCCCAGCCCGACCGCCGAGGGATGGCGTACGACGCCCCGCGCGCCGTACGCCACCGCCCGCCCAGCACCGCACACCGACTCCGGGGGACCCACGCATGCCCGACACCGCCCGCGCCGAGCTCGCCGACGCCCGGCTCTACCTGTGCACGGACGCCCGCAGGCGCCAGGGCGACCTGCCCGAGTTCCTGGACGCGGTGCTGGCCGGCGGTGTCGACATCGTGCAGTTGCGCGACAAGGGCATGGAGGCCGCCGAGGAACTGGCCTGCCTGGAGGTCTTCGCCGAGGCCTGCGCCCGGCACGGCCGGCTCCTCGCGGTCAACGACCGGGCCGACGTCGCCCACGCCGCCGGCGCCGATGTGCTCCACCTCGGCCAGGGCGACCTGCCGGTCCCCGCGGCCCGCGCGATCCTCGGCGACGACGTGCTGATCGGCCGCTCCACCCACACCGAGGACGAGGCCGCCGCGGCCGCCGTCCAGGAGGGCGTGGACTACTTCTGCACCGGGCCCTGCTGGCCCACCCCCACCAAGCCGGGCCGCCCCGCACCGGGCCTGGACCTGGTCCGGTACACGGCCGCGCTCGGCACCGAGCGCCCCTGGTTCGCCATCGGCGGCATCGATCTCGGCAATCTGGACGAGGTCCTGGCGGCCGGGGCCCGCCGGGTGGTCGTGGTGCGCGCGCTCACCGAGGCGGACGATCCGGGCGCCGCGGCGGCCGAGTTCGCCCGGCGGCTGCGGAAGGCCTGAGGGGCCAGGCCTCGGGGCTCCGTCCCAAGGGGTGGACGGCAAGCCGACAATTCCGGCAAATTCCCGGAGCGCGGTTGGGGGACCGGCGTCCCCTGGCTAACCTGCGGGTATGGCCCTCGGAACCGCATCCACCAGGACTGATCGCGCGCGCACCGTGCGTGACATGCTCGCCGGCGGCAAGACCACGTACTCCTTCGAGTTCTCGGCGCCGAAGACCCCCAAGGGCGAGCGGAGCCTGTGGACCGCGCTGCGCAGGGTCGAGGCGGTCGCCCCCGACTTCGTCTCGGTGACCTACGGCGCCGGCGGCTCGACCCGCGCGGGCACCGTCCGGGAGACGCAGCAGATCGTCGCCGACACCACGCTCACCCCGGTCGCCCACCTCACCGCGGTCGACCACTCCATCGCCGAACTGCGCAACATCATCGGCCAGTACGCGGACGCCGGGATCCGGAACATGCTCGCCGTGCGCGGCGACCCGCCCGGCGACCCCATGGGCGAGTGGGTGGCACACCCCAGGGGCCTGACCTACGCGGCCGAACTGGTGCGCCTCATCAAGGAGTCGGGCGACTTCTGCGTGGGCGTCGCCGCCTTCCCGGAGATGCACCCCCGCTCCACGGACTGGGACACCGACGTCGCCCACTTCGTGGACAAGTGCCGCGCGGGCGCCGACTACGCCATCACCCAGATGTTCTTCCAGCCGGAGTCCTATCTGCGGCTGCGCGACCGGGTGGCGGAGGCGGGCTGCGACACCCCGGTCATCCCGGAGATCCTGCCGGTCACGAGCGTGCGGATGCTGGAGCGGCTGCCCAAGCTCAGCAACGCTCAGTTCCCGGACGCCCTGAAAGAGCGGATCCTCGCGGCGAAGGACGATCCGGCGGCTGTACGCTCGATCGGGATCGACTTCGCCACGGAGTTCTGCGCGCGACTGCTGTCCGAAGGCGTGCCCGGACTGCACTTCATCACGCTCAACAGCTCCACGGCGACCCTGGAGATCTACGAGAACCTGGGCCTGCACCACCCCCCGCAGGCCTAGACCTGCCGCACCGTGTTACGACACACTGCGTAACGGCCACTGGGAGAGGGGCGTACATGGGCTGGACGGTCCTCTACATCGCATTCGGCGGCGTCGCGCTGTGGTTGCTCGGCGAGGTGCTGCTGCAGTACAAGGCGCGCCTGCGCTGGCGGCTGCTCGCCTTCGCCGGCTTCCTCGGGGTGGTGGCCGGCGTCATGATGCCGTCCGTCCTCGTCATCGGGGCGGGCGCGATCGCCTTCGCCGTCGGCCAGACCCTCGTGACGCTCTCCTTCCGCCGCGGTTTCGCGGCGGGTTGGGCGGTCCGGCGCCCCGGCGCCGACGCCGTGGCGTCCGGCGGCAGCAAGCGCCGGCGCGGCCGCGGCGACCGCAACGCCCAGGCCACGCAGGCCCCGACGCCCGCTCCCACCAGCACGGACGAGGACCCGGCCCCCGGTCAGGATGCCTACGCCCAGGACGGCTCCGTCCCGAACGCGTACGACGACTACGACCGCGACGACGTCTTCACCCCGGCGCGCCCCCCGGCCGCCGACGCCGGCTCCGTCTACGAGCCGCAGCCCCTGCCCGACGACACCGGCAACTACGGTGTCTACGGCGACACCGCCACCCACGCCGCCCCCCAGCAGGATCCGTCCTACGACTACTCCGGCTACGCACAGCAACAGGGGTACGGCTACGAGACCGCCCCCCAGCAGGGCTACGCCAACTACTCCGACCCCTACATCGGCAGCCAGCCCTACGCCGGCACCGGCTACGACCCCGGCTACGCCCAGCAGGGCTACCCCCAGGACCCCTACGCCACCGGCGGCTACGGGGAGACCCCGGCCGGCGGGGTGTGGGTGCCGCAGCAGCGCACCGACGAGGGCCAGGGCGGCGAACCCCCGCAGGAGCAGCCGTACCCCCACCAGGGCCACGGCCAGCAGCAGCCGGGCGCCGGGTACGACGGGCAGCAGTACCGCTACTGAGACGACGCGAGCCGGGCGGGTCGGCGCCGGAGCGGGTCTCGGGCGAGCCGGCCGGAGCGGGGCCCCCGGTTCACCGGCCTCGGCTCACCGGCCCCGGCTTACGGGCCCCCGCTCACTGACCCTGGCCCACCGGCCCCGGCTCACGGGGTCACTGCGAGCCCCGGAAGTCCGGCCCCTCCACGATCAGCCCGGCCACCAGCGCGCCCGACATGCCCGCGTGCGGCAGCCCGCCGCCGGGATGGGACCAGCCGCCGACGGTGAACAGGCCCGATATGGCCGTGGCGTTGGCCGGGTGCAGCACGCCCCGCGGCGCGGCCAGGACCGGCGGCGGGACCGCGCCTCCGGTGGCGCCCGTCTCCCGCGCGGTGTCCAGGGGAGTGCGTACCTCGCGCCACAGGATCCGCTCCCGCAGGCAGGGCACGGCACGCTCGGCCGCGGTGATCATGCGCTCGGCGAACGCGTCGGCGACACCCGGCGCACCCCAGTCGTACCGCGTCGCCGCGGGGACCGTCGCCGTCAGCACCATCGACTCGTGCCCGTCGTCGGGGCGCAGCGCCGGGTCGTCGGGCCGGTCGACGCGGACCGTCGGCAGGTTTGGCGGGGTGCCGTGCCGGAACAGGACGAGTTCGCCCTCGGTGTCGGCCGAGTGCACCACCGTGCGGTGCGTGGCGCCGGGCTCGCGGGCGCCGCGCAGGGCCAGGCAGACCACCATCCGCCCCGGGAACCGGTCCTCGGGCTCCGGCGCGACCGCCCCCGGTCCGTACGGCGCGCCCTCCACCAGGCCGCCCAGCCGCCAGGGCTCCGCCCCGACCACGAGGTCGGCATCGGCATGCGTCCCGTCGGCCAGCTCGACCCCGGCCGCCCGGCCGTCCTTGTGCAGGACGCGGGTGATCTCGGCGCCGAAGACGAACTCCACCCGCCGGGCCAGGCACCGCTCGTACACCGCGCGCGCCAACTCCCGTATCCCGCCGCGCACATACCAGGTGCCGAAGGCGTGCTCCATGTACGGCAGCACGGCCGCGCTCGCCGGGGCGGTGGCCGGGTCGACGCCGTAGGCCAGGGCATATCCGGCGAGCAGCGCCGAGAGCCGGGGGTCGCGCAGCTCCCAGGCGCCGATCTCGGCCAGGGTGCCCGCCCGCCGGGTGCGCAGCAGCCGCTTGTGCGGGACCGCCGGATAGGGCTCCTTCCCGGTCAGCACCCGCCAGTCGGGCCACAGGGGCTCCTCCAGCAGCGGCCGGCGGGTGCGGTCCCAGGCCTCGCGGGCCCGCACCAGGAAGTCGCCCCAGCGGCCGCCCGCGCCGCCGCCCAGCGCTTCGTCCAGCGCGGCGACGACGCCCGCGCGCGAGGCGTTCGGCAGGGCGGCCTCGGTGCCGTCCGCGAAGAGGTGCCGCGCAGACGGGTCGACCTGGACCAGCTCGACGCGATCCTCCAGCGGCTCCTTGCCGGTCTTGACGAACAGGTCGCGGTAGACGGCGGGCAGCGTCAGCAGCCCCGGACCCGTGTCGAAGCCGAATCCGTCCCGCTCGAAGCGGCGCAGGGCACCGCCGTAGGTGTCCGTGCGCTCGTACACCACCACCCGGTGGCCCGCGACGGCCAGCCGGGCGGCGGCCGCCATCGCGCCCATACCGGCGCCCATCACCGCGATCCGTGCCATGTCTGCGACTCTAGCGACCACCACTGACAATCCGGCCGCCGGGCGGGGTCCGGGTAGCTCAGGGCACCCGCGAGGCCAGCCGGCGCTCCTCCCGGCGCTGGGCGCGGCGGCGCAGGAAGCGCCGGATGCGGGAGACGAGGAAGAACAGCGCGGCCAGCCCCGCGGCCAGCAGCACCGCCGCGATGACCGCCGCGGCCCCCGGATGGAAGATCGCGAAGGAGACCAGCGCGCCGACGCCCAGGTCCTCGCCGATGCTCAGCGCGATGTTGCTGAACGGCTCCGGCGAGGCGTTGACCGCCATCCGCGTCCCGGCCTTGACCGAGTGGCTGGCCAGCGCCGTCGCACCGCCGATCAGCGCGGCCGTCACCTCGGAGTACGAGCCGCTGTGCCCGGCGAGCAGCGCGCCCACCCAGGCGCCCGCGGCGGGCCGGATCACGGTGTGCACGCAGTCCCACACCGAGTCGACGTAGGGGACCTTGTCCGCGGCCGCCTCGCACAGGAACAGCACGCCCGCGATGATCAGCACCTCGGGCCGCTGGAGGGCCGGGGGCACGTCGTCGCTCACCCCGGTCACGCCGAACAGGCCGAGCAGCAGCACCACCGCGTAGGCGTTGATGCCGCTGGCCCAGCCGCTGGTGAAGACGAGCGGGAGTACGGACACGCAGGAGATCGTAGCGAGGGCCGGGGGCGGTCGTCCCGGGCAGGTACGCGCAGGTCTGAGTATCCGTACCTAGGTCACCGGATGAGTAGGCGCACGGATGGGCCGGCGGGGGCCGGTAGGGGAGAGTGGATCTCGGCAAGGGGGCGCGGCCCGGAACCGCCGGCACGGGGCGGCGGAACGGCGCCCGCCGCCTGGCCACGACCCAGGGGGAACACGGGGGCACGGGGGAGAGGTACGGGGGAGCGCGAAGGCGCCGGTCCGGAAGCGGACCGGCGCCTTTCGCCTGCCGTGCGGCGGTGTGCCGTCGCCCGGTGGCTCAGACCCTCCCGCTGACCCGGCCCTGGAGCAGCCGGGACAGGGCCGCGTGCACATCGTCCAGGGAGCGCTGCGGCTGGAAGGACTTCCAGTCCAGCGCGGCCACCAGGACCATGCCGACCAGGGCCGCCGCGGTGAGCTGGACGTCGATCTCCTCGCTGAACTCGCCGCCCGCCACCCCCTCGCGCAGCACGCCCTCGACCACGGCGACGGCCTCCTGGCGCACCACCATCAGCGTGGACTGCCAGGCCCGGTTGGTGCGCCACAGCTCGGCCACGTACAGCTGGGTGAAGGCCGGGTAGCGGTCGATGAAGACCAGGCCGGCGCGGACCATCGCGTCCAGCGCGTCCACCCTGCTGCCGCCCTCGTGCGCGGTCTGCTCCGCGGCCTCCTTCAGGGACGCGGCGAGCAGGCTGACCCCGTGCCGCAGCAGCTCCTCGAAGAGGACCGACTTGCTCGCGAAGTTGTAGTAGACGGTGCCTTTGGCCACTCCCGCCCGCTCGGCGATCTCGTCCACGGTGGTCGCGGAGAAGCCCTGCTCGGCGATGAGGGTGACGGCCGCCTCGTAGAGCTTCTGCCGGGTCGCCTCCCGGCGCGTGCTGCCGCCGGACCTGGCGCTGCTGCTTTCCATGGCACCGATTCTCACAGGTGCCGGGCCCTGCCGGGCCGGGCCGGGGCTCACAGGCTCAGCTCCGGGTGCAGCCGGTCCAGCGTCCACACCTGTCGCTTGCGGGCCGCGAGCGCGGTCAGCGCGAGGGCGCCCACGGTGAACGCGGTCAGCACCGCACACGCCTGCCACACCGGGCCCAGCCCGCCGCCCGTGATCAGCCGGCGCAGCGCCCCCACGACGTAACTCATCGGCAGATACGGGTGGATGGTGTTGAAGAAGCCGGGGCTGGTCTGCACCGGATAGGTGCCGCCCGCCGAGGTCAGCTGGAGCATCAGCAGGGCGAGGACCAGGATCCGGCCGGCCGCGCCGAAGCGGGCGTTGAGCCACTGCACGATCGCCGCGAAGCACGCGGCGACCAGGAACAGGAAGCCGATGGTGCCGCCCGCCCGCAGCATCTGGAGTCCGATCCCCCAGTGCAGTACGGCCATCAGCGCGCTCACCTGGAGCACGCCCACCGCGACCACCGGCAGCCAGCCCGCGAGCGCGATCCGCCACGCCGGGGAACCGGCCGCCAGGGCACGCCGGTTGAGCGGCGCGATCAGCATGTAGGCCACCATCGCGCCCACCCACAGGGACAGCGGGATGAAGTACGGGGCGAAACCGGTGCCGTAGTTGGGTGCCTTGTGCAGGTCGTGGGAGGCGAGCTGGACCGGGTCGGCCATGACGCCGGTGCGCCGGTCGCGGTCGTGCTTGTCGTAGTCGGGGATCTTCCTGGCGCCGTCGTGCAGCCCGCCGGCGAGCTTCCCGGAGCCGTCGGACAGCTTGTACAAGCCGCCGTCGAGGGTCTGGGCGCCGGTCTCGGCGGTGCCGATTCCCGCGTCCAGGGTGGTCGCGCCGGTGTCGGCGGTGGTGAGGCCGGTGTGCAGTTTCTTGGCCCCCTGAGCGACCTTCTGCGCGCCGTCGTTCAGTTTGTCGATCTTCTTGACGGCGTCGTGGACGTCCTCGGAGAGGTGGGGCGCGGCCTTCTGGAGGGCGGTCGCCTGCTTCTGGAGGGTGCCCAGGTTGTCCCGCATGGTCGTCAGGTCGCCGTTCTGGTCGGCGATCAGCGTCTCGAGGTCGTCGGCGACGCCGACCACGTCCTCGGCGGCCTGCTTCGCCTTCTTGAGCTGCGGGCAGGCCGGGTCGGGGACGGTGGCGGTCTCGCAGCGCTCCTTGTAGAGGTCCGCGAGGACGGTGGCGGACAGATGCGCGGCCTTCGCGGCCAGGGGCGCGTTCTTCACCAGGGTGCCGAGGTTGTCCTGGACGGTTTTGGCCGAGTCGGCGACCAGGCCCGCGGTGTCCCCGATGGTCTTCTCGTTGTCCTTGAGGAAGGGGCCGGCCTGGGCGTAGACGCCGTCGACCTTGTCGGCGAGTGCCTGGGTGCCGTCGGCGACCTGCTGGGAGCCCTGCTGGAGGTCGCCGGAGCCGGTGTCCAGCTTCTTGATGCCCTTGGCGAGCTTTCCGCTGCCGCTCTTGGCGTCCGCCAGTCCGTCGGCGAGGTCCTTGGAGCCCTTCGCGGCCTTCCCGAGGCCGGTGTTCAGCTTGTCGGCGCCCTTGGCGGCGGTGACCGTCTTGTCGTGGATGTCGGAGAACGAGATGAAGATCTTGTCCAGGAAGGACCGCGACGCCTTGCTGGAGGCAGCCGAGCGCACCTCGTTGAAGACCGTGCGGGATATCTGCCCGACGATGTAGTTGTTCGCGTCGTTGCTGCGCACCTGGAGGGCGCCGGTCTCCGGGTCGGCGCCGGAGCTGGAGGCGATGCGCGCGCTGAAGTCGCTCGGCATGGTGAGCGACAGGTAGTACGTGCCGTTCTCCACGCCCTTTCGGGCCTCGGCGTCGCTCACCTCGTGCCAGTCGAAGGTCTTGCTGTCACGCAGCCCGGACACCAGGTCGTCGCCCGCGCTGATCTTCTTGCCGCCCGCGGTGGCGCCCTTGTCGTCGTTGACCAGCGCCACGGGGATGCGGTCCAGGCGGCCGTACGGGTCCCAGAAGGACCACAGGTACAGGCCGCCGTAGAGCAGCGGCAGCACGAGCAGGGCGACGAGGGCGGCGCGCGGCAGCCTGCCGCGTCCGAAGCGCCGCAGTTCGAGGGCGGCCAGCCTAGGCGAGCGCATCGGCGTCCTCCTCGGTGCGACCCGCGGCGTCCCGGTCGGCGGCGTCCTCGTCCGTCCGGCTCGTGGACACGGCGGCGCAGCCCTCGGGGGCGGTACGGCACACCGCGAGGACCGTCGTGCCCGCGCCCGCCAGGGAGCGCAGGAGGTCCCACACGTCGGCGCGTTCGGCCTCCGAGAGCTTGGTGTCGAGGTCGTCCACGCCCAGCAGCCGGGGCCGGCCGATGAGGGCCAGGGCGATGGACAGGCGCAGCTCCTGCACCCGTTCCAGGTCCCGTACGGCCGTACGGGAGCCCTTGGGCAGCGACTCCAGGTCGAGCCCGGCCGCGGCGAGCGCCGCGTCCACGCGCAGCCGTGCCTTGTGCGAGCGCCCGGCCCGCGGGTGCAGCAGCTCGCGCAGGGAATCGCCGAACCGCTGCTGGAGCAGGGCGCGTTCGCGCAGGTGCTCGCCGACGGTCAGGGCGGGTTCCAGGTCCGTCACCCCGGCCACGTTGGCGAGCGTGCTGACGCGGCGCACGGCCGCCAGGTGTCTCGGGAGTGTGGATCCGCCGACGGTGGCTACTCCCTCGGTGGGCTTCATCCGTCCGGTGAGCGCGAGCAGCAGACACGTACGGCCGGAGCCGGACGGTCCCTCGATCGCGGTCAGCGAGCCGGGTTCCGCGTCGAGGGTGATGCCGCGAAAGGCCCACCCCCGCGGCCCCCTGAGCCCGAGGTGCTCGGCCGTGACGTGCGCGCCGTCCACAAGCCCCCCTGCGGTTCGATATTTTGAACTGACTGGTCAGTACAAAACTATGCCCCGCCTTCGCCTGAAGCAAAAGCCCAGGTCGGATCGGATTGTCAGTGGCATACCTCACGATGGGTACATACGGCACCCGTGCCGTCACCCAGACGACAGGAGGTTCGTCATGGCCCACTCGTCCGCAGCCGCCGCACCCCGGCGCCGCGCCCTCGGCCCTGCCCCCTCACTGACCCGCGCCGTCCCCTCCGCGACCGGCCCGGCGAGCGATGTGCACCCCGTGCTCCGGCAGGCCGCGGCCCCGCCCGCCGCCCTCGACCTGCTCGCCCAGGCCCGCGCCGGCCTGGCCGAGGCCACCGCCCTGGACGTGCCGAACGAGCGCTATGCGACGGCCCACCTCGCCGCCCTGCGCACCGCCGCCGCCGTGCTCGCCGCCCGCGGCCGCCCCGAGACCTCCCCGCGCCGCCGCGCCCGGATCCGCAGTGCCTGGGAGGTCCTGCCCGAGATCGCCCCCGAACTGACCGAGTGGAGTGCCCTGTTCGCCTCCGGCGCCGCCCGCCGGGCCCGCGCCGAGGCCGGCATCCAGGGCGCCGCGAGCCGCCGGGACGCGGACGACCTGGTACGGGACGCGGCGATGTTCCTGCGCCTCGTGGAGCGGATGCTCGCCCTCCAGCCGGTCCTGCCCCGGCCCCGCCCGGACGCCGGGGAGGCGGCCGGTCCGGGAGGCCGCGGTGACCTACCGGATGCGGGCTGACCACGGGTGGTGCGCCCGGCGTCCGCCGAGCGAGACGGACACGGCCGCCGCGCCCGCGATGACCAGGCGGAGCGCCGGAGGCAATAGGGTGGAGACGCCTGAAAGACGTCCAGCCCTGCCGAGGAGCCAACTGCCGTGTCGGACCCGATGCGCCCGCCCGTCTCCCCTCACCACCCGCATACGGCCCCGCTGCGCTCCGACCGCTCCGGCACCCGCGCCTCGCTGCGCACCGCCGTGGTCTCGGAGGTCCTCCAGGACGCCCTCGACCGGCGGGTCAAGGCGACGGGACGGGACGCGCTGGACGTCCTCGACACCGGCGGCGGCAGCGGCAACTTCGCCGTGCCGCTCGCGCGGGCCGGCCACCGGGTCACCGTGGTCGACCCCAGCCCGAACGCGCTGTTCGCGCTGGAGCGCCGCGCCGCCGAGGCCGGCGTCGCCGACCGGGTCAGGGGCGTCCAGGGCGACGCCCACGGCCTGTTCGACGTGGTCGAGCGCGGCGGCTACGACGCGGTGCTGTGCCACGGCGTCCTGGAGTACGTGGACGACCCGGCCGAGGGCGTGCACAACGCGGTCGCGGCCCTGCGCCCCGAAGGCGTGCTCAGCCTGCTGGCCGCGGGCCTCGGCGGCGCCGTGCTCGCCCGCGCCCTCGCCGGCCACTTCACCGACGCCCGGCAGGCCCTCCAGGATCCCGACGGCCGCTGGGGCCCCGGCGACCCGATGCCGCGCCGCTTCACCGCCGACCAGCTGACCGCACTGGTCGAGGGCGCGGGCCTGCGGGTCGGCGCGGTGCACGGCGTGCGGGTCTTCGCCGACCTGGTGCCCGGCGTCCTGGTGGACACCGAGCCCGCCGCGCTGGACGCGCTGCTGCGGCTGGAGGCGGCGGCGGCCGAGCTGCCCGCGTTCCACTCCGTGGCCACCCAGCTGCACGTGCTCGGCGAGACGCCGGGTGCCGCGGAGGTCTGAGTCACCGGGCCGACCCGCCGCTGATCAGGGCATCGACGGCGGATGGAGTACAGCACAATCCCCCCGATCGAGGGGTTTGCGCCGTATGATCGAGGTACACCACCCGGCATGACGGGTCGGCCGCCGGGGAATGGAAGCATCGGCGAGTCGGGACGACCATGGCGGGCCCCGGCTGGTCAGTTGGCGCAGAGGGGCGGGTTTCACGGGGGCGATTCCCTGCCTATCCTGAAGGGACCCCCCGGGTCGCCCCCGGCGACCGCACGATGAGGAGGACTCCGTGCCGCTCTCGGAGCACGAGCAGCGCATGCTCGAGCAAATGGAGCGAGCGCTGTACGCCGAAGATCCCAAGTTCGCGTCAGCGCTTGAGGGAAGCGGGCTGCGTACGTACACCCGGCGGCGGGTCTACCAGGCGGTCGCGGGCTTCCTCGTCGGTATCGCGCTCCTCATGGCCGGAATGGTCGCCCAGCTGATCTGGGTCAGCGTTGTCGGTTTCCTCGTCATGCTCGGCTGCGCGGTGCTCGCGGTCACGGGCTGGCGCAAGGCGCCCAAGCCGGGGGAACAACCCGCGGGTGCCGTACGGCGCCCGCTGCGGCCCAAGCGGTCCATGATGGATCGCATCGAGGAGCGGTGGCAGAGACGGCGCGACGAACAGGGACGGTAACGCTCCGCTGGTCCGGCCGGGCGTACCCGAGCTTTCTTGAGGGGTGACCACCAGTACCGGTGGTCACCCCTCAGGCGTTGTCGCGGCCCGTGCCGCCGCCCCCGCGTCAGCCGCCGCGGCGGCTAACGCTCCGAGGAACGCGGCCGGCGTACGAGCGGTCGGGCCGCCGTCGCCCGCGCGCGCAGCGCCGACCAGCGGGACGCGACCGCCCACAGCACCCGGACCGCCGAGCGCGGCAGGAAGCGGGCCCGCAGGCGCGTCCCGCGGGAGGCCGTGCCGTAGAGGGCCGCCGTGGCCCGGCGTACGTCGTCGGCCACCCCTGGAGCGGAGCGGGGCCGGGGGGCGTACAGGACCTGTTCCAGGGCGGTGGCGACGCGGTGTACGGCGTCGCCCGCCGGGCCGTCGAGACGGCCCAGGCGGATGATCCGGTCGGCCGCGCTCCTCGGCGTCAGCGACTCGTCCGGGACGATGCCCAGGTCCCAGGCGCTGTCCGTCAGCTCCTGCCACGCGGCCGGCGTCCGCGCCGCCGCCCCCTCGTCGGTGCGGGCGTGCCCCCCGAGCCGTACGGACCGCAGCCGGACCCGCCACAGCAGCGGCGCGAACGGAACGGCCAGCAGCACCAGCACGGCCAGCGCGGTCAGCGCGAACCACCACGGGCCCGCCCCGCCGCCGCCCCGGGCCGGGACCGCCGCCGCCGACGGCGTGCCGCACATCCCCGGCTCGTGCGCGCAGTTCGCGCCGGCCGACGGAGCCGCCGAGGGCTGCGAGGAGCCGTTCTCGGACGGCAGCGACTGGTCGGGCTGCGAGGTGCCGGGCGTGACCGACTGGGTGTACGACGGCACCACGCCCCGCGTCGGCGTCGGCTCGAACCGTGTCCAGCCCACGCCCTGGAAGTACAGCTCGGGCCAGGCGTGCGCGTCCTTCAGGGTCACCGCCACCGAACCGTCCGCCTGCGGGGTGCCGGGCGCGAAGCCCACCGCGACCCGCGCCGGGATGCCGAGGGTGCGGGCCATCGCCGCCATGGCGAAGGAGA
Organism: Streptomyces sp. AM6-12; assembly: GCF_044327085.1. Taxonomy (NCBI): domain Bacteria; kingdom Bacillati; phylum Actinomycetota; class Actinomycetes; order Kitasatosporales; family Streptomycetaceae; genus Streptomyces; species Streptomyces sp. AM6-12. The sequence goes on from NZ_JBIQWN010000001.1 coordinate 5,392,919, forward strand.
AGTGGACGCAGAAGCCCTGCTTCTTCTCCAGGAAGTTCGCGATCGCGTCGGGACCGGTGCCGACCGCCACCTGGGTGTCGTACTGGAAGCCGCCGTCGGTGGAGAACCAGTCCTGGAGGCGGACGGCCTCCTCGTAGTGGTTCCTCGCGCCCGCCGTGACCTGGCGGGCGGTCCGCGCCACCACCTTCGGCAGCGTGTCCGGCACCTTGGTGTACGCGCGCCGCAGCGCGGCCGGCGGCTCGGGCGCCGACGCCAGCTGCGCCGCGGTCGGCCGCACGTCCAGGCTGGTCACGTCGTACGTCTTGCCGCGCGTGGTCTGGCCGTGGTCACCCACCAGGGTCATGCCGACCGGTTCGTAGCGCCAGCTGCCGCCGATCTGCACCTTGCTCGGCGGGTAGGGCATCGGCAGCCAGTCCTGGGCGTACCAGTCCGCCGTCTGGACCGTGGTCCGCAGGGTGTCCCGCCGGACGTCCGGGCTCAGCCCGGCCGGCGCCGGGAACGTGTCCGGCACACCCACGATGCGCCGCTGGGCCGGCTTCCAGGTGGTGCCGTCGAAGTCGTCCAGGGAGACGATGCGCAGATACAGGTCCGAGAGGTCGGCGGAGCTGGTGCGCACGGACAGCGCCGTGCGGTCGTCGGTGGTGTTCAGGCTGTCGCGCAGCGAGACCAGCGGGTTGACCGCCGAGATGGTGCCGCCGCGGCCGGGGCCCGTACCCATCCCGGCGCCCTCCCCGGCCAGCAGGCCGCCCTGCATCGCGGGCAGCGCGAGCGGCACCAGCAGGGCCACCCCGAGGGCGACCGCGCCGATCCGCCGCCCGGTGCGCACCGGCGCGAGGGCACCCCCGTCCGGGTCCCGGGGCGTGGCACTGAAGACCCGGCCCCACTGGGCGAGCCGGTCCCGGCCCTCGGCGAGCAGCAGCATCAGATAGCCGCCCGCCGCCACCAGGAACCACAGCCAGTCCGCTCCACCGCGGGACAGCCCGGCGGCCACCGAGTACAGCGCGAGCAGCGGCAGCCCGGCCGGCGCCGCGCTCCGGAAGGTCACCGCGAGGGTGTCCACCAGCAGGCCGATCAGCAGCGCGCCCCCGATCAGCATCAGCCGGATGCCGTCGGTGAGCGGTGCCGGTATCGCGTACTGGCTGACGTCCTGCGTGCCCTGCCGCAGCAGGTCGGTGAGGTAGACGAAGGTGTCCGGGCCGGGGATCACTCCGGCGATCGCGTGGCCACGGGCGAAGACCAGGGTGATCAGCAGCAGTGTGGCCACCGCCTGCACCACCACGGTCAGCGGCCGTCCGAGCGGCACCCGCCGGGCCGCCGCGCCCACGCCGCTCTGCACGGCCACCAGCGGCACCAGCTCCAGCAGCCAGGACGGTCCGTTCACCAGCGGCAGCAGTGCGCAGGAGGCCATCAGGGTGGCCGCCGCCGCACACAGCGCCAGCCGCGCCCGCCCGCTCATGCCCGCGCCTCCCGCGCCACCGCGGCCAGACCCGAGCGCTCGCGGTCCGCCTGCTGCCACAGCTCGTCCAAGGCGGCGCCGCGCGGCACCGCGCACGCCGTCCAGCCCGCGTCGCGCAGCAGCCGCAGCCGCTCCGCGTGCGGGTCGCCGGGAGGCGGGGGCTCGCTGGGGTCGCGGGTCCAGGCGGCCGGGTCCAGCACGAAGGCGACGGCGCCACCGCCGCGCCGGCCCATGCCGGCGACCGTGGTGGCCTGTTCCTCGTCCAGGTCGCCGAGGAAGGCGATCAGCAGGCCCTCGCCGCCGCGCAGCGCCTCGTGGGCCCGCGAGAAGTCCTCGCCGCTGGAGTGGCCGATCACCGCGAGGGTGTCCAGGATCAGCCCGGCCGCCTCCGCGGCGTCCTGGCCGCCGCCCGCGAAGCCCTCGGCGCTCTCGCCGGGCACGGCGCTGCCGGTGTCCGTCAGCAGCCGTACCGAGAAGCCCCGTTCGAGCAAGTGAACCAGCGCGGAGGCGGCGCCGGAGACGGCCCATTCGAACGCCGAGTCGGGGCCCGCGCCCTCGTAGGCACCGCCCCGGGTGTCCAGCAGGACGGTGCAACGGGCGCGCCGGGGCTGTTCCTCGCGGCGCACCATCAGCTCGCCGTAGCGCGCGGTGGACCGCCAGTGCACGCGGCGCAGATCGTCGCCGTACCGGTAGCCGCGCGGGATCATGTCGTCCTCGCCGGCCAGGGCGGGTGCGCGCCGGTGCCCCTCGCCGTAGCCCCTGGCCTCGCCGGCGAACCGGGCCGGGGCCAGCGGGACCACGCGGGGGATGACGGTGAGGGTGTCGGACTCCGCGAAGGAGCGGGTCAGTTCGCACATCCCGAAGGGGTCGGTGAGTCGCAGCTGGAGCGGGCCGAGGGGGTAGCGGCCGCGCAGGTCCGAGCGGACCCGGTAGGACACCTCGCGCCGGCCGCCCGGCTCCACCCGGTCCAGCACGAACCGGGGCCGGGGCCCGAGCACGTACGGCACCCGGTCCTGGAGCATCAGCAGGCCGGTGGGCAGCCGGGAGACGTTGTCCATCCGCAGCCGGACGCGGGCCTCGCCGCCGGCCGGGACGCGCGCGGGGTCGAGCGTCCGGGTGCCGGTCACCCGGTGGCGGGTGCGGCAGAGCACGGTCGCGCAGGTCAGCGGGAGCACGGCCAGCAGCAGGCCGACCCGCAGCAGTTCGCTTTGGCCCAGAACATAGGCGCAGATCGCGGCGGCGATCCCGGCCGCCAGGAAGGAGCGGCCGCGGGTGGTCAGACCGGCCAGCGCGGTGCGGAATCCGCCCGCCTCCCCGCGCTCGTCCGCCGCCCGCTCCCACCCCGCGGCGCTCATCACAGGCCCCGCGGGGGCTGCTGGGGATAGGCCGGCACGCCGCGGCCGATGCCGTCGAGTCCACCGCGCGGGCCCGGAGCCGCGGGCACCGGGGTGTGCCGGAGGATCTCCTGCACCACCTGCTCGGCGCCGCGGCGGTTGAGCTGGGCCTGGGCGGTGGGCAGCAGCCGGTGCGCGAGGACGGCCACGGCGAGTTCCTGCACGTCGTCCGGCAGCGCGTACTCCCGGCCGGCGAGGGCGGCGGACGCCTTCGCCGCGCGCAGCAGATGCAGGGTGGCGCGCGGCGAGGCACCGAGTCTGAGGTCGGGGTGGGCACGGGTGGCGGCGACCAGCTCCACCGCGTACCGCCGCACCGTTTCGGCGACGTGCACCCCGCGCACCGCGTCGATCAGCTTCACGATCTCGTCCGCGTGCGCCACCGGCTGGAGGTCGTCCAGCGGGTTGGCCCCGCCGTGTACGTCCAGCATCCGCAGCTCGGCCTCCGCGCTCGGGTAGCCGACGGAGACGCGGGCCATGAAGCGGTCGCGCTGGGCCTCGGGCAGCGGGTAGGTGCCCTCCATCTCGACCGGGTTCTGGGTGGCCACCACCATGAAGGGGGCGGGCAGTTCATAGGTCTGCCCGTCGATGGTGACCTGGCGCTCCTCCATGGACTCCAGCAGCGCCGACTGGGTCTTGGGCGAGGCGCGGTTGATCTCGTCGCCGATCACGATCTGCGCGAAGACCGCGCCCGGCTTGAACTCGAAGTCGCGGCGCTGCTGGTCCCAGATGGAGACACCGGTGATGTCCGAGGGCAGCAGGTCGGGCGTGAACTGGATGCGCTGCACCGAGCAGTCGATGGACCGCGCCAGCGCCTTGGCGAGCATCGTCTTGCCCACGCCGGGGACGTCCTCGATCAGCAAATGGCCCTCGGCGAGCAGCACGGTCAGCGCGAGCCGTACGACCTCGGGCTTGCCCTCGATCACGTCCTCGACCGAACCGCGCACCCGCTCCACCGTGGCGCTCAGCTCGCTGAGGCTCCCTCGACCGTCATAGGTCGTCACCCGGCCCTCCTCGGCCCGTTCTCCGCCGGGCCGGCGCGCTTGATCGCGGCCGGCCCACCCCGAAACACGGACACCACGCGGAAATGGTTCCGCGCGATGTCGCACTCCGCATTCTCGCTGCCGTTACCGATTCGTGTCACCGCCTGTGGACAACTGCCCGCACGATGTCGGTCGGAGGGGCCTTTCGGTCAGGCTTTCGATGCGTTTCGGTGGGGAGCGCCTCGGGGCGGCAGCCGGAACGGGGGGTGCCCCGGAGCGGGCCGGGCGCCGGTCAGGCCGGGTCGACCTCGCGCAGCGCGCCCGTGCGCACGTCGAAGACGAAGCCGCGCACGTCCTCCGTGCTCAGCAGGAACGGCGAGGTGCGCACCCGCTGCATCGACTGCCGGACGTCCTGGTCGACGTCCCGGAACGCCTCCACCGCCCACGCCGGGCGCTGGCCGACCTCCATCTCCAGGTCGTGCCGGAACTCCTCGGTGATGGTCTCCATGCCACAGCCGGTGTGGTGGATGAGGACGACACTGCGGGTGCCCAGCGCCCGCTGGCTGATGGTCAGGGAGCGGATCACGTCGTCGGTGACGACCCCGCCCGCGTTGCGGATGGTGTGACAGTCACCCAGCTCCAGGCCCAGGGCGGCGTGCAGGTCGAGACGGGCGTCCATGCACGCCACGACGGCGACCTTGAGCACGGGACGGGCGTCCATGCCGGGATCGGTGAATTCGGCGGCGTACCGCTGGTTGGCCTCCACCAGGCGGTCGGTCACAGAGCCGCCACCGGTTATGGCGCCTTCGGATCCAGTGGGAATTGCTGCGGAAGTCGACATACTCATGACGTTACTGGTCACCCGCGGACGGTACCCGCCGTGAGAGCGGACAAAGAACGTCATCGTGGCTTGTTGTGAGCTACCCCATACGGACGACAAACCGGGGCCGGAAGGGTGAATATGTTCGAAAGACGGCGTCCGCGCGGAGGCGGTGCGCGACGCGCAGGCCGGTTGATTGACCGTGAGACACCGTGGACTAAAGTGACGCGAAGCGGGAGGCGTGGCTCTCCCTGCTGGTGAAACCACGGAGACCCGGCACCCGCCCGGACCCGTCTCCCCGCGTGCGCGGCGCGTACGTACGGCTCGGCCTCCTCCCGCTCCCGGTCGGCTGACGCTTCCGGCGCCGGCCGTCCCCCTGTTCACGAGCTGGCGGGGGCCCGCGGTGCGCACGGCGCCTCGCCGGAATGAGAGGCCCCCTTGAGCCAGAGTCGACACGTCCCGGTGATGCTCCAGCGGTGCCTGGATCTGCTGGCGCCCGCCCTGGAGCGACCGGGAGCGGTGGTCGTCGACTGCACCCTCGGTCTCGGCGGGCACAGCGAGGCGCTGCTGACCCGGTTCTCCGAGGCCCGGCTGATCGGCCTCGACCGGGACAAGGAGGCGCTGCGCCTGTCCGGGGAGCGCCTCGCGCCCTTCGGCGAGCGGGCCACCCTGGTGCACGCCGTCTACGACGAGCTGCCCGACGTCCTCGACCGGCTGGGCGTCCCGCGCGTCCAAGGCGTCCTGTTCGACCTCGGCGTCTCCTCCATGCAGCTCGACGAGGCCGACCGCGGCTTCGCCTACGCCCAGGACGCGCCGCTCGACATGCGCATGGACCAGACGACCGGCATGAGCGCCGCCGAGGTCCTCAACACCTATCCGCCGGGCGAACTGGTGCGCATCCTGCGTGCCTACGGCGAGGAGAAGCAGGCCAAGCGGATCGTCGGGGCGATCGTGCGCGAGCGCGAGAAGGAGCCGTTCAGCAACAGCGCCCGCCTGGTCGAGCTGATCCGCGACGCCCTGCCGCAGGCCGCCAAGCGCACCGGCGGCAACCCGGCCAAGCGCACCTTCCAGGCGCTGCGCATCGAGGTCAACGGCGAGCTGTCGGTCCTGGAGCGGGCGATCCCGGCCGCCGTGCGGGCCCTCGCCGTCGGCGGGCGGGTCGCCGTGCTGTCGTACCACTCGCTGGAGGACCGGCTGGTCAAACAGGTGTTCGCGGCGGGGGCGGCGAACACCGCGCCGCCCGGACTGCCGGTGGTGCCCGAGCGCTACCAGCCGCGGCTCAAGCTGCTCACCCGCGGTGCCGAACTTCCCACCGAGGAGGAGGTCGCCGAGAACCGCAGGGCCGCCCCCGCCAGGCTGCGGGGTGCCGAACGCATCAGGGAGGACGCCGAGTGAGCCGGACGGGTGGGCTGGTCCGCGGGACCTCGGTCCTCGGAACTCACTGGGGGAGCGGTGGCTAGGAAACCCGAACTGAAGGGGCGGGCCGCCCGGCTCGCCCGGCTCTTTCCGGCCGGCCGCGCCAAGGCCGCCCGCACTCCCTTCGTCCTCCTCGTCGTGCTGCTCCTCGGCGGCGGCCTCATCGGGCTGCTGGTGCTGAACTCCGCTCTGAGCGAGGGCTCCTTCAAACTCGCCGACCTCCAGAAGCGGACCCAGAACCTCACCGACGAGGAACAGGCCCTCCAGCGGGACATCGACGCCTACTCGTCCCCCGACGCCTTGCAGCGCCGGGCCCGTGAACTCGGCATGGTCCCCGGCGGCGACCCCGCCTTCCTCGACCCGAACGGCACGGTCAAGGGCGTACCCGGCGCGGCCTCCCCCGAGGCGGCCGTCTACGACGGTCCGCCCGCCCCCGAGTCCCTGACGCTCACCCCGCCGCCCGGCCTCACGGCCACCGGGACACCGAGCCCCGCACCGCCTCAGAACGACACCCCCGCGGTCCCCGCTCTCACCGCCCCGACCGCCCTCGCCCCCCAGTCCGCTCCCACCCCGACCCCCGGCAGGTGACGGAAGTGTCCGACAGGGAACCCCCGCGCCGCCGCGTGCCCCGCCCCGCGAAGCCGCCCCGGCCGCAGGGCGCCGGCCGCCTGCGGCAAGGACCCGGCGCCCGCCCCGCCCGGCGCCCGAGCGCGGGCCGGGTGCCCGCCCAGCGCCCGCTGCGGCTCGGCAGCCCCCGGCCCCGGCTGCGCCTGATCGGCCTCGCCCTCGGTCTGGTGCTGCTCACCTTCGTGGTGCGGCTGCTCCAGGTGCAGGCCGTGGAGGCGAGCGCGTACGCCGCGAAGGCCGAGGTGAACCGGTACGTCGTCCACACGCTGGCCGCCGAGCGCGGCGGAATCACCGACCGCAACGGCGTGGCCCTCGCCGTCAGCGAGGACGCCTACGACATCACGGCCGACCCGACGATGTTCAGCGCCAAGCAGCTGAAGATCAGTGACGGTCCCGAGCGGGCCGCCGCCCTGCTCGCGCCGATCCTCGGGCAGGACCAGGCCACGCTGGTGAAGAAGCTGCGGCCCGCCGACAAGAACTCCCGCTACACCCGGCTCGCCACCCGGCAGACCCCCCAGGTCTGGAAACAGATCAAGGACCTGAAGGCGGCCCTCGCCCAGAAGGCCGGCGCCGTCAACGTGCTCGCCGGGGTCTTCGCCGACCCCAGCAGCCAGCGCGTGTACCCCAACGGCGACCTCGCCGCCCCGATACTGGGCTGGGTGAACGCCGACGGCAAGGGCGGCGGCGGCATCGAACGGATGCTGGAGAAGCAGCTCGCGGGCAAGAACGGCAAGATCCGCTACGCCCAGTCCGGCGGCCGCGAGGTGCCCACCGCAGGCTCCGCCGAGACCCCCGCGGTGCCCGGTTCCGACGTCGAGCTGACCATCGACCGCGACATCCAGTGGGCGGCCCAGGAGGCCATCACCCAGCAGGTGAAGAAGTCCAGGGCCGACCGCGGCTACGTCGTCGTCCAGGACACCCGCACCGGCCAGATCCTCGCCATGGCCGACGCGCCGGGGTTCGACCCCAACGACCTCTCCAAGGCGAACCCGGACGCCCTGGGCAACGCGGCCGTCCAGGACGCCTACGAGCCCGGCTCCACCGCCAAGGTGATGTCCATGGCGGCCGTCCTCCAGGAGAACGCGGCGACCCCGCTCACCCACGTCGTCGTACCCAACCGGCTGCACCGCGGCGACCGGCTGTTCCAGGACGACGTCGACCACGCCACCTGGGACCTCACGCTCAACGGGGTGCTCGCCAAGTCCAGCAACATCGGCACCATCCTCGCCACCGGCCAGCTCGGCAAGACCCAGCCGCAGGCCAACCAGGTCCTCTACTCCTACCTGCGCAAGTTCGGCATCGGCAGCTACACCGGGCTGAACTTCCCCGGCGAGACGCCCGGCATCCTCGCGCCGCCGCAGAAGTGGTCCACCTCGCAGCAGTACACGATCCCCTTCGGCCAGGGCTTCTCCATCAACGCCCTCCAGGCCGCCTCCGTCTACTCGACCATCGCCAACGACGGCGTCCGCATCCAGCCGACCCTGATCCGCGGCACCAAGGGACCCGACGGGCGGTTCACCCCGGCCGCGAAGCCCAAGGAGACCAGGGTCGTCAGCGCGAAGACCGCCAGGTCGGTCGCCGAGATGCTGGAGTCCGTGGTCGACGACGAACAGGGCACCGGCATCTCCGCCCGCATCCCCGGCTACAACGTCGCCGGCAAGACCGGCACCGCCAACCGAGTGGATCCGGCCACCGGCAGATACCGCGGCTACACCTCGTCCTTCGCCGGGTTCGCCCCCGCCGACAAGCCCCGCATCACCGTCTACTGCGCCATCCAGAACGCCACCTCCGGTGGCTACTTCGGCGGCCAGATCTGCGGGCCCATCTACAAGAAGGTCATGGAGTTCGCCCTGAAGACCCTCCAGGTCCCGCCCACCGGCGCGCCGCCCGCGAACCTGCCGGTCGACTACAAGCCCTGACCAGCACCGAAAGCACAGGAATCAGCCAGTGACGACGATCACCCCAGGACCCGGGAACCACGCGGGCCCCGAGCCCTCGCTTCGCTCCGAGGCGGGTACGCCCGGTACGCTCACCGCCGTGCCACACGCTGATCAGTCCCAAACCACCCAGAAGGGCGCTTCCGTGACATATCCGGGACCGCCGCGACCGGTCCACGTCTCCGCCACACCCCTCGCGGAGCTGGCCGATCAGCTGGGTGCCGCCGCCCCGGACGCCACCGCCGAGATCACCGGGATCACCCACGACTCGCGCGCCGTCCGCCCCGGCGACCTGTACGCCGCCCTGCCGGGCGCCCGCCTGCACGGCGCCGACTTCGTCACCCAGGCCGCCGGCCTCGGCGCGACCGCCGTACTCACCGACCCGGCCGGCGCCGAGCGCGCCGCCGCGACCGGCCTGCCGGTCCTGGTGGTGCCCGACCCGCGCGCCCGGATGGGCGAACTGGCCGCCACCATCTACGGCCGGCCGGGCCGCGACCTGCTCCAGATCGGCATCACCGGCACCTCCGGCAAGACCACCACGGCCTACCTGGTCGAGGGCGGCCTCAAGAGCGCGAGGGCCACCGGTCTCATCGGCACCGTCGAGACGCGGATCGGCGACGAGCGCATCAAGTCCGAGCGCACCACCCCCGAAGCCACCGACCTCCAGGCCCTGTTCGCCGTCATGCGCGAACGCGGCACCGAGGCGGTCGCCATGGAGGTCTCCAGCCACGCCCTGGTCCTCGGCCGGGTCGACGGCTGCGTCTTCGACATCGCGGTCTTCACCAACCTCAGCCCGGAACATATGGAGTTCCACTCCGACATGGAGGACTACTTCCGGGCCAAGGCGCAACTCTTCACGCCGAAACGCAGCAAACTCGGCGTCGTCAACGCGGACGACGAGTACGGCCGCCGCCTCGCCGCCGAGGCCACCGTCCCCGTCGTCACCTACTCCGCCGAGGGCCACCCCGACGCCGACTGGCGCGCCGAGCACGTCCAGGTCGGCCCGCTGGACTCGACGTTCACGGTCCTCGGCCCGGACGGCGAGCGGGTGCAGGCCAGGTCGCCGCTGGCCGGACCCTTCAACGTGGCCAACACCCTCGCCGCCATCGTCGCCCTCGCCGCGGCCGGCCTCGACCCGCAGGCCGCCGCCGACGGCATCGCCGCCGTTCCGGGCGTTCCCGGCCGCCTGGAGCGGGTCGACGCCGGGCAGCCCTACCTCGCGGTCGTGGACTACGCCCACAAGACCGACGCGGTCGAGTCGGTGCTCAAGGCGCTGCGCAAGGTCACCAAGGGCCGGTTGCACATCGTCCTGGGCTGCGGCGGCGACCGCGACCAGACCAAGCGCGCCCCGATGGGCGCCGCCGCGGCCCGGCTCGCCGACACGGCCGTACTGACGTCGGACAACCCCCGCTCCGAGGACCCGCTCGCGATCCTCGCGACCATGCTCCAGGGCGCGGCGTCCGTGCCCGCGCACGAGCGTGGCGAGGTGCTCCTCTTCGAGGAGCGGGCCGCCGCCATCGCCGCCGCCGTGGGCCGCGCCCAGGCAGGCGACACCGTGCTGGTCGCGGGCAAGGGCCACGAGCAGGGCCAGGACATCGCCGGTGTGGTCCGTCCCTTCGACGACCGCCAGGTGCTTCGCGAAGCTATCCAGAAGACCCAGGGATGAACTTGTGATCGCCCTCTCCCTCGCCGAGATCGCAGCTGTCGTCGGCGGGCAGACGCACGACATACCGGATCCGTCCGTCCAGGTCACCGGACCGGTCGTCCGGGACTCCCGCGAGGTGGTGCCCGGCAGCCTGTTCGCCGCCTTCGTCGGCGAGCGCGTGGACGGCCACGACTTCGCACCACAGGTCGTCGAGGCGGGCGCGGTCGCCGTACTGGCGTCGCGCCCGGTCGGTGTGCCCGCGATCGTGGTCGAGGACGTCCAGAACGCCCTCGGTGCCCTCGCCCGGCACGTCGTCGGCAAGCTCGGCGCGACCCTCGTCGCCCTGACCGGCTCGGCGGGCAAGACCAGCACCAAGGACCTCATCGCCCAGGTGCTGAGCGACAAGGCGCCCACGGTGTTCACGCCGGGTTCGTTCAACAACGAGATCGGGCTGCCGCTGACCGCCCTCACCGCGACCGAGGAAACCCGGTTCCTGGTCCTGGAGATGGGCGCTCGGGGCATCGGCCACATCCGCTACCTCACCGGCCTCACCCCGCCGCGAATCGGTGTCGTCCTCAACGTCGGCACCGCCCACATCGGCGAGTTCGGCGGACGCGAGCAGATCGCGCAGGCCAAGGGCGAGATCATCGAGGGACTGCCCGAGGACGGCGCGGCGGTCCTCAACGCCGACGACCCGCTGGTGCGCGCCATGGCACCGCGAACCAAGGCGAAGGTGGTCCTTTTCGGAGAGTCGGCCGAAGCGGACGTACGTGCCGAGAATGTACGACTCACGGACACCGGACAGCCTTCCTTCAGGCTTCACACACCCTCCGGTGCAGCCGATGTGACCATGCGCCTGTACGGTGAGCATCACGTGTCGAACGCGCTCGCCGCGGCCGCCGTCGCCCATGAGCTGGGCATGTCCGCGGAAGAGATCGCCACCGCGCTCTCCGGGGCGGGCTCCCTCTCCCGCTGGCGCATGGAGGTCACCGAGCGCCCGGACGGCGTGACCATCGTCAACGACGCCTACAACGCCAACCCCGAGTCCGTGCGGGCCGCCCTGAGGGCACTCGCGGCCATGGGCAAGGGGCGGCGCACCTGGGCGGTGCTCGGCAAGATGGCCGAGCTGGGGGACGAGGCGCTCGCCGAGCACGACGCCGTCGGACGGCTCGCCGTCCGGCTCAACGTCAGCAAGCTCGTCGCCGTCGGGGGGATTGAGGCCTCCTGGCTGCAACTGGGCGCATATAACGAGGGTTCGTGGGGTGAGGAGTCGGTGCACGTGTCCGACGCACAGGCGGCGATCGACCTGTTGCGCAGCGAGCTGCGACCGGGGGACGTCGTCCTCGTGAAGGCGTCCCGTTCGGTGGGGCTCGAAGGTGTCGCCGCGGCGCTGCTGGAGACCGGTGCCGAGGGTGAGGTTGCCGCCCGATGATGAACCAGATCCTGTTCTCGGGTGTCATTGGCCTCTTCCTCACCCTGGTCGGCACCCCGCTGCTGATCAAACTGCTGGCCCGCAAGGGCTACGGCCAGTTCATCCGTGACGACGGCCCGCGCGAGCACCTCAGCAAGCGCGGTACGCCGACCATGGGTGGTATCGCCTTCATCCTGGCGACGGTCGCCGCGTACTTCCTGTCCAAGGTGATCAGCGGCAAGCCGCCGACGTTCTCCGGTCTGCTGGTGCTCGGCCTGATGGTCGGCATGGGCCTGGTCGGCTTCCTGGACGACTACATCAAGATCGTCAAGCGGCGTTCGCTGGGCCTGCGGGCCAAGGCGAAGATGGCCGGCCAGCTGATCGTCGGCATCGCCTTCGCCGTACTGGCGCTGATGTTCCCCGACGCCCGCGGCAACACCCCGGCCTCCACCAAGCTGTCGTTCATCACCGACTTCGGCTGGTCGATCGGCCCGGTGCTGTTCGTCATCTGGGCGCTGTTCATGATCCTCGCGATGTCGAACGGCGTGAACCTGACCGACGGTCTGGACGGCCTCGCCACCGGCGCCTCCGTCCTCGTCTTCGGCGCCTACACGTTCATCGGCGTGTGGCAGTACCAGGAGTCCTGCGCCAACGCGCAGACCCTGACCAACCCGGCCGCCTGCTACGAGGTGCGCGACCCGCTCGACCTCGCCGTGGTCGCCTCCGCGCTGATGGGCGCCTGCCTGGGCTTCCTGTGGTGGAACACCTCGCCGGCGAAGATCTTCATGGGCGACACCGGCTCGCTCGCCCTCGGCGGTGTCCTCACCGGCCTGGCCATCCTCTCCCGCACGGAGCTGCTGGTGGCCATCATGGGCGGCCTGTTCGTCCTCATCACCATGTCGGTCGTCATCCAGGTCGGTTCCTTCCGGCTCACCGGGAAGCGCGTCTTCCGGATGGCGCCACTCCAGCACCACTTCGAACTCAAGGGCTGGTCCGAGGTCCTGGTCGTGGTCCGCTTCTGGATCATCCAGGGCATCTGCGTGATCGTCGGACTCGGCCTCTTCTACGCGGGATGGGCAGCGGAAAAATGACCACCGGCTCGGCGCCCTTCGACGTGCAGGGCAAGCACGTCACCGTCGCGGGACTCGGCGTCTCCGGCATCCCGGCGGCCAGGACCCTGCACGCGCGCGGCGCGATCGTCACGGTCGTCAACGAAGGCGACGACGCCCGCGCCCGCGAGCAGGCCGAAGGGCTCCGGGCGCTCGGCATCACCGTGCGCCTGGGCGACGGGGCGACCCTCCCGGAGGGCACCGAGCTGATCGTCACCACCCCCGGCTGGCAGCCCGGCAAGCCGCTGTTCCAGGCGGCCGGCGAGGCGGGCGTGCCGGTCTGGGGCGACGTGGAGCTGGCCTGGCGGCTACGGGGACCCGACGCGGCCCCCTGGCTGGCCGTCACCGGCACCAACGGCAAGACCACCACCGTGCGGATGCTCGCCTCCATCCTGGAGGCGGCCGGGCTGCGCACGGCGGCCGTCGGCAACATCGGGGTCTCGCTGCTGGACGCCGTCCTGGGCGAGGAGACGTACGACGTCCTCGCCGTGGAGCTGTCCAGCTACCAGCTGCACTGGGCGCCCTCGCTGCGCGCCCACTCCGCCGCCGTCCTCAACCTCGCCCCCGACCACCTCGACTGGCACGGCTCCATGGCGGCGTACGCCGCGGACAAGGGCCGTATCTACGAGGGCAACCAGGTCGCCTGCGTCTACAACGTGGCCGACAAGGCCACCGAGGACCTGGTGCGCGAGGCCGACGTCGAAGAGGGCTGCCGGGCCGTCGGGTTCACCCTCGGCACCCCGGGACCCTCCCAACTCGGCGTCGTGGACGGCATCCTGGTCGACCGCGCCTTCGTCGAGAACCGGCAGAAGAACGCGCAGGAACTGGCCGAGGTCTCCGACGTCCGGCCGCCGGCCCCGCACAACATCGCCAACGCCCTCGCGGCGGCGGCCCTCGCGCGCGCCTTCGGGGTGCCCGCCCAGGCCGTACGGGACGGACTGCGCGCCTTCCGGCCGGACGCCCACCGCATCGAGCACGTCGCCGACATCGACGGCGTGGCCTACGTGGACGACTCCAAGGCGACCAACACCCATGCCGCACAGGCGTCGTTGGCGGCGTACGAGTCGATCGTCTGGATCGCGGGCGGCCTCGCCAAGGGGGCGACCTTCGACGAACTGGTCGCCGCCTCGGCCAAACACCTGCGCGCCGTCGTCCTGATCGGCGCCGACCGGGCCCTGATCCGCGAGGCCCTTGCGCGACACGCCCCGGAAGTACCCGTGGTCGACCTCGACCGGACCGACACTGGGGCGATGCTCCAGGCGGTGACGGAGGCCAGGCGGCTCGCGGTCGCCGGCGACACGGTGCTTCTCGCTCCGGCCTGCGCCTCCATGGACATGTTCACCAACTACAACCAGCGCGGTGACGCGTTCGCGACGGCGGTCGGCGAACTCCGCGCCTGATCCCGGCCGCCCGCCGGGTGGATCCCAGGGAGGGACGCGTGGGGCGGCCGACGTCCAGTGGAGGCGCCGATGCCCAGTAGCCGTACCGGAAAGCCCCCCGTGCAGCGGGCCTCCCGGCGGCCCGTCCTGTCCAGGTCCGTGCGCGAGAACCCGGTACAGCGGTTCGTCACGCGTGCCCGGCGGGCCTGGGACCGGCCGCTGACCGCCTATTACCTGATCGTCGGCGGCAGCCTCCTGATCACGGTGCTCGGCCTGGTGATGGTCTACTCGGCCTCCCAGGTCACCGCGCTCCAGATGTCGCTGCCGGGCTCGTACTTCTTCCGCAAGCAGCTGCTGGCCGCCGTGATCGGGGGCATCCTGCTGTTCGCGGCCTCCCGGATGCCGCTGAAGCTGCACCGGGCGCTGGCCTATCCGATCCTGGCCGGTGCCGTCTTCATGATGGCCCTGGTTCAGGTCCCCGGGATAGGGATGTCGGTCAACGGCAACCAGAACTGGATCTCCCTGGGCGGCTCCTTCCAGATCCAGCCCAGCGAGTTCGGCAAGCTCGCCCTGGTGCTGTGGGGCGCCGACCTGATCGCCCGCAAGCAGGAGCGCAAGCTGCTCACCCAGTGGAAGCACATGCTGGTGCCGCTGGTGCCGGTCGCCTTCCTGCTGCTCGGACTGATCATGCTGGGCGGCGACATGGGCACCGCGATCATTCTCACAGCGATCCTGTTCGGACTGCTGTGGCTCGCGGGCGCCCCGACCCGGCTGTTCTCGGGCGTCCTGTCGGTCGCGGTGGTGATCGGGGTGATCCTCATCGAGACCAGCCCCAACCGGATGGCCCGCCTCGCCTGCATCGGCGCCACCGAACCGCGGGCCCGCGGCGCCGACTGCTGGCAGGCCGTACACGGCATCTACGCGCTCGCCTCCGGCGGACTCTTCGGCTCCGGCCTCGGCGCGAGTGTGGAAAAATGGGGTCAACTGCCGGAAGCGCACACCGACTTCATCTTCGCGGTCACCGGTGAGGAACTGGGCCTGGCGGGGACACTGTCGGTGCTCGCCCTGTTCGCGGCTCTAGGCTATGCGGGTATCCGCGTGGCCGGACGCACGAAAGACCCCTTCGTGAGGTACGCCGCGGGAGGCGTGACCACCTGGATCATCGCTCAGGCGGTGATCAACATCGGTGCGGTGCTCGGCCTGCTGCCGATCGCCGGTGTCCCGCTCCCGCTGTTCTCCTACGGAGGATCCGCCCTGCTGCCGACCATGTTCGCCATCGGGCTGCTGATCGCGTTCGCGCGCGACGACCCCGCTGCGCGGACGGCGCTTGCGCTGCGGCAACCTCGCTTTGGTAGAAAGCGGGCGGGAGGCCCCGGTGCGGATCGGGGGCCTCGGAGATGGAACACGATGCGACGGCGTGCCTCGGCGGCGCGTTCGTCCGGAGAGCGGTGAATTTCGGTGCATGTCGTACTCGCCGGTGGGGGGACCGCCGGCCACATCGAGCCCGCGCTCGCCCTCGCGGACGCCCTGCGCAGGCAGGACCCGAGCGTGGGGATCACGGCCCTGGGCACGGAGCGCGGCCTGGAGACCCGGCTCGTCCCGGAGCGCGGCTACGAGCTGGCGCTGATCCCGGCGGTGCCGCTGCCGCGCAAGCCCACCCCCGAGCTGATCACCGTTCCGGGCCGGCTGCGCGGCACCATCAAGGCCGCCGAGCAGATCCTCGAACGCACCAAGGCGGACGCCGTGGCCGGCTTCGGCGGTTACGTCGCGCTGCCCGCCTACCTCGCCGCCAAGCGGCTCGGCGTGCCCATCGTGATCCACGAGGCCAACGCCCGCCCCGGCCTGGCCAACAAGATCGGATCCCGGTACGCGGCACAGGTCGCCGTCTCCACGCCGGACAGCAAGCTGCGCGGCGCCCGCTACATCGGCATCCCGCTGCGCCGCTCCATCGCCACGCTGGACCGCGCCGCCGTGCGCCCCGAGGCCCGGCACCGCTTCGGCCTCGACCCCAACCTGCCCACGCTGCTGGTCTCCGGCGGCTCGCAGGGCGCGCGCCGGCTCAACGAGGTCGTCCAGCAGGTCGCCCCGTGGCTCCAGCAGGCCGGCATCCAGATCCTGCACGCGGTCGGCCCGAAGAACGAACTGCCGCATGTCCAGCAGATGCCGGGGATGCCCCCCTACATCCCGGTAAGTTACCTGGACCGGATGGACCTCGCGTACGCCGCGGCCGACATGATGCTCTGCCGCGCGGGCGCGATGACCGTCGCCGAACTCTCCGCCGTCGGACTGCCGGCCGCCTACGTACCGCTGCCCATCGGCAACGGCGAACAGCGGCTGAACGCCCAGCCGGTGGTCAAGGCGGGCGGCGGACTCCTCGTGGACGACGCGGAACTGACGCCCGAGTGGGTACAGAACAACGTGCTGCCCGTGCTCGCCGACCCGCACCGGCTCTACGAGATGTCCCGCGCCGCAAGCGAGTTCGGCCGCCGGGACGCCGACGACCTCCTCGTCGGCATGGTGTACGAGGCCATCGCCTCGCGCCGTTAGGACCGTATGACGAAAGGGTAGTGGGCGTGGCCGGACCAGCGACTCGTGAACGTGGGGAACGCCAGCAGGAGTCGTCCGGCCCGCCGCTCGCCCGAACGATAAGGCGACTACGACTTCGTACGATCGTCATCCTGGCCCTGGCCGTGGTGCTCGTAACGGCCGGTTCCCTCTGGGTGTTGTACGGCTCCTCGTGGCTGCGCGTCGAGCGCGTCCCGGTCTCCGGTACGCGGGTGCTGACGCCCGCCGAGGTGCGTGCCGCCGCCGCCGTACCGGTGGGGGCGCCCTTGGTGTCGGTCGACACCGACGCCATCGCGGCCCGAACCCGTCGCAAACTGCCACGCATTGACACGATCGACGTGTCCCGTTCCTGGCCGCACGGCATCGAGCTGAAGGTGACCGAGCGGACCGCGGTCCTCCTGGTCCGAAAGGGCGGGGACTTCATCGAAGTCGACCACAAGGGCGTCCGGTTCGCCACCGTCGCCCAGGCACCCGAGGGCATCCCGCTGCTGCGGATGTCCGTGTCCGCCTCGGGCTCGGCCGCCGCGAGCCTGCGGCGCTTCGGCACCGACCGGCTGACCCGCGAGGCGGTCCTGGTCGCCGGCGAACTGCCGGGCCCCGTCCGCCGCCTCACCGGCACCGTCGAGGTCCACTCCTACGACGACATCCGGCTGGAGTTGACCGACGGCCGCGTCGTGGCCTGGGGAAGCGCGGAGAACGGCCGCGCCAAGGCACGGACCCTCACGGCACTCATGAAAGCAGCTTCCGGCGCACGCCACTTCGACGTCAGCGTCCCCACCGCCCCTGCGTCATCGGCGAGTTGACGCGCATCAGTGCAGGCCAGCACCCTGGTTGGGCACGGCTATGGCTGATCACATAGGGTGAAAAGAAAAACGGGAGGTTCGGCGTGTTCGTTGAACGGGCGCCACTTGTCGACTTAGTGTCCTGTTCAGAAGACTCCAGGGAACAGACACACTGGTAACCCTAAACTTCAGGCTTAGGGTTCGGGTCGGCGCTACGGACCGTCCCATTCGGCATCTGTCGTCACGGCGCGGGCAACCGCCCGGCGGCGACGACGTAATTCGAGGCGAGAGGCCTTCGACGTGGCAGCACCGCAGAACTACCTCGCAGTCATCAAGGTCATCGGTGTCGGCGGCGGTGGTGTCAATGCCATCAACCGGATGATCGAGGTCGGTCTCAAGGGTGTCGAGTTCATCGCCATCAACACCGACGCGCAGGCGCTGTTGATGAGCGACGCCGACGTCAAGCTGGACGTCGGCAGGGAACTCACCCGCGGACTCGGCGCCGGCGCCAACCCGGCCGTCGGCCGCAAGGCCGCCGAGGACCACCGCGAGGAGATCGAGGAGGTCCTCAAGGGGGCCGACATGGTCTTCGTGACCGCCGGTGAAGGCGGCGGCACCGGCACCGGCGGCGCACCCGTCGTGGCCAACATCGCGCGCTCGCTGGGCGCCCTCACCATCGGCGTGGTCACGCGCCCGTTCACCTTCGAGGGACGGCGCCGCGCGAACCAGGCCGAGGACGGCATCGCCGAGCTGCGCGAAGAGGTCGACACCCTCATCGTCATCCCGAACGACCGGCTGCTGTCCATCTCGGACCGCCAGGTCTCGGTCCTGGACGCCTTCAAGTCCGCCGACCAGGTCCTGCTCTCCGGTGTCCAGGGCATCACCGACCTCATCACCACTCCGGGCCTGATCAACCTGGACTTCGCCGACGTGAAGTCGGTCATGTCCGAGGCCGGTTCGGCCCTCATGGGCATCGGCTCCGCCCGCGGCGACGACCGCGCGGTGGCCGCCGCCGAGATGGCGATCTCCTCGCCGCTCCTGGAGGCGTCCATCGACGGCGCCCGCGGCGTGCTGCTCTCCATCTCCGGCGGCTCCGACCTCGGCCTCTTCGAGATCAACGAGGCGGCCCAACTGGTCAGCGAGGCCGCTCACCCCGAGGCCAACATCATCTTCGGCGCGGTCATCGACGACGCCCTCGGCGACGAGGTCCGCGTCACCGTGATCGCGGCCGGCTTCGACGGCGGCCAGCCGCCCGCCCGCCGGGAGAGCGCCCTGGGCTCGGCGTCCCCTTCGACCCCCGCCCGCCGCGAGGAGCCCGCGCCGGTACGGCAGTCCGAGAGCCGTCCGTCCTTCGGCTCGCTCGGCAGCGTCAAGCCGAAGGAGGAGCCGGAGCCGGCCCCCGAGCCGGCGGCCGACATCCCGGTCGCCCCGCCGATCACCCCGGCGCCGCGCCCCGCCTACTCGGACAGCGCGGCCGAGGAACTGGACGTCCCGGACTTCCTGAAGTGATAGGACAGCGCGAGAGCGTGAGCGGCGCGCACTTCGCCTTCACCGACCGGTGGGGCGGGGTGAGCGCCGCTCCGTATGAGGAGCTGAACCTCGGCGGCGCGGTCGGCGACACGCCCGAGGCGGTCCGGACCAACCGGGGACTCGCCGCCAGCGCACTCGACCTGGACCCCACCCGCGTGGTGTGGATGAACCAGGTGCACGGCGCCGAGGTGGCCGTGGTGGACGAGCCCTGGGGCACCCGGCCCGTGCCGGAGGTCGACGCCCTCGTCACCGCACGGCGCGGACTCGCCCTCGCCGTACTCACCGCCGACTGCGTGCCGGTGCTGCTCGCCGACCCCGTCACCGGGATCGCCGCCGCGGCCCACGCGGGCCGGCCCGGCATGGTCAAGGGGGTCGTCCCCGCCGCCGTACGGGCCATGGTCGAACTCGGCGCCGCACCCGAGCGGATCGTCGCCCGCACCGGACCGGCCGTCTGCGGCCGGTGCTACGAGGTGCCGGAGACCATGCGGACCGAGGTGGCGGCGGTGGAGCCGACGGCGCACGCTGAAACCAGCTGGGGCACACCGGCGGTCGACGTGAGCGCCGGAGTGCACGCGCAGCTCGACCGGCTCGGGGTGTGCGACCGGGCGCATTCGCCGGTGTGCACGCTGGAGTCGGGGGACCACTTCTCCTACCGCCGAGACCGCACCACCGGGCGGCTCGCGGCCTATGTCTGGCTGGACTGATGGGGCATGACGGACCGTAAGACCGAACTCGCCGGAAATCTGGCGCATGTGGAGCAGCGCATCGCCCGCGCCTGCGCGACCGCGGGCCGGCGGCGGGAGGAGGTGACCCTGATCGTGGTCACCAAGACCTACCCGGCGAGCGATGTGCGGATCCTGTCGGAGCTCGGTGTGCGCCATGTCGCCGAGAACCGCGACCAGGATGCCGCACCGAAGGCGGCGGCTTGTGCGGATCTGCCCCTGGAATGGCACTTCGTAGGCCAGTTGCAGACCAACAAGGTGCGTTCCGTGGTCGGTTACGCCGATGTCGTGCAGTCGATCGACCGCGCGCGGCTCGTCACCGCGCTGTCCAAGGAGGCGGTGCGCGCCGGGCGCGAGGTGGGGTGCCTGATCCAGGTCGCGCTCGACGCCGGTGCCGACGGCCGGGGCGAACGCGGGGGTGTAGCCCCCGAAGGAATCGAAGAGTTGGCCGACCTCGTCGCCGGCTCGCCGGAACTGCGGCTCGACGGTCTGATGACGGTCGCTCCGCTCACCGGGGAGTACGCGGGGCGCGAACAGGCGGCGTTCGAGCGCCTCATGGATTTGTCGACCCACCTGCGCCGAGTCCATCCGGCTGCAACCATGGTGTCGGCAGGGATGAGTGCGGACTTCGAGCAGGCCGTGGCGGCCGGGGCGACACATGTGCGCGTCGGCACTGCGGTACTCGGTGTCCGTCCCCGGCTCGGGTAACGTCGCCAGGAAGTCGGACCACAGCAGAAAATATGGTCAGTGTTCGCGAAACGGACACAACGACCGCGTGGATCGCGGGCACTTGGCAGTCGTCAGCCGATCCACCACAGAGCGGAGGACTCAGAGCATGGCCGGCGCGATGCGCAAGATGGCGGTCTACCTCGGCCTCGTGGAGGACGATGGGTACGACGGCCGCGGATTCGACCCCGATGACGATTTCGAGCCCGAGTTGGACCCGGAGCCCGAGCGCGACCACCGACGGCACGAGCCGTTGCATCAACCGCATGATGCACATCAGCCCCAAAGGGATGAATCGGTGCGAGTGGTGCAGCCTCCGGCGCCTCGCGAACCGGTCTCCAGAGCGGCTTCGCTACCCGCGGAATCGGGTCGCCCGGCGCGGATCGCGCCCGTGGCGTCCATCACACAAGAACGTCAGTCCCTGGAGAAGAACGCGCCGGTGATCATGCCCAAGGTCGTGTCGGAACGAGAGCCTTACCGGATCACCACATTGCACCCGCGGACCTACAACGAGGCCCGTACCATCGGGGAACACTTCCGTGAGGGCACCCCGGTGATCATGAATCTGACTGAGATGGATGACACAGACGCGAAGCGACTTGTCGACTTTGCTGCCGGTTTGGTGTTTGGTCTTCACGGCAGTATTGAGCGGGTGACGCAGAAGGTGTTCCTGTTGTCTCCTGCTAACGTCGATGTCACGGCGGAGGACAAGGCCCGCATCGCAGAGGGCGGGTTCTTCAACCAGAGCTGAGACGCAGACCGGACCGCAGTACGCAAGAGCTCGGAACAGGGGAGAGGGAAACACAGGCCATGGGCGTGTTCGCGCAGGTGATCTACATCGCGCTGATGGTGTTTCTCGTCGTGCTCATCTTCCGGCTGGTCATGGACTACGTCTTCCAGTTCGCCCGCTCGTGGCAACCCGGCAAGGCGATGGTGGTCGTACTGGAGGCCACCTACACTGTCACCGATCCACCGCTGAAGCTTCTGCGGCGGTTCATTCCGCCGCTGCGTCTCGGGGGCGTGGCGCTCGACCTGTCCTTCTTCGTACTGATGATCATCGTCTACATTCTCATCGCCATCGTGCAGAACTTCGTGAGATGAGCGTGTGGACGATCCGGTCTTGCCGACTGCCGATGACTACGTTGAGGTGAAGAGATGCCGTTGACCCCCGAGGACGTGCGGAACAAGCAGTTCACGACCGTCCGCCTCCGAGAAGGCTATGACGAGGACGAGGTCGATGCCTTCCTCGATGAGGTCGAAGCCGAACTGACCCGCCTGCTCCGGGAGAACGAGGACCTGCGCGCGAAGCTGGCCGCCGCCACGCGGGCCGCGGCGCAGAACCAGCAGAACTCCCGGAAGCCTCCTGAGCAGGAACAGCAGCAACAGCAGGGCATGCGAGGTCCCGGCGCTCCGGTACCCGCCGGCATATCGGGCCCGCCGCAGCAGCAGATGGGTGGCCCCATGGGTGGCCCGCCCCAGCTGCCGAGCGGTGCCCCGCAGCTGCCCGCCGGTCCCAGTGGGCAGGGTGGTCCGCAGGGTCCCGGCCCGATGGGCCAGGGTCCGATGGGACAGGGCCCCATGGGCCAGGGCTCGATGGGCCAGGGCTCGATGGGTCAGGGCCCGATGGGCGGTCAGCCGCCCATGCAGCAGCAGATGGGTGGCCCCATGGGCGGTCCGATGGGTGGCCCGATGGGCGGTCCCATGGGCGGTCCCGGGCAGGGCCCCGGCGGCGACAGCGCCGCCCGTGTCCTCTCGCTGGCCCAGCAGACCGCCGACCAGGCGATCGCCGAGGCCCGCTCCGAGGCCAACAAGATCGTCGGCGAGGCCCGCAGCCGCGCCGAGGGTCTGGAGCGTGACGCCCGTGCCAAGGCCGACGCCCTGGAGCGGGACGCGCAGGAGAAGCACCGCGTCGCGATGGGCTCCCTGGAGTCCGCTCGCGCCACGCTGGAGCGCAAGGTCGAGGACCTGCGCGGCTTCGAACGCGAGTACCGCACGCGCCTGAAGTCGTACCTGGAGTCGCAGCTGCGCCAGTTGGAGACCCAGGCCGACGACTCGCTGGCCCCGCCGCGCACCCCGGCCGCCGCGTCCCTGCCGCCGTCCCCGGCGCCTTCCATGGCTCCGGCCGGCGCGAGCGCCCCGTCCTACGGCGGCAACCAGTCGATGGGTGGCTCGCCCTCCCAGTCGTCCGGCCCGTCCTACGGCGGTCAGCAGCAGATGACGCCCGCCATGACCCAGCCGATGGCTCCGGTCCGCCCCCAGGGCCCGTCCCCGATGGGCCAGGCCCCCTCGCCGATGCGCGGTTTCCTGATCGACGAGGACGACAACTGAGCGCCGGCGACGGTGAGTAGTGCGCCATAGGCGTCGGCAACGCTGAGAACGCGGCCCTGGACTCCGGTCCGGGGCCGCGTTCTTGTGTGCGATGCTCTTTCGAACTGTGTGTGCGGCGCTCTTCCAAACGGGGCGTGCCGAAGCTTTCAGAGGCGCGGGGAACCGCGCACGGCAAGAGTTGCGAGCCGCACGCATCAAGAGGGCCCGCCCTCCGCATCGGAGAGCGGGCCCTTCGCGCAAGTAGCTACCGGCGCTTACGCCTTGCGCAGCCGGAACACCAGGCTGAGCCCCTCGTCGGTGAAGGCATCGCCGTAGCTGTCGTCGGCCTCGCCCTGGGCGAAGTCCGTCGCCAGAACCTCCTCCGCGATCAGCCCGGCGTGTTCGGTCAGCGCCGCGATCACCGCCGGGTCCGAGGACGTCCAGCGCAGCGCGATCCGGTCCGCCACATCCAGGCCGCTGTTCTTGCGCGCCTCCTGGATCAGCCGGATCGCGTCACGCGCGAGCCCCGCCTGCCGCAGCTCCTCCGTGATCTCCAGGTCCAGCGCCACCGTCGCACCGGAGTCGGACGCCACCGACCAGCCCTCGCGCGGCGTCTCGGTGATGATCACCTCGTCCGGCGCCAGTGTGATCGTCTCACCATCGACCTGAACCGACGCCGTGCCCTGCCGCAGCGCCAGCGACAGCGCGGCGGCATCGGCGGCCGCGATCGCCTTGGCCACGTCCTGCACCCGCTTGCCGAACCGCTTGCCCAGCGCACGGAAGTTGGCCTTGGCGGTGGTGTCCACCAGGGAGCCGCCGACCTCGGACAGCGACGCCAGCGAGGAGACGTTCAGCTCCTCCGTGATCTGCGCGTGCAGTTCGCCCTCCAGGGTCTCGAAACCGCTTGCCGCGATCAGCGCACGGGACAGCGGCTGACGCGTCTTGACGCCCGACTCGGCGCGCGTGGCCCGGCCCAGCTCCACGAGCCGGCGCACCAGCACCATCTGCTTCGACAGCTCCGGGTCGATCGAACCGAGGTCCGGCTCCGGCCACGACGTCAGGTGCACCGACTCCGGCGCGCCCGGCGTGACCGGCACGATCAGGTCCTGCCACACCCGCTCGGTGATGAACGGCGTGATCGGGGCCATCAGCCGGGTGACCGTCTCCAGCACCTCGTGCAGCGTGCGCAGCGCGGCCTTGTCGCCCTGCCAGAAGCGGCGGCGCGAACGGCGGACGTACCAGTTGGACAGGTCGTCGACGAACGCGGACAGCAGCTTGCCGGCGCGCTGGGTGTCGTACCCCTCCAGCGCCTGCGTCACCTGGTCGGCGAGCGCGTGCAGTTCGGACAGCAGCCAGCGGTCCAGCAGCGGGCGCTCGGCCGGGGCCGGGTCGGCCGCGCTCGGCGCCCAGTCCGAGGTGCGCGCGTACAGCGCCTGGAAGGCGACCGTGTTCCAGTACGTCAGCAGCGTCTTGCGGACGACCTCCTGGATGGTGCCGTGGCCCACCCGGCGGGCCGCCCAGGGGGAGCCGCCCGCCGCCATGAACCAGCGCACCGCGTCCGCGCCGTGCTGGTCCATCAGCGGGATCGGCTGGAGGATGTTGCCCAGGTGCTTGGACATCTTGCGGCCGTCCTCGGCCAGGATGTGGCCGAGGCACACGACGTTCTCGTACGACGACTTGTCGAACACCAGGGTGCCGACGGCCATCAGCGTGTAGAACCAGCCGCGGGTCTGGTCGATCGCCTCGGAGATGAACTGGGCCGGGTAGCGGCTCTCGAACAGCTCCTTGTTCTTGTACGGGTAGCCCCACTGCGCGAACGGCATCGAACCGGAGTCGTACCAGGCGTCGATGACCTCCGGCACGCGCGCGGCCGTCCTGCCGCAGCCCTCGTGCGGGCAGGCGAAGGTGACCGCGTCGATGTACGGGCGGTGCGGGTCGAGGTCCGACTGGTCGGTGCCGGACAGCTCGGACAGCTCCGCGCGGGAGCCGACGCAGGTGAGGTGGTCGTCCTCGCAGCGCCAGATCGGCAGCGGGGTGCCCCAGTAGCGGTTGCGGGACAGCGCCCAGTCGATGTTGTTGTTCAGCCAGTCGCCGAAGCGGCCGTGCTTGACCGTCTCCGGGAACCAGTTGGTCTTCTCGTTCTCCTGGATCAGACGGTCCTTGATGGCCGTCGTCCGGATGTACCAGGAGGGCTGCGCGTAGTAGAGCAGCGCGGTGTGGCAGCGCCAGCAGTGCGGGTAGCTGTGCTCGTACGGCAGGTGCCGGAACAGCAGGCCGCGCTGCTTGAGGTCCTCGGTGAGCTGTTCGTCGGCCTTCTTGAAGAAGACGCCGCCGACCAGCGGCACGTCCTCCTCGAAGGTGCCGTCGGGGCGCACCGGGTTGACGACGGGCAGTCCGTAGGAGCGGCAGACCTTGAGGTCGTCCTCGCCGAAGGCGGGGGACTGGTGGACCAGGCCGGTGCCGTCCTCGGTGGTCACGTAGTCGGCGTTGACCACGTAGTGGGCCGGCTCCGGGAACTCGACCAGCTCGAAGGGGCGCTGGTAGGTCCAGCGCTCCATCTCGGCGCCGGTGAAGGTCTGCCCGGTGGGCTCCCAGCCCTCGCCGAGCGCCTTGGCGAGCAGCGGCTCGGCGACGACGACCTTCTCCTCGTCGTTCGCGGCGACGACGTAGGTGACTTCCGGGTGGGCGGCGACCGCCGTGTTGGAGACCAGGGTCCAGGGGGTCGTCGTCCACACCAGGAGCGCGGCCTCGCCGGCGAGCGGGCCGGAGGTGAGCGGGAAGCGGACGTACACCGAGGGGTCGACGACCGTCTCGTAGCCCTGCGCCAGCTCGTGGTCGGACAGGCCGGTGCCGCAGCGCGGGCACCAGGGGGCGACGCGGTGGTCCTGGACCAGCAGGCCCTTGCCGAAGATCTCCTTCAGCGACCACCAGACCGACTCCACGTACTCCGGATCCATGGTCCGGTAGGCGTCGTCCAGGTCGACCCAGTAGCCCATGCGGGTCGTCAGCTCGGCGAAGGCGTCGGTGTGCCGGGTCACGGACGCGCGGCACTTGTCGTTGAACTCCGCGATGCCGTACGCCTCGATGTCCTGCTTGCCGGAGAAGCCCAGCTCCTTCTCCACGGCCAGCTCCACGGGCAGGCCGTGGCAGTCCCAGCCGGCCTTGCGGGCCACGTGATAGCCGCGCATGGTGCGGAAGCGCGGGAAGACGTCCTTGAAGACGCGCGCCTCGATGTGGTGGGCGCCGGGCATGCCGTTGGCGGTGGGCGGCCCCTCGTAGAACACCCATTCGGGGCGGCCCTCGGACTGCTCCAGGGTCTTGGCGAAGATCTTCTGCTCACGCCAGAAGTCGAGCACGGCGTGCTCAAGCGCGGGCAGGTCGACCTGTGCGGGCACCTGGCGGTACGTCGGCGCTGTCATCTGCGAGCATCCTCCAACGGACTTGCTGCCTTCCGTCGGAGGGACGAGAGCTTCGATTCCTACGCCGTGTGCGGCGCGCTCCCGCGGTACCACCCTCCTTGGCCCGCCGCGGCCCCGGCCGCGGGTGAGCCCCCTCATTGGGTTCGCGAAACCGGTTCTACTGGCCTGGCCCTGCGGCTGCGGCTTTCTTCCGGCGGCTCCGGGGTGATCTTCACGTCGCGCTCGCCCCCGGGCTTCCACCGTCCCCGGGTCGCTCTGGGCTGCGTACGCCGCTACTCGTCCCCATCCACGCTTCTCGCTGCGCCCAGTGTACGGCGCCCCGCGGACAGCGGCCGACCGCTTTTCGGGGCGGTGGCCGCGATGGGCCCGGCGGGGGTGCCGGGTGCCCCGAATGGCGAGGGCGGCCGGGGTGATGCCCGGCGCGGCGGATTACCCCGCGGGGAGCGGGGCACAACGGATGCAGGCCCGTCGCGCGGGGGTGCGGGCGGGCGAATCGGGCGGTGTGCCCCGTTGCCGCGGGAGGCAAGTCGATTTATCGTCCCAGCACGATTCGCGAGCAACATCACCCTATGTGAAGGGGCCGCGGCCATGGTGCCGAGAAAGAGCGCGAAGAAGGCCGTGGCCGGGAAGACGGATACCGAGACAACCGCTGCCGACAAGGCCGCTGCCAGGACGGCGGCGGTGCGGAAGGGCGCGGCCGAGGAGGGGGAAGGGAAGGCGGTGGCCACCGAGGCCGCGGCCGGGAAGGGAGCCGCCGTGAAGCCGGTCCTGGAGCAGACGGGCGGGGCCGAGGAGGCCGCCGCCCACCCGGTGGCGAGGAAGACGGCCGCCAAGAAGACGCCGGCGAAGAAGGCGGCGGCAGGGAAGGCTAAGGCGGCCGACGAGGCTACGGCGGCCGAGAAGACCGCGGCGGCGGAGAAGACCGCGGAGGCCGGGAAGACCACCGTGGCCGGGAAGACCACGGCGGCCGCCCGGAAGTCCTCAGCGGCCGGGAAGACGCGGCCCAGGAAGGCTGCGGCGAAGAAGCCGGCCGCCAAGAAGACCGCGGCCGGGGACTCGGCGGCCGGGGAGGCGACGGACAGGGAAGAGGCGGCTGAGGAGGCGACGGCCGAGGGAGCGGCTACCAAGGCAACGGCGGCCAGGGGTGGCGCCGCGGCGGGGACCTCCGCCAGGAAGGCCGCGAAGACCGCGGCCCACAAGGCGGAGCCGGAGGACAAGAGCACGGCCAAGAAGGCGGGCGCGGCGCGGGCCGCGAAGCAGACGGGAGCCACCAAGGTGGTTGCGAAGAAGACTCCTGGCACGGTCACGGCGGAGGACACCGCCGTTCCCAAGGCGCGCCTCGCCGCGGCGGAGCCCGGCGAGCTGGCGGTGCGCCCCGGCGAGGACCCCTGGACCTCGCAGGAGGTCGCCGAGGCGCGCGCGGAGCTCCAGTCCGAGATGGAGCGGCTGCGGCGGGAGATCAGCTCGTCCGAGGAGTCCCTCGTCGGCCTGATGCGCGACTCCGGGGACGGCGCGGGCGACGACCAGGCCGACACCGGGACCAAGAACATCACCCGCGAGCACGAGCTGGCGCTGGCCGCCAACGCCCGCGAGATGCTCACCCAGACCGAGCGCGCGATCGAGCGGCTGGACGCGGGCACCTACGGTCTGTGCGAGAACTGCGGCAACCCCATCGGCAAGGCCCGGATGCAGGCCTTCCCGCGGGCCACCCTGTGCGTGGAGTGCAAGCAGAAGCAGGAACGCCGCTCCTGAGCGTGTGGGGCCGCCGGAGCGTGCCGTAGTCTCGTCCTCAGTCAGGTACCTAGGTCGAGGGACGCACGTGGCAGAGGCGGAGCGCATCATCAATACGCCGGACACCCCGGAGGACGGCGCACATCAGGCCCCGGAGCAGGCCCCGGAGCAGTCGGCGGCACAGGCGCCGCAGCGGACCGGCCGTGGCCGCCGTATCGCCGTGCTGTTCGCCGTGGCCGCGTTCGCCTACGCGCTCGACCTGATCAGCAAGACGCTGGTGGTGGCCAAGCTGGAGGGCCACGCGCCGATCAAGCTCGTCGGGGACCTGCTGGAACTGAACGCCATCCGCAATCCGGGCGCCGCCTTCGGCTTCGGCGCTGCCTTCACCGTGATCTTCACGGTGATCGCGGCCGCGGTGATCGTGGTGATCATGCGCCTGGCCCGCAAGCTCTACAGCTTCCCCTGGGCCATCGCGCTCGGCCTGCTGCTCGGCGGCGCGCTCGGCAACCTCACCGACCGGATCTTCCGCGCGCCGGGGGTCTTCGAGGGCCAGGTCGTGGACTTCATCGCGCCCAAGGGCTTCGCGATCTTCAACCTCGCCGACTCGGCGATCGTGTGCGGTGGCATCCTGATCGTGCTGCTGTCCTTCCGCGGCCTGGACCCGGACGGCACGGTCCACAAGGACTGACGGCACGGCCCCCGGCGGACCGGCCGGGGCCGGTTTTCCACAGGCTCGGTCGGGGGCGCCCCGCCGGTCCGGCATACTCGACGGGTGAGCACGATTCCCGAGATCCGTACCCTGCCCGTGCCCGACGGCCTGGAGGGCGAGCGCGTCGACGCCGCCATCTCCCGCATGTTCGGCTTCTCCCGCACGAAGGCGGCCGAGCTGGCCGCGTCCGGCAAGGTGCAGGTCGACGGCGCGGTCGTCGGCAAGTCCGAGCGGGTGCGCGGCGGCGCCTGGCTGGAGGTCGAGATGCCGGGGGCGCCCGCGCCGGTGCAGGTGGTCGCGGAGCCCGTCGAGGGCATGGAGATCGTGCACGACGACGATGACGTGGTCGTGATCGTCAAGCCGGTCGGCGTGGCCGCGCACCCCTCTCCGGGCTGGACCGGACCGACCGTCATCGGCGGTCTCGCCGCCGCCGGGTACCGGATCTCCACCTCCGGCGCCGCCGAGCGCCAGGGCATCGTGCACCGCCTGGACGTGGGCACCTCCGGCCTGATGGTGGTCGCCAAGTCGGAGTACGCGTACACCTCGCTCAAGCGCCAGTTCAAGGAGCGCACGGTCGACAAGCGCTACCACACCCTGGTCCAGGGCCACCCGGACCCGACGAGCGGCACCATCGACGCCCCGATCGGCCGCCACCCCAGCCATGACTACAAGTGGGCGGTCACCGCCGACGGCAAGCCCTCGGTGACGCATTACGACCTCATCGAGGCCTTCCGCGCCGCTTCCCTACTGGACGTGAAGCTGGAGACCGGCCGCACCCACCAGATCCGCGTCCACATGGCCGCCCACCGCCACCCGTGCGTCGGCGACCTCACCTATGGCGCCGATCCCACCCTGGCCAAGCGGCTGCGCATCACCCGCCAGTGGCTGCACGCCGTGCGCCTCGGCTTCGAGCATCCGGGTGACGGCCGCTGGGTGGAGTTCGCCTCCGACTACCCCGAGGACCTCCAGCAGGCCCTCGACCAGGTCCGCGAGGAGACCTACGGATGACCCGCACCGTCCGCGTCGCCGAGGGCCCCGCCGACCTGGAGGCGTGCTTCGCGGTCCGCAAGGAGGTCTTCGTCCGCGAACAGGGCGTGGACGAGACCATCGAGTACGACGCGTACGACGCCGTCGCCGTGCATGTGCTGGCCCTGGGCGCGGACGGTGCCCCGCTGGGCACCGGTCGGCTGCTGACCGGCGAGGCGGCCGTCGCCAAGACCGGCGCGGACGCCTCCGTCGGCTCCCTCGGACGGCTCGCCGTCTCCCGTGAGGCGCGCGGGCTCGGCATCGGCGCCGCCCTGGTACGGGCCATCGAGGACGCGGCCCGCGCGCGGGGCCTGACCGCGGTGGACCTGCACGCGCAGACGCGGGCGCTGGGCTTCTACGAGCGGCTCGGCTACGCCGCCTACGGACCGGAGTTCCCGGACGCCGGCATACCCCACCGGGCGATGCGCCGCGCCCTGTGACGGCCGGTCCGTGACAGCCGCCATGTACGGCCGGTCTGTGACAGCCGTCCTGTGACGGTCGACCTGTGGCGGCCGGCGAACGAGCCGGTGAACCGGGTGCGGCGGCACCCCCGAGGCGATGCGCACAGACGGCCGGGTGCCGGGCGGCATGGCAGGCTTGAAGCCTCGCCCGCCCTGTCGACCCCGGAGCGCCGGCCTTGGATCAGTTGGCTCTGTTGTTCGCCCTGCTGCTCGGGGCCCTGGTGAGCGTCCCGGTGGGCGACCGCCTCGGGGTGCCGGCCCCGGTGCTGATGACGCTGTTCGGCGGGGTCCTCGCGGTGGCCGACTTCGTGCCCAACGTGAACATCCCGCCCGAGCTGATCCTGCCGGGGCTGCTCCCGCCGCTGCTGTACGCGGCCGTACGGCGCACCTCCTGGCGGCAGTTCGCGACCAACCGGCGCCCGATCCTGACCCTGGCCGTCGCCCTGGTGTTCGTGACCATGGTGTGCGTCGCCGTCGTGGCCCACGCGATCGTGCCCGGCCTCTCGATCGCCGCCGCCGTGGCGCTGGGCGCCCTGATCGCCCCGCCCGATCCGGTCGCCGCGACCAGCGTCGCCGGACAACTCGGGTTGCCGCGCCGCCTGGTGTCGATCCTGGAGGGCGAGGGGCTGTTCAACGACGTCACGGCCATCGTGCTCTACCACGTGGCCATCGCCGCCGCGGTGAGCGGCATGTTCTCGCCCTGGCGGGCCGGTCTGGCGCTGGTGCTGTCCGCCGTGGTCGCGGTGGCCGTGGGGCTGCTGCTCGGCTGGGGCGCGAACCGGGTGATGGACCTGCTGGGGGACCCGACGCTCCAGATCGGCCTGACCCTGCTGGTGCCGTACGCCTCCTATGTGCTCGCGGAGAAGCTCCAGGGCTCCGGTGTGCTCGCCGTGCTCACCACGGCCCTCTACCTCTCCGAGTACGCCACCGGCGCCGACGACGTGATGACCCGGCTGGCCGGACACACCTTCTGGGACATCATCGACACCCTCGTCACGGGCGTCGCCTTCGGGCTGATCGGCCTGGAACTGCACAACGCCATCCGCACGGCCAGCGGACGGTGGGGTGAACTGCTCGGCTGGGCGGCTGCCGTCGCCGGCGTGGTGATCGTCGTACGACTGCTGTGGCTGCTGCCGGCGACCTGGCTGACCAAACGGCTGCACGCCCGGCGCGACGTGGACGAGGAGATCCCGGCGAGCTGGCGGGAGACGGTCGTGATGTGGTGGTCCGGGATGCGCGGGGTGGCCTCGGTCGCGCTGGCGCTGGCCATCCCGCTGAAGACCGACGCCGGGGGCCCCTTCCCGGACCGGGACGAGATCGTCTTCATCGCCTTCGGGGTGATCGTCGCCACCCTGGTGCTCCAGGGGCTGACCCTGCCGTGGCTGGTCAGGCGGCTGCGGGTGCGGGCCGATGCCGAGCGGGAGAAGGAGTACGAGAAGGAGCTCGCGGTGCGCGCGGCGAAGGCGGCCAAGCGGCGGCTGCGGGAGATCGAGCAGGTGGAGGAGCTGCCCGAGGAACTGTCCGAGCAGATGCTGCGCCAAGCCTTCGACATCGGCATCCGGATCAGCCCCGACATGGGCGAGGAGGAGCGCCGCGAGGCACAGCACCAGCGGGCCAAGCGGCTGAAGCGGATCCGGCGCATCCAGGGCGAGATGCTCAGCGCGGCCCGGCACGAGGTGCTCGCCGCGCGCAGCGAACCGGGGATGGACCCGGAGATCGTGGACCGGGTCCTGCGCCACCTCGATGTGCGCAGCCTGCGCTAGGTGTGCGTGCTGTCCGGGCAGGCTGGTGACGCGGCTGGCCGTGTATTTCCGGTCATATAAATATGGGGAGGCTGTGGATAAGCGGAAGCCGTCCGCCGGGGACTTCTACTCTCGGATCATGACTCGCAACATCGTGATCAGTGGTGGCGGCACGGGCATCGGCCTCGCGACGGCACGGGCCTTCGCCGCGGACGGGGACCGGGTGCTGCTCCTCGGGCGGCGCGCGGAGGTGCTGGAGAAGGCCGGGGTGCCGGGGGCGGTCACCCACGCGGCCGACCTCACCGAGCCCGCCGACGTGCGGGAGGTCGCCCGCCTCGTGGCCCGTGAGTTCGGCACCGTCGACGTGCTCGTGCACAGTGCCGGGGGCTCCGGCGGCCTGGAGGCCCCGGCCGGGAGCGAGGACCCCCTGGACCGGGTGGCCCATGCCTGGACCACCGCCTTCAGACTCAACACCCTGACCGCGGCGCTGCTCACCGAGGCCCTTCAGGAGCGGCTCGCCGAGCCCGGCGGGCGGGTGCTCTTTCTCAGCTCCATCGCCGCCTACCGGGGCTCGGGCACCGGCGCCTACGCGGCCTCCAAGGCCGCGCTGCATCCGTACGCCCATGATCTGGCCCGCCGGCTGGGCCACCGGGGCATCACGGTGAACGTGGTGGCGCCCGGCTACGTCGAGGACACCGGCTTCTTCGGCGACGGCCTGCCCGAGGAGCGGCGCGCACAGCTCATCGCCGAGACCTCCACCGGCCGGCCCGGCGAACCGGGCGATGTGGCCGCCACCCTGCACTGGCTGGCCTCGCCCGCCGCCGGGCACATCACCTCCCAGATCATCCAGGTCAACGGAGGCGCGGAACGCGGACTCTGAGCGGAACCGGCCCGGCCGGCGGCCCCGCCCCGCTCAGCCCCGGCCGGTGCGCGGGAACTCGTACGCCTTGCGCAGGGAGTGGCGGTCCGGGGAGGGGATGCGGTAGGGCGGCAGCACCGCGTCCGCGGTGTTGACGCGGGGCAGCGCGTAGGGGTGCTCCGCGGACAGCCAGCTGATCATCTGCTCGCGGACCGTGACCCGCACCGTCCATATGTCGTCGGCGTCCTTCGCGGTCACCAGCGCGCGCACCTCGATGGTGTTGGGGGTGGAGTCGGTGACCACCAGGTTGGAGGCGCGGCCGTCCCAGGCCGGGCACTGGCGCAGGATGTCGCGCAGCTTCTCGCGCATCGCCTCCAGCGGAGCGCTGTGGTCGAGCTGCCAGAACACTATCCCGGTCATCTGCGGGGTGCCCCGCGACCAGTTCTCGAAGGGTTTGGAGGTGAAGTACGACACCGGCATGGTGATCCGGCGCTCGTCCCAGGTCCGTACCGTCAGGAAGGTCAGGGTGATCTCCTCGATCGTGCCCCACTCGCCGTCCACGACGACCGTGTCGCCGATGCGGACCATGTCCCCGAAGGCGATCTGGAGCCCGGCGAACAGGTTCGACAGCGTCGACTGCGCGGCGACGCCGGCCACGATGCCGAGGACACCGGCCGAGGCCAGCAGGGAGGCGCCCGCCGCGCGCATCGCCGGGAAGGTCAGCAGCATCGCGGCCACCGCGACCACCCCGACGATCGCCGCGACCACCCGCATGATCAGCGTGACCTGGGTGCGCACCCGGCGCACCCGCGCCGCGTCGTGATGGGCGCGCGCGTAGCGGCTGTACGTGGTCTCCACCACGGCCCCCGCGATCCGGATCACCAGCCAGGCCGCGGCCCCGATCAGCACCAGGGTCAGGGTCCGCCCGATGCCGACCCGGTGCTCCTCCAGCAGCTCCGCCTGGTCGTAGGAGCCTCGGAGCAGGGCGGCGCACAGAACGAGCTGGTACGGGACGCGGGCACGCCGCAGCCGACCCCACAGGGGGGTCTCGGGGTGGCGTTCGTCCGCCTTGCGCAGCAGTACGTCCGTGGCCCAGCCGATGAGGACGGTCAGGAACACGGACGCGCCGACCACGACGACAGGTCGCAGTACGGTCTCCATGCCTTGGAACGTAACCGGCTACGGCGATCGTGAACCTGTGACTTGTCCCGCTCCGGGGCCGGGCGCCCGCGGCTGGCACCATGGGCTCATGAACATCATGCTCTTTCACTCGTCCTACGGGCTCCGGCCCGCGGTGCGCGATGCCGCCGACCGGCTGCGCACGGCCGGTCACGAGGTGTGGACGCCGGACCTCTTCGAGGGCCGGACTTTCGACACCGTCGAGGAGGGCATGGAGTTCGGTGACGGAATCGGCAAGGACGAGCTGCTGAAGCGGGCCGTGCTGGCGGCGGCGCCGTACTCGGAGCGGGGACTGGTCTACGCCGGGTTCTCGCTCGGCGCCTCCGTGGCGCAGACCCTGGCGCTCGGCGACGACAAGGCGCGCGGGCTGCTGCTTGTGCACGGCACCTCGGACATCGCCCCGAACGCGTACGTGGACGAGCTGCCGGTGCAGCTGCACGTGGCCGAGCCGGACCCGTTCGAGACGGACGACTGGCTCAGCGCCTGGTACCTGCGGATGGGCCGGGCGGGCGCCGACGTGGAGGTCTACCGGTACGCCGGGGCCGGGCACCTGTACACCGATCCCGGCCTGCCGGACTACGACGCACAGGCCGCCGAGGCGACCTGGCGCGTGGCGCTCGGGTTCCTCGACGGCCTGCGGAGCGCCTAGGCTCCGCGACTCCGGCAAGATCCGGGAGAGGCCCTATACCGGGTCGTAGGTCCGCTCGACCTTCTGGGTTCCGGTGCGGGTGCGGTACGAGCGCTCCCAGGTGGCGGTGGCGTTCGGGTCAGTGCGGTCGGACAGGACGTAGTAGTCCATCTGGGCGCGGTCGGCGGTGATGTCGAGGACGCCGAAGCCGTGCCGGTCGGTGTCCACCCAGTGCACGTGCCGGTTGGCGGCCTCGATGAGCGGCGCGGCGACCGTGGAGACCACGCCCTCGGGGACCTTGACGATGTCGTCGAGGTTGTCGGAGGTCACCGAGGTGATGACGAACTCGGTGGCGGCCGACTCCGACAGCGGGTAGGTGCCCGCGTCCACCGGCACGTCGTTGGCCCAGGACATGTGGATGTCGCCGGTCAGGAAGACGGTGTTGCCGATGTTGTTCGACGTCAGGTGGTCGAGGAGTTCCCGGCGGTCGTGGGTGTAGCCGTCCCACTGGTCGGTGTTGACGCCTATGCCGCCCTGCGGCAGGTCGAGCAGCTGGGCGAGCGGCCTGAGCAGGTCGGCGGTGAGCGAGCCGATGACGAACGGCGCGATCATCACCGAGTTGCCGACCAGACGCCACGTGGTGTCGGACGCCTTCAGGCCCGCCTTCAGCCAGTCGAGCTGGGCCCGGCCGGTGATGGTGCGGTTCGCGTCGTCCACCGAGCCGCTGGTGCCGGACACCTGCTGGGAGCGGAAGGAACGCAGGTCCAGCAGGGACAGGTCGGCGAGCTTGCCGAAGCGCAGCCGCCGGTAGGTGGTGCCCTCGATCGCCGGGCGCACCGGCATCCACTCGAAGTAGGCCTGCTTGGCGGCGGCCTTGCGGGCGGTCCAGGTGCCCTCGGCGCCCTCGGTGTGGTTGACCGCGCCGCCCGACCACGCGTTGTCGGCGAACTCGTGGTCGTCCCAGATCGCGATGACCGGCGCTTTCAGGTGCAGGGCCTGGAGGTCGGGGTCGGTCTTGTACTTGCCGTGCCGGGTGCGGTAGTCGGCGAGCGTGATGATCTCGTTGGTGGGGGCGTGCTGCCGGATCACCTTGCCGCGGGCCGCGTACTCGCCGGACTTGTACTCGTAGATGTAGTCGCCGAGGTGCAGCCAGGCGTCGAGGTCGTTGCGCGTGGCGAGGTGGCGGTACGAGGAGAAGTAACCCGCCTCCCAGTTGGCGCAGGTGACCACGCCGAAACGGAGCCCGGCGACGTCCGCGGTGGCGGCCGGGGCGGTGCGGGTGCGGGCGACGGGGGAGTCGGTGCCGCCGCAGGAGAAACGGAACCAGTAGTCGGTGGCCGGCCGGAGGCCGCGGATGTCGGCCTTCACGGTGTGGTCCGAGGCGGCCGTCGCGGTGGCGGAGCCCCGGCTGACGACCTGGGTGAGCGCCTTGTCGGTGG
This sequence comes from Streptomyces sp. AM6-12, assembly GCF_044327085.1. Classification (NCBI taxonomy): domain Bacteria; kingdom Bacillati; phylum Actinomycetota; class Actinomycetes; order Kitasatosporales; family Streptomycetaceae; genus Streptomyces; species Streptomyces sp. AM6-12. The sequence continues at coordinate 5,428,918 of NZ_JBIQWN010000001.1, forward strand.
CGACGACCCAACTGACCACGGTGTCCGGGCCGATGCCCGAGCCGGGGGTGGCGTCCGGGGTCGGGGTGATGCGGGTCCACAGCAGGATGCCGTCGGGCAGCGGGTCGCCGGAGGCCACGCCGTGCAGGAAGGCGGGTGCCTGGGCGGCGGCGCGGGCCGGCAGGGCGGCGGCGAGCGGCCCGGCCAGCACGGCGGTCGCCGCCGCGGCCTTGACGACCGTACGGCGGCTGGGGGGAAGGGAGTCGGGGCCCTTGGAGGCCGACAGTGAACTGTTTTGACTGGTCACGGCCAATGAGGTTACCCGCCGGTATAACCAAAAGGGCGGACGAACAGGGAATGTTCGCCCGCCCTTCACCGAGCCGTCGGTTTCCGAAAGGGTGCCGGCACCCCGGAGTTCGACGGCCCGGAGGGAGCCGTCAGCTCTTGAGGGCCGCGTCGATGATCTTGTTGAAGTCGGCCACCGTCGTGATCATGTTGCCGCCGTTGAGCTGCTTGCCGTTCATGACGAAGCCCGGAGTGCCCGTCACGCCGTCCTTGTTGTCGTCGAACTGCTTCGACATGGCCATCGCCCAGGCGTCGTAGGTGCCCTTCTTGACGGCGTTCTGGAACGTGGTGTTGTTCTTCAGCGCCGGGACGGTGTCGGCGATCTTGATGAGGTAGCTGTCGTCCTTGAACTTGTCGTCGTTCTCGTCCGGGTGCCACTTCGTGGAGTACAGCGCGGACTTGTAGTCCAGGAACGCCTCGGGGCTGACGTTCAGCGCGGCGCCGAGCGCGCTCAGCGCGTTCTTGGAGCCTTCGCCGTTGTCGTGGGCGTCCAGGAAGGTGGCGCCCACGTACTGGTACTTGAACTTGCCGTCCTCGATGTCCTTGTGCAGCGTCGGGCCGACCGTCTGCTCGAACTGGGCGCACACGGGGCAGCGCGGGTCCTCGTACATCTTGAGGGTCTTCTTGGCGCTCGCCTTGCCGATGACGACCGTGGTGCCGTTGGTGCCCTCGGTGTGGGCGGGCGCGACGACCTTGGCCGTCTTCATCTTCTCCCAGTGGCTGGGCTTGTTCGCCTGGATGACGAGGTAGCTGACGCCGAACACGACGCCCAGCGCGACAACGAGGCCGCCGGCCACGAGCGCCTGCCGCCTGGCCTTGGCGCGCTTGGCCTGGCGCTCGCGCTCCTGGCGCAGCCGCTCCCGGGCCGCCGTCTTCGCCGCCTGGCTGTTCCGCTTGCTCATGTGGGTGTTCTCCCTGGGGGGTCGCGCACCTGACGTGCGCGGGATACGGGTGGGGTGCTCCAGGTCGCTCACCAGGCGGTGAGCGGGGCGGAGCACGGCGGTCCACGCCGTTTCTGGGAGTGTGCGAGCAGCCGGTCGCGGACGGCGGCCGGGCGCCGGGCCGGGCGGGGCGGGCGGCCCTCCGGCAGGAGCCGTACGGTGACCGCGGCCACCGCGAGGAGCAGCGGCCGGAAGGAGGCGGCGGCCACCGCGCGCAGCAGCTGCACCAGGGCCCGCTCGCCCCGGCGCAGCCAGGCGGCGGCCAGCAGGCTCACGCCGATGTGCGCGGCGAGCAGCAGCCAGGCGGTGGCCGGGGAGGCGTGCGCCAGCACACCGGCGGCCTGGCCGCGGCTCACCTGGGCCAGCGGGGTGCCCACCGCGCCGCCGTGGCACAGCAGGTCGAAGCCGAAGGCGTGCAGGGGACCGGCGACCGGGCCGCCCGCCGGGCCGTAGCAGGTCCGCTGACCGGTGGTGAACACCGTGTCGGCGGTCAGTTCCAGCGGCACCAGCAGGGCCGCGATCCGGCCGAAGCCGCGCTCGCGGCCCGCCAGCGCGTACGCGCCGGCGAAGACGCCGGCGGCGACCGCGGCCACGGTCTCGGCCGGCAGCGGCGTCCGGGACAGCAGCACGTGCGACGCGGTGCCGAGGGTCACGACGAAGGCCGTGAACAGCACCGCGCGTACGGCTCTGAGATAGGTCCCGGATATGTCCATAGCGAGAGCAGAGTCTGTCACGAACCGGAGTAAGGGACCCCTAAAGGGGGCCTGTGAGTACCCGCACGCTACCGCCTCGGCGAGGCGTCCTGAAGCCCCGGAATCCGGCCGTTGCGGAACAGGTCCACGAAGATGTGGTGGTCCGCGCGGGCGCGGGCGCCGTAGGTGTGGGCGAAGTCCACCAGCAGGGGCGCGAAGCCCTCCTCGTCGGCCGCGATCGCCGCGTCGATGGCCCGCTCGGTGGAGAAGGGCACCAGGGACTCGCCGGAGGTGTCGTCCGCCGCCGCGTGCATGGTGGCCGTGGCCCGGCCCAGGTCGGCCACGACCAGGGCGATCTCCTCCGGGTCGTCGAGCTCGCTCCAGTCCAGGTCCACGGCGTACGGCGAGATCTCGGCGACCAGCTGGCCGGCGCCGTCCAGCTCGGTCCAGCCCAGCCACGGGTCGGCGTGCGCCTGGAGGGCGCGCTGGGAGATCACCGTGCGGTGGCCCTCGTGCTGGAAGTACCCGGCGATGGCCGGGTCCGTGATGTGCCGGGAGACGGCCGGGGTCTGGGCCTGCTTGATGTAGATCACGACGTCGTTCTCCAGCGCGTCGCTGTGGCCCTCCAGGAGGATGTTGTACGACGGCAGCCCGGCCGAGCCGATGCCGACGCCCCGGCGGCCCACGACGTCCTTGACCCGGTAGGAGTCGGGGCGGGCCAGGGAGGAGTCGGGCAGCGTCTCCAGATAGCCGTCGAAGGCCGCGAGGATCTTGTAGCGGTCGGCCGCGTCCAGCTCGACCGTGCCGGGGCCCGATGCGAACCGGCGTTCGAAGTCGCGGATCTCGGTCATCGACTCCAGCAGCTCGAACCGGGTCAGCGAGCGGGCCGCGCGCAGCGCGCCGAGCAGCGGGCCCTCCGCGGTGTCCAGGGTGAACGGCGGCACCTCGTCGCTCTTTGCGCCGGTGGCCAGGGCGTGGATCCGCTCCCGGTAGGCGGCCGCGTAGACCGTCACCAGCTCGCTGATCTGGTCGTCGCTGAGCGCCTTGGCGTACCCGAGGAGCGCGATCGAGGCGGCGAAGCGCTTCAGGTCCCAGGTGAAGGGGCCGACGTACGCCTCGTCGAAGTCGTTGACGTTGAACACCAGGCGGCCGTACGAGTCCATGTACGTGCCGAAGTTCTCCGCGTGCAGATCGCCGTGGATCCACACGCGCGAGGTGCGGTCGTCCAGGTAGGGGCCGCCCCGCCGCTCGGCGTCGATGTCGTGGTAGAAGAGGCACGCCGTGCCCCGGTAGAAGGCGAAGGCCGAGGCCGCCATCTTCCGGAACTTCAACCGGAACGCGGCCGGGTCGGCGGCCAGGAGCCTGCCGAAGGCGGTGTCGAACACGGCGAGGATCTCCTCGCCGCGCTGCTCGGCGCCGGGCTGAGAAACCGACATCGCGGGATGCCTCCTGGTGCGGGAGTGGTGCGTCACTGTGCGTCCGTGGATACGACAGCGCTTTCGCCGTCTCCAACGGGCGACGCCGTGCGGGAGTGCCCGGTTCCCGCCCGACCGTACGCGGGGATCCGCCCCGGCTGTCAGTGGCAGGGCATAGGATTCGACGCTGTCCCCCAGAGTGTCCGCCCGCCCGTCGCCTGACGTTCTCCGTTGGAGGCCGAACCGTGTCAAAGCCGCCGTTCACGCACCTGCACGTCCACACCCAGTACTCGCTGCTGGACGGTGCCGCGCGGCTGAAGGACATGTTCAACGCCTGCAATGAAATGGGCATGACGCACATCGCCATGTCCGACCACGGCAACCTCCACGGCGCGTACGACTTCTTCCACTCCGCGCAGAAGGCCGGGATCACCCCGATCATCGGGATCGAGGCCTATGTCGCCCCCGAGTCCCGGCGCAACAAGCGCAAGATCCAGTGGGGCCAGCCGCACCAGAAGCGCGACGACGTGTCCGGTTCCGGTGGTTACACCCACAAGACGATGTGGGCGGTGAACAGGACCGGTCTGCACAACCTCTTCCGGCTCTCCTCCGACGCGTACGCCGAGGGCTGGCTCCAGAAGTGGCCCCGGATGGACAAGGAGACCATCTCCCAGTGGTCCGAGGGCATCGTCGCCTCCACCGGCTGCCCCTCCGGCGAGGTGCAGACCCGGCTGCGCCTCGGCCACTTCGACGAGGCGCTCAAGGCCGCCAGTGAGTACCAGGACATCTTCGGCAAGGACAAGTACTTCCTGGAGCTGATGGACCACGGCATCGACATCGAGCACCGGGTCCGCGACGGCCTCCTGGAGATCGGCAAGAAGCTCGGCATCCCCCCGCTGGTCACCAACGACTCGCACTACACGTACGCCCATGAGGCGACCGCTCACGACGCGCTGCTGTGCATCCAGACCGGCAAGAACCTCTCCGACCCCGACCGCTTCAAGTTCGACGGCACCGGCTACTACCTGAAGTCCACGGACGAGATGTACGCCATCGACTCCTCGGACGCCTGGCAGCAGGGCTGCGCCAACACGCTCCTCGTGGCCGAGATGGTGGACACCACCGGCATGTTCGAGAAGCGCGACCTGATGCCGAAGTTCGACATCCCCGAGGGCTACACCGAGGTCACCTGGTTCAAGGAGGAGGTCCGCCGCGGCATGGAGCGCCGCTTCCCCGGCGGCATCCCCGAGGACCGCCAGAAGCAGGCGGACTACGAGATGGACGTCATCATCTCGATGGGCTTCCCCGGCTACTTCCTCGTGGTCGCCGACTTCATCATGTGGGCCAAGAACAACGGCATCGCGGTCGGCCCCGGCCGAGGCTCCGCGGCCGGTTCGATCGTGGCGTACGCCATGGGCATCACCGACCTCGACCCGATCCCGCACGGCCTGATCTTCGAGCGCTTCCTCAACCCCGAGCGCATCTCGATGCCCGATGTCGACATCGACTTCGACGAGCGCCGGCGCGCCGAGGTGATCCGGTACGTCACCGAGAAGTACGGCGCCGACAAGGTCGCCCAGATCGGCACCTACGGCACCATCAAGGCCAAGAACGCGATCAAGGACTCGGCGCGTGTGCTGGGCTACCCGTACGCGATGGGCGACCGCATCACCAAGGCCATGCCCGCCGACGTCCTCGGCAAGGGCATCCCGCTGTCCGGCATCACCGACCCCAGCCACCCCCGTTACTCCGAGGCGGGCGAGGTCCGGGCGATGTACGAGAACGAACCGGACGTGAAGAAGGTCATCGACACCGCCCGCGGTGTGGAGGGCCTGGTCCGGCAGATGGGTGTGCACGCGGCCGGCGTGATCATGTCCAGCGAGACCATCACCGACCACGTCCCGGTCTGGGTCAGGCACACCGACGGCGTGACCATCACGCAGTGGGACTACCCGAGCTGCGAGTCGCTCGGCCTGCTGAAGATGGACTTCCTGGGCCTGCGCAACCTCACGATCATGGACGACGCGGTCAAGATGGTGAAGGCCAACAAGGGCCTCGACATCGACCTGCTGTCCCTGCCGCTGGACGACCCCAAGACCTTCGAGCTGCTCCAGCGCGGCGACACCCTCGGCGTCTTCCAGTTCGACGGCGGCCCCATGCGCTCGCTGCTGCGGCTGATGAAGCCCGACAACTTCGAGGACATCTCCGCCGTGTCGGCCCTGTACCGGCCGGGCCCGATGGGCATGAACTCCCACACGAACTACGCGCTGCGCAAGAACGGGCAGCAGGAGATCACGCCAATCCACCCCGAGCTGGAGGAGCCGCTCAAGGAGGTCCTGGACGTCACCTACGGCCTGATCGTCTACCAGGAGCAGGTGCAGAAGGCCGCCCAGATCATCGCCGGTTACTCGCTCGGCGAGGCCGACATCCTGCGCCGTGTGATGGGCAAGAAGAAGCCCGAGGAACTGGCGAAGAACTTCACCATCTTCCAGGCCGGCGCCCGCAGGAACGGCTACAGCGACGAGGCCATCCAGGCGCTGTGGGACGTGCTGGTCCCGTTCGCCGGCTACGCGTTCAACAAGGCGCACTCGGCCGCGTACGGTCTGGTGTCGTACTGGACCGCCTACCTCAAGGCCAACCACCCCGCCGAGTACATGGCCGGGCTGCTGACCTCGGTCAAGGACGACAAGGACAAGTCGGCGGTGTACCTCAACGAGTGCCGCCGCATGGGCATCCGGGTGCTCCCGCCGAACGTCAACGAGTCCGAGGCCAACTTCGCCGCCCAGGGCGACGACGTGATCCTCTTCGGCCTCTCCGCGGTGCGCAACGTCGGCACCAACGTGGTCGAGTCGATCATCAAGTGCCGCAAGGCCAAGGGGAAGTACGCCTCCTTCCCCGACTACCTCGACAAGGTCGAGGCGGTCGTCTGCAACAAGCGCACCACCGAATCGCTGATCAAGGCCGGCGCGTTCGACACCATGGGCCACACCCGCAAGGGCCTCACGGCACAGTACGAGCCGATGATCGACAACGTGGTGGCGGTCAAGCGCAAGGAGGCCGAGGGCCAGTTCGACCTCTTCGGCGGCATGGGCGACGACAGTGCCGACGAGCCCGGCTTCGGCCTCGACGTGCAGTTCACCGACGAGGAGTGGGACAAGACCTATCTGCTCGCCCAGGAGCGGGAGATGCTCGGTCTGTACGTCTCCGACCACCCGCTGTTCGGCCTCGAACACGTGCTGTCCGACAAGGCCGACGCGGGCATCTCCCAGCTCACCGGCGGTGAGCACGCGGACGGCGCGGTGGTCACCATCGGCGGCATCATCTCCGGCCTCCAGCGCAAGATGACCAAGCAGGGCAACGCCTGGGCGATCGCCACCGTCGAGGACCTCGCGGGCTCCATCGAGTGCATGTTCTTCCCGGCCACCTACCAGCTGGTGTCGACCCAACTCGTCGAGGACGCCGTGGTGTTCGTCAAGGGCCGCCTCGACAAGCGCGAGGACGTGCCCCGGCTCGTGGCCATGGAGCTGATGGTCCCGGACCTGTCCAACGCGGGCGCCAACGCGCCGGTGGTCCTCACCATCCCGGCGACGCGGGTCACCCCGCCCATGGTCAGCCGCCTCGGCGAGATCCTCAGTCACCACAAGGGCGACAGCGAGGTGCGGATCAAGCTCCAGGGGCCGCGCAAGACCACGGTGCTGCGCCTGGACCGGCACCGGGTCAAGCCCGACCCGGCGCTGTTCGGCGATCTGAAGGTGCTGCTCGGCCCGTCCTGCCTCGCGGGCTGAGCCGGCTCCCGGGGGCGCGGGGCCGAAGCCGCGAGAGGGGCGCACCCGTGAGCGGGTGCGCCCCTCTTTTCTCACGCAACAGGCGTCAATCGCCCTTTAGTTGTGGCCGAAGCTCTTCTGCCTCTTGCCACGCCCGGTATCACCGGAACTGCCCTGGATGTGTGTCACCGGGGACTCATGGGACTCCGCGGTGTGCTGCGCCTGCTCGTGCGCCGGAGCGGTGTGCTGCGCGGCGCGGTTCTGCGAGCCACCCTGCTTGCGGTTCTTGTTCTTGGCCATGGTGATCTGCCTCCTGCGGGGGATCTAGGGGCCAGGGCCGGATTCAGATTCACATAAGCTGACATCAATCGCATGTCGGACAATTACCCTGTGTGACAGGGTAGGTTGGCGGGTAACAGCCGCAAACGCCACGCCGAAGATCGAGTTCGGGCCGTTAACCCCCGCGCGGTCGGGCAGACTCGAAGGAAGTCCGAAGCAAAACCTCCCGGGAAGAGGGTGAGTCGCGTGGACCGCTGCATCGTCCTGGTGGACGCCGGGTATCTGCTGGGCGCCGCCGCCAGCCTCCTCGCGGGCGAGCCCTCGCGGTCCCGGATCACCGTCGACCACCCCGCGCTGATCCAGGCGCTGCGCGAGCGCGCGGAGTCCGACACCGAGCGCCCCCTGCTGCGCATCTACTGGTTCGACGGCGCCCCCGACCGGGTTCCGCAGCCCGAGCACCGCAGACTGCGCGTGATGCCCCGCGTCACCGTCCGGCTCGGCGCCCTCACCCGCAGCGACGGGCGCTGGGCGCAGAAGGGCGTGGACGCCGCCATGCACGCCGAGCTGACCGAGCTGGCCCGCAACCGGGCCTGTTCCGACGTCGTCCTGGTCACCGGCGACGGTGATCTGCTGCCGGGCATGATGGCGGCCAAGGAGCACGGCGTCGCCGTACACCTGTGGGCCGTGCAGGCCGCCGACGGGGACTACAACCAGTCCGAGGACCTGGTCGCCGAGGCCGACGAGCGGCGCGTCCTGGACCGGGCGTGGATCACGCAGGCGATCCGGGCCAAGGAGCTGACCGGTGTGTGCGCGCCGCCGCCCGTGCCGCGGCCCGAGATCGCCGCGATCCTCTCCGCGCCGCTGCCCGAGTCCGCGCTCGCCGCGGCCGCCGAGCGCCCCGCCGAGCAGGAGACGCGGCCGACCGGCGGCGCCGCCGAGAACGGCAGCCAGGAGCGGGTGCCGGTGACCAAGGGTGTCCCCACCCCCAAGGACCTCGCCGCGCTGCGCGCCGCCGGCACCGTCCAGACAGCCCAGCAACCGGCCACCGCGACCCTGCGCTGGTCCTCCGACAAGGGCTGGGTGGACCGGCCGGGCACGGTGACCGAACCGGCCGAGGCCGCCGCCATGCCGACCCTCGCCCAGCTCACTACGGCCGAGCAGCGCTGGGCAGACCGCGAGGAGGACATCACCACCGTCGGCGGCGATCCGTACGAGGTCGGGCAGGTCTTCGCCCGCCGCTGGATCTCCCGGCTCGGCGACCAGAGTCACCTCCAGCGGCTGTCCCAGATGTACCCGCGCATCCCGCACCGCATCGACGGGGAGCTGCTGCGCTACGCCGCCCGCTTCGGGCTGCTCGCGCACAAGGACGACCAGATCGACGAGCACGACCGTTACGCCATCCGGGCGGGCTTCTGGCGCGAGTTCGACATCCCGGCCGCGGCGGAACACGCGAACGCGGGGGAGTGAGACGGCGCCGGACGCGGAGGACCGGCGCGGCGGAGACGAGGCCGGGGGTCGCGATCGGCGTGCGGCCAGGTGAGGGCGAGGCCGGGGCTCGTCATCGGCGTTGCGTCCGGGGTGGGGCGGGGGCCTGGTCGGTTCCGGCGGCTTCCCGCAGGCCGGTGGGACTGGGCGAGGCGGGGCGTGCGGCCGGGAGCGGGCCGGACGGGGCCGGCCCGAGGCCCGGACGGGGGCACACCGGCTTCCGGCCCGGTACTGGTTCGGGCGGCCCCAAGGGTGGGTAAAGGGGGCGGACCCCGTACCCTCTCCCCTTGTGAGTACGCGTGTGGGGCAGGCACTTCGGCAGGACGAGGTCGTCCGCGTACGCGGGCTCGCCAAGACCTACCCGGCCGTCAAGGGCCGCCGCGGCGCACCCGGCACCCCCGAGGTGCGGGCCACCGACGCCCTGGAGCTGACGGTACGGCGCGGCGAGATCTTCGGGCTGCTCGGCCCCAACGGCGCCGGCAAGTCCACCCTCGTACGACAGCTCACCGGGCTGCTGCGCCCCGACACCGGCAGCGTCGAGATCCTCGGCCACGACATCGTGCGCCACCCCGAGCGGGCCGCCCGCCTCCTCGCCTACCTGGGTCAGGAGTCCACCGCCCTGGACGAGCTGACCGTCTCCCTCGCCGCCGAGACCACCGGTCGCCTGCGCGGCCTGGACGCGCAGGCGGCGCGGGCCGAGCGGGACGCCGTGCTGGAGGAGCTGGGGCTCACCCCGATCGCCGGGCGGCCGCTGAAGAAGCTGTCCGGCGGGCAGCGCCGGCTCGCCACCTTCGCCGCCGCACTCGTCGGCGAGCGCCCACTGCTGGTCCTGGACGAGCCGACCACCGGCATGGACCCGGTGGCCCGGCGCGCGGTCTGGGCGGCCGTGGACCGGCGGCGCGCCGAACGCGGCACCACCGTCCTGCTCGTCACCCACAACGTCATCGAGGCCGAGACCGTGCTCGACCGGGTCGCCGTGCTCGACCGGGGCCGGGTCATCGCCTGCGACACCCCCGCCGGGCTGAAGGAACGCGTCGCGGGCGAGGTCCGGGTGGAACTGGTGTGGCGGGAGCGGGCGCCGCTGGAGGTGCCCGAGGTCGCCGTGCTGCGCGAGCGCGCGGTCGAGTCCGGCCGGCGCTGGACGCTGCGGCTCGCCCCCGAGGAGGCCCGCGCCGCCGTCGCCACGGTGACCGGCGGCGCCGCCTTCGCCGCCCTGGACGACTTCACCCTGGCCACGCCCAGCCTGGAGGACGTCTACCTGGCCCTCGGCGGGGCCGCCCGGCAGGGGCTGGTGAAGGCATGAGCGCACGGGCCGTACACAGCAAGGCCGGTACGGCTGCCGCAGGGAAGAGGAGCAGCTCGTCGTGAGTGTCGTACCCGCGCAGGTTCTGCCCGACGGGGCCCGGACCGCCGTACCGGAGGCGGGGCCGGTCGCGGCCGAGCTCGCCCCCGCGGCGCGGCTGTGGCCGTCGCTGACGGCCGTGTACCGGGCGCAGCTGTCCCGTGCGCGGGTGGCGCGGATCCCGCTGCTGTTCGTGGCGACCTTCCAGTCCATCGGCATCACCGTGATGATGCGCGGTGTCGTCGACAACGGCTTCGAGGCGCGGTCCGTGGTGGCCGGCGCCTCCGTGCTGGTCGTCGCGTTCGTCGCGCTCAACCTGCTGGCCCAGTACTTCGGGCAGCTGCGGGCCGGCGGCGGCCTCGACCACTACGCCACGCTGCCGGTGCCGCCCGCCGCGGTGGTGCTGGGCACGGCGGCCGCGTACGCCTCCTTCACCGTGCCCGGCACGCTGGTGACCGCCGTCTTCGGCTGTGTGCTGTTCGGCCTGCCGCTGGCCAACCTGTGGGTGCTGCTGGCCGTCGTGCCGCTCGCCGGGGCCGCGCTGTCCGGGCTCGGCGCGGCGCTGGGCCTGCTCGCGCCCCGCCCCGAACTGGCCACGCTGCTCGGGCAGCTCGGCATGTCGGCGGCGCTGCTGCTCGGGGTGCTGCCGGCCGACCGGATGCCGGAGGTCATCCGGCTGGCGCGGGATCTGCTGCCCTCCACCTACGGCGTGGAGGCGTACGCCCGTACGTTCGGCGCGCATCCGGACTGGGCCGTCGTCCTCGCTGACCTGGGGGTGTGCGCGGGGGTCGGGGTGGTCTCGCTGGCCGCGGCCGCGTGGGCGTACCGACGGGCCGCCGTCCGGTGACGCGGCGCACAGGCCGACCTGGCACGATGGCAGGGTGACCGCACCGCTGAACCCGCCCCCGCCCCCGCACGACCACTCCGCGCACCAGATCTGGCAGGCGCCGCCCGCCGGGGCGCCGATGGCGGGTGCCCCCGAAGAGGACGGCCCCGGAATGAAGACCGAAGCGCGCGAGGGCGCCGTGATCGCCGTGCTGACGGCGGTGTGCGGGGCGCTGCTCGGGCTGCTGTGGTGGCGGCTGGCACCCCATGTGCCGCTGGTCGGGGACCAGTCGGGCAACACCTGGGTGGTCTATCTCAAGGACAGTGAGGGTGAGCAGGCGGTCGGCGTGGACGGCACGTTCACCCTGCTTGCGCTCGCGTTCGGCGCGATGAGCGGGCTCGCGGCCTTCCTGTGGCGCAGGCGGGGCGGCGTACCGCTGGTCGTCGGGCTGGCGCTCGGCGCACTGCTCGGCTCCCTGCTGGCCTGGCGGCTCGGGGTGTGGCTCGGCCCCACGTCCGACGTCATCGCCCACGCCCGTGCGGTCGGCAAGGGGGTCACCTTCCCGGCGCCGCTGCGGCTGGGCGCGAAGGCCGCGCTGCTGTCCTGGCCGTTCGCCGCGGTGCTGGTCCACCTGGGGCTCACCGCGCTGTTCGGCCCCCGCGATCCCGAGCCGCAGCAGCCGGGCGAGGCACCGCTCACGCCCGCCCCGTAGGCGCGGCGCACCGCTCGCGGCGGGGGCCCGGCGGGGCGGGGGCCCAACCCGGCGGGGGCCCGGCTCGGCAGTGGCTTGACGCTCGACGGGGCCCGGCTGCCAGGGGCCCGGCTCGGCGCTCGAAAGGGGCCGGCCGGGGCTCGGCGCTCGGCAGGGGCTCAGCCCGGCTCCCTCGCCCCCGCTCCCGCAGCCCCGCGCTCGGTTCCGTAGCCTGGCCCCGCAGCCCTGCTCCGTGCCCGGCCCCGCAGCCCCGCCCGCGCTCGCCCCCTCAGTCCCGCCCGCGCTCGGCCCCTCAGCCCCGTCCGATCGGTGCCGACACCGCTCCCGTCAGCTCCGCCAGGACGCCGGGGGCCAGCTCCACCTCCAGGCCCCGGCGACCCGCCGACACACAGATCGTGGCGTGACCGAGGGCCGAGTCGTCCAGGACGGTGGGGAGCTTCTTGCGCTGGCCGAGCGGGGAGATGCCGCCGCGGACGTAGCCGGTGGTTCGCTCGGCCAGGGCCGGATCGGCCATGGCGGCGCGCTTGCCGCCGACCGCCGAGGCCAGGGCCTTCAGGTCGAGGGTGCCGGCGACCGGGACCACGCCGACGACGAGGCTGCCGTCCACCTCGGCCACCAGGGTCTTGAAGACCCGGTCGGGGGAGACGCCCATCGCTTCCGCGGCCTCCTCGCCGTAGGAGGGGTGGGCGGGGTCGTGCTCGTAGGCGTGGACCGTGAACTCGACGCCCGCCGCGCTCAGCGCGACCGTCGCCGGGGTCCCCCCGGGCTGCTGCTTCTTCGACTTCTTCGCCATGACGGTGCGCACTCAGTTCAGACTGGTCGGCGTCCGCGTCAGCTCGGACGCGGGCAGCGACGGCAGGTTACGGATGATGGCGGTCTCGCCGCGCAGGATCCTCAGCTCGTCCCGCAGCCGGGAGGCGGTGTCCGGCGCCTGGAGCAGCCGCTGCTTGGTCGGCGTGTCGTGCATCATCGCGGCCGCTACCAGGTACGACACCACGCTCGGGTCGTCCGGCAGCTCCGCGCTCGTGGCCAGCGACCGCTCCCGCGCCCCCGCCAGCCGCTTCTGGTACTGCCGAAAGGCCCGCAGCACGCCCTCCGCGAGCGCCCCCGCCCCGTCGCCCGGCTCCTCCGCCAGCTCCTCCAGCTCGGCCGTCAGATAGGGCCCCGAGGCGTCCACGGACAGCAGCCGCACCCGCGTCGTGCCGGTCGCGAGCACCTCGAAGGTGCCGCCGGTGCGCTCCCGGATGGTCGCCGCGTCCGCGATGCAGCCCACCTGGTGGAAGGACGTGAGCGGGTCCGGGCCGAAGCCCGCGGCCGGCCCGCGCTCGGGCTCCGCCGTGGGGTCGGGCATGCCGGGGGCGCTGGGCGCCACCTCGTACCCGTCGCGGATGGCCACGACGGCGAACCGGCGCGGCTCCTCCTCGGGGGTCTTCAGCAGCTCGCGCATCATGGCGCGATACCGCTCCTCGAAGACGCTCAGCGGGAGCACGAGTCCGGGGAAGAGGACCGTGTTCAGCGGGAAGAGGGGCAGACGGACGGTGGTCACGGCGCCCCAGCCTAATGGTCCGCGGCGCGGTGGTGTCCGCGGTGTCCCGGCAGCACGTCCCCGGCGGCCGGCAGCAGCCCGGCCGCGGCGGGCGTCCCGCCGCCCGACAGCACGTGCTCGCGCAGCCGCAGGAAGTGGCCGAGCGGGTCGTCCGAGAACCGGTCCCAGGGGGCGGAGGTCACATAGGGGCCGATCAGCCGCACCAAAGTGCGCGCGTCCTGACCGCGGTCCAGACGCAGCAGCACGTAGAGCAGTTTGTTGCGCACCGGGGCGGCCCACGGGTCGGCCGCCGCGAACCGCGCCGACAGGGCGAGGGCGCGGTCGGCCGCCGCGTCCAGCCGCTCGCGGGTGACGCCGGGCCCGCCGCCCTCGATCAGATAGCCGTAGGCGGCCCACGCGGGCAGCGCCTGCACCAGCGAGTCCGCCGGGACGTCCTGCGCGGCCAGCTCGGCGAAGTCGAAGCACGCGTGGTGCGCGGCGCTCGGCACGTGCGGGGCGTCCCCGAAGCGGATGCAGCAGAACGCGCCCAGATAGCGCAGCGCGGCCACATGGCAGCCGAAGTGGTGCGGGTCGCGGCGCAGCGCCGCCTCCCACAGCTCCTCGAAGTAGCGGTGCCCGGCCAGCGAGCCGCGCGCGTGGTCCAGCGCGATCCGCCAGGGCACCGGGTCCCGGTCGTCGGCCCGTGCGGCGGCCGTGATCAGCGGGCTGACCTCGCGCAGCAGTTCGGCGCGGGCCGGCGAGGACCACACCCGGTCCACCGCGAGCTGGGCCGCGACCAGCAGGGCGCCGGGGTCGTCCGGCTCGGCCGCCCGCCAGTCCTCGAACCACTCGGAGCGCAGCCGGGCGAACGCGGCCAGCCGCCGGGCGTACCCGTCGTGGTTCTCCCACTCGGCCGCGGCGCGGGTGCCGGCCAGCAGTTCGGCCGCGGCCCGGTACTCGCCTTGCCCGGCGGCGACCAGCGCGGGCGAGAGCCGGTCGTCGGGCGCGTCGAGCACGGCCTCGTCCCCGGAGGCGATCCCTGAGGCCGGGCGCGCGGAAGGTCGGGACATCCAGGAGCGGCGGAGGAACGAGGGCAGCGGAACCATGGTGCGGACCATTGAAAGTCCGCAGGTCGCGGCTGCGCCAGAGGCTTGGGGGAAGTCGTGGAAGGTTGTACGGCCGAGGGTCAAGGACCGGCAAAGGGCGACTGTTCGACTTTTGTGCGGCCGTGACGGTCATGGGTGCCCTCTGCGCGCATGCCCGCACATGCCCGCACATGAACCGCGCGCCGGCTGCCGCTGCCCCGTTGCCGCGCCGGCTGCCGCTGCCGCTGCCGCGGGGCGTCAGCTGCGCCGCAGCAGCCGGGTCGCCCCCGCCGCCACCGTCGTCGCCAGTACCCAGCCCAGCAGGACCATCGCGGCCGACAGCCACTGCCAGAGACCGCGCAACTGCCACTCGCCGACCTGGCCGAGGTCGATCACCGGCAGCAGCAGGTCCAGGGTGAACAGGGCCGGGCTCCAGTAGGGTCGCTCGTCGTGGTTGGCCGGGAGATGCGCGGCGTGCGAGAAGGCGAGGGTGCCGGCCGCCCAGAGCACCGCCATCCACACCGCGGCACGGCCGGGCCGGTAGCCGTACGCGACCGCCAGGTCCTGGGCGTAGCCCCAGAGCTTGCCCGCCAGCGGCAGCGTCTCCCGGCGCCTGCGTTGCTTGGCCAGCAGCACCTCGCGGGCGTCCTCGTCCTCCCCGGCCTCCCGCAGCACCGAGGCGAGGCGTTCGTACGGCTCCGGGGCGTACTCGGCGGTGGCCGCGGCGATCCAGTCCAGACGCCGGTTCAGCGGGAACGGGCCCTGCGGCACCAGGTTCTCGTAGGCGAAGCCGCCCATGTGCAGCCGCCCGGCGCCCGGCCAGGCGCCCGCGCGGTCCACCAGGTTCATGATCTGCGCCCCGGACAGCACCACCTTGCCGCGCTGCGGACCGTCCCCGAGGAAGCGCAGCTCGGGCGCGTGCACCCGGCGCAGCGACAGCTCCTGGTCGTCGGTGAGGGTGAACCGGGCCCGCTCCAGGTCCACCGCGTCCCCGAACCGCCCGTCGTCCAGCCGCAGCCCGCCCTGGCACTCGAACCGCTGGATCCGGGTCCCGCGCGCCGGTGTGGTCCCGCTGAGCAGCGGGTTCCCCACCCCGGCCGGGGTCAGGTACAGGGTGCGCTCCACGCTGAGCTGCGGCGCGTTCAGGGCGAGCCTGGAGTACGGGTTGGACAGGCGCGCGCCGCGCAGGCTGAGCGAGACGCCGATCTGGGCGCCGCGCAGCCGCAGCTCGCCGTGCGACTCCAGCAGCTCCGCCTGGAAGTCCTGGCCGACGTTGAGGCCGTCCGCGGAGATCGAGCGCCCGCTGCGGTCCCGGTACACGATCGACTGGTTGAGCAGCAGGTCGGTGCCGATGTGCGCGTCGGTCAGCCGTACCCCGTTCTGGAACCGGCAGCGCGGCAGATGCAGATCGCCCTCGGTGTGCAGCCGGGCCGCCTCCAGACGCGGCACCGAGCAGTTCACCAGCCGCAGCGTGCTGAACCGCGCCTCCGGCACCAGCACCTGCTCGTCGAAGCGGCAGTCGCGCAGCTCGACGTACGGCCGCACGGTGCCGCCCGCCACGTCCAGGGTGCCCGTGACGCGCACCCCGGCGAGCTTGAGCGCCGACACCCGCCCGGCCAGCGCCGGCGGCCCGTCCAGCAGCAGCCAGGCGATGATGCGCGCCCGCACGGACCGCTCGGGCCCCCAGGGATGCCCGCCGTGCGGATCGTCGACCACGGTGTCGCCGCTGCTCAGGTCGTACACACTGCCGTTGCGGAAGGCCTGCCACATGCCCGCCTCGGCCGCGGTCAGGTCGTCCGGCAGGTCCCCGGCGACGAAGCCGGTCCCCTCGGTCACCGCTGTTCCTTCTTTCTCCACTGTCCGGGTGGTTCGTCCCGCGGTTGATGCCCGCTGAGTGACGCACGGAACACCCGTGGTGAAGGGGATCTTCCGAGTTCCGGCCAGCGTCTGTACCAGACATTGCCCCACGGCCTGTATCAGCCACTGATACGTGCGGACGACTACGGACGGCGGTCTGAGAGAATTGGAACCGTGATTTCCCGAATCGATCTGCGCGGCGACGTCCTCCCCGAGGGCCCCGCCCTGCGTGACCTGCTGCCCCGAGCCGACTTCGACGTTCAGGCCGCCCTGGAGAAGGTGCGTCCGATCTGCGAGGACGTGCATCATCGCGGCGACGCGGCACTGATCGACTTCGCGGAGAAGTTCGACGGGGTACGGCTGGAATCCGTCCGTGTCCCGGCCCAGGCGCTCGCCGACGCCCTGGCCGGCCTCGACCCGGACGTGCGCGCCGCCCTGGAGGAGTCCATCCGGCGCGCCCGCCTGGTGCACCGCGCGCAGCGCCGCACCGCCCACACCACCCAGGTCGTCCCCGGCGGCGCGGTGACCGAGAAGTGGGTTCCGGTCGAGCGCGTCGGGCTGTACGCGCCGGGCGGCCGCTCGGTCTACCCCTCCTCGGTGATCATGAACGCGGTCCCGGCGCAGGAGGCCGGCGTCGAGTCCATCGCGCTCGCCTCGCCGCCGCAGGCCCCCGCTTTCGAGAATGATCCGGCCGGGGGCCTGCCGCACCCGACGATCCTGGCCGCCTGCGCGCTGCTCGGCGTGGACGAGGTGTACGCGGCCGGCGGCGCCACCGCCGTCGCGATGTTCGCCTACGGCACCGAGTCCTGCCCGCCCGCCACCATGGTCACCGGCCCCGGCAACATCTGGGTGGCCGCGGCCAAGCGCTACTTCACCGGCCGGATCGGCATCGACACCGAGGCCGGACCCACCGAGATCGCGATCCTCGCCGACGACACCGCCGACCCGGTGCACGTGGCCGCCGACCTGATCAGCCAGGCCGAGCACGACCCGCTCGCGGCCGCCGTCCTCGTCACCGACTCACCCGACCTCGCGGACGCGGTGGAGAAGGAGCTGGAGCCGCAGGTCGCGGCCACCAAGCACACCGACGACCGGATCCGCCCGGCCCTCGCGGGCCGGCAGTCCGCGATCGTCCTGGTGGACGGCGTCGAGGAGGGCCTGAAGGTGGTCGACGCGTACGGCGCCGAGCACCTGGAGATCCAGACCGCCGACGCCGCCGCCGTCGCCGACCGGGTGCGCAACGCGGGCGCGATCTTCATCGGCCCCTGGGCCCCCGTCTCCCTCGGCGACTACGCGGCCGGGTCCAACCACGTCCTGCCCACCGGCGGCTGCGCCTGCCACTCCTCGGGCCTGTCCGTGCAGTCCTTCCTGCGCGGCATCCACATCGTCGACTACTCCAGGGACGCGCTCGCCGAGGTGGCGCACCACGTGGTGACGCTGGCGGAGGCGGAGGACCTGCCGGCACACGGCGCGGCCATCAAGGCGAGGTTCGGCTGGAAGGTACCGGAGAGCAAGTGAGCGACGTAAGGATCGACGACCTTCCCATCCGGGACGAGCTGCGCGGCAAGTCCCCTTACGGCGCGCCCCAGTTGGACGTCCCCGTCCGCCTGAACACGAACGAGAACCCGTACCCGCTGCCCGAGCCGCTGGTCGAGCGGATCGCCGAGCGGGTCCGGGAAGCCGCCCGCGACCTGAACCGCTACCCCGACCGGGACGCGGTCCAGCTGCGCACCGAGCTGGCCAAGTACCTCAGCGACACCGGCGGGTTCCCGCTGACCCTGGCGAACGTCTGGGCGGCCAACGGCTCCAACGAGGTCATCCAGCAGCTGCTCCAGACCTTCGGCGGCCCCGGCCGCAGCGCGATCGGCTTCGAGCCGTCGTACTCGATGCACGCGCTCATCGCGCGCGGCACCGGCACCGGCTGGATCTCCGGTCCCCGGGGCGAGGACTTCACGATCGACCCGGCCGCCGCCGAGCGCGCCATCGCCGAGCACAAGCCGGACGTCGTCTTCCTCACCACCCCCAACAACCCCACCGGCAACGCGATCCCGCCCGAGACGGTGCGCGCGCTGTACGAGGCGGCGCAGGCGGCCAAGCCGTCGATGGTGGTCGTGGACGAGGCGTACGTCGAGTTCAGCCACGGCGACTCGCTGCTGCCGCTGCTCGACGGCCGCCCGCACCTGGTGATCTCGCGCACCATGTCCAAGGCGTTCGGCGCGGCGGGCCTGCGCCTCGGCTACCTCGCGGCCGACCCGGCCGTGGTGGACGCCGTCCAGCTGGTCCGGCTGCCGTACCACCTGTCGGCGATCACCCAGGCGACCGCGCT
This sequence comes from Streptomyces sp. AM6-12, assembly GCF_044327085.1. NCBI lineage: Bacteria > Bacillati > Actinomycetota > Actinomycetes > Kitasatosporales > Streptomycetaceae > Streptomyces > Streptomyces sp. AM6-12. The sequence goes on from NZ_JBIQWN010000001.1 coordinate 5,447,491, forward strand.
GGCCGCCCTGGAGCACACCGGCACCCTGCTCGGCTACGTCGAGCAGCTGAAGTCCGAGCGGGACCGGCTGGTCGCCGAGCTGCGCGCGATCGGCTACGACGTGATCGAGTCCGACGCCAACTTCGTGCAGTTCGGCCGCTTCGCCGATGCCCACGAGGCCTGGCGGAAGATCCTCGACCGGGGCGTCCTGGTCCGGGACAACGGCGTACCGGGATGGCTGCGGGTCTCGGCCGGCACCCCCGCTGAGAACGACGCGTTCCTCGACGCCGCACGTGAAGTCAAGAAGGAGCTTGAGGCATGAGCCGCGTAGGGCGCGTCGAGCGCACCACCAAGGAGACCTCGGTCCTGGTCGAGATAGACCTCGACGGCACCGGGCGGACCGACATCGCCACCGGCGTCGGCTTCTACGACCACATGCTCGACCAGCTCGGCCGGCACGGTCTGTTCAACCTGACCGTGAAGACCGACGGCGATCTGCACATCGACTCCCACCACACCATCGAGGACACCGCCCTCGCGCTCGGCGCCGCCTTCAAGCAGGCGCTCGGCGACAAGGTGGGCATCTACCGCTTCGGCAACTGCACGGTCCCGCTGGACGAGTCCCTCGCCCAGGTCACCGTCGACCTCTCCGGCCGCCCCTACCTCGTGCACACCGAGCCCGAGCGCATGGCGCCGATGATCGGCGAGTACGACACCACGATGACCCGGCACATCCTGGAGTCCTTCGTGGCCCAGGCGCAGATCGCGCTGCACGTTCACGTACCGTACGGACGTAACGCCCACCACATCGTGGAGTGCCAGTTCAAGGCGCTCGCCAGGGCGCTGCGCTACGCCTCCGAGCGCGACCCGCGCGCGGCCGGCATCCTCCCGTCGACGAAGGGCGCGCTGTAACCCATGACCGGTCTGTCGACCCTGCTGATCGTCGTCGGCCTCTTCCTGGTCGGCGGCATCATCTCCTTCGCCAAGCAGAAGATGCCCACCAGCCTGATCGTGCTGCTCTCCCTCGCGGCCGGGCTGTGCCTGGTCGCCGGCGTCATGCGGCTGGAGGTGTGGAATTGAGCGCGACCGCCAAGAAGGTCGTCGTCTTCGACTACGGCTTCGGCAACGTCCGCTCGGCCGAGCGCGCCCTGGCGCGGGTCGGCGCCGACGTGGAGATCACCCGTGACTTCGACGCGGCGATGAACGCGGACGGCCTGCTGGTGCCGGGCGTCGGCGCCTTCGCCGCCTGCATGCGGGGCCTGCTCGACGCCCGCGGCGACTGGGTCATCGACCGCCGGCTGTCCGGCGGGCGCCCGGTGATGGGCATCTGCGTCGGCATGCAGATCCTGTTCTCGCGCGGCATCGAGCACGGCGTGCAGGCCGAGGGCCTGGAGGAATGGCCCGGCACCGTCGGCCCCCTGGAGGCCGACGTCGTGCCGCACATGGGCTGGAACACCGTGGCCGCCCCGGCCGACTCCGAGCTGTTCGCCGGCCTGGACGCCGACGCCCGCTTCTACTTCGTGCACTCCTACGCCGTCCACGACTGGACGCAGGAGACCCACAACCCGGTGATCGCCGCCCCCAAGGTCACCTGGGCCACCCACGGCAAGCCCTTCGTCGCCGCGGTGGAGAACGGCGCCCTGTGGGCCACCCAGTTCCACCCCGAGAAGTCCGGCGACGCCGGCGCCCAGCTCCTCACCAACTGGATCGGAACCCTGTAGACCATGGCCAAGCTCGAACTCCTCCCCGCCGTCGACGTCCGCGACGGCCAGGCCGTACGCCTCGTCCACGGCGAGTCCGGGACCGAGACCTCCTACGGCTCCCCGCTGGAGGCCGCCCTCGCCTGGCAGCGGTCCGGCGCCGAGTGGCTGCACCTGGTCGACCTGGACGCGGCCTTCGGCACCGGTGACAACCGGGCGCTGATCGCCGAGGTGGCGGGGGCCATGGACATCAAGGTGGAGCTGTCCGGCGGCATCCGCGACGACGACACCCTCGCCGCCGCCCTCGCCACCGGCTGCACCCGCGTCAACCTCGGCACCGCCGCCCTGGAGAGCCCCGAGTGGGTCGCCAAGGTGATCGCCGAGCACGGCGACAGGATCGCGGTCGGCCTGGACGTGCGCGGCACCACCCTGCGCGGCCGCGGCTGGACCCGCGACGGCGGCGACCTCTACGAGACGCTGGACCGCCTGAACAAGGAGGGCTGCGCGCGCTACGTCGTCACCGACATCGCCAAGGACGGCACCCTCCAGGGCCCCAACCTGGAACTGCTGCGCAATGTGTGCGCGGCCACCGACCGGCCGGTCGTCGCCTCCGGCGGCGTCTCCTCCCTGGACGACCTGCGCGCCATCGCCGAACTGGTGCCCCTCGGTGTGGAGGGCTCCATCGTCGGGAAGGCCCTCTACGCGAAGGCGTTCACCCTGGAAGAGGCCTTGGAGGCTGTGGCGTCATGACATCGGATGCCGTACGGCGGGTGCAGAGCGGAAGTTCCTGGGAAGAGAGTTTCGGTTTCGCACGCGCCGTCGCGGCGGGGGACCGCGTGTCGGTGGGCGGCACCACGCCCTTCCGGGGCACGGTCCTGTACGGCGAGGGCGATCCGTACGAGCAGACCAGGGTCGCCTTCGGCAACGCCCTGGAGGCGCTCAAGGAGTTCGGGCTCGGCGTCGAGTCCGTGGTCCGCACCCGTATGTACCTGAGCCATGTGCGCGACGTCGACGAGGCGGGCCGGGCCCACAAGGACCTGTTCGACTCCGTGCGCCCCGCCTCCACCCTGCTGGTGGTCGCGGGCTTCGTGGACCCGCGCATCCTGGTCGAAGTAGAGCTTGAAGCATTCAGAGGAGCCTGAGCAGTCATGACCCTGGCGGTCCGAGTCATCCCCTGCCTGGACGTGGACAACGGCCGGGTCGTCAAGGGCGTCAACTTCCAGAACCTGCGCGACGCGGGCGACCCCGTCGAGATGGCCAAGGTGTACGACGCCGAGGGCGCCGACGAGCTGACGTTCCTGGACATCACCGCGTCCTCCGGCGACCGGGAGACGACGTACGACGTGGTGCGCCGCACCGCCGAGCAGGTGTTCATCCCGCTCACCGTCGGCGGCGGCGTGCGCACCGCGGAGGACGTGGACAAACTGCTGCGGGCGGGCGCCGACAAGGTCGGCGTGAACACCGCGGCGATCGCCCGGCCCGAGCTGATCCGCGAGATCGCCGAGCGGTTCGGCCGCCAGGTGCTGGTCCTGTCGGTGGACGCCCGGCGCACCGGGTCCGGGTCCTTCGAGGTGACCACGCACGGCGGCCGACGGGGCACCGGCATCGACGCCGTCGAGTGGGCGCACCGGGCCGCCGAGCTGGGCGCGGGCGAGATCCTGCTGAACTCGATGGACGCCGACGGCACCAAGGACGGCTACGACCTGGAGATGATCGCCGCCGTCCGCAAGCACGTCTCCGTGCCGGTCATCGCCTCCGGCGGCGCGGGCGCGCTGTCCCACTTCCCGCCGGCCATCACCGCCGGCGCGGACGCGGTCCTCGCGGCCTCCGTCTTCCACTTCGGCGACCTGCGGATCGGCGAGGTGAAGGAGACGCTGCGGGGGGCGGGCCACCCGGTGCGCTGACCCGAGGTCTCCCGGGCCCCGGCGGGCGAAGGCGCCGCCGGGGCCCTTTCGCGGGCCTTACCGAGCTGCGGTTGCGGGTGTACGACCTCGTCCGCGCGTACCAGGAGTGAGGCCAGGTGGCCGTCGCGGCGGGAGACACCGAGGGCCGCGAGAACGTGGCCGTGCATACGTACGGCTTCCCGTTCCGCGTGTGACCGCCTGTGCCCCCTTCCGTGCCTGCCTGAGAGGACTAGAACCGGCATGACGGCCACCGTCGTACCTCCGGCCCCCGTACAAGCCCACCGGGACCCCAATGTGCGGCGGTGGCTGGGTGCCTATACGTGTTCCATGCTCGGGGACAGCGTGTACTACCTGGCGCTGTCCTGGGCGGCCGTACGGGCCGGGACCGCGGCGCAGGCCGGGCTGGTGATGTCGGCGAGCGCGCTGCCCCGCGCCGTGCTGATGCTCGGCGGGGGAGTGATCGCCGACCGGCTGGGGCCCCGGCGGGTCGTCATCGGCAGCGACGCCCTGCGCTGCGCCACCGTCCTCGCGGTGGCCGCCCTGCTGTACCTCACCAGCCCCGGACTGTGGCCCCTCGCCCTGCTCGCGCTGGTCTTCGGCACCGTGGACGCCGTGTTCGTGCCCGCCGTCGGCGCCCTGCCCGCCCGCGTCACCGGCAAGGACCAGCTGGCCCGCGTCCAGGGCATGCGCGGCCTGGCCATCCGCTTCGCGAGCGTCGTCGGCGCCCCGCTCGCCGGCCTCGCCGTGGCCGCCGGCGGCGCCCCCGCGGCCTTCGCCCTGGCCGGAGCACTGATCGCCGTGTCCGTGCCCCTGCTGCTCTGGGTACGGATACGGGAGCTGCCGGGCGACCGTGCGGAGGGCCCCCGCGCCACCGCGCGGGCCGACCTCGCGGCCGGGCTGCGCCACATCCGCGGCCACCGCGTCCTCGCCCCGCTGATGCTCGCCATCGCCCTCGGCGACCTGGGTTTCGTCGGCCCGCTCAACGTCGGCCTGACCCTGCTCGCGGATCACCGCGGCTGGGGCGCCTCCGGGATGGGCTGGGTGCTCGCCGGGTTCGGCGTCGGAGCCGGCGTCGCCTCGCTGCTGCTCGCCCTCCGGGGACGGCTGCCGCGCGCCGGACTCCTCGTCGGCGTCACCGTCATCGCCGGGTCCGCGGCCATCGGCGCCCTCGCCTACGCGCCCGGCCTCTGGGCGGCCGTCGGCACCGCCCTGCTCGTCGGCCTGCTGACCGGGCTCAGCGGCGCGCTGTGCGGCGCCCTGCTCCAGACCCAGGCCGAACCCGCCTACCTCGGCCGGGTCACCGCCGTCTCCAGCCTGATCAGCCTCGGCCTCACCCCGCTGAGCATGCCCCTCGCCGCCGCCGCGATCGGAGCCTTCGGGCTCGGCCCCGTCTACCTGGTCAGCGCCTTCGTGTGCGCCCTCGGCGGGGTCGTCGCCCTCGTCGTACCGGCCCTGCGCCGCGCCGAACTGCCCGGCTGAGGCTCATACCCCCCGGCATTCATCCCTTCGGCTGAACCAGCTGCACGAGATTGCCGCACGTGTCGTCGAACACCGCCGCCAGCACCGGCCCCTGCTCCCGCGGACCGTGCGGGAAGCGGACCCCCAGGCCGCTCAGCCGCCGGTGCTCGGCCGCGAGGTCGTCCACGGAGAAGACGATGCAGGGGATGCCCGCCTCGTACAGCGCGCGCCGGTAGGACTCGGCGATCGGTCCCTGGCCCGGCTCCAGGAGGAGCTGGAGGTCCGGCTGCGCACCCTCGGGCGCGCCGACCGTGACGAACGGCGTGCCGTCCCCGAGGTCCATGTGGGTGCGCGTCTCGAAGCCGAGGACATCCGTGTAGAAGGCGTGCGCCCGCGCCACGTCGTCCACATACACCCCGGTCATCGCGACCTTGATCACGGGCGGCCTCCCTGGTCAGAACCCCAGCTGCTTGGAGGAGTGCAGCTTGTCGATCGCGTCCGCCTCGCCCTCCACCTCGACCCGCGCCGCCCGGTCCCGGCCGAACGCGAACAGCAGCAGCTCCGACGGCTCCCCGGTTGCCGTGACCACCGGAGCGCCCTTGTGCGCCACCACCGTCTGCCCGTCCGGCCGGCGCAGTACCAGCCCCGTCGGCACCCCGCGCCCCAGCAGCCGCGCCGTGCGCTCCAGGCGTGACCACAGCGCGTCCTGGAACACCGGATCCAGCTCCCGCGCGCTCCACTCCGGCTGCGCCCGGCGCACGTCCTCGGTGTGCACGTAGAACTCCACCGTGTTCGCGGCCTCGTCCACCTGCTTGACCTGGAACGGCGAGAACCGCGGCGGCCCCGTACGGATCAGCTGGATCAGCTCCTCGTACGGCTTCGCGGTGTACTCCGCCATCACCTTCTCCAGGCGCGGCGCGAGCTGCTTGATCAGCGCGCCGCCGGCCGCGTCCGGGCGGCGCTCGCGCACGATCACATGCGCGGCCAGGTCACGGGTGCGCCAGCCCTCGCACAGGGTCGGCGCGTCCGGGCCCACGGTTTCCAAGAGGTCGGCGAACAGGAGCCGTTCACGCTTGGCGAAGGTCGACATGGGGTCAGCCTACGACCAGCCACCGGTCCGCGCAGTGGACACCCGCCCGGCACTGTCAGTGGCGCGCGGCACAATGGCACCCATGACCAGTACGCCCGGAACCCCCCGGCCCAGCAGCCTCGACCCGGAGATCGCCGCCCGCCTCAAGCGCAGCGCCGACGGCCTCCTGCCCGCCATCGCCCAGCAGCACGACACCGGAGAGGTGCTCATGCTCGGCTGGATGGACGACGAGGCGCTGCACCGGACCCTGACCACCGGCCGCTGCACCTACTGGTCGCGCAGCCGCCAGGAGTACTGGGTCAAGGGCGACACCTCCGGCCACGTCCAGTGGGTGAAGTCGGTCGCGCTGGACTGCGACGCCGACACCGTGCTGGTCCAGGTCGACCAGGAGGGCGCCGCCTGCCACACCGGCGCGCGCACCTGCTTCGACGAGGACGTACTGCTCAAGGACGCCGGTCTGCCGTCCGGCGCGGACCAGTGAGGCCCGCCGCCATGGACCTGGAGACCTTCCGCAAGCTCGCCGCCGACCGGCGCGTCATCCCCGTCACCCGCAAGCTCCTCGCCGACGGCGACACCCCCGTCGCCCTCTACCGCAAGCTGGCCGGCGAACGCCCCGGCACCTTCCTGCTGGAGTCCGCGGAGAACGGCCGCTCCTGGTCCCGCTACTCCTTCGTGGGCGTCCGCAGCGCCGCCACCCTCACCGCCCGCGACGGCCAGGCCCACTGGCTCGGCAGCCCGCCCGTGGGCGTCCCCGTCGACGGCGACCCCCTCAAGGCCCTGCGCGCCACCCTCCAGGCCCTGCACACCCCGCACACCGAGGGCCTGCCCCCCTTCACCGGCGGCATGGTCGGCTACCTCGGCTACGACATCGTGCGCCGCCTGGAGAAGATCGGCCCCGGTGAGCGCGACGACCTGAAGCTGCCCGAGCTGACCATGCTCCTGACCAGCGACCTCGCCGTGATGGACCACTGGGAGGGCTCGGTCCTGCTGATCGCCAACGCGATCAACCACAACGACCTGGACACCGGCGTGGACGAGGCGTACCACGACGCGGTGGCCCGCCTCGACGCCATGGAGGCCGACCTCAGCCGCGCGGTGGCCCAGCCCCCCGCCGTGCTGCCGCCCTCCGAGCTGCCCGAGTACACCGCACTGTGGGGCGGCCCCGACTTCCGGCGCGCCGTGGAGGACGTCAAGGAGCGCATCCGCGCGGGCGAGGCCTTCCAGGTCGTCCCCTCGCAGCGCTTCGAGACGCCGTGCACGGCCAGTGCCCTGGACGTGTACCGGGTGCTGCGGGCCACCAACCCGTCGCCGTACATGTACCTGTTCCGCTTCGACGGGTTCGACGTCGTCGGCTCGTCCCCCGAGGCGCTGGTCAAGGTCGAGGACGGCCGGGCCATGGTCCACCCCATCGCCGGCACCCGGCACCGCGGCGCCACCCCGCAGGAGGACCAGGCGCTCGCCGACGAGCTGCTCGCCGACCCCAAGGAGCGCGCCGAACACCTCATGCTGGTCGACCTCGGGCGCAACGACCTCGGGCGGGTCTGCGAGCCCGGCTCGGTCGAGGTGGTCGACTTCATGTCCATCGAGCGCTACTCGCACGTGATGCACATCGTCTCCACCGTCACCGGGCGGGTCGCCGGCGGCCGCACCGCCTTCGACGTGCTCACCGCCTGCTTCCCGGCCGGCACCCTCTCCGGCGCCCCCAAGCCCCGCGCCATGCAGATCATCGACGAACTCGAACCGTCCCGGCGCGGGCTGTACGGCGGCTGCGTCGGCTACCTGGACTTCGCCGGGGACTCGGACACCGCGATCGCCATCCGCACCGCCCTGCTGCGCGACGGCACGGCCTACGTGCAGGCCGGAGCGGGCATCGTCGCCGACTCCGACCCGGTCGCCGAGGACCAGGAGTGCCGCAACAAGGCCGCGGCGGTGCTGCGGGCGGTGCACACCGCCAACCGGCTCGGCCGCTAGGTGTATTGACCCGTGAGGTTGGGGACGCGGCTGGCGGGTGGTTGGCCCTTCAGCGCGGTGTGTCCGCGGTGGTGATTGTAGGTGTGCAGCCAGGCGGGGAACGCGTCGCGTCGTTCGGTCTCCGTGCGGTAGGGACGGGCGTAGGCCCACTCGTCGAGCAGGGTGCGGTTGAAGCGTTCGACCTTGCCGTTGGTCTGGGGCCGGTAGGGCCGGGTGCGCTTGTGGGCGATCCCGGCCGCTGCCAGCGCATCTCGCCAGTTGCGTGAGCGGTAGCAGGAGCCGTTGTCGGTCAGCACCCGCTCGACCGTGATCCCGTACTCGGTGAAGAAGGCGTGGGCCCGTTGCCAGAAGCCGGTGGCGGTCTCCTTCTTCTCGTCGGTGAGGATCTCGCTGTAGGCCAGGCGGGAGTGGTCGTCGACGGCAGTGTGCAGGTAGCTGTAGCCGGCGCCGGATCGGGTCTTGCGGCCTGCGGCCCGGCCGAGGACCTTGTGCCCGCCGCCGTCAGGGATGTTGCCGAGCTTCTTGATGTCGACATGCACCAGCTCGCCGGGCCTGTCGCGTTCATAGCGGCGTATGACACGGCCGGTGGCCCGGTCCAGGTTGGCGAGGCGGGCCAGGCCGTAACGGGTCAGCACGCGGTGCACGGTCGAGGGCACCAGCCGCAGCAGGTGTGCGATGCGGGCCGGCCCCCAGCGGCGCAGAAGCCGGACCTTGATGATCCGGCGCTCGGTGCGGGCCGGGGTCCGGCGCGGGCTGGCGTGCGGGCGGGAAGACCGGTCGCACATCCCGGCCTCGCCGAACTGCCGGTAGCGGTCGGCCCAGCGCTGGGCCGTGGTCGGCGAGACCTGGAAGCGTTCGGCGGCTGCTCTGAGGGGCCAGTTGTCCTCGACCACGCAGCGGGCCAGACGAAGACGTCCGGTCTCGGTCAGGGGTGCATTACGGTGGGGCACGAGGGCCTTTCTGTTGCTGGTGCAGATGTCGCAATCCACACCAGGCCAGAAGGCCCTCACCCATTTCAAGATCGCTCAGCCGTGAGCCCCGTCACCGTCCACAACCTCCCGAGACAGAACAGCTAGGGCGCGCCGCACGGAAGCGTGTCTCACGGAACCCCGGATGACGGTTCGGCGGGGGTTCAGGCGATAGTGGAGTACGTGACTGCTGTTCCTCACCCCCGTTCCGAAGCCGCCGCGCCCGCCCGGACCGGCCGCCGCAGCCTCGCCATGGCCCTCCTGTTCGGCGCGCTCGGCGCGGCCGTGGCGCTGCTCGCCAGCCGGCAGCGCTGGGCGGAGGGCACCGCGTCGGTGGCCGGCGGCGCGTTCCCGCTCACCGCGAAGGGCAGCGAGGTCACGGGAGTGCCCGCGGCCCTCGCCATAGTGGGCCTCGCCGCGCTCGTCGCCGTCTTCGCCGTCCGCCGGGCCGGCCGCTTCCTCGTCGCCGCTCTGCTCGCGCTGTCCGGCGCGGGCATCATGGCCGCCGCCCTGTTCTCCGCCTCCGACAGCAGCGCGCTGGACGAGAAGGCCGCCCAGGCCAGCGGCGACACCACCGCCACGGTCGCGGCGCTGAGCCACACCGGCTGGCCCTACGTGGCGGCCGTCGGCGGCCTGCTGATCCTGCTCGCGGGCCTGCTCGCGCTCCGCTTCGGCAGCGGCTGGCCCGCCATGTCCGGACGCTACGAGCGCGGCACCGACCGCCCGCGCAAGGCGGCCAGGCCGGTCGACCCGGAGCGGCCCGAGGAGATCTGGAAGGCCCTGGACCGGGGCGAGGACCCCACCGGCGCCTGACCCGGCGCGGATGTGGCGAACCAGACGCCCACCCCCGCGTCCGGCGCGCATACGCGTACGGGACAATGGACGGCGAGCGTCCGGCTCGGACAGTGACGGGCGGGCTCGGCGCCGTACGACACGTACGTCGCTCTCCTGGGACACGTACACAGCAACGAGGAGCACAGACATGGCGGGCAGCAGCCACGGCCACGGTCACACCCCGGCCGCCTGGACCGGTGTCATCATTTCCTTCATCGGCTTCCTGGTCACCGGCGCCTTCATGGTGATGGCCAACACCATCGGCTTCTGGGTCGGCATGGCGCTCATCATCGGTGGCGCCCTCGTCGGCGGCATCATGAAGGCCATGGGTCTCGGCGCCAGCGCCAAGCCGCTCAAGATGGTCGGCGGTGCCCCCGTCGCCGCGCGCGAGCCGGTCGCGGTGGAGAGCTGAGCCGCCGAGCACGGCACCTCTTCTTCGAGGGCGGCCCGGAGTCCCTGACGGACCCGGACCGCCCTTTCGCCTCCCAGGGGCACGGGACGGCGTCCCAGGAGCACGGGACACGGCTCTCCCGCGCGCCCGGCCGCCGCGTCGGCGAGAATGCCTGACGTGACCGCCGCCAACCGACCGGCCCCGCCCGCCGCGCCCCCCGCCCCCGCCCGGACCGACCCCCACCCGGCCACAACAGGCGCCCCGAGCACCCCGCTCCGCCTCTGGCCCGGCCTTCCAGCCCACCCCTGGCCCGGCCACGCCGCCGCCCCGCCCGCCCCCCTGCGGCGGCGCCTCGCCACCCCCGCCGGTGTGCTCGCGGCGGTCGCCGGTGCCTTCGCCTACGTCGGGATCGTCGACCCGAACCATCCGGGCCACTACCCGGTCTGCCCCCTCTACCGGTTCACCGGCCTGTACTGCCCCGGCTGCGGCGGACTGCGCAGCGCGCACGCGTTCGTGCACGGGGACCTGGTGGCGGCGCTGCACGACAACGCGCCCGCCGTGGCCGGCTACTTCCTCTTCGCGGTGCTGTGGGTGGTCTGGGTCGTACGGGCGTGGCGCGGCCGGCCCGCACGGCTCGCCCTCGGCAATGCCCAGCTGTGGGTCCTCGGCGGCCTGCTGCTGGTGTTCACCGTGGTCCGCAACCTGCCCTTCGGCGCCTGGCTGCACCCCTGACCTGCGGCGCCCGTGTCCAAGGAGTGAAACCGGCGTCCACCGGATGCGAGGCCCCGGCCCTGCTCCGGATACCATCGAGTGACCACGGGTTTCCACCACCTGAAGGAACCCGAAGGAACGAACCGTCTGAAAGGGGGCCGCTCGCGTGAGTGTGCTCGACGAGATCATCGACGGAGTCCGTGCCGACCTCGCGGAGCGGCAGGCACGCGTCAGCCTCGACGAGCTCAAGGAGCGCGCGGCCAAAGCACCCGCCGCCAAGGACGGGGTGGCCGCGCTCAAGGGCGACGGCGTCAAGGTGATCTGCGAGGTCAAGCGGTCCAGCCCCTCCAAGGGCGCGCTGGCCGCGATCGCCGACCCGGCCGGACTCGCCGCGGACTACGAGGCGGGCGGCGCCGCCGTCATCTCCGTCCTCACCGAGCAGCGCCGCTTCGGCGGCTCCCTCGCCGACCTGGAGGCCGTCCGCGCCCGCGTGGACATCCCGGTGCTGCGCAAGGACTTCATCGTCACCTCGTACCAGCTGTGGGAGGCCCGCGCGTACGGCGCCGACCTCGCCCTGCTGATCGTGGCCGCCCTGGAGCAGCCGGCCCTGGAGTCCCTGATCGAGCGCGCCGTCTCCATCGGCCTCACCCCGCTGGTCGAGGTGCACGACGAGGACGAGGCCGAGCGCGCCGTGGCCGCGGGCGCCCGGATCATCGGTGTCAACGCGCGCAACCTCAAGACCCTGGAGGTCGACCGCGGCACCTTCGAGCGGGTCGCCCCGGAGATCCCCGAGGGCATCGTCAAGGTCGCCGAGTCCGGCGTGCGCGGGCCGCACGACCTGATCGCCTACGCCAACGCCGGCGCCGACGCCGTCCTGGTGGGCGAGTCCCTGGTCACCGGCCGCGACCCGCGGACCGCCGTCTCCGACATGGTCGCCGCCGGCGAGCACCCGGCGCTGCGGCACGGCCGCGACTGATCCCCCACTAGGCTGCCCCCGATGACTGCGACGACCACCGTGGACCGCTATGCGCGCCTCGCCCGCGGCTGCCGCCCCCGCGGCTGCCGCGCCCCCGCGCGCCGCGTCCACGGCCGCCGGGTCCGCTACGTCATCGGCGACGAACCGGGGCAAGTGAACGGCATGCGATGGCCCCGCGCCCCCAAGGGGCGCGGGGAACTGCGCGACCGGCCACCGACGGTCGGCAGCTGACAGTCGATCCGCCGCCCCACGGCGAACAGTGTCTTTTCACACGCACTCACCGTGAGGTACCGGCATGCCCAGCAACTACTTCTTTCCCGACCCGGAGGGTCAGGTGCCCAGCTCCGAGGGCTACTTCGGAGCGTTCGGCGGCAAGTTCATCCCGGAGGCCCTCGTCGCCGCCGTGGACGAGGTCGCCGTCGAGTACGACAAGGCCAAGCAGGACCCCGAGTTCGCCCGTGAACTCGACGACCTGATGGTCAACTACACCGGCCGCCCCTCGGCCCTCACCGAGGTGCCCCGGTTCGCCGGACACGCCGGTGGCGCACGGGTGTTCCTCAAGCGTGAGGACCTGAACCACACCGGCTCGCACAAGATCAACAACGTGCTCGGCCAGTCGCTGCTCACCAAGCGCATGGGCAAGACCCGCGTCATCGCCGAGACCGGCGCGGGCCAGCACGGCGTCGCCACCGCCACCGCCTGCGCGCTGTTCGGCCTCGACTGCACCATCTACATGGGCGAGATCGACACCGAGCGCCAGGCCCTGAACGTGGCCCGGATGCGCATGCTCGGCGCCGAGGTGGTCGCCGTGAAGTCCGGCAGCCGCACCCTCAAGGACGCCATCAACGAGGCGTTCCGGGACTGGGTCGCCAACGTCGACCGCACCCACTACCTGTTCGGCACCGTCGCGGGCCCCCACCCCTTCCCGGCCATGGTCCGCGACTTCCACCGGGTCATCGGCGTCGAGGCCCGCCGCCAGATCCTGGAGCGCGCCGGACGCCTGCCCGACGCGGCCGTCGCCTGCGTCGGCGGCGGCTCCAACGCCATCGGCCTCTTCCACGCCTTCGTGCCCGACGCCGGCGTCCGCCTCATCGGCTGCGAGCCGGCCGGCCACGGCCTCGGCACCGGCGAGCACGCGGCGACCCTGACCGCGGGCGAGCCCGGCATCCTGCACGGCTCCCGCTCCTACGTCCTCCAGGACGAGGAGGGCCAGATCACCGAGCCGTACTCGATCTCGGCCGGGCTGGACTACCCCGGCATCGGGCCCGAGCACGCCTACCTCAAGGACTCGGGCCGCGGCGAGTACCGCGCGGTCACCGACGACGCCGCCATGCAGGCCCTGCGCCTGCTCTCGCGCACCGAGGGCATCATCCCGGCCATCGAGAGCGCCCACGCCCTCGCGGGCGCCCTGGACGTCGGCAGGGAACTGGGCGCCGACGGGCTGATCGTCGTCAACCTCTCCGGTCGCGGCGACAAGGACATGGACACCGCGGCCCGCTACTTCGGGCTGTACGACACCGACGCCGAGGTGGCCGCGGACGCCGCCGCCACCGCCGAGATCGAGGGGGACGCCAAGTGAGCGGGAACATCCAGCTGTTGACGGACACCCTCGCCGCCGCCAGGGCCGAGGGCCGGGCCGCGCTGATCGCCTACCTGCCGGCCGGGTTCCCGACCGTGGACGGTGGCATCGAGGCGATCAAGAACGTGTTCGACGGCGGCGCCGACGTGGTCGAGGTGGGTCTGCCGCACAGCGACCCGGTGCTGGACGGCCCGGTCATCCAGACCGCCGACGACATCGCCCTGCGCGGCGGCGTCAAGATCGCGGACGTGATGCGCACGGTGCGCGAGGCGCACGCGGCCACCGGCAAGCCCGTGCTCGTGATGACGTACTGGAACCCCATCGACCGCTACGGCGTCGAGCGGTTCACCGCCGAGCTGGCCGAGGCGGGCGGCGCGGGCTGCATCCTGCCCGACCTGCCGGTGCAGGAGTCGGCGCTGTGGCGGGAGCACGCCGACAAGCACGGCCTCGCCACCGTCTTCGTGGTGGCGCCGAGCAGCAAGGACGCGCGGCTCGCCGAGATCACCGCGGCGGGCAGCGGCTTCGTCTACGCCGCCTCGCTCATGGGCGTCACCGGCACCCGTGAGTCCGTCGGCGCACAGGCCCAGGACCTGGTGCAGCGCACCCGCGTCAGCCGCCCCGAGCTGCCCGTCTGCGTCGGCCTCGGCGTCTCCAACGCGGTCCAGGCCGCGGAGGTCGCCACCTTCGCCGACGGTGTGATCGTCGGTTCGGCCTTCGTCAAGCGGATGCTGGACGCCCCGGACCACGCGTCCGGCCTGGCGGCGGTGCGCGAGCTGGCCGGGGACCTGGCGAAGGGCGTGCGCGGCCAGGCGTGACCACGGGGCGCCGCCGGTCGTGACCGAGGGGTGCCACCGGTCGTCCCGGCGCGGTCCGCCGTCATGTATCGGGCATTCCGGTCACTCGAACGGGTGGACCTCGGGCCGGGGAGGCGCGCTGCGCCTCCCCGGTTCGTTCTGGGGGTGTGAGCGAGAAGAACCGTGACGGAAAGCGGACCGCCCGGCAGCGGCTGGCGGTCGAGCGCGAGAAGCAGAAGTCCGCGGAGAAGCGGCGGCGGGCGCTGATCGTGGGCGCCAGCGTCGCCTGCGTGCTGGCCCTCGCGGCGGTGATCGGCGTGATCGCCGCGAACGCGGGCAAGAACAAGGCGAGCGGCAGCGCGGGCCCGGTCGTGGCGCCCTCCGGGGCGCAGGGCAAGGACAGCCTCGCGATCCCGGTCGGCAAGGACGGCGCGAAGTCGACGCTCACGATCTGGGAGGACTTCCGCTGCCCCGCCTGCCAGGCATTCGAGACGGCGTACCGGCCGACGCTCCATGAGCTGGTCGACGCGGGCAAGCTCCGCATCGAGTACCACCTGGTCCGGCTGATCGACGGCAATCTCGGCGGCACCGGCTCGCTGCGCGCGGCCAACGCGGCGGCCTGCGCCCAGGACGCCGGGAAGTTCCGCGACTACCACGACACGCTCTACTCGAACCAGCCCAAGGAGACCGACGACGCCTTCGCCGACGACGCCAAGCTGACCACGCTGGCGGGCAAGGTCGGCGGCCTGGACACCCCGGCGTTCCGCAAGTGCGTGGACGCGGGGACGCACGACAGCTGGGTGAACCGCTCGCAGAAGGCGTTCCAGAGCGGCAACTTCAGCGGCACGCCCACGGTGCTGCTCGGCGGCAAGAACATCTACCAGGACCAGACGATGTCCCCGGCCAAGCTGAAGCAGCTGGTGGAGTCGGCGGACCGGGGATAGGGGGGCGCGGGCAGGCGAATCTCATGTCCCTGTTATGGACCCGTAGCCAGGCGGCTTGGTGCCGCCGGGGCCCGGCACGGTAGCGTCGGACTTGCCATGGAACTTGCCTACATTCCCAGCCCGTCCCGCGGGGTGCTGTACCTCGGCCCCATTCCGCTGCGCGGCTACGCCTTCTGCATCATCATCGGCGTCTTCATCGCCGTCTGGCTCGGCAACCGGCGCTGGGTCGCCCGTGGCGGCCAGTCCGGCACGGTCGCCGACATCGCGGTGTGGGCCGTCCCGTTCGGCCTGGTCGGCGGCCGGCTCTACCACGTGATCACGGACTACGAGCTGTACTTCAGCCCCGGCCGTGACTGGGTGGACGCGTTCAAGGTGTGGCAGGGCGGCCTGGGCATCTGGGGCGCGATCGCGCTCGGGGCGCTGGGCGCGTGGATCGGGGCGCGGCGCCGGGGCATCCCGATGCCCGCGTACGCCGACGCGGTGGCGCCCGGTATCGCCCTCGCGCAGGCCATGGGGCGCTGGGGCAACTGGTTCAACCAGGAGTTGTACGGCAGGGAGACCCACCTGCCCTGGGCGCTGCACATCACGTCCTCCGAGGGCGGCCGGGTGCCGGGCTACTACCACCCGACCTTCCTCTACGAGTCCCTGTGGTGCATCGGCGTCGCCTTCCTGGTGATGTGGGCCGACCGCCGCTTCACGCTGGGCCATGGCCGGGCGTTCGCTCTGTATGTCGCGGCGTACTGCGTGGGCCGCGGCTGGATCGAGTACATGCGGGTGGACGACGCACACCACATCCTCGGCCTCCGCCTCAATGACTGGACGGCGCTGATCGTCTTCCTGCTGGCGGTCACCTACATGATCCTCTCGGCCCGCCTGCGTCCGGGCCGCGAGGAGACCGTGGAGCCGCTCGCTTCCGACGGCCCGGCGGAGGACTCGGAGCCGCGTGCCTCCGGCGGTTCGGCCGAGGGTACGCAGCCGCTCGCCTCCGGCGGTTCGGCGGAGGGAGCAAAGCCGGACACCGAGGCCGAGAGGCCCGCTGGGGAGCCGGCGGACGAGCCGAAGGCGGCCGCCGAGGAAGCCGAGTCGGCGACGAAGAAGACCTGACGAACGGTTCGTACGATGCCGAGGGGCGCCCGGAGATCTCCGGGCGCCCCCCGCGCGTGTGGCCGGCAGGCCCCCGGGGTCACAGGGCGCCCTCCGTGCGCAGGGCGGCGATATCGGCCGGGGCGAGGCCCAGCTCGGTGAGGACCGCGTCGGTGTCCGCGCCGTGCGGCCGGCCCGTCCAGCGGATCGCGCCGGGCGTGGCGGACAGCCGGAACAGCACGTTCTGGAGGCGCAGCGGACCCAGCTCCGGGTCCGGCACGGTCGTCACCGTGTTCAGCGCCTGGTACTGGGGGTCCTCGAACACGTCCCGCACATCCTGCACCGGCGCCACCGCCGCCTCCGCCTTCTCGAACGCCGCGAGGACCTCCGTACGGGTGCGGGCGGCGA
Source organism: Streptomyces sp. AM6-12 (assembly GCF_044327085.1). NCBI lineage: Bacteria > Bacillati > Actinomycetota > Actinomycetes > Kitasatosporales > Streptomycetaceae > Streptomyces > Streptomyces sp. AM6-12. Next base: position 5,464,281 of record NZ_JBIQWN010000001.1, read on the forward strand.
CCCAGGAGCCGACCGCCGCGTCCAGCACCTCCGCGTGCGCGGCCCGCTGCGTGCCCGTCGCGAACCAGGGCTCCTCGATCAGGTCCGGCCGCCCCACCAGCCGCATCACCCGCTCCGCCACCGACTGCGCGGACGTGGAGACGGCCACCCAGGTGCCGTCGGCGGTGCGGTACGTGTTGCGCGGGGCGTTGTTCGCGGACCGGTTGCCGGTGCGTTCCTGGACGTAGCCGAGCTGGTCGTACCAGGTGAGGTGCGGGCCGAGCACCGACAGGATCGGCTCGATGATCGCCATGTCCACGACCTGCCCGGTGCCGGTGCGGTCCCGCGCGGCCAGCGCCGTGAGCACGGCGTAGGCGGTGATGAGGCCCGCGATGGAGTCGGCGAGCCCGAAGGGCGGCAGCGTCGGCGGCCCGTCCGGCTCCCCGGTGAGCGCGGCGAAACCGCTCAGCGCCTCGGCGAGGGTGCCGAATCCGGGCCGGTGGGCGTACGGCCCGAACTGCCCGAACGCGGTGACCCGCGCGAGCACGAGGCGCGGGTTGGCCGCGGACAGCTCCGCCCAGCCCAGGTCCCACTTCTCCAGCGTGCCGGGGCGGAAGTTCTCGATCACGACGTCGGCGGTGGCAGCGAGCCGCAGCAGGATCGCGCGACCGCCCGGCCGGGACAGGTCCAGGGTGATCGCCCGCTTGTTGCGGCCGAGCACCTTCCACCACAGGCCGACCCCGTCCTTCGCCGGACCGTGTCCCCGGCAGGGGTCGGGGCGCCCCGGATGCTCGACCTTGATCACCTCGGCGCCGAAGTCGCCGAGCAGCGTCGCGGCCATGGGCCCGGCGAAGAGGGTCGCCAGGTCCAGCACCCGCAGCCCCCCCAGCGCCGCGGCAGGCGCCTGCGCACCCCCGCGCGCTCGACCACTCGTCCCCGCGCCGGGCCCTCCGCCCGTGCCCCCGCGCGCTCGACCACTCGTCCCCGCGCCGGGCCCTCCGCCCGTGCCCCCGCGCGCCCCTCCGCCCGTGTCCCCGCTCATGCGGTGAACCGGGTGTCGATCTCCGGGCGGTACGGCATGGACGCGGACGCCCCGGCCCGCTCCACCGAGAGGGACGCCGCGGCGGCCGCCCAGGACAGGGCCTCCCGTACGGGTTTCTCCTCGGCGAGGGCCACCGCGAGCGCCCCGGTGAAGGTGTCGCCCGCGCCCGTGCTGTCCACGGCCTCGACCCGCGGTGCGGGCACCACCAGCGGCTCGGGGGCGTCCCGCGAGGCGTACAGACAGCCGGTCGCGCCCAGGGTGACCACCGCGCGCGGCACCAGGTCCAGCAGCGCGGTGGCGGCCTCGCGCGGGTCGGTGCGGCCGGTGAGGGTGATCGCCTCGTACTCGTTGGGCACCAACAGGTCGGTGGCGGCGAGGAGTTCGGGCGGCAGCGGCTGGACGGGGGAGGGGGTGAGGATCGTCCGCACCCCGTGCCGGTGGGCGGCCGCCGCGCCCGCGACCACCGCGGCCAGCGGGATCTCCAGCTGGAGCAGCAGGGTGTCGGCGGTGGCGATCAGCCCCTCGTCGCCCGGCGAGAGGTGGTCGACGGTGCCGTTGGCGCCCGGAATGACGACGATGGAGTTGCCGCCCTCGTCGTCCACCACGATGTGCGCGGTGCCGGAGGGACCCTCGACCGTGCGCAGGAAGTCGGTGTCCACGCCGGAGTGTTCGAGGGTCTCCCGCAGCCGGGCCCCGGCCGCGTCGTTGCCCACCGCGCCGATCATCGAGACGGTGGCACCGGCCCGCGCGGCGGCGATCGCCTGGCCCGCGCCCTTGCCGCCGGGGATCGTGCGGAACTCCCGGCCGGTCACGGTCTCGCCGCGCCGCGGGGCCCTGGCGACGAAGGTGACGAGGTCCATGTTGGTGCTGCCGAGGACGGCGATATGGGTCATGGGCGGTTCGCCTCCAGGTGGGTGAGGTGGGCGAGGGTGTCGAAGCCGGTGCCGTCGAAGTCGGCGACGGCGGTGGCGAGCCGGTTCTTCAGCGGGGCCCGCCAGTGCTCGGGGAGCGCGGCGGGGGAGCCCGCGAGGAGCCCGGCGACGCTGCCCGCGCTCGCGCCGGCCGAGCCGGTGACCAGGCCGCCCGCCACCGCCCGCCGGACCGAGCCGGTGAAGTCGCCGTCCGAGTGGGTGAGCGCGGCGGCCAGCAGGGCGGTGTTGGGCAGGGCGTGCATCCAGTGGTGGGCGGGGAAGTGGCGGGCGTGGAGTTCGTCCACCACGGTGTCGAAGTCCGCCCGTGACGCGGCCAGTTGAACCGCGTGGTCGACGGCGTGGGCCAGCCGGGAGCGGTGCGGGACGACCGAGCGGCCCACCCGCAGGCAGGTGTGCACGTCATGGTCGCCGGTGGCGGCCGCGGCGAGGGTGGCGGCGGTGAACATGGCCGCGTAGACGCCGTTGGCCGTGTGGGTCAACACCGCGTCGCGGTACGCCTGGTCGGCCGCGGCGGCGGGATCGCCCGGATTGGTCCAGCCGTGGACGTCGGCGCGGACCAGGGCGCCGGTCCACTCCCGGAAGGGGTTGCGGTACCGGGCGGTGTGCGGGGGTTCCACGCCGGTGAGGAGGTTGCGGTAGGCGAGGCGTTCGGCGCTGGAGGTCCGGCCGGGCGGCAGCTCCTCCAGCCACAGCCGGGCGACGTCCGTGGTGCTGAAGCCCTTCCCGTGCCGCTGGAGCAGCAGCAGGCCGAGCAGCGGGTGGTCGAGGTCGCCGGCCGCGGGCATGCCGTCGATGTTCTCGGCGAGCGAGGTGGCGGCGGGGCGGCGGTCCCACGGGTACACGTCGAGCAGTTCCGCGGGCACGCCCCGTGCGGTGAAGTAGCCGGAGAGCGGCCAGTTCCCGGCCGCCCGGCCGAGGGCGCGTACCGCCTCCAGGGGGAGCTTCCCGACCGGCCTGCCCAGCAGACAGCCGATGGCCCGGCCCAGCCAGGACGCCTCGTACGCGAGCGGTCCCGGCGTGCCGGAGAGCTGCGCGGTGGGCCAGTCGGGGCAGGCGGCCCGGATCGCGGACAGCTCGGTCGGCTCGTCGTCGGCCAACCGGCTGGGCAGGTCGGCGAGTTCGTCCAGCAGATCCTCGGCGAGCAGTCGCAGATAGCGGGAGACGCGGTGCGCGGAGGCGCCCGCGCGCTCCGGTGCGTCCGGGCCGCCCGCCGCGCGCCAGCGCTCCTCGATCCGGGACGGCTCACGGCCGTCGAGCCGGGCCTGGCGCAGCTCGTGGCCGAGCAGGTCCTCGGGCTGTACCCAGGTCAGGCGGAGCACGGCGCGCCTCCCCGGTCGGAAGGGAACGCGTCGCTCATGTCCGGCGCGCCGCCCAGCGCGGTGAAGGCCAGCTCACGGGCGTGGTGCCGGGCGCGGTCGAGGGCGAAGACCTCGCGGGCTACCTGGGCGACGGTGCGGGCCGGCTGCCACAGGTCCAGGCGGCTCGCCTCCGCGACCGTCTTCGCCCACTCCTGCGGCACCGGCGAGCCGAGCGCGCCCGCGAGGGCACCGGCCATGGCGGCGATCGAGCCGCAGCCCCGCCCGTAGTTGACCGAACCGAGCACCGCGTGCCGGTAGTCGCCGCCCGAGACCACCAACATGCCCAGCGCGATGGGCAGTTCCTCGATGGAGTGCAGTCGCGAGGGGCGGTCGGCGCCGAGCGAGGGGGACCGGTGGTCCGGGCCGGACGAGTCGTACGGCTCGACCGCCGCCCGCAGCGGACCGAGCGCCGATACGAAGTCGTCGTATCCGTAGGCCACTTCGCAGACCTTCTCGATCGCCTCGCGGGTGCCGTCCTTGGCCAGGGTGAGGCAGGCGGTCACCACCGAGTCCGGCGTCGCGTCCGGTGCGGTGGCGGCGGCGACGGCCGCGGCGAGGACACCGGCCGCCTCCCGGCCGTACGACGACTGGTGGGCAGCGGCGATGTCCAGCGCCTCGGCGTACGCGGCGCGCGGGTCGGCCGCGTTGACCAGGCCGACGGGGGCCAAGTACATCGCCGCACCGCGGTCGGCGAGGGTGCCGACGCCCGCCTCCCGCGGGTCCGCGTGGCCGTGGGCGAGCCGGGCCACCAGCCACTTCTCGGCGAGGGAGTGGCGGTGCGGCGGCAGTGCCGCCCCCTCCGGCCCGGGGATCCAGTTGGGGTTGGCCATCAGGTCGGGCACCAGGTGCTCGGCGAGCGCGTAGGCGTCGAGGTGGTCACGGACGCGGTCGTAGACCCGGACCAGGGCGTGGGTCAGCAGGGTGCCGTCGCCAACGTGGCCGTCGCCCCTGTGGTACGGCGCGGGCGGGCGGGCGGTGTGCCGGGCGTCGCCGTGCCAGGGGCCGACGATGCCGTGCACGGGGCCGCCGTGGCGCTCGGTGATCTGGTCGGGGGAGTAGCCCTCGACCGGCCCGCCGAGGGCGTCGCCGACGGCCGCGCCGACGAGGGCGCCGGAGATCCGTTCGTCCAGATCGGGCTGTCCGGTGCCTTTGGGTTGCTTGGGCGTCATGCCCGAATCATCCTCCCGGCCGGGCCGGTTGCCCGGCTTCCAGGAGTCCGGCGAGTTCCGCCGAGTGGGTGTCGGCCAGGCCGGACGGAGCGTGGCCGGGCAGCACCCGACAGGCGTCCCCGCCGGGTCTGTGGGATCAGGGCGGCGCCGTAGCCGTGGACGTGCTCCGGGATCTGGGGTTCGAGGGGGCGAGGGCGAAGGCGGGCGCGCCGTCCGCGCCGGTGAGGGTGGGGGAGACGGTCGTCGCCCTGGCGCGGGGCCGCGCCCCCGTCGCCGTCCTGGGGTGCAGCGGACGCTGAACTCCGCCGGCGCGGCCGCGCCTCCGGGGTCGCCGGGGTGGGCGCGGCGAGGGCTCAGGCGACGGCGGACGGGCGAGGTCGATGGCGGACGGGCGAGGGTGATGGCGGCGCGCATACCACGGTCACGGCCGAGGTCGCCGAGGGTGTCGTCGGCGCCGGCCTCGGGGTAATGGCCGGCCCGGGCAGCGCGCTCCCGTCTGCGCCATCGGCGAAGCTGCTCAGCCGGCCCCACGGAAGCGAAGGAAGCGTAAAGCCGCAGGTTAGCCGAGCCTTTCCTTGCTGGCGACCCGATCGGGAACGACGTAGATTTCGTGGTGTCGAAAAGTAGAACTCGTCCAAAGTTAGCTTTGGCTAAGCTAAATCGGGGAAGAAGATCATGGCCCTCATCGAAACCGAGGCCGCGCTGCACGAGGCGCACCGCGACAACCACACGCACCGCGATGTCAACGGCGGCTGGCTGCGCCCCGCCGTCTTCGGCGCGATGGACGGCCTGGTCTCCAACCTCGCCCTGATGACCGGCGTGGCCGGTGGCTCCGTCGGCCACCAGACCATCGTCATCACCGGCCTCGCGGGCCTCGCCGCCGGCGCATTCTCCATGGCCGCCGGCGAGTACACCTCCGTCGCCTCCCAGCGCGACCTGGTCGAGGCCGAGCTGGACGTGGAGCGCCGCGAACTGCGCCGGCACCCCCAGGACGAGGAGGACGAGCTGGCGGCGCTGTACGTGGCGCGGGGCGTGGCCCCCGACCTGGCCCGCGAAGTGGCCCGGCAGCTGTCCAAGGACCCCGAGCAGGCCCTGGAGATACACGCCCGCGAGGAGCTGGGCATCGATCCGGGCGACCTGCCCTCCCCGCTGGTCGCGGCCGTCTCCTCCTTCGGCTCCTTCGCCCTCGGCGCACTGCTGCCCCTGCTGCCGTACCTGCTCGGCGCGACCGACCTGTGGCCCGCCCTGCTGCTCGCGCTCATCGGGCTCTTCGGCTGTGGCGCCGTGGTGGCCAAGGTGACCGCGCGCAGCTGGTGGTTCAGCGGTCTGCGGCAGCTCGCGCTGGGTGGCGCGGCCGCCGGTGTGACGTACGCCCTGGGGACCCTGTTCGGAACGGCCGTAGGATAAGGCGCGACCCGTACTTATACGGGATGACGAATAAGTAGCCGTTACCCGTTGGTTTCGGATGCATGACCGCGGGGCATGAGCCGTAAGCGCCGTGGGCAATGACGCCTGCCGCACCCCCTGCGGGGCGGGCCGACGAAGACCCCCCTGCTCCCCCCGGACCGATGGACACCGATCCGACCGATGGTGTCGCAGCGGTCCACCCACACGCGTTCGCCGCCACCGCGGCGGCCGGCCCGCCCCGTGCGGCACCCCGGTCGCCGCGCCATGCGGCACCGGCCGTTTCGTGCGGTACCCGGCCGCCCCGCGCGGCTCCCGGACACCCGGCCATGAACCCCCGCGGTGTCCGCATGATGAAACGGAGTATCCGCTTCCCGAGAACCGGGCCATCATGTAACCTGCACGAAATTTCGCCATCTCCGCAGAGGGCCAACGTCGTCCCTCGGCACACGCCACATGCCACATGACGACGACGGGAGAGCCGATGCGTACGCCGCGCCAGCCGTCCCAGCATTCCGAGAACGGCCAGAACTGGTCGTTCATGGATGCTCGCCCTGCTGCGCAGGGTATGTACGACCCCCGCAACGAACACGACGCCTGCGGCGTCGGTTTCGTCGCCACTCTCACCGGCGAGGCCTCCCACACCCTGGTCGAGCAGGCGCTGACCGTGCTGCGCAATCTGGAGCACCGCGGCGCCACCGGCTCCGAGCCGGACTCGGGCGACGGTGCGGGCCTGCTCTCGCAGGTGCCGGACGCCTTCTTCCGCGAGGTGGCCGGATTCGAGCTGCCCGCCGCCGGTTCCTACGCCGCCGGTATCGCCTTCCTGCCCCCGGAAGGCACCGAGGACGCCGCGGCGGCCATCGACGCCATCGCCGCCGAGGAGGGCCTGACCGTCCTCGGCTGGCGCGAGGTGCCGGTCGCCCCCGAGCTGCTGGGCGCCACCGCCCGCTCCACCATGCCGGTCTTCCGGCAGATCTTCGTGACCGACGGGGCCAGCGAGGGCATCGCCCTGGACCGCAAGGCGTTCGTGCTGCGCAAGCGCGCCGAGCGCGAGGCGGGCGTCTACTTCCCCTCGCTGTCCGCGCGCACCATCGTCTACAAGGGCATGCTGACCACCGGCCAGCTGGAGCCCTTCTTCCCGGACCTGTCCGACCGCCGCTTCGCCTCCGCGATCGCGCTGGTGCACTCCCGGTTCTCCACGAACACCTTCCCGTCGTGGCCGCTGGCGCACCCGTACCGCTTCGTCGCCCACAACGGCGAGATCAACACCGTCCAGGGCAACCGCAACTGGATGCGCGCCCGCGAGTCCCGGCTGGCCACCGACCTGTTCGGCCCCGCGGAGAAGCTGGACCGCCTCTTCCCGGTGTGCACTCCGGGCGCCTCCGACTCCGCCTCCTTCGACGAGGTCCTGGAGCTGCTGCACCTCGGCGGCCGTTCGCTGCCGCACGCCGTGCTGATGATGATCCCGGAGGCCTGGGAGAACCACGCCACCATGGACCCGGCCCGGCGCGCCTTCTACGGCTACCACGCCACCATGATGGAGCCCTGGGACGGTCCCGCCTGCGTCACCTTCACCGACGGCACCCAGGTCGGCGCCGTACTCGACCGCAACGGCCTGCGCCCCGGCCGCTACTGGGTCACCGACGACGGCCTGGTCGTCCTCGGCTCCGAGGTCGGCGTCCTGGACATCGACCCCGCACGGGTCGTCCGCAAGGGCCGCCTCCAGCCCGGCCGGATGTTCCTCGTGGACACCGCCGAGCACCGCATCATCGAGGACGACGAGGTCAAGTCCGCCCTCGCCGGCGCCGAGCCGTACGCCGAGTGGCTGGAGGCCGGCGAGATCGAGCTGGGCGACCTGCCCGAGCGCGAGCACATCGTGCACACCCACGCCTCGGTCACCCGCCGCCAGCAGACCTTCGGCTACACCGAGGAGGAACTGCGCGTCCTCCTCGCCCCGATGGCCCGCACCGGCGCCGAGCCGATCGGCTCCATGGGCACCGACTCCCCGATCGCGGCCCTGTCCGAGCGCCCCCGGCTGCTGTTCGACTACTTCACCCAGCTGTTCGCCCAGGTCACCAACCCGCCGCTGGACGCCATCCGCGAGGAACTGGTCACCTCCCTGCGCAGCGCGCTGGGCCCGCAGGGCAACCTGCTGGAGCCGACCGCCGCCTCCTGCCGGTCCGTCCTGCTGCCCTTCCCGGTGATCGACAACGACGAGCTGGCCAAGCTCATCCACATCAACGCCGACGGCGACATGCCCGGCTTCAAGGCCGTGACCCTCTCCGGTCTGTTCCGGGTGAGCGGCGGCGGCGAGTCGCTGGCCGCCCGCATAGCGGAGATCTGCGCCGAGGCCGACGCGGCCATCGAGAACGGCGCCCGCCTGATCGTCCTCTCCGACCGGCACTCCGACGCCGAGCACGCGCCGATCCCCTCGCTGCTGCTCACCGCGGCCGTCCACCACCACCTCATCCGCACCAAGCAGCGCACCCACGTGGGCCTGCTGGTCGAGGCTGGCGACGTCCGCGAGGTCCACCACGTCGCCCTGCTGATCGGGTACGGCGCCGCCGCCGTCAACCCTTACCTCGCCATGGAGTCGGTGGAGGACCTGCTGCGCGCGGGCACCTTCCTCCAGGGCATCGAGCCCGAGAAGGCCATCAAGAACCTGATCTACGCCCTCGGCAAGGGCGTCCTGAAGGTCATGTCCAAGATGGGCATCTCCACCGTCGCCTCCTACCGCGGCGCCCAGGTCTTCGAGGCCGTCGGCCTGGACGAGGCCTTCGTGGAGAAGTACTTCAACGGCACCGCCACCAAGATCGGCGGCGTCGGCATCGACGTCATCGCCGCCGAGGTCGCCGCCCGCCACGCCAAGGCCTACCCGGCCTCCGGCATCGCCCCGGCGCACCGCGCCCTGGACATCGGCGGCGAGTACCAGTGGCGCCGCGAGGGCGAGCCGCACCTCTTCGACCCGGAGACCGTCTTCCGCCTCCAGCACTCCACGCGCACCGGCCGCTTCGACATCTTCAAGAAGTACACCTCGCGGGTGAACGAGCAGTCCGAGCGCCTGATGACGCTGCGCGGCCTGTTCGGCTTCACCTCGGACCGGGCGCCGATCCCGGTCGAGGAGGTCGAGCCGGTCAGCGAGATCGTCAAGCGGTTCTCGACCGGCGCGATGTCGTACGGCTCCATCTCCAAGGAGGCGCACGAGACCCTCGCCATCGCCATGAACCAGCTCGGCGGCAAGTCCAACACCGGTGAGGGCGGCGAGGACCCGGAGCGCCTGTACGACCCCGCGCGCCGCTCGGCGATCAAGCAGGTCGCCTCCGGCCGCTTCGGCGTCACCTCCGAGTACCTGGTCAACGCGGACGACATCCAGATCAAGATGGCCCAGGGCGCCAAGCCCGGCGAGGGCGGCCAGCTGCCCGGCCACAAGGTCTACCCCTGGGTCGCCAAGACCCGGCACTCGACGCCGGGCGTGGGCCTGATCTCCCCGCCGCCGCATCACGACATCTACTCCATCGAGGATCTGGCCCAGCTGATCCACGACCTCAAGAACGCCAACCCCCGCGCCCGGATCCACGTCAAGCTGGTCTCCGAGGTCGGCGTCGGCACCGTCGCGGCCGGGGTGTCCAAGGCGCACGCGGACGTCGTGCTGATCTCCGGTCACGACGGCGGCACCGGCGCCTCCCCGCTGACCTCGCTGAAGCACGCGGGCGGCCCCTGGGAGCTGGGCCTCGCCGAGACCCAGCAGACGCTGCTGCTCAACGGGCTGCGCGACCGGATCGTCGTACAGACCGACGGTCAGCTCAAGACCGGCCGCGATGTGGTCATCGCCGCGCTGCTGGGCGCCGAGGAGTTCGGTTTCGCGACCGCGCCGCTCGTCGTCTCCGGCTGCGTCATGATGCGCGTGTGCCACCTGGACACCTGTCCGGTCGGCATCGCCACCCAGAACCCGGTGCTGCGCGAGCGCTTCGCCGGCAAGGCCGAGCACATCGTGAACTTCTTCCGGTTCATCGCCGAGGAGGTCCGCGAGCTCCTCGCCGAGCTGGGCTTCCGCTCCATCGAGGAGGCCGTCGGCCACGCCGAGGTGCTGGACGTGCGGCGCGCCGTCGACCACTGGAAGGCGCAGGGCCTGGACCTGGAACCGCTGTTCCACGTGCCGGACCTGCCCGAGGGCGCCGCCCGCCACCGGCTGACCGCCCAGGACCACGGCCTGGAGAAGGCCCTGGACAACGAGCTGATCAAGCTCGCCGCCGACGCCCTTGCCGCGGACGACGCGACCGAGGCGCAGCCGGTGCGCGCCCAGGTCGCCATCCGCAACATCAACCGCACGGTCGGCACCATGCTGGGCCACGAGGTGACCCGGAAGTTCGGCGGCGCGGGCCTGCCCGAGGACACCATCGACATCACCTTCACCGGTTCCGCGGGCCAGTCCTTCGGCGCCTTCCTGCCGCGCGGCATCACGCTGCGCCTGGAGGGCGACGCCAACGACTACGTGGGCAAGGGCCTGTCCGGTGGCCGGATCATCGTCCGCCCGGACCGTGCCGCCGACCACCTCGCCGAGTACTCGACGATCGCGGGCAACACCATCGGCTACGGCGCCACCGGCGGCGAGCTGTTCCTGCGCGGTCGTACCGGCGAGCGGTTCTGTGTGCGCAACTCCGGCGCGCTGGTCGTCTCCGAGGGCGTGGGCGACCACGGCTGCGAGTACATGACCGGCGGTCACGCGGTCGTCCTCGGCCCGACCGGCCGCAACTTCGCGGCGGGCATGTCCGGTGGCATCGCCTACGTCGTCGACCTCGACCCCGACAACGTCAACGCGGGCAACGCGGACGCCGTCCAGGAGCCGGACGAGTCGGACAAGGCGTGGCTGCACGACGTGGTGCGCCGGCACGCCGAGGAGACCGGCTCGACCGTCGCCGCGAAGCTGCTCGCCGACTGGGACGCGGCCGCGGCCCGGTTCAGCAAGATCATCCCCCGCACGTACCAGGCAGTGCTCGCCGCCAAGGACGCCGCCGAGCGAGCCGGTCTCTCCGAGACCGAGATCACCGAGAAGATGATGGAGGCGGCGACCAATGGCTGATCCGAAGGGCTTCCTCAACCACGGCCGCGAGGTCGCCAGGACCCGTCCCGTCGGTGAGCGCGTCAAGGACTGGAACGAGGTCTACGTCCCCGGCTCCCTGCTGCCGATCATCGGCAAGCAGGCCGGCCGGTGCATGGACTGCGGCATCCCGTTCTGCCACAACGGCTGTCCGCTCGGGAACCTGATCCCCGAGTGGAACGACTACGCCTACCGCGAGGACTGGGCCGCCGCCTACGAGCGGCTGCACGCCACCAACAACTTCCCGGAGTTCACCGGGCGGCTGTGCCCGGCGCCGTGCGAGTCGGCGTGCGTGCTCGGCATCAACCAGCAGCCGGTCACCATCAAGAACGTCGAGGTCTCCATCATCGACAAGGCGTGGGACGGCGGGCACGTCGTGCCGCGCATCCCCGAGCGCCTGTCCGGCAAGACGGTCGCGGTGATCGGCTCGGGCCCCGCCGGCCTGGCCGCCGCCCAGCAGCTGACCCGCGCGGGACACACGGTCGCCGTCTACGAGCGCGCGGACCGCATCGGCGGCCTGCTGCGGTACGGCATCCCCGAGTTCAAGATGGAGAAGCGGCACATCAACCGCCGTATCGAGCAGATGCGCGCGGAGGGCACCCGCTTCCGCACCGGCGTCGAGATCGGCCGCGACCTGAACGCGCGGGACCTGAAGAAGCGCTACGACGCGATCGTGATCGCCGCCGGCTCCACCACCGCCCGTGACCTCCCCGTCCCCGGACGGGAGCTGAAGGGCATCTACCAGGCGATGGAGTACCTGCCCCTGGCCAACAAGGTCCAGGAGGGCGACTACGTGACCCCGCCCGTGTCGGCCGAGGGCAAGCACGTCGTCGTGATCGGCGGCGGTGACACCGGCGCGGACTGCGTGGGCACCGCGCACCGGCAGGGCGCGGCCTCGGTCACCCAGCTGGAGATCATGCCCCGCCCGAACGACGAGCGGCACCCGACCGGGCAGCCCTGGCCCACCTTCCCGATCCTCTACAAGGTCACCTCGGCCCACGAGGAGGGCGGCGAGCGGCTCTACTCCGTCTCCACCACCCACTTCGAGGGCGACGAGGACGGCAATGTGCAGTGGCTGCACTTGGCCGAGGTCGCCTTCGTGGACGGCAAGCTCACCCAGAAGCCGGGCACCGAGCGCCGCATCCCGGCCCAGCTGGTCACCCTGGCGATGGGTTTCACCGGCACCGACCGGGAGAACGGCCTGGTGGAGCAGTTTGGTCTAGACCTCGATGAGCGGGGTAACATCGCCCGCGACGCCGACTTCCAGACCAATGTGCCGGGGGTGTTCGTCGCCGGTGACGCCGGCCGCGGGCAGTCCCTGATCGTCTGGGCGATCGCGGAGGGCCGCTCGGCCGCCCGCGGCGTCGACCGCTACCTGACCGGGGCCAGCGACCTGCCGGCCCCGATCCGCCCGACCGACCGCGCGCTCGCGGTCTGACGGCACCCCTGGAACGTCCCGCACAAAGGCGTGCGGAACACCAACGGCGCCTGCCCACCTGTCCCCGACCGGACGACCGGGCAGGCGCCGTTGACTTTTCCCCGGCGCTGTCCGGCGCGCTGTCCGGCGCGATCCCGCCGTGTGCTGTTCCGCCGCCCCGGAATCAGGCGGTCAGCGAGGCCGCCTTCAGCCAGGCGAGCGCGAGCAGCAGGGCGAGCAGGGCCACGCACACCCCCGCCTGCACCAGGGCGCGCCGCCTGTCGCGGGGCGCGTAGGCGAAGGCCAGCGTCACCACGGCGCCCGCGAGCAGCCCGCCGAGGTGGCCCTGCCAGGAGGTCAGCCCCGCCGAGATCACCAGCCACAGCAGCAGGCCCGCCATGTACCGGTTGACCTCGCGCATGTCATGGCCGAGGCGGCGGCCCATGACCCAGTAGGCGGCGCCCAGACCGAAGATCGCACCGGAGGCGCCGACCGTGTACGACTCCGGGACCAGCAGCAGCTCCAGCACCGAACCGCCGAGCGCCGACAGCAGGTACAGGGCGAGGTAGCGCACGCGGCCCAGCTGAATCTCCACGACCCGGCCGATGTTCCACAGCGCCACCATGTTGAACAGGACGTGCGTGATCCCGAACGTCCCCTCGCCGGGCGTCAGATGCAGGAACGCGCCGGTCAGCAGCCGGTACCACTCCCCGTGCGCGACCCCCTCCGGCACATAGCCGGCGGGCGTGGTGCCGAGCATCGCGAAGCGGAACTCGAACGCCGGCCGGGCCAGCTCCACCACATACGCCACCACGTTCAGCCCGACCAGCACATACGTCAGCAGCGGCACCGCGGTGACGCGGCCCCCGAACACGGTCCGCGCCCGCCGGACCGACCGGGCACCCTCCCGCACGCACTCTGGACACTGATGCCCGACGGACGCCGCCCGCATGCAGGACGGGCAGATGAAACGGCCGCAGCGGGTGCAGCGGACGTACGACTCCACCCGCGGATGACGGAAACAGGTGGTCACGACGGACTCGGCGGCCACGGGCCGGCTCCTCGGAAGGGGAAGAAAGACAAGGGGGAGGGGCGGGGGGAAGCACAGCGAGCCGGTGGGGCGGCAGCGATCAAAATAGCGAACCGGTGGGAGGGGCGCGACGCCCGGTGCGCGTGATCCCGTAGGCTCGGCTCCTCGGAACGGCCGGAGGGGGCCATGGCCGCGATCAGCCTGCGCAAGGTGGAGGAGACCGCGCCCGCGCTCGTCGGCGCCTACCGCTCGGCCGGGGTCAGCCTGCGCAAACACGGCCTGGACGGGCTGCGGGCCGCCGTCTACCTCGTCCTCGACTACTCCGGCTCCATGCGGCCGTACTACCAGGACGGCAGCGTCCAGGCGCTCGCCGACCGGGTGCTGGGGCTGTCCGCGCACCTGGACGACGACGGCCGGGTGCCGGTGGTGTTCTTCTCCACCGGCATCGACGCCGTCACCGACATACCCCTCGCCCGGCACGCGGGCAGCGTCGAGCGGATCGTCACCGGGCTCGGCCACATGGGCAAGACCAGCTACCACCTGGCGATGGACGCCGTCATCGACCACTACTTGGACGGCGGCGCCACCGACCCCGCCCTGGTCGTCTTCCAGACCGACGGCGGCCCCATCAACAAGCTCGCCGCGGAACGCTACCTCTGCAAGTCCGCCAAGCTGCCCCTGTTCTGGCAGTTCATCGGCTTCGGCGACCCGCACGGCAAGCAGTTCGACTTCCTGCGGAGACTGGACGAACTCCCGGTGCCCGGCAAGCGGATCGTGGACAACGCCGGCTTCTTCCACGCGGGCGAGGACCCCCGGCGTCTGACCGACACCGAGCTGTACGACCGTCTCGTCGGCGAGTTCCCCTCCTGGCTGTCGGCCGCCCGCGCCGCCGGCATCGTCCGCCCCGCCTGAACCGGCGGGCGCGCGGCGCACCGGCCCCGCTCGGCCCCCGGACGCTCAGGTGTCGCACTCCAGCACCGCCCCGCACAACCCGCACCGCGCCCGCACCCGCCCCCGCACCGGCACCCTGATCCGCTGGTGGCAGGTCGGGCAGGGGAAGGTGACGTGGAGGCGGCCCGCGGGGTCGGAGCCGAAGGAGTAGGGGACGCCCGCGGGAGCCGGCGCGGCCTGGCGGCGGTCGTGGGCATAGCGGTGGCGGCCGGCCCAGCCGGCGCCGGTCAGCGGGGGCTGCCGGGTGTCCTGCCGGGCGCGGGCCAGGCCCTTGGTGTACGCGGTGTACGCCTGCGGGCTGGTGAACCGGACCGAGGGGTCCTCGCCGAACAGCAGGGACCGCTTGGCCAGCACATAGCCGAACTCCTCCGGGGTGAGGTAGCCCAGCTTCTGCGAGGAGAGCGCGTCCTCGCGGTAGGCGTCCAGCAGGAGCCAACCCGCGCCCAGGTACGTCGTCACCGTGTCCGTGAGGATCTCGTTCGCCGCCGTCGTGGGGAAGGCGAGGTCCAGGCGGTGCAGATAGACGTGCGCCACCTCGTGCGCGAGCGCCGCGCCGATGTCCCGGCGGTGGGTGCGGAAACGGTCGTTCAGCTCCACGAAGTACTCGGGGCCCGCCGCCAGTTCGACGTTCGCCGCATGGGTCATCTCCCGGAAGCCGACGATCAGCCGCGCGTCCGGCAGCCGGAAGTGCCGCACCAGCTCGCGGGCCACCCGCTGCGCCCCCAGATGCAGGTCGTCGGTGTCGCAGAACGCCACGTCCGCGGGGGCCACACTGGCCGAGAACGTCCGCACGGTCGTCGGCGACAGCCGCCGATACAGCGCGGTGATCGCCGCCCGCACCGTCTCCAGATGCGGGAATCCGTGCTCCACCGGTCCGCCGTTCGCCACGCCGGCACCCCCAGACGCCCCGACAGTCCGATGAGCCCTCGCGACCCCGCGCCCGAGCCCGCACCGCTCCTCCAGGGTAGGCGCCCCGCCGCCCGCCGCCACCGCCCACGACACCCGGCGGCAGCCTCTGCCTCACACCGGCAGCAGCCGCGGCGCCACCCCGTCCCCCTCCGTGTCCTCCAGCTCCAGCACCCACACCTCGTTCGCCCCCGCCCGCAGCACCGGACCGGGAACGTACAGCGACCGCTGGGGCCCCGCCGACCAGTAGCGGCCCAGGCAGAAGCCGTTGATCCACACGAAACCGCGCGTCAGGCCCGGCAGTTCCAGCCGGGCGTCCCCGGCCGTCCCGGGCACCGTGGCCGTGCCCCGGTACAGTCCCCGTCCCCCCGCGGCGGGCGGCGCGCCGAACGGCACCGCGGACACGCCGTCCCCGAACGCGTCCAGGTCCAGCCCGCGGGCCCGCACCCCGTGCAGGTACTGCCGCTCGTGCAGCACGCCCCCGGTGATCCCCTTCGCCTCGCCCAGGAGCGGCCCGTAGTTCACCCGGCCGAGGGACTCCACCCACAGCTCCACCCGCGCCGGACCCGCGACGGGCTCCTTCAGCCGGGGTTCCGCCTCGGTGAGCACCCCGGCCCGCACCCCGTCGACGTACACCACGGCCAGATCCCGCAGCCCCCGCACGGTCAGCGGGTACGGCTCGCGCGGTCCGGGCACGTCCACCTCGTAGCGGACCAGGCCCCGCGTGACGCCCAGGTCCTCGAACGTGGGCGCCTGGGGCCGTGCCGTCTCCTCGCCGCCCAGGGCGGCGAGAACGGCGTCCATAGGCGCCCATCCGGTGAGCGAAACCCCGACCGGGGAGGACAATCGCGCGGGCTGAGGCGGGAGTTCCGGCAAGGGGCCCTCCCGGTAGCGCGCCAGCACCTCCCTCAAGCGCCGGAACTTCTCGGTGGGGCGGCCGTATTCGTCCACCGGGGCGTCGTAGTCGTAGGAGGTCACATCCGGCTGGAGCACGCCCTCGTGCAGCTCGCCGCCCCGGTTCGCGCCCGCCCAGCCGCCGAAGCTGGTGCCGCCGTGCGCCATGTAGAGGTTCACCGAGGCACCGCACTCCAGGATCTCCCGCAGCGCCCCGGCGGCCTCCTCCGGGTCTCGCGCGGCGGGCGTCCCGGACCAGTGGTCGAACCAGCCGCACCAGAACTCCATGCACATCAGCGGACCCGAGGGGCGGTGGCGGCGCAGCGCGGCGAACGCCTCGCGCGCGCGGGAGCCGAAATTCGCCGTGGCGAGCGCGCCGGGCACGGACCCGCCGGTCAGCATGTGGTCCTCGGGGCCGTCGGAGGTGCACAGCGGCACCGTGACGCCCCCGGCGCGCAACAGGGCGGCCAGTCGGGCGAGGTAGCCCGCGTCGGAGCCGTAACTGCCGTACTCGTTCTCCACCTGCACCAGGACCACCGGGCCGCCGCGGTCGGCCTGCCGGGGCACGATCTCGGGCAGCAGCCGGCCGAACCAGTCGCGGACCCGGCTCAGATACCGCTCGTCCCGTGTGCGCACCCGCCGCCCCAGCTCTCCGGTCAGCCAGGCCGGCAGACCGCCGTTCTCCCACTCGGCGCAGATGTAGGGGCCGGGCCGCACGATCGCCCACAGGCCCGCCGCGCGCGCCGCGTCCAGGAAACGGCCCACCGCCGCCACGTCCCGGTGGCGCCCCGGAGCCGGCTCGTGCAGATTCCACGGCACATAGGTCTCCACGCAGTTCAGGCCCATCGCCCGCAGCATCGCGAGGCGGTGTCCCCACTGCTCCTCGTGCACCCGGAAGTAGTGCAGCGCGCCGGACAGCAGCCGCACCGGCCGCCCGTCCAGCAGGAAGTCCCGCTCGCCCACGGTGAACTCGCTCATACCGCCAAGGCTCACCCCTTCCGGTGCACCGCGCCATGGACGAAGATCGGCACCACTTGGACAAAAACCGGCCGCCGCCGACGCCGGGAGGAGCAGCGGTGTACCAGACCTGGATGCGGTTCTTCAGCCCCGGCCCCGCCCACCACCGCCTCGGCCTGGTCTGCCTCGGCGTCGGACTCCAGCACGGCGCGCTGCCCACCGTCGGCCCGCGCACCCTCGACCACCACGTGGCCGTCGTGATCAGCTCCGGCGGCGGCTGGTACGCCGGCGCCGACGGCCGCCGTACGACCGTCACCACGCCCGCGCTGCTCTGGCTAACCCCCGGCGTGCCCCACCACTACGCACCCGGTCCGGACACCGGCTGGGACGAGGGCTTCGTGGACTTCGCCGGACCCGCCACCGCCACCTACACCGAGCTGGGCTACATCGAGCCCGAACGGCCCGTCGTGGCCCTCTCCGACGCCGTGGGACCCCGCGCGGTGATCGCCCGCATCGCCCGCGCCGCCCGCCGCGGCAACCCCCTCCTGGAGGTGGAGACCGGCGCCGCCGTGCACGAACTCCTCGTCGCCCTGCGCCGCGCCCGCGCCGACCTCGCCCCCGACGGCGTCCAGGTCCTCGAAGCCCTCGCGCGGGACGCCTGCGCCCCGCTCAGCGTCGCCGACCACGCCGCCCGGCACGGCATGACCACCGCCGAACTGCGCGGCGCGGTCCGCCGGGCGGCCGGCTGCACCCCCAAGGACTACCTGCTCGGCATCCGGCTCGGCCGCGCCAAGGAACTCCTCGCCGGCACCGAACTGCCCGTCGCCGCCGTCGCCCGCCGCGTCGGCTACGACGATCCCGCCTACTTCTCCCGTCTGTTCACCCGCCGCGTCGGCCTCGCCCCGGCCCGCTTCCGCGCCCAGCAGGGCCGCAGCGTCCCCGGCGGCTGGAGCGACCGCGTCCCGGACCCGGACGACCCCCCGGTGATCCACCCCTCGGACACCGCATGAGCCAACCCCCGCCGACCACATAGGGTGGGCGTCCATGACCACCAGCAACACCGGCACGGGTGACGTGGACTTCGCGGTCCGCCAGGAACTGGAGCGGCTGCGCGACAGCATCGACAACATCGACGCGGCCGTCGTCCACATGCTCGCCGAACGCTTCAAGGCCACCCAGCAGGTCGGCAGGCTCAAGGCCGTGCACCAGCTGCCGCCCGCCGACCCGGCCCGCGAGGCCCGCCAGATCGACCGGCTGCGCCGGCTCGCCGAGAACGCCAAGCTCGATCCCGCGTTCGCCGAGAAGTTCCTCAACTTCATCATCGCCGAGGTGATCAGGCACCACGAGCGCATCGCCGAGGACACCAACGGGAACTGAATCCGGAACCCGGAGACCGGACACCGAATCCCGAACAAGGGGAAGAAAAGGGCGGGTCGGATAATAGGCGTGTAACGCTCCTGCGCTGTGCGCTGTCAGTCCCATCAGGCAGCATGGCATCCATGTCCGTACTCACGCGCGACGAAGCGCAGCTCCGAGCTCAGCTCCTCGACGTCCACCGCTACACGGTCGAACTGGACCTCACCACCGGGGACGAGACCTTCGGCTCCCGTACCGTGATCCGGTTCACCACGCGGTCCGACGGGGACACGTTCCTCGAGGTGAAGCCCGCCGAGCTGCGCTCCGTGACCCTGGACGGACAGCCCCTGGGCCCGGACGCGCTGCGCGAGGACCGGCTGCTGCTGAAGGGCCTCACCGCGGGCGAGCACGAGCTGCGCGCCGAGGCGGCCATGCGCTACTCGCGCACCGGCGAGGGCATGCACCGCTTCACCGACCCGGTCGACGGCGAGACGTACGTCTACACGCAGCTGGCGATGGACGACGTCCAGCGGGTCTTCCCCGCCTTCGACCAGCCCGACCTGAAGGCCGTCTTCGAGGTCTCGGTCAAGGCGCCCGAGGAGTGGACCGTGCTCGCCAACGGCGTCACCGAGCGCGGCGCCGACGGCATCTGGCGGGCCGCCCCCACCCCGCCGATCTCCACCTACCTGGTCGCCGTCGCCGCCGGCCCCTGGCACTCGGTGCGCACCGAGCACCGCGGGCTGCCCTTCGGCATCCACTGCCGCCGCTCGCTCGCGCCCCACCTCGACGCCGACGCCGAGGAGATCTTCGAGGTCACGCGCGCGTGCTTCGACCGCTACCACGAGAAGTTCGAGGAGCCGTACCCCTTCGACTCCTACGACCAGGCGTTCGTCCCCGAGTTCAACGCGGGAGCCATGGAGAATCCGGGCCTGGTCACCTTCCGCGACGAGTTCGTCTACCGCTCCGCCGTCACCGACACGGAGCGCCAGCTGCGCGCCATGGTCATCTCGCACGAGATGGCCCACATGTGGTTCGGCGACCTCGTCACGCTCAAGTGGTGGGACGACATCTGGCTGAACGAGTCCTTCGCCGAGTACATGGGCTACCAGACCACCGCCGAGGCCACCCGCTTCACCGACCCCTGGACCGAGTTCGGCATCACCCGCAAGGCGTGGGGGTATGAAGCGGACCAGCGCCCCACCACCCACCCGGTCGCCCCCGAGGGCGTGGACGACGCCGCCACCGCCCTGCTCAACTTCGACGGCATCTCGTACGCCAAGGGCGCCTCCGCACTGCGCCAACTGGCGGCCTGGCTGGGCGAGAAGGACTTCCTCGCGGGCATCAACACCCACTTCGCCCGGCACCGCTTCGGCAACGCGACCCTCGCCGACTTCCTCGACTCCCTGGCCTCCGTCACCAAACGCGACGTGCGCGCCTGGGCCGACAGCTGGCTGCGCACCACCGGCGTCGACACCCTCACCCCCGTGATCGAGACCGCCGACGGCGCCTGCACGCTGGCCGTCGACCACCGGGGCAGCCGCCCGCACCGCATCGTCGCGGGGCTGTACGACCACGACGTCGCCGACGAGGACCGGCTGATCCTGCGCGAGCGCCTCGAACTCGACGTCCCGCAGGACACCCCGCGCCCCATCGGCAAGCGCCCCGCACTCCTCCTGCTCAACGACGGCGACCTCACCTACGCCAAGGTCCGCTTCGACGCCGAGTCCTTCGCGTCGGTCCGCAGCAGCCTGTCCGGGCTGCCCGACCCGCTCACCCGCGCGATCGTGTGGAACTCCCTGCGGGACGCGGTGCGCGACGGTGAACTCGCGCCCGCCGCCTACCTGGAGATCGCCCGCGCCCATCTGCCGCGCGAGACCGACCTCGCCGTCGCACAGGGCGTGCTCGACTTCGCGCGCGGCCAGCTCGCCGACCAGTACCTGCCGGCCGGGGAGCGCCCGGCCGCGCTCGCCACCCTCACCGCCCTCTGCCGCGACCTGCTGCGCCGCACCGAGGACGGCGACCACCCGGGCCTGCGGCTGATCGCCGTCCGCCACCTGATCGGCGTGGCCGCCCACCCGGACACCATCGCCGCCTGGCTCGCCGACGGCACCGTGCCCGGCGGCCCCGAACTCGACCCCGACCTGCGCTGGCGCATCCTCGCCCGGCTCGCCGTACTCGGCGCCACCGACGAGGCCGCCATCGCCGCCGAACTGGCCCGCGACCCGAGCGCCACCGGCCAGGAGGGCGCCGCCCGCTGCCGCGCCGCGCTGCCCGAGCCGGAGGCCAAGCGCGCGGCCTGGGCCGCGATGTTCGACGGCGACGAGCTGTCCAACTACCTTTTCACGGCCACGGCCCACGGCTTCTGGCAGCCCGAACAGGCCGACCTGGTACGGGAGTACGTGCCGCGCTTCTACGAGGAGTCGGTCCCCCTCGCCGCCCGCCGCGGCCACGCCATCGCCGCCTCCGCCGGCCGCTGGTGCTTCCCGGCCCACGCCGTGGACGCCGAGCACCTGCGCCTGGGCGAGGCATGCCTGGACCGCGACGACCTCACCCCGTCCCTGCGCCGCGCCCTGGCCGACCGCCTGGACGACCTGGGCCGCGCGCTGCGGGCCCGCGAGGGCGGGGCACGGCAGTAGACCCGACGAAGCCGGGCGCCGCCGACCCGTCATGACCGTGCGGCGCCCGGTCCGGTAATGACGTGTGGCGCCGGCCCGTTATGACCGTGCGTCGCCCGGCACCGCCCCCCTAGGCTCGGGGCACCGACATGATCGAGCGAGCCGGGAGGCAACCATCGTGATCGCAGTGACCGGCGCGACCGGAAACGTGGGCCGCGCCCTGGTGGACCGACTCCTCGCCGCGGGCCGGCCGGTACGCGCGCTGACCCGTGACCCGGCGCGGGCCGCGCTGCCCGAGCGGGCCGAGGTGGTGCGGTTCCGGCCCGAGGTACCCGCGGCCCTGTTCGACGGGGTGACCGGAGTCTTCCTCTACGCGCAGGCCGTCACCGAACCTTTGCTGGCGGCGGCGCGCGCGGCCGGGGTCCGCCACGCCGTCCTGCTCTCCAGCGGCATCGTCCAGGAGGGCGCCGACGAGACCCACCCCATCCACGTCCTGCACGCCACCGCCGAGCGGCTGATCCGCGACAGCGGCCTCGCCTGGACGTTCCTGCGGCCCAACGCGTTCGCCACCAACGCCCTCCAATGGGCACCCCAGATCCGCGCCGGGAACACCGTCCGGGGCGTCTACGCGGACGCGGTCACCGCGCCGATCCACGAGGACGACATCGCCGCCGTCGCCGAGCGCGTGTTCCTGGACGACGGCCACGAGGGCGCCGTACACCGCCTGACCGGGCCGGAGGCGGTCACCAACGCCGGCCAGGTCGCGGCGATCGGCGCGGCCGTCGGCCGGGAACTGACCTTCGTGGAGGCCGACCCCCGCACGGCGGGCGCCGAGCTGTTCCCGTACCTGGACCCGCACATGCTCGCCCGCCTCCTCGAAACCTTCGAGGCCACCATCGGCGTGCCCCCGGAGATCACCGGCACGGTCGAGCGGATCACGGGCACCCCGGCCCGCACCTTCGCCCACTGGGCACGGGACCACGCCCCGGACTTCGTCGCCGACTCCGCGGCCTAGGGGCGGCTTCGGGGCGCGGATTCAGCTGACTCGGGACGCGGATTCAGGGACGCGGATTCCGGGACGTGGATTCAGGGGCCCGGTGCTCGGCGGCGTGCGAGCCCGCCGGGCACCCTCGCCCCGGCCGACTCCAGCCCCGGCTGGGGGCGCGGCCCCGACTCTGGCTTCAGGCGCGGCCCCCACTCTGGCTCCGGTCCCGATTCCAGCCCCGGTTGCGGCTCCGGGCGCGGCCCCCGCTCCGGCTGCGGGCGCGGCCCCGGCTCCGACCCCGGTTCCCGCCCTGGCTCTGGCTGCGGGCGCGGCCCCGGTTCCGACCCCGACTCCAGCCCCGACTCCGACTCCGACTCCGGCTGCGGGCGCGACTCCGGTTCCGGTTCTGGCTCCGGCTGCGGGCGCGACCCCGGTTCCGACCCCGGTTCCGGGCGCGGCCTCGACCCCGATTCCGGCCCCGGCTCCGGGACCTCGGCTCCGACTCCGACTCCGGCTGCGGGCGCGGCCCCGGTTCCGGCTGCTACCCCGACTCCGACCCCGGCTCCAGCCCCTGCTCCGGGCGCGGCCCCGACTCCAGCCCCGGCCCTGGCTCCGACCCCGGCTCCGGCCCTGGCTCTGGCTGCGGGCGGGGCCCCGGTTCCGCCCCGGGTTCCGGCCCCTGCTCCGGGCGCGGCTCCAGCCCCGCCCCCCGCCCCGGCTCCGGGCTCAAGAGCCCCCGTTCCGACGCCGCAGCACCGCCCGTCGCGCTTCTCCCTCCCGCGGGCCCGGTCGCCGGTTCGCGGCGCCCGGTCCGGGGGCCGGGGTGATGTCGAAGCCGAGCCGCTCCAGGAAGCGTTCACTGGGGCGCCAGCCGGGCGGGACCGTCGCCGTCACCAGGGGGGCGTTCCCGGCCCGTGCCAGCAGGGAGCGGGCCAGGGTGTGGCCGAGGCCCCGGCCGCGGGCCCAGGGGGCCAGCAGGAACAGGCCGACGGCCACCGCGCCCGGCTCCGGATGGTCGCGCACCGCGTCCACGACGCCCGCGACCACCCCGTCCCGCTCCAGCACCAGCAGCACCTTGGCGTCGGGGTGCGCGCCCTCGGGCAGGGCGTAGCACAGGCTCTGCACATCGCCCGGCGCCGACGGCAGCCCGGTGGCCGCCAGGAAATAGTCCTCGCACTCCTCGAACAGCCGGATCAGCGGCGCCTCGTCCGCCGGGCCGAGTTCACGCACCAGCACCCGTTCGCCGGGCACGTCGAGCATCCACGCGTCCACCATCCGGCCGACGGTAGTGCTGCCGGGCACCGGCTCCAACAAGTTTTCCCCGTACGGCAGTACCCACGTACGGGTCCCGCTCGTTGGAGAAAGGGGACCCACGCCCCTCTTCCCGTACCACCCGGCGCGCCCCGAGCAGCCCCGAGAGCGGAGGCAAGCCCATGCCGACCCAGCCCCTCGCCTCGGGCCCGCACGGCCCGGACGCCCTCCGCCCGCTCCTCGGCACCGTGCTGGACGCGCTGGCGGAAGGCCGCGAGGCGCGCGGCGGACCGCTGCCCGCGGGCGGACCCGAGGCCACCGCCCGGCGGGTCGCCGACGCGCTCGGGGACGTACTGCCGTACGAGGGCGACCCGGACGGCCTGCGCGCTCTCGTACGACTCCTCGCCGAGGGCGCCGCCGACCCCGCCGACCCGCTGTGCGCCGGCCATCTGCACTGCCCGCCCCTCGCCGTGGCCACCGCGGCCGACCTCGCGGTCAGCGCCCTCAACCCCTCCCTCGACTCCTGGGACCAGGCCCCCGGCGCCACCGCCCTGGAAGCCCTCGTCGCGCGGGACCTCGCGCGCGCCGCCGGACTGGCCGACGCCCTGGTCACCACCGGCGGCACCGAGTCCAACCAACTCGCCCTGCTGCTCGCCCGCGAGGCCGGCCACGGCAGCGTCCGGCTCGTCTGCGGCGCCGCCGCCCACCACTCGCTGGCCCGCGCCGCCTGGCTGCTCGGACTGCCCGACCCGGTGATCGTCCCGGCCCCCGGCGGCACCCTCGACCCGGCCGCCCTCGACGCCGCCCTCACCGCGCTCCCCGGCCCCCTGCTGGTCGCCGCCACCGCCGGCACCACCGACGCCGGGCTCATCGACCCGCTGCCCGAGATCGCCGCCCTGTGCGCGGCCCACGGCGCCCGGTTGCACATCGACGCCGCCTACGGGGGCGGACTGCTGTTCAGCGACCGGCACCGCGCCCGGCTCGCCGGACTCGACGCCGCCCACACCGTCACCCTCGACCTGCACAAACTCGGCTGGCAACCGGTCGCCGCCGGCCTGCTCGCCATCGCCGACCCGGCCGACCTCTCCGTACTCCACCACCGCGCCGACTATCTGAACGCCGACGACGACACCGAGGCCGGCCACCCCGACCTGCTCGGCCGCTCCCTGCGCACCACCCGCCGCCCCGACATCCTCAAGGCCGCGGTCACCCTGCGCACCCTCGGCCGCCGCGGCCTCGGCGCCCTGGTCGACCACGTCTGCGACCTGGCCCAGGAGTTCGCCGCGCTCATCCGGGCCCACCCTGGTTTCGAGCTGTACGACACCCCCGTCATCAGCACCGTCCTGTTCCGCCCCGCCGAGGCCACCGACGCCGCCGTGGCCGGCGTCCGCCGGGAGCTGCTGCACGAAGGCCGGGCCGTCCTCGGCCGCGCCCGGCTCGACGGCCGCCTCTGGCTCAAGGCCACCCTCCTCAACCCCCACACCCGGCCGGACGACCTCGCCCACCTGTTGAAACTCGTCGAAGGAAGCACCCCCAGATGACCCCCCACCCGGCTCCGCAGACGGCCGCCCGCACCTCCCTGCTGCCGCGCCGCGACCCCGACGCCCCCCGCGACCTGGTCGGCATCGGCATCGGCCCCTGCAACCTCTCCCTCGCCGCCCTCGCCCATCCGCTGCCCGAACTCGACGCCGTCTTCTACGAACAGCGGCCCGGCTTCAGCTGGCACCCCGGCCTGCTCATCGAGGGCTCCACCATCCAGGTGCCCTTCCTCGCCGACCTGGTGAGCCTCGCCGACCCCACCAGCCCCTGGAGCTTCCTCAACTACCTCAGAACCCGCGAGCGGCTGTTCCCCTTCTACTTCGCCGAGCGCTTCCACATCGAGCGCGCCGAGTACGACGCCTACTGCCGCTGGGTCACCGAGGGCCTGCCGGGTCTGCGCTTCGGCCACCAGGTCGACGCCGTCCGCTGGAACCCCGAACGCGGCCTGTTCGAGGTCGACTTCACCCAGCTGGACGCCGACGGCGAGGCCGACGCCCTCGGCCGCGCCTACACCCGCAACCTCGTCCTCGGCGTCGGCACCGTCCCCCATGTGCCGGCCCCCCTCAAGCCCATGGTGGACGCCGAGGGACTGCCCGTCTGCCATGCCGCCGACTACCTCGACCACCGTGAGGAGCTGCTGGCCGCCGGGCACATCACCGTGGTGGGCTCCGGGCAGTCCGGCGCCGAGATCTTCCTCGACCTGCTGCGCCGCCGCCCGGCCGGCGGGGAGCGGCTGCACTGGATCGGCCGCAGCCCCGCGTTCTCGCCGATGGAGTACTCCAAGCTCGGCCTGGAGCACTTCACCCCCGACTACACCTGCTACTTCCACGCCCTCGCCGAACCCGTCCGCGACCGGCTGGTCGATGCCCAGTGGCAGCTGCACAAGGCCGTCGACGCCGGCACCCTCGCCGCCATCCACGACGAGCTGTACCGGCGCACCGTGGACGGCGGCTGGCCCGACGCCGTCCTCACCCCCGGCGTGCGCGTGCGCACCGCGGGCCGGATCGCCAGCAACAAGATCGAACTCCATCTGGAACACCTGGAGGAGGGCAGCCGCTCCCGGCTCGCCACCGACGCCGTCGTCCTCGCCACCGGCTACCAGCAGCGGCCCCTCGGCCGGCTGCTCGCCGGGCTCGACCCCTATATGCGCCGCGACGCCGCCGAGCGCCCGCGCATCGACGCGGACTTCCGCCTGGTCCTCGACCCCTCGGTCAAGGGCTCCGTCTACGTCCAGAACGCCGAACTGCACACCCACGGCGTCGGCGCCCCCGACCTGGGTCTCGCCGCCTGGCGCGGCGCCACCATCCTCAACTCGCTCACCGGAAAGGAGTCGTACCCCCTTCCGGCCCGTACGGCCTTCACCACCTTCGGGCTGCGCGAACCGCATTCCGCCGTTCCCCAGGCCCGGCACTCCGCCCAGCGGCTCACCCCGCTCGTCGAAGAACGGTGAGCGAATTCGCTCATAGGAGCGGCTGCCTGCACAATTCAACACTTGTCAATAAGGCTTCACCTGAAGGTTGTTGAGTGGTCATGCCGCCCGGAATCTCTACCGACGGGTAAGCCCTAGGCTCGAACCATGCGCCGAGCAAAGATCGTTTGTACATTGGGGCCCGCCACCGACTCGTACGACCAGATCAAGGCACTGGTCGGGGCCGGAATGGACGTAGCCCGCCTCAACCTCAGCCACGGCACCCGCGCCGAACACGAGGAGCGTTACCAGCGCGTGCGCAAGGCTGCCGACGAAACCGGCCGCAGTGTCGGAATCCTCGCCGACCTTCAAGGTCCGAAGATCCGACTCGGCCGGTTCGCCGAAGGACCGGTACTGCTTGAACGCGGTGATGAATTCACCATCACCGTCGAAGAGGGCGTAGAGGGGGACCGCCACCGGTGCGGCACCACGTACGCGGGGCTCGCCGGAGACGTCGCCCCCGGTGAGCGCGTCCTGGTGGACGACGGCCGGGTCTGCCTGGAGGTCACCGCCGTCGACGGCCCTCGCGTGCGCACCCGCGTGGTCGAGGGCGGCATGGTCTCCGACCACAAGGGCCTCAACCTGCCCGGTGTCGCCGTCTCCGTGCCCGCCCTGTCCGAGAAGGACGAGGAGGACCTGCGCTGGGCGCTGCACACCGGCGTCGACATCATCGCCCTGTCCTTCGTGCGCAGCGGCAACGACATCCGGGTGGTGCACCGCATCATGGCCGAGGAGGGCCGCCGCCTCCCGGTGATCGCCAAGATCGAGAAGCCGCAGGCGGTCGCCAACCTGGACGACATCGTGGCCGCCTTCGACGGACTGATGGTCGCGCGCGGCGACCTCGGGGTGGAAATGCCCCTGGAGCAGGTGCCGATCGTCCAGAAGCGCGCCATCAAGCTCGCCCGGCGCAACGCCAAGCCGGTCATCGTCGCCACCCAGATGCTCGACTCCATGGTCGACAACTCCCGGCCCACCCGCGCCGAGGCCTCCGACGTGGCCAACGCGGTCCTCGACGGCACGGACGCGGTGATGCTCTCCGGCGAGACCAGTGTCGGCAAGTACCCGGTGGAGACCGTACGCACCATGGCGAAGATCGTCACGGCGGCCGAGGAGGACATGCTGGCCAAGGGGCTGCCGACGCTGACCGAGCGGAACAAGCCGCGCACCCAGGGCGGCGCGGTCGCCCGCGCGGCCGCCGAGATGGGCGACTTCCTCGGCGCCAAGTTCCTGGTGGCCTTCACCCAGTCCGGGGACACCGCCCGCCGGCTCTCCCGCTACCGCCCGCCGATCCCGCTGCTCGCCTTCACCCCCGAGCCGGCCACCCGCTCCCAGCTCAGCCTCACCTGGGGCGCCGAGACCTTCCTCGGCCCGCACGTGGACTCCACGGACGCCATGGTCGACCAGGTGGACGAGCTGCTGCTGCGGTACGGCCGCTGCGAGAAGGGCGACCTCGTGGTGATCACGGCCGGCTCCCCGCCCGGAGTCTCCGGTTCCACCAACATGGTCCGCGTCCACCGCATCGGCGAGAACGACCCGGAGGCGTAGCGGTCCGGCACACGGAAAGGGCCCCTTTGCCGAAGGGGCCCGCACAAACCTGTGAATCAAGAAAACCGGTGACCTTGGAAAACAAGGAAAAAGTGCCCCGGGTCGGACTCGAACCGACACTGTACGGGTTTTGAATCCGTTGCCTGCTGCCAATTGGGCTACCGGGGCTCGCAGAATCCAAGGTTTCCCCCGACCCTCCGCGCGTCCACCATACCGTAGCTAGGTAGGCTCTTGTCAGCAGTACCCCTGCACCGAACGAGGAGCCCCCGTGACCGCCGAGTCGCCCCAGCCCGTAGACGCGCCCGACGACGACAAGTCGCACGTGCCTCCGCTGACGACCCGTGTCGTCATCGCCGAGGACGAGGCCCTGATCCGGCTCGACCTCAAGGAGATGCTGGAGGAGGAGGGCTACACCGTCGTCGGTGAGGCCGGCGACGGCGAGCAGGCGGTCGAGCTGGCCCGCGAGCACCGGCCGGACCTGGTCATCCTGGACGTGAAGATGCCCAAGCTGGACGGCATCTCCGCGGCCGAGAGGATCGCCGAGGAGTCCATCGCCCCGGTCCTGATGCTCACCGCCTTCTCCCAGCGCGACCTGGTCGAGCGGGCGCGGGACGCCGGTGCGATGGCGTACCTGGTCAAGCCGTTCAGCAAGAGCGACGTGGTGCCGGCGATCGAGATGGCCGTCTCCCGCTTCACCGAGCTGAAGCAGCTGGAGCAGGAGGTCGCCGACCTCACCCTGCGCCTGGAGACCCGCAAGCTGGTCGACCGCGCCAAGTCCATCCTCCAGACCGAGTACGGCCTGACCGAGCCGGCCGCCTTCCGCTGGATCCAGAAGACCTCCATGGACCGCCGCATGTCGATGCAGCAGGTCGCCGAGGCCGTGATCACGGACAACGAGGAGAAGAAGGCCGCGAAGAAGGGCTGAGTCCCGCGGTACGGCGATGCCCGCGTCCCCCTCGCCGGGGGGGCGCGGGCATCGCCGTACGCGCAGGGCGTCAGTCCTCGCCCAGATACGCCTTGCGGACCGACTCGTCGTGCAGCAGGTCCTGTCCGGTGCCGGACAGCACGATCGAGCCGACCTCCATCACATGGCCCTGGTCGGCGAGCGAGAGCGCCGCCTGGGCGTTCTGCTCGACCAGCAGGATGGTGGTGCCCTGGGACTTCAGCTCGGCGATCGTCGCCAGGATCTTCTGCATCATGATCGGGGACAGGCCCATGGACGGCTCGTCCAGCATCAGCAGCTTCGGCCTGGACATCAGCGCCCTGCCCATGGCCAGCATCTGCTGCTCGCCGCCCGAGAGGGTGCCCGCGGCCTGCTTGCGCCGCTCGCCCAGGATCGGGAAGAGGTCGTAGGCGCGCTGGACGTCCCGCTCGATGCCGTCCTTGTCCTTGCGCAGGAAGGCGCCGAGCTGGAGGTTCTCCGCGATGGTCAGGCGCGGGAAGATGTGCCGGCCCTCGGGGGAGTGGGCGAGCCCCAGGGCGACGATCTTGTGCGCCGGGACGCCGGTGAGCGGCTTGCCGTCGAACAGGATCCTGCCGCCGACCGGCTTGAGCAGCCCGGACAGGGTGCGCAGGGTGGTCGTCTTGCCGGCGCCGTTGGTGCCGATGAGGGTCACGACCTGGCCGGCCTCGACGCTGAACGAGATGCCCTTGACGGCCTCGATCTTGCCGTAGGCGACCCTGAGGTCCTCGACCTCCAGCAGTGCGGTCACTGGGTCTCTCCCTCTGTGCTGTCGGCGGCCCCCGCCGCCCCACCCTCGACGGCCCCGGACCCCGCCGCCTCGCCCTCGGCCGTCTGGCCTGCGGCGGTCCCGGCCCCGGCCGTCTTGCCCCCGGCCGTTTTGCCTGCGGCGGCTGCGGCCTCGGCCGTCTTGCCCTCGGCCGTCTGGCCTGCGGCGGTCCCGGCCTCGGCGTTCTCGGTGCCGGCCGTCTGGCCTGCGGCGGTCCCGGCCTCGGCCTTCTCAGTGCCGGCCGTCTGGTTTGCGGCGGTCTCGGCCCCGGCGGGCTCGGCCCCGGCGGTCCCGGCCCCGGCGGTCCCAGCCCCGGTCGTGCCGGCCGGGGCCGCTCCGGCCTCCGCCGCCTCGATCTCCGCGGCCTCCGCGGCGCCCGGATCGCCCTCGAAGGGCTCGCCCAGGTAGGCGGCGATGACCCGCTCGTCGGCCTGGACGACCTCGGAGGTGCCCTCGATCAGCTTCTCGCCCTGCACGAGCACGGCGACGCGGTCGCACAGGTTGAAGATGAACCGCATGTCGTGCTCGATGACGAGGACGGCGATGCCCATGTCCCGGATGGCGAAGACCAGTTCCTCGGTGGCGCGGGTCTCCTGCGGGTTCATGCCCGCCGTCGGCTCGTCCAGGAGGAGCAGGCCCGGCTCGCTGGCCAGCGCCCGCGCGATCTCCAGCTTGCGCTGCTCGCCGTAGGGCAGATTGCGTGCCAGGTGCTCGCGCTTGCCGGCCAGATCGACGAACTCCAGGAGCTCCAGGGCCCGCGCCTCGGACTCGCGTTCGGCCTTGCGGAAGCCGGGGCCGCGCAGCAGCGCCGACCACAGGCCCTCCCTGGTCCGCGTGTGGCGGCCCACGAGGACGTTCTCCAGCACGGTCATGTTGGCGAAGAGGCGGATGTTCTGGAAGGTACGGGCGATGCCCGCCTGCGTCACCAGGTGCGGCTTGGGCGGCAGCACCTTGCCCTGGTAGGCGACGGTGCCCTCGGTCGGGACGTACAGACCGGTGAGGCAGTTGAAGAAGGTGGTCTTGCCGGCGCCGTTCGGCCCGATCAGGCCGACGATCTCGCCGCTGTTCACCGTGAAGTCCACGGACCGTACGGCGGTCAGACCGCCGAACCGCATGGTCACGTCACGGGCTTCGAGTACAGGTGTCGTCATGGTTCCTTACGCCCCTGCCTTGGTGACGGCCGCGTCCTCGGACAGCGTCGTCTGTGCCGGTACGTCGAGCTGGCCGGTCTCGTGGAACTCCAGCCTGCGGCGCCGGTCGGCGATGATGCCCTCCGGCCTGAACCGCATGAGCAGGATCAGCGCGACACCGAAGGTGAGCAGCTCGTAGTTCTGCATGAACTGGAGCTTCTCCGGGATGAGGTACAGCAGGCTGGCGCCGAGCAGCGGGCCGCTGACGGTGCCCATGCCACCGAGGACGACGGCGGCCAGCAGGAAGGCCGAGTTGGGCGGCGCGGCCCCGGCGAACTGGTACGGCTGCGGGTTGACGCTGTAGTTCACGTGCGCCATCACGGTGCCGGCCAGGCCCGCCAGGGAGGCGCCGAGCGCGAAGGCGATCAGCTTGGCCCGGAAGCCGTTGATGCCCATGGCGGTCGCGGCGGTCTCGTCCTCGCGGATGGCGATCCAGGAGCGGCCGATACGGGAGTCGGCGGCGCGGGTGAAGACGAGCACCACGATGGCCGTGATGATCAGCATCAGGAACAGGTAGTTGGCGAACCGGCCGAGGGTGAACGAGCCGAGGGTGTGGGCGTCGCCCAGGTTGAACCCGAAGAGTTTGATGTCGGGGATCTGGGTGATGCCGTTGGGGCCGCGGGTGATGTTCGGACCGGAGTCGCCGTCCAGGTTGTTCACGGCGATGCGGAAGATCTCTCCGAAGCCAAGCGTCACGATGGCCAGGTAGTCACCGCGCAGCCGCAGGGTCGGCGCGCCGATCAGGACGCCGAAGACCAGCGAGGCGGCCATGCCGGTGAGGGCGGCGGCCCAGAAGGGGAACTGCACGTGGATGGGGGAGTACTCGGAGCCGGAGACCAGCGCGGCCGCGTAGGCGCCGACGCCGAGGAAGGCGACGTAGCCGAGGTCGAGCAGTCCGGTGAGGCCGACGACGATGTTCAGGCCGAGCGCGACGGTGGCGAAGATGAGGATGTTCACGCCGATGTTGGCGTTGTGGTCGTCGCTCTGGGTGAACGGGAAGATCACGGCGGCCACGAACGCCAGGCAGGCCGCGAAGCCCTTGTGGCGGGTGGACATGGTCGCGTACCGGTCGAGGAGCCCGGCGTGCACCAGGCCCCAGGCGGCGAACGCGCAGACCAGCAGGAAGCCGATGAAGGTCTCGCTGTCGTCGTCGTTGATGCCGATGCCGTAGGTGAAGACCACCAGGCCGAGGGCGGTGCCGACGGTGACGACGGCCCGCTCGGCGAGCGGCGACAGGATGCCGGGGCGGGGCTGTTCGGGCTTGGTCAGGTAGCCCTTGAGGCCGGTGCCCGGAGCCGGGTGGGGCAGGGCGAGCGCGCCGAGGACACAGAGCGCGGAGGCCACCATCGCGACGTACGCGCCGGGATCGAGGTTGACCAGGCCGCCGAGGTCGACGGCGATCGCGATGCCGGTGAACCAGCAGACGGTGAACGCGGACAGGCTGGTGAGCAGCACCGGGCTGGTGGCGCCCGACGGGTTGAGCCAGCCGAGGCCCTTGACCCGCCACACGGCGAGCACGTGCAGCAGGGTGAGCGCGGCGGCGACCAGGGCCAGGATCTGGAGGCCGGCGGGGTAGCCGTAGATGGTCAGGTTGCCGGGGAAGTCGGGCGTCCAGGTCCAGCTCATGAAGGCGCTGGCGATGGTGCCGGCGGCGCCGGCGGCGATGAGCGGCCGGGCCACCGCGGGCGGGAGCGGCAGGGGGCCGCGCGCTGCCGGGGTCTGGAGGGTGGTGTCGGTCATGGTGCTCACGCCCTGTCCGCGACGCGTTCGCCGAGCAGGCCCTGTGGCCTGATGAGGAGTACGAGGATGAGGAGGACGAAGGCCCACACCGGCGCCCAGCCCTGGCCGCCGAGCTGGTGCATACCGGGGATGTTGGCGATGTAGGCGGTGGCCATGGCTTCGGCGAGGCCGAGGACGAGACCGCCGAGCATGGCGCCGTAGATGTTGCCGATGCCGCCGAGGACGGCCGCGGTGAACGCCTTGAGGCCGGCGAGGAAGCCCATCTGGTAGTCGACGGCGCCGTACTTGAGGCCGTACGCCGTGCCCGCGACCGCCGCGAACAGGCCGCCGATGGCGAACGCGATCACGATGATGCGGTTGGTGTCGATGCCCATCAGCTGGGCGGTGTCCGGGTCCTGCGCCGTGGCCTGCATGGCGCGGCCGGTGCGCGAGAGCCGGACGAAGAAGGCGAGGACCGCCATGCACAGCGGGGCGGCGATGATCAGGAAGAGGTCGCCGCTCTGCACGGTGATCGAGCCCAGGTGGTAGGGCCCGAACGGCAGCTGCGGGAAGACGCGGGCGGACTTGGCGTTCGGGTACAGGTTGAAGACGAGCTGCTGGAGCGCGAGCGAGAGACCGATGGCCGTGATGAGCGGTGCCAGGCGTGGCGCGCCGCGCAGTGGCCGGTAGGCGAAGCGTTCGGCGCCGACGGCGATGAGTACGGCGACCAGGGCGCCGCCGACGAGCATCGCCGGCAGGGCTATCCACATGGATATGCCGTGCGGCAGGACGAGATACACCGTGAGGGCGCCGAAGCCTCCCGTCATGAAGATCTCGCCGTGAGCGAAGTTGATGAGCTGGACGATGCCGTACACCATCGTGTACCCGATGGCGATCAGGCCGTACATCGAGCCGAGGAACAGCCCGTTGGCCAGCTGCTGCGGCAGGGTGTTCACCGCATGGCCTCCATGTGGTGGGGAGAGTCAAGAGGGCGGTAGAAGGCGGGCCGCGCGGTGACGGTGGTCAGCGCCGCGCGGCCCTGGTGTCGCGGTGTGTGCCGCGGGCTACTTGGGGTTGGCGACGCCGCTCTTGACGGCCTTCCACGCGCCGTTGACGACCTGGTAGACGGTCAGCTGCTTGTTCGTGGTGTCACCGAACTCGTCGAAGGAGATCTTGCCGGAGATGCCCTCGAAGGAGTTGTGCTGCACGGCGTCGACGACCTTGGCGCGGGCGTCGTCCGGGATCTTGCCGTCCTTCACGACCTGGCCGACGGCCTTGATGATCGCGGTGGTGGCGTCGTAGGAGTACGAGCCGTAGGTGCCGTAGTCACCGGGGTACTTCTTGGCCTTGTAGGTGGCCACGAAGTCCTTGGCGGCGGGCAGGGTGTCGACCGGGACGCCGATGGAGGTCGCGAGGTCGCCCTCGGCTGCCTTGCCGGCGGTCTGGATGTAGGTCGGGGTGAACATGCCGTCGCCGCCGAACAGCGGGATCTTGGCGCCGGCGTCCTTGAGCTGCTTGGTCAGCACCTGGGACTCGTCGTACTGGCCACCGTAGTACAGGATGTCGGCGCCGGAGCTCTTGATCTTGGTGACGAGGGTGGAGAAGTCGCGGTCGCCCACGCTGACGTGGTCGGTGCCGATGACCTTGCCGCCCTGCTTGGCGAACTGCTCCTTGAAGATCTTGGTGAGGCCGGCGCCGTAGGTCTGCTTGTCGTCGACGACGAACGCCTTCTTCTTGTGCAGCCCGTTGAAGGCGTAGTCCGCCGCGAACGCGCCCTGGAGGGCGTCGGTGGTCGCGGTGCGGAAGTAGGTCTTGAACGGACGGACCTTCTTGGTCTGCCAGTTCTTGCCCTGCGTCAGCTCGGGGGAGGTGTTGGACGGCGAGATCTCCACCAGGTTGGCGGTGTCCAGGACCTGCTGCATCTGGGTGGCCACACCGGAGTTGAGCGGGCCGACCACACCGAGGACGTCCTTCTCGGCGACCAGCTGGGTGGCGTTCTGCTGGCCGGTGGCCGGGATCGCCTTGTCGTCCAGGGCCTTGACCTTGAAGGTCACGCCGGGCACGGTCTTGTTCTTGTTCGCGTCGTCGACCGCTATCTGCGCGCCGTACTGGATGCCGAGGCCGGTCGCGGAGTTCTGGCCGGTCAGCGGCGCGTCCACGCCGATGGTGACCGTCACGTTGCCGCTGTCGCCGCCCTTGCTGTCGTTGTTGCGGGAGCCGCAGGCGGTGAGAGTCAGAGCCCCGGTCGTCAGAACGGAGGCGAGAATCACCAGAGAACGCTGTCGCACAATCGATCCTTTCCGCAGGCATGGGCGGTCCCTGGAACGGGACGGCGTGGAGCCGCGTTGGTACCGAACTCCCGTTGGAGCGGTGACTGGCCGTGACTCTAAGCCCGCTATGGAGACCTGGGCAGCGCCGTGGGCTTCCTTGTGACTTTCTTGTTATGACGGCGTGGACGGGAAAGTTCCGCCGGGGATACTCTCGGCCGGTTTGGCGGAATTTCCCCGAGGTCCACATTTTGAGAATGCGCACTTCCGGTTGGCCCTCGCGCCGAGGTCGCGGCCCGGCGGGCCCCGCGCTCCCAGGGCGCCCGGCGAAGATCACCCGCAGGTCCGGCCCCGCAGCGGAGTCGGAAGGGGCTTATTGCGTGCGCGTTACGCAGCGTTACGCCGGAAAATAAAGGTGCGGTGTACAGCAATTTCGGGCGGCCGGGCGCTGGTATATCCACCCCCGTCTCGCGGGCCGTCAAGGGGTCATCTCGGCCGGACGCGATAATTCCACTTTTCCGTATGCGGGATGACGTCGGTATGACGCGGTATCGGAGACAAAAAGGCCCGGTCGCACCCCTTTTGGGAAGTGGACCGGGCTTTTGCTGAGGAACCGTCAGACCGCCGCGGGCGCCTGTTCGCCGTTTCGCACGCCGAGGTCGCGGAGCATGCAGGTCAGCCGCGCGCTGCACACCCGGCGGCCCTGCTCGTCGCTGATCACGACCTCGTACGTCGCCGTCGACCGGCCCCGGTGCACGGGCGTGGCCACACCGGTCACCAGACCCGAGCGGACCCCCCGGTGATGCGTGCAGTTGAGGTCCACGCCGACGGCGACCTTGGTGCTGCCGCCGTGCAGCATCGCGCCGACCGAGCCCAGCGTCTCCGCGAGCACCGCCGAGGCGCCGCCGTGCAGCAGGCCGTACGGCTGTGTGTTGCCCTCCACCGGCATCGTCCCGACGACCTTGTCGGCGGACGCCTCCAGGATCTGCACGCCCATCCGCGTGCCGAGGTCGCCGGCCGAGAACAGGGCGGGCAGGTCCACGCCGAGCGCCGCGTACTCCTCGATGACCTCCTGCGGGAATCGCACCTGCTGCTGCTCGCCCATGGGCCGGCTCCGTTCGTCGTACACCTGTCTTAACCTGAGCGGACGCTCAGTCGGTCGCCGATTGTTCCAGACGGCCTTCCACGTGCGCCTCCAGGCGTACGATCACCGACTTGCTGGCCGGCGTGTTGCTGGTGTCGGCCGTCGCGTCCAGCGGTACCAGCACGTTGGTCTCCGGGTAGTAGGCGGCCGCGCAGCCGCGGGCCGTCGGGTAGAGCACCACCCGGAAACCGGGCGCCCGCCGCTCCACGCCGTCCCGCCACTCGCTCACCAGATCCACGTACGCTCCCTCGGCGAACCCGAGCGCCCGCGCGTCCTCGGCGTTCACCAGCACCACCCGGCGGCCGCCCGTGATGCCGCGGTAGCGGTCGTCCAGGCCGTAGATCGTGGTGTTGTACTGGTCGTGCGAGCGCAGCGTCTGCAACAGCAGCCGCCCCGCGGGCAGTTCGGGGTACTCCACCGGCGCCGCGGTGAAGTTCGCCTTGCCGGTGGCGGTCGGGAAGCGGCGCTCGTCGCGCGGCGCGTGCGGCAGCGCGAAACCGCCGGGCCGGGCCACCCGCGCGTTGAAGTCCGCGAACCCCGGCACCACCCGCGCGATGCGGTCGCGGACGGCCGCGTAGTCCTTCTCGAACTCCTCCCACGGCACGACGCTGCGCTCCCCGAGCACCGCGCGCGCCATCCGGCACACGATCGCCGGCTCGGACAGCAGCCGCGCGCTCGCGGGCGCCAGCCGGCCGCGCGAGGCGTGCACCATGCCCATGGAGTCCTCGACGGTCACGAACTGCTCGCCGCTCGCCTGCACATCGCGCTCGGTGCGGCCCAGGGTGGGCAGGATCAGCGCCCGTGCGCCGGTGACCGTGTGCGAGCGGTTCAGCTTGGTCGACACATGCACGGTCAGGCGCGCCCGCCGCATCGCCGCCTCGGTCACCTCGGTGTCGGGGGACGCGGAGACGAAGTTGCCGCCCATGGCGAAGAACACCTTCGCCTCGCCGTCGCGCAGCGCGCGGATCGCCCGTACGACGTCGAAGCCGTGCTCCCGCGGGGGCGCGAACCCGAACTCCCGCTCCAGCGCGTCCAGGAAGGCGGGCGCGGGCCGCTCGAAGATGCCCATCGTGCGGTCGCCCTGCACGTTCGAATGGCCGCGCACCGGGCACACGCCCGCGCCCGGCCGGCCGATGTTGCCGCGCAGCAGCAGGAAGTTGACGACCTCGCGGATGGTCGGCACGGAGTGCTTGTGCTGGGTCAGGCCCATCGCCCAGCACACGATGGTCCGCTCGGAGGCGAGCACCAGCTCCAGCGCCCGCTCGATCTCCGCGCGGCCCAGACCGGTCGCGGCCAGCGTCTGCTCCCAGTCGGCGGACCGCGCGGTCTTGGCGAACTCCTCGAATCCATGCGTGTGTTCCCGCACGAACTCCTCGTCGACCGCGCCCTCCGTCTCCAGGATCAGCTTGTTCAGGAGACGGAAGAGTGCCTGGTCGCCGCCGATGCGGATCTGGAGGAACAGATCGGTGAGGGCGGCGCCCTTGAGCATGCCCTGCGGGGTCTGCGGGTTCTTGAACCGCTCCAGGCCGGCCTCGGGCAGCGGGTTGACGCTGATGATCTTCGCGCCGTTCGCCTTGGCCTTCTCCAGCGCGGACAGCATCCGGGGGTGGTTCGTGCCCGGGTTCTGGCCCGCCACGATGATCAGATCGGCCTGGTACAGGTCCTCCAGGAGGACGCTGCCCTTGCCGATGCCGATGGTCTCCGTGAGCGCCGAGCCGGACGACTCGTGGCACATGTTGGAACAGTCCGGCAGGTTGTTCGTGCCCAGCTCGCGCGCGAACAGCTGGTACAGGAACGCCGCCTCGTTGCTGGTGCGGCCCGAGGTGTAGAAGACGGCCTCGTCCGGGGAGGCGAGCGCGGCGATCTCCTCGGCGATGATGCCGAAGGCGCGCTCCCAGGTGACCGGCTCGTAATGCGCCGCCCCCTCGGGGAGGTACATGGGATGGGTGAGCCGGCCCTGCTGGCCCAGCCAGTACCCGCTTCTGGTCGCCAGGTCGGCGACGGAGTGCGCGGCGAAGAACTCCGGGGTGACCCGGCGCAG
The DNA here is from genome assembly GCF_044327085.1 of Streptomyces sp. AM6-12. Taxonomy (NCBI): domain Bacteria; kingdom Bacillati; phylum Actinomycetota; class Actinomycetes; order Kitasatosporales; family Streptomycetaceae; genus Streptomyces; species Streptomyces sp. AM6-12. The sequence continues at coordinate 5,502,268 of NZ_JBIQWN010000001.1, forward strand.
GGTGGCCTCCTCGGCCACCGCCTTCGCGCCGTTCTCGCAGAACTCCGCGGTGTGCCGGTGCTCCGGCTCCGGCCAGGCGCAGCCGGGGCAGTCGAAGCCGTCCTTCTGGTTCACCCGCAGCAGCGTCAGCGCGGTGCGCTTGACCCCCATCTGCCGCTGCGCGATCCGCAGGGTGTGCCCGATGGCCGGCAACCCCGCCGCCGCGTGCTTCGGCTCCGCGACCCGCGGCGCGTCCTGCACCGGATCACCCTTCGGCGGCTTCGTCGCCATCGCACGCTCCCCTTCGACTGCGTCCACCACGTACGGGCCCGATCCTCCCACGGGCCACTGACATCGGGAACGGCCGGTTCCAGGGGGCGACGAGGGGTGGGCCGACGGGAAGGGCGGGGCAGTTCCAGTGGGAGTGACGGGGGGGCGATGGGGCTGCGGTGGCGGGGCCGGCGGGGAGGGGGACGGTGGGGCTGCGGTGGCGGGGCCGGTGGGGAGGGCGGTCGGTGGTGTCGGTGGTCGGCTTGCCCGGAGGGGTCCGAGGGCGGTCCGCCGCGACGGCGCCGCCTGCGTCCCGCTCGCCGCGGCTTCCGTTGCCTGAGGCTGCCCGGCGCGGGTGGGTTCTCCGCCGGGGGCGATCAGTACGGGTTGGCGTTCCCCGGCATGGCCGAGGGCCGGTCGGCTTCGCGTTCGGTGGGGGCGGCGATGACCGGGGTACGGTCCGACGCGGCAGCGAGTGAGGGGCGACGGCGCCCCGCCGCGACGGCGGTGACCGGAGGCACAGGCTCGACGTCGCCCGTCCGCTCTGCCCGGCGAGCCGCCCTGGGGCCCTGCGGGGGCGCGCTCGCTACGGCCTTCCACGAGGTTGCATCCGGTGAAGGTCTGCCCGCCGTCGCCTCCTGTCCGCCCGGTGGCCTTCCGCCGTCGCCCCTCTGCCCAGGCGCCCCCACAGCGCTGGCCGGCAGGACCCGACGAGGCTTGCCCGCTGTCGTGCCACTGGTCGGCCGACGGCCTCCGTCTATTCACTGCGAGGCGATCAAGCGCGAGGACGCCGACCGGCTGGCTTGGCCGGGGCTCTTCTCCGCCGCGAGGACGTCCTGCCGCGACGCGGCATCCGGCGAGGGGCTGCCCGCTGTGGTGCCCCGGCCCGCCCGGTGGCCCCCGGCCGTCGCCCCCGCGCCCGGCCTACCCTCCGCGGCGCCGGCCGAGGGGACCCGGCGAGGGGGCTACCCGCCGTCGGCCCCCTCTCCGCCGGGTGGTCTTCGGTGGGGCTCTTGGCCGCCGGGTGGTCTTCCGTGGAGTCCTTGGCTGCCCGGTTGCCCTCCGTGGGGCCCTGGGCCGCCCGGTTGCCCTCCGTCGTCGTCGCCCGGCCCGGCGGCCCCCGCCGGAGGCGACCCGTAGATGCCGGAAAAGCGGGTCCCGTCGTCTTCGGCGGTCCGGTCGCCGGAGGCACGCGCGGTCCGGAGTGTCAGTGGGGCGTGGCAGGATCGGTGGCGTGGCAGAGACAGCATCGAAGAAGACCGACAAGACCCCTGGCGGCGACCGTCCCCGGCTGATGCTCATGGACGGGCACTCGCTGGCCTACCGCGCGTTCTTCGCGCTGCCCGCGGAGAACTTCACCACCGCGACGGGCCAGCCGACGAACGCGATCTACGGTTTCGCGTCGATGCTGGCCAACACCCTGCGTGACGAGGCGCCCACCCACTTCGCCGTGGCCTTCGACGTCTCCCGCAAGACCTGGCGCTCCGAGCGCTTCACCGAGTACAAGGCGAACCGCTCCAAGAGCCCCGACGAGTTCAAGGGCCAGGTCGAGCTGATCGGCGAACTCCTGGACGCGATGCACGCGCCGCGCTTCGCCGTCGAGGGCTTCGAGGCCGACGACATCATCGCCACCCTCGCCACCCAGGCCGAGGCCGAGGGCTTCGACGTACTGATCGTCACCGGCGACCGCGACTCCTTCCAGCTGGTCAGCGAGCACACCACCGTGCTCTACCCGACCAAGGGCGTCTCTGAGCTGACCCGGTTCACCCCGGAGAAGGTTTTCGAGAAGTACGGCTTGACGCCCGCCCAGTACCCCGACTTCGCCGCCCTGCGCGGCGACCCGTCCGACAACCTCCCCGGCATCCCCGGCGTCGGCGAGAAGACCGCCGCGAAGTGGATCAACCAGTTCGGCTCCTTCGCCGAGCTGGTCGAGCGCGCCGAGGAGGTCAAGGGCAAGGCGGGCCAGAACCTCCGCGACCACCTGGAGTCGGTGAAGCTCAACCGCGTCCTCACCGAGCTGGAGCGCGGGGTCGAGCTGCCGAAGTCGGTCACCGACCTGGAGCGCGCGCCGTACGACCGCAAGGGCGTCGCGATGATCCTGGACACCCTGGAGATCCGCAACCCGTCCCTGCGCGAGCGCCTCTTCGCCGTCGACCCCGGCGCCGAGGAGGCCGACACCGCCCCGGTCACCGCCGAGGGCGTCGAGATCGACGGCACCGTCCTGCGCACCGGCGAGCTTGCCCCCTGGCTCGCCGAACACGGCACGCGGCCCCTGGGCGTCGCCACCGTCGGCACCTGGGCGCTGGGCACCGGCTCGGTCGCCGAGGTCGCCCTGGCGGCGGCCGGGGGAGCGGCCGCCTGGTTCGACCCCGCTGAACTGGACGAGGCCGACGAGAACGCGTTCGCGGCCTGGCTGGCGGACGCCGAGCGCCCCAAGGTGTTCCACGACGCCAAGGGCGCCATGCGCGTCTTCGCCGAGCACGGCTGGCGCATCGACGGCGTGCGCATGGACACCGCGCTCGCCGCCTACCTGGTCAAGCCTGGCCGGCGCTCCTTCGACCTGGACGCGCTGTCCCTGGAGTACCTGCACCGCGAGCTGGCCCCCGCCGCCGCGGCCGACGGCCAGCTGGCCTTCGGCACGGACGAGGCCGCCGAGGCCGAGGCCCTGATGATCCAGGCCCGCGCCGTCCTGGACCTCGGCGAGGCGTTCGAAGGCCGCCTGGAGGAGGTCGGCGCCGCCGATCTGCTGCGCGACATGGAGCTGCCCACCTCCGCCCTGCTCGCCCGCATGGAGCGGCACGGCATCGCCGCGGACCGCGCGCACCTGGACGCGATGGAGCAGATGTTCGCCGGTGCGGTGCAGCAGGCCGTGAAGGAGGCGCACGCGGCCGCGGGCCACGAGTTCAACCTGGGCTCGCCCAAGCAGCTCCAGGAGGTCCTCTTCGGCGAGCTGGCCCTGCCCAAGACCAAGAGGACCAAGACCGGCTACACCACGGACGCCGACGCCCTGGCCTGGCTCGCCACCCAGACGGACAACGAGCTGCCGGTGATCATGCTCCGCCACCGCGAGCAGGCCAAGCTCCGCGTCACCGTGGAGGGCCTGGTCAAGACCATCGCGGGCGACGGCCGTATCCACACCACCTTCAACCAGACGGTGGCCGCGACCGGCCGGCTGTCCTCCACGGACCCGAACCTCCAGAACATCCCGGTGCGCACCGACGAGGGCCGGGCGATCCGCCGCGGCTTCGTCGTCGGCGAGGGCTTCGAGTCCCTGATGACCGCCGACTACAGCCAGATCGAGCTGCGCGTGATGGCGCACCTCTCCGAGGACGAGGGCCTGATCACGGCGTTCACCTCCGGCGAGGACCTGCACACCACGGCCGCCGCCCAGGTCTTCGGCGTCGAGCCGGCCGCGGTGGACGCGGAGATGCGCCGCAAGATCAAGGCGATGTCGTACGGCCTGGCGTACGGCCTGTCCGCGTTCGGCCTCTCCCAGCAGCTGAACATCGAGGCGGCGGAGTCCCGCGCCCTGATGGACGCGTACTTCGAGCGCTTCGGCGGCGTCCGCGACTATCTGCGCCGCGCCGTGGACGAGGCCCGCGCCACGGGCTACACGGCGACCGTCTTCGGCCGCCGCCGCTATCTGCCCGACCTCAACAGCGACAACCGCCAGCGCCGCGAGGCCGCCGAGCGGATGGCCCTCAACGCGCCCATCCAGGGCACGGCGGCGGACATCGTCAAGATCGCCATGCTCAAGGTGGACTCCGCCCTGCGGGCCGCGGACCTGAAGTCCCGGATGCTCCTCCAGGTGCACGACGAAATCGTCCTGGAGATCGCCCCCGGCGAGCGCGCCCGCGTCGAGGAACTCGTCCGCCACGAGATGTCCAACGCCGTGACCCTCAAGGCACCCCTGGACGTCTCGGTCGGCGTCGGCCCGGACTGGGAGTCGGCGGCGCACTAGCCCGCCGCGCCCCGCCCCGCCGCGCCCGGTACGCACCTGTGAGGGGGTGCCGTATTTCCGACGGAATACAGCACCCCCTCCGGCCTGCGGCGCACGCAACCCGGAATCCCCCATTCCGCGCCGGCACCACAAAGACGGCTCAACCCCCGGCGGGACCGTCACTCACGTGGCCCCCGCCAAAACGCCCCCCGCCCTCCGCAGCCGCAACACTGCGGGCATGGGTATACGCATGCTTCACCGCCGGACGCCCGAGGCAGTCAGCCGGGTCTGGGCGGACACCGCCTCGGCGCAGGCACTGCCCGCCTCGCCGGTCCCGGCCCTCGCGGCCGACGCAAGCACCGCCCGCATCCCCGCCGACCCCGCCACGGCCCTGCGCAGGGCCGCCAGGAACGCCCGGCGCGGGCTCAGGGACCGCGCCGCCCGGACCGGCACCGCCGCACTGGCCGGCCGGGCCCCGGACTGGCGCCAGTGGGCCGACCTGGCCCGCGGCTATCTCGCGCTCACGCTCACCCTGGTGCCGAAGTCCCGCCCCCGCCCCACCCTCACGGTCTTCGTCGCCCCCCTCGCCGAACGCCCGGCCGGCCGGAACCCCCGCGACCCCGGACCGCGCGCCGCCTTCTGACGGCAGGCATCCCCCTCCCCCCAACTCAAGAGCGGGCCAGTGCCGCCGCCCTGGCGGAACGCCGGGCGCGCCCACCTCGACGGCAGGTGGCCAACCGGTGAAAACCGGGCACGAACGGGTGCCCCCGCAAAGCAAGTTGTCGTAGGGTCGCCAGCGGCGCCGTGCCGGGCGCACGGGCCGACACCCATCGAATGGGGGAAAGGGCGGCACAGGGGCAACCGGAACGCCGGGTCGTACGTCAGACCGGGCGGGACACACACGTGGATACGGACGCAGGACGTCCTTGGGAGGGGTTCACTCTATGGCGGCGCATTTCGGCAGGCGGCTGCGCAAGGGGGCGGCGACCACCGCCGTGGCCGCGGCAGCGGTCGCGGCTCTGTCCGCGTCCCAGGCTCCGGGAGCGACCGGCGAGGACCACGGCAGACAGGCGACGGCCGGCGCCTCCGCCCCCGTACCGGACCCCGCGGGCGGCGACGCCACGGGCAACTCGCCGTACTACACGGACCTGCCGCCCCTGAACAGCCCCAACCCCAGCCCCTCGCCGAGCGCCGGCCCTCCCGTCGTCCAGGGCGCGGGCGAGGCCGGCATACCCGCGACGGTCCTCGACGCGTACAAGAAGGCCGAGGCGGAGCTGCGCACCTCCAAGCCCGGCTGCAACCTGCCCTGGCAACTCCTCGCCGCCATCGGCAAGGTGGAGTCCGGCCAGGCGCGCGGCGGCGAGGTCGACGCCGCCGGCACCACGCTGCGACCGATCCTCGGACCGGTCCTCGACGGCAACGGCTTCGCGCTCATCAAGGACACCGACCACGGCGCGTACGACGGCAACGCCCAGTACGACCAGGCCGTCGGGCCCATGCAGTTCATCCCGTCCACCTGGGCCTGGGCCGGCCGCGACGGCAACGGCGACGGCAAGAAGGACCCCAACAACATCTACGACGCCGCCCTCGCCGCCGGCCACTACCTGTGCCGCGGCGACCGCGACCTGTCCCAAGAGGCCGACCTGCACAGCGCGATCCTCGGCTACAACGACTCGCAGGACTATCTGAACACCGTCCTGTCGTGGATGGAGTACTACAGCAAGGGCACCTACTCCGTGCCCGACGGCACCGGGCCCGCGCCCAGCCACCGCAGCGACGACGACACCCCGCGCACGACGCCGCCGGTCCCCGCGAACCCGCACCGGGGCGAGCCCGGCTCGAAGGACCAGGGCAAGCCGGGTTCGAAGGACCAGGGCGGCCGGCCGGGCCCCTCGCCCACCGGCCCCGGTGGCGGCCAGGACGGCGGCGACCCGGCCCCGCGCCCGCCGGGGACGCCCGCCCCGCCCACCCCCACCGACACGGTGGACCACCTGGAAGACGCGACCACGGCCACCACCAAGCTCACCGCGATGGCCGGGCACGCCTTCACGGGGACGATCAGCGCCCGCGCCGAGACCGAGTCCGGCGCCCCGGTGGCCAAGGTCAGGATCCGGTTCACCGTCTCCGCGGGCTCCGACGCCACCTTCGACGGCGAGGACGTGGCCACGGTCACCACCGACGCCAAGGGGGTCGCCAAGGCCCCGGTGCTCACGGCGGGCGAGAAGACCGGCGACTTCAAGGTCACCGCCACCGTCGTGGGCCGCTCGGTCAAGGGCGTGGGCTACCAGGCGACCGTCACCGAACGCGCCGCCGACAAGCTGACCGCCGCCACCGCCGGTGACACCACGCTGACCTGCACGCCGGGCGGTGAGTTCGCCGACCAGGTCCAGGTGAAGGCGACGTACAAGGGCGCCGTCGCGGACAAGGTCGCGGCCACCGCCACCCTGGTCAAGTCCGCCACCGACGCCACCGAGAACGACAAGGGCCCCTACTTCAAGGACGCCACCGGCAAGGCCGTACGCACCCTCACCGGTCTGAAGACCGACGCCAAGGGCCAATTGACGCTGCCGAAGCTGTACGCGGACGACACCACCGGCACGTTCCTGCTGCGCATCACCACGCCCGGCGGCGGCACCCTCACCGTCCAGCTGACGGTGGCCGCCGACGGCACCGCCACGACGAGCCCGTCCCCGTCCCCGAGCGCATCCGCCACCTCCTGACCCGACCGGACACGACGGCGCCCTCCCCGCTCCCCGCGGGGAGGGCGCCGCAGTCGGTCCTGACGCTCCGTCAAACCTCGCCAGTAGGCCGCCCGACCCATGGGCGGGCCCCGCTGGCCCGACCGTACGTCGTCCTGGAGACCATGCCCGCCGAGGCGACGGTCCGCGGCCGGTCAGCGTCTGAGCCGCGCGTTGGTGTGCCGGGTGGGCTCGGCCGCCGCCGGATCCTCCGGCCACGGGTGCTTCGGATAACGGCCGCGCAGCTCGGCCCGCACGGCCTTGTAGCCGTCCCGCCAGAACGACGCCAGGTCGGCCGTGACGGCGGCCGGCCGCCCCGCGGGGGAGAGCAGATGCACGAGCAGCGGCACGCCCGCCACGGACGGCGTCTCCCGCAGCCCGAACATCTCCTGGAGCTTGACCGCGAGCACCGGCCGCTCGGGATCCCGGTAGTCGATCCGGATCCTGGACCCGCTCGGCACGGTCAGCCGCTCGGGCGCCAGCTCGTCCAGGCGTACGGCCTCCCCGCTCGCCCAGGGCAGCAGCCGCGCCAGCGCCTGCCCGGCGTCGATCCGCGCGAGGTCCGCCCGCCGCCGGGCCCGGCCCAGCTCCGGCTCCAGCCACCGCTCCGCCGCCGCGAGCAGCGCCTCGTCCGACACGTCCGGCCACGGCTCCCCGAGCCGCGCGCGCAGGAACGCCAGCCGCTCCCGCAGCACCTCCGCGTCCGGCGTCCACCGCAGCAGCCCCGGTCCCTCCTGCCGCAGCCCTTCGAGCAGCGCCGCACGCACCAGCTCCGGCGCGGCGTCCCTCAAGGGCCGCACCGCCAGCTCGATCGCCCCGAGCCGCTCGACCCGCCGGGCCACGACATCGCCGTCCGCCCAGCGCACCTCGTCCCGCTCGTCCAGCGCCGCGCCCGCCGCCGCCCGCGCCACCTCCTCGGACACGGCGGCCCCGAGCCGCACCCGCGCATGCCCCTTGCCGCCCGGCCGGTCGGCCACGGCCACGACGATCCACGGCGCCCCGCGCAGCGCCGACCCCTCCGCCGGCTCGGCCCGCGTCCCGGACACCATGAGGTACGACCCACCGTCCAGCTTCCCGACCCGCTCGGGGAACGCCAGCGCGGCGACCAGCCCGGCGAGGCCCTCTTCCCCGGCGCCCGCCTGTGGCCGGCCGGCCTCCGCGGGTGCGCGGGAAGAATCCGTCACGGCGGACCGCAGCCGCCGCACCTCCGCGGCCCAGCGCGCCGCATAGCCGTCACCCCCGCGCCGGGCGGAGCGCAACGCCCCGGCGAGATCGTCGCCGTACTCCCGCGGCGCCTCCTCCGAGAGCAGCGCGACCACCTCCGCCCCCGCCCCGGACGTGTCCAGCAGCGCCCGCCCCAGCCGCGGGTGCAGCCCGAGCCGGGAGAGCCGTACGCCGCGCTCCGTCGGGCGCCCGGCGGAGTCCACCGCGCCCACCGCCGCCAGCGCGGAGCGCGCCGCCGCCATCGCCCCGCCCGGCGGCGGATCCAGCAGCGCGAGATCCGAGGCGTCGGGATCGCCCCAGCAGGCCGCCTGAAGGGCGAACGACGTCAGATCGGCCACCTTGATCTCCGGCGCCGGAAACGCCGGCAGCCGGCCGTCCTCGGCCTCCGCCCAGCACCGGTACACCGCACCCGGCGCCTCCCGCCCGGCCCGCCCCGCCCGCTGCCGCCCGGCCGCGCGCGACGCCCGTACCGTCGTCAGCCCGCTGAGCCCGCGCGCGTGATCCACCCGAGGCTCGCGGGCCAGCCCCGAGTCCACCACCACCCGCACACCGGGCACGGTCAGCGAGGACTCCGCGACCGACGTCGTCAGCACCACCCGCCGCCGCTCACCGGGCGACAGCACCGCCTCCTGGACGCCCGCCGGCGCCCGCCCGTGCACCTGGAGCACCTCGATGCCTCCCAGGTCGCCCAGCTGACCCGCCACCCGCCCGATCTCGCCGACTCCGGGCAGGAAACACAGCACGTCACCGTCCCGCTCGCCCAGCGCCCGCCGCACCACCGACGCCACATGCGCGAGCAGCGCGGGATCCACCCGCATCCCGTGCGGCGGCCGCACCGGGCGCGCGGGCGGCGCCCACACCACCTCCACGGGATGCGCGGTCCCCGCCGCCTCCACCACCGGCGCTCCGCCCAGCAGCCGCGCCCACCCCTCGGCGTCCGTGGTCGCCGACGCGGCCACCAGCCGCAGTTCCGGCCGCAGCGCCTGCCGTACGTCCCACAGGAAGGCCGCCACCGTGTCGGCGTCCAGATGCCGCTCATGGCACTCGTCGAGCACCACGACGTCCACCCCGGCCAGCTCCTGATCCCGCTGGAGCCGCTGGAGCAGCACCCCCGTGGTCACGACCTCCACCCGCGTGCGCCGCCCCACGGCCCGCTCCCCGCGCACCGTGAAGCCCACGCTCTCGCCGGGCCGTTCACCCAGCAGCCACGCCATCCGGCGCGCCGCCGCACGGGCCGCGATCCGCCGCGGCTCGGCCACCACGACCCGCCGCGCGGGCCCGTCCCCGACCAGCCCCGCCAGCACCAGCGGCACCAGCGTGGTCTTGCCGGTGCCGGGCGGCGCCACCAGGACGGCGGTGCCGCCGGCCGCGAGCGCGTCGGTCAGGGCGGGCAGGGCGGAGCGCACGGGCAGCGCGTCCAGGGCGTCGTAACGGATCACGCTCTTAAGTGTCGTACGGCCTTCAAACCCGCCCGGCGTCCCCGTCCGGGCGAACTCGTCTCCGGCTCCCCGCCGGGGCGGACCGGCCCCCGCCTCACCCGATCGTGGACGTTTCAGTCCCGCTCGCACACGAAGACGGCCGTCCCCGGGATCAGGCTGCCCCGCAGCGGGGACCAGCCGCCCCACTCCGAGCTGTTCCAGGCCGGCCACTCCGGCTCCACCAGGTCCACCAGCCGGAACCCGGCGGACACGATGTCGCGCACCCGGTCGCCCAGCGTCCTGTGGTGCTCCACGTAGACCGCCCGGCCCCGCTCGTCCTGCTCGACATAGGGCGTGCGGTCGAAGTAGGAGGCGGACACCGACAGGCCCTCGGGACCCGGCTCGTCCGGGAACGCCCAGCGGATCGGATGGGTCACCGAGAAGACGAACCGGCCGCCGGGCCGCAGCACCCGCCGCACCTCGCGCAGCACCAGGCGCGGATCGGCGACGAACGGCAGCGCGCCGTACGCCGAGCACGCCAGGTCGAAGGAGCCGTCCGCGAAGGGCAGCGCGCAGGCGTCCGCGCACACCAGCGGAAACGATCCACCGATGCGCAGCGCGTGCTGGAGCTGGCGGTGCGAGAGGTCCAGGGCCACCGGACGGGCGCCCTGGGCGGCCAGCCAGCGCGCACACTGCGCCGCACCCGCGCCGATCTCCAGCGCGTCCTTGCCCTTCAGCTCCTCCGGCGGGCCGAGCAGCTCGGCCTCCACCTCGTCCAGCCCCTCCGGCCCCCACACGAAGCGGTCGTCGCCGAGGAAGGTGCCGTGCTCGACCTGGTACTCGTCCGCGTTGCGGTCCCACCAGCCCCGGTTGGCCCGGCTGCTCTCCGTGACATCGGCCTCACGACGGGTGGCTTCGGGCTCGAACCCCTCGGGCTCGGGCCGTTCGGACTCTTGGATGATCGGCTCCCTCGTCGTAATCTTCCGTCCCGACCACCGGACGGCGGTACGCCGCCCACGGGGGTCACACAGCCCTGCCACGCGGCCATGCGGGACATTTCCTGCCGGGTATACGGCGATCCGCCCCCGGTGTCCGCCTTCGCGCATTGACCCTGTCCGGCTGCCCCCGTATGCTACAAGTTGCGCTGCGGGCCTGCGCGCCTCAGACGTAGCAGGCTGCGCTCGCATCTGTATGTATGTCCCCTCGGTTCTCGAGGCGCCACCGGGCACCCGGTGTCCTGAAAAGGTGGCGCTTCCTTGGCTGTCCGGCTTCTGCAGAGCGAAACAGGCTCCCGGCGTAAGCAGTACCTACGACTTCAATGTCCGTACCGGAGCCCTTTCCCACATGACGAGCAGCACCGAGACCACCGCCACCACCCCGCAGGTAGCGGTCAACGACATCGGTAACGAGGAAGCTTTCCTCGCCGCGATCGACGAGACGATCAAGTACTTCAACGACGGCGACATCGTCGACGGCGTCATCGTGAAGGTCGACCGGGACGAGGTCCTGCTCGACATCGGTTACAAGACCGAAGGTGTCATCCCGAGCCGCGAGCTCTCGATCAAGCACGACGTCGACCCGAACGAGGTCGTGGCCGTCGGCGACGAGATCGAGGCCCTTGTCCTCCAGAAGGAGGACAAGGAAGGCCGCCTGATCCTCTCGAAGAAGCGCGCCCAGTACGAGCGTGCCTGGGGCACCATCGAGAAGATCAAGGAAGAGGACGGCATCGTCACCGGTACCGTCATCGAGGTCGTCAAGGGTGGTCTCATCCTCGACATCGGCCTCCGTGGCTTCCTGCCGGCCTCCCTGGTCGAGATGCGTCGCGTCCGCGACCTCCAGCCGTACGTCGGCAAGGAGCTCGAGGCCAAGATCATCGAGCTGGACAAGAACCGCAACAACGTGGTCCTGTCCCGCCGTGCCTGGCTGGAGCAGACCCAGTCCGAGGTCCGCCAGACGTTCCTCACGACCCTGCAGAAGGGTCAGGTCCGCTCCGGTGTGGTCTCCTCGATCGTCAACTTCGGTGCCTTCGTGGACCTGGGTGGCGTCGACGGTCTGGTCCACGTCTCCGAGCTGTCCTGGAAGCACATCGACCACCCGTCCGAGGTTGTCGAGGTCGGCCAGGAAGTCACCGTCGAGGTCCTCGACGTCGACATGGACCGCGAGCGCGTCTCCCTGTCGCTGAAGGCGACCCAGGAAGACCCGTGGCAGCAGTTCGCCCGCACCCACCAGATCGGCCAGGTCGTGCCCGGCAAGGTCACGAAGCTGGTTCCGTTCGGTGCGTTCGTCCGCGTGGACGAGGGCATCGAGGGTCTGGTCCACATCTCCGAGCTGGCCGAGCGCCACGTGGAGATCCCGGAGCAGGTCGTCCAGGTCAACGACGAGATCTTCGTCAAGGTCATCGACATCGACCTCGAGCGCCGTCGCATCAGCCTCTCGCTGAAGCAGGCCAACGAGTCCTTCGGCGCCGACCCGGCCGCCGTCGAGTTCGACCCGACCCTGTACGGCATGGCCGCGTCCTACGACGACCAGGGCAACTACATCTACCCCGAGGGCTTCGACCCCGAGACCAACGACTGGCTCGAGGGCTACGAGAAGCAGCGCGAGGAGTGGGAGCGCCAGTACGCCGAGGCGCAGTCCCGCTTCGAGCAGCACCAGCAGCAGGTCATCAAGTCCCGCGAGGCCGACGCCGCTGCCGCGGCCGAGGGCGGCGAGGCTGCGGCTCCGGCCGCGACCGGTGGCTCGTACTCCTCCGAGGGTGCGGACACCTCCGGCGCCCTGGCGTCGGACGAGGCCCTGGCTGCCCTGCGCGAGAAGCTGGCCGGCGGCCAGAACTGAACGCAGGCCGTTGAGGCTTAGCAGGTAGCTGCTGAGGGGCCCCACCTTTCGAGGTGGGGCCCCTCAGGGTTTCCGGGCCCGGTAGACGGGGTGCCCTCGTCAGGGCGTCACCCCGATATTCGTCAGGCCCTTGCCGCCCTTCACCGTGTTCGAGGTGTAGACCGTCGTCGTGCAGTCGGTGGCGTTGTCGGTGACGTCGATGGCCAGCTGGGTGGGGCCCGTGGCGCCGGTCAGGGTCGACCGGTTGTTCTTGAAGACCGTGCCGCAGCCCCAGCCGGGTTGCTGGGTGTGGGTCTGGTAGCCGTCGTTGCTGGTGTGGCTGCCGGTGTTGTCCTGGACCAGGACGCCGTTGCCCTTCACATCGACCCAGGAGTCGTCGTAGTTGGCGCCCGTCAGACCGCTGCCGTCGAAGGTGTTGCCGACGATCCGTGTGCCGGTCGTGCCCTCCTTGACGTCGACGTTCTCGCCGCCCACGTCGGGGCCGATGGTGTTGCCGAGGATCTGGACCCGGTCGCTGTGGTCGGACAGCGTGCCGGCGGTGCCGACGTAGACGCCCTCGCCCATGCCGTCGCCGTCGTTCCCGGTGTCGTAGATCTTCGAGTTCCTGATCACGCCGTCCGTGCTGGAATCGCGGAAGTGCACGCCCTCCATGGCCAGGCCGTGCACCGTGACGCCGTCCACGATCACGCCCTTGGCCGCGTCGATCATGATGCCCTTCTGGCCGCCGGTCACGGTCAGCCCGCTGACCGTCCAGTAGGAGGCACCGTTCAGGTGCAGCCCGTAGCCGCCGCTCGCGGTGAGGACGGCCTTGGCGGAGCCGGTGAGGGTGATGCGCTCGGACGCCGTGGCCGGCGTGGTCGCGTTGAAGTTGCCCTTGTAGGTGCCGTCCGCGAGATGGATCGTGGCGCCGGGCCGCGCGCCGGCCAGCGCGGTCTTCAGCTGGGCCGCGGTCGTCACCTCGACCATCGAGGCGGCCGTGGCCGGGCCGGGGGCGGCGAGGAGCAGACCACCGGTGACGGCGGCCGTGGCGAGCAGGGAGGTGAGCGGCATGGATATGCGCATGGGGGGTGCCTTCCTGTTCCGGGGCGATCTCCTACGCACGAGCCCCGATCTCATACGTGAATCGTGGCCGACACGGTGAACAGCGCACCGTGAAGGTACGGACCAGGTGACGGCCCGTCAAGACGGCCTGCGGGAGATCGCTGATCAGCGACCGGCGGCGGGAATGCCCCCGTTCAAGGGCGCGTTGTAGCCATGGAACAGGAGGAGGAGCGGTCACAGTGCTTGATCCGCAGGGTTTGTACGCATGGGAGCCGAAGGGCCTGGCCGTGGTCGACATGGCGCTCGCCCAGGAATCGGCCGGCCTTGTCATGCTCTACCACTTCGACGGATACATCGACGCGGGCGACACCGGCGACCTCATTGTCGACCGGCTGCTCGACTCACTGCCCCACCAGGTCGTCGCCCGGTTCGACCACGACCGGCTCGTGGACTACCGGGCCCGCCGGCCTCTGCTCACCTTCAAGCGCGACCGCTGGACCGACTACGAGACCCCGGCGATCGAGGTCCATCTCGTCCAGGACACCACCGGCGCCCCCTTCCTGCTGCTCTCCGGACCCGAGCCGGACGTGGAGTGGGAGCGCTTCGCCACGGCGGTACGGCAGATCGCCGACCGGCTCGGCGTCCGCCTGTCCGTGAACTTCAGCGGCCTGCCCATGGGCGTCCCGCACACCCGCCCCGTCGGCCTCACCCCGCACGGCAACCGCGCCGACCTGGTCCCCGGCCACACCAGCCCCTTCGAAGAGGCGCAGGTGCCCGGCAGCGTGGAGCAGCTGGTGGAGTACCGGCTCATGCAGGCGGGTCATGACGTCCTGGGCGTCGCCGCGCACGTCCCGCACTACATCGCGCGCTCCCCTTACCCGGACGCCGCGCTGACCGTCCTGGAGGCCATCACCGCCGCCACCGGCCTGGTCCTGCCCGGCATCGCGCACTCCCTGCGCACGGACGCGCGGCGCACCCAGACCGAGATCGACCGGCAGATCCAGGAGGGCGACGAGGAGCTGACCGCCCTCGTCCAGGGCCTTGAGCACCAGTACGACGCGGCGGCGGGCGCCGAGACGCGGGGCAACATGCTCGCCGAGCCGGTGGAGATCCCGTCCGCCGACGAGATCGGGCGCGAGTTCGAACGATTCCTGGCGGAGCGCGAGGGCGAGGCCTGAGCCCCGAGCCGCCGCCGCTGTCCGGGCTCCGGCCCTGCCACTGTCGGTGGCAGGGCCTAAGCTTCCGCTCATGCTGAAAGTTGGCCTGACCGGCGGGATCGGCGCCGGCAAGAGCGAGGTGTCGCGGCTGCTCGTGGAGCACGGAGCCGTGCTGATCGACGCGGACCGCATCGCGCGCGAGGTGGTGGCGCCCGGTACCCCCGGTCTCGCCGCGGTGGTCGAGGCGTTCGGCCAGGACATCCTCGCCGGGGACGGCAGCCTGGACCGGCCCCGCCTCGGCTCGATCGTCTTCGCCGACCCGGACAGGCTCGCGGTCCTCAACTCGATCGTGCACCCCCTGGTCGGCGCCCGCTCCCGCGAGCTGGAGGAGGCCGCGGCCCCCGACGCCGTGGTGGTCCATGACGTGCCCCTGCTCACCGAGAGCGGCCTGGCGCCGTTGTACGACCTCGTGATCGTGGTGGACGCGAGCCCCGAGACCCAGCTCGACCGGCTGATACGGCTGCGCGGAATGACCGGGGAGGACGCCCGCGCCCGCATGGCCGCCCAGGCCACCCGCGAGCAGCGGCGCGCGATCGCGGACATCGTGATCGACAACGACGTCCCCCTGGACGCGCTGCGCAAGCGGGTCGACGCGGTCTGGGACGACCTGGTGCGCCGGGCCCGCGGCACCTCCGCCGCGGACCGGCCCGCGGAATAGCGGCCCGGCGAGGGGCGTTGAACTCCGGGAACGAGGGAAGGACTCAGCAGTGCCCGAGACCAGCGGTTCCCCCGGACCCACTCCGGAGACGCATGTCATCGACTTCCGTGCCGCCGAGCAGTTGCTCCACGCGCGGGATCCGCGGGGCGCGGTGAAGCTGCTCGACGGAGTCATCGCCGCGCATCCCGAGAACACCGCGGCCCGGCTGCTGCGCGCCCGTGCCTTCTTCGCCGCCGCGCAACTGCGGCCCGCCGAGCTGGAGTTCACCATCGTCCTGGAGCGCGAGCCGGACAACGCGTTCGCGCATTTCGCCCTGGCTCGCACCTATGAGCGGCAGGGCCGCGCCGACCAGGCCAAGCGCCACTTCCGGCTGGCCGCGGCGCTGGATCCGAACCCGGAGTATCTGAAGGCGGCGCGGTTCGACGGCTGAGGCCGGGTGGCCGGACAGCCGACCTCGCGGTCGGAGGGCTGACGTCCTTCAGGGGTGCCGGTG
This sequence comes from Streptomyces sp. AM6-12, assembly GCF_044327085.1. Lineage (NCBI taxonomy): Bacteria > Bacillati > Actinomycetota > Actinomycetes > Kitasatosporales > Streptomycetaceae > Streptomyces > Streptomyces sp. AM6-12. Next base: position 5,518,081 of record NZ_JBIQWN010000001.1, read on the forward strand.
GCGTGGGGGCCGGGGGTAGGAGGGTCCGCGCCGCGGCAGCCGGGGAGCGCGGCGCCCGTCGTCGTCCACCGGTTGGTACGGCGGCACGTCCCGGCCGGGCTGGTAGTGCGGGCCCTGCCGGATGTGCCGGACGATCATGGCCAGGTCGACGGTGACGATCAGCAACAGCACCCCGCAGGCGACGGCCCAGCCGGGGCGTCCGACGAGCGCGAACACCGCCGTGCCGAAGGCCGTCCAGATCAGCCCCCACACGCACAGCCACAACCGCGCCCGCAGAGCACTGCGCGCGGTCGCCGGTTCACTGCCTGTACGCATCGGGCCACCACTCCTCCTTGCAACGTACTCTCCGGGGCGGCGGGGCGCACTCACGGCGAGTGCCGGTCCCGTCAGCTCCCGCTCGGCGGGCCCATCAGCTCTCGTTCGGCGGTGGATCGCTCGAACGGGTGAACTGTGGCCGAACGGGAACGGGAGGGCGGGGGCGGCCCGTTCTCCGGGCATGACGGTCGAGATGCGTGAGGGATACGAGGGCACAGGCACCGGTGCGATCACCCCGGACGGCTGCGCCGTGGAGGTCTACACCCGCCTGCCGGTCGGGCCGGAGCCGGACATCATCGCCGCCGCGGTGCCGGCCGGGGCGCACATCCTGGAACTCGGCAGCGGGGCCGGCCGGATGACCCGCCCCCTGCTGGAGCGCGGCTTCACGGTCACCGCGGTGGACGAATCCGCCGACATGCTGGCCCAGGTCCACGGAACACGCACCATATGCGCCCCGATCGAGGAACTGCACCTGGGCGGCGAGAAGTTCGACGTGGTGCTGCTCGCCTCGTTCCTGGTCCACGCCGGCGACGAGGAGGTGCGCCGGGGCCTGCTGCGCACCTGCGCCCGTCATGTGGCCGACGGCGGCTGCGTACTCATCCAGCGGGAGGGCGCCGATTACCACACAAACGTGCCGAGAGAGCGGGCCGACCCGGCAGGCTTCACGGTGCGCGTCGCCTCGGTGACCCCGGTCGGCGACGGAGTGGACTCCGTCCACGTCGAGTACGACTTCCCGGACGGCACCTGGACCCAGACGTTCCTCGCCCGGCCCTTGACGAAGGAACAGTTCGAGTCGGCGCTGACGGAGGCGGGGCTGGAGGTGGACAAGTATCTGACGGAGGACGGGACATGGGTACGGGCCGTGCGGACTCGGTAGGCGTCGGGGACGCGTTGGGTGCTCGGGGGACGCGGTGGGCGCGACGGGCGTGACTCGGAGGCCGGGGGATGTAGCGGGTCCGGTGTGCGCGATGCGGAGGCCGGGGGATGCGGCGGGTCCGGCGTGCATGATTCGGAGGCCGGGGGATGTGGTCGGCTCGGTGGGCGCGATGTGGACGCCGGGGGGCGTGGTGGTCCGGTGTGTGCGATGGATGGGAAACAGACGCCGGGGGGGCGTCCGGCGATCCGCGTCACCGCTCGCGGGGCCGTCCCTCCCGCCCGCTCATGCCGCTGCTGAATCCCGGCGGCATGAGGCCGCGCAGCCGCTCCAAGTCCCGGCGGTCACGCTTGGTGGGCCGGCCGGCGCCCCGGTCGCGGATACCGACGGGGGCGACGGCCTCGCGGGGCGGCGGGGGAGGGGAGTTGTCGATGTAGCACTGCACGGCCACGGGCGCTCCGACTCGCTTGCGGATGAGGCGCTTGACGACCACGATCCGCTCCCGGCCCTCGTTCCGCAGGCGGATCTCGTCGCCGACCCGCACCGCGTAGGCCGGCTTCACGCGCTCACCGTTCACATGCACATGCCCACCACGGCAGGCGGCGGCACCCTGGGAACGCGTCTTGACCAGCCGTACGGCCCAGATCCAGCTGTCGATCCGGACCGTGCCACCGCTGCCGGGACCCGCGGCCTCGGCGGCGGCGACCGCGGCGGCGACTTTGGGATCGACCGTGGGGTCTGCCGCGGGCTTCGCCTCGGTGTCCTCCGCGGGCTTCGCCTCGGGGGCGAACTTGGGCTGAGCCGCGGAGTCCGCCGGCCCGCCGGCCGGGGCGCCGGAGTCCTCGGTGCCTCCGGCAGGTCCCGCCCCGGCCGGCTCGCCGGTGCCCCGGTGCACGTTCTCGTCAGCATCCTCCAAAGCCATGCCCCGACCCTAACTCCACGGGCCGGGCGACCTGGACAGAATTTCCGGGGGCGGTCGAAGGCTCATGGGGGAGCGGGCGCCGTCCGGGGAGCGGGTGCCGTCCGGGATGGGCCGGCCTCCGGGATGGGCCGCTGTCCTGGAGAGGGTGCCGTCCGGAGGGAGGGTGCGCGGAGGCCGGGATGCGGGGCCGGTCGCCGGCATGGGCGGCGGCGCCCTGGGCATACGGTGATCCTATGGACGACAGCAGCCCCCTTGCCCGGCTGGACCGGCGGGTCACGGGCTGCCGGGCCTGCCCCCGGCTGGTGGAGTGGCGCGAGGAAGTGGCGCGGACCAAGCGCGCCGCCTTCGCGGACTGGACGTACTGGGGCCGCCCGGTGCCCGGCTTCGGACCCGCCGACGCCCGGCTCCTGATCATCGGCCTGGCCCCGGCCGCGCACGGAGGCAATCGCACCGGCCGCATGTTCACCGGCGACCGCTCCGGCGATGTGCTGTATCAGGCGCTGTACGACCTCGGGCTCGCCAGCCGGCCCACCTCGGTCCGCATCGACGACGGCCTGGAGCTGTACGGGGTCCGGGTCACCTCACCCGTACACTGCGCGCCGCCTGCCAACAAGCCGACGCCCGGCGAGCGCGACACCTGCCGCCCCTGGCTGGTCCAGGAGCTGAAGCTGCTGCGTCCGACGCTGCGGGCAGCGGTGGTGCTCGGGGCCTTCGGCTGGCAGGCGGCGCTGCCCGCGTTCACCGAGGCCGGCTGGACGGTGCCCCGCCCCCGCCCGGCCTTCACCCACGGCACCCGCGTCGCGCTCGACGGCCTGGACCTGTTCGGCTGCTTCCACGTCAGCCAGCGCAACACCTTCACCGGCAAGCTCACCCCGGCGATGCTGCGCGAGGTACTGGGCACGGCGGCACGAACGGCCGGGCTACCGGTGTCCTGAACCGGTTCAGGGCCGCCAGACGTACCGCACATCCGGTTCCCGCTCCTCGTTGTCGCTGCCGTCCGTGGACTCGGCGACGAGGAAACCGTGGCGTTCGTAGAAGCGGTGGGCGGGCTTGTTGACCTGGAAGGTCCACAGGGTCAGCCCCTGCGGGCTGCGCTCCTTGGCCAGCGCGACGAACCGGTCCCCGAGCCCCAGCCCCCGCCGGTCCGGCTCCAGATACAGCTGGGACAGCAGCTGTCCGTCGAGCACCATCACCCCGATGATCCGCTCTCCGTCCTCCTCCGCCACCCAGGTCTCCCGCAACGGCACGACGACGTCCCGGAAGTAGTCGCGGACGTCGTCGTCGGTGTGCGGCCGGACGACCGTGGGCAGCGCGGCGGCGAAGGAGCGCAGCCAGACATCGGCGGCGGCCCGCGCGTCGGCGGCCCGCGCCCGCCGGAGGACGACACCGGTCATCGTCGTACCCCTTCGTTTTCCCGGCCCCGCGCTTCGGCCTGCGCGTCGTCCGGCACCACCGCCGTGAACTCCAGGAACTGCTCGGCCTGGCGCACCGGATCGCCCGGTCCGACGATCTCACCGGGTGAGTAGGCGGGCGGTGGAAGAAGAGCGGGGACGGTGACGCGCTGGATCACGGAGCTGCTCCTACGACGGTCAGCGGACAATCTCCCGATCATCGGCCTTCGACGGATGCGCGCGCACCCCATTTTCCCGGCGCGGCAGGGGACATGGGGAAGCCCGCGAGCGCACCCGGCGGACCATGACACAGACTGGCCCCATGCCTCCTCCCGACCCGGACACCCGTCCCGGAGCAGCCGGCCCCCTCCCCGGCGGCCCCGGACCCGACCGCGTCCCCGACTCCGACTCCGGCTTCCTCTCCGACACCGCCGACCGGCTGGCCGCGCTTCCCACCGTCCGCGCGGTGGCCCTCGGCGGCTCCCGCGCCCAGGGCACCCACCGCCCGGACAGTGACTGGGACCTCGCGGTCTACTACCGCGGCCCCTTCGCCCCCGCCGACCTGTGCGCCCTCGGCTGGCCCGGCGAGATCGGCGAACTCGGCGGCTGGGGCGGCGGCGTCTTCAACGGCGGCGCCTGGCTGACCATCGACGGACGCCGCGTCGATGTGCACTACCGCGACCTGGATGTCGTGGAACACGAGCTGGCCGAGGCGGAACAGGGACGGTTCCGGGTGGAGCCGCTGCTGTTCCACCTCGTCGGCATCCCCACCTACCTGATCGTCGCCGAGCTCGCCCTCAACCAGGTCCTTCGCGGCGAGCTGCCCCGCCCGGCCGGCTACCCCGAGCGGCTGCGTCGTACCGCCGCCGAGCGCTGGGGCGGCACCGCCCGCGCGACCCTGGACTACGCCAAGGCCAACCACGCGCCCCACGGCCGCCTCACCGAGACGGCGGGTGCCCTCGCCGCCGCCGCTGCCCAGGCGGCCCACGCGGTCCTCGCGGCCCGCGGCGAGTGGGTCACCAACGAGAAACGGCTGCTGGAGCGGGCCGGACTACGGGAGTTCGACGAGGTGACGGGCCGGCTGGGGGCCACCCCCGACGCCCTGGTCACGGCCGTCACCAGGGCCGAGGAGATCATCGCCGGGGCACTGAGTACGACTTGGCGAACAGCGCCGTCGTAAACCCACCGGAGAAAATCCCCGCCTGGGCGATGAGTTCCGCCACCGCCGCCGGTCACCACCACGAACCGACCGTCGGACAGGAGGGCCCATGTCGCTACCGGAGATCGTCTCGCGCGAGCAATGGCGCGCCGCGCGGGAGGAGTTGCGGCACCGGGAGGAGGCGGTCAGACGGGCGCGCGAGGCTCTCGGCGCCGAGCGGCGGCGGCTGCCCATGGTCGAGGTCGACCCGGAGTACCTCTTCGAGGGCGGCGACGGCAAGGCCACCCTCCTCGACCTCTTCGAGGGGCGCTCCCAACTCGTCGTCCACCACTTCATGTTCGCCCCCGAGTGGACGACCGGCTGCCCGTGCTGCGCCGCCTTCCTTGACCAGGTCGGCCACCTCGCCCATCTGCGCGCCCGCGACACCTCGTTCGCGGCCGTCTCGCGGGCGCCGTTCACCCGCATCCTGCCGTTCAAGGCGCGGATGGGCTGGGCGGTGCCCTGGTACTCCTCGTCTACGGGCGACTTCGCCGAGGACTTCGGGGCCACCGTGCGGGACGGCGGAGAACCGGTCGAGCGGCCGGGCCTGAGCTGCTTCCTGCGCGAGCGCGACCGGGTCTTCCACACCTACTCGGTGTACGACGCGGACCTGGACGGACTCGGAACCACCACCGCCCTCCTCGACCTGACTGCCCTCGGCCGCCACCCCGCGGGGAGCGAGGCGCTGCGCCTGCACGACGAGTACGAGTTCTGACACGCACAGCACGCTGCGTGTCGATAAGTGACCGAATCGTCACGATCCCTGCCGGATTCGTGTCAGGCATGTCTCAGTCGGGTCACCGGGCGAAGCGTTCGGCCCCCACGAAGCGTTCATTCAAGCAGGACGACGCTTTGTGGAGGTACGCGATGGTGAACGGGAGAACGGTGCTCGAACGCTTTCCCGCCGGGGGCCCGCGCGGATCCTGGCCCGCCGAGGAGTTCGCGCACGCGCGGCGTCTGGAGGGCCTGCCCGCGGAGGTCGTCATGGACCTCGCGACGGACGCGTTCCTGGTGATCGTGCGGGGGAGCGAAACGGTCAAGTGAGCCGCGCGCGGCGATGACGACGCGCTTACGCGGTGACGGTGCGCGACCAGTCCGGAGCCGTGCCCGTCGCCCGGCACAGCGCCAGGTAGAGGGGGATCGGCGGGGTGTACGGCGCCGTACACCCCGGACGGTGGACCAGCCGGGCGGCGCCCCTGACCAGGGCACCCGGAGCGTACTGAGCGGGCTCCGGCCATGGCAGGGCGTAGTCGGAGTCCGAGGGGACGAGCCACCACCAGTGGGCGTCGTCGGCGTACACACATCCCAGCCGCGGCAGCCGCGACACGACGAGCGGCCCGAGCCGGTCGGGCACCCCCACGGCATCGCAGCCGAGCGGCACCGTCATGCCCTCCGGCACCTGGAGCCGGTTGAGCGGCTCCGAGGCGGGGCGGCGGCGCTGTAGTCGTACCAGGGTGTCCATTCCGATCGCCCGCTCGAACCCCGCGGCCTCCAGGCGGACGTCGAGGCGCCTGCCGGAACCCCGGACGCCGTGTCGCCCCCGGCCCGCCGCGCCGGTCACGGCCGCTCCCGCAGACGCTGCTCGGGGGCCCGGTGCGGTCGGCGCTCCGGCACGCCGTACCGCTCCTGCGCCCCGTGCCACCGGTGGTCCGGGGTCCGCCGCGGGGGCCGGCCGGACGCCTCGTGCGGAGGATGCTGCGCCGGTACCCGGAGCGCGGGCTGCTCCAGCGCGTCCCCGACTCGGTCGGTACCCATTTCACCGTCCATACCGTGGTCCAAGCCGTGGTCCGTGCCAGGGGCCCTGTGGTGCTCCATGCCGTGGTCCTCGGTCTGTTCGTCGCCGTCGGAGCCGTCCGGCCGGTCCGGTTTGGGGCGGGCCGCACCCCAGCCCAGGTCGGCGCGCGGCCCGGTGGAACCCGGAGGCACCTCGTCCCGCGCCAGCTCGGCCCAGACCAGCAGTCCGGAGCCGTGCTCCTGCGCGCTCCAGGACCGGCACAGCGCCTCGACGAGGAGCAACCCCCTCCCGTGCTCCTCGTCGGGGCGCTGCGGGGACGGGTGGGGCTCGCCGGGGGCGCAGCCCTCGTCGCGTACGGCGATGCGCACCAGGCCGTCCCGGTCATGCAGCTCGCACACGACCCGCTCGCTGGCGGTGTGCACGATCGCGTTGGTCACCAGCTCCGATATGACCAGAGCCGCGCTGTCACAGGTGTCCGCGCACACCGACCAGCCGGTCAGCCGGGCCTGCGCCAGGCGCCGGGCCCGGGCGACGGAACCCGGATGCGCGGCCAGCTCGAAGCGGAACCGGCGCTCGACGGCGGCGCCCCGAGGGACCGCAGCCGTCGCGGCGCCGTGACCGGGGCGGTCCCCGGCGGCTTCTGTTCCTGAAGGCGCGGACGGAATCACGCCTGCCACTATCGCCCCGCCGCGGACACTTGGCAAGGGTCACTCTGAAAAATACAGAGTGCGCTGTGACTCGGTCAGGCGCCGTGGCACACTGCTCGCAACAGCACGTCGAGCGGCGCCAATTGGGTCCATCGGGGGTCCGACCCGATCTCCGAGTGAGTCTTCGAACGGCGCCGCAGGGCTGTCAGGGTTCCTTCGGAAGAAGGCTTTCGGTGGAGGTGGGAGCGTGAGCGAACCGCGGTCCGCGCCGACGGTGGGTCAGGTGGTCCTCGGGCGGCGCCTGCTGGACCTGCGGGAACGCGCCGGGCTCAAGCGTGAGGACGCCGCGCGGGTTCTGCGCGTCGCCCCCGCGACCGTCCGCCGTATGGAGATGGCCGAGGTCGCCCTCAAGATTCCCTACCTCCAGCTGCTGCTGAAGGCCTACGGCGTCCCCGACGAGGAGGCCGAGGCCTTCGTCCAGTTGGCCGAGGAGGCCAACCGCCCCGGCTGGTGGCAGCGTTTCCACGACATCCTGCCGAACTGGTTCTCCATGTACGTCAGCCTGGAGGGCGCCGCGAGCCTCATCCGCTCCTACGAGCCGCACTTCGTCCCCGGACTGCTCCAGACCGAGGACTACGCGCGCGGAGTGCTCAGATCCGGGGCGATCGGCCAGACCAGCCCGGACGACATCGAGCGCCATGTCGCGCTGCGCATGCGCCGCCAGGAACTCCTCCGGCGCCCCGACGCGCCCCGGTTCTGGGCCGTGATGGACGAGACCGCCCTGCGCCGCCCGGTCGGCGGCCCCGAGGTGATGCGCGCCCAGTTCGAACGGCTCATCGAGGCCGCGAGCCTGCCGAACGTGACGCTCCAGGTCGTCCCGTTCGAGAACGGCCCGCATCCGGGGACGTACGGGCCCTTCGTGCTGTTCCGATTCGCCATGTCAGAACTGCCGGACATGGTCTACAGCGAGTACCTGACCGGCGCGGTCTACCTCGACGCGCGCGCCGAGGTGGCGACCCACCTCGAGGTCATGGACCGCATGGCGGCGCAGGCCGCCACGGCGCAACGCACGAAAGAGATCCTCCAGGATCTCTGCAAGGAGCTGTGAATGAAACGCATCGAGCCGCGTTCCCGCGTCTACAACGGCATGCCCGCACGGGAGCTGGGCAGCGAGGGCTGGCACAAGCCCTGGAGCGGCGGCAACGGCGGCAACTGCCTGGAGGCGATGAAACTGGCCGACGGCCGCATCGCCGTACGCCAGTCCACGGATCCCGACGGACCGGCCCTGATCTATACCACGGACGAGATGACCGCCTTCATAGAGGGAGCCAAGGCGGGGGAGGCCGACTTCCTGCTTTCCTGACACGTGTCGCTTGTGTTGTTACTTGCTCGACTTCTGCTCCTGACAACAGGCTTGACCAACAGGCTCAACCGACCATCACCACAGACGCTTACGGAGTGCCGCATGAGCGGGCAGGACCCGACGGCCATCGAGATCGACACCAGCAAGCCGCATCCCGCACGGATGTACGACTGGTACCTCGGGGGCAAGGACAACTACCCCGTCGACGAGGAAATGGGCCGCCAGATGCTGGCGCTCGAACCTCGCGTGCCGGTCATGGCACGGGTCAACCGCGCCTTCATGCACCGCGCCACGAGGTGGCTGGCAAAGCAGGGCGTACGGCAGTTCCTGGACATCGGCACCGGCATACCGACCGAGCCGAACCTGCACCAGGTCGCCCAGGAGGTCGCGCCCGACGCCCGTGTCGTCTACTGTGACAACGACCCGATCGTGCTCGCCCACGCGGCCGCCCTGCTGCGCAGCACGCCCCAGGGTGCCACCGAGTACCTCCAGGCCGATGTGCGCGACCCGGACGCGATCATCGCCGGCGCCCGCGAGGTCCTCGATCTGAAGCAGCCGGTCGCCCTCTCCCTGATCGCCCTGCTGCACTTCATCACGGACGCGGACGGCGCGCACGAACTCGTCCGCCGGCTGCTGTCCGAACTGCCCTCCGGCAGCTACCTGATGATGACCCACGCCACCGCCGACTTCACCCCGGAGGAGTCCGCCACCGCCACCGACAAACTCAAGAGCGCCGGCATCACCATCGCCCTGCGCTCCCGCGCGGAGTTCACCCGCTTCTTCGACGGCCTCGAACTCGTCGAGCCCGGCGTCGAGATCGTCCACAAGTGGCACCCGGAGCTCGGCGAGCCGGTGCCGGGTCAGGACGACGGGGTGATTCCCGGATACGGTGCGGTGGCTCGTAAGCCGTAAGCCGTAAGCCGTAAGCGGGGGTGTGCGAGCCGGGGGGCGTAAGCCCTGGTCGGTGAGTGCGGCGGGTGCCCACGGGCGGGCAGGCGCCCCCGGCTCACACCCGCATCGGCTTGTCTCCGGGCGAGATCGGTGCGGGCAGCTGCGAACTGCCCGTCAGATACCGGTCGACGGCCGCCGCCACCGCCCGCCCCTCCGCGATCGCCCACACGATCAAGGACTGCCCGCGCGCCGCGTCCCCGGCTGCGAACACCCCCGGAACGTTGGTGGCGAAACCGACGTCACGGGCGATCGTGCCCCGCGCGTCGAGCGCCAGCCCCAACTGCTCGACCAGCCCGTCCTCCCGGTCCGGCCCCGAGAACCCCAGCGCGAGCAGCACCAGATCCGCCGGGATCGTCCGCTCGGTCCCCGGCACCGGCTGTCGCCGCTCGTCCACCTCCACCAGTTCGAGCGCCCGCACATGCCCGCCCTCGTCCCCGGTGAAACGCAGCGTCGACGCCGCGAACAACCGCGCGTCCGCGTCCGCCGCAGGCGCCGTCCGCAGCTCCGCCGCCTCCTCGTGCGCGGGCGACAGCCGGTAGACCTTCGGATACGTCGGCCACGGCTCCGCGTACTCGTCGCGCTCCGCCCCCAGCTGCGCGTAGATGTCCAGCTGGGTCACCGACGCGGCGCCCTCCCGCACCGCCGTGCCCAGACAGTCCGCCCCGGTGTCCCCGCCGCCGACGATCACCACATGCCGCCCCGCCGCCGACAACGGCGAAACCTTTAGATCCCCCTCGCCCACCCGGTTGGAAAGCGGCAGATACCGCATCGCCTGATGTATCCCCTCCAACTCCCGGCCCGGCACCGGAAGTTCCCGCCACGCCGTGGCGCCCGTGGCGAGCACCACCGCGTCGTACCGTGTCCGCAGCTCCGCCGCGTCGACGTCCCGGCCCACCGACACCGATGCGCGAAACCTCGTCCCCTCCGCCCGCATCTGCTCCAGGCGCCGCTCCAGATGCCGCTTCTCCATCTTGAACGAGGGGATGCCGTACCGCATCAGCCCACCGATCCGGTCGTCCCTCTCGTACACCGCGACCGTGTGCCCGGCCCGCGTCAACTGCTGCGCGGCCGCGAGCCCGGTGGGCCCGGAGCCGATGACGGCGACCGTCTTCCCCGACAGCCGCTCCGGCGGCCACGCCGGCACGAACCCCTCTTCCCAGGCCCGGTCGGCGATCGCGCACTCGACGTTCTTGATGGTGACGGCCGGCTGGTTGATCGCCAGCACACACCCCGCCTCACAGGGCGCCGGACACAGCCGCCCGGTGAACTCGGGGAAGTTGTTCGTCGCGTGCAGCCGGTCGCTCGCCGCCCGCCAGTCCTCGCGGGCCACCAGGTCGTTCCACTCGGGGATGAGATTGCCCAGCGGACAGGCGTCATGGCAGAAGGGGACCCCGCAGTCCATGCACCGGTCCGCCTGCTTGCTGATGATCGGCAGCAGCGCCCCCGGCACATACACCTCGTCCCAGTCCCGCACCCGCTCCCCGGCGGGCCGCCGCGCCCACTCCTGACGCGGCGTGGTCATGAACCCCTTGGGATCGGCCATGATCATCTTCCTCGCCTGGGCACCCCGCACCGGCCGCCCGACCGGCCATACGCCACCGGACGGCACATGTCGGCACTCTTCCGGCCACGATACGACTGCGGGGAGGGCGGCGCAGGGCGGCCGACGGGGTGCGGACGGGGCCGGTGGGCATCGCAGCCCTAGCCAAGGTCACCTTCTGTAGCCGGGGGTGCCGCCTCCCCGGCGCCTCAGCCCACGCCCGCTTCCCCGCCCCCCTGCCACGCCCGCAGCACTCCCTCCACGACGGGGGTGATCCGGCGCCGGGCCTCGTACCGTGGCACCCCGCTCATCAGCAGCTGGTCGTACGGCGTGTCCCCATGCCGTACGCCCGCCACGACCGCCGAGATCACCGCGCCCTCGGACAGCGCCCGCCCCGCCGCACTGCGCCCCACCCGTCCGCTGCCCCGCACGGAGGCATGCGCCGCGATCGCCCGCGCCCGCTCCGCCGGGCAGCCCGGGAACAGCCGGAGTATCTCCGCCGCGAACGCCGCCGCGAACCGCTCGTCCTCCACCCCCCTGCGCCGCGCGTCCCGCGCCCGCCGCCGGCGCCGGGCCTCCGCGTCCGCCAGGCACCGCTCCTCGGCCCGCGCCAGCGCCGCCTCCTCCACGAGCACACCTTGCCGCTCGTAACGGCCCTTGCGCCGGTTGAACCGCACCACCACCGCCGACAACGCGCTCTCCTCCCGCGACCTGCGAGTGAGCGCCGTGTCACCGCGCGGCAGCAGAACCAGGTGCCCGAGATCCGCGCAGCCCAGGCAGCGAGGAGCGCCGTCCTCCAGCACCAGTAGCGACAGCGGCCCACGCCGGCAGGCGGAACAGCGCTGGTGCTTGATGGGCTGAATGACGACAAGCCCGCGCGAGGGGCGGGGAGTTGAAGGGGTCTCCATGCTTGTTTCTTTCCCCCGTTTCGGTGCGCTGGCTTTCCTCGAGACGGACCGGCCGTTCAACCTGGTCCTCATTAATCCATTCCACGGCATAGGGCCCCTCGCCCCCACCCGCCCCCCTTCCCGCACCCGGCATCATGGCCCCGTGCGACTCGAAGCGATCACCTGGGAACGGCTCGCCGGACTGCTCGCCGACCGGCTTGCCGGGTCGGTGCCGGCCGACGGTGGCGCGTGGCTGCGCGTCGCCTTCGACGGGGCCCCGGCCGCCCGCCCCGGAGACCTGGCTGAGCGGGTCGGTGAGGCGCTCCGGGTGCGCGGCCGGCCTTCGCTGGTGGTCGGAGCGGAGGGCTTTCTGCGCCCCGCCTCACTGCGCCTGGAGCACGGACGGCGCGACGCGGAGTCGTACTACGGCGGCTGGTACGACACAGGCGCCCTGTGGCGCGAGGTGTTCGGCCCGCTCGACCCCGGCGGCAGCGGGCGCGTCCTGCCCGACCTGTGGGACCCGGACACCGACCGCGCCACCCGCAGCCCGTACATCCAACTCCCTCCCGGTGGCGTCCTGTTGCTCCACGGCCCCCTTCTGCTGCGCCACTGGTTCCCGTTCGACCTGACCGTCCACGTCCTCCTGTCCCCGGCCGCTCTGCGCCGCCGTACTCCCGAAACCGATCACTGGACGCTCCCCGCCTTCGCGCGCTACGAGACGGAGACCGACCCGGCCACCACGGCGGACGTCCTCGTCCGCGCCGACGATCCACGCCACCCCGCCTGGCGCGGCTGACCTCCGGCGATCGCCGCACCGGAACGGCCGCGTCGCCCGCACGGTCCGTGCCGGACCATCGGCACCCGCCCGTCGCCCCGTGTGCCGCCGGTCAGGGCGGTCGTCGCGGCTCAGAGCCAGCCGTTGCGGCGGAACCCCCGGTACAGCGCCAGGCACGCCGCCGCCATCACCCCCATGGCCAGCGGATAGCCGAACCGCCAGTGCAGCTCCGGCATGTGGTCGAAGTTCATGCCGTACAACCCGCACACCATGGTCGGTACGGCGATCACGGCCGCCCATGCCGTGATCTTCCGCATGTCCTCGTTCTGCGCGACCGTCACCTGCGCGAGGTGTGCCTGGAGGATGGAGTTGAGCAGTTCGTCGAAGGCGGCTATCTGCTCCGTGGCGCGGGTCAGGTGGTCGAGCACATCCCGGAAGTACGCCTGTATGTCGGGGGCGACCACCCGCAGGGGTCGGGTGGCCAGGTTCTCCACGGGGCGGGCCAGCGGCATCACCGCCCGCTTCAGCTCCAGCAGTTCACGCTTCATCTGGTAGATGCGCCCCGGATCGAGCCGCGCACCCCCTTCCGAGAACACCTCCGTCTCCACCTGGTCGATGTCGGCCTGCACCGCGTCCGTCACACTGAGATAGCCGTCGACCACATGGTCCGCCAGTGCGTGCAGCACCGCCGCCGGGCCCTTGGAGAGCTGGTGCGGGTGTGCCTCCAGCTCCTCGCGCAGCGGCCCGAGCGAGCCGTGCCGGCCGTGCCGCACCGTGATGACGAAGTCCTCGCCGACGAAGGCCATGATCTCGCCGGTGTTCACCACCTCGCTGGTCGCGGTCAGCCGTTCGTGCTCCACGTAGCAGACGGTCTTGAACACCGCGAACAGGGTGTTGCCGTACTGCTCCAGCTTCGGCCGCTGATGAGCCTCGACCGCGTCCTCCACCGCCAGCGGATGCAGGTCGAACAGCTCGGCGACGCCCGCGAACTCGCGGTCCGTCGGCTCGTGCAACCCCAGCCAGACGAAGCCCTCGCCGGTCTTGCGGACCATCCGCACGGCTTCCAGTAGATCGGTGCACTGCGGTACCCGTATGCCGTCCTGGTACGTCACGCAGTTGACCACGGAGGAGCCCAGCGGCGAGCGGGCGGGATGGCTCAGGTCCACGCGCGGCCGCCGCCGGGTCAGCTGAGCGACCTTGCGCAGGCCGCCGGCCGTGCCCAGCTTCGTGACCTTCCGCAGATTCCCTGCCATGGACATCTGGGTCTCCTCGTGTGGATCTCCCCCTGCGACGCTTTCGCGCCCTGGCTCGAAAGTGTGCCAGTCCTGGGCAAAGAGCGGGCAAGCCTGTGGGAACACGGAGTTCCGCTTTGTTCCCGCCTGTGGAAAACCCCCGCCCTCCTCCGCCGAACCGTCCGTGCGCCCCCGCGGAGCCGGCCCCTCGTGCCAGTGGAGCCGACCGCCCGGACCCGCCAGTCACCTGCGATGATGCCCGTCATGACAGCATCCGACGGGTATCTCCTGGACAACCGGCAGCGCGAGGCGGGGGAGCGCTTCGACGCGTTCGCCACCCTGTTCGACCCCACGACCTTCCGGCACATCGAGGCCCTCGGTATCGAGCCGGGCTGGCGCTGCTGGGAGGTCGGGGCAGGCGGCACCTCCGTGGTGTCGTGGCTCGCACGGAAGGTGGGGCCGGACGGCGCGGTCGTCGCCACCGACATCGACACCTCGCGGCTGGCCCCCGTGGACCGCCCGCCGGTGGAGATCCGCACCCACGACGTGGGCGCCGAGGAGCCGCCGGAGGAGAGATTCGACCTGGTCCACGCCCGGCTCGTCCTCGTCCATGTCCCGGACCGCGCACGCGCGTTGAGGTCCATGATCCAGGCGCTGAAGCCCGGCGGCCGGCTGCTGATCGAGGACGCCGACCCCGCCCTCCAGCCGCTCACCTGCCCCGACGAGTACGGCCCCGAGCAGCGGCTCGCCAACCGGCTCCGCCAGGGCTTCCGCACTCTGCTCGCCGAACGGGGCGCCGACCTCTCCTACGGCCGCCGGCTGCCGCGCCTGCTCCGGGAGGCCGGACTGCGCGACGTCGAGGCCGACGGCTTCTTCCCCATGGCGTCGCCCGCCTGCACCGCCCTGGAAGCCGCGACGGTGCGCCAGATCCGCGGCCGCCTCCTCGACGCGGGCCTGGCCACCGACGAGGAGATCGACCAGCACCTCGCCAACGTCGAGACCGGCGACATGGACCTGACCACGGCACCGATGATCTCGGCGTGGGGCCGCAAGGCGTAGCCCGCCCCTCGACGCGGCGCACGGCTTCTCTCGCGCGGCCAACCCGCCCGTACCCGGCTCGACCGGCATCGGCGCAACCGCCTCGCCCGACGGTTCTGTCGGCCACCCCGCCCCTCAGCCGCTCCGCGCCACGCCGTCCCCGGCCACCCGCCCCGGACGTGGCGGTCTGCCGCCGATCCGGGCCACCGCCCGCGCGCCCGCCCGGCACCCCCGCGCCGCCGCCTCTGCCGGGTCCGCGCCCGCGAGGAGGGCGGCGAGGAAGGCGCCGGTGAAGGCGTCGCCGGCACCCGTGGTGTCCCGCGCGCTCGCCGGTACGGCCGGGACGCGCACCGGCGCGCTCCCGGAGCAGGCCACCAGCGCCCCATCCGCCCCCGCCGTGACCACCACCAGCGGGGCGACGCGGCTCAACTCCGCCGCCGCGTCGGCCGGTTCCGTCAGCCCCGTCAGCAGGCAGGCCTCGTCGCGGCTGGGCAGCAGCGCGTCCAGCCCCTTGGTGAAGGCGAGGAACCGGTCGGCCCCCAGCTCCAGCAGGAAGCCGGCCGACGCCGGATCCATGCTGACCGGCACGCCCCGCGCGCGTGCGGCATCGAGCGCGGTCCGCGCGAGCGCCCGGCTCGACTCGGTGAAGAGTAGATAACCCGACAAGTGCAGCCAGCCGACCCCGTCGAGCAACGCGTCCGACCAGTCCACGGGCTCCAGCCGCAACGACGCCCCGCTGTCCGTCAGGAACGTACGTTCGGCCGCCGCGCCCGCGTCGACCAGGCACACCACCGTCCCGGTCGCCGCCCGCGGGTCGGTCACCAGCAGCGGTCGCACCCCGGCCGCGACCAGCTCCCGCTCGTGCCACTCCGCCGCGTCCGCGCCCACCCGGCCGAGCAGCCGTACGTCCGCACAGCCCGAATGAGCCGCCCAGCAGGCCACGTTGGCACCCGCGCCACCCGGTACCGTCCGGATCACCGCGGCGGTGTCCGTGCCGGTCGCGAGCGGCCCCCGGTGCCGGACGACCACGTCCGTGACGACGTCCCCGACGACCAGGAGCGCTCCCGTACGGCTCTCGGTCACCCCCGCGCCCACGCCGTGGCGATCCGCGCCCCGAGCCGTACATTGCCGCGCACCGCCGCCAGGTTGGCGCGCAGCGACGCACCATCCGTGTGCCGCACGAGGTAGTCGAGGAGGAACGGCGTCACCGCCTGACCGGTGACGCCCTGCTCCGCACAGGCGGCGAGCGCCTCGTCGAGCACACGCGCGTGCAGCTGGGGGTCGAGCTGTTCCGCCTCCGGCACCGGGTTGGCGACGATCAGCGCCGACTCGGGCCCGCCCAGCGCGTCCTGGGCCCGCATCACCT
The DNA here is from genome assembly GCF_044327085.1 of Streptomyces sp. AM6-12. Classification (NCBI taxonomy): domain Bacteria; kingdom Bacillati; phylum Actinomycetota; class Actinomycetes; order Kitasatosporales; family Streptomycetaceae; genus Streptomyces; species Streptomyces sp. AM6-12. The sequence continues at coordinate 5,534,315 of NZ_JBIQWN010000001.1, forward strand.
GCGCGGCCTCCTCGGGGTCGTTCAGCGTCCAGTCGACCGGATACCCCGAGTCGGAGAGGTAGAAGCCGGGGAACCGGTCCGTGCCGTACCCGGCGACGGGCACGCCCAGCGTCTCCAGCCGTTGCAGGGTCGCGGGCACGTCCAGGATCGACTTCACGCCCGCGCACACCACAGTGATTCCGGTCCGTGCCAGCAGCCCCAGGTCGGCCGACTCGTCCTGGGTCACCGTCCACTCCCGGTGCACTCCGCCCAGCCCACCGGTGGCGAAGACCCGGATGCCCGCCAGCGCGGCCAGCCGCGCGGTCGCCGACACGGTGGTCGCCCCGCTCGCCCGCGTCGCCACGGCGAACGGCAGATCGCGATGGCCCAGCTTGCGGATGCCGCCGTCCTCGGCGACCCGCTCCAGCTGTGCCTTGTCCAGGCCGATCAGCGGGCGCCCGTCGAGCACGGCGACGGTCGCCGGGACCACGCCCTCGGCGCGTACCGCGTCCTCCAGTTCCAGTGCCACCCGTAGATTGCGCGGGCGCGGCAGACCATGGGCGATGATCGTGGACTCCAGGGCCACCACCGGCCGCCGTGCCTCGATCGCCTCCCGGACCTCTTCCGACACCACCAGCACCATGTGGCCGCCTCCTGTCCGCCGGTCCCTGCCGCTATCCCTGGCGGGCACCGGCCACGGCTAAACCCGCAGGGGCCCGGCGGCGCACCCGAAGCGGCCACACCTGGCCGAACGGCTACCGGCCCTGGCCGGATCCGGCGGGCGCCCGCTCAGAACAGCGGCTCGGGCAGCACCCCTTCCAGGGCGAGCAACTGCCGCTTGGTCTCCAGCCCGCCTCCGAACCCCCCGATTCCGCCGTCGCGCTCGACCACCCGGTGGCACGGCACGATCACCGGCAGCGGATTGGCGCCCATCGCCGCGCCCACCGCCTGCGCCCCGCCGGGCTGCCCGACCCGGCCGGCGAGATCGCCGTACCCCACCACGCTGCCGTACGGCACCCCGGCCGCCAGCTCCCGCAGCACCTGCCGGTTGAACCCGGAGATCAGCGACCAGTCCAGCGGCAGCTCGAAGTCCTGCCGCTCACCCGCGAAGTAGGCCCGCAGCTGACGTATCGCCTCGGCCAGCACCGGCGCCTGCGGATCCGCCACGGGCGCGCTGCCGAACCGCGCCGCCAGCCGCTCCAGCGCCCGCTCGCGCACCGCGTCGGTGGCGTGGAAGACCACGTTGACCAGTCCGTTCCTGGTCGCCGCCAGCATCAGCGGGCCGATGTCGGCCTCGACGACGGTCCACACCACCCGCTGCTCGTCCTGCCCATGGCTGTCCATGCGCCCACAGTACGACCCACCACTGACAACGCCCGCCACCCCCGGCTCGGCCCGCCCCCGGGGCCCCCGCGCCCCCCGATCCGGCCCGCCTGCCCCGCGACGCCCGCGCCCGCCGCCCGGCCCCGCACCGGCATCCCGCCCACGGCCGCGGCTCGGCTCACTTCGGGTCCAGCGCCGCCCGCACCACGTCCGCCTTGCTGCTGATGATCCCGTCGACGCCGTACCCGGCGACCTTGCGGGCGGTGGCCTTGTCGTCCACCGTCCAGGCGTACACCCCGAGCGGCCGGCCGTGCGGCCCGCGGACGCCGTGCACCGCCGACACGTACGACTTGGTGAGTGACCCGTACGACGGATTGATCAGGTCGGCGAAGCGCGCGTACTGCTTCAGCTGGGAGACCGGGGGCGCCCCGAGGTAAGCCGTGGTCAGCGCGGGCTTGAGCTCGTGCACGGTCCGCACGCTGTCCGCGCTGAAGCTCTGCACGACGAGCCGCTTCAGATGGCCGCGGTCCAGCCAGCCCTCGTTGCCGAGGACCTTCAGGATCTGCTGCTCGATGCCCGGATACAGCTCCGGGTTCTTGACCTCCAGGAGCAGGTTCTCGTGGTTGCGCTCGACGCGACGCATGTACTGCTCCAGCGTCGGCACGCGCGTGCCCGCGAAGGCGGGGGAGAACCAGCTTCCCGCGTCCAGCCGGGCGATCTCGGCGGCGGTGAAGTCCTTCACCTTCCACGGCGCCCGGCCGGGGAAGACCTTCTCGGCGTTCGTGGTGCGCTTCAGAGTGTCGTCGTGGATGACCACCAGCCGGCCGTCCTTGGTCCGCTGGACGTCGTTCTCGACCCACGTGGAGCCCAGCCGCGCCGCCTCGTCGATCGAGGGCAGCGTGTTCTCGGGAGCGTAGGCGGGGGCACCCCGGTGGGCGATCACCAAGGGCGGCCGGACGCCCGCCTTGGCGTCGGAGGTGAGGCCCACCAGGGCCACCGCGGACAACACCGCCAGGACCACGGCGGCCATCGCGGCGACCAGGCGCATGTGCATGCTTACTCCTCGCGTCGAGCGGAAACCCACAGCACCGGACCGACGACCCATGGCACGGGCCGGCAACCGACAGCACCAGAGTGACAGCAGAGCGGCAACGGTACGCGCCTGCACGAAGGTCACATATGGCAGTAAGACGCCGCCTGGCGCTCACCGGTGTCTCACAAGTGGGGCAAGGCCGTGTTTCTTTGTCGGAAAGTCGTTCGACCAGTCCGGTGGCAGTCATACTCTCAGCGACACCCCGGCCGCCCGCGCGGTCCTGGTACGGCGCGTATTTTCGGGGTTTCCGGGACGGACGAGGGCGAAGGGCAGCCGCGGATGCAGGGCACGGTCGACGGTTTCGGCTACGGGGCCGTCACCCCGTTGGTGGCCTTTCTGATGGCCTGCCTCGGCGGCGCCCTCGGGCTGCGCTGCATCACCCGGTCCCTGCTGGTCACACACTCGCGACGACCGGCCTGGCTGGCCCTCGGCGCCGCCGCGCTCGGCTGCGGCACCTGGACCATGCACTTCGTCGCCATGATGGGCTTCAGCATCGAAGGGGCCCCCGTCCACTACGACGAGCCGGTCACCTACGCCAGCCTCGGGCTCGCCGTCGTCATGGTCGGCGTGGGTGTCTTCATCGTCGGCTACCGGGGCGCCACCGGGGCGCCCCTCTTCACCGGTGGCACCGTCACCGGGCTGGGCCTCGCCTCGATGCACTACCTCGGCATGGCCGGGATGCGCTTCCACGGCAGCTTCGCCTACAGCACCCCCACCGTCGTCGCCTCCGTCGCCATCGCGGTCGCCGCCGTCACCGCAGCCCTGTGGGCCGCCGGACGCGCCCGCGGTCTGCTGCCCAGCGTGGGGGCGAGCCTTCTGATGGGCCTTGCCGTCAGCGGCATGCACTACACGGCCATGGCCGCCCTCTCCGTCCACCTCGACGGCACCGCCGAGTCCACCGCCGACACACCGGACGCTTCCGCTCTCGTCCCCATGCTGCTCGGCCCCCTCGTCCTCCTGGTCCTCGCCGGTGTCGTCGTGATCCTCGACCCGATGCTGGTCCTGCGCCGCCCCGAGCAGGCACCCGCCCTGTCCGCGCCTGGTGTCCCTGCGACCTCCCTCACCCCGCCCACCGGCCCCCGCCGCGCCTCTCACCTGCACCGACACCCCGACAGGGGGCCCGTACGGCAGGGCGCCCGCACCCCGCAGAACCGCTGACCGGGCCCCGTTGTCAGTGGGGGGTCGTACGGTTGATGACATGCGGCCCGTTTCCCACATCGAACGCTCGGTGGCGCCCATCGAGGTCGTCAGTTCCTACCAGCCCAGCGGCGACCAGCCGACGGCCATCGCCGAGCTGGCCAAGCGCATCAAGGCCGGCGAGAAGGACGTCGTCCTGCTGGGCGCGACCGGCACCGGCAAGTCCGCCACCACTGCGTGGATGATCGAGAAGCTCCAGCGCCCCACCCTCGTGATGGCGCCGAACAAGACCCTGGCCGCCCAGCTGGCCAACGAGTTCCGCGAGCTCCTCCCGAACAACGCGGTCGAGTACTTCGTCTCGTACTACGACTACTACCAGCCCGAGGCGTACGTCCCTCAGTCGGACACCTACATCGAGAAGGACTCCTCGATCAACGAGGAGGTAGAGCGGCTGCGCCACTCGGCGACCAACTCGCTGCTCACCCGCCGCGACGTCGTCGTGGTCGCCTCCGTGTCCTGTATCTACGGCCTGGGCACCCCGCAGGAGTACGTGGACCGCATGGTCCCCCTCAGAGTGGGTGACGAGGTCGACCGGGACGAGCTGCTGCGCCGCTTCGTCGACATCCAGTACACGCGGAACGACCTGGCCTTCACCCGCGGCACCTTCCGCGTCCGCGGCGACACCATCGAGATCTTCCCGGTCTACGAGGAGCTCGCCGTCCGCATCGAGATGTTCGGCGACGAGATCGAGGCGCTGTCCACGCTCCACCCGCTCACCGGCGAGATCATCAGCGAGGACCAGCAGCTCTACGTCTTCCCGGCCTCCCACTACGTCGCCGGCCCCGAACGCATGGAGCGGGCCGTCAACGACATCGAGAAGGAGCTGGTCGAGCGCCTGGCCGAGCTGGAGAAGCAGGGCAAGCTCCTGGAGGCCCAGCGGCTGCGGATGCGCACCACCTACGACATCGAGATGCTCCGCCAGATCGGCACCTGCTCCGGCGTGGAGAACTACTCGATGCACTTCGACGGCCGCTCGCCCGGTTCCCCGCCCAACACCCTGCTCGACTACTTCCCGGACGACTTCCTGCTCGTCATCGACGAGTCGCACGTCACCGTCCCGCAGATCGGCGCGATGTACGAGGGCGACGCCTCCCGCAAGCGCACCCTCGTGGAGCACGGCTTCCGCCTGCCCTCCGCCCTGGACAACCGGCCCCTGAAGTGGGAAGAGTTCCAGGAGCGCATCGGCCAGACCGTCTATCTGTCGGCCACTCCGGGCAACTACGAGCTGTCGCGCTCCGACGGCGTCGTCGAGCAGATCATCCGCCCGACCGGCCTGGTCGACCCCGAGGTCGTCGTCAAGCCCACCGAGGGCCAGATCGACGACTTGGTGCACGAGATCCGCAAGCGCACCGACAACGACGAGCGCGTCCTGGTCACCACGCTCACCAAGAAGATGGCCGAGGACCTCACCGACTACTTCCTGGAACTGGGCATCCAGGTGCGCTACCTGCACAGCGACGTCGACACCCTGCGCCGCGTGGAGCTGCTGCGCGAACTGCGCGCCGGTGAGTACGACGTCCTGGTCGGCATCAACCTGCTGCGCGAGGGCCTCGACCTGCCCGAGGTCTCCCTGGTGGCGATCCTCGACGCCGACAAGGAGGGCTTCCTGCGCTCCGGCACCTCGCTGATCCAGACCATCGGCCGCGCGGCGCGCAATGTCTCCGGCCAGGTCCATATGTACGCCGACAAGATCACCCCGGCGATGGAGCGGGCCATCGACGAGACCAACCGCCGCCGTGAGAAGCAGATCGCCTACAACAAGGCGAACGGCATCGACCCGCAGCCGCTGCGCAAGAAGATCAACGACATCGTCGCGCAGATCGCCCGCGAGGAGGTCGACACCGAGCAGCTCCTCGGCAGCGGCTACCGCAAGTCGAAGGACGGCAAGGGAGCCAAGGCCCCCGTGCCCGCGCTGAGCGACAAGGCGGCCAAGGGCGGCAAGGCGGCCAAGGGTGCGAAGGGCAAGGCCGCGGCCGCGGTGCCCACGGACCGTCCGGCGGCCGAACTCGCCGAACAGATCGAGGAGATGACCGAGCGCATGCGCGCCGCCGCCGCGGAGCTCCAGTTCGAGATCGCGGCCCGGCTGCGCGACGAGGTCTCCGAGATGAAGAAGGAGCTGCGCCAGATGCGGGAGGCGGGCATCGCCTGATCCGGGACACACACCGTCCGGACATGCCGCCGGACCTCGGCATACACGCGGAGTGTTGCAACACCGACACAAAGCGCGGGCCGGGGCTCGGCGGTGTCGGTGCCCCTGCGTAGGGTTCTGATCAGCCGTGCGATGCGCGGCAACAGGGGACCTTCGAGAGGGGATTCAGCCGTGTCCGTCAACTTGACCAAGGGTCAGGCCATCAGCCTGGAGAAGAACGACGGGGGCACCCTCACCGCGGTCCGTATGGGGCTGGGCTGGCAGGCGGCCAAGCGCCGGGGCCTGTTCGGCTCGCGCACCAAGGAGATCGACCTGGACGCCTCCGCGGTGCTTTTCGCCGAGAAGCAGCCGGTCGACGTCGTCTTCTTCCGGCACCTGGTGAGCGACGACGGATCGGTGCGCCACACCGGCGACAACCTGGTGGGCGGCGCCGGTCAGGGCGGTGACGACGAGGCGATCCTCGTTGACCTCCAGCGCGTCCCCGTCCACATCGACCAGATCGTCTTCACCGTGAACTCCTTCACGGGCCAGACGTTCCAGGAGGTGGAGAACGCTTCCTGCCGTCTGGTGGACGAGTCCAACGGCCAGGAACTCGCCCGCTACACGCTGGCCGGCGGCGGCGAGTACACCGCCCAGATCATGGCCAAGGTGCACCGGGCGGGCTCGGGCTGGACGATGACCGCACTCGGTACGGCCGCCAACGGGCGCACCTTCCAGGACCTGATGCCGGCGATCCTGCCGCACCTGTAGACGCGGGCCCGGCGGGCGGGGCCTTACGACAACACGGCACGGGGGCGACGGGGATGACGGCCGAGCTGGTGCGGGGGCAGAACCATCCGCTGTCCCGGGTCCGGCTGGAGATCCGGATCCGGGCCGGAGCCCCGGTCCTGGCCGGGGTCACGCTCGCCGACGAGAACGGCACGGTGCACGGCCCCCAGAGGGTCGCCCACCCTGGCGCCCCCGCACTCCCCGGCATCGAGGTCCCCCGGCGGGCCGCCGCCGAACACCGCCTGGCCGTGGACCTGTCAGCCGTGCCGGAGGCCGTCCACCGGGTCGGCGTCTTCCTCGCCCTGCCCACCGGGACCACGGGCCCGCACCGCTTCGGCGCCGTCCCCGCCCCGCACACCGCGGTGCACGGCCCCGACGGCACCGAGATCGCCCGCTACACCATCACCGGCCTGGACACCGAGGCGGCCGTCGTCGCCCTGGAGCTGTACCGCAGACAGGGCGCGTGGAAGATCCGCGCGATGGGCCAGGGATACGCCGACGGCCTTCCGGCCCTCCTCGCCGACCACGGCCTGCCCGAGCCCGACACGCTCGCCACCGTCATACACGGAACGACGACTTCCGGCCCCGCGGCCGCGTACGACCATCACACGCACCGCGCGGACGACGCGGGCCGCGGCAGCCCCTACGACCCGCCGGAGCCAGAGGACGCACCTGCCGCCGACGGGCCGGTCGACTACGCGCATCCCCGCCGCACACGGCACACCGCCCCGCCCCCGCCCCGTCCGGTGGCCTCCCCGGCCGCCGAAGGACAGCCCGCCCCGCCGGTCGCGGGCGACGCCGTGGGCTGGTCGATGCAGGAGCGGCTGTACAACCAGGTCTGGGGCATGTTCGAGGACCTGGCGCGCACCACGGCCGCGTACCGCAGCGCCGTCGAATTCGCCGACACCCGTCTGGAGAAGGAACTCGACCAGGCCCTCGCCGACCCGCGCGCCCGCCTCGGCGACGGGAACGCGGCCGCGCGCGAGGCGGCCCGGACCCGCCGGACCAACTGGCCGATCGGGCGCGCGCCGCCCTCGACCGCGACCTCGCCCAGCTGACCGCGGAATCCGAGGTGGTGGAACCGGCGCTCCCGCCCGCCTACGCCCGCTGGGACAGCCCCGTCTGGCACGGCTACCGTGTGCCCACCGAGCCGCCGATGGCGCTTCGGCTCGGTGAACTGCATCTGCCCGAGAGCCTGCCGTTGCGCATCCCGCTGCTGGTCAGGCTGCCGCTGGAACACGGTCTGTGGATCGACAGCGGGGCCGCGGACATGCCCGGACATTCCTTCACGGCCTCGGACGCGCCGCGGTGGTCGGCCATGGAGGCGGCGGTGACGCTCGCGGCGCGACTGCTCGCCGCGCATCCGGCGGGAGAGTTCGCCGTACGGGTCATCGACCCGGCCGGCGCGGGCGCACGTGCGCTGTGGCCGCTGACCGGCGCCGGAGTACTCGCGGCGCCGCCCGCGACCGGGGCGGCGGGCGTCAAGGAGGTGCTGGAACGGCTCACCCGACGGGTCGATCTGGTGCGGATGGCGACGCGAGGCGGCGTGGCCGCGTCGCTGCCGGACGATGTGGACACCGCGCAGCAGCTGCTGATCGTCAACGACTTCCCGCACGGCTTCGACGACCGGTCCGTCACGCGGCTGCGCTACCTGGCGGACGAGGGCCCGGCCGTCGGCGTACACCTTCTGCTGGTGGCGGACCGCACGGACGCCGCCGCCTACGGCCCCCTGCCGGACCCGCTGTGGCGCTCGCTGATGCGCCTCACGCCCGTCCCCGACGAGCACTTCGCCGACCCCTGGGTGGGTCATGCCTGGACCTTCGAGCCCGCGCTCGCGCCAGCCGGCAGCCGGATCGTGGAGCAGGTGCTCGGCGTGGTCGCCGCCGATCGGACCAAGTACAGGTAAAGGCGATCCGAGCTGGGGATTTGATCTTTTCTTTGCGTTCTTCTTTACCAATGCTTGGCCATTGGGGTACTGTTTTCCGTGCGGAGGGGAGTACTCCCTGACTGCGGCGCACCCGTCAGTACGGACCGGTTCCGGTCCCGGGGCGTCGGCCCCCGTGCGGGTGGAAGAGACCTCCGGCAGTGACAACGCATATGTGCTTGCCATCTCGAAATGCCGGAGGTTGCCGTGGAAGTTTCGATGACCCTGTGGGTCCTGACCATCGTGGGCCTTGCCGCCCTGATCGGCTTCGACTTCCTCGTCGGGCGCAAGCCCCATGAGGTCTCGATCAAGGAAGCGGGCATCTGGACCGTCGTCTGGATCGTTCTGGCCGGTCTCTTCGGCCTCGGCCTTCTCGTCTTCGGCGGCGGACAGCCGGCCGGAGAGTTCTTCGCGGGCTACATCACCGAGAAGTCGCTGAGCGTCGACAACCTCTTCATCTTCGTGCTGATCATGACGAAGTTCGCGGTTCCCGCCCTCTATCAACGGCGCGTCCTGCTCATCGGCGTCCTCATAGCCCTGGTGCTGCGAGCGGTGTTCATCGCCGCCGGAGCCGCGATCGTCACCAGCTTCTCCTGGGTGTTCTACCTCTTCGGCGCCTTCCTCATATGGACCGCCTGGAAGCTCGTCCAGGAAGCCCGCGCCGACGACGAGAGCGAGGAGGAGTTCGAGGAGAACCGGCTGCTGAAGGCCGCGGAGCGCAGGTTCGGCGTCGCCGACCGGTACCACGGCACCAAGCTGTGGATCCGGCAGAACGGCAAGCGGATCATGACCCCGATGCTGGTCGTGATGCTCGCCATCGGCACCACCGACATCCTGTTCGCCCTGGACTCGATCCCCGCCATCTTCGGCCTGACCCAGGACCCGTACATCGTCTTCACCGCCAACGCCTTCGCGCTGATGGGCCTGCGCCAGCTGTACTTCCTCCTCGGCGGCCTGCTGAAGAAGCTGGTCCACCTCTCGTACGGCCTGTCGGTCATCCTCGGCTTCATCGGCGTGAAGCTCGTGCTGCACGCCCTGCACGAGTCGGGCGTCCCGGTACCCGAGATCAGCATCCCGGTCTCGCTCGGCGTGATCTGCGGCGTCCTGGTCATCACCACGGTCACCAGCCTCATGGCCTCCAGGAAGCAGGCGGCCGCAGATGCGGGCGCCGACACGGAAGGCGCCGAGAAGAAGGAGTCCGTGGACATCTGACGGTCGGCTCGCACGGCTGGCTCGCACGGCTCGTAAGGGCCGCCACCCACGGAGGGGCCTCCGCTCGCGGAGGCCCCTCCGCCGGACACGATCGGACACGCGGCACCCGGCCCGAGCCGATGCCGGGCGCTGCGAAGAAGGGACGGAAGCATCCGGAACGGACAGAATGCGAACCATGTGGCTCTCTGCGACCATCGCGGCATGATCACTTGGCTGCGATCGCTCGCCCGGCGATGGACGATCCCCGTGCCGGTGCTCGCGGTCGTCCTGCTGATCCTCACCTGGCACCGAACCATGCCCGGCCCGGTCATCGCCCTGGTGACAGTGGTGCTCGCCGGCTCCGTCCTCGCGGCGGTGCACCACGCCGAAGTGATCGCCCACCGCATCGGCGAACCCCTCGGTTCCCTGGTCCTGGCCATCGCCGTCACGGTCATCGAGGTGGCGCTGATCGTCACGCTGATGGCCGACGGCGGCGACAAGAGCTCCACCCTGGCCAGGGACACCGTCTTCGCCGCCGTGATGATCACCTGCAACGGCATCGTCGGCATCTGCCTGCTCGCCGCCTCGCTCCGGCACCGCACCGCGGTCTTCAACCCCGAGGGGTCCGGCGCCGCGCTCGCGACGGTCGCGACCCTGGCCACGCTGAGCCTGGTGCTGCCGACCTTCACCACCAGCAAGCCGGGGCCGGAGTTCTCCACGCTCCAGCTGACCTTCGCCGCGCTGTCCTCGCTGATCCTCTACGGCCTGTTCGTGACCACCCAGACAGTGCGGCACCGGGACTACTTCCTGCCCATCACCCGGCAGGGCGAGGTCATCAGCAGCGAGGACCATGCCAGCCCCCCGTCCAGGCGCACCGCCCTGATCAGCCTCGCCATGCTCGCCCTGGCACTGATCGGCGTGGTCGGCCTGGCCAAGGGCGTGTCGCCCGCCATCGAGACGGGCGTGGCGGCGGCGGGCCTGCGCCAGGCCGTCGTCGGTGTGATCATCGCCCTGCTCGTGCTCCTCCCGGAGACCATCGCCGCGTTGCGCGCCGCGCGCCGGGACCGTGTGCAGACCAGCCTCAACCTCGCGCTCGGCTCTGCGATGGCCAGCATCGGACTGACCATCCCGGCCGTGGCGCTGGCCTCCATCTGGCTGCCCGGACCGCTCGTCCTCGGCCTCGACCCCGTCCATATGCTGCTGCTCGCGCTGACGGTGGTGGTCGCCTCGCTGACCGTGGTGCCGGGCCGGGCCACCCCCTTGCAGGGCGGAGTCCACCTGGTGCTGTTCGCGGCCTACCTGGAGCTGGCGATCAACCCCTGACCGGGCCGGCCACCGTCTCCACCGCCGGTACGGGCGCCGGGTTCGTCTCCGGCAGCAGCGCGAAGCACCCCAGGCTGAGCAGCGCCATACCGGTCAGATAGCCGCCCACGCCCCAGGGAACGCGTCCGCCGCCCTGCGCGAGCGCCGTGGCCACGATGGGGGTGAGCGCGCCGCCGAACACCCCGCCGAGGTTGTAACCCACCGCGGCGCCCGTGCAGCGCACCCGCGCGTCGAAGAGCTCCGGCAGATAGGCGGAGACCACCGCGAACACGGTGACGAAGGCGAGCAGGGCGCCCAGCATCCCGAGGAACATCAGCAGCGGCTCGCCGCTCGCCAGCAGCGAGACCATGGGCAGCATCCACAGCGCGCAGGCCGCGCATCCGGTCACGCACATCGGCCGGCGCCCGTAGCGGTCGCCCAGCATCGCCGCGGCGGGGATGAGCGGGGCCTGCACGAGCACCGCCGCCATGACACAGGTCAGCATGACACTCCGGCTCACCTCCAGCCGTTCCGTCGCGTACGACAGCGACCAGGTGGTCACCGCGTAGAACACCGCGTACCCGGCGGACAGCGCCCCCGCGGCCAGCAGCACCGGCCGTCTGTGATGCCGTACGACCTCCATGAGGGGCACGCGCGGGTGGTCGTCGATCTCCAGGAACCGGGGGCTCTCGGCGAGCGACGAACGCAGCCACAGCCCGGCCAGCGCGGGCACGGCGGCCGACCAGAACGGCACCCGCCAGCCCCACTGCGCGAACTGCGCTTCGGAGAGCCCGGAGGACAGTGCCAGCATCACCCCGTTGGCGAGCATGAAGCCGATCGCGGGCCCCAGTTGCGGAATGCTGGACCACAGGGCGCGCCGTCCGGCGGGGGCGTGCTCGACGGTGAGCAGGACGGCCCCACCCCACTCGCCGCCGAGCCCGAGCCCTTGCAGGAACCGCAGCATCAGGAGCAGCACGGGCGCGGCCATGCCGATCGAGGCGTACGAGGGCACACAGCCCACCGCGATCGTCGAGGCGCTGGTGAGCAGCAGTGAGGCGATGAGCACCGGGCGGCGCCCGCGCCGGTCCCCGAGGTGCCCGAACAGCACCGAGCCCAGCGGTCTGGCCACGAAACCCACGCCGAAGGTCGCGAACGCCGCGAGCGTCCCGGTGGCCGGCGAGAACGAGGGGAAGAACAGCGGCCCGAGGACCAGTGCCGCCGCGGTCCCGTAGGCGTAGAAGTCGTAGAACTCGACCGCGCTACCGGCGAGGGAGGCGGCGGCGAGGCGCGGCAGAGAGACCCTGGTGACAGGGCGTACGTCGTACATGGCGTTTCAACTACCCGCTGTGATCGTGGGTTACGGGGGCGTACAGGGGTGACCGCGTGGTCGAAGCGCGCGACCGGGGCGAGTGGGGCACGGAGTCGGAGCGCGCGCCGGAGCCGTGATAGACCGGGGACGAGCGGCGGTCGCCGACGCACCGCCCGGAACGACCGGAGGAACCGTGCCCCGCACCCTGGCCAACGCCCCGATCATGATCCTCAACGGGCCGAACCTGAACCTGCTGGGCCAGCGCCAGCCGGAGATCTACGGCAAGGAGACCCTCGCCGACGTCGAGGCCCTGTGCGCCAAGGCGGCGGCCGCGCACGGAGGCACGATCGACTTCCGGCAGTCCAACCACGAGGGCGAACTGGTGGACTGGATCCACGAGGCACGCCTGGGCCACTGCGGGATCGTCGTCAACCCCGGCGCCTACTCCCACACTTCGGTGGCGATCCTGGACGCGCTCAACACCTGCGACGGCATGCCTGTCATCGAGGTGCACATCTCCAACATCCACCGGCGCGAGTCGTTCCGGCACCACTCGTACGTCTCCCTGCGCGCCGACGGCGTGATCGCGGGCTGCGGCGTGCAGGGCTACGCGTTCGGCGTCGAGCGCGTCGTGACCCTCCTGGGCGCGGCGCGGGCCGACGCATAGCCCCGCGCCCAGGAGGCGCCCCGCGGCGGCCCTACAGGCGGCCCGCGTCGACGATCCGCCGCAAGAAACGCCGGGTGCGTTCCTGCCGCGGGTCCCCGAACACCTGCTCCGCGGTGCCACGTTCGAGGACGACGCCGCCGTCCAGGAAGCACACCTGGTCGGCGACGTCCCGCGCGAAGCCCATCTCATGGGTGGCCAGCACCATGGTCATGCCCTCGGCCTTCAGCCCCCGGACCACCTCCAGCACTTCGCCGACCAGTTCGGGGTCGAGCGCGGCCGTGATCTCGTCCAGCAGCAACAGCCGGGGCCGCACGGCGAGGGCCCGTACGATCGCCACGCGCTGCTGCTGGCCGCCGCTGAGCCGGTCCGGGTAGGCGTCCGCCTTGCCGGCCAGCCCGAGACGCTCCAGCAGCCCCCTGGCCCGCTCCTCGGCCTCGGCGCGACCGACGCCGTGCACCCGGCGCGGGGCGAGCGTGATGTTGTCCAGCACGGTCATGTGCGGGAAGAGGTTGTACGCCTGGAAGACCACGCCGATCCTGCGCCGCACCGCGTCCTGGTCGGTCCGCGGATCGGTGATCTCCTCGCCGTCCAGCCAGATCGCGCCGTCGTCGATCTCCTCCAGGAGGTTGGCGCACCGCAGCAGCGTCGACTTCCCGGACCCGGAGGCGCCGATCAGCGCGGTCACCGTGTGCGGAGCGACCTCCAGGTCGACGTCCCGCAGGACCACCGAGCCGCCGAAGGTCTTGCGGACCGACTCCATGCGCAGCACGGACGCGTCGCTCATAGGGATCCCCCCTGTTCCCGCCGCCGGTCCAGCCGGGCCGTCACCCAGTCCGTGAAGCGGGTCATCGGAATGGTCAGCGCCACGAACACGAGGCCCGCCACGATGTACGGCGTGTAGTTCAGGCTGCGGCCCACGATGATGTCGGCCGCCCGTACGGCGTCCACCGCGCCGCCGATCGACACCAGACCGGTGTCCTTCTGGAGCGACACCAGGTCGTTGAGCAGCGGCGGCACCTGCCGGCGCACGGCCTGCGGAAGCACCACGTAGCGCAGGGCCTGGCGGTTGGTCAGGCCCAGGGAGCGGGCGGCCGCGCGCTGGGAGGGGTGGATCGACTCGATGCCGGCCCGGAACACCTCGGCGACGTACGCCGAGTACGTCAGCGTCAGCGCCGTACCGCCGAGCAGTACCGGATCGACCGTGACGCCCTGGAGCCGCAGCGCGGGCACGCCCAGGACCACGATCATCAGATTGATGATCAGCGGCAGTCCGCGGAAGAAGTCGGTGTACGCCGCCGCCAGCACGCGCAGGGGGAAGAACACCGGGCCGCGCAGGGTCCGCGCGATCGCGATCAGCATGCCGAGGACCAGGACGGCGATGCCGCAGATCACCAGCAGGCGGACGTTCAGCCACAGTCCTTCGAGGACCTTGGGCAGCGCCTCGCGCGCGTACTGGGCGCTGAAGAACGTCTCCTTGGTGCGCGGCCAGCCCGGCGCGTCGACCACGACCAGGTAGAGCACGGCGGCGGTGACCAGGGTGGACAGCGCCGCGACGGCCGTCGCGCGGCGGGCCCGTGCCCGCTTGTGGCGTTCGCGCTCCAGCCGTCGCTCGGAGGGCACGTAATCGTCGCCGGGCATGCCGTCCTCGTCGTCGGCCCCTTCCCGCGCGGACTCGCCCTCGGTGACGGTCACTTGAGCACCGGGGCGCCGACGGCGTCGGACAGCCACTGCTGGTCGAGCCGCGCCAGCGTGCCGTTCTTGCGCAGGGCGTCCACGGCGCGGCTCACGCACGGAGTCAGCGCGCTGCCCTTGTCGAGCACCAGGCCGAACTGCTCGGGCGTGCCGCCCTGGTTCTCGAACTGACCGACGATCCTGGCGTCCGTCACCTCGGCCGAGGTGATGTAGAACGCCGTCGGCAGATCGGTGACGACGGCGTCGACCTGACCGTTCTTCAGAGCCGACTTGGCCTGGTCGTTCTTGGCGTAGACGGCGGGATCCTGCTTCGGCTTCACCACGTCGGTGATGTAGTCGAGGCTGGTGGTGCCCACCTGGGCGCCCAGTTTGAGGTCGCGCAGGTCCGCGATGCTCGTCGCCTTCGCGGCCTTGCCGCCCTTGAGCGCGATGACGGCCTGGCGCACGTCGTAATAGCCGGAGGAGAAGTCGACGGCCTTTTTGCGTTCGGCGCTGATCGAAACCTGGTTGATGTCGAAGTCGAAGGTCTTCACACCGGGCGCGAACGCCTTGTTGAAGGGCACGCTCTGCCAGACCACCGCGTCCTTGCCGTATCCGAGCTGCCGGGCCACCGCGTAGGCGACCGCGGACTCGAAGCCCTTGCCGTTGGCGGGCTTGTCGTCCTGGAACCAGGGCTCGTACGCGGGTTCGTCCGTCGCGATGGTCAGCCTTCCGGACGTCTTCGTGGCCAGCTTGCCCTTGGCGCAGCTCGTGCCGGACGAACCGGCGCCGGTGGCCGGTGACTTCGCCTCGGGCTGCGGGGCGCAGCCGGCGGCGGTGGCGAGCAGGGCGAGGGTGGCGGCCGCTACCGCGCGGCGCACTGTGCGAGGGGCGAGGTGCATGGCGGGAGAGTGGCAGTGAACTCGGTCTTTGTCGAGGTCACGACCATTTTTGTCCGTATAGTGGGAGCGGGTGTTGCGGCTGTGTGAACGCGGGCCCGGACGGCCGCGCACGGGCCCTGGCCGGGCCGCCGGGCCAGGGTGGGGTGGGCAGACCGGCGGCCCCCGCCACTCGGGAGCCGTCAACCCGAGCGGGGATGCCACCAGTTGACCGCGCCCCACCGGCTCTGGGGGAGCGTGCGCGTGTGCCTGGCGCGTGCGAAACGTTCACACGGGGTGCGGGACGGCGTCCGTGCCGGGCGTACGGCACGCCCCTTATGAGCGGCCGGGGTTCACCACCCGCGCGCGTGCCACTCCGGCAGATGCGGGCGCTCGGCGCCGAGCGTGGTGTCGTCGCCGTGTCCCGGATAGACCCAGGTCTCGTCCGGCAGCGCGTCGAAGATCTTCGTCTCCACGTCGTGGATCAGACTGGCGAACGCCTCCGGGTCCTTGCGCGTGTTGCCGACGCCGCCTGGGAAGAGGCAGTCGCCGGTGAAGACGTGCGGATGGCCGTGCGGGTCGTCGTAGACCAGCGCGATGGAGCCCGGTGTGTGCCCCACGAGGTGGCGCGCGGTGAGTTCCACCTGTCCCACCCGGATGACGTCGCCGTCGTCCACGAGCACGTCGGTGGGCACCGGGATGCCGGGCGCGTCCTCGCGGCCGGCGTACGTGCGCGCGCCCGTCGCGGCCACGACCTCGGCGAGCGCCTGCCAGTGGTCGCCGTGCTGGTGGGTGGTGACGACGGACGCGATGCCGTCGTCACCGATCATTCCCAGGAGCGTCCGCGGCTCGTTCGCGGCATCGATCAGAAGCTGCTCGTCGGTGGCCCGGCAGCGCAGCAGATAAGCGTTGTTGTCCATCGGCCCGACCGCGATCTTCGTGATCATCAGGTCCTTGAGCTCGTGCACATCCGCCGGCCCGCCGACCCTGACCTCGCCCGTGTACGTCATGACGATCAGCCTATGCCGTCCGGGCGGGGAGCGACGCCTCACCGACGATCGAGCGCTGTCCCGCCCGCCACTTCCGTCTCGGCGCCCGCGACCGCTCCGCCGCGCCACGCGTTCGAAACCTACAGCGGCGGGAGCTTCGGCAGGTCACCGCCGTCCGTCGTCAGGGCGGAACCGTCGCGGCGGCCGGCGAGCCAGCCGACCACGTCGGCCGGGGTGCCCGAGACGGTGATCTCGGGCTTGTCCGCGGGCCTGCCCGTGGTCCACGCGTGCGTGCCGTCCGTGACGCGGGTCGCGGGGACGTCGGGATTACCGGAGAAGCGCCGGGCCAGGAAGTCGGTCTCGCGCTCCAGGAACTCGGCGGGCAGGTCCTCCAGCTCGTACCCGATCCCGAGGTCCACATGGTGCAGCTCCACCTCGCCCCACCGGCGGAACGGCACCCGCGCCGCGTCGTCGGTGACCCCGTTGCGCAGTTCCACCGTGCGCGTCCAGTCCGCGGGCGCGTCCCCCGCCGTCCGGAACCGGTCCGCCGTCTCGCGCAGGTCGGCGAGCTGGGTCTCCAGGGGGCGCGCGGCGCCGCTGTCGATGTCCGCGTCCCGCGCCTCGGCGCTCGCGTACATGGGGCGGCCCTCGAGGACGTTCACGAGCGCGTCCGCGTTGCGGGCGAGGTGGGCGAGGACATGACCGCGGCTCCAGCCGGGAAGCCGTGACGGCTCGGCGAGTGAGGCGTTGTCCAGTTGTGCGACCGCGTTGAGCAGCCGCTCGGTCGCGTCACGTACACATGCCAGGTCATGAGCGTGATCAATCATGGGTCCGACCCTAGCCGCGCCACACGTTCGGGTGAAGCTGGCAAAGCTCGCCCGTTATTCGAATGCGCGTGCTATATGGTCGAAGGTGGCGTCGGGCATGCTGGAAGGCCGGGGATTGTTATGCAACCGGGCAATCCGACCGGCGTTGTCAGTGGCTCCCCCTAGTGTGAAGAAGCACGGGGGCTTCGCCCCTGTCACTTCTCCCAAGAAAGGTGCGGACCGGCGTGGCCGACCGTCTCATCGTCCGTGGCGCGCGCGAGCACAACTTGAAGAATGTCTCGCTCGACCTGCCTCGTGACTCGCTCATCGTCTTCACGGGTCTGTCCGGGTCGGGCAAGTCCTCCCTGGCCTTCGACACGATCTTCGCCGAGGGCCAGCGGCGCTACGTGGAGTCGCTTTCCTCGTACGCACGGCAGTTCCTCGGACAGATGGACAAGCCGGACGTCGACTTCATCGAGGGCCTGTCCCCGGCGGTCTCCATCGACCAGAAGTCGACCTCGCGCAACCCCCGCTCGACCGTCGGCACCATCACCGAGGTCTACGACTACCTGCGGCTGCTGTTCGCGCGCATCGGCAAGCCGCACTGCCCCGAGTGCGGCCGCCCGATCTCGCGCCAGTCGCCGCAGGCCATCGTGGACAAGGTCCTGGAGCTGCCGGAGGGGAGCCGCTTCCAGGTGCTCTCGCCGCTGGTGCGCGAGCGCAAGGGAGAGTTCGTCGACCTCTTCTCCGACCTCCAGACCAAGGGCTACTCCCGCGCGCGCGTGGACGGCAAGACCATCCAGCTGTCCGAACCGCCGATCCTGAAGAAGCAGGAGAAGCACACCATCGAGGTGGTCGTCGACCGCCTCACGGTGAAGGACTCCGCCAAGCGCCGCCTCACCGACTCCGTGGAGACCGCCCTCGGCCTGTCCGGCGGCATGGTCGTGCTCGACTTCGTGGACCTCCCCGAGGACGACCCCGAGCGCGAGCGCATGTACTCGGAGCACCTGTACTGCCCGTACGACGACCTGTCGTTCGAGGAGCTGGAGCCGCGCTCCTTCTCCTTCAACTCGCCCTTCGGCGCATGCCCCGAGTGCACCGGCATCGGCACCCGCATGGAGGTCGACCCCGAGCTGATCGTCCCGGACCCCGACAAGTCCCTGGACGAAGGCGCCATCCACCCCTGGTCGCACGGACACACCAAGGACTACTTCGGCCGCCTGATCGGCGCTCTCGCGGACGCGCTCGGCTTCCGTACGGACATCCCGTTCGCGGGCCTGCCGCAGCGCGCCAAGAAGGCCCTGCTCAATGGCCACAAGACCCAGATCGAGGTGCGCTACCGCAACCGGTACGGCCGCGAGCGGGTCTACACCACGCCCTTCGAGGGCGCTGTGCCCTTCGTCAAGCGCCGGCACAGCGAGGCCGAGAGCGACGCCAGCCGCGAGCGCTTCGAGGGCTACATGCGCGAGGTGCCCTGCCCCTCCTGCGAGGGCACCCGCCTCAAGCCGATCGTCCTCGCCGTCACCATCATGGGGAAGTCGATCGCCGAGGTCTCGGCGATGTCCATCAGCGACTGTGCGGACTTCCTGCGCGAGCTGAAGCTGAGCGCCCGCGACAAGAAGATCGCCGAACGCGTGCTGAAGGAGGTCAACGAGCGACTGCGCTTCCTGGTCGACGTCGGCCTGGACTACCTCTCGCTCAACCGCGCGGCCGGCACCCTCTCCGGCGGCGAGGCCCAGCGCATCCGCCTGGCCACCCAGATCGGCTCCGGCCTGGTCGGCGTTCTGTACGTGCTGGACGAACCCTCCATCGGTCTGCACCAGCGCGACAACCACCGGCTGATCGAGACCCTGGTCCGGCTGCGCGACATGGGCAACACCCTCATCGTCGTGGAGCATGACGAGGACACCATCAAGGTCGCCGACTGGGTGGTGGACATCGGCCCCGGCGCCGGTGAGCACGGCGGCAAGGTGGTGCACAGCGGCTCCCTGAAGGAACTGCTCACTAACACCGAGTCGCAAACCGGCGCCTACCTCTCCGGCCGCAAGGCCATCCCGCTCCCGGACGTCCGGCGCCCCCGCGACCCCTCCCGCCAGCTCACCGTGCACGGCGCCCGCGAGAACAACCTCCAGGACATCGACGTGTCCTTCCCGCTGGGCGTGTTCACGGCCGTCACGGGCGTCTCCGGATCCGGCAAGTCCACGCTGGTCAACGACATCCTGTACACCCACCTGGCGCGCGAGCTGAACGGCGCGCGCACCGTCCCCGGCCGCCACACGCGCGTGGCGGGCGACGACCTGGTGGACAAGGTCGTCCATGTCGACCAGTCGCCGATCGGCCGCACCCCGCGGTCCAACCCGGCGACCTACACCGGCGTCTTCGATCACGTCCGCCGCCTGTTCGCCGAGACCACCGAGGCCAAGGTCCGCGGCTACCTGCCCGGCCGCTTCTCCTTCAACGTCAAGGGCGGCCGCTGCGAGAACTGCGCGGGCGACGGCACCATCAAGATCGAGATGAACTTCCTCCCGGACGTCTACGTCCCGTGCGAGGTCTGCCACGGCGCCCGGTACAACCGGGAGACCCTGGAGGTCCACTACAAGGGCAAGTCCATCGCCGAAGTGCTGAACATGCCGATCGAGGAAGCCATGCACTTCTTCGAGGCGGTCCCGGCGATCTCCCGCCACCTGAAGACGCTGCACGACGTCGGCCTCGGCTACGTCCGGCTCGGGCAGTCCGCCACCACGCTCTCCGGCGGCGAGGCCCAGCGCGTCAAGCTCGCCAGCGAGTTGCAGAAGCGCTCCACCGGGCGCACGGTCTACGTCCTTGACGAGCCGACCACCGGTCTGCACTTCGAGGACATCAGCAAGCTGCTGAAGGTGCTCGGCGGCCTGGTCGACAAGGGCAACACGGTCATCGTCATCGAGCACAACCTCGACGTGATCAAGACCGCCGACTGGCTCGTGGACATGGGCCCCGAGGGCGGCGCCGGCGGTGGCCTGGTGGTCGCCGAGGGCACACCCGAGGAGGTCGCCGCGGTCCCGGCCAGCCACACCGGCAAGTTCCTGCGCGAGATCCTCGGCGCCGACCGGGTCAGCGACGCGGAGACCGTGAAGGCGCCGCGCGCGACCAGGAAGACGGCCGCCACCAGGAAGACCGCCGCGGCCGGGACGGCGGCGAAGAAGACGGTGACGGCCAAGGCCAACAACACGGCGACCAAGAAGGCCACCCCGGCCACGAAGAAGACGGCTGCGACGAAGACCGTTGCGGCGAAGACGGCCGCGAAGAAGGCGACGCCCGCGAAGAAGACGACGCGGGCGAGCAAAGCCTGACATCCGGTCAAAAGTACGGCGCCCCGCGGGAACTCCCCGCGGGGCGCCGTTCGTTCTACCACCAGCCGCATGAACCGCGGCCGCTCCTTGACAAGAGCAGACAGCGAGCGGACGGCTCACACATCACCCAGCTCGTCCGCGTACGGCGGCTCCGCCCCCGCCCGTGAACAGGTGATCGCCGCCGCACGCGCCGCGAAGCGCAGCAGCCGCGCCCAGCCCTCCGTCCCGAGGGCGGCCAGCGCCTCCCGTGACAGCGCGTCCAGGGCGGACAGACCATGCAGCAGCGCCGCGTTCACCGTGTCACCGGCGCCGATGGTGTCCACGACATCGACCTTCTCACCGGGCACGGAACACTCCCCGCCGTCCCGCGTGTACACGGTCAGACCCTCGCCGCCCCGCGTCACCACCACGGCCGACGGTCCCTCGGTCAGCCACTCGCGCGGTGACCCGCCCAGCCACGCCGCGTCCTCCGCGGACACCTTCAGCAGCGTCACCGAGGGCAGCCAGCCCGCGAAACGCGCCCGGTAGGCATCCGCGTCCGGGATCAGCCCCGCCCGGATGTTCGGGTCGAGCGCGGTGAACAGCCCCTGCCCGGCCGCCCCGCGCATCAGCTCCTCATAGGCGCTCGCCCCAGGTTCCAGGACGAGCGACAGGGTGCCGAAGGACACCGCGCGGGTGCCCGCGGGGAGCGCGGCGGGCGCGGTGAAGAGACGGTCGGCGGTGCCCTCCACATGGAAGGAGTACGACGCCGAACCGCCGTCGTCGATCGTGGCCACCGCGAGGGTCGTCGGCTCCGGCCCGCGTTGGACACCCGACACCTCGACGCCGGCCCGCCGCAGCCCGTCGAGCAGCGCCTCGCCGAAGGCGTCGTACGACATACGGGAGCAGAAGGCGGTGGGGGAGCCGAGCCGGCCGAGGGCCAGGGCGGTGTTGTACGGGCCGCCTCCGGGCGCCGGTTTCAGGGCCGCGAGGGCACCGGGGCCCTGCGGTACCAGGTCGATCAGTGCCTCACCGGCGACGACGATCACGAGGCGGTTCCCTTCTCGGACGGGGGCTCGGGCGGGATTTCGGACAGGACGGACGACGCGGCCGGCGCGGCTGCCGCGGGCCGCTCGGGCTCCTCCGGGCAGCCGCAGGAGGCGCGGTGCACGAACGCGCAGGGCAGCCGCACGGTGCGGGACGGCCGGTCCGGCTCGGCCAGGCGTTCCAGGAGCAGCCGTACGGCGCGGGCGCCCAGCTCCCGGCTGGGCTGGGCGACGGCGGTGAGCCGGGGCGAGAAGAGGTCGGCCCAGGGGAAGTCGTCGAAACAGCACAGGGCGATGTCGCCGGGCACGGACCGACCGCGTCGCCGCAGGGCGCGCAGGGCGCCGAGGGTCATCGCGTTGTTGGCGGTGACGAGCGCGGTGGGCGGATCGGGGAGGGCGAGCAGAGCGGCGGTGGCCCGCTCGGCACCGGCGGACTCGGAGTTGCCGGACACCACAAGGCGGTCGTCGTACGCCAGGCCCGCGGCGGCGAGGCCGTCCAGGTAGCCCGTGATGCGCTCACGGGTCGTGCTGAGCCCCGGCAACCCGGCGATCAGACCGACCCGGCGATGCCCCAGCCCGGCGAGATGGGCGACGAGGCGGGCCGTCGGCGCGGCGCTTTCCGCACAGACCTGATCGAAGAACGGGGTGGCCGCGGCCGCGGTGTCCGGCGCGCCGCCAGGCCCGGTCGGGTCGATCAGCCGGTCCAGGAACACGGTCGGCACGGCATGGCGGCCGAGGTAGTCGACCAGCTCGCCCGGCCGCGCGGACGGGGCGACGATCATGCCGTCCACCCGGCGCTCGTGGAGAAGCTGCGCGACCTTGCGCTCATGAAGGGGGTCGTCGTGCGGGTCGGCCAGGAGCAGCCCGTAGCCGGACTCCAGGGCCGCGGTCTCGACGCCTTGGAGGATCTCGGTGAAGTACGGATTGCTGACCGCCGACACCGCGAGCCCGATGGAACGGGTGCGCGCGGTCACCAAGGAGCGGGCCAGGGTATTGGGCGTGTAGCCGAGCTCGTCCACGGCGTCCAGGACGGCCCGGCGAGTGCCGGGCGATACCGGGCGCGTGCCGTTGAGGACGTGGGAGACGGTCGCCACGGAGACTCCGGCGCTCCGCGCGACGTCCGCCATGGTGGCCATCGTTCCCCCTCTCGCCGCCCGCCGGACGGGCGCCCTCGGGCCGGAAGGTACCCCACCGGCCGCCCCCGCGTAAACGCTTGCGCAAGCGTTTACGCGCCCGCTCTCGTCCTACGGGACGCGCTTCCCCGGGCCTGTCTTCCTCTGTCCGCGCGCACCCCACCCCGGCCCACGGGGGCACAACCGCACCCCGGTATCGTCGCCGTGTACACCCCTTGACCAGTGGAGTCCGAGATGCCCACGCGTCCTTCCGCGAGCCGTCGTACCGTCCTTCGAGGGGCCGCCGTGGTCCCGGTCGCCGGGCTCGGCCTGGCCGCGTGCTCCGCACCGGGGAACGACGGCTCGGCCGCCACCCCGACCGCTCCGGTCGACCTCGGTGCCGAGAGCGAGGTCGCCAAGGGCGGTGCCAAGCTCTACAAGGACCACAACGTGGTGGTCAGCCGGGACAAGAGCGGCACGCTGAAGGCGTACAGCACGGTCTGTACGCACGCCGGGTGCCCGATCAACAAGCTCCAGGGGACGACCCTGATCTGCCCCTGCCACGGCAGCGAGTTCGACGCCGTGACCGGCAAGGTGGTCCAGTCGCCCGCCACCGAGCCGCTGACGGAGCTGTCGGTGAAGACGCAGAACGGCAGGATCGTCGCCGGTCCGGCCGCCTGATCCCCCGCCCGCGCCGCCGGCTCCAGCGGTCGGACCGGCCGGCGGGCGGCGCGGCCCCGTTCACCGGGGCCAGTCCCAGGCGATGCCCACGATGCCCGGCCTGATGCGCGGCTCGACCACATGCACGCAGTGGTGTGGCCCCGTTACGAAGAGTTCCTGCCGGGCGCTGCGCGGGACCTTTGGAGAGTACTGCGTGAAGCGCCGGCAGCGCAGGGGCAGCGCGGCCGGGTCGAAGCGCACCTGGAGCGCGTACTGGCCGCCGGGCGCGTCGAACCGGTGCAGGTACTCGTGAGCGGCACCGGCGGTGCCGTCCTCGACGGCGTACCGGAAGAGGAAGATGTCGCCGGCGCGCAGCCGGGTGTCAAAGAGCAGTTCGGCCACCAGCACACCGGCGTCCTGGTCCCGGCGGACGCGGCCCGTGCGGCAGTTCTCCAGGGCCCGCACCCTCATCTCGTGCGGAGCACAGCCGGGGTCGCCCTGGTGGACGACCAGGAAGCGGTCGACGCCGTCGCGGTGCGCGCGCACGATGTGATGGGCCTCGCGCACTGCCAGCTCGCGCCCGGCGCCGATCCGGACGCACTCGTGATGGCCCAGGGTGTGCAGCCCGCTGTCGGCCGGCCGGTCCAGCTCGGTCCGTAGCCGGTCCAGTACGCCCGCGGCCTCGACCAGGGAGCGGTACGAGCGGCCCGCCGGGGCCTCGGCCTCGCCGCACCGGCCGGACTCGGCGAGCAGCCGGATCAGGGACTCGTCCGGCAGCTGGAGGATCTCCTCCAGGGCGCGGACGGCCCGCAGTGACTCCGGGCGCTGCGGGCGGCGGGCGCCCTGCTGCCAGTAACTCAGGCTGGTCACACCGACTTTGACGCCGTGGCGCGAGAGGTGGTGCTGGACGCGCTGGAGCGGCAGGCCGCGCGCGGCGATCGCGGCGCGCAGGGCCACGTGGAAGGGGCCGCCCCGCAGGGCCGTGTCCAGTTCCCCGGTGGGGAGGTCAGCGTGCTCTAGGGCATGCCGCATGCCGAGGGGCCTTTCTGTCGGTGTCACGACGGCTGGTCGGACCGTCCGCGCGGGTGTGCGGGGCCACCCCCGTGGCGCCGTGGACGCCCCTGGCTGCGCGCGCCGCGCCCCTTCCTGCGCGTGCCGGCCCCGAGTTCCCCCGCATTGAAGCGTGTTGACCAGAACCCGACAACACCTTGAGGTCGTACGCCCCGTACTAGTGGCCGGACCGCGTCCCTCACCGCCCGCCCGGCACCGGCGGGCCGGACCTCCGCGGGTCCGCGCGGGTGCCGCCGGACGAGCCGCGTGGCCGGGGTTATCCACAGGCCCGACGCGGTGTCGGTGCTCGCCAGTAGGGTGTGAGACATGGCCGATCCCTCCAGCTACCGCCCCAGGCCGGGTGAGATCCCGGACACCCCCGGGGTGTACAGGTTCCGTGACGAGCACCGCCGGGTGATCTACGTCGGAAAGGCGAAAAGCCTGCGCCAGCGCCTGGCGAACTACTTCCAGGACCTGGCGAACCTGCACCCGCGCACCCGGACGATGGTGACCACCGCCGCGTCCGTGGAGTGGACGGTGGTGTCCACCGAGGTCGAGGCACTGCAACTGGAGTACTCCTGGATCAAGGAGTTCGACCCCCGGTTCAACGTCAAGTACCGCGACGACAAGAGCTACCCGTACCTCGCGGTGACGATGAACGAGGAGTTCCCGCGAGTCCAGGTGATGCGCGGTCACAAGAAGAAGGGCGTGCGGTACTTCGGGCCGTACGGACACGCGTGGGCCATCCGGGACACCGTCGATCTGCTGCTGCGGGTCTTCCCGGTGCGCACCTGCTCGGCAGGCGTGTTCAAGAACGCCGCCCGCACCGGCCGCCCCTGCCTGCTCGGCTACATCGGCAAGTGCTCCGCCCCCTGCGTCGGCCGGATCAGCCCCGAGGACCACCGGGACCTGGCCGACGAGTTCTGCGACTTCATGGCCGGCCGCACCGGCACCTACCTCCGCCGCCTGGAGAAGCAGATGATGGAGGCGGCCGAGGACATGGAGTACGAGCGGGCCGCCCGGCTGCGCGACGACATCGGGGCCCTGAAGAAGGCCATGGAAAAGAGCGCGGTCGTGCTCGCCGACGCGACCGACGCCGACCTCATCGCGGTCGCCGAGGACGAACTGGAAGCGGCCGTGCAGATCTTCCATGTGCGCGGCGGCCGGGTGCGCGGCCAGCGCGGCTGGGTGACCGACAAGGTCGAGGAGATCACCACCGGCGCCCTGGTCGAACACGCCCTCCAGCAGCTGTACGGCGAGGAGACCGGCGACGCCGTGCCCAAGGAGGTGCTGGTCCCGGCGCTGCCCGAGCCGGTCGAGCCGGTCCAGGAGTGGCTGACCGGCCGCCGCGGGTCGAACGTATCGTTGCGCATCCCGCAGCGCGGCGACAAGAAGGCGCTCATGGAGACCGTGCAGCGCAACGCCCAGCAGGCGCTCGCGCTGCACAAGACCAAGCGCGCCTCCGACCTCACCACCCGTTCGCGCGCCCTAGAGGAGATCGCCGACGCCCTCGACCTGGACAGCGCCCCGCTCCGCATCGAGTGCTACGACATCTCGCACCTCCAGGGGGACGACGTGGTCGCCTCCATGGTCGTGTTCGAGGACGGCCTCCAGCGCAAGGGCGAGTACCGCCGCTTCCAGATCAAGGGCTTCGCCGGCCAGGACGACGTCCGCTCCATGCACGAGGTGATCACCCGCCGCTTCAAGCGGTACCTCGCGGAGAAGGAGCGGACGGGGGAGTGGGCCGACGGCGAGGAGCCGGGCACCGACGGCGGCAGCGTGCTCACGGGCGAGGGGGCCGCGCCTGCCCAGACCGGGACCCCACGGGCGGACGAGGAAGCCACGCCCGGGAACGCCGGGGCCCCGCTCACGGACGAGAGGCCCGCGCCTGCCGATGCCGGTCCCGCGCCCACCGACACCGTGCCCGCGCCGCCCCCTGCCGGCACGGACTCCGGCACTCCCGCCGCCCCGGATTCCGGCGCCCGCGCCGGCGCGGATGCCCCCGCCCCCGCCGCCCCCCTGTCCGCCGCCCCGGCGTCCGGCGTGCCCGCCACCCCGGAACCCCCCCGGCCTGACCCGGAATCCGTCCCCCTCACCACCACCGAGCCCGACACTCTCGACGATCCCCTCGATGGCCCCCTCAACGGCTCCCTCAAGGACGACGACGGGCGGCCCCGGAAGTTCGCCTACCCGCCCCAACTGGTCGTGGTCGACGGTGGTCAGCCGCAGGTCGCGGCGGCCCGGCGGGCGCTGGACGAACTGGGGATCGACGACATCGCGGTGTGTGGACTGGCCAAGCGGCTGGAGGAGGTCTGGCTGCCCGGCGAGGACGACCCCGTGGTGCTGCCCCGCACCAGCGAGGGCCTGTATCTGCTCCAGCGCGTCCGGGACGAGGCGCACCGGTTCGCGATCACCTACCAGCGCACCAAGCGCGCCAAGCGCTTCCGCGCCGGCCCCCTGGACGACGTCCCCGGCCTCGGCGAGACCAGGAAACAGGCGCTCATCAAGCATTTCGGCTCGGTGAAGCGGCTGCGGTCCGCCACAATCGAACAGATCCAGGAAGTGCCCGGGATAGGCCGCAAGACGGCCGAGACCATCGCCGCGGCCCTCGCCCAGGCGGCCCCGGCCGCACCCGCCGTGAACACGGCGACCGGAGAGATCATGGAAGACGAGGAACCCGAGACGACGGCGGGTCCCTCGGGGGAGCCCGTGACCGCGGGCCCCCCGGACGAACGACGGGGGCAGGAGACATGACCGAGCACGACGCACAGCCCGCACAGCGCCGAGATCAGGCCCACGCGGATCCGGGCGAGGAAACCGCCCCGCGGCCCGCCGGCCAGGAGACCGGCCCGGACACGGGCGATGACAACGGAGCACAGGTGAGTACGGGCGGCGAGGCAGCCGGGGTCCCCGAAGCGGCGATCCCGGAGCTGGTGATCATCTCCGGCATGTCCGGAGCGGGCCGCTCGACGGCCGCGAAGTGTCTGGAGGACCTCGGCTGGTTCGTCGTGGACAACCTGCCGCCGGCCCTCATCCCGACCATGGTCGAACTGGGCGCCCGCTCCCAGGGGAACGTGGCGCGGATCGCGGTGGTGGTGGACGTCCGCGGCCGGCGCTTCTTCGACAATCTGCGCGAGTCCCTGGCGGACCTGGAGGCCAAGCACGTCACCCGGCGGATCGTCTTCCTGGAGTCCTCGGACGAGGCCCTGGTGCGCCGCTTCGAGTCGGTGCGCCGCCCGCACCCGCTCCAGGGCGACGGCCGCATCGTGGACGGCATCGCCGCCGAGCGCGAGCTGCTGCGCGAACTGCGCGGCGACGCCGACCTGGTGATCGACACCTCCAGCCTCAACGTGCACGAACTGCGCGCCAAGATGGACGCCCAGTTCGCCGGCGAAGAGGAGCCCGAGCTGCGGGCCACCGTGATGTCCTTCGGCTTCAAGTACGGCCTCCCGGTCGACGCCGATCTCGTCGCGGACATGCGGTTCCTGCCCAACCCGCACTGGGTCCCGGAGCTGCGCCCCTTCACGGGTCTCAACGAGGAGGTCGCCGCCTATGTCTTCAACCAGCCCGGCGCCAAGGAGTTCCTGGACCGCTACGCCGAGCTGCTGCGGCTGATCGCGGCCGGCTACCGCCGTGAGGGCAAGCGCTATGTGACCATCGCGATCGGCTGTACCGGGGGCAAGCACCGCTCGGTCGCGATGTCGGAGAAACTCGCCGCGCGCCTCGCGGCCGAGGGTGTGGAAACGGTGGTCGTACACCGGGACATGGGACGGGAATGACGGAACGTACACCGCGGCTGGGCCGGCTGCGCCGGATGGTGCCCGAGGCGCGCTCCGGCCGCGCGGGCGAGACCCGCGCCGGCCGCCCGGCCGAGGCGCGCGGGGGCCGCCCCCGCCGCAGGGGCGCACAGCCCAAGGTCGTCGCGCTCGGCGGCGGCATGGGCCTGTCCGCCTCGCTCACCGCGCTGCGCCGGATCACCGGCGATCTCACCGCTGTCGTCACCGTGGCCGACGACGGCGGCTCCAGCGGACGGCTGCGGGACGAGCTGGGCGTGCTGCCGCCCGGCGATCTGCGCAAGGCGCTGGCCGCGCTGTGCGGGGACGACGACTGGGGCCAGACCTGGTCCCGCGTCATCCAGCACCGCTTCCAGTCCCAGGGCGACCTGCACGACCACGCGGTGGGCAATCTGCTGATCGTCGCCCTGTGGGAGCAGCTCGGCGACCACGTCCAGGCGCTGGACCTGGTCGGCAAGCTGCTCGGCGCGCACGGACGGGTGCTGCCCATGTCCGCAGTGCCGCTGGAGCTCCAGGCCCTGGTCAAGGGGCACGATCCGGAGCAACCGGAGGCCGTGGACACCGTGCGCGGGCAGGCGACCGTGGCGCTGACGCCCGGCGAGGTGCAGTCCGTGCATCTGGTGCCGAACGACCCGCCGGCCGTCCCGGAGGCTCTCGCGGCGGTCCTGGACGCCGACTGGGTGGTGCTCGGCCCCGGCTCCTGGTTCTCCTCGGTGATCCCGCATCTGCTGGTGCCCGAACTGCTGGACGCCCTGACCGAGACGAAGGCCCGCAAGGTCCTCTCGCTGAACCTCGCGCCGCAGCCGGGCGAAACCGACGGCTTCTCCCCGCAGCGTCATTTGGAGGTTTTGGGGCGACACGCCCCTAAACTCGCCCTGGACGTGGTGCTGGCCGACGAGGCCGCCGTGCCCGACCGCGACTCGCTCACCGAGGCCGCCAAGCGGCTGGGAGCCGCGGTCGAGCTGGCCCCGGTGGCCCGGACCGACGGAACACCCCGGCACGACCCGGAGCTGTTGGCCGCCGCGTACGACCGTATTTTTCGGATGCATGGAAGGATCGGCCCATGGCGATGACGGCAGCGGTGAAGGACGAGATCTCCCGGCTCCCCGTCACCCGGACCTGCTGCAGGAAGGCGGAGGTCTCCGCCATTCTGCGGTTCGCCGGCGGCCTGCATCTGGTGAGCGGGCGCATCGTGATCGAGGCGGAGCTGGACACGGCGATGGCGGCCCGCCGCCTCAAACGGGACATCCTGGAGATCTTCGGGCACAGCTCGGAGCTGATCGTGATGGCGCCCGGCGGACTGCGCCGCGGCTCGCGCTACGTCGTCCGGGTCGTCGCGGGCGGGGACCAGCTCGCCCGGCAGACCGGCCTGGTCGACGGCCGCGGCCGGCCGATCCGCGGACTGCCCCCGCAGGTGGTCTCGGGGGCCACCTGCGACGCGGAGGCGGCCTGGCGCGGGGCGTTCCTCGCGCACGGCTCGCTGACCGAGCCCGGCCGTTCCTCCTCCCTGGAGGTGACCTGCCCGGGCCCCGAGGCCGCCCTCGCGCTGGTCGGCGCCGCCCGCCGGCTGTCGATCGCCGCCAAGGCGCGGGAGGTGCGCGGGGTGGACCGTGTGGTCGTCCGGGACGGTGACGCGATCGGCGCCCTGTTGACCCGGCTCGGCGCGCACGAGTCGGTGCTGGCCTGGGAGGAGCGCCGGATGCGCCGCGAGGTGCGGGCCACGGCCAACCGGCTCGCCAACTTCGACGACGCGAACCTGCGGCGCTCGGCCCGCGCGGCGGTGGCCGCGGGGGCGCGGGTGCAGCGCGCGCTGGAGATCCTCGGCGAGGAGGTGCCCGAGCACCTCGCGGCGGCCGGGCGGCTGCGCATGGAGCACAAGCAGGCCTCGCTGGAGGAGCTGGGCGCGCTCGCCGACCCGCCGCTGACGAAGGACGCCGTCGCGGGCCGGATCCGCCGGCTGCTGGCCATGGCCGACAAGCGCGCCTCGGACCTGGGCATTCCGGGCACGGAGGCGAACCTGTCGGAGGAGCTTGCGGACAACCTGGTCGGCTGAGCCGCCGCACGCCGCACGCCGCACGCCGCACGCCGCACGCCGCACGCCGCACGCCGCACGCCGCACGCCGCACGCCGCACGCCGCACGCCGCACGCCGCACGCCGCACGCCGCACGCCGCAGCCGACACACCGACACGCCGGTGCCGACCCTCGTCCGAGGGGTTCGGCACCGGCTTTCGTATGCCCTCCCGCGGTGCGTCGGAGGAGGGCATACCACAGGTGAGCGGAAGCCTCATCAACGGTGCGGATCCGGGGTAGTGAACAGGTGAGCCGACCCGCTCACGAACGAGTGACATCGACGTCAATAAGGGGCGACATTCGGTAGCAAAAACGGGTGAATCGACTGCCGATCCGAGAGGGTCCGTACCTCTACTGCCAGGTACGAAACGCCTGCCCATGTATGCGCCATCTCGATGTCACCGAGGGGCCCTCAGAGAGGTAGGGTCGGTGGTGGTCGGGGACATCCCAAACAGAGCTCGCCGGCTCGCGTGGTCGGCGTACCAACGAGGAGATCGGTTCGTGACGATCCGCGTAGGCATCAACGGCTTCGGCCGCATCGGCCGTAACTACTTCCGCGCACTGCTGGAGCAGGGTGCGGACATCGAGGTTGTGGCTGTCAACGACCTGGGTGACACGGCCACCACGGCCCACCTGCTCAAGTACGACACGATCCTGGGCCGCCTCAAGCAGGAGGTCTCCCACACCGCCGACACGATCACCGTCGACGGCCACACCATCAAGGTGCTGTCCGAGCGCAACCCGGCCGACATCCCGTGGGGCGAGCTGGGCGTCGACATCGTCATCGAGTCGACCGGCATCTTCACCAAGCGCGAGGACGCCGCCAAGCACCTGGCCGGCGGCGCCAAGAAGGTCCTCATCTCGGCTCCGGCCAAGGACGAGGACATCACCATCGTGATGGGCGTCAACCAGGACAAGTACGACGCGGCCAACCACCACGTCATCTCGAACGCGTCCTGCACCACCAACTGTGTGGCCCCGATGGCGAAGGTCCTGGACGAGAACTTCGGCATCGTCAAGGGTCTGATGACCACGGTGCACGCGTACACCAACGACCAGCGCATCCTGGACTTCCCGCACAAGGACCTGCGCCGCGCCCGCGCCGCCGCCGAGAACATCATCCCGACCACCACCGGTGCCGCCAAGGCCACCGCCCTGGTCCTGCCGCAGCTCAAGGGCAAGCTGGACGGCCTCGCCATGCGCGTCCCGGTCCCCACCGGCTCCGTCACCGACCTGGTGGTCGAGCTCAGCCGCGAGGTCACCAAGGAAGAGGTCAACGCCGCCTTCCAGAAGGCCGCCGAAGGCGAGCTGAAGGGCCTCCTCGACTACACCGAGGACCCGATCGTCTCCTCGGACATCGTCAACGCCCCGGCGTCCTGCACCTTCGACTCCTCCCTGACCATGGTCCAGGAGGGCAAGAACGTGAAGGTCATCGGCTGGTACGACAACGAGTGGGGCTACTCCAACCGCCTCGTGGACCTCACGGTCTTCGTCGGCAACCAGCTCTGAAGCGCCGAAGACCGCAGCAGCACGACCGTGACATGAGAGCAGGGCTCGGCCAGCGCACCGTCGCGCTGACCGGGCCCTGTCTCGCGCATGGAGCACGTCCTCATACGATCAAGGTGCACCACGAGCCCTCCTCAGGAGTCCACTCAATGAAGACGATCGACGAACTTCTCGCCGACGGCGTAAGCGGCAAGCGGGTCTTCGTCCGCGCCGACCTCAACGTGCCGCTGGCCGACGGGACGATCACCGACGACGGCCGCATCCGCGCCGTGCTGCCCACCGTCAAGGCCCTCGCGGACGCGGGCGCCAAGGTGATCGTCGCCTCGCACCTGGGCCGCCCCAAGGGCGCCCCGGACCCCGCCTTCTCGCTGCTGCCCGCCGCAGAGCGCCTCGGTGAACTGCTCGGCGCCCCGGTCGCCTTCGCCCAGGACACGGTCGGCCCCGCCGCCCACGACGCCGTCGACGGCCTTCAGCCCGGCCAGGTCGCCGTCGTCGAGAACCTGCGTTTCAACCCCGGCGAGACCGCCAAGGACGACGCCGAGCGCGGCGAGTTCGCGGACCGGCTGGCCGCCCTCGCCGATGTCTACGTCGGCGACGGCTTCGGCGCCGTGCACCGCAAGCACGCCTCCGTGTACGACCTCCCGGCCCGGCTGCCGCACTACGCCGGCTACCTCATCGCCACCGAGGTCGGCGTCCTGAAGAAGCTCACCGAGGACGTCAAGCGCCCCTACGTGGTCGCGCTCGGCGGCGCCAAGGTCTCCGACAAGCTCGCCGTCATCGACCAGCTGCTCGGCAAGGCCGACCGGCTGCTCATCGGCGGCGGCATGGCCTACACCTTCCTCAAGGCCAAGGGCTACGAGGTCGGCATCTCCCTCCTCCAGGAGGACCAGATCCCGGCCGTCACCGAGTACATGGAGCGCGCCGAGAAGCTCGGTGTGGAGCTGCTGCTCCCGGTCGACGTCCTGATCTCCCGCGAGTTCCCGGACCTGAAGACCAAGGCGCCGAGCCAGTACGACACCGTCGACGCGGACAAGATCCCCGCCGACCAGGAGGGCCTGGACATCGGCCCGAAGACGCGGGCGCTGTACGCGTCGAAGCTCGCCGACGCCGAGACCGTGTTCTGGAACGGTCCCATGGGCGTCTTCGAGCACCCCGACTACGCCGAGGGCACCAAGGCGGTCGCCCAGGCACTCGTAGACTCGAACGGTTTCACCGTCGTCGGCGGCGGTGACTCCGCCGCGGCCGTGCGCACGCTCGGCTTCGACGAGAACGCATTCGGCCACATCTCGACCGGCGGCGGCGCCTCCCTCGAATACCTCGAGGGCAAGACGCTTCCCGGTCTCGCCGCACTGGAGGACTGACCCCGTATGACCACCCGCACGCCGCTGATGGCGGGCAACTGGAAGATGAACCTCAACCACCTCGAGGCCATCGCCCACGTCCAGAAGCTCGCCTTCGCCCTGGCCGACAAGGACTACGAGGCCGTCGAGGTCGCCGTCCTGCCGCCCTTCACCGACCTGCGCTCCGTACAGACCCTGGTCGACGGCGACAAGCTCAAGATCAAGTACGGCGCCCAGGACATCTCGCAGCACGACTCCGGTGCCTACACCGGCGAGATCTCCGGCCCGATGCTGGCCAAGCTGAAGTGCACCTACGTGGTCATCGGCCACTCCGAGCGCCGCCAGTACCACAACGAGACCGACGACATCGTCAACGCCAAGGTCAAGGCCGCCTACAAGCACGGCCTGACCCCGATCCTGTGCGTCGGCGAGGAGCTGGACGTCCGCGAGGCGGGCAACCACGTCAACCACACCCTCGCCCAGGTCGAGGGCGGCCTGAAGGACCTCCCGGCCGAGCAGGCCGAGACGATCGTGATCGCCTACGAGCCCGTGTGGGCCATCGGCACCGGCAAGGTCTGCGGCGCCGACGACGCACAGGAGGTCTGCGCCGCCATCCGCGCCAAGGTCGCCGAGCTGTACACCCAGGAGGTGGCCGACAAGGTCCGCATCCAGTACGGCGGCTCCGTGAAGTCGGGCAATGTCGCCGAGATCATGGCCAAGGCCGACATCGACGGCGCCCTGGTCGGCGGCGCCTCGCTGGACACCGACGAGTTCGTCAAGATCGTGCGTTTCCGCGATCAGTGACGGGGCGGCGAGGCTGCCCGTGAGTAGGCGGTAGCCGCGATACGTCGTACTCTTGCGGGGGCACGGCCCAGGTGCTGTGCCCCCGTCGTCCATCCGAATCCGAGGAAGTTGGTCCAGCCGTGGTTTTGGGGTTCTCGATCGCCCTGATCGTCTTCAGCCTGCTGCTGATGCTGCTGGTGCTGATGCACAAGGGAAAGGGCGGCGGCCTCTCCGACATGTTCGGTGGCGGCATGCAGTCCTCCGTCGGCGGCTCCTCGGTCGCCGAGCGCAACCTCGACCGGATCACCGTCGTGGTCGGCGTGCTGTGGCTCGCGTGCATCGTGGTCCTCGGCATCCTGATGAAGACGAACAGCTGATCCCGGCCTTCCAGGCACACACATTCCGTACGTTGAGCCCCATGTCCGGCACGCGCTCCCGAGCGCGGCCTATCATGGGGCTTGCGTCTGGGTGCGGGGGCGGTAACTCCCATCACTGGACGCGCGTTGGGCCTTACGTAGACTGAGGCGCTCGCAGCGAAGCGGTACGCCGACTCGCTTCGCGGCACCATCACGCAGGGAGTTACGACCGTGGCAAGTGGCAACGCGATCCGGGGAAGCCGGGTCGGGGCGGGGCCGATGGGCGAGGCCGAGCGCGGCGAGTCCGCACCGCGGCTGCGCATCTCCTTCTGGTGCTCCAACGGGCACGAGACCCAGCCGAGCTTCGCCAGCGACGCACAGGTCCCCGACACCTGGGACTGCCCGCGCTGTGGCTTTCCGGCCGGACAGGACCGGGACAACCCGCCGGACCCGCCGCGCACCGAGCCGTACAAGACGCACCTCGCGTATGTACGGGAGCGGCGCAGCGACGCGGACGGCGAGGCGATCCTCGCCGAGGCACTCGCCAAACTGCGCGGCGAGATCTAGACGTTGAGGCCCGGCCGGGCACCCTCGGGTGTCCGGCCGGAGCCGTATCCGCCGCCCGCGTCCGACCGATTGTCAGTGGCACCCTCTACGGTTCTTGTGAAGGCGACGAGAGCGAGGGGGAGTTGTGACGACGGTGACGGCGGGGGAGTCGAGGGTGCCCGCGTGGCGCGGGACTTCCGGACGGCGGTGGCACGCCGCCGTGCCCGCCACCGCGCTGCTGCCCGCCCTGGTCGCCGCCCTGCGTGCTGTCCTGCGCGCCGGTACGGCGCGGACCGCGGCGCTCCTCGTCACGGGCTCCGCGCCCGGCCTGCCCCAGTGGAGTGCCACCGGCACCACCCCGATGCGGCAGCGCGGCCCCTCCGGCCGGGCCGGCTCCGCCTCCCGCACTCCGGGTGCCGCCCGCTCCGTCCGAGCGCTGATACCCGTCGGCGGAACGGACGCACCCGTTGCCGCGCCCGAGGACGGCGCCGTGGCGGCCCGCGTCCCCAGGTGATCAATTAGGTTGGAACCTCTGGGACAGTCACGAAAGAAGGCGGAAGTCGGAAATGAACGCAGACGGCCGTACCAGGCTCAACCAGACGCCCGAGTGGACCGCTCTCGCCAAGCACAAGGAGGAGCTGGCCGGCACCCATCTGAGGGAGCTGTTCGCCGCCGACCCCGACCGCGGCACCGGGTACACGCTGCGGGTCGGCGACCTCCACATCGACTACGGCAAGCACCTGATCACCGGCGAGACGCTGCGGCTGCTGCGCGAGCTGGCCGCGGCGAGGGACGTGTTCGGGCTGCGGGACGCCATGTTCCGCGGCGAGAAGATCAACGTCACGGAGGACCGGGCGGTGCTGCACACCGCGCTGCGCGCGCCGCGGGACGCGGTGATCGAGGTGGACGGCGAGAACGTGGTGCCCAAGGTGCACGCCGTCCTCGACAAGATGAGCGACTTCGCGGAGCGGGTGCGCTCGGGCGCCTGGACCGGGCACACCGGCAAGCGCATTCGCAATGTCGTCAACATCGGTATCGGCGGCTCCGACCTCGGGCCCGCGATGGCGTACGAGGCGCTGCGCAGCTTCGCCGACCGGGACCTGACCGTCCGCTTCGTGTCGAACGTGGACGGCGCCGACCTGCACGAGGCCACCCGCGACCTGGACCCGGCCGAAACGCTGTTCATCATCGCCTCCAAGACCTTCACCACCATCGAGACGATCACCAACGCCACCTCCGCGCGCACCTGGCTGCTGACCGCGCTCGGCGACGACGCCGCGGTCGCCCGGCACTTCGTGGCGCTGTCCACCAACGCGGAGAAGGTGACCGAGTTCGGCATCGACCCCGACAACATGTTCGAGTTCTGGGACTGGGTCGGCGGCCGCTACTCGTACGACTCCGCGATCGGCCTCTCCCTGATGATCGCCATCGGCCCGGACCGGTTCCGGGAGATGCTGGACGGCTTCCGGCTGATGGACGAGCACTTCCGCACCGCGCCCGCCGAGGCCAACGCCCCGCTGCTGCTGGGCCTGCTGGGCATCTGGTACGGCAACTTCCACGACGCCCAGTCGCACGCCGTACTGCCGTACAGCCACTACCTGTCCAAGTTCACCGCCTACCTCCAGCAGCTCGACATGGAGTCCAACGGCAAGTCGGTGGACCGGCACGGACGCCGGGTGGAGTGGCAGACGGGTCCCGTGGTCTGGGGCACGCCGGGCACCAACGGGCAGCACGCGTACTACCAGTTGATCCACCAGGGCACCAAGCTCATCCCCGCCGACTTCATCGGCTTCGCCGAGCCGGTGGCCGAGCTGAGCGGTGAACTCAAGGCGCAGCACGACCTGTTGATGGCCAACTTCTTCGCCCAGACCCAGGCGCTGGCCTTCGGCAAGAGTGCCGAGGAGGTCCGCGCGGAGGGCGTGCCCGAGGAACTGGTGCCGCACAAGACCTTCCAGGGCAACCGGCCCACCACCACCATCCTGGCGAGGGCACTCACCCCGTCCGTGCTGGGCCAGCTGATCGCGCTGTACGAGCACAAGGTGTTCGTGCAGGGCGCGGTGTGGGACATCGACTCCTTCGACCAGTGGGGCGTGGAGCTGGGCAAGGTCCTCGCCAAGCGCGTCGAACCCGCCCTCACCGAAGGCGCGGAGGTGCCCGGCCTCGACCCCTCGACCAAGGCGCTGGTCGCCACATACCGGGAGCTGCGCGGCCGTAGCTGACCGGCGGCGGGGAGCGCGGGACATCGGGCGGTGCGCCGTCCGGTGTCCCGTACACTCCCGATGATCATGAACGACACTACGTGGGGGAGCGGCAGTGGCACGGGGGTACCGAGCGCCGGGCGACCGGCGTGACCGCAATTATCTGAAGGCCCATCATGCGGCACGGGCGGTGTTCCACCCCGCCTGGATACCGGAGCCGCTCGACCCGGACGTCGAACAGCTCAAGCGGTTCCGGGTGGCCGCGGGCACGGTCGCCGCCGTCGGCGTCTACACCTTCGTGGAACACCACTTCGCGGTCCGGGAGATGCTGGAGAACCTGCTGGTCGCCTGCGGTGTCCTGCTGGTGATCGCCCCGCTGACGGTCGGGGTGATGCTGTGGATCTGGCGGAAGGGCGGCCCGCTGCGCGCCCTGCGTCCGGCGCTGCTGCGGGCCCTGGGACTGCTGCTCATCTTCGTGGCCTCGGCCGTCGCGACCCTGCTGCTGATCCAGAATCAAAGTGCGCTCAGCTCGACGGTGATGTTGCTGCCGGGCCTGCTGTCCATATGGCTGGTCTGGTTCGTCGGCGCCGGGGCCCTGCGGGTCACCGGGAACTTCTTCGGGACGGCGGCCGTGCACCGCGCTCTGCCGCCCCTGCTCGCCATCGTCACCACCTGGCTGATGGCCCTGCCCGACCTGTTCACCGGCGATCTGCACGGCCTCGGGCTCACCCTCGGCATCGTGTTCATCCTCGGCGCCCCGGTGACGGTCACCGGTATCGCGCTGTACGAACTGGCCGTACTGAAGCGGAGGTTCGGCATACGTCTGACGGACCATCCGTCACTGCACCACGGCCGGACACCGTACGCCCCCCGGTACGCGTACGGCCGCTGAGCCCGGCTACGGGTGACGGCGGGGGCCGTCGGCCCCCGCCGTCACCTCTCCTTCGGCTAGCTGCCGCCGGGCGTCACGGGGACGCCGGCGGATACAGCGAGCGCGGCAGCTGGGAGGCCGCGGCCGAGTCCAGCAGCCACAGGGTGCGGGCCCGGCCGCGGGCGCCCGCGGCCGGGGCCTGGATCTCGCCCGCGCCGGACAGGGCGATGGCCGCCGCCTCCGCCTTGTCCTCGCCCGCCGCGAGCAGCCAGACCTCACGGGCCGAGCGGATCGCGGGCAGGGTGAGCGAGATCCGGGTCGGCGGCGGCTTGGGCGCGCCGTGCACGCCCACCACCGCCCGCTCGGTCTCCCGGACGGCCGGCAGCTCCGGAAAGAGCGAAGCCACATGGGTGTCCGGGCCGACGCCCAGCATCAGCACGTCGAAGGTGGGCACCGAGCCGTGGTTCTCCGGCCCGGCCGCCTTCGCCAGCTCCGCCGCGTACGCCTCGGCCGCCGCCTCGACGTCCGTGCCGTACGGCCCGTCGGAGGCGGGCATGGCGTGCACCCGCGCCGGGTCCAGCGGGACGGAGTCCAGCAGGGCCGCGCGTGCCTGGGTGACATTGCGCTCCGGATCGCCCTCGGGCAGATACCGCTCGTCGCCCCACCACAGGTCGAGACGGGTCCAGTCGATGGCGTCCCGTGCCGGGGCCGCGGCCAGGGCGGCCAGCAGGCCGTTGCCGTTGCGGCCGCCGGCGAGGACCACGGACGCGGTGCCACGGGAGGCCTGCGCGTCCACGATCTTCGTGATCAGGCGGGCCGCGGCGGCCTGGGCCATCAGTTCCTTGTCGCGGTGGACGACCAGCTGGGGGGTGCTCACTTCGCCGTCGCCTTCCTGGAGGGTGCCTTCTTCGCGGTCCTGGACGCCGCCTTCTTCGCGGGCGCCTTGGCCGCCTCCTCGACGGGCGCCGGCTCGGCGACCCCGGCTCCCTCGCCGGCAGTCCCGGCGGGCGCCTCGTCGGCCCCCTGCTCCGGAACCGTGTGCAGCCGGTCCACCCCGTACCGCAGCGCCGACGCGTAGGTGTCGTCCGGGTCCAGCCGGCGCAGCTCCTCCGCGATCAGCTCGGCGGTGTCGCGCCGCTTGAGCGCCACCGCACGTCCCGGCTGGCCCTTGATGGAGAGCGTGGCCAGCGAGCCGTCCGCGCGGTCCAGGGTGATCGGGCCGCAGGTGGTCTCCATGCGGACGCCGGTCAGGCCGGGTCCCGCGGACGGGGAGCGCCGTACCGGCACGTTCAGCCGGTCCGCGAGCCACATCGCCAGCAACTCGCAGCTCGGATTGAACTCCTCGCCCTCCACCTCGACCGCCCGCACCTCGCAGGTGACCTGGTCCAGGGCGGCCGCAAGCATCGAGCGCCAGGGCGTGATCCGGGTCCAGGACAGATCGGTGTCGCCGGGGGTGTAGGCGTCGGCGCGGGCCGCGAGTTCCCGTACCGGCTCCTCGGCGGCGTAGGTGTCGGTGACCCTGCGCTGCGCCAGCGCGCCGAGCGGGTCCTTGGCCGGGTCCAGCGGGGCGTTCACCGGCCACCACACGACCACCGGGGCGTCCGGCAGCAGCAGCGGCAGCACGACCGAGTCGGCGTGCTGGGACACCTCGCCGTACAGCCGCAGCATGACCGTCTCGCCGGTGCCCGCGTCCGCGCCCACCCGCACCTCGGCGTCGAGGCGCGAGGCGGTGCGGTCGCGCGGGGTGCGGGAGATCCGCTTGATGACGACCAGCGTGCGCGAGGGATGCTCCAGCGAGGCGTCGTCGGCGGCCTTCAGCGCGTCGTACGCGTTCTCCTCGTCGGTGACGATGACGAGGGTCAGGACCATGCCGACGGCGGGGGTGCCGATGGCCCGGCGCCCCCGCACGAGCGCCTTGTTGATCTCGCCGGCGGTGGTGTCGGTCAGGTCTATCTTCATGGCCTGCGCCAGCTCCGTCCGTCTCGTGCGAGCATCTCGTCCGCCTCGGCGGGGCCCCAGGTGCCCGACTGGTACTGCGCGGGCCTGCCGTGCTTGTCCCAGTACTGCTCGATCGGGTCGAGGATCTTCCAGGACAGCTCGACCTCCTCCGTGCGCGGGAAGAGGTTGGCGTCGCCGAGCAGCACGTCCAGGATGAGCCGCTCGTACGCCTCCGGGCTGGACTCCGTGAACGACTCGCCGTAGGCGAAGTCCATGGACACGTCCCGGATCTCCATCGACGTGCCCGGCACCTTGGAACCGAAGCGGACCGTGATGCCCTCGTCGGGCTGGACACGGATGACGATCGCGTTCTGTCCCAGCTCCTCCGTCGCCGTGTGGTCGAAGGGGGAGTGCGGGGCCCGCTGGAAGACGACGGCGATCTCCGTCACCCGGCGGCCGAGCCGCTTGCCGGTACGCAGATAGAACGGGACGCCCGCCCAGCGCCGGTTGTCGATGCCCACCTTGATCGCCGCGTACGTGTCGGTCTTCGACTTCGGGTCGATGCCGTCCTCTTCGAGGTAGCCGATGACCTTCTCGCCGCCCTGCCAGCCCGCCGCGTACTGTCCGCGCACGGTGCCCTTGCCCAGGTCCTTCGGCAGCCGTACGGCGCCGAGCACCTTGGTCTTCTCCGCGGCCAGCGCCTGCGCGTCGAAGGAGGCGGGCTCCTCCATCGCGGTCAGCGCGAGCAGCTGGAGCAGGTGGTTCTGGATGACGTCACGGGCGGCGCCGATGCCGTCGTAGTAGCCGGCCCGGCCGCCGATGCCGATGTCCTCGGCCATGGTGATCTGCACATGGTCCACGAAGGACCGGTTCCAGATCGGCTCGAACATCGTGTTGGCGAAGCGCAGCGCCAGGATGTTCTGGACGGTCTCCTTGCCGAGGTAGTGGTCGATCCGGAAGACCTGGTCCGGGGCGAACACCTCGTGCACGATGGCGTTCAGTTCCTCGGCCGACTTCAGATCGTGCCCGAACGGCTTCTCGATGACCGCGCGCCGCCAGGAACCGCCGGACTGGTCGGCCAGTCCGTGCTTCTTCAGCTGCTGGATGACCACCGGGAAGGAGCGCGGCGGCACCGACAGGTAGAAGGCGAAGTTGCCGCCCGTACCCTGCGCCTTGTCCAGCTCCTCGATGGTGGAGCGCAGCCGCTCGAACGCCTCGTCGTCGTCGAAGGTGCCCTGCACGAAGCGCATCCCCTGGATGAGCTGCTGCCAGACCTCCTCGCGGAACGGTGTACGGGCGTGCGCCTTGACGGCGTCGTGGACCTCCTGCGCGAAGTCCTCGTTCGCCCACTCGCGGCGGGCGAAGCCCACCAGCGAGAAGCCCGGCGGCAGCAGACCCCGGTTGGCGAGGTCGTACACCGCGGGCATCAGCTTCTTGCGCGACAGGTCGCCCGTGACCCCGAAGATGACCAGACCCGACGGCCCCGCGATGCGCGGGAGCCGTCGGTCGGCCGGGTCACGGAGCGGGTTCGCTCCGGATCCCGAAACGGGTGACAAGTCAGCCCTCCGAAGGAGCGAGGCGCTCGAGCTCCGCCTGGGTGGACTTCAGCAGGTCGTTCCAGGACGTCTCGAACTTGTCGACGCCCTCGTCCTCCAGCACCTGTACGACC
Organism: Streptomyces sp. AM6-12; assembly: GCF_044327085.1. Classification (NCBI taxonomy): domain Bacteria; kingdom Bacillati; phylum Actinomycetota; class Actinomycetes; order Kitasatosporales; family Streptomycetaceae; genus Streptomyces; species Streptomyces sp. AM6-12. The sequence goes on from NZ_JBIQWN010000001.1 coordinate 5,575,810, forward strand.
TCGTCGTACGAGATGCCGATCTTCTCCAGCGCGTCCAGGTCGGCGCGGGCCTCGGCGTAGGTGCCGGTGATCGCGTCGCCGCGGATCTCGCCGTGGTCGTCGGTGGCCTCCAGGGTGGCCTCCGGCATGGTGTTGACCGTGTTCGGCGCGACCAGTTCCTCGACGTACATGGTGTCCTTGTACGCCGGGTCCTTCACACCCGTGGAGGCCCACAGCGGACGCTGCTTGTGGGCGCCCGCGTTCTCCAGCGCGTTCCAGCGGTCGGAGGAGAAGACCTCCTCGTACGCCTGGTAGGCGAGGCGCGCGTTGGCCACGCCGGCCTTGCCGCGCAGCGCCTTGGCCTCGTCGGTGCCCATCTCGTCGATGCGGCGGTCGATCTCGGTGTCCACCCGGGACACGAAGAAGGACGCCACCGAGCGGATCTTCGACAGGTCCAGGCCGCGCTCCCTGGCCTTCTCCAGGCCGGAGAGGTACGCGTCCATGACCAGGCGGTAGCGCTCCAGGGAGAAGATCAGCGTGACGTTGACGCTGATGCCCAGGCCGATGACCTCGGTGATCGCCTGCAGACCCGCCTGGGTGGCCGGGATCTTGATCAGGGTGTTGGGGCGGTCCACCAGCCAGGCCAGCTGCTTGGCCTCGGCGACGGTCGCCTTGGTGTTGTGCGCGAGACGGGGGTCCACCTCGATGGAGACCCGGCCGTCCTGGCCGTCCGTGGCGTCGAAGACCGGGCGCAGGATGTCGGCGGCGTCGCGGACGTCCGCCGTGGTGATCATGCGGATGGCCTCTTCGACGGAGACCTTGCGGGCGGCGAGGTCGGAGACCTGCTGGTCGTAGCCGTCGCCCTGCGAGATCGCCTTCTGGAAGATCGTCGGGTTCGTGGTGACGCCCACGACGTGCTGCTGGTCGATCAGCTCGGCGAGGTTGCCGGACGTGATCCGCTTGCGCGACAGGTCGTCCAGCCAGACCGCGACGCCTTCGTCGGAAAGGCGCTTGAGTGCGTCTGTCATGGAATTACATCTCCTACGTGTCGTATACGGGCGTCAGCGCTGGGCGGCGGCGATGGATTCCCGGGCCTTCGCGGCCACGTTCTCCGCGGTGAAGCCGAACTCCTGGAAGAGGACCTTGGCGTCGGCGGACGCACCGAAGTGCTCCAGCGAAACGATGCGGCCGGCGTCCCCGACATACTTGTGCCAGGTCAGCCCGATCCCCGCCTCCACGGCGACACGGGCCTTCACGGACGGCGGCAGCACGGAGTCCCGGTACCCCTGCTCCTGCTGCTCGAACCACTCGACCGACGGCATGGACACGACCCGCGTCGGAACGCCGTCGGCCTGGAGCCGCTCACGCGCCTCGACGGCCACGTGCACCTCGGAACCGGTGGCGATCAGGATGACCTCGGGCTCGCCGCCCTCCGCCTCGAACAGGACGTAACCGCCCTTCGCCGCGTCCTCGTTGGGCTCGTACGTCGGCACGCCCTGGCGGGTCAGCGCGAAGCCGTGCGGCTGGCCCTTGCCGTACTCCTTGGTGTAGCGCTTGAGGACCTCGCGCCAGGCGATCGCGGTCTCGTTGGCGTCCGCCGGGCGCACGATGTTCAGGCCCGGAATGGCGCGCAGCGAGGCCAGGTGCTCGACCGGCTGGTGGGTGGGGCCGTCCTCGCCGAGACCGATGGAGTCGTGCGTCCACACGTACGTCACCGGCAGGTGCATCAGGGCCGACAGGCGCACGGCGTTGCGCATGTAGTCGGAGAAGACGAGGAAGGTGCCGCCGTAGACACGGGTGTTGCCGTGCAGCGTGATGCCGTTGAGCTCGGCGCCCATGGAGTGCTCGCGGATGCCGAAGTGGATCGTACGGCCGTACGGGTCGGCCTCCGGCAGCGGGTTGCCCTCGGGCAGGAAGGAGCTGGCCTTGTCGATCGTGGTGTTGTTCGAGCCGGCGAGGTCGGCGGAGCCACCCCACAGCTCCGGGATCACCGGGCCGAGCGCCTGGAGCACCTTGCCGGAGGCGGCACGCGTGGCGACCGACTTGCCGGGCTCGAAGACCGGGATCTTCTCCTCCCAGCCGGTGGGCAGCTCGCCCTTGGCGATGCGGTCGAACTCGGCGGCGCGCTCGGGGTTGTCGTCCCGCCACACCTGGAGCGCCTTCTCCCACTCGGCCTTCGCGCGGGCGCCGCGCTCCAGGGCCTTGCGGGTGTGCGCGATCACGTCGTCCTCGACGGCGAAGGACTTCTCGGGGTCGAAGCCGAGGACGCGCTTGGTGGCCGCGACCTCGTCCGCGCCGAGCGCCGAGCCGTGCGCGGCCTCGGTGTTCTGGGCGTTCGGGGCGGGCCAGGCGATGATCGAGCGCATCGCGATGAAGGAGGGCCGGTCGGTGACCTGCTTGGCCTCCTGGATCGCGGCGAAGATCGCCGCCGGGTCCAGGTCGCCGTCCGCCTTCGGCTCCACGCGCTGCACATGCCAGCCGTAGGCCTCGTAGCGCTTGACGGTGTCCTCGGAGACGGCCGTCTCGGTGTCGCCCTCGATCGAGATGTGGTTGTCGTCCCACAGCAGGATCAGGTTGCCGAGCTTCTGGTGGCCGGCCAGCGAGGACGCCTCGGCGGAGATGCCCTCCTGGAGGCAGCCGTCACCGGCGATGCAGTAGATGAAGTGGTCGAACGGCGACTCGCCCTGAGGGGCCTCCGGGTCGAACAGACCGCGCTCGTAGCGGGCGGCCATCGCCATGCCCACCGCGTTGGCCACACCCTGGCCCAGCGGGCCCGTGGTGGTCTCGACGCCCTTGGTGTGCCCGTACTCCGGGTGGCCCGGAGTCTTCGAGCCCCAGGTGCGGAAGGACTCCAGGTCCGCCAGCTCCAGGCCGAAGCCGGCCAGGTAGAGCTGGGTGTAGAGGGTCAGGGAGGAGTGGCCGGCGGACAGCACGAAGCGGTCGCGCCCCACCCACTCCGGGTCGGCCGGGTCGTGCCGCATCACCTTCTGGAAGAGGGTGTAGGCGGCGGGGGCCAGGCTCATCGCCGTACCGGGATGGCCGTTGCCGACCTTCTGTACGGCGTCGGCGGCCAGGACTCGGGCGGTGTCCACGGCCCGCTGGTCCAGGTCGGTCCACTCAAGGTCTGTGGTGGTCGGCTTGGTGCTCACCCTGGGTCAGGGCTCCTCTCCACATGTCGTTCGCCGGTCCTGGGGCACGCGCCCACCCGGCCGCCGGCGTGCTTCTGCCCGCCGGACGTTGTCGAGCCTACCCTCGTAAGGACGTGCGTTTTCGCGGGTGTTTCCAGACTGCCGGGCATCGACGGGATCCGCCTCCCGACTGGGCGAGACGGCATTTGGCACATGAATAAAGGGGTGCTCATCTGACCGCTCAAAAGAGTGGTGGGGGGCCTCTTTTGGGATCTCTGATAAAGGGGCGTTCCGGGAAGCCGGCCGGACCTCCCGCGGGAGCCCGTCCGTGTGACCGCCAACACGACCCCACCCCCGCGAAGGCCGGGGTATGGGCAACGTCTAAAGTGGCGTGGTACGCGCGAGCCCTTATGAAGACCTCATCCGGGGGAGGCTCGCTGGGATGTCTCTGTCAGGGGTGTGCGTGACGGCCGTCGAATCCCGTCCAGCTGCCGTGCTCGGTGGTACGAACCCGAGCCCGGCCCACCGGCCGTTCGGGGCCCGTGTCAAGGCATTCGTGGCGCTGACCAAGCCGCGGATCATCGAGCTGCTGCTCATCACCACCGTGCCGGTGATGTTCCTGGCGCAGCAGGGTGTGCCCGACCTGAAGCTGGTGCTGCTGACCTGCCTCGGCGGCTACCTCTCCGCGGGCGGCGCCAACGCGCTGAACATGTACATCGACCGCGACATCGACGCCGTCATGGACCGCACCTCGCAGCGGCCGCTGGTGACCGGCATGGTCAGCCCGCGCGAGTGCCTGGCCTTCGGGATCGCGCTCGGGGTCGTCTCCACGCTGCTGTTCGGGCTCACCGTCAACTGGCTCAGCGCCTGGCTGTCGCTGGGTGCCCTGCTGTTCTACGTCGTCGTCTACACGATGATCCTCAAGCGCCGCACCGCGCAGAACATCGTGTGGGGCGGCATCGCGGGCTGTCTGCCGGTGCTGATCGGCTGGTCCGCGGTCACGGACTCGATGTCCTGGGCGCCGATCATCCTCTTCCTGGTGATGTTCTTCTGGACGCCGCCGCACTACTGGCCGCTGTCCATGAAGGTCAAGGACGACTACGCGCGCGCCGGAGTGCCGATGCTCCCGGTGATCGCCTCCAACAAGGTGGTGGCCCGGCAGATCGTCATCTACAGCTGGGTGATGGTCGCCGTCTCGCTGCTGCTCACCCCGCTGGGGTACACGGGCTGGTTCTACACCGTCGTGGCCCTCGCGGCCGGCGGCTTCTGGCTGTGGGAGGCGCACGGGCTCCAGAACCGGGCGAAGGCCGAGGTCACCGGCGCGAAGCTCAAGGAGATGCGGCTGTTCCACTGGTCGATCACCTATGTGTCGATCCTCTTCGTCGCCGTCGCGGTGGACCCGTTCCTGCGCTGACGCACCTCTTTCTCCGGCGGGAGGGGCGCGTGGTCAAGGCCACGCACCCCTCCCGTCGCCGTTTGATCTACTCGTCGGTAGCATCCAGGCATGGCAGACACGCAGCAGGTTGACGCGAAGGCCGAGCGCACGGTGGCCCGGCTCGCCCGGAGGATCAGCGCCTTCTCCAAGGCCCACGGCGGCGCGGAGGGGCAGGTGGCGTACATCGGTGAGCGCGGGGCGCGGATCGTGCTCGTCGGCGAGGACGGCGGCTGGGGCGATGTGGTGGCCCCCTCCTACGCGATCGCCGAACAGGCGGTGGCGAAGGCCGGAATCACCGTGCACGAGGCGTTTGACGGCGAGTTCGCGGCGAAGGTGACGACCGGGCCGTACGAGTGGAAGCGGATGGCGGGGATCCAGCTCGGGGGCTGATCCCCGAGCCGGCCACGGGAGCGCCGCGGTGTGCGCCGGCGTGGCGGAGCCGTATGCCGAATACCGCCCCGCGCGCCTCGGGGGAGCGCCACACTGGGCGGCATGCGGACGGAAGCCCTGATCGAATGCTTTCTCGACGCCCTCACACCGTTGCGCCCTCGTGCCGTCTGGGCGCACGGTTCGCTCGCCGGCGGTGACTACCAGGAGGGCCGCAGCGATCTCGATCTGATCGCGGTGCTTCCGGCGCCGCCGGGTCCGAAGACCGTACGACAGGTCGTATCCCTGCACCGGCGGCTGCGCCGGGAGCCGCTCGCCGCGAAGCTGCACTGCGGCTATCTCGCCCCGGCCGGCCTCGACGATCCGGGCCGGGCGCATCTCACCTGGGCACACGGCCATGTGCTGCGCCGCCCGGTCACCCCCGTCACCCGGCGAGAGCTGCACGCCTTCGGCCGGGTGCTGCACGGGGAGGCACCGGCGGGTCTCTTACCGCCGGTTCCGGATCAAACCCTGCGCGCGTTCGTCGTGGCGGACCAGCGGGACTTCTGGCGGCCCGCCGTGGACAGGGCCCGGCTGTGGCGTCAGGACATCTGGGTCGACCTCGGGCTGCTGACCTTCGCCCGGGCGACCGTGACCCTGCGCGAGGGACGGCTGATCTCCAAGCGGGAGGCCCTGGCCGAGCTGCCGGACCTCGGCGCGCCCGCCGAGGTCGTCGAGGACATCACCCGCAGGCGGTACGAGGACCCGGCTCCGGGGGGTGACGCCACCTGGCTCACCCGGCGCGCCGCGCTGACCCGGGCCTACCTGGGCCCGGCGATCGACGCGCTGGTCGCCGGGTACGGCTGAGCGCGGCCGGGTGAGGGGTGCGTCAGGCGTTCGTGGGAACCGTGGCCCCGGACGCCGGTTCGGGGAGACTCGGCTCCGCCCCCGGGCGCTCGCGCAGCGCCAGCAGGACCCGCAGGACGCCGATCCACACCAGGCAGGAGCCGAGCATGTGGACGCCGACCAGCAGCTCGGGCAGGTGCGTGAAGTACTGGACGTAGCCGATGACGCCCTGGGCCAGCAGGATCAGGAACAGCTCCCGAGTGCGGGCCAGCGGGCCGTGCGGGGCGTCGACGGCCTTGAGGATGAACCACAGGGCGAACGTCAGCGTCACCACGATCCACGCGAGCACCGCGTGCAGCTTGGCCACCGTCTCCCAGTCGATCGGGATGCGCTGCACATCGCTGGAGTCGCCCGCGTGCGGGCCCGCACCGGTGACCACGGTGCCGACCGCGATGAGCAGCACGGCCGCGACCACCAGGAACCACACCAGCTGCACCACGGCCTTGCCGACCAGCGGCCGGGGGGCCGCGTCGCCCTCGCGGGTGCGCTGCCACATCACCAGGGCGACCGTGATCAGCGCGGTCGCCAGCAGGAAGTGCGCGGCGACGGTGTACGGGTTGAGGCCGACCAGCACCACGACGCCGCCGAGCACCGCGTTGCCCATCACCAGCCAGAACTGCGCCCAGCCGAGCCGGGTCAGGCTGCGCCGGCGCGGCTTCTCGGAGCGGGCGGCGACGATCGCCCAGCCGACCGCCGCGCACAGCACGTAGGTCAGCATGCGATTGCCGAACTCGATGGCGCTGTGATAGCTCAGCGCCTGCGTCGGCGTCAGCGAGCCGTCGGTGCACTCGGGCCAGGTCGGGCAGCCGAGGCCCGAGCTGGTCAGCCGCACGGCACCGCCGGTGACGACGATGACCACCGACATCACGAGCGCGGCGAGAGCCGCCCGCTGCACGGTCCCCGGTTTCGGGGTCCAGCGGTCGGCGATGAAGGCGAGCGGATTACGCAGGGCCGCTACGGCGTCGGCGCGGTTCAGCTTTGGCACGCCCACCATCGTAGGCCGCCGCTTGTGCACGCTTTCACGAGGGTCCCGTCCGGCGCCGTGCCGTCGCTCACTCCCAGCGGAAGAACTTCCCCGCCGCCGCGAGCCCCACGACCGCCCACACCGCGAGGATCCCGAGGTCCCCCCAGGGCATCCCGGCGCCGTGCTGGAGCACGTCCCGCAGGCCGCCGGAGAGCGCGGAGATGGGCAGCCGACCGAGGATGTGCCGGCCGGCCGCGCCGAACTTGTCCAGCGGCACGATGACCCCGCCGCCGACGAGCAGCAGCAGGAACACCAGGTTGGCCGCGGCCAGCGTCGCCTCCGCCTTCAGGGTGCCGGCCATCAGCAGCCCGAGCCCGGAGAAGGCGGCGGTGCCGAGGATCAGCAGCAGGAGTACGGCGGCGGGGTTGCCGTGCGGGGACCAGCCGAGCGCCAGGGCGACCACCGTCAGCAGGATCACCTGGAGCACCTCGGTGACCAGCACGGACGCCGTCTTCGCGGTCATCAGGGCCCAGCGCGGCAGCGGCGAGGCGGCGAGCCGCTTGAGCACGCCGTAGCGGCGCTCGAAGCCGGTGGCGATGGCCTGCCCGGTGAACGCGGTCGACATCACGGCGAGGGCGAGGATGCCCGGCGCGAGGAAGTCGACGGCCTTGCCCTTACCGGTGTCCACGATGTCCACGGAGCTGAACAGCACCAGCAGCAGGGTGGGGATGACGACCGTCAGCAGCAGCTGCTCGCCGTTGCGCAGCAGCATCTTCGTCTCCAGGGCCGCCTGCGCCGCGATCATGCGGGGCAGCGGCGCGGCCCCCGGCTTGGGCGCGTACGTACCCGGCGCGGTGGTCATGAGCGCAGCTCCTTGCCGGTCAGTTCGAGAAAGACGTCTTCCAGGGTGTGCCGTTCGACCGAGATGCGGTCCGGCATCACCCCGTGCTGGGCGCACCAGGAGGTCACGGTGGCCAGCAGCTGCGGGTCGATCCTGCCGGCGACCCGGTAGGCGCCCGGGGTCAGCTCGGCGGCCGTGCAGCCGTCCGGGAGCGCCTTGAGCAGGGAGCCGACGTCGAGGCCGGGGCGGCCGGTGAAGCGCAGGGTGTTCTCGGCGCCGCCCTTGCACAGCTCCTCAGGGGAGCCCTGGGCGATGACCTTGCCGCCGTCGATGATCGCGACGTCGTCGGCGAGTTGTTCGGCCTCGTCCATGTGGTGCGTGGTGAGGATGACCGAGACGCCGTCGGCGCGCAGGTCCTTCACCAGGTCCCAGGTGGCCCGGCGGGCCTGCGGGTCGAGGCCGGCGGTCGGCTCGTCGAGGAAGACCAGTTCCGGGCGGCCGACGACGGCCATGGCGAGCGCGAGGCGCTGCTGCTGGCCGCCGGAGAGCCGGCGGTAGGAGGTGCGGCCGCAGCTGCCGAGGCCGAGCCGTTCGATCAGGGCGGGCACGTCCAGCGGGTGGGCGTGCAGCTTGGCGACATGGCGCAGCATCTCGTCCGCGCGGGCGCCGGAGTACACGCCGCCGGACTGGAGCATCACGCCGATCCGGGGCCGCAGCTCGGCCGACTGCCGCACGGGGTCGAGGCCCAGGACGCGCACCGTGCCGGAATCCGGCTTCCGGTACCCCTCGCAGGTCTCGACCGTCGTCGTCTTGCCGGCGCCGTTGGGCCCGAGGACGGCGGTCACGGCCGCTCCGGCCTCCAGGTCGAGGCCGTCGACCGCGGTCTTCGTGCCGTACCGCTTCACCAGGGCCCGGACCTGGACGACAGGCTCACTTCGCATGGACCCGAGTCTAGGGAGAGCGCTCGCCGATCAGTCGCGGGGGTGCGGGAAGCCGCGCGCGGGGGACCGGCGGGCCCTCAGCCACTCCTCGGCGTAGGCCACGGCGTCCGCCACCGGGAACAGCCGGGCGTCGGCGGCGCCCACCTCGCCCCGTACGACGGGACGCGCCCGCTCGAAGTCGCGGCCCAGTTCCCCGAACGGCTCGGAGGTGATCGACACCTCGGTCACCGTCTCCCAGCCGCCGCCCGGCGCGGGCCGGCCGACCCGGACGAGCGGGCCGGGCACGCGGTATTCGGCCAGGTGGAAGGCGGTGCAGGCGTCGTAGCCCGCGCCGAGCAGCAGGACGCGGGCGCCCAGTTCCTCAGGCCGGGCCAGCGGGCTTCGCTCGCCGAGCCGGCAGTCGGGGGCGTGGCCCTCGGTGATCTCCCGCGCGCGCGGGCCGACCGCCGCGAAGGAGGTCTGCGGGTGCGCGCTGCGCAGGGCGCCGGGCCAGGTCCGCACGGTCTCCGGGATCACCCCGACGCCGCGGGTGGGGGTGGTGCGGGGGTCGTACGGCGGCATGGTGGCCCGGATCCGGTCCCACCACTGCTCGGGCACCGGCGGGTTCCCCCACAGGGCCGGGTCGGAGAGGTCGGCGGACTGGGCGGGGACGACCAGGGTGCCGTGGGGACCGAGGGCGTCGAGGAGGCCCTGGACGACCGCCACGGCCCCGCCATTCACCCATCCGAGGGAATTCAGGGACGAATGTACGAGGAGGGTCTCGCCGGGGGTGGCGCCGAGCAGCCGCAGCCCGGCGGCGATGCCGTCCCGCGTGACAAGAGGCCCGGTGGGAGGGGGTGTGGCCATGGCCGGGGAGTCTTCCGGAGGGGCGGCTGAGGTGCCACCGGATTCTTCGGCGGCCGGGCTGCGGATGATCGATCAGAGATCATTTCCGCAGGTCAGATTAGGTAGACCTAAGTGATGCAGGGCACCGTCGATGATCCGCACGGCGCTTGTCAGGCCCGGATGAATTACGCAACAATGGCGTTGTGAAAAACGTCGACGAGGCTCGGGAGGCCCTCACGGGGGCCCCGCAGGAGGAACTCGCGACCGGTGAGCGCTCCACGCGCAACCGCGTCGTGCGATCCATCCTGGACCACGGGCCCTCGACCGTCGCCGAACTCGCGGGCCGGCTGGGCCTGACCCAGGCGGCCGTCCGGCGCCATCTGGACGCGCTGGCCGCGGACGACGTGGTGGAGGCCCGGGAACAGCGGGTGTACGGCACGCGCACGCGCGGCCGCCCCGCCAAGGTCTTCGTGCTCACCGACTGCGGCCGCGACGCCTTCGACCAGTCGTACGACAAGCTGGCCGCGGACGCGCTGCGCTGGATCGCCGAGCACGAGGGCGGGGCCGACGCGGTCTCCGCCTTCGCCCGCGCCCGGATCGCCGCCCAGGCGAGGGCGTACCGCCGGGCGGTGGAGAGCGCGAGCCCCGACAAGCGTGCGGAAGCACTGGCCAAGGCCCTGAGCGCGGACGGGTACGCTGCTACGGCGCGCAGCGCACCGGTCGGCGAGCAGCTCTGCCAGCACCACTGCCCGGTCGCCCATGTCGCGGAGCAGTACCCGCAGCTGTGCGAGGCGGAGACGGAGATCTTCGCCGAGCTGCTGGGTACCCACGTCCAGCGACTGGCGACCATCGCGCACGGCGACGGCGTCTGCACGACGTTCATTCCCAAGATTTCCACTGACGCACCTGCAAGCACGGCCGGGAGGAACCCCGCATGACTCTCCCCACGGAGACTGCCCACCCTGAGCTCGAGGGCCTGGGCAAGTACGAATACGGCTGGGCCGACTCCGACGTGGCCGGTGCCTCCGCCCGGCGCGGACTGAACGAGGACGTCGTCCGCGACATCTCCGGCAAGAAGTCGGAGCCGGAGTGGATGACCAAGCTGCGCCTCAAGGGCCTGAAGCTTTTCGAGAAGAAGCCCATGCCGAACTGGGGTTCCGACCTCTCGGGCATCGACTTCGACAACATCAAGTACTTCGTGCGGTCCACGGAGAAGCAGGCGGAGTCCTGGGAGGACCTGCCCGAGGACATCAAGAACACCTACGACAAGCTGGGCATCCCCGAGGCCGAGAAGCAGCGCCTGGTCGCCGGCGTGGCCGCCCAGTACGAGTCGGAGGTCGTCTACCACCAGATCCGCGAGGACCTGGAGGAGCAGGGCGTCATCTTCCTGGACACCGACACCGCGCTCAAGGAGCACCCGGAACTCTTCAAGGAGTACTTCGGCACGGTCATCCCGGCCGGTGACAACAAGTTCGCCGCGCTGAACACCGCCGTGTGGTCCGGCGGCTCCTTCATCTACGTGCCGAAGGGCGTGCACGTGGAGATCCCGCTCCAGGCCTACTTCCGTATCAACACGGAGAACATGGGCCAGTTCGAGCGGACCCTGATCATCGTCGACGAGGGTGCCTACGTGCACTACGTCGAGGGCTGCACCGCGCCGATCTACAAGTCGGACTCGCTGCACAGCGCCGTGGTTGAGATCATCGTCAAGAAGAACGCCCGCTGCCGCTACACGACCATCCAGAACTGGTCGAACAACGTCTACAACCTGGTCACCAAGCGCGCCGTGGCGTACGAGGGCGCGACCATGGAGTGGATCGACGGCAACATCGGCTCCAAGGTGACGATGAAGTACCCGGCCGTCTACCTGATGGGCGAGCACGCCAAGGGCGAGACCCTCTCCATCGCCTTCGCGGGCGAGGGCCAGCACCAGGACGCCGGCTCCAAGATGGTCCACATGGCGCCGAACACCTCGTCCAACATCGTCTCGAAGTCCGTGGCGCGCGGCGGCGGCCGCACCTCGTACCGCGGTCTGGTCGAGATCGGCGAGGGCGCCCACGGCTCCAAGTCGAACGTGCTGTGCGACGCGCTGCTGGTGGACACCATCTCCCGCTCCGACACGTACCCGTACGTCGACGTCCGCGAGGACGACGTGTCCATGGGCCACGAGGCGACCGTCTCCAAGGTCTCCGAGGACCAGCTGTTCTACCTGATGAGCCGCGGTCTGACCGAGTTCGAGGCGATGGCGATGATCGTGCGCGGCTTCGTCGAGCCGATCGCCAAGGAGCTGCCCATGGAGTACGCGCTGGAACTCAACCGGCTGATCGAGCTCCAGATGGAGGGCGCGGTCGGCTGACCGCCCACCGCCCCACCATCACGCCACTGACCTGAGAAAGCGAGCAATACGACAGCCATGGCTGAGGCTCAGAACATCCCCGTGGGCGCGACCACCACGGGCTCGATCGCGGTCGCCGCGGAGTCGACCGTCGCCACACGCATGAGCGTCCCCCCGTCCTTCGACGTCGCGGACTTCCCCGTCCCGCACGGCCGCGAGGAGGAGTGGCGGTTCACCCCGCTGGAGCGCCTGCGCGGGCTGCACGACGGCACCGCCGTCGCCACCGGTGACGGCGTGAAGGTCGACGTGCAGGCCCCCGAGGGCGTCGTCGTCGAGACCGTGGGCCGCGACGACGCGCGCCTCGGCCGGGCCGGCACCCCCGTGGACCGGATCGCCGCCCAGGCGTACTCCGCCTTCGAGCAGGCCTCGGTCGTGACCGTGCCCAAGGAGACCGTGCTCACCGAGCCGGTCCGCATCGCCGTGCACGGCCAGGGCGGCACCGCCTTCGCCCACCAGGTGATCGAGCTGGGCGCCTTCGCCGAGGCCGTGGTCGTCATCGACCACACCGGTGACGCGGTGCTCGCGGCCAACGTCGAATTCGTGCTGGGCGACGGCGCCAAGCTGACCGTCGTCTCCGTCCAGGACTGGGACGACAAGGCCGTCCACACCGCCCAGCACAACGCGCTGATCGGCCGGGACGCGTCCTTCAAGTCGGTCGTCGTCACCTTCGGCGGCGACCTCGTACGACTGCACCCGCGCGTCTCCTACGCGGGCCCCGGCGGCGAGGCCGAGCTGTACGGCCTGTACTTCACCGACGCGGGCCAGCACCAGGAGCACCGCCTGCTGGTCACCCACAACACCCCGCACTGCAAGTCGAACGTCGTCTACAAGGGCGCGCTCCAGGGCGACGACGCGCACGCGGTCTGGATCGGCGACGTGCTCATCGAGGCCAAGGCCGAGGGCACCGACACCTACGAGATGAACCGCAACCTGGTCCTCACCGACGGCGCCCGCGTCGACTCGGTGCCGAACCTGGAGATCGAGACCGGTGAGATCGTCGGCGCCGGTCACGCCTCCGCCACCGGCCGCTTCGACGACGAGCAGCTGTTCTACCTGATGGCCCGCGGCATCCCCGAGCAGGACGCCCGCCGTCTGGTGGTCCGGGGCTTCTTCGCCGAACTCGTCCAGCAGATCGGCGTCGCCGACATCGAGGAGCGCCTGCTCGTCAGGATCGAGCAGGAGCTGGAGGCCTCGGTCGCATGAGTTTCGTACGCGCCTGTGGGCTGAGCGAGCTGACGGAGGGCACCCCCAAACGGGTGGAACTCGACGGCACGCCGGTCTCGGTCGTCCGCACCGAGGGGGAGGTGTTCGCGATCTACGACATCTGCTCCCACGCGAACGTCTCGCTCTCCGAGGGCGAGGTGGAGGACTGCCAGATCGAGTGCTGGCTGCACGGCTCCGCGTTCGACCTGCGCACCGGCAAGCCGTCCGGCCTCCCCGCGACGCGCCCCGTCCCCGTATACCCCGTAAAGATCGAAGGTGACGACGTGCTCGTCTCCCTCACCCAGGAGTCCTGAGGCATCCATGGCAACGCTTGAAATCCGAGACCTGCACGTCACCGTCGAGGCCGACAACGCCACGAAGGAGATCCTCAAGGGCGTCGACCTGACCGTGAAGCAGGGCGAGACGCACGCCATCATGGGCCCCAACGGCTCCGGCAAGTCGACCCTCGCCTACTCGCTGGCCGGTCACCCCAAGTACACGATCACCGAGGGCACCGTGCTGCTCGACGGCGAGGACGTCCTGGAGATGTCCGTCGACGAGCGCGCCCGCGCCGGCCTGTTCCTGGCCATGCAGTACCCGGTCGAGGTCCCCGGCGTCTCGGTCTCCAACTTCCTGCGCACCTCCGCCACCGCCGTGCGCGGCGAGGCCCCGAAGCTGCGCACCTGGGTGAAGGAGGTCAAGGAGGCCATGGAGCGTCTCCACATGGACCCCGCCTTCGCCGAGCGCAACGTCAACGAGGGCTTCTCCGGCGGCGAGAAGAAGCGCCACGAGATCCTCCAGCTCGAACTGCTCAAGCCGAAGATGGCGATCCTGGACGAGACCGACTCGGGTCTGGACGTCGACGCGCTGCGCATCGTCTCCGAGGGCGTCAACCGCGTCCGCGAGACGGGCGAGGTCGGCACCCTGCTGATCACGCACTACACGCGCATCCTGCGCTACATCAAGCCCGACCACGTGCACGTGTTCGCCGCCGGCCGCATCGTCGAGTCCGGCGGCCCGGAGCTCGCGGACAAGCTGGAGAACGAGGGCTACGAGGCATACGTGAAGGGTGGCGCATCCGCGTGACACAGCTGCCGGGCCTCCTCGACACCGAGGCGATCCGCAAGGACTTCCCCGTCCTGGACCGTGTCGTCCACGACGGCAAGAAGCTCGTGTACCTGGACAACGCGGCGACCAGCCAGAAGCCGCGCCAGGTACTGGACGCCCTCAACGAGTACTACGAGCGTTACAACGCCAACGTCCACCGTGGCGTGCACGTCCTCGCCGAGGAGGCCACGGCACTCTACGAGGGCGCGCGCGACAAGGTGGCGGAGTTCGTCAACGCCCCGAGCCGTGACGAGGTGATCTTCACCAAGAACGCCTCCGAGTCCCTCAACCTCGTGGCCAACATGCTGGGCTGGGCCGACGAGCCCTACCGGGTCGACCACGAGACCGAGATCGTCATCACGGAGATGGAGCACCACTCCAACATCGTGCCGTGGCAGCTGCTGGCGCAGCGCACCGGCGCGAAGCTGAAGTGGTTCGGCCTGAGCGACGACGGCCGCCTGGACCTGTCGAACATCGACGAGATCATCACCGAGAAGACGAAGATCGTCTCCTTCGTGCTGGTCTCCAACATCCTGGGCACCGTCAACCCGGTCGAGGCGATAGTGCGCCGCGCCCAGGAGGTCGGCGCGCTGGTGTGCGTCGACGCCTCCCAGGCCGCGCCGCACATGCCACTGGACGTCCAGGCCCTCGGCGCCGACTTCGTGGCCTTCACCGGCCACAAGATGTGCGGCCCGACCGGCATCGGCGTGCTGTGGGGCCGCCAGGAGCTGTTGGAGGACCTGCCGCCGTTCCTGGGCGGCGGCGAGATGATCGAGACCGTCTCGATGCACTCCTCGACGTACGCCCCGGCGCCGCACAAGTTCGAGGCGGGCACGCCCCCGATCGCGCAGGCCGTCGGTCTGGGCGCGGCGATCGACTACCTCCAGTCGATCGGCATGGAGAAGATCCTCGCGCACGAGCACGCCCTCACCCAGTACGCGGTGGAGCGCCTGGCCCAGGTCCCCGATCTGCGGATCATCGGCCCGACCACGGCCGAGGACCGGGGCGCCGCGATCTCCTTCACCCTGGGCGACATCCACCCGCACGACGTGGGTCAGGTGCTGGACGAGCAGGGCATCGCGGTCCGCGTGGGCCACCACTGCGCCCGCCCGGTCTGCCTGCGCTACGGAATTCCCGCGACCACGCGAGCGTCGTTCTATCTGTACTCCACGCCGGCCGAGATCGATGCTCTGGTCGACGGCCTGGAGCACGTACGGAACTTCTTCGGCTGAGAGGCGTGTCGAAAACCGTGAAGCTGGACTCCATGTACCAGGAAGTCATCCTGGACCACTACAAGAACCCGCACGGGCGTGGTCTCCGGGATGGCGACGCCGAGGTGCACCATGTGAACCCGACGTGCGGCGACGAGATCACCCTCCGCGTGAAGTACGACGGCACGAAGATCGCGGACGTCTCGTACGAGGGCCAGGGCTGCTCCATCAGCCAGGCCTCGGCCTCCGTACTGAACGAACTCCTCGTCGGCAAGGACCTGCCCGACGCGCAGAAGATCCAGGAGACCTTCCTGGAGCTGATGCAGTCCAAGGGCAAGATCGAGCCGGACGACGCGATGGAGGAGGTGCTGGAGGACGCGGTCGCGTTCGCCGGTGTCTCCAAGTACCCCGCGCGGGTCAAGTGCGCCCTCCTGAGCTGGATGGCGTGGAAGGACGCGACGGCCCAGGCGCTGGGTGGCGCCGAAGCCGAAAGGAAGACCGCATGAGCGACACCGTCGAGATGAAGCCGGCCTCGGAGGAGGAACTCCGCGAGGCCCTGATGGACGTGGTCGACCCCGAGCTGGGCATCGACGTCGTCAACCTCGGCCTGATCTACGGCATCCACGTGGACGACTCCAACGTGGCCACCGTGGACATGACCCTGACCTCCGCGGCCTGCCCGCTGACGGACGTCATCGAGGACCAGGCCAAGTCCGCCACGGACGGCATCGTCAACGAGCTCCGGATCAACTGGGTCTGGATGCCGCCGTGGGGCCCGGACAAGATCACCGACGAGGGCCGCGAGCAGCTGCGCGCACTGGGCTTCAACGTCTGACCCTGTCCGGTACAGGGCTTGCGCGAAGGGCCATGGCAGGAATGCCGTGGCCCTTTTCGCATGCTCTGGGGCAGCGCCCCCCGTCGTCGGCCGCCTGGTGTTCGCCGCCTCGTCACACAGTCGTTATGTACGGCCGTACACAGCCATATGTACACTCGTACGCATGGGATATCTGATGCTCGCCGGTGCCATAGCCGCCGAGGTGGCCGCCACGACGGCGATGAAGTACAGCCACGGATTCAGCAGGCTCGGACCCTCGCTGGTGACGGCGCTGGGGTACCTGGTGTCCTTCATGCTGCTGGCGCAGACGCTGAAGACGGTGCAGATCGGTACGGCGTACGCGATCTGGTCCGGAGTCGGGACCGCGGCCATCGCCGTGCTCGGGCTGCTGCTGTTCGGGGAGGGGCTCAGCGCGGTGAAGGTCGCCGGGATCCTGCTGATCATCGGGGGAGTGGTGGTGCTGAACCTCGGCGGGGCGAGCCACTGATGGGGCGGCGTTACGACCCCGACCGGCGGCAGCGGATCATCGACGCGGCGCTCCGGGTGGCCGGACGGGACGGGCTCGCCGGGCTGAGCCATCGCACCGTCGCCGCGGAGGCGGATGTGCCGCTCGGCTCCACCACGTACCACTTCGCCACCCTCGACGATCTGCTGGTGGCCGCCCTGTGCCAGTCGAACGAGGGGTTCGCCGCGGTGCTCGACGGCAGCGGGGTGCTGGACGACGCCGACCTCGCGGCCGGGCTCGCCCGCGCCCTCGGCGACTGGCTGAACGGCGATCGCCCCGGCGTGGAACTGGAGTACGAGCTGTACCTCGCCGCCCTGCGCCGCCCGGCCCTGCGGCCCGTCGCCGCCCAGTGGACCGAGGAGACGGCCGCGCGCCTGTCCGCCCGCGTCGACGCGGTGACGGCACGGGCGCTGCTCGCCCTGATGGACGGGATCTGCCTCCAGGTGCTGCTGACGGGCGGGTCGTACGACGAGGGGGGCGCGCGGGAGGCGCTCCGGCGGGTGATCGGCTGAACACGGCCCGGCGGGGCGAAGCCGACCGGCACGTGAGACACGGTTCGCCCCCGCACCCCGTGCCACGTTAGGTTTTGTCCCATGACCGACACTGCTTCCCGTACCACCGGTGCCGTCGCCGCCGGCCTCGCCACGATCGCCTCCGACGGCACCGTCCTCGACACCTGGTTCCCCGCGCCCGAGCTGGTCGCGGAGCCCGGCCCGGCCGGCACCGAGCGGTTGTCCGCGGAGCGCGCCGCGGAGCTGCTGGGCGGCGGCGCGACCGCGGCGACCGGCCCGGACGCCCGCCGGGGCGTCGAGGTGGTCGCGGTCCGTACGGTCATCGCCTCGCTGGACGAGAAGCCGCTGGACGCGCACGACACCTACCTGCGCCTGCACCTGCTCTCGCACCGCCTGGTCAAGCCGCACGGCCTGAGCCTGGACGGCATCTTCGGCCACCTCGCCAACGTCGCCTGGACCTCGCTCGGCCCGGTCGCCGTGGACGACATCGAGAAGGTGCGGCTGAACGCCCGCGCCGAGGGCCTGCACCTCCAGGTCACCTCGATCGACAAGTTCCCCCGCATGACGGACTACGTGGCCCCCAAGGGCGTGCGGATTGCCGACGCCGACCGCGTGCGTCTGGGCGCGCACCTGGCCGAGGGCACCACCGTGATGCACGAGGGCTTCGTCAACTTCAACGCCGGCACGCTCGGCACCTCGATGGTCGAGGGCCGCATCTCCGCCGGTGTCGTCATCGGCGACGGCTCGGACATCGGTGGCGGCGCCTCCACCATGGGCACCCTGTCCGGCGGCGGCAATGTGATCATCTCCATCGGCGAGCGCTGCCTGATCGGCGCCGAGGCGGGCGTCGGCATCGCCCTCGGCGACGAGTGCGTGGTCGAGGCCGGTCTGTACGTCACCGCCGGTACCCGCGTCACCATGCCCGACGGCCAGATCGTCAAGGCCCGCGACCTGAGCGGTGCCTCGCACATCCTCTTCCGCCGCAACTCGGTGACCGGCACCGTCGAGGCCCGCCCGAACAACGCGGTCTGGGGCGGCCTGAACGACATCCTGCACAGCCACAACTGACCTGCCCGTACGTCCCGAGCGCCCCTCACCCCCGCGGTGCGGGGCGCTCGGTCATGCGGGGGACAGGCCGGTCGCGAACTCCGTCAGTGCCGTGAAGTCGCGCTCGCGCAGGCCGATGCGGGGGTTCACATGGTGCAGCAGGGCCGGGGCCGGGTGGTGGTCGGCCACGAACACCGCGTCCTCGGTGCTCTGTTCGTCGTCCACCCAGGCGAACGGCCGGCCCGCGGCGTACGCCACGATCGCCTCCGTCTTCCAGTGCACCCCGTCGGGCCGGTACGCGAACAGGCCCGTACCGAAGTCGACGTACGGCAGTTCGGGCAGGCCGAGGGCGGGGGCGATCCAGTGGTTGGCCTCGGCCATCCAGGTCGTCGCCCAGCACAGCTCGTAGCCGAGGGCCAGCAGCGCCGGGCCGTGGGCCGGGTTCAGCCAGACCCGCAGGGGGCGGCGGGCGGCCAGGGGGACATGGATCGTCGTATACCCCTCGGGCGGGTGCTCCCGCTCGGCCGCGTACGGGTTCAGCGGACCGTCGACGTCCAGGAACAGCAAGGGGCGGCTCACGGGGACACGGTACGGCAGGCGGGGGGAGCGCGGATCAGGATTCGGTCAGTTCTTCGAGCCGCGCGAGCAGTTCGGCCGTCACCTGTGGGGAGGGGGGCAGCAGCGGGGCGCGGACCGGGCCCGCGGGCAGGCCGAGCCGGGACAGGAGGGCCTTGGCGGTGACCGTTCCGGGCAGGCCCGCGGACATCATCGCTTCGATCAACGGCATTGCTCTGAGCTGGAGTTGCCGTGCCCGCGCGGTGTCGGCCGCGTCGAAGGCGTCGAGGACGGCGCGGATGGGGCGCGGGGCGGCGTTGGCGACGGTGCTGATACACCCGGCCGCGCCGACGGCGTAGAGGGCGAGGTTGTGTTCGTCGCAGCCCGCGTAATAGGCCAAGTCCGTTCGCGCCAGCACCTTCTGGGCGCCGAGGAAGTCGTAGGAGCAGTCCTTGACGCCGACGATCCGGGGGTGGTCGGCGAGGCGGAGGATCGTCTCCGGGG
This sequence comes from Streptomyces sp. AM6-12, assembly GCF_044327085.1. Lineage (NCBI taxonomy): Bacteria > Bacillati > Actinomycetota > Actinomycetes > Kitasatosporales > Streptomycetaceae > Streptomyces > Streptomyces sp. AM6-12. Next base: position 5,595,069 of record NZ_JBIQWN010000001.1, read on the forward strand.
CGATGCGGGTACCGGTGCGGCCCGGGATGTCGTAGAGCAGGACCGGCAGTCCGCTCGCGTCGGCGATGGTGCGGAAGTGGGCGGCGACGGCGTCCTGCGGCGGCCTGCTGTAGTAGGGCGGCACGACCAGGACGGCGTCGGCGCCCGCCTTCTCTGCCGCGAGGGCCAGTTCGGCGGTGTGCCGGGTGTCGGCGGTGCCGATGCCCGCGATCAGCGGGACCCGCGCGCCGACCGCCTCCCGTACGGCCGTGATCAGTTCCGCCTTCTCGGTGTCGCTGGTGGTCGGCGACTCGCCCGTGGTGCCGCTGAGGACCAGCCCCTCGCAGCCCTCCGCCACCAGATGCCTGGCCAGTTCCTGCGCTCCGGCCCGGTCCAGCGCGCCCTCCTCCGTGAACGGGGTGATCATCGCGCAGAGGACGCGGCCGAAGGAGGAGCGGCTGTGTGTGATCGTCATACCCGTTAGTGTCGGCAGGTCATCTGCTTAGCTCTACTTAATTTTTCTTCAAAATATCAGTAAGTTTGCTTACAGGTTCGAGTGTGGCGCAAGGTCGTGTGTCCAACTCGGCCGTTCATGGGTCACTATGGGCGAAGGGTCATCACCGACGTCAGCCATGGAGGCACCATGAAGCTCGGCAAGGCACTGGCCACCGGGGTCGCCGAGGAGCGGCCGCGGATCCATGAGGAAGAGACCCGGCAGCCCGTGGCGGACGCCCGTCCCGCACCGGCCGAGCCGGCCCGCGAAGAGGTTCCGGCCGGCCGATGAGACTGCGGCTCCCGGCGGAACGCCCCACGGAGCCGCCGACCGGCTACAAGATCGCCCACCCGGTGCTGTCCCAGGACGGCACTCGGGCGGGGTTCACCGGGGTGTCGCTCGGTGGTGCGCTTCCGTACCGGGTTCTCGACCAGGCGTCCTGCGTCTACGGCCGCAGGCACCGCCCGCCCGCGCGCCTGTGCGACTGCGGTTTCCACTGCGTCCACGACCGCGCCGCCGCCGACGCCCTGCGCTGCTCCGCCGAGCACCGCACCGCGCTGCTGCTCGAAGTCTCCGTGCTCGGCGCCTACATCCGCTTCGAGCGCGGATTCCGCTACGCCCGCCAGCGGGTGCGCACCGCCACCGCGGGCCCCTGCGCCTGCGGTGCCACCGCGGTCCTGCTGGCCGACGCCGGCTGGGGCCGGCCCGGCTGGCGCGCCCTGGCCCCCGGCTGCGCGGGCTGTGCACGCGGCCGTACGTCCGTCACCCTCGCGCAGTTCGCCCGGCTCGCCGGGGAGGGCCTGCGGGTGCGGGCGGACGGCGGCGTCCCGGCCGGGGACGTCGTCGGACCGGTGCCGGGCGCCGGGATGGGGGTGCCCGAACTGGTCGCCGAGGCAGCGCTGTTGCAGGCCCGGCTCGACTGGTTCCAGTCCCAGCTCGCGCGGCTCGGCGACCGCGGGACCGGGGGAGCCGAGCAGGGCTGACGCTCCCCGGCCCTGGGTACCCGGATGTTCCGTACAGGAAGGAGGCGGGACACCGTGACCATGACCTCGCACACGCGACCGCTCACGCGCCCCGCGGTCGACGGACACCCCTCCACGGGGGAACTCGTCAATCGCGCCACCGAGCAGCTCTCCCAGCTGCTGCGGCAGGAGGTCGCCCTCGCCAAGGCGGAACTGGCCCAGAAGGGCAAGCGCGCCGGACGCGGCGGCGGCATGCTGGGCGCCGCGGGCGCTCTCGGCTACGTCGGACTGATCGTGCTGGCCGGCGCGGCCACCGCCGCCCTCGCCCTGGTGCTGCCCCTGTGGGCGTCGGCGCTGATCGTCGCGGCCCTGCTGTTCGCCGCGGCCGCCGTCCTGGCCGTCACCGGACGCGCCCAGCTGCGCCGCGCCGGTTCGCCCATGCCCGAGGAGACCCTGGGCAGTGTCCGGGCCGATGTCGACGTGATCAAGGAAAGGGCACATCGATGACCCACAGGACCCCGCACGGTTCGGGCGCCAAGGGCCCCGACGAGCTGCGCGAGCAGATCGCGCAGACCAGGAACCAACTCGGCGACACCGTGGCCCAGTTGGTGGGCCGCGCCGATGTGAAGGGCCGCGCGCGGGCGCGGGCCGCCGATCTGAAGGACAAGGCCGGCGCCATGACCGTGCAGCTGCGCTCCAGCGCCTCCCAGGCCGGGCACGGCGCCCAGGGCCGGGCCGCGCACGCGGCGCACGCCGTGAAGGGGCGGGCCGCGCAGGCGGGCCACGCGGTGCAGGGGACGGCCGCGCGCACCGGACACACCCTGCAGAGCCGCGCCGGCCGGCACGACGGCCAGCCTCTGCGCGATCGCGCGCTGGAGGCTGGGCACCGCGTCCAGGACAAGGCCGCCGTGGCCCAGCGGCAGCTCGCGCCGCCCGCCCGCAAGGCTGCCGAGGGCCTGCGCGGGATGCCGCGGCCGGTGCTGATGGCGGGCGCCGCCGGGGCGATCGCCCTGATCGCGGCCGGGATGCTCAGGCGTCGGCGCGGCTGCTGACCGACCCGGCCTCCGGAGGGCTTCCGGCACCTGGCTCACCCTCTCACCGAAAACTCCGTCCGTCTGGACAAAAAAAGTTTTCGGTGGGAGGGTGGGCGCATGCTGGATGTGACCGTGATCGAGGACCCCGAGGCCGCGGCCGTGTCGCTGGACCCCGTCCGGGCCCGGCTGCTCGCCGAACTGGCCGCCGGACCCGCGTCGGCCGCGATGCTGGCCGGCAAGGTCGGACTGCCCCGGCAGAAGGTGAACTACCACCTCAAGACGCTGGAGCGGCACGGACTGGTCGAGCTGGCCGGGGAGCGCCGCAAGGGCAATGTCACCGAGCGGCTGATGCGCGCGAGCGCCGCGTCGTACGTCATCTCGCCCGCCGCCCTGCCCGCCGTGCAGCCGGACCCGGACCGCTTCCGGGACCAGCTGTCCGCGCGCTGGCTGCTGGCGCTCGGCGCCCGCCTGGTCCGCGATGTCGGCGCGCTGATCAACGGCGCGGCCAGGGCCCGCAAGCCGCTGGCGACGTACGCCCTGGACGGCGGGGTGCGGTTCGCCTCCGCCGCCGACCGCGCCGCCTTCGTACAGGAGCTGACGGCGGGTGTCGCCGCCCTGATCCGCAAGTACGACGCCCCGGACGCCGAGGGCGGCCGGGACCACCGGATCGTCGTCGCCCTGCACCCCGCGGTCAAGGACCGGCCCGCCGCCCTGGAACCCGCACCGGAAGCCGATTAGGAGCCCCGCCATGAGCAAGGAATTCGAGATCGTCCGCGAGTTCGAGGTCGACGTCCCGCCGGAGCGGGTGTGGGCGGCGGTCACCACCGGGACCGCGGGCTATCTGTGGCCGATGGACCCGCCCGAGCCGCGCGAGGGCGGCCGGGGACCGTTCGGCTCGACCGTCGTGGTCTGGGAGCCGCCCCACCGCTACGTCAACCGCAGCGAGGACGTGGGCATGCCCACGCAGTCGCTCAACCAGCTCGACCACACCATCGAACCCCGCGACGAGGGCCGCGGCGCCTACGTGCGCTACGTCCACAGCGGGATCTTCACCGACGACTGGGACACCCAGTACGACGGCGCGAACAAGCACACCGACTTCTATCTGCACACCCTGCGCGAGTACCTGACGCACTTCGCGCCCGCCCCGGTCGCCTTCGCGCAGGCGGCCGGGCCCGCCTCCTCGGCCGTACCTGAGGCGCTCGGCGCGGCGGCCCGCGCCCTCGGGCTGCCGGACGACGCGGCCGCGGGGACGAAGGTCCAGGTCGGCGGACCCGGCGGGCGGACCCTGGACGCCGTAGTCGACTACCGGACACCGGAGTTCATCGGGCTGCGCACCGGCAGCACCCTCGTCCGTCTCTTCGGCCGGGGCCGCTGGGGCGCGCCGCTCGGCGTCAGCGTGCACGACTTCGCGCCGGACGCCGATGCCGGGGCGACCGGGGCCGCCTGGCAGGACTGGCTGAACGGGGTGTTCAGCCAGTCCTGAACCCCCGGGGTCAGGGGCGGAAGCGCAGTACCTGCGGGTCGTGGTCGCTGATCTGGTCGTTGAACTCCGAGTTGATGTGCACGCTGTCGTACTGGAACTCGTCGCGGCGCACCGACGGGCTGATCAGGATCTGGTCCAGGACCTGCGAGTTGCCCTCGTAGTCGTAGGTGTAACGCTCGCTCCTGGGCAGCGACTTGATCGCCGACCACAGCTCGCCGTCACCTTCGAGGATCTTCGCGGTGCCGGAGAACTCGAAGTCGTTCATGTCGCCGAGGGCGAGCACGTTCGCGTTCTTCTGGATCTTCAGGATGTCCTTGACGAACGCGTTGACCTCCTGCGCCTGCGCGTGGCGCTGGGTCTCCGAGCTGCGCGTGACCGGCTGGTACTGCGCGGTCAGGCTCTGGTCGCCGCCCTTGGAGATCAGATGGTTGGCGATCACGAAGACGGTCTTGCCCTGGAAGACGAACTGGCCGACCAGCGGCTTGCGGCTGTCCTGCCAGGCGGAGCTGGCCGGGTCGATCCGGCCCGGCGAGGCGGTCAGCTGGGCCTTGCCGTGCTCCTTGACGACGCCGACCGCGGTGGTGGAGTCGCCGCCCGCGCGGTCCACGAAGGACACCCGCTCGGGGTTGAACAGGAACACCTGGCGGATGTTGCCACCCGGCTCGCCGCCGTCCTTGTCGTTGACCGGGTTGATGGAGCGCCAGTCGTACTTCGGACCGCCCGCCGCGACGATCGCGTCGATCAGCTTGTTCACGGTGACGCTCGCGTCGACCGTGCCGTCGTCCGTGGCGCCGTTGTCGTCCTGGATCTCCTCCAGGGACACGATGTCGGGGGACTGGAGGTTGTGCACGATGGCGGCGGCGTGCTGGTCGAACGTCTTGTCCGACGGGTCGAGGTTCTCGACGTTGTACGTCGCGACCGCGAGCTGCCTGGCGGTCTGCTTCTTCGTGGTCTCGCGCTGGAGCCCGCCGCTCTCGAGCGTCCCGAGCCGGCCGGCGACCAGGGTGTAGCCGCCGTACTGGTTGAAGTCCAGCGGGCCGGTGGTGGTGCCGGTCAGGGTGTCGCCGACGTTCGCCTTCGGGAAGTCGGCGGTGGTGCCCAGCGACTGGATCTGGAGACGGCCGGTGTTCTGCGAGTCGTAGGACCCGTAGACCGTGCCGCCGCGGCTGTCGCGGTGCTCGTACGGCTTCACCGTGACCCACAGCTCGCTGTACGGGTCGGTGGCGGTGACCACGCGGGCGTTGTTCACCTGGACGTTCATGCCCTCGAGGGACTCGTAGTAGTCCAGGGCGTACTTCTTGGGCTGGAGCGGCAGGTTGTTGATCGAGCCGCCGTCGGCGGGGTCGCCCTGCGGCGTGTACCGGCTCGGCACCGACCGCGCGTCGATGACGACCGGCGCCGGGACGGCGTTGCCGGTGGAGACGGTGGTGACGGTCGGCTTGGTGATCTCCGTGACGGACTGCTCACCGGAGGCGGCACCGCCGGGGACGTACTCGGAGACCGTGCCGGTCACCGTCACCGAGTCGCCGACCGCGACCTTCGGCGCCGAGCTGGTGTAGACGAATATGCCCTCGCTGGTGGCGGGGTTGTCGTCGGGCGTCGCGTCCTGGAACCAGAAGCCCTTGGACGAGCCGTAGGCGCGCGTGGCCGTGACGATGCCCGGCACGTCCGAAACCTTCTGCCCGGCGTACGGCGACAGGCGGGTGGTGCCCTGGATGTCGTGGATGCGCACCGCGTCGGCGTGCGCGGGAGAGGTGAGGACGACGGCCGACGCGGCGGAGCAGACGGCGGCGACGGTGAGCGCGGCGAGACGCGCGGTGGACCTGCTCGGCAAGGGATCCCTCCGGGGATGTTACGGGGCGCCGGGACGAGGTGGTTCGGGTGCGTGTGGAGGCTGTCGCCCTCCGTGACACGAACAGGGCCGGGTGAACGATCGTTCCCCCGACTTCTACGCGCGTCAATCTCCAGCCTGCGGACGGGACTTGTCAAGGTTTCGGCCATGTACCGGGGTTGACGGGAAGATGAACCGGGCGGCATGGGGCCAAACCCGTCTAGGCTGAGGGGCTGAGCACGTTTCACGGTCCGAGGAGATCCAGCCGATGTCAGACAGCTCCCCCCTGCCGCCCGTACGGCTGCACTCCGAAGCGGAGCTGGCGCACGCCGCGCTGTCGACGCCCCTGCTCTCGCGTGCGGCCCGGCTCGCCCGCTGGGCCGGGCCCGGCACCCGGGTGGACGCGGGCGGCAGCCTCGTCGAGGAACAGCTCCCCGCCGCCGCCGAGCAGCTCGGACTGACCGGCGACGACGCGGCCGCCTACGCCGCCGAGGCCTGGCGGGTGGCGCTGGACTCCGGCCTGGTCGAGATCGCCGACGAGGAACGCGGGACGGTCCGGGCGGGCGAGGCGCTGGCCCTGCTCACCGGCTCGCCGCAGGAGATCCTCACGGTGTGGCTCGCCGCGCTGGAGACCGTGCTGGCGGACGCGAGCGTGCCCGATCTGGACGATCTGGTGGACGCGCTGGACGAGGGCGGCGAGATCGATTTCGCGTCACTCGACTGGGACCCCGAGGCCGAGGCCGAGTTCCTGGACGGGGTGCTCGGCAACCTCTACCTCCTGACGGTGAGTGAGGACGGTGCCGGGGAGGGGCCGGTCCCGCTGCCCGCCCTCGCCGCGTCGATGATCGTGCCGGACGGCATGGGCGAGCCCACCGACGACGTCCTGGAGCAGGTCTCCGACGCGATGATGCGCCTGGACGACCAGTTCCGGACGCTGGAGCCGGTCGGTCTGGTCGAGTACCGGCCGGTGGACGAGGCGCTGATGGCCGACGCCGACGAGGAACCGGCCGCGCCGGTGGAGGAGGCCGACGTCTCCCGCTACGGCATGGTGCGCCTCACCCCGCTCGGCGCCTACGGGCTGCGGGCACGGCTGATGGAGGCCGGTTTCGAGGCCCCGGTGGTCGGCGAACTCGCCGACAAAGGGGCGGACGTGCTGCTCGACGGCACCGCCGCGTTCGGTGCCTCGGCCGCTCTCGCCGAGACGGAGCTGTGGCTGAACCGGCGCGAACCCCTGTCCGCCGCACGGGAGTTGCTGGCCGCGGCGCGGGGCACCGACGCCGGGGGGCCGCTGCGCCGGCTGCGCTGTCAGCAGGCGCTGTCCCTGGCCGGCGGGGAGGCGGAGCCCGCGCTGCGGGAGGTGCTGGACGATCCCGAACTCGGCGGCCTCGCACGGGTGTGGCTGAGCGAGCGGGGCGCGGCCGATGTGCCCGCGCCCTCCCAGGACCTGGTGTTCTGGCTGACCATCGACACCGTCGCCGCCCAACTGGCCGCCGAGGGCAACTCCGAGGAGCTCCAGGCCCTGGTGGAGGGGCTTGCCGAGCAGCACAGCGGGTTCTTCGCGGCCGCGTGGCGGGTGGAGCACCCGGCGACGGCCGAGGTGCTGGAGGCGATGGGACGGCTGCATCCGGACAAGAAGGTGGCCAAGCAGGCCCGCAAGGCGGCGTTCAAGGCGCGGTCGCAGCAGGGGGGTTGAGCGGCGGGGCGGGATGACCCGCGCGGGGGTGAGGTGGCCGGGCCGTAGCGGGGTGAGCGCGGCCCGGTGGCAGTGGCGGGCGGGGCGGCTCTGGCGGGTCGGGTGGCCGTGCGGGGCCGAGCGCCGTCGGCCGCCGGTGGGGTGGCTGGGCGTCGTCGCGGTGGAGGGTGGGGACGGCCGGGCCGCTGTGCGGTAGCAGCCGTAGGTGCTCCGTGTGGCGGATCCGTGGCGCGAGCCGTGTCGGTGCGTCGGTCCGGCGCGGTGCTTGGTTCGTCCTTGGGGTGGTGTATACGGTTTCTTGAACATGGGTGGCTGTGGTGGCCCCGCGTTCAACTGCCGTTCAGACACCGCCGGGAGCGTGTGCGCCGAACGAGGTCCGCCGCCCTCCACGGCACACCCATCCGTCACAGGAGACACCATGTCGCTCACCCGCAGGGACTTCGCCAGAACCTCCGCGATCACCGGTGCCGGGATCGCCCTGGCGGGCAGCGCCGGTGTGCTCGCCACCGCGCCGAACGCCCTCGCGTCCACGGAGACCGACACCGCGCCGGCCCACGGACACGGCCACGGCGATGGTCATCCCGCCGTCGGCTACGGCCCCCTGAAGTCCGACCCCGAGGGCATCCTCGCGCTGCCCGCCGGCTTCAGCTACCAGATCATCACCTACAGCGGCAGGACCCGCCTGGAGTCGGGCGAGTTCACGCCGTCCAACCACGACGGCACCTCCACCTTCGAGGGTCCCCGCGGCACCACCCTCCTCGTCAACAACCACGAGCTGGCGGGCCCGCGTGCCAAGTGGACCTACCCGGTGCCGCTCACCGAGGGCCTGGTGTACGACCCCGCCGCGGCCGGCGGCTGCACGGTGGTCGAGGTGCGCCGCGACCACGTCGCCGAGTGGGTCGGCATCGCCGGCACCTCCACCAACTGCGCGGGCGGCAACACCCCCTGGGGCACCTGGCTGACATGCGAGGAGACCGAGGACAAGGCCGGCCAGAACGGCATGACCAAGGACCACGGCTACGTCTTCGAGGTGGACCCGGCCGACCGCCGGGCCAACCGCGCCCCCAAGCCGGTCAAGGCGCTGGGCCGGTACGCCCACGAGGCCGTCGTGGTCGACCCCAGGCGCGGCCACCTCTTCCTCACCGAGGACGCCGCGGGCCCCAACGGCCTGCTCTACCGCTGGACCCCGCCGGCCGGGTTCCGCCACGGGCGCGGCAGGCTGCGCACTCTCGCCGACGACGCGGGCGTGCTCCAGGCCTTCAAGTGCTTCGACTCCGGCGGCCGGTTCGTGGACGACCTCTCCCGCGCCACGAGGACCGGCACGGTCTACGGCGTCGACTGGGTGGACGTGCCCGACCGCGACGCCCGGCAGGTCTCCACCCGCAAGCAGTTCGGCGAGGGCCAGGTCACCCGCGCCCGCGAGCTGGAGGGCATGTGGTGGGGTGACGGCGGCGTCTACGTCGTCTCCTCCTTCGCCCGCGCGGAGAGCCCCCTCCAGCACGACGGCCAGGTCTGGTTCTACGACCCCCGGCGCCGGACCCTCACCCTCAAGGTGCTGCTCGGCGTGAACCCGGATCCGGGCGAGGACGGCGCGTTCGACGGCCCGGACAACATCACCGTCTCGCCGTACGGCGGGCTGGTCATCGCCGAGGACGGCGAGGGCGTCCAGCATCTGTTCGGCGCCACCGACAGCGGCCGCACCTACCCGATTGCGCGCAACGAGCTGAACATCGGCACCGAACAGGAGCCGGAGTACAGCGAGTTCACCGGCGTCACCTTCTCTCCCGACGGGCGGACCCTGTACGCCAACATCCAGACGCCGGGCATCATGCTCGCCATCACCGGGCCCTGGAAGCGGCAGAAGAAGTAGGGCCCGCAGGGGGGCGTTTAATTCCCTCGCCCGACCCGCGGCCGTCCGCCTAGAGTGCTGCCTGTCCAGGTGCGACAGGCAGGACCTACTTCCTTTCTTCGAGGTGGAGGCCGCGGGTTCGACTCCCGCCATCGGCACTCGGTGCCGGGTAGCTCAGTGGCAGAGCGCCAGCCGTCGGTTCAGCCGCCCTTGATCTCTGGACACCGCACTTCTTTCACGCACCCGAGGGTGTCGGAATTCGGGGGAATTCACCATGGCGCGATTCAACACGCGTGCCGTCAAGGCGCAGCCGCGCTCCGCGGTGACCACGACCGGCCGCACCCTGCGCACCCACGAGGGCGCCGGCGGCCGCGAGCGCGACGAGCGTTCGGAACTCTTCCTCCTCGCCGTCTCCCATCTCGTCTCGCAGGACACCTTCTACGAGTCCGGCGAGGACCGCGACGACCGCTTCGCCCGGCTCGTGCGCGACCTCGCCGTGCGCGACCCCGAGTGGACCGCCGGACTGCTGCGCTGGCTGCGCGGCGAGGGCAACATGCGTACGGCGTCCATCGTGGGCGCCGCCGAGTACGTGCACGCGCGGCTGACCGCGGGCGCGACCGGCGGACCCACCGGCCGGCAGGTCGTGGACCACGTACTGCAACGGTCCGACGAGCCGGGCGAGTTGCTCGCCTACTGGGTGTCGCGGTACGGCCGCGCCGTGCCCAAGCCCGTCAAGCGGGGGATCGCGGACGCCGTGCGACGGCTGTACCACCCCAAGGCGCTGCTGAAGTACGACACCGCGTCCAAGGGCTACCGCTTCGGCGACATCCTCAACCTCGTGCACGCCTCGCCGGACCCGGACAAGCCGTGGCAGGGCGGGCTGTTCCGGTACGCGCTCGACCGGCGGCACCACCCGGAGACGGCCGTGCCGCCGGCCGCGCTGCCCATGCTCACCGCCCGCCGTGAGCTGATGGCGCTGCCGGTCGCCGAGCGGCGGGCGGTCGTCACCTCACCGGGCGGCGCCGAGCGGCTCGCGGCGGCCGGGATCACCTGGGAGGCGCTGGCCGGCTGGCTCCAGGGCCCGCTGGACAAGGCGGCCTGGGAAGCGGTGATCCCGTCCATGGGCGCGATGGCGCTCGTGCGCAACCTCCGCAACTTCGACGAGGCGGGGGTGTCCGACTCCGTGGCCGAGCGGGTCGCGGCCCGGATCAGTGACCCCGAAGAGGTGGCGCGCTCGCGGCAGTTCCCCTTCCGCTACCTCGCCGCGTACCAGCACGCGCCCTCGCTGCGGTGGGCGTATCCGCTGGAGCGGGCGCTCGGCCACTCGCTGGCGAACGTGCCCGTGCTGCCGGGGCGCACGCTCGTCCTGGTCGACCGGTCCGGGTCCATGTTCTGGGCGGCGTCCAGGACCGGCTCCCGGCTGACCCGCGCCGACGCGGCGGCGGTCTTCGGTACGGCACTGGCGGTGCGGGCGGCGTCCGCGGACCTGGTCGAGTTCGGGTCGACGAGCGCGCAGGTCGGCTTCCGGCGCGGGGAGTCCGTGCTCAGGGTCCTGGAGCGGTTCGGGGATCTCGGGGGCACGGACACCACCGGGGCGATCCGGCGGCACTACCGCGGCCACGACCGGGTGGTGATCGTCACCGACGAGCAGTACGCCGGGGACCGCCACGGCGAGCCGGCGGACCAGATCCCGGCGGACGTGCCGGTCTACACCTGGAACCTGGAGGGCTACCGCGCCGGTCACGGGCCCTCCGGCTCCGCCCACCGGCACACCTTCGGCGGCCTGTCGGACTCCGCCTTCCGGATGATCCCGCTGCTGGAGGCGGCGCGGGACGCGCGCTGGCCCTGGCAGTAGCGGCCCGGAGGGGCGCGGGGAGCCGCGCGAGCGGCCCCGGCGCCCCCGCGCCCGGCGTCAGAGGGCCTTCGCCGCCGGGTCCACCATGTTGCGGACCGTCCGCGCCTTCACGAAGTCGCCGATCGCGGTCATCTCCCACTCGCCCGAGAACTGCCGGACCAGCTTGGCCATCATCACGCCGGTCTGGGGTTCGGCCTGGGTGAGGTCGAAGCGGACCAGTTCCTCCTCCGTCGCGGCGTCCACCAGGCGGCAGTACGCCTTGGCGACGTCGGTGAACTTCTGGCCGGTGAAGGAGTTGACGGTGAAGACGAGTCCGGTGACCTCCTGGGGGATGCGGCCGAGGTCGACCACGATCACTTCGTCGTCGCCCGCGCCCTCACCCGTGAGGTTGTCGCCGGAGTGCTTGATTGCGCCCTTGAGGATGGTGAGCTTGCCGAAGTAGCAGCTGTCGATGTGGTTGCGCTGCGGGCCGTAGGCGATGACGGAGGCGTCGAGGTCGATGTCGCCGCCGCGGAACGCCGGCTCCCAGCCGAGGCCCATCCGCACCTGGGAGAGCAGCGGCCGGCCGCCCTTGACCAGTGACACCGTCTGGTTCTTCTGGAGGCTGACCCGGCCCTTGTCCAGGTTGATCTTCCCCGCGCCCGGAGCCGGGGCCTCAGCCGGGGTAGCGGCCGGCGGCGCGGCGGGCATCGGCGGGGCCACCGAGGGCGCCACCGGCGGCGGGGGAGCCACCGGCTGCTGCGGCGCCGCCGGAGCCGCCGCCGGTTCCTCCACCGTCACACCGAAGTCCGTCGCGATGCCCGCGAGCCCGTTCGCGTACCCCTGGCCGACCGCGCGGGCCTTCCACTGGCCGCCGCGGCGGTAGATCTCCACGACCACGAGCGCGGTCTCGGCGCCGAGCTGCGGCGGGGTGAACGCGGCCAGCACCGCGCCGCCGTCCGCGTCGCGGATCGTGGCCGTCGGCTCGATGCCCTGGAAGGTCTGGCCGGCCGCGTCCGGGCTGGCCGTGACCACGATCTTCTCGATGTCCGGCGGCACGGCCGCGGTGTCGACCGTGATCGCGTCGGGCGCGCTCCCGCCGCCGGACCGGTAGGCCACACCCGGTCCGGACGGCTGGTTGTAGAAGATGAAGTCGTCGTCCGAGCGCACCTTGCCGTCGCCCGTGAGCAGCAGGCCCGAGACGTCCAGCCGCACCGGAGCGGCCACGTCCACCGTGATGCGCGCGGCGGAGAGCGGAACGTTCGAGCCAGGGGTCATAGCTGTCATGTGGGGGGTAACGAACGAAACCGCTTTACCGTTCCCTTACCACCGGCATCACCCGTCGCTCAGGGACACCTGCACGGCACGACCGTCACGGCACGACGACGATCTTCCGCCCCACCCCCGCCGCGAACTGCTCCAGCGCCTGCGGGTACCGCTCCAGCGGGAGCCGGTCGCTGATGAAGACGTCCGGGTCGAGGACGCCGCCCGCGAAGAGTTCCGCCGCCCGCTCGTAGCTGTGCAGCACCGCCATCGAACCGGTGATGGTGATCTCCTGGTTGTAGATGCGGTACGGGTCGATCTGCACGCGGGTGGCGTAGTCTGCGACCCCGAACTGGAGGAACGTCCCCGCCTTCGCCACCCGGCCCAGACCGTCCTGGATCGCCGCCGCGTTGCCCGTCGCGTCCACCACCACGTCCCAGCCGCCCGGCCGGTCGAGTTCGTCCGCGCCGGCCGCCGCGCCCGAGACGCCGAGCAGCCGGGCCGTGTCCAGGCGGGCCGGGTTCAGGTCCACCATGTCCACGCTGGCCGCGCCGGTGCGCTTGGCCAGCTCCAGCATCATCAGGCCCATGGTCCCGGAGCCGTAGATCAGGACGTGGGCGCCGAGCCGGGAGCGCAGCACGTCGTAGCCGCGCACCGCGCAGGACAGCGGTTCGATCAGGGCCGCGTCCTCGGTGCGTACGTGCTCGGGCAGCTTGACGCAGTTGGCGACGGGGGCGACGGCGTACTGTGCCGCCCCGCCGGCCGTGGTCACGCCGATCGCGGCCCAGCGTTCGCACAGGTTGTTGTGGCCGCTGCGGCAGTAGCGGCACTCGTAGCAGTACAGGGACGGGTCGACGGCCACCCGGTCGCCGGCCGTCACCTCGGTGACCTGAGCGCCGGTGGCGACCACCGTGCCGGCGAACTCATGGCCCGGCACGATCGGCAGCTTCGGCGCGAACTCGCCCTGGAGGATGTGCAGATCGGTACCGCACAGCCCGCACGCGGCGACCTCGACGACGACCTCGCGGGGGCCCGGCGCCGGGTCGGGGACCTCGGTGACGACGGCACGGCCCACGGACTCGATGACGGCGGCCTTCATTTCACGGCTCCCAACGACAGGCCCTGGACCAGCTTGTCCTGGGCGGCGAACCCCGCGGCGAGCACCGGCAGGGAGATGACGAGCGACGCGGCGCACACCTTGGCCAGGAACAGGCCCTGGCTGGTGATGAAGCCGGTCAGGAAGACGGGCGCGGTCTCGGCGACCACGCCGGTGAGCACACGGGCGAACAGCAGCTCGTTCCAGCTGAAGATGAAGCAGATCAGCGCCGTCGCCGCGATGCCGGGCACCGCGATGGGGGCGACGACGCGGGCGAGGATCGTCGGCAGCCGGGCGCCGTCCACCCGCGCCGCCTCGATGACCGCGACCGGCACCTCGGCGAGGAAGGACTGCATCATCCACACCGCGATCGGCAGGTTCATCGCGGTGTAGAGGACGACCAGCAGCCAGATGTTGTCGAGCGTCCCGGTGTCCTTGGCGAACAGGTAGATCGGCAGCAGTCCCGCGACGGCCGGGAGCATCTTCGTGGACAGGAAGAAGAACAGCACGTCCGTCCACTTGCGCACCGGCCGGATCGACAGCGCGTAGGCGGCGGGCAGCGCGAGCAGCAGCACGCACAGCGTGGACACCACCGATGCCACACTGGAGTTGATCAGCGCGGGCCAGGGGCTCGCCCCGCCGCCGACGCCGAAGAACTCGCGGTAGCCGTCCAGGGTGAGGGCGGCGCCGAAGGACGGCGGGTTGGTCGCCGCGTCCTGCTCGGAGTGGAAGGACGTCAGCGCCATCCAGGCGATGGGCAGGAAGAACACGATGCCGGCCAGCCAGGCCACGAGGCCCAGACCGTGGCGCTTCAGAGCGGTCATGAGCGGGCCACCTCCTCACGGAACAGGGACGAGACCACGCGCAGCGCGAAGGTCGCGATGACGAGGGAGCCGATGACGACCAGGACGCCCGCGGCCGAGGCGAGGCCGTTCTCGTGCGCCTGGTAGAAGCTCTGGTAGACGGTGTACGGCAGGTTCGCCGTGCCGAGGCCCCCGGAGGTGATGGTGAACACCGCGTCGAAGTTCTGCACGATGTAGATCGAGCCGAGCAGCGCGCCCAGTTCGAGGTAGCGGCGCAGGTGGGGCAGGGTGAGATGGCGGAAGATCTGCCAGTCGCCGGCGCCGTCCACCCGAGCCGCCTCGATCTGCTCGCGGTCCCGGCTCTGCAGCCCGGCCAGCAGGATCAGCATCATGAACGGCGTCCACTGCCACACCAGGGACGCCTCCACCGCGAGCAGCGGGGTGCGCGAGATCCAGTCCGGCTGGGGGCCGCCCACGTAGTGCAGCAGCCCGTTGAGCAGGCCGTACTCGGGGTTGTAGAGCACGTGTTTCCACAGCAGCGCGGCGGCCACCGGGACCACCAGGAAGGGCGCGATCAGCAGGGTGCGGACGACGCCCCGGCCGGGGAAGCGCCGGTCCAGGAGCAGGGCGAGGAGCAGTCCCAGCACCAGGCTGGCCAGCACCACGGCCACCGTGAGCAGCACGGTCGTCCACACCGAGTGGCGCAGATCCGCGTCGGTGAGCACCTGGCGGTAGTTGGCGAGGCCGGTGAAGCGGCGGGCCTTGGGGTAGAGGGCGTTCCAGTCGAAGAACGAGATCACCAGCGTGGCCACGAACGGCAGTTGAGTGACCGCGATCATGAAGACGAGGGCGGGGAGCAGCGGGGCCCGGGTGGCCCAGGCGCGCAGCCGGGCCGGGGGCCGTCGCAGCGGCCGGGCGGGGGCGGCCGCGTAGGGGGCGGTGGTGGTGGTCATCGTCCCTCGTACTCCTTGGCGATCTTCTCGGCGAGCTGCTGGGACTTCTTCAGGGCCGTGCCGACGGACTGGCGTCCGGCGATGGCCGCGCTGATCTCCTGGGAGACCCTGGTGCCGAGGTCGGTGAACTCGGGGATGTCGACGAACTGGATGCCGGGCGCGGGCCGCGGCTGCACGCCGGGGTCGTTCGGGCGGCTGCTCTCGATGGCCTTGCGGGTCATCTCCTGGAAGGCGGCGGCCGATTGCCGGTAGTCGGGGTTCTCGTACGTCGAGGCCCGTTTGCCCGCGGGCACGTCCGGCCAGCCGCTGGTCTCGCCGACCAGCTGTTCGTACTCCTTGCCCGACGCCCAGGAGACGAACTTCCATGCCTTGTCGGGGTTGTGGGAGGCGTGCTGGATGCCCCAGGCCCAGGTGTAGAGCCAGCCGGAGGACGCGGTCCGCTCGACGGGGGCGGGGGCGTAGCCGAGCTTGCCCTTCACCGGGGAACCCTTCGCCTCCAGGGAGCCGGCCGCGGAGGTGGCGTCGTACCACATGGCGACCTTGCCCTGCGTCATGTCGTTCAGGCACTCCGCGAACCCGGACTGGGCGGCCCCGGACTCGCCGTGCGAGCGGACCAGGCCGACGTAGAACTTCGTCGCCTTCTCGAAGGCGGGCGAGTCCAGCCGGGCCTTCCAGTCCTTGTCGAACCAGGTGCCGCCGAAGGTGTTCACGACCGTGGTCAGCGGTGCCGCCATCTCGCCCCAGCCGGGCAGCCCGCGCAGGCAGATGCCCCGCATGCCGGGCCTCGCGCCGTCCACCTTCGCGGCGAGGTCGGCCACCTGCTGCCAGGTGGGGTGGGCGGGCATGGTCAGGCCCTTCGCCGCGAACACGTCCTTGCGGTACATCAGGAAGGACGACTCGCCGTAGAAGGGCTGCCCGTAGAGCTTGCCGTCGTCGCCGGTGAGGGACTGGCGCATCGGCGCGAGGATGTCCTTCTCGTCGTACGCCGGGTCCTTCGCCACGTAGGCGTCCATCGGGCGCAGCCAGCCGTTGCGGGCGTAGATCGGGATCTCGTAGTTGGAGAGGGTGGCGACGTCGTACTGGCCCGCCTGGTTGGCGAAGTCCTGGCTGATCTTGTCGCGCACGTCGTTCTCCGGCAGCACGGTGAAGTTCACCTTGATGCCGGTCTCCTTGGTGAAGTGCGAGGCGGTGAGCTTCTGGAGCTCCACCATCTGGGGGTTGTTGACCATCAGTACGTTGATCGAGTCGCCGCCGGATCCGCCGCCGCCCGCGCCGACCCAGCAGCCGGACAGCAGGGGGGTGAGCAGCGTCCCTGCGGTGGCCAGGACGAGCACGGCTCGTGGCCTCCGTCGGCTCGGGGTGCGCATGGATCACTCCTGGATGTATAGGGAGATAAGGGGTGTTCGGTGGGCGGGGCATGCCCATGGGGGGACGGGGTTCGGGGATCTCAGACCCGGATGACCTGCGGGCCCAGCAGGGCGTAGCGATGGGCCTCGGCCGCGGGGAGCAGGGTGCTGGTCACGATCGCCTCCAGCGCGCCGACGTCCGCGAACCGGCAGAAGCTCGCCGCGCCGAACTTGGTGTGCACGCCCGCGAACACGGTGCGCCGCGCCGCCCGCAGCGCCCGCGCCTTGACCTCGCCGACCGCCGGATCGGGTGTGGTCAGGCCGTGTTCGCGGGAGATGCCGTTGGCACCCACATAGGCGAGGTCGAGGACGAAGCCGGACAGCATCGTCGTCGTCCAGTGGTCCACGGTGGCCAGCGTGCCGGCCCGCACCCGGCCGCCGAGGAGCAGAACCTGGATGTGGTCCGTCCCGGCGAGGGCGCCCGCGACCGGCAGGGACGCGGTGACCACGGTCAGCGGCCGGTCCCTGGGCAGGGCCTCGGCGATGAGCTGCGGGGTGAAGCCCTCGTCGACGAAGACGGTCTCGGCGTCGCCCAGCAACTCGGCCGCCGCGGCGGCGATCCGCCGCTTCTCGGGCACCTGGCTGGTGGCCCGGAAGGCCAGCGTGGTCTCGAAGCCGGCGCTCTCCACCGGGTAGGCCCCGCCATGGGTGCGGCGGATCAGCCCGTGGTCCTCCAGAGCGCGCAGATCGCGCCGGACGGTCTCCTTGGCCACGCCCAGCCGGGCGGCGAGCGCGGTGACATCGACCGCACCGGTGGCCCGCGCGGCCCGCACGATCTCGCGCCGGCGTTCCTCCGCCGTTCCGGTCATCTCGTCACCCGCCTCCCCGCGGAACTGCCCGTTCGGGCCCATGGGGGAAGTTGTACCGCCGGTCCGCCGCTCTGACCAGGCTTGTTGCCCGGCCGATGCTGCCCGCTTGGGCCCGTTTGCCGGGCGCGGTGTCCGCCGCGGACCTGCGCGGCGGCGCGGGACGGAGGGGAAACGGGCGGCCCGCGTGCCCGGATGCGGCGGCGTACGGGCCCGTTCGGCGCCCGCACGCCCGTATCGGCACGGGGCGGTACGGCTGCGGTACGGCGCGGTGCGGTGCCGTGTGGCTCGGTACGGCGTGGCACGGTTCCCTGCTGTCGCGTGCGGCCCAGGGGCGGCCGGACCGGCGGCTCGGTGACGAAGCGGCCACCCAGCAGCCGGTCGGCGGGGCGGTGTTCCCCGTCCTTGACCCTCCCCCGCGGGGCCCCTAGCGTGAGGCCGTTCATGAATATGGACGACGGTCACAAGAATGTGCGCTGGAGGAGTCCTGGTGAAGGCCGCCGCGTTCGTCTACCCCTGGGACGTCAACGGGGACCCCGACGCCCCCGCCCGCATCGTCGGGCTCGGCGTCGAGCAGGTGACCCTCGCCGCCGCCTACCACTCCACCCGCGCCCTGACCCCGCGCCACCCCCGCCACCGCATCGTCACCGCCGAGCACGCGGCCGTCCTCTACCCGCCGGGCGACCGCTGGACCGGCCGCGCGCTGCGCCCCCGCCCGGCCGGCCGCTGGGCCCCCGGCGACGCCCACGGCGAGGCCGCACGGGCGCTCGCCGCCGCCGGTCTCGCCGTCCACACCTGGGTCGTCCTCGCGCACAACTCCCGCCTGGGCGCGGACCATCCGGACACCTCCGTCGTCAACGCCTACGGCGACCGTTACCCCTGGGCGCCCTGCATCGCCCAGGAGGCCACCCGCGCCTATCTCACCGACCTCGCCGCCGAGGCCGCCGTACGCCCCGGCGCGCGGGGCTCCGAGCTGGAGTCCCTCGGCTGGTACGGACTGCCGCACCTGCACGCCCACGACAAGATCTCCGGCGTGCCCCTGGGCGAGGCCGGGGAGTACCTGATGTCCCTGTGCTTCTGCCCCTCCTGCCGCACGGGCTACGGCGAACACGGCCTGGACGCCGGTGAGCTGGCCTCGGCCGTGCGGGCCGCGCTGGAGCCGCTGTGGCGGGGCGCGGCGGCCGCCCGCGGCCTGCCGATGGTGGCGGAACTGCTCGGCGAGGAGCGGGCCGCCGCCGTCCGGGCCTGGCGGGGCACGGCCGCCCGCACCCTCCAGGAGCGGGCCGTGGCCGCCGTACGCGCCGCCGCGCCCGCCGGGTTCCAGGTCCTGGTGCACGCCGACCCCGTCCCCGAGCACTGCGGGGCGAACGCGGGCGTCGATCCCGCCCACATCCTCTCCGTGGCCGACGGCGTCGTGGTCCCCTGCACCGCGGGCACGGACCTCCTCGCGCCCTTCGCCGCGCACGCGGGCGAACGGCATGTGCTGGCCGCCAACTTCACCGTGGTCTCCGGGATGGGCGGCAGCCCCCGCACCCTCGCGGCGGACGCGGCCCGCGCACGGTCGGCCGGAGCCACCGAACTGCGCATGTATCACGCCGGGTTGGCCTCGGACGGGGACCTCACGGCGGTGCGCGAGGCGCTGGCGGCGCGCTGAAGGAGCCGCCCGACCGGACCAGGGGCGCAGGTCGTCGTGGCGCGGCCGGGTGGCGGTCGGCCCGAGATGTCCCGGTCCGCGCCCCGGAACCCGGCGTTCCGGGGCGGCGCTCGGGCATGGCTGGAAAAAGGTGTCCGTATCGATCGGGTAACAGGCCTCGCGGTACCGCTAGTTATGCGCGTAGACAATCCGTGACCTGGTCAATCACTCTAGCCACCAGATCCGGAGAACCCATGCGGAAGTCCCTCAGAGCGGCCGCCGCCGGCGCCGCCTGTGTCGTCGCCGGCGCCGCCCTGTACGGCGCGGGCGCGGCCACGGCCGGTCAGTCGACGGCCAACTCCACGCACGAGCCCTACAACATCGGGCTCCTGACGAAGGACATCGACACCTACTACGGCACCACCGTCGACAGTGACGGCGTCTACCAGGCGTCGCCGACCAGCCCGTACGCCAAGGACCTGGCACGGATCGACGCGGACGCCAGGAAGTACATCGACCGGGCCGCCCGTACCGCGCGTGCGCACCACCAGAAGCCCGCCGTCATGTTCGACATCGACGACACGCTGCTGCTGAGCCTCGACTACGAGAAGCGCAACAACTACGGCTATAACTCGGCCACCTGGAACGCCTACGTCAACCAGGCCAACCGGCCCGCCGTCTTCGGCAGCCCCGAGCTGGTGCGGTACGCCGCGGCCAAGGGCGTCACGGTCTTCTACAACTCCGGTCTCACCGAGGCCCAGCGCGCCGCCGCGGTCACCAACCTGAAGAAGGTCGGCGCCGACGTCGACCTGGACGCCGCGCACATGTTCCTCAAGGACGCGGCCAACCCGCCGGCCTACCTGAAGGACTGCGCCACGCCGGGCACCTGGACATGCACGACCGTCCAGTACAAGGCCGGTACCCGCGAGCACATCGAGAAGGACCTCGGCTACCGGATCATCGCCGACTTCGGCGACCAGTACTCGGACCTGGACGGCGGCTACTCCGGCCGTACGTACAAGCTGCCGAACCCCACGTACTTCGTCGGCTGAGGTCTCCCGGACCTCCGTCGGAGGCCGGCGCACCGGTGCCCGCCCGGCACCGGTGCGCCCGCGCTCACTTCTTCAGCGCCGCCGCCATCATCGCCCGCGCCACCGGCGCCGCCAGCCCGTTGCCGCTGACCTCCGAGCGCGCCGCGTCCGACTGCTCGACCATCACCGCGACGGCGACCTCCTTGCCGGTGCTGTCGGACTTGCCGAACGAGGTGAACCAGGCGTACGGCGTCTTGCTGTTGTTCTCGCCGTGCTGCGCGGTGCCGGTCTTGCCGCCGACGGTCACCCCGTCGATCAGCGCGTTGGTGCCGGTGCCGTCCTTGACCACCGTCTCCATGGCGGACTGGAGCTGGGCCGCGGTCCGGGCGCTGATGATGCGCTTGGAGCCGGTGTCGGCGTCGTAGTCGTGCACCACGTCGCCGCCGCTGTCCACGGTCCGGGACACCATGTGCGGCGAGGGCAGCTCGCCGCCGTTGGCGATGGCCGCGGAGACCATGGCCATCTGGAGCGGGGTCGCGGTGACGTTGTACTGCCCGATGCCGGTCAGCCCGGTCGAGGACGCGTTCATGTCCTTCGGGTACACGCTCGTGTAGGCGCGCACCGGCACGTCCTGGTGGTCGTCGTTGAAGCCGTACTTCTCCGCCATCGCCCGCACCTTGTCCTGGCCGAGGTCGACGGCCATCTTGGCGAAGACGTTGTTGCAGGAGTACTGGAGCGCGGCCCGGATCGGTGCGTTGCGGCACGGCGCCGAGCGGTTCTCGTTGTGCATGTCGGTCACCGTGCCCGGCAGCCGGTACGGGTCGGGGCTGTCGGTGGGCTCGTCCACGCTCTTGTACAGCCCGCTCTCCAGCGCGGCCGAGGCCACGACCAGCTTGAACGTCGAGCCGGGCGGCAGCGGCTGGCGCAGCGCGCGGTTGGTCAGCGGCTTGTCCGGGTCCGCGTTCAGCTGCTTCCAGGCGCCGCCGGCGGTGTTCGCGTCGGTGAGGGCCGAGGGGTCGTACGACGGTGTCGAGACCGCGGCCAGGATTCGGCCGGTCTTCGGGTCGATGGCGACGGCCCCGCCCTTCTTGCCGCCGAGCGCCTCATAGGCGGCCTTCTGCACCGCCGGGTCGATGGTGGTGATCACGTCGCCGGGGTCGGCGCGCTCACCGGTGAGGGTGTCCATCACCGTCTTCAGGCCCGGATCCGTGCCGTTGAGCAGATCCGCGTAGATGCCCTCCAGCTGGGTGGGCGCGTACGCCTGCGAGGCGTAGCCGGTCACCGCCGCGTACAGCTTGCCGTCCTTGTACGTGCGCTTGTAGGCGAGGTCGCCTCCCTTGGTCCGGGCCGAGCCGGTGATGGCGTTTCCGGCCACGATGATGTTCCCGAGCGGCCGCGAGTACGTCTCGATCGCGTTGCGCCGGTTGTTCGTGTCGTCCGCGAGTGCCTTGCCGTCGTAGAACTGCACCCAGGTCGCCCTGGCCAGCAGGGCGATCACGAGCAGCAGTGTGAAGACGGAGGCTCGCCTGATCGTCTTGTTCATCCCGTTCATCCCGCACGGAAGACGACCGGGAAGGGCCCGAACGTTCCCCGGCGGCCGTATTTCTCATGTCCCGTTCATCCCGAGCACCCCCGTTCATCCCGTTCTCACGCGTCCAGGACCAGCACGATCTCCTCGATCTCCTCGCCCCGGCCGTTGGCGAAGCCCCGTGCCCGGACGGACTCGCGAAACCCGCACTTGGCCAGGACCCGCAGCGAGGCGGCGTTGTCGGCCGCCGCCCGCGCGTAGAGCGGCCGCTCGGGGACCTCGGCGAGCAGGGCGCGCAGCGCGGCCGTCGCCACGCCCCGGCCCCAGTAGGCGCGGTCGATCCAGTACGTCACCTCGCGCTCGCCGGGCTCCCCGTAGACCGCCGCGCTGCCGGCCACCCGCCCGTCGGCCACCACCGTGCGCAGGACGTCGCAGGACGCGCGGATCCGTTTGAACCGGGCCTCGAAGGCGTGCCGGTCGGCCGGGTCCGGGGGGCCGAACGCGGCCATCCGCAGGGCCACCGGGTCGGTCATGTGCCGGAAGAACAGCGGCAGGTCCTCGTCGCGAACGGTCCGCAGCGCGATCTCCATGGTGCCCGAGACTACGACGGTACGACCGCCACGCCTGGGCCCGCCGCGCCCGGCCCGCCGTCCGGGCGCGTCCCGCGCTCAGAGCCTGCGCGTGGCCAGGGCCAGCCGGTCGCGGGCCTCGAACAGCGCGTCCCTGATCGCCTGTTCACGGGCGGGGGTCAGCCGGGCCACCGGCACCGAGCAGCTCACGGCGTCGCGGGCGGGGGTGCGGTACGGGAGCGCGACGCCGAAGCAGCGCAGCCCCACCGTGTTCTCCTCGCGGTCGACGGCGAAGCCCTGCTCCCGCACCCGGCGCAGCTCCTCGATCAGCCGCTCCCGGTCGGTGACGGTGTGCTCGGTGAGCGCGGGCAGCTCCGGTGGCAGCAGCGCGCGCACCTGTTCGTCGGGGTACGTGGCGAGGATCGCCTTGCCGAGGGAGGTGGAGTGGGCGGGGAGGCGGCGCCCGACGCGGGTGAAGGGGCGCAGGTAGTGCTGGGAGGGGCGGGTGGCCAGGTAGACCACGCTGGTGCCGTCGAGCCGGGCCAGGTGGATGGTCTCGGTGGTGTCCTCGGCCAGCCGGTCCAGGGCCGGCCGGGCGGCGGCCACCACCTCGTCGCCGTCGATGTAGGAGGTGCCCACGAGCAGCGCCCGCACCCCGATGCCGTACCGCGTGCCCGTCGCGTCCGTCTCCACCCAGCCCAGCTCGACCAGCGTGCGCAGCAGCATGTACAGGCTGGACTTGGGGTAGCCGACGGCCTCCTGCACGGCGGCGAGGGAGTGCAGGCCGGGGCGGCCGGCGAAGTACTCGAGGAGTTCGACCGTCCGTACCGCGGACTTGACCTGCGCCCCGCCCGCGTCGCCTGCCGTCATCGCCCTTGACCCCTCCGCTTCGACGAGGACCGAGATCCGTCGCCTCCGAGCCAGAACGTCCAGCCTCGCAGACGGCGTTCAGTGTAAAGAACCCCCGGGAACCACCGACACGCGTACGGCGTCCCCCGCCCCATGACCAGCGAACCCGGAAGCACCCTGGAGATCCGCCCCGCGCTGCCCGCCGAGGCCGAGGCCATCACCGCGCTGCACCTGCGCGCGCGTTCCACGTACTACCCGGACGGCGTCCCGCGGGCGGACTTCGACTGGAGCGAGGCGTGGCGGGGGTCCGTCGAGCGGCCCGACGGGCGGGTGCTGTGCGCCGTCCGGGAGGGACGGTTGGTCGGGGTCGCCTCCTTCCGGACACCCGAGGGAGCGGACGCGGGCACGGTCAAGCTGTTCCAGTTCCACGTCGACCCGGACCACTGGCGGGGCGGCATCGGTACGGTGCTGCACGCGGCCTGCGTGGGGGAGTGGCGGGCGGCCGGGCGGCGTACGGCGGTGCTCGACGTGCACGTGGACAACCTGCGGGCCCAGGGCTTCTACGCCCGGCTCGGCTGGGTGCCGGACCCGGTGAACCCGCCCGCCGAAGGGGACCACCACCTGTTTCTGCGCTACACCGTGCCCTCCGGGGAATGACCCGCGACATTTGAATGTTCACGTACCCGGCGGAGATCGCCTCCGTACCCGTACGACCTGGAAAGAGCCGAAGACATGCGCGTCGAGATCTGGAGCGACATCGCCTGCCCCTGGTGCTACGTGGGCAAGGCCCGCTTCGAGAAGGCGCTCGCCGCCTTCCCGCACCGGGAGGACGTCGAGGTGGTGCACCGCTCCTTCGAGCTGGACCCCGGCCGCGCCAAGGGCGATGTCGAGTCCGTGCTCACCATGCTGACCAGGAAGTACGGAATGAGCGAGGCGCAGGCCGAGGCCGGGGAGGACAACCTCGGCGCCCAGGCCGCCGCCGAGGGCCTGGACTACCGCACCCGGGGCCGCGACCACGGCAACACCTTCGACATGCACCGTCTGCTGCACCTGGCCAAGGACCGCGGCCGGCAGGACGCGCTGCTCCAGGTCCTGTACCGGGCCAACTTCGCCGAGGAGCGGTCCGTCTTCGCCGAGGGCGACGAGCGGCTGGTCGAGCTGGCCACCGAGGCCGGGCTCGACGCGGCCGAGGCCCGCGCGGTGCTCGCCGACCCGTGGGCGTACGCCGACGCCGTGCGCGAGGACGAGCGCGAGGCCGCCGAGCTGGGCGCGAACGGCGTCCCCTTCTTCGTGCTCGACCGGAAGTACGGCGTCTCCGGCGCCCAGCCCGCCGAGGTCTTCACCCAGGCACTCAGCCAGGCCTGGGGCGAGCGCGCTCCGCTGAAGCTGGTCGATCAGGGCGACGCCGCGGCCTGCGGGCCGGACGGATGCGCGGTGCCGCCGAAGGGCTGACCGGGCGGGGTGTAGGAAACCCCAGCTCGGCGCGGTCGTATAAGCAGTCCTTGGCCCGTCCCCGTAGAAAGACGCGATGGACGGGGAACTTCCCGAGCCGCACAGTGGGCTCATGGAGACCTTCGAGAGCCTCGTCCGCGCCGAGTTCCGCCCGGAGAACACCTACCTGAACACCGCGACCAGCGGCCTGCTCCCGGCCCGTACCCTCGCCGCGCTCCAGGAGGCGATGGCGATCCGGGCCGCGGGCCGCCCGCTGGACCCGCTGTTCGAGGACGTCGAGCGCGCCCGCGCCGCCTTCGCCCGCCTGGCCGGCGTCCCGGTGAGCCGGGTGGCGGCCGGTCCCTCGGTCGCGGCGCAGACCGGCCTGATCGCGGCCTCCCTGCCCGCGGGCGCCGAAGTCCTCACCGCCGAGGACGACTTCACCTCCGTGGTGAACCCCTTCCACGTGCGCGGCGACCTCAAGGTGCGCGCCGTACCGCTGGAGCGGCTCGCCGAGTCCGTGCGCCCCGGCACCGCGCTGGTCGCGGTCAGCGCCGCGCAGTCCGCCGACGGCCGGATCGCCGACCTGCCCGCCCTGCGCGCCGCGGCCCGCGCCCACGGCGCGCGCACCTACGTCGACTTCTCCCAGGCCGCCGGCTGGCTGCCCGTCGAGGCGGACGGCTACGACTACACCGTCACCACCACCTTCAAGTGGCTGCTCGGCCCGCACGGCGCCGCCTTCCTCGTCGTCCCCGAGGACCTCGGCGGGCTGACCCCGCTGCTCGCGGGCTGGGTCGCGGCCGAGAACCCCTGGGACAGCTGCTACGGCCCGGTCGCCGAACTCGCCCGGTCCGCCCGCCGGTTCGACGTCAGCCCCGGCCTGTTCACCTACAGCGGGGTGTACTCCTCGCTCACCCTGATCGAGGAGCTGGGCGTGGCCGCCGTCCACGCGCACGACCTGGCGCTCGCCGACCGCTTCAGGGAAGGACTCGCCCGGCTGGGGCACGAGCCGCTGCCCGCGCCCGGCTCGGCGATCGTCTCCGTGCCCGGACTCGGCGCGAGGCAGGCCGGGTTGAGCCGCGCCGGCATCCAGGTGTCCGACCGCGCCGGCAATCTGCGCGCGTCCTTCCACCTGTACAACACGGCGGCGGACGTGGACCGGCTGCTCGACGCGCTGGCCGGATAGGCCCCTCGGGACATGACCGGGCCGGGCCTCCCGTCCCACACGTGAAGGCCCGGCCCGGTGGTCGGGAGCGCCTACCGCACCGGGGTGAAGTCGCGCGCGCCGATGAACTCCGGCCGGCGCACCGGCGCGGCGAACGGCTCCACCGCCGTGTTCTCCACGCTGTTGAACACGATGAAGACGTTGCTGCGCGGGAACGGCGTGATGTTGTCGCCGGAGCCGTGCATGCAGTTGCAGTCGAACCAGGTGGCCGAGCCCGGCTTGCCGGTGAACAGCTTGATGCCGTACTCGCCGGCCAGCTCCGTGAGCGCCTCGTCGGACGGGGTGCCCGCGTCCTGCATCTGGAGCGACTTCTTGTAGTTGTCCTTGGGCGTCTCGCCGGCGCAGCCCAGGAACGTCTTGTGCGACCCCGGCATGATCATCAGGCCGCCGTTGGTGTCGTAGTTCTCGGTCAGCGCGATCGAGACGGACACCGTGCGCATGTTCGGCAGACCGTCCTCGGCGTGCCAGGTCTCGAAGTCCGAGTGCCAGTAGAAGCCGCTCGCGCCGAAGCCCGGCTTGACGTTGATCCGCGACTGGTGGACGTACACGTCCGAGCCGAGGATCTGGCGGGCCCGGCCGACCACGCGCTCGTCGCGCACCAGGCCCGCGAACACCTCGCTGATCCGGTGCACCTCGAAGACCGAGCGGATCTCCTGGGACGACGGCTCCACGATGGAGCGCTCGTCGAAGCGGATCGCCGGGTCGGTGACCAGCCGGTCCAGCTCCTGCCGGTAGACCTCGACCTCGTCGGGCCCGATCAGCTGGTCGACGGCGAGGAAGCCGTCACGCTCGTACGACTGGAGCTCGGCCGCCGCGATCGGCCCCGGAGTGTCCGGGGAGCCCCACAGGACGGGGTCCTGGCGGGGGACGGTCACCTCGGTGGCGCCGCGGGTCGGGTAGAGGTCCTTCACGGTGGCGGTGGTCATGATTCCTCACACCTCCTCGGGCTCGGGCTCGGTGAGCAGCGGGTAGACGCCGTTCTCGTCGTGGTCCTCCCGCCCGGTCACGGGCGGGTTGAACACGCAGACGCAGTGGAAGTCCTCCTTGACACGCAGCGTGTGCCGCTCGTGCCCGTCCAGGAGGTACATGGTGCCGGGCGTGATGGTGTACGTCTTCCCGGTCTCGCGGTCGGTCAGCTCGGCCTCGCCCTTGGTGCAGACGACGGCCTCGATGTGGTTCGCGTACCACATGTGCGTCTCGGTCCCCGCGTACAGGATGGTCTCGTGCACGGAGAAGCCGACCCGCTCCTTGGCCAGGACGATGCGCTTGCTCTCCCAGGTGCCCGACTTCGACTTGACGTGCCGGTCGGTGCCTTCGATGTCCTTGAACGATCGGACGATCACGGTGGTGCTTCCTCCTGGTCGGACGTTGCGGTCAGACGATGTGGTTCAGGTGGTTCAGGCGGTTTCCCGCACGGCGCGGGCGAGCATGCTCAGACCCTCGTCCAGCTCGTCGGGGGTGATGGTCAGGGCCGGCAGCAGCTTGACGACCTCGCTCTGCGGTCCCGAGGTCTCGATGAGCAGCCCCAGCTCGAAGGCCCGCCGCGCGATGCGCCCGGCGCGGTCCTTGTCGTGGAACTCCATGCCCCACACCAGCCCGCGCCCGCGGTACTCCTTGACGTCGGCGAGGTTCTCCTCGGTGATGGAGATCAGCGCCTGCTCGACCTGCTCGCCGCGGGTGCGGGTCTGCTTCTCCATGGCCGAGCCGTCGGTCCAGTAGGTCTCCAGGGCCGCGGCGGCGGTGACGAACGCGGGGTTGTTGCCGCGGAAGGTGCCGTTGTGCTCGCCGGGCTCCCAGACGTCCAGCTCCGGCTTGAACAGGCACAGCGACATCGGCAGGCCGTAGCCGCTGATGGACTTCGACACGGTGACGATGTCCGGGGTGATCCCGGACTCCTCGAAGGAGAAGAAGGCGCCGGTACGGCCGCAGCCCATCTGGATGTCGTCGACGATCAGCAGCATGTCCTGCCGCTCGCACAGTTCCTTGAGCGCGCGCAGCCACTCGGGCCGGGCCACGTTGATGCCGCCCTCGCCCTGCACGGTCTCCACGATCACCGCGGCGGGCTTGTTCAGACCGGAGCCCTGGTCCTCCAGCAGCCGCTCGAACCACAGGAAGTCCGGGACGGTCCCGTCGAAGTAGTTGTCGAACGGCATCGGGGTGCCGTGCACCAGCGGGACGCCGGCGCCGGCCCGCTTGAAGGCGTTGCCGGTCACCGCGAGCGAGCCCAGGGACATGCCGTGGAAGGCGTTGGTGAAGGACACGATGGCCTCGCGGCCCTTCACCTTCCGGGCCAGCTTCAGCGCCGACTCCACGGCGTTGGTGCCGGTCGGGCCCGGGAACATGACCTTGTACGGCAGGTCGCGCGGGCGCAGCACCAGGTCCTGGAAGGTCTGGAGGAACGAGCGCTTGGCCGTGGTCGACATGTCCAGGCCGTGGGTGACCCCGTCCCGCGACAGATAGTCGATCAGCGCCCGTTTGAGCACCGGGTTGTTGTGGCCGTAGTTGAGGGATCCGGCACCGGCGAAGAAGTCGAGGTAGGCATGGCCGTCCTCGTCGTACATCCGGCTGCCCTGCGCGCGGTCGAACACGGTGGGCCAGCCGCGGCAGTAGCTGCGCACCTCGGACTCAAGGGTCTCGAAGACGCTGAGGTCGGGCTGGGTGATGGTCACGGTGATGCGCTCCTCAGTGGGCGGGGGAATCGGTCAACGGGCCGATGCGGTAAAGGACTTCACTGTCGTGCGGGCCGTCCGGGAACAGCTCGGCGGGGAACAGCACCTCGCGGGTGAGGTGCGCGCCGTGCCGCTCGGCGAACGAGGTGAACAGCCGCTCGGAGGCGGTGTTGCCGGGCGTGATGGTGGTCTCGACGCCGGTGACCCCGCGCTCGGCGGCGAGCCGCGCGGTCAATCCGTCCAGCAGGGCGGCGGCGATGCCGTGACCTCGGTACGCGGAGTCCACGGCGACCTGCCAGACGAGCAGGGTGTCCGGGCGGTCCGGCCGCACGTAGCCGGTGACGAAACCGACGGGCGTGCCGTCCGCACCACGCGCCACCGCCGAGGTGCCGGCGAAGTCCCGGCACCACAGCAGGTAGCTGTAGGACGAGTTGAGGTCGAGCTTTCCGGAGTCTTTGGCGAGGCGCCAGAGCGCGGCGCCGTCGGCTGTCGCCGGTCGGTCTATGAGTAGGTCTGCGGGTGCGGCAGTCATGCGGCACGAATTTAGCGAGGTGAATTAAGAAATGCACGGCCGTGACTGAGGCATAATTCGACGCGTGGTACAAGATGCCCGAATTGCCCCACGGCAAAGTGGGGCAAACTATCCGTCCTGTGGAGTGTGTCACACACTTGAAACCGTCGGAAACCTCCCGGAAAACTGCCCCGTTTAGCCCCGCAAAAAGCGGGCAGAAGACTATGGGAAGCTGCCGTCCGGTAAATTGGCGGGAATTGTGGAACTAAATTGAATTCAGGCTCCGGTGACGCCGTCGATTCGTTCACGGAGAATGTCCGCGTGTCCGTTGTGGCGGGCGTACTCCTCGACGAGGTGGATCAGCACCCACCGCACACTGACCTCCGCCCCGGCCATCGGCCCGTCGGCGATCCGTCCGGTGGCCTCCAGCGGCCGCCCGGCGCACAGCTCGCGGCCGCGCGCGATCTCCCGGTGCCAGACGGCCAGCGCCTCGTCCAGCCCGCGCGCCGGATCGAGGGCGTACCCCGACTCCTCCGCGAACACCGGCGGCACGTCCAGCCCGGCCAGCACCCGCTGGAACCAGGTCCGCTCGACCTCCGCGAGGTGTTGCACCAGGCCCGGCAGGGTCAGCTCCGAGGGCTCGGCCGAGGCGGTCCGCGCCTGCCCGTCGGACAGGCCGCGGCACTTCAGCTCCAGCGTGGCCCGGTGGAAGTCCAGCCAGCTCTCCAGCATGGGGCGCTCGGCGCCGGTCAGCAGGGGACCGGGCGGCCGTCGGGCAGGGCCGGGGGCCGCGCGGCGGGTGCGGGGTGCGGGGTGTGATCGGTGGTCATGGGGGCAGCATGGCAGCCGGGTACGACAACGGCCCGCGCCTCGGGGCGCGGGCCGTCGCCGGGACCTGGTGGCGGTCAGCGCCAGGGCTGCTCCGCGGCCCGGCGCGCGGCGGCCGGGTCCACCGGGGCGCCCTGTGCGGCGAGGGCCGTGCCCAGGGCGGCCAGCGCGGCCTGGACGGCGGACTCGGTGGCGTCGGGGCCGTAGTGGTTGACCCGGATCATCTCCTTGGCCAGGGCGCCGCCGCCCGCGGCCAGCGGGAGCGCCGGATCGGCGGCCAGCGCGGCGGCGACCAGAGCGGAGGCCGTCAGCGACGGCGGGACGCGCAGGGTGGTGGCGACCGGGGCGGCGTCCGCGGCGTCGTGCACGTACGGCTCCAGGCCGCCGCCGAGGGCCAGGGCGCCCGCCCGCGTCGCCTCGGCCGCACGCCGGTGGCGGGCCATCACCGCGTCCGGACCGGCCTCCTCAATCCGCTCCAGACAGGCGTCCAGCGCCAGCATCTCCAGCTGCGCCGGGGCGTGCGGCAGCGCCTTGCGGCCGGCGTCCAGCCAGCGCTCCTTCCAGTCCAGCAGCGAGAGGTAGGAGCGGCGCGGCGCGTTCGGGTTGGCCGCCATCCGGGCCCAGGCCCGCTCGCTCACCGAGATCGCCGACACGCCCGCCGGGCCGCCCATCGCCTTCTGCGCGCCGATCACGCACAGGTCCACGCCCCACGCGTCCGGCAGCACCGGCTCCGCGCCCACCGAGGCGACCGCGTCCAGATAGAACAGCGCGCCCTGCT
The DNA here is from genome assembly GCF_044327085.1 of Streptomyces sp. AM6-12. Lineage (NCBI taxonomy): Bacteria > Bacillati > Actinomycetota > Actinomycetes > Kitasatosporales > Streptomycetaceae > Streptomyces > Streptomyces sp. AM6-12. The sequence goes on from NZ_JBIQWN010000001.1 coordinate 5,625,609, forward strand.
CCCGTACCGCCGCGCCGATCTCCGCGACCGGGTTGGTGTTGCCGGTCGCCGCCTCCGCGTGCACCAGCGAGACGAAGTCGATCTCCGGGTGCTCGGCGAACGCGGCACGGATCTGCTCCGCCCGCACCGCCGTGTGGAAGGGGACCGCGATGTCGTACACGGTCGCGCCCGTGTCCCGCAGCCAGTCGCCGAAGGTCTGCCCGTAGGGGCCGGTGATCACGTTCAGCGCCACCGTGCCCGGACCGGCGGCGGCGCGGATCGCGCCCTCCAGCGGCAGCAGCGCCTCGCCCTGGGTGATCAGCACGTCCTGCCGGGTGTCCAGCAGCCGGGCCACCCGGTCCTCGATGGCGGCGAAGCGCCGCGCGGTCAGCGGGGGCAGGTCGAGGAGGGGGTGCGTCACGGCGGTGCTCTCTCTTCGTCGGGCGGTTCGCGGGGGTCGCAGCGGTCTGCTCCCCCCGATCTTAGGTCCAGGCCCCCCAGGGCCATGGGTTTGGTTTGAGATACCCAAACATTTCCTTATAATCGGAACCTATCCTTCCCCCCTCAGGAGACTTCCCCCATGAAAACGCCCCTCGGACGCCGGACCCGCCTGCTGGCCGCCACCACCGCGACCGCGGGCCTCGTGCTCGTCGTGGCGGGCTGCTCCTCCGGCGGCTCGGGGAGCGGGCAGACCGTGGCGGGCGGTGTCCACCTGGCCAAGGCCGGTCAGCTCACCACCTGCACCCACCTGCCCTACCCGCCGTTCCAGTCGGTGGTCGGCGGCAAGGTGCAGGGCTTCGACGTCTCCCTGATCGACCTCGTCGCCAAGGACCTCGGCGTCAAGCAGCAGATCGTGGACACGCCGTTCGAGAACTTCAAGACCGGCGCCTTCCTGAACTCCGGCCAGTGCGACGTGGCCGCCGCCGGTATGACCATCACCGCCGAGCGCGCGAAGAACGTCGACTTCTCCGACCCGTACTTCGAGGCCACCCAGGCCGTGCTGGTCGCCAAGAACAGCGGCATCGACTCGCTGGCCGGCGCCAAGGGCAAGAAGATCGGCGCCCAGGCGCAGACCACCGGCGAGGACTTCGCCAAGAAGAAGGGCCTCGACCCGGTCTCCTTCGCCTCCTCCGACGCGGTCCTCAACGGTCTGCGCACCGGTCAGGTCCAGGCCGTCGTCATCGACTACCCGGTGGTCCAGGGCTGGCTGAAGGACAAGGCCAACGCCGACAAGTTCAAGGTCGTCGACAACCTGAAGACCGGCGAGCAGTACGGCTTCACGGTCAAGAAGGGCAACAAGCCCCTGCTGAACGCCATCAACAAGGCCCTCAAGGACGCCAAGGCGGACGGCACCTACAAGAAGATCTACGAGAAGTGGATCGGCCCGTACGACCCCTCCGTCGCCTCCCCGGCCGGTTCCTGACCCCATGGCCGACACGGACACCGGCATCCAGCCGAAGCGCACGGGGCTGACGCGCACGCAGAAGCGCAGGCTCTCGCGCGGCGCCCAGTACGTCCTCCTCGCCGCCGCGGTGATCGCCTTCGCGCTCACCGCGGACTGGGGGCGGCTCCAGAACCAGTTCGCACAGCCCGGCATCGCCAAGCAGCTGTTCCCCGACCTCATCACGGTCGCCCTGAAGAACACCGTGCTGTACACGCTGTCCGGGTTCGTCGTCGGCCTGGCCCTCGCCATGGTCCTCGCCCTGATGCGACTGTCCTCCGTGGGCCCCTACCGCTGGCTCGCCGGCATCTACATCGAGATCTTCCGCGGCCTGCCCGCGCTGCTGATCTTCATCTTCGTCGGCGTCGGCGTGCCGCTGGCCTTCCCGACCGTTCAGTATCCGGGCGGCACCTACGGCAAGGTCGCCGTCGCGCTCGGCCTGGTCTCCGCCGCCTACATGGCCGAGACCATCCGCGCCGGCATCCAGGCCGTGCCCAAGGGGCAGACGGAGGCGGCCCGTTCGCTCGGGTTCTCGCCCGCGCGCGCCATGGTCTCGATCATCCTGCCGCAGGCTTTCCGCATCATCCTGCCGCCGCTGACCAACGAACTCGTCCAGCTGTTCAAGGACTCCTCGCTGGTGCTGTTCCTCGGGGTCACCCTGGAGCAGCGCGAACTGTCCAAGTTCGGCAACGACCTGGCCAGCCAGACCGCCAACTCCACGCCGATCCTGGTCGCGGGCCTGTGCTATCTGCTGATCACGATCCCGCTCGGCCTCGTCGTGCGCCGCATGGAGCGCAAGGCCCTCAAGGAGACCAGGTGACCACCCCCGAGATCCGCGTCCAGGGGCTGCACAAGTCCTTCGGCGACAACCACGTGCTGCGCGGCATCGACCTGGAGATCGGCCAGGGCGAGGTCGTCTGTGTCATCGGCCCGTCCGGCTCCGGCAAGTCCACGCTGCTGCGCTGCGTGAACCTGCTGGAGGAGCCCACCGAGGGGCAGGTCTTCGTCGGCGGCACCGAGGTCACCGACCCGGACGTCGACATCGACGCCGTCCGCCGCCGGATCGGCATGGTCTTCCAGCAGTTCAACCTCTTCCCGCACCTCAGCGTCACCGAGAACCTCACCCTGCCGCAGCGCCGGGTGCTGGGCCGGGACAAGGCGACGGCCGCGCGCGTGGCCGCCGAGAACCTGGCCCGCGTGGGCCTCGCGGAGAAGGCCGACGCCCACCCCTCCGCGCTCTCCGGCGGTCAGCAGCAGCGCGTGGCCATCGCCCGCGCGCTCGCCATGGGCCCCGAGGTGATGCTGTTCGACGAGCCGACCTCGGCGCTCGACCCCGAGCTGGTCGGCGACGTGCTCGCGGTGATGCGGTCCCTCGCGCGGGACGGCATGACGATGATGGTCGTCACCCACGAGATGAGCTTCGCGCGCGAGGTCGCCGACCGGGTCGTCTTCATGGACGGCGGGGTGATCGTGGAGGACGGGCGCCCCGAGCAGGTCATCGGCGCCCCGCGGCACGAGCGCACCCGGCACTTCCTCTCCCGCCTCCTCGACCCGGCGATGGCCGAGGTGGAGGAGGACCTTCCGGAGGCGGGGGGAACCGGGCGGGTGTAGCCCTCTAAGGTGCCGGTATGAGCGATCAGCCGGTGCTGCATGTGAAGGGCAGGGTCCTCGTGACGCCCGAGGACGTACGCGACGAGCTGTGGGTGGTCGGCGGCCGGGTGTCGTACGACCGCCCTGCCGGGGCCCGCGACATCCGGACCGTCGAGGGCTGGGCGCTGCCCGGCCTGGTCGACGCCCACTGCCATGTGGGCCTGGACGCGCACGGCCCGGTCGACGCGGAGACCGCCGAGAAGCAGGCGCTCACCGACCGGGAGGCGGGCACCCTGTTGATCCGGGACGCGGGCTCGCCCTCCGACACCCGCTGGATCGACGACCGCGCCGATCTGCCGAAGATCATCCGGGCCGGCCGGCACATCGCCCGCACCCGCCGCTACATCCGCAACTACGCCTGGGAGATCGAGCCGGACGACCTCGTCGCCTACGTCGCCCAAGAGGCCCGGCGCGGCGACGGCTGGGTCAAGCTGGTCGGCGACTGGATCGACCGCGAGGTGGGCGATCTCTCCCCCTGCTGGCCCCGCGGGGCGATCGAGGCCGCGATCGCCGAGGCCCACCGCCTGGGTGCCCGCGTCACCGCGCACTGCTTCGCCGAGAACTCCCTGCGCGACCTGGTCGAGGCGGGCATCGACTGCATCGAGCACGCCACCGGCCTCACCGAGGACCTGATCCCGCTGTTCGCCGAGCGGGGCGTCGCCATCGTCCCCACCCTCGTCAACATCGCCACCTTCCCGCAGCTCGCGGCCGGTGGCGAGGGCAAGTTCCCCGCCTGGTCGGCCCATATGCGCCGGCTGCACGAGCGGCGCTACGACACCGTGCGCGCCGCGTACGACGCCGGGATCCCGGTGTTCGTCGGCACCGACGCCGGCGGTTCGCTGCCGCACGGCCTGGTCGCGGCGGAGGTCGCCGAGCTGGTCACCGCGGGCATCCCGGCCGTCGAGGCGCTCGCGGCGACCAGCTGGTCCGCGCGCGCCTGGCTCGGGCGGCCCGGCCTGGCGGAGGGCGCGCCCGCGGACCTCGTGGTGTACGACAGGGACCCGCGGGCCGACGTGGGAGTGCTGGCGGCACCGCGGCGGGTGGTGCTGAACGGGGCGGTGGTGGAGTAGCGGCGGCGGCCACGGGAGGGAACGCGTGTGCATGGTGATTCGAAGAAGTGTGCGGAATTTCCACGTTTGAGTGAAGTGACCGAGGTTTGCTGACCGTTCACCCACACTGACGACAAGGTTGACGGGTCCCAAGCAATTCAAGTGGGGGGTCCCACCGCCTTGAACAGCACCAACTTCCGTATGCCCGTGCGCCGTCTGGCCGCCGCGGCGACCGTCACCGCGCTGGCCACCGCGCCCGCCGTCCTGGGCGCGGGCGCGGCGCACGCGACCGAGAACCCCGGCCGCGCCACCGCCTCCGTCCTGCACACCGGGCTCGACGTGTCCCTGCTCGACAAGTCCATCGACGTGCCGCTCGTTGTCTCCCTCAACGAGGTCGAGGCACCCCGGAGCGCCGACCGGACCGCCCTGTCCGCCCGGCTCGACGGGGTGGCGGGGGGCGACCCGTTCACCGTCCTCAGCGCGGACGTGGCGCAGTCCCGTGCCACCGTCACCGCCCGGCGCGCCGAGGGCTCCGTCCGCCTCGTGCACGCCAAGCTGCACGTCCCCGGCCTGCCCCTGCTGTCCCTGATCGAGGTGGACACCGTCACCGCGCAGGCCACCTGCGAGGTGGGCAAGATGCCCAGCGCCGACGCGAAGATCCTCGGCACGGTCACCGTCCTCGGCCGCCGGATCACGGTCACCGCCGGCGGCCCGACCGAGGTCAAGGTGCCCGGCGTCGGCGAGGTCCGCCTCGACCTCGCGCAGCACAGCACCACCTCCCGTACGGCGGCGGCGACCGCGCTGCGACTGAAGGTGTCCGTCAACCCGTTGAAGCTGAACGTCGCGGACGTCGAGGGCACGGTCACGCTGGCCAAGGCGACCTGCGAGTCCCCGATGGCCCCGCCCGCCAAGCCCCCGACGCAGCGCCACGATCCCGGTTCCGGCACCACGTCCGACGCCGCCCCGGTCTCCGACGTGAAACCACAGGGCGGCGCCTCGGACACCCACCTCGCGGAGACGGGCGGCAACCCGGCGACGCCGTACATCGCGGGCGGCGCGGTGGCGCTGCTGGCGGCGGGCGGAGGCGCGGTGCTGCTGGCCCGCCGCCGCAGGAGCTGACCGACGGCAGGGGGAGGGGCGGGGCGGGACCGGAGAGGCGGGGGAGCCTCGCCGGTCCCGTCCGGCGTTCGCCGTCGCGCATCCGCGCCCCGCGTCCACTGTCGCGCCTCCGGCGTCCGGCGTCCGGCGTCCGGCGTCCCCGTTCCCCGTTCCCCGTCCGCCGATGCGTGGCCGCCGTCGCGTGTCCGGCGTCCGCGTACCGCGTCTGCCGTCGTGCGTTCGCCGTCCTGAGCCTGCTACCCCGTTCGCCGACGTGTGTCTGCCGTCGCACATCTGCTGTCCAGCGCCCGCGTCCCGCGTTCGCCGTCCCGCGTGCGCTGTCGCGCGCCTGCTGTCCGGCGTCCGGCGTCGTGTCTCCGGCGTCCGCGTCCGGCGGCCGCTATCGCACGTTCGCCGCCCTGCGTCTGCCGTCTCGCATCCCGCATCCTCGCTCCCACCTCCGCCGACGTGTCCCGCATCCGCCCTCCCACCTCCGCCGACGCGCGTGCTTCGGCGCGGACTTGGCGCCCCCGTGACCGGAGCGGGTCCCGTCAGGCGAGGGCCGCCGACAGGGCGGTCAGGAAGGCGTCCGTCGTGGGGCGGTCGCGGACGGCGAGGCGTATCCAGTCGGGCCCGAGACCGGGGAAGGTGTCCCCGCGGCGCACGGCGTAGCCGAGCTCGCGCAGCCGGCGCCGTACGGTGGCCGCCGCCGGGACGCGGGCCAGCACGAAGGAGCCCTCGGCCGGTCCCGTGACCCGCACCCCGCGGGGCGCCAGCGCGGACAGGCCGGCGACCAGGTGTGCCCGGTCGCCGGCGAGGCGGTGCGCCGCGTGCCCCGCCTCCGCCAGGGCACGCGGCGACACGCACGCCTCGGCGGCGGCCAGCGCCGGGGTGGACACCGGCCACAGCGGCTGGGCCCGCTCCAGCCCGGCGACGATCTCGGGCTCGGCCAGCACATAGCCGATGCGCAGACCCGCGAGCCCCCAGGTCTTGGTGAGGCTGCGCAGCACCACGAGACCGGGCACGTCGGTCCGCCCGGCCAGCGCCTCCCGCTCGCCCGGCACCGCGTCCATGAACGCCTCGTCCACCACCAGCACCCGTCCGGGCCGGGCGAGCCGGGCGATCACCGCGGCCGGGTGCAGGACCGACGTCGGGTTGGTCGGATTGCCGATCACCACCAGGTCGGCCCGCTCCGGCACCAGCGCCGTATCCAGCCGGAAGCCGTCCTCGGGCCGCAGCAGCACCCGCTCCACCGTGTGCCCGGCGTCCCGCAGCGCCGCCTCCGGCTCGGTGAACTGCGGATGCACGACGACCGGTTGGCGGACTTTGAGGGCGCGGGCGAGCAGCACGAACGCCTCCGCCGCGCCCGCCGTCAGCAGCACCCGCGACACCGGCAGCCCGTGCCGCGCCGCCACCGCCGCCCGCGCGGTCCGCCCGTCCGGGTAGGCCGCGAGGGAGGTCAGGGAGGCGGCGATCCGGTCCCGCAGCCACGGCGGGGGCGTGTCCGCCCGCACGTTGACGGCGAGGTCGACCAGCGCCGCGCCGTCGTCCCGTACCTCGGCGTCCCCGTGATGGCGCAGGTCGAAGCCCAGGGAGTTCTCAGTGGGCATGGCTGTGCGGGTGCCCGTCGTGGTGGTGCCCGTGCCCATGGCCGTGGTCGTCGTCGTCCGGGTGGAAGTGCGGCTGCTGCGGCAGGCCCACCTTGTCCTCGAAGCCCGGCAGCGCGATCCGGTACACGCAGGAGTCGCAGTTCATCCGCAGATCACCCTGGACCGCCTCCTCGTACCGTTCGAGCACCAGGTCGAGCAACTCGGGCTCGGGACCGATGACATCGGCCGAGGACACGGCGGTCTCCGGGTGCGCGGCGGCCCACTCCTCGGTCTGCCGCCGCACCCGGTCCGGCAGGATCCCGGTGAACAGGAAGTAGGGGAGCACGACGATCCTCCGCGCCCCCAGCGCCGCGCAGCGGTCCAGCCCGCTCGGCACGTCCGGCGCGGCGAGGGACACGAACGCCGTCTCCACCCCGGCGTACCCCCGGCCCTCCCACAGCAGCCGGGCCGCCTTGAACACCTCCGCGTTGGCGTCCGGGTCCGTGGAGCCGCGGCCGACCAGCAGCACGGTCACCTCGGCGCGGTCCTGGTCGCCGATCGCCTCGTCCAGGCGCCGTTCCAGCACGTCCAGCAGCGCCGGGTGCGGGCCCAGCGGGCGGCCGTAGGTGTACGAGATGCCCGGGTGCCGCTCCTTCTCACGGGCCAGCGCGGCCGGGATGTCGCCCTTGGCGTGCCCGGCGGACACCAGCATCAGCGGCACGGCCGCGAACCGGCGTACGCCCCGCTCCACCAGCTCGGCCACCGCGTCGCCGAGCGGCGGCGGGGACAGCTCGATGAAGCCGCCCGCGACGGGCAGGTCGGGACGTCGGCGCCCCAGCTCCCGCACGAAGGCGCGGAACGCCTCGGCTCCGGCGTCGTCACGGGTGCCATGGCCGGCGATGAGCAGGGCGGGCGGGGTGTTCACAGAGTCTCCTCGGACGGAATCGGTTGGTACAGCAGGGCGTTGAGCGCGGCGGCCGCGACCGCCGAGCCGCCCTTCTCGGACACGTTGCTCACGGCGGGCAGCCCGCTTTCGCGCAGCGCGGCCTTGGACTCGGCCGCGCCGACGAAGCCGACGGGCAGGCCGATGACGAGCGCCGGGTCGGCGCCCAGGGTCAGCAGCTCCTCCAGGGCGGTCGGCGCACAGCCGATCACCCACAGGGCGCCGGGACCGACCTCCTCGTAGGCGAGCCGGATCGCATGCGCCGAACGGGTAAGGCCGGGACCGGACTTGGCGTCCTTCAGCCGGCACACGGTCCGGCGCCGGGTGATGCCGGCGGCGACCATCTCCACGTCCACCACGACCGGCGCCCCGGCGTGCAGCGCGGCATGCGCCGGCACCAGGTCGGCCTCCGCCAGGACGAGGTCGCTCGCGTACTCCAGGTCGGCGGCGGAGTGGATGACCCGCTCCACCACCGCGCGGGTCAGCGGCGGGAGGTGGGAGGTGTCCAGGCGGGCGCGCAGCCGCCGGAAGGACTCCTGCTCGATGGGGTGCACGATCCGGTTCACCGGGCCTCCTCAGTCTCCCGCGGCTGCCCGCTCTGCCAGCGGTAGCCGCGCGGGGTCACCATGCGCCCGGCGACGGTCCGGGTCGCGGTGTTGCCCACGGTGACGACCGTCATCATGTCCACGCTCGCCGGATCGAGCCCGGCGAGCGTGGTGACCCGGCTCGACCCGTCCGGCCGTGAGGCGTTGCGTACGACACCCACGGGCGTCGCCGGCGCGCGGTGCTCGGCGAGGATGCCCAGCGCCTTCGGCAGCTGCCAGTCGCGGCCCCGCGAGCGGGGGTTGTAGAAGGTGACCACGAGGTCCGCCTCGGCCGCCGCCCGCACCCGCCGCTCGATGACCTCCCACGGCGTGTGCAGGTCCGAGAGGCTGATGGAGACATGGTCGTGGCCCAGCGGCGCGCCCAGGATCGCGGCGGCGGCCAGCGCGGCCGTCACTCCGGGCACCCCGATCACGTCGATGTCGTCGGACGCCTCGGCCAGCGCGGGCGAGGCCATGGCGTACACGCCCGCGTCCCCGCTGCCGATCAGCGCGACCGCGTGCCCCCGCCGGGCCTGTTCCACCGCGGTGCGGGCCCGCTCCTCCTCGGCGCCGAGCCCGGACTCCAGCACGCGGGTGCCGGGCCGCAGCAGATCGCGGATCTGGTCCACGTACTGGTCGAGCCCGACCAGCACCGACGCCCGGCGCAGCTCGGCCGTCGCGCGCGGGGTGAGCAGATCGCGGGCGCCGGGTCCGAGCCCGATCACCGCGAGCCGCCCGCGCCCCGGCCGGCGCACCACGGCACAGGTCGCCATCGCCGGAGAGGCGCCCGACTTCCGCTTGGGGACGAGGAGTTCACCGCCGCCGAGCAGCGCGGCCGCCTCGGCGACCGACGGGGTGCCGACGGCCGCGAGCGGCGCGGCGGAGGGGTTGGGCACCTCGACGGCGGCCAGCTCACCGGCGGAGTACGTCACCACGGGCACGCCCAGCCGCTCGGCCGCCCCCAGGATGCCCGGCTCCTCGGACTTGGCGTCCACGGTGGCGAGTTCTGCGACGGACCGCGGGGACAGCCCCGCCTCCCGCAGCGTCTCCTCGACCAGCCCGAGCACCTCGTCCACCGGCGCGCCCCTGGACGCGCCGACCCCGACGACGAGGGACGGCGGCCGCAACAGCACCTCGCGCTCGGCGGGTTCGACGTCCCGGTCGGTGAGCCGGATCGTGTACGACCCCCGCGGCGCGACCGGCAGCGGCGGCAGCGGCCACGCCGACTCCTGTACGAGCGCGACCGGTTCACCGTCCAGCAGGGCGCGGGACACGGCGGCCACCGCGCCCTCGCAGGGCAGGCCGAGCGTGTCGAGGCCGGCCAGCCCGACGGCGTCCGTGGCGGTGGTCACCACCGGCTCGGCGCCCAGCAACCCGCCGACCTCGCGCGCGAGTTCGTTGGCGCCGCCGCCGTGCCCGCCGAGCAGCGACACCGCGAACCGGCCGCCCTCGTCCACACAGACCACACCGGGGTCGGCCGTCTTGCCGGCGAGCAGCGGCGCGAGCAGTCGTACCGTCGCGCCCGTCGCCAGGAAGCACACCAGCTGCTCGCACTCGGCGAACGCGGTCCGTACCGCCTCCCCGGCCGGTCCCTCGTACACCCGCGTACGGTCCGGCCAGGCCGCGGCCAGCCGGTCCCGTGCCGCCGCCCCCGCCGCGGTGGCGGAAATCAGGCCGATCACTGGTCAACTCCTTCTACGATTGCGGGGGTTCTGACGCCCCAGAGCAGAAACACCGGGTTGGTCGCCGCGAGCCGGGTCACGTCCCCCGGCAGCGGGGCGAGCCGCGCGGACTGGAGCAGCACGCCGTCGCAGCCGAAGCCGGCGCCGGTCAGCGCCTCGCGGGCCGCGGGCACCCGGTCCAGGGCGGCCATGGCCACCACCACGGTCCGGCGCGCACGCCGCGCGCACGCCCGGACCACGGCGGGCAGCTCGGCGCCCCCGCCGCCGATGAACACGGCGTCCGGGTCGTCGGCCAGGGCGGCCAGCGCCTCGGGCGCCCTGCCGTGCACGACGTCCACCTCCACGTCGTGGGCGCGCGCGTTCTCCCGGATCCGGGCCACCCCGTCCGCGGCCTTCTCGACCGCGACCACGGCCGCACCGAGCCGCGCGCACTCCACCGCGACCGACCCGGACCCGGCGCCGACGTCCCACACCAGATCCCCGAGCCGGGGCCCGAGCCGGGCCAGCGCGAGCGCGCGCACCTCGAACTTGGTGATCATGGAATCGCGGTGGGCGAACCCGGCCTCCGGCAGCGCCCACCCGGCAGGACCCGCGGGCACCCCGGCGATGGTGCGCAGGGGGCCCGGCGCCGAGGGCTCCGCCAGGCACAGCACCACGCTCACCGCCGTACCCCACTCCCGCGCCGCCGCCTGCGCGGGCGTCACCCGCTCCACGCGTTCGCGCTCCGGGTCGCCCAGCGCGCAGGCCACCACCAGGGTCCGGTCCCGCCCGGCCAGCGCGGCGCCCAGCTCGGCCGGGCCCGCGCCCGGACCCGTGAGGACCGCGACCTTCGGATGCGCGCGGCAGACGTTCGCCGCCGTGCGCAGGTCCCTGCCGTGCGCGCTGACCACCACCGCGTCGTCCCAGGGCAGCCCGAGCCGGGCGAACGCGGCGGCCACCGAGGAGACCCCGGCCCGCACCGACAGCAGCTCGGGCCCGAAGCGCTCGCCGAGTGCCCGGACGATCCCGAAGAATCCGGGGTCCCCGGAGGCCAGCACAAGGACCGGCAGCTCCTCGGCGACATATCCGGCGATGGTGTCCAGGGCGGCCGCCAGCGGCCCGAGCACGACCCGCTCCGCCCCGGCGGGCAGCCGTACCGCGTCCAGATGCCGCCGCCCGCCGACGACGAGCGCCGCGCCGTCCGCCACGTCCCCGGGAAGCGGCGCCCCGGTCCCCGTACCGACGACGGTGATCACCTGCCCGCCCCCCGCTCGCGCAGCTCCCGCCGCGCCTGCGGGTCGGCCTTGCGGAAGCCGTGGAAGTGACCGGGGTGGTACAGGTGCGAGCGGGTGCCCCGCGCGGCCAGCGCGGGCCCGATCAGGAACAGCGTGTGCTTCCAGAGCTTGTGCTCCTTGACCGTCTCCTCCAGCGTGCCGATCGTGCACCGCACGACCAGCTCCTGAGGCCAGGTCGCCTGGTAGGCGACGATCACCGGCGTGGACGTCGGGTAGCCGCCCTCCAGCAGCTCCCGCACCAGCTGACCACTGCGCGCCGCCGACAGGAACACCGCCATCGTGGTGCCGTGCCGGGCGAACTCGCGCACCTCCTCGCCGGGCGGCATCGGCGTCTTGCCGCCGCCGAGCCGGGTCAGCACGACGGACTGCGCGACCTCGGGGATCGTCAGCTCGCGCCCGGCCAGGGCGGCCACCGCGGAGAACGCCGACACGCCGGGCACCACTTCGGTGGCGATGCCCAGCTCCGCGCACCGGTCCAGCTGCTCCTGGGTGCCGCCCCACAGCGCCGGATCGCCGGAGTGGATCCGCGCCACCTTCAGGCCCTCGGCGTGCGCCCGCGCGTAGACCGCGACGACCTGCTCCAGGGACATGGCCGCCGAGTCCAGCACCTCCGCGTCGGCGCGCGCGTGCTCCAGCACCTCCGCCTGCACCAGGCTCGCCGCCCAGATCACCACGTCCGCCTCGGCGATCGCCCGCGCGGCCCGGAAGGTCAGCAGATCGGCGGCGCCGGGGCCCGCTCCGACGAACGTCACCTTGCCGAGGGGCGCCCCGGCGGGCGCCTCCGTGCGGGCCTCGGCCGCCGGATCTGCGGAAGCGTCGGCCATCGGATCTGCGGAAGCGTCGGCCATCGGAAAAGTCCTCTCGTACGGAAAGCACACGGCACTAGCGGGGTGAAATGTCAGAATGCGAGGCGATATGCGAGGTGCCCGATGTGCGCGAAGGCGCCTTCATCGGATAGCAAGTGCCTATGGCGGTCTTCGTCGCGCTCGGCGCGTTCCTGATGACGCTGGCCGGCGGCTGGACGGCTCAGCGAGTGACCGACCGTCGGCATCTCGTCCTGGGACTCGCCGGCGGTCTGATGCTGGGCGTGGTCGGCCTCGACCTGCTGCCGGAGGCGCTGCGCGCCGCCGACCGCGAGATCTTCGGCGTCCCCGCGGCCCTGCTGCTGTTCGTGACCGGCTTCCTCCTGGCCCACCTCGTGGAACGCACCCTCGCCGCGCGCCAGGCCGCCCACGGCGGGGACGAGCACGACCACCACCGGGTGCCCGAGGTGGGCCTCACGGCGGCCGGCGCCATGGTGGGCCACAGCGTCATGGACGGCGTCGCGATCGGCGCCGCCTTCCAGGTCGGCGGCGGCATGGGCACGGCCGTCGCGCTCGCCGTGATCGCCCACGACTTCGCCGACGGCTTCAACACCTTCACCATCACCAGCCTGTACGGCAACGCCCGCCGCCGCGCCATCGGCATGCTGGTCGCGGACGCCTGCGCCCCCCTGGTCGGCGCGCTGTCGACCGTCTTCTTCCACATCCCCGAACCGGTGCTCGGCGGCTATCTCGGCCTCTTCGGCGGCGTCCTGCTCTACCTCGCCGCCGCCGAGATCCTGCCCGAGGCCCACCACGAGCACCCCGCCCGCTCCACCCTGCTGTGCACGGTTGCCGGAGCCGCGTTCATCTGGCTGGTGGTCGGCATCTCCGGCTGACCGGGCCGGCCGCCGGACACCGCTCACAGCTTCCCGCCCCGCCCGCCGTCCCGCCGCGGCGGCGCGATCAGCGTCGACAGATACGGCAGCGGCGAACCGTCCAGCTCCGCCGCGGGCCGCACCGACTCCTCCGGCAGCCCCAGCGCCGAACCCCACACCGCGTCGTCGAGCCGCCCGGCCCGCGCCAGCGCCCCGGCGACCTCGGCGGCCTGCCGCCCGAACTTGTACGCCACGACGGTCCCCGGACCGGCCAGCGCCTCCTCCAGCACCGCCGCGCCCGCCGTCACCGGCACCAGCGTCAGCGGCTCGGTGCCCTCGGTCAGCACGGCACCGGAACGCGCCGCGAGATCCTGCATGGCGGTGATCCCCGGCACGGTCTCCACGACGACGCCCGGCACCAGCTCCGCGATGGTCTGCGCGAGATACGTGAACGTCGAGTACACGTTCGGGTCCCCGATGGTGGCGAACGCGACCGAGCCGTGCCGCCCCAGCAGCTCCGCGACCCGCGCGCCCGCCGCGTCCCAGGCGGCCTCCCGGCGCGCCCGGTCGCTCCGCTCGTTCAGCGCGAACACCACGCGGACGATCTTCTCCCCGGACACGTAGTGCGCCACGGTCGCCTCGGCCCGCCCGCGCTCCCCGCTGTCCATCACGGGTACGACGACCACCTCGGCCGCCCGCAGCGCGTTGACCCCCTTCACGGTCACCAGCTCCGGGTCTCCGGGACCGACCCCGACACCGATCAGCCTGCTGCTCATGACGTCCGGCACCTCTCCACGAACCGACGGGCCACACCGGGCTCGGACGCCCAGTGCGTGTGCAGATAACTCGCGTGCACGCCCCGCTGTACAAAACCCTCGACCCGCCGCTGCCGGCCCCGGATCCCCCAGGCGGGCACGGCACCGGCCCCCGGCTCCACCACGGTGCGGTGGAACTCGTGCCCCCGCATCCGCGTCCCGGCGGCGGCCAGCGCGCTGTCCCCGACGGCCACGGCGTCCCGGTACCCGAGCGTGAGCCGCTCCGCCATCCGCGCGGTGGCGTCCAGCACGCCGCACATCGGACGGCCGTCCAACTCCCGGCACAGATAGAGCAGTCCGGCACACTCGGCCGCGATCGGCGCCCCGGCCGCGGCGAGTTCGGCGACGGCCTTGCGCAACGGCTCATTGCCGGACAACTCGGCCGCGTACACCTCGGGAAACCCGCCACCGATGACCAACCCGGCGGTTCCGTCCGGCAGTTCCTCGTCACGCAACGGATCGAAGGTGACGACCTCGGCTCCGGCGGCGGTGAGCAGCTCGGCGTGCTCGGCGTAGGAGAAGGTGAAGGCGGGACCTCCGGCTACGGCGATTCCGGGCCTGGGCCTTCCAGCCGGCCGAGACAGGTGGTCGTGGGTGGGCAAGGCGGGGGTCCAGGGGGCGGGATCGCCCGGGACGGGCCCCGCGGTGCGTGCCAGCCGCTCCAGTGCGGGCAGGTCGCAGCCGCGGGACACCAACGCCGCCATCTCCGAAACCGCTTCCACCGCAAGCGCCCGCCGCTCGGCCACCGGCACCAGCCCCAGATGCCGCGACGGCGTCTCCACCGGCCGCGCCCGGCGCAGCGCGCCCAGCACCGGCACCCCCACGGAGTCCAGCGCCTCCCGCAGCAACTCCTCGTGCCGCCCGGACCCCACCTTGTTCAGGATCACGCCCCCGACCCGCACCCCCGGATCCCAGGACACGAACCCGTGCACCAGTGCCGCCACCGACCGCGACTGCGCGGACGCGTCCACCACCAGCACCACCGGCGCCCCCAGCAGCTTCGCCACGTGCGCGGTGGACGCCAGCTCACCCTCCCCGGCCGCACCGTCGTACAGCCCCATCACGCCCTCGACCACGGCGAGGTCACACCCCCGCGCCCCGTGCAGGAACAGCGGCGCGACCAGCTCCGGCCCGCACAGGTACGCGTCCAGGTTCCGCCCCGTCCGCCCGGTCGCCAGCGCGTGGTATCCGGGGTCGATGTAGTCCGGCCCGACCTTGTGCGGGGACACGGCGAGCCCCCGCGCGGCGAACGCGGCCATCAGTCCCGTGGCCACGGTGGTCTTGCCGCTGCCCGACGAGGGCGCGGCGATGACCAGCCGGGGCACCGACGGTGTCACCACTCGATGCCCTTCTGCCCCTTCTGCCCCGCATCCATGGGGTGCTTGACCTTCGACATGTCGGTCACCAGATCCGCGAAGTCCACGAGCGCGGCCGGCGCGTTCCGCCCGGTGATCACCACATGCTGGGTACCGGGCCGGTCGCGCAGCACCTGAACGACCTCCTCGGTGTCCACCCACCCCCAGTGCATCGGGTACGCGAACTCGTCCAGCACGTAGAACCGGTACGTCTCGGCCGCCAGGTCCCGCTTGACCTGCTCCCAGCCCTCCCGCGCCTTCTCCTCGTTGTCCAGCTGCGCGTCCCGCTGCACCCAGGACCAGCCCTCGCCCATCTTGTGCCAGTCCACGCGCCCGCCCTCGCCAGAGGCCCCGAGCACCCGCAGCGCGTTCTCCTCGCCGACCTTCCACTTCGCCGACTTGACGAACTGGAACACCCCGATGGGCCACCCCTGGTTCCAGGCCCGCAGCGCCAGCCCGAACGCGGCGGTCGACTTCCCCTTGCCGACGCCCGTGTGCACCACGACCAGCGGCCGGTTACGACGCTGACGGGTCGTCAGGCCGTCGTCCGGCACGACACTCGGCTGTCCCTGCGGCACTACGCGGCCCTCCTCGACGTCCCCTGCACATCCCGCACCAACCCGGCGATCGCGTCCGCCCGCAATTCGTCCAACGTGACCGCCGTACCCGCGAGTTCACCCGCGAGCTGCCCGGCGAGCCCGAGCCGCACCGGCCCCGACTCGCAGTCCACGACCACCGAGGCGACCTGCTCGGCCGCGAACAGCCGCGCCGCCCGCCCGGCCAGCGCGACCGGCTCCGGACCACCCGTGGCCCGGCCGTCCGTGACGACGACCAGCAGCGCCCGCCGCGCCGGATCCCGCAGCCGCTCCACCCGCAGCACCTCGTGCGCCTTGAGCAGCCCGGCCGCGAGCGGGGTACGACCCCCCGTGGGCAGCGATTGGAGCCGTACGGCCGCCGCGTCCACCGAGGACGTCGGGGGCAGCGCCACGTCCGCGCCCGAGCCCCGGAAGGTCACCAGACCCACCTTGTCCCGCCGCTGATACGCGTCGAGCAGCAGCGACAGCACGGCGCCCTTCACCGCGCCCATCCGCTGCCGGGCCGCCATCGACCCCGAGGCGTCCACGACGAACAGCACGAGATTGGATTCGTTCCCCTCCCGCACGGCTTGCCTGAGGTCGTCCCGGCGGATCACCAGCCCCGGCCCGCCGCGCCCCCGCGCCCGCTGGTGCGGCGCCGCCGCGTGCACGGTCGCCGCCAGGTGCAGCTTCGTCAGGGCGCCCTGCGGCCGCCGCGCTCCCGTGGTCCGTCCGTGCTCGGTCCGCGCCCGCGAACGCCGCCCGGCCGCACCCTCCCCGATGCCGGGCACGCTGAGCACCTTCGTCCGGAACGGCTCGGCCGCCCGCACCGGGGACTGCTCACCCGCACCGGCACCGGCGGGCCGTGACTCCCCGCCCTCACCGGCCTCGGGCCGCGCGGCGGTGTCCCCGCCGCCCTCGGGACCGGACTCGGGCGCCGGCCGCCCGCCGCCACCGGGACCGTCGGGATCGTCGTCGCCGTCCCCGTCCTGGCCGGCGGACCGCTCCAGCGTCTCGTCGAGCTTGTCCTCGTCGAGCCCGGGGGCGTCGAAGGGCGCACGACGCCGACGATGAGGCAAGGCCAGCAGCGCGGCCTGGCGCACATCCTCGGCGAGCACGTCGGTCCGCCCCGCCCACGCCGCCAGCGCGGTCGCCGTGCGCGCCATCACGATGTCGGCGCGCATGCCGTCCACCTCGAAGGCCGCGCAGGTCGCCGCGATCTGCCGCAGCGCCGCGTCACCCAGGCGTACCCGCGGCAACAACTCCCGTGCTGCGACGATCCGTTGCCGTACGGCGGCCTCCTCACCGGTCCAGCGCGCGGCGAAGGCGGCGGGGTCGTCGTCGTACGCGAGCCGCCGTCGTACGACCTCCACCCGCTGGTCCGGCTCCCGAGAGGCGGCGACCTCCACGGTCAGCCCGAACCGGTCGAGCAGTTGCGGCCGCAGCTCGCCCTCCTCCGGGTTCATGGTCCCGACGAGCAGGAACTTCGAGGCGTGCCGCACGGAGACGCCCTCGCGCTCCACGTACGAGGCGCCCATCGCCGCCGCGTCCAGCAGCAGGTCGACCAGGTGGTCGTGAAGGAGGTTGACCTCGTCCACGTACAGGATCCCGCGGTGCGCGTCGGCCAGCAGCCCCGGCTCGAACGCCTTCACGCCCTCCGCGAGCGCCCGCTCGATGTCCAGCGCGCCGACCAGCCGGTCCTCCGACGCGCCGACGGGCAACTCGACCATCCGCGCGGCCCGTTCCACACCGGGCCCCGCTTCGTGCGGCCCGTCCGGGCACCCCGGATCCGGCGCCGCCGGATCACAGGAGAACCGACATCCGGGCACCACGGCCACCTCGGGCAGCAGCGCGGACAGGGCCCGTACCGCCGTCGACTTCGCGGTGCCCTTCTCGCCCCGCACCAGCACCCCGCCGACCGCCGGTGACACCGCGTTCAGCAGCAGCGCGAGCCGCAGATCGTCCTGGCCGACAACGGCCGTGAAAGGAAAGGGAATCGTCACTGGTCGTCGCCCTCCAAGTCGCCTTCCAGCTCCAGATAGGTGGCGCGCAGCCGCTCCAGCGTGTCCGCGTCCGGCTCGGCCCACAGGCCCCGGTCCGCCGCCTCCAGAAGCCGTTCCGTGACGCCGCGCAGCGCCCACGGGTTGGACTTCTTCATGAAATCCCGGTTCTGCGGGTCGAAGACGTACTCGGCGGACAGCTTCTCGTACATCCAGTCGTCGACCACGCCCGCCGTGGCGTCGTACCCGAACAGGTAGTCCACGGTCGCCGCCATCTCGAAGGCGCCCTTGTACCCGTGCCTGCGCATCGCGGCCATCCAGCGCGGGTTGACCACCCGTGCCCGGAAGACGCGGTGCGTCTCCTCGCCCAAGGTGCGCGTCTTCACCTGGTCCGGGACCGCCGAATCACCCACGTACGCCTCGGGGTTGGCGCCGGTCAGGTGCCGCACCATGGCCACCATGCCGCCGTGGTACTGGAAGTAGTCGTCGGCGTCGACCAGATCGTGCTCCCTGGTGTCGACGTTCTTCGCCGCCACCGCGATCCGCCTGAACGCCGTCTCCATGTCCCCGCGCGCCGCCCGCCCGTCCAGGCCCCTGCCGTACGCGTAGCCGCCCCACACCGCGTACACCTCGGCGAGGTCCGCGTCCGAGCGCCAGTTCCGCGCGTCGATCAGCGGCAGCAGGCCCGCGCCGTACGCGCCCGGCTTGGAGCCGAAGATGCGGGCCGTGGCCCGGCGTCGGTCGCCGTGCCCGGCGCTGTCCTCGTCCACGTGCGCCCGTACGTAGTTGGCCTCGGCCGGCTCGTCCAGCTCGGCCACCGCGCGCACCGCGTCGTCGATCAGCCCGACCACGTGCGGGAACGCGTCCCGGAAGAAGCCGGAGATGCGGACCGTGACGTCGATGCGCGGGCGCCCCAGCTCGGCCGGGGGGATCACCTCGAAGCCGGTCACCCGGCGCGAGGCGTCGTCCCAGACCGGACGGCAGCCCAGCAGCGCCAGGATCTCGGCGATGTCGTCGCCCTGGGTGCGCATCGCGGACGTGCCCCATACCGTCAGGCCCACGGACTTCGGGTACGCGCCGGTGTCGGCCAGATACCGCTGCACCAGCGAGTCCGCGAGCGACTGCCCGACCTCCCAGCTCAGCCGGGACGGGATCGCCTTGGGATCGACGGAGTAGAAGTTGCGGCCGGTCGGCAGGACGTTCACCAGGCCGCGGGTCGGCGAACCGGACGGGCCCGCCGGGACGTAACCGCCGTCCAGCGCCCGCAGGATGTGTCCGATCTCGTCCGTGGTGCGCGCGAGCCGGGGCACGACCTCGTCGCAGGCGAACTCCAGCACGGCCACCGCGTCCGGGAGTTCGACACCGCCGAGCACGTCCCGTACGACGCCCCGCACCGCCTCGCGCGCCCAGACCCGCGCCTCCATGCCCTCCGCGATCCGCCGGCACAGCTGCTCCAGCAGGTCGATCGCGTCGGCGGCCGTTCGCGCCGGCCCCGCCACCAGGTCCGTCAGCTCCACCGGTACCTTCACGGGCGCGCCCGGCCCGGCCAGCAACTCCTTCTCCACCAGCCCGAAATGTTCGGCGAGAGCGGCCCGCAGGCCGGGCAGCGCGTTCGCCCGGCCGCCCCACACCTGAGAGGCGCGCAGCACGGCGAGGACGAGGTTGACGCGGGGCTCGCCGACCGGGCCGCCGCCGAGGATGTGCAGCCCGTCGCGGATCTGCACGTCCTTGATCTCGCACAGATAGCCGTCGATGTGCATCACGAACTCGTCGAACGCCTCGTCGTCCGGCTGCTCGTCCACATGCAGGTCGTGGTGGAGCTCGGCGGCCTTGACCAGGGTCCAGATCTGGGCGCGGACGGCCGGCGCCTTCGCCGGGTCGAGGTCGGAGACGAGCGCGTACTCGTCCAGCAGCTGTTCCAGCTTGGCGAGGTCGCCGTAGGTGTCGGCGCGGGCCATCGGCGGCACCAGGTGGTCCACCACGGTGGCGTGCCCGCGCCGCTTGGCCTGGGTGCCCTCGCCGGGGTCGTTGACGATGAACGGGTAGATCAGCGGGAGTTCGCCGAGCACCGCGTCCGGCGCGCAGCCGCGGGACAGGCCGAGGCCTTTGCCCGGCAGCCACTCCATGGTGCCGTGCTTGCCCATGTGCACGATCGCGTCCGCGCCGAAGCTGTGCTCCAGCCAGCGGTAGGCCGCCAGGTAGTGGTGGGAGGGCGGCATGTCGGGGTCGTGGTAGATCGCGATCGGGTTCTCGCCGAAACCGCGCGGCGGCTGGATCATCACGACCACGTTGCCGAACTGAAGGGAGGCGAGCACGATGTCGTCGCCGTCCACGTACAGGTTGCCCGGCGGCTCGCCCCACGCCTCGGTCATGGCCTCCCGCAGCTCGGGGTCGAGCCTCTCGAACCAGGCCCGGTAGTCGGCCAGCGGCACCCGCGCGGGCGCGGCGGCCAGCTGCTCCTCGGTCAGCCACTCCACGTCGTGCCCGCCGGCCTCGATCAGCCGGTGGATCAACTCGTCGCCGCCGGACGGGTATGCGGTGAGCGAGTACCCGGCGTCCCGCAGCGCGTCCAGCACCCGGACCGCCGACGCGGGCGTGTCCAGGCCGACCGCGTTGCCGACCCGGGAGTGCTTGGTCGGGTACGCGGTGAAGACGAGGGCGACGCGCTTCTCGGCGTTCGGCTTGTACCCGAGGCGTGCGTGGCGCGCGGCGATCCCGGCGACCCGCGCGGCCCGCTCGGGGTCGGCGACGTACACCGGGACCTCGTCGGGGCCCTGCTCCTTGAAGGAGAACGGCACGGTGATCAGCCGGCCGTCGAACTCCGGGATGGCGACCTGCATCGCCGCGTCCATGGGGGAGAGCGCGGCGTCCGAGGCGTCCCACGCGGCGCGCGAGGAGGTGAGGCACAGCCCTTGCAGCACAGGGATGTTGAGATCCGCGAGGGCGCCGATGTCCCAGGCCTCCTCGTCGCCGCCCGCCGACGCCTCGGAGGCGTGGGTGCCGCCGGCCGCGAGCACGGTGGCCACCAGCGCGTCGGCCCGGCCCAGCAGCTCGTACAGCCCGGCGTCGGCGCCGCGCAGCGAACCGCAGTACACCGGGAGGGCGTTGGCGCCCTGAGCCTCGATCGCCGTGCACAGGGTGTCCACGAAGGCGGTGTTGCCGCTGAGTTCATGGGCCCGGTAGAACAGCACGCCCACCGTCGGGCGGCCGTCCTGGACTTCGTAGGCGCCGTGGACGCCGTACTCCGGCATCCGGCGCGGCTCCTCGAAGCCCTCGCCGGTCAGCAGCACGGTGTCGGACAGGAACCGGGACAGCTCCCGCAGATTGTCCGGGCCGCCCTCGACCAGGTAGCGCAGCGCCTCCGCGACCACCCCGGCGGGCACGGTCGACTCGGCCATCAGCTCCGCGTCCGGCACCGTCTCGCCGCCCAGCAGCACCGCCGGGACACCGGACGCCTTCAGCACGGCCAGCCCGTCCTCCCAGGCGCGCTTGCCGCCGAGGAGCCGTACGACGGCGAGGTCGGCGCCGGCCAGCAGCCGCGGCAGCTCCCCGGCGACGTCGACGCGGGTGGGGTTGCCGATCAGATAGCCGGCGCCACACGCCCGTGCCGCCAGCAGATCGGTGTCGGCGGTGGACAACAACAACACTGTGCTCATGCGGGCGCTCCCGGTGGGATGAAGGGCAGTCCTTGCGGCGCGCCGGACTCGATGAGCCGCCACAGCGCGTCCGTGTCCGCGTGCTGTTCGATCAGGTCGCCGAGCCGGTCGAGCTGCTCCTCGCGCAGCGCGGCGAAGGAGGTGTCCGGCGCGGGCACGAAGCGGCGGCCCGCGGCGGCGGCCACCTCGCGCAGGAAGGCCCGGCGGAAGCCGTCCGACTCCAGTGCGCCGTGCCAGTGGGTGCCCCAGGTGGTGCCCACCCGGCAGCCGTCCAGGAAGGCTTCGCCGCCGTCGACCCGGGCGACGCCGTGGTGGATCTCGTAGCCCTCGACCGGTTCGCCGAGGGCCTGCCCACGGGGGCGGGCGAGGGTCTTCTCGCGGGCGAAGCGCACCCGCACGGGCAGCAGTCCGAGTCCGGTGACCGCGCCGGCCCGCGACTCGACCTCGTCCTCGATGTGCTCGCCGAGGATCTGGAAGCCGCCGCAGATGCCGAGCACGGGCCGGTGTTCGGCGGCCCTGCGGGCGAGCGCGTCGGCGAGGCCGCGCTCGCGCAGCCACCGCAGCGCCCGGACCGTGCCGCGGGTGCCGGGGACGACGGCCAGATCGGCGTCGGCCAGTTCCTCCGGGCGGTCCACGAAGCGCACCACGACGCCGGGTTCGGCGGCCAGCGCGTCCACGTCCGTGAAGTTGGACATCAGCGGGATCGCGCAGACGGCGACGCGCAGCACGTCCGCGCCGAGCGGGGGAGCGACGGCCGACTCGCGCACCGCGCCCCGCAGCGAGACGCGCAGGCCGTCCTCCTCGTCGATGCCGAGACCGTGTTGGAACGGCAGCACGCCGTACGCCGGGCGCCCGGTGAGGCCCTTGAGCATGTCGAGGCCCGGTTCCAGCAGCGAGACATCGCCGCGGAACTTGTTCACCAGGAACCCCGCGACCAGCTCCTGGTCCTCGGGCGAGAGCAGGGCGACGGTGCCGAAGAAGGAGGCGAAGACGCCGCCGCGGTCGATGTCGCCGACGACGAGCACGGGCAGCCGGGCGCCGCGCGCGATGCCCATGTTGACGATGTCGGTGCGGCGCAGATTGATCTCGGCCGGGCTGCCCGCGCCCTCGCAGATCACCGCGTCGTACTGTCCGCGCAGCTCGGCCAGGCAGTCCAGCACGGTGCCCAGGAGCCGCTGCTGGCGGCCGCCGTGGTAGCCGCGCGCGCTCAGCTCGCCCACCGGCTTGCCCAGCAGCACCACCTGACTGCTCTGTTCGCCGCCCGGCTTGAGCAGCACCGGGTTCATCAGCGCGGTCGGTTCGATCCGGCAGGCCTGGGCCTGCATGGCCTGGGCGCGCCCGATCTCGGCGCCCTCGCGGGTGACGAAGGAGTTCAGGGACATGTTCTGCGCCTTGAACGGCGCGACCTTCACGCCCTGGCGCACCAGCCACCGGCAGATCCCGGCCGTCACGACGCTCTTGCCGGCGTCGGAGGTGGTGCCGGCGACGAGGAGACCACCGTTCACTTCCCGCGTCCCTTCAGTCCGTTGACGAGGTGGCGCGCGGCGAGTGTGGCGCCGAGCGCGAGCAGGCCGACGCGGCGGGAGAGCCGTACCGCCCGCTCGATGTCGGGGATCCGGACGGCCCGTCCGGTGACGCCGTTGAGCACGGGACGGTGCTCGGTCCGGCCGCCGTAGGAGAGGGTGCCGCCCAGGCGCACGCCGAGGGCGCCCGCGAAACTGGCCTCCACGGGACCGGCGTTGGGGCTCGGATGCCGGCGGGCGTCCGCGCGCCAGGCCCGTACGGCGCCGCGCGGATCGGGTCCGGCCGCCGCGGCGAGTACGGCGGTCAGCCGGGCCCCCGGCCAGCCGGCCACGTCGTCCAGGCGCGCGGACGCCCAGCCGAAGCGGCGGTACCTGGCGGACTTGTGACCCACCATCGCGTCCAGGGTGTTGACGGCCCGGAAGCCGAGCAGCCCCGGCACCCCGGCGGCCGCACCCCACACCAGGGCGCCCACGACCGCGTCGGAGGTGTTCTCGGCGACCGACTCGACCACGGCCCGGGCGATCCCGTCGGCGTCCAGCGCCTGCGGGTCCCGGCCGCACAGGTGCGGCAGCCGCGCGCGGGCCGCCTCGACGTCCCCGGCCGCGAGGGCGCGGCCGATCGCCCGCGCCTCGCGGGCGAGGGAGGTGCCGCCGACGACGGACCAGGCGGCCGCGGCGGTCAGGGCGACGGCGGCGGTGGGGGAGGGGCGGGCGACGCGTGCGGCCAGCGCTCCGAGCGCGACGGCGCCACCGGCGCACACGGTGGTGTGCAGGGCGCCCCAGCCGCGGTGGTCGTGCCACAACGCGCCTTCCACGGCGGCGGCCGCACGCCCGAACGCGGCGACCGGATGCCCGCGGCGGGGATCGCCGAGGAGGAGGTCGCCGAGGAGTCCGGCGGCGGCGCCGTACGCGTAACTGCGATCGGCGGCCATCGGCTCAGCCGGCCGTGGGCACCGCGACAGTGGTCCTGGTACTGGTCGTTCGGCAGCCGAGCATGGCGATGTGTCCTCACTCAGGGTGTCCGCGCCCTGGTTCGACGTGATCCGGCGGCGAGAGTTCCTGGCTCTCCGGGGGTTCTTCCCCGGTGACAGTGGCGGGACCGCGCCGGATTCGCACCGGCTTCCTCTCCTGCTGCCGTAGATGGCGTGGGCAGTCCACCATGCGCCCGGAACGGCCGTCAACTTGCCGTTGACCTGCGGGAGTGTGCAGATCCCCACACCTCGCGGGGTGGCCGGGCATGCCGGAGGCTCCCCTGCCGCGGGTCGCGGAGGGGAGCCTCGGGGACTGCCGGGGCGGCGCGGGCCGTGCCGCCTTCGAGGTCAGGGCCCTTTCGGGATCAGGGCCCTCTCGGTGTCAGGATGCTGCGGGGCCCTGACGGCTCAGGACTTGGAGACGATCAGGAGGATGCCGTACGCCACCGCCGCCGCGCAGGCCGCGAAGCAGACGTAGGCGCCGGTGACGGCGAGCGTGGCCGAGCCGCCCTCGGCCGCGGCCTTCTCGCGCCGGGCCAGGCCGTTGATGCCGAGGGTGAACAGGACCACCAGGCCCACCGTGAAGGCGAGGCTGACGCCGAAGACGGAGCCGATGGCCGCCCAGTCGATCTTCATGGGGTTGCTTCCTTGGTGAACGGGCTGGGGGTCAGACGGTGGCGGCCGGCGGGACGGCGGAGGCCGTCTGCTCGACGGCCGGGACCGGCGCGGGGGCGGGGATGGTGGCCGTCAGGTCGTCGGCGATCGCGCCCGTGGGCGGCGGGGTCACCGCGGCGATGGCGGTGGTCACCACGCCGGACGGCTCCGCGGCCGGCTCGGCGACCACGTTGGTGTGGTCGATGACCTCGCGCCGGGACAGCTTGTAGATCCAGGCGCTCGCGGCGACCAGGAAGACGGCGACCGCGGCGGTGCCCCCGTCACCGAGTTCGGTGACGGCCTCGGCGCCCGCGCCGACCAGCGCGGCGGCCGGCAGGGTGAGCACCCAGGCGACGGTCATCCGGGTCGCGGTGGACCAGCGGACCACACCGCCCTTGCGGCCGAGGCCCGCACCCATCACCGCGCCGGAGACGACGTGGGTGGTGGAGAGGGAGAAGCCGAGGTGGGAGGAGGCCAGGATGGCGGTCGCGGCGCTGGTCTGCGCGGCGAAGCCCTGACGGGGCTCCAGATCGGTCAGGCCCGTGCCCATGGTGCGGATGATGCGCCAGCCGCCGATGTAGGTGCCGAGCGCGATGGCCAGGCCCGCGGAGAGGATCACCCAGGTGGGAGGGTTGGAGCCGGGGGCGATGGCACCGCCCGCGATCAGCGCCAGGGTGATGACGCCCATCGTCTTCTGCGCGTCGTTGGTGCCGTGCGCGAGGGAGACCAGCGCGGCCGAGGCGACCTGGCCGGCGCGGAAGCCCTTGCGGGTGGCCTCGCCCCCGGACTTGCCGCCGGCGGCGTAGGAGAACCGGGTCGCCACCAGCGCGGCGACACCGGCCACGACCGGCGCGGCGACCGCGGGCAGCAGCACCTTGGTGACCAGCACGCCGCCGTGCACGGCGCCGAATCCGGCGGAGGCGACGGCCGCGCCGATCAGACCGCCCATCAGCGCGTGCGAGGAGCTGGAGGGCAGGCCCACCAGCCAGGTCAGCAGGTTCCAGAGGATCGCGCCGACCAGGGCGGCGAAGATGACCTCGGGACGGATGCCGCTCTCGTCGACGAGACCCTTGGAGATCGTGTTGGCGACCTCCACGGAGAGGAAGGCGCCCACCAGGTTGAGGGTGGCGGACATGGCTACCGCGAGCTTCGGCTTCATCGCGCCTGTGGAGATGGTGGTGGCCATCGCGTTCGCGGTGTCGTGGAAACCGTTCGTGAAATCAAACGCGAGTGCGGTAACCACCACAATCGCGAGGATCAGCGAGAAGCTTTCCATTTACCCAGGCAATCGTTCGAGGTCGTTGTCCGGATGAACGTAGGCAACCTGGGTGAACGGAAGATGAACTGGGGCGGGCACGGGAGTGTCCGCATCGGGCGGGTGAGGCTCCGCTTCCCCTCCCCGAACCGGGCGTGCCCGTGTGCCCCTTGGGCTACCAGTCCGCGGCGAAGGTCCGCAGCCCGCTGGAGCTGCCGTTGAAGAGATTCTGGTCACCCGGCAGCCGGCCCGCGGTGGCGTACTGCCAGAAGGTCCAGGACTGCCAGCCGCCCGGCAGCCTGCCCGGCCCCGAGGAGCCGTGACGGGCGATCCACAGGGGGTGGCGGGAGGCGAAGGCGTGGCTGTCGCCGGTGCACTGCTTCCACCAGTGGGCTGTGGTGTAGATCACGGGACGGCGGCCGGTCTCGCGGACCATCTCGTCGCTGAACGACCAGATCCAGGACTTCATGCGCTTCCAGCCCAGCCTGTAGCAGGGGTGCTTCGCGCTGTACGGGTTGTACTCGATGTCCAGTGCGGGCGGCAGCGTCCAGCCGTCCGGCTGCCAGTCGCCGCCGTGCGCCACGAAGTACTTGGCCTGCCGGGCGCCGGAGGACCTGTCGGGCAGCGCGAAGTGGTAGGCGCCGCGGATCAGTCCGGCGTCGCGCGCACCGTCGTACTGCTGGTGGAAGTAGGGGTTCTGGTAGCCAGTGGACTCGGTCGCCTTGACGTAGACGAAGCGCGCCCCGCCGGACCGGGCGGCCGGCCAGTCCACGTTCCGCTGGTGGGACGACACGTCGTGCCCCTTGGGCAGGCTCGCGATCCGGCCCGAGGGACCGGCCGCGGCGGCGGTGGCGCAGGTCAGGGCGAGTGTCGCCGCGGTGGCCGCGAGGGCACCGGCGCGGCGGCGGAGGTGGATGCGGTCACGGGCCATGTGCCAACTCCCCGGGGGTGACGGACGACCGGATCGCCCGGCGGGCAGGAGGGCTCATTCAAGGGCCGCTGATCGTTGAATCTGGGGAGATTCTTAGCGTTTGGCCTGATATGCACCCTTTTGGGGGTGCGGAACCGCGGGCGGAAATGCGGCGACCGGCCTCCTGGTGTACAAGTGGCTGGCAGGATCGCGGACATGACCTCCAAGCTGCGGGAGACGGGCGGAGAAGTGCGCGGGGAAGCGGCCAGGCGGTGGGCGGAGCTGGTGGCGACGGCACGGCGGAGCGTCGCCGGCGGGCTGGTCGTCGGCACCTCCGGCAATGTCTCCGTGCGCGTCGGGGACGTGGTGCTGGTCACCCCCTCGGGTATGCCTTACGACCGGCTCACCCCGGACGACATCACCGGCGTGGACCTCACCGGCCGTCAGGTGCTCGGCACGCTGGTGCCGACCAGCGAGCTGCCCATGCACCTCGCCGTCTACCGCACCACCGGCGCACAGGCGGTCGTCCACACCCACGCCGTGCACGCCACCGCGGTCTCCACGCTGGTGCCCGAGCTGCCGCTGGTCCACTACATGGCCGCCGCCCTCGGCGGTCCCGTACGCGTGGCGCCCTACGCCGCCTACGGCACCGACGCGTTGGCCGCGCACATGCTCCAGGCCCTCGACGGCCGCTCCGGCTGCCTTCTCCAGAACCACGGCACCCTCACCTACGGCGCCACCCTCGACCAGGCGTACGACCGCACCGCCCAGCTGGAGTGGATGTGCCGCCTCTGGCTGACCGCCTCCTCGGTGCCGGGTCTGACCCCGTCTCTGCTGACGGAGGCACAACTCGCCGAAGTCGGGGAACGCCTGAAGGGATACGGCCAACGGAGGTGACCCGTGTCCCACAGCTCCCCGAGCGGCGCCCCGCTCAGCTCTCCGCTCCGCGACCTGACCTCGGCCCTGCACCTTTCATCCCGGTATCTCCCCCCGTCACTCCACTCCGCCTCTCCACTGGCCGGGCACCGGGCCCCCCGTGACACTGGTGGCGTGCGCCCCCTCAAAGCGACCGCCGCCGCGGTCACCGCCGTCGTGGCCGCCGGCCTGGCATCCGTGGCCGCCGGGCGGCTCGCCAGCGATGTCGCGCTGAAGGTGTCCGGCAGCCGGCCGCTGCCCACCGAACCGCGGCTCACCGTGCACGGCACCGCGGCCGGCCAGATCACGCTCACCCGCGACCTGGCCTCGCTGCGCCCCGGCACCTACGGCCTCGCGGGCGACGGTTCGCACGCGGTCGTGGGACCCGTCCTGCGGGCGGCGGTGCACACCGCCGACACCGTCGTACGCCGCCTGGACGGCGTGACGCACGGCACCCTCGCACCCGGCGACCAGGTGTGGCTCACCCCCAACCTGTACGTCGGCAACCCGCGCACCGCGCTCGGCCTCGACCACGCCGACGTGGACGTGCCCGGCGAACTCGGCGCGCTGCCCGCCTGGTTCCTGCCCGGCGACCGGGACACCTGGGTGATCGCCGTGCACGGCCTGGGCACCACCCGCGAGCACACCATGAACGTGATGGGCTTCCTGCACGGCCGCCGCCTGCCGGTGCTGGCCCTCGCCTACCGCGGCGACCTCGGCGCGCCCCGCCCCGCCGACGGCCTGCACCACCTCGGCGAGAGCGAGTGGCGCGACGTGGACGCGGCGATCCGCTACGCCGTGCGCTACGGCGCCCGCCGCGTCGTCCTCCTCGGCTGGTCCACCGGCGCCACCATGGCGCTGCGCGCCGCCGAGCACTCCGCCGTGCGCGACCGCGTCGCCGGGCTGATCCTCGACTCGCCGGTGCTCAGCTGGGAGGCCACACTGCGCGCCCTCGCCCGCGCCCGGCACACCCCCGCCCCGCTGCTGCCGCTCGCGGTCCGCGCCGCCCAGGGCCGCGCGGGGCTGCACGCCGACCGGGTCGCCGAGATCACCGACCCCGAGCGGCTCGCCGTGCCGACGCTGATCGTCCACGGCCCCGGCGACCGGGTCGCTCCCTGGGAGTTCTCCCGGCTGCTCGCCGCCCGCCGCCCCGACCGGGTCGCCCTGCACACCGTGCCGGACGCCCCGCACGCGGCGATGTGGAACCCGGACCCCAAGGCGTACGAGGAACGGTTGCGGCGCTTCCTGACGCCGCTGATGTGACGCCGCTGGTGTGACGCCGCGTGACCCGACGCGACCCGATGCGGTGACCTTGTCGCCGTGACCTGACGCGGCCTGATGCGACCCCGCCGATGTGACGGCGTACGCCGGGGCGCACCGGGCGCGCGGCGAACGGCCGGGGTCCTTCCGGTTGCGACCATGCGGTTGGCCGAAAGCCGCCGGTCCACCCCCTGCGGAAGCCGGTGCGCCGCCCCGCTCCGTCGCCCGCCATGACATTCCGTTTGGGTTTTCGGACCGTCAACCGGAAGACTGCCCCTGTGACGTCCCGTATCCCGCGCGACTCCAGGCTCCGACTCGTCCGACCTCGACCCCTGGCCGCCGCCCCCAGAGCTGTGAACCAGCGGCGCCCGCGCCGCGCCGCACCCCGGCCGCCGGAGGGCACCCCCGCCGCCGCCGAGCTGGCGAAAATGGCCCGCACCCAGCTGGCCGGCGCGGTCCGCGTCGCCCGCTGGGCGGACAACGCCCTGGGCCCCGGCCGTGACGCCGCCACCGCAGACGGCAAGGCCACCCTCTCCGCCGCCACCGCCGACCGTGCCGCCGCCGACCTCGGGCTCACCCCCGAGCAGGTCCGCGCCGACTGGGACACCGCACGCCTGGCCGGACTGGTCGAGGTGCACGGCGACAGCGCGCGCCCCGGCTGGCGGCTGCGCGCCTGGGACCGGGACGACAGCGCCGTGCTGCGCGGCTGGGTCGCCCTCTTCGACGCCTGGTCGCTCGCCCTGCCCGAACCCGCGGGGCACGAGCCGGCCGCCGTCGCGGAGGCCGTCTCCGCCATGCCGCAGGTGCTCTCCTTCCTCCAGCTGTCCGCCGGACCCGTCCCGGTCGAGCAGCTGCTCGACCTGCTCCAGCAGCGGGTCATCGAACTGCGCACCGAACGCTGCGAGGTCTCCTACGAGCCCGGCACCGAGCCCCCCACCGGGCCCACCGGGTCCACCGGAACCCCGGACACCGCGCCCGCCGCCGAGCCCGCCGGAACCCCGGTCGCCCCGGCTGCCTCCGCTCCCGCCGGAACCCCGGTGGCCCCGCCCGCCGCCGTAGGGCCCGCCAAGGTCCCGGACGCCCCGACCGCCTCCCTCGCGCCGCTCCTCGACTGGGCGCTCGCGGCCCTCGCCAGCGTCGGCGCCCTCACCTGCGGCGCCGGCCAGGCCACCCTCACCCCGCTGGGCAGCTGGGCGGTGTGGGTCAAGCTGGAGCAGATCTGCGTGGCCGCGCAGAGCCCGGCCGGCAACATCGAGCAGTCCGCCGAGGACATGCTGCGCGGCTGCGCCCAGCTGCGCCCCAACGCGGCCCGCGCCGAGTACCGCGCCTGGCTCGCCGCCCGCACCGTCGGCAGCGCCGTCGCCGAACTGATCGACGCCGCCCGCGGCGAGGACGCCCTGCTGCGCGGGCTGGCCTTCGAGGCGCTGCGCGTGGTCGGCGCCCCCGCCGAGCCCGAGGTGCGCGCGGTCGTCGACGAGCCGACGCTGCGGCCGTACGCCCTGCTCTGGCTGGCCGAGCACGACGGCCTCGACCCGGAGGACGCCCACGAGGTGCTCACCCGCGAGGAGGCCACCTGGCTCTGGGTGGACACCGCCGCGGCCGTCGCCGACCACGGCGAGGCACCGATGCTGGTCCGGCACCTTGAGTCCGCGGTGCAGCCCACGGTGCCCCGGCTGCTCGACGAGGTCCGCGCCGTCGGCCACCCGCGCACCGTGCAGGTCCTGGTGGCCCTCGCCGCCGCCCACCCGGACCCGGCCCTCGCCAAGGCCGTGCGCCGGGCCGCGTTCCAGGTGCACACCGGCGGCTGAGGAACCCGCGCCGGAGGCGGCTCAGACGCCCAGCTCCGGCGCGTACGTCCCGAAGTTCCAGATGTTGCCCTCGACGTCCCGCGCCAGGTACTCCCGCGAGCCGTAGTCCTGGTCCGTCGGGGGCATCAGGATCTCCACGCCGTGCGCCGCGGCCCGCCGGTGATGGGCGTCCACGTCGTCCACCACGACGTAGACCCCGGCGGGCCCCGCGTCCCGCATCGCCGCGTCGAACGGGCCGCCGCGGCCCCTGGAGGCGATCATCACCGCGCCGTTGCCCTGGAGCAGCTCGGCGTGCAGCACCGTGCCGTCGGCCGCCTCGTACACGGTCAGCTCGGTGAAGCCGAGGCCCTCCGTGAGCTGCCGGATCGCCGCCTTCGCGTCCGTGTACAGCAGCGTGGGGCAGATGCCCGGCCGCCCCCCACCCATCGACGCCATACGGATCACTCCTCCCGGAACTCCGGACTCCCGGATCCACCGGAGAGTTCTCCCCCCTCCGCCGTCCGGGGATGCGGCCCCGGGGCCCCCGAGGCCCGCGCACGGGAAAACGGCTTGCACGGCCCCGTTAGACTTCTCCCATGGCCATTCTCCTCGCGCATTAGACGGCGGGAACGTCCTCAGCCGCCCACCCGCCAACCTCTGTACGCCCAGGAGTCTGTCCGTGATCTCCGCCACCGGAATCGAGCTGCGCGCCGGCGCCCGCATCCTCATCGAGAACGCCACCTTCCGGGTGGCCAAGGGCGACCGCATCGGCCTCGTCGGCCGTAACGGCGCAGGCAAGACCACCCTCACCAAGTGCCTGGCCGGCGAGGGCATGCCCGCGGCCGGCACCATCACCCGCTCCGGCGAGGTCGGCTACCTCCCGCAGGACCCCCGCACCGGCGACCTGGACGTCCTCGCCCGCGACCGCATCCTGTCCGCCCGCGGCCTGGACGTGCTGCTGCGCAAGATGCGCGAGAACGAGGAGCGGATCGCCAACGGCAAGGGCGCCACCCGCGACAAGGCGATGAAGCAGTACGAGCGCCAGGAGACGGAGTTCCTCACCAAGGGTGGGTACGCCGCCGAGGCCGAGGCCGCCACCATCGCCGCCGCGCTGAACCTGCCCGACCGGGTGCTCGGCCAGCCGCTGCACACCCTCTCCGGCGGTCAGCGCCGCCGTATCGAGCTGGCCCGGATCCTGTTCTCGGACGCGGACACCCTGCTCCTGGACGAGCCCACCAACCACCTCGACGCCGACTCGATCGCCTGGCTGCGGGACTACCTGAAGACCTACCGCGGCGGCTTCATCGTGATCTCCCACGACGTCGACCTGGTCGAGACGGTCGTCAACAAGGTGTTCTACCTGGACGCCAACCGCTCGAACATCGACGTCTACAACATGGGCTGGAAGCTCTACCAGCAGCAGCGCGAGGCCGACGAGAAGCGCCGCAAGCGCGAGCGGGCCAACGCCGAGAAGAAGGCCGCCGCCCTGAACGCGCAGGCCGACAAGATGCGGGCCAAGGCCACCAAGACCGTCGCCGCGCAGAACATGGCCCGCCGCGCCGACAAGCTGCTCTCGGGTCTGGAGGCGGTCCGTCAGTCCGACAAGGTCGCCAAGCTCCGCTTCCCCGAGCCCGCGCCCTGCGGCAAGACCCCGCTGATGGCCGAGGGCCTGTCGAAGTCGTACGGCTCGCTGGAGATCTTCACCGACGTCGACCTCGCCATCGACAAGGGCTCGCGGGTCGTCATCCTCGGTCTGAACGGCGCGGGCAAGACGACCCTGCTGCGCCTGCTCGGCGGCGTCGAGCAGCCCGACACCGGCAAGGTCGTCCCCGGTCACGGACTCAAGCTCGGCTACTACGCCCAGGAGCACGAGACCCTCGACCCCGAGCGCACCGTCCTGGAGAACATGCGCTCGGCCGCCCCGGACATGGACCTGGTCGAGGTCCGCAAGGTGCTCGGCTCCTTCCTGTTCTCCGGCGACGACGTGGACAAGCCCGCGGGCGTCCTGTCCGGCGGCGAGAAGACCCGGCTCGCGCTCGCGACCCTGGTGGTCTCCTCCGCCAACGTCCTGCTGCTGGACGAGCCGACCAACAACCTCGACCCGGCCAGCCGCGAGGAGATCCTCGGCGCGCTGCGCACCTACAAGGGCGCGGTCGTCCTCGTCACCCACGACGAGGGCGCGGTGGAGGCGCTCCAGCCCGAGCGGATCATCCTGCTGCCCGACGGCGTCGAGGACCTGTGGGGCTCCGACTACGCGGACCTCGTCGCCCTGGCATGACCGGCGGTCCGATCCGCTGAGTATGGATCATTCGGCCGAGCCGTGATCCGCCATCTGTGTGAGATCTCCTCATACCAGGGTGTGTCGTACACCGATTTCCCGGCCGATCCCTTGTCCAGCAAGGGGTCGGCCGTGGCGCGTCTCTGACCTGGCACTTCGCGAACCCACCCGTTCGGCCCTGTCGACGGCGACCGCTGGAATCTGGCATTCCGCTTGTGCGGATCGGCTCCTGTCGTCACAACGATGTCCCACCGACCTTGCCGAATGGGTGGCCATCGGGCCCCGGAGGGGTGATCATGAGGGGACCAGAGCGCACTTCCCATGAGGAGGCACGGGTGGCCGAGACTCTGAAGAAGGGCAGCCGGGTGACCGGCGCCGCGCGCGACAAGCTCGCGGCAGACCTGAAGAAGAAGTACGACTCCGGTGCGAGCATCCGGGCACTGGCCGAGGAGACCGGCCGCTCGTATGGCTTCGTGCACCGGATGCTCAGCGAGTCGGGCGTCACGCTGCGAGGGCGTGGCGGAGCGACCCGGGGCAAGAAGGCCGCATCGTCCTGACTCCGGGCGGCCCATCGGCTTCGATGGTGGCCACCCGGTCGGCGATCCGACCGGCCGGGTGGTTACTGTGCAGTCACTTAGCTCTGCTTCGCTGACCGCACCCATCGGAGGCGCCCCATGGCCACGCCCGACCAGGACCTCGCTCCTGTACTCGACAAGGACGGCGTACGGCTCACCGTCGACGACGCGCTCGCCACGGTGACGCTGACGAACCCGGCCAAGCGCAACGCGCAGAGCCCCGCCCTGTGGCGGGCGCTCGCCGAGGCCGGGCGGCTGCTGCCGGGCTCCGTCCGTGTCGTGGTGCTGCGCGGCGAGGGCAAGTCCTTCTCCGCGGGGCTGGACCGGCAGATGTTCACCCCGGAGGGGATTCCGGGCGAGCCGACCTTCACCGATATCGCGCGCCGTGACGACGCCGGGCTCGACGCGACCATCGCCGAATTCCAGGAGGCGTTCACCTGGTGGCGACGCAATGACATCGTGTCCGTCGCCGCCGTCCAAGGGCATGCCATCGGTGCCGGCTTCCAGCTGGCGCTCGCCTGCGATCTGCGGGTCGTCGCCGACGATGTGCAGTTCGCGATGCGCGAGACCAGCCTCGGCATCGTTCCCGACCTGGCCGGCACGCACCCGCTGGTCGGCCTGGTCGGGTATGCCCGCGCGCTGGAGATCTGCGTGACCGGGCGGTTCGTCGGCGCGCAGGAGTCGGTGGCCTCGGGCCTGGCCAACCTGGCCGTCCCGGCGGACCAGCTTGACGGCGCCGTACGCGACCTGACCGCCGCGCTGCTGGCCGCGCCGCGGGACGCCGTGGTCGAGACCAAGGCCCTGCTCAGCGGTGCGGCCGGCCGTTCGTACGACGAACAGCGCGCTGCCGAGCGCGCGGCCCAGGCTCGCCGGCTGCGGGACCTGGCCGGCACCGGCGAATAGGCAGCCGCGGCGGGCCCTATCCCACCGTCGTGACCAGGACGGCCACCGTCGGCCTGTCCTCCAGTGCGTTCCGTACGGCCGCGCGTACCCGCCGGGCCACCTCAACGGTCCGGTGGGTCGCGTCGGTGGCTAGGTCCACCCGCACATGGCGGTGGGCCAGCGCGGCCGCGCCGTCCGTCCGCTCCTCGACGTGCACCGCCCGCCCCGGCCCGGTCAGCCGTACCACTCCCGGCACCGCGAGGGCCGCCTCGGCCGCGCGCACCTCGGACAGCGTCGCCGCCTCCCGTGCCGCCGGCGGCCGCGGCGGCCGCACCTCCACGAGCCGCCCGTCCGGCTCCAGCAGATCCGTGATCCGCAGATCCACCTCCGTCACCACCAGGCCGAGGCGTTCGGCCGCCGCCGTCGCGAGCAGCTTCCGCAGCCGCGCGGCGGTCTCCGGCAGCGGGTCGGCAAAGCCCGCCGTGCAGTCGGCCGTCACCCGGAGGGAGCCCGGCGGCAGCGCGCTCGGCGGGGCCGGTACGACGGGCTCGGTGGCCCGCGAGGGATCGGCGAGCCCGATCCGCAGCGCGCCCAGGCGCACACCGGGCATGCCGTCCGCCGCCGCCCGGCCCAGGGCCGCGCGCGCCGCGTCCTCCGCGATCCAGGCGCCGTCCTCCGGCCCGCCCAGCGGCAGCAGCCTGCCGAGCCCCGCATGGTCCCGTACGACCTTGGTCCACCCGTCCGTCATTCCTCCAGCCTGCCGCATTCCCAGCGCGCAGTCGCGCAACCTTGCTTACGGTGGTCGAAGGACGACGACCGAAAGGGACGTACGGCGATGACCGACATGACGACGACCCCCGAAGGCGGCGGCGAGCCGCACACGTCGACCCGGAAGGCCGTCCGGCGCGGTGGCGGGGACGCGGCCACCCGCGGCCGGACCACCATCGCGGACGGCGTGGTCGAGAAGATCGCCGGACTGGCCGCACGGGACGTGATCGGCGTGTACGCGATGGGCGGCGGCTTCGCCCGCACCCTCGGCGCCGTGCGCGACCGGGTGCCCGGCGGTTCCAAGTCGGTGACCCGCGGCGTGAAGGCCGAGGTCGGCGAGGTGCAGGCCGCCCTCGACCTGGAGATCGTGGTGGACTACGGCGTCTCCATCCGCGAGGTCGCCGGCGCGGTGCGCGAGAACGTGGTCGCCGCGGTCGAGCGGATGACCGGACTGGAGGTCGTCGAGGTCAACATCGCGGTCAGCGACGTCAAGCTGCCCGACGAGGAGGATGAGGACGAGCCGGAGCCCCGCATCCACTGACCGGGCACGCCCGGGCCTCGTGCACCTGACGGACTGCCTCGTGCACCTGACGAACCTGACGGACTGAGGAGCGATGCATGAGCATGGCCATGGTCGGCTTGATCGCCGGAATGGCGCTGGGGTTCGCCGGGTACTTCGGCGGATTCGGCGCGTTTTTGCTGGTGGCGGCGTTGGGCGCCGTCGGCTTCGTGGTCGGCCGGTTCGCGGAGGGCGATCTGGACCTCGGCGACTTCTTCCGCGGCCGCGACCGGCGGTGAGCGCCGTGACCACCGGGACCGACGCGGTACGGCAGCCACCGGCCCGGGTGCCGCCCGCGGAACGGGGCGCCACCCGGATCGCCGACCGGGTGGTGGCGAAGGTCGCCGCGCAGGCCGCCCGCGAGGCGGTGGGCCCGCCGCCCGCCGACGCCGGGCCGCCGCACGCCACGGTGGCCGTCCACCACGACACCGCCCGCGTCCGCGTCGACCTCGAACTCGGTT
This sequence comes from Streptomyces sp. AM6-12, assembly GCF_044327085.1. Lineage (NCBI taxonomy): Bacteria > Bacillati > Actinomycetota > Actinomycetes > Kitasatosporales > Streptomycetaceae > Streptomyces > Streptomyces sp. AM6-12. The sequence goes on from NZ_JBIQWN010000001.1 coordinate 5,661,775, forward strand.
ACCCCTGCGACATCGCCGCCCGCTGCGCCGCCGTGCGCCGTCAAGTGGCCGAGCGGGTGGGCGCGTTGGTGAACGTGACGGTCACCGAGGTCGTCGTCGGCGTCGAGCGGCTGCACCCGTCGGCGGCCGCGGCCGGGAGGATCCGATGAGCTCGGCAGATGCCGCCACGACCCTCGACAAGACCACCGGCGCGCCCGCGGACGCGGGCGGCAGCGGTCGCTTCTGGGCGCCGCGCCGGGTCCCCGCGGGCATCGTCGCCGTCCTGCTGCTGGCCGGCGCGGGCCTGCTGCTCTACGACATCGCCGCGGTCCGCGCGCACCGGCCCGCGATGCGCTGGCGCCGCGCCCTCGCCCGCGAGCTGGCCGAACGGCCCCTGGACGACACCTGGGTGCTGGCCGGCGCGGCGCTCGCGGCGGCCCTCGGCCTGTGGCTGCTCGCCCTCGCGCTCACGCCGGGACTGCGCTCCCTGCTGCCGATGCGCCGCCCGCACCCGGACGTCCGCGCCGCGCTCCACCGGGACGCGGCGGCCCAGGTGCTGCGCGACCGCGCCATGGACGTGTCCGGCGTACGGTCCGTGCGGGTGCGGATGCGCCGCCGCAAGGCCGCCGTCCGCGCCGTCTCGCACTTCCGCGCACCGGACGACGTACGCGCCGACCTGGACACCACCCTCACCGAGGCGGTCCACGGCCTCGGTCTGACCCATGCGCCCCGGCTCGCCCTGCGGGTGGACCGGGCCCCGCGGAAGGGATGACGGCGATGCGCTCCGGGGGACTCAACCGCGCCCTGCTCGCCCTGGCCGGACTGATCCTGCTCGCCCTCGGCGGCGCGGTCCTCGCCGTCGGCCTCGGCGTCCGGCCGCCCTCCTGGTGGATCCACGGCGGCCCGCACGACGTCCTGCTCAGCCGCGCCGAGCGGACCCGCTACCGGGGGGCCCGCTGGTGGTGGCCGGCGCTCATCGCCGCCCTGGCCGTCCTCGTCCTGCTGGCCCTGTGGTGGCTGAGCGCGATCCTGCGCCGGCCCCGCCTCGCCGAGATCCGCGTGGACACCGGCGACGGCGCCTTCGCCGTCCTGCGGGCCAGGGCACTGGAGAGCGCCCTGGCCGAGGAGGCCGCCACGGCCCCCGGCGTCGCCCACGCACGGGTACGGCTGCGCGGCCGGCGCAGGAAGCCCAGGGTGCGGGCCCGGCTGCGGCTGGCCCCCGAGGTGGACCCGTCGAGGGCGCTGGCCGACTTCACCACCGGGCCCCTGGCCCACGCCCGCGAGTCGGCGGCCCTGCCCGCCCTGCCGGCGGACGTCCGCCTCGGCGCGGTCAGACACCGGGCGGAACGGGTCACCTGACGGGCCGCCGGCCGCGCGACCCCCTCGGGATCAGCGCCGCGCGGCCCCCTCGGGATCAGAACCCGCGCCGCATCCCGCCGTCCACCGGCACCATGATCCCCGTCAGGTACGACGCCGCCGGGGACAGCAGGAAGGCCGCGACCCGCCCGAACTCCTCCGGGGTGCCGTAGCGGCGCAGCGGGATCCGGGACTCGTTGGCGGCGCGGGTGGCCTCCGGGTCGGCGGACAGGGAGTCCAGCTCGCGCACCCGGTCCGTGTCGATGCGGGCCGGGAGCAGGCCCAGCACCCGGATGCCGCGCGGGCCCAGCTCGTCCGCGAGGGACTTGGCGAAACCGGCGAGTCCGGGGCGCAGGCCGTTGGAGATCGTCAGGGCCGGGATCGGCTCGTGCACCGAGCCGGACAGCACGAAGCCGATGACCCCGCCCTCGTCCAGCTCGGCCGCCGCCGCGCGGGCGAGCCGCACCGCGCCGAGGAAGACGGACTCGAACGCGGCGCGCCACTGCTCGTCGGTGTTGTCGGCGACGAAGCCGGGCGGCGGGCCGCCCACGCTCACCAGCACCCCGTGGAAGCCGCCGAAGTGCTCACGGGCGGCCGCGATCAGCCGCTCGGGCGCCTGCTCGTCGGCGTTGTCCATGGCCACGCCCAGCGCGTCCGGGCCCAGTTCGGCGGCGGCCGCCGCGGCCCGCTGCTCGTCCCGGCCGGTGATCACCACCTTCGCGCCGTCCGCGAGGAGCTGCCGCGCGGCCGCGTTGCCCAGGCCGCGGGTGGCCCCGGTGACGATGTACACCCGGTCCTTCAGTCCAAGATCCATGGTCCCTATCCTGCCTCCTGCGACCCGAACAGTGTGAGGGCGGAGTTCACCAGTCCGAGATGGCTGAACGCCTGCGGGAAGTTGCCCAGCTGGCGGTCCGCCGCCGGGGTCGAACTCCTCGGCGAGCAGCCCCACGTCGTTGGTCACCCGCACCAGCCGTTCGGACAGCTCCCGCGCCTCCTCCGGGCGGCCGGTCAGATGCAGCGCGTCCACCAGCCAGAACGAGCAGGCCAGGAAGGCGCCCTCGCCGCCCGGCAGCCCGTCGACCACCGCGTCGTCGCCCTCGTCGGAGTCGTAGCGGCGCAGGAAGCCGACGCGCGGGCGTGCTCGCGCTGCGGCATCAGATCGGTGACGCGGACCGTGCCGTCGGGCGTGTCCCACTCGGTGTCCAGGACGAGGGTGTCGGGGCGGTAGGCGCGGCGGGTGCAGGTGCCGGAGTCGAAGCGGGGCAGGCACAGCCAGTCGATCGAGCCGTCCCTGCCGACCAGCGCCGCGGTCTGCTCGTCGCCGATGAGGGCGTAGTCCTCGATACGGGCACCGCTACGGGCGTTCACGGGTTGCGGCTTCCCGGCGGACCTGGGGGCCAATCAGGTGGTGCGCCGGGGGAGTGAAAACAACGCCGCGCGCCCGTGCCGTCAGACCGCGGCCGGTTCGCCCTCCTGCGGCTGCGGCGCCGCCGCGGCCTCCTCCTGGTCCCGGACCTCCCGGCGGAGCAGGAACCACCAGCCGACCGGGACGGCCGCCGCGAACAGCCACCACTGGATCATGTACGCGTAGTTCAGCGGGGCGTCCTCGGTACCGGGATCGGAGATCTGCTCCGGGGAGCCGCCCTTGGGCGCGGGCGCCGTCTGCTCCATGTAGCCGCCGAGCACCGGCACGCCGAGCCGGTGTGCCTCCTCGGTGCTGTTGATCAGCATGATCTGCCGGTCGGGCAGGCCCTTGAGGTTCTTGATGCCGCTGGCCGCGGTGGTCTCGTCGGCCATCAGGCGCCCGCTGATGGTGGTCCGCCCCGCGGGCGGCGCGGGGATCTTCGGGAAGGCGGTCTGGGACGCGCCCGAGGCGATCCAGCCGCGGTTGACCATCAGCACCTTGCCGTCGGTGAGGACGAACGGAGTGAGGACGTGGTAGCCGACATCGCCGTCGGCGTTGGTCCGGCGCCGGACCACCTCCGTCTTCGCGGTGTCGAAGCTGCCGGTCGCGGTGACCGTGCGGTACCTCTCGGTCCGGGTCACGGCGTGTCCGGGCGAGGACAGCCGCTCGACGGGGACCGGCTTGGCGTGCAGCGCGGAGGAGACGAGGTCGTTGCGCGCGGTGCGCTCCTCGTAGCGGTGCTTCTGCCAGAAACCCAGCTTGATCATCGTCGGGATCAACGCGATCGCGACGATGGTGAGGATGACCCACTGGAGGGACAACAGGAAGCGGTAGCGATGCACCCCACGACGGTACATCCGGGCCGCGGGGTGCATTCAGGCGGGTACCGGGTCACACCCGGTGCCGTACGTCCGCGGGCTCACACCCGGTCGACGACGCCCGTACGGCCCTCCGCGCGGGCGCAGTGCGCGCCGCAGTACCAGTGGCCCTCCACCTCCACGCCCTGCCCGATGATCTGCACCCGGCAGTGTTCGCAGATCGGGGCCATGCGGTGGATCGCGCAGGAGAAGCAGTCGAAGACATGGACCGCGCCCTGCGCGTGGACCTCGAAGGTCATCCCGTAGTCATTGCCGCAAACTTCGCATCTCGCCATGCGCCACAGGGTGAGCCGTCGGGCGGGTCCGGGCGAGCGGCCGCCGGGTGAGTCGTGCGTCAATCACCCTTTCGTACGATCACCCGTCCGTGAGGTCCGCGTCACGCCTCCGCGGCGCCGCTCTCACCCGTCCGTGGCACCGGCCTTACCCGCCCGCGGTCCTACTCGTCCGCGGGCTCGACGTCCCGCAGCAGCTGTCCGAACGCCGCCTCGTCCACGACGGGCGTGCCGAACTGCCGTGCCTTGACCGTCTTGGAGGTGCCCGAGTCGGGGTCGTTGGTCACCAGGAGGCTGGTCAGCCGGGAGATGCTGGACGCCACATGGAGCCCGCATTCGGTCGCCCGGTCCTCCAGCAGCTCCCGCTCGGTCGAGGTGTCACCGGAGAACGCCACCCGCATGCCCTGTTTGAGCGGTTTGCCGTCTTCATAGCGGCCTGGGTTGGGATAGGGGCACGCGGGCCTTTTGCGGGCGGGGCGCCAACTGCCCGCCCGGTAGCCGCCGTAGCCGCCGGAGGACTGCCGGGGCACCGGGGCGTCCGACCACTCCGTCAGCGGGCGGCACTCCAGCAGCGGCAGCCGTACGCCGCCCGCCGCCGCGGCCCGCAGGCTGGGCCGGAACGCCTCCGCGAGCACCCGCGCGTCGTCCAGCGCGTGGTGCGCCCGCTGCTGCACCACACCGAAGTGCGCGGCGAGCGACTCCAGCTTGTGGTTGGGCAGCGGCAGCCCCAGCTCCTTCGACAGCGCGATGGTGCACAGCCGCTGCCGCACCGGCGCGAGCCGCTCGGCGCGCGCGTACTCCCGCGCGATCATCTGCCAGTCGAAGACCGCGTTGTGCGCGACCAGCACCCGGCCGTCCAGGCGGGCCGCGAACTCCTCGGCGATGTCCGCGAACAGCGGCGCGCCCTCCAGCAGCTCGCTCGTCAGACCGTGTATCCACACGGGCCCCGGATCGCGCTCCGGGTTGACCAGGGTGTACCAGTGGTCCTCGACCTCGCCGCGCGCGTCCAGCCGGTAGACGGCGGCGGAGATGATCCGGTCGTGCCGGGCCAGGCCGGTGGTCTCCACGTCAACGACCGCGTATCCCCGGGGATACGCGGCCGGCCACTGGGTGGGGGAGGACACTGCGGTCGCACGGTCTTCGAGCATGGTCATTGAGGATACGGGCCACCACCGACATCTCCGCCCCGCAGGGCCCCGGTCCGGCCCGACCGGGTACCGGTCCGGAATCCGCCCGTGCCGAACGGCCCTTTCCGCCGGGCCTGTTGTCACGGGCTGGAGCGTCGCGGCGGCGCGGGCAGGCCCGCGGGTGCGATCCTCCCTGCTGTGACGGAACCCAAGCACGAGGAGAACCACGGCGGCGCGCTCGGCTCGCGGCTGAACTGGCTGCGCGCCGCCGTGCTGGGCGCGAACGACGGCATCGTCTCCACGGCCGGCCTCGTCGTCGGCGTGGCCGGGGCGACCGGGAGCCGCGCCGCCCTGCTCACCGCGGGCCTGGCCGGGCTGCTCGCCGGATCGATGTCGATGGCGGCGGGTGAGTACGTCTCCGTCTCCACCCAGCGCGACTCCGAGCTGGCCGCGCTGGCCGTGGAGAAACGGGAACTGCGCGAGCAGCCCGAGGCCGAACTGCGCGAGCTGACCGACATGCTCCGGGCGCGCGGGCTGTCCGAGGAGGTGGCCCGCGAGGCCGCCGAGCAGCTCACCGAGCGGGACGCGCTGCGCGCCCACGCCAGCGTGGAGCTGGGCATCGACCCGGACGAGCTGACCAACCCGTGGCACGCGGCCTGGGCGAGTTTCCTCGCCTTCACCGTGGGCGCCCTGCTGCCGCTGCTGGCCATCGTGCTGCCCCCGGCCGGCTGGCGGCTGCCGGTGACCGTGGTCTCCGTGCTGGCCGCGCTCGTCCTCACCGGCTGGGCCAGCGCCCGCCTCGGCGCCGCCGCCGCCCGGCGGGCGGTGCTGCGCAACGTGGGGGGCGGGGCGCTGGCGATGGCGGTCACGTACGCGGCGGGCAGCCTGCTGGGAGCGGCCGGCGTCTGACCGTCCTGCACGTCGGCCTCAAGTGGCCTGCCTGCACGACGAGATGACCGGCCCTCATGTCCGAGTGCCCCGGCCGCACGCTCAGGCGCACCGGCCGCCGAGGCGGCTCCGCCCGCCCGGAGTGCCGCTGCCTCACGCCCAGGCGGCTCGGTCCGAGCCCCAGGGCACTGGCGGGCGGGCCCAATCGGTGGGGCCGCCCGTGAAGTTCACCGGGGGCAGGGCGTGCCGCAGCCGGCCCAGGGCGCTGCCGGTCTCGGCGAGCCAGGCGTCCGGGAAGCCGTGCGCGGCACCCTCCGCCTCATGGCCCTCCGGGGTGTCGTACGGCACCCCGTCCATCAGCCAGTGCGCCGTGCGGGCCAGCGCCAGCCGGGCGGTGCGGCCCACGCCGTCGTACGACCGCTCGGTCAGCGCCCGCAGGACGGCCGCCGCCAGCAGATAGCCGGTGCCGTGGTCCAGGGCCTGCGCGGGCAGCGCGCCGGGCTCCTCCGCCGAACCCTCGATCGCCGCGATGCCGGTGGCGACCTGCACCAGGCTGTCGAAGCCGCGCCGCTCCCGCCAGGGCCCGTACGCGCCCCACGCCGACACCTGCGCCACCACCAGACCGGGGTGCCGCTCGGCCAGCGCCTCGGGGGAGAGGCCGAAGCGGTCGAGCGCGCCCGGCCGGTAGCCGGTGACCACGACGTCCGCCCCGGCCAGCAGCTCCTCCAGGGTGTCGCCTCGCGCGCCCAGGTCCAGCGTCGCGGAGCGCTTGCCGAAGTCGCTGTCGGCGTGCTGGTCGGGGAGTTCGGGCAGCCAGGGCGCGTCCACCCGCAGCACGTCCGCGCCCAGCAGGGCCAGGGTGCGGGTGGCGACCGGGCCCGCGAGCACCCGCGTCAGGTCCAGGACGCGCACCCCGGCGGCGGGCAGCAGCGTCCCGGCGGCCGGGTCGAGCGGCGGGAGCGCGCGCCCGGCGGCCGCGCCGAGCGGGGCGCGCTCCACCAGGGGGCGGGCGGCCACCTGCCCGGCCTGTTCGGTCGCCCCCCACTGGGCCGGGGTGCGCAGGGCCACCGCGAGCCCCCCGGCGGCGGTGACCGTCTCCTCGGTCCCGCACGCGGTGCGCCCGGCGAGCAGGGCGGCCACGGCCTCGGGCGCGGCGTCCGCGGGCAGGCGCAGCGCGTCGAGCAACCGGGCCCGGTGGTGCGGGTAGTTGGCGTGGGTGCGCACCCAGCCGTCGGACGTGCGCCAGAACCGTGACAGCGGCGCGAAGGAGACCGGCGCCCGCCCGTCCACCCGCAGCAGCCGCTCACTGTGGAACGCCGCCGCCACGGCGCCGTCGTCGACCCGGACTCCGGGCACCTCGCCGCGTCCGGTCCGGCGGGCGGCCAGCTCGGCGGCGGCCAGGGCGCACGCGCCGACGCAGGCACGCGCGAGCCGTCGTACGGGAAGGCGGGCCGCGAGGAGGCCGGGGCGCTCCACCGTCGTCGCCCGGGGGAGCAGAGCGGGATCGCCGCCCAGCGCGGTCCATGCGAACGCGATATCCGTCATGACTGCACTATGCATTATTGATTCGATCAACCCTCATAGTGGACCCGGTATCGCGATGCGCGTGCGTCGGCCGGGTCACGCCGTACGGGCGGATGGCCGGACCCACGCGGACCACCCGCCCGTACGGGGGCGCTCAACGGTCACCGCGGCCAGCGCGTCGGCCATGCCCCGGCCGTAGAAGCCGTTGCGGTTCGCCGGGCCCTGGCACACCGCGTCGACCTTGCCGTCGCCGTCGATGTCGTACGGGTCCGTGCACGGCGTGGCGTCGGCCTCCGCGTACAGCAGGGCCTTGACGAGAGCGGGGGAAGCGTATGGATGGGTTGACTTGATCAACGCGGCGACACCGGCCACATGCGGGGTCGCCATGGACGTCCCGGCCATGTAGCCCCATTTGCCGCCCGGCAGCGTGCCCAGGATGAGACCGCTGGTCGCCGGGGGCACAGGCGTCTGGTAGGCCGTCGAGTCACCGCCGGGCGCAGCGATGTCGACGACGCCCCGGCCGTAGTTGGAGTACGACGCCTTCAGGCCCTTCGCGCCGGTCGCCGCGACCGTCACGACACCCGGCAGCTGGGTCGGAATGTCGAAGCAGCGGTGCGGGTCGATCACCCGGTCCGACGCGGTGCCGTCGTTCGGCGACTGCGGGTCGGTGATCGAGCGGGCGGCCAGGTCGTAATTCTCGTTGCCCGCCGCCGCGATGTTTACCGTGCCCCGCCGCTCCGCGTACCGCGAGGCCCGGTCGACGGCGTCCACCAGCGCCTTCTGGTCCGGGTCGGTGGTGCAGTTGAAGTACCAGGGGTCGGTGAAATAGCTGTTGTTGGTCACGTCCACGTGATGCTCGGCCGCCCAGACGAAGCCGCAGACCACGGACTCGGCGTAGAAGTAGCTGTCCGGATTCCCCACCTTGATGCCGGCCACCTTCACGCCCGGCGCCACCCCCGTCATGCCGACACCGTTGCGCGCCGCCGCGATCTCGCCCGCCACATGCGTGCCGTGCGGGCTCTCCGAGGCGCTGGGCCGCCAGGCGCCGTCGGTCGTGTCCGGCTTGCCCGACACGCAGTTGACGGAGGCGGCGCGGTCGAAGTTGGGCGCGATGTCCGGGTGGGTGTCGTCCACGCCGGTGTCGATGACCCCGACCGTGACTTTCGGGCTGCCCAGTGTCTTCTCGTGCGCCTTGTCCGCCTTGATGGCGGGCAGGTCCCACTGGAGCGGCTCCAGCGGGTCCTGGTCCCCGGTCGCCGCCGCGCCGGCCGCGGCCGCCTGCGCGCCGCCGAGCACCTGCGGCGTGCCCAGGTCGGCGGTGGACGCGGAGGCCAGCGGGGTGTGCCGGGTGGCGCCGGCCGAGGCCACGCCGGGCACCGCGCGCATCAGCCGGGCGAAGTCCGGGTTCGCGGAGTGCGCGACGAACACGCCGATCCGGTCGTAACCGGCCACCAGCGTCCCGCCGTTGCGGCCGATCTCCCGGCGCACCGAGGCGAGCGTACGGTGGTCCGTGCGGGTGTTGACCAGGTACGACAGGGCGGGGTCGGCCGCCGCCGAGGTCGCCGCCGCTTGGGACGTCGCCGCCGTCGCCGTGGTGACGGCCGGGGCGGGCGCGGCCGAGGCCGTGGCGGGCAGGAAGCCGAACGAGGCGGCCAGCGAGAGCACGGCCGGCACGGCGAGCGCGGGCCGGCGTCCGGGGCGCAGACGAGCCATGGGTTCTCCACTTCATCCGGATGCAGGGGCTGCCCGGAACACCGACCGGTGCTCGGGCAGGTACATGACGAGTGGTGCAGGCGGAACCTAACCCGTCCTCTCTATGACCGGCAATGACTTGGCAATGACTCAATCAGATCGCTTGCGGATCGCTTGCGAAAGAACTCGTAGGACTTGAATCCGCCTGCGCGTGGCGCCGTGGACCCGGGCCGGGAGCGCTAGCACCATCGAGCCCGGCCGCCCTGCCCGACCGCACCCGCGAGGAGAACCCGTGGCCACCGAGACACCGCCCCCCGCCACCCCGAAGACCGGCCTGCCCGCCACCGAGGAGTTCGCCGAGGTGCAGCGCAGCGCGGACTTCACCGAACTGCGCCGCGCACACCGCTCGTTCGCCTTCCCGCTGACCGTCGCCTTCATCGCCTGGTACCTGCTGTACGTCCTGCTCTCCAACTACGCCGAGAACTTCATGGGCACCAGGGTCCTGGGCAACCTCAACGTCGCCCTGGTCCTCGGCCTCGCCCAGTTCCTCACCACCTTCCTCATCGCCTGGTGGTACGCCCGGCACGCCGCGGCCGTGCTCGACCCGAAGGCGCGGGCCATCAAGTCCCGCATGGAAGGCGCCGAGTCCCTCATGGAGGGCGCCAAGCCCCTTACGGAGGCCGCCGAATGAGCCCCTTGACCCGCCGCGCCCTGCTGGCCGCAGGCGAGGCGAGCGAGCACCGGACGCTGATCGTCACCCTGTTCGCCGTCTTCGTCGCCGCCACCCTCGTCATCACCGTATGGGCGGGCCGCCAGACCAAGGACGCCGCCGACTTCTACGCGGGCGGGCGCCAGTTCACCGGCTTCCAGAACGGGCTGGCCGTCTCCGGCGACTACATGTCCGCCGCGTCGTTCCTCGGCATCGCCGGCGCCATCGCCCTGTTCGGCTACGACGGCTTCCTCTACTCCATCGGCTTCCTGGTCGCCTGGCTCGTCGCGCTGCTCCTGGTCGCCGAACCACTGCGCAACAGCGGCCGCTACACGATGGGCGACGTGCTCGCCTACCGGATGCGCCAGCGCCCCGTGCGCACGGCCGCCGGCGTCTCCACCATCGTGGTGTCGATCTTCTACCTGCTCGCCCAGATGGCCGGCGCGGGTGTCCTGGTCTCCCTGCTCCTCGGCATCACCAGCGACCTGGGCAAGATCGGCATCGTCGCCCTGGTCGGCGTCCTGATGATCGTCTACGTCACCATCGGCGGCATGAAGGGCACCACCTGGGTCCAGATGGTCAAGGCGGTGCTGCTGATGACCGGCGCCGTCCTGCTGACCTTCCTGGTCCTGGTGAAGTTCCACTTCGACGTCTCCGACCTGCTCGGCCGGGCCGCCGACAACAGCGGCAAGGGCGCGTCGTTCCTGCGCCCCGGCCTGAAGTACGGCGCCACCGGCACCACCAAGCTGGACTTCCTCTCCCTCGGCCTCGCCCTGGTCCTCGGCACCGCGGGCCTGCCGCACATCCTGATCCGCTTCTACACGGTGCCCACCGCCAAGGCCGCCCGACAGTCGGTGATCTGGGCCATCGGCCTGATCGGCGTCTTCTACCTGATGACCCTCGCCCTCGGCTTCGGCGCCGCCGCGCTGATCAAACCCGACGAGATCACCGCCTCCAACAAGGCGGGCAACACCGCCGCCCCGCTCCTCGCCCTGCACCTCGGCGGGACCGACTCCACCTGGGGCGCCGTCCTGCTCGCCACCATCTCCGCCGTCGCCTTCGCCACCATCCTCGCCGTCGTCGCCGGCCTCACCCTCGCCTCGTCCTCCTCCTTCGCGCACGACATCTACGCGAACGTCATCAAGAAGGGACGCGCCACCGAGCGGCAGGAACTGGGCGCGGCCCGCTGGGCGAGCGTCGGCATCGGCGCGGTCTCCATCGTCCTCGGCGCCCTGGCCCGCGACCTCAACGTGGCGGGATTGGTGGCGCTCGCCTTCGCCGTCGCCGCCTCCGCGAACCTGCCGACCATCCTCTACAGCCTCTTCTGGAAGCGCTTCACCACCGCCGGCGCCCTGTGGTCGATCTACGGCGGCCTGGTCACCGCGGTCGGCCTCGTGCTGTTCTCCCCGGTGGTCTCCGGCAGCCCGGCCTCGATGTTCCCCGGCACCGACTTCCACTGGTTCCCGCTGGAGAACCCCGGCATCGTCTCCATCCCCGTCGGATTCCTGCTCGGCGCCCTGGGCACCCTGCTGTCGAAGGAGGTGCCGGACGCCGGCAAGTACGCGGAACTGGAGGTGCGCTCCCTGACCGGGACCGGCGCGCACTGACCCGCGTACGACCGTCGTACGGCGGCCGCGGCCTGTACGGTCCTACGACGCGGCCGCCGGACACCTCGTTCGATCGGGCCGGTGCCGCTGTCAGTGGCGTCACGTAGGCTCGCAGATGACAGGGAAAACATCACCGATGGACGAGGGAGGGGGCCCACGTGCTCATCGACACGTACGGCCGCGTGGCCACCGACCTGAGGGTCTCGCTGACCGACCGGTGCAATCTGCGCTGCACGTACTGCATGCCCGAGGAGGGCTTGCAGTGGCTGGCCAAGCCCGACCTGCTCAGTGACGACGAGATCGTCCGCCTCATCGACATCGCGGTGCGCCTGCTCGGCGTCGAGGAGGTCCGCTTCACCGGCGGCGAACCCCTGCTGCGCCCCGGCCTGGTCGGCATCGTCGAGCGCGTCGCGGCCCTCGCCCCGCGCCCCCGGATGTCCCTCACCACCAACGGCATCGGCCTCGGCCGCACCGCCGCCGCCCTGAAGACGGCGGGCCTGGACCGGGTCAACGTCTCCCTGGACACCCTGCGCCCCGATGCCTTCAAGACCCTCACTCGCCGCGACCGCCACAAGGACGTCCTCGAAGGACTCCTCGCCGCCCGCGCGGCCGGCCTCACCCCCGTCAAGGTCAACACCGTGCTGATGCCGGGGCTCAATGAGGACGAGGCCCCCGACCTGCTGGCCTGGGCCATCGCACACGACTACGAGCTGCGGTTCATCGAGCAGATGCCCCTGGACGCCCAGCACGGCTGGAAGCGCGAAGGCATGGTCACCGCGGGCGACATCCTCGCCTCCCTGCGCACCCGCTTCGACCTCACCCCCGAGGACGCGGGCGAGCGCGGCTCGGCCCCGGCGGAGCGCTGGCTGGTGGACGGCGGCCCGTACCGGGTCGGGGTGATCGCCTCGGTCACCCGCCCGTTCTGCGCGGCCTGCGACCGCACCCGGCTGACCGCCGACGGCCAGATACGCACCTGTCTGTTCGCCACCGAGGAGACCGACCTGCGCGGCGCCCTGCGCTCCGGCGCGCCCGACGACGAGATCGCCCGCCTGTGGCGCCTGGCGATGTGGGGCAAGAAGGCGGGCGCGGGCCTGGACGACCCGTCCTTCGTCCAGCCGGACCGCCCGATGTCGGCGATCGGCGGCTGAGCGCGGCGGCAACGGGGACGGCGACGGGGGCGGCATCGGGACCGGTGCCCAGGCCGCCCGTGGGCGTCAACTCCCGCTCTGCCGCTCCCACTCGTCGAGCCGCACGACGTCCTTCAGGAACCCCCGTACACCCAGGAACGTCGACAGATGCTCGCGGTGCTCCTCGCAGGCGAGCCAGGTCTTGCGCCGCTCCGGCGTGTGGATCTTCGGATTGTTCCAGGCCAGCACCCACACGGCGGCGGTGCGGCAGCCCTTGGCGGAGCAGATGGGGGTTTCGTCACTCACTGATTCGTCTCACCAGATCGGGTGCAGAACGAGGCGACGCCGAGCAGCCACGGGGGGAGCTGCCCGGCGTCGGTCCGTCGCTCCGACGGGGGATGCGGAGCGCTTATGCAGTATGTCACGGCAGACCCGTCGCCCGGCACCGGAACTGCGTGATTGATTCTGAGCTTTTCTTGAGCATCCGGTGTGACCGGCGTCCGCTGCCTTTGCGTCAGCCCTGATCACGCGGGGGCTGCTCATCCTCGCCGCGCGGCGGCCCGATCACCGGGCGCATGGGCGCGGTGACGAACGTCGAGGGCAGGGAGGGCGGCCGCTCACGGCCCGCGTTCGCGATCACCACGGCGATATAGGGCAGGATCGCCCCGGCCACCAACGCCACGATGGCGAAGGGCCGTTCGACATTCCACAAGGTGGCCGCGAGGATCACCGCGACCGTACGGATCCCCATCGAGATGACGTACCGCCGCTGCCGGCCGCGCACGTCCTCGGCGAGACCGGTCCGGGCGCCGGTGATCCGGAACACCTGGCCGCCGTCGCCGTGCTGCTTCCGCATCGCCTTCACGGGTCTTACGGTACGCCGCGTCCGCCCGGCCGACGAGACCGGGTCGCCCGCTGCCTGCGGCAACGCCCTCTGCCGTGCGGCGGAACCCGACATGCGCGCCGGGAGGCCCCGGCCGACACTGACGTAAAGCTCACGTCGATCCGGACGAGGAGGCAGCCATGGGCTGGTTGTGGGCGATCATCGTGGGATTCGTGCTGGGCGTGATCGCCAAGGCGGTCATCCCTGGCAGGCAGCACAGCCCCCTCTGGCTGACCACCCTCTGCGGCATGCTGGGCGCCATCGCGGGCAACGCGATCGCCGCCGCGCTCCACGTCCGCGAAACCCGAGGCATCGACTGGAGCCGCCACATCTTCCAGCTGGTGGCCGCGATCATCATCGTCGCCGTGGTCGACTCGCTCTACATGGCGACGCTGGGCAAGAGGAAACGCCAGCGGGTCTGAGTACTCAACGGGTCCGGGTACCGCGGTCGCGGGGCGCCCCGGTGGGCGCCCCGCACCGCACTATCCGGCGACAACCTCCACGGCCGCCAGATTCCGCTTCCCGCGCCGCAGCACCAGCCACCGCCCGTCCAGCAGGTCCTCCGGCGAGGCCACCGCCTCCTCGGAGGCCACCTTGACGTTGTTCACGTAGGCGCCCCCCTCCTTCACGGTCCTGCGCGCCGCGGACTTGCTCGCGACCAGCCCCACCTCGGCGAACAGATCCACCACGGACCCCAGCTCGGCGACCTGGATGTGCGGCACCTCGGACAGCGCCGACGCCAGCGTCCTGCCGTCCAGCTCCGCCAGCTCACCCTGCCCGAACAGCGCCTTCGACGCGGCGATCACCGCGGCCGTCTGCCCGGCTCCGTGCACCAGCGTGGTCAGCTCCTCGGCCAGCGCCCGCTGCGCCGCCCGCGCCTGCGGACGCTCCTCGGTCAGCCGCTCCAGCTCCTCGATCTCCTCGCGGGACTTGAAGCTGAAGATGCGCAGGAACTTGGCGACATCACGGTCGTCCGCGTTGATCCAGAACTGGTAGAACGCGTACGGCGTGGTCATCTCGGGGTCGAGCCAGACCGTGCCGGACTCGGTCTTGCCGAACTTCGTGCCGTCCGCCTTGGTGATCAGCGGGGTGCCCAGCGCGTGCACCACGGCGTCCGGCTCGACCCGGTGGATCAGGTCGGTCCCCGAGGTGAGGTTGCCCCACTGGTCGCTGCCGCCGGTCTGGAGCGTGCAGCCGTACCGCCGGTACAGCTCCAGGAAGTCCATGCCCTGGAGGATCTGGTAGCTGAACTCGGTGTAGCTGATGCCCGCGTCGGAGTTGAGCCGCCGGGAGACGGCCTCCTTGGCGATCATCTTGTTGACCCGGAAGTGCTTGCCGATGTCCCGCAGGAACTCGATGGCCGACAGGCCCTGGGTCCAGTCCAGGTTGTTGACCATCACCGCGGCGTTCGGTCCCTCGAAGTCCAGCAGCGGCGCGATCTGGCCGCGGAGCCGCTCGACCCACTCGGCGACGATCTCCGGCGCGTTCAGCGTGCGCTCGGCCGTCGGCTTGGGGTCGCCGATCAGGCCCGTCGCGCCCCCGACCAGGCCCAGCGGGCGGTGGCCCGCCTGCTGGATGCGGCGCATCGTCAGGATCTGCACGAGGTTGCCGAGGTGCAGGCTGGGCGCGGTCGGGTCGAAGCCGCAATAGAACGTGACGGGACCGTCCGCGAACGCCTTGCGCAATGCGTCCTCGTCCGTGGAGAGGGCGATGAGCCCGCGCCACTTCAGTTCGTCGACGATGTCCGTCACGGTTCTCGTGTCTCCTTGAAAATCCCCGGCGGTCGGGTGACAGCCGACTACGAGGTTATACGCCCTGACTGACAGAACTCATGTTGAAATCGGGGACCCGCAGCGGCGGCATCGCGGCCCTGGTGAACCAGTCGCCCCATTCGCGCGGCAGCGTCTTCTCCGTGCGGCCCGCCTCGATCGTGCGCCGCAGCAGCTCCACCGGCGACTCGTTGAACCGGAAGTTGTTCACCTGCCCGGTCACCTCGCCGCCCTCCACCAGGTAGACACCGTCGCGGGTCAGCCCGGTGAGCAGCAGCGTCGCCGGATCGACCTCGCGGATGTACCACAGGCACGTCAGGAGCAGCCCGCGCTCGGTGTCGGCGACCATCTCGTCCAGGGAGCGGTTGCCGCCGTCCAGGATCAGGTTGTCCGCGGCCGGGGTGACCGGCAGCCCGGTCAGGGCGGCGCTGTGCCGGGTCGTGGTCAGGTTCCGCAGCGTGCCCCGCTCGATCCAGTCGGTGGCCGGCGCCGCGAGCCCGTTGTCGAACACCGACCGGTCGCCGTTCGAGGAGTGGGCGATCACGAAGGGCGCGCACTCCAGGCCCGGCTCGTCCGGGTCACTGCGCAGGGTCAGCGGCAGCTCGGAGAGCCGCTCGCCGATCCGGGTGCCGCCGCCGGGCCGGGAGAAGACCGTACGGCCCTCCGCCGCGTCCCTGCCCGAGGCCGACCACAGCTGGTAGATGAGCAGGTCCGCCACCGCGGTCGGCGGCAGCAGCGTCTCGTAGCGGCCCGCGGGCAGCTCCACGCGCCGCTTCGCCCAGCCCAGGCGCACGGCCAGCTCGGCGTCCAGGGCGGCCGGGTCGACGTCCTTGAAGTCCCGCGTGGCACGCCCGGCCCAGGCGGAGCGGGTGCGGTCCGGCGACTTGGCGTTCAGCTCCAGCGTGCCCGTCGGCTGATCGTGCCGCAGCCGCAGCCCGGTGGAGCTGCCCAGGTAGGTCGAGACCATCTCGTGGTTGGCGAAGCCGTACAGCTCCCGGCCGCCGGCCCGCGCGCGGGCGAAGGCCTCGCCGAGCGCCGGGGCGAAGTCGGCGAACACCGCGGAGGAGGTCTCGGCGGGCGCGTCCGTGAAGTCGGGCGCCGCGGGCACGCCCGCGACCAGCGGCCGCGCGTCCTCGGCCGGACCCGCCCCGCGCGCGGCCTCCTCGGCGGCCCGCACCAGCGGCTCCAGCTCGTCCGTCGTCACCGCCGACCGGGACACCACCCCGGAGGCGGTGCCCTGCCGCCCGTCCACGGTCGCGATCACCGTGAGGCTACGGCCCCGCGTCACCCCGTTCGTGGTGAGCGCGTTGCCCGCCCAGCGCAGGTTGGCGGTGGAGGTCTCGTCGGCGATGACGACACACCCGTCCGTGCGGGACAGCGCGAGCGCCTGCTCGACGATCTCGTGCGGCTTGTTCGTTCGCGCGCTCATCGACCCGCCTCCTGCGTGGTGTTGAGAATGTTTACGCCCCGGAAGAGGGCAGAGGGGCAACCGTGGGAGACCGCGGCCACCTGCCCCGGCTGGGCCTTGCCGCAGTTGAACGCGCCGCCCAGGACGTACGTCCCCGGCCCGCCGACCGCCGCCATCGAACCCCAGAAGTCGGTCGTCGTGGCCTGGTAGGCGACGTCCTTGAGCTGCCCGGCGAGCCGCCCGTTCTCGATCCGGAAGAAGCGCTGCCCGGTGAACTGGAAGTTGTAGCGCTGCATGTCGATCGACCACGAGCGGTCCCCGACCACGTAGATGCCCCGCTCCACGCCCCCGATCAGATCCTCGGTGGACATCCCCGCGGGGTCCGGCAGCAGCGACACGTTGGCCATGCGCTGCACCGGCACATGGGCGGGCGAGTCGGCGTACGCGCACCCGTTGGAGCGCTCGAACCCGGTCAGCCGGGCGATCCTGCGGTCCAGTTGGTAGCCGACCAGGGTGCCGTCCTTCACCAGGTCCCAGGACTGCGCCTCGACGCCCTCGTCGTCGTACCCGATGGTGGCCAGGCCGTGCTCGGCGGTGCGGTCGCCGGTGACGTTCATCAGCTCGGAGCCGTACCTGAGCTTGCCCAGCTGGTCGAAGGTGGCGAACGAGGTACCGGCGTACGCCGCCTCGTAGCCGAGCGCACGGTCCAGCTCGGTGGCGTGCCCGATGGACTCGTGGATGGTAAGCCACAGGTTGGACGGGTCGACCACCAGGTCGTACAGGCCCGGCTCCACGCTCGGCGCCCGCATCTTCTCGGCCAGCAGCTCGGGGATCCGCGCCAGCTCGTCGTCCCAGTCCCAGCCGGTCCCGGTCAGGTACTCCCAGCCGCGCCCGGCCGGCGGCGCCAGCGTCCGCATGGAGTCGAACTCCCCGCTGGACTCGTCCACCGCCACCGCGGTCAGCTCGGGATGCAGCCGCACCCGCTGCTGGGTCGTGACGGTCCCGGCCGTATCGGCGTAGAACTTGTTCTCGTGCACGGTGAGCAGCGAGGCGTCCACATGGCTCACCCCGTCCGCCGCCAGCAGCCGCGCGCTCCAGTCCGCGAGCAGCGCCGCCTTCTCCTCGGCGGGCACGGTGAACGGATCGATCTCGTACGACGACACCCACGTCCTGTCGGCGTGCACCGGCTCGTCGGCCAGCTCCACCCGCTCGTCGGACCCCGCGGCACGGATCACCTGCGCCGACAGCTTCGCCATCGCCACCGCCTGCGAGGCCACCCGCGCCGCCGCGTCCAGCGTCAGATCGACCCCGGAGGCGAAGCCCCACGTACCGCCGTGCACGACCCGGACCGCGTACCCGAGGTCGGTGGTGTCCGAGGACCCCGCGGGCCGGGCGTCGCGCAACCGCAGTGCCGCGCTGCGCACCCGCTCGAACCGGAAGTCCGCGTGCTCCGCCCCGAGCGACCGCGCGCGGGCGAGCGCGGCGTCGGCGAGGGACCTGAGCGGAAGCGCCGTGAAGGCTTCGTCGATGGAATGAGGCACGGAGGTCTCCCTGCTGTCGTGGCCTGTGGGCTCCGATCATGGCCTGCGGGCGGCCCCGCGGACCACACCCCTTCCGGACCGGGGCCCCGCGGTTCTGTAGGGACCCGACAGTGACGGTCCCGCGCCACTGTCGGTGCCCGAATGCCCACGGACGCGGCCGTACCGATAGGTTTTCGATGAAGCCGCCTGTCATCCAGGTGTTCGGGCGGGTTGTCGGACCTCTAGCAGACCGCTATCGAAAGGGTGATCCGTTGAGCCGCTCGGTTCTCGTCACCGGAGGAAACCGGGGCATCGGCCTCGCCATCGCCCGCGTTTTCGCCGACGCCGGCGACAAGGTCGCGATCACGTACCGCTCGGGTGAGCCGCCGGCCGGCTTCCTGGCCGTCAAGTGCGACATCACCGACCCCGAGCAGGTGGAGCAGGCCTACAAGGAGATCGAGGACCGGCACGGTCCCGTCGAGGTGCTGGTCGCCAATGCCGGCATCACCAAGGACCAGCTCCTGATGCGCATGTCCGAGGAGGACTTCACCTCGGTCATCGACACCAACCTCACCGGCACCTTCCGCGTCGTCAAGCGCGCCAACCGCGGCATGCTGCGCGCCAAGAAGGGCCGTGTCGTCCTGATCTCCTCCGTGGTCGGCCTGCTCGGCTCGGCGGGGCAGGCGAACTACGCCGCCTCCAAGGCCGCCCTGGTGGGCTTCGCGCGCTCGCTCGCCCGTGAGCTGGGCTCGCGCAACATCACCTTCAACGTCGTCGCACCCGGTTTCGTCGACACCGACATGACCAAGGTGCTCAGCGACGAGCAGCGCCAGGGCATCATGTCGCAGGTGCCGCTCGGCCGTTACGCGCAGCCGGAGGAGATCGCCGCGGCGGTCCGGTTCCTCGCGTCGGACGACGCCTCGTACATCACTGGAGCCGTCATCCCCGTTGACGGCGGACTGGGAATGGGTCACTGATCACCATGAGTGGAATCCTCGAGGGCAAGCGCATCCTGATCACCGGTGTGCTGATGGAGTCCTCCATCGCCTTCCACGCCGCGAAGCAGGCCCAGGAGCAGGGTGCCGAGATCATCCTGACCGCCTTCCCGCGGCCCACCCTGACCGAGCGCATCGCCAAGAAGCTGCCGAAGCCGGCGAAGGTCATCGAGCTGGACGTGACCAACGAGGAGCACCTCGCCCGCCTGGCCGACCTGGTCGGCGAGGAGCTGGGCGGCCTCGACGGCGTCGTGCACTCCATCGGCTTCGCCCCGCAGGACGCGCTCGGCGGCAACTTCCTGAACACGCCGTTCGAGTCCGTGGCCACCGCCATGCACGTCTCGGCGTTCTCCCTGAAGTCGCTCACCATGGCCTGCCTGCCGCTGATGCAGAACGGCGGCTCGGTCGTCGGCCTCACCTTCGACGCCCAGTTCGCCTGGCCGCAGTACGACTGGATGGGCCCGGCCAAGGCCGCCCTGGAGGCGACCAACCGCTACATGGCGCGCGACCTGGGCAAGCAGAACATCCGCTGCAACCTCATCTCCGCGGGCCCGATCGGCTCCATGGCCGCCAAGTCCATCCCGGGCTTCAGCGACCTGGCCGCCGTCTGGGACAGCCGCTCCCCGCTGGAGTGGGACCTGAAGGACCCGGAGCCGGCCGGCAAGGGCGTCGTCGCCCTGCTCAGCGACTGGTTCCCGAAGACCACCGGCGAGATCATCCACGTGGACGGCGGTCTGCACGCCATCGGCGCCTGAGCACTCACACCCGGCTGAAACCCGCCGCACGGCAACACGGCAAGGCCCGCATCCCGCACACGGGGGCGCGGGCCTTCGCCGTACCGGCGCCCCGCCGTGCTGCCCGGCGCCCTCACCCGTTCGGCTCACCGGCCGGGCGGGCCGCCCCGCGCGCGGCGCACCCTGAAGACGCGCGTGTTCCTCCGGCGCATCCCTCAGCAGCCCGGCCGAGGAGGTCCCCCTTGTGCGCTCGTCCCGCTGCCTGGTCCCGCTGACCCTCGCCGCCGCCCTCGTACTCGCCCTGCCGTACGACGCGACGCCCCACGCGCGCGCGAGCGCGGGACCACCCGCGCCGAGCCTGTTCGGGGCGGCCTGCCGGACCGCGGTGCACGGCTCCGACGTGGTGGCGTACTGCCACAACCCCTATGCCGACACCGACCGGCTACGCCTGCACATCGAGTGCGTCCGCTGGTGGGACATCGACACCGACAGCGCGCCGGTGGACGCCGAGCCCGCCCTGACGGTGCGGCTCACCGGGCGCTGCTGGAAGGAGGTCGGCTCGGCGTGGATCAGCCACCAGAAGGTGCGCTGAACCGGGCCGCCGGCCGGCGCGGGGCGGTCAGGCGGTACGTCAGCCGGTGACGGGCCGTCCCAGGGGGCGGCACTGGAAGGGGTAGCTCGCCGCCTCCCTGGCCGCCGCCTCGGTGTCGCCCGTACGGATCGCGTCCACCAGGCGGGTGTGGTCCATGTGCGCCTCCGGCGTCAGCTCGGCGCCCACGTCCGCGCGCAGCGCGTCCCGCAGCAACTCGCCCAGATCGGCGTACACCGCCGTCATGACCTCGTTGTGGGACGCGCCCACCACGGCCAGGTGGAAGGTGGCGTCGGCGGCCACGAAGGCCTCCGCCTCGCCGCTCTCCCATGCCTCCTCGCGGCGCAGCAGCAGCGCGTCCAGCTGCTTGAGGTCCTTCTCGGTGCGCCGTTCGGCGGCGAGCTTGGCCGCGGCCGACTCCAGCGTGGAGCGCAGCTCGGCGATGTGCCGGGGGTCCGCTTCGGCGAACCGGCGGTGCATGACGCCGGCCAGCTCGCTGGTCGCCACCACATAGGTGCCCGAGCCCTGCCGGATGTCCAGCAGCCCGTTGTGTGCGAGCGCGCGCACGGCCTCGCGGACCGTGTTGCGGGCGACGCCGAGCTGCTCGACCAGTTCGGGCTCGGTGGGGATACGGGAACCGACCGGCCACTCGCCGGTGGCGATCTGGTTGCGCAGTTCGGCGATCACCTGCTCGGAGAGGGCCGAACGGCGCGGGTGGCTCAGAGGCATGGCACACCTTTGCACGGCAGGCCGGGGCGTGCACGCTCCGGGAGTTCCAGGAATGGACAACGAATCATCCTATGATTCTATGATGGGTCTCATGGCTAGTGAGGAAACCCGGACAGTGGACACCCGTACGGCGATGTCACCGACCGAACGCGACACGTCCGCCACGGCGGGCCTGTCCGAGACGACCCTGGAGACGGGCCCCGCGCGCACGTGGGCGACCCGCCTGGTGGTCGTCGGCATCGTGCTGTCCGCGGTCAACCTCCGCCCGGCCATCACCAGCCTCGGCGCCCTCCTGGAGGAGGTCCGCGACGGGCTCGGCATGAGCGGTAGCGTGGCCGGACTGCTCACCTCCGTGCCCCCGCT
This sequence comes from Streptomyces sp. AM6-12, assembly GCF_044327085.1. Lineage (NCBI taxonomy): Bacteria > Bacillati > Actinomycetota > Actinomycetes > Kitasatosporales > Streptomycetaceae > Streptomyces > Streptomyces sp. AM6-12. The sequence continues at coordinate 5,683,329 of NZ_JBIQWN010000001.1, forward strand.
GTGCTTCGCAGTCTTCGGGGTGATGGCGCCCCGCCTGGCACGCCGCTTCGGACCGCCCGCGGTGGTGTGCGCCGGCATGGCCGCGATCTGCGCGGGCCTGCTGCTACGGCCGTACGTCGGCGGCACCGCCGGGTTCCTGGCCGCCAGCGCGCTCGCCCTGATGGGCATCGCCGTCAGCAACGTGCTGATGCCGGTCATCGTCAAGCGCTGGTTCCCCGACCGGGTCGGCTCCATGACCGGCCTGTACTCGATGGTCCTCGCGCTCGGCACCGCCCTGCCGGCCGCCGTGACGGTCCCCCTGACCCACGCCATGGGCGGGAACTGGAAGCCGGGGCTCGCGGTGTGGGCGGTGCTCGCGGCGGCGGCGGTGGTGCCGTGGGTGCCGCTGGTGCGGGACGGCCGGAAGGGCAGGGAAGGCCGAGAAGGCCGGGCGGGCCGGGGTGGCTCCGGTCGGGGGAAGGGTGCTTCTGCGGCTTCCGTGGCTTCTGATCCTTCTGAGGTTTCCGCGGGGGCGTCCGGTTCGGCGCGGGGCACGGAGGCGGTGTCGGCGTCGGCAGCGGCGCCGGTGACCGCGCGGGCCGCCGAGGCAGGGCCCCCGCTGCGGATCACCCGCAGCCGTACCGCCTGGGCGCTCGCCGTCTTCTTCGGCCTCCAGGCCACCGCCGCCTACATCACCATGGGCTGGATGCCGCAGATCTTCCGGGACGCGGGCGTGTCCGCCGGTACCGCGGGTCTGCTGCTCGCCGTCACGATGGTGATGGGCGTGCCGCTGGCCTTCGTCATCCCGCGGATCGCCGCCCGGCTGCCTCATCAGGGCCCGATCGTGCTGGCCCTGGGCCTGTGCGGGCTCGCCGGATACGCCGGCCTGTACCTCGCCCCGGCCGCCGGATCCTGGGCCTGGGCGCTGCTGCTCGGCATCGCGAACTGCGCCTTCCCGCTCGCCCTGACGATGGTCGGCATGCGTGCCCGCAGCGGTCCCGGTGTGGCCCAGCTGTCGGCGTTCGCGCAGAGCACCGGGTATCTGATCTCCATCCCCGGACCGCTGCTGGTCGGTGTGCTCTACCAGCACAGCGGCGGCTGGGGGCTGCCGATCGCCCTGATGGCGGGCCTCATGGTGCCCCAGATCGCGGTGGGCTTCCTGGCGGGCCGCGACCGTACGGTGGAGGACGAGGCCGCGGCACGCTGACCCCCGCGCACGGCCACCGGGGGAGGGGTGCGAGACTGGGCGCATGCAGCCTGTGCTCGACCCGAATCCGCCAAACGGTCAGAAGAAGATGCTGCTCGTCTTCGGCTCCTTCTTCGCGATCTTCATCGTCATCGCCATCGTCGCGACCATCATCTCGCCGTGACGCGACGCGCCGCGAGCCGCTGACGCGGCCGTCGCGTGACGTCGCCCGCCGTGCGCCGGCGGCGGCGCCCGTCGCCCGCCGCGGGACACCCCTCGCCGCGCGACGGCGCCCGCCGTGCGCCCGTGGCATCGCCCGCCGCGCACCGGTGACGCCGCGCACCGGTGACGCTGCGCGCGTGACGCAGCGCACCGGTGACGCTGCGCGCGTGACGCAGCGCACCGGTGAGGCGGCCCGCCCGTGACCCCGCGCGCCGCGCACCCGTGACGCGCCCGGTCGGCCCCGCCACCAGGCGTTTCCGGCGGATGGTGGTGCTGGCCCCCCTGTCCCCTAGGGGGTAAGGCTCAGGGGTAACTGGGTGGAAAACCGGATGGGTTGGCGGGCGCGGATTCCGTACCTTCGAGTGGTGACCGCAGGGGGCGGTCACACGAACGCTCGAGGACCACGGAGGCGACCATGCCCGCCCGCACCCACTTCCGGACCCACCCGGCGACCACGGGCGGCGTCGACATGCGGCTGCCCTGGTGGGCCCTCGCGCTGCCCGCGCTCGCCTTCGGCACCCTGTTCCTGCTGATACTGAAACCCTCGGACGCGCACGCGGCGAGCGCGGACCCGGCGATAGCCCACCTCGTCGAGCGCGCACAGCAACTGCTCAGGCACTGACCAGGAGCCGCCTCGCATGGTGAATCCGCATGTCAACTCCCTGCGCCCCGTGGCCTGTTTCATGCGAAGCTGGGACGCATGAGCGTCGCAGAACCCCGCAGCATCGCCGTTTTCCGGCATGCGAAAGCCGACTGGCCCCAGGTCTCCGACCATGAGCGCCCGCTCGCCGAGCGGGGCCGCATGGACGCGGCCGTCGCCGGGCGCAGACTGAGCGACTCCGGCCTCGCCTTCGACCTGGCCCTGTGCTCCACCGCGACCCGCACCCGCGAGACCTGGAAGCTCGCCGTGCATGAACTGGACCACCGGCCGAAGACCGTCTACGAGGAGCGGGTCTACGAAGCCTCACCGGGTCAGCTGATCGCGCTCTTGAACGAGGTGCCGGACGACGTGGGCAACCTGATCCTGATCGGCCACAACCCCGGCGTTCACGGCCTCGCCGAGATCCTGGCCGGCTCGGCCGACGGGGACGCCCGCGAGCGGATGAACCGCCGCGGCTTCCCGGCCGCCGCCTTCGCCGTGCTCTCCTTCGAGGGCTCGTGGAAGGGCCTGGAGCCGGGTGTGGCCACGCTGACGGATTACTGGGCACCCTCGGAGTGAGGTGGCACCGGGCCGGGACCCGGCTCGGTCACGGGTATCGCCCTGGTCACGGGCGCCGGCCCGGATACGGCGCACCGCCCGGACACGGCGAAGGCCCGGACACAGCGCGGGCCCGGCGACGCGAGCGGGCCGGGCCTGGCCACCGCCGGGAGGCGGGCGGCCGCTCCTGAGCCGTGTGCCGTCACCCCCGCAGCGTCACCTCACAGGAGGCCGCCTCAGCCCTCGTCGTGGGTGTCGGCCGCCTCGACCTCTTCGCGGGTGATGCCGAGGAGGTAGAGGACCGTGTCGAGGAAGGGGAAGTTCACGGCCGTGTGCGCGGCCTCGCGCACCACGGGCTTGGCGTTGAAGGCGACGCCGAGACCGGCCGCGTTCAGCATGTCGAGGTCGTTGGCGCCGTCACCGATCGCCACCGTCTGCACCAGCGGCACCCCGGCCTCCGCCGCGAACCGGCGCAGCAGCCGCGCCTTGCCCGCGCGGTCCACGATCTCGCCGGTGACCCGGCCGGTCAGCCTGCCGTCGACGATCTCCAGCGTGTTGGCCTGGGCGAAGTCGAGGCCGAGGCGTTCCTTGAGGTCGTCGGTGACCTGGGTGAAGCCGCCGGAGACCACGCCGACCTGGTAGCCGAGCCGCTTCAGGGTGCGGATCAGGGTGCGGGCGCCGGGGGTCAGCCGGATCTCGTTGCGCACCTTCTCGACCACGGAGGCGTCGAGGCCGGCCAGCAGGGCGACACGGGCGTGCAGCGACTGCTCGAAGTCCAGTTCCCCGCGCATCGCCGCGGCGGTGACCTCGGCGACCTTGTCCTCGCAGCCGGCGTGGGCGGCGAAGAGTTCGATCACCTCGTCCTGGATGAGGGTGGAGTCCACGTCCATGACCACGAGACGCTGCGCGCGCCGGTGCAGGCCCGCGGAGACGACCGCGATGTCCACACCGAGCGCCCCGGCGTCCGAGGCGAGCGCGGTGCGCAGAGGCTCGGTCTCCACACCGGAGACCGCGAACTCCACCGCGGTCACCGGGTACTTGGCGAGTCGGAAGATACGGTCGATGTTGCCGCCGGCCTTCGCGATGCGGGCGGCGATGGCGGCCGTCGACTCGGCGGTGAGCGGATGGCCGAGGACGGTCACCAGAGAGCGTCCGAGGCCGCGCGGACGGTTGTCGCCGTGGCCCGAGATGATCTCCGCCTGCATCTTCATAGACTCGGCCCAGCTGTGCACGGTGGCCCGCAGATCACCCTCGATGCCGGCCGGCGGCTGGCTCACCAGCGCGCACAGCACCAGGCGTCCCCGCGTGACGACCTGCTCGATGTCGACCACGTCGACGGAGTACGCGGCGAGGGTGTCGAAGAGTCCGGCCGTGATGCCCGGCCGGTCCTTGCCGAAGATCTTGACGAGGAGAGTGGGGACCTCGGGGGTCTGCGCAGCAGTCATGGTCTCACCACCGTATCCGGCACCCAGTGCCGTGCGCCGCCGAGGTCCGCCTGACGGACACGGAACAATGGGTGGCGTCCCGGCATCAAGGATCTTGCCAACAGCTTCCCCCGAGGTCATCACCGCCGCGACCGGGGACCCCGTGCCGCGGCCTGTTCCGGCGGGCGCCGGGGGTGCCGCCTCTGCCGCAGGCGGTGTGGAGGCGTCGGCAGCCCGCGTCCGTCCTCGGGCATCCCCCGACAGGGATCCGTGCCGGCCCGTCGCCTGGGACCCTGCGCCCGGCCCCCTCCCCACCGCCACCCCCACGCCACTCCCACGGCACCGTCACCGCCCTCTCCGGCCAACCCGTTACCTTCCCCTCCTCCCGTACAGCCCCGCCACCCGCTGCCCTGCCCGTGCGCGAACTGCCGTACGCCCGCCGCCCCTTGCGCCCCCGCCCCGCCGCGAGTGCACCGGCCGGGCGCCAACTCCCGCCGTGGGCCCCACTTATCCCCCTCGCCTGAATTGCCGTCCTCCGGCTGGAGCGCCTGATGGCGATGCGCGCAAGGCCCGGGTTTTGGTCAGAGGGGCGGGCCTGAAATAGTTCCCCACGATGTTCGACATCCCTAGACTCCCTGCGACGGGGGAAATTCGGGGGACAACTCAGTGGGGCATGGAGTGCCGGAACTCGTACTGGAAACAAACGGACGTACCTGGACGCTCGACCCGTCCAGGCCTTACACCCTCGGCAGAGATCCGCAGGGTGACATCGTGTTCGACGACGCCAGGGTCTCCTGGCGGCACGCCACGGTCAGCTTCGACGGCCGCGGTTGGGTCATCGAGGACCACGGCAGCACCAACGGCACCTACCTCCAGGGTCAGCGGATCCAGCGGACGGAGATAGGTCCGGGGACGTCGCTGCACCTCGGCAACGCGACGGACGGACCGCGGCTGGATCTCACCGGTGCCGCCGTCGGCCAGGCGCAGCAAGCGCAACAGGCACAGCAGGCGCCGTACGCGGCGGCCCCCGCGGGATGGGCCCAGCAGGCGGCCCCCCAGCAGACACCCGCCCCGGCAGCCCACCCGCCGCACCACGCGGTGCCCCAGCAGACACCCGCCCCGCAACCCGGCTGGGCGCAGGCGCAGCCGGCCCAGCAGCCGGCTCAACAGGCAGCCCAGCAGCCTGCCCAGCAGGCGGGCTTCCCGCAGCAGAAGGACGCGCAGCCCGGTGCCTTCGCGCAGCAGGCCGGGCCGGGGGCGCCCGCGCACGGGGACCGCAGCCCGACGACGTTCCACCAGTTCTCCCTCGGCCGCGTCATGCGCATCGGCCGCGCCCTGGAGAACGAGCTGGTCGTCTCCGACCTCCAGGTCTCGCGCCACCACGCCGAGTTCCACTCGACGCCCGACGGCCGCTTCGAGATCCGCGACCTCGGCTCGCACAACGGCACGTACGTCAACGGCCACCCGGTGCCCAAGGGCGGCTCGGTGCAGCTCGGCCCGGCCGACATCGTCGGCGTCGGCCACTCCACCTTCCGTATCGTCGGCGACCGGCTCGAAGAGTTCGTCGACACCGGTGAGGTCTCCTTCTCCGCGCGCCATCTGACCGTCACGGTCGACGGCGGCAAGCAGATCCTCAAGGACGTCTCCTTCGGTGTCCCGGAGAAGTCCCTGATCGCGGTCATCGGCCCCTCGGGCTCCGGCAAGTCCACGCTGCTGAAGGCGCTCACCGGCTACCGGCCCGCCAACCAGGGCGAGGTGCTGTACGACAACCGCAACCTGTACAAGCAGTTCGCGGAGCTGCGCCAGCGCATCGGCCTGGTCCCGCAGGACGACATCCTGCACAAGGAACTCAGCGTCAAGAAGGCCCTGAAGTACGCGGCCAAGCTGCGCTTCCCCGCCGACACCACCGCCCAGGAGCGCGATGCCCGCATCGACGAGGTGCTGCGCGAGCTGAAGCTGGACATCCACAAGGACAAGAAGGTCACGTCCCTGTCCGGCGGTCAGCGCAAGCGCGTCTCGGTGGCCCTGGAGCTGCTGACCAAGCCGTCGCTGATCTTTCTGGACGAGCCGACCTCCGGCCTCGACCCCGGCATGGACCGCGATGTCATGCAGCTGCTGCGCGGCCTGGCCGACGACGGCCGCACCGTGCTCGTCGTCACCCACTCGGTGGCCGAGCTGGCGCTGTGCGACAAGCTGCTGGTGATGGCGCCGGGCGGCGCGGTGGCCTACTTCGGCCCGCCGGAGGAGGCGCTGAACTTCTTCGGCTACGACAGCTGGGCCGACGTCTTCTCCGCCTTCGAGAACTACCGCGACTATGACTGGGCGGGCCGCTGGAAGGGCTCGCAGCACTACCAGATGTACGCCGCGGACTTCGACGCCGCCGCCCCGCAGCAGGCGGCGTACATGCCACCGCCCGCGGCGATCAAGCCGCCCAAGCCGCAGGCGTGGGGCTCCCAGCTGCTGACCCTGATCCGGCGCTATGTGTCGGTCATCGTCTCCGACAAGGGCTTCCTCGCGCTGACGGTGATCCTGCCGGCGGTCCTCGGCTCGGTCAGCCTGCTGATGAAGCCCGACCGGGGTCTCCTGGTCAACCCGGCGGTGGATCCGCGCACCGGCCTGCACGTGCCCAACGGCACCGCCACCACCGTGCTGCTGATCCTCGCGGTGGGCGCCTGCTTCGCGGGCGCCGCGAACTCCGTGCGTGAGCTGATCAAGGAACGGGTCATCTACGAGCGGGAACGGGCGACCGGCCTGTCCCGGTCGGCCTACCTGATGTCCAAGGTGGTCGTGCTCGGCGCCGTCACCGTGCTCCAAGGCCTGCTGGTCGGCCTGATCGGCTTCTCGCCCCGCACGATCCCGGACCAGGGCGTGATCCTCGGCGGATCGACCCTGTTCGAGCTGTGCCTGCCGATCATGGCGCTGGGCTTCACCTCGATGATGGTCGGCCTGGTGATCTCCTCGCTGGTGAAGACCGCCGAGAAGACCATGCCGCTGCTGGTGATGTTCGCGATCGTCCAGGTCGTCTTCACCGGCTGCCTGTTCACCCTGCACGGCACGCTCGGTGTCAACGAGCTCTCCTACCTGATGCCCTCGCGCTGGGCGGTGGGCGCGGCCGGCACCACGCTGGACCTGAACAACATCGCCCCCAACGGCGACGATCCGGGCAGCACCGACCCGTTGTGGAACCACACGGCCGGGGCCTGGACCCTGGACATGATCGCGCTGCTCGCGCTGGGCGCGCTCTGCGGCTTCCTCGTGTCCCGCTTCCTGCGCCGGCACGAGCCGGAGGTCATGCGCAAGTAGCGTTCCCGGTACGTCACGAAGGGCGGCACCCCGTGGTGGGGTGCCGCCCTTCGGCGCCTGTCAGAGGTCCGCGCCGACCTCAGTACGCGCTGTTGACGTTGTCCATCGAGCCGTAGCGGTGGGCAGCGTAGTTGCAGGCGGCGGTGATGTTGGCGACCGGGTCGTAGATGTTCCACGAGGTACCGGGCACGTGGTACGCGTTGAAGGTGGGCTGGATCACCTGGAGCAGGCCCTTGGACGGGATGCCGTTGATCGCGTTGATGTCCCAGTTGTTGATGGCCATCGGGTTGCCGGAGGACTCACGCATGATGTTGCGGTACAGGCCGTTGTAGCTGCCCGGAATGCCCTTGGCGTGCATGATGTCCAGGGACTGGCGGATCCAGCCGTCGAGGTTGTTCGCGTAGGTCTTCGCGGCGACGGTCTGCATCTGCGGGCGCTGCACGGAACGGTTGGCGGCCTGGTTGGCGGCACGCTCCTGCGCGGCCTTCTTGGCGGCGGCGTCGGCGGCGGCCTTCTTCGCGGCGGCCTCGCTGCGCTGCTTGGCGGCGGCCTGGTCGGCCTTCTGCTGCGCGGCGATGGCGTCGAGCTTGACGCTCTGGGCGGCGGCGGCATCGGTGACCGAGCCCTTGACGTTGGGCAGCGTGGCGTCCTGGGTGGCGACCTTCGCGACCTGCGCGGCGGTGGCCGGGGAACCGGTGGTGACGGTGTCCGCGTTGCCGGGGACGGCCGACAGGGCGATGGCGGCGGTGCCGAGAGCGGCGACACCGGCGACGGCGATCTTGTGCTGCTTGGTCAGGGCACGATTTCGAGCACGACTGAGGATGTTCTTGGGCATGGCGTTGGACCTCTTCGTTAGCGCGGAGGTCGCTCCTGCGTCCGCCGGGGGATCGGTTCCTCCCGCACAGAAGCCGCGGGCGGAAACCCACGGCGCTGAGCGACGGGAGCAATTCTTAGCGGCCGCAAAATGCCCTGGCAAAGGTGTGACGTACGAAGCCGGGTAGTGGATCAGGGAAGGGCAAAACGGGACAGATTGGACCATCTGTCCCGTTCGCAGCAGGGGGTATATCTCCTATGTCCGTTCGTACGTGATGTAGGCCCTATGTGCGGGCTCACAGGGAAGATAGATCGACCTCACGGCGAGTTGCCTTCGCAACGCATACTGTGAGGTTCAGCGCGGAGTCTCCTCCCTCAGGAGGAGATGGATGTCCCCGAACTCGTGCCACAGGTAGAGCCCGCGCAGGGCCTCCTCGTACGCACGGTCGACCGCGGCCCGTCCGGCGACCGCCCGCAGCATCAGCAGATGCGAGGCATCCGGCTCGTGCAGCCCGGTCACCAGCCCGTCCACCACCCGCACCCCGCGCTCGGGCGTGACCACCAGATCCGTCCACCCCTCGCACGCCCGCACCACGCCGTCCGCTCCCGCTGCCGACTCCACCGCCCGTACGGCCGTCGTCCCCACCGCGATCACCCGGCCCGCCCCGGCCGCCGTGGCGTTGATCAGCCGCGCCGACGCCTCCGGCACCGCGAACCACTCCGGGTACGGCGGCTCGTGCGCCTGAGCCGACGCCACCCCCGTATGCAGGGTGATCCGCGCGAACCCCACCCCCCTGCGCACCAGCTCCGCCACCACCCGCTCGGTGAAGGGCCGCCCCGCGCTCGGCATCTCCGCGCTCCCCGCCCCGTCGGGGGAGGGGAGGGAGAACAGGGTCTGGTACGCCGACAGCGGCTGATCGCGCGTCGTATAGGAGTAACGGATCGGCCGCCCGTGCCCCCGCAGCAGCCCCAGCACCGGCCCGCCCTCCACCCGCGCCCACCACAACCGCTCTCCACGGCCACCCGCCGACCCCCGCCGCCCGCCCCCCGGCGCCGGCTCACCCACCGGAGTGGGCTCCTCCACCGGGGTCGGCCCGTCCAGCGGAGCCCGCCCGCCCACCGGCTCCTCCAACACCAACCGCATACCGTCCGCCAGCCTTACCGCTGTCCCCGCGCGTGTACCCGCCCGCGCGCGTGTGGTGCCCCGGCCGTCCGGCTCGCGCAGTTCCACCGCCCAGCGGCCGTCGTCGCCGCGCGTCGAGAAGTGCACCACCACGGGCACGCCCCCGATCCGGCCGTCCACCGCCGCGGCCAGGGTCGGTGAGGTATTCACCACCAGCAGGTCCCCGGCCCGCAGCACCCCCGGCAGCTCGCGGAACGCGTGATGCGCCACCCGCGTGCCGTGGGACACGAGGAGCCGTACGTCGTCCCGTGCCCGACCCGGACCCCGCTGCTCGGCCGGCACCCGCGCCGACCGCTCCTCCGGTACCCGCACCACCGTGGTCACCGGCCCGCCCCGAGGGCCCCCGCCGCGTACCGCCCGCTCGCCGGCCGCTCGTCCAGCAGCCGCAGGAACCCCGGTACGACCGTGCCGGGCGCCGGCCGCGCGCCCTCGTCGCCGGGCACGGCCGCCGCGTACAGGTCGGTCGCCATGTCACCGGGATCCACCGCCCACACCCGCAGCCCCGGCTCCTCCTCGGCGAGCACCGCCGCCAGCTGGTCCAGGGCAGCCTTCGAGGCGCCGTACCCGCCCCAGGTCCGGTACGCCTCCACCGCCGCGTCCGAGCTGACCGTGATCACCGTGCCCGCCGCCGACGCCCGCAGCAGCGGCAGCGCCTCCTGTACGAAACCCAGCGCGGCGGTGACGTTCACCTCCAGGGCCCGCCGCAGCCCGTCGAGGGGCAGCCCGGCCAGCCGTACCAGCGGCTCGGCGCCGAGCGCGCTCGCGTTGCTCACCAGCAGATCGAGACCGCCCAGCGTCCGGGCGGCGGCCACCAGCGCGGCCCGGTGCCCGGCGTCCGTGACATCTCCGGGCAGCGCCGACACCCGGCCGCCGTACCGGCCGACCGCCGCCGCTGCCCCGGCCAGCGCCTCCTCGCCCCGCGCGTCCAGCACCAGGTCCCAGCCGCGCCCGGCCAGCGCCTCGGCGAGCGCCCGCCCCAGCCCCCTCGAGGCACCCGTGATGATCCCTACCGGCATGACTACCGTCCCTTCCTCGCACACCGCCCCCTCGGACGGATGCCGATCACCGTAGGAACGCCCCCGCGAGCACCGCCTCGGCCGCGAGTCCCGAAGGAGCGGGGCCCTTCGGCGTACGACGGCCGCCCCAGGGACGCGTGGCGTACGACACCGGGCCGGGTCCTCGGGGCCTACGCCGCCCGGCCTAGGACCAGCGGACGGTGCCGGGCCGCCGGCGGCCCGATCCGCGCTGTCACACCCCGCCGGTACCGTGAGGACATGAGCCACCGCCCCCGGTCCGGCCTCGCCGCGGTGAGTTCCGCGTTGCTGGCCATGAGCAGGCATCTGGAGATGCGCGACGTCCTGAAGACGATCGTCGCCTCCGCCCGCGAACTCCTCGACGCGCAGTACGCCGCCCTCGGTGTCCCCGACGACCACGGCGGCTTCGCCCAGTTCGTCGTGGACGGCGTCAGCGACGCCCAGTGGAAGGCGATCGGCCCGCTGCCCCGCCAGCACGGCATCCTCGCCGCGATGCTGCACGAGGCCCGCCCCGTGCGCCTCGCCGACGTGCGCAAGGACCCCCGCTTCGAGGGCTGGCCGGACGCCCACCCCGACCTCGTCGACTTCCTCGGGCTGCCCATCCGCGACGGCGACGAGACCATCGGCGCGCTGTTCCTCGCGAACAAGAACTGCGTTAGAAAGGAAGGCAGTTGCGGCTTCACCCAGGAGGACGAGGAACTGCTCGCCCTCCTCGCCCAGCACGCCGCGATCGCCCTCACCAACGCCCGCCTCTACGAGCGCAGCCGCGAACTCACCATCGCCGAGGAGCGCTCCCGCCTCGCCCATGAACTCCACGACGCCGTCAGCCAGAAGCTGTTCTCGCTGCGTCTGACCGCCCAGGCCGCCGCCGCCCTCGTCGACCGCGACCCGGCCCGCGCCAAGGACGAACTCCACCAGGTCGCCGCGCTCGCCGCCGAGGCCGCCGACGAACTGCGCGCCGCTGTCGTGGAGTTGCGGCCCGCCGCGCTGGACGAGGACGGACTGATCGCCACCCTGCGCACCCAGATCCAGGTCCTCGACCGCGCCCACACGGCCCGCGTCACCTTCACCGGCACCGGCTACCGCGCACTGCCCGCCGCCCAGGAGGAAGCCGTGCTCCGGGTCGCCCAGGAGGCCCTGCACAACGCGCTGCGCCACGCGGACGCGGACCACGTCGACGTGCGCGTGGCGCGGCGCGGCCCCGGAGCGGTGCTGCGGGTCAGCGACGACGGCGGCGGCTTCGACCCGGCCGCGGTGGGCCGCGCCGGGCGGCACCTCGGACTGGTCTCGATGCGGGACCGGGCCAGCGGGGTCGGCGGCACCCTGACCGTGGAATCGGCGCCCGGCAAGGGCACCACGATCGAGATGGAGGTCCCCGGTGGCTGAGCCCATCAAGGTGCTGCTCGTCGACGACCACCAGGTCGTCCGCCGGGGCCTGCGCACCTTCCTGGAGGTGCAGGAGGACATAGCCGTCGTCGGCGAGGCCGCCGACGGCGCGGAGGGAGTGGCCCGCGCCGAGGAACTGCGGCCGGACATCGTCCTCATGGACGTCAAGATGCCGGGCATGGACGGCATCGACGCCCTGCGCAGACTGCGCGAACTCGGCAACCCCGCGCGGGTGCTGATCGTCACCAGCTTCACCGAGCAGCGCACGGTCGTACCGGCCCTGCGCGCGGGCGCCGCCGGATACGTCTACAAGGACGTGGACCCCGACGCCCTTGCCGGCGCCATCCGTTCCGTGCACGCCGGGCACATCCTGCTCCAGCCCGAGGTGGCGGGCGCGCTGCTGTCCCAGGAGGAGGCCAACTCCGGTCAGGGCCGGGGCAATTCGCTCACCGAGCGGGAGCGCGAGGTGCTCGGCCTGATCGCGGACGGCCGCTCCAACCGGGAGATCGCCCGTGCGCTGGTCCTGTCGGAGAAGACCGTCAAGACGCACGTCTCCAACATCCTGATGAAGCTCGACCTCGCCGACCGCACACAGGCCGCGCTGTGGGCCGTACGGCACGGAGTGGCCGGCTGAAACGCCCGTACGGACGCCGAACCCCGGTTCCCCCCAGACCCCCCGTTCCGGACTGAGATTCATACCGTCGTGGGAATGTCACCCAGATGGCGCATCCCCCGGCGATCTCCGCCGTTCTCCAGTGCGTGCCACGGAGAACCGCCGTGGCGAACGTCCAAGAGGGGTTTGAAAGTGAAGAACCTGAAGAAGGCAGCGGCCGTGACGATGGTGGCCGGTGGCCTGCTGGCCGCCGGTGCCGGCCTGGCCTCCGCCCAGAGCGAGGCGGGCGGCGCGGCCGTGAACTCCCCGGGCGTCGTCTCGGGCAACGCCATCCAGGCGCCGATCCACGTTCCGGTGAACGTGACCGGCGACAGCGTCGACGTCATCGGCGTGCTGAACCCGGCCTTCGGCAACACCGGCCTCAACCACTGAGGCATCCCGATCGCGGCTCGGGCCCCCCGGAACCACCGGGGGGCCCGTCCCTTTGCCCGCGCCCCCCTCGCCGCCGGGCGCCTCGCCGCCGGGCCCCGCAGGTCGGCGGCCTCCGCTTGTCCGCGCTCCCGTCCCTCCGTCCGGCCCCGCCGATCAGCGCCCCAGTTGTCCCCCCTCGCCGCCGGGCCCGATCAGCGCCCTCAGTTGTCCGCGCCCCCACCTCGCCGCCGCGCCCCCCTCGCCGGCGGGCCCCTGCCTCGCCGCCGGCCCCCGTCCCGCCGCCCGGCCCCGCAGGTCAGCGCGCCCCCCGCTCCCGCTCCTCCACCATCGAGTTGTACGCCGCCACCTGCGCCCGCCGGGCCGTCCGCTCCACCGGGCGCAGCGCCTCGGTGCGCGCCGCCATCTCCGAGGCGGTCACCGCGGCCCCGTGGCCGTGGTCGTGCGCGAGGGAGATCAGCAGGGCGATCCGCTGCGCCAGCTCCAGCACACGGGCCGCGCGAGGCGGATAGCCGGGCGCCAGCACCTCGCGGCCGGCCTCCGCCCGCGCCCGGTACGCGTCGATCGCGGCCTCGGCCACCGGACCGGAGGCGGCCACGTCGAGCCGGGCGAGCAGCGCCGTCGCGTCGCGCAGGGCCTCCGCCAGCTCACGCTCCGCCTCGCCCAGGGACGGCACGTCCGCGGGCGGCGCCTCGCGGACCGGCAGGGCGTGCCAGACCACCTCGACATGCACATCACCCGCGGGCCCGGCCTCGTACACCTCCGGCACCAGCCCGAACGCGGTGCCGAAGCAGACCGCCGCCTCCTGCGCCTCCAGCGCCCGCGCGTTGAACTCCGGCGGACCGCTCAGCCCCAGCGGATGACCGGGCGCCGGCAGCGCCACCCGCAGCCCCGTCGCGCCCAGCGTCCGCAGCCGCCCCAGCGCGAGCGTGAGCCCCACCGGCGCGGTCTCGCCGGGGAGCCCCGCCACCCGGTGGACCGTGTCCTCACCCACAATGGCGAGCGCTGCGTCATCCGGAGAGACAAGTCCGGCCAAAAGGGCATTTCCCCATGCGGCAAGGCGTCCTGAACGCGGTTCCGTGAGCATGCCCCCACCCTAAGGACCGGACCGATGGAATGGACCGGCGCACCGGTGGCGTAGATTTCATAGGGGCCGTGCCCACCGGCGCGGCGGACCGCGCCACAGGCGTACGCGACAGCCGAGACCGGCCACACTGCAAGGGGAGACAACGCGCTCATGAGCGATGTTCTGGAGCTTCAGGACGTATCCGTGGTCCGCGAGGGCCGGGCTCTGGTGGACCAGGTCTCCTGGTCGGTGAAGGAGGGCGAACGCTGGGTCATCCTCGGCCCCAACGGCGCCGGCAAGACCACCCTCCTGAACGTCGCCTCCAGCTACCTGTACCCCACCACGGGCTCCGTCACCATCCTCGGCGAGACCCTGGGCAAGCCCGGCACCGACGTCTTCGAGCTGCGCCCCCGAGTCGGCGTGGCCGGCATCGCCCTCGCCGAGAAGCTCCCCAAGCGCCAGACGGTCCTCCAGACGGTCCTCACCGCCGCCTACGGCATGACCGCCGCCTGGAAGGAGGAATACGAGGACGTGGACGAGCAGCGCGCCCGCGCCTTCCTCGACCGCCTCGGCATGAGCGACTACCTCGACCGCCGCTTCGGCACCCTCTCCGAGGGCGAGCGCAAGCGCACCCTCATCGCCCGCGCCCTGATGAGCGACCCCGAGCTGCTGCTCCTTGACGAGCCCGCCGCCGGCCTCGACCTCGGCGGCCGCGAGGACCTGGTCCGTCGCCTCGGCCGGCTCGCCCGCGATCCCATCGCCCCCTCGATGATCATGGTCACCCACCACGTCGAGGAGATCGCCCCCGGCTTCTCCCACGTCCTGATGATCCGTCAGGGCAAGGTCCTCACCGCCGGCCCGATCGAGCTGGAGCTGACCTCCCGCAACCTCTCCCGCTGCTTCGGCCTCCCGCTCGTGGTCGAGCAGGTCGGCGACCGCTGGACGGCCCACGGCCTGCCGCTGTCCTGACCCGGCGGCCCCCGGCCGGCCGTCACCCCACCCCCGCCCGGACCCCCGCGCAAACCCGCCGGGTCCCTCAACGCGCCCTGTCCGCCGCCCGATCGTGGCCCTACGATGACCACGTGAACGACATCGACGCATGGGTGTGGTGGCTCGTCGGCGCAGCCGCGCTCGGAATCCCGCTCGTCGTCACCGCCATGCCCGAGTTCGGCATGTTCGCGGTGGGAGCCGTCGCGGCCGCGGTCGTCGCCGCCCTCGGCTTCGGCGTCGTCGTCCAGGTGATCGCGTTCCTCGCCGTCTCCGTCGCGCTCATCGCCGTCGTACGGCCCATCGCGAACCGGCACAGCAGGCAGCGCCCGCAGTTCGCCAGCGGCGTCGAGGCGTTGAAGGGCAAGCAGGCCGTCGTACTCGAACGGGTCGACGGCTCCGGCGGCCGCGTCAAGCTCGCCGGGGAGATCTGGTCGGCCCGCGCCCTGGACACCGGCCGGGCCTACGAGGCGGGCCAGGAGGTGGACGTCGTGGACATCGAAGGAGCCACCGCGATCGTCATCTGAGCCATCCTGCCCCCGAGTTGGGCCGGAGTCTGTCAGACTCGACGGGCAAGATCCTTTGAACAGGCGGAGAGGGGTACGGGGAACACGATGGAACCGGTCATCATCGTCCTGATCATTCTGGTGGTGTTGGTCTTCATCGCCCTGATCAAGACCATCCAGGTCATCCCACAGGCCAGCGCGGCCATCGTCGAGCGTTTCGGCCGCTACACGCGGACCCTGAACGCGGGCCTGAACATCGTCGTCCCGTTCATAGACACCATCCGCAACCGCATCGACCTGCGCGAACAGGTCGTACCGTTCCCGCCCCAGCCGGTGATCACCCAGGACAACCTGGTCGTCAACATCGACACCGTCATCTACTACCAGGTGACCGACGCCCGCGCGGCCACCTACGAGGTCGCCAGCTACATCCAGGCGATCGAGCAGCTCACCGTCACCACGCTGCGCAACATCATCGGCGGCATGGACCTGGAGCGCACCCTGACCTCCCGCGAGGAGATCAACGCCGCCCTGCGCGGCGTGCTGGACGAGGCCACCGGCAAGTGGGGCATCCGCGTCAACCGCGTGGAGCTGAAGGCCATCGAGCCGCCCACCTCCATCCAGGACTCGATGGAGAAGCAGATGCGCGCCGACCGTGACAAGCGCGCCGCGATCCTCACCGCGGAGGGCACCCGGCAGGCCGCGATCCTCACGGCCGAGGGCGAGAAGCAGTCCCAGATCCTGCGCGCCGAGGGCGAGGCCAAGGCCGCCGCGCTGCGCGCCGAGGGCGAGGCCCAGGCCGTGCGCACGGTCTTCGAGGCGATCCACGCCGGCGACCCCGACCAGAAGCTGCTGTCCTACCAGTACCTCCAGATGCTCCCGAAGATCGCCGAGGGCGACGCCAACAAGCTCTGGATCGTCCCCAGCGAGATCGGCGACGCCCTCAAGGGCCTCTCCGGCGCCATGGGCAACTTCGGCCCCCTGGGCGGCGGCGGCAACGGCGGCAACAGCGGCGCCACCCTCCCCGCCCAGAACAACGGCCCCGCGGCAGAACGCCGCGAAAAGCCGAGCATCGACTGAGGGTCACCGCCCGAACGCAGGGTTCCTCCCGCGCCCCCAAGGGGCGCGGGGAACTGCGTGATCAACCCACGACAACCCGCATCCGCCATCAGGCAGAACCGGGCGGACGCTCAGGCCGCATCCCTGGCGAGCCACTCAGGAAGCCCGTCCAAGTCGTCCTGCCGCAAAGCCAAGAGCATCGCATCGGCCGGCGTCGGCTCGAACGGCGCCCGCAGCAACGTCATCCCCGCCTCCTCCGGCGTCCGGTCCGCCTTGCGGTGATTGTCCTCCGCACACGCCGCCACCGTGTTCAGCCACGTGTCCTGCCCGCCCTGCGCCCGCGGCACCACATGGTCCACCGTCGTCGCCCGGCGCCCGCAGTACACGCACCGGTGCCGGTCCCGCACCAGCACCCCCCGCCGCGACCACGGGGCTTGTCTTCGGAACGGCACCCGTACATATCTGCACAGCCTGATCACCCGAGGCGCGGGTATGTCCACCTCGGCTCCGCGCATCCGCAGCTCGGGATGGGCCTGCTCGACCACCGCCTTGTCCTGGAGCACCAGGACCACGGCTCGGTTCAGAGTCACCGTAGACAGCGGCTCGAAGCTCGCGTTCAGCACCAGCGTGTCCCGCATCCAGCCCACCTCCCGTGCGCACCTGCCCACCCCCCGGCGGGCTCGGATCAACTCTGGACGGGCGCGCCGAGATGGACAACGCAATAAAAAATGCCCGCCCCCGATCACTTCCAAGACCGGAGGCGGGCAAACGTTCAATGAACGCTTGGCTGAAAGGAGACGGGTGCTCAGCCCTGCTCGGTGTTCTCGTACTCGCCGATGAGCTGAGCCCGCGCGATCGTGTGGAACCGCAGGTTGAACCCCACGAAGGCGGGCGAGGCGTCCGCGTCCGGACCCAGCTTCTCCTGGTCCACCGCGTACACCGTGAACACGTAACGGTGCGGGCCGTCGCCGGGCGGCGGCGCGGCGCCGCCGAAGTCCCGCGTCCCGTAGTCGTTGCGCGCGTGCACGGCGCCTTCCGGCAGGCCCTCGAACTTGGCGCTCCCCGCACCCGCGGGCAGCTCCGTCACCGAGGCCGGAATGTCGAACAGAACCCAGTGCCAGAACCCGCTGCCGGTCGGCGCATCCGGGTCGTAGCAGGTCACGGCGAAGCTCTTGGTCTCCGCCGGGAAACCCTCCCACCGCAGGTGGGGCGAGGTGTTCCCGTCCGCGTAGACCTGAGCGCCCTTCAGCGTGGCGCCCTCCTCGACGTCCGTGCTGGCCACCGTGAACGACGGCACCGGCGGGTGGAAGTCATGGGGGAGCGGTCGCCTCTTGAGCTCGGTCACCTTGGTACCTCCTGATCGTGTTCCGGAAAGAACAGGGCGAGCCTAGAACCAGTTGCGCCGGCTGCCGACCTCGGACAGCCAGTGGTTCAGGTACCCCGCCCAATCGGTCCTCTGCCAGTCGTGATGGCCCACCTGGAAGGAGCGGTAGGTGTCGGAGCCCTCGCTGAACAGGCCTGCCTTCTTGTCCATCTCCAGGACGACGTCCATGGCGTGCTCGTCGGCCACGAAGCTCAGCTCCACCTGGTTCAGGCCCCGGTACTGCGACGGCGGGTAGAACTCGATCTCCTGGTAGAACGGCAGCCGCTGCCGGGTACCCCGGATGTGGCCGCGCTCCATGTCGGCGTTCTTGAAACGGAAGCCCAGCTCGATGAACGCGTCGAGGATCGCCTGCTGCGCCGGCAACGGGTGCACGTTGACCGGGTCGAGGTCGCCGGAGTCGACGGCGCGGGCGATCGCCAGCTCGGTCGTCACCCCGATGTGCATTCCGCGCAGCTCCTGGCCGTCGATCATCGTCACCGGCGTCTCCCAGGGGACCTCCAGACCGAACGGCACTGCGTGCACGGCACCGGCCTGCAGCTCGAACGCGCCGCCGAGCCGCACCGTGGCGAACTCGATGTCCTGCTTGTACTCCTCGTCGCCGCGCTCGACCTCGACCCGCGCCTGGAGGCCGACGGACAGCCCCTCGACGGCCTGGTTCACGGAACCGCCCTGGATCCGCACCTCGCCCTGGACCACGCCACCCGGTACGACATTCACCTCGGTCAGCACCGTCTCGACCGAGGCACCGCCGGCTCCGAGGCTCGCGAGCAGCTTCTTGAACGCCATTGACTCTCCCTTTACGAACGGACCTCGCCCCTACAAACGCGATCAGCCCCTCGACCGGTTCCGCTCGGCCGCCCCCCGGACGGACCACCCCGGTGCACTACTCTCGGAGGGCATGATCGCGCTCCCGGACCGTAAGCCACTGCCCAGGAACTTCTTCGACCGCCCGGTCCTCGAAGTCGCCCCCGATCTTCTCGGCCGCATCCTGGTCCGCACGACACCCGACGGCCCGATCTCGGTACGTCTCACGGAGGTCGAGGCGTACGACGGCCCGAACGACCCCGGCTCCCACGCCTACCGCGGCCGCACCGCACGCAACGCGGTGATGTTCGGGGAACCCGGACATGTGTACGTCTACTTCACCTACGGCATGTGGCACTGCATGAACCTGGTCTGCGGTCCCGAAGGCAAGGCGAGCGCCGTTCTGCTGCGGGCCGGCGAGATCGTCGAGGGCGCGGAGCTGGCCCGCAAGCGCCGGCCCTCCGCCCGCAACGACAAGGAACTGGCCAAGGGGCCGGCCCGGCTCGCCACCGCGCTGGAGGTCGACCGCGCGCTGGACGGCACGGACGCCTGCGCCTCCGGCGAGGCTCCGCTGCGCATCCTGACCGGCACTCCCG